>CAVVKO010000007.1:0-491255 GCA_963749025.1 uncultured Acidobacteriota bacterium | reverse complement strand
CACGTTTTCTTCGAGGTGCGCCACGCGCGACGTCCCCGGAATCGGCAGAATCACCGGCGAGCGCCACAAGAGCCAAGCAAGCGCGAGTTGCGAAGGCGTCGCCTTCAGGCGAGTGGCGATGCGCGCGAGTTCCTGCGCCGCGGACACTTTCCCCGCAGCCAGCGGAAACCAAGGGATGAAACCGATCTTCTCGCCGTCGCAATAGTTCAGAACGTCCTCGGCCGCGCGGTCCATCACGCTATAACGATTCTGCGCGCTGACGATCGGAACGATGGTCTGCGCATGCTTGATTTGCGGGACGCTGACTTCGGACAAGCCTATGTGCCTTATTTTCCCCTGAGTTTGGAGGTCCTTGAGCGTCTCGATCTGAACTTCTGCCGGGACTTTGCTGTCGATGCGGTGTAGTTGAAACAAGTCAATGCGTTCGAGACGCAAGCGGCGCAAACTTCCCTCGCACGCCTCGCGCAAATGTTCGGGGCTTCCATTCGTGACCCATTTGTCGGGGCCGGGACGGTCGAAACCCGCCTTGGTGGCGATCACCAGTCCCGCCGGATACGGGTAGAGGGCCTCCGCGATGATTTCTTCGCTCACGCCTGGCCCGTAGGAATCTGCGGTGTCGATGAAATTAATTCCCAATTCGACTGCGCGGCGCAGAACACGTACGGCTTCTTCACGGTCCTGGGGCTCGCCCCAAACCCCTGTGCCGGTAAGCCTCATCGAGCCAAAACCAAGGCGACGAACGCGAAGGTCTCCTCCAATCAGGAATTCTCCGGACGTTGCTGCGGCAAGTTCCGCTTGAGCTTTCTTTCCGGTTGCGGTGCTCATCTTCTGCTCCTTCTTTCACATTTGTTCGCGATGTATGAAGTTTCGATGAAGGTTCGGCGAAACTCCATGGACTCGGCTCACACTCGCCGAAGAGTCAGTCCACGAAGACTCACCCACAAAATGAGATGTTGTTCACTCGCCCATTGACGCAATTATTTTCCCTCAGCTCGGCAGGGCGCGACCGATTGAATTTATGCACATGCGCGCGTATTTGTCGTAGAATCCCGTTCGCCAAATTGGGTTGGCGCGTGGTAGCGTGGCTCGCTGGATGGAGGCGCTGGAGGGGCATCCACGATGGAGCGGCATCCTAAACCCGATATCGACCACCCGCGCGAGATCAAGCTCTCCATGCGCAGCGAAGTTTCCGCGATTTCCCCTTTCATCGACGCCTTCATCGACCGCCTAAAAAACTCCGGCTGCGTTTGCGGAGACCCCAGCGACATCGAAGTGGCCCTGCGCGAAGCCCTTGCGAACGCCGTAATCCACGGCAACCGCGAAGACCCCGCCAAGCAAGTTCACCTCAGTTTTCGCTGCGACGACGCTGGCGATCTGTTTTTTGTCGTGCGCGACGAGGGACTCGGATTCAAGCTGTCCGACGTCCCCGACCCCTTGGCTCCCGAGAACGTCGACGCCGAACATGGCCGCGGAATTCTGATGATGCGCATGTATATGGACGACGTCCACTTCGAACGCCATGGCACGGAGGTACATATGCATAAGAAGTGTTCTGCTCTAAAGTGAGTAAATAACCTTTCATGCTAGTGGCGCCTTCTAAGTTACGGGAGCATAATAGCCACCCAGCTGATATTGACCCAATCATAGAGAAGCCTCAAACGGAGGAAATCGATGGCTAGCAGACCGGCCCCGAATCCGCAGACGCGCCAGACCGCAACTCCCTACCTCGCGGTGAAAGACGCCCCGGCCGCCATCGAGTTCTATAAGAAAGTTTTAGGAGCGATTGAGTTCGTACGCCTGGTAGGGCCCGACGGAAAAATCGGCCACGCGGAAATTCGCATCGGCAATGCGGCCATCTTTCTCTCCGACGAGTATCCGGACTTCGGCTCCGTCAGCCCGCAAACCTTGGGCGGTTCGGCCGTGAAAATCAATCTGTACGTTGAGAACGTCGACGAGGTCGCTGCACGTGCGGTCGCCGCCGGTGCCAAGGTCATCCAGCCCGTCCAGGATCAATTTTACGGCGAACGTTCCGGCCAATTCGAAGATCCCTTCGGCTACACCTGGATTCTCTCCAGCGTTATCGAAGAAGTTTCTGCTGCGGAAATGCAAAAGCGTTTCGACGCGATCATGGCGCAGGGCTCCGAAGCCCATGCTGAGAAACCCGCGCCTCCCGTGAGGCCGATTCCTGCAGGTTTCCACTCCATCACGCCCTATCTCATCGTTCCGGAAGCCTCCCGGCTGATCGAATTCATCAGGAAAGCCTTTGGCGCGGAGGAAAAGCTTCGCGTGCACGTTCCCGGCAGCGAAAAAATCATGCACGCCGAACTCAAGGTCGGCGATTCCATGATCGAGCTTGCCGACGCCAACCCCGAGCACCCTGCCATGCCCTATAGCATGCATCTTTACGTGCCGAATGCGGACGCCACTTACGAGCGCGCGCTTTTCGCCGGCGGCAAGTCCCGGCGGGCGCCGGAAGATACTTCGTACGGAGACCGCAGCGCCGCCGTGAACGATCCCTTCGGCAACGCCTGGTTCATCGCCACCCGCATCAGGGAAGTGACAATAAAGCTATAGTGCTTCCCTTCGAACCCGCCAAAGATTCCGGCATTCCCCCTGCCGCAATGGCCTCATTACCCAAAATTGTTGCGTAACCTTTCCCCGTCCCCGCAGTTTATATTACTGAGCAGGCAGTCTCGGAGAACGGGTTGAAGGCGCTCCACAAAGAGTCGGACGAGCGGCATTTGGTCGAAGCGGCCCAAAAGGACCCGTTGCGCTTCGCCGACCTGTACGAAAGCAACTTTGATCGCGTGTACGCCTACATCCTCCGGCGCGTGCACGACCGCGCGGAAGCCGAAGATCTCACGGCGGAGGTCTTTCACCAGGCGCTCGCCCATCTCGGTAATTTCGAATGGCGCGGCCTTCCCTTTTCTGCCTGGCTCTTCCGCATTGCGTCGAATTCGATCGCGGACCGCTGGAAACGCGCGGCAAAAGAAAGTGGCAACCCGGTGCTCGAGGAGATTGCCGCGCGCGGCGCAAGTCCGGAAGAAATCGAGCATCAGGCCAGCGTCTTTCGGCAGGTGGCCACCCTGCCCGCGGATCAGCGCCGCGTGATTGAAATGCGCTTCGCGCACGAAAAAAGCATTCGGGAAATTGCCCGCGAACTCGGCCGCACCGAAGGCGCCGTCAAACAATTGCAGTTTCGTGGCCTGGATACGCTTCGCAAGCAGTTGGCGCAGGTACCGGAGAAAAGATCGGCACGCAAATCGGGTGAGCCAAATGGCTAAGCGCAATTTGAGCGAACAACTCGACCGCACCATCACCAAGCTGCTCGCCCGCCCCGGCAAAAAGGCGGTTGGCGTTGACGGCAACGTCCCGGCGGAAATGCGCGCGCTGGCCCAAGTCGTCGCATCGTTGCGCGGACTTCCCCGCGAGGATTTCAAAGCACGGCTAAAAAACGATCTGCAAAGGAGAAACACCATGGCCAGCAAAGCCGCACCCGCTCCACAAGAAATTCAAACCGCGACCGCGTACCTGATCGTAAAAGACGCTGCCGCGGCCATCGACTTCTATAAGAAGGTTTTTGGCGCGAAAGAAATCACGCGTCTGAATCGGCCCGACGGCGGCATCGGCCACGCCGAAATCCGCATCGGCAACACCTCGATTGCGCTCTCCGACGAATTTCCGCAACTTGGCGGCTTCAGCCCGCAAACCATCGGCGGCAATTCCACCAGGATCATTCTCTACGTGGACGACGCCGACGCCATTGCTCGCACAGCCGTGTCCGCAGGCGCCAAAGAAGTGCAGCCTGTCGCCGATCAATTCTGGGGCGATCGCTCCGGCCAGGTCGCCGACCCGTTCGGTTACACCTGGATCGTCTCCACCCATAAGGAAGACTTGTCGCCCGACGAAATGCAGCGACGCTACGATGATTACAGAAAGCGAGGCCTCCTGCCCGGAACGAAACCAGAATCGCCGGCCGGCGAATCATCCTCGGCGGTGAAACCCATCCCTGAAGGGTTCCACACGCTCACGCCGTACCTAGCCGTGACCGGCGCTGCCAGATTGATCGACTTCGTGAAGGAAGCCTTCGGCGCCGAAGAGAAATTCCGCGTGAACCGCCCGGGCGCGGAAACCATCATGCATGCGCAATTGCAGATCGGCGATTCCGTGCTCGAACTCGCCGACGCCACCGACGAATTCACTGCCCGGCACGTGGGAAATATCCTGCACGTCAACGACGTCGACGATACCTACGCCCGCGCGCTCAAAGCCGGCGCAACAGTTCTTCATCCGCCGGTCGAGCAATCTTACGGCGACTACGAGGCCAGCGTAACGGACCCCTCCGGCAATCAGTGGTACATCACTAAGATTCGCGCCACGGATCACCGCAGTGAGGACACGCGCACAATCTTGCCGCACCTGATCCTCCGCGGCGCTGCTGAATTCCTCGAATTCGCGAAGCAAGCCTTCGGGGCCGCAGAAGCCTCCGTGCACAAGGCTCCGAACGGCGAGGTCGTTCACGCCCGCATTCGCATAGGAGATTCCCTTCTCGCGTTCGGCGAGGCGCACGGTCAATATCCGCCCATGCCCGGAGCCTTGCACCTGTACGTGAAGGACGTTGACACCGTCTATGCAACCGCCGTCCGCGCCGGTGCCAAAATCGTGCGGCCCCTCCGCGACGAGCCCTACGGCGATCGCGCAGCCGTGCTGCAAGACGCCTTCGGGAACATGTGGTTCCCGTCCACGCACATCAAGGACGTGAAGTTCTGAGCGTATGCGTTACAATGCAGCCGCTGATGTAACTCCCGCGGAGTCCGAGCATCATGAGCCAAACCGGCGCGCCTGCTGGCCCATTAATTCGTAATATTTCCGACACCGCCCTCTGGGTCGCCGTCTACCGCGCGCGCGAATCGGAGCGCCCGGACGCCCTCTTCCGCGATCCTTTTGCGCGCCGCCTGGCCGGCTCCCGTGGTGAACAGATCGCCACTTCCATGCCGTTCGGCGAGCGTGCGACCTGGGCCTTCGTCATGCGCACGTATCTTTATGATCAGTTCATCACCGAACAGCTTTCGCAGGGCGTGGACATGGTCGTCAACCTTGCCGCCGGCCTCGATGCGCGCCCCTACCGCATGGCTCTTCCCGCATCGCTCCAATGGATTGAAGTCGATTTGCCCGGCATCCTGGATTACAAAGAGGAAATCCTCGCAGGCGAAAAGCCCGTCTGCGCGCTCGAACGCGTCCGCCTCGATCTGTCCGACGTCAACGGACGCCGCGAGTTGTTCGCGCGACTCGGAGCCAAATCTAAAAAGACGCTGGTCATCACCGAAGGCCTCATCATTTATCTCACTGCGGAAGAAGTCGGCAATCTCGCTCGCGATCTCGCCGCGCCTCCCAGCTTCCAGCGCTGGATCGTCGATATCGCATCACCCGGACTCGTCCGTATGTTGCAGAAGAATCTCGGCAAGCAAGTCGGTGCAGGCGGAGCTGCGCTCAAGTTCGGCCCCAAGGAAGGCCCAGCGTTTTTCGTCCCGTTCGGATGGAACGTTCTCGACGTTCGCAATCCGTTGAAAACCGCCGGACGCCTGAAGCGGCTTTCGTTTGGAATGTGGCTCGCGTCCCTGCTGCCGGTATCGAGCGGAGCGCAGGGCTCGCGTCCCTGGTCGGGAATTTGCCTGTTCGGAAAAGTGTAAGAGGTTTTCGCGCGGCCGCGTTGCCGGAAGCTATTGGCGCAAGAATGGATTCTGCGCGCGCTCTGCGCCGATCGTGGTTTGCTCGCCGTGCCCGGGAGTCACAAGCGTCTGGTCCGGCAGCGTCATCAGTTTTTCGTGAATGGATTTCAAAATGTCCTTCATCGACCCGCCCCATAAATCCGTCCGTCCGATACTCCCTTGGAAAAGCGTGTCGCCCGCGATTAGGCTGCCTGTCTCCGCCGCCCCACTCTTCGCGCGCATAGCCTTCCCGCCTGTATCCGCCGCTGCGCTTCGTTCCACCACCAGACTGATGCTTCCCGGCGTGTGTCCCGGCGTGTGCAACACCCGCGCCGCATACCCTCCCCAACGCACCACGTCGCCTTCCTTCACGAAATCTTCGATTTTCGTCATCGCGGGAGTCGCCACTCCCAGCCATTCCGCCTGCATGTCGAGATGGCGATATAGTTCCAAGTCTCCTTCGTGAATCAGCACCGGCGCGCCCGTCGCCTTGTGAAGTCCCGCCAGCCCGCCAACGTGGTCAATATGCGTGTGCGTGCTGACGATGGCGCGCACGTTCAATTTGTTCGCGCGCAGAATTTCGAGGATGCGCTCCACCTCGTCGCCCGGATCCACCACAATCGCCTCGCGCGTCACCGGATCGCCCAGGATCGAGCAGTTGCACTGCAGCAGCCCGACCGGAATAATTTCGTGAATCAGTTTTTCAGCCATGGAAACACGAGTATAGCAACAAACTTCGGTCCTGCCGCCGGTTGGCCCGCCCGCCGAAGCCTTGGCAAAGGCGGGGTCTGCTAAGATTGAAGCTGCGGGCAGAGTGTCCCGCCGCAATCATGGACTCTCCACTTGTAAACGACCATCGCGCCGCCGGCGCTCAACTCGCCGAATATCACAGCTGCGTGCTGCCGGAAAAATTCTCGGACCCCGCCGCCGAATATCGCGCCGCCAAAGAAATCGTCGCGCTCTTCGACACCAACTGGCGCGCCACTTTCTCGCTCTCCGGCCCCGACCGCGTGCGCTACCTCAACGCCATCGTCACCAACGACATCAAATCCCTCGGCGAAGATTACGGCACGCGCGCGCTATTGCTCAACCCGCAGGGCCACATCCTCGCCGAACTCGAAATTTACGCGCTGGCCGAAAAGCTGCTCGTGCGCGCGCACGCTTCCGTCCGCGAACGCACTTTCGCCACGCTCGATAAATTCATCATCATGGACGACGTCACGCTCGAAGACCTCACCGACCAACTCGGCAGCTTCGCCGTCGAAGGCCCGCAGGCTGGAACTGTCATTGCGCAAGCGTGCGGCCTCGCTCTTGAAGGGTTTTCCGAATTCGCCGACGCTGAAGTTTCCATCGACGGTGTCCCTTGCCATCTCATCCGCCATTCACATTTCGGCGGCCATGGCGCCGAAATCATCGCGTCTCCCGAACACCTCGCGCTCCTCTGGCACAGCATGCACGCGAGAGTTCACGCCGTGCACGGCGCTTCCATCGGCATGGTCACGCTCAACGCGCTCCGCCTCGAAGCCGGCATCCCCTGGTTCCCGGCCGATTTCAATGACACGGTAATCCCGCACGAAGCTGCGCTCGAATCTACGCACATCAGTTTTACGAAGGGGTGTTACACCGGGCAGGAAATCGTCGAGCGCGTGCGTTCGCGCGGCCACGTGAATCGTCGCCGCGTCTTGCTAAGTTTTTCCGGTGCCGAAGTGCCGCCGTTCGCCACCAGGCTGCGCGTCGATGGCGCCGAAGTCGGCCTGGTCACCAGCGCCGTATTTTCACCCGCCGCCGGAAAAGCCATCGGCATGGCCTACGTCCGCCGCGAACACAATTCCCCCGGCAGCATCCTGGAATTCGACGGCGGCACCGCGACAGTGACAAGCTAATCCTGGAGTCTTTGAATCTAAGCGTGGTCTGCAGTTTAATGAGGGGACCAGCGCGTTCGAGCGGCGGGGTTACTGTAAACAGTCAACTGTTGACTGTTAACTTTTCTTAAAATTCAACGAACCCATAAAGCTTCCCCGCATCCCGTCAATCTTCTTCTGCAGCTGCATGATGGCGTAAAGCAGCGCTTCGGGCCGCGGCGGGCATCCCGGCACATAAACATCCACGGGAATCACCTGGTTCACGCCCTGCACGATGGCGTAATTATTGAAGACGCCGCCGGACGTCGCACAAGCGCCCATCGAAATCACCCACTTGGGTTCCGGCATCTGCTCGTAAAGCTGCTTGATCACCGGCGCCATCTTCACTGAAACGCGCCCGGCAATGATCATCAGGTCTGACTGCCGCGGCGACCCGCGAAACACTTCCGCGCCGAACCGCGCGATGTCGTAGCGCGAAGATGCCATGGACATCATCTCGATCGCGCAGCACGCCAGGCCAAACGACATCGGCCAAATCGAACTCCGCCGCGCCCAGTTCACCACCTTGTCGAGCGACGCGAACAGAATCCCCTCGTCCTTCAGGAAATTCGCGTCCTGCCCCGGCGCCTCAAGCGTCACACCCTTCGCAATTTCAACCGACATATTCCGCGTCAGCCTCTACCATCATTTTGCCTCTTTGCCTCACCCATTGCAATCGACCCGCTTTAAGTTAGAGCGTCAGTCCGCACCGTGGCCATCGACGACAGTCTTGCAAATGAAACCCACGATATATTCACGTGCCGTCAGTTCTTGGATGTCCTCGTTTTTTGCCAGAGCCGCCACCGCCTTCTCGACCGTACGCCAAAGGACGCTCCCTTCAAATTTCGCGTACGGGTGTGGTTTGCGCAATTGGCTCATTGATTGACCCCCATACCAACCAGCGTTTTCATTTGACCGTGATCGTCAACTCCGCCGTCTTCGAATCGCCCTTGCCATCATCCGCGGTCAGCGTGTACTTCGTCGTCTTCTTCGGCGTAATCTGCATACAGCGGTTCACCGAGGGCCACATGTTCCCAACTGGCGGATCGATGGCCACCGACTTCGCATTCGACACCCCGTAGCACATGGTCACTTCCTCGCCCCGGTGGACGTCTCCCGGGCTGGCATAAAACGCGATAATGCTGAACTCGCTTCCGCCGAGCGATTCCACCGATGCCGCCGCATCCTTCAGCTCTTTCTCGCTCCTCTGCTCTGTCGCTTCTTTCACCAGCTGCCGATTCTCGTTCCAACGCGAAAAAAATATCCAGCCCACATAAATCAGCATCCCGAGCGCCGCCACCGAGAATCCCAGCCACAGTTTCCGCGTCGTTGACATCGGCGCCTTCGTCTCCGGCCCCCCGCCATAATCATTCAGCATCGCCCTCACCCTACTCGCAACACAATCTTCCCAAACTGCTCGCGACTCTCCAGGCGCCGGTGCGCCGCAGCGCATTCCGCAAGCGGCATCACCACATCCACAATCGGCTTCAGTAATCCCCGCCGCAAAAGTTCAAGCGCGGCGAACAACTCGGCCTTGCTCCCCATGAACGACCCCAGAATCGAAAGCTGCCGCACGAACAAAAACCGCAAATCAATCCTGGCATCGTATCCCGTCGTCGCTCCGCACGTAACCAGCCGCCCGCCGACGGCCATGCTTCGCACGCTCTGGTCCCAAGTGGCTTGCCCCACATGCTCCATCACGACGTCCGCTCCACGCCCGTTCGTCATGCGCTTGGTTTCCTTGGCGATGTCATTCTCCGAATGTAAAATCATCGAGTCGGCGCCCAGCTCTTTCCCTTTCAGCACTTTTTCTTTGGTCCCGGCCGTGGCGATCACGCGCGCGCCCGCGGCTTTCGCAATTTGTATCGCAGCGCTTCCCACGCCGCTGCCCGCTCCCAGAATCAGCACGGTCTCGGCCGGTTTCAGTTGCGCGCGCGTGATGAGCATGTGCCAGGCAGTGACAGAAACGAGCGGAAACGCCGCCGCCTCTTCAAACGACAATCCTTCAGGGATCGGCACCACATTCGCCGCCGGAGATTTCACGTACTCCGCGCATCCACCGTCCACCATTTGCCCGAAGAGCGTGTACTCGCGGCACTTATTATCTTCGCCCGCCAAGCATTGCGCACAATGCCCGCACGAAATCCCCGGCTGCAGCAGGACGCGCTCCCCCGCCTTGATTCCCTTCACTTTTTCCCCGACCTTCGCCACTTCGCCCGCAATGTCGCTGCCCGGAATATGCGGCAGCGGAATCGGCACTCCTGGAATCCCACGCCGCAGAAACAGGTCGAGATGGTTCAGCGCGCAAGCCCGCACGCGAACGAGCACTTCATACGCATCGATGGACGGCTCGGGCGCGTCCGTGTAACGCAACACTTCCGGCCCGCCATGCTCTGAATATACGATTGCCTTCATCAGTTCTCCTCCGCCTCACCGCGCGCAAAACGAAATTATCACTCGCCTGCACTCATGTCCACCCGTCCACAACACGCAACCCCAAGACAACCGGCCCATCTTGTGCTAGGGTTTTGCTGAGCAGTTAGAGAGCAGGAATTAGGCGGCAGCAAAATCGCCGCGTGGTGGGCAATTCTAATCGCAACAACATGGATT
The DNA here is from genome assembly GCA_963749025.1 of uncultured Acidobacteriota bacterium. Taxonomy (GTDB): domain Bacteria; phylum Acidobacteriota; class Terriglobia; order Acidiferrales; family UBA7541; genus Palsa-295. Next base: position 481,036 of record CAVVKO010000007.1, on the reverse strand, counting down.
AGAATTCGTCCTAATCCATTGAAAACAAACAACCGAGGTCCGCTCTAATCGCAACAAATTTCGAGGGTGCGATCCAGAGGAGAAAAGACAAATGAAGAAAACATTGTTTAGCGCGACACTGCTTTTAGCCCTCGCGCTGCCCGCATTTGCACAAGACAAGGAAGCGGATCGCGTCGAGAACGCCGGCGCCGTGATCACTGAAATTCTGAACATCCCGGATGACATCCCCAAGAGCGTGCTGGACAAGGCCGACTGCGTGGTCGTCCTGCCTTCCGTTCTCAAATTCGCCATCGGCGTCGGCGGAAGTTACGGCCGCGGCGTTATGACCTGCCGTCGCCGCAGAGATTTTCGCGGCCCCTGGGGCGCTCCCACGATGATGGCGCTCGAAGGCGGAAGCTTCGGCTTGCAGCTTGGGGGCCAGGCCACCGATTTCGTTTTGCTCTTGATGAACGAAGGCGCAGCCAAGGCCATTCTCAGCAGCAAAGTAAAACTCGGTGGCGACGCTTCGGCCGCAGCCGGCCCCGTCGGTCGCACGGCCTCCGCGGAAACCGACGTGACCATGCGCGCTCAGGTGCTTTCTTATTCGCGCGCTCGCGGGCTCTTCGCCGGCATCTCGCTCACCGGTTCCACTCTTCGCGTCGATAACAACGCCAACCAGAAACTCTATGGCCAGGACATCAGCGGCACCGCCATCGCACTCCAGGGCAAAGTGCCGCCTCCACCGTCCGCCAAGAAATTGCTGGGCGCGCTCAACAAGGCGTCACCGAAGCACGCTGCCGAGTAAAGTGTGCGAAGGCAGCTAATAGACATCGGTCAAGGGCCAATCAACGGTAATTCACGATGGACATTTTCGAAGAAATCGTTCGGATAAGGCGAGCCGGCCAGCGCGCCGCGCTCGCCACCATCGTGCACATCAACGGCTCGATTCCTAGCTACGAGAGTTCGCGGATGCTCATCCGCGACGATGGCTCGATCGTCGGTACCATCGGCGGCGGTTGCGTCGAGGCCGACGTCTGGGCTGCCGCCAAGGAAGTAATCCAGAGCGAGCTTCCCCGCAAGATGACCTTCAACCTGAATAATGAAGCTAGCTTCGACTCCGGACTGATCTGCGGCGGCACGCTCGAAATTTTCGTCGAGCCCATTCTGCCTCAGCCCATGCTTTACATTTTCGGCGGCGGCCACGTTTCCTCCGCCGTGGCGCGCGTCGCGCACCAGGTGGGATTCGCCATCACCGTTATCGACGACCGCGGCGCCTTCGCCAATGGCGAAAGATTCCCCATGGCCGCGGAAATTTATACTTCCTACGAGGACGCCTTCGAAAGAATCCAGCCGGCTTCGTCCTCCTATCTTTTGATCGTCACGCGAGGCCATAAAGACGATATGCGCGTCCTGGCCTGGGCCGTGGGCACCGAACCTCGTTACATCGGAATGATCGGCAGCAGGCGCAAAGTCGTCTCCGTATACAAGGCGCTCGAGAAGCAAGGATTCGCGCTCGAGAAATTCGAACGCGTGCACGCTCCCGTCGGGCTCGATATCGGTGCCCTCTCGCCGGATGAAATCGCCGTCAGCATCACGGCGGAACTCATCGCCGTTCGCCGCAACGCCGAGAATCTCCCGCACAAATCACTAAGGGTTTCCGAAATCGCAAGCCTGCGGCAGGAATGAGCTGCCATGCTCGCCGTAGCGATCCTTGCCGCCGGTGAATCCCAGCGCATGGGTCATCCGAAGGCGCTGCTTCCCTATCAGGGAACAACCTTCGTCGAGCATTTGATTTCAGCGACGCGCCACCCGCGCGTCGGCATCACGCGAATTGTTCTCGGCGCCGGCGCCGAAGGCATTCGCCGCCGTCTCTCGGTTGATCCCGCATGGATCGTCGTGAATCCGGACTGGCCCAAGGGCCAGCTCTCGTCTCTGCAAGCAGGCATTCGCAGCCTGGCGCCCGCCGCGACCGAAGGATTGATTCTCTGCCCCGTGGATCATCCGCTCATTTCCGCGCATCTCGTTGCGATGCTTATCGAAAAGTTCGATACCACGGAAAAGCAAGTCGTCCTGCCGGCGCACAACGGAAGGCGCGGCCACCCGGTGATCTTCCGCGCGAATCTCTACGAAGAGCTACTGGCAGCGTCCGACGAAGTGGGCGCGCGCCAGGTGGTGTGGGCGCATGCGGAGAGCGTCGCCGAAGTCCCCACCGATGAAGAAGGTGTGATCCTGAACCTGAACGACCCCGAAACGCTCAAGAAAGCTCTCGGACATTAAACACAACGCAGGTCATGCTATCTTGGCAAGCAAAGTTGCGACGGCGTCGGCGCAAAGTTGTGCTGCGTGGAATGTGGCGAGCGGAAGGCCGCCGAGCGCTTCCGAGATCTTTTCCGGCGTAATGTTTCGCGCTTCGTCCGTAGTTTTTCCGGCGAGCAGGTCCGTAAGGACCGAACTCGAAGCGATAGCCGCGACGCAGCCCTGCGTTTTGAAACGCGCCTCTTTGATGCGCCCGCCTTCCAAGCGTACGGACAGCCGCAAAATGTCACCGCAAACAGGATTCAGCACTTCCACGGTGGCAGTCGCGCCGGCGAGCTCACCCGCATTGTGCGGATTTCTGAAATGGTCGAGAACGGTTTCGTTGAACATAACAATGTGTCCGGAGCTCATGATAATGCATCCGAATAGTGAGGATAGGGTAGAAGTGGTTACTCAAAATCTCACCTGCCGCGAAAGAGCACTGTTAACGATGCCCTTCGCTTTTTCTTTCAAATGCATTGACACGATAGGGGTTAGGAGATACCTTCATTGCGTCCTAGCCAGCGCTTTTCCGAACGGGCGCGGAGAAGCATTTAATAGAATTCGCCTACATGAAGGGTCAGGAGATTAACGAGATGCGAAGAATTGGATACGTCTTCACCCTAGCGGTGGCCTTCGCGCTTTGTGCGAACGCCAGCTTCGGACAAGAGGGGAAGCTGAAGATCAAGGTCACGCCGCCTCAGGCGTATGTGTTCGTGGACGGCAACGCCGTTCGCGACGGCAGCTATCCGGTGAAACTCGCGGCCGGAAAGCATACCGTGGTGGTGGTTAACTACGGCTACAAGATCTCCACGCAGGACGTCAACATCGAGGCGGGGAAGACAACCGACCTCAAGGTAGCCTTGGATCCGTACGGTGACAAGGTCGCCGGGCCCTGGGGACGCGTCTATATCTCAGGAACCGATGTCCGCGCCGCAGTGCTGTCGGATGGAAAAACGCCCGGCTATTTCGTCGGCCACGTCGATGAGTTCAACAATGACTTCTGGCTCTGGAAGCAGGAACTGCTGCTGCCTCCCGGAACGCACCACCTCACGATTACGCGCGGCGGAAAAGAGCTGTGGTCCGGCGACGTGAACGTCGAGGCCGGCAAGAAGGTCTCCATCAACGTCGGCAAGAATACGCAGGTATCGACGGACTGGAGCAAGCGCCAGGCAGAGCTTCAAAAGAAGGCGCCTCTTCCCCGCTTCTATGCGGGCATGGCTAGCGCAACCGTGGTGATCGCGCCGGTGAAGGCTTCCATGACGAGCGCCACCGCCAACATTAATTGCAGCGAAAACACGAACGTGGCCTGGACGACGACCGACGCCGTGGACGTCAGCATCGACAACGGAGTTGGGACCGTGGACGCCAGCGGCAGCAAATCCCTGTCGCCGCGCGCGACCACGACCTACACGCTGACGGCGACTGGCCCCGGCGGTAAAGTGACGGGCACCGAAACAGTGAACGTCAACACGACGGTAGTGGCCAGCCTCTCGTCGAGTCCGACCGAACTGCACTATCGCAAGATCGGCGACAAGGTCATCACCGACGACAACGGCACGCTGACTTGGACCACCTCGAATGCGGATTCCGCGAATATCGACCCGATCGGCAAAGTGGATCTTAACGGAAGCCAAGCCATCAAAGCAGATCCCGCGGACACCAGCCAAGTGGCCGAAGGCCAGCCGGCTCGCGTGGTCAACGACAATCGCACCTATTCGCTCACAGCCACCAACGTTTGCGGCGGCACTTCGACGCAGACCGCGGCAGTGCATGTGACCGGTTCAGTCGAGCCGATCCCGAGCGTCGTTCTGCAGAGCATCTTCTACCCCACGGATTATCCGGATAAGCGGCATCCGCAAGTCGGACTCGTGAAGAGTCAGCAACTCGAACTCGCAACGCTGGCCGACGGGTTCAAGAAGTACCTCGAATACGACGGTGATGCCAAACTATCCGTCGAATCTCACGCGGACATTCGCGGCTCCAAGCCCTACAACCAGGACTTGAGTGAACGCCGCGTGGAACGAATCAAGCAGTACCTCGTGGACCAGGGCATCTCCGCCGACAAGATCCAGACGGCGGCATACGGAAAAGAGCGCCCCATGGAACGCAAGGAAGTCTCAGATCTCGAGGATACCAACCCGAACAAGGCACCCAAGGCACGCGAGCGCAACAAACAAGGCAATTGGCTCGCGTACAACCGCCGTGCGGACATCGTCCTCTTGCCTTCCGGCAAGAAGTCGTTGCAGTTCTACCCGCACAACGCCGACGACTCCGGAATCATGTGGCAGATCCCGAAGGCGTCGCTCAAGAAGGTTGAAGCAGCGCAGTAGCAAGAATTGGAATTTCACTTCAGTGAACCGCGCCGGAGAGCGACCCTCTCCGGCGCGGTTTCTTTTTAGAGATTATTGCGACCAGCAGTAAGATCATGGCGAAAATGGTTTCCAGAAAAAACCGCGCGACCGAGCGCATTGTTTCGCTCGCGCCGAATGTTACGTCGATTCTGCTCGAACTCGGAGCGGCCCGCGAACTCGTAGGCGTGAGCAAATGGTGCAAGGACGTGGCCGACGTCGGAGATCGCCCGGAAGTGGGCGATTGTTGGAAGATGGATATCGCCGAGGTGATGCGACTCAAGCCCACGATGTTGATAGGCTCGGTACCCTTCGCGCAGGATACCGTGGCGGCGATCCTCGCACAGCCTGTCTCTTTCCTCGCTATCAATCCGCGCTCGCTCGCGGACATCGAACGCGACATCCGCACCCTTGGGCGAATTGTTAACCGCGGATCGAACGCTGAAAAACTGATCCGGCGAATGAATCGAGGCTTTCGGGATGTCGCGCGGCTGGCTGGACGAAGGCGGACGCGCAGGCGGTTGCGAATCTACTGCGAGGCCTGGCCGAATCCACGGATCAGTTCCCCTCCCTGGGTGCCCGAAATCGTGCGAATCGCCGGCGGCATAATTGCCGTTGCTGCAGGCGCTCGCGTCACCGACGAAGATGTAGCACAAGCGAAGCCCGACGTAATCGTACTGGCCTGGACCGCGGTCGGCGATCGCGCAACGCCGGCCATTGCTCTGCGCAATCCGAAATGGAGAAATGTCCCGGCGGTGAAGAATGGCCGCGTGGTGGTGATTCGCGACGAACTCTTGAACACGCCCGGGCCGCCGCTAGTCGAAGGCGCACTGGCGCTCTTTCACGCGCTTCATGCGACCGAAAAGGCGCGGCACTGATGAACACAGATAGTAGAACCGCGCGAAGACTCCACGATGCTGACGGTGGCTGCGGCGCTGATTGAAAGAGACGGAAAGCTACTGGTGTGCCAGCGAAGGCGCGGCGACACCTTGGGACTGCTGTGGGAATTTCCCGGCGGCAAGCTCGAGTCTGGCGAAACCCCCGCCACGGCACTCGCGCGAGAGCTGCGCGAGGAACTGGGAGTCGAGGCGCAAATCGGCGCCGAAGTGTTCCGCACGCGGCATCAGTACGCCGAGCTGGCCGAACCCATCGAGTTGATTTTTCTCTCCGCGAAATTGAAATCGGCTGAGATTCAGAACCTGGCATTCGAGACCATGGAGTGGCGCGCGCCCGATACTTTGCCGGAATTGAATTTCCTTCCGGCCGACCGCGAACTCATCGACAAGCTGTCTAGCGGCACGTTCAAGTGGTGACACGGCAACGCGTGCCGCTCGCGCCAAGAACCGCATTAGGTGTATTCTAGAACAGCGAAGAAAAAGTGGGCGCGCGAAGTAAGTAGTTTTGAATTCTTGGAACACAAGGCCAGGCGACACGATGGACAACGAACTTAGCATTCCGGTTCAGGGAACCGATGCCTCCGAGATTCAGGAGTGGCTCGAATCGCTCGACTCCGTCCTGCAATCGAGCGGCCCGGACGTGGCCTCCTACATTCTGGAGCGGCTGCGAGCGCACGCCAAAGTTGTCGGCATCGAGATTCCCTTCACCGCCAACACGCCGTTCGTCAACACCATTCCTTACCGGATGCAGCCCGATTTTCCCGGCGATCAGCAGCTCGAGCGCCGCATCAAGAGCCTCGTGCGCTGGAACGCGCTGGCCATGGTGGTGCGCGCGAATCGCGAAGAGCACAACATCGGCGGCCACATCTCCACTTATGCTTCCGCCGCCACGCTCTACGAAATCGGCTTCAACCATTTTTTCCGCGCGCACACGCCCGAGTTTGAGGGCGACATCGTTTATTTCCAGGGCCACGCCGCTCCGGGAATTTACGCGCGTGCCTTTCTCGAAGGCCGGCTCTCGCGCGAGAAGCTCGAGAATTTCCGGCGCGAACTCAAACCCGGCGGCGGCCTTTCGTCCTACCCGCACCCGTGGCTGATGCCCGATTTCTGGGAATTCCCCACCGTGTCGATGGGACTGAGCCCGCTGATGGCGATTTACCAGGCGCGCTTCAATCGTTACCTCGAAGATCGCGGCCTCAAGCCCGTCACCGACTCGAAAGTTTGGGCCTTCCTCGGAGACGGCGAGACGGACGAACCCGAATCCCTCGGCGCCATCGGCCTCGCCGCGCGCGAAAAACTCGACAATTTAATTTTTGTCGTCAATTGCAATCTGCAACGCCTCGACGGGCCCGTGCGCGGCAACGGCCAGATCATTCAGGAGCTCGAATCCGAATTCCGCGGCGCGGGTTGGAACGTAATCAAAGTTCTGTGGGGCTCGGAGTGGGATCCCATTCTCGAGCGCGACACCGAAGGCCTGCTCGTAAAGCGCATGGGCGAACTCGTTGACGGCGAGTATCAAAAACTCGTGGTTTCTTCCGGCGCGTACGTCCGCGAGCATTTTTTCGGAACCAGCCCGCAGCTGCTGAAGCTCGTCGAGCCTCTCTCGGACGAACATTTGCGCCGGCTGCGTCTGGGCGGGCACGACCCGATCAAAGTTTATGCCGCATACAAGGCTGCGGTGGAACACCGCGGGGCGCCGACCGTGATTCTGGCGCGCACGATCAAGGGCTACGGCCTTGGCGAGGCCGGCGAAGGCAAGAACGTCACGCACCAGCAAAAGAAGCTCAACGAAGAAGAGCTTCGCGAATTCCGCACGCGCTTCGATATTCCAGTCACCGACCAGCAGTGCGCCGAAGTTCCCTTCTACCGTCCGGCGGACGACAGCGAAGAAGTTCGTTACATGCGCGCGCGCCGCGAAAGCCTGGGCGGCTATGTGCCGCAGCGTCGTGTGCGCGCCGCGGCTATCGCCCCAATTCACGAGGAATTGTTCAAGGAGTTTTTCGCCGGGAGCGACGGCCGCGAAATCTCCACCACCATGGCCTTCGTCGCCATCCTGCGCAAACTTCTGAAGGATCCCGCGCTCGGCAAGCTTGTCGTTCCGATCGTACCGGACGAAGCGCGCACCTTCGGCATGGAATCGCTTTTCCGCACGGTGGGAATTTATTCGAGCGTCGGGCAGCGCTACGAGCCCGTGGACGTAAACACTCTGCTTTACTACAAGGAAGCCAAGGACGGCCAGATTCTCGAAGAAGGAATCACCGAGGCCGGCTCCATGTCGTCGTTCAGCGCCGCGGGCACCGCCTACGCCACGCACGGCATCAACACCATTCCGTTTTTTATTTTTTACTCCATGTTCGGATTTCAGCGCATCGCCGATTTCATTTGGGCCGCTGCCGACATGCGCGTGCGCGGATTCCTGCTCGGCGGCACCTCCGGCCGCACCACACTCGCGGGCGAAGGCTTGCAGCACCAGGACGGCAACAGCCACGTCCTCGCGCTCACCGTGCCGAATTTGCGCGCCTACGATCCCGCCTACGCGTTCGAGCTCGCCGTGATCATCGAGGACGGAATCCGCCGCATGTACGTGGACGGCGAAAGCATTTTTTACTACATCACGGTGATGAACGAGCCCTACGCCATGCCGGAAATGCCGCAGGGCGCCGCCGAAGGCATTCTGAAGGGCATGTATCTCTTCCGCTCCTCGGCCAACAAGAAATCGAAATTGCGCGCGCAGCTTTTCGGCAGCGGTGCGATTCTTAACGAAGCTCTTCGCGCTCAGGAAATCCTGGAGCAGAAATACGGCGTGGCCGCCGACGTCTGGAGCGTCACCAGTTACAAAGCGCTCTACACCGACGGCGTCGAAACCGACCGCTGGAACCGCCTGCACCCCGGCGAAAAGCCGCGCGTGCCTTACGTCACCGAAATCTTGAAGGACGCGCCGGGCGTGCTTGTCGCCGCCACCGACTACCTGAAAACATTGCCCAGCATGATTCGTCCGTGGGCTCCGCGCCGCATCGCCTCGCTCGGCACCGACGGTTTCGGCCGCAGCGAAGGCCGCACCGCACTCCGCGATTTCTTCGAAGTGGATTCGCGCTTCATCACGCTTGCCGCGCTCGACGAGCTATACCACGAGGGCAAAATCGAAAAGAACGTGGTGCAGAAGGCCATGGTGGACCTTGGCATCTGCAGCGACAAGCCCAACCCCGTAACGTCGTAGGTTTGAATCCGCCTTGTGGGTCAGGGCTTCAGCCCCGACGTAAGAAGACAGCGCGCGAAGCGCAAACCTTGTAACGTCGTAGGTTTGAATCCGCCTTGTGGGTCAGGGCTTCAGCCCCGACGTAAGAAGACAGCGCGCGAAGCGCAAACCTTGTAACGTCGTAGGTTTGAATCCGCCTTGTGGGTCGGGGCTTCAGCCCCGACATAAGAAGACAGCGCGCGAAGCGCAAACCTTGCTGCCGGCAGGCTGTCGCGAAGCCCGCGGCCGCAGCGACATTCCTGCTTGTCGCAGTCGCGTCCCGCTACTTCCCGCCGCCGAACGTCTGCGACGTTTCCTTCGACGGCACTACCGGCACAACTTCAAACTCCACCAGATCGCGCCACTTCAATATCCATTCCTGAAACAATTTCGGATCCTCGCACTCCATCAGCTGAAAACAGCGGTCGAAGTTCGCTTCAATCCAGCTGCCGACGTACTTCAGCCCTTCGGGCTGCATGCGTCCGTGCTCGCGGAATCGCCGGTAAATCGGCTCCGGGTCGCGATTCTTGAACCGTTCAATCACCATGAACAGCATTCCGCCTCCTCCTCGTAATAATTTCCGATAGCGTGAACGAAACAGGTTTGGAATTCGTAGCGGCCGCCTTTAGGCGGGCAAAGTTTGCATCCGCGCGATAAAACCGGCCGGCCTGCAGGCCGCCTGTAGAACACCTACACCTCTACACCAGCGAGCGCCCGCCATCGACCACCATCACCTGCCCGGTCACAAAATCCGCGCGCGCCAGATACGCGACCGCTTCCGCAATATCGTCGCCGGTCCCGGTGCGATGCAGTGGGACGCGCCGAATATAATCTTCATCCGGCGCCTCGCCGGGAAACTGAATCGTCCCCGGCGCCACGCCATTCACCAGAATTTCCGGGCCGAGCGCGCGCGCCAGGCACTGCGTCAGCATGATGCACCCCGCCTTCGACACGCAGTAGTGCGTGTAAGACGGCCACGCGCCGAGCGACACCAAATTGATGATGCGCCCGCGTCCCTGCCGTTTCATGATCGGCGCAGCCGCCTGCGCGCACAGGAACTGCGACTTCAGGTTCGCGTTCATCATCTGGTCCCACTGCTCTTCGGTGATGTCTTCGAAGTTCACGGCCTCGAAGATGCCCGCGTTGTTCACCAGCATGTCCAGCCGCCCGAATTCCTTTTCCGTGGCGGCAAATAATTTCTGGACCTCCGCGCGCCGCGAGACGTTCGCCTGCACCGCAATCGCCCGCCGCCCCAGCTTGCGAATTTCCTGCGCCAGTTGCTCCGCCTCGGCCTTCGACTCGCGGTAGTTCACCACAATGTCCGCGCCCTCGGACCCGAGCCGCAGCGCAATGCTCCGCCCAATCCGCTTCGCCGCGCCGGTAATGAGCGCGACCTGCCCTTCGAGCGGTCGTCGCGCCGTTTCTGTCTTCGCTGCCTTCACGCCGACTCGCTGTTCCGCCGTTTTCGCCCCCGTCTCGGCCTTTGGCGGCTTCACTGCGTCTCGAAACTTTCTCGAACGTCTTACCATCCTCGCTTCCTCCTAACTAAACACCTCTCCTGAACTCGTCAGTTTGCTCTTTGTGCGATTTGCGCACTCGCCGATCTTTGTGCCGCAGCTTGTCCGCCAATCTTAATGGTCCTCGCTGCCTCCTAACTGCGTCCTTGCATACGCATCACACGTTAGCATTTTGCGCGACTAGACGGAATGATCCAGCATCCCCTTGATCGAGGCCGGTTCGCGCTGCTTGTTTCCGTAGCCTGGTGCGTGCAAACCTTGGTGCCATCGATGCGCCCATTCATTTTTCTTGACACTCTCACGGGCGAATGCAAGATTGCACAGCTTGTTAAGGAACCCTTATGCATAGACTCGCGAGAAGCAAGTGCCATCCGCATTCCAAGCAGCGCTTTAGGGCTGGGGGGCGGAAGTACGAGTTTTTAGGTTCGATTGGGGACGGCGCAGTAGGGTTAGTTCGAAAAGCTCGAAATCTCGAAACTGATGAAGTTGTGGCCGTTAAGTTATTGGCGCCCGATCCCAAATACATCAGCCTGGACGCATTCGGAGATGTCGAGCAACGCTTTAAGAGAGAAGGAACACGGGGTAGTCACTTAGAGCACACGAATCTCGTCAAGATAATCGCCTACGAGGACAATGAAGGTGGAAGCTGCTTTGAGAACGGTGCGGTGAAGAACCCGTTCCTCGTGATGGAGTACATCGGGGGCCGCACTCTCGAATCGCTAATCAGAAAGATCGGTGCGTCGTCTGTCCCCGGCAAAACGCATATAACGGGACAGACTCTATCTATTGCAAGTCGCGTCGCTAGCGCATTGCACTATCTCCACACCCACGGCGGAAAGATCATCCATCGCGATGTCAAGCCCGCAAATATCTTCCTTTCGGCAGGCACGGTTGGGTCTACTCCTTCGGTCGTCAAGCTTGGCGATTTTGGTGTGACGAAGTGGGGGGATTTCTTGGCTTCAGCAGCCTCTGGAACGCTCACCGTCACCCGGCAACAGGGCCTGGGCACCATGAAGTATATGTCGCCCGAGCAAGCTGTCCGGCCTAAGGACGTGACCGTGCGCTCTGACATGTTTTCTTTGGGCGTGACCCTTTTCGAGTTGTTCACAGGACAGATTCTTCCGAGCCAACATCATGTTTTCGAGATTATGAGCGCCCGGACCAGCCGGGAAGCCATGATGGGGAAACTGCTTGCCTTGGGCATTAAGTGCCCCGATCATGAGGTCGGCATTTTCGAGACCGTCCTCGATATGTTTCTCGTTTCACCAAAAGGCAGACCGAGTTCATCGGACGTCGCCGGTCGGATGCAATACTTACTTGAGCAACTTTCAGCCACTAGATAAGTGGGCTCGCGTTCCCCGCCAATACCAGAACATCGCGACGCCGGCGATCTCGGTACCCGCTGATCCTTACTGCACACCGGCCGAGTCGCGGTATTTTCCAGTTTCCGATAATTTCCACAGGCAATATCGCTCTTTACATATGAGGAAACTAATGCTCTCATGATATCGGTCGCAAGTTCAGCCACAAAAGGAGAACGATCCTCGACGACGAGTACGACGTTTATCACGATGAGTCCAAAATAGCAGGATACTGGCATGGCATTCTGTTTGTTCCCTGCAATTCCCGCCACCGCCTCTTAAGTCACCTCTCGGCCATCAAGCAGAATACCGAACGGTCTGCGCCGGTTTCTCTGAAACGGTTAGACAGGTCTTCTGGAAAGCTGCATCGCTGTGTCTCTTGCTGGCTGCAAGTCGGAGTTGCGGCAATGCTCCAGGACCTAAAAAATAGGCCCTATTTCGTGCCTACGGGGATTGCAGCGCAGCGTACTGATTTTATTCCGTTCACACAGACGATCGGAGCGCGCTTCGTCCTGTTTCGTATGGGTAGCCCCTTTGAAGCGCTACATCTATGCACTGACAACGCCTCGAAGGTTGAAACTACATTTCGAATCGCTTTCAAAGGTGGCCTGAGGCTGTTCTCAAGCATGGGGGTTCACATGCGCGTGCGTTCACTTCATTTTGACGGCCACAAACATTATGGTAGGAGGCTGGATCTCCGTGGCATTCTACGAAATCTCGATTGTGACGAGGTTGAAACACAGCAGGGCATAACGCTGGATGACGCAACTTCAGACCACCGCGAAGAAAATTGCCAACCGTACGACGACTGCCAGTTGCTGCAATTAACCGACATCTTAGTGAGTGGCTTCAGAACCGTCCTGGGAGAGTCTACGAACGAGGCACACAAACAGGCGTGTGCACCTCTGAAGGTTCTGTCCGAAAAGTGGGGTCGCGGAAGGAAAGGGTTCAGCAATAGCAGATGGCACGCGGGCTTCTGCATCAGCGAAGGGAACATCAACGAAAATGGTCAGTGGCAGTTTCGCAATATTGAGCCTAGCTTTGAGGACAAACAGGGCTACCTGTATCTAGAGCCACACAGCTAACGGATATCCTGGAATTTTAGAAAGCCATATGAATGACCCGGGCAGGCAGTGGTTAACCTGATGACGTTTGCAGGTATCTATCTGGCCCTATAGCGCGTAACATCGAGGCGTCTCACTAGCACACCGCCGCAGGCTCCTCCCGCACGACACGGCTCTCTGCGAAATCAGACAACGTCACCGGTACGTGAGGAGCTACGACTAGATGGCTGAACATCCTTGGCGGGCTTTGTACCAGGCTGCCATTCTCGAACTCGACCCGGAGAAGATCGCGGCTCGCGCGACGGCAGCGGAAATCTCAATCAACGCGCACGTCTTCGCGGATTACCAGCACATTGACGCAGCCGAACGAACCGAAATGGAACGCGCGCTATCGGCTCTGGACGCGTTGCGATTTGACGGCGCGCCGACCCGCGCCAAACCTCCACGCGCAGCGTAATACGTTGGCTTTAGTCCTGGGATAAGAAGCGTTCAGGTGTCTATTGCGTGGGTTTCTTGTCTGTGCCGAGGAGCGGGTGCGAAAACAAAAACGGCCAGCGCCCCAGCAGTTCGCGCAACGTTGAATTCGCGGGATCCCACGAACAGAACGCCGGATTGGCTCCCAGCATGGCCTGAAGCTGTTGCGCTGGAATCGCGCGCGGCAAACCTTTGTGGCCCAGTTCACGCATACCACGGTTATACCGCTCTCGCTTCCCGCCATTCAAGCTCAAATAACCCGAAGTCAAAATTGCACCGCTACGAGCAAGGTCACTAAGTCGGTCTAATCAGCAGCCAGGAAACTCCAGAGGTAATCGATTCGTTATGTGCCTTTTTGGGACGGTCGGGCAGACATAAATCGTCAACATTCACGGATGCTGCATCTGCCGGTGCATCTGCTGCTCGATTTGCCCCTCCACAATCTACTTGCATCACGCTGATACCAGGCAGTATACGGATGTAGTGCGTATTCGGTACACTAAACCCCTCGTTGTGGCCCACCACCTGCACCTGGTAGTGCGATACCCGCCAGGGACTACGCGAAAATCGGGTTCAACTCTCAAGGAGATTATATGAATCGGAAACAAAAAGGTTTCTCGTTAATCGAATTGTTGATCGTCGTGGCGATTATTTTGATCATCGCGGCCATCGCAATTCCGAACTTGCTTCGCGCCCGCATCGCGGCCAATGAGGCCTCGGCTGTGGGTTCTACCCGTTCGCTCGTTACTGCTGAAGTTACTTATTCTTCGACTTGGGGCACCGGCTATTCCACCAACCTGGCTAAGCTGGGTGGTGCGATTCCTTGCGTTGCGTCGGCTGCCACGGCTTGCTTGATTGACCCGGTTCTGGCGGGCGGCACCAAGAGCGGCTACACGATCAATGCGATCGGCGGCGCGGCAGTTGGCGGCGTCGTTCCGACCTTCGTTGACTATGCCGTACCGGTCACCGTGGGACAGACTGGTCAGCGCGGTTTCTGTTCAGACGAATCCGGTGTGGTGCGCTTTGACCCCACGGGTTTGCTGACGCCTGCAACGGACGTTGCTTGCCAGGCGGAAACAGCACTCCAGTAGTCTGTACTTGGTGGTTCAAATCGAAGCGGGAAGGAAGCAATTCCTTCCCGCTTTTTTATTGTGCGAAGGCCGTTCCCGCCACTTGACAGCTGTTTACTAGTATGCTATCATGCGTTGGGGCTGTATGAAGCCCCAACGAGGAAGCAACATGGCGACGCCCTCGAGCGGAGTAAGAGTCTCAAACCGCTTGCCGTCACTCACTCGCATTTCTAATCGCCAAACTCGCCGATTAGAACCCACCCTAATCCCTTTCCCTTCAACAAGCGGACCCGTTCTAATCGCCAAATTTTCGACCACTTGTCAAGCTGCAGAATCGACGCGAAATCCCCGCCTCCTCGTCAGCAGAATGCGGGCTATTCGTAGCGCAGCGCAACCAGGGGATCGACGCGCGTGGCCCGGCGCGCGGGAATATAACAGGCGGCAAGCGCGACGAGCGTCAGCAAAACCGCGACCCCCACAAACGTCACTGGATCGGCTGGCTCGATGCCGAACAGCAAGCTCCTCACCAGCCGGCCGAGCAGCAGGGCTTCGACGAGGCCGATGCCGACACCAATCAAAACGACACGCAGCCCTTCCCCAATAATCATGCTCAGAACATTTTGGTGCGTCGCGCCGAGCGCCATGCGCAGGCCGATTTCGCGCGTCCTGCGGCCAACGAGGTAGGACATCACGCCAAAAATCCCCACTACCGCGAGAAGCAGCGCCACGCCCGCAAAAATTCCGAGGAGCAAAGTTCGGAACCGGGGCTGCGCCACAGATTTCGAGAGCAATTCGCTCATGGTGCGAATGTCGCTGACCGGAAGGTTCGCGTCCATACTGCGGACCACGTCGCGCAAAGCCGGCGCGACAGCCTTCGGATCGGTATTCGTGCGAATGACGACGAACATTTCGCGCGACAAGCTCGTCCAGCCGGCCTCGAAGTACGGCTTATACAGCGTGGGCTCGGGCGCGGCGTCCAGCCCGGAATATTTCACGTCGCCGACAACGCCGACGATAGTTTCCCAGGAAGCTTTGGGATCGGCGTCACCGGTCTGAATCTTTTGCCCGACGGGATCCTGGCCGGCGAAATAGCGGCGCGCCATCGCGTTATTGATGATCAGGATTTCGTCGGTGCGCCCGCGATCTGCGTCGCTGAAAAGGCGCCCGCGCAACAGCGGTATTCCAAGGGTGGCGAAATAGCCGGGGCTGACGGTCGTCTCGACGGCCGGCGGAAGACCCTGGCCCGGAACAATGGGCTCGCCCGGAACTCGGAAAGGATTGCGCATCGCGAGCTGGTCCGGCGGCAGGCTCATGGAGACGGCCGCGGAAGTTACGCCCGGCAGACTTTGCAACCGGTTGATGAGCTGATCGTAGAACGAAATGATTTGAGGTTCTTTGGCATATGCGGCCTCTGGCAGCGAAACTATTCCAGTCACGAGCGATTGCGAATCGAAGCCCGGGCTGGTGGAGGAGAGCCGCTCAAAACTTCGCAGCAGCAGGACGGCGCCGACCAGCAGAACCATGGAGAGCGACACCTCGACGACTACGAGAGCGTTGCGGAACGCGCGTCGCCCACGACTATCGGTGAGGCCGTGCGAGCCTGCGCGCAGAGTTTCGTTCAGGCGCTCGCCGTATCCGTACAGCAAAGGCGCGACACCGAATACAATTCCGCTGAACAAACTCACTACGGCGGTGAAAGCGAGCACGGTTCCATCCACAGCGATTTCTTTGAGGCGTGGGATCCCCTCGGGAATCATTGCGAGGAGCAAATCCACACCCAGATAGGCGAAGAGAAGTCCCACGGAGCCGCCGAGCACGGCCAACATCACACTTTCGACAATCACCTGGCGCGCAATCCTTCCGCGACTTGCGCCAAGCGCGGAACGAATGGCCATTTCGCGTTCGCGCGAATTGGCTTGCACGATTTCCAGGCTCGCGACGTTCACTGTGGCGATCAGCAGGACCAGGGTGACAGCGCCAAGAAGAAACAGCAGCGCAATCCGGAAGTCGCCGACGAGCTGCGTTTTGATCGGCTCGACCGATGCGGCGGAGAAATCGGTCGTGGGAAGTTGCCGATGGAGATCGGCGGCGATCAACGAGAGGTCCATGCGAGCTTGCGCTTCGGTGACGCCTGGTTTCAGCCGTCCAATGGGAGACAGCCAGAACGGGTAACGAACATTGCGCGGTGCAAGCTGCAGGATTGGCCAGACGTCATCGTTGTCCCGCGGGCCGAAGTGAAAGCTCGGCGGCATGACTCCGATGATTGTGTAGCTAGCTCCGTCGAGCGTGATCGCGCGGCCGATGGCTTGCGAGTCCGCGCCGAAATGTTGCTCCCAGAAAGCGTGGCTCAACACGACGACACGATCGCGGCCGGGCTGGTCATCTCCGGGCGCAAAAGTGCGGCCGAGCAATGGATTTATGCCGAGGACGGAAAAGAAATCGGCCGTCGCGGCGGTGCCGTGAATTTGCAGCGGCTCGGGACCGCCGGTGTACGCAATCGAATCTCCCGGCTGCGATACGGCCGCGAAGGCGGCGAAACTCGTTTGACGCGCGTGCGCGGCGAGGAAATCTGCAGTCCCGTAGGGAGCGCGGGCCGCGGGATCCTTTTCGATGGTGAGAGAGGCGGTGACAATTCTATCCGGCTGAGGGTAAGAGAGCGGTTTGAGGAGTACCGCGTCCACGACGGTAAAAATGGCTGTGTTCGCTCCGATGCCGAGCGCGAGGGTGAGGACGGCCACGACGGTGAAGCCGGGATTCCTGGCAAGCATGCGAAAGGCGTAGCGCAAGTCTTGCAGTAAAGTTTCAATCATGGGAAGGCCCCTGCGTTCGCGATAGAGTTCCTTGGTTTGTTCCACACCGCCCAATTGCAGATGAGCTTGGCGCCGGGCTTCCGCCGGCGTCATCCCGCGGCGAAGATTCTCCTCGGCGTGCAATTGCAAATGGGATTCGAGCTCATCGGCGAGTTCGTGGTCGCGTCGCCGGCGGCCGCGAAATAAGCCGACCACGCGAATGAAAAGAGTGCGCAACGGCCGCATCAAGATTCCTCTTCAGGCGACAGGAAACGAGCGAGGATTTCGGTGGTCTTTTCCCATTCGCGCGCTTCGGTTCCGAGTTGTTTGCGGCCGGCGCGCGTGAGCTTGTAAAACTTGGCTTTGCGATTGTTGTCCGAGAGGCCCCATGCGGAGGAGATGTAACCTTCCTGCTCGAGTTTCAGTAGCGCGGGGTAAAGAGTGCCGTAGTTGACGGAAAGGAGGTCGCCGCTGGTCTGCTCGATGCGGCGGGCGATTCCGTAACCGTGGAGCGGGCCCATGGACTGCAAGGTCTTCAAGACCATGAGGGCCAGAGTTCCCTGCCAGACGTCTTTCTTATCGGCCATTGCTCGCGGTCCTCCTATGGGATAGCCATAGCGAGACTGCCACAACTCATATGGGGAAGCAATAGAAGATTGGACGCAGCGGCGGCAGGAAAGAGAGCAATGTTCCCTGCTAGAATCGGGGCGCGGACGGAGGGAGCATGAGGATCGATTTGCTGGCGATTGCGGCGCACCCGGATGACGTGGAACTCACTTGCGGCGGGACGGTGCTGAAGATGTCCGAGGCGGGCTACCGCACGGGCATCCTCGATTTGACCAAGGGCGAAACGGGAACGCGCGGAACGCCGGAGATGCGGCTGCGCGAAGCGGCGCGAGCGGCCAAGATTCTGAAGGTGCGCGTGCGACGGAATCTTGGACTCCCGGACGCGCGGCTGGAGATGCTCGAGGAATACAAAATGGCGATTGCGGAGGTGATCCGGGAGTTGAAGCCGCAGACCGTGATACTTCCCTACTGGGAGGGGCGCCACCCGGACCATTACACGGCGTCGAAATTGGGTTACGAGGCTTGCTTTGTCGCGGGACTGAAAAATTATCCGCTGAGCGGGACGGCGTTTCGTCCATTTAAGATTCTTTATGCTACTGCCGACGCAAATGCGCGGCCCACGTTTTGCGTGGACATCACCAAGCAATTCGAGAAGCGGCGCCGGGCGATTCTTGCGTACAGGTCGCAGTTCCGGCCGGCGATGAAAGAGCGGAGGCCTCGCGTCGCGCTGCCGCTCGATCAACTGGAAGCACGGATGAACCTGGCAGCGTCCTACTACGGGCAAATGATCGGAGTGAAGTACGCGGAAGGGTTCATTGTGAAGGAAGGCATGCGCGTGGATGACGTGGTGCACATGCCGGTGCGCTCGATCTGATGCAGCTTTCCCGAATTGCGCCGGGCGGAGGCCCACCGCGGCAAATCAGGAACTAGTGAATGGTGCCCGTGGTGGTCACCGATACAGGGCTGGTACCCGCCATCACTCCGCTTTGGCCGGAGATGTTGCTCAGGTCGCCGGTCGTTGTGTCAATCGCGCAGGCGGTGATGGTGCCGGCATTCTTGTTCGCAACGTAGGCGAATTTGCCGGAGGGGTCCACTGCGAACGAGACAGGATTTTCTTGTGGGATACAGACGTCGGTGTTGAGAATTGTAAATTTGAAAGTGGTGGGGCTAACGCTCAGGGCCACCAGGTCATTGACGGGATAGGGCTGGGTGGCGTAAAGGAATTGGCCCAACGGATCCGTCGCCACCGAGGCAGAAGAGGCGCCCAGATTTGGGCTGAGATCGAGCAATGCGGGTGCGCCCGTGGTGGAGTTGATGGTGAACGACGACATCGACCAGATATCGTCGATGACATTCAGATTGGCGACGTAAGCGTAAAGTCCGGAGGCATCCATGGCCACGGAACTCGGCGCATTTATTCCGTTGGTGAAGGGTGAACCGGCGATTTGAGTCACAGCGCCGGTGGACAGATCAATAGTGTAGACGCACAGGTACCCGCTGTTGCCATCGTCTGAAGCGGCGGTCACGTACAAGAATTGCCCTGTCGGATCGACAGCGGCCCCCGTAGGCAATTCCGTCGTGGATAACGCTGAACCTGAAACCAAGCTGAGAGCTCCCGTGCTGGAATCGATGGTGTAGGCGGAAATGGTAGAGCTGTCTTCTCCCACAAAAGCAAATCTGCCCGAGGGATCCACGGCCACGAAAAACGGCAAAGCTGTGGTGGAAAGCGGTGAGCCACTGACTGCGCTCAGGGTTCCGTTGGAATTGATGGTGTACTCGGAAACATTTGTGGAACCGGTGTTCGCCACGTAAGCAAATCTGCCCGAAGGGTCCACGGTCACCGAGTTCGGAGCCGTTCCCGCACCAAAGGGCGAGCCGCTAAGCGCAGTTATCTTGCCGTTGCTGGAACTGATGGCGTACGCCGAGACGTTATTGGAACCGCCGTTGGCGGCGTAGGCGAACTTTGGAGTGTAGGTCACCGCGGCGGTCCCACCACCCAAGGCCATGGCAGTGGGCGATTGCCGAGTGCGATTTTTGGTCAAGAGTATGGGGACTCCGCTGCCGGCGTTGAGGGTGTAGGTCCACACTTCGTTGGAATTCGTCACGTAGAGGACGTTGCCCTCGGGATCGAGAGTCAGGGATAAGGGATCCTCGCCTACAGTGACGGGCGAGCCGGCGGTCAAAGCGCCAGTCGTGGCGTTGATTTTGAACACCGAAAGCGTCTCGCTGCCGCCCCCGCCCGCGATGTAAACAAATTTACCCGACGGCGTCACTACTACCGAGGCAGCGTCGCCCGGGACGGGATAAGGCGAACTCGAAACGAGAGTAAGCTTTCCGGTGGCCGGATTGATGGTGTATGCCGCCGCGCTGCTATCGTTATTGCTCGTCACATAAAGAAAATTCGCGACGGGATCTGCTGCGACGGACGTGGCCCGGCCTCCGTCGGTCGAAGGATACGCGAAAGGCGAACCACTCACTTGTGTGAGCGCGCCCGTGGTGGGATTGATGCTATAGCCCGAGATCGCGTCGGCCGTTGTCCCTTGATTAGCCACGTAGGCGAAGTTGCCCGAGGGGGTGACCACGACTGAATTAGCTTCCGTCTCCGCGGCAAAGGGTGAGCCAGAGACGCCAGTGAGGGCGCCAGTGTCGCCGTTGATGGTGTAAGCCGAGACGTTGCCGGAACCATTATTGGCGACGTAAACGAACTTCCCTGAAGGGTCAATCGTGATTGATTGCGGAAAACTTCCCGTGGAATAGGGCGAGCCCGAAACTTGAGTCAGCTGGCCCGTGCTCGCGTTGATGGTGTAGGCCGTGATGTTATCGGCGGTGGAGTTCACCACATACGCGAATCTGCCGGAGGGGTCCACGGCCACCAGCGATGCTCCGGCTGCTTCCAAGACGTAACCGCTGCTGCGCAGCTGGCCAGTCTTTGAGTTCACCGTGTAGATGGAAACTGTACCGTCGCCGGAATTGGCCACATAGGCGAACCGCGAGACAAGAAAGCCTGTCCCCGAAAGGTCGAGGATTTGCGGGCTGTTCGTGGCACCGTCCGTGAGGATGATGGAACCCGAGACGGATCCACCGCGGGTGGGAGCAAACTGGACGCTGATGATGCAGGGCGATCCGACCATAATACTGGGCGTGCAGTTGTCGGACTCCTTGAAATCGCCGCTCGCGACGACGCCGCTGACGCTCACTGCGGAGCTGGAATTGTTTGTCACCGTGACTTTGTGGACGCCGCTGGTAGTGCCGGCCTGTTGCGCCGCGAAAACAATGCTCGAGGGTGAGAGCGTTACCTGGCCGATTCCTGTGCCAGTAAGGCTGATGACCTGGGGGCTGTCCGCGCCCGTGTAGCTGATGCTGAGGCCTCCATCGGTCGCGCCCAGAACAGTGGGAGAAAACTCTACGTCAACGGTGCAAACTGAGCCGCCTCCGAGGTTTCCGGTACACGATCCTCCCGCTTTGGAATAGCCTGCGCTCGATGTGAACGTGAGGGCGATGGTGGAACCGGTTGTATTCTGGATTGTGGAGGCGGCCACGCTGGACGACCCTATGGTTTGACTTCCAAAGGCGAGAGTAGCCGGCGTGATGGTAAGGGGCGAACCAGCAGTGCCGGAGCCCTTGGCGGTGAGGGTGACATATTGTTGGGTGCCGGCGTCGGAGAAGACAAGCGACCCTTCAACCGCGCCGAGTTCTGTCGGGCTGAAGAAGACGTCCTCGGTGCAGCTGGCGTTTGCCGCAAGCGAAGTAGTACATCCGTTACTCGCCGCGGGAGTTGCAGTGAAATCGCCGCTGGCATTGATGCTGCTAATGGCGATGGACGAAGGCGTATTGTTCGTTAGTTTGACGGTTTTGATCGCGCTCGTCTTGCCGATGGCTACAGTTCCGAGATTTAGCGTGGTGGGAGAAACGGTTTCCTGAGCGATCCCAGTGCCGGTGAGTCCCAATACCTGAGGACTCGCGGGCGCGTTATCGAAGACGCTGATGCTGCCGTCAATCGCGCCGGTCGATCGGGGCACGAACTGAACGCTGATGGTGCAGGTTTTGCCCGCGGCAACACTGGGAACGCAAGTATTCGTTTCGGTAAAGTCGCCGCTCGGGACCACGGTCGAGACGGAGAGACTGTGCACTCCATCCGTGTTCGTCAGCGTTATGACCTGAATCGCACTGGTCGTTCCAAGGGCTTGGTTCGAGAAGGTTAGGCTCGTCGGCAGAATGCTGACATCTTGGGCGTGCGCTGGACTGGCGCACCAAAGACCGAGGGATATAAAGACCAAAACCGAGACTGTCGCGCAGTTGCGCAGCATAGTGCCTCCTTGCGTTATGCGGAGAAGATCAATTGCCAGGGGCCCGACGAGATGCTGCGACTGCCTCAGGCGTCACGGTAACCATGCTGGGTGGCGATGGTTGAGTGCGGGTGTTGCGCTCAGGATCGGGCACGCGCGGGTATCAGATGCAGTTCAGCCTGACACTTGCCGGATGCCGCTCGGACATGTGCTGCGACGTTCGTGTAATGTACCTCTGACTCGCGGATTATGCAATGAGGGAGGAATTCAAATCGGAGGACAGGCTCTGACGAAGCGGAAACTAAAACTCGTCGGATTCCTGAGCGTAGGTGAAGCCGGGGAGGTCCACGGCAGGGCCGTGGCGATCGACCTTTACCTTAACCGGGGGATCGGATTCGGAGCCGGCTTTCCGAAGGATGGCGTAGGTAGCGATGGCCTCGTTGTAAATCTTAGTAACCAAATAGGATTCGCCCGAATCCGTCTTCTTCCAGACCTGGCCGACTTGGAGCTTTCGCGCGGGCATAAGACGAATGTAGACAGAATTCGGGGAGGCGTCAATACAGCAGAGCGAAGTTGATTCCCGGCTCAAACCCCTAGGTGCCGGCTCGCCGCCGTCCGGCGCGCGACGAAGCACCTCCCGGCAGCCACATTTGAGGCGGAAAGAAAACTATTTCCCGGGTTTAGCCATCCAAAGCGACTAGGTGGGATGCCCTAGGTGTGGGTGTATAATGCGGGCAGTTCCTCCGGAGGTGGCCCCATGAGGAAGACGTTGGCAGGGCAACTCGGAGCGATGATCGTAATTGCATCGCTTGTCAGTCCCGCGACCTTGGCAGGTCCGCAGCAGCAAACCTCGCAGCAACAGTCTGGTCAGCAACAATCGGGACAACAACAGTCTGGCCAGCAACCGACGCCGCCGTCCGGGCAACAGCCAGCGCAGACGCCACCGCCCAATTCACCAGCGCCGCCAGCAACCGTGCAAGAGCAAAATCAGCAGCCACAGCAGGAACAGGCCCCAGCGCAGAATCCGGACACGCTGCCGATCCAGCAGCCGCCTGACCCGAACGTAAAGCCGGGGTCGAAGGCCGACGTCAACGCGATCGGCAACCGCAACGTGGGGCACGGACTGAATTTTTATTCGCTGCAGAGCGAGATTTCGATCGGCAAGCGCTACGCGCAGGAAGTGGAAAAGCAGGCGAAGTTCATCACCGATCCAGTCGTGACCGAGTACGTCAACCGTGTGGGGCAAAACCTGGTACGGAACTCCGACGCGCAAGTGCCGTTCACGATCAAAGTGATCGACTCGGACGTGGTGAACGCGTTCGCGCTACCCGGCGGATTTTTTTACGTGAACAGCGGACTGATTCTGCACGCGGATGAAGAGTCCGAGCTGGCAGGCGTGATGGCCCACGAAATCGCGCACGTCTGCGCGCGGCATGGCACGAAGCAAGCGACCAAGAGCGACATCATCCAGGTGGGCGCGATGGTGGCGACCATCTTTATTCCCTACACATGGGCCGGATACGCCATCTACCAGGGCATGAATTTTGCGATTCCCTTGACGTTCCTTACGTTTACGCGCACGGACGAAGCAGAAGCGGACTACCTGGGGCTGCAGTACATGTACAAGGCCGGGTACGATCCGAACTCGTTTGTGTCGTTCTTTGAAAAAGTGCAAGCGGACGAGAAGAAGCAGCCCGGAACGATTCCGAAAGTTTTCTCGACTCATCCGCCGACTCCCGACCGCATCGTGAAGGCGCAGAACGAAATCGCCACGATCCTGCCGGCGCGCGACGAATACATCGTCACGACATCAGAGTTCGATTCGGTGAAGCGGCGCCTGCAGATGATCGAGATGGGCACGAAAGTGGACGACAAGAAAAATCCGAACAAGCCCTCGCTGCGAAAGAAGACCGATCAGAATCCGAACAAGGGATCTACCGGAAGCGACCCGAATGCGACGAGCAGCGATCCCAACACGGATCCCGATCGGCCCACGCTGCAGAGGCGGCCCGACCCGCAGCAATAAGCGAAAGAGCCGGAAAAATACTTAGGGCACGGAGAGAAACTTCGTGCCTTTTTGTTTTTCTGTGTTGTTCGTTAATGCGCGTGGATTTCGGCGACGCCGAGGCGTTTCAAACCTTCGGCGTAGTATTTGCGGTAGAGGATGTCCCACTCTTCGCTGCCTTCAAGAATTTCCTTTTTCTGCGAACCGATTTTCGCGCGGACCTCGGTGTCCACCTGCTCCTCGAGCTTCAGGAGCGAAGTGATGATGGTAACGATTTCCTGGCGGATGGTGTCGCGGTCCTCCACAAAATCAACTTCCGGGCTGGAGACAAGGAAATCGATGATGCGATGAGAAAGGCGAACCGTTTTTTCGCGCGTGAGTCGCATGTCAGCGGAGAATTAATTTCCTTTCGCGAGCGATCTGGCCCTTCACTTTCTTGAACATATCCTGATAAGAAACACCGGTGCGCTTCATTTCGTCCGAGTACTTGGCCAGAATCTCGCGCACTTCTTCATTTACGCGATCTTCCACGGTGACTTCTTCGGCCATGACCTGCCGGACCTGCTGCGTGAGGCCTTCCACGTTCTTGATTTCAATCATCTTCTGGGCCGTGAGGCGCTTGACCACCTCTTTGGCCATGTAGCCGACAAAATCCCGCGAGAGAAGCATTCCGTTCGCTCCGCAATTACAGTTCGAGCTTTTCAGTCTACTGGCAGGGTGTTCGGAGTGTCAAGGCGAGCGGAAGCAGGGAAAATTACATCACGTTGCGATGAAGCGTGCGACTTTGCGGCACCCAGCAGCGCTGCGCTGAGACGACCAGCATCGAGATCCCGGTAATCACGCCGATGATCAGAGACAAAGTGTAAACAATTATCGAGTCGCGCGCGGTTACGTTCTCCGGCCGGACGATAACGTGCGTCCAGAAAAGAGCTAAAGCGAAATAAGCTATGATGCAGCCGGCAACCAGACCGATTAGTGCGGAAACTAGTGGGACTACTTTCTTGAAATATTTCATTTTGCCCCCGTCACCCCATGCCCGCGGCATGATGCACGAATTCCGGCGCGCTTGAGCAGACGATCTTGGAGTCGCGTGCTCATTCCTTCAACACCCTCCTCTTGCCGTGCGGGCGCGCCAGTGCGTGAGTTCAGCGCGGTATGCGTATTTCGCAAGGCGCGGGGTCTTCTGCTACCCTGATGAATGCGCCGAAGACCACGCGAGAGGAAATTTACCCCAAGTGAATTCGTCCAAATTATCAGGTACTGCCGTGAAACGCGCACTCAATTTCAATGCCGGGCCGGGAGCGTTGCCGCTGTCGGTGCTCGAACGCGTTCGCGAAGAACTGCTGGATTATCGCGGTGCAGGAATGTCCGTAATGGAGATGAGCCACCGGTCGCCCGAATTCGAAGAAATTATTGCGGACGCGGAGCAAACACTGCGGCGGCTGATGCAGATCCCGGAAGAATATGCGGTCGTATTCCTGCAGGGCGGCGGAAGCATGCAATTCACCATGGTTCCGATGAATCTTTGCCTCGCGGACAAGCCCGTGGACGTGCTGCACACGGGGATGTGGACGGCGAAAGCAATTGCGGAGCTGAAGAAAGGCACGCCATTTCGTTTGGCGGCCTCCACCGAGGCGGAGAAATTTTCGCGACTCCCGCGGAAGGAGGAGATTTCCTTCGCCCCCAAGGCTTCCTACGTTTACATGGCTTCGAATAACACAATCGAGGGGACGCAATGGGGCGCGTTTCCGCAGACGGGCGATGTGCCGCTCGTCGTGGATATGTCGTCGGACATTCTTTCGCGAAAGGTGGACGTGCGGCAATTCGGGCTAATATTTGCGGGAGCGCAGAAGAACCTTGGGCCTTCAGGAACCACGGTTGTGATCCTGCGACGCGACCTCGCCGAGCGCGCGGACAAGAACCTGCCCACCGTGCTGCAATATCGCACGCACATCAAGGAGCGGTCGCTCTACCACACTCCGCCCACCTTCGCGGTGTATATCGTGGGTCTCGTTCTGGAGTGGATTGAAGCGCAGGGCGGCGCCGCGGCGATGGAGAAGCGCAATGAGGCGAAAGCTAATCTCCTGTACGGCGCGATTGATGCGAGCGGGTATTATTCGTGCCCGGTCGAGAAGGCGTCGCGCTCGAAGATGAACGTCGTTTTCCGTGTTGCCGGTGGCGATGAAGCGATCGAGAAGGAATTCGCGCGCGGGGCGACCGCTGCGGGTCTGGTGGGGCTGGCAGGACACCGCTCGGTCGGCGGGATGCGGGCTTCAATCTATAACGCCGTGACGATAGAGGCGGTCGAGACGCTCGCTCAGTTCATGGCGGAGTTTGAACGACGGCGCGGATGAGCCGTTAGGGTACGTTGACCGCGAGCGGGGGATGATTTTCCATGTGCGCAGAAGAACCACAGTAGTGTGGTAGTTGTGCAACACTTCACTTGACATGCGGTAAGAGCCCCGTTATTGTCCTTTTTCATGGCTAATTCAATCGATATTGCACCGATTTGGCGAAATTCAGCTCCCAGTGGAAACCTGGCGACTGCAGCGACTTCTGCAAACATTGCACAGTCGCAACGACCTGTACGTGGCGACAGGCAACCTCCTTTGAATGAATACTTTAACTCTCTATTCACGTCGCTTGGCCCGCAGCATTGGTGGCCGGGACGAACTCCCTTTGAAGTAATTGTCGGCGCCATCCTCGCCCAGAACACCTCCTGGACGAACGTGGAGCTAGCCTTGGCGAATCTCCGAGACGCGGGACTCTTGACGCCCACGGCTATCGCCAGAGCGCCACTAAGACGCTTAGCGGGGCTAATTCGCTCGTCCGGCTACTTCCGGCAGAAGGCGCGGAAGCTGAAGGAGTTCGTGCGATTCGTGCGGGTCGAATATGGGGGTTCGCTCAAGCGAATGTTCAACACACCGACGATTAGACTCCGAGAGAAGCTGCTCTCAATTTGGGGAATCGGGCCGGAGACCGCGGATTCAATCTTGCTGTATGCGGGCGGGCTGCCGGTGTTTGTGGTGGACGCGTACACGAAACGGATTTTGCTGCGGCACGGATGGATCGGTGAGCGCGCCAAGTACGACGAGGTACGCTGGATGTTCGAGCGGCAATTCCCCGGGGACGCGAAGACTTTCAACGAATTTCACGGATTGATCGTGGCCGCCGGAAAGAAGTGGTGCCGGAAATCGTTCGCTGATTGCGAGAATTGCCCGCTCGGGCGCTACAAAGAGGAAGGCCGGTGAACCCAGAGCGTTCCAAATGGAAGCGGCAACTGCGGCTGACGATCGGCGGCGTCGTTTTACTCTTGCTGGCCGCCGCCGTGTTCACGCTCGGATCATTGAACATTCCGCTGCGACCGGAGCAGGACAACGCGTTTGTGATTTTGTTTGCGGTGTCGACCTTGCTGGCCGCGGCGTTGCTGGTTTTCGCTCTGATCCTGACGCGGATGCTGGTGCGAATGTGGGCGGAGCGGCGCAGTGGGCAATTGGGATCGCGGTTCAAGGTAAAGATGGTGCTTGGCGCGATGGGCATCTCGCTGTTGCCGGTGGTGTTTCTGTTTTTTTTCAGTTACGCGCTGGTGAACCGAACGCTAAACCTATGGTTTCCGCGGCCGCTTGAAATAGCGAACGAACAGAGCCAGGGCCTTTTGGCGAATTTCGGCAAGGCGGAGTTCGACAGCCTGAACAACCTTGCTTCCGAAGCGGCGATGCGCGACGCGCCCGACCAGAGTTTCCTGGTACTCAGCCGAACTGCCGACGCCGCGTGGATCGAGGACGCGCAGGGCCAGGTGATTGCGGGCATGGATTTCGAGAAGGGTTGGAATTTCAATCGAAAAGACTCTGCCGCGGCCCAAAGCGCGCCGGGAGGCGCCGTAACCGCGGTCCCGCCGAAGATGCTGCGAGTAATCTGGAACGGCGCGCAAGTGTGGCAGGCCGGCGACCAACTCTATCTGGCGGGTCGCGCTCCCGCGAAGTACGGAACACTTTATGCCGCCCGCGATCTTCCGGCAGATTTCCTCTCGCGCTACGGCGAAATCGAGACGCAAACTCAAACTTACTCGCAGCAGAAGCAACACCTGCGGGCGTACAAGCGCGAGATTTTGCTCACTCTGATGTTGATTACCTTGCTGCTCCTATTTACGACCACGTGGGTCGCGCTCTTTCTCTCGAAGCAAGTGACGGTACCGATTCAAGCGCTCGCCGAGGCTACGCGCGAAATATCCCGGGGTAATTTCGACCATCGAATCGAAGTCCAAGCGCAAGACGAACTGGGAACGCTGGTGCGTTCCTTCAATCGCATGACCGAACAACTGGGCGAGGGACGGAGGCAAATCAACGACTTCACGCAGAGCCTGGAACAGGCCATCGAGGAACGCGAGCGGCGGCGGAAACTTATGGAGGCTATTCTCGAAAATATTCCGACCGGCGTCATCTCGCTGAATTCGGCGGGAGAAGTGGCGCGAGTGAATTCCGCGGTGGCGGCCATATTGGGGGATTACGCTCGCGACGCGCACACTGTGACGCAACTGCTGGGAGAAGAAGCCGGACGCGCCGTGTTGCATCTGATGCGCAGATCGCTGCGCATGGGCGCTGCTTCGCGCGAAATCGAAATCGCCACGACCGGGCGACTGGTGCGCGCGGCGGTGACGGTGAGTTCGCTGGGACCCCGGCGATCGAATCCCGGATTTGTCGTGGTGATCGACGACCTGACCGATTTGCTGCGCGCGCAGAAAGCGGCCGCATGGCAGGAAGTGGCGCAGCGCATCGCGCACGAGATCAAGAATCCGCTGACGCCTATCCAGCTTTCGGCGCAACGACTGCTGCGGCATCTCGAGCGAGGAGCGGCACGGACGCCTGATTCTTCGCGGAGCGACTTCGAAAGGTTGGTGGCGGAATGTGCGGGCTTAATCGAGCGCGAAGTGCAGACCCTCGAATCCCTGGTGGATGAATTCTCGCAGTTTGCGCGATTCCCTTCCGCGCGGCTGGCTTCCGCGGATTTGAACTCGATTGTAACGAGCGCGCTGGATCTGTTCCGCGGACGGCTTGAAGGCATCACCGTGCAAGTGGACCTCGCGGCGACCTTGCCTGCGGTGAAAGCCGACGCCGAGCTGATGCGGCGTGTGGTGGCGAACTTGATTGATAACGCGGCAGAGGCGATGGAGGGGATTACGTTCCGGCGGCTGCGCGTGGCGACGCGGGTGGAAGGCGACGGCGACGCGGTGGAAATCGAGATTTCAGACAGCGGCCATGGGATTTCTCCCGCGGACAAAGAACGGCTGTTTCTGCCGCACTTTTCCACCAAAGAGCGCGGCACCGGGTTGGGACTTGCTATTGCCAGCCGGATTGTCGCGGAACACAACGGCACCATTCGCGCGGAAGATAATTTGCCGTCGGGAACGCGCTTCGTGATGCGCTTTCCGGCGGCGGAGGTCGCGACGGCGCATACCCAAGCGGGCACTTCGGCGTAGAGGTCAGCACTCACTGCTATCACATGCCTTCATCGATACTCATCGTTGATGACGAAAGCGGGATCCGGCGAATCGCTCGGCGCACTCTTGCGCGACGAGGGTTACGCGGTCGAGGCCGTTGAATCCGGCGAGGAATGCCTGCGCGAGATTGAGCGGCGAAGCGTAGACCTGATTTTGCTCGACGTGTGGCTGAAGAAAATGGATGGCCTCGACACGCTCGAAAGACTGCAGGGACGCGATGGGGCCCCCATGGTCGTCATGATTTCGGGGCATGGAAATATCGAAACGGCGGTGCGCGCGACGAAGCTCGGCGCGTTTGATTTTATCGAGAAGCCGCTTTCGCTTGAAAAAGTCGTGCTGGTGGTACGCAACGCGCTCGAGTATGTGCGGCTGGAAGCGGAAAACCGGCGGCTGCGCGCTGAACTCGAAGAGAAACACCAGATTCTCGGCAACAGCGTGCCGATGAAAGCGCTGCGGCAGCAGATCGCACTGACTGCGCCGACGAACGGACGCGTTTTAATTTATGGCGAAAGCGGAACCGGCAAGGAACTGGTGGCGCGAGCGCTCCACGCGAGCAGTTCGCGGAACGCGCTGCCGTTTGTGGAGGTCAACTGCGCCGCAATTCCGGAAGAATTGATCGAATCGGAACTGTTTGGCCACCGCAAGGGCAGTTTTATAGGCGCGAGCGACGACAAAGCAGGAAAATTCCAGAAGGCGGACGGCGGGACGCTATTCCTCGACGAAGTTGGCGACATGAGCCTGAAGACGCAGTCGAAGGTGCTGCGCGTGCTGGAAGAGCAGCGCGTGGAACCGCTAGGATCGAACCAAGCGGTGACTGTGGATGTGCGCGTGATTGCCGCGACAAACAAGAAACTGGAGGAGGAAATCGGGCGCAACGCTTTTCGCGAGGATTTGTTTTACCGCTTGAACGTGATTCCGTTTTACGTGCCGGCGTTGCGCGATCGCACCGAGGACATCCCCATTCTCGCGGCGCATTTTCTGGCGGAATTCTGCGAAGAGTACGGAAAAAAACAAAAGGAATTCAGCGTGACCGCTTTGGAAGTGCTGCTGAATTATCCCTGGCCCGGGAATGTGCGCGAGCTGAAGAATCTGGTGGAGCGACTGGTGATCATCTGCCCATCGCCGCGCATCGAACCGCATCATTTGCCGCCCGAATTATTCCGGGGCGCATCCAAGAGCCCGCAGAAACCTTACGAGAGTTTGCAAGAGGCGCGGTCGGCGTACGAGCGCGAATTTGTCCTGCGCAAGCTTGAAGAAAATCGTTGGAACATGACGAAATCGGCGGCGGCGCTGGGACTCGAGCGCAGTCATTTGTATCGCAAGATGCGGTCGCTCGGGATTGCTCCTACGAAAGCGTAGTTAAAATCCTGCTAAGCGAAGAACGGACACAAACTACTCCTGCGAAGCGGCGAGCTGCTCGAGTTCGCGGCGCCAGTCGAGGCGGCGAACGAGGGCTGGATTTTGGCGCCAGCGAGGTTGGACGCTGACCGTTAGCTCGAGGAAGATTTTCGCGCCGAGGATGGATTCAAGCTCCAGGCGGGCCTGCGTCCCGATCTTCTTAATCGTGGCGCCGCCTTTGCCGATTAGGATTCCCTTCTGCCCTTCGCGCTCGACATAAATCGTGGCGCGTATGCGCGTCAGCTTTTCGGTTTCCTCGAAATTATCGATCAGCACCGCAATCGCGTGCGGAACTTCCTCGCGTGTAATCAGAATGGCCTTCTCGCGCACGAGTTCGGCGGCGAGAAATCGTTCCGGCTGGTCGGTGAATTGATCGGGCGGAAAGTGAGGCGGCGCTTCGGGCAGGCGCGCGAGCCAGGCATTCACCAGATCGAGGCAGCCCGCGCCAGTGAGCGCGGAGATGGGAAAGATTTCCGCAAATTCGAATTCCTTGTTGTAACGCTCGATGAGCGGCAGAAGAAGCTGCTTGTGGATGCGGTCCACTTTATTCAAGAGCAGGAACACCGGGCCGTGAAAACGGCGGACCCACTCGATGGAAAAGCGGTCGCCCGCGCCAAATTCGACGGCGGCATCGACAATCAAGGAAAGAATGTCGATGCCTTCGAGCGCGAACTGAACTTCGTCCATCATCATGCGGCTGAGAACGTTATCTGGGCGGTGAATTCCCGGCGTGTCCACGAGAACGATTTGCGCGTCATCGCGATTGAGAATTCCCTGGATGCGGTTGCGCGTCGTCTGCGGTTTGGGCGAAACGATGGCGACTTTTTGACCCACGAGCGTGTTCACGAGCGTGGATTTTCCGGCGTTGGGACGGCCGACGATGGCGACGAAGCCGGACTTAAAGGGCATAGGCAAATTGTACGCCGAAGCGGAGCGCGGGAGTAGAGGTGCGGTCATCGCAGCGGGGACGACGAAGCTGCGCGACATTCGCGGAGAGATCTCAGTTCAAGCGAGCGCGGACGCGAAGCACTTTACGCTGGTTAGCCTCGAGGACTTCGAAGCGAATGCCGTCCGCTTCGATGATCTCGCCTGTGCGCGGGACGTGGCCTGCAACGCTGTTGAGCAGGCCCGCGATGGTGGTCGAAGTTGAATTCTGCCGCGAGGAATCCAGCTGGACGCCGAAGAGCTCGCCGACTTTGTCGACCGGCACGCTCCCACGCACGACCAGCGTTCCGCCAGCTTCGCGAATCACGTCGGGAGCAGGACGCCTGTCCTCTTCGCCGATCTCGCCGACAATTTCCTCGACCAGATCCTCGATGGTGACGACTCCAGCCATCAAGCCGTACTCGTCAATCACGATTGCCATCTGCTGATTCTTGCGCTGCAATTCCTTCAGCAGCTCGGAGCCCAATTTGGTCTCGGGAACAAAGAGCGCGGGGCGCATGAGTTCACGAACGGTACGGTGGGCCGCTTCGCTGTCGGGGACTTCGAGCATGTCGCGCGCCATCACCAGGCCGACGATGTCATCAAGCGATTTTTCGAAAACGGGGAGCCGCGAGAATTTTGTCTCCACCACAAGCTCGCGCAATTCTTCGAGCGACGCAGAAGCACGGATAGCGATGACGTCCGGGCGCGGAGTCATCACCTCGCGCACGCGCTTGTCGCCGAATTCGACGACTTGCTCGATGAGCCGGGCTTCGTCCTGCTCGATGATTCCCTCTTCAGTGGCAGCGTCGACAAAGGCTTCGATAGCTTGTTGATCGGCGACGGGGGCGCTTTGTTCGTCCTCCGAGATATGAAGGACGGAGACGAGCAGCTCGAGGACGGCCTGCACCGGCCAGATGAAAAACACGAACGCACGCACGAGCGGAACGTAGGGCGCGACCCAGTTGCCACGAGCGCGCACGAGAAGAAGCGAGGGCAGAAACTGCATGGCGACGACAACTTCGGCGCCGAGAAAGAAAACCATTTCCGCCGCGGCTTCCCAGGTGCCCAACGAGAAGAAGATCACGGCGCGCGCGGTGATAGCGGCGACCAAAACGAGCCAAAGGCGCGTGAGCAAGCTAAAGGCGAGGGCGGCGCGGCGGCGCTCCATGTGGAAGCGCGGCTCCACTTCGTTTTCGAATGTTTCGAGGTGATCGTGGATGCGGCCGGTGGCGACGCGACCGAGTTCGCGGAAGACGCGGTCGAGGTAGGAAAAAACGAGGAGCGGCGCCGTGAGCGCAAGCACACCGAGCGTGTAAAGGAGAATGGGCATCAGCTAGGACCGAGCCAGCTTTGCGAGCCTATGCACAACGAAGAAAATATGCAAGCCGCCTCGCGGAACAGTGCTGAACGCACTCGCGGGAATAGTCTCGCGCGGCACTAGGCGAGATCCAGTTCGCGGCGGAGACGAGCCTCGCGCCGGTCCATTTGGCCAGCGTCGGTTTCGTGGTCGTAGCCCATCAGATGGAGAATCCCGTGCAGGATCAGGATGCGCATTTCGTCTCCGAACGTGCGGCCGAAGCGGCGGGCATTTTTGCGAGCCACGGCGGGAGCGATAGCGATGTCGCCCAGGTACGAATCCCCAGATTCGAATGAGCGATCAGTTCTGCGGTTAGAAGCGGCGTTCTGCTTGGCGCGCGATTCCGACTTTCGCTTCGCGCGCGCGGCGGCGTTTGCCGGAAAGGACAACACATCCGTGGCAGATTTTTTGCCGCGGTACGATCGATTCCATTTTGCGATTTGCGCATTGGTGACAAGGGACACGCCGATGGCATCGGGCGGCACGCGAACAACCCGCAGGGCGCGGGTGAGAAACCGCTCGAGTTCACGAACGGAAACACGCACTTGCCGCTGGCGATTTAGCATCATCGAAGGAGGCTAGGGACGATGAGTCTTGTCCCGGGGATTGGCCGCGCCGTATTCGTCATAAGCCTTGATAATGCGCTGGACCAAACTGTGGCGCACCACGTCGCGTTCGTCGAAATAAACGAGCGAGATGCCTTCAATTTTTCCAACGATCTCAATGGCTTCGATGAGACCCGAGCGGCGGGGATCCGGCAGATCGATTTGCGTGATGTCTCCGGTGATGACCGCCTTGGAATTGAATCCCAGGCGCGTAAGGAACATTTTCATTTGCTCGCTGGTGGTGTTCTGGGCTTCGTCCAGGATGACGAAAGAATCGTTCAGCGTACGCCCGCGCATGAAGGCCAGTGGCGCGACCTCGATGATATCTTTTTCGAGGAAGCGCTCAAGCTTCTCGGCTTCGAGAAGATCATGCAGCGCGTCATAGAGAGGGCGCATGTAGGGATCGACTTTCTCCTGAAGAGTGCCGGGGAGAAAGCCGAGGCGTTCTCCCGCTTCCACCGCCGGACGCGCGAGGATGATGCGGTTGACTTGCTTTGAGAGCAGAGCGGAAACGGCCATGGACACGGCCAAATAGGTCTTTCCCGTGCCGCCGGGGCCGATGGCGAAAACCATGTCGTAGGCTTCGAGCGCTTCGAGATAGCGCTTCTGGTTCGGGCTCTTCGGCGTAATACTCTTCTTGCCGAAGGAGTGGGTGCGCGTCGGTGAAAAAGCTCCGCGGAGCTCTCCCGAGGGTGCCGCGGTGGCAATCTGCAGAAGAGACTTCACTTCCTGGCTATCGGGCAAGCGGCCTTCGCGGATGCGCTGGTTATATTCACCGAGAATCTTGGCGGCGCGCTCGACTTGGGCCGGCGCGCCCTCAATTTCCAGATCGTGGTCTCTCAGATGGGTTGTAACGTGCAGGGATGACTCGAAGAGTTTAAGATTTTCGTCGAGGGTCCCAAAGAGCTCGTTGATGCCGCCGGCCAATCGAACAGTCTGTTTCATTCAGTATCGCGGACGCGACGCCTCCCCGCCCATTTGCTTGATTCAGTAGCCTAGCGCGGGTGGGAGGAGACGGTCAAGGCACGCGAGAGCAGCGGGACGAGGACACGGGAGGAATCTAGTTGGTACAATTTGTGGCAGGGGACTTGAGTCGGCGAGGGAAGGCTAATTCCCAAGTGCGAACCGCGACCTCGTTAGGTTCCAAAACGGGACTGCCGGATATAGCATGGCGCCTGGCTATCGATCGGAGAATGGAATGTCAAAGGTGACGGAGTCCACGAACGAATCCGAAGGCAAGAGCTTCGCGGCTCCGCGACGCAGCCAACGCGTCCGTATCGCGATGTCCGTGCTCGTCTGCGGAGCGGATAGCGGCAAGGTATTCGAGGAAAAAACAAAAACGATCACGGTGAGCGCAAATGGATGCCTTGTGCTGCTGGCGAAGTCCGTTGCGCGCGGGCAGGCGCTTAAGCTCGTAAACGCGCAGACGCAGGAAGAGCTGGCTTGCAAAGTGACTTTTCACGGCGAATCACGAGAAGGCAAATCGGAAGTCGCGGTGGAATTCGCGGAAACGGCGCCTAAATTCTGGCGCATTGCCTTTCCGCCGGTCGATTGGGACCCTAACGAACGCAAGCGCGCCGGCACACCTTCGGAGCGACCGCCCGCTCGCCGCCCTTAGTCCGACACTCGACTCACCGCTATTTACTCGGCGCTGGGAAT
Source organism: uncultured Acidobacteriota bacterium (assembly GCA_963749025.1). Taxonomy (GTDB): domain Bacteria; phylum Acidobacteriota; class Terriglobia; order Acidiferrales; family UBA7541; genus Palsa-295. The sequence goes on along the minus strand of CAVVKO010000007.1, from coordinate 445,704 downwards.
GTGACTTTAGGCACCTCACGCGAAGCTGCGGAGGCCTCAAAGTACGCATTGTTGCGCTGGAAGCCCGCCCACCCTGCAAAAATATTATTCGGGAAGAGTCCGATGTAGGTGTTATAGGCCTGAATGGAATCGTTGTAGCGTTTGCGCGCGACGGCGATGCGATTTTCGGTGCCGGCAAGTTCGTCCTGCAGCCGCAGGAAATTCTCGTTGGACTTGAGCTGCGGATAATTTTCGACAATCAGAAGCAAGCGGCCAAGCGCGCCGTCGAGCTGTCCGTTGGCAGCGATCTTGTCCTGCGGAGTTTGCGCACCGAGTAGCGCGGACCGAGCCTTGGCGATATCGCCAAAGACGGTCTCCTCGTGCGCGGCGAATCCTTGCACGGTGGCGACGAGGTTCGGGATCAGGTCCGCGCGCCGATTTAGTTGCACGTCCACTTCCGACCAGTTGGACTTCACCGTTTCATTGAGCGTGACCATCTGATTGCGGTGAGAGGCGTACACTCCGCCAAAAATTAGCGCGAAGATTACGACGATCGCGAGTATGCCAAGAATTACTCCGACTACCTTCATGAGCAACCTCCCGACTGCAAATTATCACAAGTCATGACGAAAGAGCATTTGTGAATCAAACGCAACAAGCAAAGGACGTTTCAACTCGCATCGAGCCGGCGATCCACTTCATTCGCGACGACCTCGACAAGCTCAAGATAGGCGTTGAGCGAGGCCTCTACGTCGATATCGCCCCGCTTGCGCTTCCCTTCCCGCAAATCGAGGATGGCGCGAAAAGCCGTGGGGTCGCCACCGGTGAGCGAGGCGACAGCGTCCACCGCTTCCCGCTTGGTTGCGGGCATATTGTGACCCAGAACCATGAGCGCGTGGCGGAACAGCGTACAAAAAGGCGAAACCGATTCCAGCATGATTCCCAGGTGCGCTTTGTTGCTCAGCGGCGCGGCCACGATGGCCTCGCGAATGCGCAGCCAGCCGGTGCGAAGCTCGCGTTCAACCTGGAGATGGTGCTGATGCAGGGGAACTTCGAAAGTCGCCAGAAAATCTTCGCCGTGCAGAATGCGATGGCTCAACTTCATGTCGAGAAGCTCGATGGCGAAGATGTCCGCGGAATGCTGCAGCTCGCTCAGCGTAAAAACCAGTGGCGCGGGGTGCCCCTGGCGAATCCACCATTCGGCGGGCGCGTGCAGATGCTCGAGGGCAGCGGAATCGGCGCGTTCGACCACGCAGAGTATGTTCAGGTCCGAATGTCCGGAGCGGAATTCTCCGGTGGCCGCCGAGCCATAGAGCACGACCGTCTTCAAGTTATCCTGCACCGCCGCTTTGAGGCGCGACACCAGCTCTGTAAGTTTCGCTTCCATCCGCCATCCTTTGCCAATTAGTTACGCGCGCGATGGCCGCGATGTTACCAGCTGCCACCCGCTCCGCCACCGCCGAACGATCCACCGCCGAAACCCCCAAATCCGCCTCCGCCGCCGGAGCCTCCTCCGCCAAATCCGCCCCCAAATCCTCCGCCAATCATGGGACCGATCCACCAACCACCGCCGCCGCGTCGCCCTCCGCCGCCGGCTTTGGCCAAGTTATAAACCAGAAAAATCAGAAAAATCACAATAAAGATTGCAATGACACCGCTGCCCGCGTCGTTCCCCGAGATCGTCCGCTGCGGATGAGCCTGAGGAGTCGATACACTAGAAGAGAGAGTGATGCCGCGATCCTGCGCGATTACGTCGGCGACGCCCCGAGTTATCAGAAGCAGTGCGGCGTCATAATTCCCGGCACGAAAGTATGGAACTGCTTCGCGGCCAAAACCGCCGACTTTGCCGTCCGGAAGAATTCCTTCAAGCCCATATCCGACCGTTGTCCAGTACTTGTGATCTTGCACTGCAACCAAGATTAAGATCCCACGATCCAACTGCTTCGGGCCAACGCCCCATTTGGTCGCGAGGTCGATCGCATAATCTTCAACGAGACGTCCATCGAGCGACTTGACCGTAACCACAGCAATCTGAGCGTGGGCTTTCTGGTCCACTTCCGTGCAAAGCGCAGTGAGCTGGTCGCGCGCTGACTGGCTCAAGACGCCGGCAAAATCGTCAACATATCCTTGCGGTTTGGTTTGGGGTATCTGCGCGAAGGTCCGTGAAGCGGATAAAAGAAGGGCCGCAGCCAGCATAACGGCGCGAACTGTACGACCGATATCCCGGAGATCAGCCAGAACTCGTAAACCTGTGCAGGGTATTCGCGGCATGTGGGGCCTTTTCAGGCCGCGGTCATGTTAGAACTACGCGGACTTAGGTGTCAACGCAGCACTCGAGCCGGCAGGCTCGTTTCCAAGCGCAGCAGATGCAAATATCGCTGTACGAGTTTGGAGGTCAGCGTCGCAAGCGATTGTCAGAGGGCGAGTTGCGATGCTACACTCGCGCTGTCCGTTTGTTCGTATTCGCACAATAATGTCCGAAAATGGACGGCCTTAACACCGAAATTCCCAATTAACCGTCTAAAATGAAGCGGATATGGGTGGCCGCTGCGTTGCATCCAATTTACGCCATTTGAAACAAATAGGGCTGTTCGTGCGTTTTAGATTAGGTGGGGGCCTGCAAAAATCTTGACGCGTGTCTGACTCTGAGAGGAAAAAAACGATGATCGGAAGGCTAAGGCATGTAGCTCTGGTGTTTCTGACGACGGCATCGCTGGTGATCTCCCCGGTGTTCGCGCAAGCGCAGGAGGCTCAAACACAAGCAACGTCGTCGAGCCAAAAATCGGTGGCCAATACGCCCGCAGCGCAGGAAGCCCGGGACATGCGCGAACCGCTCGGCCCGGACTACTCCAAGGGCCAGCCTTTCCCGCGGTTCCTGGCGCCCTATCGAGCCATCAGAGTAGCTCCTCCCATACTCGTCAATTCCGCGCGGATCGGCCAACTGATTCAGGGCGCGAAGCTGATGCTAAGCCTTGAGGACGCGATTTCGCTCGCGCTCGAAAGTAATTTGAACATTACGGTGCAAAAGTTCTCGCCCTGGATTGCGGAAACCCAGCTGCTCAAGGCCAAGGCCGGAGGAGTGCCGCAACTGAGCAATACCCAGCAAGTCGTACTGGGCACTTCTCCCTCGGTGTCTTTCGATCCGCTCATCACCGGAACCGTGGGCTGGCAGCGATCAACGTTCCCGGTCAACAATCCGTTTATTTCCGGTACGGGGACCTCCACAGAAGTGCCGGCTTTGACCTCAAATGGCTATGTTTACAACTTCGGTTTCACGCAGGGCTTCCACACCGGCACAAACTTTTCGGTGACGTTCGACACCACTCGTTCGGCGTCGAACACTCCGGAGAACCTATTCAATCCGTACGTGCAGCCGACGCTGACGGCTACGCTGACGCAGCCGCTGCTGAACGGATTTGGAATCCTGGTCAACACGCGCTACATCATCGAAGCCAAGAACTCGATCAAGGCCGCCGATTCGCAATTCGCGCAGCAGGTGATCGCCACGGTCACCACGGTGTCCAACGACTACTGGGAACTGGTGTACGACCGCGAGAACGTGAAAGTGCAGGAAGCGGCCGTGGGCGTCTCGCAGAAACTTTACGGGGACAACAAGAAACAGCTGGAGATTGGAACGATGGCTCCGCTCGACGTTCTTACCGCGGAGTCGCAACTCGCCACCGATGAGCAGAACCTGATCGTAGCGCAGACCACCCAGCGGCAGCAGCAGACCGTTTTGCTGAACGACATCACCAAGAATCTGCTGGCGCAGGACATAGCCGGAGTTGAAGTCGTACCAACGACTGCGATTTCGACTCCCGATGTGATCGAGAATATGTCTCTGCAGGACGCGGTGCAGGAAGCCTGGAAGAAGCGCCCGGAAATTTATCAGGCGATCCTGAATTTGAAGAACGCGGGAATCGAGGTGAAGGCCACGAAGAATGGCCTGCTGCCTTCGCTGAACGTGTATGCGCAATTCAGCCAGACGGGCCTCTCGGGAAATGAAATCGTGCAGACATCTAACGTGCCCATGGGAAATTTTGTGGACACGATAGAGCCAATCGTCGACGCAAACGGCAATCCACTGATCGTCGCCAACCCGTTTCCGGCCACGGCCGGCTCGCTCGCCTTTGTGGGAAGTCCGAACTTCCCCACGGCCGTAAAGTCGGCCGGTCTCGGCAGCGCGCTGGACAACATGATTACAAACGCGTATCCCACCTACGCGGCCGGAGTGAATTTTGCGCTTCCGCTTCGCAACCGCTCGGCGCAGGCGGATAGCGCGCGCGCCCTCTTGGACCAGAGGCTGCAGGAAGTGCAGTATCAGCAGACCCAAAACACGATCGTGCTCAACGTGCACAACACCATGATCGCGTTGCAACAGGACCGCAACCAAGTGGCAGCGGCGGAGAAAGCGCGCAACCTGGCGCAGCAAACTCTCGATGCCGAGCAGAAGAAATACCAGCTGGGCTCGTCCACCAGCTACAACGTGGTGCTCCGCTCGCGCGACCTTACGGCAGCGGAAGGGACCGAGTTGCGCGCCAAGGTGAACCTGGAGGAAGCCGTTGTGCTCTTCAACCAAGCCATGGGCCGCACGCTCGAAGTAAATCACATCACGGTGGCCGACGCGAAAAACGGCAAGGTTTTCCGCGAGCCTCAGATTCCGGGCACGCCTGACGGGGACATGGTTGTTGGAGCGAAATGACGCGCCATTGTGGAATTGAACGGGCATCCGGAGATCGCTTGCGGGTGCCCCGATCGCTCGATCACGGCAGGTTCTCTTCCCTGGCACCATCGAGTAGCGATCTCGGACCAGCTTCTTGCTGCCGAACTTTGCTTGCCCTAGAATAAGTGGTTGACGCCCCGCGTAGCTCGTGCTCGCCGAGGAGCCTGCCCATGGCCGAAAAAACAACCGAAAAGATTCGGAAGCCGGCGAAGTCTGGAGCGGATGTCACAACGGTTGCCTCCGAGCGCAAGCCTTCGGCAGCCGAGCGTGAATGGGAAGAGAAGACGCTGCGCCCGGCGCTGCAGAAGTCGCCCGAACGCGCGGACGAATTCACCACCGTTTCAAGCTATCCGATAAGGCGCCTTTACACTCCCGCGGACCTTCCCGACTGGAATCCGGAACGCGATCTTGGCTATCCCGGCCAGCCTCCCTACACGCGCGGCATTCACTCCACCATGTATCGCGGCAGGTTGTGGACTATGCGCCAGTTTGCCGGCTTCGGCGCGGCAGAAGACACCAATCGGCGTTTTCGCTATCTGCTCGGTCAGGGGCAGACCGGCCTTTCCGTGGCCTTCGATCTACCAACCCTGATGGGATACGACTCCGACCATGCGCTCTCCGAGGGCGAAGTCGGCAAGTGCGGCGTGGCTATCAGTTCACTCGCCGATATGGAAGTCTTGTTCGACAAGATTCCGCTCGCGGACGTCACCACTTCCATGACCATCAATTCCCCGGCCGCTGCGATCTGGGCCATGTATCTGGCTGTCGCGGAAAAGCAGGGCGCCGACTGGAAAAAGATCTCCGGCACGCTGCAGAACGACATCCTGAAGGAATACATCGCGCAGAAGGAATACATTTACCCGCCGGAACCTTCTATGCGGCTCGTAATCGATACGTTCGAATTCGGCATCAAGCACACGCCGAAATTCAATCCGATTTCGATCAGCGGCTATCACATTCGCGAGGCCGGCTCGACCGCCATTCAGGAACTCGCTTTTACTCTCCGCGATGGAATTGAATACGTCGATTGGGGCTTGCGGCGCGGCATGGACGTGGACGAATTCGTGCCGCGCCTTTCGTTTTTCTTTAACGCCCACAATGATTTCTTTGAGGAGATAGCAAAATACCGCGCGGCGCGGCGCATTTGGTACAAGACCATGCGCGAACGCTTCGGCGCGAAGAATGCGCGCTCCTGGGCGTTGCGCTTCCATACGCAGACGGCCGGATGTTCGCTAACGGCGCAGCAGCCTTATAACAACGTCGTGCGCACGGCGTTGCAGGCGCTCGCGGCGGTTCTCGGCGGCACGCAATCGCTGCACACGAATTCGCTCGACGAGGCCTGGGCGCTCCCCACTGAGTTTGCCGCCACGGTAGCTTTGCGCACGCAGCAAATCATCGCGCATGAGAGCGGCGTGACGAATACGGCCGATCCGCTCGGCGGATCCTATTTTGTCGAGACGCTCACGAATGAGATCGAACGCGGTGCGTGGGAATACATCGAGACGATTGACGCCCTGGGCGGAATGGTCGCAGCGATTGAGCGAGCCTACCCGCAGCGCGAAATTGCCGAAGCGGCCTATCAGTATCAGGTGGCTGTGGACCGCAAAGAGAAAATCATCGTGGGCGTGAACGATTACGTTGCCGAAGAAAAGCCGCTCGATATTCTGCAGATAGACGAATCCGTGGCCGAAGGGCAGACGAAGCGCCTGCGCAAATTGCGCGCGGAGCGCTCGAATGATGAAGTCGAGCGGCGCTTGAAAGCGCTGCGCAAAGCGGCCGCGGGCGCCGAAAACATGATGCCTTTCATTTACGAGGCGGTGAAGGCCTACGCGACGCTCGGCGAAGTCTGCGACGCCATGCGCGAAGTTTTCGGCATCTATGAAGAAGTCGCTATCACGTAACCGGTTGCCCCAGGACCTCCATCGCTTGCGCAAACGAGACAACAGGTGAGAAATCGCCCCCGGCGCGTTCGAAGAATTCTGCTCACGACAGCGTTCGTCTTTGCTTGCGTCTTCGCGCTGGCCGGAAACGCGCGCGCATTGCCGGGCAACGATAAAAAGACGCCGGGGGTGAAAAGCGGATTCATCACGACGCCGGATGGCGTGAAAATTCATTACCTTGAAGCAGGGAAGTCCGTGTCAGCACCTAGCGCGGAAGTCGGAAACCCGCTCCCTGCCGGCACGGTGCCGACCAAGGGCAACGTTGCGCTTTCGGCTCCGAGCAGATTCCCGTCGATCCTCTTCGTTCCCGGCTGGACCATGCCCGCATGGATTTGGCAGAAACAGATCGATTACTTTTCGCGCGATTATCGCGTGGTGGCCATGGACCCGCGCTCGCAGGGCGAATCGTCGCAAGTGAGTGAGGGGCTCTATCCCGCCGCGCGGGCGCGTGACATCAAGGCCGTGGTCGATCAGTTGCATCTCGCGCCTGTGGTAATTGTGAGCTGGTCCATGGCCGTGGTGGAGACCATGGCCTACGTGGATCAGTTCGGAACGGCGGATTTTGCTGGATTCGTTCTCGTTGACAACGACGCGGGAGGCCGCGCACCCGGAGACTCCGATCAGGATTTTGGCCTTGTTGTGAAAGGCGTTCTTGAGGACCGCGAGAAAAGCGCGAACCTTTTCGTTCGCAACCTCAATTTCAAGAAGCCTCAACCGGAAGATTACTTGCGCAAGCTGGTCGAAGCGTCGCTAAAGGTTCCAACAAATACTGCGGTCACGCTGCTGGTTGGCTACTTCGTTTCCGATTATCGGGCCGTGCTGCCGAGAATCGATAAGCCCAGCATCGTGTGCGCGGCGAAGACCCCGTATATGGATACCATCGTCAACATGCAAAAGAGCATGAAGGGCTCGCAACTTGAGATTTTCGATGGCGACGGCCACGCGCTTTTCGTGGACGATGCGGATAAATTCAATTCCATGCTCGAAGAGTTCCTGCTGGATTTGCGCTAGATCGCGCAAGAAACTCGCCGCGCCTGCTGCTATCGTTCGAAGCGCGATTTGAAGTATTCTTTCCTCTGTATGACCGACAAGAAAATACGCGTTTTGATTGCGAAGCCGGGTCTCGATGGGCACGATCGCGGGGCAAAAATAATTGCCCGCGCTCTGCGCGACGCCGGCATGGAAGTGATTTACACCGGCCTTAGACAAACGCCCGAAATGATTGCCGCAGCCGCCGCACAAGAGGACGTGGACGTTATCGGACTTTCGATACTTTCCGGCGCGCACAATACGCTTTGCCCGCGCTTGATGGATCTGCTGCACGGAAAAGGAATGGACGACGTTACCGTCCTGATCGGCGGCATTATCCCCGAAGCCGATATTCCCGCGCTCAAGAAAGGCGGCATCGCCGAAGTCTTTCTTCCCGGCACTCCCACGCAAGCCATCGTCGATTTCATTCGCCAGCGAATCTCGACTGCTCCCCGCGGAGTTTGAGTTCCCGGTGACTACCCGGGTCGTCCCGTCGCAACTTGACGATATCCTGCTCCTGACGTTCGGAAGCGATGACGGCTATCCACGCCTCGCCTGCGATGTTTTGGCCGAACTTGCGCGCCAAATTGAGCGGCTGAGGCTTGCGCGCGAATTGCGCGGCGCTGTGATCACAGGCAGCGACCAGGCGTTCGCGGTCGGCGCGGATATCGCCGAGGTGGCGGAACTGACTGCGAGCACCGCGGTCGAATTCTCGCGCTACGGTCAGAGCGTGATGTCTCTGATTTCCGCGAGCGGCAAACCCATCGTCGCCGCGATCCGCGGCTATTGCCTTGGCGGCGGAATGGACTTGGCGCTCGCCTGCCACGCGCGAATCGCGACTCCAGACGCGGAGTTCGCACATCCCGGCGGCGCCATCGGAATAATGACCGGCTGGGGCGGAACGCAGCGCCTGCCGCGCTTGATCGGCCGCAGCCGCGCGCTCGATATGCTAATTACCGGGCGAAGGCTCGATGCGCAAGAGGCTCTCGACTGCGGCCTCGTCGATGCGATTGTTCCGGCCGCAGACCTGGTTGCCGCAAGTGCCCGCTGGCTACGACCACGCGCGGATTAGTTTCGTGCGCGTATAGGCCACGCGAAAGCCAAACCGCTCGATGTTGCGATGCGAGATGCTCCCGGGCTGCGCGATGCTGCACGCCAGGTCGCAACCCCGATCGAGCGCCCATGCGAGGCGCGCGGCCAGCAACGCGGACTGGACTCCGCGGCGGCGGAAGGCAGGCAGCGTGCTCGCGCCGAAGAGTCCACACACACCCTCGCGCGCTGCAACCGCTGCTCCGCCGGCAATTTCTCCATCCACCAGCGCGAGCATGGAACAAGCGCTCTTGCGGTGAAAGAATCCCTCCATCACTTCCAGCATCGCCTCCGTCACCGGATAATGTTCCGCGAATCCCTGCGCCACCGTCCGCGTCCACAGCTTGGCTTCGTTGTCCGTCGCCGCACGAACGACTACGCCATCAGCAGCCTTCTTCGCGAACGCTTCGCCCGCGTGCAAATCGCGAAAAAGCACGTTCGATACTTCCAGCAAGCGAAAGTCCCGTTTGGCGAAGCGCTCGTACAGCGACATTTCAATCAGCGGACACAGCTCGATCGCCGCCGCGGCCCCTCGGCTCCTGAAGAATTCCTCCAGGCGATCCAGTTCCTCATCGCCCACTGCGCCTTTCAATCCCACGCCGATGGCCTGCGTCACCGGCGAATCGACCCCGGCAAAGACTGCGATCCCGCCGGCGATTTCCTCGAACGCCACCGGAAATTCCGGACGCGTTCGCAGCAGCGCCTTGGCGCATTCCAGTCCGGCATTGGCTTCGGCCATCTCCATCCGCCGCGCCAGATTCAAGTCCGCGAATTGCATTTGAGTCTCCTCATTTCGTCCTTAACCGGGACGGACACCATCGCACCAACAGATTCATACCGCGATTTGAAATCGCGCGCACACTACGGCGCAGACGAGATTCGCACAACGAAGAAAATCGCAGCCGGAGCCGGCCGGAATTAACGCAGAAGGCCGGAGGCGCAGCTGTTCTTCGGTAGAAAACTGCAGCGCATAGGCGCCTCCAGAAGAAAAATTGGTTTGCGGCGATGGCCCACAAACCAGCGCCATTGTAGCGCAGCCCGGCCCGGCGGCAAGTCAAAACACAGCAGGGATGGTAGAATGCGGACTCCGCGCCCGTGAGCGGAGCCGTGGTAAAAGGAAAGGAACCGCGTGAGCGGCGCAAAAAACGATACGCGCGTGGACTCGAAATCAGCCGACTTCGAGAAGCAGAGCCGGCAGATGATCGATCGCCTTACCGAAATCAAAAACGAAGAAGAACGCATCCGGCAGGGCGGCGGCGCGAAAGCCATTGAAGCGCAGCACAAGAAGGGCCGCCTGACCGCGCGCGAACGCATCGAGAAACTGATCGACCCGAAAACGACCTTCTTCGAACTCGGCCTCTACGCCGCCTACGAAATGTACGAGGAATGGGGCGGCGCACCCGCTGCCGGAACGATTACGGGCCTCGCGCAAGTTTCCGGCCGCCGCGTGATGATCATCGCGAATGACGCAACGGTAAAAGCCGGCGCGTTTTTCCCCATGACCGCGAAGAAAGTGATTCGCGCGCAAAATATCGCGATTGAAAATCGCATTCCGACAATTTACCTGGTGGATTCCGCTGGCGTCTTTCTGCCGCTGCAAGAGGATGTTTTTCCGGACACCGACGATTTTGGCCGCGTGTTTCGCAACAACGCGGTGATGAGCGCAATGGGCATCCCGCAGATCACCGCCATCATGGGCATGTGCGTGGCCGGCGGCGCGTACCTCCCCGTCATGTGCGACAAAATTCTGATGACCGAAGGAAGCGGCCTCTTTCTCGCCGGGCCCGCGCTTGTACAAGCAGCCATTGGACAGAAGACCTCGGCGGAAGAATTGGGCGGCGCGCAGATGCACGCGCAGATCAGCGGCACAATCGATTTCCGCGAGCCCGATGATCCCGCTTGCATCAAGCGCATCCGCGCGCTGGTGGACAAGATGGGCCATCCGCCTCGCGCGCCCTTTGACCACAAGGCCGCGACGCCCCCCGCGCATCCAAGCGAAGAAATTTACGGGATCTTTTCATCCAACGCGTCGAAGCAGTACGACATGCGCGAAATCATCGCGCGCATCGTGGACGGCAGCAAATTCGAGGAGTACCGCGCCGAATACGGACAAACGCTGCTCTGCGGCTACGCGCGAATCGGCGGCTGGGCCGTCGGAATTGTCGCCAATCAAAAAAAGTCGGTGACCGTTTCCGTCCCGGGCACCGGCGAAAAGCGCATCGAATTCGGCGGCGTGATTTACACCGAATCGGCGGACAAGGCCGCGCGCTTCATTTTCGATTGCAACCAAAATCTGCTGCCGCTGATTTTCCTGCATGACGTGAACGGATTCATGGTCGGCAAGGAAGCCGAATGGAGCGGCATCATTCGCGCGGGCGCAAAAATGGTGAACGCGGTGGCCAACAGCGTAGTCCCCAAAATCGCCGTGATTTGCGGAGGCAGCTTTGGCGCCGGGCACTATGCCATGTGCGGCAAGGCCTACGACCCGCGTTTCATTTTTGCCTGGCCCACCGCGCGCTACGCCGTGATGAGCGGAGATTCCGCGGCCGGCACGCTGGTGGAAATCAAAATCAAGCAACTCGAACGCCAAGGAAAGAAGCTGAGCGAGGCGGAGAAAAAGGAGCTGTACGAGTCCATTCGCGCGACGTACGAGCATCAGACCGATCCGCGTTATGCTGCCGCACGCTTGTGGGTGGATGCGATAATAGATCCCGCGCATACGCGCGAAGCGCTGGTCGAAGCTTTGGAATCGGCATCGTTGAATCCGCACGTCGCCGAGTTCAAGACCGGCGTGCTGCAGACGTAGAATTGTTTGCTGAAATAAATTACATGGACGAAGAGAACGAGCGGCGTGGCCAAGGAGGCGTGGGAACATTCCTTCTCACTCTGATTCTCATCTCGCCCTGCTTCTTCGCCTGGGCCACTTCGGCGACGATTTCTCGCGGCGGCCCGGAGTCGCATTCGGGGATGTGGTTCTTGTACCAGGTGTCCACTTACCTTTCGATTCTGGGCTTGATCGTAACGGCTGTTTTGACGGTGATCTACGGGACACAGCGGATGATTTCCGGAATTTTTGTAGCGCTCATGGGACTTTTGGTTGTTCTGGGCAGCTCGGTGCTTTGGTACGCAATTCACATCTATCGGAGTCCTTGGTACTGAAACCATATGGCAGATAGCGTAACGATCGTGGAATGCCCGCGGGATGCGTGGCAGGGGCTGCAACAAGTCATCCCGACGCAAGAAAAAGTTCAGTACCTCACCCGCCTTGTGACGCTGGGATTTCAGCACATTGACGCAGTGAGCTTCGTTTCGCCGAAGCATGTGCCGCAGATGGCCGATAGCGAAGCCGTGATGGAGCGTCTGAGGGAAGTGAAGACTTCGTCCGGGCAGGCGCCCGAAATTATCGGCATCGTCGTCAACGAGCAAGGCCTCGAGCGCGCCCTGGCCACACCCGGCGTGTCCACCATCGGCTATCCGTATTCGATCTCCGCCTATTTTCGGCGCGCCAATGCGAATATGTCGCGAGCTGAATCGCGCGATCTGGTGGCGAAGCTGCAACGCGATACCAAGACCGCCGGCAAGAATCTCGTCGTGTACGTCTCCATGGCCTTCGGCAATCCGTATGAAGAGCCCTGGGGGCCGGAGATTGTTGCCGAGACGCTAGTCTGGCTGAAGGATGTCGGCGTGCGCACGGTTTCTCTTGCGGACACGGCCGGGGCCGCGTCGCCGGAAGACGTGGCCCGGCTCTATAGTGCGGTAAAGGATTCGGTAGCGGGAGTCGAGATTGGCGTGCATCTGCACAGCCGTCCCGAACGCGCGCCGGAAAAAGTTTTGGCCGCTTATGAGGCGGGTTGCCGCCGGTTTGATGGCGCTCTCACCGGGCTCGGCGGATGCCCATTCGCGGGCGATGAGCTGGTCGGAAACATTCCCACCGAGGCCGTTCTCACGACGCTCGCCGCGCGCGGAGTCTCCACCGGAATCGACACAAAATCGCTCGCGGTCGCTTGCGCCATGACGGACGAGCTTCGCGAGAAATACGCTCACGCGGAAAAGGCCGCTCGGCCGAACTGAATTCGGGAAAGCATGACCTACTCCACGCTCAAATTCGCTTACGACGGCGCGATTGCCGTCATCACCCTCGACCGCCCGGATCGTCGCAACGCCATTTCCCGCACGATGATCGAAGAGTTGCTGGCCGCGCTCAACGAGGCTGAAACTGGATCGGCGCGCGTGGTCGTTTTCACCGGCTCCGGAAAAGCCTTCTGCGCGGGAATGGACCTCGAAGGATTGCAAGCGATTGCGGGCCAGTCGCCCGACGAAAACTTCGAAGATTCGCGGCAGATGGCGAGGATGTTTTACCGCATTTACAGCTTTCCCAAACCCGTAATCGCGGCGGTAAATGGTGCGGCCATCGCCGGTGGTTGCGGCATCGCCACCCTCGCAGACTTTACGCTCGCCGTGCCGGAAGCGAAATTCGGATACTCCGAAGTGAAGATTGGATTCATTCCCGCCCTGGTTTCGGTGTTTCTCCGGCGGCAGGTCGGCGAAAAGCGCGCGCGGGAAATTCTGCTCAGCGGACGGGTTTTCGACTCTGCCGAGGCTTTCCGGCTCGGTTTGGTCACCGAAGTTGTGCCTACCGAAAAACTTGCCCAAGGTGCCCACGAGCTCGCGGATTCCCTGCTGGCCGCAAGCCCCACAAGTTTGCGGCGCACGAAGCAGCTACTTCTGCGGCTGGACGAAACCGCATTGCAAGCGGAGCTTGATTTGGCCATCCGCGCCAACGCGGACATACGCTCCACGCCGGATTTTCGCGAAGGCCTGGCATCGTTCCTCGAAAAGCGTCCGCCAAAATGGACCGGCACTTAGCACGCGGCGATGCTGACGCCCGTTCCGCCACTCTGTTACACTTTTCCGCCGATGATTGAAACCGCCGAAACGACGATTCGCGTGCGCTACGCCGAAACCGATCAGATGGGCGTGGTTTACTACGGCAATTATTTCACCTGGTTCGAAATCGGCCGCGTGGAGCTTTGCCGGCAACTTGGATTCGAGTACAAACGCATGGAATCCGAAGACGACAGCTTCATCGTCGTGGCCGACGCGCACTGCCGCTACAAACAACCGGCACGTTTCGACGACGTTTTGGTCATTCGCACCAAAGTGACGGAATCTCAGCGGCGCACCGTACGCTTCGGCTACGAAATCGTGAATCAGGTGTCCGGCAACCTTATCGCCACGGGTGATACCCTGCACGTTATTTGCGATCACCTCGGCCGCCCGAAATCACTGCCCGAAAAGTACCGCAAGTATCTCCCGAAAATGACGATAGAGAAAGCTGTGGAGCCACGCACGAACGCGACGAGCCGAACGCGCGAGGCCGGCGCTGCAAGAAAAGACACCCAATGAAGCACATACAAATTGACGGCGATAATTTCACGCTCGAGCAGCTTTACGCCATCGTGGGCGAAGGCTCGGAAGTTGAAATCAGCGCCGAATCGCGAAAGCGCATGGACGCTTCCCGCGCCGTGGTCGAGAGGCTCATCGAATCCGATGCCGCGGTTTACGGCGTCAACACCGGCTTCGGCAAAATGGCTTCCGTGCGGATTTCGCGCGAACAGATTCGCCAGTTGCAGGTGAATCTCGTGCGCAGCCACGCTTGCGGAGTCGGCACACCGTTGAGCGAGGATGAGACGCGAGCGATGCTAGCGTTGCGTGCCAATGCCATCGCCAAAGGCTTTTCAGGCGTGCGCCCGATGGTGGCGGAAACGCTCTGCGCCATGCTGAACAAGGGCGTGCATCCCGTGATTCCGTCGCAGGGCTCGGTCGGCGCTTCCGGCGATCTCGCTCCGCTGGCGCATCTTGCGCAAGTAGTGATCGGCGAAGGAGAAGCAATTCTCGATGGGCGCATGATTTCAGGCCGCAAAGCCATGCGCGCCGCCGGGATCGAGCCGATTGAGCTTGAAGCCAAAGAGGGCCTCGCCTTACTCAACGGCACGCAAGGCATGCTCGCGCTTTTGGCGCTCGGCCTGCGCGACGCACAAATCGCGGCTGACACCGCCGACGTCGCGGCCGCGCTTTCGCTCGACGCGCTTCGCGGAAGTCCCGCTGCATTCGACGAGCGCATCGCTGGCGTACGTCCGCACCCCGGCCACGCCATTACGGCTAATAATTTGCGCAGGCTGAATCTCGGCAGCGCGATCCGCGAATCGCATCGCCCGCCGGAAAAAGATCCGCGCGTGCAGGACCCCTACAGCCTGCGTTGCGCGCCACAGGTACACGGCGCTGTGCGCGACGCTCTTGCACAAGTTCGCGCGACCATCAGCATCGAAATCAACAGCGCCACGGATAATCCCCTGGTCTTTGCCGATTCCGGCGAAGTGATTAGCGGCGGCAATTTCCACGGCCAGCCGCTGGCCATGGCTGCGGACCACCTCGCGGTCGCGCTCGTCACGCTCGCGGGAATTTCCGAGCGCCGCATCGAGCAAATGACCAACCCGCAGACGAGCCAACTGCCCGCGTTTCTCGTCCGCGATGCAGGATTAAACTCGGGCTTCATGATTGTCCAGGTCGCCGCCGCCGCAATCGCCAGCGAGATGAAAACGCAGGCCGCGCCGCATTCCGTGGATTCCATCCCCACTTCGGCAAATCAAGAGGATTACGTTTCGATGGGCATGGCTGGCGCGCGGCGAATTCAACCGATGCTCGCAAATCTGCGGAACGTTCTCGCGATGGAATTGCTTGCAGCCTGCCAGGGTATCGATCTTCTTGCGCCGTTGAGTACAGGAGCTGAAGCGCAAAAGGCGCATGACATCGTCCGATCCGTCTCAAAGACTGTCGATGCCGACCGTTCGCTCGCGCCGGATATTAACGCCGTCGCGCAGCGCATCGCAGCCGGAGCCTTCAGCGACCTGCTCCGCTGAGTCGCCCCTGTCATCCAGCAGCCCGCTCACGCTAGGTTTTGAAATAGAAATGTGCCAAAGCGATAGCCTACGGCGTACTTGAACGGCGTCGCCCCGAGGGAATAGTGGCCGCAGGGCAATGATAATCGCTCGACTTGCAGATCTTCAGCGCGCGACGCCTCGAAAAACGCGTTCGTATATTCAGGCCAAAACGTGGGATCGTACTTTCCGGTGATTGCGAGAATTTTCTTGTTCGCCCCGCGCAGCTTCGCAATATAAGGAAACGGGCTGACCGGCGACCAATACCGCCGGAGCTCCTCCTGCGTGACTTCCCCGCGCAGCGAGTCCCACACGTTCTTCGTCGTGATCCCGCTGGCAACCACGTCGCCGCAATATGTAGCCACGTGCAAAAACGCTCCCGCTCGCACGCGAGGCTCATGGCACATAGTGACAAAAGCGATCGACGATCCGATGCTCGTGCCCAGCAAGCCGAGCCGGTCGTAACCTTGCTCTTCGAGCCACCAGAGCGTGCGGCGAACGTCGAGCACCGCCTGGCGATTGGCCTGCAACGTCAATCCAATGTTCGGCCCCACCAGAAAATCGGCGCGCGGATGCCCGGGAATCGCGCGGCGGTCGTGGTACGGCAGGCTCATCTTCACCGCGGTGATCCCCAGGCGATTCAGGTAGCGGCAAACGTCCTGCTGCTCTTCCCAGCGCGCGTTCCATTGCGCCAGCACCACCACGGCAGGCCCGGTATGCCGCGCGCGAAAGAGTTGCGCGTGCACGCGATTATTCGCGGCCCAGGGAGATTCGACCGCGCTCGTAAACGTCAGCACGTCGTCCGCGACAAGATAATCATCCGCGGGCGTAACGCTATACCATTCGTCGCTGTGCCCAATGGTATCGGCCACAAATCGTTCGACGCACCCGCGCGGGTCCGGATCATTCGCGTCGCCGCCAATGTGTTCGAGGCCCCAGACGAAAGGCATCTTGCTGCGGTTGGGCTCCTGCGCCCAGCGCATGTGTTCGTAGGCGCGGATTCTCTGTTCGAACCACGACATGATGGTCAAACTAACGAGTATAGCGTAGCCGTGTCGCGCTTCGAAACGCACCCGCGTAACGCGCGATCCCAACCCGTCGTCCTCGCGCGTCGCAAAAATGTTAGAAGTCGGGCACGCCTGAGCGGTCGCAGCTTGAGAGCGCCGAGCGGATGTGGCAGATTCGAGATGTGACCCCTGCGATCCTCTTCGGCGTTTTTGCGTTCTTGTTCGGGCTTATCATCGGCAGCTTCCTCAACGTCTGCATCCTGCGCATTCCCGGCGGAAAATCGATCGTGATGCCGGCATCGGCGTGCCCGAAATGCGGCGACCCGATTCGTCCCTACGACAACATCCCGGTCCTGAGCTATCTGATCCTTCGCGGAAAATGCCGCAAGTGCAAGACGCCGATTTCGCCGATGTACCCACTCGTCGAATTCCTCACCGGCCTGCTCTTTCTGGCCTGCTACGGCGTTTTTGGCCTGACCATCGAAGCGCTCAAGTGGGCGATCTTTTCAGCCGTCATGATCGTTCTTGTGTTCACGGATCTCCGCGAGCGCCTGCTTCCCGACGTCGTGAATTACACCGGCCTCGCGCTAGGGCTTGTTTTAAGCTTCGTTACCAAACCAACCGACGGAAGCGCACTCTGGCTCGCCAATCACATTTTCGACTTCCCTCCTCCGGCGCCGGTTCTCTCTTTCGCGGACGCTCTTCTCGGCGCAGCGCTCGGTAGCGGACTTCTCTGGCTGGTTTCCGAGGCGTACTTCCGGCTGCGTGGGCGCGAAGGAATGGGACTGGGCGACGTGAAAATGATGCTGATGGCTGGAGCATTCCTGGGAGCCAAGCGCACGCTCCTCACGATTCTTGCCGGCTCGGTGCTCGGGAGCGTTCTGGGATTGGCCGTAATTTTCGCGCGCCGCCAGGACGCCGACTACGAGTTGCCTTTTGGAACATTCCTCGGCATGGCCGCTTTACTGGTGGTTTTCTTCGGCACGCCGGTCGTAAACTGGTATCAGTCATTGTTGATGGCGCGCTAGATATGAACCCGCTCTTCATGGTCGTTCCAGCTCCGCGGCATCAGATAGTCACGCCTCCGATGAATCTTGGATACGCCGTGGCGCTGTGCGTTATTTTGCTTCTCAGCATTTTGGTGTTCTTCTTCCTGTTGCGTAAATTTATGAAAGATGCCTCGCGCGTCCAGGACTCCGACTGGAGCAATCCGAAAGCCGACACCGGGAACGCCTCGGCTTTCATGACCGCCTCGATGCAAGGTGTGATCGAGAAACTCCGTGCGCAGGAAAAAGAACTCGCGCGGCTGCATCTACTGGCCCAGGAACGCGCACAGGAATCCGAGCGCTTGACCGAAGAAGTCACCCGCAACATGCCGACTGGGCTGCTTCTCGTGAATGCCACGGGCGCGATCAGCTCAACCAACCCAGCCGCAGAGGACGCTCTCGGCATACGCCCGCTGCGCTACCGCTCGTACAAGGAAATCCTCGGAGGCGATTCAGACCTTACGCGCATGCTCACGGCTTGCCTGCGCGACGGAAAAACCTTTCAACGCGGTGAAATCGAGCACATGACGCAAGACGGCGAAGTCCGGCGTCTCGGAGTCACCATTTCTCCCATCTCCCGGCCGGTACGCAACCTCGCGCGAACCGGTGCGGAAGGTTCTGCTGCGTTGAATGCCACAGACATGAAAGTCAGCGGCGCGCTCTGCTTGATGAGCGATCTCACCGAGCTTACCGCCCTGCAAAAGCAAATTCGCTGGAAGGAAAATCTTGCAGCGCTCGGAGAGATGTCCGCGGGCATCGCCCACGAATTCAAGAATTCCCTGGCCACGATTTCGGGCTACGCGCAGATGATCCGCGGTGAGTCCAAGCCCGGGGACACGCGCGAGTCCGCCGACCGCATTCTGGACCAGACGCGCGCGCTCACGCACGTGGTCACCGAATTCCTGCGCTTCGCCAAGCCGCTCGAAATCTGCTACGAGACCGTGTCGATGCAAACGCTGGTCGAGAAAGTTTCCGAAGAGCTGCACGAGACGATACCCGAATGCTCCGTCCATTTCGAAGGTTTGTTCCAGGAACTTCCCGGCGACGAAGCTCTCTTGCGCCAGGCGCTTCTGAATCTCGCGCGCAACGGCGCGCAAGCCGCGAAAGAGGGCGCGAACCCTCCCTGCGTGACGATTTCCGGCACTATCGAAGATCTCGGCGGCCGCCGGTGGCAGCGCATCTGCGTTTCAGACAACGGCCCCGGAATTCCAGACACCGATCTGCCTAAAATCTTCCTTCCCTTCTACACCACGAAATCAGAAGGCACCGGATTAGGCCTCGCCGTCGTGCAAAAGGTCGCGCTCCAGCACGCCGGCAGTATTGAGGCGCGCAACCGCCAGGGCGGCGGGGCCGAGTTTCTCCTGTGGTTACCTTTGCGGCAGGAGCCTACACCATCCCCGATTGCCTCCCGGGCAGCCCGCATCTAAACTCATAGCAGGCATACCCGACAGGTGCCTCGTAGGAGGCTATAGCCATGCGTAGTTACTTATGGTTCGGCGTTGTGGCGGCGGTGTTTCTTGTGGCGGGCAGCGCACTCGCCCGGCAGCAGAGTCAGCCGCAAAACGATGCCCAGCAATCATCTGCTTCGCAGGCTCCGTCCACCCAAGGACAAGCCGCGTCGCAAACTTCGCAGGCGCCTCCGGCGCAGCAGGATTCCCTCGCGGCAGCGGCTCGCCGTTCACGCGAACAAAAGAAGGATCAGCCGAAGCCGGCAAAAGTAATCACGAATGAAAATATTCCGACCCAAGGCGGTATTTCCGCAGTCGGATCAAGTCCAACCGGTACACCCGGAGCCGCGGGGGATAACGCAGCGGGCATCCCGGCCAAGACCGGCACTTCCGCGCCGAGCGATGAAAAAGGCTGGCGCGAAAAATTTGCCAATCTCCGCCACAAGGTCGATCAAGACCAAGCAGAATTGGACGTAATGCAGCGCGAGCTCGGCGTTCTCGACGTGCAGTATTACAACGATCCGGTGAAAGCCATGCAGCAGGACTTGACGCGCGCCGACATCAACAAAAAGACCGCCGACATCGACGCCAAAAAACAGCAAATCGAAGCCGACAAACAGGCCATCTCCGATGCCGAGGATGATCTGCGCAAGGCCGGCGGCGATGCCGGCTGGGCGCGCTAGACATTCCGATCGATGGAACCTGTCCTCCTCGTTGAAGACAAAGCCGAGCTGCGGGCCATGCTGCGCAAGGCGCTTGAACGCAACGGCTACACCGTGGAGGAAGCTCCCGACGGAAACTCGGCGATTGATAAAATCCGGAGCCGTCGTTACCTGCTGATTCTTTCCGATCTAAAGCTGCCCGGAAATTCCGGATTGGACGTACTGCGCGAATCGCGTCGCGTCGAACCCACCCTCCCCGTGATTCTCATGACCGCGTACGGCTCCGTGGAAGAAGCGGTCACGGCCATGAAAGACGGTGCGTTCGATTTCATTCAGAAGCCGGTGGATCTCGATCATCTGAAACTCCTGCTCGAACGCGCCGCCCGCCAGCAGGAATTATTGCGCGAGAATTTGCTTCTGCGCGAAGAATACGCCGCGCGTTACGGCTTCCCGCGCATCGTCGGCGAGCATCCCTCGATGAAAGACGCCAGTCAGATGACCCAGCGCGTGGCCGCCACCGATTCCACCGTACTGCTCCTCGGCGAGAGCGGCACAGGCAAGGAACTTTTCGCGCGCGCCATTCACCATTTGAGCCCGCGAGCCAATCATCCCTTCGTAGCGCTGAACTGCGCAGCAATTCCCGAAGGCCTCGTGGAAAACGAGCTATTCGGCCATGAACGTGGCGCCTATACCGGCGCAGGAGCGCGCAAAATCGGGAAGCTCGAGCTGGCCCATCGCGGGACCTTGTTTCTCGACGAAATCGGCGAGCTTCCTCTCGCCATTCAAAGCAAGCTGCTGCGCGTCCTGGAGGAAAAGCGGTTCGAGCGGGTCGGCGGAACGCAGGAAATTGAGGTCAACGTCCGCATACTGACGGCCACCAACAAGGATTTGCAAGCCGCCGTAGCCGACAAATCCTTCCGCGAAGACCTTTTCTTCCGCATTTCGGCCGTGCCCATCACCATTCCGCCCTTGCGCGAGCGCGGCGACGACGTTCTCCTGCTCGCCGAATATTTCCTCGAAAGATTCAAGCGCGAATTCCGCAAGCCCGCGCTGAAATTCACGGAAGAGACACGCGCCCGCCTGCGGTCTTATTCCTGGCCCGGAAATGTGCGCGAATTGCAAAACGCCGTGGAGCGCGCCGCCATCCTGGCCAATGGCCCTGAAATTGACGCGAGCGGATTGCAGCTCCCCGCCGCCAAACCTTCTGCCGAGCAGCTCCCCGAAGGAATGCTCGATGACAATTTCCGCTGGGAAGGCCCGCTCGAAGAAGTTTCACAGCGCGCCGTGGCGCATGTCGAACGCTTCAAGATTCAGAATGCGTTGCAAGAATGTAAATGGAACAAAACTCGCGCGGCAGAAAAACTCGGCGTGTCCTACAAAACGCTCCTCAATAAGATCCGCGCGCTGGGCCTCGAGAATTAAGCCTCTTTCGATTCCTTCGCACGCTCGCTCCCTGCCGGCAAAGTATGCGCCCGGGCAGCCTGCTTCGTGATCCGCGCTGAATGCAGCAGTACGCTCCCGAAGTTCCAGGACGAGACGCGCACATTTGAAAATCCCGTTTTCTCCATCAATGCCGTCAGCTCACCCGGCGAAGGAAACTTCCTCACCGACCCTGGCAGGTATTGGTAAGCCTCTTTGCTGCCCGAAATTGCTCCGCCGATCCGCGGAAGCACCTGCCGAAAATAGAAGTGGAACAATCCCGCCATCGGCCCGACCGGCTCCGAGAATTCCAATATTCCCACGCGCCCTCCGTCCCTCAGCACACGCGCGATTTCGCGCAGGCCGCGTTCGTAATTCGCCAGATTGCGAAAGCCGAAGGCGGTGGTAACCAAATCGAAGCACTCATCGGCAAACGGCAATTGTAGCGCGTCGGAAGTGACGAACACGGCCGGATGCCTTCCGCGCCGGGCCTTCTTGTGCGCGCGATCGATCATGCCCTGCACGAAATCGCACCCCACGAGCGACATTCGATACGCACCCGCATCGCGCAGCACCTTCAAGCGCACATGCTCGAGGGCGAAAGTCAAGTCTCCCGTCCCGCAGCACAAGTCCAGCACGCGAGCATTCGTTTGGCGTAGAACCCGCTCGAACCTTCGCGCCGTGCGCCGCCTCCATACGCGGTCGAGCGAAAACGAAAGCAGGTGGTTCAAAAAATCGTAGCGCGGCGCAATGCGGCCGAACATGCGCTGCACGCGCGCCGCGGCTTCGCGTTCATCGCGCGTGCCTTGCGGTCGCGTTCCAGGGGCCTGCGCTTGATTTTTCGTCGGAGTCATGACGAGAGGCGCGCGGACATCAGTTCCGCGCCATTCCAGCGATAGCCGGCAATTCCGCGAAGGTGCGTGCCACCAGCTTCCACGGCAACTCGATTCCGCGTTCCACTTTTCCCACCCGGCGCGGAAGCACCCATTGTACGCGGCCTCCGCGCGCCTTCTTATCTCCGGCGATCATCGAGCGCAAGCCGGCAGCACGAATTCCCGTGAGCGCCGGCAACGGTCCCACGCTCGCAATCAGCCGGATCATGCGCTCCGCTTCGGATTCACGTAGCCGTCCGCTAGCCATCCCCAGCAGCGTCGCCGCATGCATTCCCCAGCCAATCGCCTCGCCGTGAAGAAACCGCCGGTAACCTGTGGACGCTTCCAACGCGTGACCCAGCGTGTGGCCGAAATTCAGAATCTCGCGCAGTCCGCTTTCGCGTTCGTCTTTCCCCACAACATCCGCCTTGATGCGGATGCAGCGCGGGATCACCCATCCCAGCGCCGCCGGATCGCGCCGAAGCAGCGCAAGCATATTCCGCTCCAGATAATCGAAAAGTCTCGCATCCGCGATAATTCCGTACTTGATCACCTCATACAACCCTGACCTATATTGCCGGTGCGGCAGCGTCTGAAGCGTATCGGGATCGGCGATAACGAGCTTCGGCGGGTAGAACGCGCCAACCAGATTCTTCCCCTCCGGCAGGTTCACGCCCGTCTTGCCGCCAATCGCGCTGTCCACCTGCGCCACAAGCGTGGTCGGCACTTGCACCAGGCGCACACCGCGGAGGTAGCTCGCCGCGGCAAATCCCGCGACGTCACCCACCACTCCGCCTCCCAGCGCCACGAGCACGCTGCGCCGGTCGGCTCCCGCTCGATGCAGAGTCCGCGCGATCGCTCCGACAGTTGAGAGATTCTTCGCCGATTCTCTGTCATCGATTAGAATCACGCGCTCTCGCCGCAATCCGCGCAACCGTGATGCCAGCACCCGGCCCCAATGCACCCAAACGTTCGGGGACGACACCACAAAAACGGCGCTCGAATCTTCCCGGCGCGCAACAAGCGATCCTGTCCGCGCGAGAATGCCCCGCACGCAGTGCACCTCGTATGCTCCGGAAGAAGATGGAACGCGGATCGTCGGCATAACCAGATGAAAATGTAGCACAGACGGCAACCTGCCCGGTCAAAACTACAGAAGCGCTAGTGGAATTTCTTCTGAAGCTCGTTGACGGATTCCAAAATCACGTGCCCGACGATGGCAACGCTCCGCGGGCTGACTTTATCGAGTGTATCCTGCGCCGTGTGCCAGTATTTCGGATTTTGATACCCATCGTAGTCGATCAGGTCTATCGCCGGCACTCCGCGCGCCAAAAATGGTTGGTGATCGTCCGCATAGCCCGCTTGGCGCGATACAAAAATATTTTGGTAGCCCAGGCGCGCCGCCGTTTTCCAAATCAAATCCACCAGCCACTTTGTCGAGTCCGCTTCGCGCGGAATTTCCAATCCGTATTGGCCAATCATGTCGGCGAGAATTACAGCTTTCACGTGCTTCAAATCGCCGGAAACAGCCATCCGCGCCGCAAGCTCCCGGCTCCCGTAGGTGTGATCGTCATTCGTGTCCCAGTTCACGAACGCTTCCTCGCCGTCCAAAAACGCGATCCAAACGGAGTTCGGCCCCTTCTTGCCGCACAGAAGACGCGCCATTTCCAGCATCACTCCATCCGACGACGCGCTATCCTCCGCTCCCACAAAATCCTTCACGCTGCTCAGCGAATCGTAATGCGTCAGAAGCAGAATAATTCCCTGCCCTGTTCCCGGCGCTTTGGCGATGATGTTTTTCATGGCCACATCGCCGACCGGTGTCTGCGCGTGAAAGTCATCTTCGTCCACCGTGCATCCGTCCGCCTGAAGTTGCGCGCGAATATAATCCTGCACGTGATGAATGCCTTCAGAAGCGGGCGGTCGCGGCCCGTAGCTCACGATCTTGGCTACATGCTCGTACGCTTTGGCTCCGTCGAACCCGCCGGTTTGCGAAGCGGGCGGAGCCGTCTCAGTGGGAGCGGGCGTCGCCGAAGCGGAAGCCTGCCCCTGCCCTGGCGCAGCCTGTGCCGCAGCGCCCGAATTCAATTCCGAACGCGCAGCGTCGTGCCCGCACGCCACCACACCAAAAATCGCCGCGAGCGCCGCGACGACGAGAAGGTATCTCCTGCACGAACCTACCATCAGTGTGCCTCCCCGCCTGCCAAAGCCTCCGCCTCTTTCTCTTTCCGCCGCAACACCAAATAAGACACGAACACGCCCAGAAAATATAGCAGAACCATCGGCGCCATAAATACGAGCATCGTGGTTGCGTCCGGCGTCGGCGTGACCACCGCCGCCACCACCGTGATAATCAGCATCGCGTATCTGAAATTCTTCAGCAGAAATTTCGGCGTCACGATCCCGAAAAGCGAAAGAATGAAAATCAGTACCGGCAGCTCGAACACCACTCCCAGCCCCAGCAGGATGATCAAACTCAACTCGAAATATTCGTTGATGCTGATAAGAGGTTGTACCGGGCCGTCCGCGGCGAATCCCACTAAAAACTTCAGCGTCGTCGGCAGCATGATGAAATACCCAAAGGCGATGCCGCACAGAAACAGAAACATCGACGACACAATGAAGCCTGCCACCGCGCGCCGTTCGTGCTTGAAAAGCCCCGGCGCCACGAACAGCCAAATCTGATACAGCACAAAGGGCATGGCCAGCACGATGCCCAGATACAGCCCCATGTTGATTACCAGGCTCAAGTAACCGGCTGGGCTGGTGTAGTAAAGCTTGTCTTCCAGATGAGCCGACCGCAGCGCCGCGCGCATGGGCTCGATGATGTAGTTGATGAAATGTTTCGAGAGCAGCAGCCCGATGCACGTCCCAATCACAATCGCCACGGCGGAGTAGATCAGCCGCTTGCGCAGTTCGATCAGATGTTCGAAAAACGACATACGCCCGCCCGCTTCGTCATCGGGGGGACGCGTCACATTAAGGTCAGGCTGGGCGGCTTCCGCCATCGTTTCCTTTCTGCTCGTCGTCTTCTGGTTTGGCCGAGGCGCGGCGTCTCTCCGGCCGTTCCGTCTCGTGCTCTGGCGCTTCCGCTGGCGTCTCTTGCTCCAGCGTCCCCGTCGCGCCCGCCGCATCAGCAGCAGCCTGATCCTCCGCCGCGGACTCGCCTGACGCTGTCTCCTCACTTTGAGTTCCCGGATTCGGGCCCGGCGCCAACGTCCATCCATGCGGAGAGCTTGCCGGCACAGTCCCTTCCGCTCCAGGCAGCGCAGCCTGCGGCGATCCAATTGTGTTTTGATTCACCGGAGTCACCGTTGACCCGCCGACACGGCGAACGTCCGCTTCCCGCTCCAGATCGCGGAGATGGTCTTCGAGCGTCCCGCGCAGTTCGCCCGTAGCGCGCCTGAATTCGCCCATCATTTTGCCCAGCGTTCGGGCCAGTTCCGGCAGTTTCTCTGGACCAAATACGACCAGAACCACAACGAAAAGCACAATCAAATGTGGGACGCTGAACATTGGGGGTTTCGCGGCGCGGGTTTCAGGCTCGCAGTGTCGGTCCAGGCTCTCGGCACGCCTCTCTGATGCCGTTTTTGCATCATAGAAGAGGGCAGTATGCGTGTCAAACCGCCCTGTCGTTGTATGCTATAATTTCTTTTTGGGGCTAAAGCGAGGTCTCATGC
Organism: uncultured Acidobacteriota bacterium; assembly: GCA_963749025.1. Classification (GTDB taxonomy): domain Bacteria; phylum Acidobacteriota; class Terriglobia; order Acidiferrales; family UBA7541; genus Palsa-295. The sequence goes on along the minus strand of CAVVKO010000007.1, from coordinate 419,872 downwards.
AGTCAACGCATTCGTCCGGGCGTGGAGTCGTTCTCTTTTTTGCAGTATTGGCCATTTCTGCTCTGCTGGGAGGCCTCTACGGTCCGTCCGTCAGGGCCACGGCCGCCGGCGCTGACGACCTTCAGGACTCGGTAAAGAGCTTCACACGCGTTCTGTCCGTGGTCGAGCGCAATTATGCCGACCCGGTTGACACCGACAAAGTTATTTACGACGGCGCCATCCCCGGAATGTTGCACGTGCTCGACCCGCACTCCAATTTCTTCGATCCGCGCCAATACGCACTCTTCAAGGAAGAGCAGCAAGGCAAGTATTACGGCGTGGGCATGACCATCGCCCAGCGCGAGAATCAGACTGTCGTGCTCGCTCCGTTCGTCGGCTCGCCCGCATACAAAGCCGGCATCCGCCCCGGCGACGTTCTGCTGAAAGTTGACGGAAAATCCTGCGATACCCTTACCAGCACCGAAGTCGCCGACATGTTGAAGGGGCCCAAGGGCACCAACGTCACGATTACACTGGGGCGCGAAGGCTGGGACAAGCCTATCGAAGTCACCGTCACGCGCGACGAAATCTCCCGCCCCGCCGTTGAATACTTCACCATGATTAAGCCGGGCATCGGCTACGTCCGCGTGTCATCCTTCAGCGAAACGACGGACGAAGATGTCACCAACGCGCTCAGGCAGCTCGATTTTCCGAAACTCGATGGCTTGATCCTTGACCTTCGGAACAATGGCGGCGGACTCCTGAACCAAGCCGTCGGGCTTGCCGACATTTTCCTCGATAAGAACGAGATCGTGGTTTCCCATCGCGGCCGCGCGTCTCAGGAGCGCCGTTATTACGCCGTGCGCGGAAACCAGGGCATCGAAGTTCCGGTGGTTGTGCTGATCAATGGGCAGAGCGCTTCCGCCTCCGAAATCGTCGCGGGCGCGATACAGGATCATGACCGCGGCCTCATCGTGGGAGAAACCAGTTTCGGCAAGGGCCTGGTGCAGACGCAGTATCCGCTGAACCAGGAAACCGCGTTGCTCTTGACCACTGCGCGCTACTACACGCCCAGCGGCCGCTTGATTCAGCGCGACTACAAAAATGTTTCGCTTTACGATTATCACTACAATCCGAAGCCCCCGCACCAGCCGGAAGTGAAGCTCACTGATAGCGGCCGCCAGGTTTTCGGTCAGGGCGGCATCACTCCCGACGACACCGTCCCGGCTCCCAAGCTCGATGACTTTCAGCAGCTGCTGACGCGCCGCGGTGTTTTCTATCCCTTCCCGCAGGGCGTGGGAGATTTCACGCGCTTCTACCTTGGCGAGAAACCGGACGTCACCAAGGATTTCGTGGTCAACGACGAAGTCATCGCGCAACTCCGCAAGTTCCTTGACCAGCAGCATATTCACTACACCGAGCCAGAAATTCAGGACAACCTCGTGTGGATTAAGTGGCAGATTAAGCGCGAGGTGTTTACCAGCGTCTTTGGCCTGAACGAAGGCTTCAAAGTCGCCCTGCAGGACGATCCGCAGCTCGATAAAGCCGTCAGCCTGGTTCCGCAGGCCAAGGCGCTCTACCAGAACGCGCGGAAAATCGTAGCCGAGCGCGAAGCCGGCCAAGCCACACATCCATAAACCGGAAACACGGCCATCACGTAACCTTTGTCATCCCGAGCGAAGCGAGGGATCTGCTTTCCGATGTCGTCCACTCGTCGAAGATCTTCACTTCGCCGGAGCCTCCGCCGGCAAACCCAGCACAATCCTCAGCAACTCCGTCGCAAGTTCCGTGGCATCGATGTCGTCCATGTTGACTAGCACTACCACCCCGGCGCCCTTGTCCGGCGCGAGAATGATCGACGTGCTGCAGCCCTGCTGGCTGCCGCTATGTCCCACTCGCAACACTCCGGACATTGATCCGATTCCCCACCCCAGCGCGTAATCGTCCTTCGACCCATCTGTCGGTTTTTGCGGCGTCCACATGATGTCGCGCGTTCCGCGTTTCACGAGCTTGTCGTTCAGCATGGCCGCCTCGAATCGCGCCATATCCTCCGCCGATGATAGCCATCCGCCTCCCGGCACTTTGTAGCTCGAATCAAGAAAGTCCGCGTTCACCACCGCGCCCGATTTGTCTTTCGAATAGAACCGCGTCCGGTACTGAATGATGGCGAAGCGGTCGTCTGCTTGCGTGCGCACCATGCCTGCAGGAGCAAGAACATTTTCGCGCACGTAGTCTGTATATTTCTCGCCCGAGGCGCCTTCGATGGCGCAGCCCACGAGAGTGTAGCCCTGCGTCGAATAGTGGAAGTGCGTGCCCGGCTGCGCCACCAACGGATCGTTTTCGAAAAACTTCAATCCCGCCTCGATGCCGTTGTCGAAGTGCTCGGTGTTATTGCCTTCCAGATCCTCTTTCGGGTCGGGTTTATAGTGCCGGATGCCTCCCAGATGGCCCAGCAGTTCGCGCGTGGTAATCGGCGATTCTTTTTGCGGGAATGCGGGGCAGTATTTTTGCACCGGGGCATCCAAATCCAATTTCCGGCGCTCCCACAGTTCCATCGCTGCCGTGGAGGTCAGCGGCTTGGAAATGGAACCCAGCCGGTAGAGCGTGACCGATGTAGCCGGAACAAAATTCTCCAGATCGGCCATCCCGAATCCCGCCGACCAAACGTATTCGCCGTTCTCCACCACGGCAGCCGAGATCCCCGGCGCGCTATTCGCCGCCATGAACTTCGAAATCGTAGCCTCGATTTTCGCCTGCTTCTCCGGCGCAAGCTTGCTCTCCTGCGCATGCGCTGGAAGCGCGCTCGTCGCCAGCAGCAGAAATAAAATCAGCCAATGTGCCTGCCTAAGAGCCGCGCCCTGTCCTGCCTCGCGGCGCCCTCTTCCGCTCCAGAATCCCATTCGATTCATCGCTCCTCCAATCTTCCCCGCCGGAATTCAAACAATAGGCCAGTCCCGAAATCAGGAGTTAGCCTGAGCTTGACGGACCGGCCTACGTCAATGCGCTGAAGCGCTTGTATCGTGCAGCAGTACGACGTCCGATTCGGTATGTGTCCGGAACACGCCGAGGCGAGTGCCATCGGGTGAGAAGCTCACGTTCTTGATCGAATCGGATTTGAAGGCGGTAATCTGGCGGCCGGGCGAACCATCGAGGGGCTGGAGCCAGACATTGTCGACATCGTTTTCGCGTATAGGATAAACGACCGCTTTGCCATCAGGGGTAAACTGCGGCCAACTTACGATGCGCGCTGCGATACGCGGATCAGGATCGATCATCCGCGTCTTGCCGGATCCCTGATCTAACTCGGCGACTATGAGTTTTCGTTGCGGGGTCTTCTGAGCGTTGACGAGAGCAAGGAACACCAGGCGCTTGCTGTCGCGTGAGAGGCCGAACCCGACCGCGCCAGATGAAAATTCTGATCCGGATGCCCCCGGCACGATTTCGGAATCACCTCCGTCGATGGGAACGCGCATGATTTGCGCATTTCGACCTAGGTCCACGTAATAGACCCACTTGCCGTCGGGCGCGCATACCGGGGCGACGTCACCGGGCCCTCGCGTAAGCTGCTTGAGATTCGAGCCGTCTGGATCCATTCGCCATATCTTCACGGAACTTTTGCCGGACCGTCCCGCCCAAACGAAAGTCACATATCGGCCGCCGGGACACACCGTCGGCCTGAAAAGATGGAAGTCCGGGTCGGTGAGTAGCGTCGTCCGGTTTACACCGTCCAACGAAACGCGCTCAATGTCGCCGTCGAATAAGACTTCGCTATTGCTCGCCCAATCGAAAAAATACGAATCTTTGTCTTGAGCCGCAACCGGATCGGGCGCAGCGCCGCTGAAACCGCCCGCCGGCAGAACGTAAAGATTGCTGGCATTTCTTTGCTGCACCGTTGCGAGAGTTTTTTCGTCTGCCGAAACCGTGACCGCACTATAGCTGCTCGTGTCTTTCGTGATCTGCCGAATCGGCCCACCCGCGCTGGAAATGAATCCGATTTGGAGCCGCGGCGGCGGCGGCGTTCCCCCGAGCTGATACGTAATGATGAACCCGCGTCCGCTGGGCATCCATAGCACATCGTGGAGGTCGAAGTCCGCGTAGTGAGCCAGGGCACGAAGCTTTCCGGAATCGAGGGTAGCGATACCAATGGAGCCCAGCGCTCCGTCATCGTTGTCGGGATTCGATGCAATCTGCTTCCCGTCAGGCGACCAGGCGACGGACGAGGGAATTCCGGAATCGGGACCTCCGTACAGCATCTTTTCTTCCGTCCCGTCGGCGTTGGCAGTGAGGAGTTGAAATTTTCCAGCTTCGGGATCATTTTCTCTCGCGAAGGCGATGCGGGCAGAGTCGGGAGAGAACGTGACGTTGGAGTCCACATCGCGCGCGACGAACTGCGCTGTGCCTGCGAGGACCGGAACGCGAAAGAGGCTGGCTCCGGCGGCGCCCCTGTTTGTTTCCTTGCGAAAATAGAGATAGCTGCCGTCCGGAGAGAACGCGATGCTCGCATAGCCCGCATCCTCGGGAGCTACGACTTGCGTGTCACTACTCGTGGGGATGTGGCGCAACCAAAGGCTCTGTTTGCCTGCCTGCCCTACCGTTCGAAGCAAATACTTGCCGTCCGGCGAAATTGCCGCAAGCTCGGAATTCCCCGAGTTCGTAATCCGCGAAATTGTGAAGTTCTCGAAGGGCATCGAGCGTTTTGCGTTCAGCAGGGAATAGATGCCGTACGCAGCGGCCGCCAGTACGACCAGCGCGATGAGGAGGCCAGCTGCCAGACCGATCTTGTGTTGCTTTGCCGCTTCCACCACCACGGCACTGCTCGATACATACTTTGCGGATGATTTCTTCGGCGTTCCGGGCGCTGCTGACGAGACGTCTTGGGATGGCGCATCTCCGAGCCCCGGTTCGATGGAGCTTTCTCGATCTGCAACCAGCGCACGTCCAGAATCCGTGTCGCGCTTCAGACGCTGTAAATCCGCGCGCAAATCGGAAGCTTGCTGGTAGCGCAGCTTGCGATCCTTTTCGAGCGCCTTGCTGACGATCCGATCGAGTTCCAAAGGCAGGTGCGGGTCCAGCCGAGTCGGAGGGACCGGCGCGCGATGCAGGATGGCGTCAAAGGTGGCCGCCGACGTCGCGCCGCGGTGGGGGAGAGTGCCGGTGGCCATTTCATAGATCACCGCGCCGAAAGAGAAGAGATCTGTGCGGTGATCGAGTTCTTCGCCCATGGCTTGTTCGGGCGACATGTACATCACCGTTCCCATTGCCGTGCCGGGGCTGCTTAGTAGCCCATCCGCTGTCGCGGTCGCCAGCCCCGGCGCAGTCATGCCCGCAATCCCGCTCGGGGACAGGATCTTGGCCAGGCCGAAATCGAGCACTTTCATCTGTCCGCCGCGAACGCAGAAAATGTTTGCGGGCTTGATGTCGCGGTGAATGATGCCTTTCGCGTGGGCCGCTTCGAGCGCATTCGCCACCTGGATACCGGAATCGAGGAGCTCAAACAGCGGCAATAGGCCGCTTTCGATGCGTTCCTTCAGTGTGAGACCCTCGAGAAACTCCATCGCGATGAAATGCTGGCCCTGGTATTCGTCAATTTCGTAGATCGTGCAGATGTTGGGATGGTTCAAAGCGGAAGCGGCGCGCGCTTCACGCTGGAAGCGTTCGAGCGCGGCCCCATCGTTTCCCATTCCGTCGGGCAAGAATTTCAGAGCCACCGAACGGCTGAGCTTATTATCTTCAGCACGATAAACCACCCCCATGCCGCCGCCACCGAGCTTTTCGGTGATGCGGTAGTGGGAAATCGTGCGGCCGAGGATCGAGGAAAAATCTCTCACTTTGGTGCTGGCGCATCTTACGCCTGCTTACAGATAACTGTCGATGACCGGAATTACCATTACATGATTGGCTGGCGGCTGATCAACGCTCTGCTCGAAAACGAGACGCCGTCCGGAACTATGCCCTTAAGCCACGCAAACCCCTGGAAAGGAACGCCCCATTCCTTATCGTTCGACGAGGCAGGGTAGCTATTGCATCTCACGGTACGCCACCTTTAATCCCCTTCGACCGCTCGTCCGAGGAGTCGTATCCTCAAATGAGGCCGCTGTCCGCACGGCGCACCCATGAAGAAGCACATTACTCTCCCGAAGACGTTCGCCAGCACCCTGCCCAGCCTGTTCAGCGTTCAATCGATCCTTCTGTGGAGCTGGGTGATCCTCGTTGGCGGCTATGCCATTGTCTCGCTTACAGTTGCGACCGGCAGAGCTCTTACTGCGTTTGGAGACATTTTCCAGTGTCTGGCAGCCCTTTTCGCCTGCGTTGGCCTTCTGATGAACGCCGCCACGCCGGAGCGCCGCACGCGTCTCTTCTGGCTGCTTCTGGGCTTCGGGTGTGCCGCGTGGCTCGTCGGGCAGTCTGTTTGGACTTACTTTGAAGTTGTCTTGCGCGAGACCGTTCCCAATCCCTTCATCGGCGACGTGATCCTGTTCCTGCATCCGGTTCCCATGATTGGAGCGCTGGCGCTGAAGCCCCACGACCAGCGCGACGACCTCAACGTTCATACCGGCTATATGGACTTCTCGCTGCTTCTGGTCTGGTGGGTTTACCTCTACCTGTTCGTGGTCATTCCCTGGCAATACCTCACCCCCAACATTCAAGCCTACGGCTGGAGCTACGACCACTTGGCTGCCGCTGAAAATATGGTGCTCGTTGTAGGATTTGCGCTCTTGATGACGCGCGCAAAGGGCGCCTGGCGCGAGGTGTACGCGCACTTGTTCAGCGCCTCGCTGCTCTATGCTGCGGGCTCGTACCTCACCAACCGCGCCATCGACCGACAGGAATACTACACTGGCAGCGCGTTTGACCTGCCTCTGGTGGCATGCTTCGTGTGGTTCGGCACCGCAGGATTCGTCGCCTATCGCCTGAAACCTCCGCGCGGGCCGGTTCCCGTGCGCGCCGGGGAGTTCGAACGCTGGCCCGCGTATCTCGCCATGGCCGCCGTGTTCTCGATTCCGCTGATGGCTTTGTGGTCGCTTTGGGGCAGCTCGAACCCACCGCTGGTGCGGGATTTTCGTATTGGCGTCACGCAGATAGCCGTCGTGGTCGGCGCCTTGCTGATTTTCTTCCGCCAGCAACTCGTGGACCACGATCGCAGCCGGCTTCTCCGGGCCTCCAACGAATCTCTCGAGCACTTGAAACGTGTCCAGACCCAGATGATTCAAACCGAAAAGTTGGTTTCGCTCGGCCAGTTGGCGGCCGGCGCCGCGCATGAAATCAATAATCCGCTGACCGGAATCCTGGGCTATTCGGACTTGCTCGTGGACGATCACGATCTCGGCGAACGCCAGCGCCAGGTCGCGGACAAGATTCGCACGCTCGCGCGGCGCATCAAGACTCTGGTTACCAGTCTGCTCAGCTTCGCGCGGCGTGTTCCGAGCGAGAAGGTTCCTCTGGATGTGAACCAGGTTATGGCGACCGCACTGCACCTGAGCAATCTCGACCTGCGCGGGGCGCGCATCGACGTCGAGGCTTTTACCGAGCCCGAATTGCCGCCGGTGCGAGGCGATTCCGACCAACTGCTGCAGGTTTTCTTCAACCTGATCAGCAATGCGGTGGACGCGCTCGACGAAGTCGGCGGCGGCAAACTCATGATTCGCACCGAGTGCCAGGATTCCAGGGTTCTCATCGAGTTTTCCGATACCGGCCCGGGAATAAAATTTCCGCGCCAGGTCTTCGACCCGTTTTTTACCACCAAGCCCGTGGGCAAAGGCACCGGACTTGGCCTCAGCATCTGCTACGGCATCGTGCAAGAGCACGGAGGGCGCATCGAATGTTTCAACCGGCCCGAAGGCGGCGCCACCTTCCGCGTCGAGTTGCCTGTGGATGCCGATGCTCTGCAGCCGGTTCATTCCCCCGTGGAGATGGCCTCTTCGTCCGATTCGGATTAGCTCTCGACTATTTGTCCTCTGACGTTTCCAGCCGCCAACTGAGTTATCATTTTGCCGTCGAACGGAGGCCCCATTGAGAGCTCGGCTGGCCGGTTTGTTGGCGATTGCTGGAATCATGTTGTTGCTCGTGGCCATCCTATCCGCACGCATAAGCCGTGAAAAAAACGGCCCTTTGTTCAGCGGCGTGATTACTCCTCACGCAGCCGCCGGCACCGCCAGCGGTACTGCCGAGCTCAAAACGCGTGCCGTCGTGCTGATCGTGATGGATGGATTTCGCTGGCAGGAAGTCTTCGACGGCCCCGAACACGACTTGATGGACGAAAAGCACGGTGGCGCCCAGGATGTAAAACAGTTGCGCAAGGATTTCTGGCGCGACACGCCCGAGGAAGGCCGCCAGACGCTGATGCCCTTCCTGTGGAACGTTGTGGCCGCGAAAGGCCAGATTTATGGCAACCAGCGCAGGGGCAGCGTCGCGCAGGTGACCAACGGATATAAATTTTCTTATCCGGGTTACAACGAGATGACCACTGGTTACCCGGACAAGAGAATCGACAGCAACGAATTTGGGCCCAATCCGAATACCACAGTTTTCGAATGGCTCAACCACAAGCCTGAATTTCACGATCAAGTCGCCGTCTTCGCCACCTGGGCCGCATTCAACGATATTTTCAACGTGAAGCGCAGCGGGCTCTTCGTTCGTGCCGGCTGGGACTTGCCGTGGACGCCGCAACTGACGCCGCGAGAGCAACTGCTGAGGAAGCTGTACGAAACCACCACGCAAGTCGAAGACGACGATACTTTCGACTCCTTCACGCACGAAGACCTTCTCGACTACCTCACCACGCACACGCCGCGCGTTCTCTTCGTCGGCTACGGCGGCACGGACGACTGGGCGCACGAAGGCAAGTACGATCTCGTTCTCCAAGCCGCGCATCAGGACGATCAGCACATCGCCGAACTCTGGAACACCATGCAGTCCATGCCCGCCTATCACGACAAAGTGACCTTCGTCATCACCACGGACCACGGCCGCGGCAGCGGGCTCGAACAGTGGAAAGACCATGACAAGGACGTCGACGGGGCCGAAAATATCTGGATTGCCGTGATGGGTCCGGATACTCCTCCGCTGGGCGAAAGAGCACAGGTTCCGCGCGTCACCCAGAGCCAGATCGCAGCGACCATTGCCGCGCTGTTGGGGCAGGATTATCGCGCCGGCGTTCCCTCCGCTGCGGCACCACTCCCAGTGCTGGACGAAACGCCACGGACGCCGCCCCATTCGAAGTGAGCCTCACCGCGCGTGAATTGGGGAGTCAATAGCGGCGTCCGAGCGGTCGCACCGATTGGTACAGCTAATCCTTTGGCAACAAGTCCCGCCCTTCGATGCCCACAGCGCTTCCAATCCCTGCATACTAGGACTTCCCGCAGCCGCCGGTATTCCCTTGTCGGTCGACTCGGTGGAGGATCGCACATGGGCGCCGTTTTGACCGCCGCACCAAAACCAGCAGAAGCGCAGGCACAGCCGCAAGCGCCAGCGCCGGTTCCCACACCAAACATCATCGCGTCCATGCTGCGCGCTGCGCCGAAAATCAGCGATCTGATTTTCTCGCCCGGGCGCGCGCCGCAGGTAGAAGTGAACGGCCAGCTCGTGCAGCTGAAAATTGCCGGCGTGGGGATGTTGAAGCCGGATGACACTGCCCGAATCGCCTCGGATCTGATGGGGCGAAATCCGCTCGCTGCGGAAAAACTGAAGGAAGAGGGATCCTGCGACATTTCCTACAGCGTGGCGAAGTTGTCGCGCTTCCGCGTGAATATTTTCATGCAGCGCGGAACCTGCGGCATCGTGATGCGCGTGATTCCCACGGACGTGCCGACCTTTCAAACTCTCAATTTGCCGCCCGCGCTTCTGGAAGCGGCGGATTTGCGGCCGGGAATCGTGCTGGTCACCGGGCCCACGGGCAGCGGCAAGTCGTCCACGCTGGCCGCCTTCGTGGACAAAATCAACCTGGAAAAAGCGTGCCACATCATCACCATCGAAGACCCCATCGAATTCTTGCACTCGCACAAGAAGGCCACGGTCCACCAGCGCGAATTGCATACCGACACGCCGAGTTTCGCCATGGCTCTGCGCGCCGCATTGCGGCAGGCCCCCAAGCTGATACTTGTCGGCGAAATGCGCGACAAGCAAACCATCGAAGTGGCGCTCGAAGCTGCCGAGACCGGGCACATGGTTTACTCCACGCTGCACACGATTGATGCTTCGAAAACAGTCGAGCGCATCATCGGCGTCTTTCCGCTGGAGGAACAGAACGCCATTCGCGGGCGTGTGGCGAAGTCTTTCCGGTACATCGTTTCGCAGCGGCTGATTCCCCGCGTGGACGGGACGGGCCGCGTGGCCGCATTCGAAATTCTGAAAGCGACGATTCGCACGCGCGAGTACGTGCAGAAGGGCGAGACTGAAGGAAAGTCGCTGCTCGACGCCATGCGCGACGCCGAAGGAAATGAAATGCAATGCTTCGATGACGAGATTGAGAAACTGATCCGCTCGGGGGTTGTGGATATGGAGGTGGGCCTTTCGTACGCGACGAACGTCGGCAATCTTCGCCTTTCGCTCGCCGATTTCGTGGAAGCGCAGGGCCATCCGGCCTCTGCGCGCGCGACCAAGGCTGCCGCGTCCGCGCCCGCCGCTCCGAAACCGACGCATTCGATGGAAACCGAGCTCGAAATCGAGCGCTGATACTCGCGACGTTGGCTCGATCGGAGTCGTGTTCGACGAAATTCCACTGCTTCCCTCCCCTCGAAATTTGTTGCGATTAGAACGGTTTCCGTCCTTTGTTTTCTATGGTTTAGATTGAATTCTAATCCATGTTGTTGCTATTAGAAAGAGACTGAAGAGCGTCTTGCGGCGCTCGCCCCACGACTCCGGCCACTTTTTTCCATTAACCACGAAAAAACGCTAACACGTATTGTGCGAGGACACTAGTGGTTGGAGCCAGTGGACAACCTGCTTCGGGCGCTGATTTTTTGCGCTTGCTACTTTCACGGTGGAAGTAGAATCTTTCAGTCGAGACGCGAATCAAACCGCGGGCAGTTAGGAAAAATCTATGGGTGGGAGGCTGCGCCACCCGCCTTTTGCGCCCGGATGATAGCCTTCCCGCGAACATGGGTTATTTCGGCGGCGCGGAACCGGATTATTTTAGTTGAATCGCCATGCCGCCCATACTCATCTCCAGGTCCTTTGGGGTTACAATGTTTAACGATTTCGAAACCAAGAAAGAAAATCTTGGGTCAGATGAAGGGGGTCGAGCATGCACCGGCGCGAATTCCTGAAGCTCGGAGCCGTAGCAAGCGGAACATTCCTGGTGGGCGGCACGCGCCGCTTCGGAAGTTTCCTTGATGCTCCGAAGGAAATCCCCACCACTGACCGCCTCGTTTGCACCAACCTGGTGGACAACGTTTACGACATCTTCGCCAAGGGCGGGAAAATCGGCAATCTCACAATCACTCGGAACAATTTGCCCCATCCGTACGGCTCAGAGGTTTCGTTGTTGTCGGAACATGGGCTGGCCTTTCAGTTGGAGTCCTTCCGCGGCGCAGAGGAAAAACAAATCCTGCTGGACTTCGCGCTCACGCCCCGCACGCTCGAAAACAACTTCAAAGGATTGAAAGTCGATCCCGCCACGGCCGACGCCCTGATCATCAGCCACGGGCACGAAGACCATTACGGCGGCCTGCCCGATTTGGCGCAGGCTCTCCAAGGACAAGCCAAACCAGGACTCACTCTTTACGCCGGAGGACGCGACACGTTCTGCCATCGCTGGGTGGTGCAGCCCGACGGCAATAAACTCGATTACGGTGAACTCAAACGGGATGATCTCGAAGCGCGAGGGTTGAAGGTTGTGATCGCGGAGGAGCCCACCATAGTGGCGGGCCACGCCTTCACCTCAGGCCACATCGCGCGAATCACCGATTTCGAGATGTCTCCTCCGGCAGCTCGCCTCGAAGCCGGCGCGCCCGGCTCCGCATGCGATGCCACCTTCCACTTCCCTCCCGGCACCGTCAAGATGGAAGCCAAGCAGGGGGAGTTGGTGAAAGACATCTTCTGGGGCGAGCACGCCACCGCTTACAACGTGAAAGACCGAGGACTCGTCGTGATCTCATCGTGCGGCCACGCCGGCATCATCAACTCCGTCCGCCAGATCCAGAAGTCCACCGGGATCGAGAAGGTGCACGCCGTGGTCGGCGGGTGGCATTTGGCTCCCTACCCTGATGAACTCATCGCCAAGACCGTCGAAGCCATGAAGGAGATCAACCCGGACTACTTGATTCCCATGCACTGCACCGGCTTCCGCACCATAATGGCAATCCAGCGCGAGATGCCCGAGAAGCTCATCATGCCTTCCACAGGCACCCGCGTCGTCTTCGGCGCATAGATCCGAACCCGCTCCTCATTCACAGGTGATCATCCCGGCGCCGTGGTTCGCGGCCTTTGTCTTTGCTTCTTCCCCTTCCAAATCTCAAATTCCCATTCAAATTTTAGACCCTGAAAGACTTCAAGCGGTAGGCGGAAAAGAATGTCGTGTAAAACCAAACGCCGGACCTCGGCCGTCACATCTCAGAGACTGAATTATTTAGAGGAAGATTGGTGGACGTGGGGGGCTCGAACCCCCGGCCTCATCGTTGCGAACGATGCGCTCTCCAGACGACTGCGGCCGACTTTTTCGCATTGACCACGAAAAAACGCTAGCACGTTTTGTGCGGGGACACTAGTGGTTGGAGGCTGTGGACGGAAGTGCCAGGCGCGCGGTTGGCTAGTTAAAATTGTAGCCAATTTCCCAGAGGAACTGGTGATTGCCGGTGGTGACGCCCGAGTTTCCGATCTGATAGGCAGCGTAGAGCGTGATCTTTGAATTGAGTTTGATGATGGCGCCGGGATTCACGTACCCGTCGGCCTGTTTGCCGGTGTACCACTCAGCCGCCAGCGTCAGGCGGTTGCCGATTTGCTGCTCGAAAGTGAATTGTCCGCCGGCGCGATTGGCGGCGGCGACGACATTTTTCGTGAAGTCGTAACCGCCGAGTCCGATGCGCGTGCCGTGCTTCCACTTTTTCGCGAAAGATGCGTAGGCATAATTTCCCGCGTTGTAGGTCCGTTCACGCACGGGGAAAAACAGGTCATCGCCAACGTAAAAAGACATGCCGCAGGTCTCGCGCTTCCAGAGCTGCCACTTCAGCGTGGGGGAAACTTCGAGTTCGCCTAATTCGGGAGCGCTCAAGCCGTTCAAGTTCATTCCTACTTCGAGACCGTGTCCAATGCCGAAGACGACGCGCGGGGTGAAGGTGGCCAGAAAATCGACGGGGCGAAGAGTGCCGTCGAGTTCACCATAGACTTTCCCTTCGTCCAGGATGTCGGCGCTGGGAACGTCGAAGACGGTTTCTTGCGCGCAGGCGCTGCGGGCCGGAAAGACGAGCAGAAGCAGAAGCAGGAATTTCGGAGAGCAGATATTTCGCGGCGGCGGCAAGGTGATAGAGGATAGCTGATTTTGTGACTGGTGATTTGTGATTTGTGACTTGTGAGGTACGGACCGGCGTGGAGGTGCGCGCCGCGCGGCGATGGACAAGCGCGTTGTGGCGAAAACGCGAGTGGCGTACGATCGGGTTTACGGTTGGAAAAAATGACAATCGAGATTGCGGTACCTGACGGTTATCAGGGCCTAAAAGTGGTGGACGTGGGGGGGCTCGAACCCCCGGCCTCATCGTTGCGAACGATGCGCTCTCCCAACTGAGCTACACGCCCATTTGTTGACTGCTGCGACTTCACTACCGCGGCCTGTCCGATTCGATCGGACCGCTCTTCCAACTGAACTACACGCCATTGTTGAATGCTGCGACTTCACTACCGCGGCCTGTCCGATTCGATCGGGCCGCTCTTTCAACTGAACTACACGCCATTGTTGATTGCCGGCACGTGAAGCGGGCACGGCATGCCGTGCCCCTACGAAGAAAAAACGGTCCGCACGGCGAGACTCATTCTAGCAAACGCGAGCGGAGCAACCAAACGGGTTGCGGAGAAATCCTTCCTAGGTTGTGGGATTGGCTGAGTCGGGTACGGTGGGAGAAATCTCGGGCAGCCAGTAGCTCGCCAGGACGGGGATCACGAACAGAATGGCGAGCGGCGAAGTGACCATGCCGCCGACTACTACGCGAGCTAGCGGCTGCTGCGCTTGCACTCCGATGCCGGAGGAAAGAGCGGCGGGGAGAAGTCCCAGGCCGGCGGCGGCGCAGGCCATCACCACGGGACGCATTTCGGCGAGGCCTCCACGTTCGATGGCAGCGAGCATGGAGTGCGCTCCCTTTTCCTTGCGGCGAATTCCGGAAACGAAGACGACACCGCCGAGGGTGCAGACTCCGATGACGGAGGCGAATCCGACCGCGGCGGAAATGCTGAAAGGCGTGCGCGTAACAAGCAGCGAGAGCACTCCTCCCGTGAGGCCGAACGGCAGCATGGCCAGGACCAAGCAGCGCGTGGCGCAGCGAATTGAACGCGGTGAAGAGGAGCGCGAGAATCACAAGCAGGCTGATGGGAATAATCACGGCGAGGCGGCGCTGCTCTTTTTTGCAGGCTGTCGTATTCGCCGGCCCACTCAATGTGATAGCCCTCGCCGAGATGAATTTGTTTATCGAGCCGGCTTTGGACATCCTGAATCGTGCCGGCAAGATCGCGGCCGCGCACGCTGAATTTCACCGGGATGTAGCGCTGGCCGTTCTCGCGGTAGATCATGAACGCGCCTTCGTGAAGCGAGACGTCGGCGACCTGGCCGAGAGGGACGCGATTGCCCTCGGGTGTGGGCAGCAGGATGTTGCGAATGGCTTCGGGCGTGCGGCGAAATTCAGGCTGGTAACGCACGACGAAATCGAAGCGGCGGTCGCCTTCGAGAATCTGCGTCGGCGGCCGTGCCGCCGATCGCGGCTTGCACGGCGGCGTTGACGTCCGCGGCCATCAGGCCGTAGCGGGCGCTGGCGGCGCGGTCGATGGAGACCACCAGCTCGGGCTGGCCGGTTTCCTGGAAGACGCCGAGGTCGGCGACCCCCGGGACTTTGGCCATGAGGTCGCGAATCTCGCCGGCCTTTTCGACCAGGACGTCGATATCGTCGCCGAAAAGCTTCAGCGAATTTTCGCCCTTCACGCCGGACATGGCTTCTTCGACGTTGTCCTGAATATTCTGCGAGAAATTGAAATCGACGCCGGGGAATTTTTCGAGCTGCGAATCCATCTGGCGAATTAGCTCGTCCTTGGTGAGGCCGCCGGGCCAGTCCCCCGGCTTTTTCAGCGAGACCATGAACTCGATGTTATTGAAGGTGGTCACGTCCGTGCCGTCGTCGGGGCGCCCTATTTGCGAGACGACCTGGGTGACCACCGGGAAAGTGAGAAGGATTTCGCGAATGTCGTGCGCCATTTTCACCGCGGATTCGTAGGACACGTCCTGCGGAAGCGTGGCGCGGACCCAGAGGTTGCCCTCTTCGAGCTTGGGCATGAATTCGCCGCCGAGGAAGGAACCCAGCACAAGAGTGATAGCGAGGAAAGCGCCCGCGATTCCGATGGTCGTTTTTTTGTGCGATAAAGCCCAGCGCAGCGACGAGCAATAGTGCTTGGTCAGCCAGTTCACGACCCAGGTGTGGTGGCCGCGAACTTTTTCGGGGCGCATCCAGGAAGCCAGACACAGGCGCGAAAAAGACGGCGAAGATCAGCGCGCCAGTGAGAGCGAAGCCGTAAGTTTCCGACATGGGCGCGAAAATTTTGCCGGGCACTCCTTGCATGGTGAAAAGAGGAATCAGCGCCACGATGATGACCATGACCGAGAACAGCACGGGGCGAACTGCTTCGGCGGTGGCGTCGGCGACTAATTCCTTCGCGGAATCCTCCGCGGTGGCGGCCTGGAAGCGGCGATAGATGTTTTCGAGGACGATGACGGAAGCGTCCACGAGAATTCCGAAGTCGATTGCGCCGATCGAAATCAGGTTGGCCGAGCCGCCGCTGAGCACCATGATGGAGAAGGCAAAAAGAAGCGAGCACGGAATGGTAAGCGCGGCGATGAGCGAGATCGGAATATCGCCGAGGAAAATAATGAGAATCACGGTGACGAGCGTCAGGCCCATGATCACGACGTGGCGCACGGTGCTCGTGGTCATGTGAATCAGGTCGGTGCGGTTATAGAGCGTGACGAGCTTCATACCGTGGGGAAGAAGCCCGCCGTTCAGATCTTTCAGCTTCTGGCCAAGGGCGCGGAGAGCGGGCAGCGATTTTTCGCCGCGCTGAAGGAGCACGATTCCTTCGACGGCGTCGTCGTCATGATTCACGCCGACCTGGCCCAGGCGGGGCTGCGAGCCTTCGTGCACGTCGGCAACATCGCGCAAGTAAACCGGGACGCCATTGTGCTCGGTGATCAAAACATTCTGCATTTCGGGAATGGAGTGCAGCAGGCCGATGCCGCGAACGTTTACGCTCTGGCTCGCCCATGGTGAGGTAGTTGCCGCCCGCGTTGGCGTTGCTCGAGCCAACGGCGGCGACGACTTGCGGGAGCGTGACGTTGTATTGCAGCAGCTTGCGCGGATCGATTTCGGCGATGTATTGGCGCGTGCTGCCGCCGAAAGAAGTGACGTCGATGATGCCGGAGACCTGCTTGATCTCGCGGGCGACGAACCAATCCTGCGTGGCCTTGATTTCGTTTAGGCTGAATAGCCGTCACCGACGAGACGGTAACGATAGATTTCGCCGATGGGCGACTCAGGGGGAAAGCTGCGGCGAGAGGTTGGCGGGCAAGGTGACGAGTTGCAGGCGGTTGAGGACTTCCTGGCGATCCCAGTAATAGTCGCTGTCGTAATTGAAATAAAGTTTTACGTCGCTCAAACCGAAGATGGTGATGGAGCGGACGTACTGAAGGCGCGGAATGCCGAAGAGAACGGTTTCGATGGGCACGGTTACCTGGCGTTCCATTTCTTCGGCGGACCACGATGGATTTTGCGTGATCACTTCGACGAGCGGGGGCGAGGGATCGGGATAAGCTTCGATATCCAAACGGAGAAACATTGCGAAGCCGGCGACGATCCAGGCGAGCAACGCCACCACCATGAGCGGACGGTAACGAAGGAGAGCGGCGATCAGGTTGCGCATCGCGGGCTACTCCTGAGCGTCGCGCAGGAGAAGCGCTCCCTGGGAGACGATGGTGTCGCCCGGATTTATGCCGGAGAGAATTTCGAGGGAGCCGTCCACTGCGCGGCCGAGCGTAACCGTACGGCGTTCGAAGTGCCCGTTGCCCTTGGAGGCGAAGACGTAGGAATTCGCGGCCTTCGCGGACCACGGCTGAGGCTGGAACGAGAATTCCGTTGGAGGTGGAACGCAGCACGCGAATCGAACCGAACATGGCGGGCTTGATGCGGCCATCCGGATTCGGTAGGACCACGCGGACGTGAAGCGTGCGCGTGGCGGGATCAACGGCATCGGAAACGACGGCGATGCGCCCGGCCCAAGTCTTCCCGGGATAGGCGTTGAGCGTGACTTGCGCTTCTTCGCCGATTTTCGCGCCGGTGAGATCTCTTTCGTAGATATCGCCCAAGGCCCAGACGGAAGAGATGTCCGCGATAGTGCAGAGCGGCAGCGCGGCGTCGAGCGACTTCGAGTATTCGCCAAGGGCCGCGCCGATATCGAGAATCACGCCAGAACGAGGCGCGACGACGCGCAGTTCCGTGGAGGCGTGGTCGGGATCCATTCCAAAAACGCGAATCTGCTGCGCGGTAGCTTCCAGTTCAGCCTGCGCCATTTGGGCGTCGCCCTGCGCTTGCTGATAGTCCTTTTGGGCGATGGCGTTGTGGGCAAGAAGGTCTTCCGCGCGCGAGAGAGCTTTTTGCTTGATTTCATTATCCACGCGCGCTTTGTGGTAATCCGCGACGGCGCGGGAAAGATCGTTGCTTTCTAGGAGGGCGAGCAATTGGCCCTTCTCGACGCGGTCAGACGGGCGGACTTTCATCTCCGCGATGCGGCCACCTGCGGGCGGATAGACGTGAACGACGCGCGTGGGATCGGGTTCGATATGCGCGGGGAGCACGAGATAGTCCGGGATGTCGGATGATTTCACCGTGAGAGTTTGAATGCCCTTGGCGTCGGGCGCGACGAAATCGGACGCCGGAGCAGCGCCTGAAGGAGTGCCCTGAGCATGCGCCGGACCGTTCTCTGAACGGCTGCATCCCGACACGCCAATGGCCAGAAAAAGTGCCAAAAATAAAACCGCCGACTTCATTCAAACAACTCCCTTGCAGTTCTACTGCTCGCGGAAAGCACGGACATGATTTAAGGTTTGCGATGAAAGCATCGCGAAAGAAATAGACTGGGTTTACAGAGCGAGCGAAGGCGGAGCGCGACCCGACGTTGCGAGGTCAACAGTAAGAAATTCCGACAGCTCCGGGAGCGGAACAATCATGGCGAGCCAACGGAACGAAGGAGTCAACAGCGCCTTGGGCAGAATCACGGCGGAGCATGCCGCCATTATTTTTATTTTCCCCGAGGTATCGTGCGCGCCGACAAGGCCGCTGGAGTGACGGCTGGTCGCTGAGCATTCGTCAAAGATGATGAGTTCGGAATGAAGATCGTCCGTGAGCGAAACGGCGAAGAAGAGCAGAACGAGAGCGCAAGCGAAAGCGGTCCACTCGCGCAAGGGTTCGCGGCGGCCATCGCGATGCTCGTGAAGCCAAATGGTGCGCCAAACGCCCAGAGCGGCGAGCGCCATCGCGACCCACAACATATTGAGAAATGACTCCATCACTCCCATGCCCAAGGCCGACCTAGCGCGTTTCTTGCACGACAGGCCTTCCGGTCTGGTGCCGCCCCTCTACCAATTTACTATGCCGGAGAATTCGAGGCAAACAATCGAATTCCAGCGTGTCAAAGTGGAGAACCTTCACCGGAACCCCGGCGGCCGTAATTCACTCAGAACGTAAAGCGCGCCGAAAACTGAAGCACGCGCGGAAGGCCGTTGGGGCTGATCTCCTGTAATGCTCCGAAATTGCCGGGGCCCGAGTTCGGGACGAGATAGCACGTCTGATTCAGAGTTGCGCCGTCTCCGCAGTTGCTTCCGATGGGATTGTATTGCAGCTGATTAATCCCGTCGCCGTTCTGCACGTAGTAGTTCGCGTGATTGAACAGATTGAACGCCTGCACTTGGAATTGCAGCTCCTTGCCTTCCTTGATGGAGGCACTGCGAGCCACCCCCACGTCGATTCTTTGAAGCCAAGGGCCATAGAAAGAATTCAGGCCGATGCCGGGCGTCGGGCCGGCGCCATTGATGCCGCCCGCGGTGTTCGAAGTATCTTGGATGAAGGCGCTGTCGTTCAGGTTGTCATCGGCGCCGTCACAATTGCTGAACGAGAAGGTCGAACTGGTGCACGCCGGACTCAGCAAACCCGCGTACGGGCGGCCGGAGGAGAATTCCATGACGCTGCTCAACACCCAGCCAGAGAGGAGCGCTCGCCCCGTATGCGACGCAGTGAATCTTTCAAGCCTGGGCAAATAGACGCCGGCGAAGCTGATTCGATGCCGCTGGTCGAGGAGCGACGGAGCGTGGGTATTGCTGAAGTCGAACTGATTATTGAAGTCCATGCCATCGAGCATGATGCTTTTGGCGAACGTGTAAGAAAATTGGAGGGAAAGTCCCTGGGACATGCGGCGCTGCACCTGTACGAACAAAGAATCGTAATAATTTTGCGCGGGGCTGATGAGTTCGTTGATCTGGCCCAGGCTAGGATTGATGCGGCCACCGGCCAGCAGGCCATTGTCCATGGTCGGCAGCGTGATCGTGGGGCCGGCGCAGGGAGCCGTCGTCGTGCCGGGAGGACAGACCGTGTAGGTGGTTGTGCCGGCCAACGGCATCAGGTTCAAATCGTAGGCGCTCCCTGAGAGGATGTGCAGGCCGTGATTCCACATGGTGCCGAGGGTTACGGTAGTGTCGCGGAAAATCTCGCGCTCAATTTGCAGGCTGCCCTGCAAAATATCGGGAGCCTTGAAGTGCGGTGAAACGAGCGAAATGTCCGGAGAGGCCTGGAACAAGGGTGAATTCGCGGGGAGGATGGCGGGAAAGGCCGGCACTTGCGCGTTCGGCGGACCTCCGGTGTAACTGAAATTTACCGAAGTCTGCTGCGATGCGAGCCCGTTCGAGACCACTGCATTGCGGTAATTCAGGCCGTTCATGTTGGTGTAGAACTGCCCGAATCCCCCCCGCACTACCGTCTTCGATAAGGGCTGCCAGGCAAATCCGAAGCGCGGGGCAAGACGCAAAAATTGATTCGGATATTGCCCGGTGAGCGGAAAGGCCGGATTTTCGGCAGGCTGCGGGTACACCTGGAAGTCTTCGCGCAGGCCCATTTCGAGCGTCAATTTCGGCAAAACGCGGAAAGTGTCCTGCACGTAGAATCCGTAGTAAGGCACGGAGAAAGAAAAAGTCGGGTTCCCCGAGGTCTGGCTGAACTGGTTGTACTCGCCCAGAGCAAACGCTTCAAGATTCGAAAATTCGTAGCTGCCGAGGAAGGAGCCAAACTCGACGGCCTCGTTGGGGTCCGCTCCGCCGTCGTTGTTATCTGAATCCCAGGCGCGATTCATATCGAAGCCGAATTGCAACGTGTGTTTCCCGATGATGTAGTCAACGCGATCGGAAAGGGAGTACTGCCGTTCGAAAACTCTACCCACGGAGAACGGTGCGTTGCCTAGAACGAAAGCGGCAGGGCTATCGAGAATGACCGTGGGCGTGTTGAGAGCGAGGCCGGTCGGCGTAGAGATTTGATTGTCCTGTGAGGTGCCTACGTGAAATTCGTTCAGGAGGTTGGAGGAGAAAGCGTGCGTCCATCCTACGGTGGCCTGAAAGGCATGCACGTAGGCATTGGCCAGCGTCTGCGTGCCGTAGTTGCCGACGGTAGGATCGGTGATCACGCCGCCGGGTGAGTCGAATCGGTTTACGTTTAAAGTGAGGAACAGGCCATCGCGCGAAGTGGGTTGATAGTCGAGCCGGGGTGTAATCACCCAGTCATTGCGCTTTCTCGCTTTCGAGCCGAGATTGGAATTGAGTGCGAAGATAGTGTTCGAGACTTGCTGCAGATATACGGGATTCGCCGGGTCCGGCGCGGTGTCGGCGCCCGGTACCGGTAGAGGCCCGTTCGGAGCAGGTAATGCTGTGCCGGCTGGAATTCCAAAGTTAGCGCTCAAGAACGAAGCCAGATTCGCAGGCGTCGTGGCCAGCACCGGATTGATGACGGATATCGGATTGTTCCGGAGCTGCTGCTCGTAATCCACGAAGAACCATAAGCGGTCGTGGCGGATGGGCCCGCCCAGCCCGGCGCCGAATTGCTGCAAAGCGTCTTCAGGCTTGGGGAAACCACTGGCTTTGTCGAGGGCGTCGTTCGCGCCCGTCGCAGAGTTGCGATTGTAATAAAATGCGCTGCCGTGAAAAACGTTGCTTCCCGAGCGCGTCACCGCATTTACGAAGCCCGCGCCGCCTCCGTAGATCGCCGAGTAGGGACTCACGGAGACTTGAAATTCCTGAATGGCGTCCTCGCCGAAGAGATACGGTATGCGGTAACGCCCGATTATGTCGGCGAAGTAGTTGCTGGTGGCGTTGCTGCCGTCCACGGTGAAGGCATTTGAGCCATTTCCATTGGCGTAGCCGGAGTCTTCCCCGCCCTGCTGACCGGCAATGCTGACGAGGCCGGTATCGCCATCGGGGCTGGTGTTGGGCGTGAGCAAGGTAAAGTCGGTATAGCGACGGCCGTTCAGCGGCAGCTCTTCGATGAACGATCGCTCGAGCACGGTACCGGCCGAGGATTCTTCCGGGCGCAACAGGGGCGTCGTCGCAGTCACTTTGACCGTGTCCGCGCCGGTCCCGACCTGGAGCTTGATTTCCTGCAAAGTGGCGTTTCCCACCAGCACACGCACTAAAGCTTGAACGTCGCGAAATCCCTTCAGGCTGGCCGTGATGGAATAGGAGCCGGGCACAAGAACGGGAAAGCGATACAGCCCCGCGGAATTTGACTCGGCTGTTTGTTGCACGCCGGTGGCGAGGTTTCGCACTATGACCGATGCTCCCGGGACCACAGCCCCGGTTTCGTCGGTGACGCGACCGCCGAGGGAGCCGGTTAAAACCACATTCTGTGCCCTGAGGGAGAGACAGATTGCCAATACCAGAATGCCGCATACTACGAGACGACAGCACACACGGAGGGATTTCGCTCGTTGCAGCATGGGGGATTGCCTCAGAAGCCGGCCCATTCGCGACACCTTTCACCCCCGCGAAGAGTTCGTTATGTGCTTTTGAAACTATACGAACACCGGGCTAAGGAATTCGTTGCACCTTCGCAAGATTCACGGGGCATTAAACCATAAGTGGCAACCACCACGGTAGAATGGGGCATGCCAATTCGTTTGATTGCAATGGACATCGACGGGACGCTGCTGGACAGTCGGGGGCAGGTGTCCGAAGAGAATGCGCGGACAGTGGCGGAGGCGGCCTCGCGCGGGACAGAGATTGTGCTGGTCACCGGCCGGCGGTTCGATTTCGCGCGGCCGATTGCGGACGCGCTGCCGTGCGATCTGCATCTGATCGTGAATAATGGCGCGCTGATGAAATCGAAAAGTGGCGAAACGCTCCAGCGGCTTTTGCTTCCCAGCAAGACGGCGCGGCAGGTGCTCGAGGCCATGCCGGAATTCCGCGTGATTGCAGCGGTAGTTTTCGACCGGCCGCACGAGCGGCAAGTGATCATGGAGCGCGTCGATTGGGACGATCCGCAGCGCGGCGGATATTTTCGGAGGAACCGTGCATTCATTGCCGAAGTCGCGCCGCTCGTGGACTGCCTGAACGGAGAGGACCCCATTCAGGTGATGTACACGGGGCCGTGCGAGCCGATGCGCGAGATAATGCGCCGACTGGAGTCGTTGCCGATGGCGAAAGAATTCACGCTCGCGTTGACCGAATATGCGGCGCGGGATTTTTCGCTGGTGGATGTGTTGCGGCTGGGCGTGACCAAGGGCGTCGCCCTCGCGGAATGGGCACGACGGCGAGGAATCGCTCGTGAAGAGGTGATGGCGATAGGCGATAACTGGAACGACCGCGAGATGCTGGAGTTCGCCGGGCGGCCGGTGGTGATGGGCAACAGCGTTCCGGAACTCAAATCGCTGGGCTGGGCGGTTACCGGATCGAATGACGAAAGCGGGCTGGCGGAGGCGATTCGGACCTACGCACTCGGTAAGATATGAGTTCGCGTCCCGGGTTGCAGGCCGGGGTATAATGGGTTGAGTAGATGGTTTGCAGCTCCGACGAATACAGAGCGAAGTGACGAATATCCAGGCATGAAATTTCCGACCACACCAATGATGATGCCGAGGGCATTATTCGCTACGGCGTTGCTAGCCGCGTCGATGGCGCCTGCGGCGCAGGCGGATTACGCGGTACTGCGGTCCGGGCTCCGCTTGCACATCACGGGCTACGAGCAGGCGGGTGACCGCGTGCGGTTGACCGTGGACGGTGGAACAGTGGAAGTGCAGGCCGCGGACCTGGTATCGGTCGAACCGGAAGAGCATTTTACGGTGTTGCCCGCGCAACCGTCTCCGGACGGGCCTTTCGGCAGCCTGATTCGCGCGGCTTCGGTGAAGCACGGAGTGGACGAAAAACTGATCGAATACGTCATCGCGGTAGAATCGAATTTCAATCCGCGCGCGGTATCGCGGAAGCAGGCTCTGGGGCTGATGCAATTGCTGCCGCAGACGGCGGCACGTTACTCGGTGGCGGACATATTCGATCCCGCGCAGAATATCGATGCGGGCACACACTACTTGAAAGATCTTCTCGCGCGATATAGCGGGAATTTGAAGCTGGCCCTGGCGGCTTACAATGCGGGGCCTGAAATGGTCCAACGCTACGGCGGAATTCCCCCGTTCCCGGAAACGCAGAAGTACGTACGGCAGATCACCGCAAAGCTCGCCCGCAACGCAATCATCACCGGCGGAAAATAAGAAGCTACTGCTGAGGCTGAGGCTGCGGCGTGTTCGACCCGGCGCCGAATGAAGGTGAAGTGCCACCGCTCGTGCCGCCGCTCGCGGCGCCGGGAAGCTGTCCGCCCAGAATGCCTCCCTGCCCCGCGCCCCCATTGCTGCCGTTTTGACCGCTCGTTAGCGCATCCTCGAGCGGATTCCAGATGAACTCCCACTGATTATATTTCTTGCCTCCGCGATAAAGCTTTACCGACTTGCGCTCGACGTTGGGGGGAATGCCAACCCCGATGAGGAAGGCGCCGAAAACCGGGCTGTCAACCGGGCCGGTGGGCTTCATGAGCAGAAGCGGATTGATGGGCTGGCCGGATGTGGTCAGGCCGTTCGAACCTGCGGGAAGAGGTATTACCGCGCCGGTGTCCTGCGAATCGTTTGAGTCATCGTTGTTAGGCGGATTCTGCGCATTGTCCGGATTTGGCGAATACTGCTTCTGGTTCGGCGGAGTTTGGGGATTTGGATTGTTGGGATCCGGCGGATTCTGGTCTGGCTGGCCGGACTGGTCTGGCGGCGGCTGGCTCTGCAGATTCTGAAGTGCTTCATTTGCCGCGGCCTGTTGGTCGGGCGGGAGATTCTGCAAGATCGATTGCAACTGGTCCGGCGGCATGTTCTGGATGAACTGCTGTGCTTGGGCGGGAGTAATCCCCGGAGGGAGGCCCGGAATGCTGTTAAGGACGCTGGAAATCTGGCTCTGCGAAATCTGCCCACCCTGTACGGCCTGGGCGACCTGCGAACTGAGGGCCGTTCCCCCAAACTGCTGAGGCTGGCGGCAGGCACGCCGATCCCGGCGTTCTGCGGGCCCAGCGGAATCGCTCCCGGGACGAGTCCCAGGTACTGATCGACCAGGACCATTTGCTGCAAAGTGGCGTAGCGAACACTGCCGGTGATTTGGCCAGCGGCATTGACGTAGATGAAGCGCCAGGAACCGTCGGCCGTATTCATGGGGTCTTTATATTTTTCGCGCAGGAAATGGACGCCGGGAACGCCTTTGATGAGATCGTCAACGTTCTGGGGAAAGCGGCCGGTCTTGCGATAGTACAGCCTGATGGCCCGTTTATACTGCTCGCCGCGCCAGACGGTTTGTTGTTCTCGAATGCGGCGGCCGTCGGTGACGAGATTCTTCAGCAACACGATCGTCCCGGCGGCCACGATCAGCATCATGAAGAGCGCGACCAGGAAAGCGTAGCCGGATTGCCGCGAGCGGGGATGGCGCACGCGAGACGCGCGCGGGCACATTCCTGCATGACGGCGGGCGGAATACGCCAGGGAGCGAGCAGGGACTGCGCCAAAGATGCGGTGGCGTGTCATTGGTTCGCCTGGTTCGGCTGATCTGCGTTCGGCAACTTCACCATGGGAAGGCTCACGTGCCGGCTGGTGGAGGTTTCTTCGACATCCACCGTGTCATTGCCAATTTTGTCCAGGCGGTAGCGGCTGAGAAATACGGAACCCTCCTCGACAACCAGGACGTCCTCGCCATTCAGAAAAAATGCGACGCGCTTCCCGGAGTTCTCCATGGCAGCGTAGCCGAAAAATTGCGCCGGCACTTCCACAGGCGGAATCGGCGGAGGCGGTGGCACGGTCGGATACACGCGCTCTTTTTCCTTTATTTCCGCCGCGGTGAGCACGGGCGGAGGCGCCACTTCACTGAAAATATTGCGATGCGAGCCGGAATATTCGAGCTTGTGGAGCTTTTCGAGCAAGTCCAGGCGGAGGTGCGGCTCCTGAACGCTCAAGGGCATAAATTTGGCGTCGGAAGCGAGAACGCCCTCCGGGCCGGAATCTCCCGTGCGTTCGTTCAAAAACACAACGAGCAGGAGGACCAGGAGTCCTCCGAGCACGTAGAGTTGGGTTCGTCGCGACATCGCTCAGGTCCTGAAATACGTGCGCAACTCGAGCCGAAGATGGATGCCGCCGGTGGAGGCGGAATCCAGGCGCAAATCGTTCAACAGATAAAAATACTTCGAGCGCTCGAGGCCATTGATGAAGTGGATGATCGCCGGGTAATCGCCCTCGACGGAATCGGTGATGACTACTTGCGTAACGCCGCGGGACTTTACTTCCTTTTGGGAAAGATTAATGCTGGTGGTCCTTAATCCGGCCTTGGAAGCGATATCGCCTAAGTCCGATTCAATCGACGAGTAACCAACCGTGGAATCCAGAAACGCGTCGCGATAAAATCGGTCGCAATCCTTTCCTACATCCGGAAGTGAGGCACGGATTTTTTCTCCGCGAGCAACGTCGGCTTGCAACAGCTTGGCCTCGGTTTCGAGGCGGTTTCTTTGCGCGCGCATTTCTTCCACGCCTTCGCGCGAAGACTGCCAGAGAACAAATATCAGGCCCAAATCGACGGCGAGAAGCGCGACGAGGGAATAGCCGATCACTTTTTTCCAGGCACGCCAGGGACGCTGTTGGTTCATGTGGTCGCGTACCACGCAGTGAGTTGCACCACAATCCTGTCGGATGCGGGTGTTTGGTCCTGATGGCGCTCTTCGGTCACCTGGATTCCCGAGAAAGCCGGAGATTTCTCGAGGGATTCGAGGAACTTGATTTTGGCGTCATCGGTGGAAGCGCCGATGGTCAAGGTGACCAGGGCGCGTCCGTTTTCGAGCTTGGGCGAAATGCTGACGACGCGGACTCCGGCGGGCAGAGTCGGTTCGAGGTCCATAAAAATCTTGGTCCAGGGGAAGCTGCGTTCGCCGATCAACGAATTCAAAAACGCAGCGCGGTCGAGCACCTGCTGGACCTGCTGGGTGTGAAAGTACTGGTCCAACTCCACCTGCTTCTGGCGGCTTGCGTGAATCTGGCCCTCCCAACGAGAAATCTCCACGCGCAGATTGCGATTGGCGCGCCAGGATTTGAAGGCGGCGTGCGACAGGAACAGAAGCGCAACGAGGCCAATGGTGCCGAGAACTCCGACACCGGCGAGGAAGGGCCGCTTGTTATCGAGCGGCGCTGTAGCGATATTGAGACGAAGTTTCATGGCTGCCTTCGAGTGGACGAGCGCTCAGGAATCTGCATTCATCATCCAGCCGGCTAGCGAATCGAGATTCTGATGCAGAAGGTCCTTCCCGCCGGAATCGAGCTTAAGGGCGCCTTCCGATTCCGCGAGCGAGCCCGTGGAGCACTTTAATTCTTCAGCAAGAGCTTTGCGGAAAATATCCTGGCGGGCGCCGAAACCGGAAAGGCGCGCGCGATCGATAGAGGCGTGCCAGGTGTCCTGATAGTAAGCGACTGCGGGGAAAATCTCGTCGAGCATGGCCTGCGGTTCGAGCGCGCCGGCCTCGCTGGAGAGCTCCGTGGAGCGATAAACGCAAAGATTCCCGGCATGGACGATGGCAGTGGTGAGCGTCTTTCCGCACATGCGGGCGAGAAGAGTCGCGCCGCGCTCTTCGAGCAAAGGCAGGGTGCATAGAGTCGAACTCAAGACGACGGCGGCGCTGCCACCGAGTCCTTCGACGATTTGTTCGTATTCGCGCACGATTCGCTGGCGGGCGACGGCGGTAACGATCTCGAGATTGCCGTCGCGCCCGCTCTGGCGCATCCAGGAAACGACGGTTTCGTCCATGTCAAACGGCACGCTCTTTTTGAGGCGCCAGCGCAGGAGCGGCAAAGCCTCGTCCGACCTGCGCGGCAGATTCTCGAAAGGCAGAATGAACACGCGCACGACCGGATCGGGGATGAGAAGCGCGAGGCCTTGTTCCCGCGACGGAACGCGATTAAAGACCTTGCGCAGAGCCGCGCCCACCGCTTCGGGCTGAGCCACGTTCATCTCCACCGGCGATGCCATGACGGAACCAACGGGCAAAGGCTCGATCGCAAATGTTTCGAGAGCCCCCTTCTTGCCCCAACGAGCGCCGGCAACATGCGTGGAAGCAATCTCAACTACGAGCGGAGGGTGCGGCATGGCATTGAGCCATTGCTCGAGACGCCGGACGGGCCCGAGCTCGTAGAACCTGGTGGTGAAGCTCGCGGCGCTACTCAAGGAAAGTCACCTTGTTGATCTCGCGGAGAGTGGTGACGCCAGCGCGGATTTTGCACAGACCGGAATCGCGCAGGAACGTCATGCCCTCTTCACGCGCGGCGCGTTTGATTTCAGACGTCGGCCGGCGATCGATAATCATTTCTCGGATGTGGTCGGAAAGATCGAGCAGCTCGGTGATTGCGCTGCGGCCGCGATATCCGCTGCCTGAACATTCCAGGCATCCGGCGCCTTCGTAAAACGGAACCTGGCTCCATTCGGCGGGGTCGAGGCCGGATTCCCTCAGAACTTCCGCCGTGTGATGCACCTGTTTCTTGCAGCTCTCGCAGATGACACGCACAAGGCGCTGGGCCAGGATGCAGTTGAGAGCGGAGACGAAGTTATATGGTTCGACGCCCATGTTGATGAAGCGCCCGATCACGTCGGTGACGTTGTTGGCGTGGACGGTGGTGAAGACGAGGTGCCCGGTGAGCGCGGAATTGATCGCGATCTGCGCGGTTTCCTGGTCGCGGATTTCGCCCACCATGATTTTGTCGGGGTCATGCCGAAGGATGGAGCGAAGGCCACGGGCAAAGGTGAGGCCCTTCTTTTCATTCACGGGAATCTGGGTGATGCCGCGCACCTGATACTCGACGGGGTCTTCGATGGTGATGATCTTGTCCTCGTCGTTTTTGATCTCGTTGATGGCGGCGTAGAGAGTAGTGGTTTTTCCGGAACCCGTGGGGCCGGTGACGAGAACCATGCCGTAGGGTTCGTAAATGAAACGGCGAAATCTCGTAATGTCCGCCTGATCAAAGCCGACGACATCCAACGTGAGGTTCCTGAACTTTTCGCTGAGGGTTTCCTTGTCGAGAACACGGAGCACTGCGTCTTCACCGTGCACGGACGGCATGATGGAGACGCGGAAGTCCACAAAGCGGCCCTTGTAGCGCACGCGGAAGCGGCCGTCCTGGGGGACACGGCGCTCGGCGATATCAAGTTCGCTCATTACCTTAATGCGGGAGAGGATAGTGGCGTGCCACTCTTTGGCCAGGGGCTGCATGGCGTACTGCAGCACGCCGTCAATGCGGTACTTGACCACAACTTCGGCGTTGCGCGTTTCGATGTGGATGTCACTCGCGCGGCGCTCGAGAGCGGTAAAGATAACGGTGTCCACCAGGCGCACGACGGGGCTCACGCCGGTATCGACGCGCGTGAGCTTGTCCATCGAGATGTTTTCGTCGCTGTCCTCTTCCTCGCTGACAACCTGAAGGGTGAAGCCCTCAGTGGCCTGGTCCAGCACGCGCTGGGATTGCTCGGTACGCTTGAGGAGGTCGTCAATCTGCGAAGTAGTAGCGACTTTTATTTGCAGGCGCTTCCCGAGCAGCAGCGAGAGTTCGTCGGTAAGCTGCAACTGGCTGGGGTCGGCCATGGCCACGGTCAAGGTGCTGTCGTGGGACTCGAGCGGAACGAACTTGTAGCGAAACATCAGCTCGGCGGGGATGCTGCGAAACAGGTCGGGATCGATGCGCTGTTCGCGGAGATCCACGAACGGACAACGGTAACGCTCCGCCAGACGGCGAGTCTGTTCCAGCTCAGCCGCGCTGGTCGCTGTGGCGGTCCCAATCGCCGGATTGTTTTCAGGCGTAGCCATGTGGTGCCTAACCCCCGGTGGATCCTATCTGGAGGGAGAAAAGCGGCAGATAGAGCGAGATCAATATAAAGCCTACCACAACGGCCATAACCACCAAAATCGCGGGCGTCACCCATATAAGCGTGCGCTGCAAACGCGTACTGACTTCCTCTTCGTAGAACTCGGCTACGCTCGTGAGCATGGCGGAAAGCGCGCCGGAGGCCTCGCCGACTTCGATCATTTCGAGAGCGAGCGGAGGAATCAACTTCGTCTCCGCCAGACTTTCGCTGAGGGATCTTCCTTCGCGAACCCGCTCGGACGCGTCCGAGACGGAGCTGGCAATCAAGCGGCTGCCGATTGCGGCGGAAGAAGTCTGAAGGCCCGAGACCAGGGGCGTTCCGCCGGCGAGAAGAGTGGCGAGCGTGCGCACGAATTGAGCGATTTCGCCCTTCAGCCAAATATCGCCGAAAATCGGTATTTTGGGCTTCAGGCGATCAATGGTCAAAGCCCCCTGCAGAGTGCGAGTCCATAAGAAAATGGCCGCAAACAAGAAGAACGAAACGCCGGCGAACACGAGAAAATAATCGCGCAACGGAAGCGCGAGGTTGAGCATGAGTTGAGTCGCCTTCGGGAGCGGCACGCCCAAATCCTGATAGAGCTGTGCGAACTTGGGCATGGCGTAGGTGACCAAGTAGGAGAGGACCAGAACCACGGCAACTACGAGAATAGCCGGATAAATAAGCGCGGTTATCAAGGCCCTGCGGAAACCAGTGCTCACGCGCAGATACGCGATGTATTGGTCGATTACTCCGGTCAGGTTGCCGCTGCGCTCGCCCGCGGTGATCGCGGTGACATAGACCGGAGGGAACGATCCCTGAGCGATGAGAGCTTCTGAGAGCAGCGCGCCATCCCGCACACGCTGGCGCACCTCCTGCAAAATAGGCCGCAATCGACGCGCAGCGGCACGCTCGGCCAGCAGGTCAAGCGCTTTCAGGATGGGCAGGCCGGCTTTAATGAGCGTGCTGAATTGTTGGTTGAAGATAAGAAAATCGTCGGAGCGAATCTTGCGCTCGCGGTTCTTGCCGCTGAACTGGGAGAGTATGTCGAGGTGAGCACGCGTGGAGAAGACAAACAGGCCCTTATCGGCGAGCTTTTGCCTCGCTTCCGCCTCCGATTGAGCCGTCTCCACGTGCTGGAAGACCCGGCCCGAGGCATCTCCGACTTTGCAGACGAATTCAGCCATCTCTAAGGGTTTGGACGCGCCGCATTAGCGTACGTCTCATCTCCATTTTAGCATATCCCTTCCGAGCCAATCCGTAAGCAACGGAAAACACTGCATTACTAGGACGTTACAACGCGCGAACAGGCTGGTTCCGGAGGAAGGGCCGATCTGACGTGATTCGATCGCGAGGGATGGACCTGCGTTGAGCTGTGCGCGCTAGTGCACGGAGCCGGCGAGAGTGGCTTCATCCACGACGGCCACGCCGGGCGGCGGAACGAAGTGAAACTTGGCTTCCGGGATCGGCAGGTTCTCTTCCCAGTTGCCGAACCGAAATTCGGTCTCAAGTTTCCCGGCCTGGCGAATTAGGACACGAACCAGGCGCGACTCGGGGTCCACTTCCAGCAAGACCTCGCGAATCTGTTCGCCGGGATCGGCGGAATTATTGCGAGGCATGCAGCGAAGGACCGTGTTACCAACGCCTGCCGGACGATCGTCCCGCGCTGTTTCGGGTTCGCTCGCAGGATCGACGATGGCGATGCTCGAGCAAAATTTAGAAAGGTCGGCCTTGCCGGCGAGAAGCGCGAGAGGCGTGCGCCAATCGGAGCTTTCCTGCATTTTGGCGCGGCTGGCGGTATGGTCCGCGGGCACGTAAAACCACGCGTTCGTTCCGTCCACCAGAAACAGTTTCTGCTCCGGTGATTCATACTCCCAGCGCATGCGGCCCGGCCGTGAGAAATAGACGGTCCCGGATTCGGCCGTGCCACCCTTGCCATCGGAATATCGTTCGTAGAAGGAGGCTTTGAGCGTGGAGGCATGGCGGTAGCGCGCTTCGAGACTCCGGCGAACCGCATCCGCGCTGCGGCCTGAATTTGGGGTGAAAGCTAGAAGAACTACAAGCAGAGAGGCGCGAAACATCGATTCAAGTTTATCAGAGATGGGCGCGCGGCGAACGAGATCAGTGATGTGAACGCAAACTACTGAAGCTCCGGCAATGCTTCGCAGGCGTTCTGGCTGCCTGCCAGCGCACCGGTGGTGTCGAAGTGAATGGTTCCCGGCTCATCGCTACAGAAGCTGCGGATACCAGTGACGAATTGCACCATGGGAGTTGCAGTGATCAGGTAAGCGCTAAAGCCACCCGCTGCGCAACCGGCGGGCGGAGCTTGAGCAACGCCTACGGGAGTGTATCCAAAGGTGAATCCGCTTTTTTGGTACGGAGGCGTGGTAATAATCTCGTCCATCAAAATCGCTGCGTTGCAAGTGGAAGCGCCGGCGGCCGGTCCTCCGAGTGTAGCGAGCGTAGGCGGAAAGCCGTTTCCGTATGTGGAGCTGTAAACCATGGACGCGGTGGTGATGGTTCGCACGGTCTCGGCTGCAGCTGCTTCGTTAGCGGAGATCCGCGCGTTGAGAAGCTGCGGGATGGCTATGGCTGCGATGATCAGA
Source organism: uncultured Acidobacteriota bacterium (assembly GCA_963749025.1). Classification (GTDB taxonomy): domain Bacteria; phylum Acidobacteriota; class Terriglobia; order Acidiferrales; family UBA7541; genus Palsa-295. Next base: position 387,631 of record CAVVKO010000007.1, on the reverse strand, counting down.
ATAATTGCGATGACGACAAGAAGCTCGATCAGCGAGAAGCCTTGCTCTCGTTTGTGGTTCCCTTCGCCGGAGCTGGATGGGTTGCGCATGATCAGGTCCACGGTTCAGTCTAGCCGTACTCTTCTCGTGAAAAAGAAAGCGGGAAGGAGCTGTTTTTCCTTCCCGCTTGGTTCATTCCGCTCAAGTGCAAACTACTGGAGTGCTGTTTCCGCCTGGCAAGCAACGTCCGTTGCAGGCGTCAGCAAACCCGTGGGGTCAAAGCGGACCACACCGGATTCGTCTGAACAGAAACCGCGCTGACCAGTCTGTCCCACGGTGACCGGTACGGCATAGTCAACGAAGGTCGGAACGACGCCGCCAACAGCCGCGCCACCGATCGCATTGATCGTGTAGCCGCTCTTGGTGCCGCCCGCCAGAACCGGGTCAATCAAGCAAGCCGTGGCAGCCGACGCAACGCAAGGAATCGCACCACCCAGCTTAGCCAGGTTCGTGGAATAGCCGGTGCCCCAAGTCGAAGAGTAGGTCACTTCGGCGGTAACGATGGAGCGCGTAGAACCCACAGCCGAGGCCTCGTTGGCCGCGATGCGGGCGCGGAGCAGGTTCGGAATTGCGATGGCCGCGATGATCAAAATAATCGCCACGACGATCAGCAATTCGATAAGCGAGAAACCCTTCTGTTTCTTATTCATGTCTTCATCTCTCCTTGAGATAGAAACCCAAAAATCTCTTGTACTCCCTGGCGGGGTACAGCGCTGTTAAGTGCACACCGCGGGCCACAAACAGAGAGCCTGTGTACCGAAACGACACATTGACTTATACCGTCCAGAATCAGCATGATGCGGGGAGATCTCGTGGAGTCTCTCGGATTATCACCCGTCCTCCGGCTCGCAACCATGAAATGTTGACGATTTTTGTCTGCTCCGCCGGTCTCGAATGGTCTTACACGCGCAGGGCCCAGTTTCATCTCAAACTCCATGCTTCTTGGCGTAGTGACGGAACGAACGGTAAGTCATCTTCAGCCGCTCCGCGGCACGAATGCGAACGCCGCCGGAGCTTTCCAAGGCTGCCAGGATGTAAGAGCGTTCCGTCGCAGAGATGAGCTTCTCCAGATCCAAGCCGGCTTCGGGGATAAGGTATGTCGTCGCCTCAGCGTGGCCGTTGGAATGGGCCTTTTGATAGAAACTGGTGATGCGCTCGGGCAAGCCTTCCACCGACACACGTTTTCCGGTTTCGAGAGCGACCGCGCGTTCAATGGTGTTTTCCAACTCGCGGACATTGCCGGGCCAATCGTAGACTTCCAGACGCCGGAGGGCCTCCGGTTCGATGCCCTCGATCTTCTTGCCCATGGATTTCGCGTAGCGATCGAGAAAGGCTCGAGCCAGCAGAGGAATATCTTCACTGCGCTCGCGAAGAGCCGGGAGATGTATTGGAATCACGTTCAGGCGGTAGAAGAGGTCTTCGCGAAACCGCCCTTCGGCGATTTCCTTTTCGAGATCTTTGTTGGTGGCCGCGATGACGCGAACATCGACATCGGTTTCTTCGTTGCTGCCGAGCGGCCGGATTTTGCCTTCCTGCAAAACTCGATAGAGTTTCACCTGCATGGTGAGGCTCATGTTGCCGATCTCGTCCATGAAAAGCGTGCCACCATCCGAAGCCTGGAAGAGGCCCCTGCGGTTTTCGTTCGCGCCAGTGAAGGCGCCGCGCATGTAGCCGAAGAGTTCGGACTCGAGGAGGGTCTCGGGAAACGCGCCGCAGTTGATGGTGACGAATGATTTTTTGGCGCGGGCGCTGTTTTCGTGGATCGCGCGCGCGACCAACTCCTTGCCAGTACCGCTTTCTCCGGTGATGAGCACGCGGCTCGATTGCGGCGCAATCGTACCGATCATGTCGAACAGAGTGCGCATCTTCGGACTCGCGCCGATGATGTTGTCGAAACCGGTGAGGCGCCGAATCTGACGGCGAAGTTCTCCTGCTTCTTTTTTCAAGCGTTGATTTTCGGCAATCTGCTGGACCGCGGGACGCAACTCGTCGAGCAGGCGGTCGCCCTTGACGACATAGCGGTCGGCGCCGAAATTGACCGCGTCGATGGCTGTGTTGATGGTGGGAACGCCGGTTATGAGTATAAAGATGGTGGAGGGCGAAACTTCCTTGCTGTAACGAAGGAGCTCCACTCCGTCCATATCGGGCATGCAGATGTCGGAAACTACGATGTCGTAAATCTGCGAGGCCAGGCGTGATTTGGCGGCTTCTCCGCTCGCAGCCACATCGACTTTATGGCCTTCCTTGCGGAAGCTGATTTCGAGGAGTTCGCGAATGGAGGGTTCGTCGTCAACGACCAGTAGGTGAGCCATGGCCGCTATCCCTTCCCTACCGGCCGGAGTTCTTCGGCCTGGCCGGGTTTTTCCCGCCGAGGAGATGTGCGGGTTCGCGTTGCACGCGGAACTTCCACGATGAATTCCGCGCCGTGTCCTTTTTGCGCTTCCACGCGTATGCGGCCTTGATGCGCCTGAAGAATCTGATAGACGATGGCCAAGCCGAGTCCCGTTCCGCCACTGAAACCCGACTGAAAAGGCTCGAAAATTCGGGCAAGCTCACGCGCATCCAGACCGATGCCGGTATCGCGAATGTTGATGCGCACCCACGTTTCGTCCGCTTCAATTCCGACGGAGAGCGTGCCACCCGTGGGCATGGCGCGCAGCGCGTTGTTACACAAATTCCAAAAGACTTGCTTCAGGGCGTCGCGATCGGCGCGGGCCCGAAGGTTGCGTACCGTGAAATGGCGGTCGAAACGGTATTTGCCCGCGGCGGTAGCGTCACGCTCAAGAAGGAGGAGGGTTTCCTCGATCAGAGGCACAACGTCGACATCGGCGAAGGAATAGGTTTTTTCGCGCGAGTAATTCAGGAAATCAGAAATAATCTGATTCAAGCGCTGTGATTCGCGGCTGACGATGTGCACGAGCTTTTTGTCGTCATCTTCTAATGGAGCGAGACGCGCGAGCTCCTTGAGCGCTCCGGTCATAGCGGTCAGCGGCTGGCGGATTTCGTGGGCAATAGCGGCGGAAAGACGTCCCAGCGCAGCCATACGCTCCTTGGTAAGGACTTCGCGCTCGAGGCGTTTCAGTTCCGTGAGATCCTGAAAGTTATAAACAAAGCCGGTGCTTTGATTCTGCCCAGTGCGAAGCGGCGAAATGGAAAGCCCGAGAAACCGAACCGCACCCAAGCCGGTTCGAATTTCAATTTCCTTGCGCGAGGCCAGCGGGCTTCCCTGAGCATCTGTCTCGACTGGCCAGAAACCCGGCAGCACGTCTTGAATTTTCTCGTTGGGTATCACACCCATCGCGTAACCGGTTATTTCCGCACCGGCGCGATTCATCAACAGAATCCGACCTTCGAGATCAGTCGTGAGCAATCCTCCGCGCATGGATTCGATAATGTCCTGATTGAAAGCTTGCAGATCCTTGAGTTCTTCGCTCTTCTCCTCCAGCTCGACACCCTTTTTGCGAAGGGTCTGCGCCAGCAGGCTGCCTAAATACGCAACGGCCATGAACGCAAAGAAATTGCTGGCGAGCCACGATTCAAGAGCGCGGGGCAACGGCACGGAGTTCGCGGTTTGGGGCAGCACACCGTAATAGGTCAACTCGATCACCGCTCCCAAAAGAGCAAAGCTGCAACCGGCGACCAGAAAAACTCCGCGCCGCGCAAAGAGAACGCTGGCCATCAAAATTGCCAGCAAATAAAGCGATATGAAATAGCTGTCCTGCGCTCCCGTGGTGTACACCACGCCGGTGATGAGCAACAGATCGCAGATCACCTGCGCCGGAGCGTGCGAGCGCGCCTGCGGGATCCATCTTTGGAGGATCACATAGACGATCGCGAGCATGTACCACAGAGCAACAATCGGGACAAAAGCGCGGACAGAAATCGGAATCGGCGTGAGCTGATGCGCCGCGACAACGATACCAAGCAGAAAGGTAATCGCAAGAAAGCGGACACGCCCCAGCCAGGGCAGCCATTCACTCGCAGTGGGCGCGGATTTCATCTTTGTCTCGTTGGCGGTGTCGTATGCCGCATGGACTGGATCCTGTTTGCCGGAGCATCTCAGCAGGTCAAGCCTGCGGCCGGCGGGAGCCCGATGCATCCGAGCTCCCGCATACAGGCCGAAGGCGCGCCGGGTCTAGTGACCAGCCAACTTGCCGATCAACGAGAACAACGGCAGGTACATGGAAATGACGATGCCGCCGACCACAAGGCCAAGGACCACGATCATAATCGGCTCCATGGCGGTCAAAAGGTCCTTAACGGCAGCGTCAACTTCGTCCTCGTAGAAATCAGCGATCTTTTGAAGCATGGCGTCCATCGCGCCGGTCTGTTCGCCGACGCCGATCATTTGCGTCACCATGCCGGGGAAAACATCGGTTTCCTTCAGCGGCTCCACGAGCGAGCGGCCGGCTTCCACAGCCTTTCGAGTTTGGGTGATGGCCCTCTCTACCACCGCATTGCCCGAAGTACGCGCGGTGATGTCGAGGCCTTCCAGAATGGGCACGCCGCTGGAAATCAGCGTTCCAAGCGTCCTGGTAAACCGCGCCACCGCAATCTTGCGGAGCAGGATTCCTACGAGAGGAACTTTCAGCAAGATGGTGTCAATCACCATGCGCCCCTGAGGCGTGCCGTACCAAAACTTCAAGGCGATCACAATTCCTGCGAAGACCAGCAAAATCATCAAGCCGTAAATGCTGCCGACGAAATCGCTGAGCATGATGACGATTCGAGTCGGGAGCGGAAGGTCCACGCCGAGGCCGTTGAACAACTGAATGAAAATCGGGACGACCTTCCAGAGGAGCAGGATGATAACCAAGGCCGCGATGCCGAGGACGGCGATCGGATAGATCATTGCCGACTTCACCGCGCGCTTTAGTTTGACGTTCTTTTCGATGTAGCTCGAGAGGCGCTGAAGAATGGTGTCCAGAATACCGCCCGTCTCGCCCGCTTCCACCATGTTGTAGTAGAGAGGATCGAAGACCTTCTCAAACTGTTTCATGGAGGCGGAGAGCGTCGCGCCACCTTCGACCGAACCTCGCACGCCGTTGAGGATTTTCTGGAACGTCTTGTTCTCCTGCTGCCCGGCGAGAATTTCGAGACACTGCACCAGCGGCAAGCCGGCGTCGATCATCACCGAGAACTGGCGCGTGAAGATGGCCAGCTCTTTCGAATCCACGCCGCCTCCGAACGTGGGGATGTTGAACTCCTTCCCCTTTTCGGAGAGCTTGCTGACATTGATCTGTTCCCTGCGCAATGTCGCGGCGAGTTCGGCCTTGGTCGCCGCTGTACGTTCTCCCGCGACGGTGGCACCCGTGCGATTGACTCCGCGATATGTAAATACCGGCATGGTGTGTTACCTCCTCTTCCTTTTCATCTCTTACCGACGGACGGGCGTTTTGCCAGTATTGGGAGGCGAAACGACCCCACGGTTAATTAAATCCTGCAATTCGTCTGGATTCGAGGACCGCGCCAGCGCGACTTCCAGAGTGATCAATTTCTGGGAATACGCGTTCGCGAGACTCTGGTTAAAGGTTTGCATTCCGGAAGCTCCTGTACCGGTCTGCATCGCCGAATAGATTTGGTGGATCTTGTCTTCGCGGATCAGGTTGCGAATCGCGGCGGTTGGAATCAGGACTTCCATCACCATCGCGCGGCCGCGGCCGTCAATTTTCGGCAGGAGCGATTGGCAAAGGATTCCCTCAAGCACCATGGAGAGCTGGGCACGCACCTGCGGCTGCTGGTGTGCGGGAAAGACGTCCACGATACGGTTAATGGTCGAGACGGCGGAATTGGTGTGCAAAGTAGCAAAGGTCAAGTGGCCGGTCTCAGCGATACGGAGAGCGGATTCGATCGTTTCCAGATCGCGCATTTCGCCGATGAGCACAACGTCGGGATCTTCGCGAAGCGCGGCGCGCAGCGAGTTTGCGAACGAGTGCGTGTCCGAGTGGACTTCGCGCTGGTTCACCAGGCACTTTTTGTGGTTATGGAGGAACTCGATGGGATCTTCAATGGTGATCATGTGCTCTTCATGCTCGTTATTGATCTTGTCGAGCATGGCCGCCAGCGTGGTGGATTTGCCCGAGCCGGTCGGTCCGGTGACGAGCACGAGTCCGCGCGGCTTATCGCAAAGGCCGCGCACGATGTTGGGAAGGCCCAGTGCATCAAAACTCTTGATCTCCCAAGGAATCGTACGAAAGACAGCTGCCACGGCGCCGCGCTGGTGGAAGATGTTGCCGCGGAAGCGCGCCAGACTCTTCAACCCGAACGAGAAGTCGAGTTCGAGGTTTTCCTCGAGCCGGTGCTTCTGCACGTCGGTCAAGACGCTATAGGCGAGCGCCTTGGTGTCGGCCGCCGTCAGGGGAGGCATGTCGAGAGGACGCAGCTTGCCGTGCACGCGAATGCGCGGCGCGCTATTGGTTGAGAGGTGCAAGTCGCTGCCTCCCATTTCGATCATTTTCTTCAACAGTTCGCTTAATGTGATGCCAGCCATCATTTCCTCCGCTTACAGAACAGTTTCTCGAACGACTTCTTCCAATGTTGTGTGGCCAGCGGCCACCTTAATCAGTCCGCTGCGACGCAGTGTAATCATTCCGTTTTCGAGAGCCTTCTTCTTCAATTCGAGCGCGGAGGCTCCCACTAGAATCAGCTCGCGCAAGTCGTCGTTAATTTCCATCACTTCGTACAAGCCGACGCGTCCCTTGTAGCCCGTGTTATTGCAAGTGCCGCAGCCGCGGCCGTGCTGGACCACCGTCTTTTCGGATTCTTCAGCCGTATAGCCGGCGTCGATCAGAGCTTGCGGAAGGAGTTGCATGGGCTCCTTGCACTGCGAGCAAATGCGGCGCACGAGCCGCTGCGCGCAAATCAGGTTCACCGACGTGGCCACCAGGAACGGCTCAATTCCCATGTTCATCAAGCGGCTGATAGTGGAAGGCGCGTCGTTGGTGTGCAGGGTGGAGAGCACTAAGTGGCCCGTGAGCGCTGCCTTCACCGCAATTTCGGCGGTTTCAAAGTCTCGAATTTCGCCGACGAGAATGATGTTGGGGTCTTGGCGCAAAAAGGCGCGCAACGCCGAGGCGAAATTGAGCCCAATCTGCTCTTTCATCTGGACCTGGTTGATGCCCGCCAACTGGAATTCGACGGGGTCCTCGGCGGTCATGATGTTGGTCTCGGAGGTATTCAACCGCGCGACCGATGAGTAGAGCGTGTTCGTTTTGCCGGAACCCGTGGGGCCAGTGACGAGCACCATGCCGTAGGGCCGCAAAATTTGGCGCTCGAACTTCGTCAGAGACTCTTGTTCGAAACCGAGCTTGGTCATGTCCAAGCGCAGGTTTTCCTTGTCCAACAAGCGGAGAACAATTTTTTCGCCGAAGAGCGTGGGGACGGTGGAAACACGGAAGTCGAGCTCTTTTTTCTTTCCGTCCTTCAGGTACTTGATCATGATGCGGCCGTCCTGCGGAAGCCGCTTTTCGCTGATGTCCAGCTTGGACATGATCTTGACGCGGCTGGTGATGGCGTCTTTCAATTTCATGGGCGGCGCCATGACGTTTTGCAGCACGCCGTCAACGCGGAAGCGCACGCGATATTCTTTCTCGTATGGCTCGATGTGAATGTCGCTGGCTCCCCGCTTCACTGCATCGGTGAGAATCAGGTTCACAAGCTTGATAATGGGGGCCTCTTCCGCTGCCTTTTCCAGCGTGGCCAGATCCATCTCCGCTTCTTCGGAGGAAAGTTCGAGCGAGGCGTCATCGCCCGCGAGGTCCTTCATTACCTTGTCGAGTTCTTCGACGCTTTCGACCTCGCCGTAAAACTTGTGGATGGCTTCGCTGATGGCCGATTCCGAGGCCACGACGGGCTCGACGTTAAAGCCGGTCATGAACTTGATGTCGTCCATGGCGAAAACGTTCGTCGGGTCGGTCATCGCAATCGTGAGCGTGGAACCGACGCGCGAGAGCGGGACGATCTGATAGCGGACGGCGGTCTCCTGCGGGACGAGCTTGATTACCAGGGGATCGACTTCGTAAAACTTCAGATTGATTGACGGGACGCCGTATTGGCGTGAAAGAACGGCAGTAATGTCGTCGTCGCTGACCAGCCCCATCTTGACGAGGCAGGTACCCAGCCGGCCGCCATTCTTTTTCTGATACTCGAGCGCCTGCTTCAACTGATCCGCTGAGATCAGGCTGTCTTTAACGAGTATTTCACCAAGTCGAGAAGACATGATTATAGGCCCGCGGCACAAGCACCGCCGGAAATTTCAGCGTAGCACGCTCATGCGCGCAGGTTGGGCTTGCGGTGCGGTGTTCGTGGTGAATCAGCTAACATCCGATACGCTGCGGCGCTACCTGTACGGAAGAACAGGGCAAATTTCCGCTCCTGTACGAAGGTACAGGTCGAGATGAATGGACACTTTTTGTACGCTAAAAAGTGTCACCGCTCCGCGAATCCAGAATCGAACCGGCATTCCAGGCTTAGTCGCCTGATTCCCCGCACGCCGGTCGACATCGCCATTACCGAACGGACAACGATTTCGCGACGAGCAACCGATTTTCCCTCATATTCTTGTAATCTGCGGCACGTGAGCACCAATCTAAATCCTGGCATCCGCCGATCTACTGCCGCAGCAGGACCTCCATCTTCGCGAAAGCTGCTCATCGCCATGATTTCGGCTCTCGCGCTGTTTGCCGCTCTCTCGGTTCTGACGCTCCCAGTCCAACAGGAACAGCGGAACAGAGGCATTCACTTAACTTTATTCGCTGAAGTGCTTCCGTTCGCTTTTCTGCTGTTCCCGTATCTCGTGGCTTTTGTTCTGGCCGCTTGGGGAAACACTAAGGAACTAAGAGCCGCAGGCGCAGGCATCGCTTTGGTTCTCTTTGGAGGATTCGTTCTGATCTCTCCGGCCGCGTTGATGATGATTTTTCTTTGGGCAGGCCTGTCCAGAAACCCGATGCTGGGAGCATCTCTTGTAGTCGTAGTCTTATTGATGGCAAATAGCGTCTGGATCGTGTGGAGCGCGCTGCGCCAACGGAAGAATTCCCCGGGTGCCCTAGCGGCTGGCGCTTGCGCCACAGCTATCTACTTGTTCGTAGGATTCCCTGCTTTACGCCTGAAAGAGTTTCGGGCGCAGCAACACGCCGAGTCAATCCACGCGGCAGCTACACTGGATTACTACTCCGCGTTTGCGAAGGCACACAACGCAGTCGCGTTGCTCGCCGGCTGCCTAATTCAACAGCAGGCGTCACAACCGAAGAGCGAGTTCCCTGGCTCCTTGTCGGAAATTCCGCAGGGGCCGGGCTGCGATAATACTCTTGCAAAGCCGGGAGCGATTCCTTACTACACGCTCACTTACGCTCCGCAGCGAGATTCCTCAGGGCGCATCGATGATTTCCAGCTGTCGGCAATTCCGATCCAGAAAGGGTTGGACAGAGTGAATCCGATTCTTTGCGACAAGCGCGGAACCATTTTTGTTTACGAACGCTGGTTCGCGATGGACCAGGGAGAAAAGCTTGTGCCGTTGATCGTCGTGGAGCCCAACGACTTCACCGCTTCCCAGTTGTTCACACTCAGAAACCAAATTAACGCTTTCATCAAAAGTAGCGCTGGCGCAAACGCTCCGTCGTCATTGTCGCAAATCGTACCGCCAACTGCCGATGGGCAGACGACTGATCCGGGCAGCCAAAAGGCGGGCCCGTACATCTTGAAATACCTGCCGCCGCGGAAAAATGATCCATCGCGGTACGCAATTTCGGCTACTTGCCAAAACTACACTGATGCGTGCATGCGCAGCTTTCTTCTGGATTACGACGGTAGGATCCGCCAGACTGCGGAAGCACGCCCCGCCACGTCACAGGACCCGCTCCTCGCCGATTGCGACAAATTCGGCCAAACCTGCCGTGATGTTGAGTGGCCAATCCCATCGCCGGCTGAGATTTCTGCTCACTAGCGTTGAGGCCGAAGAGACCGCTGGTTCTGCCCGTTTCGCAGTCTCAGTCATCTGCGACCTTGACGATTCCGCGACGGGCGCTAATCACGGGACGATTTCATGGCGTTGCGCGCCCAGGTTCATGATTCCGCACTCCAAGATGTCTCCCACCGCCATGAATCGATTTTTGCCCATGCCCACACCTGGCGGAGTTCCAGTTGCCAGGATGTCGCCGGGAACCATTCGCATGTGGCGAGAAAAATAGGCAAGAAGTTCGTGAACGGGAAACAACATGTCGCTCGTGTTTCCCTGCTGCTCGTAGTTGCCGTTGACTTTCGTCCAGACTTCAAGGTTCATTGGATTGATGTCCGTAGTCAGATAGGGCCCGATTGGACAATACGTCGGACGCGACTTTGCGCGCACAAGGTGCTGCTGCTTCTGCGCATCCAGCTGAGTGGACCGGTCGGAAACATCGTTGAGGCAAACGTAGCCGAAGATGCAGCCGGCAGCCTGCTCCGCCGTGATGTCCTGCGCCTCGCGCCCGACAACAATGGCAAGTTCGGTTTCCCAATCCAGCTTGACGCCCTGATTGGGACCGCGGCTAATGGGATCGAAAGGCCCGGTGAGCGAGAGCATCGACTTAAGGAAAACCTCGGGCTCGGTTGGCGTCGGCACCTTCATTTCCTCGATGTGTTTCTTGTAGTTGAAACCGGTTGCTGGAATCTGGCGTATGCCGGAAATTGGTGCGAGATAACGCACCTCTCCGGCAACCGGTTTCAGAGTAGCGGCGTTCACCTTAGTTAGGACCCCACTCGCAATTGTCTCGGGAGTGATGTCGGAAACGAGGGGACGAAGATCTAGAAGACCGCCGCCGCTAACGACTGCCGGAATCACGCTATTGCCCTGCTGAACGCGCGCGAACTGTTGCATAGCCTACCTTTCTTTTCGCTCGGCCTACCGGTTGGGCGGATTGTAGTGGATTCGGCTTATATTTCAAGATTAGCCGTTTTCTCCGTCTTCGCTCGGCTCCTTTGCTTAAACGGCGCCCAATTATTTCGAGCGCCAGAATTTCACGCTGAAGCCCTAGCCGGAAGCGTGCGGCTTCTGTTACGATGGATTGGTTCGACGGGCGGTTAGCTCAGCGGTTAGAGCGTCCCGCTTACACCGGGAAGGTCCGCGGTTCAAATCCGTGACCGCCCACCAGAAAGTGCAGATGTAATTGCGGGGACGTAGTTCAGTTGGTTAGAACGCTGCCCTGTCACGGCAGAGGTCGCGAGTTCGAGTCTCGTCGTCCCCGCCATATTCTCAGTCGAGTTTAGCGAGTATGGCCCCCGCCGGGGGAACAGAAAGGACCGGTTCCCTCTTCACATTCCGCTTACAGGTTCACCAGTTCCCTGCTGATTCGGAGCGCACTTGAAATCAACGAACAACACAAAAACGGCTATCCTGATCATATTCGCTGCGGTCGCGCTGTTTGCGATGCCTGCCGCGGCTCAAAAACCTTCGTCCGCCGAGGTGGAAAAGCGCGTTGAGGACATCCTGCAGCAGATGACGCTCGACGAAAAGATCGAGATGATCGGCGGAGTGCCTAGCTTCGGCACGCACGCCATTCCGCGGCTCGGCGTCCCGGGCCTGATCATGTCCGATGGTCCGCTTGGCGTCCACGATTACGGACCGACCACCGCGTATCCGGCGACAATCCTGCTCGCAGCCTCGTGGGACACCGCGCTCGCACAACGCCTGGGAACGATGATGGGCCAGGATGCGCGCGAACGCGGAGTCCATTTTGTCCTGGCGCCGGGCATGAACATTTATCGCGCGCCGATGGGCGGCCGCAACTTTGAATACCTTGGCGAAGATCCGTACCTCGCGTCAAGAATGGCCGTGTCATTGATCGAAGGCATCCAGTCGCGAGGCGTGATCGCGACCGCAAAACATTTCGTGGCCAACAATCAAGAATGGGATCGCATGAACGTAAGCTCCGACGTGGATGAGCGCACGCTCCGCGAGATTTATCTGCCAAACTTTGAAGCATCCATCCGAGAGGCGCACGTGGGCGCGATCATGGACGCCTACAATCTCGTGAACGGCGAACACATGACGCAGAATGGCTACCTGAATAATGAGGTGGTGAAGAAAGATTGGGGATTTGACGGCATCATCATGTCTGACTGGGGCGCGACTCATGACGGCGTGGGCGCGGCCAACGGCGGCCTCGATCTGGAAATGCCTTCGGCCGATTTCATGAACCGAGCGACGCTCTTGCCCGCTATTCAGGATGGCAGGGTTTCTGTTGCGACCATTGATGACAAGGTTCGCAGGATACTTCGCAAATCCATCGAATTCGGGTTCTTTGATCGCGCCCAAGTAGATCCGTCGGTTCCTGCATACAGCGAGGAAGGCCGCAAGCTCGCTCTCGAAGAAGCGGAAGACGGAATGGTACTGCTGAAGAACGCCGGCACTTTCCTTCCCCTGGACAAAGCCAAACTGAAGACGATTGCCGTCATTGGCCCTGATGCGTACCCGAGCGTAATCGGCGGAGGCGGAAGTTCTCTCGTGGCGCCCTTCAACTCCGTGAGCTACCTGGAAGGCATTAGCGATTATTTGGGCACAGATGTGAAAGTACTCTACGCCTCGGACACTGTGCCTCTGGCCGAAGTGGTGGCCAAGACTGATTTTCGCGTGAGCCCGGATGGGCCACGCGGCCTCGCCGCCGCATATTTCGATAATCAGGAACTCACTGGCAGGCCCGCGCTGGTGCGGACGGATCCCCGCGTGGATTTCGATTGGGGCGAGGGCTCTTTCGCCGACGGCCATCCAGTGGATCATTTCTCCGCGCGCTGGACCGGTTATTACACTCCGAAAGTCTCGGGTGATTACAAATTTTACGTTTCTTCGGATGATGGCGTGCGAGTCTATCTCGGCGACGAACTCGTGATTGATGACTGGCATCGCCACGGCGAAACGCTGAACACCGCCACGCGAACCCTAGACGCCGGACACGCTTACAAAATTCAACTTGAGTACTTCGAAGCGGTGGGAAGCGCTGCGGTTCACTTTGGCTTGATTTCCGCCGCGGAGGGTGTCGCCCGCAACACGAAAACGATAGCGGCAAAAGCGGATGCGGTTGTTTTGTGCGTCGGTTTCGATTCCGTCTCGGAACAGGAGGGCGCCGATCGCACGTTTCACCTTCCCGGCGGGCAGGATGAACTCATCCGCGAGATTACCGGCGTGAACAAGAATGTCGTGGTCGTGCTCACCGCGGGCGGCAATGTGGATATGACGCAGTGGATTGAGAATGTGCCTGCGCTGATCGACGCATTCTATCCGGGGCAAGAGGGCGGCCGCGCACTCGCGCGAATTCTTTTCGGCGACGTGAGCCCGTCGGGCAAACTTCCTGCGTCCTACGAACGGCGATGGGAAGACAATCCGACGTACAACAGCTACTACGCGAAACCCGGCGAGAAGCGCGTGGTCTATAGCGAAGGCATCTTCATGGGCTATCGCGGATTCGATCGCTCGCCGGCCAAGCCCATGTTTCCCTTTGGCTACGGCCTTTCGTACACCACCTTTGCTTACAGTAATCTGAGCGTCACGCCAAGTTCCGGAGACGATCCTGATTCCGTTACGGTCGCGTTCGATGTGAAGAATACCGGCCAGCGCGCGGGAGCCGAGGTAGCGGAGATTTACGTTGGCGATTCGCACGCGCCGGTCCCGCGCCCGGTGAAGGAACTGAAGGGATTCGGCAAGGTTTTCCTTCAGGCGGGAGAAACGAAGCGGGTGAATGTACAGCTGAACCGCCGATCGTTCTGCTATTACGACGTGACGACTAAACAATGGACGGCAAATCCCGGAAACTTTGCGATCCTGATTGGAAGCTCTTCGGCGAAGATTGAACTGACCGGCGCTTTTAAGCTGACCAAGCTAAGCACGACGAAATAAGAGTGAGCCCGTGCATGAGCCTCCATAAATCTCATTCATCTTCTATTCCGCTCACTCATCCTTTTCCGAGGGCGCTTTGGCTCAAAGTGCTTTGCGTGCTGCTCGCTGTAGCTGCTTCGGCGCTTGCGCTAGGGGCCTCTCCGGTCCTACCACATCTCTTCAGCGATCACATGGTCTTACAACGCGACATGGCGATATCAGTCTGGGGCAAGGCTGATGCCGGCGAGCAAATTACGGTGACGATCGCGGGACAAACCGCGCAAATTGCCGCGGGCACGGATGGACGCTGGAAGGTTGCGCTCGCGCCCATGGCAGCCGGCGGCCCGTTCGTTTTGACCGTGCGCGGCAAGACGACCGTCACCCTTCGCGACGTCATGATCGGCGAGGTCTGGGTCGCGTCCGGCCAGTCCAACATGACTTTTGCGCTAAGTGGCGCGGTGAATGGCGACGCCGAGGTCGCACAAGCCAATTATCCAGGCATTCGATTCTTCACAGTTCCGGGGAAAATCGCGACCACGCCGCAAACAGATACTCGCCCGGCGACGTGGAAAATCTGCACGCCAGAAACCGCGAAAGAGTTTTCAGCAGTGAGCTATTTTTTCGCAAGACAATTACACGAAAAACTAAAAGTCCCCGTCGGCGTGATTCTTAGCGCGCGACCAGGCACCGCTTCCGAAGAATGGACAGACCCAAACTCCTTGCACGGCGATCCTGCTCTTCAGTCAATTCTCCAGCAATGGGACGCAACCTCTCCTGCCGTAAAATCGTTCGCCGCGCAAGGCGGCCCGATCGATCTCGAGTTTGACGATTTCGAGCTCTTGCCCGCGCAAGCAACCTCCGACCCGAAACCTTTCAGCGATTTCGACGATGGCACGACGCAAACCTCGACCGGCGGCGACTGGACCTACAACTGGGAGGACGTGCCCAACGCGACCTTCGAGCTTGCCGCGCCAGGACGCAGCGGCAAAGGCTTCGCGGCACGAATATCCGGGACGCTCGATGGTCTCGAGTTCCCGCGCTTAACGGCAAATTTCAACTTGAATACCGCGCCCGCCGATATGAGCGCCTATGACGGAATCAGTTTTTGGACGCGTGGAAGCGGCTCGTTCCAGTTCCAGGTCCTTCAACCCACAATCTACGACTGGGATAACTACGGATTAGGAACGAAAATCGCCACGCCGGATTGGAAACAGTTCACCGTTCATTTTTCTGATCTGCGCCAGGGGGGCTGGGGAGTGGTCGAGCCTTTCACACCCAAGACTCTCACGGGGTTCACGATCGTGGTCCTACCGGCAATTGAATACCCGCCGCCTCCGCCATCTGGGCTATACAACGGAATGATCGCGCCGCTCGTGCCGTTTCGCATTCGCGGCGCGATTTGGTATCAGGGCGAGAGCAATGCGCTGGAGGCCTACCAATACCGCACGCTTCTCCCCGCGATGATTCGCGGATGGCGCAAGGCCTGGGACGAACCTGACCTCCCTTTCCTGATCGTGCAACTTCCAAATCAAGGAAGCAGTCCTGAGTTGGGCGCGTCCCCGTGGGCCGAATTGCGCGAGGCCCAGCTCATGACGCTTAAAACGGTGCCCAACACCGGCCTCGCCGTCACAATCGACGTTGGGGAAATGAGAAACCTCCATCCGCCGCGCAAGAAAGAAATCGGCGAACGCCTCGCGCTTTGGGCCTTCGGCACGACGTACGGCCAGAAACTCGTGTACTCAGGACCGATCTACGAAGGATCGAAAATTGAAGGCGGACGAATTCGCATTCGGTTCACTCACATCGGCTCAGGCCTTGAATCGAAAGACGGAGGCGCGCTGAAGGGTTTTTCAATCGCGGGGGCGGACAGAAAGTTTCATTGGGCCGACGCCCAGATTGATGGCGACACGATTGTGGTCTCGAGCCCGGACGTGACGCAGCCCGTCGCGGTGCGCTACGCGTGGGCCGACAGCCCGGAGTGCAACCTCTATAACAAGGAAGGCTTACCCGCTTCCCCTTTCCGCACGGATGATTGGCCCGGCATCACAGTCCACAATCACTAGCACCTGAGCCTAAACTAATAAACAACTGCATAGACCTTGCCTTCAAGTTTCCTCGCATCTTTCTCCGCTGAAGAAATTCGGATCACCAGCGGTTTGCCGGGCGCGAAGGAACTCTGCCGTACTTCTCCGACGGCCCAGGAAAGTCCACTCCAAATCACTTTGTCGTAGTTGATTACGACCGGAATCGCCTTTCCGTCTTGCGACGCGCTGATCACGAAAAATGTTCCCATGTTCTTTCCGTTCGGGGGACCGCCTTCCCAACTGCGCTGGATGCTTCCGTCAGTTCCGTGCTGCTGCATCACGATTCGTAAATCGCCTTTGGACGGCGGCGTAACGACGGCTTCAATAACATTCGTCCCGGCTGGAGAGAACTCTGCAGGGACAGGCGCGATTGATTGCGGAATGTGGACGTCTTCCTGCACGCCCAAATCATATTCCGCGTTCGCGTACTTCCCGAAACCAACAAGCGCCAGCTGCCCCGGCCCGAGCGTAATCGAATCCCCTTTGAGGACCGGCACAAAACCGGCGTCCCGAAAGAGAACGCGTCCATTTGCGTTCGGTTTCTGCACTCGCGAGAGAAGTGGCATTTGAAGAGAATCCACGCGCTGAGAGGGATTCACCACGGCATAGAGCACGCCGTCCGTATCGAACGAACCAAAGCCGTATGGCTGAATGTCTCCAGGAATTCCGCCGAAGGTCTTTGTTCGTCCCATGGCTTGCGGCCGCGCATACATGCCTTGCAGCTTCGCGAGCCAGCGAGCTTTCGCGTCGTCGATAAATTCCAAATTGCCGTGAATGGTGTTCACCCAGCCGCCGCGCGCGACTTCCATCAGAGCCATTCCCTGCCAGGCATTCGTTTTCCGGTAGTAAATCGTTCCCGTGTTTCCCACCATGAAGCCGGTGGAATCGATTCTTTCGATGGGCACAAAACTTTGTTCGTAGCGCCGCACCATGTGGTCGCTGTAGATATCCATAGAGCGCCAGAAATTCATCTCTGGAACGTCGGACGGCCGCGGATCGCCCGAATAAATGGAGTCGAAAGCCGCAAGCCAGCGCAGATCGATCGGATTGTGGAACGGAAAAGGCCCGGCCGTGGATTCCACGTCGCCGCCGAAGCCATTAAATCCCACGAGCAAAATATCCGGATTCTTCCGGCGAAATGCCATCAGGGCTTCGCGGAACGCCGCTTTGTTGCGATCTCCGATCTGATCATGAGTGAATTGTTTGAGCTCCGCAGCAGTGCCGGCCCAAAAGTCCACGAAGTCGAATTTGAACGCGCGAATTCCACGGTCGTACCAGAATTGAAGCACGCTCATAAAATCCGCAAGAAAGGGGCCGTCGGCAAAAGACATCTCGCCACCTTGCGGTATCACCGAATCCTTCCATTGCGGGGCGGCATGGATCTTCACGAGCGTATTTGTGCTGAACCAAAGCCCGGGCTTGATCCCCGCGGCCTGGCAAGCGGCGATCCAACGATCAGGGCCGTCGGGCCAATTCGGTTTGCGCCAGGTGCGGTAGCCGCCGTCCGGGTCGAACCAGAATGCGTCCATCATGTAATAATCGAAATGAACGCCCGACTTGCGAAGACGAAGCATCTCGCGCAGCTCTCGCATGGCCAGCTCTTCGGTGAGCGGAATGTTGTCCGAGAGTTCGTCATACGCTGACCAGTCGTTATAAACCCAAATCGGATCGCGCAAGAGTGGCTCGCCCAGCGCCATCGGCGACCAGTCGGCGGCGTGCGCCACAGGAGCCGGAGACTGGGTCGCGCGCTGCTGCGCTTCGAGAAATATGGACGGTTGAACAAATGACGCTGCCAGAGCGCCGAGTAGCACGAGGCCGAGTTTTTTGGCCACTCTCATTTGAAGCACGTCTTGTTGCCGCATCATTCCCACTTCCTTTCGTCACGCGCGCCGGACGCGAACGCCTTTCTTCGTGAACTCCGCGATTTTCTTTTCGTCCGCTTTTCGATCGGTGATCAGTAAATCAACGCTACTGGGTGGACAAATCAAGTTGGTGCCGATGACTCCCATCTTGCTGTGATCAGCCACTGCAATTTTCTGGCGCGCTTGCTTCAGCATGGCTTGGTGAATGGCAGCCTGGTCCGGATAGTTCGTCGTCAAACCGTGCGTGGCATGAGCGCCGTCGACGCCAATAAACGCCTTGTCCACAAAAATCTCGTGTACTGCTGCAATCGCGGTCGGACCCACTAGCGCGAACCATTCGACGCTGAGAGATCCACCGGTCAGAAAGACTTTCAGTTCCTTGCTATGACTCAGCTCCATCGCGATGTTGACCGCGTTGGTCACGATCGTAATTCCTTTGCGATGCCGGAGATTCCGCGCCACTTCTGTTGTCGTGGTGCCGGCGCCGATCGCGATCGTTTCACCGTCCGTTACCAGTTCCGCTGCAGCAATGCCGATCATGCGCTTTTCGGCAGCCCTCTGCTGCTCCTGCTCCTGAAACGAAGACAGGTGCCGGAACGGCTCGTAGAGGAATTGCTCGATGGGCACTGCTCCGCCATGCGTACGGCGCAACATTCCGTCATTTTCGAGATCGGCCAAATCGCGGCGGATAGTGGACGATGAGATCCTTAACTGCTGCGCAAGGTCATCGACGAGAACCTTGCCGTTGCGGCGAAGTTCCCGCACGATCTGGCCGCGCCGAACCTGGGAAGTGGCATCACGCTGAATTGTCTTTGCGGAACTCATGGGCGCTGCTCCGGCGGTGACGTGCTGAGGATGGGCGGATTCGCCGGAAATGTTCCCTTCTGCTTCATTTCGTTCGAATCTTCGCCGCCCGAGCGTGGGCTTGTCCATGTCAATTCCCTGTCGAGTGCGCTAAACCCAGTGGGCCGGTATACGTGGATAACTAAATACCACGAGTTGGCCTCGCGCTTCGGAAAATCTAATTCCAGCTTCGCGGGCGGCCCAATTTCGCCCAGCTCCTTTTCTCCTCGTGCGATTATTTGGTTATCGCTGTCGCGGACTTCCCACACAGCGCGGTAATCGTGCAAAGCATAGGAGGGAAGTTCGTCTGCGTCGCGGCGCGCGATTTGCGCTTTGAATCCCACGGGGCCAAAAGGATATTCGGTGTCATATTTCCAATCGATCTGGAGCCGAACCGGCGAATTCTCTTCCCGCCACGTGTCATAGGACGGACGCGAATTCCGGTCTTTATCCACCAAGCCCATTTCGACGTATCCCTTCGTCAAACCCGGGGCGAGATTGCGGTGCGAGCGGTAGTCCTGATAACACCAGAATATTGCCCCCGCGATCCAATCGTGTTTTGCAAACTCGGCCAATTGCTCGCGAATCGTCCGCACGCGCAATTCGTCGGCCAGAGCCGCGCTCGGCGCAAATATGCTCGCGACTCCAAACTCGGACACCATGACCATTTTATCGGGGAACGTAGAATGGATATGGCCGATGACACCCGGCAGCAGATTCGCCGGCCCGTGCCAGGTGCCGAAATACTGATTCCACATCAGGAAGTCGGCGTACTGCGAGGCGCTCTTGGAAGGATCTGTGACTGACGGAAGAAGATCGTCGGCGAAAGTCACGAACCGGTCCGGGTCGAGCGATTTCTCCCACGCGCGCATTTCCCTGGCGTACTCGATGCCCTCCGGCGTGTGGATGTCGCATTCGTTGCAGATGCTCCAGGCAAAAATGCTCGGGTGATTGAAGTCCTCGTCTACCATCTCCCGGAACATTTGCTTCGCCAGCGCGCGAACTGCGGGATTGCCCAGCTGTTCCTTGCTGAATTGCCACAGTGGAATTTCCGGCACAAGAAGAATTCCGTTACGATCGCAATAATCGAGGATCGCGGGCAGCTGAGGATAGTGAACCGGACGCGTGAAGACGACCTGAAGTTTTTTCATGTCGGCGTAATCGCGAGCCCACGTGCCGCGAGTCTCCGCCAGTCCCTCCAACGGCGAGTCCTCATGGCGCGTAATCCCCGACAAACGAACGGGCTCGCCATTCAAATACAACTTGCCGTCCTTTATTTCAAGAGTGCGCGCGCCGAAATGGTCGGTTATATTGTCCAACTCTCGCCCGTTTGAATCCTGCACCTCGGTCGTAAGGTCGTACAAGAACGGGTGATCGAAATGCCAAAGATGCACACCCGGAATTCGAAACGTAAGCTCGGTTTCGTGCGCGCCCGGGCCAAGAGTAAGCGAGCTCTGGGTCTCGGCCACTGGCGTCGCGCCAGCACTTTCGAGACGTGCCCGCAACTTCACGTTGATGGAGACAGAACGAGATGAACTATTTTCGAGGAACAACCGGTCGGTAATCTGCGCGTCGTCGCCCTGAACCTGGACGCGAATGTGCTGCCGCCGCAAAATGACCGAGTCATTTACGCTGAGCCAGACCTCGCGAACAATGCCGCCGTAGTGCCACCAGTCGTACCAAAGATTGCCCGTGCCCCGAAGACGCAGAGCCAACCCTGGAATACTGGCTTCCGTGGGGCGATTATCGATGGCGACCGCCAAAAAATTGTCTCGCGGCAGATTTGCCGGAAGAACGAAGAAATACGACGTGTGTCCGCCCTCATGGGAACCAAGCTCGGTCCCGTTCAGCCAAATCCTGGCGCGATAGAAGGTGGCTTCGAAATGTATCTCGAGATGCTTGCCGGAAAGTTCCCGCGGCACTTCAAACTTTTTGAAATACCAGGCGATTCCTTCGTAGTCTTCGTACTTTCCCACGTTCCAGGTATTCGGCACTTGGACGGTTTCCGCACCGTCGGGCAGCGCCTTCCACCAGCCCTCCGCCTGCCCCTGTGCCTTCGGATCGACGTGAAATTGCCACGCGCCATCGAGGTCGATCTTCGTCTCCGCCATCGCAGGAGCAGTCAAAATTATCCAGGCACATAAAAGACACGCCGCCATCGCCATTCGTGCGAGATTGTGAATCATCGACCGATGCACAGGTGTATCCATGGATTCATCAACGCAAATCGTGCTCATTGCAATAAATCAAAACCTTCATCAGCGAGCGCCCAGCAGAATCTCCATCGTGAGTTGATCCAGCCTCTCGTAGGGCAGCCGCTTCGCCGAAAGCGCGCCGCGGTCAAACGTATGCGCCAAAAGAGTCTTCGCGCCCTTCTTCGAGTATTTGCCGATCTCCGGCACGTCCCGATCGCCTTTGCTGAGTTCTTTCAAGATGTCCTGAATTTCGCGGTCGGAGTTAAATCGCGCGGCCTTGTCCTTCAGGATCAGATAAGTCCGCATGCAACCGCGCGCAAAATCTTTCACGCCCTCATAATCCTCGGTGCGATATGCGTGGGCATCGAAATGCCGCGGGCCTTCGTAGCCCGCATCCTCGAGAAACTTCACCAGAAAAAAGGCGACCTTCGGATTTGCAGCGCCGAATCGGAAATCCTGGTCGTAACGCCCAATCACCTGATCGTTCAGGTCGATGTGAAATAACTTTCCGGCCTCCCACGCCTGTCCGACCGCGTGCACGAAATTGAGCCCGGCCATCGTCTCGTGCGCGACTTCCGGATTGACGCCCACAATTTCCGGGTGATCGAGCGTCCCGATAAATCCAAGATAGGCGCCGGTCGTCGGCATATAGATGTCGCCGCGCGGCTCGTTCGGCTTGGCTTCGAGCGCGAACCTGTAGCCGTACTTCTGCTCCAAAGAGTATTCGCAGAGATAGTTGACCGCTTCCCGCAGGCGCTTCACCGCTTCTTCCGGCCGGCGGCAAGCGTCCGTTTCTGTGCCTTCGCGGCCACCCCACAGGACAAAAATCTTCGCGCCGAGTTCAGCGCCCAGATCCATGGCGCGCATCGTCTTTTGCACCGCGTACGCACGCACGCCGGGTTGGTTTGAAGTAAAGCCGCCATCGCGAAAGACCGGATTGGTGAAAAGGTTTACCGTAGCCATCGGAACGCAGACTCCGTGCGTCGTGAGGGCGTTCTTGAAGTCGCGCACGATGCGTTCGCGCTCATCCGGCGTAGCATCAATCGGCACGAGATCGTTGTCGTGAAGGTTCACTCCCCACGCGCCGACCTCGCCAAGCAGGCGAACCAGTTCCGCGGGCGGAAGAATCTGCCGCACGGGCTCGCCGAAAGGATCGCGTCCGGGGTTCCCAACGGTCCACAATCCAAAAGAAAACTTGTGCTCGGGCTTTGGCTGAAACTTATCGGTGGCCATGACTCACCTCAGATGATCTTCATACATTCTGCAATTCGTGAAATATGTCGCGCAGCGCCGGATACAATTGTCGATACGTCGCGTATTGGCGTTTCATTTTCGCCGCGCGGCTACCTTCCGGCGCGATGCGCTGGGCAACTCGCACGGCGCGATCGCAAGCGCTCTCGACCGACGGCCAGACCCCGACTCCCACGCCCGCAAGCAACGCTGCGCCGTAGGCCGGCCCCTCTTCCGTTTCAACTATTTCCACCGCCATCCCGTAAGTATCGGCCTGGATCTGCCTCCACAATGGCCCACGCGCCCCGCCACCGCCCAGCCGAATGGACTCGACCGGAATTTTCAGTTCGCGAAAAATCTCGAACGTGTCTTGAAGACTGAACGCAACGCCCTCTAGAATTGCGCGCACCACGTGCCCACGCGTGTGCTGCGCCGTGATTCCAACCAACGCCCCGCGCGCTTGCGGGTCCAGATGCGGAGTCCTCTCGCCCATCAGGTACGGCGCCCAGAGAAGTCCATCCGCTCCCGGCGGAGCCTTCGATGCGTCAGCTGTCAAACTCTCGTAAGGATCGTTTCCTGATTTGCTCGTGGTGCCAAATTGATCTCGAAACCATCGCAGCGAAAGCCCGGCCGCTTGCGTAACGCCCATTACGTGCCAGCGCTTGGGCACCGCATGGCAGAACGTGTGGATTCTTCCTTTCGGGTCCAGAACAGGACCGCTCGTCGCCGCGAAAACAACTCCGGACGTTCCAATCGTCGCGCTCACCGCGCCGGGCCGCACGATTCCCATCCCGACCGCGCCTGCAGCCTGATCGCCTGCGCCCGCCACTACCGGAGTTCCAGCGACTAATCCGGTTGCTGACGCCCCTTCTTTTGAAATGTGTCCGCAAATTTCCTGCGACTCGTGAACCGTTGGAAGCAAGCTCTCGTTGATCCCGGAAACCTCGAGCATTGGCGCCGACCACCGCCGGTTGGCCACGTCGAAAAGAAGCGTTCCGGATGCTTCTGCAACGTCAATGGCTCGTGCCCCGGTCATTTTGAATCGTACGTAATCCTTCGGCAGCAACACGGTGCGGACACGCGACCAGATTTCCGGCTCGTGCTGCTGCACCCAGCAGATTTTCGGAAGTGTGAAATTCGTGAGCGCCGGATTTGCAGTGAGTTCGATCAGGTGCTTCGCTCCCACGCGTTCTGTGATTTGCCGGCACTGTTCCTCCGTACGTTGATCGCACCAGATAATCGCAGGACGCAGCACATGGCCCTCGCCATCGAGCAAAACGAGTCCGTGCATCTGCCCGGTGAGGCCAATCCCGCCAATTTCACCAGGTTGCGAGCGGGATTTGCTCAGACATTCTTTGATCGCTCGGCAAGCAGCATTCCACCAATCATTGGGGTCCTGTTCCGCCCAACCAATCCTCGGCGACTGCATCGGAGCGTGTTCCGCCGTGGCCGAAACCAGCACGCGTCCGTTCTCGTCCAGAAGCACTGCGCGCGTGCCGCCAGTGCCGATGTCTATTCCGAGAAGTTGTCTCGCCATATCAGTTTTGTTCTCGCCGCATCCTAGGACGCATAGCCATGCGGATGCTTTTGTCGCCATTTCCAAGCCGAGCCGATAATCGACTGTAAGTCAGACCTCGTTGCCGCCCAGCCAAGTACCTTCCCAGATTTCGACGCATCCGCCACGAGCCTGGCTGGATCACCTGCACGCGCGGGCTCCATTCGGATCTGGATATCGCGTCTAGTCACTTGACGCGCCGATTCAACTACTTCGAGAACGGAATACCCTTGCCCGGTACCAAGATTGAGAAAATCCGATTTCCCGCCACGACGAAGGTGGCCTAGCGCGTGGATATGTGCGTCGGCCAGGTCGGCCACGTGCACATAATCGCGAATGGCCGTTCCGTCGGGCGTCGGGTAATCCTTCCCGAAAACTGAAACCACTGGCTTTTCGCCGGCAGCAGCCGAAAGAACATTCGGGATCAAATGTGACTCCGGTTCGTGATGCTCTCCGCATTTTTCAGTTGCGCCCGCTGCGTTAAAATATCGCAACGCCATAAATCTCATTCCGTAGGCTTCATCGTAAGAATTGAGCAAACGCTCCATCAAGAGCTTCGACCAACCGTAAGGGTTGACGGGCCACTGCCGCGTCCGCTCGGAAATCGGGACTTGTTCCGGCTCTCCATACGTGGCGCACGTCGAAGAGAAAACAACGCTTCGAACGCCGGCCTTCACCAGCGCGCCCATGAGCGCGATGCCCTGTTCAACATTGTTCTCGAAATACTTCGCCGGATCCTGGACGGACTCCCCCACATAGGCAAGCGCTGCGAAGTGAACGCAGGATTGCACTTCATGTTCCTTCGCGATCCGAGCCACGAGCGCTCGGTCGCCCACGCTGCCCTGATAGAAAGGGATATCGCTATCAATCGCATCCCGGTGACCGCGCGCCAGATCGTCCAGAACAACCACGCGCTCGCCCTTCGCGCGTAAAAACTCCACCGTTACGCTTCCGATGTACCCTGCACCGCCTGTAACAAGTATCGCCATCATTCACCTTTTGGGATTGATCGCGGTGTATGTTTTTCCGCGCTGTCTCGCCGCGCTTAAGCAGCCGATTGCAGGCGCAGCGTGCCGAATTCAGCCGCTCCCGGCGAAGAGCCGGAGAAAATGTAGGGAGTGTACCCCGTCTCGCGCGCATACTCTTCGGCCATCTCTTGCACGACCGCCTGCGCCCGATAGCCGAGAAAAGCGACAGTTCCTCCGCTGCCCCCGCCCGTGATTTTCGCACCGTAGGCGCCGCTCGCCGGCCCGCGTTTTCGGCAAAGTCGAACAAGTAAATCGGTACGTCCCTCGCCGAGTCCGCATGCCGAGTAGCTTGCGTGCGACTGATACATAAATTCGCCGAGCGACTGCAGTTTTGCAGGCTCAGGATCTCCGCGCAGAAGTTCTGCAAAAGCGCGAACGCGCGAATGCTCGTGAATCGGGTGCGCCGTCGGCGTGCGAACCGCATACTTTTTCCCCGGGTACACGCGCGTGACAGAATCCGTAGTACCGTCATATCGCGCAATGAACTCCGCGCCTGTGATCGCTTCGGGCAACGACGGAGCGAAGAGTCGTTCGAATTCCGAAGGCTCAATATTCGCCAGATAGCCGCCCCAACGCGGATCCTGCACCTGAATCGAGCTATCTCCGTGCGGCGCACTCACGCGCAGCTTTGCAAGCTCGGCGATCATCCGATATCCCATAAACGCGCCCGCGCGAACATCTCCATACGCAGCTCCCGTCACCGCATGCCGAACTCCCGAATCGAAGCCCGCAATGACGATTCCCTCCGGTATCGGCACGAATTCCTTCAGCTCGGCCGGCTGGCACAAAAGCGCGAGCAAGCGATTTGCCTTCCCGCACGCTGACGCCATCTGGTCCATCACTCCACACGGCGCTCCCGCTACCAAGTTTTCAACTTTCTGGCATAGCAGCGCGATTTCCCGCGGCTCCATTTTCAATTTCTGCCGTGCGACGACCGCGCACATCACGGAAACCTCGAGCGCGGCAGACGAACTCACGCCCTTCCCTTCCGGCACGTGCGAGTCGATCAACATACGCGCGCCCTTCGCGAAACGGACGCCCTTCTCACGCATCAACACAAGAAAAACGCCCGCCACATAAGCAGCCCAGCGATTCTGCGCATCGCGCTGGAAGAGCCTCCGCGCATCGGCGTAATCGATCGGCTTGCCATCCTTTTCCAGCTCGCCGAGCCCCATTTCGAATGACCGCGCGGGTCGTTGGTCCGCTTCGCTCCCAATGCTCACAATCCGAATCGCGCGCTTCTCTGATTCTTCCAGTGCCACGAGCGTCGCTTCCCGAATCGGCATTTGCAGCACAAGCGATCCGGAATAGTCCGCAATCCCACCCATCACGTCGAGCCTTCCCGGCGCTCGCGTTACAATCACTTCCGACGTGCCCGAGAATAGGTCTCGCGCTTCAGCCGCCGGATGGCGGTCAAGAGCCTGTAGACTCTTTACGAATTCCTCGGCATCCGCCAGCCCTGCCGTATTTCCTTCAACGATTCGGTACATGAGTCCTAAACAGGTCCGAACGTGACTATCGCGAATGGGCGATAACCGCGCACCGCGTCCACAAGATTCCTTAAGTCACTTCACAGTAGACGTCTGCTGGATCAACGGCAGCAAGGTCTTGCCTATCGCGGCCTCATCGTCGCCAACGTCTGCGTGAAACAAATTCCACTCTTCGGTATGCTCCACCGATTCGTTCGGCGCCAGCTGCGTCATCGGTCCAAGCGTTTCGACTTCCAACATGGTCCCGTCCGTATAGGTTTCGCAGTTGCTGTTGAAATCCGGGTACTGCCCCGCGCTGTCATAGCCAAAGCGGTTTATGAATATCGCTTTGTCCAGGGCATAGGCCGCCCACCCGAACGTGTTTGTCATCCCGAGTTTCTGGGGCGTCGCTATGGCGCTGTCTTGCCTGAGCTGGATGTAATGCGTTCCCCAGGTCCACCTCGGGTCTTTCATATCGGTGTAACCCCACAGCGCCATCGCGCGCACCGGCAAAAGCTGGTCCGAATGCGAGCGATACGCCTCCTGCGGAAAAATCGCGCGACCGCCGGGCGCCATGGCCGAAAGCGCCCACACCGCCAGATTCACTTTCGCCGTGCCACGGTTTGTGAGCCGGTGAACGAGCGTCACGCGATTCAGCCTCGCGTCCACGGTGATTTCGATTTCCTTCTCGATTCCGGTAGCGTCCACATTTTGCGTCAACTTCAGCGTTCCGCCGTTCCACGCGTGCGCGACCGGCTCATTATCGGGCGCGTAGGTTTTCTTCAAATCCTCCGGCGCCTGCCAGAGCCGATGCCCACCGTAGATCCGCCATTCGTCGCCGCCGGTCTTCCCGACCTGGTCCGGATATTCCTTCATAAAATTGCTTCCGCCGACAAATCCAAATCGAATTATGCGCGGGCCGACGTCTGTCGTCGCGATCAACTCGATTTGTCCGTTGGAGAGGCGAAAGCAGTTAGGCCATCCGGCATAGGCGACTTTTTCTTGCATGTGAATCTCCCCGGCTGAGAGAGACGCAAAAGCGAGCAGCGCACAAAGCGTGGCCGCCAACAAAGTCTTCAGCAGCGACAATCTTGGCCGCATCGAATCGGTTCTCATTTCATTCAACGGCCTGCAAGCAAGCCGCGCTCCCGCAACGCCGCCTGCAGCAGCGGCTCGATTTGCTTGCGAATGCTCTCGTTTGCGTATCCCACCCAGGCCACATCGCCATCGACGGACATCGGCGCATCAAGGGCCGCCCCCTCGGGCGTCGTGATGATCGCTCCTGCCTCCCTCGCAATCAGCTCGGTACAAACGTCGTAGGGATGGCAACAAATTCCGAGCGCCCAGCCCCGCCGCGCCA
The DNA here is from genome assembly GCA_963749025.1 of uncultured Acidobacteriota bacterium. Taxonomy (GTDB): domain Bacteria; phylum Acidobacteriota; class Terriglobia; order Acidiferrales; family UBA7541; genus Palsa-295. The sequence continues at coordinate 360,126 of CAVVKO010000007.1, read as the reverse complement.
CGACTTTTTCCATCAGCGGCCGCAGGTCGGCATTAAATCTGTCATGCCCATTCATCAGCTCGTAAAATTGCCCGCCGGTCGAAATGTACTGATCTTCGAAGCATTGCGCCTTGCCCGGACGAACAGGTCCCAGCGCTCCTCGAACGATCTCCTCGTCAATTGCGGCGATTTCATCTCGCACTCCGGGAAAGAACCGCGACAACATTGCAAAGCCCTGCTCAATCGTCGCTGCAGTCGAAGGACGCACGGCAAGCGCGCGGCGTTCTCCACTCAGGCGATTGATACGCTCCCCTTGTACTCCCTTCCCGCGCATCGACCACATAGAATCAACGAGGTGCTGCTTTACGAGAGGAATCTCCGTCTGCACCGCCAGTGTTATATCGCGAAGGCTTGTGTCGGCGCCAAGATTCGGAGCGACGCCGGTAAGAATCCATGCGCTCCGTTTCTGGTACATCCAACCGCGTGTGCCGTCGATCGGATCCACCAGCACGCGCCATTGCGCATTTTTTTCAGAAGTCCCTCGCGGCAGAACTATCTGGCCGTTCGGAAGCCCTTCCGCGATGAGCACCAGCGAAGACTGCGGCGCAACTTCCTTTTCAAAGAACTCGACGACCACCTCTTCGCCCACGCTATCAATGGCAAAAATGGTGTCGCCGTCCGTATCCCTCACGACCCGCGCCAAATCGGCTTCCGCGGCCTTCTCGCCCTCCGCCACTACCGCACGCCACACACGTTCGTGAAGCTCGCGAATCGGAACGAGAAGGTCTTGGACGTCGCGGGTCACGCTTTTCCTTTCGGCGCGTGCTTGTAGTGAAGGATTGGCTGCGCCCGCAGTTCCGCGGCTTTCTGCTCCGGAGCAGTATCGCTAAGGAAATTCCCACCGCCGATCTCTGGCCCCGCGAGGTATTTCAGCAAATCGGGCTTTCGAAGGGGCGGATGGAATTCGATGTGAAAGTGGAATCCGCGGTAATCGGCGCCGTCCGTGGGAGCCTGGTGAAGCGTCATCACGTAAGGAAATGGAATCTTCCACAAATTATCGAACTTGACGAGCACTTGCTGGAGCAACGCAGCCAAGTCGTGCCGCTCGGAATCGGATAGATTGGCCAGGCTGGCATGAGTAGCCTTGGGGGCAACATAAAGCTCATAAGCGTACCTCGCAAAATAAGGAATGAAAGCAATCGCGGAATCATTTTCAGCAATGATTCTGCGCCCGTCTTCGCGCTCGGCCTTCAAAACATCTTGGAATAGCACACGGCCAGTTTCCACTAGGTGCCGTTGGCCGGCGTTCGCCTCCGTTTCAATCGTTTTAAACACAAAGTTCGTGGCATAAATCTGGCAATGCGGATGCGGGTTTGAGACGCCGACTACCTCGCCCTTGTTCTCAAAAGTCAAAATGTGCGCAATATTGGGCAGGCTCCCGAGCTCGCGATATTGTTCCTGCCAAACGCGCAACAGCGTATCAATTTCGGCTACCTCTAGTTCGGCTAGCGACAGGTTATGCTTCGGGCTGTAGCAGACCACGCGGGCAATCCCTTGCGCCGGCTGATTTCGATAAATTCCCGGAGGCTTCGGCAGGTTTTCAAACGCATTCAAGGCCACCGAAGGATGATCGTTATCGAAGACTAGCGTGTGTGTGTAATCCGGGTTCTTTGCTCCGCTCACCCGCGTATTCCCAGGGCACAAGTAGCAGTCCGCAACGTACTCCGGTAAAAGTTTCTGCTCGTGATGGACGGTCTTCCCCTTCCACGGCCGGTCCTGGCGGTGCGCAGCGACGATCACCCACTCTTCCCGAAGTGGATGCCAGCGCTCCTCCCACACCTCTCCCTTGGGCTTGGCCGCCCCTTTCTTGTCCGAGCCTTCGGTTGTGTTTGCCGGCTGCATTGCTCGATCTTTTCCGCCTCGTGAAATCCCGCGTTACCGTTCCCAATAAACGTGAACTCTCAATTCATGCGAGGCTTGGTTTGTACCGCGTGAACTTTCCCAAACATGAGTTGGTACAAACGTTCGTGGGTTTCGCGCGCCGCTCGCACCAAGTCCCCGTACGGCATGTCGAGGACGTTCACAAAACCGTAGTTAAGCCGCTCTACATCGCCCGGGCGGCCGGTCGGCAAATCATCCACCAGTTGGAACCAGTGCGTACCGACGATGTAAGGACTCGCAACTGAATTCTCGACGAAGTAGCGATAGGCAATTCCGCGCTCGGCCAGATCTCGAACTTTGTGCACGCCGTAAAAAAGCCCTTCCAGGCCGCGTCCGGAAGCGTTGGCCGTGTATTCGCCAATCAGCACGGGGCGTCCGGAACCCTCCGAATATTCCTGAATCGTCTTGGGGTCGGGAGCAAACGAGTCCGTATAGATGTTCACGCTGAACACATCGAACATCGCGCTGAGCTTGATCCATTGCGCCGCGGGACGCCCCGCGAAGCGCACGCCAAGAATCATGTGGTTTGGATCGTACTTCCGAACTGCGGCGATAACCGTCTCCAGGTATTGGTTCATGCATTCGTACAGAAACTGTTTCTTTATGTTCTCTGCGTCCTGCGGATTCGCCGCCAGCATTTGCTTCAATTTGTTTTGTGTCGCGGAAGACTCGGGATCATCGAGCACAATATCGGCCCAGGGCTTCTTTAACTCGAAGGTGTCGCCCCACACCGGCTCGTTGTCGAGGAACCAGCCGATCAGGTTTGGATCGTTCTTCAGGTCGCTGCACTGCTTCCGCGCCGCTTCGTCAACGTTGGCCTTGAATTCGTCCGAAAACATGTCGGGCAAACCGTACGGATACGAAAATATTTTCTTGGTGTACCAGCCGTAGAGAGGCATTACGTAAGGCATCCCGCTCTTCGCGGCCAACTCTTTGTTTGACCAATTTCCGATCGTGTTGAAACCCCAGTTTCGCAATCGGTCCACCGCATGTTGCGCGCCTTGCGCTTCCCAGCCCGCGCCGTAGCGCCGCATCACGTTGGCGGCGTAAAACGATACGGTTTTATTTGGCGTGAGCCATGCTGGCCCCGGCGGCGGCAATTCTTCATACAGATATTCTCTGTTCGTAATATCGGTTGCGAAGCTCGTGTCCGCTACCGCCACGATATCGATTCCATCGGAATAAAACGGATGCCCGTGCGGATCGATCAATGCCCACCGTTTATCGACTTTCTCCGTCCGAAAGAATCCAGTCGCGCGGAGTTTCTTTGCCGGGTCGCCACCTAGAGGACAATAGGGATACTTCGTAGGCTTCAAATCTTCGTCCGCCCACAGATTCTTTAGGTCGGCATCGCTGTAAGCTTTGCCCTCCCATTTTTCGGGAATCCATTGCCCGTAGCGGTCGATCACCGGATGCCGGTCGAGAATGTCGTCCGCCGAATCCTCCTTTGCGAGAGCAAAAGAGCAGAAGGTTACCTGCGTCGGCTGAGTCGGATAGTGCATGCGGAACGAAATCTGTTCAACCCTGGGCGGAATAGGCAGAGTATTCGGCCAAATCTTGTACCCCAGCGGTGGCGCGCCATGGGCTCGATTATTTTCCTTTGGCAGCGCGGCTTCAAAAAGTATCACGCCGCGAACACCAATTCCCGGCATCGGTTCGATGACCACATCCTTCTTGAAATCCTTGCCGTCCGAAAAATTAATGAACACGGGCTCAACACTCGTTGACCGCAACGCAAAAGAGATCGAGCTGTAGCCGGACCAATCTACCGGCCACCCGACCTGCGCAACTGGCACCTTCACTTCGGCGTCGCCCTGCACGTAGTGAAATGTCATGGTGAGGCAGCTGTTACGCTCGTCTTGGTAAACCGTAGCGGCATTCGTCGTCAGCTTGCTTATCCCGCCGGCCTGGATCTGCTTCATCAGATCCGGCGACTCGACAGGCACACGGGATGATCCGGTTTGCGCAAACACCAGAGCAATCAAAGCCAGCGCGATGAATCCTGATTTCACTGGCGACTCCTTGCCTGACTGTCGGTTGGGTGGCTGGCCGAATCGTGCGATTGCGCAGCTCGAGTTTTCTTGAGCACCGCGTACTGAAACCGACCCAGCGAAAATGCCGAAGGCGAGGTTTTCTGCTGCAGCAAGTCGAAGTACCCCGGCCCGGGACTCACTTGCACGTCGTGATCTTCATGGTTCAGCACGAAGAAGTAATCGGTGTCGCCCTTCGTCCGGCGCGTGACCTCCACTTCCCGCGGGATTCCGGTGAGCAGCAGCTCGACTTTCTTTTCCGGCGCATAGCGCGCAAGAAGCGACCGCGCGGCCTCCAAACTAATCACCGAGCCGTAATAAACAGCCACGCCGTTCCCAACAGTGTTCTCCGTATAAGCCGGCGAACCATGCAGAAAATCCTGCTCCCATGTGCCAAGCGTCCGCGCTCCATTCGTCTTAAGACTTTCCGCCAAAGTATCAACAGGTATGGCCTCACCTTTTGTCAACTGAATGGAATTAGCCGCGTGTTGCGAAGTGGAATAGATTTGCGTCGAGTCCACCTGTACGCCAAACAAGCCGCTGAGCAATGCCGGGCGCGGCTCGCCAATCAACGCACTATCGCGATCTTGCAGCGCACTATGCGCAGCGAGGATAAATGCGCCACCGTTCTCAACGAACCCGCGGATCTTCTGCGCCATTGCCGGATCGATCAGCACCAGCCGCGGCGCGAATATAACGCGATACTTGCTGAAATCTGCATCCGGGCCGATGAAATCGATGTTGTACTTCATCTCCGAAGCCGCCCGGAACAGATTCGTATATGCGTATCCCGCATTCATATCGTGCGTCAGATATTGATAGTCAAAAGCCCATTCGTCTTCGAAGTCATTCAGAACGGCAACCTGCGACACCAGCTTCGATCCTAGAACTTCCGCCCCGATGGCCCGAATTTGTTCGCCTTCGCGTTTGAAGGCCTGATACTTCTCGCCGGGAATATTGTCCTGCTCTAGCACTCCCGACCAATATTCCTCCACGCCCCTTCGCGCCGTGCGCCACCGGAAATGCAGCACCCCGTCCGCGCCGTGCGCAATCGCCTGAAACGTCCACAGGCTCATCTCTCCGGGACGCGGGGTGCGCAAAAAGTAGGTCTGCCCCGCCGGCCCGGTCAACTCCTCCATCACCATCATTCGACCGTTGAATCCACGCGCCAAGGTAAACGAAGCGCCCGACGGATACTGCGGTGCCGCTGAAAAAGTCGGGTAATTGTCCACCGCGTAGAGGTCGAGCGGCTTGCTGAACGAGTAGTAGTCGATATTCCGAAACACGCCGTTAGTCGTAATGAAATCATTTGGCCGGTGCTTTCTGATAATCGCGATCTGCTCTCCCGCGTAGGAAGCCACGGAATCGGAAATGAAGCGCTTGAAATCGAGCATCAATGCCGGATTGTGCAGCGACGTCGCGGGAAACGGCAAATCCACTTGGTCCCAGGCGGTGTACCACTGGCTCCAGAAGCGCGTGCCCCAGCGCGTGTTCAACGATTCGAGATCGCCATATTTTGTTTCAAGCCAACGCCGAAATGCGATGCGGCAACTCTCGCTGTAGCACTCCGGGTTCTCGTTATTGAACTCGTTGTCGATCTGCCAGCCGATAATGTTCGGATTGTTCTCATAATGCGCGGCCATCGCTTCCACGATCTCTCGCGAAAGCTTCCGGTACACACCGCTGTTGTAGCAGTAGTGCCGACGCGTCTGATCGTTCGATTTCTGTCCATCTGCAAAAACGTGCAGCACTTCCGGATATTCGTGCGTCAACCACTTGGGAGGCGTCGCCGTCGGCGTTCCGAGAATCGTCTTGATTCCGTGATGCCCCAGCGTCGAAATCGCGCGGTCGAAGAGGGAGAAATCATAGCTCCCCTGGGACGGCTCCATCACCGACCAGCCGAACTCGCCCATGCGCACGGCGTTCACGCCGGCTTCCTCCATAGTTCGCGCATCCTGCTCCCAATAACTCTCCGGCCATTGCTCAGGGTAATAGTCCGCGCCAAAAAGAAATGTGCGAAATCGATCGGTCGCGCCCGAATCTACAGCGCCGGCACGCACTCCGCTGAGCGCCACCGCAAACGCCAAACTGCACAACAGCGAAATTGCCAGCGCTCGTTTGCGCCTTTCTGTGAACGCACCGCGTTGGCCTCTCGCAATCAGGCGCGCAATTCCTCCTCTCACTCGCCGGCCCCATCGCGAGAGGGTGCAAAGCGCAGGCAATAGATCGCGCCAAGCACAAACAGCAACGCGCCCCACCAAACATTCGCGTGGACGTGGAACAGGACCACTGGGTTTTCCGGCGGATGCGACAGTTCGTACAATCCCGCGCTGAAAATCAGCAAGCCGTTGACCAGCAGCGAAATCCCTATGAAGAACCAGATCGAAATTGAGACTCCGGATCGCATCATCCTCACCAGAAAACAATATTAAGCGCGACGAAAACAATGGCCACGGCCACAGCCCAAAAAGCCGGGCGCTGGTAAATTGCCACTCGTTCTTCGGCCGGAATATCCGTGACGCCGTAGACCAGCCCTTTCAATTCGCTATCAGGCTTGGGCTTCGTCATCAGGCTGACCACGACCGTCACGACCACACAAATAATCCAGGACCACAGTCCGCGATACATATTCTCGGCCATGTCCCGCGCATGGCTCGAAAGAGCTACGTACGATAGCGCCGCAGGGTCCACCTTCACCCACGCCCACATTCCCACCGAGGACAACGTTCCCGCCAGCAATCCCCAGAATCCTCCCTTGGGAGTAGCGCGCTTCCACAGCATTCCAAGTATCACCGTGCCGAATAACGGCGCGATGAAAAAGCTGAAAAGCGCCTGTACGTAATCCATGATGCTCAAAAATTGCATCACGAGATATGCAGTCCCGATGCTGATCAGAACTCCCAGCACCGTGGACCAGCGCCCCATCAACACATAGTGCGCATCCGAGGCCTTTTTCTTGATCAGCGCCGCATAAATATCGTACGTCCACACGGTCGAAAACGCGCTCACGTTGCCGGCCATCCCAGACATGAACCCGGCAATGAGCGCGGTGATTCCAAGCCCGAGCAGGCCGGGCCCGCAATAACGCGCCAGCATAAGTGGAAGGACTTCGTTGTAACTATGCCCCCCGCTGGCCACCGCCGCGCCCTCACCCGTGAGCTTCATTGGAAGTAGTGCAAGCGCCAGCAGTCCCGGCAGAATCACAATGAATGGTACAAACATTTTAAACGCCGCGCCGATAATTGGCGCCATTTTCGCCGAACGCAGGTCTTTCGCCGCCAGCACGCGTTGCACCACCAGGAAATCCGTCGTCCAGTAGCCGAACGAAATGACGAACCCGAGCCCAAACACAATTCCCGTCCAGTGAATTCCCATGGGGTTATCGCTGAACGAGCCCAGCGTGGACCACAGGTGCGTGTACTCCGCCGACGCGTTGCGCGTCACCTGCGCCTGCAGCGCGCGGAAGCCTCCGACTTCCACCAGCCCCAGGATGGGAATCAGCAGGGCTCCGGCCCAGATCAGAATAAATTGCAGCACTTCGTTGAAAATCGCCGAGCGCAGCCCGCCGAGCGTCACATAAACCGCTACCGTAATCGACGACACCCAGATGCTGAAGTTGATGTCCCAGCCGAGGACCACCTTCATCACCAGCGCCATCGAATACATGTTGATGCCGCTCATCAGCACGGTCATGAACGCAAAAGAAATCGCCGAAAGCGCACGACTCGATTCTCCAAATCGCAACTTCAGATATCCCGGAACGGAGTGCGTTTTGGATATGTAGTAGAACGGCATCATTACGATGCCCAGAAACAGCATGGCGGGAATTGCGCCGATCCAATACCAGTGCGCGGCCAGGATGCCGTATTGATACGCCGCCGCGGCCCATCCCATCAATTCAAGCGCGCCAAGGTTTGCCGAAAGGAAACTAAGGCCCGCGATCCACGCGGTCATCTCGCGCCCGGCCAGGAAAAAGTCTTCACCGGTGTTGGAGCGGCCCTTCAGATAAAAACCAATGGCGAGGACGAGAACGAAGTAGAAAACGACGATGACCAGATCAACTGGCGCCAGTCGAACCAATCGCGTTCCAGCGATCGCAGCCATCGTCAAAGTCATGAGTGGTCTTCCGCCTGTCTTACAGGTTTAACAGGACTCGAAGCACATGCAAGGTTACTCTGTGGCTAGCCGGTTCTACTCAGCGTGCCGGTCGTCGAAAGATTTACCCCGGCTTCGTGCATCCAGCCCGCACGAGCTACTCCTGGAACGATGGCTTTCCAATATGCCTAGAAAATGAACTTCCCCGCGATCTGTAGTATTCGATTGTTCCCGACCGTTCGCGTGATCTGGCCGAAATTCGATAGACTGCCCATGTCGGAGTTAGGGTTTGAAAAATGCGGCGAATTGGTCAGGTTAAAAGCTTCGAGCCTGAGCTGCAGCTTGCTCCATTCTTTAATCGGAAATTCCTTGAACAGGGAGAAATCCGCATTCACAAAACCCGGGCCATTGAGAATATTCCGGCCCGCGTCGCCGAACGCACAGTTGCCCATCGGACCAGTATCTCCCGCCGGTGTGGTAAACGCAGCGGGGTTGAAATAAAGGCCCGTCCCTCCTGGATAAAACGGCTGCCCGGTTAGATCCGGCCGCACGCCAGGGCAATTTGTGTTAGATCCATTGAAGACGACGTTGAACGGCAGGCCCGAGCGTGCCACCAAAATCCCGTTGATCTGCCAGCCACCCAAAATGAACTCGTCCACATTCCCCCACTCGGCAAAGAACCTTTGGCCGTGTCCGATGGGCAAACGGTAGAGGCCGCTGAAAACGAAATTGTGCCGAATGTCGTCGTCCGCGTTTCCGACCTCCTGGTTCAGGTTGTAGGGATTCTGCGGCGTGTTGTTGCCCACGTGGCCCACGTCAAACGGCGCCGGGCCGTTATCAATATTGTGGCCGTAGGTGTAGGACGCCAAGAAACTCAGGTTCCGCGAAGCGCGTTTCGTCGCCTTTAATTGCAGCGAGTTGTACTCCCCCCACCCCTTGTCGAACAGCGCCTGGATCTGTCCCAGGTTAGGAGTAATAAAAAACGCCGTATTGCCGAACTGGTTGATGTTGCCGATCGAGTACGGAAGATCATGGCTTACGGAACCCACGTAAGCAACCTCAAGCGAAAACGACGAGGCCAACTCGCGCTGCAAAGTGACGTTATACGACTGTGAATAGCCCGTCTTCATTCGCGGATCTTCGTAAAATGTTGTTTCCAAGCTCGCGTTGGGAACATCTACCGCCGGAATATTCGAAGCACCGGCTGGTATAACGGGATTGGTGAGGCGTGGTACACCCGCATCCAACTGGTACTCAAATGGCCCTCCGGAATAAAACGCATTGGTGAATTTGTTTTGCACCGCAAAAGGATAATTCTTGGTCAGGATGTCCTCGCGGCCGTCATTTTCCGGAGAGTAAAAAAAGCCGTAACCTGCGCGAATTACGGTCTTCGAGTTGATTTGGTAAGCCGCTCCCAGGCGAGGGCCGAAATTGTTCCACCGCGCACTGACCAATGAGTCCGAATTCGGTCCTCGTCCAGCCAGAAGCAGAGCATCCGGCGCGGTATTGCACGTAGCTCCCAACAGTGTTGAATTCAAACAGTAATTGGACATCCCATTGCTCGCCTCGGTGTAAGGCGCCTGGAATTCGTAGCGCAACCCCCAGTTCAAGGTCAGCTTGGGAGAATATTTGTAATCGTCCTGAACGTAATAATGCATCTCCCAGCTTTGCGTGTGCGGATTCGTTAGTTGCAACCCCATATCGACGCTCAGAGGAATTCCCAGTAGAAGATCGGCGATGTCCGATCCGCCATCATACATATAGGCGCCTGGATAGTAATTACTGGGATTCGAGGTCGCCGAATATCCGTAACTCGAAAAATACATAAAGCCTGTCGGGAACAGCGAAAAGTTAGGATGCGAGTTCAGCCTGCGGAAATCAGCTCCGAACTTGAAATCGTGCTTTCCGACCGAGGTAATCGTCACGCTATCCGCGAATTGAAAGTTGCTGTCCAATTCCAGATACGGTTTGTAGGTCGATCCCCCCGAGATGTAGCCCGTGCCCAGATATATATACGGGAATGCGTCGGTTGCCGGAAAGCCGGGCTCGGCGATATTTCCGAGGCCGAACTGCGTGGAATAGTCGTGCCCGTTCAACAAGCTAAACAGATCCTCCTTCAGGCGCGTGTAACCGAAGCGTGCCTCGTTAAGCATGCGCGGGCTGATGATGTGCGTTTCGCTTACGGACAGCTCCTGGTTGCGCAGAACTTCGTTGTTCGCCTGGTCCGCATCGCCGCCACCTGGCACCGGTGTGGCGCCGTGATAAGGATCGGTGGTGAGCTGAGTGGAATCCCCGTAGTGATAAACAGCCGAAAGCCGGTCCCTGGACGAGAAGTCATGATCCCAGCGCCCGTCGCCCAAATTGCCAGTGAATTTCACCGGCGAGAACGCCTGGAAATTGTCGTACCATCCAAAACTGTTTCCCGGAAGATTCGGTTTCGGGAAGAAATTAAGAAGCGTGTTTAGGCCCGCTGGGCTTACACAGCTTCCGTTTGGCGCGGTACCGGTAGGGCACGCGGGAATCACGTTACCCGGGAATTGTGGGGGATCGTAAGGGCTGCCATTTATCGGATTGAAGATCGGAATTTGCAGCCCAGTACCCGGATCCACAAGATTTGACAAGTCAACACTACCGTTCGGCAACGGGTTGATCATCTGCAGGGGAACCGTGGCGTCGAGCTCGGTGTAGGCGTCGTGCAACACTGTTCGTTCGTAAGACACGAAGAAGAAAGACTTGTTCTTCTTGACCGGCCCGCCCAGCGTCCCGCCGAATTGATGCTGCTTCAAAGTTGACGGGGGTTCCTTCCCGCCATCAAAGGCATACGGCCGCGCAGCGCCGAAATTCGGACGGAAAAACTCAAAGCCGTCTCCATGGAAAGAGTTCGTACCGGATTTCGTTTGGATACTCACAACACCGCCGGCCGCTCGCCCGTATTCCGCGGAGTACGCGGACGTGAGTATCTTGAATTCCTGCACGGAATCAACGCCGGGTGTCACCGTGATGTCCTGCGTGCGGTTTGTTGTGGCTTCAACGCCGTCGATCATGATCGAGTTCGCGTAGCCGCGCTGGCCATTGACACTTATGCTGAAGCTGCTAACGGCGCCGTTGGCCGATACCACGCCAGGCGTAAGCGTCGTAAGCGAGAGAAACTGCCGGTTGAGGAGAGGCAAATCAACGATGTCTTGCGTCTGAATCACGTCGCCGGTCGACGCATCCTCGGTCTGCAGCATGGTTGGCGCGGCGGTTACGGAAACGGTGGTCGAGATCGCGCCAGGTGCCAGCTCAAAATTGAGCAACTGCTTCTGGTCAATCGCGATTAGTACATCGCTGATCGCCGACGTGCTGAACCCATCCTTCGTCGCCGTCACCGAATACGTGGCTGGCGGAAGCTGCAGGATGACGTAAGCACCCGAACCATCCGACGAAGACGAGTAAGACACACCCGTACCCGCGTTCGTGGCTACGACCTTCGCACCGACCACGATCGCCTTCGACGAATCGGTCACGCGGCCATAGATCGAGCCGGTAGTGGCTTGCGCCCCAGCGTTCTTGGCCCAGAAAAAGACAACCAGGATCAGACTGCAAACCTTCACAAAGTGCAGGTCATACCGCTTCATAGGCGCTCTCCCCCAAGTTTTTCCGGCATGGAACCGGCCGTTCGCCAGCCTTGTTCCACCATGAAAACACCCCAATATGCGCATTAGTAATGCGCATTTATCACGAAAATGGGCAAGGGGTCAATATCTAAATCGAATCCATTCGATTTTTCGATGGGAGAGAGTAACGCCTCGAAACGCTCGCCTCGGCGCTCCGGCCTCACGCGCGATGCGGCGCGGCTTCGATACGAGCGTCCGCCACACTCGCCAGAGCGCCTTCGAGCACGTCCAGGCCTTCCTCGAACTGCTCGTCCGTGATCACCAGAGGCATCAGCACGCGCACGACGTTGCCATAGCTGCCCGCGGAAATCAAAATCAAGCCATGCTCGTGGCAGTAGCGCAGCACCTGCTCGGTTTCTTCTTTCGCCGGCTCGCGTTTGTCGGGGGAACGAACCAGTTCGATTGCGCGCATGGCGCCGAGCCCGCGCACATCGCCAATCAACGGATGCTTCCGTTTCCAATCGCGCGCGCGCGCGTCAAATCGATTCCCCAGTTTTTCCGCGCGTGCCAGCAACCCTTCTTTCTCAATGGTCTCAAGAACCGCGAGCGCCGCCGCGCACGCCAGCGGGTTCCCACCGTACGTTCCCCCAAGGCCGCCGACGCCGGGAGCATCCATGATTTCCGCGCGGCCCGTCACCGCCGCCAGGGGCAAGCCGCCGGCAATCGACTTCGCGCTGATGAGAATGTCCGGCGTAATCCCATAGCGTTCGCTCGCAAACATCGCCCCCGTGCGCCCAAATCCCGATTGCACTTCATCGGCGATGAACAGGATTTTGTGGCGACGGCAGATGTCCTGGATGATCTTGAAAAAATCGCTCGGCGGGGCAACGAATCCGCCCTCACCAAGGACGGGCTCGACGACAACCGCAGCCACCGCTTCCGCCGCAACCACGCGCTTAAATGTGTCCTCAAGATGCTGCGCGCAAAAAACGTTGCATGACGGATATTGCAGCGAATACGAGCACCGGTAGCAATATGCGTACGGGATCCGGTAGATATCGGTGGCAAAGGGCTCGAAGCCCGCTTTGTACGGGTGCGTCTTGCTCGTCAGCGACATTGTAAGCATCGTGCGGCCGTGAAACGCGTCCTCGAAACAGATGATCGCCGGCCGGTGCGTGTAGCAGCGCGCGATTTTCACCGCGTTCTCGATCGCTTCGGCGCCGCTGTTCACCAGAATTGTTTTCTTCGGGAAGTTTCCGGGGACGAGTGAATTCAGCTTCTCCGAAAGCTCGATGTATTTCGCATAAGGTGCGACGCTAAAGCACGTGTGAAGGAAGGCGTCCACTTGTTCGCGAATTGCTGCGACGACGCGAGGAGCGCGGTGCCCTGCGTTGACAACCCCAATTCCTCCGGCGAAGTCCAGGAACCGGTTTCCGTCCACGTCCTCGACCACAGCGCCTTCCGCTCGCGCGGCGAAAATCGAAGTCGCATGCGAAACGCCCCGCGCCACAGCCGCGTGTCGCCGCCGCATCCACTCCTGAGATTTCGGTCCGGGAACCGGTGTTCGCAGTTGAATTGTAGGCATGTCAGTACCATCCGATCGGCTGTTCGTTCAAATTGATGTGAACTTGCTTCGTTTCGAGATACTCATCGATTCCCCAAGGACCAAGCTCGCGCCCGAATCCCGACTGCTTGTATCCACCCCAGGGCGCTTCCACATAAGTGGGCTGCATGTGATTGACCCAAACAATTCCGGCGCGCAAATTCTTCACCACGCGAAACGCCTTGAAAATATCGCGTGACCATACCGCCGCGGCCAGTCCATACGGAGTCGCATTCGCGATTCGAATCGCGTCCGCTTCGTCGGCAAACGGAATCACCGCCGCCACCGGCCCGAAAATCTCTTCCTGCGCGATGCGCGCGGAATTGTCCACGTCGTAGAAGATCGTGGGCTCGACGTAATATCCCCGCGTCATGGAAGCCGCTCGCCCGCCTCCGGACGCCAGCTTTGCTTCCTTCTTCCCCAGTTCCTGATACGACCGTACGCGCTCGAATTGCTCCTTGCTCACCAGCGGCCCCATTTTTGTTTCGCGTTCGAGAGGCGGGCCCAATCGTATTGTCTTTGCCTTGGCGCTCATCGCCTCCACGAATTTCGGATAAATCGCCTTCTCCACCAAAATCCTGCTCCCCGCCGAGCACACTTCGCCTTGATTGATGAAAACGCCAAACAGAGCGCCGTCAATCGCCGCTTCGAAATCCGCGTCGGCAAAAAATATGTTGGGCGATTTGCCGCCTAGTTCGAGCGTGACGCGCTTCACCGTGTCCGCCGCCGCTTTCACAATGGCCTTCCCCACCGCCGCGCTTCCCGTAAATGCGACTTTGTTTACGTCCGGGTGCTTCACCAGCGGCGCCCCGCATTCCTCGCCAAAGCCTGTGATGATATTCACGACACCCGGTGGCAAGCCTGCATCAGCGAGGTACCCGGCAAATTCAAGCGCGGTCAGCGGGGTCTGTTCCGCCGGTTTCAAAATGCAGGTGCAACCCGCAGCAATTGCCGGCGCCAGCTTCCATGCGGCCATGAGCAGCGGATAATTCCACGGAATAATCTGCGCCGCCACGCCAATCGGCTCGCGCAACGAAAGGCTCAGCGCGTTGTCCGGCACGGGATTTACGTGCCCCAGTACCTTCGTAGCCATCCCGCCGTAGTATTCGAAGCAGGTTGCCACGTCACCAATGTCGTATTCCGCTTCGACGATCGGCTTCCCCGAATTCCGCGCTTCCAACTCCGCGAGGTGCGCCGTCTCCTTGCGAACGCGCTCAGCCAACCGGAAAAGAATGCGCCCGCGGTCTTGCGCCGTGGTCTGCGGCCACGCGCCGGAATCAAACGCAGCCCTTGCCGCAGCCACTGCCCGGTTCACGTCCTTCTCCCCGGCTTCGGGAACCTCCGCCATAATTTCTTCAGTCGACGGATCCACAACCGGAAAATACTTCCCGCTCGAGCTCTCCACGAACTCCCCATTGATATACATCCGATAACGCTTCATGAACCTTCCCCTCGCGTCGAAATTGAAGGCTGTGCTAAAACCCGCCGAGCGCTTACGCGTCGCGAATAAATAAAGAAAAAGAACGCACCCAGCCCGATGATGAACAAGCAACCCAGCGCCATCTTCAGTTCAAAAATCCACACGACTTCGTCTGCCGGTGGCACGAAGGCCACGCCCATGCCCACCGCCGTGGTCACAAAACCCGAGATTCCCGCTGCCCACAGAGTTTTGCGGCCATACGGTCCGTTCGTGGCAGCCTTTCCGGCGGCAATCCGAATCAAAGCGCCGTACATATAGAGGAACGGAATAAGTTGCAGTACGACTGCCAGCGAGAGCAGCACCTTGTACGCCTGCTCCACCGATGAGCCGACAAAGCTCATGGCCAGAAAAAGACTGGTCATCACCCCCTGCACCAGAAGCGCCACGTACGGCGTGTCGTATTTCGGATGTATCCGGCCGAGCACGCTGGGCATGTAGCTGTCCAAGCCTGCAACGAACGGTATCCGCGCGGAACCTGAAAGCCACGCCGACGTGGTTCCCGATATCGCCAGCGTCAGCACCAGCGCGACCACCGGAACGGTCCACATCACCGAAAGCTTCGCCGCCATGCTCTGCACCGCTTGCAGAATTCCCTGCACCGCTCCGATTTCGCTTTGCGGCACCGCCAGCAACAGCGACAGCGTCGCACCCACATAAAGCAATCCCGAAAGAATGCCGCCCCAGAAAACGGCGCGTGGAATGGTGCGAAGCGGATCTCGAATTTCATCTCCCATCACGGAGGCAAGTTCGAGCCCGACCAACCCAAAGCAAATGTAGCCAAACGCGTTCACCAGGTGCCAGTCCGCTCCGGCGATGCGGAAATCGCTGGCATGAATTGTGCTGCGGTGCATGCGCAAAACGCCGAGCGCCAGCCCGATCAGAACGGTCGCCGTAATCCCCGTGCCGATGCCGCCAAGATTGTTAATCCATTTGCCCACGCCCAGCCCGCGTATATTGAGCGCGGTCATCACCACCAACAGCACAACAGCCATCACCGAGACATACACTCGGTCGTTGCCCAACGCCTGAAACGACGCTCCGCCTACGTACACGGAAATCCCCACCACGATGAGCAGCAGTGTCGGAATATAGAAAACGTTGTTGGTCCAGTAGCACCAGCCGGAAAGAAAGCCGTGAAAATCCCCGAAGAATTTCTTGGTCCACAGGTAGATGCCGCCCTCTTGAGGGTAGCGATGCGAAAGCTCCACTACCGCGAGTCCCTGCGGCCAGAAGAACAACACCAGTGCCAGCAGCCACAGCCAGATGGTTACCGGACCATTCGCAGCCACTACCGGCACAACGTTCAGGTTCGCAACCGCCACGATAAACAGCAGAACGAGGTCCCATTGTCCCAGCGCACGCTTCAGGTGCACCGTATCAGACGGCGGATTAGCCTGCTCTGCCAGGGGATTTTGCTCCTAGTGTCCCGCGCTTGACGCCACACGCGGCTGCTTTTGCGCGTGCGCCAGTGCCGGCGCAACTTCCGCAAACGCTTCCAGGTGGCGATCGACGTCCGCGTCCGTGTGCGCCACTGAGACGGTCCACTGCTCGTCCCACCAATAGGGTTGGGCCATCACGCCGCGATTCACCATCGCGAACCAATAGTGCCGCCACAAATCTGTGTCCGCCGTGAGCCAGTCGCGGTAGTTGCGAATCGGCTTGGGGAAGAACATCAGCGCGCCATTCGATCCGGCGCCCACCACGTACGCATTCAGCCCGGTCTTGCCGAGCTCTTTGTTGTAACCGTCGAGCAACCTCTTGTTCAGGCGGTTTACGTGCTCGTACGCAGCCGGCGTCAACACCTCGCGAAATGTGGCCAGGCCCGCCGCCATGGCCACCGGGTTCGTGTTGTAGGTCCCGCCGTGAAAAACTTTGTGGTCCGATATCTGGCTCATCACTTCCCGCGACGAAGCGAATGCAGCCAGCGAAAACCCTCCGCCGATGGATTTTGCCAGGCAGACGATGTCCGGCTTGATTCCGAAGTATTCGCAGGCGCCGCCACGCGCCAGCTTCGCACCCGTCTTTACTTCGTCGAAAATCAACAGTGCGCCGTTCTTCTTTGTGATTTCACGCAAGGCCTGGTGATAGCCCTTATCGGGCATCAGAATGCCCACGTTCATCATGATGGGCTCAACGATAATCGCCGCGATCTCTCCGGGATACTTCGCGAACAGGCGCTCGACTCCCGCCACGTCATTGAACTGCGCGATCAGCGTATTTTGCAGCGTGCCCTTTGGCACCCCTGCTCCACCGGGTACAGCCGTCGGGAGATTCGGATCGCCGATCTCATTGGCTTTAGGCTTCAGCGACACCAGCACCGAATCGTGCAAACCGTGGTATCCGCCTTCCATCTTGATGATCTTGTCGCGGCCGGTCGCTGCGCGCGCCAGCCGAACCGCGTGCATCGTGCATTCGGTGCCGCTGTTGCTGAAACGCACCATTTCCACCGGGAAGCGCTTGCAGATTTCCTCCGCGAGTTCCCATTCCAGATCGTGCGGCATGCCAAACATCGTCCCGGTTCCGAGCTTCGCTTGCACCGCCTTCACGACTGCCGGATGGCAGTGCCCGGCCATCAGCGCGCCGAAGCAGAGGTTGAAATCAATGTACTCGTTGCCGTCGATGTCGTGAATGTGACCGCCTTTACCGTCGCGGACAAACAGCGGGTAAGGATCGTACGCGCGGTAATTGCTGGCTACGCCGAGCGGCAAACGCCCTTCGGCTCGTTTGTGCGCATCGCGCGAGCGTGGCGTGCGCTTCTCGTATGTCGCGATTTCGTTCTGAAGACCTTCGTGCATCACATCCTCCGTAAAGCCGTCTAGCGGGTGGCCGGCGCACGGCCCTGAGATTTGCTGCTGCCAATCAAGCTTTCAAATTCCATCGTCGAAAGGTGAATCCGCGCTTCTTGAGCTGCGCGAAAAATGGTTCTGGCGGCACGACGTTCTCGGGAGCTTGTACTCCGGTGCCGCGAATCTCGCCGCGACCAAGCATCACTGCGGCAATCGCTGCCGGAAAGCCTGTATCTCGCGCTACTGCCGAAAGCTGCGGGCGGGTCGAGTGGTCAGCCCACATTTCCATCGCCGACGCCACCCGCCGGCTGCTGCCGGCTTCCCGCACACTTCCTGTGACGACCACGCGCAAGGCCTCGACATCAAGCGGAGTCTTCTTGGTCGCCCGCTTCTGCATCAGCGCGAGCAGAACCGCCCGCGGAGCCACGCGCGTGCCGTTCACGGCCACGGGTTCGCGGCTGGTAAAACCAGCTTGGTCGAGATCGCGAACCAGATTCACCAGCTTTGGATCGTAATTAATCTTAAAGAATACCTCTTTGATTCCCTTTTTGCGAAAGCTGGCAGGCAGCGTCCCGAGCTCGGAGTGAATCGAATGCCGCAGCACAATCGAGCCAATAGGCGCGCGAAATTTCCCCGGCTCTGGCTCTGAGAGCATCGGCTTTTCGACGTAGCGGCCGCGTTCAAACATTACGGGCGGCATGGTCAGCTCGTCCAGAATCGTGGCGATCGAAAACGTGTAGGCAATGGGGCTCTCGTAGCGCTGCTCGTCTGCTCCTGCGTTATAAACACGGATGGCATCGACTCTGTGCATCGGATCGGCCAGCGCCCGCGCCATCACGTTGGTAATTCCGGGCGCTCCACCCATTCCGGCTATCGCAATTCTGCCGATCCGGCGAAATTCGCGATCGAGCGAAAACTGCTTGCGCGTCACGTGATACAAGCCGCCCAGGTCCATGTAATTTACGCGAGCGGCGAGCGCGGCGCGCATTGCCTCAAGA
Organism: uncultured Acidobacteriota bacterium; assembly: GCA_963749025.1. GTDB lineage: Bacteria > Acidobacteriota > Terriglobia > Acidiferrales > UBA7541 > Palsa-295. Next base: position 341,618 of record CAVVKO010000007.1, on the reverse strand, counting down.
TTCTTGTTGTATTGGGTGCAGTTCACAACGACGTCCGACCCGCGCAAAAGCCCCGCGAGATGCTTCGTGCGATTCACATCCGCGAAAACAGCGCGCGCCTTTCCGCGTCCGAACTCCCGAGCGACTTCGCGAGCTCTGCTGCGGTCGAAATCCGCGACGATGACACTCTTCACCTCGGGCGCGCCGCCAAGGTCATACGTCACCGCCCGTCCCATCATCCCCGCGCCTAAAACAAAAATTCGCACATCGCTCCTGAATCGCCGCCGACGCGGCCGTACGCAACAAAGCGAGGGGTCCACTCGGCCGCGGACGCCCTCGCTCTGCAAACCCCTTCGAGTCTTCCTAAAACAAGAACTTCAAGCCGAACTGCATCACGCGCGGCCCTTCGCGCACTTTTAAGATCTGGCCAAACGTCGAGTCGGCAAAGTCGCCGTCCGGATTGTTGAATTGCGTGTGGTTCCAGGCATTGTAAAACTCCGCCCGGAACTCCGTGTCCCATCGCTCGCTGAGCCTTGTTTTCTTGTTGACGACAAGGTCCGTATTGCTAATTGCCGGGCCGCAACAGAGTGCGTGAGGCGTGTTGCCGAAGACGCCATAATTGGTCCCGGTCACGGTCGCGTCCGTAAAGTTAGCCGGATTGAACCAGAAACCACCATTCGTCTTTGGGTTCAAGAACTGGACGGGCGCGGTTGCTGTTGGTGTGTTTGCTCCCTCGAAGAATTCACTGCTCTCCAGTTCAGGGTCGTTGGGGTCATACACACGAATTGGAAAACCACTTTGATACGTAATGATCGCCGAAGCCCCCCACCCGTCGAGCGCCTTGCCTTTCAAGCCGTCGTATTTGGGAATGGGCAGTTGCCAGACCGGGCTGAAAACAAACCGATGCTTCGCGGAGAGCAACGAGGTACCACGTGTTGCATTGTAGTTGAGCGGGTTGAGTTCGTTTTCGAACGAGGCGCCTTGGTCGATCGATTTGCTGTAGGTGTAAGACGCCTGGAACAGCAGCCCGTGCGAATAGCTCTTCTCGACCGAAAGCTGCAAGCCGTTGTAGTTCGAGTTTCCGATGGTGTCTTCCGTGAATATGTTGCTGATTACGTCCACTCCATCGGCCGGACATCCGGTCATATTGAACCCACTGGTCGGTATGCAGTTAGGAGAGCCATAGGGGCGCGTCCCAACCAGGATTATGCCGTTCGATCCCACCGTCGATCCGGCAGGAAGGCATTGCGGTGTGTTTCCCGGAGGCCCAGAGTACGGAAGGAGCAGACCATTGCACCCGCTTTGCGCAACTTTGAAAGGTTGCACCGGCTGGCTCACAGCAGGAATCACAGTTCCCGGCGCAACGTAGTACTCACTGTCTGCGCCAAACGGGCCACAGGTCGTCGGATCACCGCCCGGACTATCGAGAACGTTGTTGGGATTTGCCGTAGCGATGGCGATTAAACCCAAACAGGTCTGGATATTCCCTGTGTTGAGGTCATGCGAGGACAGCAGGTGGTGCGCCTGTGTTCCTACATAAGATATTCGTACCAACATGTCCTTGGTGATTTGACGCTCAATGGTTAGGTTGTATTGCTCGGCATATTGCGATTTCAGATGTGGGGCAAATTCTCCGAACAGCAAAATGGGCCGGAATGTGGACCAGTCCACGCAGCCGTTGGGCCCTCCAGGGGTATCCACCGCACACGGGGTGTTCGGAGTTTGATTGATGACTCCGCCGAATGGATTGGGAGTCACGGTGCCGCTCTGGGAAAGGTAAGGGAGATTAAACAGCGGGCTGGATACAAACGAGCTTCCTCCGAAGGGCGGCTCGGCGCTGAACTGCTCCAATACGAGTTGCTCAATCGGATTGTAGAAGAGCCCGAATCCGGCTCGAATGCTCATGTTCCCGGGACCGCCGGAGAGTTTTGCAAGCCACCCGTCGGTCCAGCCCGGGCTGTAGGCGACTCCGATGCGGGGAGCAAATGCCTTGTAATAGGTGGAAGTAAGCCCGCGCTGCACGCCCTTGTCATTCGGGAACACGACGCCTAGCGGGAAGATCGCGTTGTTCGTCCCGCTATTTTCGCCGCAATCTCCGGGATTCAAACCCAGAACGCCGGCGTTTTCCTCCGAAAGCCAGCACGGGTACTTCGTCGTCGCCTGCCCCGGACGGAACGTTTGCAGGCGATTGCCGTTGTCATAGAACGGAGTATTCAACTCCCAACGCAGTCCGTAATTGATGGTCAAATTGGACTTCAGCTTGTAGCTATCCTGCACGAAAAGGTAGAGCGCCGTATTGCGGTCGTTCTCTCCCTGCGCCGCACCTTGCGAGTATGAGTTCGGCGTTCCGAGAAAGTAAGCCGGGAAGGAATCGTTGGCCCCGATTTGGTCCGATACCGGCGCGGCGGTGAACCCATAAAGACCGTCAATATCGTAGTACAGGAACTGATCGAAACGAGCGCGGCGGACGTCCCCGCCGAATTTTAAAGTGTGCTTGGAGAAGGTCTTCGTGTAATTGTCCGTCCACTGAAACGTGTTGCCAATCTGCGGAAGCTCGCCTTCCGAGTTATTGCCGATCACGAACCCGTCCGTCGCTATATAGGGCACGCCTTCGCGGCCTGGAAGCGCAGTTGTAATGCCAAGCTGTGAGGCTTGCGTGGCCGTAATTGGGTAGCCGATGCTGTTCAGCAAATTCGCCGTGCTGTTACTCGTGTCCTGAAAACATTCCGACGGATCAACCAAACTTCCGCACGACAGATGCACGCCACCCGTGGGGCCGGAACCGGGAAGAATAAACGTCGGATGATTCAGGTTCTTTTGGCCTTCGCGGAAATAATTGAACCGGAATTCGTTGATGGCCGTCGAGCCCAGCGTCCACGTATGGCTCAAATTCCACTGCTGCACGCGCGTCCCGAAGACGTCGCCGAAACCCGGTAATGTTGCGCCGGCTGCCTGAAAGGTCGAGTACGGATCGTTACGGTGATCGTTGTTGAAATAGTAGTAGGCTGAGAATTGCTGCGAATTCGTGATCTTGTGATCGAAACGGACGGTGAATTGATCCGAGGTGTCTCTCAGATTCTGCAACACCGAGACCTGACTGGCGGAGTTGGCAATCGCGCTGTACGGAGAAACAAACTGGTTGTACAAAGCGAGTGCTGTCGGGTCCAGGCAAGAAACCGGAATTTGGTCGTTAGGGAAAATATTCGAATACAGGTAGCCATTGGGCGCAGGCGGCGGCGTATTCAGATTAATGTGGCCGGTACTGGTCGCTTGCACCGCCGCTCCGCACGCCCCTCCCCCGCGCGCAGCAAGAATCGCTCCGAACGACTGATCGTAAATCGCCCCGGTGAAATCCTCGCCCGTAAAATCACCGAGCGGCTCCTGCGTCGTCGGCACGGTCACTAATCCAACGTTGGTCCCCTGAGTCAGCCGGTTGCCCTCATAAGACCCGAAAACGAACGTCCTGTCTTTCTTGATCGGGCCGCCCAAAGTGGCGCCAAATTGATTTTGAATGTAATTCGGGGTCTCGGTGTCGAAATACCCCCGCGTATTCAAAACTTTGTTGCGCAGGAAATCGTAGAAGTCGCCGTGAACGTCATTCGTCCCTGATTTGGTCACCACGTTGACGATCGATCCGGAATTGCGACCGTATTCAGCGTCAAACGTATTCGTGAGTACGCGAAATTCCTCAATGGCATCCGGTGAAGGCTGAATCGCCGGCGCGTTCACGAAGATGTCGTTGCCGTCGCCGCCGTTCACCATATAGTTGTTCGAACGGCCGCGCCCGCCGTTCACCGACACCACGCCGGCGTTGTCGCTGCCGTAAAACAAGTCCGCGCCCAACTGCGATTGCACGCCGGGCTGCAATTGAAGCAAGGCGTAAGCATTTCGTTGGTTCAACGGCAATTCGCGAATCGACGCATCCGTCATCACCGCGCCAAGCTGTGAGCTGGTCGTCTCCACCTGCACAGCGTTCGCTTCCACCGTCACTGTTTCGGTCGATCCCCCGACCTGCAGCGTAACAGTTACGAGGTTAACGTGGCCGATGGTCACCACAATGTCTTTGGCCACAAATTTCTTGAAGCCCTTGGACTCGGCAGTCAGCTCGTAGGTACCCACCGCGAGTTCGGGAATGTCAAACGCGCCGTCCTTGTCCGCCGTCACCGTTCGCGTCGTGTCTGTCCCGGTCAGCTTCACCGTCACCGTAGTGCCCGGAACCACCGCGCCCGTGGCGTCGGTCACTGTGCCGCGAATTGTGCCGTTCGTCTGCCCCCAGGCAGCGCTCCCCGCGAACAAGCCCGCAAACACCAATAGACACACCCGTACCCACCATCTAGGTTTCATACGCGCTCCTCTCAGTGAAGCTGGCGTCACCCACCCCCGGGACGCTAACTCGGACTTTTCAGTTGCAGCGTTCGAAAAAACCTTACTATAATCCGCGAACCTTAGAAGATGGCTTCCGGGTTGTCAAGGGGAAACTCATTTGGCGCGGCCCGCAAAACGCTCGGCGAAGAGTGCGACCGTTCACGGCTATTTGCGCATCAGTGATGTCGCGCGAATCGTCGGCGTTTCTCCCTCCATTCTTCGCTCCTGGGAAAATCTTGGCCTCGTTCAACCCGTGCGCACGCGCAGCCGCTACCGCCTCTACACTCATGCGGACGTTCGCATCCTGAAACGCGCCCAGTTTTTTCGTCGCGCCCGCGGCATGAACGCGCCCGCCATCGTCCATCTGCTTCGCTCACAGAAATTGCTTCCGCATTCGAATCGGCGGCCCAAGGCCAGTCCCGTGGGACCGCGCCTGCGCCGCCTGCGCTTGAAGGGCGGCTACTCGCTTTCGCAAGTGGCACAGGCTGTAAATGTTTCGGTCGGCTTCCTGAGCGCGCTCGAGCGCACGCAGATGAGCGCATCCGTGGCTACCCTGCGTCGTCTGGCGCGGTTCTATCGCATAAATATCCTTTCGCTCTTCAATCCGACCGAATCCAACCCCGGACGCGTGACCCCCGCCGACAGAAAAGTTCTCGAGGTCGGCCCGGGCGTACGCATGGAGCTGCTCTCCTGGGGCAATGCCGCCATGATGGAGCCACACCTCTTTCGCATCGCTCCTCAAGCCGGCAGCGGAGAAGCCTACGCTCACGAAGGCGAGGAATTTCTCTATATTCTGAGCGGCTCGCTGGAGATCTCGCTCGACGGCGGAGAAATCCTGGAATTGGAAGCGGGCGACAGTTTTTATTTCGAAAGCAGCACCGAGCATCGTTGGAAGAACCCGGGGAAAAAGGAAACGCTGGTCCTGTGGATTAACACGCCTCCTACGTTCTAAAGAGGGAGGCGCAGCAACGAAGGCGGAAAGGCGGAAAGCATCTTGAATCGAAACGCACACAGCCGGTCAAAGGACGTTTTCTTGTCGCTAGCGATTCCCTTCCTTGCCGCATTCGTCATAACTGGCGTTGCGGTGCCGGCGCGCCCGGCCCCTTCCGTCGCTCCCGCGGACATTCTGGTTCTTCACGGCAAAGTTTATACTCAGCAACCCGCAAAACCGTGGGCCGAAGCCGTAGCTATCTCTGGCGACAAAATCGTAGCCGTCGGTGCCGATAAAGACCTCGTACAATACCGCGGCCCAAATACTCGCACGATCGACGCAGCCGGCCGCGTCGTTCTGCCAGGTTTCACAGATAGCCACATTCACGTCCTCGATGGCTCGTTCTCGCTCGACGAGCCCGACCTGAATGGCGCGCGCACGATCCCGGAAATCCAGAAGCGCCTTAAAGACTTCGCCTCCGCGCATCCCGAAAAGCCCTGGATCGTCGGCCAGGGCTGGACCTACGACGCCGTCGGACCAACCGGTCTTCCGGACAAGAAAGACCTCGACGCAATCATCCCGGACCGCCCCGTTTACCTCGACTCTTACGATGGCCACTCGGCTTGGGTGAACAGCAAAGCGCTCGCCGCCGCAAACATAAATCGCAACACGCCCGATCCACTCGCCGGCAAGATTGTGCGCGATCCCGTGACGGGAGAAGCCACCGGCGCCCTAAAGGAGAGCGCGACGGATCTTGTTTTCAAAGTCGTCCCGAAACCAACACAGCAGGAGAAACTCATCGCGTTGCGAGCTGGACTTGCCCTCGCCGCGCAAAATGGCCTCGTCCGCGTTCACAGTCTCGGAGGCGATTTCGATGATCTGGATTTGCTGGACCTTCTCCGCCAAAGCAATGAGCTAACTCTCCGCTTCTACGTCGCGAAAGTTATCCATCCGCCGGAGCTATTGCCCGCGGATTTGTCCGCCATCGAGGCCGCGCGGGCGAAATATCACGACGAGTGGATTTCCGCCGGCGCTGCGAAGTTCTTCATGGACGGCGTCGTCGAAAGCCACACGGCGGCGATGCTCGCACCCTACAGCGACGATCCCAGCGTCTCCGGCACGCCGAATTGGCACGCGGAGCAATACGACCGCGCCGTTACCGAACTCGACCGGCGCGGCATTCAGGTTTTCACGCATGCAATCGGCGATCGGGCCGTGCGCATGGCGCTCGATGGCTATCAACAGGCCGAAACCAAAAATGGCGCTCACGATGCGCGATACCGCGTCGAGCACATCGAAACAATTTCGCCGGAGGATATTCCCCGCTTCTCTTCCCTCGGCATCATCGCCAGCATGCAACCCCTGCATGCATATCCCGACGAAGACACAGCTGTGTGGGCTCGTAACGTCGGTCCCACGCGAGAGAAACTCGCCTTCGCATGGAACACCCTTTCAAGATCCGGCGCTCGGCTCGCTTTCGGGAGCGATTGGCCCGTCGTAACCTTGAATCCCTGGGCCGGAATTCAGTGTGCCGTCACGCGGCAAACCAATGAAGGCAAGCCCCCCGGCGGCTGGGTTTCCGAGCAACGCATCACTGTCGCGCAGGCCATCGACGGCTACACCACCGGGGCGGCCTATGCCGGCCACCGCGAGAAAACCGAAGGCTCGCTCGAACCCGGCAAACTCGCTGACCTCATCATCGTTTCGCAAAATCCGTTTGAAGTAGATCCGCACGAGCTAGGCAAGACCGAAGTCGTGCTGACCATGGTCGGCGGCCGCGTCGTCTATCAATCCAAATCCGGCAACGCCGCCCAACCCGTGAAGGGAGGGCAGTGAACCCCATGAGAAGAATTTTTACGCTTGTAGCTCTCGCGGTCGTTGCTGCGATTGTCTTCGTCGGCTGCGGGACGAAAACTCCATCGCTCAATTTGCTCGTCTGGGAAGGCTACGCGGATCCATCGTTCGTGCACGCCTTCGAGGAATCACACCACTGCAAGATCAGCGCTTCGTACATGGGCTCGAGCGACGAGCTCGTCGCGAAACTTCGCGGCGGCAGCGCCAGCAATTACGACGTCATCTCCCCGTCGAGCGACGTCGCCACCATGATTGCTTCGTCCGGCTTGGCCGCGCCGCTCGATACCTCCAAGCTGCCCGCCTATTCGCAGCTTTCCGAGAGACTTCGCGCTCTGCCGCTTGTTCGCGTTAACGGAGCCGTTTACGGCGCGCCGTTCACCTGGGGGCCGAATCCGCTGCTCTATGACACTTCGTTTTTCCCCAAGCCTCCCGATAGCTGGGCCGTCCTTTGGGATCCCAAACTCAAAGGAAAGATCTCCGTGTGGGACGAGCTTTCCACCATGTATATGGCCGCTCAAATTCTGGGCTACGACAAACCCGATCCCAGTCACCTCTACAACTTGACCGACGAAGAACTGGAGAATGTCAAAAAGAAGCTCCTTGAACTGAAGCCGAACATTCGCAAGATGTGGGCCTCCGGCGGCGAACTCACCAATCTCTTTGAAAATCACGAAATTGTCGCCTCTATGGGTTGGCCGCTCATGACCAACCAGCTTCGCAAGGCAAATTTCCCCATTGGGGAAACTATTCCCAAGGAAAACACGACGGGGTGGATCGACCATCTGATGATCACCGCTGCCAGCGAAAACAAAGATCTCGCCACGCAGTTCATCGCCTACATGATTGAAGCCAAAACGCAAAAGGCTGTCGCCGACGTTACCGGATACGATCCCGCGAATCCGCAGTCCGCGCAGTTCATGGCCGAGGACCAGAAAAGATCGCTCCATCTCGACAACGTGGACGACTACATGACCCGCATTTATTTTTGGCAGCAAGTCCCCCGGCGCGACAAATACAACGAAATTTGGAATGAAGTGAAAGCCGCCCAATGACGATTGGAAGCAATTTTGGAGAACGTTCTTGAATTCATCGAGGGCCACCGGCACAACCGAAACGCCTGCTCCAAAGCCGGAATCTTTGCTTTCGATACGCAACGTCGAAAAGCAGTTCGGCAGGCGTCCGGTCTTGCGCGGCATTTCTTTGGAGGTTGCGCCCGGAGAGTTTCTGACGATTCTGGGCGAGAGCGGCTCGGGCAAGACCACGCTCCTCCGCCTTATCGCCGGATTCGAACAACTTGACCGCGGCGAAATCTGGATGGCCGGCGAACGTCTGGACCCCGTGCCGTCCTACCGCAGGGAGGTCAACACCGTCTTCCAAAGCTACGCGATTTTTCCGCACCTCTCTGTTTTCGAAAACGTCGCATACGGTCTTCGCGCCCGCGGCACACCGCAAGGCGAAATTCCCGGCCGCGTGACGCAAGCGCTCAACATGGTGAAGATGGGCGAGTTCGCAGCATCCGCTCCTGCGCGATTGAGCGGCGGACAGCAGCAGCGCGTCGCTCTTGCCCGGGCGCTCGTGAATCGTCCGCGCGTGCTGCTGCTCGATGAGCCGCTCTCCGCGCTCGACGCCAATCTGCGCCGCCAGATGCAGGTCGAACTCAAATCGCTGCAGCGCGAAGTCGGTATCACCTTCATATTTGTCACCCACGACCAGGAAGAGGCCATGGCCCTCTCCGATCGCGTCGCCCTTCTTCGCGCCGGTTTTCTCGAGCAGGTTGACGAACCGCGCGAAATCTACGGCCACCCATCCACCGCCTACGCCGCGCAATTCATCGGGCAAACGAATCTCCTTCAGGCCGAAGTGGCCGACGGCATCGCCAGCGCGGGACCCATCATCTGGAGGACTTTCGGCCCATCCGGGAAGGTCTTCTTCTCGCTGCGGCCCGAATCCATTCGCCTGGTTTCATACTCGTCCGGACATCCATCCCCGGACGTTTCCACTGCTCACTTCCGCGGCCGCATTCAGAACCAGACTTTCGGCGGCGCCATGGATTTGCTCGAAATAGACTGCGGCAATGCCCACGTAATTCGCGCGCGCATCCCCAGCCCGGGCCCTCTCAGCGGCGATCACGATTTCGAATTCAGCTCCATCGACGCCGTCCGCGTCCGAGCGGGAGACGACTGAGCCATGTACTCCCGCGCATACAAAGCGACCGTTACTATCCCACCTTTGCTTTGGGTCACGTTCTTTTTGTTGGTGCCTTACGCCATCCTTTTTTGCTACAGCTTCTGGTCTGTCTCGCCCCAGCAAGTGATCGTTCACAACTGGAACCTTCAGAACTACGTCCAGTTGTTCCGCAATCCGATTTACGTCGCGGTCCTGCTGCGCTCGATGAGAATCGCCGGGGCTGTCACGCTGCTCGCTCTATTGCTCGGCTATCCTCTCGCCTACTACCTCTCGTTCCACGCCGCGAAGCGCAAAGACCTGCTCTATCAGCTCGTAATCATTCCGCTGTGGGCCAGTTATCTGGTCCGCGGTTACGCATGGAAGACTATCCTCGGCAGCGAAGGCGTCTTGAATGGCTTGCTTCAATACCTGCACATTACTCGTCACCCGGTCGAGTTTCTGCTCTACAGCCCCTTCGCTGTGATCCTGACGCTCACGCACATCTATACGCCGTTCACATTTCTTTCGATCTACGCGTCGCTCGAGCACGTCCCGCGCAATCTGGTCGAAGCCTCGCACGATCTCGGCGCTCCGCCCTTCTCCACTTTTCTCCGCGTCATTCTGCCGCTCTCGCTCCCCGGCATTCTTGCGGGAGCAACATTCGCATTCGTTCTCTCGCTCGGCGATTTTCTCGCCCCTCTTCTTGTCGGCGGTCCCAGCGGCATCATGATCTCGAACATCGTCGTCAGCCTGTTCGGCGCGGCGTACAACTGGCCTCTAGGCGCGGCCATATCGCTGTGCATGTTGTTGCTCGTTGTCGGGCTCCTCGTCGCCACCGAGCGGCTCGAAAAGAGGCTCACACTGTCATGAGCGCCGGATTCCGCCACGAACGCGCTCCCTTTCTCGGTGCTTACGCCGCCCTGGTGTACGCGTTTCTCTACTTCCCCATCATCGTGCTCGTGGTCTATTCCTTCAACGGCTCCGGAGTCGGAGGATTTCCCCCCGCCGGATGGACCACTAGTTGGTACGTGCAGCTATTTAAAGACGCAGAACTCTGGGACGCGGTACTTAACAGCATGATCGTCGCCGCCGTGGCGGTCGCCATTTCACTGAGCCTCGGTCTCCCTGCTGCCCTGGCCCTCGACCGCGCCCAGTTCCCCGGCAAAGCTCTCTTTCGCCGCCTCGTTCTTCTTCCATTGATTCTCCCCGGAATCATCACCGGACTTTCCTTGCTGATGCTCTTCGTCGGCGTGGGAATGAAATTGAGCCTGGTGACCATCACGCTCGGCCACGGCACTGCGCTGATCTCCGTGGCCACCACCGAAATATTCGCCGGCCTCCAAAAACTCGACCGCGCTCAGGAAGAAGCCTCGCTCGACCTCGGCGCCAATCACTGGAAAACATTCTGGCGCATCACGCTGCCGAACCTGCGCGTTTCGCTCATCGCCGCAGCGCTCCTCATCTTCACGCTCTCGCTCGACGAAATCGCCGTCAGCTTCTTCCTCATCGGCCGCGACAACACTTTGCCGCTCGAAATCTGGTCCCGCCTTCGCCGCGGAATCACTCCCGAAATCAACGCCATTTCCACACTCATTCTTTTGTTTTCGATTGCCACCATTCTTATCTGGTACCGGCTGCGCACGCGCGCCCAGCGCGTGGACGAACCAGCCGCAGCCCTGTTGCCTTCCGCGCTCCCAGGAGAAAATGCATGACCGATACCCGCAGAGACTTCCTGAAGTTTATTGTCGTCGGTTCCGTTGCCGCCGGATGTCCCGTGGACCTGTCACTCCTCGCCTCGCCTCCCGATGCTCCGAAATCCGAAGTCGATGGAGACCATTACGAAATCTGCCACCAGGTCCGCGACGGGCACGAGTTCCCCAAGCCTCCGGTTTCAAAGCGCTACGACGTTGTAATCGTCGGCGGCGGCGTCAGCGGATTGAGCGCCGCCTACTTCCTGCGCAACCATGATTTTCTGCTCCTCGAAAAGGAGCCGCATTGGGGCGGCAACGCCACGCTTGGAGACTACGAAGGTCAAACCTTCTGCACCGGTTCGGCGTTTGATTACATGGGCACCGCCAGCGATCATCTCGCGCGCGAGCTCGGGCTGGCTCCTCTGCCGATCAAATCCCCCGATCCCACCATCGTCAATGGCAAATGGGTGGCGGACACCTGGGGTGCCGGACTCGACGAGCTTCCCTACTCCGCATCGGTCCGCGACAGCTTCAAGAAATTCAAAAAGGATATGCTCGCGCTTGCCGCAGACAAGAATCAGGAACAATTCGACAACACTCCGCTTTCGAAATACTTGAGGTCCTACGCGCCGGAAGTGAAACAGTGGTGGGATTGCTACGGCCCATCGAATTACGGCGCGGCCTCGGACGACACGTCCACTATGGTCGCGCTCGGCGAACTCAAAGACATGGCCGAAGCAGCCGAGCACGATACGCGCATCACGCTGCCCGGCGGAAATGCCACCTTGGCGCTAAAGCTGGCCGAATCCCTGCAGGCGAAATCCGCGGACAGAATGCTCAACGGCGCAACAATCGTCGCGGTGGACCCGCAGAAAACGGAAGTGCAAGTCACCTTTGTTCACAACGGCCAATTGCGCACCATCGCCGCCAAATATGTCGTCATGGCCACACCCAAATTCATCACCTCGCGAATCGTCTCCGGGCTTTCCGACGATCAAACGGACGCGATGAGGTCCTTCCGCTTTTGCCCCTATCTCGTGATCAACATGATTTATGACAGGCCCGTGTACAACCGCGCCTACGATTCCTGGTGCCCCGGAAATACTTTTTGCGATGTAGTGGTGGCGGATTGGGTGTTGCACGATCAACCGGGCTACAAACAGAAAAACAATGTTCTAACTTTTTACACGCCGGTATCGGAGTTGCACCGCGACAAACTCCTGCAGGTTTCCGGCTGCCAGCACATCGCCGGGAATGTGCTGCGCGACTTCCAGAAACTTCTGCCGGAATTCGCACCGGAGCCGATTGAAGTCCACGTCTATCGCCGCGGCCATCCCATGTTTTTGTCCGCTCCGGGGATCTTCACCAAAGTAATTCCGGCGGCGAATCAGCCTCTCGAGCGCGTGGTCTTCGCCAATACCGATTCCGTCGGCCCAGAATCTCTGGTCTATGCCGCAGTGGAAGCATCACGCCGCGCGGCGGATTGGACGGAAAAGCGCATGGCGGGCTCGTCCCCAGCCGCAGCGCGTGCAGCCGCTGGATTCCCGAAGTAACCTCGCAATTTACTCCGCACAAAAAGAAAAAGGACACTCAGAGGAGAGTCTGAGTGTCCCTTGTTAATCCTTCCCGCCAGGGAAAGAAATCGAGTTTAGTTTTTTCTTACGGCCGGCCCGCCACGTTCAAATTATGCACTCCGGAAAGAATCGATGTCGCCGTGCTGAGCGACTGCGGCAACCACCACGTCCGCCGGAAGACCGTGTACTGGCTGCGCTGCATGTGCCGCGCGAGCAGGTCGAATACGACCGGCCCTACTTGCAGAGCGGGATAGATCGCCGGAGAGTGCGCGAACGGCCGCATCAGTGGATCTGCTTCCTTCGCGCCCGAGGAAATCGCCTGGCGCGTTGAGTAGGCATCGAATCCGGCAGAGCCATGCTCCAGAATCGAAAGGACAATCCACGCGCGTCGCGAAGGCATCGTTTCCGCTTCGCGAATTTGATACGGCTTCGCCGCCGCCGGATCGGGAATTCGAATGTTCGAGAATTGTTTTTGCGCGGGATCGAGCGCCACGGCATTGAGCGACGCCGGATGCTGGTCCGCGTCTTTTCCGTCGGAATAAATCGAATCGATATTCATGTGCCGTGAAGAAGAGCTTGATTCGCCAGCCGGTTTTGCGTCGGCCGCACTCGCGGGAGCGGCAGCCTTCGGTTGCGTTTTATCGGTGGGCTGAGTCTTGTCCGTCGGTTGGGTTTTGTCCGCGGTTGCAGGAACAACGTTGGAGGCGAGAATTCCAGCCGCCGGAACCTGGGGTGCCACGGTTTGAAGTTGAAGCAAAAGCACAGCAACGGCCAAGACCATGGAAGGGGGGACTCCTAATACAAAGCTGCGATGATAGAGAAAGCACGGCTAGTACCATCATGCCCCCACCCGCTAAGTCCTTTATATTTGCAAGATACGGGCAGCTGCAGGTTTATCGGCGTGCGGGATTTGCGGAGCTAAAAAGGGTCGTTGAGGAAAACGATTTCCTCAACGGACGGAGGGGTTTCCGTGGATCTAACCGAGCCGCGCGCCGACGGCAAGTCGCTTGTTTCGAGTGGATTTCGCCCGCGGCCGATAAAAAAGTGAAGGCGCGGCAGCCGGCTACGCGACGGGCTAATGCGGCAAGGCCAGCAGCTCGGCGTCATCCTTTTGCCAGAAAAACGGCGGGAAGGTGGTCTGTTTGGGCCAGATTTCATCGAGCGTGTCCGAGGAATAGACCACTCCGTTTTTGACCACGTATATCAGGTCGCGGGAATTCTGAATGCCATCGAGCGGATTCGAATTGAGCACGAGCAAATCGGCGAGCTTGCCGGGCTCGAGCGAGCCCAACTGCTTTTCGAGCCCGATGCTTTCCGCGCCGTTCATGGTGGCGGAGTAGAGCGCTTGCCACGGCGTCATGCCGCCGGATTGCAACATCCAGAGTTCCCACTGCGCGCCGATGCCCTGCTGTTCGCCGTGCGAGCCGAGCGCGGTGTGGCCGCCGTCGCGGAAAATCGCCGCTGCGCCCTGCGCGATGAGCGGGAAAGTGTACTCCTCGTCGAAGAGCAGCACGCGGCGGCGCGAATTCCGATCCACCTCTTCGTGCGGGGTGAAGCGCCGGACCTTGGGATCGTCGTGAATATTCATTTTTGCGCGCCAGTAGAATTGACCGAACTCGGCACCGTAGGAAACGATCAGCGTGGGGGTATAGGTGGTCCCGGACTGGGCTTCGAGTTCAATCACATCCTTGTAAATCGGTACGATCGGAAGGCTGTGCTCGACACCGGTATAGCCATCCAGAACCATGCTGAGATCAGTTTTCAAATCACCGCCGCCTTCGGCAGTGATGTTGACACCTTCTTTCGCGGCGGCCATGGCCAACCACTGGCGCTGGATCCGGCGCGGCTGCATGTACTCCTTCAGCGAATCCGCACCGTGGGCTTTGTAACGCTTCACCAGATTGTCGGCGTCTTCGAAACTTTCGATACTCGCAGCGGAGGTGGTGATGGCGGTGCCCGTGGAATAAATCCGCGGGCCGATCATGTCTCCGGCGCTGACGAGTTCGCCCTGCGCAAACACGATATTCGATTCGATGGAGGGGTCGCGCGTGGTGGTGACGCCATAAGCCAGATTCGCAGCGTAAGACCACTCCTCATCGGTCATTTCCGGGCGATCGGAATGAAGATGCGCGTGAATATCAACGAAGCCAGGGACGATGGTCTTGCCGCGAACGTCAATTACTTTCGCTCCGGCCGGAGGATGCATGTCGGCCGATGGCCCGATTGCGGAGATGCGATTATTTTCGATGAGAATGTCGCCGCGCTCGATGATTTCTTCGCCCTTCATAGTCACCAGGCGCGCGCCGCGAAGGTAGAGCTTGCCCTGCGGAATGTCGCGCGGGACTTGCAGAGCGATGGTGAACGTTTCGGTCTTCCACGGATTGGGCTTTTCCGCGGGAGTCTCGGCGGATTTTGCGCTCGTCTTGTCGCCGGATTTGTCGTCCGCGGATTTGTCGTCGTGCGGTTTTTCCGCAGGCATTTCCGCATTCGCTACTTCGTCAAGATTCACCCGGTAAAACTCATTTACGAAGCTCCAGGTGAGCGTCTTGCCTCCGTCGGCCCAGGCAAGATAATTCGCGCCCTCCTTGGTGAGCCGCCGCACGGGAACGGCCGAAGCTTTTAGATTGATGTTGACGGTTTGCTCGCCGACTTTCGGCAGAGCCACCAGGTAGGCGTCGTAACGGTTCTGCAGCGCGACCCATTCCCCGTCCGGAGATGGAATCGCGAGGACGAACCTGCCGTCAATTTTCATATGGGTTTTCTTGTCCACACCGTCGAGACGAATGGAGCGAAGAAGGCGCGCGGGAGTTGCCGGGGCGTCGCCACCGGGCGGCGGTGCGTTTTCCATGTAATAGACGCGCGTTCCATCGCCGTTGAACGTGGGCTGCTGATATCCGTCCGTGGGCAGCGTCACGATGGAATGCGCAACGCCGCCATCGGCGGGCATCCAGCGAATATCTTCGACATCGCCTTCGTCCTCAGCAAGCCATCCGTGTTTCGAACCCTTGATGAAGAGAATCTTCGTGCCGTCGGGCGACCACTGTGGCGAGGAATAATATCCGGCGATATCGCTGAGCTTTATGGCCGTCCCGCCGGCGGAGGGAATTTTCCAAAGCTCGCCTCCATCCGTGTCTGACCAGGTGACGTAGGCGATCCACTTCCCGTCCGGCGAAAAAACGGGTTCGTATTCGCGCACGGTGGCGGAGGTCAAGCGCCGCGCCTTGCCGTCCGGCAAGTCCATGAGCCAGATTTTTCCCACGGCGCTGAAGGCGATTTCCTTTCCGCTGGGAGACTGGTTGGTCCAGCGCATTTGGTGAACGGTGAGCGGGCCGTCATCAATAACGTAATCGGTGTGTACGCGGGGGCCGAGGTCGAGATCGACTTTGGCGCTAAACGGGATCATCGAGACTTTTTGCGTGGCCAGGTCCACGCGCTGCATGTGGCCGTCGCGAGTGAACACCACGGATTTCGAATCGGGAGTAAACGAGTAGCCCGGCAGCACGTCGTCGACGGCAAAGCCTTCCTGATCGTCGCGCTGCATCGGGAGCGCGAGCCAATGCTCTTCGAGCGTTTTTCGATCGCGAATGCGCAGGCCGGTCTTTGAATCGTGGCGCGAGGCAAAGACGAGCCAGCGCCCATCCGGCGAAACGATCGGGCGCAGGCCGCCGCCGTATTCCGCTGAGATTTTCTCGATTTCGCCGGTGTCGCGATTGAAGGTGTAAACCTGAAAGCGGCCGATATCGACGTTGTAACGGAAACGATCCTCGTGGCTCGAGAAATAGACGAATTTCCCGTCGGGCGAAAAGGATGCGCCGGAATTGATGGTGGTCTCACCCTTGCCTTTTACCAGCTCGATGCCCTTGCCGCCGTCCTTGTGGTAGAGCCACAGCGCAGTCGAGCGCAGATAATTTTCCGGGGCCGGATAGGGGCCGTACTTGCGCGCGACGATGTAATTTCCATCGGGCGCCCAGACGGGCGAGCCCAGCTGGTAGTCCGTTTCTTCGGTGACTTTTTTCGCTCCCGTGCCATCGACGTTGATGAGCCAGAGGTTGTCGCTGCCGCTGCGGTCGCTGATAAATGCGATCTGCTTCCCGTTCGGAGAGAACTTAGGCTGGCAATCCCACGGAGGGCCGCTGGTCAGGCGGCGCGCTTCTCCACCGGAAGTGGGCACGAGATACAAATCGCCGAGCAGGTCGAAGACGATCTGCGAGCCGTCCGGCGAGACGTCGAGTGAAATCCAGGTGCCTTCGTCAGTGGTGAAGCTGATCTTGCGCGCGGTCTTGAGCGGCAGGCCTTCGTCTTTCTTCTTGTCTGGCGTGTCGGCGGAATGTTCGGGAGGCTTCGAGTCAGCCTGCGGGGCCGGCGAAGCCGTAGCGGCGTTTGCGCCGAACAAGCACGCCAACAACAAAGATAGAAAGCCGCACCACTGCAACCAGCCACGACGTGAAGTTCGGCGCATTCCGAAAGTCTCCTTTATTTTGTGGCGCTCCGGCCAATCGTGTTGAGGGTTTCGCGCGCGGCGGCGATGGTGCGGTCGATGTCGGCATCAGTATGAGCGGCGGATACGAAGAGGGCTTCGTATTGCGAGGGAGCGAGGAAAATTCCGCGATCGAGCATTCCGTGAAAAAAGGCGGCGAAGCGAGCAGCATCGGATTTCTTTGCGCCTGTGTAATTGTTTACCGGCTTATCGGCGAAGAAAATCGTGAGCAGAGAGCCCGCGATATTCACCTGGCCGACGATGCCCGATTCCTTCAGCGCGCCGCGAAGACCTTCGGCCAAGCGAAGCGCCTTGCGATCGACATCCGCGTAAAATCCTGCGGCTTCGAGTTTGGGCAGAGTCGCGAGTCCTGCGCGCATGGCCAAGGGATTTCCCGAGAGCGTTCCCGCCTGATACACGGGGCCTAGCGGCGCGACACGTTCCATGATGCGGCGCTTTCCGCCGTAAGCGGCGACGGGAAGGCCGCCTCCGATAATTTTCCCCATCACAGTGAGGTCGGGATCGATTTTGTAAACGCGTTGCGCGCCGCCGTGGGCGATGCGGAAGCCGGTGATAACTTCGTCGAAAATCAGAAGCGCGCTCTCGCGTTGGGTGATGGCGCGCAGGCCTTCGAGAAATCCGGGCGCGGGCGCGACGACGCCCATGTTCGCGGCCACCGGCTCGACGATTACGGCTGCGATTTTTCCGGCGTGTTTCTTGAAAAGATCCTCGACCGCGCGGATGTCATTGTACGGCGCGTTCAGCGTGAGATTAGCAAAGGCGTCCGGTACGCCGGGGCAGGCGGCGATGCCGAGAGTGGCGAGGCCGGAGCCTGCCTCGGAAAGGAAGCTGTCCGAATGGCCGTGGTAGCAGCCTTCGAATTTGATGACCAGATCGCGCTCAGTGAAGGCACGCGCAAGACGCAGCGCGGACATGGCGGCTTCCGTGCCGGAGCTTACGAAGCGAACCATCTCGACCGAAGGAATCGCGTGCGTGATTTTTTCGCCGAGCTCGATTTCGAGAGGCGAGGTCATGCCGTAGCTCGTTCCGCGCGCGGCTTGATCCGCGATTGCGGCGACCACGTCCGGATGCGCGTGGCCAAGAATCAACGCGCCCCAGGAGCAGACGTAATCGATGTACTCGCGGCCATCGACGTCGTAAAGACGCGCGCCTTTTGCGTGGTCGATCACGAGCGGCGTGCCACCAACGGCGCGGAATGCGCGGACGGGGCTGTTGACTCCGCCGACAAGAGTTGTCTTTCCGCGCTCGAAGAGCTCAGTGGAGCGCGGGCGAGCGTTCGACGCCTCGGATTTTTCGGGATTTTTCACTGTGCCGCTAGCCATAGAGACTCGTTTGGACCGATTTTGGAGAGCACCCGATTGATTTTCGGGGCGCGGAGGGTGTGCAAATTTTGGCGTTCTGAGTAACGGGTAGAAAATTGCCGGTGCTTTGTTTTCTGCAGGTTACGGGGATTTCTATTCGAAGGCAGTAACGATTAGAAATTGGTGAAATCGAGGCCTTCTGGTGGTTGCGTCTCCCTCTTTCGCCTGTTTCGCGTGCTTCAATCATCCGGAGCATATTAGGGATAGCAGCGGCAGATTGCAATGGAGTAGAACCTGTGGACGGGAGAACAACGCGGCCGAATATTCTAATCCGATAGACCAAGATGCCGGCCTGAAGGCCGCCGCTACGAAGCCAACGAATCGGCACAGGTTCGAAGGGCCGACAAAGAGAGATCCTTCATCGTCCGGCGCGGCGAACTCCTCAGGATGAAGATGCTCATCGCATAGTCAGCCAGCGGGCGGCGTCTTTGGCGTGGTAGGTGAGGATGATGGAGGCGCCGGCGCGGTGGATGCTGGTGAGGATTTCGAGGACGACACGTTTTTCGTCGAGCCAGCCGTTGCGCGCGGCGGCTTTCACCATGGCGTATTCCCCGCTGACGTTGTAGGCGGCGACGGGGACGTCGAAGCGTTCGCGGACGCGCTGGATGATATCGAGGTAAGGCAAGGCGGGCTTGATCATGACGATGTCCGCGCCCTCTTCGAGATCGAGCGCGACTTCGCGCAAGGCTTCGCGGGCGTTGGCGGGATCCATTTGATAGCCGCGACGATCGCCGAATTGCGGAGCGGAATCGGCGGCTTCGCGGAAGGGGCCGTAGAAAGCGGAGCAATACTTGGCGGCGTAGGAGAGGATGGCGACATTCTCGAATCCGTTTTCATCGAGCTTTTCGCGGATGGCACCGACGCGGCCATCCATCATGTCGGAGGGCGCGACGATGTCGGCTCCGGCGCGCGCGTGCGAGAGCGCGGCATCGGCGAGGAGCGCGATGCTGGGATCGTTTACGACTTCGCCGTCCTTAATGACGCCGCAGTGGCCGTGACTCGTGTATTCGCAGAGGCAAACGTCGGTGATGACGAGCACTTCGATTTTCGCTTTGCGGATGGCTTCGATGGCGCGCTGAACGGCGCCATGCGCGTCGTAGGCTTCGGAGGCGAGCTCATCTTTGTGTTCGGGGAGGCCGAAAAGAATTACGGCCGGAATTCCGAGGCCGGCGACTTCGCGGCACTCTTCGACGAGTTGATCGACAGACTGTTGATGCACGCCGGGCATGGAACTGACTTCCTTGCGCACTTTCGTTCCGGGGCAGACGAACATGGGATAGGCGAGGGCGCTCGTCGCGAGGCGCGTCTCGCGAACGAAGCCTCGCAAGGCTTCGGTGCGGCGCAGGCGGCGCGGGCGATGGCGCGGGAAGGTCATGATTGCCTCGCAGCGGAGGAGGACTGGCGCTCGTAATATTTGGCGATAGAGTCCGCGAGACCGGCGGCGGAAGATTCCGTGGCTTCGATTTCGACGCGCGCGCCGGCTTCGCGCAGGGCGCGCGACGTCGTGGGGCCGATGGCCGCAAAATGTACGCGGCTCGAAAGCTCGACGAGCTCGGCGGGGCCGATGCACTCCGAGAGATAGTGGAACGAGGACGGGCTGGCGAAAACGATGGCGTTCACTTCGGCTCGGCGAATGCGTTCCATGATTTCGGGATCGAGCGAATCGGGCGGCGCGGTGCGATAAGCGATGATTTCGGTCACTTGCGCGCCCGCCTCGCGAAGCGTATTGGGGAGGCGATCGTCGGCGCGGTCGCTGCGCGGCAACAAAACTTTACGGCCGCCAATCGCGCCCCATAGTTCCTGAGCGAGAGCGTCGCCGCTATGGCTTGCGGGAACAGTGTCCACTCGAAATCCTTCCTCGGTTGCGGCCTGCGCCGTGGCCGGACCTACGGCGGCTACCAGCGGTCGCGGCTTTTGTATGGAATCGGCGCGCAGACCCAGATCGCGGACGCGCTGGCATAAGAATCGTACCGCATTCTGGCTGGTGAAGAGAATCCAGTCAAACTCGGCGAGGCGGCTAAGCGCGGCGTCGAGTGCATCAGAGTCGGACGCAGGTGCGAAACTCACTGTGGGCAAAAGCACGACTTCCGCGCCTTTGGCTTCGAGCGAATGCTGGAGCTCGTGCGCTTGTTCGGTGGCGCGCGTGACTACGATGCGTTTGCCCGAGAGTGGACGTGAGGATTCGTTGGACATTCGGCTAACCGCCGACGGAGCGGCCCGCGAGGCGCAGGATGCGGTCTGCTCCAGCTTCGATGAGGATTTGGCCGAGGCGCGTGCCGAGTCCCTCGGGATGGCGTGGGTGTCCGCGAAGTTCGCGACGGATGAATTCCGTGCCGTCAGGAGAAAACACGCAGGCTTCGAGGAGCAATTCGCCATGATCGCTACGAGCCCAGGCGCCTAGCGGAAGCTGGCAGCCACCTTCGAGTTCACGCAAGAGCGCGCGCTCGGCGATTACGGCAGTGCGGGATTCGGCATCGTCGAGCGCGGCGACGAGCTTTGAGGTTTCGGGATCATCCGAGCGCGTTTCGACTCCGAGAGCGCCCTGGCCGACGGCGGGAAGCATGATTCCGGTGGAAATGATTTCGGTGATTCTGTCGCTCGCGCCGAGGCGATTTACTCCGGCGGCGGCGAGGATGATGGCGTCGAATTCACCGGCGGCAACTTTTTTCAGGCGCGTATCCACGTTGCCGCGCAAATCGAGCAAATTGAGATCGGGGCGATGATGGCGGAGCTGCGCCTGGCGTCTGAGGCTGCTGGTGCCGATGCGCGCACCGGACGGGAGATCCGCGAGCTTGCGAGAATCGCGGGAGATGAGGCAATCGCGGGGATCTTCGCGTTTCGTGATGGCGGAGAAGGTGAGGCCCGCGGGAGTTTCGGACGGAACGTCTTTCATGCTGTGGACGGCGAGGTCGGCGGTTCCGGCGAGGAGGGCTTCTTCGAGTTCCTTGATGAAGATGCCTTTCGTTCCCACCTGCTGAGCGACATCGGCGACTGGCGCGGATTGAAAACGGTCGCCGGAAGTGCGGATGCGCACGAGTTCGGATTCGACGCCGTGCAATTGCGCGAGGCGTTCGCGAATGTGATCGGCCTGCCACAGAGCCAGCGCGCTGCCGCGCGTGGCGATGCGCAGCGACTTCACTCTTTGTCCTCGTCCAGGCCGAAGAGATGGCGCAGAGCTTCGAGGCCCGCAAGGCGCCCGCGCATGCCGCGGCCATGGCGGAGTTTTTTCGAAGGCTGCTCCAGAACGCGCTCGATGAGTTCTTCGGTGATGTGCGCGATGCGAGCGCGTTCGTCGGGCGAGACGTCGTCCATTTCGGCGAGCTTTTCGCGGATAAGCGATTCGCGGTGCTTGTGGAATTGGTCGCGGAGATCGTCCACGATGGAACCAGCCTCAAGAGCGGCGCGCCAGGATTCGAATTTTGCGATGTGCTCGGAGATGATCGCCTCGGCGCGTGGGATTTCGGCTTCGCGGGCTTTTTTATTCTGCTCGACGATTTCGCCGAGGTCGTCAACGTTGTAGAGGTAGAGATTGTACAGACCGGCGGCATCAGACGAGACGTTGCGCGGGACGGCCAGGTCGACTACGAATACAGGACGGCCGGAACGTGCAGCGATGGCGCGCTCGAGCAAGTCGCGGGTCAACACCGGTGTTGCCGAGCTGACCGAAGTGACGAGGATGTCCGGAAGATTCAGCACCGTTTCGAGCGATTCCCAGGCGACCGCTTCTCCGCCCACTTTTTTGGCAAGCTCCGCGGCGTGATCGAACGAGCGGTTGACCACGCGAAGACTCCCGATGCCGCGGCCGCGGAGGCTTTCGATGACTTGTTCTGCGACGTTCCCCGCGCCCAGAATCAGCGCGGAATGGCCTTTGAGATTTCCGAAGACGCGTTCGGCGAGTTTTACTCCGGCGAGCGCGACGGACATCGGGCGCGCACCGACTTCGGTTTCGCTGCGCACGCGCTTGCCCACTTCGAGCGCACCCTGGAACACGCGGTTCAGCACCGGGCCGGTGGCACCGTGGTCCAGAGCCTGGCTGTAGGCGGTGCGCAGCTGGCCGAGAATTTCTGCTTCACCGAGCATCATCGAGTCAATACCAGCGGCGACGCGGAAAAGGTGGCGCACGGCGTCAGGCCCGGTCCAGCGATACATACGTCCGGCGAGATCGGCGCGTGGGACGCGGTGGAACGAGGTGAAGAAATCTTCCATGGCCTCAGCGGCGGTGGGATGAGCGTCGCCGGGAACGCCGTATAGTTCGCTGCGATTGCAGGTGGAAAGCACCACGGCTTCTTCCAGGATGCCCTGGTGCCGGAGCTCGTCAGCCGCTTGCAGAGCCTGCTGCGGCGTGAACGAGATGCGCTCACGCAGTTCCACGGGAGCGGTGCGATGGTTGCAGCCGATGAGCGCGACCTGAATGCGAATCGAGCTCGATTGGCCCGCGCCGGATTTTGATAGCGTCGCCATTAGAAGAAGCGGTGGAACTTTGTGAGATACAAATTTACGAACGTATAGCTGAACATGACAATCACGAAATTCATGGCGCAGAGGAACGCTGCGCGCGCGCCGCGCCATTGCGCGTTGCGCGATAATGCAAGATAAGCGGCGTACACGCCGAGAATCGCGATAGTGACGATGACCTTCGGATCACCGAACGAATAGGTGCCGCGCAGACGATGCTCCCAGACGAAGCCCATCGCGACACCAAAAATTAAAGCTACCAGTCCGATGTAAACGCTGCTGCGCGCCATGCGGTCAAGCACGTCGAGCGCGGGAAAGCGCCAAAATGCGGCGCCGAGCCGACGCGAGCGCAAGAGACGATCTTGCACAAGATAAATCAGGCTCAGGACGAAAGACAGGCCAAAGGCGGCGTAGGCCCAGGTGTTGAGCGTCACGTGAAAGGCGAACAGCGCGCCGCGGGCTGGAACGCGCACCGACGGAGCACCAGAAGTGATGAAGCCGAGACCCCCCACCCAGGCGACGAGCAGCAGCGTGACGAAGGCGCCGACCGAACGCTCGCGATGAAAGAGTTCGAGTCCGAGATAGGTGATGCCAAGGAGCCAGGCGAACAGGGACATGGAGCCGTAGAGATCGTCGTACGGCACGGACTGGATGACAATGGAGCGTTGGTATAGCGAGAAATACTGAACCAGGATTCCGGCGGCGAGCAGCGCCGTGGCCAGGCGTCCCAGCCAGACCTGGGGCGCGTAGAGGATGCGGGCGTAGCAAAGGAAGCTGGCCAGATAGAGTGCCAAGCTCAGGTAGCCCAATTGTTGTGCGCTTTGCAGGCGAAAGCTCCCCTATTGCTCAAGCATTATACGCCCAACGACGATTAAACCGCCCCTCGTGCCGCGCCCGCCACGGCGGGGAGGCTACGACCGCGGCGCCACATTCAAACCTTCAGACATTCTGCTATTATGGCGTTTAACTTATGCCTTCTCGTGCGGGCAATAGAGTGAACCGAAAAGAGCTTTTTCTGCGAGCTTGCCGGTTTGAGCCGGTGGAGCGCGTACCCGTGTGGATTATGCGCCAGGCAGGGCGGTATTTGCCCGAATACCAGGCGGTGCGCGCCAAACATTCGTTCCTTGAAATCTGCAAGACGCCAGAGTTGGCGGCGGAAGTGTCATTACAGCCGTTCCGAGTGCTGGGCGTGGACGCGATCATCGTGTTTTCCGATATTTTGATCGTTGCAGAGGCCATGGGGCTGCCGCTGGATGTGCCGGATTCAGGGCCGGTGCTGTCAAATCCGGTGCGGGACGCGGCAGCGGTCGGGCGGCTGCGCGAGTTCGATCCTGAACGCGAAACGAAATTTGTCGGCGATGCAATTCGGGCGGTTTGCCGCGAGGCTGGGCCAGATGTTCCGGTGATCGGGTTTGCGGCCGCTCCCTGGACGCTGGCCTGCTATATGATCGAAGGGCGGACGCGCGGGGATATTTCGCTGGCGAAGGAGATGCTGCGGTCGGAACCGGCGGCGGTGCGCGAGCTGCTTGAACGGATCGCGCGATCGACCGCCGCGTATTTGAAAATGCAGATCGCAGCGGGAGCAGCCGCGGTGCAGCTTTTTGATACTTGGGCGGGGGAGCTAACCGCGCAGGAATATGGCGAGTTCGAATTGCCCGCGACGCAGATGGTGTTTGAGTTACTGGGGGAAGCCGAGGCACGCAGCGTGCCGAAGATTTTGTTCGCGAAGGGCTCGGCGCATCTGCTGGAAGGTCTGGCGCGAACTGGAGCGGGCATTGTGAGCGTTGACTGGAAGACGGACCTGGCCGAAGCGCGGCGGAAGCTGGGACATCGTGTCGCGCTGCAAGGCAATGTTGATCCGTCGATTTTGCTGGGGGCGGAATCTGGGATTCGCGAAGCGGCGCGGGCGGCGGTGGAGAAAACCGGCGGGTTGGGACACATATTGAATTTGGGCCACGGAATCTTGCCTACGACGCCGGTTGCAAATGCGAAAGCGTTTGTAGAGGCGGGGCAAACGGCTTTGATTCCGGCGCGGGCAGAGAGCGGCAGGGCGAACTAGCAATGGCGGACACGACGATGAAACCATCGGACAAACTCGAGATCGGGCAGGTTTCGGATGCGATTCTCGAAAAGTACAACCGGCCCGGGCCTCGTTACACGAGTTACCCGACCGCGCCTGTGTGGAAGGAAGATTTCGGGCCTGACGATCTGGAAAAATATTACGCGCGCGCGGACGCCGATGCCACGCCGGTTTCCCTTTACATGCACATTCCGTTTTGCGAGAGCTTGTGCTTGTTCTGCGCTTGCACAGTTTCGATACACAAAGACAAGAACGTCGCAATTCCCTACCTCGACGCGCTGAAGCGCGAGATCGACCACGTGGGACGGCAAGTTTCCATGAGACGGCCGGTGATTCAATTTCACTGGGGCGGCGGGACACCGACATACCTCAGCGTGGCGCAGATGGAAGATCTTTTCGGACATACGCGCGAGCACTTTTCGTTTGCGCCCGACGCCGAGATTGGAATTGAAGTGGACCCGCGCGTGACGAGCCGGGAACAATTGGAATCCTTGCGGCGGCTGGGATTCAACCGGCTGAGCATGGGCATCCAGGATTTTCAGGCGAAAGTGCAGGAGACCATTCATCGCGTGCAGCCGTACGAAATGACGCGCGACTTGATTGTGGCGGCGCGGGAACTCGGATACGACAGCATCAACATCGATTTGATTTACGGGCTGCCGTATCAAACGGCGGACAGTTTTCGGGCGACGATCGAGAAGGCGCTTACGCTCGAGCCGGACCGCGTGGCCATGTTCAGCTACGCGCACGTGCCGTGGCTCAAGAAGCAGCAAGGGTCGTTTGCCGCGCACCTGCCGGAGGGCATGGAGAAATTCAAGATTTTTCGCGCGGGACTCGAGAGTTTTCTGGGTGCTGGGTATGTTTACATCGGCATGGACCATTTCGCGCTGCCCGGCGACGAACTGGCCGTGGCGCAGGCGAAGCGCACACTGCACCGAAATTTTCAGGGTTACACCACGAAGGCGGGCGCGGATTTGTACGGCATGGGCGTGAGCGCGATCAGCTCGATTGGGGCCGCTTACGCGCAGAACCGGCGGGAAGTGCCGGCATACGAAGCGGGCGTGGCGTCGCGTGGAATCGCCACCATGCGCGGGTACCGGCTTTCGGCCGACGACGTGATTCGGCGCAGCGTGATTGGGCGCCTGCTGTGCCACACGGTGATTCCGAAGCACGAAGTCGAAAGCGAGTTTGCGATTGCGTTCGATGAATATTTTGCGCCGGAGCTCGAACGCCTGAAAGATGCGAGCGACGAGGGACTGGTGGTGCTGGCACGGGACGAAATTCGCGTCACGCCGCTGGGGCGCATTTTTATCCGCAATGTGGCCATGGCCTTTGACCGCTACCTGCAGGAACAGCAAATGGACCAGCGGCCTCTTTTTTCGAAAACACTCTGACGGACAAAATGCGCATGGGCGACCCTACACACGTGGTCGTAATCGGCGCGGGGATTTGCGGGCTGTCGTGCGCGTATCGCCTGCAACAGCTCGGCGCACATGTGACGCTGCTCGAAGCGGGCGAGAGCGTGGGCGGGGTTATCGGCACGGTCGAGCGCGATGGATTTCTTTTTGAGTCGGGGCCGCAGAGCTTTCAGGGCACGGAATTGCTTATCGATCTGATCCGTGAACTTGGGATCGAAGGCGAGCTGCAGAGGGCTGATCCGCGCGCGACGCGTTACGTGTTGCTGCACGGGCGGTTGCAGGCGGTGCCGATGTCTCCGCAAGCGATGGTGACGAGTTCCCTGCTTGGTGTTGGATCGCGATGGAAAATTCTCTCCGAACCATTCCGAAAGACGCGGCCTCCGGAGGCGGAGGAGTCCGTTGCGAGTTTTGCGCGCAGAAAATTTGGGAACGAAATTCTGGAGTATCTCGTTGCGCCGTTTGTCTCTGGAGTCTTTGCAGGCGATCCTGAAAAACTCAGCCTCAGAGCGGCCTTCCCTTCGCTCGATGAATGGGAACGCGAGTACGGGAGCGTGCTGCGCGGGGCCAGCAAGTCGCGGCGAGCAAAAGGCACCCGCGAAGGGCCGCCGTCACTTTGCTCGTTCAAGCGCGGCATGGGGACTTTTCCGCGTGCGATATCCTCGAAGCTCGGCGACCGATTGAGAACCGGCGCGGTTGTGCGCTCCGTGAAGCGATTGGGGCGGCCCGGCAGCGAGACACACGAGATTCAGTTTGAACAATCCGGGCGAGCGGAGACGATCGAAGCGGGCGCGGTCGTGATGGCGACGCCGGCTTACACCGCTGCGCACCTGATCGAAACCATTTCGCCGCAGCTTGGGCACACACTTTCAGGAATCGCTTATGCTCCCGTTGCTGTGGTGGCATCAGGCTATTACGAGCAGCAGGTGGGACGGTCGCTGCAGGGATTCGGATTTCTGGTGCCGGGGACGGAGAAGCTGCACACGCTTGGCACAGTTTGGAATTCGTCGCTCTTTGTGGGGCGCGCAAGAGAAGGCAGCGTGACCATAACGAGCTTTGCCGGGGGCGCCACGAATCCCGAATTCGTGGGATCTTCCGACGGCGAAATCGCGAAGATCATTCAGTCCGAGAACGAACACATTCTGAAGATTACGGGAGCGCCGGTAGCGTCGGCCGTGTGGAACTATCCGCGAGCGCTGCCGCAGTACAATTTGGGGCATGGGCACATCGTGGAATCGATTCGCGACGCAGAGCGAGTGCTGCCCGGACTATTTTTTGCCGGAAATTATCTGGAAGGACCGTCGATCGGCAAGTGCGTGGAGAACGGATTTCAGACGGCGGAAGCGGTGCAGAATTTCTTGTCCGGCGCACCCCGCTAAACGGTGAGGTCCAGCGCATCGTCTCCGGCGATGGAGTGTTTATGGCGCAACTGCAAGCGCACGCGGCGACGGTCGCCTGCTTCGCGAAAACGGCGGCGGTCGTCATCGGTCTCGAGGATCAGCGGCGGCACGGCGCGAGGCTGGCGATTTAAATCGATGGCCACGAAGGTGACGTAGGCGCTGCTGGTATGTTTTCGCTCTCCGGTCAGAATATTCTCCGCGAATACCTTCACGCCGACTTCCATCGAGGTGCGAAAGACGCGATTCACACTGGATTTCAGAACGATGAATTCGCCGACGGTGATGGGAAAACGGAAATCGAGGTAATCCACCGAAGCGGTGACCACGTGGCTGTTCGAGTGGCGATGGGCGGCAAGCGCTCCGGCGATATCGATGAGGTGCATCACGCGGCCGCCGAGCATGTTGCCGAGAGCGTTGGCGTCGTTGGGTAGAACCGCTTCGACCATTTCGGATTTGGAAGCGCGGACGGGCTTGCCCGGCAGCTTTGGGGTGGCGGGCGGCTTTGCTTCTATTTTGCCGCTCGGTTTTCTAGGCTTCGACATGTTCGAGACTTTTGTTCCGCGGCGAGAATTGTCCGTACTTGGCGCGCGCGTGTAAGCTCGTTATAATACGCGCATTCGACCCATGACCCAAATGCAGAAGTCGCGCCGCGAAGTGCTGGAACAGTTCGTCGCCGAAAAACCGTCGGACGCGTTCGCGCGCTACGGTTTGGCGCTTGAGTGCGCGAAGCTAGGCGACGATCAAGCGGCCGCGGAGAATTTTCAGAAACTGCTCGAAGCCAATCCCGGATACGTGGCGGGATACTTTCAGTTCGGGCAGTTCCTAGCGCGCGTCGGACGGGTGGAAGAAGCGCGCAAGCTGCTCTCGGACGGCATTCTGGTAGCGCAAAACGCGGGCGACATGCACGCGCGTGATGAAATGCAGGCCACGCTCGCGTCACTTCGATAGAAGGCGCGGTGGGGCCTTAGGCCAAACATCATGAACCCGACTCGCATTCCACTCTTTCCGCTGGACCTGGTGCTCTTCCCCGGAATGCTGCTTCCCCTGCACATTTTCGAGCCGCGCTATAAAGCCATGATCGGGCGCTGCATCGCCGAGAACATCGAATTCGGCGTGGTGCTTTCGGGCGAAGATCGCGTGGCGAAGACCGGATGCACTGCGGAGATTGCGCAGAAGCTGAAGGATTATCCCGATGGGCGGATGGACATCCTGACCTCGGGCCGCACCGTGTTTCAATTAATCGAGGTGCTGCAGGAGAAGGAATACCACGAAGCCATGGTGGAGTTTGTGGCCGAGGATGTTTTCCCGGAGGACCCGCAGAGCGAGGGCCGGCTGATCGACGTGTTTCAAAAGTGCCATACGCTCGTTTTTGGGCAGCCGTGGGATTCGTCGAGTCGGGATGCGGATACGCCGCTTACCTATCAACTGGCGCCTCAGTTGCCGCTGGAACTGGAATCGAAACAGAAGCTGCTCGAGACCCGCGACGAAAGCGAGCGGCGGGTTCTTCTGATGAACGAGATCCATGAAATTCTGCCCAAGATCGTGGAACGGCAGCGCATGCGCAAGGTTGCCAGCGGCAACGGCCACCGCGTGAATTAGAGCCTTCAAACGAAAGTACCCGGCGAGGTTCGCGTTCCACTATAATGATGATAGGGCGTTCGCTGCGGCGTGCGCTTTTATCTTAAAGGAAGTGGGGCTCTCATGAATTCATTGCCGAAAAATCTGGGCGAGCTGAAACGCGGTAATTGGTCACAGGAAAAGATGGCGGGGCGTTCGGTGCGGCAGGAGCTGCGCGAGAATTTGCTCGCCAAGATGGAGAAGGGCGAGCCGCTCTTTCCCGGGGTGCACGGATACGACGATACCGTCATCCCTCAGATCGTGAACGCGATCCTTTCGCGGCATCATTTTATTCTGCTGGGACTGCGCGGGCAGGCGAAATCGCGCATTCTGCGCAGCCTGGTGGAATTCATGGACCCGCAGGTTCCCGTCGTGGAAGGTTGCGAGATTCACGACAATCCGTACTCTCCGCTCTGCCGTGCCTGCCGCGAACGCATTGCCGCGGAGGGAGATGCCACGCCGATTGCCTGGCTTACGCGCGATTTGCGCTTCGTCGAAAAGCTGGCCACTCCGGATGTGACCATTGCGGACATGATCGGCGACGTGGATCCGATTAAAGCCGCACGCGGAGGACGGAATCTTTCGGACGAGTTGACCATTCATTACGGATTGCTACCGCGGGCCAATCGCGGAGTTTTTGCCATCAACGAGTTGCCCGATCTCGCAGGAAAAATTCAGGTGGGCCTGTTCAACATCATGCAGGAAGGCGATGTGCAGATTAAAGGCTACCCGGTGCGGATGGCGCTGGACGTGTTGTTGGTGTTTACTGCGAACCCGGAGGACTACACCGCGCGCGGAAAAATCATCACGCCGCTAAAAGACCGCATTGGCTCCGAAATTCGCACGCACTATCCCGCTACGGTGGCGGAAGGCATATCCATCACGACCCAGGAATCGTGGACGAAGCGCGATTCCAAGCGACGTGCGGATGTGCCGGACTTCATTCGCGAGGTGGTGGAAGAAATCGCGTTCCAGGCGCGCGAGGACAAGCGCGTGGACAAGCGGTCGGGCGTCAGTCAACGGCTGCCGATCAGCGCGCTTGAGAATGTACTGAGCAGCGCCGAGCAACGCGCGGTGCGGAGCGGCGATTCCAGTTCGGTAGCGCGCGTCTCGGACGTGTACGCTGCGATTCCGGCTATGACCGGGAAATTCGAACTTGAATATGAGGGCGAGCTTCGCGGGGCCGAAAATATCGCGCGCGAGCTGATTCGCGCGGCGGTGGGCAAGACGTTCACGAAGTATTTCACCGGAGCGAATTTCCAGCCGGTAGTGCAATGGTTCGAGCTCGGCGGGGAGTTGAAAGTACCGGCCAATGCGTCGAGCGCCGAGTTGATGGCACAGCTCGAGAAGGTTCAGGGGCTCTTCGACAATCTGCCCGCACTCGATGTGGGCGCGAAGGATGATCCCGCGGTCGTGGTCAGCGCGGCGGAATTCATGCTCGAAGGATTGTGGGCGCACAAGCGCGTCAATCGCAGTGAAGAGCGCGGATACTTCGCCGACGCGCGCAAGACAACCGAGCCACGCGACCCGCGCGAGCCTTCGGGACGCTTGCCGCGGCGGCAGTTCAATTAATTTGGGAAGCACATGAAATACACCAAGTATTCAAAATACGCGCCCGGCGCGGCGGACGACATCGACCTGCAGGAGTTGATGAGCCGCCTATCCGATTTCTTTCTGCAGAGCGGCTTCGAATCGCAATACGGAATCTACGAGCTCGATTCGGAGCGTTCGCGCGAACAAATGATGGAGCAGCTTCGCGAAGCGATTCTGCGCGCGCTGCAAGAGGGCGAACTGGTCCCGCCCGAAATGATGGAGCAGATGCTGCAGAATCCGGATCTGGCGCAGAATCAGGAATTGCGCGATTTGATCGAGCAGATTATTCAACGCATGGAAGAGCAAGGCTACATTTCGCGCCCGGACCAGCCGGCGCAGGTGACCCCTCCCCCGACGCAGACTCCCGGCGGGCAAATCGGAGAAGCGCAGCAAAATCTGGAAGCACGCTTCGAGATTACGGACAAGGCGCTCGATTTTCTCGGTTTCAAAACTCTGAAGGATTTGCTTGCATCGCTGGGCAAGAGCAGTTTCGGGCGGCACGACACGCGGGATTTGGCGACCGGCGTCGAATCCGGGGGCACGTCCAAGGCCTACGAATTCGGCGACACGCTGAATATGGACATCAGCGCGACGCTCTTCAATGCCGTCCAGCGCAATGGCGCAAGCATTCCCATCGAACTCGATTATCCCGACTTGATGGTGCACCAGTGCGAGTACCAAAGCTCCTGTGCCACGGTGCTGCTGCTCGATTGCAGCCACAGCATGATTCTCTATGGCGAGGACCGCTTCACGCCGGCCAAGCGCGTGGCTCTGGCTCTTTCGCACCTGATTCGGACACAATATCCAGGCGATTCGCTGCATTGCGTTCTGTTTCACGATAGCGCCGAGGAAATTCCGCTGGGCAAACTCGCGCGCGTGCAAGTGGGGCCGTACTACACCAATACGCGCGAAGGTCTGCGCCTGGCGCAACGCATTCTCGCGCGTCAGAAAAAAGACATGCGACAGATTATTATGATTACGGACGGCAAGCCTTCTGCGCTGACGCTCGAAGACGGTCGCATTTACAAGAACGCGTTTGGCCTGGACCCGTTGGTCGTCACGCAGACGATGGAAGAAGTGGCCAAGTGCAAACGCGCGGGAATCCTGATCAATACTTTCATGCTGGCGAGCGATTACAGCCTGGTCCACTTCGTGCAGAAGATTACGGAACTTTGCCGCGGGAAAGCCTACTTCACCACGCCGTACACACTGGGGCAGTATCTGCTGATGGATTACGTGGGAAAGAAGACGCGCAACATACACTAAGCCGGACGCCTACCGCTTCTGACTGCCCGTACATCATTCGCTGTAGAGTCCTGCACTCTTTTGGTGCATCTCATTTAGGTGAGGTAAAATTGGGTAATGAGCCTTAAGAACCAAATGCGGGACTTGCTGGGATGCAAGAGGATGAGTGCGTTGCCTGCCGGGGAAACTGCCCCGGAGATCGCGCTCTCGAGCACGAACGGGAACGAACTGTCGCTGGCGGAGGCGCTGAAAAAGGGACCAGTGCTGGCGGCGTTCTTCAAGGTGAGCTGCCCGACCTGCCAGTTTACGATGCCGTTCCTCGAGCGTCTCTACGAGACGTATGGCGGCGCGAATTTCAGTCTTTTGGGGATCTCGCAAGATAACGCGGAGCCGACGCGCGAGTTCTCGGCCGAATATGGATTAAAGTTTCCCACCATGATTGATGCCCAGGGCTACCCGGCCTCGAATCAGTACGGAATTACGAATGTCCCCACCTTATTCCTGATTGCTCCCGACGGCAAAATCCAGACTACCTCCGTGGGATTTTCGAAAGCTGATCTCGAAGCCATCGCCGCAGCGGCTGCAAGTGCCACCGGGAAGCCTCCGACGCCGCTTTTCAAGGCGGGAGAAGTGGTCCCGGCCACCAAGTCGGGTTGAGGGTCCAAAAACTAGGTTCCGTGCGAACCTAATCCTGAGACAGCGAGTAGATAGAACGAAGTTCTTCTCTTCTCACACCTCGTCTGAATCTACCACAGGCTTTTTGTACTTCGGAGGTTTGCGCCGCTTGTCGGGAATTAGCCGCTCGGTTGGAGGCATGCCGATTCCCTGGCGTGCCCGCCGCCGCGCTTCCTTCTCGATCCGGATTCCAGTTTTCTTCTTGCGCATCGGCGCCCTTGTCGCGCGGGGGTATTCTATACTGACACGATGAACAAAACGCTGCGAGTTGCCGCAACGTCGCTCTATCTCATTTTGAGCGTGACGTTTCTGTTGAGGGTCGGTTTTCTTTGGAAGTACACGCACGAGCATCCGCGGCAAGCCGTCAGCGTGATTCCGTTCCTCTTCGAATCCGGAAATATCGCGCATTCGCTGGCCACTGGGAACGGGTTCAGTTCGCCCTTCCGCGTGGACACTGGCCCAACGGCGTGGCTGCCTCCTGTTTATCCGCTGCTTCTTGCGGGAGTTTTTCGGCTTTTTGGCGTTTACACATTTCATTCCTATCTCGGGGCGGCTTTCCTGAACATTTTCTGCGCCACGCTCGCGTGCATTCCGATTTATTTTGCGGGCAGACGAATCGGAGGGCTCGGCGTGGGGTCAGGCGCGGCGTGGCTCTGGGCCGTCTTCCCCAATGCGATTCTGATACCGATCGAAAGCATGTGGGATGCATGTCTATCCGCGCTGCTGGCAGCCGCGATTTTGTGGGCCACCCTGGAGCTCGCGGAATCGCGCCGTTTACGGGACTGGTTCGGCTACGGGCTGCTCTGGGGCGTGGCGCTCTTGACCAACACAACGCTTTCCGCCGCGCTGCCATTTTTTCTCGGTTGGCTCGCCTGGCGCGCACAGAAACGGCAAGAGGCGTGGCTGGGCAGAGTGTGCCTGTCCGTGGGGGTTGCAGTTCTTTGCTGCGTGCCATGGACGATCCGCAATTACCGGGTGTTCCACGAATTCGTGCCGATGCGCTCAATCTTGGGGCTGCAATTGTGGCTGGGGAATAATGACCAAACCCAGGACGTCTTCCTGGGCGATCTGCACCCCATTTACAACGCGGACGAACGCGAGAAGTACATCCAGATGGGCGAAATCGCCTACATGCGGGCGAAGCAGAGCCAAGCCATTCAATACATGCTGGCTCATCCCGCGCGTGAAGCGCATCTCATTGGAAACCGAGCGATTGCTGTGTGGTCCGGCGGAACTCCCAATCCGCTCAAGGACTTTTTTCATGTGGGTTCGGCCTGGTTTCGATTCGTGCTGTTGTTCAATTTGGTGGCGGCGGTAGGGGCGCTCCTGGGGATCATCGCGCTATTCCGCAAGCGCAGCATTTATGCGTTTCCAGCGGCGGTCTTTCCCGTCGTCTTTCCTTGGGCCTACTATCTGACGCTGGTATTGCCGCGTTACCGCCTGGCCATTGACCCGATTGTGATGTTGCTTACGGCTGTCGCGCTCGCGGAATTACTTCGTCCGTCTCGACGCAGCGGTGCAGAAGGCTTGCTTCACACTCGCTAGTTTGTTAAGCTCCCGGCCCTCGGTGGACCTGGCCTCCGGATAAAACAAACTCTTACTTAACTGGATGGCGTATATGAAGAATCAGCGCGGTTCTGCCGGCGTCTCAATTCTCGTGGCTCTGGCGGCGATCCTGGTAATCATAGCGTCGGGAGCTCACATCCTGCACGAGATGCACGACGGAGCTGAGAAGTTCGAGACGCCGTATCAAGCGGTGCTGCTGGCGAACGGCTCGGTCTATTTCGGGCATTTGAGCGGCTATGGCGGCCACAGCCCAGTTCTGACCGACGTTTTCTATATCGTCAGCCAAACCGACCCCAACACCAAAGCCGTGAACAACGTGCTGGTGAAGCGAGGGAAAGAATTGCACGAGCCCGATCGCATGTACATCAGCCCGAACCAGATTATTTTCGTCGAGCCGGTGGGAAAAGATTCGAAGGTGGCTCAGCTGATCGCGCAAGAGAAGCACTAGATTTTACAGAGCTGTAATCATGAGCCCGCGGCTTGTGATCGAATTGGTTGCGAAATGCAGTGGCAGGTTCTTCAAGGCGTGAGAACGCGGTCGCTGGAATAGTTCTACACGGCGTGGCGACACCAGAATTCTTATTGCAAGTCCGGCAGACCAATCTTCGCCAGTATTTCCCTGAACCGCGGTTCATCATGCAAGCTGGATAGCAGCGGATCGATGCGCATTGTCAGTATTCCCTGCCCACGCTTCAGGTAAGCACTTTGTAAATTCTCCAGCGCTTCCTGTTTCATCCCCAGCAACGCGTAAGTTCGCACCAGGTTGTATGTTGGTTCCTGGCCAGCGGCCTGGAGACTTTGCTGTTCTTTCAGGATCGCAATCAACATGCCGCGTGAACCATCGCGCGCCAGCCCCTTCTCCCCGGCCGCGATTTTTGCCAGCTGGGGCCCGTCGTGGAGTAGCGTGGCGCTCTTTTTGGACTCCAACAGGTATTGGGCGTAATTGCCCTGCGCAAGATAGATAAACGCAAGGTAATTGTGCGGGGAAAGAAAATCAGGTTCGGTAGCCTCGAGTTGTTTCAAGAGAGCGATTCCCTGCTCCGTCTGTCCGGAATAGAAAAGGATCAGGCCCTTATCCGCCAGGATAGACGCGGACATGGGCTCGAGCTGCTGCGCCTTTTCAATTTCTTCAAGTGACTGCGGGAAGCGGGCTAGATGGAGCAAAAATGTCGCATACCAATGATGTGCCAGCACGGACTTAGGATCGAGCGCCAGGGCGCGCTCAAATTCTTTTTGCGCGCCGGCCACGTCCCAGGACCAATAAAAGCTCACGAAGGCCAGCGAGCTGTGCGCCCCCGAAAGCGAATCGTCCAAGGCAATCGCGCGTTTCGCGGCATTCATTGCGCGCGGATACGCCTCCTCCGGCGGCATCAGCGAATACTCGCGAAGCAAATTGTAACAATCGGCCAGCCCTACGTAGGCTTGGGCATACTGCGGGTCCCGCACGACGGCCTGCGTGAAATAATCCACGGCTTGGTGCAGAGTGTCCGGAGTGCGTTTATTGAAGTAGTAGATGCCCTTCAAATAGAGCTGTTCGGCTTCGGGGTCAACGGTATGGCGGGGCGACGCTGTAGCTTCTTTGCGCGTGGCTCGTGCGGAAGAATTGCGATGTATCTCCCCGAGGATTGCCAACGCTGCCACGATCGCGATGGCGACCGCCACGTAACGTAGCTGGCGCCATATTGGGGAAGGGACTTGAGCGGCTTCGTCGCTGCGCCGCTCGGGGAGGCGGCGGTCGACTGAGGCAGCGTCCGCGGAGAGCCCGTCGTTCGCTCGTTCTTCAAAACCGGCGCCAGGCTCCGAACTTGCGGCCGCTGTCCCGATTTGGTCAGATTCGACGGTATCGTTCTTACCCTTGAGCCACTCAACGAGTTCATTAGAGTTAGCGTAAACGTTCGCGCGTCCAACGCCGGGGACGCGGTGTACCGGGAGGCCACGCGTGATTTCCCATCGCTTTACGGTGCGCTCGTCGCGTCCGAAAAACGCGCCAATCTCTTTCCAGGTATCGAGGCGTCGGTTGGGGCCCAGCGTGTTATCCGAAGCGTTCATTTCCCGATTTGTCCCTATTTGTCCTTGATTGCCGCTTGCCCCAGGGCTTGCGTTGGTCTAATTATACCTTTTCCCTGGTGAGATTTTCAGGTATTCGGCCCGGATCGAAAGAGTTTTTTACGCCGCGCCCCGTCCTGGGTGGAGTTGCGGATAGCGCTACAGTCTGCGGAGAGATCTTGCCCAGAGTTCGACGCACAGCCTTGTGTTCTGACGCAGATGGGCTCATTTGCGCTCAGCACCCTTGCATTCACAACTACACAGCAATTGAAGTCTTTAGGCAGAGTGGTGGTCCCCTGCCGTTGGTTCGCCCCGGATCCATGGCACCGCAAATCGATGAATTGAGGAGAAGCACCATGCAAACGCAGCCTTTTGGCGGGCAGCTGGATACACGTAGGAACGTTGGCTACCGGATTCTCTGGGTTGCGCTGATTGCGCTGCTCTTGTGCCCGCTTTCCGCCCTGGGGCAATGCACGGCGACTTGGAGCGGCGGTGCGAGCGGAAGCTGGAACACTAGTACGAATTGGACTCCGGCGGGCGTACCAACTAGCACGAGCAACACCTGCATCAACACGGCGAATTCCGCCGTCACAGTTACTGGAGGTGCGACGGACAATCTCACCCTCGGCTTCAGCACCGACAGCCTAACCATCGTGAACGGTCAGAGCTTGTCGATCACCGCCGGCGGAAACATCAGCAACGCCGGCAACATAATCTTGAGTGGCACAGCTAATAACACCTTCCTGATCATCGCCGGGGCTACCACGCTCAGCGGCGGCGGCACCGTGACGATGGCAAACGCGAACCAGGACAGTTGGATTGAAGGCGCCGGCACGTTGACGAACCAGGAGACCATCCAGGGATCGGGAACCATCGGCAACAGTGCCCTGACCCTGGTCAACTCGGGATCTTCTGCGTTCATTGATGCCAACAACTCGGCCAATGAACTTGTAATCAATGCCCAAGGCGGGACCACGAACACGGGAACGCTGGAAGCCACCGCTGGCGGACTGTTGAATATTTCGGGTTTCAGTGTCGCGAATACCGGCGGAACGATCCTCGCCACGGGAGCCGGTTCAGAAGTTTTGCTGAGCGGTACCTCGGTTACTGGAGGGACGCTGACCACCAGTTCAGGCGGCTTGATCGCTGTTAACGGATCCACGGTGACGGGAATAACCCTTTCGACCGGCAGCAACCTGCAAGTTAACAACGGCCAGACCCTCACTTTCGGCGCTGGGACGATCACGAATAACGGCACCATAACCACCAACGGTACCGCCAATAACACGTTCATTATCGTCAATGGGAGCACCACTCTGACTGGCACCGGCACTGTGACGATGACAAACGCGAACCAGGACAGTTGGATTCAAGGCACCGGTACGCTGACAAACCAAGAGACCATCCAGGGCTCGGGAACCATCGGCAACAGCGCCCTGACTTTGATTAATTCCGCAACCATCGATGCCGATCAGTCCAATGAGCTGATACTCAATCCCCAAGGTGGAACCACAAACACGGGAACGCTGGAAGCCACCGCTGGCGGAACGCTGCAACTTGAAAGCTATGCCGTCACAAATACCAATGGAACCATTCTGGCCACGGGCACTGGCTCGGTAGTCCTTTTGGACGCCGGCAGCATTACCGGTGGCACGTTGACGAGTACTGCAGGCGGCATCATCGAGGAAGAGGGCAACACCACGTTAACCAACCTCACTTTGTCGACCGGCAGTAACCTGCAGGTACTCAACGGTCAGACCCTCAGTTTGGGTGCCGGGACGATCACGAATAACGGCACCATAACCACCAACGGTACCGCCAATAACACGTTCATTATCGTCAATGGGAGCACCACTCTGACTGGCACCGGCACTGTGACGATGACAAACGCGAACCAGGACAGTTGGATTGAAGGCACCGGCACGCTGACGAACCAGGAGACCATCCAGGGCTCGGGAACCATCGGCAACAGCGCCCTGACTTTGATTAATTCCGCAACCATCGATGCCGATCAGTCCAATGAGCTGATACTCAATCCCCAAGGTGGAACCACAAACACGGGAACGCTGGAAGCCACCGCTGGCGGAACGCTGCAACTTGAAAGCTATGCCGTCACAAATACCAATGGAACCATTCTGGCCACGGGCACTGGCTCGGTAGTCCTTTTGGACGCCGGCAGCATTACCGGTGGCACGTTGACGAGCACTGCAGGCGGCACCTTCGAGGAAGAGGGCAACACCACGTTAACCAACCTCACTTTGTCGACCGGCAGTAACCTGCAGATACTCAACGGTCAGACCCTCAGTTTGGGGGCCGGGACTATCACGAATAACGGCACCATAACGATCAGTGGCACGGCCAACAACACCTTCCTGAGCGTCGCCGGCAGCACAACTCTGACCGGCACGGGCACTGTGACGATGGCGAACGCGAACCAGGACAGTTGGATTGATGGCGGCGGCACTTTGACCAATCAGGAAACCATCCAGGGATCGGGAACCATCGGCAACGGCAACCTCACGCTCGTAAACTCAGGAACTATCGATGCCGACAATGCCGGCCACGAGCTAGTGATCAACCCCAACGGCGGAACAACGAACACGAAAACCATGGAAGCAACCTCTGGCGGAGAGCTCGAATTTCGTTCAGATTCGGTCACGAATACCGGTGGAACGATTCTGGCAACCGGGACCGGTTCTACAGTCCTGCTGAACGGCGCCGCGATTACGGGTGGAACGCTGACTAGCAGTTCGGGCGGTGTGATCGATGAAGAGGGGAACGCCACGCTGAACACTCTCACGATTTCAACCGGCACAAACGTTGACGTTATCAACGGTCAGTCCATGACTCTTGAGGGCACGATCACCAATAAAGGCACAATCAATGTTGACGGCACGGCCAACAACACTTTCCTGCTCATCAACGGCAACGTCACCCTCACAGCCCCCGGCAAAGTGATTCTTGATGATGTCGCCGGTGACAACTATATCGAGGGGACCGGCACGCTGACCAACCAGGGCACGATCGAAGGTGAAGGAAACATCGGGAATGGCCAGATCGGCGTGGTCAACACCGGCACTATTTTCGCCAATGAAGCAGGAACGCATACGCCTTCCACTCTTTACATCGACACCGGCAGCGCGGGCTTCAGCAACAGTTCCGGCACCAAAAACGGCACGATCACGGTGAACGCGAAGAACACCGTGATCATAGAAGGTGGTGCGTTCTTGAACTTCAATGGCTCCACCGACACCTTGACCGGCGGCATTTACAAAGTGACAGGCACGCTGGAATTTGCCGGGGCCGACATCGTGACGAACGACGCGAGCATCACCCTTACTTCCGCCACCGCCAAAATCCTGAACAGCTCCAACAACGCAAACGCCTTGAGCGGTTTCGACGACAACGGAACCAAGGGCGTGTTCACCGTGGACAGTGCAACTTTCACGGACGCCAACGTGTTCACTAACAGCGGCACGATTGCAGCGGGAGCGGGCGGCAAGTTCTACGCCTCGAACCAGCTCACGAACTTCAACAGCTCGACATCCACGTTGACCGGCGGCAGCTATACGCTGACCGCAACCGGCCAATTTGAGTTCAACAACCAAGGTGATTCGTCGGATATCGTCACGAACGACGCAAGTATTACTCTGGCGGGCGTGGACACCACCAAGTCTTCCATCATCGATCAGACTGGCGCCAACGCTCTGGCGAATTTCGCTGCCAACGGCAGCACCGGCAGCCTCACCATCACCACCGACCGGAATTACAGCACGCCCGGCAACTTCACCAACGCCGGCACCGTGGATATCACCAAGTCCACCGGTACCGGCCACACGCAGCTCACCATCGGCAGCACCGGCAGCAGCAACTACACCCAAACCGGCGGGACCACCACCGTGGACGGCTTGCTCACCACGACCGGAGCCATCAACATCCAGGGCGGCTTCCTCTACGGCAATGCCGGGACGCTTACCGGCGCGCTGGATCTCACCGGCGGAATCTTGAGTCCCGGCGACGGCCTGAAGAAACTCGGAGATCTCAACATTGATGGCAGTTTCACGGAAGGCTCCTCGGGCGATCTCACCATCGATCTCGATGGCACCGTAGCAAACACCAAGTACGACGTGTTGAATGTCGATGGCGCGGCGGCCTTGGGCGGCACGCTCACGGTCGATCT
The DNA here is from genome assembly GCA_963749025.1 of uncultured Acidobacteriota bacterium. Classification (GTDB taxonomy): domain Bacteria; phylum Acidobacteriota; class Terriglobia; order Acidiferrales; family UBA7541; genus Palsa-295. The sequence continues at coordinate 300,927 of CAVVKO010000007.1, read as the reverse complement.
GGTCGGCACCTACAAGCCGGTCGTGGGCAACACCTTCGATATCGTTAACTACTCCTCCGAGTCGGGCACCTTTGCTAATCTGGTTCTGCCCACGATCACCGGAGATCACTGGACGGTCTCTTACAACAGCACGGACATCGTCCTCACCCTGGTCGCTGGCGCGGGTCCCAACGTTTACGGCGACGATTTGACGCCAGCCCCTGGCTCGGTCAGCGGCACACCAGCACGAAGGACGCCCAGGTTCGACGCCTTGGCCGCAAGCAGCGACACACAGGCACGCTGGACACGTTCGACAGGCCCGATCGCTTCGGGCGCTGGCTTCACGCACGAACCTTCCGCCATCCTCACTCCGGCGGAAACCTGCACTGGGCTGCGCACGTTCGCTTCGTTCGCCTGCCTGACGAAAACGTTCTCCGGCGTAGCGACGAACGTCGCCTCCGCATTCCACGGCAGCACAGGCTCGGAACGCGCCGGCAGCACCACAATCAGCACGCTGCACAACAACGTCGCTGCCGCGTCCACCTCGGGATCGGCCGCACGCTACGGCACATCGCACGCGCCAGACACGCACACGGTATCGGCGGCATCTCTCGCGCGCCTGTACGTTTGCGCCTATCTGCCATCCGACGTAGCCAGCACCATGGGCTGCCGTTAACCGAATAGTTGTACCTCGGGGGAGAGAGCCGGGGTCAGGAATGGCCCCGGCTCGCTGAGGCCTTACACAACCCATACACCTGCAGCCTCAGGGAGCGGATTGAATCGTCTGGACGCGGATGGTCTTTGTCTCGCCGTCATAGGTCCCGATGATCGTGACCTTTTGGCCTGCAAAGTCGGCGGGCTTTTCCTGATCGTCGATCTGGTACACGGTCTTGTTAGCCGGGACGTACAGAACAAATACCCCGCCGGCCTTGACGCATCCCAAAGTGCACTCTTTGGGGTTCTTGAAGCCTTCCTGCTTCATCATTGCGTCGTGAGAACGCCGCGCAGCACATTCGTTATCCATGAGATCGCCGGTGAAGGACATCGGGGTATTGTTCTGCTGTTGGAGGGACCCGCGCAGATCGGCGGTGAAAGACACCAGGATTAGCGCCAGGCCAATTGCGAACCGCTTCATGGTCCCTCCAGTCTCAATACAAGAATCCATCCAATTCTTCGACATATCCGTGCGACGCACCATAACGTTCAATATGTAATCTATCTAGGGTAATCCCTGTAGTACCTATTGAAGACCTGCCTAACCGGGAGGCTTCTCGGCCTTCCAGGGATCCATCCAATAATCCAGCGAAAGCCATAAGCAGTAGGAATACGGCATGAATATCAGCGATAACGGAACGGCAAAGAGAATCCAGGCCGCGAGCTTTACGTTCTCAGAAACGGATTTGACGTCCGGAAGCAACAAGCTCAGCAGGAAGATGGGGATCACCACAGCGAGGGTTAACCCGTAGGTGATGATCATTCCGCCGATGTAGTAGCCGGGCTCGCGAAAATAGGATAAGCCGCACACCGCGCAATTGAGCAAGATCTTATTCGGCCAACGCCCCAGGACGGGTCCTTGGCGGCAATTGGGACACCGGAGTCGCAACGCGCTCCCCAACAATTCACCGAACGGCGGCCTGGCGCGAGCTTCTCGGCGTGTTCGCTGTTCATTCACGGCGAATGCTTTTCCGAGCGGCCTAGGGCAATTTAGTTGCAACGCTGCGAGCGGCCAGAGACAGCATCAGCCGCGAAGTCCCGCTGAACAGCATGCTGATGCCTACGAGCGTGCCAACCACCCATTCCGTGTTGGACGGCCAGGTCCTCCAAATCAACACGGCGAGGATCAGCGTGACAACCCCATCGAACAGAAGCCAGCCGGATCCCGGACGCGGGCGGAGCTTGAATCCCATGGCAAACTCCAGCACGGCCTCGAAAAATAGATAGATCGCCAGCGCGAAGGTGATCGACGCCAAGCCCGCCACAGGATTCATCAAAATGTAAACGCCGATCACGATGTACAAAATGCCCAGCAGAAGTTCCCATATGGCTCCTCCGTGCGCGCGCGTGTGCCAGGCAAATACAAGATGTGCACCGCCGCTGAAAATGAGCAGCCAGGCGACCAATAGACTTATCGCAATTCCGGCCACCTGCGGTAGCACAATGGCTAGAAGGCCCGCAAGGATCATCAGGACGCTCAACCCAATTGAAAATCCGACGGAGTTCTTCACGAATGCGGCCGGTGATGAGACGCTCATTAGTTTCTCCTCCTATTTCGCAATTCTTCGTTTGGCCTGGGGAATTTGCGCGTGAGATTCTACGCCCTCTAATTCGGGCGGATGGCGGAAGCGTGTGGGAGTCGAACCCACCTTCGAAGCCCGCGAAGGGCTCGAACGGCAGCTTTGAAGGCTGCGAGGACCACCGGGCCCCATGCGCCTCCCCTGGAATAAGCGAGGCTCGCGTAAACCAATCACTTAATCCGGCACGATTATAGGGGCGCGGCAGCGCCGGTTCAACTTTTAGGAGAGACGGAAGCGAACTTCTTGCGGGCAAGCTCAAGCAGCTTCGGATCGGTGCAGACTTCGTAATAAGGACGCACGCCCTGCGCGCCGATTTTTGCGCCGGGCAGCAACTGGCGGACGAATCCCTTGCGTACGATGATGGGCTCAAGAGAATCGCCCAGCGGAACTTCCCCAAAATAAAGTTGTACGCGTTCCTTGCCCCAGGGCAACGGAAAGTTTCCGCCCATGGGAGCAAGCGAAATCTCCGCGCTTAATTTGTTGAACCCTTCCTCGTTGAGCTCGATCCCGTTCAGGTTATAGCGAACAAGGAGTTCTTCTCCTTCGTCCGCTACGGCGTCTTCCATCAGCGTTTGGAGGACGTACACGTTGAACGGAGCCGGGTTCGTCTGAAACAGGCGCTTGGCGATTTTCGAGCAGCTCGAGAGGCGGTCGGACAGATTCAGCGCGCGCGAAATCATGATTTTAGAATCGCCGTCCATCCAAAGCGATGGCGCCGAATCCTGAAACGCGATTCCCACACCGAGTTCAAGTGCGGGCAGGCCGGAGGCCTTGGCGCGCTGGTTGTAAGACTGCGTGACCGCGAGTATCTCGCGCGAGAGAACGCAGGCGCGAGCGACGGCGCGGGTCGTGGCGCGGCTCCCTTCTGTCTCATAAATCGCAAGAATGATGGCGTCGCCTTCGATGAAAACCGTGGCTGCGCCGTAACGCTCGAGCATGCGCTTCACCGGCTCGTGCAAGTTCATGCTGATGTGCGAGGCCGGATTCATGCCACGAGCGAGCAAATCTTTGGTGATACCGGTCGAGCCGCGAACATCCGCCTTAATCACCGTATGGTTGATGACCGGATCGTCGGTCGGACGCCCTTCATCCGGATGCAAGAACTCGTAAAGGCTCTTGTTGGCGCGGGAAAGCTCGCGTGCGCGTTCGGAGCGCACCAGATTGATTCGTTCCATCCAGGCGGCCACCTGCTGGTAATTCCGGCGGTCGCGACGCAAACGCATCAGATCTTCCGCAAATTGCAGGCCCACGGACGTTTGTTCTTCAGCGGTGCGGCGGCGAATGGCGCGCGAGGCGTCGTCCAGGCGCTTCATGGATATCTTGCGCGCTGGAAACTGCTCGAGAATTGTTTCGACGCGCTTGGCTTCATCGCGGTTAACCAGGGCCTTCTTCAGAGCCTGAAGGTGGACCGGCGGGCAGTAGTCCGTGTAAATCTTGCGAAGTTCGTATCCGGCAAGGACGTGAAAAAGAAGATCGCGTTCCTCCAGCCGATGCACCCACTCCTGCAGAAGCTGCTTGCGTGTTTCCGGTGAAGCTTCTCCTTTTGACGCCGGAGCTTCCGAATTGAACAACCGGCGCGCGTTTTCCGGCTGGTTCAGATACTCGCCCAGGCGATTCCGGTATTCCTCGGTAAGGAAATCCATGCGCTGCTTGGCAGCGTCAATCTGCGAACCGAGCTCGCCGAGCTTTTGTTCGAGCGTTGAAAATTTAAGCCGCAGTTCCTCCACTTCCCCGCGCGCCGGCGCCGAGCCGCCGCTCTTGCGCTTGAAGAGCCAGGGGAAGTGGTCGCCACTCTCACTCGAATCGTTCGCGGCTTCTTCCTGCTCCTCTTCGATGTGAGCCATCTCCGAACGTACCAAGCGAGCCTGTTCAAGCAAGCGCTCGTGAGTCTTGCGCGCTTTGGTGAAATCCTCCGCGTCATCTCCGGTGAGAATAAAATCGCGGACGAAATCCAGTAGCAGCGCGTCGAAAACCTCGAAACGATCGGGGTCGTTTACGAAATTCCCCAGCAAGACGTAGTGCTCGAGGAATAAATGATCGTCATTGCCGGCGTCCACAAACAGAAAGCGATTCTGGAACAATTCATAGGTCTCGTGGAAATCCTCGCCAAAAAGAGCGCGGCGTGATTTCGAAAGCGTGCCTTCTTCCACTTCCCGCCAAACACGGCACAGCGTTTCGCCCACCATGCGGTAGATGTTCTTTTTGTCCGCCTGAATTTCGGCAATTTTGGAACGCATCACGTGGGCTTGCTCGCTGTGCTCGAAAAGTTCGCCGCGAGCCCGAATCCAGTCTTTGCACTCCACCAGAATGCTCGAGAACTGGTTTCCAAGCTCCGACATGATGTGTTTCAGCAGCGCCAGCTGATGCAGGATGTCTGTTTCGATGGATTGCTGAAATTTCGCGTGTGTCAACGAAGCCTGCAGCACCTCGGTCAACAGCCGGCGAAACGCCGCATGTTCCGGCGAGCCTGATTGCGAGCGATCGCTGCCATAGACCAGGCTGATGTTCACCGTCTGGCGCACCATATCGAGCAGATACTTGCGTGTGAATTCCACGAAGCGCGGACTTAAAAAAACGTCATAATGAATGTTGTCCACACCCACGTTCAGACCGGGCAGGCGAATCTCGGCGTTATAAGGCTCCAGCTTCATCCGAGCTGGATGGGCGGGAGAAGGCGCAATATGTGCTTCGGGCATTCGGAGTCCGGTTATCCTGAGCCGCGCAGTTCGCCGCGCGTGGGAATTTCAGCATCCACTCTATCTGAGAAAAAATGCGTGACGCAATGGAACGAGTCTTAACCGTTAATGCTTTACGCGCGAACCCTGATCCCGGCTGGGACTTCAGCCCTAAGAATCCCGACGGTGCAGGCGACGGTTCCGGAGATGATTTCGGAATCGAGACGGGGGGATCGCTTACCGGCCCTCCGGCAAGCGGCAGCCAGGGCCCCTGCCTCTATCTCGGTCCTGGTGGCGAGCGATGCGGCCGTCCCGCGCTTAAGGGAGGATTCTGCGCCCGGCATCAACCCGGCGGAGTGCTCCAGGCGGCGAAACCGCGCGCCAAGCTCGTTGCCGCGGTTCTCGGCATTCTCGGTCTGCTGTGGCCGCTGCTGGGTGACATCGTGCGAGAAGTGATTCGCTGGATCCATACGCATTGAGCTTTGGCGGCTCCAGCTAGCAGCAAGCTGCCTGGGGCACTAGAAGTTGTCCTCCGAAAGCTTCATTTCCGGGTAAAATGGCGGGCCATGCCAAAACTACTGGAAGGCAAGACAGCGATCGTTCTCGGCGTATGGAACAAGTGGAGCATCGCCCACGCGATTTCGCAGGCGTTCGTGCGCGAAGGCGCCACGCTTCTGCTCACTCACCAGAACGAACGCGCCAAGCCAACGGTCGAGGAGCTCGGAAAGGAGCTTGGGGTTACCAATTTCTATCCGTGCGACGTGCAGCAGCAATCGGACATCGATGCCCTAGCCGAGTCACTCAAGGCGCAAGGCCAGAAGATCGACGTGGTTGTACATTGTCTCGCGTTCGCGAATCATGAGGATTTGAATCAGCCGTTCGTCAATACTTCGCGCGCTGGGTTCAACCTCGCGCTCGACGTCAGCGCGTTTTCGCTCGTGGCCGTGGCTAAAGCGCTTTCGCCGCTGATGACCGACGGCGGCGCGATCATGACGCTCACCTACCTCGGCTCCACTCGCGTGGTGACAAATTACAATGTGATGGGCGTGGCCAAAGCAGCGCTCGAAGCTTCCATGCGCTACCTGGCGAGCGAACTCGGAGCGCGCAAGATTCGCGTCAATGCGATCTCCGCCGGCCCTATCAAGACGATCTCCGCGCGCGGCATCAAGGACTTCTCCAAGGTCCTCGAATTCGTGCAGCAACACGCGCCGCTGCGACGGAATACGGACATCGCCGAAGTGGGGGACGTGGCCGTCTTTCTCGCGAGCAATCTGGGCCGTGGCGTTACCGGAAACGTCATCTATGTGGACGCCGGGTTCCAGATTATGGCGTTGGATGCACCGTAATCCAGGAGTCGGAGACCGCTTGAGAATGGGAAACAGAGCACGCGTACTGCCGTGGTTGTCGGTGATTTTGGCGTACGTTGCATTTGCGCCGGTGATGCTTGCGAACTCAGGCGGAACGAGCGGTCGCCTCGGCATCGAAAAATCCGCCGCTGCAGAACGAACTCAGAAAGACCAAAGCCTGCGTTGGGATCCGCCCGACACGGACGCTCCTATCCCTTCCCTTTCGCCGGAACCACCGTGCTCGCTTCCGGAAGTTCTTGCACAAGCCGCGGCGCGCGCCCAAATGCTTATCGCCAGCCTGCAGAACTTCAACGCGCAGGAAAAGATCGAGTACGAAGAACTGGACGACTTCAACAATCCGGTGGACAGCCGCGTCGCCCGATTTGATTATCTCGTGGACCTCGAGGAGCGGAAGGGCGGGCTGATCGTCCGCGAGACTCGTACCAGCGGCCACGGCGTTGTCTCGCTGCCCGATTTGATGCAGGATGCGGGGCTGCCCGCTCTTGCCCTGATCTTCCATCCGATCTATCAGGGAGATTATGAAATGCGCTGCGAGGGCGCCGATCAGCGCGACGGACGAGCCGCCTGGGTCGTTCATTTCCAGCAACGCAAGGACAAGCCGGCACGCACTCGTTCTTTTCGCGCTCCGAATGCTCACTATCCCGCCAAACTCAAGGGGCGCGCATGGATTTCCGCTGAATCCGGCGACATTTTGCGCATTGAAACGAACCTCGTTGAACCTATTGCGATGGTTCACTTGCGAAGTAACGCCGTATCGCTCGACTACGCCCCGGTGAAGTTTTCGTCCCGCAACGTAACACTTTGGCTACCGCAGGCGGCCGAAACTTTTTCCGATTTCGGCGGAAGCCGGTACATCGTGCAGCATACCTTTACGGATTTCCAGCTCTTCAGCGTCCAAACCAATCAGGTCATCCAGCCTCCGCCGAAACCGGCTCCGCCACCCAAAAAATAAATCGCCGGCGATCAGGGTACCTTCTGTTGCAGGACGTTCTCCAGGTCTCCGATGGAGATCTTACGCGTGTCTTCGGAAACGTGGTCGAGCTGGATGCGCAGGATGGGCCAATCGGTGCGCAGCGTGAGCTTCTCCGGCCATTCGACAATCACCACGGCCTTCTCGGAAAACACATCTTCGAGCCCGAGAGTCTCGAGGTCGTGAAAATCGGCGACGCGATAAAGGTCCACATGGTATACGCGCGCGCCATGATCGTAGCGGTGGACGAGCGTGAATGTGGGGCTGGTGACTTCGTCTTCCGGCGCGGCGCCCAAGCCGCTCACTATTCCCTTCGTCAGCGTGGTCTTCCCCGCGCCCAAATCTCCGGAAAGCAAAATCAGGACAGGCGGCTTCACGCTCGCGCCGATTTCCCGGCCGCGCAATGTCGTTTCGTCGGCTGAATGCGTGACGAGTTCCCTGCTAGCCACGGCCGCACTCGGAATAAAATTGCTGATAGGCGCGCGGGATGGCGCGAATCAAATCGGAAGCTATGAGTGGGGCCTCGGCGAAATCGGAGTACGCGATGTCGCCGGCCAGTCCGTGCAGATAGACGCCGAACGCCAGAACCTTGACCCAATCATCAACGCCAAATTGCGCGGTCAATCCCGCCAGCATCCCGGTCAGGACATCTCCCGTTCCGCCGGTGCCCATGCCGGGATTTCCAGTGGAATTGATGTAGGCCTGCCCATTGGGCGCGGCAACGATCGTGTGGTGACCCTTGAGAATTAAGTACGCGTTCCAATCCGCCGCGGATTTCAGCGCGAACTCCAGGCGTCGCGCTTGCACGTCTTGCGCGGTGCCGCCTACCAACCTCGCCATTTCCCCCGGATGTGGAGTCAGCGCTAGCGGAGCCTGCAACGGGCTTGGATCTTTCCGCATTTCACCGGCTCGCCCGGCGAAAGCGTTCAACCCGTCGGCATCGAGTATGAGCGGAATGGAGCTTCGCTTGTCCACTACCGCGCGAACAAATTTCTGTGTTTCGTCCTGCGTGGAAAGGCCGGGACCGATTGCCAGCGCGCGTTTGCCTTTCGCCAGCGATTCGAAGCGTCCCTGCTCGAGGCTGCGCAAAGAAATGCTGCCCGCATCGGTCGCTGGAAGCGGCTCAGTCATGATCTCCGGCGTATGCGCCGCGACAATCGGGAGGACGTCCGCGGGCGTGGCCACGGTGACCAGCCCCGCACCTGCTCGCAAAGCCGCCCATGACGCCAAAACCGCCGCGCCGCTCTTGCCAACGGAGCCCGCGACAATCAGCGCGTGGCCGTAGTTACCCTTGTTGCCGTCAGCTTTCCGCGGTAACTCAAATTGCCCGAATTCGCGCGGTTCGGACCAACGCAAATTGCTTTTTCCTATTTCCTCGATCAATGCCGGCGGCGAGCCAATGTCGCAAACAGAGAGTTCGCCCACGAAGTCGCCCGCTTTCCCGCGGAACATCCCGACCTTTGGCGCGGTAAACGTAACCGTGTAATTCGCCTCCACCACCGGCCCGGCAATTTCTCCCGTGTCCGCTGGAAGCCCAGAGGGGATATCCACGGAGACCACGATCTGAGCGGGCCGGCGCGCGTTCACATCGCGAATCACTTCTGCCAGCAGGCTCTCGACCGGGCCTCGTACTCCCGTGCCCAGCAAGGCGTCCACAATGATGTCAGCAGTTGCAATCAGCGAACTCGAAGACTTCCGTTCAGCGGGATTGCGGACAATGCGCAATGCGCCCGAGGCTTCTTGCCAGCGCTTGCGATTCGTTGCCGCATCTCCCTCCAAATCTTCCGCGGCTGCGAAAAGCACGGCCTCCGGCCTCGCGCCCATTTCTTGCAGGTGACGCGCAACGACGAACCCATCTCCTCCATTATTCCCTTTGCCGCATAGCACCACGATGCGTCGGCGCTCGTAATCAGCAAATCGCTTGATAATGAATTCAGCGACCCTTACACCGGCATTCTCCATAAGCGTGAGGCCCGCAATTCCGTAGCGCTCGGTCGTGAGGCGATCGATCTCTCTCATTTCGGCGGCTGTGAGGATTTTCATCGCTGGAAACTCATTGGCATTACCGACTGTGAGAAATGCGCCGGACCTTATAGCATCCAACCGCCGCTCACGTTGAGCACCTGCCCGGTAATAAAATCAGCCCCTTCGGAGGCAAAGAATTTCGCCGCGGTGGCAACGTCTTCAGACGAAGGCGGGCGTCCAATCGGCGAACGCGAGTCACGCATGCGGCGCGCCTCGTCCGCGGTCAATTCCCTTTCGTCGATGTTCGAGGGATTTATCACGTTGACGGTGATCCCATGTTTTGCTTCCTCAATAGCAAGCGAACGCGAAAACGAAACCACTGCAGCTTTGGCCGCGGCGTACGCCGAAATTGTTCCCTGGCCGAAGCTGCGTTCGGCTCCGGCGGCTCCGAGGTTGATGATGCGCCCGAAATGGTGCCGCCGCATCACTGGCAGCACCGCCTTGCTCGCATAAAATACGCTGAAAAGATTGGAGGCGAAGATTTCCTTCCATTCTTCAGCGGATGCTTCGGCCACCGGCTTCCAGTTGAATTCGCCGACGTTATTCACCAGAATGTCGAGCCGCCCGAAACGCTCGATCACCTTGTCCACCAGGAATTGCACTTTCTGCGGATCGGACGAATCCGCTTCGACGGCGAAACATTCCGCGCCTTCCGCTTGTAACTGCCGGAGCGCGCTCTGCGCCGCGGTCTTGTTCGAGCGATACGAAATCGCGATACGCACGCCTTCACGCGCCAAGCCCTGGGCGATGCCCTTGCCGATGCCGCGCGTGCCGCCAGTGATGAGAGCCGTTCGCTCGTTTAAGGACATGCTCGCAACTGCCTCCCAATGCGCCGCTAGTATAATGAAATCGCCGCCACAGCCCTAGGCCGCGCACCGGACTGCGCACGCGGTATTCCGCGCTACCCCATTCGCGCCACGACCACGGTGATATCGTCCGCCTGCTCGGCCGTGCCGGCCCATTGTTCGGCGGCGGCAATCAAATTCTCCGCCAGGCGCTGTGGAGGGATATCGGTCTGGCGAAGAATTTCGGCACGCAGGCGCTGGCGCCCATATTCCTCGCCGTAAACATTCTCCGGCTCCGTGAGTCCGTCGCTGAAGAGCACGAGCAAGCTGCCGGGCTCAACTCGAATGGTGCCCTGGGTGAAAGGACACTCTTCGAACAGGCCGACCACCGTGCCGCCCTCTTCGAGCTCCTGCACTTTGCCGTCACAAACAAAAAATGGCGCCAGATGCCCGGCGTTTGTATAAGTCAAAGTGCGCGCTTCCTCGTCGTACACGGCATAGAAAAACGTAGCGTAGCGATCGTCCGACGTATTCCGGAAGAGATGCCGGTTCAGTTTCTCCACCAGTTCGGCCGTTCCACCGCGCCCATCGAGCATGGCCGTGCTGCGTAAAGCCGCTTGCAGGCTCGCCATCAGCAACGCGGCGAAAATTCCCTTTCCGCTGATATCCGCGAGCGCGATGCCCAGCCGGTTCGGCCCCAGGCGAATGAAGTCGTAGTAATCTCCGCTCACCACGCGAGCGGGACGGCAGATGGCGGCCAGTTGCAGGCCCGGAAGTTGAGGCAGCGATTGTGGGAACAACTGCGACTGGACTTCTTGAGCGATGGCAATTTCGTTTTCGAGACGCTGCCGCTTCCGCTGCTCTTCGATCAATTCGGAAATCGAGGTGGTCATCTCGTTGAACGACTCGCCCAGCGCCCCCAGTTGGTCGCGCTGGTGAACGCGCACGCGTTTTGCAAAATCGCCTCGTCGCACATATAGCGTGGCTTCGTAAAGATCGCCGATCGCGCGCGTAATCGTGCGTGTCAGCACAACACCCGTTGCCAGCGCAGCGATCTCCAGCAAAAGAAATACGGCGCCGACAATCAGAAGAACCGTGACGAGCAGCGGCCCTACGGCCCCAACCGTGGTGAACAAGCGTCGATTCAGCGCCGAGGGACGCAAGGAAAACGACGCTAACACCGGGACTTTGTCGGCTCCCTTCCCCGATTCCATGTAAGTAGCTTCAAAAACGGAGAGCCCGGTAACTTTTATGTCGACAATGCTGGCCGCGGGCCCCAGCAACCTCTTGACGCTGGAAATCTGCTGGCCCGGAACATATGTATGTTCGGAATCCTGATAGGTCAAAGTGGCGCCCGTTTTTGGTCCGGACGTGGGCTTCCAGAGAATCACCTGTATCGGCCCCAGGTCAGACGTCAAAGCATCCAGGGTCGAGGGCGTCAGCGGCGCCTCTACCACCAGCGTAAACGCCGGCGGGTGCTCGTCGCGATTTTCTGCCGCCGCAAACCACAGCTTCTCGTCGTTCTCCACGAGTCCCGCAAAATGGTGTCCGTCTCCTGCGGCCAAAAGGTGTTGGCCGCGATTCAGGTGCACGCGAAGTCCCGGCCATTGCTCTTCAGCACCTGCAATCAAATTCGCGACGTTGGGATGTTTCAAGATTGATTCATCCACCGGAGCGCTTCCTGCGCTGGTCTCGCGTTCAATCTCGCTCGAAATGGCGTCCGTCTCGGCGGACACCAGGCTGATGCGGTCCTGCAGGTCATCGTGCAGAAGGTGCGCGCCGAGTTCGAGATAGAGCAAATAGGAAGCGACGCCGACCATGGTCAAAAGCAAAATCACGGGGACCACGGCAATGAAAACATAAGCCACGATCAGCCGGTTGCGCAGCGGCCACATCACCTTGGTGCGGAACCACGGCACCATGCGGATGATTATGTAAATCACCGCGAGAAACGCGAGGAATCCGAACAGAGCGGAGAAAGGTACGAAAGTTCCCAGCTGCGCTAGCACGCGCACGCCGGCGTACATCAGAAGAATCGCAATTGCGATGCGATCCAGCGGCGAAGTTCGCCGGAGCGAGACGAGCAAGCGGCGCGGAGAAAGTGGAGGCAAGTTCGTTGGTCCTGAGGCTCGATTCGCTGGGACTACCCGGAAGAAGCGCAACGGGTTCCGCAGAAACAGCAAGTCCTGTTCCCCGACACGCTCTTAACAGCCAAAAACCACAGCGCGAAAACTACAGCGCGTTCCGGTCATTCTGCTGGACGCGGCTGTGATGCCGGCTATACGAAAAATAAATCACCAGGCCGATGATAAGCCAGATGAAAAGCCGCGCCCAGTTAACCCAGCCGAGCTTATACATCATATAACCGTTGAGGACGATTCCGAGCCCCGGAACAACAGGAACCCACGGAGTGCGGAAAGGCCGCGCCTGGTTTGGATCCGTTTTGCGCAGAACAATGATCGAGATGCAGACCAAAATGAAAGCGAAGAGCGTGCCGATGTTGACCATTTTTCCGATCTGGTCGATGGGCGTCACGCTGCCGACGATCGCCGCCAGAAATCCCACCAGAATCGTGTTCTTGTAGGGCGTGCGGAACTTCGGGTGAATCGCGGCAAAGAACTTGCGCGGCAGCAATCCGTCATTCGCCATCGAATAAAGCACGCGCGTTTGCCCCAGCAGCATGACCAGCATCACGCTCGTCAGGCCAGCCAAAGCTCCGGCGGTGATCAAGTAGGACGCCTTGATGAGGCCGCGATCGAGAAACGCAACCGCCAGCGGCGCTTCGATGTTGATTTCTTTCCACGGCACCATGCCCGTCAGCACGGCGGCTACGAGAATGTAAAGGATTGTACAGGCAACCAGCGAACATATGATCCCGATAGGCAAGTCTCGCTGCGGGTTCTTGGCCTCCTGCGCCGTAGTGGACACCGCGTCAAAGCCGATGTAGGCGAAAAAGATGTAAGCCGCTCCGGCCCCGATCCCCGAAAAGCCCATGGGTGCGAACGTGCTCCAATCATGCCCCCAGTTCGACGTATTCACATAGTGCATCCCCAGAAGAATAATGAACAAAACCACGGCGACTTTGATGACCACGATGGTAGCGTTGAATTTCGCGCTCTCCGAAATTCCGATCACGAGAATCGCGGTGATCGCCAGCGCGATCAAAAACGCCGGCAGGTTGAATCCGATTTCCACGCCGAAAAGCCGCGGCGCCGCGACCATGTCGTGCGCCCGCTGAATCAGTTCCGGCGTTTGCGCGCTGATGATGTCGCCAACTTTCAATAGAAAGTCCTGCGAAGTGCCGAGTAGTCCCGGATCGGAGGCATGGACCATTTGCCGCGCGACCACATTTTCAGCCGTGCGTAGCGCGGTCCAGTGGTCGTAGGCCAGCCACAGCGGTATCTTCAGGTGAAAAACATTGAGTAGCTCGACGAAGTGATTCGACCATCCGGAAGATACCGTGCTCGCGCCCATGGCGTATTCGAGCGTCAAGTCCCAGCCAATGATCCAGGCCATGAGTTCGCCGAGCGCCGCGTAGGCGTAGGTGTAAGCGCTGCCCGCGAGCGGAATCAGAGCCGCGAATTCCGCGTAGCACAAGCCGGCAAAGGCGCATCCGAGCCCTGAGATGACGAACGAGAGCATCAAGCCCGGTCCGGCGTAATGCGCTCCCAGCCCGGACAGCACGAAAATGCCCGCGCCGATAATCGCGCCTACTCCCAGCGCCGTAAGCGAGACCGGGCCCAGCGTTCGCTTCAGGGTGTTCTCGCCGGTGGCCTTCGATTCGTTCAGCAGCCAATCCATCGGCTTCTTCTTGAACAGCGGATTGCCCATTCGCAATCTCCTCCTCAACAATCGGCGTGCTCTTACAACGGACGGCGGCTTGCTCTATTCAGATGCTGCTTTCGATTCCCCCGCCAGCTTCCAAAACCAGTACACCGGTACGCCGAGCAGAACGATGATCAGCCCCGGCCAAGTGTACTGCGGCTTGTAGCGCAATAATTGGATTTCAATAAAAACAGCCATCACAAGATACAGCGCGGGCAGGACCGGATAGCCGAACGCGCGATAAGGACGCTCCATGTCCGGCCGCTTCCAGCGCAAAATGAACAGACCGCTGAGCGTGAGAATATAAAAAATCAGCACCGCGAAAATCAAAAAATCCAGCAGTTGGCCGTACGTTCCCGAAAGACAAAGGAACGACGCCCAGATGCACTGCACGAAAAGCGCCGTGCTGGGAGCATGGAACCGGTTCACTTTGCCGGCAGACTTGAAAAAGAGCCGGTCTTTCGCCATTGCGTAATAGATGCGCGCACCGGAAAGAATCAAACCGTTGTTGCAGCCGAAGCCCGAAATCAGTATCGCCACGGCCATCACGATGGCCCCAGTAGGCCCGAAGATCTCTTCCGCCACCGCCGTCGCCACGCGCCCGTCGGACGCGAACTCAATTCCACGCGCGAGAGCCGTGGCGCCATGCGGATCGCCCGAAATCGGCAACACTCGCAAGTAAGCCACATTCGCCAGCGTGTAGAGCGTAATAACCAGGCCCGCGCCGAGCGCGAGCGAAAGCGGCAGATTCCGGCTGGGATTTTTAACTTCAGCGGCAGTGAATGTGATGTTGTTCCACGCGTCAGCGGAGAAAAGCGAGCCGACCATGGCCACGCCGATGAGCGTCAGCGTTCCAATCGTCCACACGGGCTGATCGGGAGGATACGGATGCATGACCCAGGGTCCGGCATTGCGCCAGAAGTCCGTGAAATTCGCGGCGCGCGCAACTGCAGTTGAAAACCAGAAACCAAGCACAACCAACGCCGCGAGCGAGCCCACTTTCGCCACGGTGAACACGTTCTGAACAATTTTTCCGACGCGCAATCCGCGCGTATTAATCCAGGTGAGAAGAACGATGGAAGCAATCGCGAGAAGATTCTGGCGATTTATTCCGACGTTGTATGGCCCGAGGGACCCGAACCACATCTGCCAGGGACCGAATGTGCCTATCTTCCAGATCCAATCGGACGCGGAGAACCACGGCACCATCACCGCCGTGAATTTCGCGAACGCAATCGCCACGGCCGCAATCGTCGCCGTCTGAATCACCAGCAGCATGGTCCAGCCGTAGAGAAAGCCCCACAGCGGGCCGAGCGACTCACGCAAGTAAACGTACTGCCCTCCGGCATGCGGCATCGCGGCAGCAAGTTCCCCGTAGCTCAGCGCGCCGATGAGCGTCATGAGTCCGGTCACGAGCCAGACGGTAATCAGCAGGCCTGGGCTTTTCACCTGGTGAGCGATATCCGCGGAGACGATAAAAATTCCGGACCCAATCATCGAGCCGGCGACGATCATGGTCGAATCGAAAAGGCCGAGCCCCTTTACCAGCTCCGCAGGCTTGCCTGCCGGGACCGCTCCGATCGTCTGAGCCTGCTCTGCCATCGGCTATGCCTTTAATCCAGACGCTCGCTAGGTCTTTCGCACGCGCTCTGCAATGGCCAAGTACTCGCGCGCTCTTTGCGCCGGATCGCTCGCCAGCATCAGGTCGCCGATCACCGCGATCGAGTCGGCTCCGGCTGCGTAAACTTCACTCGCGGACTCTACTGTGATGCCGCCTATGGCCACAAGCGGTTTTCTGGTCATTTTTCGGGCGGCGCGGAGAGAATCAATTCCGACAACGGGGTCGGGATTCTCTTTTGTGCCTGTCGGGAAGATAGGCCCCACCGCTATATAATCCGCCGAAGTGCCGTCGACGGCTCGCAATTGCTCCGCATTGTGTGTCGAAACTCCTACCCACAGCGAATTTCCGCACACGCTCCGCGCGCGATCCACCGGCAAGTCTTCCTGCCCCACGTGCACGCCGCCCGCGCCGACCATCGCGGCGATATCGGCGCGGTCATTCACAATCACGCGAACGCCGCGCGGCCCAAGGCACGCGACAAGACGCGCAGAAGCTTCGAATATCTTCCGCGCGCTACCACGCTTGTCGCGATATTGAATGAGCTGCACCCCCGCCTCGGCCAATTGCTCGGCAAGCTTTATCACGGACTCGGTTGTAAGGTTTGGCCCGGCGTCGAGAATGGCGTAAAGAGCTGGGAACAACGGACGTCTCCGCGCTCGCCGCGTGCTACTTCGTTTCGGCCGCGGACATGCGCTCGAGGAAATGCGTGTCGAATTTTCCAGCCACGAACTCCGCATTCGCGAGAATCTTTTTGTGCAATGGAATAGTCGTCTTCACGCCTTCGACCACGAAGCTTTCGAGCGCCCGCTGCATGCGGGCGATGGCCTCGGCCCGATCCTGGCCATGCGCGATGATTTTGGCGATCAGCGAATCGTAGTACGGCGGAATCACCGCGTCGGAGTAACAAGCGGTGTCCACGCGAATCCCCGGGCCGCCCGGAACGCGGAAGGCAGTGACGCGTCCCGCCGACGGCGTGAACGTATCCGGGTCTTCCGCATTGATCCGGCATTCAATCGCATGGCCTCGAAATTCAATCGACGGCAGCACATCGGTCAGCTTTTCGCCTGCCGCCACACGAATCTGCGATTTCACTAGGTCCACGCTCGTAACCATCTCTGTCACCGGATGCTCCACCTGAATGCGCGCGTTCATCTCGATGAAATATAGTTTTCCGGAAGCTTCGCGCAGGAATTCCACCGTCCCCGCGCTCGAATAACCGATTTTGGCCAAAGCGTCCACCACCTGTTTGCCCAGGCTCTGCCGCGTGGCTGCGTCCATCACCACCGAAGGCGATTCTTCCAGCACTTTCTGGTGCCGCCTCTGCAATGAGCATTCCCGTTCGCCGAGATGCACCACATTCCCGTGCTTGTCTCCCATCACCTGAAATTCGATGTGGCGCGGCCGCTCGATCAATTTTTCCATGTAAACATTCGGGCTGCCGAAGGCCTGTTCGGCTTCCGAGCGCGCGGTACGGAACGCGGGAATCAACTCGCGAGCGTTGCGGACGACCCTCATGCCGCGCCCGCCTCCGCCTTCGGCCGCTTTGATCATCACGGGATATCCGATATCGCGCGCGATTTTCTTGGCCGCCTCTTCATCGGGAATCGCTCCGGCGCTTCCGGGAATGATCGGCAAGCCCGCGGCCGCCATGGCTTCCTTGGCCTTGTCTTTTTCGCCCATCAGCCGGATGACTTCGGGCGCAGGGCCGATGAACGTGATGTGCGACGCTTCGCACACCTCGGCGAAATTCGCATTTTCGGAGAGAAATCCGTACCCAGGATGGATCGCGTCCACGTTGGCGATTTCCGCGGCGCTGATAACTTGCGGAATATTGAGATAGCTCTCGCTGCTGCGCGGCGGGCCGATGCAAATGGCCTCGTCCGCGAAACGAACGTGCAAGGAATTCCGGTCGGCTTCGGAATAGACCGCCACCGTCCGAATGCCGAGCTCCCTGCACGCAGAAAGAATTCGCAGCGCGATTTCGCCGCGGTTGGCTATCAGGATTTTTCGGAACATTTCGCGTCTGAAGTAGTAGTTGGAATGCTGCGCGCGGCTCTATTTCTTCCGGTGCGTGCGGATGCCAAAGAGCGGCTCTCCATATTCCACCGGCTGCCCATTTTCCACAAAAACCCGCGCCACTTCCCCGGCCACATCCGATTCAATTTCGTTCATCAGCTTCATGGCTTCGATGATGCAAAGAGTCTGGCCTGCTTCCACTTTCGAGCCCACAGTCACGAACGGCTCGGATCCGGGCGTGGCGGCGGAATAGAACGTCCCTACGATCGGCGATTTCACGGTGTGAACGTCCTCGGAACGCGCTGCCTCCGCCGCCGCTGCGCCTCGAGCGCCGCCAGCCGCTCCCCCCGAACCATGCCCTGTTTCAGCGTGCGCAGGAGCGTGCGCAGCGCCTGCCACCACGATGTCCGGCGCGGACGAAGCCCGGCTGAAGCTGTGCGGCTGCGAGAAGGGTTTACGCAAGCGAACGTGAAAGTCGCCGTGCGCGTACTCAAACTCCTCGAGCCCATGCTTTTCCATGAACGCGAGGAGGCGCTCAACTTCCGGCAAATCCACTCCACCGGTTCGTTTTCCGGCCTGGGATTCTGGCTTCGGTTTTTTCGCCATTTAGAGTTCTAGAAATTCCCTGGATGCGCTGGTCAAATCCACAGCGCCTTTGGAAGTTACCACCACATCGTCCTCAATCCGTATGCCGCCGAGCCCTTCGATGTAAACGCCCGGCTCGACCGTCACCACCATACCCTCTTCCAGCACCGTTTCATCGCCGCGTCCCAGCCGGGGCATCTCGTGAACCTCGATACCCAGTCCGTGGCCCGTGCTGTGCGTGAAATACTGCGCCAGCCGCCGGCATTTCAAGGCCCGTCGCGCCGCGGCATCCACTGCGTCGGCCTTCACACCCGGCCGGATTGCAGCCTTGGCCGCTTCCTGGGCCTCCAGGACGGCCATATAAGCCCGCCGTACCTTGTCGCTGGCTCGCCCCACAAAAACTGTGCGGGTCAGGTCGCTACAATAACCGCGAAGTATAGCACCGTGGTCTAGGACGACCAACTCGTTTTTCCTGAGCGGTTTGCGCGTCGGGCGAGCATGCGCCCATGCGGACCGCGCCCCGGACGCAACGATAGTCTCAAACGACGGGCCGCTTCCGCCCTTCTGTTTTATGGCGTATTCGATCTCAGCGGCCAACTCCAGCTCGGTAAGCCCGGTCTTAACCTGAGGCACAATCTCGGCGAAGACTTCGCTAATCAGCGTGGCCGCGCCTCGCATGATTGCGAGCTCACCTTCGTCCTTTATCGCCCGGAGCCGCTCCACAACTCCGGACAAGCCAACCCATCGCACCCGCGGCCCGGCAGCGGCCGTGAGCGCGGCCTTTTGCGCCACGGTCACCTGAGCCGGCGAATACGCCACCTGGATCCGCCCGCGGCGCGGCTGTAGGGCTTCAGCAGCAGCCCGGAGCAGCCCGTGCTTGGTAATGCGTACCCCAGCCCCGAAAACCTCTTCCCGCGCTTGGAACGTGTAGCGGCTGTCCGTGAATAGTGTGGCGCGTGCCGGCTCCACCAGGAGCACTCCCGCGCTGCCCGTGAATCCACAAAGATACTGGATATTGGGAAGATGAGTTACGAGGAAAGCGCCGGCGTGGAGGCCCGAAAAAGAAAGCCGGAGCCGATCGATTCGGCTCCGGCCTGAATTTGTTTCAGCCGTTTTGTAAGCCACGAGCGCCTAGTTCGGCAAAATCCGCGGCGTCAGGAAGAACAAGAGCTCCTGAGATTGCGACGACACGGTTGTATGTTTAAAGAGATTCCCCACCACTGGTATGCTGCCAAAGAGCGGCACCAGGTCGATGGTCGTTCTCTGCGAGGACACGATGATTCCGCCGATCACGATGGTCCCGCCGTCGGCGATGAGCACCTTCGAGTTCGCTTCCTGCGTGTCAATGGCTGGAATGCCCTGCACGCGCGGGATGGATTGGTCGATCTGATCGTTGGTGACCGTCACGTCCATGTAAATCGTGCCTTCCGCGGTGATTTGCGGCGTGACGTCCAGTTCCAGCACGGCGTCCACGTACTGCACCGATACCGTGTTGTTCACGATGGTTTGCACCGGAATCTTGGTTCCTTGCTTCACCGTCGCTTTCTGGTTGTTCTGGGTCACGACTTTAGGCTTTGAAATCAGCTTGCCGACGCCCTTTTCCTCGGCCGCAGTGATGATGTAGTCCAGCGCGAAGTTCGCTGAGGAGAAAGCGTAGCTGAATCCGCTCGTTGGGCTGGCAGCTCCCAAGTTTGTGATCAAAGGCATCGAACCGCTGGTGGTGCTGGCGGTTCCACCGTTCGACACGATGATGGGAGGAAGCGGCAGCGGCGGACTGTTACGAACGGTCGGGCTGGTTCCCACCCCGCTGGTGCCTCCAAGTATGCTTTGCCCGTTGCCCGCGGAAACTGCGGCGGCGAACTGCGTGCCGATGTCGCGCGAAAACGACCGCGTCGCTTCGACCACGCGCGCTTCGATTTCCACCTGCTGCGACTTCTTATCCAGCTGCCGGATCAGGTTGTCCATCACCGGAAGGACGCTGGGGATGTCGCGAATAATGATTGTGTTCGACCGCACGTCGGCCAGCACATCTCCGCGTGAGGAGAGGAACTTCTTGAGCGTGGCCACCAGGTCGCCGGCCTTGGCGTAGCTGAGCACCCGGGTCGTCGTAACAACATCGGCTGCTTCGGCCTGCGCTTTGGCCAACTCGCGATTCTGGTCCGCTTCCTTCTTCAGCGTGTCCTTGGTCGCGATGCGCAGCACATTGCCATCGAGCTGCTTGTCCAAATCGTTGTTCTTCAGGACGATATCGAGCGCCTGATCCCACGGCACATCATCGAGAACGATCGTCAGGTTCCCCTTCACGGCCGGGTCCACCACGATGTTCAATCCGCTGATTTCGTGGATGAGCCGGAAGAAGTCGCGCAAATCGACGTCCTTCAAGTTCACAGAAATTGGTTCGCCTGAATATTTCCCGGACGGAGGAGCACTTGGCGTCTGCTCGATTGCCGAGGCCTTCGGCGGATCTGCGGCGATAGGTTGAGCCGGCGCAGTCGTAATCGGAGGCGCAGTAGCCGGCGTTGTATTCGAGGCCACCACGAACTTCGGAGCGGCCGCGGGTTGTGAAACTACTTCCTTCGCCGCCACCACCTCTTGCGGAGGCGCTTGCGGTGCGGGTATCGGTGCCGCGAGCGCCGCGGTGTTCTGCGTCAATCCCACCGGCAAAATTGCGGCCGGAGCGGGAACGCCGGACGGCTTGGTCTCCATCGGAGCCATGAGCTTTGTGGTGCTGACGTCTTCGGGCTCGGCCTGGGGCGTGGTCTTGGCTGCGCCCTTCGCCCTGCTTCCGGCAAACTCAACGGTCACACCGTCGTCCGTGGCTGTGATGTTGTACTTGGCCGGTTGGCGAAGGTCGATCACGATGCGCGAAACCTCCGGCGAAAACTGCGAGAGCCGGATTTCGCGGATGGGATCCAGATTGCTGGCGATCTGCTTCTCCGAAGTCCTCAGGTGCGCACCGGCGAAATCCAAAACCAGCCGGTCCGGATTCTGTAGCCGCAGGGCGCGATAATTCAACTTCCCCGTGCCGATCACATTCACTTGCGTCTGCCCGCCATTCTCAGAAAGGCTTACGTGCTGGATGGCCTCAATCGTACTTCCGGGAGTTTTTGTTTCGGAAGTCTTGGCCGCAATGGTCTTGAGCGTACCCTGCGAAATTGCAGGAGCCGGGCCCGTCAATGTCGCCGGTGCTGCATGGGCGTCTCCGCTCGTGCGAGCAACCAATAGCGTCAGTTCCTTCGAATCTCTGCGCTCGAGCTGCGGTTCGACGCCCTGGCTCAGCAGAATCTCCAGGCGCACGATCGGCTTCTGCCCCGAGGAATAGGTCACCATGCGATAGCTCTTGATGAGGTCGGAGCCAACCACCCGCGCTCCTGCCGGGTCTCCGGCGGACACCCCGCTCAGGTCGAGCACATAGAGGCTCTCGCTCGGGCGATAGGTGGTGTATTCGAACGGGCCGGTGGCCTCCGCTTCCAGGCGCACCGTTCCGTCCTTTACAACCGCCTTCACATGCACGACCGGACCATCACTCGCCGGCAGCGCACCACTCGTCAACATCAAGGCTGCTGCAGCCATCACAGTCAGTCCCCACGCCCTCCGCATAATCCTCATTGCTGCTCTCCTGCGCTCGGGTAGATTCGCTTCGTGACCATACGTTCCACCGGTTTCCCGAATGCATCTTTGGAATTTTCCTTAAACGTCACCCCGTCCAATCCAATCTTTTCTACGTCGCCGTCATAGAGACGGTCGCCTTCGCGGATAAAATAAGTGCGCTCATCCGGGTTGGTCACGACTGCCAGCATTCCGTTTGGAGACCTCACGGTCCCGTCGACACGGACCGTCGCGATCACCAGTCCAGCCTTGCCCGGAGGCAACGGCGGTCCCCCCGTCTTCTTTTCATTCACCAATGGAAGAAATGGATCGCGCTTCCCGGCCTCGGCGTCGGGCTTGGCCTTGTCGGCCGCTGGCGCCGGCGCGCTCGCCTCGGGATTCGCAGCCTTAGCGGCAGCCGCAGCAGCAGCCTTCGGCTTGTGTCCCGTCTTTTTCTTGGGCGGCGCGTTTTGGGCCCACAGTGCTGGGACAAGGCAAAACGACATCGCCAGGATTGCCATCAACTTCGCGGTTGTCTTCAATCGTGTCATCGTCTTCGCCCTACCGCTTTGCCGCAGCCCCGGCGGCCACTGGCGTCGTCGTTTTGGCGGCGTCCGGCTGGTCCCCCGAGTTTGTAAAGAAAGTCGTGATCGTGAATATTCCGGTTACCGAGGTTCCCGGAGTCGTATGAAATTGCGAGGCCCCGGCCTTATCGCTGACGGAGCTGAGTTTCAAATCGCCCACGTTGATAATTCGCGAGAGCCGCCCCAGCTTGGCGAAGAAATCCAGCACCGCGTAGTAAGGGCCGTCCGCTTCCACTTCGAAAGGCAGTTCGAAGTAGTACGGCTTCGTCGCTACCGGCTTCGCCGTAAGTCTGCGCAGCGAAACGCCGGAACCTGCCGCCGCGCCTTGAATCATCAAAATGAACTGATCGGTTTGCTTCTCTTCGGGAACAATGGTCTGCAGCGTCGCCAGTTGCTTCTGCAGCGCATCCATTTCCGATTGCAGTTCCGCTCTCCGCTGCTTGTAAACACGCAGGCTCGCCACTTCCGTTTCCAGCGGTTTTTCCTGCTTCTGCGCGTCTTGCAGTTGCGCCCGCACGGTTGCCAGCGGCAAACCCGGAATGTAAAAACCGGCCGCGATGATCACCACAGCGAGCCCGAGATAAAAAAGAGCTTGGAGAGGCCAGGGCCAATCTCTGAAAGCGGTCGCCATTTCTAGCTCCTCCCCTTGGGCGCGGGCTGCGGGGGTGCGGTTCCGGACGCCGGCTTCGCTTGCGGCTGTGGCTCGGTCGAAGGCGGCTGAGCGATGGACGCAGTCATTTGGAAGCCGAACGTCGTGACCGACTTGACCACGTCGTTCTCTTTCGCCTCTTTAATCTCAACCTTGTCAAAGTATCCCGTGCGCTTGAGCTGCGTGATGAAGTTGGCTACCGCGTTGATGGAACCTGCTTCGCCGCCGATATCGAGGTTATCGCCCTTGCGTTCGAGCGAAGTCAGCCACAGCGCGTCCACCCGGACGACAGTGTTCGCCACGGTTTGCAACAGTTCCTGGCCGCCGGTGCGGTTCTTCTGCAGCGTCTCGATCACATCGATGCGCTGCTGCAACACGGCTTTCTGGCTCTCGAAACGGTCCACGTCCTGCTTCACCTGCTGCAGGCTCTGCTTTTCGGCGCGCAATGCGGCGATGCGAGTGTTCACCGCGTCCAACTCGCGCTTCTGTTGGAAGTACGTAATCGAAAGTATGACCGCCGCCAGCCCGATCGCTACCAGCAGAAATATGAGCTGCATGGTCGCTTCCAGCGGCACGGCCTGTTTGGTGGCCTTCGGACGAGTCTGCCCCAGTAAGTTAATGCGGATCATGGCGTGTCAAAGCTCCTCAGCGCCAGCCCCACAGCGATTGCCAGGCGCGGCGCCAACTCGCGTATCTGGCTTTCATCGTGACGCCCTGAATTGATTGAAATCCTGCGGAACGGGTCCAGCTCTTCCACCGGCATGGCGAATTCCTCTTTCAAGAGGTCCAGCAAGCCGGGAACGCGTGACGTTCCTCCCGCCACGTATATGCGCCGGATGTTTTCCCCGCTCGCCGTGGCACGGAAAAAGTCGAATGTCTTCTGAATTTCGAGAATCAGAATGTCGGAAACCGACCGCAGAATCGCGGTGCGCTGTTCCTCGCTCACCCCCGCCAGCGTTCCGCCCATCTTCAATTTCTCGGCGTCCTCGAAGCTCAGGTCCAGTTCCTTCTGCAACGCGTCCGTATATTGATTGCCGCCCACCGAAACGTCGCGCGTAAACAGAGGAGTCCAGCCCCGCACGATGTTGATGTTCATCACGCTCGCGCCCACGTTGAGCAGCGCCACCACTTGCGACGGGTCCGGCTCGTAGTTCACTTCAAAGGCGTTCTGCAGCGCGAAGGCGTCAATATCCACCACCATCGGCGTTTTGCCCGCCTGCGCCAGGACGTTCGTGTGATTCAGAATCTTGTCCTTCTTCACCGCCACCAGCAGAACGTCCATCTGGTTCTCGGTGGCTTCCAGAAGCTGATGGCTCAGGTTCACGTCCGCGATATCAAAGGGAATGTGCTGGCTGGCTTCGGATTGCACGCGGTCGAACAGCTCTTCCTCGGTCATCAGCGGCATGCTTACGCGCTTGACGATCACCGAGTGGCCGGAAACCGACGTAGCCACGTCCTTCGCTTTAATCTTTTGATTGTCGAAAATCGAGATGATCTTCTCGGCCACGGAGGGAGCATCCATGATCGCTCCGTCCACCACCGTGTCCTGGGCCAGTGTCTCCAGCCCGTAACTCACCAGCTCGTAGCCCTCTTTCGACTTCTTCAGCTCGACCGCCTTCACAGAACTCGAGCCGATATCCAGGCCGATTAAGGATTTCGTTTTCCCCAGATTAAACATCACGCGGCCCCTCGCTCCTCACTCCGCCCCGCTTCGCAGGTCGGACCCAGCTTCGCTTCCTGCCTGACTGTTCTTGGGAATCTCTTCCGTTTTGCTCTTTGCTTTCGCCCCCATCCCCTTGAGGCGCTCATCCGCTCGCGGCGTCTAGTAGTACTGCTACGCCCGGTACGTTCTGCTTTTACCGTTTATTACATCCGCGGCACTCACTGTCAAGCAACGTGTTGGGTGGGTGTGCTATTGGTAAAAACCCCGGTCGGAGGGACAGGTGGGCAAAAGGTACAGTAGGACCTAACACGGACGGCAGGCAATTCACAGCGCGAGAGTTAGAAACGCAGCCAGGGTTGGCTACTTTCGAGCTTGCTTCGCTTTTTACTTTTTCTTCAAATGGGCCAATTTCAGGTGTTGCCAAATTGTGTCCACACGCTTTTTTGTGGCCTCATCCATCCTTATTTCGTCGGGCCAGCGCCCAGTAAAGCCTTCCTCCGGCCATTTTCTGGTTGCATCCACGCCCATCTTCGAGCCGTAGTCCTGCCGCCGCGCCGCGTGGTCCAGCGTGTCCACCGGTCCGAGCACGAATTGGATATCGCGCTCGGGGTCGATGGCGCAAAGCGCCTTCCACACCACTTCGCTCGAGTCCTGCACGTTCACGTCGTGGTCCACCACCACCACAACCTTCGTAAACATGGCCTGCCCCAGCGACCAGATCGCGTTCATTATCTTTCGCGCGTGCCCGGGATAGCTCTTGCGAATCGCCACGATCATCAAATTCTGAAAAATGCCTTCGGCGGGCATGGCCACGTCCACAATCTCCGGATACTGCATCTTCATAACCGGAAGAAAGACGCGCTCGATGGCGTGCCCCATGAAATAGTCTTCCTGCGGCGGTGGTCCCACGATTGTCGTCAAGTAAATCGGATTGTCGCGGTGCGTGACGCACGTGATGTGGAACACCGGATACGATCCTTCGAGCGAATAAAATCCCGTGTGGTCGCCGAAGGGCCCCTCGGTGCGCATTTCGCCTAGCTCGACGTAGCCTTCCAGCACGATTTCCGCGTTTGCCGGAACTTCCAGGTCCACCGTCTTGCAAGCCACCAGCTCCACCGGCTCTTTGCGCAGGAAGCCCGAAAAAAGAAATTCGTCCATGTCCGGCGGCACCGGCAAGATTCCGGCGAGAGCCGTCGCAGGATCGGCGCCAATCGCGACCGCCACTTCGAGCTTGCCTGCGCGATTTTTCGCGCGCGCGCTCCTGAAATGTTCCGCGCCATGCTTCTGCGTCTGCCAATGCATTCCCGTGGTGCGCTCGTCGAACACCTGCATCCGGTAGCAACCCACATTGCGCTTGCCCGTTTCCGGATTTTTCGTGATCACCATCGGCCACGTGATGTAGCGCCCGCCGTCCTGCGGCCAGCATTTCAAGATCGGAAGATGCCCCAGCGAGAAATTTTCCGTGCGCACCACATCCTGGCACGCCCCGCTGCGCACCGTCTTCGGAAAGAACGACCCTACCTCCGCCAGCTTCGGCAGCATCTTCACTTTCTCGAGAATCCCCTGCGGCGACTTCATATCGAGAAAGGAACTCACGCGCGCAGCCACGTCATCCAGCGAATCCGTTTCGAGCGCCAGGCACATCCGCCGCTCGCTCCCCACAAGATTCACCACCAGCGGAATCTTCGACCCCGTCGGCCGTTCGAACCACAAGGCCGGCCCGCCCGCCTTCACCACCCGGTCTGTAACTTCCGTAATCTCGAGCACCGGATCAACTTCCGCCGAGATGCGCTGCAGCTCGCCGTGCTTCTCGAGTTCCTTCAGAAAATCCCGCAAATCCTTGTACGCCACTTCCCCTCCGCTTATGCCGCCGAACTCGCTGTGTCCGGCTTCCGTAGGGCCACAGCGGGTCGAAGATCCGCCGTGGCGGACCGTGCCAGGCATCAGTACCTGCTCTCCGGTAATAAGGCTTTAGGTTCTTCTCTCTATGGACCAACCCGAGCGGCCAACTTTAGCACGGAGCCTCGCGTACGACGAACTACTAGAATGTCGCGACGCGAGAAACAATTGATCGTTTCAGACGAGTTTAGCCGGACTTTCATCCCGGTTTCACTTCGGGAAGTGTGTCCTATTGTACAGACGCGCGAGTGCGAATCGCTCTACCATGAATTGCTCCAGAAAATCCCAACTCACAACGAGGTGAATTCATGCGCGGACTTAAATTAGTTGTACTAACTGCTGTTGCCGGATTCTGCTTCACCGTCGCCGCTCCCAGAGCTACAGCTCAGGTGACCGTCGCCGTCGGAGTCGAGCCCGAATGTCCCTACGGTTACTATGACGCTGCTCCTTACGGTTGCGCTCCCACTGGCTATTACGGTCCGGAGTGGTTCAATGGCGGCGTCTTCATTGGCGCCGGCCCGTGGTTTCATGGCGGCGACGGCTTCCATGGCTACGTGAATAATCGCTACCATCCGGAGCACGGCTATAGAGGCCCAACGCCGAACCGTGGTGAGAGAGCCGAGCCGTCAAAGCGTGTTAATAGCGCGCACTTCAAAGGTAACGAACAGCGCGACGGTCGCGGCCACGTAACGGGCGGCAAGAAGTAACTCAACCCGGATCCGCTGGTCGGATCCCTCTGCCAAGATAAGTACCTAGTTGCCTCAGCTGGAGCCTTCGCGTGGCTCCAGCTGCTCCGGCGCGCCCCGCCTGTACCTCCTACTTCTGGCCTCCTTCTCCTCTGCTATTCTATCTTCGAATCTTTTCTTCGCTATCCGGCCGAACGTGACTAGCAGCGCGTCGCGCGAAGCCAGTCCTGACTAGGACCTGCGCGCTGCTTGCGCGCGCGGCGAGCGCGGTGCTATTCTGCGAACTGTTCGAGCGAGCGGGAGTAGTTCAGTGGCAGAACGATAGCTTCCCAAGCTATAGGTGAGGGTTCGATTCCCTTCTCCCGCTCCAGCATCCACCGCGCAAACTCTGCAGTAATTCTGTTCTTCGCCCGGTATATACTCCCGCACAACTACTCGGACAGCGGAAGTCGCAAAATGCCTAAGGAAGTATCAACGCTCCGGCTGTAGGTAATGGGGTTTTTGACCGATTCCGCAAATCCAGCCTTTCGCGCTCTCCTCGAAAATCTGAACATCCGTGTAGCCCGCCTTCGAAAACAATTCCCGATGATCGTTCACGCTCATGTTTGACGCTTTCAAAAGTTTCATCACCGGGGGTTGAAGGGCGTTGTACGCGCCGCGCTTATAGCTTTCTGCGATGACCACCAGCTTACCGCCAGGTTTCAGCACACGCAGAATTTCCCGCATATCGCTCGCCAGGTCGGGCCAGTAATACTGCGTCTCCACCGCGGTAACGAGATCGAATTTATCGTTCGGAAACGGCAGGGCGGACACCGAAGCCTGCCTTATTTCCACGCGGCGCGCCTCAATCAATTCCGCATTCTTCGCACGCGATGCCGCCACGCTGCCGTCGGCATAATCCACGCCGTAAATCATTCCGTCCGGAGCAAGCGCGGCCAGCTTCTGAATCGTTCTGCCTCCGCCGCAACCCACATCCAAAATCGTGAATTGCTTTTCGATCCCAACGTGCTTCAGTCCCCAGTCCGTCAAGCCGGAGTGGGTCACGTTCATCAACCAGACAAAAAATCTGCCAAAGAACTTCGAAGGCTTTCGCACCTGAATCAACGCGTAAAACACCACGGCGGCTAAGAAAATATAGTACGCGACCCGTCCCACCATGTGCATGGCTGGCGATGACAAAAAACGTGTCTCCGGTTTGAGATCTGTTTGCGAATATTAATTGTAGAGGATGGAGGGCACAAGCGCGGCGAAATGCGTCCTCCAGCGGTCAGAGCACGTCCCAAGACCGGACAGACAGCGGCGCGCCGCTTTTGCTCTAGAGCACGCATTGTTCTGAATGCAAAACCCTTAGCGCACCAAATGCTGTGGAGGGGCGATTGCACGCGGACCCTCGGAGTAAGAATGCAAACACTGTTGCAAGACATAAGGTACGGGCTGCGGATGTTCGCGAAGAACCCCGGCTTCACTGCGATCGCGGTGTTAACCCTGGCGCTCGGCATCGGCGCGAACACCGCCATTTTCAGCGTGGTCAATTCGGTGCTGCTGAAGCGCCTGCCCTATCCCGATCCCGCGCGGCTCGTAACGGTGTACGAAAAGCAAGCAGTCACGGGGGAGATGAGCGTCGCGTGGCCGAACTTCGTTGACTGGCGCAACCAGATTCAGGCGTTCGAAACCGTCGCCGCCACGCGCCAGGACACCTTCACGCTCACCGGCCTGGGACCTGCCACGCGTGTTCACGCCGCGCAGGTGACGCCGGCTTTCTTTCCGCTGCTCGGCGTTGCGCCGCGAACCGGCCGCGCGTTCACGGACAAGGAGGACACGCCGGATGCTGCGCCGGTTGCATTGCTGACCGAGACCTTCTGGCGCAGCAATTTCAAAAGCGATCCAAACGTCGTGGGCAAGTCGATTGTGCTCGACAGCACTTTGTACACGGTGATCGGAGTCTTACCTGCCGGCCTCAAATACTTTCCACGCGCGCAAGTGTACGTCCCGCTGGGACTTTTTTCGCACGCCCACGTTATGGATACGCGCGGAAATCATCAAGGGATTCGATGCATCGCGCGTCTCCGCCCGGGAGCTTCTGTGGCGCAGGCCCGGAGTGAACTCGCCGCAATCATGAGCGCGCTCGAAAAAGAATATCCAAACTCGAACGCCGGTGTGACCGCCACGGTGACGCCATTCGACGAATATCTGTTTCAGGACACGCGGCTCGCGCTCTTTCTCTTGCTTGGCGCCGTGGCGCTGGTGTTGTTGATCGCCTCCGCGAACGTCGCCAACTTGTTTCTGGCTCGAGCTGCGGCGCGGCAAAAAGAATTTGCAATTCGCGGGGCGCTCGGCGCGGAAAAAGGCCGGCTGATCCGGCAATTGTTAACCGAAAGTCTGATGTTTTCGGTCGCAGGCGGCGCGCTCGGGCTCCTGGTGGCCGAATGGTCCATCGGCCCACTGCTTCGTTTTGCGCCGCCGGATATTCCACGCCTGGCAGAGACGCAAATTGATTGGCGTGTGCTTCTGTTCACCCTCGGCATTTCCATCGGGACAGGCGTGCTCTTTGGTCTCGCGCCCGCGTTCCACGCATTGCGCTTCGATCTGGGCTTCTCAATGAAGGAAACCGGAGCCAGTGTGACGTCCACGAGATCGAGCCGAAACGTGGGCTCCGCGCTGCTCGTCTCCGAAGTGGCTCTCGCCATCGTGCTCGTAATCGCTTCGGGATTGATGGTGCGCAGCATCCTCAGCGTCCTCGATGTGAAGCTCGGCGCGAATCCCGATCACGTTCTGGCCATCGACGTGAATTTAACAGGTGCGAAGTATTCAAATGCCGAAGCGCGGAAGAACTTTTTCCAACAAGCTGTCACGCGCATCCGGCAAATCCCCGGCGTGAATTCTGCGGGAGTGGTCCTGTGCACGCCATTTGTGGGCGATTGCTGGAGCTCGGTGTATATCGTCGAAGGGCGTCCGGTGCCCGCGCAATCGGAATTGCCGAGCTCGCTGTTCAACATCGCGGAAAGTAATTACTTCCGAACCATGCAGATTCCGTTGCTTGCGGGCCGGACTTTCGACGAATCGGACACTGACAAATCGCCTTTGGTAATCATCATCAACGAGGCGATGGCGCAAAAATGGTGGCCGAACCAAAGTCCGCTGGGCAAACGTATCAAGCAGGGTTTCCCGCAGGACAAAACGCCGTTCCGAGAAGTGGTCGGCGTGGTAGGCGACGTGAAAGACGAAGGGCCGGACGCACCGCAGCGCACCATGGTTTTCCTGCCCGATTCGCAAGAGCCGAGCAACTCGGTGACGCTGCTCGTTCGCACCGGCCCGGAACCGATGGCGCTGGCAAAAAGCGTGGTGAATGAAATCCACGTGATGGATCCCGATCAGGCTGTTGACAATGTGCAACCTTTGAAGGACTACATCGAGACCTCGCTCGCATGGCGAAAGTCCATCGTCGCGCTGCTGGGAATGTTCGGCATTCTGGCGTTGGGGCTCGCGGCCATCGGAATCTACGGAGTGATGTCCTACAGCGTGTCGCAGCGATCGCACGAAATCGGAATCCGCATGGCGTTGGGCGCCCGTCCGAAACAAATTTTGGGGCTCGTGGTCGGACAAGGATTGCGCACTTCGTTGATCGGAATCGGAATTGGTTTGGCCGCAGCTCTTGCGTCGATGCAATTCGTGAGCAGCTTGCTTTTCGGAGTGACGCCGCGCGATCCGGTCACGTTTGGCGGCGTGGCGCTGCTGGTTGTGGCTGTCGCAGTGTTTGCGTCCGTCGTGCCCGCGCGGCGCGCGTCCAAGGTCGATCCGCTTGTCGCGCTCCGGCACGAATAGCGCGCGCTAGACTCTTTTCGCTCCGCTTCCACCGGACAAAAAGAAAACGAGCCGGAGAAAATTCTCTCCGGCTCGTCAATACGCACTTCGCTTCGCCGCCGCTTACCTACGGTGCCGTCACCGCATAGATGAACTGCAGTCCGTTAGGCGTGCCATACCCGGTTGCGTTGTCCCATCCCTTCTTCACCGTCAGCGAACTGTCGATCCCGAATCCGAAGTCGAGAAAGTCATACGGATCGAGTTCCCAGACCGTGCTGGTGAAACCGGTGTTGCCATAACGCACTCCGGCAAAAAGCGCCGTGGCGGAGTATGAGGTGGTGCCACCGGAGTCCGTAATCGAACCTTTCACATTGTCCTTCGAGCTGTCGGTGGTGGGAAGCACGTCTTGAATTGCGCCGTACGGCAGACCGGCAAGCAAAGGCCCCGCCTGGCCGAGCGGCGCTCCCGCTTGTTCATCGGCGAGCGCCCAGAAAGCCGTAAAGATCGGGCTGGCCAAGCTGGTTCCGCCGATGCCGTAGAAAAGGAACTGTTCATTCCCTTCCGAGATCACGATGACGACGCCCGTGTACGGATCAGCAAGCGCGGAAACATCGGGCGTTTGCCGTCCTTTTCCGGGAAGCGACGCTTGCCACGATGGCTTGGCCCAGTAAACGCTCTCGCCGCCGCCACCGCCGCCGATGAGGCCGAGCGGTTCGGGCGGGTCAAGGACGCTGCCACCACCGATGATGTACGTCAGCGTATCGCCCCACGAAGTAGTGATTACGGATCCCGGATGGTAAACGTCGTTCAGGATCGAAGTGCCGCCGACAGCGGTGGCATGAGGAGCAACCGAAGGCACGCCGGGAGCGCCGAGAGGAGTTCCCAGCCCTTCATCCCCGCCATCTCCGGTGGAGAAATTTACCGAGATGCCTTTTGCGGTCGCGACCTTCAGCGCGTCGTCCCAGGAAGTCTGTTCGGACGGCCCAGCAATAAGGTCGGTGTCCTCCTCATAACTGTTCGAAAGCGAGTTGCCGAGATTATGGTGCGCCACGTATTCGATGGAGGTCTGAAAATCCTCGCTGTCTTGGCCGCTGGTGGCAACCACGAGGATATTTGCGCCCGGAGCGATGGTGTGCGCCGATTGCACGTCGAGAGCGATCTCAAAATCCCAACCGGTGAGTACCCCCAAATTCGGATTGGCCGGTTTTCCCTCGGGGTAAATGATGCTGAAATTGTTCTTGTTCAGGAGTGGCAAGCCGGCCAACTTGAAGAACGCGTTGGCATCCTTCTCGAGGTTGGGATACCCGAAGCCCTCCACCAGAACGATGGTCTGGCCCGCGCCGTTGAGTCCCGCTTCGTAAACCGCGTTGAGCCCATAGGCGGTCTGCAACTGCGCGGGCAGGTAAACACAATAGAGGCCGTTCAAGTCATACGCGGTGCCGGAGTAAACAGCTGAGGGCGGCGCCGAGGGTGTACCGAAGTCGTAGGTGGCGGTCGAAGTGAGACATTGCGTGGTGCTTATCGGCGGAAAGTCATCCGCGGTCACATGGGTGAGCGGCACGGGAGCGAATGGCTGTTTGGTGCGCGGGTTGACGGCGCGCTGCACGAGCGGGCGCACTTGGTGGCTTTCGAGACCGGCCACGGCGGATACGTAGTCTCCGGCTTCGCCATTCAGACGGGCGTTTACCACGTTGGCGCGGAAAATTGTTCCGTTGCGCTCGAACTGATGAATTTCGGTGTTGAAGGCGCTCGAAACGTCGGCGATGGTTCCGTGAGCGCGGATGCTGAATCCGATGGGATCAACGGACAAAACCGTGAGCCCGTGGTTCTCGAGTTCCTTGCGCACAACGTCACGCTGGCTTTCTGGCGGAGCGAACTTCGCGAGATCAGCATTCGTCATCCACTTATGGTAGTTGGGCGACGACTTGTCGTAGAGCGCGTCAACGGCTTTGTCGAATGCAGCCTTGTCATTTAGTTTCATTCGGACCGTGATGTTGATTTCCGTCGATGGAGCGACAGCACCGAGGTCTTTTGCAAATCGAAGGCCGGAAGGCACGTTCGTGACTGCTTCCTGCGCGAAGGCTGGAGAGCCTGCCAACGCGAGGAGCGAAATCACTGCGGCGATCGCCAATCCTTTCCACAATCCTTGAAGGGTCATATATTTCTCCTTTGCAATCTGGACGCGCAACAGCGGATGGCTTTTTCCCGCCGATCGCTCGGGATGTTCCCCAAGACACCACTCGATCCCGATCGTTCTTCCCACTCAGGAACCGATACCCTTCGATTACCAGAGGTGGCGTGAAAAAGTTGGCGCGATGATACAACCAGTGACTCAAAGTCAATAATGAAAAGTTTGTGAATGCGCGCAGTGCCGGGCTTAGGCGATGGCCAGGGGAATGGCCTTCTTCCACTTTCCCTGGGCTTTCAGGATCAGCTCGACGACTTCGCGGGCGGCACCCCTTCCTCCGGGTACCGTGGTGATGTAATGCGCAGCGCGCTTTACTTCTACCACCGCATCGCCCACGGCGACGGCTAATCCCACGCGTCCTAGAATCGGAAGATCAGGGAGATCGTCGCCGATGTAGGCGACTTCTTCGTCGGTGACTCCGGCACGAACGAGGATGGCCTTGTAGGATTCGAGTTTTTTCGGCTGGCCCTGAATCACGAATTCCATTCCCATTTCGCGGGCGCGGCGCGTGGTGGCAGGCGAATCGCGTCCAGTGATCAGACCAGTGCGAATGCCCATGATGCTGGCGAGTTTGACGCCGGCGCCATCGTGCGGGTCGAAGACTTTCATCTCCGCGACGCTGTTATCAGGAAATGTTTGCAAACAGACCACACCGGGCGTCAGGGTGCCGTCCACGTCCATCAGCAGGACACGGATGGGTTTGGCGCGGCGCATCACTTTTGGAGGAAATCTGATTTCTTTAATCGCCATATCAAGAATCCTTTTAAAACAGTTGGAGCGTCCAGAGATCGTGGACATGGACGACGCCTTCGAGGCGGCCTGCTTCGTCCACCACGAGAACGGACGTGATTTTCTTTTCTTCCATCAGGCGCAGGGCGCGCGCAGCCAGCTCGGTGCGCGGGAGCGTGGCCGGATTCTTCGTCATGCAATCCATCGCCGTGAGTTCCAGCACATTTTCTTTCCGCTTCTGCATCATGCGGCGCAAATCTCCGTCGGTGATGATGCCGAGAAGTTTTCCATTGGCGTCCGCGACCGCAGCGAGGCCCAGGCCCTTGCGGCTCATTTCATAAATGACGTCGGGCATCTTCGCGGTGGGCAGAACGCGCGGCAAATCTTCTCCGGAATGCATCAGCGCTTCCACGCGACGCAGTTTCTTACCCAGCCGTCCGCCGGGATGCAGCGTGGCGAAGTCGTCTTCTTTGAATCCGCGGCGATCGAGCAAAGAGACGGCCAGAGCGTCGCCCATAGCCATGGCGGCGGCGGTGGAAGCGGTGGGCGCTAGATTCAGCGAACACGCTTCCTCTTTCACTGCGATATCGAGAACGATGTCGCTGGCAGTGGCGAGAGTTGACTGGATTCGTCCCGTCAGCGTGATGAGAGGAATGCCCAACCGCTTCACTGCTTCTAAAAGTTCGATCAATTCTTCGGTTTCGCCGCTGGAAGAAATCGCGAGGAGCACATCATCGGCGGTGAGCATTCCGAGATCGCCGTGCAGCGCTTCGGCCGCGTGAAGAAAGAATGACGGCGTACCGATGCTCGCGAACGTAGCGGCAATTTTTCGGCCGATCAGGCCGGACTTGCCGAGTCCGGTTACGACGACTCGACCTTTGCAGGCGTAGAGAAGCTCGACCGCTTTTTCGAAGCGCCCGTCGAGACGGTCGATGAGACCGGCAATCGCTTCAGACTCGATTCGCAGGACGCGCTTGGCGGTTTCGAGACTCATTTGGGATCCCATTCGCGCACGAGCGTGGCAATCTTCACGATTCTTTCCAGCAGCGGGCGGAACTGCGCGAGTGGCAGCGCGTTAGTTCCATCGGAGAGCGCCTTCGCGGGATTGTCGTGCACTTCGAGGAACAGGCCGTCCACGCCAGCGGCGACTCCCGCACGGGCGAGCGGTTCGATGAATTCGGGTTGGCCGCCGCTCGATTTCCCTTCACCGCCGGGCAATTGCACGGAGTGCGTCACGTCAAAAACGACCGGGTAGCCGAGCTTGCGCATGACGGGAAACGAGCGCATATCCACGACGAGATTTTGGTAGCCGAAGGAACTGCCGCGCTCGGTGAGGATGATTTCTTCGTTTCCGGTGCCGGCAACTTTTTCGGCGGCGTTGCCGATTTCCCAGGGCGAGAGAAACTGGCCTTTCTTGATGTTGACGACGCGGCCGGAGCGGCCGGCGGCGACGAGCAAATCGGTTTGCCGGCAGAGGAAGGCGGGAATTTGAAGGATGTCGCAAATTTCGGCGGCGGGGCCGACCTCGGACAAATCGTGCACGTCGGTAAGAACCGGAAGGCCGGTTTCGTTCTTGATTTTCTTCAGGATTCGCAAACCCTCTTGCAATCCCGGCCCGCGAAAAGAAGAGAGCGAGGTGCGATTGGCTTTGTCGTATGAGGCTTTGAAAACGTAGGGAACGCCGAGCTCGCGAGTGATGGCGCCAAGCCGCTCGGCCATGCTCATGGCGTGCGCTTCGCTTTCGATCACGCAGGGGCCCGCAATCAGAAACAGCGGCGCGTTTCCGCCGAAGCGGATCGAGTTGATCGAGAAAGTTTTGTCTAGAGGCATGGTCGCCGGGAAGTTCCGATAGTCTGACTGCCATCGAGCAGGAAAAATGGGCTTGCGGGCATAAATGCGCGCGTGTAAGGCGCGAAACAGGACCTACGAAATTTGTTGCGATTAGAGGAGGTCGTCATCGTTTGTTTTCTATGAGTTAGGTGGAATCCTAATCCCTGTTGTTGCGATTAGAAAGTGGCGCTCGTGTCCCGCGACGGCCTCCTGCGCTCCTAGTCCCTTCTCCATCATCACCGCTCCGGAGTTACGCTACCACGAGGACGGGCGGTTGGGAAGGAGTTGGAGGCTGTGGACGCTGAGGTTTCTGTAGTTGATACGCACCGAGTTGGAATGCGCACACCGAGGAATGCCGCACTGAAGGCCGCGGCGCTACGTTCAAACCTCGGACAAGGCGGATGCCGGTTGACACGCGGCGGGACGGAGAGAGAATGGCGGGATGGCACACGAACTTACCACTTCCTACCTGAAAGATTCGACCGAGCTTTTTCGTTACTACAAAAAACTTGGGGAACGCGCGATGGCGCAGTGTCCGGACGATGCGCTGGCGACGACCATCGATGCGGAATCGAATTCGATCGCGCTGATCGTGAAGCATCTGGCGGGGAACATGCGTTCGCGCTGGACGGATTTTCTGACCAGCGACGGCGAGAAACCGGACCGCAACCGCGATTCCGAATTTGAAGCGCCACCGAAGACGCGTGCCGAGCTGATGGAGATGTGGGAGCGCGGGTGGACGTTTGTTTTCGATGCGCTCGCGCCACTTACGGAAGCGGATCTGGCGCGGACGATAACCATTCGGTCGAATCCGCATTCGGTGATGCAGGCGATCAACCGGCAGTTAACGCATTACGCGCAGCACGTCGGGCAAATTGTGTTTTTGGCGAAACACTTGGCGGTTGCGGCGGGTGGGAAATGGGAAACGTTGAGTGTTCCGCGCGGGAAATCGAAACAGTTTGCGGCGGAAGTGGCGACGGGGAAGAGAGCGGAGAAGTAGATCATTAGGAAATAATTAAGATCGGTCTCGCGACTCCCGGAGTTTTGAGCCGATCTTTACAGACCTGCTCTCATTAATAGTGTAAACGGTTTGGATTTGACCTTGTGAGCGTGCTTCGGTGGCTTCGAACAGTCCAATCCGGAGTTTGAGCCATTCCAATACTCCAAAAAGAGCCGGATAAGGCCATGCTCGTCCAATCGGAATGGAAATTCATTGGATTTTCCGGCCTCCAGAATAACCGGGCGGCGCAAACTTCCCTCATCTGGGCCAATAAGCAGGCTGCGCCATCTGTCCCCAGAGCTTGCTTGCACAATGAACGGAATCGGTGTGGCCTCGACGGTTGTTCCGTTCGTGGAACGCTGTCCAATTTCTAGGCAAAAAGTCACGGCTTCGCTCGTTGCGTTTTCAACCCTCGCTGGAATTTTGTCGTTAACATGAAACGACTGAAGAGGAATAGTGATGCGGACCTGAGCGGCAGCCGCGGGCAAAAAAGTGTAGAGCAACACAAAACCCAAGGCGGTGCGAATCACGGGAGAAGTATATCGAGTTCTAGGAGCTCGGGCGAGAAGCAATACGCCTACGAACAGAAGAAAAGAGCAGATCTTCGCTTCGCTCAGAATGACAGAGCAGAGCAAGACGACTCGACCAGAACAGCGATTAATCAGCCGGGTTGGCGGCGCGGGATTCGGTGGTGGCGGTTGTGGATGCGGCGACGCCCAGGCGCCTGTGGCGGTTTTCCAGGCTGGCGCGGATGAAGGCGGCGAATAACGGGTGCGGGGCGAGGGGCTTGGATTTGAATTCGGGATGGAACTGGCAGCCGACGAACCAGGGATGGTCGGGGGCCTCGACGATTTCGACGTACACGCCGTCGGGCGTGCGTCCGGTGATGCGGAACCCGGCGCGGGTGAGCGTGTCTTCGTACTCGCAATTGAATTCGTAGCGGTGGCGGTGACGCTCGGAAATTTCGAGCTGGCCGTAGGCTTTGTGCGCGAAGGATCCCGGGATCAGCTTGCAGGGCCATGCACCCAAACGCATGGTGCCACCCATTTCGTCCACGCCAAGCAGCTCGCGCAATTTGTAAATCACGCGATTCGGAGTTCCAGGATCGAATTCGGTGCTATCGGCATGCTCAATGCGGGAAACCGTGCGCGCGTATTCGATGGTGGCGCATTGCATTCCGAGGCAAATACCGAAGAACGGAATCTTTTTCTCGCGCGCGTAGGTGATGGCGTGAACCATGCCGGCGATGCCGCGCTTGCCGAATCCGCCGGGTACGAGAATGCCGTCCACGTGGCGCAGGCGGCGCTCGGCGGTGGCGGGGGAATCAATTTCTTCGGCTTCGATCCATTCGACGACGACGCGCTGGCGACTGGCGAGTCCGCCGTGGCCCAACGCTTCGCGCAAACTTTTGTAGGCGTCTTCGAGTTGAACGTACTTCCCTACTACCCCGATGCGAACCTCGCCTTGCGGATGCTCGAGCGTTTCGAGCATGGCGAGCCAGGGGCTCAGATCGCGCGGCGGCGCTTCGACGTGCAGGAGGCGCAGAATTTGTTCGTCGAGCCCTTCGGAGGCGAGCGACATGGGAACTTCGTAGATATTGCTGACGTCGGGAGCGGAGATGACGCGGGATTCCGCCATGTTGCAGAAGAGCGCGATTTTAGATTTCAAGTCGTGGCCGAGTTGGCGGTCGCTGCGACAAATCAAAATGTCGGGCTGAATCCCGATGCTGAGAAGTTCTTTCACGCTGTGCTGCGTGGGCTTGGTCTTCAGCTCGCCGGCAGTGGGAATGAAGGGCACGAGCGTGAGGTGAATGAAGATCACGTTTTCGGGGCCGAGCTCGAGGCGCATCTGGCGGATGGCTTCGAGGAACGGCAGCGATTCGATGTCGCCGACGGTGCCGCCGATTTCGACGATTACGACGTCAGGCGCGTCGGCGCCGGTTGAAACTTTGCGGAACGCGGCTTTGATTTCGTCGGTGACGTGCGGGATGACCTGCACGGTCTTGCCCAAATAATCGCCGCGGCGCTCTTTGGTGATGATGGATTCGTAGATGCGGCCGGTGGTCCAATTGTGATCGCGCGTGAGATGCGCGGAAGTGAAACGCTCGTAGTGGCCGAGGTCGAGATCGGTCTCCGCGCCATCGTCGGTGACAAAAACTTCACCGTGCTGATAGGGCGACATGGTGCCGGGATCAACGTTCAGATAAGGATCGCACTTCTGAAGGGTGACTTTAAGACCGCGACTTTCGAGGAGACATCCAATCGATGCGGCTGCTACGCCTTTGCCGAGGGAAGAAACTACGCCGCCGGTTACAAAGATGTATTTCGGGGCGGCCCGCAAGTTACTCGAAATCCTCCGAGAAGAATCTGCGTACCAGGCATTATCGTCGGAAATGCGATAAGTGTCAAATCACGATTTGGAATTTATTTTTCTCGAACAGAGGCAAAAAACAACGCGGCGATCCACAAAGGCAAAAACGGAAGCAAAAAAAACAAGGCGCCGACCTGAAGGTCGCCGCTACGAAGGCAAAGACTTTCGGCCCATAGCACGCTAATTCGCGGCGCGGGCGCGGAGAAGTTTTTCTACGCGCTCGACGTCGGCGGGGACGTCCACGCTGACGGCGTCGTAATCGGTTTCAACCACGCTGATGTGGAAACCGTTCTCGAGCCAGCGAAGTTGTTCGAGCTGCTCGACGCGTTCAAGTTCGCCGGGCGGCAGCGTGGGAAATTCGAGCAGCGCGTCACGGCGATAACCGTAAATGCCGATGTGTTTCCAATGGCTCGCGGCGACCTTTGCACCCGTATCGCGCACCCAGGGAATGGGCGCGCGCGAAAAGTAAAGCCCGTTGCCATCGAAATCGCGGACGACCTTGACGATGTTGGGATCCATGATGTCGTTGGCATGAATGATGGCGGTGCAGGGAGTGGCGATCTGAATGGCGGGGTCGTCGATCATGGCCGAGACGACGGCTTCGACTGCGGCGGGATCGACGAGGGGTTCGTCGCCTTGTACGTTGACATAGATTTCGGCGGGGATGTGCACTGCGACCTCGGCGACGCGGTCGGTACCGGTACGGTGGTCGGCGCGGGTGATGATGGCTTCGCCTCCGAAGGACTCCACGGCTTTCTTGATGCGGTCATCCTCGGTGGCCACGACAACACGCCACTTCTGGGAGCTGCTCAGTCGATCCACAACGTGCTGGATCATTGGGCGGCCTGCGACGGCCGCGAGCGGCTTACCCGGAAAGCGCGAGGAGGCGTAGCGCGCGGGGACAACGATAAGGACGTCTGTGTGTTGGGACGAGGCCATGGGAGCGCCGATAACTTTCGCCTTTCGCCTCCATATTAACATGCGAAGGCGGCGGTCGATTCCGCGGGCTGGAAATTCCCGGAATGTCTGCTTGATTTGGGAATGGCGAGTGTTACAATCCTTTCCAAGAGGCTCGCGGCGCTGCGCGAGCCGTGCAGTAATGTTGGGGGACCCTTGCAAGTCCGCGCACCGCGGTTTTGGCGTGGGTGGTGGTCAGCGCCAGTTTGTTCGGCTGTTTTCCTCCTGGTTGTCTTCTCGCTCGCTACGTCCACGTGGAGTCAAGAACCCACCGGACCCGTTCGCCCTGAAAATCCGCAGAAGATCGAGAAGGGCAAAGCGCTCAAGGCCGAGACGGACATCGCGCTGGTGAGTGTGACGGTGACGGACCCGTACGGGAGGCTGGTCACCGGACTGGAGCAGAACAATTTCCGCGTGTTCGAGGACGGCTCGGAGCAGGAAATCGTGCGCTTCTCAAGCGAGGACGTGCCCATATCGATCGGCGTGATCTTCGACATGAGCGGAAGCATGGCGGACAAAATCGAGAAGTCGCGTCTGGCAGCGGTGCAATTTTTCCGCACGGCGAATCCCCAGGACGAATTTTTGCTGATCAATTTCAACGATCGTGCGCAGCTGATGACCTCTTTCACCGGCAGCATCGAGGACTTGCAGAGCCGGCTGATGTTTACCGCGGCACGCGGCCAGACCGCGCTGCTGGACGGAATTTATCTGGGGCTGAGCGAAATGAAGGGAGCACACAACGCAAAGAAAGCGTTGCTCATCATATCTGACGGAGGCGATAATCATAGTCGATACAGCGAATCGGACATCCGAAAATACGCGCGCGAAGCGGACGTTCAGGTTTATGCCATCGGAATATTTGATGCCGATGGCGGGAAGACTCCGGAAGAGAACGGCGGTCCGGCTTTGCTGGGCGATTTAACCGAGATGACCGGCGGCCGCACGTTCGCGGTCAGCAGCATGAACGACATGCCGGACATCGCATCAAAAATAAGCATGGAGTTGCGCAATCAATATGTCGTCGGCTACAGACCGAGCAATCGTGCGCACGATGGACGGTGGCGCAAAATCAAAATCAAATTGCGACCCCCGAAGGGGCTCCCGCCGCTTACGGTGTATGCCCGAACCGGCTACTACGCGCCCGGCCATTAAGAGACCCCTCGCGAATTTTTTGCTATTGCTGGCTTTGCTTGCGGCGAGCCCGTGCGCCCGAGCGCAACAGCCGCTGCCGACGAGTCCTCCGCCTCCGCTAACTCCCGGGACACAAAACCAGAATCACAAAATCACTACGACGGTCGATTTGGTTGTGTTGCACACGACGGTGCTGAACGAGAAGGGGGAATTTGTCCCCAGTTTGAAAGTCGATAATTTTCGCGTTTTCGAGGACAAGATCGAGCAGAAAGTTTCCGTGTTCACCAAGGAAGACATACCGGTGACCATGGGGCTGGTGATCGACAACAGCGGCAGCATGAAAGAGAAACGGCCGCAAGTGAATGAGGCGGCGCTTTCGTTCGTGCGGACGAGCAACAAGCAGGACGAAGTTTTCGTGGTGAATTTCAACGACGAATACTATCTGGACCTGGATGAGGATTTCACCAGCGATCCGCAGGAGCTTCACGAGGCGCTGGAGAAAATTGATACGCGCGGGAGCACGGCGCTCTACGATGCGATTATCGGGTCGCTGGACCACCTGAAGAAGGGGCACAAGGACAAACGCGTGCTGCTGGTGATTACGGACGGGGATGACGATGCGAGCCGCAAGTCATTCGACTATACGGTGAAGGCGGCGGTGGAATCGAACGCGGTGATTTATGCCGTGGGAGTTTTCAGCGACGACGACCGGAAGAACGCCAAGAAAATGATTCGCAAATCGAAGAAGGATTTGACCACGCTGGCCGAAGCGACGGGCGGGCTGGCTTTTTTTCCCGATAAACTGGCGGATGTGGATCCTGTCTGCACGCAGATTGCTAAGGACATCCGCAATCAATATACGCTGGGCTACTATCCCACCAATACTGCGCGCGATGGGACGTTTCGCAGCGTGAAAGTTGAGCTGATACCGCCCAAGGGCGAGGGGAAGCTTACGGTGCGGACGCGAACTGGGTATTACGCGGCGAAGTCTTCGCAAGGCGATTAGAAGCGGGAGCTTCAGCGCCTAAAGCCGGCTCAGTTCATCGCGCGTTATGTCGTGGCTGAAGCCACGACCACAAACATTCTTTCTGCTCCTGCCGCGTCCGCCCGACCGAATACCTCGCGCCCTCAGCGGTTGAAGCCGCACTTATTCTGTGTCCGTTAGGGCACGGCTAGCGCCGCGCCCCGACGCAAAACCTACCTCCAGAACAGTCTGTTCCGCCGGGTGTCACGCTGCGAGGATTAGAGCGACGCGAGAAAGCTCGTCCCATGCGGGATGGCCGCGCCGAAAATTTCGGCGACGGTCTGGCCCATGTCCGCGAGTGTGGAGCGCGTGCCGAGATCGGCGCCGGCGTTCGCGCGCGGGCCGTAGGCGAGAATGGGAACGTACTCGCGCGAGTGATCCGTAGTGGGATTGACGGGATCGGGATCGCAACCGTGGTCCGCGGTGATGAGGAGAAGATCAGCCGGACGCAGGGATGCGGCGAAGGGGCCGAGGAGCGCGTCGAATTCCTCGAGCGAGCGGGCGAAGCCTTCGACGTCCTTGCGATGGCCGTACAGCATGTCGAAATCCACGAGATTGGCGAAAATGAGGCCGCGAGGTTGCTGCGCGAGCGCCTGGGTGAGCTTGGCCATTCCGTCCGCATTGTTTTTTGTAATGACGTAATTTTCCACGCCGCGGCCGTTATAGATGTCGTGAATCTTGCCTACGCCGAAGACTGGCACTTTTTTTTCGGCCAGAACATCCAGCAGCATCGGGCGCGGGGGTTCGACGGCGTAATCGTGGCGGCGCTCGGTGCGTCGAAAATTCCCGGGCGTGCCGGTCAAGGGGCGGGCGATGACGCGTCCCACGCGGTTCGGGCCGTCGAGGAGCTTGCGCGCGATCTCGCACATGCGGTAGAGCTCCGCAATCGGAATCACCTCTTCGTGCGCGGCGATTTGAAATACGCTGTCGCCGGAGGTGTAAACGATGGGCAATCCGGTGTGCACGTGTTCGGCGCCGAGTTCCTTGATGATTTCGGTGCCGGATGCGGGCTTATTGCCGAGCGTGCGGCGGCCGATTTGGCGCTCGAATTTCGCGATCAGTGATTTCGGAAAGCCGTGGGGATAAACGGGGAAAGCCTGATCGAGCCAAATGCCGGCCATTTCCCAGTGGCCGGTGGTGGTGTCCTTGCCGGGAGAGACGGTGGCGCCCTTTCCGTAGCTTGCGGCGGGATTGGCGGGCGGATCGAGGTGCGCGAGGGGCTTGATATTGGCGAGGCCGAGGCGAACGAGATTCGGAATTTTGAGCGGGCGGGAACGCGCGATGTGTCCCAGAGTGTCGCGGCCCACGTCGCCGTAGGCGGCAGCGTCGGGGAGTTCGCCGATGCCGACGCTATCGAGCACAATCCAGATGACACGGTCAAAACGCGAGTCCCCTGCTGCCACTGCGCCACCTTGACCTGGAAACTAGCGGTCGTGACCCTTGCAATCGGGATGCGGGCAGCGGCAATCGATGTCCGGCGTTTCTTCCATGGCTTCGCAAGCTTCACTGCAGTATTTCTTTCCAGTCACCATACATGAACAGACTGGATGAGCGCACTTTTTCTGGTCCGCCATTTATTCCTCCGAATGTTGGGTGCTGCGGTAGGCATCTTACTACCACTCTTCGGCCGCACCAATACTTCCGGGCTGGTTAAGACAGCGGCAGGGAAGCGTCGGCCAATGTTAGTGAACCGGCGGCAGCCAGGTGTCTTGATCTACGTATGCCATTAGTGGAGTGCCCGCCGGGATATCCACGTTCTTTCCGTGCTTGATCAAGCCGATGGGGCCGAAGAGAACGGTCAGGGCCACGGTCGCACCGGTCTTGCTCTCGCCCTGGCGACCTTTGGTGCCGC
This sequence comes from uncultured Acidobacteriota bacterium, assembly GCA_963749025.1. GTDB lineage: Bacteria > Acidobacteriota > Terriglobia > Acidiferrales > UBA7541 > Palsa-295. The sequence continues at coordinate 256,834 of CAVVKO010000007.1, read as the reverse complement.
GAATTCGGATGCGATTATCCCCTGCCACCAAATATTGCAATTGGACGTTGAGCTCGCCGGGCTTTCCCAACATTCCGGCCTTCTTCGCGTTCGAGACAGTGGCGACGGCATGAGCGTCTTTCGGGACAACGATTACGGCTCCGACTTTCAGGTCATCATCGAGAACAAATTCGACCGGGTCGCCATCCACCGCTGTTTTCGAGGTCAGATCGTTCGCGAATTTCAGGGCGACTTGATCTCCTTCTTTCAAGAGGCAGCCATTCTCCGAGGAGCAAACGCGTTTGGTGATGTCCGCGGTAGTTTCACTCAGAGGTATTGCCGTCGCTGCGTGAACGGCTTCGGCCGCAACGGGAAGCGCACCGCCATGCGGGGACAACATCGCCTCCATCACCGCCTGGTCCACACCCGCGCCCTTGAGATCCACGAGCGCTTGCGTTGAAAGGTCGAAATTATTGTCGCCGATCTGGATGGCCTTGACGATTACAGGCGCATCGAGCCCTTGCTTGGTCATGGTGACGATGTCTTCATTGGTGAGCGGCTTCCGGGTTTGAGAAAAAACGATAGATGGCATCAAGGCCAGCAGGCCGGCACAGACGAGCCATGCTTTGAATCTCATGTGATTATTCTCCTCTCCGACCTAAGTTTGGGCTTTCACAGGCCACCACGCAAGCAACTGAAGTAATTGATGCGTCATATTGTGGACATGTAAGTGGACGTCCTCTTTCACGGGCCGGTTTCGCAATGGATGCGGATTGTTGAGTTTCTGACAACCCTTGCCGAGGATCGTTAATGACAGCCAACGAGCAGGTTCTTGAGAGAGGCAGGAAATCGGAAACCTAGTTCACTTTTTCCCAGACGATGGTCCAGGCCTCGACATCTTTGTCGTCGTCCTGCGAAGCCTTACCGGAGAAGATCAAACGATTGCCTTCGAGACGATATGGACGCGCTTGTTTGGTGCCGACGTAGTTGGGGGTCCAGGCGAGCTCGGGATAGTGCCACATCACGTGTTTCGCTTCGTCAATTTCGAAACGACCGCAATATGCCGCCATTCCTTCGATCGCGGCGATCTTTTGCGCGTCCGTAGGCGGGCTGTCCCACTTCGGGCGATCCGGGTTTGTGAGTTCGCCGCACATGTGACCGTCGGCAGCGTACATCAGATAACCCACGCCATGCGGTCCAAGGTATTTGTACGGGCGAGCGCTCCCGTCCTTGAGCTTTTCTTCGCTGGACACCAGCTTCCAAGTGCCGAGGAATTGGTTGCGTACGTTGGCCGGGCGCTGCGAGCGACCGATCGTTGAAGACCTCGGGGCTGCCAGCGCAGCTGCGATCAGCAAGAATCCAGCAAACACTGGGAGAAATTTAGTCACGTTGGCTCCAGATGAAATCTGGAGGTCTTATATCACGGCCACAGCGGATTTGCCCGGCTTGACGCGGCGGCGTATAATTTTTGGTTTACACCTATGGCGACGAAACCCACTGAGAAGGTCCGTGTTGAACCCGAAGCTCCCGCTGGCGTGCCGGGAGATGTGGAAGAGATTCGCGTACGCGGGGCGCGCGTTCACAACCTGAAGAACATTGATTTCACGATTCCGCACAATGCCATCACGGTGGTGACCGGAGTTTCGGGCTCGGGCAAATCCAGCCTGGCGTTCGATACGCTTTATGCCGAGGGGCAGCGGCGCTATATCGAGTCGCTTTCCGCTTACGCGCGGCAGTTTCTCGAGCGCATCGAAAAGCCGGACGTGGATGAGATCAGCGGCATCGCTCCGGCGATTTCCATCCGACAGAAGAATTCCACGCGCAATCCGCGCTCGACGGTGGCCACTGCGACGGAGATCTACGATTACTTGCGCCTGCTTTTTGCGCGGATCGGGCGCACGTTCTGCCTGCGCTGCGGAGAGGAAGTGCGAAAAGATACGCTGGACGAGATTGCCGCGCGCGTGCTGGCGCTTCCGGCGGGGCGGCGATTTTATGTTTTGTATGAGCTGAAGCTGACGCCGGAGACGGCGCCGGGAACGGCGGCGGCTCCTGTGCGGCCGCGCAAGGCGGGGCGCGCCACGCCGGAAACGATTCGCGAAGCTCTGGTTAGTTTGCGCAAGCGGGGATTCAACCGGCTTTATCAAGCCGAGCGCGTGTTCGAGTTTTCGACGCCGGAAGAATTACTCGATGTGGATTTTGCGAAGCCGGTGTACGTCTTGGTTGACCGCTTGGCGCTCTCGCCGGAAATTCGTTCGCGGCTAATGGATTCGATCGAGATCTGCTACCGCGAAGGCCGCGGCGAAGCGATCCTGGAATTTGTTCCGGAAGAGCCGGGCCAAGCGGCGGAACGGATGGTTTTCAATGAGCGTTTCGACTGCAAAAAGTGCGGCGCGACGTATCAGGAGCCCGAGCCGCGGCTCTTTTCCTTCAACAGCCCTTACGGAGCTTGCCCGCGGTGCCAGGGATTCGGCAACACGATCGATTTCGATATCGACCGAGTGATTCCGGACAAAAGTAAGTCGCTCGCGGATGGCGCGATTCAACCGTGGACCAAGCCGCGCTATCGCAATCTCGCAATCGAAATGCGGCGTTTCGCTCGCGCCAAAGGAATTCCTGCGGACGTTCCCTTCCGCGAACTTACCTCGGCCCAGCGAGAGGCCATTATTAATGGCAACCCCAAGGAAGATTATCCGGGGGTGCAAGGTTTTTTCAACTGGCTGGAACGGAAGAAATACAAGCTGCACGTTCGCGTTTTCCTGAGCCGCTATCGAGGCTACGCGACGTGCCCGGATTGCGGCGGCACGCGACTGCGCGCGGAGGCACGCGCGGTGAAAATCGCGGGGCGTTCGATCACGGAAGTTTGCCAGATGACGGTGAAGGAGGCGCGGCCGTTTTTCGCGAGCCTGGTATTAAGCGCGTCCGAAGCCGTTATCGTCGAGAAAGTTTTGGAAGAAATTCAGCAACGTCTGCGGTTTCTGGATGAGGTGGGGCTCGATTACCTGACGCTCGACCGGCTGACTTCGACGCTTTCGGGCGGCGAAGCGCAGCGCATTCAACTGGCCACGTCTCTCGGGTCGCATCTGGTGGGCGCGCTCTATGTGCTGGACGAGCCATCTATCGGCCTGCACCCTCGCGACACGAACCGTCTGATCGAAATTCTGAAAGGCCTCCGCGATCTGGGCAACACGTTGCTAGTGGTGGAACACGATCCCGACACGATTCTCGCCGCGGACAATATTCTCGATCTGGGACCGGGCGCGGGAGAACACGGGGGAAAATTAATGTTTGCTGGGACGCGCGAAGAAATGCTCGCCGATCCGCATTCACTTACGGGAAGGTATCTGCGGGGCGAGCTGAAGATCGCGGTGCCCACGCGTCGGCGCAGACCGCAGGGAAAATTCCTGAAGATAATCGGGGCACACAGCCACAACCTGAAGGGAGTGGATGTGACGATTCCGCTCGGGTTGCTGGTGGCGGTGACCGGCGTTTCCGGCTCGGGAAAATCCACACTGGTTTACGACGTCCTTTACAAGGCAATTCAGGCGAAGCGCACGGGCGGCAACTGGCGCGAGTTTTGCGATCGGCTGGAGGGCGACGCGGCGATTACGGCGGTGGAAATGGTGGACCAGTCGCCCATCGGGCGTACGCCGCGTTCGAATCCGGCGACGTATCTGAAGGCGTTCGACGCCATCCGCGAAACTTTCGCGGCGACGCACGAAGCCAAGAAGCGCGGGCTGACGCCGGGACATTTTTCGTTCAACATTCCGGGAGGGCGCTGCGAAACGTGCCAGGGCGATGGAACGGTGACGGTCGAAATGCGTTTTCTTGCCGACGTCGAACTCATCTGCGAGGAGTGCCGCGGCACGCGGTACAAGAGCAGCGTGCTGGACGTCCGCTACAAAGAGAAAAACATTCACGAAGTTTTGCAGATGACCGTGCGCGAGGCGCTCAGCTTTTTCGCCGCGAATCCGAAAATCACCGCGCGGCTTCGCGTGCTCGACGAAGTCGGGCTCGGCTATCTGCGCCTGGGCCAGTCCGGCACTACGCTTTCGGGCGGCGAAGCACAACGCTTGAAACTCGCCGCGCATCTCACGCGGGAGGAGAACGCAGGCATCCTGTATATTTTCGACGAGCCGACGACGGGCTTGCACTTCGACGATATTCAGAAGCTGCTCACGGCGTTCCGCAAACTCATCGAGGGCGGGGCTTCGGTGCTGATCATCGAGCACAATTTGGACGTGATCAAGTCCGCGGATTGGGTGATCGATCTGGGGCCGGAAGGCGGCGAGGAAGGCGGGCGCGTGATTGCGTCAGGTACGCCGGAGCAGGTGGCGCGAAATTCGCAATCGCACACGGGGAAATATCTGGCGCGCGCGCTTAATTCGCGTAACGGATCGAATCACACGAACAATCATTCGCCGGACAAGCCAAACGGCCCGGCGCCACGCCTTCCCGCGAGCACATGAACATTTCCGTGAAGACGCTGGTGTTTTTCGCACTGGGTATTTCTTCCATCGCGGCAGGCGGCAGCTCCGCGCAGACCGTTTCTACGACCAAGAAACGAATCCCGCAGGATACTGCAGCGGTGGCACTGAATAATCTGCTCACGGCGGCGCAGGACGCCGCTTCACGCCAGGATTACGCGACGGCGGCTGCGAAGTATCAGGAGTTCCTCGCGCAAAAGCCTGATGACGCAACGGTGCACTACAACCTCGGGTACGTTTATTCGGCGATGCAGCGTCCGGCGGATGCGAAGGACGAATACGAGAAGGCGATTTCGCTCGACCCGAAAATGGCCCCCGCGTATCAGAATTTGGGATTGACGCTGATCCCGAGCGATCCGGCCGCCGCCATCGAGCCGCTGCAGCACGCTGCAGAGCTCGAACCGGGAAACGCGCGAACCAAGTGGCTGCTGGGCACCGCGCTCGAAGCGGCGGGAAAACTCCCCGCTGCCATCGAGCAGTACGAAGCCGCGCGAAAGCTCGATGATAAGGACGCGGACATTCGCAATTCCCTCGGCTTCGCGTTGCTGAGAGCTGGGCGTACGAGCGAGGCTGAAACCGCACTGCGCGAAGCGCTGGCTCTGCATCCCGCGGGGAGCGCCGCGGCGGAAGCACACAAAGGATTGGCACGAGCGCTGATCGAAGAGAAAAAACTCGACGCGGCCGCGGCGGAATTAGGCGCTTATCTGCAAGCGGAGCCGAATGACGCCGCGGCGCGTGTGGATCGCGCGTCTTTGCTCGTGGATCTTACGCAATACGACGAAGCGCTGGGGGAACTTGATCGCGCTGCAGCGGCTCACCCTGAAGATCTTCGCGCGCTCAAATTACGCGCTCTGGTTTTTTATCATGTGAAGAGATACGACGATGCCATTCCGGTGCTGCAGAAGGCTATTTCGCTCGCGCCGCAGGATTCCAATCTTCCCGCGCTGCTTGGGCGCATATATCTTGAAAAAAAAGATTATCCGAACGCGGTGAGGGCACTGGTTGTGGCGTTTAAGATGGATACGTCTTCCACGGAGGCCCTCGGCGATCTGGTCACCGCTCAGTATTTGGACAAGAATTATCCGGCGACGCTGCAAGGTCTGGACTTGCTCTCGCAACGCAAGCCTTTACCGGCGGGGAGCTGGTTCGTTCGCGCCACCTGCTACGATAAACTGGGGCAACCGGCGCAGGCACTCGACGCGTATAAGAAGTTTCTGGAAATAAACACGGATCAGAACAACGACATGTACTTCGAAGCTTCCGCGCGAGTGCGGACTTTGAAGCGCGAATTGGAAAAGAGGAAATAAGGCCGTTTCAAGGGGGAAAGAATTGTTCGGTTTGCTTCGCGTAGCGGGAATCGCGCTGGCCATCTCGGCGGCGCCGGGAACGATGCAAACCCAGGACCGCACGGCTGAATTTCGCGCGAAATTTGCGCACCAAACGGATCCGATACAGAAGGCCAAACTGTTGCCCCAACTGGGGGACGCCGAATTCCAGGAGATCCAGAAGGAGACCGGCGCGGGAAATCTTTCCGTTGCGCTCGACATTCTGAGGGAGTATCACGACGAAGCGCAGGCGTGCGAGAAAGCTCTCGATGGAACCGGCCGCGACCCGGAGAAACATCCGAACGGTTACAAGCAGCTGCAGATTTCGGTGCGCGAGTCTTTGCGGCGGCTGGACGACCTGCTCGTGGGGCTTTCCGCGGAGGAGCAAAAGCCGTTTCTCGATATTCGCAACAACCTGGATGAAATGAACCGGCAGCTGATTCACGAACTTTTCCCCCGGCGGCCAGAAAACCAGCCGACGCCGGCGCCGGAGCCCGCAAAGCCGCAGTCTTAGAGGTGAAATATGCGCTCCCGCTATATTAGCTTGCTGCTTTTTATCGCGGTGCTGTTCCCGTTTGCAGGAGCGGCCCGCGCATCGCATTTCACGCCGCAAAAAAAAGAGTACCTGACGGAATCCGAGGCGGATAAAATCCGCGACGCCCCGGCGCCAGGCGATCGCATCAAGCTGTTCTTGAGTTTCGCGGAAGACCGCTTGAAGAAGTTTCAATACGAACTCAACCGCCAGACGCAGGACCGGCGCCGCGGCGAAATGCTGAATAGCCTGCTGAACGCCTATTCCGGCTGCGTGGACGATGCGGCGGATCAAATCGGGCTGGCGCAGGAGAAGCAGGCCGACATTCGGAGTGCATTGAAGCTATTTCTGTCGAAGGGCAAGGAGTTTCTCGAAACGCTCGACAAGGTGGATCGAAACGCGGCGGATTTCGACAGCTATAAAGATACCCTGGATGACGCTATCGAAGGCACCAAGGACGCGCTGGCTGACGCGGAAAAGGCCGACAAGGAGACTTCGCCAGCTCCGGTCCGGAGGAAACCGTGAGGAAGGCGGAACAGCGCAAGAAATCGGGCAGGAATCTTGTGCCCGGCGGCGAGCGCCTTTTTCAACGGATTTACACGCGGCTGGGATGCGAAGGACGCCCGCCGTATTTCGTGGTTGAGTTTCATCCGTATACCGGACTCACGCTGACCGTGCGCGTGCGCGAGGACACCGCTTATGTGCGCCTTTCCGACGCTCTTCGCGATGCCCCGCAATCGGTGGTGGAAGCTGCAGCCGCAATCTTGCTTGGACGCCTGTATCGCCGCGAGCCGCCCAAGGATTTGCTCGAGATTTATCGCCGCTATTCCTATGCGCGGGGCACGCGCGAACGGCTACTGAGACTGCGCCAGAGCCGCGCGCGTCGAATGGACCATCGGCCGGCGGGCGCGCATCACGACCTCACGCCGCTATTTGCGCGGCTGAACGAGCGATATTTTCAGAATGCGTTGATCCAGCCGCGGCTCGGATGGAGCACGCGAAATTGGCGGTCGATGCTCGGATGCTTCGATCCCGCGCTTTTGCAAATCGTGATCAATCGGCAACTGGACCAGGCGGTTGTGCCGGAGTACGTCGTAGCATACGTGCTGTACCACGAAATGCTGCACTTGAAACATCCGATGAAGTTCGCGCGGTGCAGAAGGGAATCTCATTCCCCCGCGTTTCGCAAGGAGGAGAAGAAATTTGCGGATTACCAGCGCGCCATGAAGTTCCTCGATCGCTTCCCTTCTCGCTGATTGCTGCATGCAGGTGTAGTAATCCCGCGCTTTCGCGGGATTTTCTATTGCGAGAGCTTCTCGATTTTCTTTTTGACTTTCGCGGAATCGGGCGCGTCGGGGAAAACCTTCAGATATTCCTTGTAGTATTGCAGCGCGCTCGACTTGTCGCCGCGCTTCTCGTAAATTTCGGCGATCAGAATCCGGGGCCTGGCAAAATTTGGCCGCAGGCGAATGGCGTCTTCGAACCGCGCGATGGCGGCGTCTGTGTCTCCCTTGTGAAGATAAAAGGTGCCGACTTCGATGTCCTGCTGGGCATGAAAGGGATCCCAAGCGGGACTGTCTTCCGGCGGGAGGACACCCGGCTTATCCGGCGGCCGAGGATGCGGCGCGTTAGGATCTGTGTCGCCCGGCTTGCCTGATTTCGCGGAAGGCGATGATCCTGAGGGAGCGGCCGGCGTTGGCGTAGCCTCATCGCCGTATTGCGGTTTTGCCGAAGACGATTCCTGCGGCGACACCGGAGGCGGCTGAGGCGTGGGCGCGGCTGGCGGCTGTTGTTGCTGCGCGGGCTGCGGTTGCGGCGGCTTCAGATCTTGTCCTTCCTGCAAGCCCCAGGCAGGGAGTTGGAAGAGTGCCGCGAGGAGCGCGAATTGGAGGAGAGTTCGCAGCATCATCCTGCCTGGATTTGTTGCGTTTGCTATCATTAAAGTTGTACGAGCGGCGGAGGTTCGAAAAGCGCCGCCGGCCCGAACGCCACCCGTAATATTGTAACGCATCGATGGAGCTCCGCGAAAAAGTCGCTAATCTTCCCACACAGCCCGGGGTGTATCTGTTCCTGGATGCGGCCGAAAAGGTGTTGTACGTGGGCAAGGCGCAATCGCTGCGGAATCGCGTGCGATCGTACTTCCTGGAAAAAAGCATACAGGACGCCAAGACCGGCTCGCTGATGCGCGAGATTGCTGATCTCGATTACATCGTGGTCGACAACGAGAAAGAGGCGCTGGCGCTCGAGAACAATCTTATCAAGCAGCACAAGCCGAAGTTCAACGTGCTGCTGCGCGACGACAAGACCTATCCCTACATTCGCTACACTGCGTTTGAGAAATATCCACGTGTTTACGTTACGCGGCGATTGAAAAAAGATGGCTCGATTTATTTTGGTCCTTACTTCCCAGCAGGATTCGCCTACCGCCTGGTGCATCTGATCCACAAACACTTTCTCGTTCCGTCCTGCACGGTGGACCTGACGCGCAATCATCCGCGGCCTTGCCTGCAATATTACATTCACCGCTGCCTGGGGCCGTGCGTCGCGGGGCTCGTGACCAACGAACGCTACGCCGAAGCGGCGCGGGACGTTCGACTGTTGCTCGAAGGACGCCGCAACGATCTATCGCGCAGCCTGGAAGAGCGCATGCGACGCGCGTCGGAAGACGAGCGCTACGAAGAAGCCGCGGGCTATCACGATCTCGTGCGCACACTCGCCGAAATGGAAGAGCGCCAGAAAATCGCGGCGGCTTCGGGCGATGATACCGACGTGTTGGCGTGGTATGCGGAACCGCCGCAGGTCGCCGTGAACCTTTTTCACTTGCGCGGCGGGCGGGTGGTGGATCGCCGGGATTTTTACTGGGAAGAGCTCGAGGAATTCGATCCCGCGGAATTTCTGCCCTCGCTGCTGAAGCAGCTGTATCTCGATGCAGCATACTTGCCGCGTTACATCCACACGCCGATGGACTTCGAGGACCGCGCGTTGCTCGAAGAAGTCTTGAGCGAAGCTGCCGGGCATCGGCGTGGAGATTCTGAATCCGCAGCGGGGGCCGAAACACGCCTTCCTTGAACTGGTGGAGAAAAATGCGCAGCACTCGTTTATGCAGCGCTTTCGCGTGCTGAAGCCCAGCTCGAAAGCGATTGCGGAAGCCCTGGAATCCGCGCTGGGACTTCCCGAGCCGCCGAAGCGAATCGAATGTTTCGATATTTCGCACATTCAAGGTTCGGATACGGTCGCGTCCATGGTGGTGTGGGAAGACTGGGCGGATGAAAAAATCCGATTACCGGAAATTCATCATTCGCGGCGAGGCCATGCCGGAGAGCGCCGACAAATCCGAAGGGCTGCTACGCGATGATTTCGCCAGCATGGAGAAGCTGTCGAGCGGCAGCTATCGGCGGTTGCAGGAGGAGGGCAAACCGCTCCCCAGCCTGATTCTGATTGACGGCGGGATCGGGCAACTTCACGCCGCGGCGCAAGGCGCTCGAAAAACTCGATATCATTAACCAGCCGATCGCGAGCATCGCCAAAAAAGAAGAGATTCTTTACGTGCTGGGGCGCGAAGACGAGCCTTCGTCCTCGATCGGCACTCTCCCGTGCTGCACCTGATTCAACAGATTCGCGACGAGACTCACCGATTCGCGGTAACGTTCCATCGGCAGAGGCGATCGAGCCGAAGATTGCGCACGTCGCTGACGGATATTCCCGGCGTGGGCGAGCAGACTGCGCAGAAACTACTGCGAAGATTTGGCAGCGTGGCACGCCTGCGAGAACTCACGCTCGACGAGCTTTCGGCGGAGCTGCCGAGGTCGCGCGCCGAGCGAGTTTTTGCGGCCCTGCGCGAAGCTGAGCCCGCCGGCCCGAAGATTGAGCTCTGAATGGGTGTTTCTGTTCTGAGTGTGCCAATACGAAACCATCCTCACAAACGGAAGTTTCCAGCTCCATTGCTTGTCCCAGAGTGCTATGCTAAGTGTGAATTTGGAGGTGCAACACAATGAGTGAGAATAACGTGGGTTCGAAAGTCAGCTATTTTTCTCGTTGGACTTGGGATTGGCGCGCTGGTGGGAATCCTTTTTGCACCGAAGTCCGGCGAAGACACGCGCGAATACCTCTCGTCGAAGGCCGATGAAGGCCGCGACTACGCGCAGAGGAAGGCGCGGGAACTTCGCGAGCGCGCTGAAGATTTGATCGAACGCAGCAAAGAAATCATGGCGCGGCAGAAGGACGGCGTTTCGGCAGCGGTAGAGGCGGGCAAAGATGCCTACAAACGCGAAGCCAAGGCTTCGTAGTATCCTGAAGGAGATTGATGTCCGGCTGGGCGGAAGCATTCATCGTTATCGCGGCCGTCGCCATCGTTCTGCAGATGGTGATTCTGCTGGCGATGTTTGTCCAGCTGCGGACGGCGATCGACCGTTTCACATGGATGGCTAACAACCTTCAGGGCCGCCTGGATCCAATACTTCTCCGCATCAATCGCATCCTGGAAGATTCCGAAGACAAAATCGCCAGCATCATGAGCGACGGGGCCGAAATCACTCGGCTCGCGCGGAGACAGGCGCAAAGAGTTGACCGCGTTTTCACGGACTCGCTCGAACGGTTGCGCGTCCAGGTAATTCGCGCCGATCGCATCCTCACCGGCGCGCTGGAAGTGATTGAGGAAACCGGCTCGAAATTGCGCAGCACGCTGTGGGGTCCGGTGCAGCAAGTCTCCGCGGTATTGAGGCATCAAAGTCGGACTGGATTTGCTGCGCGGAGTGCAACAGCGGCGCGCGGAATCCGACCCGGCCTCGCAGGACGAAGAACTCTTCATCTGAAGTTTCATCCCGCCTGAATATTCTCCATTTCCAAATCTAGAAACGAGGAATTTTCTGCGCGCGGGCAATAACTTGCGCGCGGAAATTACTGCGATCCAGCCGCCGCCCAGGACTTGCTCGCCGGAGTAAAACACGGCGGCCTGGCCAGGCGTGATCGCTCGCTGGGGCTCGCGGAAAGTGACGCGCGCGGTTGAGGGGCCGAGCGGCGTGATTTCTGCCTCCGCAGGTTCGTGGCGATTGCGGATGCGCACTTTCGCTTGCACCGGACCATCGGGATGCGCGTAACGGAATCCAATTGACGTCGCGAACTTCGCAGAGGGTGCTGCGGAGCTCGCAATCATCGCCGACTATCAGGCGATTTCGCGCGCGGTCGAGCGCAACCACGTACATCGGGCGCCCGCACTGAAATTCCAAGTCCGCGCCGCTGGCCCACGGTGAAGTGATGCAAGCCGTTGTGGCGGCCGAGCACTTCGCCGCAAGTGCTGACGATGTCTCCCGCCTCTTCCGGCAGCGCGCTTCCCTGCTCCTGCAAGTAGCCCTCGATGAAGCGAACGTAATTGCCCGTGGGAACGAAGCAAATTTCCTGGCTCTCGGGCTTTTCCGCCACCGGCACGTGCAAGCCGCCGCGCGATTTCGCGCACTTCCTGCTTCGTCAGTTCACCCAGGGGAAAATCGGTGCGGGCGAGTTGCTCCTGCGTGAAGCCGAAAAGAAAATAGGTCTGATCCTTGGTGTCGTCCACGGCGCGCAGCAATTCGTAGCGCCCGGTGTCCACATTGTGGCGCACGCGCGCGTAGTGGCCTGTGGCGATGCGCTCGGCGCCAATCTGTCGCGCGGTCACCAGCAACTGATCGAACTTCACGTGGTTGTTGCAGAGCGTGCACGGAATCGGCGTGCGGCCCTCGAGGTAATCGTCAACGAACGGACGGATGACGGTCTTCTCGAATTCGCGCTCGAAATTGACCACGTAAAATGGGATGTCCGAGATGCTCGGCGACGCGACGCGCGTCATACACATCGTCGATCGAGCAGCAGCGATGCTGCGCCGGGCCTTCGCCCTGAAGTTGCGGCAAGCGGCGCTGATTCCAGAGCTGCATGGTCAGGCCGACGATCGGCTGCGCCGGTCTCGCGCAGCATGGCCGCAACCGTCGAGCTGTCCACGCCGCCGCTCATGGCAACGGCAACAGGAATTTCGTTGTCACGTCGCGCGCGGTTCGTGTCGTTCGTAGTGTCATTCACTGCAGTGTCCCGGGAGTTCATCGCGCGTTCACCGCAGTAGCGCTCAGTGGCGAGAGAGCGCGCAAGCGCTCGACGGCGGACGGGATTACGCGGATCGCGCTCTCGATTTCGTCCGCATGTCGTCGTTCTGCCGAGGCTGAAACGCAGGCTCGAGCGCGCCTCATCCGGCGAAAGCCCGATCGCCAGCAGAACGTGCGAAGGCTCGACCGCTCCCGAAGAACATGCCGCGCCGGTCGCGCACGCCACGCCTTGCAGGTCGAGCGCGATCACGAGCGATTCGCCGTTCGCGCCGGCAAACGTCAGATTCGTCGTATTCGGGATGCGCCGCTTGCGGTCGCCATTCACACGCACCGACGGAAGCGAGTCCGAGCAGCGCCTCGTTCCAGACGGTCGCGAAGAATCGCGAGCTGCAAAATGTCCGTCGGCTGAGATTTTCCTTCGCCATGTCGGCAGCCTTGCCTAAGCCCACGATGCCTGGAACGTTTTCCGTGCCGGGGCGGCGGTCGCGTTCGTGATGGCCGCCGTAAAATTGCGGCTCGAGGGGAGTGCCCGCGCGAACGTACAGCGCGCCCACTCCCTTCGGCCCGTAAATTTTGTGCGCGGAGATGGAAAGGAAATCCACGCCGAGTCGGTTCACGTCGAGTGGCAGCTTCCCCGCGGACTGCACCGCGTCGCAATGGAAATAGACGTCTGCTTCGGCGGCGATGCGCCCGATTTCCTCGATTGGCTGGATCGTACCGATTTCGTTGTTGGCGTGCATCACGCTGATGAGAATCGTTTCCGGGCGCAGAGCGCGGCGGATATCTTCGGGCTCGACGATGCCGAGCCCCGCCACGGGGACGAACGTGACGTCCACGCCCTGCTTTTCAAGCGCCTGGCGGCGTTCAGGACCGCGTGATGCTCGATGGTGGTGGTAATCATGTGCTTGCGCGTGTGGTTCGACGCGCCGACGGCGCCAAAGATCGCGAGGTTGTCGGCTTCCGTTCCGCCGCTGGTGAACACGATTTCGGCGGGCTTCGCGCCGATCAGCGCGGCGACGGATTCGCGAGCCGCGTCCACCGCCGCACGGCCTCGCTGGCCCGCGGAATGAATCGAGCTGGCATTGCCGAAACTGTCGGCGAAATACGGCAGCATCGCTTCGAGGACGGCGCGGTCCACGGGCGTTGTCGCGTTGTAATCGAGATAAATCCGCATAGCAGCAATCGTGAAGCATCCAGAATAACACGCCCCGGTTATAATCTGCACATGACCCATGGCGGCGCCGGGCGGTTCCGAATGTGCCTTTTCCTCACGCTTTTTGTGCTGCCGATATGCGCTGCGCTGGGTGCTCGACAGAGACCTTCCGGCACCAAAGACACCGCGCCACTGGTGCGGTTCTACACAATCACACAGGTTCCCGCGGATGCGACGCACGTTTGGGTCGACCGCATCCTCGACGTGAGAGCCGCAGGAGACGGCGTGCGCGTGCGCTTCACCCACATTGCGCCCGTAGACGCGCAGTGTCCTGACACCGTGGTGGTGAAGGCTGCTGAGCGCGTCCTTCCGAAGACCACGGTCGCGAGCGTCGCGGGAAAATTCAAACTTTGCACCTACCCCGAGGACGACTTCGCCGGAGTGATTGAAGTGGCGAAACGAAAAGAAGAGGAGATTGACGTTGCGCGGCCAATCAGCCGGACGATCGTCGCGAGATGCGGAACCGAGGAAAGGCTGTTTGAACTTCCTGATAAAGAAACGGTGAAGTTCGACGCGTTGAAACTCGCGGATCCTCGGATCTCTGCGCTTTGGGATTTGGCGGGCGACGTGGAGACGAGGGTGTTCGGAAAGGACTTCTCTTGGTCGGGCACGCCCGAGCACGAGAAACAGCTCCAGGAATTGGGAGCGAAGGTGGTCCCCGATATTCTCGCGGGAATGTTCGATGCGGGATTCCCGGACACGACGTGTGCGTTCGCCGAATGCGCGGACCACAATGCAAAATCGGCGCTGCAGGGTTACGCCGGAGTGATTGCGGATGCGAACAGTTGTCCTTCGAAGTAAACGAATCGGACCGCGCGAGAATGCTGCGTGATCCCGGTCAATCGGCCGGTTGCGGCTCAGGCCACACGGCGGCGAGAACGAGCGCGACCGCAATTCCAATCGACACCTCGACGAAGCGATGAAACGCCAGAATGACCGGGGTCCGGGGCCCGGAAACCAGCATTACGATCGCGAGTGTGACTCCCGCAAAGCGGTAGGCATTCCAGTGTAAGCGCGCGAGCGCACAGATGAGCCCGCAGACAAATAGGCCCGCAGCAAAGGCGATGACGTTCGCACCACAGAAAGTCGCCAACAGCGCTCCCATGATTGCGCCGAGGGCGGTTCCCACGAAGCGCTGGCCGGAAGTGGTCAAGGCTGCGCCGAGCGTCGACTGCATCACAACGATGGCTGTGATGACGGCCCAATAAGCTTCCGGCACTTTGAACAGTTGCGCGATCAGCAAAGAGGCGACTGCCGCGATTGTGGTCCGCGCGCAATGGATCACGTCCAACTGGGTCAAATGCGGCCGCGAGAGCGTGCTTGTTTGCGCCACTGGAACCTCCTGAAAACCGCATTCTAGCTTACCGAAGATTCTGGAATGCCACTTAAAGAACCGTTGCGGGCGAAGCGGCTGGATGCAATCATGCCGTTGCTGCCATGAAACTCGGTTCGCGAACTCCGCAAGCTCGCAGGAGCCTTACCGACATTGACCCTACACGATTCTCACCTTGCTTCACGTATCAAACCAATCATCGCGCAAACCGGAACTCAGGTGCGCAGGACCTTCACTGCGAAGGCGTGACGCTCGAGAAGATCGCCGAGGCCACGGGCACACCCACGTACGTTTACAGCCGCAAGAGCATCGAAACCGCCTACGGCCGGCTCGATCGCTCGCTGGGCACGCTTCCGCACACGCTGTGCTACGCGGTAAAGGCAAATTCGAATCTCTCGGTTTTGCGAATCCTTGCGCGGCTCGGAAGCGGTTTTGACATTGTCTCCGGCGGTGAGCTCGACCGGCTGCGCCGCCTTGGAGTTCCGGGGCGACGAATCGTTTATTCCGGGGTCGGCAAGTCTCGCGAGGAGATTCGCCAGGCGCTTCGCTATCCGGGAACCTCTAAGCGCGGCAACGGAATTTTCCTTTTCAATATTGAATCTGCCGCGGAACTGGAACTTTTCGAAAGCGAAGCGTCGCGCCACGTAAAAGCCGGCGGAAAGCCTGCCTTTGCCGCGATTCGAATTAATCCGGATGTTTCCGCCGGCGGCCATCCGCACATTTCGACCGGGCGCTATCAGCACAAATTCGGAGTTGAATGGGACGAAGCGCGCCGCCTCTATCTCGCGCGCAAAAACTCTCGATGGTTCGCCTGGCACGCAATCAGTGCGCACATCGGCTCACAGATTCTAGCTGTCGCTCCGTTTCGACGAGCGCTTGCGCGGGTTGCTGCCTGCGTTCGAGAGCTTGCGCGCGATGGAATTCGGTTGAGCTGCGTCGATATTGGCGGGGGCCTTGGAATCACTTACACGAATGAGCTCACGCCTTCCCCTGCCGCTTATGGGCGTGCGCTGGCGAAAATCGTTCGTCCCCTGAATTGCCGTCTGTTGCTCGAGCCCGGGCGTGCGATCGTGGGGCTGGCCGGTGTGCTGCTGACGCGAGTGCTGTATGTAAAGGAAACGCGCGGGAAAACTTTCGTGATCATGGATGCGGCTATGAATGACCTGATTCGCCCGGCGCTCTATGGAGCTGTGCACGCCATCACAAAAACAGTGCGGAATTCCGCAACTCGGAAAGTTAAGAAGCTGGTTGACGTAGTCGGCCCGGTCTGCGAGACAGGAGATTTTCTGGCGCGCGACTGGCCGCTCGAACCAGTCAATTCTGGTGATCTGCTGGCGGTGTGGAGCGCCGGAGCCTACGGCTTTGCCGAGGCGTCCAACTATAACGGGCGGCCGCGAGCCGCCGAAGTGTTGGTCGAAGGCGGCAGATTCCGCGTCGTTCGGCGCCGCGAGACCTACGAAGATCTAGTGCGTGGAGAGTCGTGATTTCCTTAACAAGCCAGATTTGAGTCTCCGCCGTAAGTGGCGTAACTTTTCTGAGCGTAAGGCGTATTAACAGGCAGCGAGGTGTTGCCATGGACGACAGCGAAAGACCGAGGCGGCATGGATCGATTACGGGCGCGCTTTTCCTGATTGGCCTGGGCGTTCTATTCCTGCTCGCCAATATGAGGCCTGACTTCGATCCCTGGTCGGCCCTCATGCGCTATTGGCCCGTCATTTTGATTCTCCTCGGGCTTGGGAAAATTTGGGACGCTTACCGGATTCGCTACAACTCCAGCGGGGGAGAATCCGGAGCTTCCGGAACCGTACTTGCGCTTCTCGTTTTTCTGGTCATTTTGGGGATCGCACTTTGGGCAGGACGCGGGGGAGCCGGCACAGGCCATTCCTCGGAAGGCATCGAGCTGCAGGGCGCGAAATCCGTGGACGCGAACGTTGAAATGCCCGCAGGAACGCTCGATTTGCGCGGGGGAGCGACGCGGCTGCTTGATGCGGATTTTAGCTACCGGGAATCCGAGGGAAAACCGCGCGTGGACTACGTAGTATCAAATGGCCAGGGCCATCTTGACGTGGCACAGGACGAAAGACACTTGCACCTCGGCGGCAGGCGCAACGATTGGAAGCTGCGGTTCGCCGATGCCGTTCCGCTGGATTTGAAAGTCAACCTAGGCGCCGGCAAGAGCGATCTCCAGCTCCGCGACATGGACCTCACCAACCTCGACATCCACATCGGCGTGGGGCAAATGGAGCTGGATCTGACGGGCCAGAGAAAAAATGATCTGCAAGTGGAGATCGAAGGGGGCGTCGGACAGGCCAGGATTCTCCTGCCGAGAGACGTCGGCGTGCAAGCGCACGTCTCGGGCGGCATCGGTTCGGTCGGATCCGATGGGCTGAAGCGCGACGGCGATACCTACGTCAACGATGCCTACGAAAAACCGGGACCGAAGATCCGGCTCAACGTCCAAGGCGGCGTGGGCGAAATCGATCTGGTGCAAGAGCGATAGCCGGGTCTTCGCTCGGTACTTTCTGCGATATCTTCCTGAGAGCGATTCCGCGTTCTACAGCTTCCGGAATTCAGCGTTTCGTAGGGCGACTCGTACAAAATTCGCGTCAGCGATGAAACCTAGCGGTTACTCAATGGCGCAGGTCGCCTTGACACGGCTCGGAGCGCAGGTTAGCGTCAAAGAGACGCTTGTTGATTGCATCTTTCGGGCGCCAAAAACCACGGGAGCGGACATTGACGCGGCCTATCATCACTCTGACGACGGACTACGGCACGAACGATCATTTAGTTGGCGTTCTCAAGGGCGTCATTCTTAGCATCAATCCTGAAGTGAACATTGTGGATATCACCCACAGCGTTCTGGCACACGATATTCTGGATGCAGCACTTACCATCAGCCAAGCGTACAGATTCTTTCCGTCGAAAACGATTCACGTCGTGGTGGTCGATCCCGGAGTCGGTACCGAGCGCCGCCCCATTCTGGTGGCGGGCGACACGCATTATTTCGTGGCGCCGGATAATGGCGTGCTTTCCGCGATATTCGATCAGTCGGAGGCGCTGTACGCCTGGCACATTACTTCCGAGCATTATTTCCGGCATCCCGTGAGTAATACCTTTCACGGCCGCGATATTTTCGCGCCCGTCGCTGGGTGGCTTTCGAAATCGTGGCAAACCGCGAGCTTCGGCGATGCCATCACCGATTATGTCCGCTTCGCCATGCCCAAGGCGAAGATTGCCGGGAACAAAATCACGTGCAAAGTTCTGCGCGTGGATAATTTCGGCAATCTAATCACCAATCTGACGGCCGAGGACGCGCCCGCGCTCGCTGCTCCGGATGCCAAGTTCACACTGCGCGTCGGGAATGGCACGGTGACAAAAATCTTTCCCACATTTGCCTTGGCTGCACCAGGTGAGCCCTTCGCGCTCATCGGGTCGGGTGGATATCTCGAGATTGCCGTGAACAAGGGTAACGCCTCGAAGGCGCTTGGAGTCGGGCGTGGCGCCGAAGTCACGATCGAACTCGGCTAGAATTCACCCGCTGCTGAATTTGTAAGAATTTCCCACGTGGGGGAAGATCTCACACTTCGCACAATTGCCTTCTTAACGTGCCAGCGTAGTGGTTATCAGATACGCACGCATGCGCGGGTCCATCCAATCGCGAAGCGCGTCGCCTAAGAGATTGAACGCGAGCACGGCGGCCATCACCGCGAGCGCCGGAAAAATCACGAGATGCGGCGCGTCGAATAGATGGCTACGAGCGTCATTAAGCATGGCTCCCCAGCTCGGCATCGGCGCAAGAACGCCCACGCCCAGAAAACTTAGAGTTGATTCGGCGAGTATCGCGCCGGCCATAGCAATCGTGGCCTGTACGAGTACCGGCTGCAAAATATTCGGCAGCAGGTGCCGCACCAGAATCCGCGCATCCGATGCACCCAGCGAGCGCGCCGCCAGAACATACTCCATCTCCTTGGCTTGCAAAGTCTGCGCACGCGCGAGGCGCGCATAGCCTGCCCAGCCCGTCACAACCAGCGCGAGAATCACCTTCCCCAGCCCCGGCCCAAGAAATGCCGCGAACGCAATTGCCAGCAAAATTCCGGGAAACGAAAGAAATGCGTTGATCAACACGATATTCACAAGCCGGTCAAACCAGCCGCCGAAATATCCCGCGAGCGCTCCGACCGCGAGGCCCACGATTCCCGCTCCCAGCACCACGCTCACGCTCACGACCATCGAAACGCGCGCGCCAAACATGATTCGCGAAAGAATATCGCGGCCGAGTTCGTCCGTGCCCATCCAATGTGCAGCGCTCGGAGGTTCGAGCCGCGTCGGCAAGTTCTGCGCGGTGGGACTGGCTGGAGCAAGCCACGGCGCCGCGAGCGCCACGATGACGAGGAGCAGCGTCAACGCCAGACCCCAACGGCCCGGACCGCTCTGACGCAAGAAATCGCGCAGGCCGCTCATTCGAATCGCACCCGCGGATCGACCAGAGCGTAGACAAGATCCGTCAGCAGGTTCACGATCACGTAAGACACCGCAATGATCAGAATACATCCTTGCAACAGCGGATAATCGCGCGCGCCGATCGCCTGCACCGCCAGTCGGCCGATTCCCGGCCAGGAGAAAATAGATTCGGTGACGATTGTTCCCGCCAGCAACGTTCCGAATTGGAGTCCGAGAATTGTTAAAATTGGGATCAGCGCGTTCCGAAAGGCGTGTCGGAAGAGCACAGCGGATTCCGAGAGGCCCTTCGCGCGTGCGGTGCGAATGTAATCGCTCGAAAGCTCCTCGATCACCGACGCGCGCACCATGCGCGTCAAAATCGCAGCGAGCGCGCCGCCCAGCGTTATCGCGGGCAAAATCAGATGCGAGATTCCTCCGCGCCCTGAAACGGGTAGCCAGCCGAGAATCACGGAGAATACGAGGATCAAAACTGGTCCCAACGCAAAATTCGGTACCGAAAGTCCAAAAAGAGTTACGACGCCGATGGCGTGGTCCGCCGGCGTCCCTCGCTTCTGCGCAGCCATCAGCCCGCCGGGAATTCCGATGCAGGCGCAAACGAGCAGCGCCACAATCGAAAGCTCCAGCGTCGCGGGATAGTGCGAGAGGACCACTTTCACCACCGGCTCTTGAAAACGAAACGATTCGCCCAGGCTGCCGTGCAAAATGCCGGAGAAATAATGCGCGTACTGCACGGGAATCGGCTGGTCGAGTCCAAGTGAATGGCGAAGCTGCTGCAAATCATCCTCCCGGGCACCTTCGCCGAGCATCTGCCGCACGGGATCGCCCGGCACGATATGAGCCAACAGAAACACCATGGTGAGGATGAGCCACAGAGCCGGGAGAGCGAGCAGAAGCCGCAACGAAAGGTAACGTATCATTTTGCGCGGCGCGCCTTGGCGGCAGCTTTCTTCTCGGTAGGCGTGGCCACCGAAGCATTCTCCGCAGCCGCTGCGGCTTTGGATTTCTTTTCGGCGTCCGGCGCCGGGGGCTGATCAATCGCGCCGGTCCCAGCGGCGGCTGGCACGCGCAGCGCCTTGATCTTCACGCGAGAAACGCGGCGGTGGTCCATTTCCATTACCGTAAAGCGGAAACCGTCGGCCTCAAAACTTTCGCCGCCGCGCGGAATGAAACCAAGGCGGTTGAGCACGAATCCGCCAATTGTTTCGTAGGACGTATCCGGGGGCAGCACGATGTTGTACTGCGTCTCGAGATCGCGCACGTTGGTGGCCGCGTCGAAAATCATTCCGCCGTCGGGCAGGGTGATGGGACGCTCGACCACGTCGAATTCGTCGTGAATCTCGCCGACCATCTGCTCCAGGATATCTTCGAGCGTGGCGAGTCCGAGGATGCTGCCGAATTCGTCCACCACCATCGCAAGTCCCGTGCGACGCGAACGAAACTCGATCAGCAGCTCGCTTGCTGGCTTTGTCTCCGGAACGATCAGCACATCGCGCAACATGCTTCGCAGCTGAAATTCCGATGGTGGAAGGTGCTCTTCGGCGCGGCGTGCGCGATCCAACAAGACCCAAATCATGTCCTTAATGTGCACGAATCCGACAATGTGGTCGAGCGTGCCTTCATAAACGGGAATGCGCGAGCGCTGAGTGGTGGCAAACATCCGCATGGTGTCTTCGAGAGTCGCATCGGCTGGGAGCGCGTGGACGTCCGGGCGCGGCACCATCACCTCGCGCACCTGGACCTGCCCGAGCTCCATCGCCGCCTGAATGAATTTCACTTCGGCGGCAGGAAGCAACCCGCGGTCTTGCGCTTGCTGGATCATCACTTGCAACTCTTCCGTCGAGCGCACGAGAGTGTGGCTGTGCGGCGACACGATACCGAGAGCACCCACGATTTTCTCGGCGAAGCCATCGAGCAAATCGATGGCCCATCGAAACGTATGCAGGAACCACGAAAATGGGCGCGCTACGAGCAAGGCCACGCGTTCGGCGCGCGCCAGACTCAGGCTCTTGGGCACCAACTCGCCGAGAACCACCTGCAGAACCGTGAGCAAACCGAACGCGACCACAAGAGCCGTGCCATGCGCTACCAGCGCTGCCCATGGCCGCGGAATCGCGGCCACAAGTGGGCTAAGAATTCCCGCCAGTGTAATTTCTCCAAGATAACCGAGCGAAAGACTCGACAGCGTTATGCCCACCTGCACGCCGGAAACGACGCGACTTAAATCGCCAAGAAGTCCTTCCACGATTTTGGCGCGCGCATCACCCTTTTCGACGAGCTGGCGAACGCGCGACAAACGCACCGCCACGAGAGAGAATTCCGCCGCGGCAAAAAACGCGTTGACGCCGACGAGGGCCAGAACCGCGAAGAGGTGTAGCGCAATCATCGACGCTCACCGTTGGTCACAAACGAATTACGCGCCCACGCACACTTATGCGTACGAGTCGCGCGGGCGCTGGATAATGGAGGGACGAATGAGGCACCCATCATCGTGAATTTTACCAAGACGCGCGGCTCAACGGGAGAATTCCACCGCTGCGTGCGCCATAAGTAGCGATGCCAGGAGAAGCCTTATCCGATATTTTTGTGAATCGGATAGTACCTCTCGATCATGCGCCCGGCCATCAGGCCGCCTTCGTACTCGGGAATGATGACTTCATCCGCCCCGGAATTCCGTATCGCTTCGGCGTAGCGCCTTTGCCCGGCGCGTGTGATGATCTTCACGTTCGGGCTGAGCGACCTGGCTGTCACCGTGATATACAGATTGTCTGCGTCGTTATCGATGACTACGCAGATGCCCCGAGCCCGGGCGATTTGCGCCGTTTGCAAAACATCTTGCCGCTTGGCGTCTCCCTGGATGACAAACACTCCGTCTTTCAGCAACTGTCGATAGAGTCCCTCGTTGGTTTCGATCAGAACGAAGGGAATCTTCATCCGGTTGAGCTGATCTACCACCGTCCGGCCAACTTGGCCGTACCCGCATACGATGAAGTGGTCTCGAAGTCCTTCAATGTTTCCTTCGTTCATCATGGATTTCCAGGCCTCCCGTCCTTGGCTGAAAATGGTCACAAAAACCCGCTCAGCGATCCATATCTCGAACCCAAACACTCCGCCGTATACGAACAACGAGAAAAACTTTGTCGTGTTTCGGATTGTCCGGTAGTCCAGCGCGTGAGGATGGACGATCCAGAAAAGCGCGTCCTGCCAGGATAAATGTTCAAGTCGTCCATACACAATCACGCACAAAGCCGTAAAGGCCGCAAATAGCAGAAGCGGCAACCACAAACGCCGTAGAAACACGACGGACGTACGCATGAACTGCGCTTGAATAGGAGCCTCCCTGAAAAGGGAAACAAAAGAAACGAGCCAGTCCGGATGCCCCTGGCGAGTGATGCAAAATTACCTGATATCCCGGCGCCTTTCAAGTTGAACATGCGGAAGCATCGGGGCTCGCGAACGCCGGGACTTTCGCTATGTAACGTGGATTTTCCTTCGCAGCATTTTCGAGTTAGATAGGTGGTCACCGCTGAGAAGTGGTGCTAAGAACGCTCTAGAATACACGGATGAACTACTCGCGTCGGAGAACTGCGCATCAGTGTTGCTTATGAGCGCCGATCAGGCCTCCGGTAAACTTATGCGCCCAGGCAAAAGGACTGAAATGGCCGGTGGAGGCAAGCACAGGCGCCACCAACGCGTCTGCGGGTTGTGAGCTTGGGCTCCTAAGCGATGCCCGTGCGAAAATAACTCCTTGGCGAACTGCTTCGGCCACGAGCAGGCAGAGAATTGCCAAGAAGAACAGCGCCAAGTATCCGACAATGAAGATCACGAAAGCAGCGATGACTTGCAGGACCGAATTGTACGATGACAATATGTCCATTCTCGATCTCCCCGCGAGCGATCTCGCTGCTTTCCTTAGCGCTTATTCTTTTTTGAAGATGGTCCGTTCTTTGAGGCGGCGTCCTCGTCTTCCTTGTCATCTTCATCCTGAACGGGGAGCCGGCCTGTGGTTGAATCGGGTTCGTACCGGTCGCTGATTGGGGAAGACGGGCTGGGACTGTCGATGGGAGTCAGCCCGGGACTGCGCTCCTCTGTATTTCGATTGTCCGCCGCTGACACACCCGACAAATCCAACGCGCAAAGCAGGTTCTGGAAGAATTCCCTGCCCTTTTCGACGTCGCTTAGGTTTTCGGCCATTTTTCTCTCCCGGGCCGCAGTATGGAAGGTGTGATACCGCGAGTCCATCGGGCGGATGCTGTAGCTTCGTGCCGCTTTTTGTGTATTCCTCCGTGCGGCGACAGATGTAGTACTGCTACCGACCGATTTTGAACAAGGCCTTATAGGCCAGCGCGGTTGCGCCTCCGCGCTCGCTGGGCTACACTCCGCGGCTGCATTTCAAGCCACAAAAAATGCCGCGCGCCTATCGCATATTCCGAAACCTTGTCGCGGGAGTTTTCCTGCTCGCGGGCATCGCCCTCATCGCCGGCTGGTGGATCATCCGGCGCTCGCTTCCGGCGCTGGACGGTAGCGTAAGCGTTTCTGGCCTCAAGAGCGCTGTAATGATTGATCGCGATTCGTGGGGGCGTCCGTGGATTCGCGCAAACTCCGTGGAAGACCTCGTCGCGGCACAAGGCTACGTCATGGCGCAGGACCGGTTGTGGCAAATGGATTTGCTGCGTCGCGCAGCCGCCGGGGACTTGTCCGAAATTTTCGGCGATGTAGCTCTCGATTTCGACTGCGAAAACCACACACTCGGCATGCGCCAAGCGGCGGAGCGCGCTGCGCAAAACTCGCCCCCGGAAATTCGCGGGCTTCTCGATTCCTACGCACAAGGCGTGAACGAATACATCGAAACGCATCGAAGCAGCCTGCCGCTCGAATTCACGCTGTTGCGCTACGAGCCGCGAACTTGGACGCCCGCCGATACGTATCTCATCAGCCTCTATATGTACAAGACGCTCACCTCCACGTGGAAGTCGAAACTGAACCGCGAATGGGTGCTGCAAAAAGTCGGGCCGGAACGCGCGCTCGATCTTTTTGCGGAGGACTCGCCTCTCGACCATTTCATCGTCGGCATGCCGAATGGACTTTTGAAACCACCCGGTTGGGATGTGACGGGCCATCCCGCGAAAATATCTGCCGGCGCTGCGGCAATGCCGCCATTCGCCGCGCGGGAATGGGACTCCGCGCGAGCTTTCCTCGGACAGTTCGAAGAAGAAACGTCGGAGATTATCGGGAGCAATAATTTCGTGGTCAGCGGAGCGCACACAGCTTCCGGCAAACCGCTGCTCGCAAATGACACGCACTTGCAGCTCAGCATGCCGGCATTGTGGTACGTCGTCCATCTGTCTGCGCCCGGGTGGAATGTGGAAGGCTTCGCCCTGCCCGGCGCGCCGCTTGTCATCATTGGTCACAATGACCGTATCGCGTGGGGATTCACAAACAGCAACGCGGACGTTCAGGACGTTTACGCCGAGACCTTCGACCCCGCCAATCCCCTTTCCTATCGCGCGAGTGGCACATGGGCTACGGCTGAGATTCGTCGCGAAACAATTCACGTACGCAGTAAGCCAGATGTGGCGATGGATGTGGTCGTGACGCGCCACGGCCCTGTGGTTCGCCGGGATCCCGCTGACGCCGGTGGCCGTGCCTACGCCCTTCGCTGGACCGCGCTAGAACCAGGCGGCCTCGATTTTGGTTTCCCACTCCTCGGACGCGCGAAGAACTGGAATGACTTCGTGGAGATCACTCGAAACATCGCCGGGCCCGGCCAGAATACGATCTATGCGGACGTGGAGGGAAACATCGGATTCACCATCCCGGCGAAAATTCCGATTCGCGCAAGCGGAAATGGTGCGCTGCCGGTAGCGGGTGATACCGATGATTACGAGTGGAAGGGTTACATTCCATTCGAAGAATTGCCGCGCGTCCTGAATCCCCCCGAAGGCATCATTGCGACGGCGAACGCGCGCACTGTCGGACCTGCCTACAAATATTATGTGAGCGACCGTCAGGCCGGGCCCTATCGTACCGCGCGACTTTACGAACTGCTTCAGGGCCGCACGGGCTTGCGTCCGGCGGACTGCAACGCAATTCAAAATGACATCGAGAGCCTTCCAAACAAGTTTCTCGCGGGGCAATTGATTATCTCCGCCCGCGCAAAGTCACCGACGGATGCTCGCCTGCAAAAACTTATCGCCGGATTGAACGGTTGGGACGCGCGCGCGACGCCCGATTCCGTCGAAACGTCATTTATTGAGTACACGCGCCACGCGCTTTTTCATAATTTGTTGTCGCCCTATCTGGACGACGAAGTCTCCAAAAAGTATGAGCTCTGGGAGCCGGTTAGCGTTTACGGTGAGATCTGGTGGCGCGACAAAGTGTTTCTGGAGAATGTTTTGCGCGACCGTACCGCCGCCTGGCTGCCAAGCGGATTCGCAACTTACGACGATCTGATTCTGGCCAGCGCGGCCCAGGCTGTCGCTGAACTCGAGAAACGTACGGGGCAATCTGATCCGGCATCGTGGAATTGGGGACGCTTGCATCCACTTGACATGATGCACCCACTCGGGCGTTCGGGCATGTTGCACCGCATTCTCAGCATTGGACCGTACGAGCAAGGCGGCACGATCGATACGGTGCGCGCCATGGGAGTGGGCCACGGTCCCGCCATGCGATTCGTGGCCGACCTTTCGAACTTCGACGATTCCCTCATGGAAATCCCCACCGGCGAAAGCGGCCAGTATTCGAGCCCCTACTCTCGCGATCAGTTTACCGAATGGTTCGCCGGGCGCGGGATCGTCGCGCCGTTCAGCGAAGCCGCCGAAGAAGCGGCGCGGGCGCACCGTCTGCTATTGCTTCCGGCGACCGGAAGAGCGGCCAGCAGGCAATGATCGGGGCGGGCCGAGGGACCGCACAAGATTATTGTTCGCGTTCTTCGACGTGCGCTAGAATGTCCGGGCAGCCGGAAGTGCCGAGCGATTTTAACGTGCATCGGCAGAATGAATGATCGATTGAGACGGAATGAATCCAGCTCCCAACAAAGCAACAGTCGAGGCGCCGCGCAAGGGCGACTTCGAAAAATCCCTCACGCGGCTCGAAGAAGTCGTTAAGCGGCTGGAGAGCGCCGACCTCTCGCTCGATGAGGCCATGAAGCTATTCGAGGAAGGCGTGAAGCTTTCGCGCGAGTGCCAGAAGCAACTCGAAGAAGCCGAAGGCCGCGTTGAAATTCTCCTGAAGAAGGCGGACGGGAAACTCGCGGCGGAGCCCTTCGAGCCGGAAGACGAATCTTCCTGACCTCGGCTGATGGTGAGGCCATTTCTCAAAACTCGTTTCCCATCGTTGCCAACAAAAGATGAAACTCCCCGACACTTTCGAAAAAGACCACGCAGCAATCGAAGCCGCGCTTGAAACGCTGCTGCCTGCCGAGACCACGCCGCCATTTTCAATTCATCGCGCGATGCGCTACAGTGTTTTCGCCGGAGGCAAGCGAATTCGACCGATCCTGTGTCTGGAAGCTGCGCGCATGTTCACCGAAAATCCTACGGGCGCTGTACAAGTTGGTTGCGCGCTTGAATTCATACACACGTATTCGTTGATCCACGACGATTTGCCCGCGCTCGATAATGACGATCTGCGGCGCGGCAAGCCCACCAATCACAAAGTTTTTGGCGAGGCTATCGCCATCCTCGCAGGTGACGCGCTTTTGACGCTCGCGTTTCAAACGCTGGCCTTCGCACCCGTAGACCCGCAACGGCGTGTCACCATTCTTGCCATGGTGGCGCAATCCGCGGGCACGGACCGCGGAATGATCGGCGGACAAGTAGCTGATATCGAAGCGGAAGGAAAGCCTCCCGATGTTGGGATGCTCGAATACATTCATCGCTCGAAGACCGCGGCATTAATTCGCGCTTCCATCGTGGCCGGTGCGATCGCGGGAGGCGCGGACCGGGCCGACGCCGCTCGCCTGCTGAACTTCGGCGAGAACATCGGCTGGGCCTTTCAGGTTGTGGACGATATTCTCGACGTCGAAGAATCCTCCGCTGCGCTGGGAAAAACTGCGGGAAAAGACCAAGCGCAAAAGAAGGCCACTTATCCCTCGCTACACGGACTTGAAGTGTCGAGAGATATCGCCGCAGACCTGGAATCAAAGGCGCTGAAGGAGCTCGATTTTTACGGCGACCGGGCCGCGCGGCTCCGCGAACTTGCGCAATTCCTGGTGGCACGGCGCTCGTGATTCTGCCTCGCCCGCGGTTTTTCCCATGAAGTCTGGACCCACTCGCGGCGACTCACCCTCGAAGACTTTTCAGAAGGCGCCCAAACCCGGGAAATCTCGATTGGATGTCCTGCTGGTAGAACGCGGGTTGGCACCGTCGCGTGAACGCGCACAAGCCTTGTTGCTTGCCGGAAGCGTTCTGGTGAACGGTCAAAAGATGGAAAAGCCGGGAACGCAAGTTGCGACGGACGTTCGGGTCGAGATCACAGGCGAGGTTCTTCGCTACGCCAGCCGCGGCGGTCTGAAGCTCGAAGGCGCGCTGGAAGATTTTGGCGTAAGGCCACAGAACAAGATCTGCCTCGACATCGGCAGTTCCACTGGAGGCTTCACCGATTGCATGCTGCAGCACGGCGCTCAAAAGGTGTATGCCGTGGATGTTTCCGCCGACCAACTCGACTGGAAGCTGCGCAAGGATGAGCGCGTTGTCGCCATCGAACGCAACGCGCGCTACCTGCGCGCTGCCGATATCGCCGAACTCGCCGCGTTGATCACCATGGACGTGTCCTTCATCTCGGCGACGAAAGTCTTGCCGGCGATTGTGCCTTTGGCGTCGCCTCTCGCCGATTTTCTGATCCTAATCAAGCCGCAATTCGAGCTGGAAAGGCGGGATGTAGGTAAAGGCGGGATCGTGCGAGACGCAGCGCTGCACGAGCGAGCCATTGACCGCGTGACCGCGGCGGCAGCCGAATTGTCGCTCGAAATTGCAGGCGTGCAGCCCAGCCGACTGACCGGCGCCGAAGGTAATCAGGAGTTTTTTCTCCACGCCCGCACGCGCGGGTAGAGTAGAATTTGCGTCCAAACCTATGATTCGCTCCGTCGGTATTATCTGCAAACCAATCAAGGGCATGATCGCGGCAGTGGTCCCGCCGCTGGCCGCATGGTTGCGGGGACGCAAGATCGAAGTGTTCGTTGACAAGGAAACCGAGGAGGGCATCGGATTCAATGGTGCGGTTCTCGCTCGCGAACAATTGGCCGAGAAAGTGGAACTACTGGTCGTCCTGGGCGGCGATGGCACTCTTCTTTCAGCGGCGCGGGCGCTTCGCGGACTTCAGGTGCCCATCCTTGCAGTGAATCTCGGCGGTCTGGGTTTTCTTACTACCGTGACGCTCGACGAACTCTATCCCCTGCTCGAGCAAATTTTGGCCGGGGAACATCGCACCATCGAGCGAATGATGTTGGAAGCCGAAATTCTTCGCCGGGGAAAAGCTGCTGAACGGCAGACCGCGCTGAACGAAGCGGTGGCCAACAAAGCAGCGCTGGCCCGTATGCTGGACTTCGACGTTTTCGTGGACAGGCATCACGTCGGGAGGTATCGCGCGGACGGAATTATCGTGGCGACACCGACTGGCTCAACGGCGTATTCGCTTGCTGCGGGCGGCCCGATCGTTCAGCCGGACCTCGATGCTTTCGTGATTACGCCAATTTGCCCACACATGCTGACGAATCGCCCACTCGTAATACC
The DNA here is from genome assembly GCA_963749025.1 of uncultured Acidobacteriota bacterium. GTDB lineage: Bacteria > Acidobacteriota > Terriglobia > Acidiferrales > UBA7541 > Palsa-295. Next base: position 227,708 of record CAVVKO010000007.1, on the reverse strand, counting down.
GGACACGTCGCGCGTGGAGCTCGACTTCACGCCGGCGGACGAACCTGTGTACCTCACACTTGACGGACAAATCGGATTTCAGCTCGAGCCCAAGGACCATGTAGTCATAACGAAGTCGTCCGCGAAGGTGAAATTCGTGCGCCCTCCGCGAAAAACGTATTACGAAGTGCTGCGCAGCAAACTTCGGTGGGGAGAACGCTAGAAGATGTGCGACGAAACGGGACGCGTGTGAAAAACACGCCCGACTGCGATTGCAAATTCCCGCCGTGCGATGCCGCTGACATGCGAAGAGCAGATCAAGCTGGAATGTTCCCGAATATCAAGGAGACGTGAATGAAAACGCGATGGGGTGCCCTATTGATTGCGTGGTTGTTTGTTTGCGCTTTCGCCGTTCAAGCCCAGGCGCAGGAGCAGGAGCCGGAGCCAAGCGGCCCCCCGCCAATTCCGTTCGCAAGGTCCACTCCGCTGCCCCCGCCGGTGGATATGCCCATGCGTGAAGGCTTCGTCGATACGCAGGCCGTGATGATTTACTACATGACGATCGGAAAGGGCGCGCCACTCGTGATCCTTCACGGCGGCCCGGGGGCTTCGCACGATTATTTTCTTCCATACCTTCTGCCACTAGCGCGGCATCACCAGCTCGTTTTTATCGACGAGCGAGGCTCGGGGAGATCGCAGAAGCTCGACATACCGCGCGGCAGCTACACCGTCGAGAAAATGGTGGAAGACGTGGAGGCCGTGCGAAAAGCGCTCGACTTGGGTAAAATCAGCCTGCTGGGACATTCCTACGGCGGCGTGCTGGCGCAGGCCTACGCGCTGAAATATCACAACAATCTGACGCATTTGATTCTCGCCAGCACTTTCCCCAGCACGAAAGAAATGAATGAAGTGTTCGCGCGCATGAAAGAGAAAATGTCGCCAGAGTTGCGCGCGCGAATCGACCAGATGGAAAAAGACGGCCTCTTCGGGCACGGAAAGGACTACGAGAAGAATCGCTACACCAACGATTACATGGTTGCCGCCTGGGGCGAAGCCTACTTTCCGTATCTTTATCAGAATCATCCGGACCCCAATTACGATCCGATTCAGGCTGGGAACACATCCTGGGATCTGTACCGCCAGATGTGGGGATCGGACGGCGAGTTCATCATCGACGGAAATTTGAAGTCAGTCGAGTATGTGGACCGGTTGCCTTCGATTCACGTGCCGACCCTGATTCTCGTGGGCGATCATGATGAATGCGATCCTTCGCTGTCGAAGCAGATGCACGAAAAGATCGAGGGGTCAGTGCTCGTCATGCTGCCGAAAAGCGGGCATATGACTTTTGTGGATCAGACCAAGCTGTTTAATCAGAGTGTTGAATTATTTTTGCAGAACCCGCCGGAAGAGAAGTAGCGCCAAAGGCGAAACGGAAGACAGGAGCAAAGAGCCACAGGGATCTTTCGTCGCCGCCGCGGGAGACTGCTCAGGATGACGACCCTTGTCGGGTCGTCACTTTACTTTAAGCACGACGAGCGTGCGATCGTCGAAGGCATGGCGGCCCTCGGAGAAGCGATCCACTTCCTCGAGAATGCGATCGGCGAGGTGGTCCGCGGAGAGTTCCCGATTATTGAAGATGAGGTTTTGCAGGCGGTCATGGCCGAAGAATTCCCCTCCGGGCGCCTGTGTATCGCCGATGCCGTCGGAATGAAAAACCACGATGTCGCCGGGATCGAGAATGTAGCTGCGCTGGTCGTATGTCGCGTCTTCAAACATCCCGATGGGAAACCCCTCGAGCGGGATGCGCTGACAGCGCCCTTTGCTGCATAGAAACGGCTGCTCCTGCCCGGCATTTGCAACGCGCAACTTCCGCCGCCCCCGATGCCAGGTAGCGTAACAAAGCGTCATGAAACGGCCTTCGATGCGGCGCTCGCCCAAAAATCCATTGATAGCGCGCAACATTTCCGCCGGGCGGTGCTTCTGCGGGCCCAGGCTGCGCAGCGTGCCAATGGCGACGGCGCCATAAAGCGCGGCGGCGCTTCCCTTTCCACTGACGTCTCCCATGGCTACGGCTAGTTCCTGCGGACCGTAGCGCAAAAAATCGTACAAGTCGCCGCTGAGTTCGCGAGAGGAAACCACGCGCGCCGCGATGTCGAGGCCGAACTCAGGCCCGGGTAAGCGCGGCAGGAGAGCGCCCTGAATGCGGCGCGCCGCGCTGAGGTCGCGTTCCATGCGGGCTTCGTCGCGAGCCACTTGTTCGTAGAGACGCGCGTTTTCGATGGACACTGCAAGGTGCGCGGCCAGTATAGAGAGCGCCTGAACGTGATCGGGAGTGAAGTAGTTGAGCTGCGGGCTCTCCAAGTCCATCACTCCAACGACGCGATTTTTGTAAAGCATGGGCACGGCCATTTCCGAGCGCGTTTCCGGATTGATGCGCAGATAGCGGGGATCGAGAGAGACGTCGGGCACGACCACGGGACGCCGCAGGGAAGCTGCGGCGCCGACGATTCCTTCATGCGCGGGAACGGCGAATTTTTCCTGCACGCGCTGGCCGAATTTTACGGTGACGCGGTGGCGGAAAACCTTGTCGGTTTCGTCGTAGAGCAAAATGGAAAAAATTTGATAATCGATCAATCGTTTGGTCAATTCGGCGGCGCGGCGCAAAACCTCTTCCACCGAAAGTGAAGAATTCGCTTCGCGTCCCACTTCATTGAGGAGTAGGAGAGTTTCAGCCTGATTGCGCTCGCGCTCGAATAGCTTGGCATTCTCAACCGCTGGCGCGATGCGGCTGGCGACCAGCGTCAAAATATTCTGCTGGTCGGGGGTGAAGTAGTCGGGCTGGCTGCTTTCGATGTCCAGCACGCCGACTACGCGACCGCGCACCACAAGCGGCACGGCCAGCTCGGAGCGCACGGCATCGAGCGCGTTCAAATAGCGCGGGTCCTTGCGGACGTCGGCGACGCGGATGGCCTTGCCCGTCGCTGCCGCAGCGCCGATGATGCCCTCGCCCATGGGGATGCGCCAATGATCCACGACCTCGGGGCGATGTCCAATGGTGAAACGAAAGTACAACTGGTTGGTGCCCTCTTCGGGCAGCACGACGGCAAAAATCTCGTAATCGATCAGTCGCTTGATCTGCGAAGCGGCATGGGCCAGTACTTCGTCGAGATTCAGCGAGACATTAATCTCCTGGCTGATTTGCGCGAGGATTGCCAGCGTCTCGGCAGGCACTTCCAGCTTCGAATTGAGATCGGTCGAGTCCATCTTTCAGAGTGAATGGCCGCCACGGCGCCCCCGGCCGAGGAGTGACCGGCCCGCCAGGAAAACAACAAATTCTCCGGGCGCGCCGGCTCAACACTCAATCAATTATATCAGGCGGCCAAGAGCTCATTGCCGGAGAAATACGATAAAGCCGGCGTTCAATATTTCCCGGCCGCCGGAGAATCAGATGCGCCGGTCGGCTTGGCGCCACGAAGTTCCTGGATTATTTTCACGCCGGCGCTCGCACCGACGCGGGTGGCACCCGCTTCCACCATTTTCAACAAATCCTGCAGAGTGCGAACCCCTCCGGCCGCCTTTATGCCGGTGCCTCTGCCGACCGTCTCGCGGATGAGCCGAACGTCTTCCACCGTCGCGCCGCCAGGTCCGAAGCCCGTGGACGTTTTCACGAAATCCGCGCCGGCCTTTTTTGCAGCGAGCGAGCCGCGCACCTTTTCTTCCTGCGTTAAAAGCGCCGTCTCCAGGATTACCTTGCAAATCGCGCCGCCGTGATGGCTCGCTTCCACCACGCCGCGGATGTCCGCCTCGGTGACCGCTTCCTGCCCGGATTTCAAGGCGCCGATGTTGATGACCATATCAATTTCCTGCGCACCGGCCTTGATGGCTTCCGTCGCTTCATAGGCTTTCACCTGCGGGAATGTGGCCCCGAGCGGGAATCCAATCACACTGCAAACACGCACCGCGCTTCCCTGCAACAATTCCGCGGCCTGCGGCACGTTCCATGGATTGACGCAAACGGACGCGAAGCCGTAGGCCAGAGCTTCTTCGCAGAGGCGCTGAATGTCTTCGCGCGTGGCTTCGGGCTTCAGCAGCGTGTGGTCAATCAAGCGCGCGATTTCGGATTCGGTCGGGGCCACGGGCATGCTCATCCGGGAGGAAGGCTGAGAACGCAAACGTCTTTCAAGTTGCGATAGCGTTCGGCGTAATCGAGGCCGTAACCGACCACAAACTCGTTCGGAATCTTGAAGCCGACATAATCCGCGTGGACGTCTTTGATCCGGCGCGACGGCTTATCGAGAAGCGCGGCCACGCGGAGCGATTTCGGCTTGCGCTGCCGCAAAACGCGCAAGAGATAACTCAGTGTGAGACCAGTGTCCAGGATGTCCTCAATGACGACGACGTTCAATCCTTCGATGCTGCTGTCGAGATCCTTCAGAACGCGCACCTGGCCCGAAGATTGTTTCCCCTTGCCATAGCTCGAGACGGCGATGAAATCGATCGAAGTATCGAGATTCAGCTCGCGGACCAGATCGGAGAGGAAAATGCAGGCGCCCTTGAGCACGCCGACCAGATGAACGCGTTCGCCCTTGAAATCCCTGGTGATTTGATGGGCCACTTCGCGCACGCGTTTTTGAATCGCGGAACGGCGAATCAGCACTTTCAGTTTTTCTTTTCCGGCAACGACTGGCACTGGTCTCCGTCCGCTGAGAAGGCGGCTACTCTATCGCAGGGGCTAGCAGTTGACAAGCTAACGCCCGGAGCCGCCGAGAGCCTTCTCGTCCGCCCACGCTTAAGATAGCTTAGTTGTGGAGGTGTGAAATGGAGCCGAGCAAGTTACCGGAACCGTGGCTGCGCGGCACGTTGGCGGAAGTCCCCGCAGTGCAGCGGGCGGTGCTGCATGCGCTCGAACTCGCCAAGGAGGATCTCGAGCGCTGGTGCGGATTGCTCAATGATGACGAATTGAACGCGCGCCCCGCCGGACTCGCCCCCGTGGCGTTCCATCTGCGGCATATCGCGCGGAGCCTGGACCGGCTACTCAGCTATGCTGAAGGAAACCAATTAAGCGCGGAGCAGGCGGCGACGCTCAAATCGGAGTTGGATCCTGGGGCAACGCGGCAGAAACTCTTTGCGGAACTATCCACGGCGCTGACGAAAAGCGCATCGCGAGTTCGCGCTTTTGATGCGGAACAACTGGAACAACCTCGCAAGGTAGGCAAAAAGGAATTGCCGACGTCGGTTGCCGGGCTGCTCGTGCACGTGGCGGATCACACGCAGCGGCACACCGGGCAAGCCGTGACGACCTCGAAGATTTTGTTAGCCCAGCGTAGCTAATCCGTCGCGGAGCTCGGGCGATTTTCCGCGCCAGCAGATTTTGGAGTAAGCACTGGAACGCGGCGCTCGGATGCCTTCTGCGCGGGTGCGGCTTCCGCGTGAGTGAACTGCGCCGATTCCGTAGAACCTTCCATCGCAACGGTCGAAGCGGTGCCGCCGGCAATGACCTGTTGCACGGCGTCAAAATACCCCGTCCCGACAAAGCGCTGATGCTTCACAGCCTCGTAATCGTGATCGCGCTCGCTATCGAATTCCTTTTCCTGCAGCGCGCAGTATGCGGTCATGCCGCTTTGCGCGTAGGTGCGCGCGAGGTCGAACATGGCCAGGTTAAGCGCGTGGAAGCCCGCCAGTGTGATGAACTGGAATTTGTAGCCCATGGCGCCGAGTTCTCGCTGGAACCGAGCAATCGTAGCGTCGTCCAGATTCTTCTTCCAGTTGAACGAAGGCGAGCAATTGTAAGCCAGCATTTTCCCGGGAAACTTCGCGTGCATAGCGTCGGCGAACTTACGCGCCTCGCCAAGATCGGGCTTGGACGTCTCGCACCAGACCAAGTCGGCATAGGGAGCGTAGGCAATTCCGCGAGCGATGGCGGAATCCGTGCCGCCGCAAATGCGGAAGAAACCCTCAATGGTACGTTCGCCGGTGATGAATTCGCGATCGCGGGGATCGACATCGCTGGTGAGGAGCGTGGCGCTATCGGCGTCCGTGCGCGCCATGATCAAAGTGGGAACGCCGAGGACGTCAGCCGCCAGCCTCGCTGCTACCAGCTTCTGAATAGCCTCCACCGTGGGTACCAGAACTTTTCCGGCCAGGTGGCCGCACTTCTTAGCCGATGACAATTGATCTTCGAAGTGAACGCAGGCCGCGCCGGCTTCGATCATTCCTTTCATCAATTCAAATGCATTCAGGTTTCCGCCAAATCCTGCCTCGGCGTCGGCAACCATGGGCGCGAACCAGTACGTGCCGTCCTTGCCTTCGGCATGATGAACCTGGTCGGCGCGCGTCAGCGCTTGATTAATCCGCCGCACGAGATTCGGAACGCTATCGGCGGGGTAAAGGCTTTGGTCCGGATACATCTGGCCGGCATTGTTGGCATCGGCAGCGACCTGCCAGCCACTGACGTAAATTGCTTTCAGCCCGGCCTTCACTTGCTGCACGCCCTGGTTGCCGGTCATGGCGCCAAGCGCCGGAACGTACTCCTCGTCTTTCAGCAATTTCCAGAGCCGCTCGGCACCGAGGCGAGCCAGCGTGTGCTCGACGTGGATGGAGCCACGCAAGCGCTCGACGTCCTTTGAAGAGTAAGGGCGAGTAATGCCCTGCCACCGGGGATTCGTTCCCCATTCTGTTTCGAGATGTTGGGAAGAATTGCCGTTCGAGGAGTTGCCGTTACTGGCCATGGAGTGAACCTCTCATCTGGATTTGCGGAGACCTTCGCCCCTTGGGGGCTCGGTCGTCTTCGGCCGGCGCCGCTCAAGACCAATGAGCAACGTGGGCCAATTGTGGTGTAGGATGGCCAATCAGTCAAACTGATTGTCCTTATCATATCGATAGAAAATACTTATCGGTTACAGTACACTCGTTCTACAAGTACCCTGCCGAACCGGGAGGTCAGAATGGAGATCGACCAGGTGGAGACGTTCTTGGCCGTCGTCACTTACGGTGGATTCCATCGCGCTGCGGAGGCCTTGCGCATTAGCCAACCCGCTGTGAGCGCACGGATAAGAGCGCTCGAAGACTCGCTGGGCGTAAGGCTCTTTACTCGCGTGCACTCGAATCTCTCCCTTTCGGCAGCCGGAAAGGCGTTACGTCCAGTCGCCGAGCAGTTGCTCCGTACGGTTGCTCTGGCGCGCCAATCCGTGCATGAGCTGCAGCCTTCGGCCGGCGGCACGCTCAACATCGCCGCAGCCCTTTCTATCTGCACTTACTTCCTGCCGGACGTGATGAAGCACTACCAAAAGGCCAATCCGAAAGTTCTGGTCAATCTGCGATCGGGCAATTCCCTGCAGGTGCTGAAGATGGTGCTGGACGGCGAGGTTGACATTGGCATTGCGCGTTCGCTGAATCATCCCGAAGTGGAAACCACCACGCTGCGCGACGACCCTCTGATTCTCGTGGGTCACCCCTCGCATGCCAACGCTCGCCAACGGCAAGCGCGGCTCGAGGAGATCGAGTCCTGGCCGCTCATTTTCTTCGATCGCGGTTCGAGCGACTGGACGCTCACCCAAGGACTCTTTCGGCGCGCAGGCTTGCTGCCGAATGTGGTACTGGAAGTGGAAACCATCGAAGCCGCAAAAAAAATGGTCGAGCGCAAACTCGGACTCAGCTTTCTTCCGCAGATCGCGGTGGCCCAGGAGCTGCGGCGCGGCACCCTTGTAGCGATAGAAATCGTGAACGCCGAGCCTCTGCGCCGCAATCTTGACGTCATTCACGCGCGCCATCGTCCGTTGCTGCGCGATGCCCAAGCTTTTCTACTCTTGTTGCGTAGCGCGGCCGCTGCACCTGTGCTACTCATGGCCAAGCGACACAAAAGAAACGCGGCGACCAAGCGGGACTAAACACGCAGCGAGAAGTGTGGCTGCCTCAACTCTTGAGGTACCACGGGATGTTCATGATCACAATCTGCTCGTTGCCTCTCAGCAGCATAAACGCTTTCAGCAATTCAGCCCGGTTGTTTTCCAGGAAGTAGTGATACCAATGCCGCTCGATCAACTCCGGAACCAACACGGCAATCTTGCGACTCGGATTCTGCCGGTGCATTTCCAAAACGTAATCCACGATCGGTAGGATCACAAAGCGAAAGGGAGACGGCACCTCCACGTATTTTGGCGCAGGTAGCCCGGCCTTCATTGCAGGCCCATCAACCAGCCGGACCCAATCCTGCTTGAGCTGTTGCTTGTCGCTCTCGACGCAAACATGCACCGCATGGATGTCCGTCGAAATCGTGAATGCAAAACTCAGCGCTTTGTGCGTGAGCTTTCCCCACTGTTGTACGGGCAGCACCACAAGCGGTGGTTGATGATGACCCAGGTCGAGCGGCTCGTTGCTGGCGGTTTCTGCCTCCACACGAATAAGGTATCGCTTCACGGAAACCATAACCGCAAGAAGCGCGGGGATCAGCAAAGCGGTCACCCAGGCTCCCTCGATGAATTTCGCGACCAGGACAACAATCACCGTCACGCCGGTGGCCACCGCGCCCAAGCCGTTGACGAACATGCTCCACGACGAACCCGGCCCTCGCACTCTTCTCCAGTGCGCCACCATTCCAGCCTGTGAGAGGGTGAATGCCAGGAACGCGCCTACGGCGTAGAGTGGAATCAGCCGGTTTGTCACCCCGCCGAAAAGTGTGAGCAGCGCAGCAGAGAGAATGGCGAGGACATAAACTCCTTTCGAGTACACGAGGCGGCGTCCGCGCAGACTGAAAGAATCCGGAAGATAACCGTTCAGCGCGATGGCGCGGCAAAGCCGCGGAAAATCGGCGAAGGCCGTATTGGCGGACAGCGCCAGCACGACCAAAACCGATCCGATGGTCACGTAATAAAACACGCCGCGCCCGGCTACGGCTGCGACGATCATCGAAAGCACGCTCTGGTATCCCACCTTGCCGGGATCGGTCGCGGCGATGTTGTACGCACGGACGAGATAAGCGATGCCCGCGAGCATGAGCATCAGAAGAGCGATGATAACGGTCAACGTGCGGCGGGCAGTGTTAACTACGGGTTCGCGGAACGCACGCACGCCATTACTGACGGCCTCGACGCCCGTCATCGCCGTGCAGCCGCTTGAAAATGCTTGCAGCAACAACCAAACGCTAGCTGCGGCAACCGCGCGATCAGGCGGCGGAGGCATCTCGACTGGAACTGGATGTCCGCCGGCCATCACCGCTTTGAATACTCCCCAAGCGATGGCCGCAAGAAGGCTCCCAATGAAGACATACGTGGGCAGCATAAAAATTAGCCCGGCCTCGCGCATACCACGCAGATTGATGAGCGTAATGAGCGCGAGAATCACGAGGCAAAGAAGCAGCGTGTGTGGAAGCAGACTCGGGACCGCCGAAACGAGTGCGCCGACTCCCGCGGAGATGCCCACGGCGACGGTCAGAATGTAATCAATCATGAGCGCCGAAGCTGCCAGCAATCCGGCGAAGGGGCCAAGGTTTTCGCTCGCGACGGTGTAAGAACCTCCGCCTCCCGGATACGCTGCAATCGTCTGGCGGTAGGAGAAATAAACGATAGCAAGTAGGATGATGATGCTGGAACTTAGGGGGACGATGTAAGCAATGCCTACCGCGCCGAGCGGCAGAAGGAGCGTGAGGGCGGCCTCTGGACCATAAGCGGCAGAACTCAGCGCGTCCAATCCAAAAATGGGAATTCCCGCAGCGGCTCCCAGCTGTTCGGCTCTCTCATCCCATGCCGTGAGTGGTTTTCCGAACAAAACGTCTAAGATGCTCATCGGCCTCCGTTTTGGACACTATCCGGGTGGTAAGTGTAACCAAACGCACGGCGAAATCGTCGGAATAGAATGGGAACAATACCAATTTCGGGCGCGCGCGACGCCCTGAATTTGAAGCGTGGTTTGGTTAGTCCCTAGCCGCCGCGAAATAGCGAAGTGAAACGATGCTACAACCTGCGGACTGGCGGTTTATTATATCCGTTGGCATCCGACGCGCAGGTGCGACTGTGGTTGCAGAGTTCAGGGCTCATACAAATCACGATCATTTCCTAAAAAGAGGGAAAAAGTGGCCGAGAATCCGCCGAGTACACCAAGCTCTCCGAGCAACCCCAACTCTCCCAGCGGGCCTGGTTCTCCCGGCGCTCCCGGTGCGCCTATTACTGTCAACACCAAGGATTCTCCGAGCACAACCTCTACGAAGCCGCCTGCACCAGCTCCACCGCCGCCCAAACCACCTGCGCGAGCGGAGGAACAACCGAGAAAGCACCATTGGCTGGGGTGGCTAATCGCGATCGTCGTGGTGTTGGGTATCGTCTACTACTTTTACGACCAGCATAAAAAAGCCGATGCTGCAGCACAAGCCAAGGCCAAGCAGGCCCGCCCGGCCGTGCCCATCGCCACCGCGACTGCGCGCACAGGCGATATCAGCGTGTACATCAATGCTCTGGGAACGGTGACGCCGGTATACACCGCGACTATTACGAGCCGCGTCGATGGCCAAATCACGAATGTGGCCTACCGCGAGGGAGAGACGGTTCGAAAGGGAGATCTTCTGATTGAGATCGATCCGCGACCGTATCAGGCAGCCTTGACTCAGGCGCAAGGTACCCTGGCAAAAGACCAGGCAGTGCTGAGCGAAGCAAGAATCGATTTGGATCGTTACCAACAGGCTTACAACCGCAACGCAATCGCCAAACAGCAGCTGGATGATCAGACGCAACTGGTAAAACAGGATGAGGGAACGGTAAAGCAGGATGAAGGAACGGTTGAGAGCGCGGCGACGAATGTTGACTACACGCGCATAACCGCGCCAATCGATGGGCGTGTCGGCCTTCGTCTCGTCGATCCAGGCAACATCGTTACTTCTGGCAGCACGACTCCCCTGGTCGTAATAACGCAGCTGCAACCCATCACCGTGATTTTCAGCGTGGCCGAAGATTATCTGCCGCAAATCCAAAAACAACTCCGCAACGGGCAGAAAATGCCCGTGGATGCATTTGCGCGCGACCAAAGCACAAAGCTGACCTCGGGTTTTCTGCTGACTCTGGACAACCAGATCGACACCACTACCGGCACGGTGAAGTTGAAAGCGATCTTTCAAAATCAGGATTTCGCGCTATTTCCGAATCAATTTGTGAATGCGAGATTGCTGGTCGATACGCTGAAGAACGTGGTACTGGTTCCCACCGCTGCAATTCAGCGCAATGCGCAAGGGCCGTACGTATACGTGATCAAGTCCGATCAAACGGCCAATCTTAGGACCATTACAGACGGGACAACGGATGGAACTACCGAGTCCGTGCAGGGTGTGCAGTCGGGCGAAGTGGTCGCAGTAAACGGATTCGATAAGCTTCAAGAAGGGGCGAAAGTCTCGGCCACCAACGGTAGCAATGACGGCAACAACAAGGCGGCTGGCGGAAATAACGGTGACGGCAACGCGGGCGGCAACAGCAATCCCGGCGGAAGCGGCAACGGGAGTTCGGGATCGGGAAGCGGCAGTGGAGGAACTCACCCGTGAGTCCGTCTCGCCCATTTATTCTGCGGCCGGTCGCGACTTCGCTGCTGATGGCTGCGATTCTGCTGGCAGGCCTTGTGGCCTATATCCAGTTGCCGGTTTCCGCGCTTCCGGAAGTTGATTACCCGACGATTCAAGTTGTGACATTTTATCCCGGAGCCAGTCCGGACGTGATGGCATCCGCGGTGACCGCTCCGCTCGAAAGGCAATTTGGACAGGTGCCGGGCCTGAACCAGATGACCTCGACAAGCTCGGACGGAAGCTCCGTCATTGTCTTGCAGTTTTCGCTCGAACTGAACATCGACGTCGCTGAACAAGAAGTGCAGGCTGCGATCAACGCGGCGCAGAGTTATTTGCCCGCCGATCTTCCCGTTCCTCCGATTTACAGCAAGACCAACCCCGCCGACACTCCCATTCTCACGCTCGCGCTGACCTCCAAAACAATTCCTCTCTCGCAGGTGGAAGATTTTGCAGACACACGGCTGGCGCAAAAAATCGCACAATTGCCGGGGGTCGGTCTTGTAAGCATCAGCGGAGGGCAGAAGCCGGCCGTGCGTGTGCAAGTAAACCCAACGGCCCTGTCCTCCTACGGCCTCAATCTGGAAGATGTACGGACCGCTATCCAGTCAACCAGCCTCGACCTCGCCAAAGGCAATTTTGACGGCCCCCATCAGGATTATCAGATAGACGCCAACGACCAGCTCCTGACCAGCAAGGATTTTCAAAACGTCGTGGTGGCCTATCATAACCAGAGCCCCGTCCTGCTTTCGGACGTGGCGCGAGTGATCGACGACGTTGAGAACACCAAGCAAGCCGCCTGGATGAACGAAACGCCCGCGGTTATCGTGAATATTCAGCGCCAGCCGGGCGCCAACATAATTCAAGTTGTGGACCGCGTGCAAAAACTCCTGCCCCTCCTGCAAAGCAGTCTGCCGGCGGCCGTGGAAGTTACCGTCCTTACGGATCGCACAACCACGATTCGCGCCTCGGTGAAAGACGTCGAATTCGAATTGATGCTGACCGTGGGCCTGGTCGTGATGGTGATTTTCCTTTTCTTGCGCAACCTGTCCGCGACCGTCATTCCCAGCGTGGCCGTTCCTCTCTCGCTCGTGGGTACATTCGGCGTGATGTATTTGGCCGGCTACAGTTTGAATAACCTGACGTTGATGGCGCTCACAATTTCGACCGGCTTCGTCGTGGACGACGCCATCGTAATGATCGAGAACATTGTTCGCTTTATCGAGGAAGGCGATCCGCCGCTGCAGGCCGCACTGAAAGGCTCCGAGCAAATCGGATTCACCATCGTTTCGCTGACGATTTCGCTCATCGCCGTGTTAATTCCGCTGCTCTTCATGGGAGATATCGTTGGCCGGCTCTTTCGCGAGTTCGCGATTACGCTTAGCGTAACCATTCTGGTTTCCGCCGTCGTATCCCTGACGCTTACGCCCATGATGTGCTCCAAGCTCTTGAAGCGTCAGGACGAAACCCACCGTGGGCGCTTCTACGAGGCTTCCGAGCGCGCGTTTAACGGCATCATCGCTTTTTACGGCCGCACGCTGAAGTGGGTTTTGCAGTATCAGACGGCTACGTTGCTGGTAGCAGTCGCCACGCTGGTGCTTACCGTTGTGCTCTACATCATCGTCCCCAAGGGATTTTTCCCGGTGCAGGATACCGGCATCATTCAGGGCATCTCGGAAGCTTCGCAGTCGATTTCGTTTCCAGCCATGGCCCAGAAGCAGCAGCAAGTGACCAGCGTCATCCTGAAGGACCCCGCGGTCGAAAGCCTTTCGTCATTTATCGGAGTGGACGGGACAAATCAGACCCTTAACAGCGGTCGCATCCTGATCAATTTGAAGCCGCTCGAACAACGCAAAATAAACGCGTCCGATGTTATTCGCCGCTTGCAGCCTGAACTCGAAAAAATTGAGGGAATCACCCTTTATATGCAGCCGGTGCAGGATCTGACGGTGGAAGATCGCGTTAGCCGCACGCAATATCAATACACGCTCGAAGATCCCGACGCCAACGAACTCAATTTGTGGACCGCCAAGCTCGTCGACAAACTGAAGCAATTGCCCGAGCTGCGCGATGTGGCCACCGATCAGCAGACGCAAGGATTGGCGGCCTCGCTCGTGATCGACCGCGTGACCGCTTCTCGCATGGGCATCACTCCGAACATGATCGATCAGACCTTGTACGACGGGTTCGGACAGCGGCAGGTATCCACGCTGTACACGCAACTCAACCAGTACCACGTGATTATCGAAACCATGCCGGAGTTTCAGAAGAATCCATCGAAGCTGCAGGACATCTACGTGCGTTCGGCCATCGCACCCTCAGCCACAACGACGGGCAGCTCCGGCCCTAGCTCTTCGGCAAACACCGTCGTGACCGCTTCGTCATCGACAGGTGGGTCCGCCAGCACATCTCCAAATCCATCAGCCGCTTCGTCAGCCGCAACGGGCTCGGGTTCGGCGAACCCAGCGGCGGTAGTAGGCGCCAACGGGGCCGCCGTTCCGCTCAGCGCGTTCACGCATTTTGAATCGAAAACCGCGCCGCTCTCCGTGAACCACCAGGGGCAATTCCCGGTCGTGACGCTGTCATTCAATCTGGCGCCCAGTGCGTCACTCGGCGAAGCGACCAAGGCGATTGAAAAAGCGCAGAAAGAAATCGGAATGCCGCTCAGTATTCAAGCTGCGTTTCAAGGCACAGCGGCATCGTTCCAGGCATCTCTCAGCAACGAACCCATATTGATTCTGGCTGCACTGGTCACCGTGTACATCGTGTTAGGCATTCTTTACGAGAGCTACATTCATCCGCTCACAATTCTTTCCACCCTGCCTTCCGCTGGCGTGGGCGCGATTCTGGCTCTGTTGATTTGTGGCCAGGAATTGAGCGTCGTTGCGCTCATTGGCATCATCCTGCTGATAGGTATCGTGAAAAAGAACGGCATCATGATGATCGATTTCGCGCTCGAAGCCGAGCGGAAGCATGGCATGAGTTCACAGGACGCCATTTACGAAGCTTGCCTGCTGCGATTTCGCCCCATCATGATGACCACCATGGCCGCGCTGCTCGGAGGCCTCCCACTGGCGCTTGGCACCGGAATCGGATCCGAGTTGCGGCGCCCTCTTGGAATCTCCATGGTGGGCGGGCTGCTGCTCAGCCAGGTGCTGACGCTCTACACCACGCCCGTGATCTACATTTACTTTGATCGTCTCGCGAAAAAGGCCTCGAACTGGCGCACACGCCGCGCGAGCCAGGGAGAAGCGGAGTCCGTGCCCGCGGATTAGCCATGAGCCTATCTTCTCCATTTATCGAGCGCCCCGTAGCCACCACCCTCTTGACCGTCGCGATTGCCCTCGCAGGCGCGGTGGCGTTCAAAGAATTGCCCGTCTCGGCCCTGCCGCAGGTCGACTTCCCTACCATCTCGGTAGGAGCCAGCTTGCCGGGAGCCAGCCCCGAAATCATGGCCTCTTCGGTGGCCACACCCCTTGAGCGCCAGTTTGGCCGGATTGCCGGCGTCACGGAAATGACGTCTTCGAGCAGCATCGGAACCACCAGCATCACTCTCCAATTCGATTTGAACCGCGACATCAACGGCGCGGCCCGCGACGTGCAATCCGCCATCAACGCCGCGCGCAGCTATTTGCCGGCGAACCTGCCGAGCAATCCGACCTACAGAAAAGTAAATCCCGCGGACGCCCCCATCATGATTCTCGCGCTGACTTCCGATGTTTACGATCGCGGGCCCATGTACGATGCGGCGTCCACCATCATCCAGCAGCGGCTTTCGCAGATTCAGGGCGTGGGACAAGTCAGCGTGGGCGGCAGTTCTTTGCCCGCCGTACGAGTCGAGATCAATCCCACTAAGCTGGACGGCTATGGCCTGGGTCTCCAGGACGTGGCTGCCATGCTGAGTAAGCAAAATGCGAATGAACCAAAAGGCCAAATATCTAACGAAACGGGCACCGCGGACATAACTACAAACGATCAGCTCCTCAAGGCCGATTACTACAAACCGCTGGTGGTGGGATACCACAATGGCGCCGCCGTAAAGCTTTCCGATTTTGCCGACGTGCAGGATTCCGTCGAGAACATACGGGCGGCCGGTTATGTCAACGGGAAACCCGGAGTTTTGCTGATCATTTTTCGGCAGCCGGGCGCAAACATCATCGATACCGTCGATCGCATTCGCGCTTCGATTCCAGCTTTGAAAGCCTCCATCCCCGCGGCCATGGATTTCACCATTATGCTCGACCGCACGACCACCATCCGCGCGTCCGTCAGCGACGTGGAACGCACGCTGACGATATCGATTTGCCTCGTAATCCTGGTGGTTTTTCTTTTTCTGCGCAATGTGCGTGCCACTCTGATCCCCAGCGTGGCCGTTCCCGTTTCGCTCGTGGCTACGTTTGCGGTGATGTACCTGTGTCGGTACAGCATCGATAATCTGTCGTTAATGGCGTTGACCATCGCAACCGGATTCGTCGTCGACGACGCCATCGTGGTGATCGAAAACATCTCGCGCTACCTCGAGCAGGGTTACCTTCCGATGGAAGCGGCCCTGAAAGGAGCCAGCGAGATTGGCTTCACCGTTCTTTCCATCAGCGTCTCGCTCGTGGCCGTATTTATTCCCATCCTCATGATGGGTGGCATCGTGGGCCGCCTTTTCCGCGAGTTTGCTGTCACTCTATCAGTTGCCATTATCGTCTCGCTGGCTATCTCGCTCACCACAACTCCCATGATGTGTTCGCGGCTTCTGAAACATCAGCGAGCGGAGGACCACAACAAAATATTTCTCGCCAGCGAGCGTGCATTCAATCGTGTGCTCGGAGCTTACGAGCGGAGCCTGCATTGGGTATTGAAGCATTCCGCTTTGACTTTGACGGTATTGCTGATCACCATCGCCTTAAATGGCTATCTTTTTTACGTCGTGCCATGGGGCTTCTTCCCGCAGCAGGATAACGGCACGGTGTTCGGAGGCATCCAGGGCGCGCAGGACATTTCGTATCAGGCCATGCAATCGATCACGCAGAAATTTGTCAATATCATCAAAACCGACCCTGCCACACAGAATGTTATGGCCTTCACCGGCGGCGCCGGGGCCGTGAACAGCGGATTCATCTACATTGCGCTGAAACCTCTCAACCAGCGCAAGATTTCAGCGAGTGACGTCATCAATCGCCTGCGCCCCAAGCTCACATCCGTTCCCGGGGCCACCGCTTTCCTCCAGGCCGGACAGGATTTGCGTATCGGCGGACGCCAAAGCAGCGCGCAATATCAGTACACCATTCAGAGCGATAATTTGGATGACCTCGTGAAATGGGGGCCTATTCTCCTCCAGCAGATGCGCAAAGAGCACATATTGACCGACGTGAATACCGACCAACAGAACAGCGGACTACAGGCCTCGCTGGTGTACGACCGCGAAACGGCGTCTCGTGTCGGTATTACACCCAAGCAGCTCGATACGACGCTGTACGAAGCTTTTGGCCAATCGCAGGTATCTACGATGTACACGCCGCTAAACCAGTATCACGTGGTCATGGAGGTGGCGCCACAGTTCTGGCAGAGTCCCGATGCGCTCAAGGATGTGTATGTCGAAGCATCCCAAGGCAAGGAAGTTCCGCTAAACGCGGTTGCACATTTTGAGCCGAAGACAGCGGCGCTTGCTGTGAATCACCAGGGTCAGTTCCCTTCCGTGACGGTGTCGTTCAACCTCGCGCCGGGAGTAGCGCTTAGCGAGGCTGCCAAAGCTATCACCGAAATGGAACAGAAAATCGGCATGCCCGACACCATCCATGGAATGTTTTCGGGAACGCTGCAGGCATTCCAAGCATCGTTTTCCACAGAGCCTCTTTTGATCATAACTGCGCTGGCCGCCGTCTATATCGTGCTCGGCATTCTGTATGAAAGTTACATCCATCCGATTACGATTCTCTCCACTCTTCCGTCCGCTGGCGTCGGCGCGGTCCTTGCGCTTTTGATCTTCAAGTTGGATCTGAGCGTCATTGCCTTAATCGGAATCGTGCTGCTCATTGGAATCGTGAAGAAGAACGCCATCATGATGATCGATTTCGCTCTGGCGGCCGAACGCAACGACAAAAAGACTCCGGATGAAGCCATCTTCCAGGCCTGCATTCTGCGCTTTCGCCCCATTCTGATGACGACCATGGCTGCCATGTTTGGCGCGCTACCGCTGGCCCTGGGCACCGGGACAGGTTCGGAATTGAGGCGTCCGCTCGGCGTAACCATCATCGGCGGACTTCTCGTCAGCCAGATGCTTACGCTGTACACCACGCCGGTTGTTTATCTGTATCTCGACCGGCTGCGCCTGCGAATCTTGCGCGCGCGGCACAAAACTACCAGCCCGGCTCCACAGGAGAGTCTGGGATGAAAATCGCTCGAAGGTCGCTCCGCGAAATGACGGAAGAAACTAAGAGGCCCATGTTAAGTGGCGTAAGCAAATCGCAAATTGTGCTCGGCGTGCTCGCCGGCCTATTCCTGGTTCTCTGCGGCTGCACTGTGGGCCCCAAGTATCACAGGCCGGATGTCACCACTCCCTCCGCTTTCAAGGAACTCACGCCCGCGGATTACAAGGACACCGACGGCTGGAAAGTGGCGCAGCCGAAGGACGACGCGCTCAAAGGCAAATGGTGGGAGATATTCAACGATCCGCAATTGAACACGCTTGAGGATCAGGTCAACGTCAACAACCAAAACATCGCGTCGGCGGCGGCGGCCTTTTTGGTTGCTCGCGCCATGGTGAAAGAGGCTCGCGCACAGTATTTTCCGACCGTAACTGTGGGTCCCGCAATCACAGCCAGTACGCAGTCCGGGACAGTAAGTAGCGGTTTTGCTACGGGCTCCAGCGGCGGTAGCGGATCCGGAGTGGTCGTTACACCACAGGAGATCACCAATTACACGCTGCCCTTTGACGCCACCTGGATGCCGGACCTCTTTGGTCGTGTGCGGAACACCGTGCGAGCGGCCGCCAGTTCTGCACAGGCCAGCGCGGCCGATCTCGAAAACACCCGGCTCACTATGCAGGCGGAAGTTGCGGTGGATTACTTCAGCATTCGCGGGCAAGACGCGTTGAAACAATTATTGGACGATACCGTAGTTGCCTATCAAGAATCCCTCAAGCTCACCCAGGCGCTGTACGAAACCGGAATCGATTCCGACGAAGCAGTGGCTCAAGCGGAGACGCAGCTCGAAACCACGCAGGCTCAGGATACCAACCTCGGAATTCTTCGGGCACAGTACGAACACGCGATTTCAACTCTGGTTGGCAAGCCTGCCCCGTCGTTCTCCATTCAAACGGAAGCGCTCAAATCAAATCCGCCTGCAATTCCCATCGGCGTGCCGTCGCAACTTCTCGAGCGGCGCCCGGATATTGCCGCGTCAGAGCGCTTGATGGCCCAGGCCAACGCGCAAATCGGCATAGCCGTTGCGGCCTATTACCCGACGGTCACCTTGAGCGCAAGCGCCGGGCTTGAGAGCAGTTCCTTCACAAAGTGGTTCACCTGGCCCAGCCGCTTCTGGTCCGTAGGCCCCAGCGTGTCGGAAACGCTGTATGACGGAGGTTTGCGCGGAGCCACCGTGCAGCAATACCGGGCGAATTACACCGAAGCTGTCGCTAACTATCGCCAGACCGTATTGACGGGCTTCCAGCAGGTCGAAGACAACCTTGCTTCACTTCGCATACTGTCTCTCGAAATTCGCCAACAAGACACGGCCGTAGGATCGGCGGAACGCGCGCTCAAAATCGCAACCGACCGATACAGATTGGGAATCGATCCGTATTTAAACGTGATCACCGCACAAACAACCCTTTTCAGCAACAAACAGACGGCGGTGAATCTGCGCATCCAGCAGATGACCGCGAGCGTGCAACTCGTGGAAGCGCTGGGGGGCGGATGGGACGCGTCGCAGCTTCCATCGCAGAAGGCGCTGACCAGCGGAATGGGCGTAAGCGCGCAGCCAACCTCCGCCCAATCCACGAGCCAGTAGAATAGTGGAACCTTACGAACGATTACTCGGAAGATGGTAGCTGGAACGCAATCCTTGATTTCGTGAGATTCGACGCAACGCTTCGCCTGAACGCGAACGTCTAAGTACCGAGGAGTGGCGCATGCATTCGATGAGATACGCAGTGTTCGGGCTGGCCGCTTGCACCCTGGGAATTTTCCCGGGCGCAAGTCTGGCGGCTGCCGTTCCCTCCGGCGCCGATTTGCCACTGAAGGCGCAGCAGCCCGCGCAACAAAGCGCGATCGCGAAGGAAGTTGGCGCTATAAAAAAGATTGACGGCAGCACGATTACTCTGACGGCCGACAACGGGCGCGACTTCACCGTGAGCGTCCAGGGGCCTACGAAGATTCTTCGTATCGAACCGGGGCAGACGGACTTGAAGTCCGCAACTCCTATTCAGCTCGCGAACCTTCAAGCGGGCGACCGGATATTGGTTCAGGGAAAAGCTAGCGCAGACGGCAAGACAATCGGCGCGATTCGCATCGTCGCGATGAAGCACGCCGACGTCGAGGCCAAGAACGAACGCGAGCGCGAAGATTGGGACAAGCGGAGTGTGGGCGGGCTTGTGACCTCCGTGGACCCGAGCACCGGAACCGTTTCGATTTCGGTTGCGGCGTTAGGCGGTTCGAAGACCACGGCCGTTCACACCACAAATAAAACCGCCTTCCGCCGCTATGCACCCGATTCCGTAAAATTCGATGATGCAAAGCCCAGCGCGCTCGACCAGATCAAGCCGGGAAATCAGCTGCGCGCCCTTGGCACGCGGAGCGCGGACGGAACCGAGTTGGCCGCCGATCAAATCGTTTCCGGAGCATTTCGCAACATCGCCGGCACGATCATCTCCGTTGACGCTGCTTCAAATTCGATGACGGTGATGGACTTGATCGCGAAAAAGCCTGTGGTCGTGAAGATTACATCCCAATCGCAGCTTCGCAAGCTGGCTCCTGAGATAGCGCAGCGAATCGCCTTCCGCTTGAGAGGCGCCGGAGCAGCAGGAGGAGCCGCCGCAGGATCGTCGCCCGGACCGGGAAGCGGTGCGGGTTCACCCGGGGGGTCGGGAGGCGCGCCTTCGGCTGGGGGGCAGAACGGCGGCTTTTCGCGAGCGGGTGGTGCTGGTGGAGCACCCGGCGGTGCAGGTACCGGAGGTGCACGAGCGGACTTGCAGCAAATACTCAATCGCATGCCTGCGGCATCCATCAGCGATTTTCAGAAGGGCGACGCCGTGATGGTGGTCTCTACCGAGGGCACCGATTCAGGCGGCGTGACGGCGATCACATTGGTGGGCGGAGTGGACGCAATTCTGGCAGCCGCGCCGAGTGGCAGCCAGGCAATGACGCTTTCGCCGTGGAGCCTCGGTACCGGCAGCATCGAGGCGGGAGCCAACCCATAATCCGCATTTACTTGCGTAAAACGCAATTTCAGGGGAAAGAATGAAATTTTCCAAGCTCGCATCGCAGTTTCGGATCGCAATCATTGTTTTGCTCGCTCTAGCCGGAGCACAGCGCCTGATGGGCCAGACCGGAAACGGAGCGGTTCACGGCCAGGTGCTCGATCCGTCCGGCAGCGCGGTGGCGGACGCGTCAGTGCTGCTGAATGCAGCGGACGGCCCAGCGCTGGCAGCAACCACAAATCAGCAAGGCATCTTCGATATCAAAGGCGTCGCGCCCGGCAAGTACACGCTCGAGGTCATCGCCAAGGGCTTTGCACTGTATAAAAACGAAAATGTTCAGATCAGCGCCGGACAAGTTCTGACGCTGAACATTTCACTGGCCATCGAGGAACAGCAGGAGCAGGTTGTCGTCTCCGGCGAAACTCCGACGGTGGACGTGAGTCCCACGAACAATGCCGGCGCGATTGTGATTTCCGGCTCCGCTCTCGATGCCCTGCCTGACGACCCGGACGAATTGCAGACCGACCTCACGGCACTCGCGGGCCCGTCCGCAGGCCCGAATGGCGGACAGTTCTACATCGACGGTTTTACGGCGGGCCAACTCCCCCCGAAATCATCGATTCGGGAAATTCGCATTAACCAAAACCCGTTTTCAGCTCAATACGACAAAGTGGGCTACGGCCGAATCGAAATCTTCACCAAGCCCGGAACGGACAAATGGCACGGCGGCTTCTCCGTGAATGCCAACGATTCCGCGTTTAACTCCAAGAATCCATTTTTTGACTCTGAAGACGCTGCCGGCACGCCCTATCCGAGCTACTATTCCGTGCAATACAGCGGAAACATCGGCGGCCCGCTGAGCAAGAAGGCATCGTTCTTCTTTACCACGGACATTCGGGACATCAACGACTTGGGCATCGTAAATGCGCTTGCGTATCAGAATCCGAGCGGCTGCGCTGCCCTGCCAGACCCTTCGACTACCGAGTTCGGTCCCTGCAGCGAAGCGGTGGCCAACCCGAAGAAGCGCTACAACATCGGCCCGCGCCTGGATTACGCGCTCACGAAAAACAACACCCTGACCGTACGCTATCAGTACTATCGCAACGATGAGGACAACGACGGCGTCGGCGGATTCACCTTGCCCTCGCAGGGGTACAACTCGCTGAGCACCGAGCAGACCGTACAAATCGGCGACACACAGGTTTTCGGAACGAAAGTCGTCAATGAGACGCGCTTCCAATATCTGCACGAAGCCAGCAATCAGGACCCGGTCAACTCGCTGCCGTCGATAAGCGTTCCTTTGGCCTTTAGCGCCGGCGGCTACAACGGCGGAACCACAACCGACCGCACCAACCGCTACGAGATGCAGAATTACACTTCCATTCAGTTCACCAAGCATTTCGTGAAATTCGGAGTGCGCCTTCGCGGTGTTACGGACGACAACTACTCCACCGCAGGCTTCAACAGCAGCTATTTCTTCCCGTCCGTTGCGGCATATCAGCAGACCGTCATGACCGGCGGCACGCCCGCGGCCAGCCAGTATTCGATCACAAGCTCTCCGATCTTCAACGGCGTCGCCAACCCCTTCGCCAACGCATCGGAAGTGGACGCCGGCCTGTACGCGGAAGACGACTGGCGCATCCGCCCCACGATTACGTTGAGCTACGGTCTGCGCTTCGAAACGCAAAATAACATCAGCAATCACGCCGACTGGGCGCCGCGCCTTGGTTTTGCCTGGGGCATCGGTGGCGGAAAGACAGGACCGAAAACAGTTTTGCGCGCGGGATACGGCATTTTCTACGACCGCTTCGACGTATCAAACGTCCTCGAGGTCGATCGCTTCAATCTTCAAAATGAGGCGCAGTTCACGGTCACCAATCCTACATTCTTTTCCAGTACGACCCCAATGCAGGTCATGCCTGACAGCACGACGTTCTTGACCAAATATCAGATCGCTCCCAATCTCCGCGCGCCCTACGTGATGCAGACTGCCGTCAGCCTCGAACGCCAGCTCACCAAAGTTGC
This sequence comes from uncultured Acidobacteriota bacterium, assembly GCA_963749025.1. GTDB lineage: Bacteria > Acidobacteriota > Terriglobia > Acidiferrales > UBA7541 > Palsa-295. The sequence goes on along the minus strand of CAVVKO010000007.1, from coordinate 204,765 downwards.
CGACCTTTCCATTTCGTACCTGAACTCGCGCGGATGGGATCAGTTTTTCACCAACAACATCAACACACCGCCTTTCGACACGATTTCGTATCCGTATTATCAGAATCCGTCGAACCCCGGCGCGCGCCCATTTGGTACGAACAACATCTACGAATATCAATCAGAGGGAATCTACCGGCAGAATCAGCTGTTTGTTCAAAGTACGATTCGCGCCGGGCAGAAGGTCACGCTCTTTGCTTACTACGTGTTGAACTATGCCAACAGCGACACGTCCGGGGTGAGCAGCTTCCCTTCGAATCCTTTTAACGTTACGCAGGATTACGGCCGAGCTTCTTTCGACACTCGAAATCGGTTTTTCCTCGGAGGCTCTGTAGGGCTGCCGTGGGGTTTCCGCTTCAGTCCGTTCATGATTGCAAGCTCCGGATCGCCCTACAACATCACGCTAAGCCAGGATCTGATCGGCAGCTCGCAGTTTAACCAGCGGCCGTCCTTTGCCTCGAGCGCGTCTTTGCCCGCCGACGTCGTGACCGTCCCCGGATTTGGAACTTTCGACACCGTTCCGCAACCCGGCGAGAAGCTTGTGCCGATTAATTATCTTACCGGGCCGGACCGGTTCACATTGAACGTTCGTCTGGCCAAGACATTTAATTTCGGCCCGGAAAACAAGGGCGCCGGAGGAAATGTCGGCGGTGGTGGGGGCGGTGGACGAGGCGGCGGAGGCAGAGGGGGCGGCGCGAATCCGTTCGGTGGTGGCGGCCCGGGATTCGGCGGAGGAAGCGCACCGAGCCGGCGTTACACCGTCACGCTGAGCGTCAATGCGCGAAACGTCTTCAACAACGTCAATCTGGCGACTCCGAGCGCCGTGCTAAGTCCGCCGACGCCGGATTCGCCCCAAGCCTCGTTCTCGAGATTCTTTGGCGTATCGAACGCGCTTGCAGGCGGGCCGTTTTCTTCGAACGCGGCCAATCGTCAAATTTATCTACAAGCCGGATTTAATTTCTAGAGATTCGCTCACACTCATTGCGCCGGAACCCCGGAATTCGTATCTAACTCGCCTTCCCAACGAGCAATCACAGCGCAGGCTAGGCAATTCCCTGTTACGTTCACCGCCGTGCGCGCCATATCCATCAGCGCATCGATGCCCAGAATAATAAAAATGGGCTCGGTCGGCAGATGGAATGTCGCCGCGGTTGCGAGCAACACTACCAGCACCGCGCGCGGCACTCCTGCCACGCCCTTGCTCGTCAGCATCAGTGTGAACACCATCACCAGCTGCTCCGGCCAGGACATGTGAATCCCCGCCGCCTGCGCCACGAACACTGACGCCAGCGCGAGATAAAGCGTCGAGCCGTCGAGATTGAAGCTGTACCCGGCGGGAATCACGAAAGCCACAATCCGGCGCGGTACGCCGAAAGCCTCCATCGATTCCATGGCGCGAGGGAGCGCTGCTTCGGAGCTGCTCGTGGCAAATGCAATCGTTGCCGGCTCGGCCACCGCGCGAAAGAACCTCGCAAGCGGCAAATGGGCGAACAACGCGATGGGTAACAACACCAGCAGCAGAAACGCTATGAGCGCAGCGTAGCCCGTCAGCAGCAGCTTCCCCAGCGGCAACAAAACGCTAACTCCCATGTGTCCGACGGTGTAGGCCATCGCCGCGCCCACGCCCACCGGCGCGAAATACATCACAAGATTCGTAAACGAGAACATGGTCGAGGTCAGCGATTCGCAGAACTTCAGCATGGGCGCGCGCTTCGTCTCCGGCACACGCGCCAGCGCAATTCCGAAAAGGACCGCGAATACCGCAACTTGCAGGATCTGATTTTCAGCGATCGACTTCGCAATGTTCTCGGGAAAAATGTGCAGAACGAATTCGTCCCACCGCAGCGGCGCCGCGTTTTGTATGGTGGCAGCGCCGGGAACCGCGGGAATCATCAATCCCTCGCCCGCGCGGCTGATGTTGATCGCGCCGAGCCCGATGAAAAGTGCGAGCGTCGTCACGATCTCGAAATAGACCAGGCTCTTCACACCAATTCGTCCGACGGCGCGCAGATTGCCGTGCCCTGCTATCCCCGTCACGAGCGTTCCCAGAATCAAGGGCGCGACGATCACCTTAATCAACCGCAAGAAAATATCGCTAAGTACGCGCAAGTGCTCAGCGACCTGCGGACGATCCAAACCAATTTCTCCGCCCAGAAGCATGCCGAAGAAAATCCAATAGGTAAGCGACCGGCCGCGCAATCCAGCCACGAGAATCAAGGCAAGCCCGGCCCAGCGCACAAAGGCGAACCAAGCATGCGGAGCAAGCAAGACCGGCAGCGCCGCTCCAACCAAGAACAATACGACGCCCGCAGCAGTAAGCAGGCGCAGCCCAGGTGGCTGCCGGCTGGGAGCCGCGGGCATCATAACGGCGTCCGTCATCCTCGAACCCCTTGAGTGTTACACGCGACCTCGACAAGAGTCGCAATCGCTGGCATCGTCATTTCCACTCCGGGAATGTTGTTGAGTCTTCGCGCCATCTGCTATCGTGGCGAACATGCCATCGATCGCACATCTGGAATGCTCGCGTTGCAAATCGACCGCCTCCGCCGATACGCCGCAAACTCTGTGCCCGCACTGCAAGGGCGCGTTCTACGTCCGCTACGATCTGCGCCCCCTTCGCGGTCTGGCCGTGCGAGACGAAATCGCGCCGCAAGCGTCTGCTTCGCCGTGGTCCGGCATGTGGCGCTACCGTTCGGTGCTCCCGGCGGTCGAGCCGGTCACCCTCGGCGAAGGGTGGACGCCCATGCTGCACAGCCGCCGCCATCCCGGCGCGTTCCTCAAGGAAGAGGGCGCAAATCCCACCGGCACATTCAAAGCGCGCGGCCTCGCGCTCGCGGTCACCATGGCACGACACTACGGCCTGCGCAAGCTCGCCGTTCCGTCGGCCGGAAACGCCGCGGGTGCGCTGGCCGCCTACGCTGCCGCCGCTGGAATCGAAGCGCACATTTTCATGCCGCGTGATGTGCCCTACGCCAATTACGTCGAGGCGGTAGCCTACGGCGCGAACGTCACCCTGGTCAACGGACTTATTTCCGATTGCGGCCGCATGGTAGCCGAGCGCAAAGAAGCCGAGGGGTGGTTCGACGTGTCCACGCTCAAGGAGCCCTTCCGCGTGGAAGGCAAGAAGACCATGGGCTACGAACTTGTCGAGCAACTTGGATGGGAATATCCCGACGCCGTCTTTTATCCCACCGGCGGCGGCGTGGGCCTGATCGGAATGTGGAAGGCCTTTGCTGAACTCGAAGAACTCGGCTGGGTGCGCCCGGGAAAGCGTCCGCGTATGATTGCCGCGCAGTCGGCAGGTTGTGCGCCCGTCGTTCGCGCATTTGAAAGCGGAGCCAGCGCGAGTGAGTCGTGGGAAAATGCGGCCACTTTCGCCGCCGGACTGCGCGTTCCCAAACCTTACGGCGATTCCATCATGCTCGAAATTCTTCGCGCCTCCGGCGGGGTAGCGATGGCCATGCCGGACGACCAGATCCTCGAGTCGCTAAAAGACTGGGCGCGCCACGAAGGCATTTTCCTCTCGCCCGAGGGAGCCACCGCCACGGCCGCCTACGATCACCTGCTCGCAACCGGGTTCCTCAAGCCGCAAGACCGCGTGGTCATTTTCAATACCGGGTCAGGCCTGAAGTACACGGACGTAACCGCCGAAGCTTTGCACCTGCAACATCCAGCGATGTCCGCCTAAGTCAATTCCTCCCGGCGCGCGTCGTTCTCTCGCGTCTAATCCACGAGCCACAAGCCCAAACTACGCTTTTCGCTGTAGTGACTCCCCTTCGCAGGCCCGCTACCATCTCGCTTGAAAAGATTGATTCCAAGGAGCCCGAATTCGTGGCGGCCCGACCAAAAGGCAAACGTGGCAAGGGGAGGTACGCGGTCGTCGGAGTCGGCTACATCGTGCAGATCGCGGTTCTGCCCGCGTTCTCGCATGCCCGCGAAAATTCTGAATTAACCGCGCTCGTCCCGAGTGAACAAAACCCGAGCGTTCCGGCCGCGAAGGATTCGCGGTGTGCGGATCATTCAGGCCTTGTTAGAATCAGCTGATTCCAATCGTCCCGTTGCAGTATCCCCGGTTCAGCCCGGTCGGCGGCCGGACTCGAGCCAGGAAATTTCGAAGGAGCCGGCTACGAAGCCTCAGCTGGTGCGGGCCTCGCCACCTGGAGCCGCCCAGAAGGATTCTGTGTTTCAAAATCACTAAGGAGGAAGAAATGGCGAAATACGGTAAGGCAGCAAGCAAAAGTGTTGAGAGCGCGATGCGTCGGGAAAAGCGGGGCACGTTGCGTTCCGGTAAGGGCGGAAAGGGCGGCCGCGTGACGAGCCGGAAGCAAGCGATCGCCATCGGACTTTCTGAAGCCCGCAAAAAAGGCGCGAAAGTTCCCCAAAAAAAATAGCTAATGGCGCAAGCGAGTTCGCATCGGACGCCGACACGAATAACTTGAATACTCCGGCCACTTGACGGTATCATTTTCTCAGCTCGATATAGTCTCTGTGATAAGGTAACGTCCCCTCCTGGTCTATTGAGCGATGAACGTGACGGTGATTTGTGCCTGAACGCGACTCGTGTCTACAGGAGTGTAAATGCGCCGCCTGATACCTGGTTTTCTTGCAGGTTTTATCGCTTTAGGCGTCACCCTGGCGCCCACCGCACGCGCCCAGGACCAGCCGCAGCAGGATTCCAACAAGTCCAAGGAAGATTTCGAGAAAGACTTCGAAAAGGGCGACGAAGGCAGCTTCATCCGCAAGCGCATCGAGTGGTTCCACGACCAGCGCGCCTATCCGCATAAGACGATTCCCGCCGGTGTGCGTCTCAAAGCGCTGCAGCAGCTTAACGCAAAGCTTGCCGCCGAATCCGCTGCGCGTGCGCACGCGATTCCCGGCAGAGCCCGCTCCGAAGCCCAGCCACGATCGGGATCGTCCTGGCAAGAAATCGGCCCACAACCCGCCGACACTTTCGGCTTAGTGAACTCTGGACGTGTCGCTGCTGTAGCAGTCGACCCAACAAATAACGACATCGTGTATGCGGGCGCGGCCCAAGGCGGAGTCTGGAAGACCACCGACGGCGGAAATACCTGGACGCCCTTGACGGACACTCAAGCATCTCTAGCCATCGGTTCAATCGCGATCGACCCCGAGAACCACCTTACGATTTACGTGGGCACGGGCGAGCTCAATAACTCCGGCGACAGCTACTACGGCGCAGGCATCCTGAAATCCACCGACGGCGGCAGCACCTGGACCCAATATGCGGGTCCTTTCGCCGGTGGGGCTAATGGCGGAGCGAGAATCGGGGGCCTGGCAGTCCATCCTACGAATTCCAATGTTGTCTTGGCGGCAGTGGGTTGCTGCAATTCATCCCTTACCTCCGGAGTTTATCGTTCGGCCGATGGCGGGCAAACATGGACGCAAGCTGGCAACGTGAGCGAAAGCCAAGCCTATAACGTCATTTTTGATTCCACCGGCGCAAACGCTTACGCCTCGTTCGATGGCAATGGCGTGTACAAATCCACCAACGGCGGCGTCACTTGGGCCGCCGATAACGGATCGGGATCGAATGTTCTGCCTACCGGTTCGAACACCGGCCGCGTGGCCCTGGCTATGGATCCCAATACGAATGCGACTCTCTTTGCCGATGTCACCAACAATTCGACGAGTGGACTCTACGGGCTATACAAAACGACGGATGGCGGCACCAACTGGACCCGGCTCAGCAGTACTCCCGATTACTGCACCAGTCAGTGCTGGTATGACAATGTAATCGCCGTCGCTCCCGGCAACTCCAACGTGGTTTTCGCCGGTGGTGCAGGCTGGGGCAGCCAGATTTTTCAATCGTTGAACGGCGGAAGTACCTGGACAGCCATTCCGCCCGGCAGCGAAGACGGTGTTATCCACCCGGACTTGCACGCCCTCGCTTTTACTCCTGACGGCAGCATTCTTTACGTCGGGAACGACGGCGGCATGTACAAGATTACGTCGCCTACTTCCGCAACAACCGATGCAGATCTAGCTTCGCTCAATGCCGGCACTTCAGTCGGTACAGGCCTGGCGACTCTCCAGTTCTACGCCGGTCCGGCAATTCATCCCACGAATGCAAATATCGGCGCCGCCGGAACGCAGGACAACGGCACGCTGGAATATTCAAACTCCCTCACGTGGAGCGGCGGCAACTACCCTTGCGGCGACGGCGCTCGAAATCTGTACGATTTTACGAATCCCAATAACGTGTTGTACGCGACCTGCGTCGAGTTGGCCATTTTCAAATCCACCGACGGCGGAGCGAGCTTTAACCAGGTGGAGAACGGCATCAGCGCCAGCGACAGAGTGAATTGGGTTGCCCCGTTCACCATGGATTTCAACAACGCGCAGACCCTCTACTTCGGCACAGATCGGGTTTATCAGACCATCAATGGCGCCACGAAATGGACTGCCATTTCCCCCGATCTCACTGCAGGCGCCGGGGACGGAGACACTCTAATCGCGATCGCGGTATCGCCGCTGAGCTCCAACACCGTTTATGCGGGATCGAGCCAGGGTCTCGTGAACGTCACGACCAACGCCTTGTCTGGATCCAGTGCCAACTGGACCAACATCACCGGCTCCGGCAGCCTTCCAAATCGCAGCATCACCGCACTCGCCGCCGATCCGTTCTCTTCGACCTCCGCCTACGTCACCTTCTCCGGTTTTTCGGGATTTGGCGATAGCCTGGGCCACATTTTCATGACCACGAATACGGGAAGCACCTGGTCCGACATCAGCGGCGATCTGCCCAATACGCCCGTGAACGATATCGTCGTTGATCCCACACAGACGGGCACCATTTACGTCGGCACCGATGTCGGCGTTTTCTACACCACGAACTCAGGCGCGAGCTGGGCCACTCTGGTCACCGGACTCCCTCGCGTCGCAGTCCTCGGACTCGCATTCCAAGCCCAATCGCACATCCTGTGGGCCGCCACTCATGGCCGGAGCATGTGGAGCACGAGCGTGGCATCTGTCGAGAATCTGCCGGCTATTACATCTCTTTCGCCAATGAACGCGGCTGCCGGCGGCCCCATGTTCACGCTTACCGTAAACGGCACTGGTTTTATCTCCACTTCCGTAGTCGAGTGGAACGGAGCAGACCTCGCCACCACATTCGTCAGCGACGTCCAGCTTACGGCTACCGTCCCCGCCGGCGACATTACCACTGCCGGCACGGACCAAGTGACGGTGGTCAATCCAGGCATCGCACCATCAAACGCTGAAACATTCACGGTAAATAACCCCGTGCCTTCCGCGGCAGCTCTCTCTCCCATGAGCGCCATCGCAGGCGGCGTCGCCTTCACGCTCACCGTGAACGGCAGCAATTTCGTGAATAGCGCGACCGTGCTGTGGGGCGGCTCTTTGCGCACGACCACTTTCGTAAGCTCGACTCAGGTCACAGCTGCAATACTCTCAACCGACATCGCCAGCGCCGGCACTGTAAGCGTCACCGTCTCGAATCCCCCTCCCGGCGGCGGCCCGTCGAACGCGCTCACCTTCACCATCGATAACCCAGTCCCCGCTGTGACGACTATTTCGCCCGTCAGCAAAACGGTTGGCAGCGCGACATTCACCCTCACCGTGAACGGTTCGAACTTCGTGAAGACCGCTTCCGCGATAAATTGGAATGGCTCGCCGCTCGCGACCACCTTCGTCAGCAGCGTCAAGCTCACCGCGTCGATCTCTGCAACCTTGCTTACAGCCGCGGGAACCGTTCCAGTCACTGTGGTTACCCAAACACCCGGCGGCGGCCCATCGAACGCCGCTACCTTCACCATCGACAACCTCAAGCCCACCATCACTTCGATCTCGCCGACGAGCGCGACCGCCGGAGGCGCCACGTTCACTCTCACCGTAAACGGCACGAATTTCCTGAACACCTCGGCCGTGAATTGGAACGGCGGCGCCGCCGCCACCACTTACGTAAGCAAGACCAAGCTGACCGCCCAGATCACCAGCACCGACATCGCATCGCCCGGCACCATCAAGGTCACCGTCACGAACCCCGCGCCGGGAGGCGGCACTTCGGCGTCGAAATCGTTTACCATCGACAATCCTGTTCCCTCGCTGCTCTCGATTTCGCCCACCTCCGCCACAGCCGGCGGCGCCACATTCACCCTCACCGTAAATGGCGCGAATTTCGTTTCAGGCTCAAAAGTGGAATGGAACGCCACAAAGCCGGCCACCCACTACGTCAGCAGCACGCAACTCACCGCGACGATCACCGCCGCGGACATCAAAACCGCCGGCACCGCCTCGGTCACCGTCTTCAGCCCCACTCCCGGCGGCGGCACATCCGGCGCCAAAGCTTTCACCATCGACAACGCGATCCCCACGCTCACGAAGCTCACGCCCTCGAGCGCGACGGCCGGTGGAGCAGCTTTCACCCTCACCGTCAATGGAACAAAATTCGTCTCTGGCTCCGCGGTGAATTGGAACGGCTCGCCTCGCACCACCACTTACGTGAGCGCGACTTCGCTGAAGGCCGCGATTCTGTCGTCCGACATCACCACCTCAGGCTCCGCGCAAATCTCCGTCACGAATCCGGCGCCCGGAGGCGGCACGTCCGCCACCTCGCTAACGTTTACGATCAATCCGTAGCGCTTTCGTCGCGTGGGACGTCAAGCTCGGCAATCTCAGGCCACCGCGTCCGGAAAGATTGCCGGGTTCTTCCGCACGAAGCCTGCGGAATTCGACGCCTGAGGTAGAAGAGAAAAGAATTAGCGCGGCCGCTTCGCGAACCCCGCTTCCTTCCAAAGCTTGTTCCACTGCCAGATCCCGCCCATCACGTTGGGTGGCGTTCGGTAGCCCAGATGGTGCGCCAGCATCAAAATCTGCCCGCGATGATGCGCCTCGTGCGCGAACATGTATGCGAACATGGTCCCACCGGCGGGCCACTCGGGCGTCCAGCTTCCGCGCGAAAATTTTGTGACGTGCCGGCCGGGCGACGCCGTCAGCGCGTCCGTCAACATCCTCAGGCACTGCGCCGCGCTTTTCTTATGCGCCGCAGCTGTTTGCTTCCTGGTGCAGCGATAGGGATCGAGCGGCGCCGGACATTTCAGATGCGCTGCCGAATTCTTCAGCCACACCAGCCGGCTATTGTGCAGATGCGCGAAGATGGACGCGATCGTCCGCCCTTTGCCCTTTCTCCCCAATGGCTCCGCGCGCCAGGCACGCGGATCCAGGTGCCGGAGCAAGAGCTGGTTCATCGCGTCGTTCACCGCGTAGGTTTCAAGCAGTGTGTCGCGAATCTCCGTTAGCGCGGCGTCGGATGGAAGGTGCGTCGTCACTCGATCAATGCGAATCTTTAAACCTCAGAATCCCTTATCCAATCCTACTGCGGAGGAAAGCCGTCTCTTCCGCTTCATCGACTTCTGCCGAGTTACGGCATTCTTCTTGAGAAACACTTGGTTGATATCAATATGGTTTATTTATGTCAACTGTTACGAACCTCCTCTTGAAACAACCACTCTTGGATCCTGACGGTGCCACCCGCGCCTTCTTCGGAAGCTGGCGATGAATTTCGAGACCCTTCGTGAGACACCCAAATAGTTCAATCCTATTGCAAATCGCGTGGCGTTCCGTACCATGAGACGTCTTTATTCGAGTCATATAGGTAGATTTATCGGAATTTGCGAGAGATCAACTCGCTTGCAGGAACACGCTCTTATGGCGACACAGTCACAAATTGAAGAGACGTACAATTACATGGACCGGGTCTTCCGTGCAGCGTACGGCGAGCACGCTGACTGTACCGGCGCAATGTTCAACGGAGATTTTTCTCTATCGCTCGAACAAGCACAGCGCGCCAAGCACGAGTACATTCTCACGAACCTGCGTGTGGAACCCGGCCAACGAATATTGGATATTGGATGTGGTTGGGGGCCTATGTTGAACGCTCTGCGACACCAGGGAGCCACAGGAGTTGGCATTACTTTGTCCACGAAGCAGGCGGAGGCTTGCAAAAGGCACGCATTGGAAGCTCGTATCGCGGATTGGAAACATACGGATCCTGCAGTCCTTGGAAAGTTCGATGGGATAACGAGTGTTGGGTCGCTGGAAGCCTTTTGTTCGAAGGAAGAGTTCCTCGAAGGTAAGCAAAACGAAATTTACCGGCGCTTCTTCAGGTTCTGCCACGAACTGCTGCAGAGAGGCGGAAGGCTCTACTTGCAAACCATGGTCTGGGGCAAGAGTGCTCCCTCCATCAGGGAGATCTCCATGGCGGCAGACAAGAGTTCCAATCAATATATAGTTGCGCTCACGGAAAAGTTTTATCCGGGATCCTGGCTGCCCTCTGACGAAGCTCAAATCATCGACTGCGCCAGGCCGTATTTCAAACTTCTCTCGAGCAACAGTGGGCGTCTGGATTATATCGAGACGATTAAGCGCTGGAATAATCAGTGGAAGCTGACATTTTCCATCTCGCTCGCGATGCTTCGCACCCTCCCGTATTTTCTAATCGACCGAAACTTCAGATTTAAATTGATGTCTCTGGCTCGGGGATGTCAGTATGAGTGCTTCCAGCGAGAGATAATGGACCACAAACGCATGGTATTGGAGAAGGTTGAGGCGCCGGACTAGGTGAAGCGTCGCGGGCTCCCGGCCGAATCGCGGCGCAAGCAGTTCGTATTGTTCGCGGTTATCCATTATTGGAAGACGTTTTTTCGGCATTCCTACTGATTATGATAGGCAAAACCGTTTCCCACTTCAGCATCCTGGAAAAAGTAGCGGCCGGCGGTATGGGCGTGGTCTACAAAGCCCGTGACGAAAAATTGGAAAGAAATGTAGCCCTGAAGTTCGTCGCGGATCATCTTTCAAAAGACCCGGCTGCCATCGGGCGTTTCCTCCGCGAAGCGCGGGCAGTCTCCGCGCTCAATCATCCCAACGTTTGCACCATTTACGAGGTCGATGAGTTCGAAAACTCATTCTTTCTCGCGTTGGAGTTCTTGGATGGAGAATCGCTCGAACAATATATGTCTCACCAGACTTTGGGGATCGGAGAAATTCTCGATATCGGGATTCAGGTGGCAGACGGATTGTCGGCTGCACATGCCAAGGGTGTAATCCACCGGGACATCAAGCCTTCCAATATTTTCGTCACTACGGGACACGTAATCAAGATTTTGGACTTCGGCCTGTCCAAGCTCACGAGCGAAAGCGAGGCGCTGACGCGCTCTCCATCAGAGGGTGCTCATGACCACAATGATGCGCTTAGCAGCACCACTGGGATCGTTGGGACAGTTTCTTACATGTCCCCGGAACAGGCGCAGGGTGATGAGTTGGATCCAAGAACGGACCTTTTTAGTCTTGGCGCGGTGCTCTACGAAATGGCCAGCGGCCGGAAAGCGTTTTCCGGCTCAACTCCAGCGCATATCTTGACCGCCGTGTTGAGGAGCCGGCCGAAGCCAATCAAGGCCTCCGATCGGAGCTTCCCGGTCGAATTAGAGCATGCGATCGACAAGGCGCTTCAAAAATCCCGCGCTTTGCGTTACCAGAGTGCGCTAGAGCTTGCGGCTGATCTAAGGCGTATTAAGGCCAATATCAACCGCGCCAAAGCCGGTCCGGAAGTTGATCAGGAAGAGGAGTCTCCGGCGGGAGCTCCGGCTGTTCCTCGTGCTCGAAGGCGAAAGAACATTAGCTCCCTTGCCGTGCTCCCGTTCGGCAACGAAGTCAGCGATATGGATGCCGAGTATCTTAGCGAGGGGATTACGGACAGCATCATAAACGCGCTCTCCCAGTTTCCCGGAATCAGCGTGATGGCGCGGAGTATGGTTTTTAGATACAAGAACGCAACGGAGCCTCAGAGAGTAGGGCGTGACCTCAATGTAGGTGCGGTTCTTACCGGCAGGGTGGTGCAACGAGGCGAAAGGTTAATGGTTAGCGCTGAACTGGTAGATGTCGCGGATGGCCGCCATCTCTGGGGCAGCCGATACAACACGAGATTTTCGGAGATATTCGCCGTTCAGGAAGAGATCTCCAATCACATCTCCTCCGAACTTCGGCTGCACCTGTCACCGCAAGAAAAGGAAAAACTACGCCGGAGCCAAACCCAGGATGCTGCGGCCTATCAGCTGTATCTGAAGGGCAGGTACCACTGGAACAAACGCACAACCGACGGAGTAAAGAAGGCCATCCGTTACTTTCAACAGGCCATCGATCAGGACCCGGGATACGCGCTGGCATATGCCGGTTTGGGTGATTGCTTTGCATTGTTCGGAGGCTATCGCGCTTTGTCGCCGCGAGAAGCTTTTCCCATGGCCAGAGCTGCTGCAATGAAGGCGCTCGAAATCGATGACCGCGTGGCCGAGGCCCACAATACACTGGCGATTGCTTCCCTCTTTTACGACTGGAATTGGTCCGGCGCCGAAGAAGAATTCAAACGCGCGATTCATTTGAGCCCTAAATACGCGACGGCCCATCAGTGGTACACGATTTTTCTGGTCTCGATGGGGCGTCCCGACGAAGGGCTGGCGTCGATTCGGCGCGCTCATGAACTCGACATGCTCTCGCTCCCGATCAATACACATTTGGGATGGGCGTTTTATTTCCTGCGCCAATTTGACGAGGCTATCACCCAGCTCCTAGCCACGCTCGAGCTCGATCCGAATTACATCCTGGCGCATTTCGCGCTCGGGCAAGCCTATGCGCAACGCGGCAAGTACGCCGAAGCGATTGCGGAATTGCAAACGGCTGCCGATCTTTCCGCCAGGTTGCCGCCGATCTTGTCCGCGTTGGGTTACGTCTACGCTCTCTCTGGTGAAATTGCTAAAGCTCGCGAAGTGATCGCGGAGTTGGCGGACGCCTCTTCGAAGAAATATGTTTCAGCCTACGATTTCGCTCTCGTTAACATCGGCCTGGGCGAAAAGAATCTGGCATTCGACTTTCTAGCCAGCGCCGTGAAGGAACGTTGTGTCTGGCTTATTTTCCTCAACACCGAACCGGCACTCGATAGCCTTCGGTCGGAGCCAAGATTTCGAGATCTAATCCAGGCGGTCGGGCTTCGGCTCGATTCTTGATACCTCTAGCGGCGGGATCGCGAGGCGTTGGTCCGGCGAGCGGGAAGGCGCGCAGGCAGGTCATGAGAAGATCATTCATTCTAGTTCGGCGAGCTGTGGCTGTTTTCGTTGGGGGAGTTGTAGTCTTGGCAGCGCCTGTCGATGCCGCCGATCTCCAGGCTCAAACGGCGAAGAATTACGAGCACTATATCGCCCTGACTCAGGCACAGGTCGACATCGAGCTGGCACAGGGCGATCCATTTCTGTGGGTGGAGCGGTTGCCGGAAGCTCGGCGCTTGGCGACCGAGAAGCAACTTCGCAACGGCGAGGTCGTAATCGAGCGTCTCCAGACTCTCGACAACGGGCAACCGATTCCCTTTCCTGGAGGGCTCATTCATCACTGGATTGGAACCATTTTCGTCCCCGGTGCGACGCTGGCGCAGACCCTGGCGTTCATGGAAGACTACGATCACAACGCGGAATACTTCAAGGCGGACATCCTGCGGTCAAAGATTGTCAAACATGAGGGCGACGACTATTTTGTACAGCAGCGATTTTACAAGAAGAAAATCATCACCACGGTAATCGACACCGATGCGCAGATCCATTATCACGTTATCGATAAGACTCACGCCTGGAGCCGTTCGAATGACACTCGCGTGCAAGAAGTGGACAATGCGGGACGCTCCGACGAGCGCCTGGAGCCCGAAGGGCACGACCGGGGATTTGTCTGGAAGCTGAACACGTTCTGGCGGTTTGAAGAGAGGGACGGCGGCACGTATGTGGAATGCCAGGCAATTTCCTTGAGCCGCGATATACCCGCAGGTCTGGGGTGGATGGTGAGTTCGCTTGTATCCAACCTCTCGAAGGAATCGCTGACTTTCACGCTAACCACAGCGCGAACTGCAATCGTTAGTAAGAACTCGCCGGAACGAAACTAAACACCCAACGGAGCGGTATTTTTCAGCTGCCACAAAGCCTCTGTGGGTGGCGAGCGCCCGAGCGCGACCAGTTTTGAAAGGCGCATGAACTCACGAAACGGAATCGGCGGGAGTTGACATTTGAAGTCGTTGGAGCTTGGTGCGTAAACCTTCGCGGCTGATCCCGAGAATCTCTGCGGCGCGGGTACGGTTCCCGCCTACGTGCTGTAACACCGAGAAGATCAGCTGCTTTTCCATTTCTTGCAGCGACATCGGAGCGATCGGCATCGGCTGCGACGAGGCCGCCGATAAGCCGCTTCCGCCATTACGAATTCTTTCATTTAATAAATCAGCGCCGCAGGGGACATCTACAGAAGCCAGCGCGGCTAGTCTGGCCATTTCACTTTCCAGTTCCCGCACATTTCCCGGAAAGCGGTAAGCAGTCAAGGCTGCCAAACAGTCCTCGGTCAGGCGCGGTGCAGGCCGCCCGTAGCGTGCTGCCGCCGTGCGAATAAAATGCTCGGCGAGAAGCCTGGTATCGTGGGGCCGGTCGCGCAAGGGTGGCAGGCGAAGCGTGATAGCTGACAGGCGGAAAAACAGATCGGATCGGAATCTTCCGGCCTTCACTTCGTTCTCCAGATCGCGGTTCGTCGCGGCGATGAACCTTACATCCACCTGCTCGGTCCTGGAGTTGCCAAGCCGCGTAAACTCGCCTGACTGCAGGACGCGAAGAAGATGGGGCTGCAGTTCGAGCGGTAGATCGCCAATCTCGTCGAGAAACAGGGTCCCGCGATGTGCGGCTGCGATGAATCCGACGCGATCGCGATTCGCACCAGTGAATGCGCCTTGTACGAAACCGAAGAGCTCTGAACCAATTAGCGTCGCCGGAATCGTCGCACAATTCAACACAATGAAGGGTCCTTTTACGCGCGTGCTATGGCGATAGACGGCCCGGGCGATCAGCTCTTTTCCGGTTCCGGTCTCTCCTTCGATCAAAACCGGGAGATCGGTGGTCGCGATCTGGTGCACGGTCTGCAGGACGCGCGTCATCCCGGGGTCAGCCGTCAATATTCCGTCGGATTGACTGTGAGCGTGTTCCAAAGCTTCCGCGCGACGCTGCGCCTGACTCATGGCCACCGCTCCCCGCAATCGTGGCGCCGCCAATGCGCAGACTTCATCCAGAAAGTCTCGCTGCTCTTCCGTAAAACGATTGGTGACTTGCCGATTCTCCAGATATATAAGTGCGAAAGCTTCATCGCTCGCCACCAGAGGCGCGCACAGAACAGATCGAATCGAGAGGTGTTGTATGCTCGGCTGCTTGCTGTAGGGCTCGGTCATCGAGGCGTCGCCGATCAAGACTGCTTTCCCGCCTTCCATCACGGACCGGGCGATCGAGCGGCTGACCGCCTCTTCCGCTCGGGATAACGACTCACTCCGAAAATTCCGCGCCGCGGTCGCTCGGAACTCTCCGCCCTCACGCACCACCACAAATCCCCGGTCGGCCCCTAGTCCTTCGATCAATGTGTCGAGGAGCCCGGAAAGTAGTTCGCCGTACTCGCCGTCCTTCAAAAGCGCCTGCGCCACTCGATAGAGCAGGCCCAAGTGTTCACTCGATTGATTTCCTCGATTTAGAGTCATCGTCGGTCCGTGACCCGAGAATATAGCACCATTGAGCAGCCCTCCGCGATTCGTCCGCCCGCCATCTGTCGTCAGGTTTGATGGCAGTCGCTATGCACACTGCAATTCGGAAGACATTAGAACACTGGCTCCGCAGGAGGGAAACACAATGAAAAATAAGGGCTTTGCGGCTCGGACGAGTTCAACGGCGACAGAAAAATTGGCCAACCACTGCCCATTTTCTGGGCACTCCTTCCTCTTAGCGCACGATCAGCACCCCTCACATAAAGAGGGCAGCATGATCTCGAGATACCTTCCGGGAGCGCTCATTGTGGTTCTGGGCTTGGCGTTCGCCAGCCCTGCTGAAGCCCAAATGGGAAGGATAATCGAATCGGTCGGATATAGCGGATCGATCTGGTTCCAAATCGCTTGGGCGGCTGCGGCTTTGTCAGTCCTAACCATCATTGTAATCCACGAATTGTCCGCAATTCTGGCCCTGTGCCCATTTGCAGCGCAGGCAAACGACGCAGCAGCTGGATTTGCCCCATCGGCCAGGTACGGCTTCGCCGAACGACTTTGTAAATCTAATCAGAAGGACGTTTCATGCGAAAACTCTGGATTCTAGCTTGCGTTTTGGGAATGCCCTGCGTGGTTTGCGCCCAAACCAACTTAGCATCTTGGGAAAACCTGAGCGCGCTCCAAGCCGGGCACAAAATTCAAGTCGTCGAAATGAATTCGAAGAAGGTCTCCGGAACCTTCCAGACGGTCTCAGATACGGCTATCTCGTTACAAGCATCGGGCGGCGAACAGATCGTTCAGAGGCGAGACGTTCGCAGCGTGAAGCTCATGGAAAACAAGCATCGTTTGCGCAACGCAGCTATCGGCGCCGCGGTCGGCGCAGGACTGGGAGCCGGCATCAGCGCGGCAGCGTGGGAGAAAAACGGATTTGCCGGCAGCAAGGGAACCGGCGCAGCATTCGGGGCCGCGATCGGCGGCGTGGCTGGTGCGATCGTTGGAGCCTTGTGGCCGAACCACAAGACCGTTTACCGCGCCGCAGGATCATAACCATGAAGTGAAATTCGGGAAGCGTTGAGGGTCGAAGAAGATCGGGATATTCTCAGATATTGGAAAGCATCACGGTTGCCCGGCCCACGGATTCGAAGATGCCTCTTTTTGACGAGAAGCAACGAAGCCGCCGCATGAGACGAGCGCCTCCGCCGAAAGCCTTCCCGGGCGCTGATTCGAGTGAACTTTGGTAGGGGCGGTGGGGATCGAAAAGAACGGCACTTTCCACAAATCGCCAGTGTTTATGCGGCGTTGCAACCCCTTCGCTCCTGTCCAACAAGTAGAACTCTAGTAGGGATCAGGCCTGTCGTACTAGGCCAAAAGTATCACGCAAGCTCGTTGTCCTTTTTCTGGAAGAAGTCGAGCCTCGTAGTCAGGAGGCTTTACTCAATGAAGAAGACACCGAGCAGTAAGCAGCTCACTCAAGAGCAAGTCGACTCCATCATCAGGAAGTTTAAGGGTCCGCGGGCTGTGGATAAGCTGATCGCGGCTTCGAAGGAATACGCTTGGCAGCGGTTCCTCATGTCGGACGGTTCCGTTTTCCACGTCTCCACGAAAACAGGCAAGCTGACGATCACTCCTGCGAAGGAGGTGAAACAGTGAAAACCTTCGAGCAAGTTCACGACGAGCTTGTCGCACTCTCCGGAAACAGGTGCGCAATCTGCGGCAATCCTGAAACGTACATTGACACGCGAACAGGCAAAGTCCATCGCTTGAGTTTGGATCACGACCACGTAACCGGTCAGGTTCGTGGCATCCTCTGCCGTCGTTGCAACACGATGATCGGCAAGATCAACGACGACATCTCCATCCTAGCCCGCGCCATCGACTACATACACAGCGCGGCGAGTCGCCTTGCTGACCAAACTGGCAAACATCTGAAGGTTAGTAATCCGGGAAGAGTCCTAGCTGACTACCGAACGGGCAGGAGAAAATCTGGCTGGCAGAAAGGCTACTTCGCTCAGTCCGCATCCGGAACGTGGTTCGGCAAGATGTACGTCAAGGCAGGAAACGGCCAACCACGGCAAAAGCTCATCACGTTCAGCGGTATGTCCGAAAGCGAAGCTCGAGTCGCATTTGATCGGCTGCTCGAGGAAGAGAGACTCCGTCGGATCACTTTCACGGACGACCGTACGGTCGTGTCCTTGGAGGTGGCGTCGTGAGTCACAAAACCGTTCATTCGCGTCAGGCAGCGCAGTGTCCGGACTGCAAACGCCCTGCCTTTACGTTTGTGCTGCACGTAAACGGCAGCCGTTGTGAGGAGTGCCACATCGCGCTCACGACGAATACACGTCCGCGTCACGTCGCGGCAGCCGATTGGAAAGCGATCTCGCTGGAGGTTCGCGTGTTCAGTCAGCCGAAGGTCACGCTGATGAAGGGAGGTCGAACGCGGAGATAAGCCGTCAGCCAATCCAAGCGCAATTCCGGGCCGCTCTCAGGAGCGGCCTTTTATTTTGGATACTGCGGCGGTATCATTCGTCTATGAAAGTGCGCAGTCACCCCAAGATCGAGAAAGGCTCGTGGCCTCCTTCTCCGGGAGGCACAAACGTCACGGCAGAGCATCCGCAATCGGAGTCGCAGCCGATTATCAAGCAAGTCCACGTTGATTCAGTTCGGGATAAGTCAATTCCGCTTAGTGGCGAGTTTAAGGGCAATCTCTTCACGTATGATGTTCAGACCGAAGATCACGCTTTTGCGGTGCGCCTTGCGACTGAGTTCTCAAAGCACATTGGTGAGACGCTGCAACAATTCGGCGACCTCGACATTGATTTCTGAACTTCACTGAGACAGTAGTTCCTTGTGTTCCTCCAGAAATTGTTTCAAATGCTTTGCTATAGCTTCAGCAGAAGACTGATAGGCGTTGGCGTCCCATTTGCGAACCGTATACGCCCAGACGGTTGCTTTCGTTCGTGGGTTGATTAGTTGGATGCTAACGGTCTGTTCGCCTTGGATGCCGGCGCAGTAGAGGAACAGGCAACGCGCTACTTTTGATCCCGTACTTTCTGTTTTCACCGCGACAGGCGTAGCCTGCAAGATAAACGTCGCGGCTTCAGCTTCCGATACGACAGTGACAGGAACATGCTTCTTCGTCAGCGCTGCTGAGACATAGGTCTCAAATCCGCTGTCAGGTTGAATGTAGACCTTCGCTTGTGCGAAACACGGAACCGCCGAAAAGAATAGAAGAAGTGCCAAGGCTGGGATTTTCATAGGCTCCCCTTTGGCAGGATTCTATCACGGCCAGCGATTGCGCTACTGCGGAGCTTCCCAAGACTCAACGGTGTACTCGTCCGCTTGATTGAAAATGTCCTCTGGGTTGGCTTGCTGCTCCGGACGTTTGGGCGTCCTGATCTTCATTTCGTTGCGCAGATCGGCTTCCTTTTGCGCGTCCTTTTCCTTCGCGAAGTGGTCGTACCAAACGGAAGTTGTGACCTGTCCGTCGTGGTAGCGTTTGCGCATGACGCGCCATCTGATCTTCATTACTAGCTCTCTTCCACGGTGCCAAGGAAAGCGTCTGTCGCGCCGGCTGGCACGCTGCCGACCACCACAACCTCGCCAAGGCTAGGATTCGAATCGCTGCCGGATGGAGTTCCGACAACTACGCTGCCAAGGTAAGGATTCTCAGCGCCAGCAGGTGCGGACCCGACTACCGTTACAGTGCCAAGGAAGTTGTTCGTTGCGCCCGACGGAGCGCTGCCGAGCACACGCACTGATCCGAGAAACGCCGGCCCGCTGCTAACTTGTCCTCCACCGGAACCGCCCTCAGGATCGCTGCTCAGATAAAACGTGACGATGGCCGATGCAATGTTGTCGGTGTTTGGAATAGACGCCGAAGCGGATGGTTGCCCAACAGAGGAGATGGTTCGGAACTCGCTGAACATTGAAAAGAAGTTAGCGTTCGTGGTCTCGCCGGCTGTGTAACCGCTACCAGCGGTGAAGGTCTCTTCAGAGTGGGTTGCGTCCAAGAACGCGGCCAGCACAAATTCGTTGGCCTTCGACGTGTTTAAGATGGTCCCTACGGACGGCGCGTTCGTGTTTTGAGCATTTATACCCTCCTGGTCGAACGTGTCGTATCCTCTTACTTCAAAGAGATGCAAGTGCTTCGCGTTGCCGTCGTTGTTGTCGAACACCACTTCCAACGTGTAGGACTCGGTGCTTTGCGCGAGGCCTTCGTACACATCTAGCCGGAACGGAAATGAGGTGGCTTCTGCCACGCGGTTGTAGCCCATCCACGATGGTTGAGCCGCGTCTTCCAGCGCGTAGATGCTGTTCAAAAGGGCGTCGTAGCCGATCACGGCGATCAGCAGGTTTCCAGACGTGACTGGCGAATCTAGCGTTAGCGACACGGTCTGCCCCGTGCCTATGGTGCTTTTGTGTTGAACGATTCCTGACATTGATTCCCTCGCTTAGGTCACTTTGTAAACGCTGTTCACGCCATCGCAGTAGACGAGATGCGCGTCGGCGTCGCTCAACACGACGGTCGCCGCTCCTGTCCCAACTTGGACCGTCAAGTCGAATCCGGCTGGCGATCCGCTGGTTTGGTTCATCAAAATGTAGGGCTTGGCGTTCTGCGGGAGAGTGATCACGCGATCCGCACTGAGCAATCCGGTAAAAATCAGCATCATGTTCCCAAGCGCTTTGTCTTGCGGAACGGTCAGATCAGCGTCGCCCAGGTCGAAGGAATAATTGCCGCAGATCGCGCCGTCGAAATCGTCAAACGCGGTATTGGCCGTGACCTCTTTGTTGTTTTGGCTGGACGCGATGTGTGCGATCAGCAGGTTCGGAGTTGTGCTCATAAGCTACCCTTCAGTTGTTACGACAGCTTCAGCGTTTCTCTAAGCTTGGCGATCATTCGGTCCAGCGCTGCCTGTCGCGATGATTCCCACGCACGAGTTATGAACGGATGCGCCGACATGCGGCTAGTCCCTAGCTCGAGCCATTGCGCGACCTTCGACGCAGTGACTTGACCTGCAACGGAGCTAACGAACGAAACCAGCTTCCCTGTTCGCGTCTTGAAGCTGACGCGGCCTTGCGTCCCTTCGCGACCCGGATACGGATCGGTTGTTGCTCCCACGATGGCGATGCCAGTCAGGCCGCCATTGCGCACGATGGTCTTTACTTTCAAGTGATCGCGGAGAAAGCCGGAATTCTCGCCGTCGGCCTCAACTGGTGCGTCCTCCTTCATCGCGTCGCGAACCGTGCCTCCGCCTGCGGACAGCGCGATCCGCATCGCACGCCTAGCGTCTTTTGGCAATTCTTCCTCGAGCTTCTTCTGAAGCTCCGCCAGTCCTTTGATCTCAAACTCAACTACGTTTGCCATTGATCGGTCCTCTCTGGAATCCGCGCCGATTCATACGTGCTATGAACGTTCGTATTGGGATACCTTGTTCGGCTGCCAATTTCCGCGCTGATTCTCCCGCGCTCCATCGACGTCTCAATTCGTTGAGCTGCTCATCGCTGTATTTCGGTTTCCGTTTTCCGCCTCTGACGTGGCCGGCCCGACCAAGTAGCGCCCTTAGCGTTCCCGTCGGGATTCCGATTTCGGCAGCGAGCTTGTGCGAGTGTTCACCGCTCTTCCATCGTTGAATGATTTCATCACTCAGAATGACGCGCTTCCTCGGTTCGCGTTCTTCAATCTGCTTCCTCGGCTTCACTGCAAGCCCGCTCCGGTGCAAACGATAACGAACCGAGCTAGCCGACCGACCTTCCTGCTTTGCGATCTCTTTGACAGGGATTCCTGCATTGTACCGATCCACAATTGAGCGGACTTCCGGCGTGACTTCAGATTCGCTGAGTTGCCTAATTGCCGCCCACGGTCGTTTTACAGGCGCTGATCCCCTCACCGTCCAATGCCGTGGAAGTTGCTGGTCATCGGGAAACAGCTCGCGGGCGATCCTATTCAGGCGATACAGAATCTGCCGGACCGCACACCAAGACATATCTAACGCTTCCGCAATGTCTTTGGCATTCAAGCGCTCGCGGTAGGCTTTGTAGATGATCCTGACGGCGCGGGAGGAGATCCCATTCTGCGTGGTCCGGATGTGGTCCTCGACATGCGGATATTTGTTTGGATTCGCCTGCACAAGAGCCAACTTCTGATTTCGCACCTCAATACAAGCCTTTTCCAGCTCACGCATGGACACTCCCGGCTTGAGCTTAAATCTGACACCAAGTAGCTGCCGCGCGTAGTTGCAGGCGTAGTTGTACACCACCAGTCGAATCTTCACGTCATCCAGCGCCCAAGGCGGCACAAACCGATCCCTGCGATGCGGGTTCCGGAAATCAAGGTGCATCCTCTCAACGTCTTCGTGTCCGACGTGTTCCCAAGCCGCTGGATGATGTTCCTTTTGTCCTTCGTAATAATTCATTAAAGACTCCGGATCGATACAAGGCTCTGGGTTAGAAGGCGACGAGACGGCTTCCACTGGTTGCCGCACTCGCTGCACACCCAATGCTTGCCTTCGACGTAATGCGTTTCGCTACCGCAGCTCGGACAGCTCGCCTTATCAAAATTGCGCTTGAGAACAGGCGTCGCCGCTACTAGCGACTGCCATTCCTGCGAAGGATACGGACCTTCAGGCGTGCACATTCCGCAGTAAGTTGCTTTGTCGCTGCGCACTTCCTGCTTCGACGCAAGGTAGATGCCGTGCACGCATTTCGAAATCACACTGCCGACGATCTGTGGCATAGGAATCCTTTGTATTGCCGGATCGCTCAGGAGGGGCGAGTCTCAGGCGCCCTGTCGTTGCGATCCGGCTCTGTGAACGACGCACGAAACTGCGCACGATGTGACGGCACAAATAAAAAGGGCCAAGGTGTTTAGCCTTGGCCCTCTTGGTTGAAGTTTGGTTTGTTGGATCAGGAATGTTGCTGCAACACGTTCGCCGGATGCGTTCCCGCGTCCAGCAAGTTGCCGTCTACGCGGGCGAACCCGATGTAGCCGATCTGTCCGTAATCCGCGTACCGTTCGCGAAGCACCATGACTTGGAAGTCCTTGACCCGACGGATCAGGTACTTCGACAGGTCTCCGAAGACCACGCTGGTGGCGCTCGGTGCGATCTGCGGCATGGCGTTGTTCACGATGATGGGATAACCGTTCACGCGGTCTGGTTCGCCGTTGATGCCAGGCACGAACAGCGGACGGCCGAATTTGTCAAGCACACGCTGCAACGACGCGACAGTCGTGTCGTGCATCATGTAGCTCGCACCCTTACGATAGGACTTATCGATGGAGTGTTCGAGGTTGACGAGGTCCCAATAGCCGACGCTGTTGGCTCCGGTGTTGCCGGTGATTCCGTCATTTGGGTTAGAACCTACCGCCACAACCGGAGTGATGCCAGCCGCCGCAATCGCGGGCAGGATGCCGGTCGGTTGATTGGAGCCAGTGCCGTTGGTGAAAACGTCTTCCCACTTGCGGCCAAAGCGAATGCCCATCTGCTTGGCGACAAAGGTTTCGACATCGAACGCGCTGTCCTGAACCAATTCCAGCGATGCACGGATCACGCCGGACGTGTACTTGTACGCGCCGAAAACGATCTGGCCGGCGGTTAGGTCTTGTTCATTGACAGGGCCAGCGTTTTCCGCGATCTGTGAAGCGGTCTGGGTGGTGTCGTTGCTGGTCGGGTAAGGCAACGGATTGCCGGAGCTGGTTCCGATGCTGCCGAACGCGCTCATCAGGTCCGCGTACCACTTGGTTGCGACTTCCACGTCGTTCACAAATCCAGTCGGGACAAAATAGCCCAAGTCGGAATAGGTGCCGATGTGGCTGGTCGTGGGAGAGCCTTCGCCGTTCGCACGCTTCTCACGGAGAGCGTCTTTCACTTCCTGAGGTGCGCGTTCGCCCATGCGAAGATACGCTTGGAATGCACGCCGATATTCGACGTCAGTTTCGGCTCTCATGCCGTCGCCAACAGCCGAAAGGCCGCGCGTTTCCAGCTTGTCGATTTCGGTCTTCAGTTTGTTGGAATCTTCCAACATCTTCCGGGCTCGCTCGTTGTTGTCGGCCGTAGGTGGCAGGGCCAAAACACTCGCGAGGTCGGCGTGAATTTTTGCACGAGCTTCACGCAGCTCAGTGAGTTTCTTCATTTGTGTTCCTCGTTTGAGATACGCTGGTGTTTAGCCCGCGCTATTGCTCCAAACTGGCAGCAAACTCTTTGAGCGTCTCCGCATCTTGCTCGACGCTTAGGCTGGTCTCGCGCTTTTCGCGTGCAGCCTGAATCTTGGTTCGCAGTTCTGCCGGACATGATTCCGGGATCGCTCGCGGTTCGCGGGCGGGATTGAAGTTGCTGTATTCGATCTTCATAGGTGCTCCTTATGCGTTGTCCGTAAAGTTCAGGCTGTAGTCGACATGCGACGCAAAAATCGTTCCTTGCAGGTCCGCTTCGGCGTCATCGGCTTCGAACTCGAGCCAACAGCCTTGAACTTGCGTGCCGTCAGAAAGTGTCGCGAGGAGCCCACCTAGCGAAGACTTCACCGCGTTGCACAGCGCCTTCGCGCTGGCGTAGGACGTTCCGTAGCAACTGAAGCGCAGCCTCGCGCTTTGCAATCGGTTCACGCCGTCGAAACTGTTTACTTGCGCCGCGCCAACTTGCGTGTAGACCAAGTACGGGAGAACCGCTTCCTTCTCCGCGAGACTCGGATACACCTGCGCACCCAAAGCCGTGATCGCGCTATCCGTAGACAGCCGCTGATAAATCCCTTCAAGTAACATCAGGCCACCGCAACGCTTGTCGCGCGGTAAGCAGGTACAACGACAGGCGACACGTCAAACAGCCGCGACACGGATCGAATCGTGCGCTTCACATAGGAGCGGCCCTCTTCGTCTTTGTCCTCGGCCCAGTCCTCGTCTTCGTCGTTATCCGGGTCCATTGCGAAACTGAAACTGCACTGCGAAATGTCGCCGCGCTTAACTTGTTCCATCACGTCTTGGCCGAGGCGCGTGTTGGGCATCGAGCATCGGAACTTCAGGCCGCGTTCGTCTTCCATGATTTGGCAAGTGCCAGAACTCGTCCGACCGAGTAGTTGCTTCGGGTCGTGATCCATCAAGCAGAGAACGTCGTCGCCGCTGCGCAGTGCGCGGCTGAATGCTCCGCGACAGATCATTTCGCGAAAGCCGCCAAGGTCCTCACTTAATGAGTTAAAGACGGAGGCATAGCCTTCAATACAGTTCGGATCGTCGGCAGCCGCGCGAACTTCAACCTTCAGTGATCGGGTTTCCATCTCGATTTCCTCTCGTCACTGCTACTGGAGAGCTGTGACGTACTTTCTAGCTTTGCTGCACGCTGTCGTTCACTTCGGTGCAAAGCAGCTTCAACACCTTGGTTTGCTCATTCGGGTTGAGCACGCTCTGAATCTGAAACCTTCGGCTCCCAAACTTCACAACCTGCTGCGCCAGTACACCCGGCATGAAGCGGATCGTAATTAGGTGCGTTCCGACTGAAGTAAAGGCTTGGGCTGCAAGCACGTCGCGTCCGCTAATGGCCTCGATGCTGGCCCAGACGGTTCCAAGCGACGTACCGCCGCTCGGATTGAAGCCGCCGAAGGAATCTCGACTCGTTCCGGGCGATACAATTTCGACGAGGTGACGTAGACGGCCCGACCGTATCCGTACTTCATTGATTGGCATTTCTCCGACCCCTTCATGTGTGTTCTTCCTTGTCTTGCCCTTCGCGTCATCTCGATAATTTAGTCATGCAAAAACTTTGTGAATGCGGATGCGGAACTCCCGTATCCAACCGCTTCGCTCGCGGCCACTACACCCGAGTCCATCCGACTAAAGGCGGAAACCGCTTAGGAATTTCTCCCACCAACAAAACTCACGGCATGGCGCGTTCGCCGGAATACACTTCGTACATGGGAGCTTTTCGCCGATGCAATCGACCTAAATGCTCCGACTGGCCCGACTACGGCGGTCGCGGAATCAAATTCCTCTTTACCAGCTTCGAGCAGTTCTTCGCCGAAGTCGGATGGAAGCCAACTCCGAAACATTCCATCGACCGAATCAACAACTCAGGCAACTACGAACCGGGCAACGTAAAGTGGTCCACTCCAGCCGAACAAAAAGCCAATCAACGTCCTCGCCAAAAGCCGCCTAACCACGACTCGGAGCCATGTCCAACACACGGTGCTCCCACAAAAGACTTTCGATATGGAAGGGCAGCTTGCTAAAGCTTCCCGGTTGAACTGCCTCCCTGTTTTCATAAAAATTGGAAACGAGCATCAAGATCGCGAGAATGATTCCGTTCGGTACGCCGGGTCCGTTGCTCGGATCGGTGTCGTAGCCAGAAGTGAAAGTGATCTGCACAGCGTTCGGCACGTACAGAACTGAAGGCCAGTAAGCGCCAGCCGGGCCGGGGAAAATGCGTGCAGGCTCGCTGTCGGAATCGACGATGTACTGCGAAGGATCAAGCGTCTGCTTTTCGCCAGTCGTGGAGTCGAGATAATCGATCGACAGCACGCTAAGAAGCGGCGGGGCGAATAACTTGATCATTTGCGAATAGTTCCAAAGCGTCGTGCTGTATCGCGGCAGGCTGTAATAGCTCGGCGGATACGCCATTTGCGACAACATCGTGTCGGTGTAGTAAGGAAATGAATCCAGCGATTGCCGATACGTCTTCGTCGCAATGCTGCGGCCCGTAAACGTTTCGACTACGCCTCGCGCTGCCGAAATAAGGGTCGAGATCAGCGTGTCGTCGTTATCGGTGGTGACGCGAAGAAAGTTCTTCGCTGTCGCCAAATCGACCGGCTCACTCGTCGGCTGTTGAACTACGACAAGGGCGCTCATGGCTGATCCTCTTGCTCGTCGGGAGGCGGATTCTCTTTGTCGAACTTGGCTTTGGCGTTTGCGCCCATCGTGATCGGATCGTCGGCAAACTGTTCGTTAACTGGCATCCATAGGCGATCACCAGTGCCGTCTTCGATTGGGTTCAAGCCTTCCATTTCGCGAATATCGTTCGCGGTCAAATAGCCCCACTGCTTACCGCTTCCGTAGAACGTGGAACGTGAAGCCGCGTCGGGATACATGAGCTGGCGCGTATCAAACTTGGCGAAATACTTGCCAGCCGACCGGCCAACCTTCGGGAACAACTTCCGCTTCAGTTCGTGCTCGATTTTGTTGATCCACGGATTGAGGCAGTAATTCAAAAGCTCGATGGCGCTCTGCTCTGCCGTCGAACGCGCCGCGTGTTCGTCGCCGTCAACCATGCGAGAAGGCACGCCAAATACGTTCGCGATCTCAACGCGCTGGAATTTCCGCGTTTCAATGCTTTGCGCTTCTTCAGGAGTGCTGGCGATCTTCGTGTAGACAACGCCCTGCTCAAGCACTGCGGTCTTGTGAGCGTTTTCTCCGCCATGCGCCTCAGACCACGACCGTTTAAGCGTTTC
Source organism: uncultured Acidobacteriota bacterium (assembly GCA_963749025.1). Classification (GTDB taxonomy): domain Bacteria; phylum Acidobacteriota; class Terriglobia; order Acidiferrales; family UBA7541; genus Palsa-295. Next base: position 177,731 of record CAVVKO010000007.1, on the reverse strand, counting down.
TGCCGCAACTGGCGTAAGCACGCCTGGGGTAGAAAGAATTCCGGCTGGCCGCGCATTGTTGCCAAAGAACTTCGCGCCGTACTTTTCAGTCGCGAGAGCGAGGCCGATAGCCTGCCGCGACAAATTCACTGTGTCTTGCCCAACGCGACCGTCTAGCGAAAGGCCGTGGACATGGATAACGTTGTCAGCGGGAACGACACGCCGAGTCAGCAACTTGTCGTCAATCGAATCCTCGGGCGTGATCTGACCGCCGACCATTGCTTCGTTGATTTCGTAAACGAGAGTCCCTTGCGTGTACTCTTCGCCGCCGATCTCTTCATCTTTGAGAAGCCGAACGGGGCGGCAGCGCGTGGGATTGTGCGGCCAGATCGCGACGATTGCGTTGTCTTCGCGTGACCGCTGAATTTCGGAGTAGTGATTGCCCCAAAGCAGCGCGTGGCAAAGCACGGTCTGCAACCAAGTCGACGCCGTCATCTCGTCGTTTGGCTCGCAATGAAGCAAGTCGTACAACGCATGATTGAAGGCGATCTTCTTGCCTAGCCGTCCATCGCGGACCAGCCGCTCGTAGACGTGCAGCGGCAGACTCGACACGCCGTTCGAAATGATCTGCACGCAAGCCAAGACCGCGCTCACTTGAAGCGCTGTCATTTCGCTCACGCGGATTCCAGAATCGGTGCGCCCGCCATTGAAAATGTCGAGCAGCCACTCTGCCGGGTAGGAGAGTGGAGTACTTGGATTCTCAAGCGAGGATCGGCGCTCGGCCCGTTGAAAGCCGAACGCCGTCGCGATGGTGTCTAGCAGCGGCATAGGTCGATTAGAGACCCGCTACTGCGCCTGTGATTTTGAGCTTGCCGGTGATCGTGGCTTCTTTGTCCAGCGGCAGGTTGTGTTCGAGGCTGGAAACATAGGCCTTGAACGTGATCGGCTCGGGCGCGTTAAACGTGTCCGGAAGCGTGATCTGCCAGCTTACGAGCGTGCCGGCATTGAAGAAGCCCAACAGCGCTTGCTGCGAGCTGTCAGCCGGAACGTAGTTCCCGGTGAAGCTCACCTCGCCGCTGTCAGCCAAGGTCGTCAACCATTCGCGGAAGTTGCCCGACTCGTAATTCGTGACGTCAGACAGGTCATACTTCGCGCCGGTGAAGTCGATTGACTTGATCTCGGCCAGATTCTGAAAGCCAACCGAAGGGTTGGATTGGTAGGCAATGACTGCTCCGCGGGCTACCGCTGCCGCAGATCCTGTGTAGGACATAGTGGGAATCCTCGATTCGAATTTGGTGTGGCTTAATGCCGCCTAAACGACGGGAAATTTGTTACGGGTTATTGCAGGAGTTTTGGTAGCGGGAGCCAGATTTGAACTGGCGACTCCAGTGTATGAGGCTGGCGTTTTACCGGGCTTCACTATCCCGCGACCGAGATCGATTACAACTTGGCGCGGATCGCAGCGATGACAGACTTCACTTCGCCGGACACGCCAACTTCAAGCTTGTTCAGTTCCGCGCGAGCCGCCGAAAGCTTCGCAGCGTTCTTGATTCGGCCCAGGCCAAAACCTGCCGCCAAAGAAATAATTGCTACGGCTAAAATCGTCATGGTTCACCTCAAAGCGCGTGGATGGTGTTACGGCTTGTGCAGAGTTAACGAGTGAACGCGACGCGGTTAACTGTTAACTTTTCGCGGATCAGGAAACGGTCGGCGAGTAGTCGATGCCTTCACGCCAGTGCGGCGTTGGTTCGTCCGGGTGATGCTGGCGGCAGACAGCGACTAAGTTGCGAGGATCAAGGCGCAGTTCAACGGATTGGTTGATACCGACTAAGTGATGGCAGATCGCTGAAGGTTGGAAACAGCGGACGCCGTTCACAATGCGCTGGCAAATTGGATTCCGGCAGCGTATAAAATCCCGCAGTCGCACCCACGGCATCGAAAGATAGAACGGATCGCCGCTCCGATTAGACCTCACGTTGTTGTGAACGTGTTTCGCGCAGTACTTGCCGCTGACCAGCTCAGCACAACCCGCAGCACGGCATCTCATTCGGGCGCGGTCGGCCATTAGATTAAGATCACTCCGCGATCTTCGTAGACCGACTTCGTAGTGGACTCGTCGAGAGGCGTGGATTGGCAGGCGCTCAAGGCCATCACCAGCGCGACAGCTCCGTCAATCTTTTGCGCCTGATCCTTTGGCCGCATTGGAAAAAGTAGGTTGGTCACGCCCTTCTTGCAGCGTAGGTTCGCAAGGCACCACATCAGAAGCGGGCTGTTCGTGTGGAAACGGCCATCGGCGACCAGCTCTTCCAACAGAAGCATTCCCGGCGTGTAGTACTTTCCGGATTGCGTGCACTCGACAAATACTTGCGCGTGCTCCGGTCTGTTCTTCATAAGTCGAGTGACTAACAGGTTGGATTGGAGCGGATCGAATGTGACCTGCCGCGTAGGATATTTTTGAAGCACTTCCACGATGTAGTCTTCAACGTAGCTCAGATCGACAATCGATCCGGGCGTTTCGGTTAGAAAGCCAGTCTTGCACCATCCCGGATAAGAACTGTTCTGCGAACGCGCGACCGTATCCTCTGGAAGCCACGCTTTGCAGAAAGCGTAGTAGTGAAGCTCATTCCCGATCCGTTGAGCGTGTAGACGAACAACGGCGGTCAAGTCGAGCCTGCTGGCGAGGTCCATGCCGACAGCGCACTCACCACCGAATTCGTCTTTCAGATTTGCGTCAAAACACTTGCGCACTTTTTCGAGCGCCAGAAATGGTTCCTCGCCAAACGAACCTGACCAGATGCACAAATGTTTCTGCTTGAAGCCCTCCTCCATGCTGGCAAGTTGCTTCGCGCGGTTTGCTTCTTCCCGTAAGCCTTGCGCATCGACGCTGACGCCCCAGTTGGGATTTGCTTTGACCCAGTTCTTTTCGTCGCGCCAATCGTCGCCGTCATCTAACGACCAGATGCAGCCCCAAAAGCTTTCGTCGACCTTTGCACCACTCAAAATCTCTTCGACGTGCGTGTGCACTTCGTAGCAGATGCCGGACGTGTCGTTGCCAGCCGTCGTGATGCAGAAAAGCATCGCCTGCGGACGCTTACTGGCCGCAGTGCGGAGCGAGTCGTATACCGCGCGTGTCTTTGCAAGGTGCAGTTCGTCCAGCACAGCGCCGTGAACCGATGTTCCTTCCGTCGCCGATCCTTTCGCCGGAAGTCCGCGGAGCTTACCAACAGTCTTTGGTTGTGTGATCTTGTGCGCCAGAACTTCGAGGCCGAACTTTGTGCACAGCACGCGATCCTTCAAACAGATGTTCCTAGCGGTGTCCAAACATAGGCGTGCCTGCTCATAGCTCGACGCTGTAGCGATCACGTCCGCGCCTTTTTCGTAGTCCGCTGCCATCAGGTACAGCGCGATCCCGGATGCGAGAATGGTCTTTCCGTTTCCTTTGGGAACTTCAAGGTAGGCGCGTCGATAGCGTCGCGTGCCGCTTGTCTTCCAAGTCCAGCCGAACATTTCCGTCAGGACAAAGCACTGCCAACCCTCAAGCGTGATCCGTTCGCCAGCCTTCGGACCTTGGATATGCGTCAAAAGCGAAATGAACCTGCACACGCGCTCGGCTTTGGCGTTGTCGAACTGGAAAGGAAATCCATCCTGCGATTGCTTCGCACGGTCGTTGGTCGCCCGCTGCACAGCCAAGCGAACCCACTCGCACGCCGGAATGTTCCCCGCCAACACATCGGCGCGATAGGCATCCGCTTTCGAGACGAAGTTAGAGGGCGTAGTCGTCATGGGCCTCGTTTACTTGCAATTCGAGAGCAGCCTTTTCGGCGGTCAGCGTTCGCAGCTCATCCAGGCAAATCTTCAGCGACTTGGAAATTTCCCGTTGATGGCGGACGTAGACGGAAAGTTTCGGCGGTTTGCCGGAGGGTTGTTCGCCCTTCTTCGGCAGGCCTTCGATGCCGCCATTCTTCGCAAGGTAGCGGTGGATAGCATTGTAATTTCCTCGAAGCTTTTTCTCGGCCCGCTTCACCCTTCGCAGGTCTCTCTCAACGACTTCCAAACTCCGCGCCATCTTTCCTCCACGTTCCGACACACAGGACAAATCAATCGCCAACCGACGAGAACGACCACGTAACGCAGCGCCACCGACGGTTTTCCAAATCGTGCACAAAAATTCGACTACGCGGCGGCAGGAAAACCTCGTTGAAAAAGAAGTTAGATGGGCTTATCCCCTCTCGCGCTTGCGAGGGGAGCGCAGAGGACTTCGTGCAGCTCGCGGTCGGCCTTCTGGAACACCTGCATCGCCGCACTCAGGTTGTCTTTCGCAGAGATGTAGCGTCGCAATCTCTTCCGTGCCTCTGCCTTGCTGAACTTCATATGATTTCTCCCCGCGCGAGTCGCCAGCGGTCGCGTCCTGTCACGGCCAGCGCGTGTGACGTATTTTGCGCGGCTTCACTTCGAATTGTTGTCGGGATTTGCCGTCACAATCGCCGCAGGGCATGGAGGAAACAACATGAAGAACCAGAGCATAGAAGCAACCTTGCTGCGGCTGAAGATTCTCGCCCTGATGATGAAGTGCGAAGCTCTCAGCAGGAAATACGCTGCCCAGGCTGCCGCATACTAGAACGCTGCCGCCGCCAGTTGGTCGATCACATCCGAAATCTCGTTTAGCATCTTCTTGCAGTCGTTCAGCACTTCTCCCGATGTCGCCGCGTCGATGCTCACCAACAGATGGTTGAGCTGTTCGACGAACTCACTTATTTGGCTGTACCCTTCGTCAACCATCGTGATCGCTTGCATCAGGGTTGACTTGGCGTCTTCCACGAGACTCTGTTTGCTCAACACGAATTGTTTGGCATCGTTTTCCGCAATCGCTCTCACCGCTTCGTCTTCATACCGCTTCTTCGATTCGTCGGCAACCTTCTGCACACGCTTACGCTCCAGCGCCCACCGCTCATATCGTTCTGGCTTTTCGCATACAGGTGCCCAACCTTCGAGCACGTAGTCTTCGCGAGTGAAGAATTCCCGCACCAGAATGTCGAAGGTTGCAGGATACGCTTCCGCGATGATTCGCAATCGCGTGCTCTGTCTCTCCCCAGGTGGGAACAATCGCGGTTCTAGTTTCTGGGAAGCGTCTACGATCCTTTCAACTAAGGTGACTGCCGCTCGTCGTGCGGCGCTAGGTGATGTGTATAGTGAATTTGCAGCCGCAAAATCTGGCTGCGGCCAAGCAATAACATCTGTGTTTTCAGTTGCTGAACTGGCAGCGATCACGCGGCTATCAAATTTTTCATGCGGCACACAAAAGCGTGGCTGCACGTCATGCGCCAGTAGTTGAATGTATCGCTCCCGCCAGCCGGCAGGTCGGCTGTCTGGCGCTCGCAATTTCCTGTATTTGCGATTGTGCTTTCGGCAGAGCGGGATCAGATTGTCCGGGTTGTCGTCTCCGCCTTCCGCTTCCGGCACGATGTGACCCTGTTCAATTCGTCCCTCGCAGTGGCGGCGGTCCTCCAGCGGCGCACAACAAGTTCCTCCGCAGGCGACGACCTGCATTTCCCAACACCACTCCCCACGTGCTCGACGCCTCTTAGCCATTTAGGTTCCTTTGGATGCGTTGTTGAACCACGTACAATCGCGCTGAAGGCAGCGACGGACAACTGGAGATGTGGACTTACCTACGTCCCGAAATGTCACAGAAGTCTTGAAAGCTCGGGAACTCGGCTTGCTGCTTCGGCGACATAGCCTTCCATTCTGCCCTAAGCACTGCGATCCGCCGTTCGTCTCGGATGTCTTCATACTTCTGGCGGGATGCAAAGTTGTCGCGCATGATCGCGCTCGTATATCGGATGTAATCGGTTTCGGTCAGCGGTTTTTGAGACTTCAAGTACCAAGCGGACGCGATGTCTAGCGCCTCATCAAGGATGTCTGGCGGATATGTGGAAAGCCACCGAAGCGCTTGCTCGCCTCCGATGAAGATCTTGCCTTTGGTCAGCGTCGAAGCTTTTGTCTGAACGGCCTCAATTAGGCGGGCGGCCTGTTCGTTCGAATAGGAAAAGCGGTGCATTTTCAGCCTCCAATAAATATAACTGCGTCCTGCACTAACTAGGATCACGCTGAAACAAGCGTGCGGGCAACCGGAACCACCCAGTCGCCCGCACAAGAATGCACTTACCTAATTCGCCGCCAATGCTTCGAAATCAATCTTCAATTGCTCCAAGTCATGCTCTGCCGAAGCTCTCTCACGAACCCTCGTTGCCTTCGTAAACGTCATTTCGAACAGCTTTCGAAACGCTGACTTATTTTGACGCTGTCCGTGCTTGTACGCACGCGAGACCATGAGACGCACTTCTCCCGCAGTAAACATTTGTGTTTCTCCTGTTTGTTATTGCGTTAGCGGGTGTGAGAACGGGTCAGCGAGGAACTGCGTGCCGAACCGGAGAACGCCTACGAGTAGAACGCGGTCAAAAGATATCAAGTACTGGTACTAGAGTCAAGACCTATTTTCAGGCTGAAGGGACCCCGTCACATACGAAGCGCGGAACATGGTCCAAGACTTGATCCGCACGACTCCTTCGTTAGAATCTCAGTCCGCAACGCTGCAAAACGCTGGCCGCAAAAGGGGGCCAGTGACGAGACGACGTTTCCAGAAGGGCTGTTTCATCACAGATAAGAACGGCGGCATGTACAGCAAACACTACATCGACGGTCCGGACGGGACCACGAAGCAGGTGATGCGGTTCATCGGCAATATCAAGCTGATGAGTGAACGCGCCGCCCGAAGAGAGCACGCCCGAATCATGGAAGAAGTGAACTTCAAACGTGGGAGCGTAGCGCCGGTGGTTAAGGGACAGACGTTTGCGGACGCCGTCGATCAATGGCGTAAGGCAATCGCGCCGAACCTTTCACCTGCTACCGTGCGACCGCGTGAGTCATTCCTGCGACAGCACATCATGCCGCGTTTTGGTCGAGCTTCCTTGACCGAGATGAACGTTGGCGCGATCCAGCAATTCGCAACCGACTTGAAGGCCAAGCTTTCGGGCAAGACCGTAGTCAATATCCTTGGCACGGTTTTCACCATCATCGAATATGCGGAACGGTGCGGTATGCGAGCGCCGAAGGTCCGCTTTACTGATCTCGAGCTTGGCTCGACGACGAGGGAAACGCCTGTCCCGTTCTTCACACGCGATCAGGCGAGCCTAATCATCGAAACGGCGCGGGAGCCTTTCAAGACTATCTTCGCCGTGGCGTGGTGCACTGGTTTGCGATCCGGAGAGATTCTTGCGCTGACGTTGGACGACCTCGACTTCAATCGCAAGACGATCCGCGTCAACAAATCGTCGGACGAACGCACGCGAGAGATCAGGCAACCCAAAACCAAATGTTCGGTAGCAACGCTTCCGATGCCGTCCGCGCTGGAAGCCATGCTACGGAACTACATCCAACACTGGACGCCGAACACTGGCGGGATTCTGTTCGCTACTCGCAACGGACAGCGTCCGCGATCCAGAGCCAACGTCGTTCGCATTGGACTGAAGCCTGTACTGCGCAAGCTAGGCATTCCTGCAATCGGAGGCTTGCACGCATTCCGGCACGGTCTGGCGACGGAGTTAGCGGAGGCCGCTGTTCCGCTTACTGTTCTACAGCACCAGCTACGGCACGCGGACGTGAAGACGACGCTGAAGGTCTACGCGCACGTCATTCCGCAGTCGCAGCGCGACGCTATGGAACACGTTGGAGGGCTCCAATCAGTAGGATCAATCGATAGGACGCTGAAGTTCGCGCGTAAGTAATTCAGAACAGAAGAGATTGGTAGGGGCGGTGGGGATCGAACCCACGACCTTCGGCTTAAAAGGCCGCTGCTCTACCACTGAGCTACGCCCCTAAAATCGTTCTCAACATCTTACACGAAAAAGATTAGCGGACATGCGCCACTTGTGGGGTGACTGGCGGGACTGCTCGGTGTCCTGCACGCGCCGATCAATCTGCGTGGCCGGCGAACTCAGTGTATGGCCGCAAGCAATCCAAGGTGAGCGATTGCTCGCCTACTCAACCACATTCCATACGTACAGGAACGTACCGTCACTGGCGGTGGCCACTTTGCGGCCGGCCTTCCGCGTCGCGCGGTTCAGCGCGGAACGAACTCTCTCCTTGGATTCTTTCAGCTCGGCCAAGGGAACCTTGATTGCCGAACCATCTTTCAGGCCGTCGAGGTCCTTGAGGATTGTGGTGACAATCGTTTTATGCTTCCCGTTGCGGCCTTGCGGAACATCTGCTTGCATCATGCTCTTGAAATGCCCGGGCACCTTGCGTTGAACACGTCCCATAAAGCCTCCGTACAACCGGTACGCTATACGTGACGTTAACGTATCACACCCTAGCGGCGCCGTACAAGTAAAAATACTCAAACGTTAAAACCTTGATGCCGACTCGGCTCGTCGCGACAACGAGCAGGCCCTGAGCTACGAGAGCGAGTAAGGCCACCCTCAGATTTTTTAAAGATTTGACCCGTACGACCGCCGGCTTGCTAGCGTGAAGGCGTTCTCAAGGAGTTGTAATGAACGAATCGAAAACGCACTTCGAACAGGTTTCGTTGGAGATTGTCAAAGGCATCATCGAACAACAAGACGGCCTCCAAACCGCCGCCGCAAAGACTCCGGGTGCCCTGAAGAGAGCCTCGGACGCTTCTGTTTCTCGTACCGGGAGCCGTCAATCGAGCCGGAAACCATGACCCTTCCGTTCGACATTTTCCGCGTCGAGGATGCCGGGGTACACTGGCTCGGAGCCGAGCCGAGCCTGGAAGACGCGCTGGCGCGCATCAGAGAATTCGGTCGGACTTTCCCAGGCGAGTATCTCGTCCTAGACCAAAAATCAGGAGACAAGCTCGTTTTCCAATCGGATGAGCTTGCCGGCCCGCCGGGATCGATCGCCACACGAAAAGGCACGCCAGGAAGCTCCCAGGAAGCGTAAACCCGAAAGTCCCTCACAAGACCTTCTACGAAAATGATTTAGCGCAGGCGACGCCCGGCCCCGGGCCCGCTCATTCTTCCCTAGACAGCGATTGCTCGTTGGTGTTATACGATTCCAGCGGAAGTTCTTACCGAAGGGGCAACGCCGTGGATGGTTTTCTATTCGCACTCTTGTGCGCGCCCGGCATCTCCTCTTTGGAGCCGAGAAAAATCCCTTCGGAGGCATTTATGAAACGCCGGTCCCCCTTCTTTGGGCTTCTAGCAGTTCTAGCCCTGTGTTTATTTGCGTTACCGCTTCGCGCGCAAACTTCCGAAGCCGCCTCAAAACCCACGGTTCGGCTTGGCGCTTACGACATCTCGAAGGAAGTCACGCTCACCGGCACGGTGACGCGCGTCCTGAAAGCAACCACCCCGGGAATGAAAACGCTCGGTGGCGCGCACCTGATCCTCGACACGAATTCAGGCGCGGTGGATGCAAGTGTCGGAGGCTACGCCCTGCGCGGCAAGGGCGCTCTCTCGGTGAAAGCAGGAGAGCAGGTCGAAGTTACCGGCATGATGAAGACTATTCGCGGCAGGCAAGTTTTCGTAACACGCCTGGTGCAGGCCGATGGCCGCACCTACAAGATTCGCAACGAGCACGGCTTTCTCCTCACGCCCGCGTCGCGCAACGGCAACACGAAGTCCGAAGCGAAGGGAGGCCAGCTATGAAGCGCGCCACACTCTTCGCCGTCCTCGTCACACTTTGTTCCATGGCCAACTCGGCTTGCAGCAGCAGTAGCAGCAAACTCGGCGTCACGATTACCGGAGCGCCCACGAGCGCGGTGGTCGCCCAGCCAATCAATGTCACCGCTGTCGTCAGCCACGACCATGCCATGAGCGGCGTGGAGTGGACTTGCTCGCCCATGCCTTCCTGCGGTGAAGGTTCATTCGATCCCCTCACCTCGTTGAGCGGAGAAGCAACCGTGTTCACCGCGCCTCCGGCGATCCCCGCCGGCGGCCAGGTAACCATTACCGCCACCTCGGTGACGGATCCAAGTGTCAGCGCCAGCACCAACATCACCATCACCAACGCCGCCGTGGCCACGCTTAACTTCACTTTCTACGCCACCGGCGAAGAAGCCTTCGAAATTCCCTATTCCATCGCTGGTGTGGTCGCCATCGCCACGGACGGCTCCGGCACCGTCATCGCCGGCGAAGAAGATTACAACGATGGTGACGGCCTCACCTCGCCCCAGCCTTTGGGTTATGTGATTACCGGCGGAACGCTGACCGTGGATCCTTCCTCCGGGTTGGGCACGCTCACTCTGAATCTCGCCACCAACGTGGCCTATGAATTTCCCGGCGTGATGGGCGTGGAAACTTTCGCTGTCGCTTTTTCGAACGACAATCACGCGATCATCACGCAGTTCGACGGGACCGCAACCTCGAATGGAAGTTTGGACTTCCAAACTTCAACGGCCACGCCCGTCGGCTCATATTCTTTTGTTGCCATCGGCGCGGGAATTGATGGCGAACCTGTTGCCGACGGAGGCGTGTTTACTGTCGATGGCAGCGGCAACTTGACTGGCGTCGTCGATGTCAACGACGGCGGAACCCTCACCTTGGGCACTTCGATTCCATCCGGCGCGGCGCAATTGACGCCGGCCGACTCGCTCGGCCGCGGCTTCGTCACCGGCACCACCGGCATCGCCACCGCGGTGAACTATTACGTGGTGGGTCCGGAGGTGATTCGCATTATCAACGTGGATTCCACCGATACCGGCGCCGGCTCTGCATACGGCCAGGGCGCCACTCCGAACTTTTCGAACGCTTCCATCGGAACATCCGTGTTTTCGATTAGCGGCGGCCTCTCAGCCTACGCGGGAGCCGGCCAGTTCACCACGGACGCGGGCGCCGCGAAGCCCCGCTCCGGCTCCGCCGTTCGTGAAGGCGTTCCGGTCACGAATAATTTCACCGGCATCGGCGATTTGAACGAACTCGATGTCTATGAGTTGTCCACCGCGCCTTTCACCGGCACGTACTCGATCAACAACGCCGGCTACGGATCTGCCAGCGTCGACGATACCTTCGGAGACGTGGCCGCGCTCGGAATTTATGCGGTCGATCCCAACCTCAATATAATCGATCCCAATAGCTCCACCTCAACCGGAGGCGCGCTCGTCGCCGAGATGGATGAAACTCTTGTTGGCATTGGACTGCTCGTTCCCCAAACCGATACCAGCCACTTCATGGGCGCTTACACTTTCGGCGCACAAGGCCTCACCGACACAGATTACGACGAGTTCGATTTCCTCGGCGAAGGATCGCTGGTCGATCATTCTTTCACCGCGGCAGGATCTCTGAGCGATCCGCTCGGCGCGCTCACTGGCACTGCCGTGGAATCTCCGAATGTCACCTACACCGCAACTGTCGGAGGCGGTGGCAGGCCGGGACGCGGGAAGATGTCTGCGTTTTCGCTGTCCTCTCCTGATTTCGCTGGCCCACTAACCCTGGATGTCACCACCTACCAGGCGAATGGCGGCCTGCTGTTCTGGGTCGATATTGATTTCGACGATTACTTCGGCGGATACCTGGAACAGTACACGCTATCGAGTGACGACGCCGTCAAGGCCGCAAAGTCACCGAGCCCCAAACACTAAACCAACGCGTCAAACTGTGGCACGGCCGGTCCAATGCGGCCGTGCCACAAATCGATTAATTTAAGATCTCCGTTTAGAGCCCATCCCGCAAACGGGAGTGCTGCTCCGCTCTTCTGCGTTCTGTTCAGGCCAGCTCCAAATTCAACGACGGCGTCCCAGAACGGTTCTGTTTCCCGCCTGATTTGGAATGAGCCTGGTCATCAAGAGAAACTTCATTCTGTCGCTGGAAGAAAGGCAAATTTCCTTTACCTTTGAAATCAAGGACTTGACCTCCGATTAATTACCGTCCCGAGTAAAACAAAATCTGAGATTCCCTTTGGTACGCGCTTTGCACAAATCTCATTTCTCGTGAGTAACCATGAAATCGAGAATTCGAAATTCTGCTTTTGTCTGCTCTTGTGAATGTACTCAATCGGTACAAACCTGTGGATCGCTGAGCAGTTGGCGCTGAATAGGAGAAAGCTGATGCGTAATGTTTCGATTCGAACGACCTGGGCCATGGCCTTCCTGCTCGCCGCCTCCATAACCGGATGCGGACGAGAGCAAACGCCGATTCCGACTCCCACAGTCACTTCCACCGTGGCTGCTAACGGAGCGACCGGCGTCCCGGTCGCACAACTCATTACCGCAACTTTCAACCAGTTGATGAACGCCGCGACGATCAATACGTCGACCTTCCTCGTGACTGGACCTGGCGGAGTCGCCGTTACTGGCACGGTCACCTACTCCGGGATAACCGCAACATTTACGCCCGCAGCAAATCTGGCCGGCTCCACGATCTACACCGCAGCGATTACGACTGGCGCTCAGAACCTGGCTGGAAATGCAATGGCCGCCAACTATGTGTGGAGCTTTACCACCGGAACGATTCCTACAGTAGTTTCCACCATTCCCCTGAACGGCGCGATCGGAGTCCCATTAAACCAAAAAATCGCTGCAAACTTCAGCGAACCTATGAACCCAGCAACGATCACGGCCGCCGGAACCTTCACGGTCGCGGTAGCAGGCGGAGGAGCCGCCGTCGCAGGAACCGTTACCTACGTCGCGGCCAGTAACACCGCGATATTCACCCCTACAGCCAATCTGGCAGTCATTACTCAATATACGGCCACTATTACCACCGCGGCCGAAAGCACGGCATCAGGAAATGCTCTGGCAAGCAACTATGTTTGGAGCTTCACCACGGGTACGACGGTGAATATGACTGCGCCCACCGTGATTTCGACCGTCCCGGTTGCCGACGCCATGAGTGTTCCCACGAACACGACCGTGACTGCGACGTTCAGTAAAGTGATGGACCCTTCGACGATAACGGCGGCTGGAACATTCACTTTGGCCGTTGCAGGAGTCGGCGGTGCAGCCGTGCCCGGAAATGTCAGTTACGCCGGCTCAATAGCAACCTTCACGCCAACAAGCGCTCTAGCCGCGAGTACCGAATTCACAGCCACGATTACAACCGCGGCCGAGGACCTCACCGGAAACGCACTCGCCGCCAACTATGTTTGGAGCTTTACGACAGGTACAGGCCCGGATACCACCCCGCCGACCATAACGCTCACTGGTCCCGCCAGTGGAGATACCAATGTGGGTCTCAACCAAGTGGGGAACGCGACTTTCAGCGAGGCCATGAATCCCACGACCATATTGGCTCCTGGAACCTTTACGTTGGCTGTGGCAGGAGTTGGAGGAGCATCCGTTTCGGGAGCCGTTACGTACAATGTGGCCACCGATATAGCGACTTTCACGCCGTCGGCGAACCTCACGGCCAATACCGAATACACCGCCACAATCACGACTGCCGCAGAGGATATCGACGGCAATCCGCTCGCAGCGGGAGTCGTACCGAACCCGTGGAGCTTTACCACCGGTACCTCGCTAGCCAGTGCGCCGCCAAACCTCGGGACATCCTCCACTTTCGGCGCGATTGGAGGCGGCGCGGGCATCACGAATCAGGGAATCAACACCACCATCAACGGAGATATCGGGACTACCGGCGCTTCTACCGTTGTCACCGGCTTCAACGATGCGGGGGTCGGCTGTACGTACACCGAAACGCCGCTCAATATAGGAATCGTGAACGGACTTATCTATACGGCTGCGCCTCCTCCCACGTCTGCGTGTCCTTCCGAGGGCACCTTAACCACAGCCTCGATTGCGACTCAAGCCCTGAACGACGCCACGACCGCCTTCAACAATCTCTCGCCTGCTTCACGGCCGGGCGGAACAGACCCAGGCTCGGGGCAACTCGGCGGGCTCGTCCTCGCTCCTGGAATTTACAAGGCGGCAGGGGGATCGTTCATGATCACCGGCTCGGATCTGACCTTGGATGGTCAGGGCGATTCGAGCGCTCTCTTCATATTCCAGATGGCGAGCACCCTCACCGTGGGCGCAGCCGGAGCGCCTCGCAGCGTCATCTTGACCAACGGTGCTCAGGCCCAGAATGTCTTCTGGCAGGTGGGCAGCTCGGCAACGATCAATGGGGCAGGCGGCGGCACCATGGTCGGCACCATCATCGCCTCCGACGGAGTCACTTTCTCTACCACGGGAAATGCGACGATAACGACGCTCAACGGCAGAGCGCTGGGACTCAATGCTTCGGTGACCATGGTGAACACCGTGATCAACGTACCTGCTCCATAAAAGAGTTTTCGAGATGCATGCTCAACCGGCCTGATGGCACGCGAAGTGAGCGTCTTCGACTTACTTAACATCGGTTACGGATGATTCAGGAGGCGACGATGAGATTAGCAGCGCGATGTATGGCCACGATGGCGTTTGCTTTTGTTCTGGCACCCGCACTTTGTGCGGACGACACCACCCAGCCGAAAGCAAAAACGAAGAAGGATGAAGCTCCCGCTTCCGTCATCGCGCTGTCTGCCGTCACCAAGGGCCAGCCCGCTCCCGCCTCGACGAGCCCAACATCGGCGGCCGATGCCTATGTGCAACCGGCTGCTGCGATGCACAGCTGGGACGAATCCGAAAACTCCTTCCCCAAGGTCGAATGGTTCTTTGGTTACTCATTCTGGCGCGCCATGCCAACCTCCGCCAGCAACCGTATGGGCTACCTCCACGGGGGAAGCACCTCCATCGCGTACAACTTCAACAGATATGTAGGGCTGGTGGCAGATTTTGCAGGCTTCGACAACAGCAAGCTGACGCTTCTCGGACCAACCGGAAGCGAAACGGTGGACTCCGACGGTAGCGCTTACACTTTTATGTTCGGTCCGCGCTTTTCCTATCGCAGGCATGAGAGGTTTACTCCATATTTCCAGGCATTATTCGGAGGAGTGCATGCGAGTTCGGTGACCATCTCGGGATGCTCCGGAGATCCGAGTTGCACTCCTCTGGGCTCCGAGACCACCTTCGCCACCATGATCGGCACAGGATTCGACATCAAACTCAGCCGTCACATCGCTCTGCGATTGTTCGAAGGCGATTTCCTGCTGACTCATTTTAAGGATCCTATTTCAGCCAGCGGAGACCAGGGATGGCAGAAAAATGCGCGATTCTCTACTGGAATCGCATTCCGCTTCGGTGGAAATCCCCCTCCGCCGCCAAGCGCACCGATCGGAGCCACTTGTTCCGCAGACCGGGAGTTTGTGTATCTGGGCTCCGGTGATGTCGTCGTCGTGAGCGCACAGGCCACCAATGCGGGCAACAGTCCGTTGAGCTATTCCTGGTCGGCAAGCGAAGGTTCCGTGGACGGAACCGGCCCTCAAGTCCGCTGGAATTCTTCGGACCGGCGCCTAGGCACCTACACGGTCAGAGTGCGCGTGGACAGTGGCCGCAGCGGCGCGGCAGACTGTTCCGTAAGCATTCGCGTCAAGCGCCGGCCAAATCGTCCGCCTGTAATGAGTTGCTCCGCGAACCATCCAGTCGTCACGGTCGGTGACTCAGTGGAAATTACTGCCGTCGCCAGCGATCCTGACGATGACCCTTTGACTTACTCCTGGAACGCCAGCGCCGGCAGAGTCGAAGGCTCCGGATCTTCCGTGACGTTTCAGACCGCCGCTCTCTCTCCCGGTTCGTACACCGTCACAGGACATGTGGATGATGGCCGCACCGGAACCGCCGACTGCGCGGTGAATGTCGAGGTGCAGGCGCCTCAGCCTCCTCCAGAAGTTAAGGAGCTTGAAACAAGGCTGTCTCTGCACAGCATATATTTCCCCACCGCTAGGCCCACAATGGCGAATCCCGGCGGCGGTTTGGTGGAGAGTCAGCGGAAAGTTCTGCTCTCGCTCGCCGCTGACTTCAATCGATATCTCACATTCAGGCCGCAGGCACGCCTGATCCTCGAGGGACACGCAGATCGTCGTGGCCCGGTGGAATACAACAAGGAACTCACCGAGCGGCGTGTGGAGCGTGCCAAGAGCTTCCTCGTCGAACAGGGAGTTCCAGACGCAAACATCGAGACGCGGGCTCTGGGTAAGGAAGAAAATCTGGACGCCGCGCAAGTGAAACAGTTGGTTGACCAGAATCCTGACCTGACGAATGACGAGCGGCAAAGAATCGAGCCAAACCTCGACGTCATCGTCCTAGCCAATAATCGGCGCGTGGACGTTTCCCTCAACACCACGGGGCAACAGTCGGTGCGTCAGTACCCGTTCAACGCCAAAGACTCGCTGACGCTGCTAAGCACAAAAGGCGGTAAAACCGAGGGACCAACGAAACCGCCGGCGAAAAAGAAGAACACTACGCCGTAATCGGGACGGATGGGCTTACTCCGACGGCGTGTATGTGGACTTTATCAACGGCGAGTATTTCCTGATCGATCCGGTGCACCCGGAATTTCAACTGGCTATCGTAATTATCTGAGTAAACGACTAGCGAGCACAGCCGAGGCTTAGCTACCGGAAGGGGCTTCGCGCGGTTCGGGAATGGCCGCGCGGGGCCTTTTCCGTTTCCAGACGTAATCTTTGCGCAGCTTTTCCTGATGCTTCTTCACCTGACGCTCGATTTCGGCAAAGGCATTCTTGGCGCTCGCCCGGACATCGTCTCCCACGCCGGTGGCGTGCATTGTTCCAGTCGGAAGCGTGAGGTTCAGGGAGTAGCTGAATTCGATTTTTCGTGGTGTCTTTTCGAGCGATCCGTGGAGCAGGACGAGGTCCGGTGCGTAGCGCTTCAGCAGGCGGTTGAGTTTTTCGGAGTGACGCGCGGTTTCATGTTCGATGGTCTCGCGAAATTCGGGTTCGATACTGCTGTAGGTGATTTTCATTCGAGTTCCCTGTGATGATTTTATTTACCAATGGAAGGGTGATTCGCATGAAGGCACTTTCAGGATAACGCCACGCGCTCGGAGTTGCAATGCAGCGTAGTCGCTTTGTGCGCAAAAAGTTTGGCGTTCCGCCTGTGGACGACGACCCGTACGTTGGTCATGACGACCAAGGCAAAGGCACCGGCATGAAGGCCGCCGTTGCAAATTCGGAATCACTCATCGCGCATCAGAATTGAGGGATCGACTGACAAGGCGCGTTGCGCTGGAATCCATGTCGCGAACAGGCCGAGGAGGAACATGGCAAAAACAACTCCTGCCAAGACTAACGGATCGCGCGGAGTAGCCTGATACACGATCGAAGCCAGGACGCGGCTGGCCAGGATTCCCAGCAGCAATCCGGCTGCGGAACCGAACGCCAGCAATTTGAACGGGCGTCCCAAGGCAGCCTGCAATACTTCCTTAGGCTGCGCGCCGAGCGCGATACGAATTCCCAGCTCCCGCCGCCGCTTGCTCACCGAGTAAGCCGCCATTCCAAAGATGCCGGTTACTGACAGCATGGCGCCCAGCACGCCCAGCAGACCGAGCGAAACCGTAGCCACGCGCGGAGCAAAAAGAGCTCCGTTCATTGATTGGTTCCACGTTTGTATAAGACAGGGCAACCCGGCATCCAGATCCCGCAGTTTGCTTTTTATGGCGACTGCCAACCGCTGCTGGTCGCCGCTCGAGCGCAGCACCAACCACGTGTCACTCGAGGGTGATTGCAGGATGGGGAGAAACACAACCGACTGCGGATCTTCGGTGAGGTTCGCGGTATATTTCCCGTCTTCCACCACGCCCACAACTTGCGTGCGCGTTCCGTCCTTTGCCTTGTAATACTGGCCCATGGCTTTCGTCACCGAGCCAAACATTTTGCGCGCAAACTCCTGGTTGATCACGGCCGCATGCGGCGCGTCTTTGTCATCATTCCAGGTGAAGTCTCTGCCGGCGAGCAAAGTGGTGCCGGCGGCGTGGAAATAGCCCGGAGACGCCCGGAACGTTATGACTGTAGCAGCGGCATTCGCCGGACGCAGGTCCGCAGTGTCGTCGGTAAACACGATCGAGGTTGTCCATCCCATATGCAGCGGTGGTGAATCGACCAATGCCGCCGAGGTCACCCCAGGAATCGACGCCATGGCATCGAGCATACGCCGCTGCATGATGGGTTCTTTCTCGTCGCTGTAACCCGCCATGTGCAGATCGGTCTCCACCAGCAAAATATTCCGCGGGTCAAAACCGAAATTGGTATGTAGCGAGCGCACCAGTCCCCGCACTGCAACCATCGAAGAAGTGACCAGCACTGCACAAATGGCAATCTGCCCGGCTAGCAACAAGTCTCGAAGAGTAATCCTTCGTCCAGCTCTGGCGGTGGAACCTGACTTGATCACACCATAGGGATCGGTTTGCAGAACCTGCCTGATCGGAACCGCGCCAAACAGCAATCCACTCGCCAGAGCCAGAAGCAGAGCGACTCCGTAAACATTCGCGTCCGGGCTCACCGGTATGTTGAGAGGAAATTGCGGGAACGGCTGCCAGACGCTCAGCGAGCGCAACAGCTCCACGCTGCCCCACAATCCGGCGGCGCCCCCCATGAGCGAAATCAGAATCGCCTCGGTAAAAAGTTGCCGCAGAATTCGCGCGCGAGTGGATCCGAGCGCGAGGCGCAGAGCCATTTCGCGCGAGCGGTCAGCGGCGCGTGCGGCAAACAGGCTGCCCAAGTTGGCGCATGCGGCCAGCAGAATCAACCCTGCCAGCAGCATCAACCCCGCCACGAAGCCCTGTACCGGACGGCCAAGAATGTCGCCGGCAAGACCGGGGCGCGCCAGCAGAAACGTCACGCCCTGAACCGCTTGATCTTGTCCCGTAGAAAAGCTTTGGCCATGGTCCGTAGGATAATTTTTTCCCAGATAGGAGCCCACCGAGTTCAGGTCCGCAATCGCCTGTGCCGGAGTGACTCCCGCTTTCAGATGTCCCATTACCATAAACATCCAACGGTTACCCCGCGCGTTCAGAAAGCTCTCGCCGTCCACTTGTTCCTGGTTCACCATGGGCATAAAGAAATCCGGAGACATAATCAATAAAGTCCCGCGGAAGGTCGGCGGTGCGACACCGAGAATGGTAAAGGGGTGCTTGTTTAGTTGAACTGTACGCCCCACCACGCCGGGATCATCCCGGAAGTGGCTGTGCCAATAGCTGTAGGTGAGCACGACGAACGGAGCGCTGTTCGGGCCATGCTCGTCGGAGGCGTGAAAGAGGCGCCCAAGATATGGCTGGATGCCTAATACGTCGAAGTAGTTCCCGGTCACTTCATCTCCCCAGGCCGGGGACGTGTTCTCGCCCGTGTCCAGGCCCACCTGAGTCATGTTATAAGCCGCAAGATCATCGAAACTGCGGCTGCGCTCGCGCAAATCAAGATAGTTGGGATAAGACTCGTAGGCCCACCTATCGCCTGCACGCTCGATGCTGTAGAGGCTCTGAGCCTGAGGCACATTCAACGGTCGCAGAATCAGGGCGTTCAACGCGCCAAAAACCACGGAGTTTGCGCCAATAGCAACGGCGAGTGTTAAAACGGCGGCGATGGTGAATCCGGGAGATTTGCGCAATAGGCGAATTGCGTAGCGCAGATCATGCCAGACCGATTCGATGAAGGTTCCGCCCGCCGCTTCCTTGCATTCCTCTTTGAAACGCGCTTGTCCACCGAATTCGAGGCGCGCGCGGCGCTCGGCTTCCGCGCGAGAAATGCCGGAGCGCTCTAGATCATCGGCGCGATGCTGAATATGCGAGCGAAGTTCGTCTTCCAGCTCCGCGCGCAACTTTGTACGCTGGAAAAGAGCTGCCATGCGAAAACGAATCGAGTCGAGGAGCCTCATGCTTCCTCCGTTTGCGCACCCAGTGCTGCGCCAATGGCTGTGGCGAGAAGGTTCCAGTTCTTGGTCTCTTCGCGCAAACGCTTGCGGCCCGCGGCGGTGAGCTCGTAAAACTTAGCTCGGCGATTGTTCTCCGACGTGCCCCAGTTGGCCTTGAGAAGTCCCTGGCGCACCAGGCGAAACAGGCCGGGATAGAGCGCGCCCTGTTCGATCAGCAGCGCATTGTTTGAAATTTGCCCGATGCGCAGAAGGACGCCGTAGCCATGCAGTGGGCCGAGCGAGACCGCGCGCAGAATGAGAAGATCGAGAGTACCGGGAAGAAGCTGGGCTTGGTCGGTCACTTGCCCTCCTAAGATGATTAGGAGTCTATCGCGACTCTCCTAAGCTGTCAAGGAGAAAGGAAAAGCAGGCTCCTGCAAGAGCTATAGACCGGAGAGCGGAGAAATGAATTCAGGGGTGAGGTGAACGCGACGGCAATGGAATTACACCCAGAAAGATCAGAACCATGCACACGCCGATGGCCAGAATGATTATTGTCGGAACCCAGAAATAGAAGGGATGCTCGGCGCGGTCGTAGCCCCCAGGAGAGCAGCCCTTGTAGTATCCCTTTCCAGTAAATAGGCTAAAGCCGGCCCAGGCGATGGCGACAATTCCCAACAATAAGAATGGCACGGCTCCGGCTCCTGAATGACGTGACATCTACTGCGCGTGCTAAAACTATTGCATAATTCCGTTCTAGGCAAGCAGGCTCGAGAGACATGGAGGAACCGATGGGGACGGATGCGAATACCGAAGCAAAACCTGATTGGAAACTCCATGGCCTGCGAATTATCCGGAGCGGTGAGCTCGACAGCAACACGCCCCAGACTCCGGGAATGACGCGCGCGGAAGCCATCTCGCGTGCTCGCGTGGGCGCCCAAAGACTGTGGGCCGGAACCGTGGTGGTACATCCAAATGCCAAGACCGGGCCGCATCATCACGGTGAACTAGAGACGGTGATCTATGTTGTACGGGGCCGCGCGCGATTCCGCTGGGGAGAGCGCCTGGAGTTTGTGGACGAGGCCGGGCCGGGAGACTTCGTGTACGTTCCGCCCTATGTGCCGCATCAAGAGCTGAATGCGAGAAAGGACCAACCGGTGGAAGCCGTGATCGTGCGCAGCGGGCAAGAGCCGGTGGTCGTGAATCTGGACATACCCAGCCCCGAGGAAAACCCGACGAATCCCGAGCCCGATCCCTTTCATTCCGCGCCGGGAAAAGTCTAAGAAGAGGTCCGAAAATCAAGCCTACATCGCTCCTCGATACCGCCTCTCGTTAGAAAATGAATTGTCGCGGGCGCGAGTGGATTTACCGGGTTCGGGGTTATCTTTGGGAGACCGGAGCGACCGGATAGCGATGAGAACCATATTCTCCATCATTAGTGGCTTGGCGCTGCTGGCGGTATCAGCGGCGGCACAGACGGTCCCCTCGGCGCTGTCGACGCAACAAGTCTCGAGCGCTCCCACCATTAAGGCTGTGCTCGATGGCGACCGCACGGCCGTCTTCTCGACGCCCCAGGATTCCTGCACGTCGGACGACATTCCGGACGCTATGGCGCGAGCGTTTCGCGACGACACGGGGACAATCCACTTCATCTCGGCGAGCTCGGTCACCTTCCAAAGCCTCGGCCCCACTCTCGATAGTCTAGAGCGCAGTTGCGCAGCGGCTTTTACTTCCAAGAACGACCCGAATCCGGCGGATTACAACGATGAAGTCTGGCTCGATTCTTTCTATACTTTCGACGGCAAGAAAATCGCCGCGCTCTCGCACACGGAATACCACGGCTGGTCACATCCCGGCGAATGCACCATCACGAATCCCAATAACTACTTCTATTGCGAATACGATTCGGACACTTATCACCAGTCAAGCGATGGCGGTTACCACTTCCACGGCTACGAAGCGCCTGCAAATCTGGTGGCCGGAGTACCGGAGAAATATCAGATCGACCGCGGCCCAATGGGTTACAGCGTGGACTCGAACATTGTCGGATACGGCGGCTGGTATTACGCCATCGTCACGGACTGGCCTTGGCCGCGGAGCTGTTCCGGAACGGCGGGCCCGCACCACTGCGTTGTGCCACTCGGCGGCGCTCCCATGCGCACGACTGATGTGTTCGATCCTGGGTCATGGCGCGCCTGGAACGGCAGTGATTTTGCCGCGTCGTTCGTCGATCCCTACCTCGGGCCAGTGTCGCAGCCGCAAGAGCACATTTTCACGCCGGTGAAGTGGATGCAATTCATCAACGGACTCAATGTTTATGCGCCGTCGAATGTAGTTGTGGCCACACTGTGGGATTACTGGGACGATGAACTAGGGCCTCCGGGAATGTATCTCACCACTTCCACCGACCTGATCCACTGGACCAAGCCCAAACTCGTCGTCACGCTGGCCCAGATTCGCGCCAACGATCCCGAGGGAAGCTGGCTCTACGCTTATTTTTCGCTGATCGACCCCGACGCTCCGGATCCGAGCTTTTCAGTCATCGGCGACCATCCTTACCTGTATTACGTTCGCCTGAACAACAACAATGTGTACGAACGCGTCCTCTTCCGCCAGCGCCTCACGCTCAGCGCATCCGAATAAACCCGGATTGACACGCTCGGCAAGGGCGTCATACGCTGCGAACGATGTGCGGAGATCGCCGCGATGCCGCCAAAATCCAAATCGGAATCGACCGTTCACCCCGCCAATATTCTTGTCGGACCGGCTGGGTGGTCTTACACCGATTGGAACGGGCTCGTGTATCCCACGCCCCGCCCTCGCGGATTTCACCAGGCCGCTTACCTTGCAGAATTCTTTGACACGATTGAGATCAACACGTCGTTTTATCATCCGTTGCAGGTGTCGCATGCCGCGCAATGGATTGGCCTGGTCGCCGGCAATCCGCGCTTTCTATTCACCGCCAAGCTGTGGCAGAAATTCACGCACGAAGGCGACGCGACGGCCGAGGACGTAAAAACCGTCCGCGCCGGATTCGATGTCCTGCACAGCGCGGGCAAGCTAGGGGCGGTTTTGCTGCAGTTTCCGTTTTCGTTTCACTACGAACCGGAAAATCAGGCGCGCTTGAAGCAGATTCTCGATTCCTTCCGCGATTACCCGCTGGTGGTCGAGGTGCGCCACTCCTCCTGGACGCGCAAGGACTTCTACGAACTGCTGCACGAACGTGGCGTGGGCTTCTGCAACATCGACCAGCCCATCATCGGGCGCTCGCTCAAACCAAGCGAAGAGGCCACTTCACCCGTCGGCTACATTCGCCTGCACGGGCGGCGCTACGACACCTGGTTCAGCGACGATCCGGCGACACCGGCTTCCGAGCGTTACAACTATCTCTACTCCGAACAGGAACTCGAGCCCTGGGCCCAGCGAGCCCAAAACGTGGCGAAAAATACGCGCACCACGTTTGTCATCACCAACAATCACTTCCAGGGAAAAGGAATCGTGAACGCGCTGCAGCTCATTCACATGCTCTCGGGCAACAAAGTTAAAGTCCCCGAAACCCTGCGCCACCACTACCCGCAGCTCGATCTGATCGCGAGCGAACCAGCAAACGAACCCACGCTCTTCCCTCTCCCGCCGAAGTAGGAGTTATCAATTTCAGAATAGCGGGCATAGAAATACGCAGTCGCGAGGAGCTCGATGAACTTGCGATAGTCCTGGGACCTACTTCTTGAAGAGATCTTCGAAGGCTTTGCGTGCGTCGTTGGGACGTCCGGCGGCTGGCGCGATCGGTGTGCTCGCAGCATACGTCACAGGCGAAGTATCTTTCTCGACTGTCATTCGGAATTCGAAGAACTTGCAATCGTTCTTCGCGTCCTTCTTGGCAATGCGTTCGGGGATTGGCTGGGTGCACTCAAATTGCTTGCCGGTATCGAAGTGGACGCACTGTTTGCAGCAGTGCAATTCGGTGTGGCAACGAGGACACTCGCCATTCGGGTCAAAACCGGGCATCAGGACCGCACCACAGCTGGAACATCGCGCCCTCATTACAGTCCCAACCATTCGCGGCGTTCGCGGGCCCATTAATTCCTGCTTTGGGCGCGGCTCGCCGCTGGGGCGCTCTGTCTTTTCTCTTTTCTTGTCCTGGGAATCGCGGTCGCTGTAGCCCCTTTGCTTATACTTCCGCTCCATGAAGCCTCCTAAGGGGTTGTCCCATCATACTCCGAATGCCGTTCTGTCTATGAGCAATTCGCGTTTCAACGTGAAAGGCTCCTTTTCCTGCGTTCGGCCCAGAACTTGCAAAATCCCTCGAAAGGCAAATCCGGTTGCAGGAATTTTCTGGGTTCGCCGAAATCCTCGAGCAGCGCCTCTGCAGCGAGGTAGCCGCTGCGCACCGCCCCCTCCATGGTGGAGGGCCAGCCGGTGCGCGTCCAATCCCCGGCCAGGACCAAATTCTTCACCGGTGCCGCTTGCGCGGGACGCCAGCGGTCCACTCCCGGCGCGGGTGAAAAGGTCGCGTTGATTTCCTTGATCACCGTGGCTTTCGTTAGCTTCGCGTCGCGCGTGGCGGGCAAAACTTCCGCCAGCTCGCGGCAGCAAAGGTCAATGATTTCTTGGCGCGAGCGCGACACCAGATCGTAGGAAGCGCTGATCACGAGCTGCAGGTACTGGCCGTCCCGGCCGTCCGCGGCCTCGCCGGCATGTTCACTTGGACGCGCATCCGCGCCATTCGTTTCAGGCGTCCGGTACAGCAGGGTCTTGTTGAAAATCCATTGTGTCTTATGGTCCAAAAGCGTCAGGAACGGTTCCGTCATCACCGTCCGGTCGTACCACAGATGCACGCCTGTGATCGGCGAAGTCTTGATGTTTCGCAAACCGGCGATGAAGCCATCCCCTTCTCCCATTTCTCGCGGCAGAAGATTCAGCAGGACGTCGTGCGGGACCGCCGCGATGCACGCATCGGCCGAAATCTCCGTTCCATCCTCCAGCACCGCGGATGCAAAACGATTTTCTCGTATGCGGAGTTCCCGGATCCCGCAGCGCACTCGCACTTCCCCGCCGCGCTGTACCACCGCCTCGCGGCAGCCTTCATACAAATCCGCGAGCGGCACGGAAGGAATCCCCACGCGATACCCGCTGCTGTTCGCGAGAAAGGCCTTCCAGAACACCTCGATCCCGTAGCGCGCGTCCATTTGCCCGAGTTCTTCATCTAGCGCGCTAACCAGCACCACGCGCCAAAAGCGCTCGATCGCGCCGGGTGTCTGCTTCATCTGCTGTAGCCACTCCAGCATCGAAAGCCCATCGCTGCCCGGCGGATTCCCCGCTGCTTTTGCGATAGCAAGCATGGCATCGGCGATGCCGCGCTTGTCGGCGAGAGTTAGCGCGCCAAAAAGCAAGAACGAGGGCGCCATGTGCAGGGGCGGAGGCAGCGGCGAAGCCTCAATCGTCGAGCGGCGGCCCTGTGCATCGCTGAAATACAGCCGGTCGTAAAAACGAATTTTGTCGCCGGCGCCGACGCGCGAATAAAAATCCGCGAGATTCGTGCAGCACCCGAGCGTGACGTGTTGGCAGTTGTCCACTTCGCTGCCGTCAGGCAGCGTGTAGGAAGTGGCGCGTCCGCCCAGGTGGGGACGCTTCTCGAGCAAGCGGACACGGTGGCCCGCCTCAGCCAGCGCGACGGCGGAGGACAGTCCCGCCAGGCCGCCGCCGATCACTAGAACGCTTTGCGAGGGCATCCTTCTTCCACCAGCCGCTCATCCCCGCCGTCAGGAGAAATTGAACTTTTTCTGCACGCGAAAGTGAAACACGCGAGGAGAAAACGTCGAAGCCGCGCTCTTCGATGCGCGCCAAAAGGCTGCTGTACGTTCGAATCAGGGCCCAAAGAGTTGCGCGGCTATCGCTATCCACCTCGCGAACGAGCGCGGCGCCCTCTTCATAAAAACGCCAAGCGCGCTCGGCTTGGAATTCGAGCAGCTCTCGAACGCGCGGATTGACCGGGCCGCGCAACTCCGGCGCGCGAACTCCGAAGCGATCGAGATCCTCCTGCGGAATGTACACGCGTCCCATTTCAAAATCGGCCGGCACGTCGCGAATAATATTCGTGAGCTGAAAGGCAAGCCCCAGGCGTTCGGCCAGATCGGGCGCTTTCGGGTCGCGAGAGCCGAAGACATGCAGGCAAGTGAGCCCTACGGTCCCAGCCACGCGGTAGCAATATTCAGACAAGCGGTCGAAAGTGGCATAGGAGGTGACCGTCAAATCCATTTCCGCGCCGAGAACTAGATCGTGAAAATAGCGCGTGGGGATTTCGAAGCGCGAGATAGTGTCTGCGAGCGCCGGAAGAATTGCCTGAGCTTGCGTGCGTCCGGCCACAGCGTCGTCGAGCGCCGCTCGCCAGTGAGCGAGGCCACGACGTTTGGAATCGAGGTCGCCGGACTCATCGGAAACGTTATCCACGAGGCGCATGAAAGCGTAGAGCGCGTAAAGCGCGTTGCGCTTTTCCCGCGGCAGCCCGAAGAAGGCAAAGTAAAAGTTGCTGCGCGAGGCGCGTGCGATCCGGGCGCACTCCGCGTAAGACTCGCGAACGCTTATCGAGTTAGCGCTTGTAGCGGCGCTGGTCGCCGAAGATACCTTTGCGTCTTGATGCGGTTCCGGTGGCGTGGGAGGCGATGCGGCCGGCAAAGCTGTTTCGCGCTGGGAGAATGCGCGTGAAACCAACGCGCCGCACAGCAACTTGAGCTGCGTCCATTTCGTCAGCGCCGGACGATGTTCGAGCGTGTTGTATCCCGAAGCCTCGATAGCGTCGAGAACGGCGAGACCGCCGCGGCTGAACATTTCGAGGTCCACACGCAGAAACGGCTCAACGGTGCCGGCCAAGGGCATGCCCGCTGCGAACAGAGTGCGCGTGCGCGCGATGAGCGACTTCATCAGAGCGACGTAGCGGCCGTCGAAGCGCCGGGTCATGATGTCCGACTCGGTGAGCCCATGCTCGGCCAGGGCTTCGAGCGGAATATAGATGCGGCTCTTCTCCAGGTCGCGCGAGACATCCTGCCAGAAATTTGCCAGCTGCAGAGCGGTGCAGGTGAAGTCCGAAAGTTTTTGGCGGGCCTCATCGCGATAGCCGCAGAGATAAAGCACGAGCCTGCCGACCGGATTGGCCGAGTACACGCAATAATCGAACACGGTATCCCACGTGGGATAGCGCAGAATTTTTTGGTCCTGGCGGAATGCCTGCAGAAGATCGCGA
The DNA here is from genome assembly GCA_963749025.1 of uncultured Acidobacteriota bacterium. Classification (GTDB taxonomy): domain Bacteria; phylum Acidobacteriota; class Terriglobia; order Acidiferrales; family UBA7541; genus Palsa-295. The sequence continues at coordinate 150,816 of CAVVKO010000007.1, read as the reverse complement.
AAGGGCTGGATGGGAATATCTTTCGCGCGAATGGTTTCTCGCAGGGCAAGCAAAACGGGGTGCGAAGGGCCCGGCCCAGGCTCATAAATCGAACGCAACTCATCTTCCCAAGCGTCGAGCAAATTCAGCGCGCGCACGGGATCAGGAACTTCGTCGCCTAAATCGTCCGACCAGCGGCAATAGGCGTAGACGTTGTAGAAATGCTGGTGCAAGCGCCGAGGAAGGAGCCGCGAAACCACGTTGAAATTCTCGTAGTGATGGTTCGCCAGCCAGCGCGTGTAGCGCTGCGCTTCGACGGGCGCACAATCTGCCTCCGGCAAATTGCGCACGATTTCCAGTTCAGGTGTGGCCAGCATGGTACCCTGACGCGGGCGGTGATACGTACCTATACCAAGGATTGATAACTCTAAACTTTAGCGCTAGTCCGCACTGCAACCGCGGAACCCTGCGCAAACAACGAGCCATCGGAATGCATTTGGGGCATGACGGCGGTCTTCAACTCGCCATTCCGGTTCTTCATGTGCTGGAAAATCAGCGGCAATTCCGATAGCGGCGCTTCGCCGGTGATGAAGTCGCGTGCGCGAATTTCGCCACGCGCGATGGTCTCGAGAGCTTCCCGCATAAACCTGGGCGTATGGTGGAAGGTGGACTTGATGGTGATTTCGGAATAGTGCAGCGCCGTGGGATCGATCTTCACTTCCGTGCCGCGTGGGCAGCCGCCGAATAAATTGACCGTCCCGCCCTTGCGCACCATTTGCAGCGCCCATTGCCAGGTGGTGGCAGTACCCACAGCTTCGATGACGGCATCAGCTCCCCGGCCTTCTTCGGTAATCTGCCGAACCAGGCTCACCGGATCTTCGATTTCCGCAGCGTCGAATGCCGCGACGGCGCCCAAACGCTCGGCGGCACGCATCTGGCTCTTGCGCTTGCCGATCGCAATCACGCGCACTTGCCGGCCGGAAAGAATGCGAATGAACTTCAAGCCGATTGGCCCGCAGCCGATCACGACCGCGGTATCGCCCGGGTTGATTCCAGTCTCGTGAATGCCGCGGAGCACGCAAGCCAGCGGCTCGGCCATGGCCGCGTCCACAAAGGAAACGTTGTCCGGAATTTCGAGCAGGTTCTGCCGGACGATTCGTCCGGGGATGCGAATGTATTCGGCGTACGCGCCATTGTTAAAGAGTAAGTCTTCGCAGAGATTCGGCTGGCCCTTGCGGCAGTACAGGCAGGTATTGCAGGGCGCGGAGTTTGCAGGCACCACGCGCATGCCTTCGTAGATGCCGCTCTTGACCGCGCGGCCTTTCAGTTCCACGGTGCCGGCCAGCTCGTGGCCGAAAAGAGCGGGCGGCTTGATCATGCGTTGGTGGAAGCCCTGCTTCCAGACTTTGAGGTCGGTTCCGCAAGTCAACGCGACTTCCACGCGCACCAGCACTTCGTCTTCCGCGATCGAGGGAATATCGACGCGCTCAATTTTCAGATCTTCGGAGCCGTAAAGTACGGCTGCCGTCATATGTCCGTTGCGTTCTACTCTCATTCGTGCGTTATCACCACTTTCAATGTATTATCCGCCGGACGAGCCGCCAATTCCAGTGCCTCGGCGATTCGCTCGAGCGGGAACCGGTGCGAAACGAGTTCGCGTACCGGCAAGCGACGCTCGAAAACGAGCGCCGCTGATTCAGCCTGATCGTCCACCGAAGCGCTATAGCTGCCGAGGATTTCCTTCTCTTCGACCCCCACGGCCGCGGCCGGAAAGTCTAATTGCATGACCGGGTCGTTATGAGCAAACAATAGCACTCTGCCGCCTGGGCGCGCGATAGCCAAGGCTTCGGGGACTAATGACGGGTTGGGCACGGCCACCAGGACCGCGTCTGCACCCCGGCCGCCCGTACGGCGGCGGATTTCGTCGAGCAGCCTTCCGGACGCGGGATCAAAGGATTCTTTTGCGCCGAAGCGAACGCTGGCGGCGCGGCGCCCCGGCATGGGATCGCTCGTATATACTTCGCCGCCTTCGTACTTGGCGAGAAGCATCAGAAGCATTCCGATGGGGCCTTGGCCGATTACCAGAACCGTTTCGCCCGCCGTGACGCGCGCCTTGCGCACCGCTTTCAGGCAGGTGTTGACCGGCTCGACGAAAGTGGCTTCTTCGAAGCTGACGCCAGCGGGGAGCGCGATCATCCCGCGCTCCACAATCCACGGCATGGCGCGAACGTATTCGGCAAATCCCCCGCCGTTGGGGTCGAAGCCCGCCGTGAGGCCGACTTTCTTATATCCCGCGCACTGCGAAAAAAGCTTCCGCTCGCAATAGAAGCAAGTGCCGCAGGGAATGTGATGAAAGCTGACCACGCGGTCGCCGGGTTTGAATTTGGTGACGCCGCGGCCCGTGTTAACGACCGTGCCCGCAAGCTCGTGACCGAGGATCTGAGGCGGCGCGATGAATCCATGATGAATCTTTTTGATATCCGTGCCGCAAATGCCGCAGGCCGCCACGCGAAAAAGGACTTCGCCTTCGCCGATCTCAGGAATGGGCACCGATTCCACGACTACGCGGCCCTTGCCGCGATAGACACCCGCGCGCATGTCGCCGTTCCGTTGCCGAGCGGCCTTGTGCGTTCCGATTTGTGCTACGGTCTGGCTCATTAAGCTATTAACCCGCCGCCGATGATTTCGTTTCGAGCGGCGCCATTCGCTGGACTAGCACCCCTACATAAGAGTCCAAAAACCGCGCCAAGGATTCACTCGCCGCGCGGCTGTTCTTCCCCAGGCGCACCAGGCCCGGAAGCGATTGGGGATTGCGCGCGACCTGGCCCAGCACGCGCGGAATGCTCACTTGCCCTTCGTCCGAAAAGATCTCGTTCATATCGAGCGGCAGATCCTCATCAACAGTGTCGCTGACCGCGCGGACAGCAACCGCCGGAATACCCTCGGCTGTAGCTTTGAATAGAATCTCAAAGCTCTCCATTTCCACTGCGTCTGCGGATGCGCCGAGGTGGCGTTTTTCGTCGGCCCGCCCGACCGCGCGCTCCGCGCTGTAGAAGCGATCCACAACTGTGGCGCCGCCATCTTTCGCGAACCCAATCAACGATTCGCTGCTATCAATCAGGTTGCTCTCCGGGTCATTGGCAGCGCGTTCAGAGAAAACAGCGCGCGCCGCCAGGATTTGCCCCAGCTGATATTGCGGGCGCAACGCCCCCGCCAGTCCGGAAGAGAGGCAGAGATTCGTGGAATCGTATTCTTCGCCGATAGCTTTCGAGATTTCGAGCTTGGCTTGCCGTGGGCCGGCGCCAGTCAGCACCACTCCCACCTCTGCTCCGCCGATCTCCGTAAGTTGCGCGTCGGCGCCGCCCCACTTTCCCGCGCGAAATTCGCGCATCGCGCGCCACGGCGCGAATTCAGTTTCGAGCGCAAATGTGACCAAAATCCTCAAGTGAATATCCTAAGCCGCCGCAGCGTGAGGTACGGACTTGGGTCTCGCGCTGTGCGGGATGTAGCCATGCTGTTCGTACCAGCGGACGGCGCGTTCCAGCGCGGCTTCCACCGGCGCGGGCTTGTAACCGAGTTCCCTTTCCGCCTTGTCACTTTCGACGAACATGCGGTGCCGCGACATCTTCACACCCTCGACCGGAATTTGCGGCTCGCGTCCCGCGATGCGCGAGAACCACTCGTCCGCGTAGCCCGCCGCGAGCGCGAAGGCGTGCGGCAAACGCACACGGGGCGCCGGGCGCCCTGTAATCGTTGAGAGCGCGTCCAGAATTTCTTTCAAGGTCATATTGCGCGCGCCCAGAATGTAGCGCTCGCCAATGCGGCCTTTTTCGGCGGCAAGCAAATGCCCGGCCGCGACGTCTTCCACAGCGGCGACATTCAGACCGGTATCCACGTATGCGGGCATCTTGCCGCTCAGAAAATCCACGATGATGCGCCCGGTCGGCGTTGGCTTCCAATCGCCCGGGCCGACAGGAGCTGTGGGATTTACGATCACGACGGGGACGCCCGACGCGGCCGCTTCCACCGCAACCTGCTCGGCCAGAAACTTCGAACGCTTGTAGTGCCCGATCATTTCGTCAATCGTGGCGTGCGTCTCTTCGTTCGGGAGAGCTCCCGGCCGATGGACCGCAATCGTCGCGACCGTGCTGGTGTAAACAATCCGTTCAACGCCGGCGCGCTGTGCCGCAGCCAGAAGGTTGCGCGTTCCCTCGACGTTGCTCTCGTAAATCTCTTCAGGGCGCCGCGTCCACAATCGATAGTCCGCTGCCACATGAAAAACGCGCCGAACCCCCTGCATGGAACGGTCGAGCGCAGCGGGGTCTCTGAGATCGCCCTGGACTCGATCGAGCGGCAGTCCTTCGAGCGGCTGCAGATTGCTGTTGCGGCGAACCAGGACGCGTACCGAATGGCCTGCAGTGATAAGCTGCCGGGCGACATGGCTCCCTACGAAGCCCGTAGCGCCGGTTACAAGCGTGGTCATAAAGTGCGGAAGACCTCTGGTGCCCTCATCATCATCCCGTTCACTTAGATGCTACAACTCTTCCGGTGGTATCTGCATACCATCGAAACTCCGCCGGCCCTTGCGCATGTTGTCATACCGCGCGAGCGCGTACAGCGGGAACGAGTTTCGGTACAGATGATATTTCAAGTAGAAGACGCAGGGGAACCCGGTACCCGTAAATTCAGGCTCATCCCACGAGCCGTCTTCATTCTGGTGTTCAACAAGCCACGCCACCGCCCGCTCGACGGATGGATCACCCGGCCCGATGGCGGCGAGTAATCCAATCAAGCCCCATGCCGTCTGCGAAGCCGTGCTCTTGCCTTTGCCCTTGAGCGAGGTGTCGTAGTAAGAAAGAACCGTCTCGCCGAATCCGCCATCCGGATTCTGCACCGAGCGCAGCCAAGCTGCGGCGCGCTGGCAATCGGGCTGCGTGGACAATCCAATCCTTTCAAGCGCGCGCAGCACGCCGCTCGTGCCATACACGTAATTCACGCCCCAGCGTCCGAACCACGAACCGTCGGGCGTCTGATCGTGTCGGATGAACGCGCGGGCGCGTTGAATCACCGGATGATTCGCGGCCCAGCCCATCTGCCCCAGGCACTCCACGGCGCGCGCGGTGACATCCGCGGTCGAAGGATCAAGCATCGCGTTGTGATCGGCAAACGGAATGTGGTTCAAAAATTGCAAATTATTTTCGTGATCGAACGCGCCCCAGCCGCCGTCGCCGTTTTGCATGCTGACGAGCCACGCAAGTCCGCGGCGCATGGAATTGTGCAGGCGCTCGGGCTCGGGATCGGCCACACGCGCAAGCGCCATCAGAACGAAAGCGGTGTCGTCCACGTCCGGATAAAAATCGTTGCGGAATTCGAAGGCCCAGCCGCCCGGCTCGGCATTCTGGTTCTTCACCTGCCAGTCGCCGGGTCCCAGAATCTGATTGCCCACCACCCAGCGCTCCGCAGCAACGAGCGACGGGTGCGCGGGATCCAGGCCGGCTTCCTCCAGAGATACCATGGCGATGGCGGTGTCCCAAACAGGGGAAATGCAGGGCTGCACGCGAATGGTGTCACCTTCGGCGACCTCGTAACGTTCAAGAAACTTGATTTCGCGGGCCACCAGCGGATCGCTTTGATCTCTGCCGTCGGCGAGCAGTGCGTAGATTGAATTCATCATCGCCGGATAAATTGTGCCAAGGCCTTCGCTCCGCTCCAGCCGTTCGAGCATCCACGTCCGCGCGCGCGCAAGGGCCAGCTTGCGAAACGGCTTCCAGCGCGAGTGTTCGTAAAGCTTCAGAGCGCGGTCAAGCAAGAGAAAGGCATTGCGCCAGGAGATGACGCGCTTGTCCCAATCGAACGAATGCGGCTTCGCGCCCGGGGTTTTGAATAGCTCGTCAACGGTAACGCCTTCCGGCAGGCGCCAGTTTGGCTTGTTACCATAAACAATCGAAAGCGGTATGACGATGCCGCGGGTCCACGAAGACATCTCGTAAATGTTGATGGGCGCCCAGTCGGGCAAAAGCATCAGCTCCGGGGGGATCGATGGAACGATGTGCCAATCCACCGCGCCGACCATGGCCAGATAAAAACGCACGTAGGAATTCGTGGCTTCCAGGCCGCCCAGCTCGATGACCTTATTTTTCGCGCGCAAGACGTGTGGCGCCCGCGCCGAATCTCCCGCCAGACGCAGGGCCACGTAAGCCTTCACCGTGGCGTTCAGCTCCGAAGGACCGCCTTCGAAGATGCTCCAGCCTCCGTCGGTAAGCTGCTTGCGGCGAATATAATTCGCGAGCTTCGGCGTTTTCTCGGACTCCAGCTGTCCCAGAACGTGCAGGTACAGAATGTAATCGGATTCGAGCGTGGTGTCGGCTTCAAGTTCGCCCCACCAGTAGCCGTCCTGGGATTGTGCCGAAAGGAGCCAGTCGGTGCTGCGCGCGATAGCCTGCTCGACCTGGTATTCAAAGTCACGGCTACGGACGGCAGCTGTGCCTTGGCCGCTGCTGCCCATCTCGCTCTCGACTCGTAGTCTGGCCTCTGGTGTCATCAATCCTTCACTATTCCTTCACTCATATATCATCAGATGCACGTTCAAAGCGTTCGGGGCAGTTTTCAGGCGACCTAATAGGCAACCCCTGCCGAATTAGACTTTAGCCTGCTTCCCTACTGGACGCCGCCCGCCATGCCCCCACGGCGAGCACCGGTACACGATTGTCACCTTAAAGAGATGCCTCCCAATTCATGTGCGACACAAACTGGCATCGCCTAACAGTAACATTATCTTTGGGTTTGCTGGTAGGGTCAACTGAAAACGTTAGCTTCGTGCTACCGCACAAACCGTAATCCCGCCTAGGCTTTTTCGATCCCACCCAGGAGCAGATGCTCGCCGGAGCTGTGGAGATTCGCTTCCTCGTGGCTTTTTCCGACCGATGGTTTGCTTTTCCGCACAGGGATGGCGAATGGAAAACGAAAATATCATAAAATCGCAGATCCCATGTCCGGCCCCTGCCCTACGCGCATACCAGTCCCTACGGCTCTTCTCTCTCCTCCTCCAGTTTCCGCACCCTCTCCACCAATTCCGGTAATCGAGAGTATGCCGCGTACTGCTCCTTAAACCGCCCGATCTCTCGCGCGGGAGTGCCCCAAACCGTTTGACCCCGCCGAATCGTCTTCCCTGTGGGCACGCCGCCTTGAGCGCCGACGATGGCGCCGTCCTCCACATTGCAGTGGTCGGCAATCCCGACTTGTCCGGCGAGAACCACGCCTGTGCCAATCACGCTGCTCCCCGAAATCCCTGTTTGCGCCACAACCACGGAGTGCTCGCCGATGTGCACGTTGTGGGCGACCTGGACCAGGTTGTCGATCTTGGCGCCGGCTTCGACCCGCGTGGCGCCCAGCGAGCCGCGATCGATGGCCGTGTTGCAGCCGATTTCAACGTGGTCGCCAATTTCCACGCTGCCAATCTGGGGAAATTTCTGATGCCGTCCTTCGCCGAAGACGTAACCAAAACCGTCGCCGCCAATCACGCTGCCCGAATGCACTTCCACCTCATTGCCCAGACGCGCCCCGGCATACAAGGTGACGCGCGGATGCAGCCGGCAATTCTCTCCCAGCCTTGCGCCACGCCCCAGAAAACAGAACGCTTCGACGACCGATCCTGCTCCTAGCTCGACGTCTTCTTCGACGACCACATACGGGCCAACGAACACATCCTTGGCGAGCTTGGCGGTCGGGGCCACGATTGCCGTCGCATGAATTCCCGGCTTGGGAGCGCTTCTTGGCAAAAGCCATGCAGCGGCTTTTGCAAAGGCAAATTTTGGGTTCTGCACCGCGAGAACCGTCTTCCCGGCCAATTCCGATCCCACCGGCGCCACAACGGAGCGAGCCGCCGAATCCTGCGCGCGCTGCTGATGCCGCGGCGAATCCACATATATAAGATCTTCGGAGCGCGCGGTTTCCGGCGCGGCCACGCCGGAGATTGCCGCGCGATCGTCTCCTGTAATTTTCGCTCCGAGGTATTCCGCGAGTTCCCGAGCTGTGCGCGTCATAGCTGCCTCTTTTTGATGAAGGATCAACGAGATCAAATGCCCGTCGTCTATTCCGGATAAATCGACTTCTCGCCCGCGGGGCGCGTCTTCCAGCGCTTGTGAACCCACAGCCACTGATCGGGATAGCGCCTCACGTAATCTTCAATGACCTGCGTGAAGCGCGCGGTATTCTTGCGCACGTCCGCCTCTTCATCGCCGGTGCGCGCGAGTTCCACGGCAGGCTCGAAGCGCAGGCGGTATTTCCGGCGCTCTTTGTCCCAGGAGAGAAACCCGGGCACCACGGCGGCGTCCGTGCGCAAGGCAATGCGAGCAAGGCCGGAAGTGGTGCAAGCCGGGATGCCGAAAAAATCTACGAACACTCCTTCTTCGGGCGAAGTGTTGTGATCGGAAAGAATGCCCACCGTTCCGCCGTCGCCCAATACTTTCAAGATGGCGCGTGCCGATTTGTTTTTATCGATCGGGCGATTCCCGGAAAGGCAGCGGTAGCCATTGATCAGCGCGTCCACGCGCGGATTCGCAATTGGGCGCACCAGAAAATGTAAAGGATGGCCGTAGAGCGCGTGCGCAAAGGGAGCCAATTCCCACGCGCTCATATGCCCGGTCAGGAACAGCACTCCTTTTCCCACGCGGCGCGCGGCATCGAAATTTTCAAAACCGTCGAGCACTACGACGCGTTCGATATTTTCGCGATTGTATTTCGGAAACTGCGAGAATTCGCCCGCCATCCACCCGATTTGCATGATCATTCCACGAATCACGCTCTTGCGTTTCGCTTCGCTCCAATCCGGAAACGCCAGATGCAGATTGAACATGGCCGCGCGACGCAACGGCGGGCGCAGCGCATAAGCAACGCGCGCAAAACTCGCGCCCACAAATCGCGCTACCGGCCGCGGCAAAATTCCGAGCGCCTTCACACCGGTCCACGCCGCAGCATACTCAATCCATTCACGCATGGCGTGCCATTATGCTATCGCCCGCTAAGCCTGCGCCAGCGCTTGATGCTTCTCACCGTTACTGGAAACAAACTCGTGGACCCGGTGTCAAACACGGTAGGCGAGGCCGCTCATTCGATAAGGAGTCCCGAACATGGGAATGTCAGCCGGTGGAAGCAGAGGCGGGCCCGTTTCGGATCCGAACATTGTTCCTTTGATTGACGTGTTGTTGGTGCTGCTCATCATCTTTATGGTGATCACGCCCACGGTACCGGTTGGGTTACCCACGCAGGTTCCCGAACCTCCTACGCCGCGATCGAGACCCGAGGCACCTGATCCCTACGTGATCGTGGTGCGAGTGTTGCAAGGCGGAAGGCTCCGGATTAACCAGGACCAGAGCGACTGGAACACGCTGGGCTCGCGCCTGTCTGATATTTTCAAGCAGCGCGCCGACAAGTTGGCGTTTGTAGAAGGCGCCGATGACGTCTCATTCGCAGAGGTGGCGCGAGCGATCGACATCATGCGGGGAGCGGGGATCGAACATGTCGGGCTTCTCACAGCGAAAGACAGTCCCCGAGAAAGAGCTCTCTGACGGTCGTAGGTAACTTTAGTGCCGTTTGCTTGAGTTAATCAGGCACCCGGGCCGGCGCGAGTGGAGCGTCGGTCGCCCGTCTGATCATGTGCGAAACAGAACAGATTACGGAACCAATTCGATAGACACTCCCTCGTGCAAGCTCATCCACGATTTTGAGGAGTTCCAAGTGACTCAATCCCAAGCGACCAGAACCATCATCGACACGCACCGGCACATTTTCGGTCCGAAGCTCCGTCAGAAACTCGTTGAGAATATGGGCTTCGACGATTCAAAGCCGTTCCCGCAGGTCTTTGGCGACGAGATGTTTTTCTATCGCGAGTCGCTTGACGTTGATTATTCCATGGAGATTCAGCGCCAAAGCGGGGTTACGCTCTGCGTGAACAGCTATGGCGGCGAGGTCGAGATGTTCGCCCAGCACGTCATCAAAGCAAGCACCGTCGATACGCTCAAATTCCTGAACGACGAGTCCTTCGAACTTCGAGATAGATTCCCCGATGAGGTTGCCTGCATGGCCAACGCTCATGCTCTTGAAGAGAGTTCGCGTGATGTCATCGATCCACTGATTTCGAACAAAGAGGCCTGCTGCATCAGCATTACGACCAGCTACGGAGCCGGCTCAGATCAAATCTTTCTGGACTCACCCAAGGCCGAATGGCTATGGGAGTACGCGCAGGCCAAGGATGTTCTCGTTCATATTCATCCGCCCCTGGTAGCGATAGGGGCCGCTGCGATGCAGCAGTATAGGCTTAACGAAGCCGTAGGTCGGCCATTCGATACGGCGCTGACGGCAGCTCGCATGATCTTTAGCGGCGTCTTCGATAAATACCCGAAGCTTAAGGTTCTCTTCGTTCACATGGGTGGGGCCATCGCCCCCGTGGTTTGCAGGCTCGATTGGAACTGGGACTTGAACTACAAAGGCATTCAAAATCCGCCGATCCACAAGGTTGATAAAAACCTGCGTAAGCCTTCGGAGTATTTCAAGTCGAATATCTACGTGGATACCATGGGCCCAAGCGCGATCTGCCTCAAGGCCATGATCGAAATGTGCGGCGTTGACCACGTACTGTTTGGAACTGATTTCGGCCCGGTTCCGATGAGCCCAAAACTGCACGTCGATCTTGTAAACGAGACGATCGCCGACCCGGGAGATCGCAACAAGATTTTCTCTACCAATGCTCTTGCTTTGCTCCGTTTAGAGCGCCCTGCGACCCCACTTGTCGCGGGGCTACAGGTCGCCGGTGCTGGCGGTCGGTAGTCCCTGTCGCCGTCGAATCCGAGTTCGGAGCCTGTTGCTGTAATTTGCACCTCAACACCTGGCAAGTCGTAATCGGAAAATGACCACTAGTGTCAGCCGGATGACGCCCAACGGTTGGCGATTTCCGTCTAAAGCGAACATCAAGATTCGCGGACGATGTTAGACTCGTCCCGCTTTGAGCGATTCCCCCGAAATTCGCAGCGGTAGGAACCGCGTGGTGCTCGTAGCCGCGGCTTTCGTTATTCTGTTTTGCCTTTTCGCTCAGCTCGGCGCACTGGGCCTCGTCGGACCGGACGAGCCGCGCTATGCATGGATCGCTCGCGCGATGGCCGAGACAGGAGACTGGGTGACGCCGCGGCTCTATGGCCAGCCGTGGTTTGAAAAGCCGGTTCTTTACTACTGGGCCGCTACGATTGGCTTCCTGATCCACTTGCCGGCCGAATGGGCCGCGCGATTGCCTTCGGCGCTTGCAGCCCTCGCTGCGGCTCTCGCGATCGGATGGCTGGGGTGGAAGCACTATGGAGGCGACGCCGCTCTCGAGCGAAGTCCCGCGCTTCTTGCTCCGTTGATGTTTTCCACGAGCGTCGCCGCCGTCGCTTTTGCTCGCGCGGCGACTCCGGACATGCTTTTCGCAGCATCGCTCACACTGGCGATGGCTTGCGCTGCAGGTGTCTTGCGCCGAGCAGGAGCGTTGCGCGGCGTTGCGAGCTTGGCTTCGGGTGAACGCGCGCGCGGCACCCTCGGACTGGCGCTGTTCGGCGCATTTCTCGGCCTCGCGGTTCTCGCCAAAGGTCCAGCGGCCATCGTACTCGCCGGAGGCGCGATTGGCCTTTGGGCGCTCGCCACATCGCAATGGCGGGCGGCGTTGCCTTTGGCGCGTCCTGAAGCGATGGGAGCGTTCTGCGTCGTCGCCCTACCCTGGTATGCCCTATGCGCAGTTCGAAATCCCGAGTTCATTCGCGTGTTTATCTTCCAGCATAACTTCGAGCGTTATTTGACGCCCGTATTCCAGCACAAGCAGCCGTTTTGGTTCTTCCTGCCAATCACGCTTCTGGCGCTGATCCCGTGGGTTCCTCTCCTGATTGCTGCCGCGCAGGAAGGCTTGCGGCTCTGGCGCGAAAAATCATGGACGAACTCTCCTGGATTTTTCTTCGCCTGCTGGGCCATTTTCCCGCTCGTGTTCTTCAGTTTCTCTCAATCGAAACTGCCGGGTTACATTCTTCCGGCCATCCCTCCGCTCGCGCTCCTTCTGGGCGTGAGCGCGCCGCGCGCATTCCAGAAAAGCCGCGCTCTTGCGATTTCGCTCTCAGCCGGAATCGGGCTCGTCTGGGTTGCACTTGCGGTTTACTTATTTCTTGCAGCTCGTGATATTCCGATGACGGATATGGGGCGATTCGTCCCATTGCTGCTGAGCGAGACGCTAATTGCTATTGCAGTTTTGCTCACGCTCGTGCTCGCCATCGCGGGTCTCGGCCGAAATCTATCCATGGCGGTTGCGATCTGTTCCTTGTGCGTGGTGGCGACTCTTGGAGTTGCAAATGCGGTGGCCTTGCCGTCGCTCGATCCACTTGTTTCAACGAGACCTCAGGCGGCCGCGCTCCGAAATGATCTACGCCCCGATCGCATCTTCACACTTAGACTCACGCGCGCTCAGCAATATGGCCTGGCATTTTATTTGCACCGTGAAATTCCGGAATGGTCGCCCGCCGATCCTGGCGCCGCGCTCATTTTGACCACCAGTGAGGGATTCAACGATATCGTGAAGTCGGGCAGATTCAGCGGAGATTTCGACCAGAACTATGGGACCGTTCTGTTGGTGCCGGTGGAGGCTCGGCCTCGCTAGTGATTGGAACGTGGCGTGGGCGGGAGATTCACCAGGAAGAAACTCACCACCTGGTTCTCGTAGGTCTTGCGGTCGTCGTCGGTCATGTCCGAATAGCTCAAGCGGTCCCGCGCCAACTGCTTCGGATCGGGCGCGTGAGCGAAGAGCTGCAGCGTCTCGTTTGCCAGCGCTGGACGGTCGTCCGATTGAATGAAGAGTTTTGGAATGCCCTTGGTTTGGCCGAGGCGTGAGGTTACCGGCGCCTCATTCCGGAACTGGTAGTTCATCAGCTCGAAGCCCCACTCACAAAAGCGATTCACGTAGGGCAACACGGCGAGGCCGGAGCGTTTCACTTCGATTTGAACCATGTCGCGAGGGTCGGCGTAGGCGTCGTCCACAATCATCGCGGCGATGCGATTGCCGGTGGAGGCCACTTCCAGCGCAACGTATCCGCCCATATCCACGCCCCACAATCCGAATCGCTTGGGGTCCACATCATCGCGTGCGGCCAGCGTCTGGAGCGCGGACTTAAGCTCGGAAGTTTCGCGGTAACCGAGCGAAGTTATGCCGGGGCTCGAACCGTGGCCTGTAAAATCGAACAGGAAGACGTTGAACTGTTGGTCTTGCAGAGCGGTCACCAGCGTGAGAACGTCGGCGCGCTGGGAAAGGTAACCGTGGCACACGACCACTACTGGTGCGCCGCGCAATCCGGGGAAAAACCAGCCGTCGCGAGTGGTTCCGTCGGCAAGGGTAAAGGGAACGGAGCTCGGGTGCCCCATCATTACATTCAGGTCCAATGCGGACGGAGTGCGGGCGGGCCGAAGAATCTGGTACAGGAGAAATCCCGAAACGGTCGCAATCGAAACGAATCCGAAGAGGATTATCGCCAAGAGGCTGGAGAAGACCTTGGCGAGACGCGTTGTGGGATAGCGTAGCTCTGAGAAGACGGCCATCCGTTAAGCGCGGGCGCATGAAGCCTGACGCCTCGGCGAATCGAATGTTAGCACACTTCTCCTCCAGGTCGTTTCCCTTCTCCGTTATGCTTCGCACAAGTTAAGCCTCCCAGCTTGTCGAGTAGCTGGCGTCCTAGCTGAGTTGGGTTCCCGTGCGGGCGTAGTTATAATGATTGTGGAGCGTTTCAGGCACTCATGCAGATCGTCGATCTCCGGCAGATACAATCGCGCTCGCTGGAACCATTGTTCCAGGAAGAGACTCGGCACTGGCGCGAGGAGTTGCACTGGGACTATCGTCCGTCGGTCGATCTGATTCGGAAGTTCATTGACTCCCATTCGCTGGGCGGGTACGTCGCGCTGGAAAACTCGAAGCCGGCCGGCTACGGGTTTTACGTGCTTGAGGATCACAAAGGACTGATCGGCGGGCTCTTCGTTTCCTCGAACCCGGCGCAGGCTGCGGTCACAAAGACACTGGTCACCGAAATGGTGACGTCGCTGCGCGCCACCCCTCGTTTGCAGCGCGTGGAAGCGCAGTTGATGCCGTTCGGCACCGAGCTCGATCCCGCGTTCCTCTCGCAATATTTTCGCTTGCACGCGCGGCAGTTCATGCTGCTGTCGCTCGCGGAAGCGAAGCTGACCGGGCAGCCTCTTTCAAGCGGATTGCGCCTGGAGCCCTGGAACGATCGCGCATTTGAACACGCGGCGCGGCTAATTCAGCTGGCTTATGCCAATCACGTGGACGGAGAGATCAACGACCAGTACCGCAGCGAGGCCGGTGGAATGAAATTCCTGCGCAACATTGTTTTGCTGCCGGGCTGCGGCCAATTTCTGCCGGAGGCGTCGTTCCTTGTGCGGCCGGCGACGGGCGACCGACCGGTCGGGATGGTGCTCACTTCCACGGTGGCCGAGGGCGTGGGACACACGACGCAAATTTGCGTGATGCCCGGATACCAGGGCCACGGCATCGGGCGGGCGATGATGGAGAGTTCGATTCAGGCGCTGAAGAGGCGTCGGTACGAATCGCTATCGCTGACGGTCACCAGCGCCAACGCTTCGGCCGTGCAGCTCTACGAACACCTCGGATTTCGCACCATCAAGAAATTTGCCGCCGGCGTTTGGCAAGCTTAGCGTCGGTCATTTTTTCGCGCGGTCTTTCAGCAGGCCTTTTAGCTCGTCCATGAATTCTTTCACGTCCTTGAAATCGAGATAGACGGACGCGAAACGCACGTAGGCGACTTTATCTAGCTTTTTCAGCTTGTCCATGATGAGCTTGCCGATCTCAGAGGTGGTGCGCTCGCGCTCGGGAGCCTCGCTGACGAATTGCTCGGCTTCATCCACAATGGTTTCAAGCTTCCCGACCGGCACCGGGCGCTTCTCGCACGCTTTCAGCAAGCCTTGCAAAAGTTTCTGGCGCTCGAATTTCTCGCGGCGGCCGTCCTTCTTGATGACCATGTAGGGAATTTCGTCGATGCGTTCGTAGGTGGTGAAGCGACGCTCGCACTTCAAGCATTCGCGGCGGCGGCGAATCAGATCGCCTTCACGCCCCTCGCGCGAGTCCACCACTTTGTCATCCAGATGCGCACAGAAGGGACACTTCACTGCGGCCTCTCCCCCGGACTTGAACTTTCCACGCTTTTCGACCACTCGGCGGATTCAGCCGCTTCCGCGGCCTGGGCTTCGGCGCTCGCCATGCGCCGGAGTTCACCCATGGACCAGCCCTCGCGAAACAGCAGCGGCAAGCCTACCAGACAGCAGGAGGCAAATGTAATGAGCCAGAGCACAATCGCCGCAACCGCCGCCGGCTCTTTTTCTACTCCAAAGACTAGCGTGAAGACAAGGAACGTGGCGAGCTGTGCGCCGCCGCCGACACCGGGAAGCTGCAGCGCGGAGCCTACCATGGTGAACGCGAGGACGAGCGTGGCGCCGGCGAAATTCAATTGCGCGAGCTCGCCTCCGAAGGCATGGGAGATCCATAGATAGCACAGGGCCACCAGCAGCCAATGCGCCGCGGTGTAGCCGATGAGGACGCTGAGATCGCTCCAGGTGCGAATGCCTTGCAAGCCGTCCGTGAAACCTTCGAGCAAAAGCGCGACTTTGCTGCGCCAGCCGGTCCGCCAAGTGGGATGCTGCAATCTGCGCTTAAGCCACTCAGCTCCGTGGTAGCGAAAATAGATCAGGAAGGCGATGACGATAACGAGTCCGGCGAACAGGGCCGCTCCAGCGGATCGTGCCGCGCCCATCAAGTGCGCGTTCTGGTCATTGATCAGGCCGTGCCCCTGGAACATGAGGAGCGCGGAGCCGGCCAGAACAGCGGTCGCGGCCATATCGAAGACACGTTCCAGAACGTAAACGCCGAACATGCGCGGCATCGAGAGCGAGTCTTTCTTTGCAATCAGGACGGGACGGATCGGCTCTGCCGCGCGTCCCAGAAGGAACAGGGACGCGAAGCCCATGAGCGTGGCAGCGTAGACGTTCCAGAAATTCGTGTGGCCAAGCGTGCGGGAAAAGCGCATCCAGCGTAGAGCGCGGATGGCGTAGAGGCCGTAAACCGCGACGACTGAGACAAACAGAAGCGAGAGGCGCGCTTCGCGGAGCGATTCGGCCACCATGCTCCAATGAAATCCCTCAAGCGTGATGGAATTGCGAAATTTGTAAAATAAATAAGCCAGCGCCAAGAGCGCGAGCAGGAGCAGGAGAAACTTTCGTGTCCGCTGGAACATCGATAGCGAACCGTAGCAGTAAGGTTCGGAGAGTGTCAAGGACGTGCTCGCAGAACAGGTGAATACGAAGGGCAAAGTGGCGGAATGCAGATAGGCCAAAATTTGGCGATTAGGAACGGGTGCGGTTGTTTGTTTTGTATTACTTAGGAGAAGTTCTAATAATTCATATTGGCGATTAAAAATCCTGTAGGCCTTGCCAGCGAGCCGCGGTGAGGCCGTCATAGGCCGTGCCGCGGGAGCGTTCATTTGGCCCGCTTCCATTTGCAGCGAGCATCGGATTGTTCATACTTTATCATAATCATTTACCATTATAACATCGCCGTCAAATCGCGTTTTGTGTGAACGCGGGAAGTTGACAACGGTTATAGAGACACTGGACTATCGAGCCGCAGGCTACTCAGCGAAGGACCCGGGAATCAAACTATGAAACGCGCGAAGGAGAACGCTAAGACAGCGCTCGAAGAATCTCCGGCGATCAACACGCGCGCGGAGGAGAAGAAGGTAGAGGATCGCATCGCGATCGGGACGCACATCGTTTATGAAACGATTCGGCGCGAGGGTGAGGAAGAGTTTAAACGGAGCTCGGCGGCGCTGGCGTGGTCGGGACTCGCGGCCGGACTCTCCATAGGATTTTCACTGATCGGGGAAGCGCTGCTCGCGGCGTACTTGCCGAATGCGCCCTGGACGCCCTTAATTTCGAAGCTGGGATACAGCGTCGGATTCCTGATTGTGATTCTGGGGCGGCAGCAGCTTTTCACGGAAACTACGCTGACCGTGATTTTGCCGCTGCTATCGAAGCAACATTTGAACAAGATGTTGGGCGTCTTGAGGATATGGGGCGTGATTCTCGCGGCAAATCTGGCGGGAACTTTCCTCTTTGCCTTGTGCATCGGACGCATAGCGATCTTCAATCCGGCGATCCGCCAAGTGTTCACGAGTGTGAGCCAGGAAGGAATCGGCAGCGGATTCGGGATCACGTTCGTGCGCGCGATATTCGCGGGGTGGCTGATTGCGCTGACGGTGTGGCTGCTGCCGGCCGCGGACTCATCGCGAGTCAGCATTATTATAATTTTGACCTACTTGATCGGGATAGGCGGCTTCAATCACGTGATCGCGGGATCCACGAAGATGTTTTACTTGATGGTGACCGGCGGAGAAACCGTGGGTGCATACGTCACCCAATTTTTCATTCCCACGTTGCTCGGGAATATTCTGGGCGGCGTATCGCTCGTGGCGTTTCTGGGGCACGCTCAGGTGGTAGCGGGGAAAGAAACATAGCGAGAGTACGAATCGGGGGAAGGCTCTCACCTTCCCCTGATTCCGCGAGGACGCAGTGTAGCTATTTGTGCTGGTAGGATGTGACTTTGGCGAGGCTGTCGCGGTGCGCCACTTCAACCGTGAGATCCCCGATCACCTGCCCGACCGCAGGATTCTCCTTCATATCCCCGATTAACTTGGTATAAGCCCGGTCCATTGCTTCGCCGTTCGGATAGATGATGGCGAGGAAGTATCCGCCCGGCGCATCGGTGTGGAGGTCTTCCGTGTCGAAGTTGTACATCAGGACGGTGCCGTCGGCGACGCCAGCGTCGAGAGTGGGCACCACGTATTTCTTGATGTGATTGGCAAACGCCTCTCCCTCGCCGGGCTTCGCCTGCCAGAAGGCGACGCGTAGGTATCCGCTATTCCCAGAGGAGGTCTTCCCGCCGTGGGCTAGGGTGTGCATGAAGAAATCCCGGTGCTTGGTGACGGAAGTGTAGGTGCCTCCGGTGGCGGGTGGCCGCAGAGTCTCAAGCGCCTT
Source organism: uncultured Acidobacteriota bacterium (assembly GCA_963749025.1). GTDB lineage: Bacteria > Acidobacteriota > Terriglobia > Acidiferrales > UBA7541 > Palsa-295. The sequence goes on along the minus strand of CAVVKO010000007.1, from coordinate 132,720 downwards.
TAGGATGGCGGCCCTGCTGGTGGCGACGAAGAAGTCTTCGTGTGTGTATCCGTCTTCGGTGTGGACGTAATTTGCATCACTGCCCCAGGCGATGATGGTTCCCTCCGACACAAGCTTTTGCATCGTCGAATTCTGTTGGTCGCGTTCCTTTTCAAATGCTCCCCACTGAGCGCGCGGGACATTCCATTCTGAAACGTAAGTGTAATAAGTTTGTTCTTGCGCCATTGCTGGAGTCGCCTGTAGAGCGATGCCCAACGCAAGCGCAAACAAAAAAGCCAGAGCTACAGCGGTTTTCTTCAACATTCATTCCCTCCATTGTGAAATAGCTTGTGATTGAAAATTCTTCAGAAACTGTACGGCGAGAGGTAACCCCAGGAGGCCCGAAAACCAAGCGTTTTGACGCTGCCCAACGCCCGGAAGACTAGCTGTTCCGCCCTGGGGTGTCAACCGCAATCAAGATTGGCAGGGTTCTACGGTCGTTGAAGTCCGCTGGTTCAATGTTCCTATCGGCATACTTCGGGGACTTTCCGCAACGACGAGGCCGGCCGTTCCTCTTCGAGAAGTGCTGAGGTAGAATCGCGGGTCCTGTCGAATACTTAATGGCAGGTCTCGCGAGGTGTACGGATGCGTTTCCTAATTCTGTTTGGTTCTTTGCTAATTGCTACGACGACGATGGCGCAAGCGCCGAAAGCGAATGACGTGGCGGAGTTCGTAAGCGTCGATGCGCCGGTGTTCGTGATCAATCACGTGCGGGTGATCGATGGGACGGGCGCGGCGCCGAAGGAAGATCAGGCGGTGGTGATTGCGAACGGGAAGATACAGACGATCGGACCGGCTGCTTCGGTCCAAATCCCGCAGGGTGCGCAGCAATTTGACCGACCGGGCTACACGGTGATTCCCGGCCTAGTGGGAATGCATGACCATCTCTACTATACGGACTCAATCGCGGTCCAGGTTGCCGGCGGGAAGATTGGCGAGCCGGGGTTGTTCATCGCCGAAATTCCTTACACCGCGCCGCGACTCTATCTTGCGGCAGGCGTGACTGCGATGCGCACGACCGGAAGCGTGGAGCCGTACACGGACCTGAAAGTTAAGAGCCGGATAGACGCAAATCTAATGCCGGGACCGAGTATCGACGCCACGGCGCCGTATCTGGAAGGGGCGCCGACGCGTTTTGCGCAAATGCATGAGCTGACCGGCCCGGACGATGCGAAACGAATGGTGGACTACTGGGCGACGGAAGGCATGACGTCGTTCAAAGCGTACATGAACATCACGCGCGAGGAACTCGGTGTGGCAATTCAGGAGGCGCATGCACGCAAGCTCAAACTGACGGGGCATCTTTGTTCCGTCACCTGGCCGGAAGCGATCACGCTGGGAATTGATGATCTGGAGCATGGGCCGGTTTTCGCGGACACCGAATTTGCCGCGGATAAAAAACCGGACGTTTGCGCGCAAGGTGGAAGCATGGCTTGGTTGAAGCAAGACGTGAATGGAGCGGCCGTGCAGGAGCTGATTCACAATCTGGTGTCACATCACGTCGCGGTGACTTCGACGCTGCCGGTGTTCGAGGCCGGCGTGCCGGGTCGACCGAAAATGCAGCGGCGCACGCTGGATGCGATGTCCGCTGAATCCGCGCAAAGTTATCTGACGGCGCGCGCATTCGTCACTATGGATTCCCCGATGATGTCGCTGATGCGCAAAGAAATGGATTTCGAGGTGGCATTCTCCAAGGCGGGAGGCTTGTTGCTCGCCGGGCCCGATCCAACCGGAAATGGGGGCGTGCTGCCGGGATTCGGGGATCAGCGCGAAATCGAGCTGCTTGTCGAAGCCGGATTCACTCCGCTGGAAGCCATCCAGATCGCGACGGAAAACGGAGCGATATACCTCGGCCAGCAAGATCGAATCGGGACGCTCGGGCCCGGGAAACAGGCAGACCTCGTTCTGATTAAAGGTGATCCTTCAAAGAACATTGACGATATCGAGAACGTCGAGACAGTGTTCAAGGCAGGTGTTGGCTACGACTCCAAGAAGTTGATCGACAGCGTACGAGGGCAGGTCGGGATTCGCTGAGTCAGGCCTGCGAACCCCTCTGGAAAAGCCTCTTGCCGCGTGCTTGTGTTTGCGCGTGCAAGGCGGATAAGATGCGATGCAAAGCTGCGGTCCGCGAAATATGAGCAGACGGTCGAAGAGACCGTTCGGAATCGCACACAATGGGGAACTTTTGGGGGCGAAAGTACGTTTCATTGTGTGAGGCCGAAAAATGAAGGATACGAGGCTAAAGACGATTGGAGCCCGATGCCCAACTGGTGCAGCAATGTCTCCGGGGCGAAGGGCCGGCCTGGGAGGAACTCGTGCGGCGGCACACGCGGCGCGTGTTCAACCTGTGCTACCGGTTCACCGGGAATGCGACGGAAGCCGAGGACCTGAGCCAGGAAGTTTTTCTGCGCCTCTACCGGACGCTCGCGAGTTACAAACCTGCATTTGGGGCTTTTCCCACGTGGCTGACGAGCGTGACGCGCAATCTGCTGGTGGACCACTACCGCCGCACGCGGCACGACCGGCAAACGGATTCGATCGACGACGCCATGACGCAGGTGGAGCAAAAACACTCCACGGCGCGGGCCCCGGACAAGCTGGCGCAGGCGGCGGAATTGAGCGCGCAATTGCAGCGTGGCCTGGCGCGGCTTTCGCCGGAACTGCGCGAGTCGGTGATCCTGCGCGATTTGCAGGGGCTCGAATACAACGAGATACAACAGGTGCTCCAAGTGCCCGAAGGCACGGTAAAATCAAGGATTAACCGGGGACGTATCGAGCTGGCGCGAATTTTGATGGAGATGGGCGTCAAGCCAGATTTCAAGAATTAGCGACCGGAACGAGAGAAAACGAGAAGAGCCATGGACTGGAACTGCGCATTTACGGAAGAACGACTGAGTGAATATCTCGACGGAAAACTTACGCCGGAAGAGGCGGCAGCGTTTTCGGCGCACGCGGCGGGGTGCGCTAACTGCGCGCAACTGGCGGAGCAGGTTGGCGGAATCGTGAGCCGGATACAAACGCTCGAGATGCTCGAGGAGCCTCCGCAACTCGTGGCGAGGATACTCGATGCCACGCTGGGCCCGCGGAAGCAGAGCGAAGGCCTGCAGCGATGGTTCGGGTGGGTGCCGATGCTGTGGCGTCCGCGCTTCACCATGGGATTGGCAACTGTGGCGGCGTGCTGCGTCTTGGTTTTCTATGTGGGCGGAGTGAAGCCGTCCAGACTGAAGAAGGCAGACTTGAGTCCGGCGAACTTTTTGCATTCGGCCAACCGGCAAGCACACCTCACCTACGCGCGGAGCGTGAAATTTGTGAATGACCTGCGCGTGGTGTACGAGATTCAATCCAAGCTGCAGCCGGAGCCGGAAGCGGCGCCGGTGAACACGCCCGCGCCGACTCCGCAACAAGAGAATAATTCGCAGCCGCCGGATACGAATCCGCAGCAGAAATCGCAAACCGAACCGCATCCGGGACGAAGCCAGGTTCAGCACGGAACGATGTTTGCGCTTGTCTTAACCGATGCCTGGGCGCAGAACATGGCCCAAGGCATGATCAACTGCGCCGCCAGGAGCTCGCGATGAAATGCGCCGTGCACTCGGAAGTGGACGCCACCGGCTTTTGCCGGAATTGCGGCAAACCGCTGTGCCCGGAATGTACGCGCGAAGTTCGTGGCGCACTCTATTGCGAAACTTGCCTGGCCGGGCTGGTGTCCGCGCCAATCCCGCCGCCGGTAGCCAAGCCTGACGTGAATCCGGGACTCGCCGCATTCCTCGGGTTCATTCCTGGATTGGGCGCGGTGTACAACGGCGAGTACATCAAGGCACTAATTCATGTTCTGATCTTTGCGGGAATTATCGCACTGCTGAACAGCGATTTGCCGGGCGGCTACGACGCGTTCCTGGGGATAGCTCTGGGTTGCTTCTATTTCTACATGCCGGTCGAAGCCTATCGCACGGCCAAAGCGCGGCAGATGGGCGAAGCCGAGCCGGAAGGGCTGGCTCCGAGTAGCGGGTCGGGCCGGAAACCGATTGGAGCGCTGGTGCTGATCGGCATCGGCGCTTTGCTGCTGCTCAAAAATTTCGGCTTTCTGGACACGGAGTGGTTCTCGAAAGCTTGGCCCGTCGGGCTGATTATCATCGGCGGCTGGCTGGTGTGGGACCGCATGCAGCGAAAAGCGTAGGAGATATTCGAATGCCGGAGACGGTACGGACACATTGCGGGTGCGCACACTGCCGAATTCGCGGGCTTATGGGTCCGCTGATACTTATCACCATCGGAGTGCTTTTTCTAATCGGCGAATACAGCCGCTACAGTTTCGGCGACCTCTGGCCCATTCTTTTGATTGTGATCGGTGTCGTGCTGGTGCTGCAGGCGCTCGCCTCGAAAGAAGGACACCTCGGCTCGTGAGGAATGCTTGAGCAACGGCGGCCGACCACGCAGCTCCATCTTCAGCGGGTTACTTCTGATTCTGCTCGGTATTTTGTTTCTTCTGGCGCGATTCCATCCGAACCTCAGCATGTGGCACATGTTCTGGCGCTACTGGCCTCTGGTGATCATTCTCTGGGGCCTCGCGAAGCTGTTCGATCACCTGGGAGCGCAGCGTGCCGGACAAGGGCGGCCTCCGCTATTGAACGGGGGTGAAGCGGCGCTGCTGATTCTTGTTTTCTTCGTGCTGGCCGCCATGGGGATTTACACCAGGATCCGGGAAAAAAATCCGGATATGAACATCGACTTTGGATTCTTCAATCATCAGGCTTCCCAGAGCCAGGAACTGCCTGCAAAAACAATCCCAGCGAATTCGCACGTCACGATCACCACCGTTCGCGGAAGCATCACGGCACATGCCGGCGATGGAGACGATGTGCGCGTGAGCGTGAACGATACCGCCGAGGGAGCGAGCGAGACTTCGGCGCAGGACAGAATGAAATCGCTGAACGTGGTGATCGAGCAGACGAAGGACGGGTACAGCATTCATCCGGTGAATCTCGAGGACTCCGGCGGGCACGTGACGGTGGATCTTGACGTGACACTGCCGAAAAAAGTGTCGGTGACGGCAAGTTCGGATCGTGGAGACATTCATATCTCGGGCGTTGCGGGCGAGGCGGTGGCCACGGCGCAGCATGGGGGTATCGAAGTGCATGACGTGGGGTCAAGCGTGAGCGTGAAACTGGAGCAGGGCGACGCGCGCATCAGCAACGTGGCGGGTAACGTCAGCGTGATGGGGCACGGGAGCGAAATTGAAGTGTCCGACGTAAAAGGAAATGCGGATTTCGCTGGAGATTTCTACGGGCCGGTACACGTTCGCAGCGTCGCGGGCACCACGCATTACGCTTCGCAAAAAGCGGACCTGACGCTCGTGAATCTGAGCGGGCGGATGGAACTGGACTCGGGACAGATTGAGATTTCGGACGTCGGCGGCATCGCCAAAATGAACACGCGCGATAAGGACATCGATGCCGAGAACGTAGCCGGAGAGCTGGATATCGCCGATACGCACGGGGACATCAAGGTGCGCTATTTGAAGCCGCCGCGCGAGGACATTAACATCGCGAATGCGTCGGGCGAAGTGGATGTGACGCTGCCCTCGAATTCGAGCTTCGAGATCTCGGCAGTCTCGAAATCGGGCGAAGTACAGAGCGACTTCGAAGAGCCGGGACTGAAGTCCGCGAACGAAAATCAGACTGGCCGGCTCAGCGGCAAGGTCGGATCGGGCGGACCGAAAATCAACATTGCTACGAGCTACGGAACAGTTTACCTGCGCAAGTCCTCGTAAAGACACTCCGAGGGACCCAATCCCCCTGTTTTGAAGAGCCGCTAAGAGTCTTTTCCCCGCAGGCGTTCGAGGGTGCGGAAAAATTCAGGGAACGAGACGGCCACGCAATCGGCGTCGCGGACGACGGAATTTCCGTCGGCGCCCAGCGCGGCAATTGCGAGCGCCATGGCGATGCGATGATCGCCCTGCGGTGTGACCTTAGCGCCGTGAAGTTTTCCGGCAGAGCGGCCTTCGACGCGCAAACCATCGGGAAATTCCTCCACACGCGCGCCCATCTGGCGCAAGCCCTCTGCCAGCGTGGTAATACGGTCACTTTCCTTTACGCGCAGTTCCTGAGCGTCGCGGATCTCAATTCCCTGCTCGGTGAAGGGACCGAGCGCGGCAAGCATAGGCAGCTCGTCAATCATTTCCGCTGTCTGCGCGCCGGAGATGCTGCCACCGGAGAGCGGCGCGTAGCGCACGGAAACATCTCCGATCAATTCGCCATCGCGCAATTGAACCGAAGCCAGATGAATCGCTGCTCCTATGGAGATCAGGAAATCGAGGACGCGCGTGCGCGTGGGATTCAAGCCGACGTTGTGCAGCATGAGCGACGATTCGGGGAGAACCAGGGCAGCACCGATAAAAAAGACGGCACTCGAAAGGTCGCCGGGCACGATCAATTGGCGAGCGAGAAGCTTGGGACGCGGATGAATGCGAACGGAGGACTTCAGGCTTTCGATGGTGGCGCCGAATTCGCGCAAAGCGAGCTCGGTATGGTCGCGCGTGCGCACGGACTCGTGGACGGTGGTCACTCCATCGGCATAGAGTCCGGCGAGAAGAATTGCGGACTTCACCTGCGCGCTGCGGATGGACATGGAGTAATCGATGGCGTGCAGGTTCGCGCCGTGAATCTCCAGCGGCGCGCAATCGCCGTCCGAGGGGGTAATATTCGCACCCATTTTGCGCAGCGGCTCGATGACGCGGCGCATGGGCCGCCGTCGCAACGAAGCATCGCCGGTAAGAGTGGAGGAGAAAGATTGACCGGCCAACACGCCCGCGAGCAGGCGCGTTGTGGTGCCGGAATTTTCCGCGTCGAGCGAGCGGCGAGGGGCTTGCAGGCCGTCCAGCCCCTTGCCCCAGATGCGTACTCGTTCCGGCGTGGAGTCAATTTCGAGGCCCAGGCGGCGCAAGCAACTGAGGGTGCTGCGGCAATCGGCCGCGGACGAATAATTCAGGATTTCGCTGCGGCCTTCGGCAAGCGCGGCAATTATCGCGTATCGATGCGAGATCGATTTGTCCCCTGGGAGTTCCACGACCCCGTTAATGTTTCCCCCGGGGGAGATTGTTTTTTTGGAAGAGACCAAAGCCATCGCGCAATTCTAGCATGGCGTGATTTGCTTCCCGTGAATCCGGCGGGTATCATAATTGCTTGATGCCTTTGGCCCCACTGAAGAGATATTTTGGACTCCTCGCCGCTCTCATTTTGATTCTCGCCGCCTCGCTTGGTGCGAGCGACACAGATGGTCCCGCAATTTTCCCCTTGAGCCAGGTGCAACCCGGGTTGAAGGGCGTGGTGTACACGGTTTTCGCCGGCGACGAGATTGAGAAGGTGGACCTCGTGGTGCTGGGCGTCCTGCACAATGCGCTGGGACCGAAGCAGGACGTGATTCTCGTACAACTCCTGGGCGAGAAGGCGGAGCACAGCGGCGTGGTCGCGGGGATGAGCGGCAGCCCGGTCTATTTCGACGGAAAACTAGCGGGCGCGCTTTCGCTGAAGCTGGGCGTGTTTACGAAAGAACCGATCGGCGGAGTAACTCCTATCGAGAGCATGTTGGAAGTCGAGCGAGATTCTGCCACTCCACCGGCTACAGGCAAGGCTTCCGCGCAACAAGTGAACACAGGCGTGATGCCACCATCGGCGCGCGTGGATTTGCCGCGCGAGTTTTCAACCCGCACGAGCGCCGGAGCGGGAGAGTTTCTGGTTCCCATCGAGACGCCGCTGATTTCGACCGGCCTCTTTCCCGAAACAATCGCGCAATTCAGCAAGGAACTTTCCGGCTGGGGCATGAGCATGATGGCCGGCGGCACGGCAGCGGCCAGCCCGGAAGATGCACAGCTCAAGGCCGGCGACATGGTCGGCGTGGAATTGATACGCGGCGATCTCTCGTTGACGCCCGGGTGCACGGTGACCTCGGTGGACCATGGACGAGTTCTTGCGTGCGGGCATCCCATTTTTTCGTTTGGCTCAGTCTCCATGCCGATGGCGCGAGCGCACGTTCTGACCACTCTCAATTCCTCGATGGCCTCGACGAAGATTATTACGACAGGCGGAACGATCGGAACGCTGACGCAGGACCGCTCAACCGCGATCCTGGGGCAATTGGGCGACGGGCCTCCGATGATTCCCGTGGATGTGGAGCTGGTAACTCCGGCGGCTGAAAAGAAATTCCATTTTGAAGTGATCGAGAGCCCGCAGCTCACTCCAGTGCTGGTGGCGCTGGCAACTTTCAATGGGATCGTCGGCAGTCCGGCGTACGGCGAAGGCTGGACGCTGCACATGGAAGGCGACATCGACTTGAAGGGGCACACGCGGGTACATCTGGAAAATCTGTTTGCGCCGAACGACATGCCGGTGCCGAGCGGGTTTTACGTGGCGACGAACGTGCAGGGCGCCTTTGCGCGGATTTACTCGAATCCATACGAGACGCCGCACGTCGAAGGCATCCATCTGCGCGTGACGGCGGTGGCCGAGCGCCGCTGGGCCATGATTGATAATGCATGGACTGAAAAAAGCGAAGTGCAGCCAGGCGAGACAATTTTGGTGAAGGTTTTGTTGCGGCCCTACCGCGGCGCTCCTTTCATTGAGGAAATTCCCATCACGATTCCGGCGCAGACTGCGCGAGGCACGCTGGAGCTTCTGGTAAGCGACGCGGAGACGGTGAATCGCACGGTCGATCCCTTAGCTTTGGGCTCCGAAGGGCCGTTGCCCGGGCTGGAAGAGCTGATCAAGCTGATGAATCGCGAAAGACAGAATGACCGCGTTTATGCAACGCTGCTGCAGCCGACGCCGACACTCTACATCGAAGACAAAGTAATGCCGAATGCCCCTACGTCCGAAATCAACGTGCTCGACCAGCGCCAGAGCCTGGGCGGAGCGCGGCTTCTGCACCAGTCCCTGGCGGGAGAATGGTCGGCAGAGATGCATCAAGTGGTGACCGGCGAGCGCACGCTGACGATAACGGTAAAGTGAAGCCCCCACGCAAAGGAGATTCAGATCGATGACACGGCGAGGAATTGCTGCGTGCGCGCTGGCAGTGGGACTTATTTTTACGGCTTCATTGGCATTCGCGGAGCACACACGAACGTGGCGGCAATCGGATTCTTCCGAGTTCGAGCGAGGCACAGCCAAAGGCGTAGCGATCCGCAGCGATGGAAGGCTGATGCCTGCGCCGAAATTCGCGCTCTTTTGCGATTCGAATCTGGCTTACCTGTGGGCCCTGCGCGTGGATTCGCGCGGGCGTCTTTACGCGGCGGGCGGATCGGATGCCAAAGTATTGCGGTTTGATGATGCGGGGAAGCCGACGACTGTTTTTGAGTCCGCGGAGCTCGCTGCGCAGGCTATTGCGTTTGATGCGCACGACAATCTCTACGTGGGGACTTCGCCGGACGGAAAGGTGTACAAAGTCACGCCGGACGGGCAAAAGAGCGTCTTCTTCGAGCCCAAGACAAAATATATCTGGGCGCTGGCGGTGGATTCGGCGGGCGCGCTTTTTGTAGCGACCGGAGACAAGGGCCAAGTTTTCGCGGTGAACCCGGATGGCAAGGGACAGCTTTTCTACCAGAGCGACGAGCGACACGCGCGTTCGCTGGCATTCGATGCGAAGGGTAACCTTCTGATAGGGACAGACCCGAACGGATTGATTTTGCGTATCGAAGTGACGCGGAAGAATTCAGGCGCGATACCCGAAGGCGGAGCGGCATTCGTTATCTACGAAACAGCGAAGAAAGAAGTGACCTCACTCGTGACCGACGCGAAGGGCAACGTGTATGCCGCTTCCATCGGTGACAAACCGCGCACCGCGGGCGCGACGCCGACGATTCCCCTGCCACAGCCGCTAGCACAGTCGCAATCCGTGAATACGTCGCCGGGAAACGTGACGCTGCAGTTGCAAGCGCAAGCTGCGGCGCCGGCCATTTTATTTCCATCGCTGCCTTCGCCTACGGGCGGGGCGGAAGTGATGAAGATATCGCCGGATGGTTCGCCGGAGACGCTGTGGACTTCGCACGAGGACTTGGTATTCGCGATCGAGCAATCCCCCGCTGGAAACATCCTGCTGGGAACGGGAAATAAGGGCGCGATCCTTTCTCTCGAAGGCAATAACGTGTATTCGACGATTGCGAAAACGGCGTCGGCGCAGGTGACGAGCCTAATAGCAGGCCCGGACGGAAAGATCTTCGTGGCCACGGCGAATCCCGGAAAAATATTCACGCTGGGGCCCGGTTACGATAAGGACGGAAGTTTTGAGTCCGATACATTCGACGCCAAGATTTTTTCGCACTGGGGGCGTCTGACCTGGTGGGGCGAAAACGGCGCGACGCAGGGCAAGATTGCGTTTTATGTGCGCTCGGGCAACACGTCGAGCCCGGAGAAGAACTGGAGCCCCTGGGCCGGCCCTTACAAGAATGCCGCTGACGCGACGGTGAATTGCCCTCCTGCGAGATTCGCGCAATGGAAAGCGGTGTTCGTCGATACGGATCACGGCGGCGCACCGAGCCTATCGTGGGTTAGCTTGGCCTATCAGCCGAAGAACGTTGCGCCCGTGATTGATGACATCGCGATTCAGGAACCCGGAGTACGCGTGCAAGGATTCGCGGCTCCCCCGGGGATCGGAGCTCCTGCATCCGTGCAGCTTCATTTGCCGCAGCGGACCGGCACGACATTTTCGATAGCAGGCGCAAGTCCGGACATCCTCACTCGACCGCCGAAGATGGATGTGCCTCCACAGGGATTCGAGGACAAGGGCTGGGCCAGCGTGCTCTGGAGCGCGCATGACGACAATGAGGACGATCTGGTGTACTCGATTTATTATCACGGCGAGGGCGAGCAGAACTGGCGGCTCTTGAAGGACAAGCTTACCCAGAGGTTCTATTCCTGGGACACGACCACCATGCCGGACGGCGCATACTACCTAAAAATCGTGGCGTCGGATTCACCGTCGAATCCTCCGAGCGAAGCGCTATCCACCGAGCGGGAAAGCGACCGCCTGGAGATCGAGAACACGCCGCCGCGCGTCGAGAATCTGCGCGCGGACGCGACGCCTGGAGGAGCGAAAGTGACCTTCGAAGGGATCAGTTCGTCGGGGACCATCGCGCGCGCGCAGTATAGTGTCGATGCCGGGGACTGGCTCGTCGTTTTCCCCGTCGGACTGCTTTCCGATGCACCAAAGGAAAGCTATCAGTTGCAGCTCACGGGAATTGCTTCGGGAGAGCACACCATAGCGGTGCAGATCGCCGATCGCTTTGAGAACACCGCGGCGGCCAAGGTGACGTTCACGGTCTCAGCGAGCGCAAAAGAGCACGGAAAATGAACGCGAGCGCAGCACAATCCGGCACGCCAACTCTCGAAACCATCCGCGCAGCACACAAGCGCATCGCAGCACGAATTCATCGCACCCCCGTAATCACCTGCGCTTCGCTCGATGAAATCGCCGGGGCGCATCTTTTTTTCAAGTGCGAGAACTTGCAAAAGACGGGTTCGTTCAAGATTCGCGGCGCGACCAATGCCGTCTTTTCGCTGACCGACGAGCAAGCTGCGCACGGAGTGGTGGCTCCTTCGTCCGGAAATCATGCGGCGGCGCTGGCGCAGGCGGCTCGCTGGCGCGGGATTCCCGCGTTCATCGTGATGCCGTCGAATTCATCCGAGGTGAAGAAGCGAGCGGTGGAATCTTATGGCGGGCAAATCACGGAATGCGAGCCGAACATGGCGGCGCGGGAAGCAACTTCTGACGCGGTGATGCAGCGGACCGGCGCGCACCTGGTTCATCCCTATAATGATGCGCGCGTGATTGCGGGCCAAGGGACCGCGGCGCTCGAACTGCTCGAAGAAATTCCGGATCTAGACCTTGTGATCACGCCGGTGAGCGGAGGCGGGCTTTTGAGCGGAACTGCAATCGCCGCGAAAGGGATGCGCCGCGGAATTCGAGTGGCGGCCGGAGAGCCGCGCAACGCCGATGACGCGTTCCGTTCGCTTGCTTCGCAAAAGATCGAGGCGGCTGGAGCGGGCAATACCATGGCGGACGGGCTGCGCGCGACGCTATGCCCTCTGACGTTTTCTATTCTGCGCGAAAATGTGGATCAGATTTCGACTGTGACGGAAGATGAAATCGTCGCGGCGATGCTGCTGCTCTGGGAACGCGCGAAACTTGTGGTGGAGCCTTCGGGAGCGGTGGCCGCCGCGCCCGCGTTCAATCGCAGGATCGGCGGCGAAGGCAAGAAGATAGGCGTAATCCTCTCCGGTGGCAATTTAGACCTTCACAAACTTCCCTTTGCTTGATGGTATTGTCCTTCACCGTCCATGCGCTAGAGCGGAACTTCAGCGGCTGAAGACGACTTGGTGTCGGCAGCCTGTACGTCGTAGCTGAAGCTGCGACCCACAAAGATTCTTGAGGTCCTACAAATCGTCGGACGGACGCCAATCGGCGGGCGGAAACGCGATTCGCCAAAAGTTGGGCGCCGGGGAATCAAACTCGAGCGGAATGTGGAATCCTTCCGGCATCTCGCGCGCGATGCGGGCAACCTTGCAGACCACGCGCTCCTTGGTGGCACTGTGTTCTAGGACGAGCCGCGCTTCAAGCGGGAGGCTCTGCTTCAAGAGCACGAGAGCGCCGTGATTGCTTACGCTCAAGGTGATCGCTTCCATCGTTTCCGGTTTTCCCTGCAGGGCGACGTGGACGTTGGCGCGAACGCGCAGAAGAACGCGATGGCTTCGGCGGCGCTCTTCGCCGGCGATCTCCGGCTTACGGGGCACCGCGGCCTTTAGAGCGGGTGCTGCTTGCGGCGACGGCGCGGGCGGCTTTGCCGGGATCCCCATCGCTTTGCCGGGCGCAGCCAAATTTCTAACAGGCGTGATCCTCAGATTATTTGGTTTCAAAGTTCCACACCCCAGAAATCAAGATTGTAAGCAACGATTTCGATACCCATGTCCCAACCGTCAGGCCTCTTGGTGCCTTTCCAAACAACCACGCCATCGACCGAGCGGTCGGTGGATAGGTTCGTGAGCCGTAAACGCTGTTGCAATTCGAGTTCCTTTGGGCTCACCAGCAAACAGCCGTGACTGCTGACTACGCGCGTAAAACCAGCCTCAAAACAAAGGGGTCCGCCGCGCCCATTCCATTCGATTGCCACCGGAACCCGCGAATTCATACGCGGGCCACGGCGTTTCGGCCGAACTCGCATATCTCTCGGCAGGTCTTGCGCAAAAGGCATTCTGATTAGCTCCCCGCGGGCCCAAAACGAAACACGGGGGAAAACTCGACATCCCCAGGGCACTTTCTTTGTGCTGAATCATGGTAGGGAGACAACAAAACAGGGTCAATGGTACGGAGTGACAGGCCTATTTGGTACCGGATGACAGTCGCGAGGCCTGTACCGCAGGTCAGCAAAAGGCAGGAAGGCGAACGGCAAAGAGTTCAGGGCGAAGCGCTACGGAGTGTCAATCCGCGGAAGCGTGCTCGTCGGCGAGGCTCTGATTCCCCTTCCGGCCGAATTTCCCGAAACGACGCTCGGCCCATTTCTGGAACGAATCCATGTAGGTGTAAAAAACGGGAGTCAGATACAGCGTCACCATCTGCGAAAAGACGAGGCCGCCGACGACCGCCAGGCCCAAGGGACGGCGCGCATCTGCTCCCGCACCGACGCCCAAGGCGATGGGGAGCGTGCCCATCAAGGCAGCCATGGTGGTCATCATGATGGGACGGAAGCGAATCAGGCAGCCTTCGTAAATCGCTTCCTCGGCGCTCTTGTTACCCGAGCGTTCACGTGCGATGGCGAAGTCCACCATCATGATTGCATTTTTTTTCACGATGCCAATCAGCATGATGACGCCCACAAATCCGTAGAGATCGAGGCTCAAGTGAAAAATCTGCAAAGTGAGCAGCGCGCCGAAAGCGGCGGAAGGCAAACCGGAGAGGATCGTGATCGGATGAATGAAGCTTTCGTACAGAATGCCGAGAACGATGTAAATCACGAGTATGGCCATGAAGAGCAAAACGCCCAGGCCGGTCAGGGATGCCTCGAAGGCCTGGGCCGTGCCCTGGAATTGGGTCGTAACGGTGGAAGGCAAAACCTCGCCGGCTAGTTTGTTGACGGCGGCGACGGCATCGCCGATGGCGAACCCGGGTTTCAAATTGAATGAGAGCGTGACTGCGGGCAGTTGGCCCAGGTGATTCACGGCGAGAGGGCCGAGGTTGGTGGTGAGGGTTGCGACGGCACTCAAAGGTACAAGATTGCCGTTGGTCGAATGAATGTAGAGCATGGAAAGCGCGGAAGGATCGGATTGATACTTGTCCTCGAGTTCCATGACGACCCAGTATTCGTCGTTGGGCGCGTAGATGGTGGAGATTTGTCGCTGGCCGTAGGCGGTGTAGAGAGCGTCCTCGACTTGTTGGGCCGACACGCCGAGCGCGGAAGCTTTGTCACGATCGATATTCACGTACACCTGAGGATTCGAGATGAGCAGGTCGCTCGTGACATCCTCAAGCCCGGGAAGCTGCGCCATCTTTGCGGTGAAGATGGTGGAATCACGGTAAAGCTCGTCCGTGTCCGGGCTCTGCAGCGCGAGTTGATACTGGCTCTTGGTCAGTTGCCCGCCGACCTGAATCGGAGGCAAGTTCTGCATGTAAGCGTTAATGCCTGTGACCGTAGAAAATTTCTGGCGTAATTCTCCGATAACTTCGTCGATAGTCGGGCGGTGCGCGAAAAGAGGAGCGACGGCACGAATTGATCGACCCAGCAACGGCACATCGCCGTACTTCTGCTCGAGATGCAACATTGTTGGACTGGGTGCGGCCGGACGTTCGCTGCGGCCCTTCAGATGAATGAATATGATGCCCGCGTTGCTGGCAGTAAAGCTGCCGATAGTGGAAAAGAAATCGTTGCGGTTGGGGTCGTCGAACACAATCTGATTCAAGGCGAGCTGGTGCTGGCGCATGGAGTCGAAGGAAATTCCCTGCGCCGCCTCGGTAGAGATGAAGATCTGCGAGCGATCTTCCGCGGGCAAGAAACCCTTCGGGATAACGGCGAACTGCCACACGGTGACGGCCAGAATCAATCCGGACACAGCCATTACGAAAACGCGATGGCGGAGCGACCGTTGCAGCGAAACGTCGTAAATCCTCAAGAGCCGCTCGAGGAAACGCTCGAGCGCCATATATACACGCCCGTGCTTTTCTTCCTGAACCGGACGCAGGAAGCGGCTGCACAGCATGGGAGTCAGCGTCAGTGAAACGACGCCGGAAACGAGAATCGAGGTCATGATTACGACGGCGAATTCGTGCAGCAAGCGTCCCATGATTCCGCCCATGAAAAATACGGGCAGGAACACGGCCGCGAGAGAAATCGTCATGGAAACGATGGTGAAGCCGATTTCGCGGGAGCCGTTGAGCGCCGCTTCCATAACGCCTTCGCCCATTTCCATGTGGCGCACGATATTTTCGAGCATCACGATCGCATCATCCACCACGAACCCGACGGAGAGCGTGAGTGCCATGAGCGACAAATTGTCGATGGTGTAGCCGAGGAGGTACATCACGGCGAAGGTGCCGATGATCGACATGGGGAGCGCAAAGCTGGGAATCACAGTGGCCGAAAGATTGCGGAGGAACAGAAAAATCACAAGGATAACGAGAGCGATGGCGAGGTACAGGGTGAACTTGACGTCGGCCACGGAATTCCGGATGGATGCGGAGGCGTCGTAAAGAATCTGCATCTCCACTGAAGGCGGAATGATGGCGCGAAATTGCGGAAATAGCTGCTTCACCGCATCCACAACTTCGACGGTGTTCGTACCGGGCTGTCGCTGGATGGCGAGCACGACCGAGTTCGTATTGTTCCACCAGTTCGCGACGCGATTGTTCTGCACGCTATCGTAAACTTTGCCGAGATCCTCGAGCCGAACCGGCGACCCATTCCGGTAAGCAACGATCAGTGGGCGGTAGAGCGACGCGCGCGTGAGTTGCCCATTCGCCTGCAGAGTGAACGCTCGCTGCTCGCCGTAGAGCGTGCCGACGGGGAGATTCACGTTTCCGTTCGCCACCGCGTTATGCACGTCATCGATGCCGATCTGCCGCGTGGCCATGGCCTGCGGATCGAGTTGGATGCGCACGGCATATTTCTGCGCGCCGTACACCTGCACCTGCGCCACGCCTTTCACCATCGAGATGCGCTGACCCATCAGCGTTTCCGCGTATTGGTCCACGGTGTAAAGTGGGAGCGTCTTGGAGCCCATGGCGAGGTAAAGGATGGGCTGATCCGCCGGATTCACCTTGGTATAGGTGGGCGGTGTCGGCATGCTGGGAGGAAGCTGGGAAGACGCGCGCGCGATAGCTGCTTGGACATCCTGCGCGGCGCCATCGATGTTGCGGCTTAGATCGAATTGCAGTGTGACGTTGGTTCGGCCCAGCGAGCTTGTGGACGTCATCGAATCGATGCCGGCGATGGTGGAGAATTGTTTTTCGAGAGGCGTCGCGATGGCGGATGCCATCGTTTCGGGACTCGCGCCGGGCAGGCCCGCGCTGACTTGAATCGTGGGGTAATCAACGTTCGGGAGTTCGCTTACGGCGAGCGCGCGGTAACCCAAAATGCCGAACAGAAGAATCGCCATCATGATGAGGGTGGTCATGACGGGACGGCGGATGAATATCTCGGCGATACTCATGGAATATCCGTTATTTTCCCTCGCCGCTCGGTTTGATCTGGACCTTGATGCCCGGAATCAAGCGAAGCTGGCCATCAGTGACAACGATCTCGCCCGGCTCGATTCCCTTGGCGACCACCGCTTCCGAGCCAATGGTTCGCGCGACTTTCACCGGGCGCGATTCCGCCGTTTGATCGGGCTTGACGATGAAAACGAAATCTCCGGTCTGCCCGGTCTGAATTGCTTGCGAGGGGACGACGGTGGCATCTTCGTCCTCGGATAGTCGGAGAGAAATGTTCGAAAACTGCCCGGGCCAGAGGCGGTGGTCCGTATTGGCGAACGTGCCTTTCAGCTTTACGGTGCCGGTGGTCATGTCCACAGTGTTGTCAACGAAACTCAAGTAGCCGATTTCCGGTACGGTTTCGCCGTAAGGCGTGGCCTCCACTTGCAGGCGGCCTCCAGCCATAAATTTTTTGACCACGCCGAGGTATTGCTCGGGAACGGAAAAGTCCACGTACAGCGGAGCAATCTGATTGATTACTATAAGGACCGGGACGTCGTTCTCTTTCACCAAATTGCCGGGGTAAACCTGCAAAGCTCCGGTGCGCCCATCGACCGGCGAATATATCGTGCAGTACTGGAGCTGCAGTTTGGCGGATTCGGCGGCAGCTTCGTCGGCGTGCACGGACGCCTCCTGCGCTTCGGCGGTGGCCTTCGTTTGGTCGTACTGTTCTTTCGGTGTGACGCCGGCGGCGTAGAGCTTCTCGTAGCGCTGTGCCTGGACTTCCGTAAGCTGGGCCTGGGCTTTGTCGCGCTCGAGATTGGCTTGGGCCTGCGCGAGAGATGCCTGGAACGGGCGGGCGTCAAGCGTGAACAGGAGGTCGCCCTTCCTAACGAAATCGCCTTGCTTGAAATGGACCTGCTCGAGGATGGCGTTCACCTGGCTCTTGATCGAGACGGTGGAGTAAGCATCGCCGGTGCCGATGGCAGTTAGCTCGATGGGAACGGTTTTCTTCACGGCTTTCGCGACGGTCACGGGAACGGCCAGATTTGGAGCGGTCTCCGCCGTCCTGGTGCTGCAGGACGCGGTCGCAAGAGATGCCGCGAGGAGAACCGCGAGAATTGCAGGCGCGCTGCGACTGGATTTCGAGATTTTGGCGGATGATCGCGACATGTTCTATTTGGGCGGAGGGGGTTCCCTATCTTTGAGGCTATATCGTGCATTGGCGCAGAAAGAGCGTCAATCCCGATTTTCGCCTGCAGCTTGCAAGCAGAAATTTCGCGGAAGAATCCCCGCCATAGGTGGTTAGACGCTTTACCCTGCGGGACGCTTCAGACCAGAAACAGAGCGCGGAATGTCATCCGCCGGCAGCGGCCTGGTCCAGAAACCACACGGATCCCCCTGCGGGACGAATTCTGGCGGCGGGATATTGGCTGGGCTTCGAATCGGGCTCGTTGCGTATCGCGGAGATGATGGAGCGCTTACTCTCTCCGGCGACGAGGAAAAAAGTGTTGCGGCCCTGATCGAGCACGACGGAAGTAAATGTGAGACGCTGCGGAGGTTCGATCGGGGCAACGACAGCCATGACCCAGCGATTCCTTTCATCGAGCGCGGGAGAGCCGGGAAACAATGAGGCGGTGTGCCCTTCGCCACCGAGGCCCAGGAGCTGCACGTCAAACTCCGGCGGATCGTCGCCGAAAAAATCGCGGAGTTCGGATTCGTACACCGCGGCACACTCTTCGGGAGGCGCCAAATTAACGGGAAAGGCGTGGACGTTGGCGGCAGGTACATTCACTCGAGAAATCAGCGCCTCGCGCGCCATGCGGAAATTGCTGCGCGGATCGTCCAGGGGAACGTAGCGTTCGTCGCTCCAGAAAAGGTGGACGCGATCCCAGGGAGTCTGGTTCCGGTATTCATCTGCCTGGGCCCACAGCTCGAACATTTTTTGGGGAGTGTGGCCGCCGGACAGCGCGATTGAAAAGCGGCCCCGTTGCGCCACCGCGCCATGGGCGATTCGTAGCGTCTCCTCAAGCGCAGCGCGATTCAGCGCTGCGAGGTCGGGAAATACGCGGGCGTTCATCTTCATGTGATAGTCAGGCGCGGCGGTGGTTATTGCGCAACTTTCTTCACCGCGTGCCCGCCGAATTCGTGGCGCATCATGGCCAGGAGTTTATTGGCAAATGGTTCGGGATCCTGTGAGCGGAAGCGATTGTCGAGCGCCGAGGAAATAGCCGGCAGCGCGACGCCGAGTTCCACACCTTCGATTACGGTCCAGCGGCCTTCGCCGGAATCGGTGACGTACGCGCCGATGCCCTCGAGTGTGGGGTTTTTGCTCAACGCGTCCACGGTCAAATCGAGGAGCCACGAACGGATTACGCTACCGTATTGCCAGATTTCGCCGACTTGCAGCAGATCGAGCCCGAATTCTTTTTTGTGGCGCAGCAAATCGAGACCTTCCGCGTAGGCCTGCATGATGGCGTACTCGATGCCGTTGTGCACCATCTTCACGAAATGCCCGGAGCCGGTGGGGCCGACGCGTCCCCAGCCTTTGTCCGGGCCGGGCGCGAGCGTTTGGAAGATCGGAGCGATGCGCTTCAGCAGATCGGCATCGCCGCCGACCATCATGCTGTAACCTTCGGTTAGTCCCCAAACGCCTCCACTTGTCCCGCAGTCGACGAAGTTCAATTTCTTGGCGGCGAGCGCGGCACCGCGCCTGACCGTATCTTTATAGTAGGAATTTCCGCCGTCGATGATGGTGTCGCCGGGTGCAAGGTGAGGAGTGAGTTGGTCAATCGTCTGATCGACGGGCGCGCCTGACGGAACCATCAGCCAGACGATACGCGGAGCTTTGAGCTGCGCGATCATGTTTTCGAGAGAGTTCGCGCCGACAGCGCCCTTGGCGGCGATGGACTGCACGACGGCAGCATCGCGGTCGAATCCAACCACGCGATGGCCGCCTTTTACCAGGCGTTCGGTCATGAATCCGCCCATTTTCCCCAAGCCAATCATTCCGAGTTCCATATAATTTCCTCCTGGCTATTTTTCATCCGCAGTAATTCCGAAGCTTGCCAAATCGTCACGCAATTGTGGGAGATTTTTATACAGCACGGTGCGCATGCCCAATTCACGAGCGCATTCCAGATTCAGGCCGCGATCGTCGATCAGGATACACTCGGCGGGACTTCGCTGCGTGATTTTCAACGCCAGATTATAGATTTCCGCGTCCGGCTTTCGAACTCCGAGATAGCAGGAGCTGAAGAACGCCTCGAAATAATCGCGCAGCGCAAATTTGTCGATGCGATATTCGTTGATTTCGCGCGATTCGTTGTTGAGGGATGCAATCATATAACGGCGCGTGCGCGCGAGCTGCCCGAGGAATGCAAGCGGCTCGGCGAACGGCTGAGATTGCTCGAACATGAAAGCCTTGAAATCCGCGGATGCGAACGGGCGATCGCGATAAAATATCGTGCGGTGGAGGTAAGCGTCGAGCGTCGCGCGACCGGTCTCGAACGCGTCCAACATCAACTCATGGCGATCTTCGAAGTCCGCTGCATCGAGCTGAAATTTATCAACTGCGGCCCGGCGCGAGTTCCGATCCCAGCCGTTCGTCAGGATGACCCCGCCATTGTCCCAAAACAACGCGCTTATTCCTGCCATCAGGCCTCTAAATCCGGCAAGCCTCTAGTACGGAGCGCCGGAAGGATTTCTATTATCCCCGTTCGGGTGCCAGCGCCGAAGCAAAATTCTGAGCCACCGGAATCGCTCGCTGATCCGAGCCTGTTGCCATATCATGAATTGCCGACGCATGACGAAGCATCCAAGAGCCGTGAAGGAACCAGTTTTCACCATTGGCCATTCGACTCGAAGTCTCGAGGAACTGATCGAGCTGCTCCGGGCGCGTGGCGTAAAACGCGTGATCGATATTCGAACGATTCCCCGCTCGCGCCATAATCCTCAATACAATCGCGAAACCCTGGGCCCCGCTCTGCGCGCCGCGGGCATCGGCTACGTTCATCTGAAGGACCTCGGAGGATTACGGCACGCAAAAGCTGATTCGAAAAATACCGGCTGGCGCAACGCGAGCTTTCGCGGTTTTGCCGACTATATGCAGACTCCAGAATTCGAGACGGGGCTCGAGCGCGCTATCGAACTTGCTGAAATTAAGCCGAGCGCACTGATGTGCGCCGAGGCCGTGCCGTGGAAGTGCCATCGCTCGCTGGTTTCGGACGCCCTTGTGGCTCGGGGCATTTCCGTCAAGCACATCGTAGGCCGAGGTCAAGCACAAGAGCACAAGCTAACCCCATTCGCCCAGGTTCGCCGGGGGCATGTTACTTATCCCGGCGAGGAAAGCGCACAAACGGTCATGGAATATCCCGCCCCTCGCCCGCGTTAAGAACCCAAAAACGGTGCGATTGCTTGCGCGCGTCCAATGCCTGCTGCAATTCGATGACGGGCTGATCCTCGCCGTCGTCAGCGAGGCGAAACGTTCCAAAGTGAATTCCGATGCTGGTGGCCGCGCCCACCTCTTCATGCGCGCGAACGGCATCGGCGGGCGACATATGCACCGGTGACATAAACCATTGCGGAAGGTAGGCGCCGATGGGAAGAAAGGCGAGGCGAATTTGCGGAAAGCGCTGCTTGATTTCGTGGAAGTGCGAACCGTAACCGGTGTCGCCTGCAAAATACACCACGCCGCAGGGACTTTCGATCATGTAGCCGCACCACAGAGTTTTGTTACGGTCACGCAATCCGCGTCCGGAGAAGTGGCGTGCCGGGACCGAAGTGATTTTGAGATTTCCTCCAAACGAGACCGATTCCCACCAATCGAGTTCGCTGATCTGATCGGTCGCTGCGATGCGATGTTTCTCGAAGCGAGAGCGCACGCCGAGCGGCACGACAAATTTCGGATGCCATTGCGCCGCGATTCGCTTCTGCGTTGAAACGCCGAAATGATCGTAGTGGTCGTGGCTCTGTAAAACGATGTCGATGGGAGGCAAATCCTCAAAGCGAATGCCGGGCGCGCGATGCCGGCGCGGGCCGATCCACGAAAATGGACTGGCGCGCATGGACCAAATCGGATCGCAGACGATATTCGCGCCATCCATTTGAATCAGGAGGGTGGAATGGCCGATGAAGGTGGCTCTGATGCCGCTGGCAAGCCGTTCGAGTGGCGGCGCGCCAGGCGGCTCATCGATCCATTTGCGCCAGGGGCCCGGCTTGCGATTCAGCATCCAGCGGAGAACGCTGCCTCCGCCACGCAATCCGCCGTTGGCCGAATTATAAAAATGTTCGCCGTCGAAGTGATCGGAGACGGGCCCTTGATAAAATTTCATCTAGTTCGAGACCCGCCTACTTCTCCGCCGCATTCGCCTTTGGTTTCTCAGCCTTCTTCTGTTCAGGCATAGCCAGCTGAGCCGGACCGGGAGTCCAGGCACGCACGGGACTCTCGCCCTTTACTCTGGTCTGCATGGCCGGTTGAAAGAATATGTACGGATGAAACTGCTCGATTGCGCTGGCGTCATCCAAACGCTTTCTGAGCTCGGCTGGAATCGTGAATTCGATGGCGCTGAGGTTGTCCTGCAGTTGCGCGAAATTTGTGGCCCCGATGATGGTAGAAGTGATGCCGGGCTGCGTCACCGCCCAGTTCAGCGCCACTTGCACCGGCTTCCTGTCGAGTTGTTTCGCTACATCCAGAAGAGCGTCCAGCACCCGCCAGTTATGTTCGGTGAACCTGTCAAAAAGCTGGGCGTGCTTATTCTGGTCAAGCCTGCCTTCGCCCTTTCCCGTGTTTCCTTCGCGCTTGTACTTCCCGCTCAAGAATCCGCCCGCGAGCGGGCTCCACGGACATACTCCGATGCCGAGTTCCTGCGCCACGGGTATGTGCTCGCGTTCGATATTGCGTTCCACGAGCGAGTATTCGAGCTGCAGAGCAATCAGGCGCTCCTTGCCTTCCCGTTCCGCGAGCGTCTGCGCGCGGGCCACGTACCAGGCGGGAACGTCCGAAAGACCGAAGTGCCGAATCTTTCCCGCACGCACCAAATCGTTCAATGTCGAAAGAACTTCTTCCACCGGCGTGACCATGTCCCACACGTGCAACCAGTACAAATCGATGTAGTCGGTGTTCAGGCGGCGAAGAGATGCTTCGAGGGCGCGATAAATGTTTTTGCGGCCATTTCCTCCGGCATTGGGGTTGCTCGGATCCGTGTTGAACGTGAATTTGGTCGCCAGCACGACGCGATCCCGCAGATTACGTTCGGCGATAAACTTCCCGACCAGCTGCTCGCTTTTGCCCATAGTGTAACCATCGGCGGTGTCCAGGAAATTGCCACCCGCATCGATATAGCCGTTGAATACGGCGCGCGCGTCGGCTTCCTCGCTGCCCCATCCCCACTCCGTTCCAAATGTCATGGTGCCGAGGCTATAGGGACTCACCCGAAGTCCCGAGCGTCCCAGCGTCACATATTGTCTCAAGCTCATAAGATTGCCTCCGTTATGAATGTTGGATGCCGGCGAAGATACGATTGATTCGCGGACCTTTTGTTGGGCGCCGCTCAGACAGCCAGCGCTGCCGAACTCGCGGAAATGAACCGTTCACATTATGGCCCGCCACGATTATCCTATGGGTGCGTCGCATTGCAACCAGGGAGCGTGTGTGGAAAAGATTGCCACGGAAAAGATTTTGCTGCGTGTGGCGGACGGGAGCGAAATGGACGCGTACGTCGCGCGTCCGGCCGGTGGCGGCAGACATCCCGGCCTGCTCGTCTTCCAGGAAGCGTTCGGGGTGAATGCGCACATCCGCGACGTGACCGAGCGTTTTGCAAGGGAAGGATACGTCGCCATCGCGCCGGAACTTTACCATCGAACGGCGCCGCCGGACTTCGAAGTGAGCTATTCTGACTTCGCCAGCGTCAGGCCGCATATGCAAGCGATGACAGAGCCCGGAACGATTCAGGATATTCGCGCGACTTTTGACTGGCTGCAAGGCGACTCGCAGGTAAACGGCGGAAAAATCGCGAGCATCGGATTCTGCCTGGGCGGACGAGTCTCGTTTCTGGCCTGCGCCACAGTTCCGCTGCATGCGGCGGTTTCATTTTATGGCGGCGGAATCGCGCCCGCCATGCTCTCTCGAGTATCGGAACTTCACGCGCCGATGCTATTTTTCTGGGGCGGGCTCGATAAGCACATCGGACAAGATCAGATTCGCGCGGTGATCGACGAATTCAAGAAAACGAATAAGGCTTACGTAAACGTTGAGTTCTCGGACGCCGACCACGGATTTTTCTGCGATGCGCGACCCAGCTACCATGCGGCCGCCGCAGCCTTGGCCTGGAGTCTCTCCAAAACCTACCTTCACATTCACGTGAACGAGACGGACGAACGGTCGCGCCTGCTTTAGCAGATCAACCAATCGTACAAGAAAACTCCTGCAGCTTCGGCTCCGCGAGCCACTTATCGGCAGCCCATCGCGCTCGCTACTTCGGACGGCAGATACGCGCAGACGTAAACTCGCGCGAGAGATGCCGCGGATACCGTCCGGGCGTCCGATGCGCGCGCGGCGCCGGAGCGTGCGGCTGGTCCCGAAGCGGAAGCTACCGCTACGTTGTTATGCAGCTGGTTGATTGCGGTTCCTCGCCGTTGCTCGGCACGCATGCTGGCGCGGACGCCGGTGGCGAAGCTCGAAATTGCCGTCGCGGCGCAGGAGAACGACACAAAACCCCTGAATCCGGCGCAAGTTTCGGCCGGCGTCAGAATTGCGGAAGGACTCCTAAAACTGGCTCCATTAATTGCTGCTGCGCGGAGCGATCGTGTCCATCTTGCCGGTGTAGCACCAAAGGAACTCAACGCTGCGGGTGCGGGAGCTGCGGCAGGCCCATTCAGAAACACGGTCGGGCCGGCGCCTGCAACAAGAGTAAGGACAACGTCTTTAGCATCATAAGCGACCGTCCAATGGTCTCCGGTAATCGTAGGAAGAGTCATCGTGGAGAATGTGCCTGTCTCCGAACTGTAGTCGATGATGTCAAAGGAGTTGCCGACTTTAGGGGTGAACCCGCTGATCAAATCGACTGTGAGAGTTCCGCCAAGGGCTGCCGTGCCCGTGATATTCAGCACGTCGTACTGAGTACCCGCAGTTGTCCCTCCGAGGTCGATAGCGACGGTGCCTTTTGTCTGCGTATAGGTGCCGTTGATCGTGAGCTTTCCCGCCTTTTTCCCCGCTGCGCCCGGACTCATAGTCCCGGTGCCCGCCAAAGTGACATTACCCGCAACCGTGCCAATGCCGAGCATAGGTCCGCCGATAACATCGACGATCCCCATGGTGGGAACGCTCAGTGTGCCGTTCACAATCGTCATTCCTTCCATCTGTTTGTAGTTGCCGCCTCCGCCCACTGCGAACGTACTTCCCGCGGAAATCGAAATCGTTCCCTGGTTGGTAAAGCCACCCAGAGTGGTGAAATTCCGGTCGCCAGCGAGCGTGAAGGTACCTCTGAGCGCGTTTGTGGCAAAGTTGGCCAAGGCAGAAGCCCCGCCCTGGTTGTCTATAATCTGCGAATTCTTACCAGTGAGCGTGATGTTCGCCGCATTTGTCACAATGTTCGCGCCGTCAAAACCAAGAGTTCCAGTCACTTCGTAGGTGCCGCCCGTGAGGGTAGTTCCACTGAAATTTGTGAAGGTGCCCATGATGGTCAGGGTATCGTTCGCATCGACGATGACCTTGCCCTCCAGGCTGCCGCTGTTATTGGTGAACCCGGCAGTGCTGGCCTGGATGATGAGCGGAGTGCTGTCGTCGGCGATGATCGAGCCAGTATTCACCAGGCCCATGAAGCCGTCGCCGATATTCCCCGTGCCTTCGATCGTGCTGCTGTTCGTTAGGATTTCCTGTCCGGTTGAGGCGCCCTCGATGATATTGGGTCCACCTTTACCGAGGACTACTTTCCCGTTGCCCTTGAGGGTCGTGTTGCCGCTGACGTAGAGAAAAGTGTTGGAGCCAGCAGAGGCGAGCGTGATCGTGCCGGTGTTCGTGATCGTCCCGGAAATAGTCGTTGCCCCGGTCTGTGTGATCATGTAACTCGACGTGTTGTCCACGCCGATCAGCGTCGAATTCGCGATGCTCTCGATAATCCCACTGCCCTTCAACGTGCCACCGGTGATTGTGACGCCGTTCAGCTCCACCGTCGCGCCCACGGTGTTCGCCCAAATCGTGCCTCCGGTATTTACAAATGCGCCGGTGAGCACGAGGGTTCCATCGTGGGAAGCTTCAAGTGTGCCGGTATTAGTGGTCCCGCCATTGGGATTAATTTGCAAGGTGCCGACCACGTTGACGTCGATAGTGCCGGAGTTCACCAACGTCAGATTGTTATTGCCAATGACGCCCGCGCCTTGAATGGTTTCCTGGTTGGTGAAAGTACCGCCGCCGAGAATCATGTTTTTGGCGTTATTCGACATGGTCAGCGTTCCGCCGCCACTCAGAGTCGTGCTCCCGGTGATCACCAACTCGGTTGCGCCGCCCGATGAATTCATATTGATTTTGCCGGCGTTGCTGATTGTTGCGCCGCTCACGGTCAAGTCCAAACCATTGCCGATATTCAGCGTATCAGTGGCGAGACTCAGAGTGAGGTTAGCGGTAGTGCCGTTAATATCGAGTGTAACTGCGGAACTCGCCGTGCTGATGCAAGTGTTGTTGTTGCTGGGCACACCGGCACTCCAGTTGGTAGCCGCGCTCCAGACTCCGGCCCCGCCGCCCTGCCAGCTTGTGGCACACTGCGCGAAGGCCGAAAGCGGGCACAGGAACAGCGCGATCAAGGTGACGAACACGATCCGGTTGGAAATGTTTTCGCGCGACGAGACGTTGGGCTTGGGAACAAATGACGCGTGCATGGGAGTCTCCTTCATCTATTTGGATCAGTCTGACCAAATCGCGGCGTTCTAAACTAGACATACTCCGGACGAACTATGGCGGGGAGGCACAGAGGGTATTTCACGAACCATTTGCGTGTCAAGCATTAAACCGTTAGTAGCCAAGGTAATAGGCGCACCATTACGAGCGCGGCAGCGGACCTGGCATTGAGGTATCTTTCCGAGCTCGTCAGGGCTACGCACCCCCCGCGAAATCCCGAATCGACCGTCCCCGTAACGTTATGGCGGGCAACATTTACGGGCGAGGAGTATAATTCCCGCCAGCGACAGGAGGTGCCGCAATGGCTAAGACGAAGCAGTTCACAATCACTGTTGAGAATCGACCGGGAGCGGTCGCAGAGATCGCAAAAATGCTCGGGAACGCCAAGGTGAATATTCTCTCGTTGTTGGGGACGGCTCAAGAAACGGGTGGCACCGTTGAACTTGTCGTCGCGGATCCGAAACGTGCGAGGAAGGCGCTGGATGACTCCGGGCTCGTGTACCGGGAAATCATCGCGGAAGAACACGAGTTGCAGAACAAGCCCGGAGCGCTCGCGCAATACCTGGAGAAGCTCGCAGGCAAAGGCGTTAATCTGAATTCGATCTGCGCCACGGCCTCGAAGGGCGGAAAGAAGGCGATCATGGTTTACACAATCGAGGCGGAGAAGGCCAAAGCGGCAACGGCGTAAGGGCAAGCAGGTTTCAATTTAAATTGAGCGGGTCTTGGGAGGCTGGCTGTGTCTGAAAATCAAATCGCTGAGCAGAAGAGTTTTCTCGTGATTCGCACACCGTTGTCGGATGACGGCTACGCGTCCATCTATTTTTCGAGCAACGATGGAAGGCCGATGAACGAGCGGGAGTGGTGGCATTTAAAACAGGTGGTCGAGCTGGCGAGTAAGGCTTTCGTGAAGTCCGAAGCGAAAGCGCAAGCAGCCGCCGCCGGCGGATAATTTGCAGGATTTAGTCTGGACCGGCTGCGCGCCGCCAAGCGCGCAGCCAGTCGTGATTTCCGTCAACTCGTCCCCCTAGTGCGCCGAATCTCCATACTTAACTGAACATCCGTAAGGACGCGTCGCGGCTGTCGATACTTGCTTGCCGGCCATGGCCTGTTCGAGCGCGAGGCTCACGTAATTCGTCGCCCCGGTAACATCCTGCAGGTCGGTCGTCGGTCTATCGTCAATGGCCCCGTCGTAAATCACGATGCCTCGCGGATCGATCACGATCATCTGCGGAGAAGTCTTCGCGTCGTATAGATGGCCGATCTCGCCGGTAGGGTCGAGGAGCGCCGCGGTCGGCGCAGCCTGCATCTTCGAGAGGTAGCTGTTCTCTTCACCCGCGGTGGCGTAACCCTGTTTGCCCGGCGCGGAGGAAAGAATGGTGAACCACACCACGCCTTTAGCGGTCCACTCCTTTTGCAGCCTCTGCATGTTGCCGCTGTTGTAGTGCTTTCCCACGTAGGGGCAGCCGTTATTGTGCCACTCGAGTACCACATACTTCCCGCGATAGTCCGAGAGGCGAATGGTCTTGCCATTGCTGGCTGTGCCGGTGAACCCCGGCGCCGCCTCGCCTACCTTCGCCGCCGAAAACAGTAGCGGCGCTGCGCACAGCAGCAGAGCAACGAACATCACGAATCGAATTGAGCGCTTCATTGTTGCAGTTCCTCCTTCAAAGATTGTGCCAAGAAGATCCCCATGCCGTCGTCATTTCTAGCCTCGCCGCCTTTGGTGACCGGCACATCAATCGAGTAAGAGCGATCGGCGGAAAGCACCAGGACACCCTGCAGCCGATCGATCGGCTTGAGCAGTTGATTGGACTTCCGTAACGTAAGACGGAAACCAGCGTCGGTAGGTTCGAGCTTTTGTGGTGCCGGATCATCGATCTGCGACTCGTTGAGCGGGAAGAAAATCGCCTGCGTGGTTTGGCGACCAACATTCGCACTGAGCGTGAAGGAATCTTTCGCTTCGAATGCGCTGAATCTCCAGTGCTCCGGCGCGCGCTGCGGCAATGACTTGCGTGCGGCCGCGAACAAATCTTTGGTTTGAGGGTCGGGCAAAGGCGTCTGCGTTTTGATAGGGAGCGTGAGCGATATCTGAGCCTTGCCCGGGATGCACATTTCGCGGCAGACCAGCACTTTTACCTCCGCGCCGATTTGCGCCGTTTGCTGCCTACTCAACCTGGCATTCGCATTCATTGGCACGATCAGCATAACTTCGTCCTCGTAGCCAAAATCCACAATGCTCGAAGTCCCCAGACGCCGCGGCGTAGGCCACTCCATTGCCTCGGCGGTAAGCCCTGCGGGCAGTTGCCACTTTACGCGAGGCGGCTCGCCCGAATCGCCCGGATTGATCCAATAGACGTGCCAGCCCTTCTCAAGCTGGAAATGCAGCCCGACATAGAACTTATGACCCGGCGCGATCGATTGATTCTCAGCGATCAGCTCAAGAGTGCCGTGCGGAATCGCCGTGCCTGTCGCCTGCGCTACTTCAGGAAACAGGAACGCAACAATGCCCAACGCCAGCATCCCAAAAACACATGTTGTCGGGCTAGAGGCTCTCACCTTTCCTTTGATGCGGAAGCCTGCGGACTGGTTCCTCGGACGGCCGACTCCTTTCGGCTCTGGTCTTCACCCATTCACACTGTTGGAGTAAGATGTCGGCCGGGGCAAAACAGAATCCACTGGAGGAAATTATGGCAATTCGCGACGCATTCCTGCCTGAGTTCGATCACGAAATGGCGCTCACCCGCAAGACGCTCGAGCGCGTTCCCGAAGGCAAGCCCGATTGGAAACCGCACGATAAATCCATGAGCATGGGCCAACTCGCTGGGCATCTGGCCGACGTCCCCGGTTACGCAATTGTCACCATACAAACCGAATCCTTCGACCTCGAGAAGGAAGGAAAAAACTACCAGCCAACCAAGATGACTTCACGAAAGCAGCTTCTGGAAGCGTTCGACAAAAACGTGGCCGCGGCACGCTCGGCGATTGCGAGCGCGTCGGACGAAACCATGCACAAGGTGTGGAAGATGTCCGCCGGCGATCACGTGATTTTCAATTTGCCGAAGGCGGCGGTTCTGCGCTCAATGATTATGAATCACACGATTCACCATCGCGCGCAGCTGGGTGTCTACTTACGCTTGAACAACGTGCCGGTGCCGTCGATTTACGGTCCCTCGGCCGACGAGCAAAGCTAAGCACAATACTGTCGGCGCAAAAGGCGCGCTCGTGAATGGCGTTCTTCACCCGGAGTCCCTAGTCACTTGACGAAAGTCAAGCCGTGCGGGACGAGGTGCGGGAAGACGTAAGCGTAAAGCATCACGATGACGCCGACGATGGCGCCTAGTGCGATCGAGTGCCAGAAAACGAAGCGGAAAATCACTCCTTCGTTGCCTACCTGCTCGGTGGCGGCGGTGGCGATGGTGATTGATTGCGCGTCAACCATCTTCCCCATCACGCCGCCCGCGCTGTTTGCAGCGCACATCAGAATGGGATCGATGCCAAGCTGCTGCGAAGTGATTTTCTGCAGGCTGCCGAAGAGCGCATTGGAAGATGTGTCGCTGCCAGTGAGCGCGACACCAAGCCATCCGAGAAATGTACCGAAGAAGGGATAGAGCCAGCCGGTTCGCGTGAAGGCCAGGCCGAGCACGGCATCCAGCCCCGAATATCGCGTGACGAATCCCAAGCCCAGCATGAACGAGATGGCTATCATCGCGAGTCGCATGCGCACCAGCGTGCGCCAGAATGTTTTCATCAGCGCCATCGGGCTCATGCCCAGAAGCAATCCAGAAACGAGCGCGGCGAGAAAGCAGCCGCTGCCTGTCGCAGAAAGCCAGTTGAAATCGTAGCGCGCGCCTTCGGGCGTTGGTTTCGCGACCAGCGGGGTCGAACGCGAAATCGCGTTGTGCAGATACGGCCAATTCCATCCGGGCGGCCCCGGCCGAACTTTGCCATCGGCCTGCACCACGTGAAACGCAGGAGTGGTCGCCTGGTTGATGGCAAGTTTGACGCTCGGCAAACCCCAGAGCAGAACAAAAAGCGACAAAATCGCGAAAGGCATCCAGGCTTTCAGCACGACGCCGGCGGGATACTTCTTCGGCGCGACATATCCGTCATATTCCTTCGCTGGCCATTTGCCACCCATGTCGTCGGCGACCTCAGCGGAAAGTGGCGCGGCGGCAGAAGCGGAAGCGCCCTCGGTCTTGTCGTAATCGAAGCGCCAGATTCTTTTCGGCTTCCAGAAACGCAGGAACACAATCGTCACGATGATGGAGACGACGGCCGCAGCGATATCCACGAGGTTGCTGTCCACGTGATTCGACCAGATGTACTGCGTCACCGCGAACGAAACGCCCACGACGATAATCGCGGGCAGAACTTCGAATGTTTCTTCCCAATTCACCATCGTTCGAACCAGCCACAAGGGGACAATGACGGCGGTAAACGGCAAGATGCGGCCGATCATGGCACTAAGATCGGATTCAGGGAGACCGGAGACCGCGGCCAGCGCGTGTACCGGCGTCCCGATCGCGCCCCATGCGACCGGAGCGGTGTTCGCGATCAGATTGAGCGCGGCAGCATGAAACGGGCGGAAACCGAGGCCAATCATGAATGCACCGGCAATCGCAACCGGCGCTCCGAAGCCTGCAGCACCTTCAATGAACGCGCCAAAGCAAAACGCAACGAGCAGCACCTGTAGCCGTCGGTCGGGCGTAATCCCGGCAATCGATTCCTTCATAATTTCAAACTGGCCAGTTTCGACGGAGATGTCGTACAGATATACGGCTGCCAGGACGATCCACGCGATTTTCAAGATGCCGTAGGCCACGCCGTAGCCGAAGGCCGACGCGGCGAGAATCAGCGGCATGTGGAATACCAGAATCCCCACGAGCACCGCAGTGCAAGCCCCCGAAATCGCGCACCAGTGCGGCTTTACACGCAGGCCAGCCAGCAGCGTGAAGAGCACGATGATCGGGAGCGCCGCAACCAGCGTAGAGAGCCACCAGTGGCCGAGTGGATCGTACACCTGAGTCCAGTTCATGAAGGGCTCCCGTACTCCGCGATGCCCGAACTACAATGCACTCTCGCGCTCGTATAACCGTGCAAATGGAAAATGTCAAGGTGAACAAACAAGCGCTCTTCGACACCCTTGAACGGCACGGCCGCCCGGACGGACAAATCCTGAAATCGTTGCGAGAGATGGGGGACACAGCGGAATCTTCAGGGGATCTATGCAACTTCCCAGCGCACCAACCCCTGGACGCGCGTTAAGCGCGGGCTCGTTCTGCGTACCGAGCTTTCGCTTTTGCGGCTTCGACCTCACGGTTCTTGGGCGACGAATTGGTTTCGAGCGAACGGAGAAGTCGAGTGGAGGCTTCGGCGATTTCATCGACGGCCGCGCCGAACGCACCCTCGTTTGCTTTCGAGGGTTTGTTAAAGCCGCTGATTTTCCTAACGAACTGAAGAGAGGCGTTTCGAATCTCTTCTGCCGTGACGGGCGGGTCGAAATTGAAAAGAATTTTAATGTTCCGGCACATTCGATGTCACCTCAAGGATGTGAGGATCGCAGATTGCAGATTGCGGTAGCTAGCAGAGAGTTCCGATGACTGGTTTTGCAACTCATAGAAAATGGCGGATGAGCCTGTAAGCCGGATACCGTTTACCCGCGTTGAGGATACGTAAGTTATTGAAAAATCTCAATCGGCTAACTTCGACAGACAGGAATTTTGTCGCCGATGTTAGGTTTTACGGTGAGACAACGGTTAGACAATTGGTAGACAACCTGAAATGAAATGTCATCGACTTTACCCGCGATCCCAAGAGAACTGGATGACTTCTAACAACTTATTGTGCGCACTCACATTTACTACACGCAGACGGTACCGAACAGTAGGATCGAAACTAGCTATGGGTGCATACATGACCTGACCGGGGCTTTTTGTACCAGCCGACGTGAGAGAGAATTCACGAGGAGGACGGCTGGATATGCCAATCAAGAGGTACAAAGCAGAACAGATCGTGACGATACTGCGTCAGATCGAAGTGGGAATTGCGAACGGAAAGCTCACCCCGCAAGCCTGCAAGGAAGCTGAAATCACGGTACAGACGTTCTACCGCTGGCGAAAGGAATACGGCGGCCTGAAGCTGGATCAAGCAAAACGACTGAAGGAACTGGAAAAAGAGAACGCAAAGCTCAAGCGAGTCGTGGCGGAGCTGTCGCTGGAGAAGCAAGTTCTCAAGGATATTGCGGAGGGAAACTTCTAAGCCCTGAGCGACGTCGTTGTGCGGTGGAACATGCGCGGGAGAAACATGAACTCTCCGAGCGACATGCTTGCCGGCTGGTGAATCAGTGGCGTGGAACGCAGCGCTACCTGCCGATCCAGAGGACGGACGAAGATGCGCTGACGCGAGCGATTATTACCCTGGCCAGTGAGTATGGCCGTTACGGCTACCGGAGGATCACGGCGCTGTTGCGGACCGCAGGCTGGCAGGTGGGGAAAGATCGAGTGCAGCGCATCTGGCGTCGCGAAGGGCTGAAGATCCCTAAGAAACAAAGGCCCCGGAGAAGGCTCTGGTTAAATGACGGCTCATGCGTGAGGCTGAGGCCCGAGCGGGCGAATCACGTGTGGAGCTACGATTTCGTGAGTGCGATGACTCATGACGGGAGAATGATCCGCATGCTAACGATGATCGATGAATACACGCGGGAGTGCCTGGCGATTCGAGTAGCTCGAAGACTTGGGAGTTATGAGGTCATCGAGGCGTTGGCCGATGTGATGCTCTGGCGCGGAGTTCCAGAGAATATTCGATCTGACAACGGTCCGGAGTTCGTGGCCGCGGAACTTCGGAAGTGGTTGAGAAATCTGGGAACGGGAACACTCTACATCGAGCCGGGCAGTCCTTGGGAGAACGGTTACTGCGAGAGCTTCAACGGGAAGCTGCGGGATGAATGCTTGAACGGAGAGATTTTTTACTCACTGACAGAGGCACAGATCGTGATCGAGAAGTGGCGGGTGGAATACAACACCAGGCGGCCGCACTCGTCGCTGGGCTACAGGCCGCCA
Organism: uncultured Acidobacteriota bacterium; assembly: GCA_963749025.1. Classification (GTDB taxonomy): domain Bacteria; phylum Acidobacteriota; class Terriglobia; order Acidiferrales; family UBA7541; genus Palsa-295. The sequence continues at coordinate 99,066 of CAVVKO010000007.1, read as the reverse complement.
GCACCGGCGGCCTGTATTCCTCCCATGCCACCAAACTCAAGTTCACAGGCCCTAGCTGTGATGTAAACTCTCTCATTCGTCGTGGTACAAAAACTCGGGCGGGTCAACCGCCACTCTTACCTTCCCCGACTCGTTTAGACGCACCACCCCTACCGTCGAGAGACGAGGGGATGTTCAAGATGAAGATTCAGGACCCAACGTCAAACTGCAATCTTCAAACCGGGACGTCGAGTCGATACGCAGGCACGTCGCCGAGTGCCGGCTGGGCTCGTCTTCGCAAGATTTCCAAATCGGCTTCGCTAGTATGAAAGATAACATGGAAAGGCTTTGGTGCTTTCGGCCCGGCCCACCTCCTACAAGCTGCGAGGAGAATGCTCACAAAAGTTAAAAACTCTTCAGGTGGTTCGTCGCTCAGAATCTCCGTTGCGTCTGAAAGAAGAAGCAGGTAGGCTGGCGACGCGATCCACTCAAGGTCTGTTAAGCATTCTTCAAAAGCATCCCAGTTTTCGCCTGACGTGACCGGCTTGAATTAGTCCAGCGGGAGTGAGAGAAAATCACTCTAAGGAGAGCTGGACATGCCAAACAAGAGATACAAAGCAGAGCAGATCGTGACGTTGCTGCGTCAGATTGAAGTAGGAATTGCGAACGGAAAGCCCACCCCGCAAGCCTGCAAGGAAGCAGAAATCACCATACAGACCTACTACCGCTGGCGGAAGGAATACGGCGGCCTGAAGCTGGATCAAGCGAAACGGATGAAGGAGCTGGAGCGAGAGAACGCGAAGCTGAAGCGTTTGGTGGCGGAGCTATCTCTGGAGAAGCAGATCCTGAAGGATGTGGCCTCGGGAAACTTGTGAGCCCTGAGCGGCGGCGTTGTGCGGTGGAGCGTGCGCGCGAAAAGTACGAAGTCAGTGAGCGCCATGCCTGCCGGCTGCTGGGGCAGTGGCGCAGGACACAACGCTATGCCGCGATCCAGAAGATCGACGAAGAGGCGCTGACGGAAGCGATCGTTGCACTGGCCAGTGAATACGGTCGCTACGGATACCGTCGGATTACGGCGCTGTTACAACGTGATGGTTGGCACGTGGGCAAAGATCGGGTACAGCGCATCTGGCGTCGTGAGGGGCTGAAAGTACCGCAGAAACAGCGGCCCCGTAGGCGGTTGTGGCTGAACGACGGGTCGTGCGTGCGACTGCGGCCGGAGCGTGCCAATCACGTTTGGAGCTACGACTTCGTGAGCGCGATGACGCATGACGGAAGAACGCTGCGGATGCTGACGCTGATCGATGAATACACGCGAGAGAGTCTGGCCATCCGTGTAGCAAGAAGGCTCGGGAGGTATGAAGTGATTGAAGCTCTAGCAGATGTGATGCTGCTCCGGGGAATCCCGGAAAACATTCGTTCGGACAACGGCCCGGAGTTCGTGGCGAAGGAGTTGAGACAGTGGCTGGCAAAGCTAGGCACAGGGACGCTGTACATCGAGCCGGGAAGTCCTTGGGAGAACGGCTACTGCGAAAGCTTCAACGGGAAGCTGCGGGATGAATGCTTGAACGGAGAGATTTTTTACTCACTGAAGGAGGCACAGATCGTGATCGAGAACTGGCGCGTGGAATACAACACGAAGCGGCCGCACTCTGCACTCGGCTACAAGCCGCCTGCCCCCGCGGCCTGTGGCCCCTGGGGAGTAAATCCAACTTCACGGCCCATGGCTGTGGTATAAAAACTCTCACTTCTCCTGGACTAACAAATCAGGCCGGTCATGATGAACGACTTCAAGTCTAGGCATTCGGCGAAGTGACGTGGCCGCGATTCGAGAGTATAATTGTTAACAGTCTTGATCCCTAAAGGGGTCTTGTGGCTGGTACTCAAAAGTAGCGTCGCCACCGCAGTAGGGCGCTGGGGAAAACGTGAGTGTCAGTAGTAGTACGGTGGCTGCTTAGACGGGATCTGCGGTTAGCCCGAACAAAGCCGCAGGAAGCTCAGGCGTAGATAAGCCATTCCTAAAAAAAGGATTGGTTTATGCGTTCGCTGAAGGCGCCGTTAACACCACAAGATAGTCTTACCGTTAGTGAGTTCGCTGAACTTTTCGGCTTCCCTCCTTCTGCAATAATCACCGCAATCGAACGTCAACGCGGTTCCCTTACTAAACGCTATTATTCAATTCAAGACCTGCGGGACCGCTGGCGTTGCAGCCGCGCGACGGTCTACGCCGTCCTAAACGAATCTGAATTCAAGGTTCTCAACCTAGCCCGTGAGGGCAAGACGAAAGGCAAGAAGCTCATCCCGGCTGCCGTCGTTGAGAAGATCGAGAAATCTCGAATTCAGGTCTTGGCTGCTTGAATCGTGTTGACAAGGGTGCTATGTGGTGTATATTGGCACCATGACAAAGGACCGTATGAACGTCTATTTGGAGCCCGAGCAGAAAGCGAAGCTCGAGGCCATATCCGAGAAGACCGGGGCGCCTGTAGCGGAATTGATCCGACGCGCGATCAATCTCTTTTTGAAGGAGAAAAAATAACGTGCTAGTCAAGATCCGTCACACTGCCGTCAAGGTGCGATGCACAAGAGCCGGTGCTGCGAAGTTCACGGGGGCAGAGACATACTCAGCCGTGGGAAGTCTTGACGGCAAGCGCGTTCGGTTAGCACTTGGCACGGAAGAGGAAAAGATCGCCATTCGTCGGATCGAGAAGATCAAGACTGCCTGTGCAGTCGGCCCGACTTCGTCTATGTGGACCGAATTAGAGGAATCCCTGCCAGTGACGACGTTCGAATTCTTTGCTAAAGCGGCCGGATATGTTAGGCCCGCGCAAGCTAAGGCTGGCGAGAAACCAACCTGGGCCGATTTGTGCGATGTCTTCGAATTGGAAATGAAAAGGCTAATCGCCAATAAGCAGCGTGGCGCAACTTCTGAAGAAGGCGTGATGTCAGAAAGTACCCGTGAGCGTTATCGTCAGACCATTCGCCATTTCACCGCTTTTCTGGACGACAAAAATACCCTTCTCGATGCCGTAACGATTCCCATGATTGAAATGTTCAAAGTCGATCGCGCGAGAGCAATCGACAAGTTGAAACAGAGCCGTGGAGGTTCGAGCATCGCCCTGGACATAGCAGTCTTGCATCGGATGTTTGCTTTTGGTGTTGCCAAGAAGTTGATGGATCGTAAGCCCATTGATCTTCGGAACGAATCTAAGCCCGGCAAGAACCCCAAAAACGGTGCTCGTCCGTTTACTGCTGATGAGATTCAAAGTCTCAGGGAACATGCCGGCCAAGATTTATTCACGTTTCTGCTGCTCCGCTGGACTGGGCTCAGGGGCTCGGACGCGGTTAGTCTGCAATGGCGTAACGTGCATCTTGATCGAGGGCAGAACGGAGAGATTGAAGTCTTGACCCAGAAGCGCAGCAAAACAGCTATTGTTCCGCTTTCAACAGAGCTTCGGAATGCCTTGGAAGAAATTAAGGAGAAGCAAACACCCGCCGATTTCGTTCTCTACAACCCTGATACTAAAGCGCCGTTTTCCAACCGCAAGCGCCTTTACGAACGCATGAAAGCGTTGGGCGAACGCGCCAAGGTCAATCGGGTCACGCCGCACTGTTTTCGCGACACCTTTGCTTGTGACATGCTCGCCCGCGGCGCCAGTATTTATGACGTGGCTAAAATGTTGGCGGACACCGTGGATACCGTCGAGAAGCACTACGCCAGCTTTATACCGGCCGCTCGAGACGCCGCACAGAGCAAAATGGATAATGGAATAGGAATCGAGGAGCGAGCGAAGTTGTCGAAAGCCCGCGATAAGAAAGTTGTAGCTTTCCCGGCGAGCGCGTAATTCCGGTTAGACAGTACGGTTAGACAATTCAAAAACATCCGTAACTTATAGAAAATGGGCGGGCGAGCCTGTAAGCCGGATTCTGTCTGCCGCGCCACCCATCGTACCCTGATTTGCATCAGGGCTTGATCGGCCAACGCGGCGCGATGATCATTCCTCTAGGTCCCGGATCGCTCCGGGACTCCAGCAGCCTACCCGAGGGTCGCAGCAGTCACTCCTTCGAGTGAACCGCATACGGGCTGGGCCAGCCCTCCCCTCCTATTTGGCCTTGCTCCACGCGGGGTTTTCCGTGCCCCGGATGTTGCCACCCGGGCGGTGGGCTCTTACCCCACCTTTTCACCCTTGCCAAATGCGCTCGACCGAAAGAGGCGTGTCCTTGGTTTTGCCAAGAACCTGCCGCAGAGGTGCAAGCTCACCGGCGGTTTTATTTTCTGTGGCACTTTCCGTAGCCGCAATCCCGAGGCCGGCTTTCACCTGCCTCAAAATGCTGCCCCCTGGCGTTACCAGGCGCGTTGCCCTACCGTAGCCGGCTCTTGCGAGTTCGCTACAGCTGGAGTCCGGACTTTCCTCCCGTCCGTCCCGCTTTCGCAGAACGAACCAGCGATCACCCGGCTCACCCGCCAACCAAATTATAATCCAAGGCGCGTTCATCTCGCAGAAATAAGCTTTTCAAATTGTCCTTCGTCCAGAATGGGGACGCCGAGGGACTTCGCTTTATCGAGCTTTGAGCCAGCATCAGACCCGACCACCACGTAGCTGGTTTTCTTGCTGACCGACCCGCCGGCCTTGCCTCCATGAGAAGCAACCAGCGCTTCGGCCTCCTCCCGCGTGCGTTTTACCAGAGTTCCGGTAAAGACGAACGTCTTACCGGCAAATTTCTTGCTAAGCGGAGCCGCGCGCTCATCCTTCATGTTCACGCCCGCGGCTCGCAAGCGTTCGATGAGCTTGCGATTGGCCGCTTCGGAAAAAAACTCCCTTACTCCCTCCGCAACTTTCGGTCCCACTTCGCCGACTTCCATCAATTCTTCCGCGCTCGCCGCAGCCAGTTTTTCCATCGACCCGAAATGCTCCGCGAGCAATTGTGCTGTGCGTTCGCCGACAAAGGGCATGCCAATCGCGTACACCAGCCGCGCAAGGCTGTTTTTCTTGCTTGCCGCGATTTCGTCCACCAAATTCTGCGCGGACTTTTCCGCCATGCGATCGAGCGCGGCGAGCCGCTCGAGATCCAGCTTGTAAAGATCCGCAAAATCCTTCACCAAATTCTTTTCAATCAGCTGGTCCACGATTTTTTCGCCCAGGCCGTCGATGTTCATCGCATGGCGCCCGGCAAAATGGAGGAATGATTCCCTTCTGCGCGCGGGACACGAAACATTCACGCAGCGGTAGGCCACTTCTCCTTCCGCTCGGTGAACTCGCATCCCACAAACCGGGCACTTCTCCGGCATCTTGAAAGGCTTTTCCTCTTTTCCGTGCTTCACGACTTTCAGCACGTGCGGAATCACTTCACCGGCGCGCTCCACGAGCACCGTATCACCTGCATGGATGCCCAGCCTTTCGACTTCATCCATATTGTGCAGCGTGGACTTCACCACTGTGACGCCGCCGATTTGTACCGGCTCGAAAACCGCGAACGGCGTAAGCACGCCCGTCCGCCCCACGCTGACCTGAATCTCCTTCACCACTGTCGTTTCCTGATGTGCGGGATATTTGTACGCAATGGCCCAGCGCGGCGACCTAGCCGTAAATCCCACTTCGTTTTGCAACGCAATTTCGTTCACTTTGGCCACAATTCCGTCAATCTCGAACGGCAGCTTCTCGCGTTTCGATTCCCATTTATTTATGTATCTCTCCACTTCTTCGATCGATGGGCAAAGCTCCCAATCCTCGCTCACTTTGAAGCGCAAGAGGGAAAGCGTCTCCAGGGCTTCCGAGTGACGCTTCTTGGCCGGGCGGCCGTCCACCAGCAGGTAGTAAGCGAAAAAGTCTAGCCGCCGCGAAGCCGTGATACTCGGATCGAGAACGCGCACGGCGCCGGCCGCGGCATTGCGTGGGTTGGCATAGCGCTTGCCGCCCTGCTCGTCCTGCGTCTCGTTCAATTGCTCGAAGGCTTTGCGCGTCATGATGCCCTCGCCGCGCACCTCGAAAGTTCCCGAGAGGCCCGCCTTTTTGAGCAGCGCGGCATCAAGCGACAGAGGAATGGAGCGAATCGTCCTGACATTTGGGGTCACATCCTCGCCCGTTGTGCCGTCGCCCCGCGTAACTCCGCTCACGAGCGATCCCTTCTCGTACAGCAGGGACATGCTCAGCCCGTCAAACTTATGCTCGGTGACGTATTCAATTTTCTCGCGGCCCGTGAGCTCCCGCACGCGGCGATCAAAACTCTCCAACTCTTCCATGGAAAATGCATTGTCCAGGCTTCCCATCGGGATTTTGTGGCGAACTGTCTGAAAACCTTCGCGCGGCGCGCCGCCTACACGCTGCGTGGGCGAGTCCGGCCTGCGCAGCTTGGGGTTCTCGTCCTCAAGCGCCTTGAGCTGGTTCATCAAGCGATCGTAAGCGGCGTCGGAAATCTCTGGATCGTCTTCGACGTAATAAAGATATTCATGATGGCGAATTTCTTCTCGCAGCCGCTCCACTTCCTTCGCAGCGTCACGACTTTTCGACATGGAAACCCCGCGTGGATGCAATCCGCTCAAACCGGCGGATATTATACAATGCGCGCTTGTCCTTACAGGAGTGCACGATTTCGATGGCTCACGGCATCACCGACGCGCTGCTCATCTACAACCCCACGAGTGGGCGCCGCCGTCATCGTCGCTTCGCAGAAATTGAGCAAGGTGTCCGGATTCTGAAAGAAGCGGGTATCAAGGCTGAATTGGCGCCCACCACCGGGCGCGGGAATGCGAAAGAAATTGCCCGCCTCGCCGTGGAACACCGCCGCGGTATGGTGATTGCCTGCGGCGGCGATGGCACAGTCAACGAAATCATCAACGGTCTCGCAGGCAGCCAGGTTCCGCTAGCGCTTCTTCCCGCAGGAACCGCAAACATCCTCGCCAAAGAGCTTCGCATCCCGTGGGATATTCCCCACGCAGCGCGTCTGATTTCAGACGGCGTGGTGCGACGCATCGCTCTTGGCATCGCGATTCCAACGAACGGAAAACATTCCGCCGATGTCCCGCGCGAGGGCCGTTATTTTCTCTGCGTGGGTGGCGCTGGTCCTGACGGCGCAATCGTCAACGCCGTGGATGAAGGTCTAAAGAAGCGCGCGGGCGTTGCCGCCTATTGGGCCGAAGGATTTCGCCAGCTCGTCAGCTACGGTTTTCCGGAAATGCATGTTCGCTCGGACGGGCAATCTCGGCGCGCTTCCATCATAGTCGTCGGAAGAACTGCCCACTACGGCGGCCCATTCAAAATCACTACCGGGGCGAGCCTGTTTGAGGATTCCTTCGAACTCGTGACCAACTCAGGTTCCAGCCGTCTCCAGTATCTCGCGTGCCTTCCCGCGCTGTGGATGGGCAAGCTACGAGGGATGCGAGGCATTGACGCATGGAAGGCAACCGAGTTGATCTGCGAGCCCGTTGGAACTGGCGCCGTTTACGCTCAGGTGGACGGTGAGCCGATTGGGTCGCTGCCGTTAACGTTCCGGATTGTTCCCGACGCATTGTTCATCGTGACGCCGACCGAACTGCATACTTAGTTTTGCCCTGAGGACCCGAGCGTGGAACCCATCACGCATGCATTAATGTCGCTCGTTCTTGCCCGCGCCGGCCAGAAATGGCTGCCGCGATTCGGAATGGCCATGCTCGTGGCCTCGGGCGTCGCCGCCGATCTGGATTACGCGAGCTATCTCGGCGGCCCCGCGGCGTTTCTGCGATTTCATCGAACTCTTCTGCATTGCGTACCGGGTTCGGCGCTCATGGCCTGCGTAATCGCGGCAGCATTCTGCGTTCTGGACCGAAGTCGCAGTCGAAAAAGTGCGGCCGAGCCCGCCAACGACGCGCGAGCCGCGTTGCGATTTGCCCCCGCCTTGGCCGTATGCTTCGTGGGAGCTGGTGTCCACCTCCTGCTCGACCTAGCCAGCGGGATCGGCGTTCAATTGCTGTGGCCATTTCGAGGAGGCTGGCGCGCGTGGGACCTCTTGACCAATCTTGATCCCTGGATTTTGATTCTCTTGCTCGCGGGACTTCTCCTGCCGGAATTGTTGCAGCTTGTCAGCGAGGAGATTGGCGACCGAAAAAAGGGCGCACGCGGCCAAATAGGTGCGATTGCTGCATTGCTATTTCTTCTCGCATACGTCGGCGTGCGAGCAGACTTGCATCGCCGCGCAGTCAATTTGCTGCTTTCGCGCGAATACCATGGCCGAACGCCACTTGCCGCCGGAGCGTTTCCGGCGTCTCCCACTCCCTTCCGTTGGCGTGGAGTGGTCGGCACCGAAGACACCATCGAGGAAACGGAAGTCTCTTTGTCGCCGGGTTCGGAATTTGATCCCGATCGCACCCGCACACTGTTTAAGCCGCAGCCTTCCGCCGCTCTCGATGCCGGACAGGGCACCACAGCAGCCACGCGATTTCTCGCCTACGCGCGATTCCCTTTCGCCAGCATCGCTCAGTCAGACGAGGGCTACAGATTCGAATTGCGCGACGTGCGGTTCCCCTCTGGAGATTCGAGCCCGGACAATATCATCGTCGTCGTAGAAATGAGCAAAAGCCTCCAGATTCGGAGCGAGGAATTCCGCTACGCTTCATCTCCACACCGATGAACGCTTTCAACGTGAGAATGTCCCAAGCTCGAAACCGGCTATTTCTTAAGCGGAGACCCATGAAAGGTTAGGTGCGTGACGATGTAAAGAAGCGCCAAAGCGCCCAGAACGCACAGAACGAAAGCGAGACTGTGATTTACCAGGAAATTGAGCGTCGCGTCGCCGTAGCGCACCGCCAGGATTCCCTCAGCGCCGTAGCGCAGACCGCGTCCCAGTAATATCGCGAGAACAAAAGTCCGCAGGGGAACCTGGAACACGCCTTCCGCCAGGACGAACGGCTTGAATGGCACCGGTGGCGGGAGAATCGCCGGAATAAAAGCGCTCAAGAACCCGTTTCGATCCACCCATTCCTTCACTTTTTCCGCTTTGCCCCTGGCATGCCTGTGAAAAAACGCCTCGCCGCCCTTCTTTGCCAGCAGGTACAGCCAGATGCAGCCAGCGAGCGACCCGAGAGCAGCCATGGCTGCGTAGTACGGCATGCGCAGCGGATTCGCCAGCGAGAGTTGGATGACCAGCGCATCAGTGACAAACGGAAAAGAGAGCACGGAAGAATCGAAAAACGCCACGATAAACATGCCCACGCCGCCCATGGCGACGACGTTTTGCAGCCACACCGGCAGCTTTCGCGGATGCATGTTTGGAGAGAGCTCCCCGGAAATCGCAGAATTGTAACAGAGTTTTGTCGCGTGCCCGCACGCGCGCCGAGTGCCTCCGAATCGAAAATTGCCGATTCCCGGCGGGTCGGATAGAATTCATTCCTTGAGCGCCTCCCGCCCGTCCATGATTCTTCTGAATGAATTGAACGAACGCCAGCGCGAAGCCGTGCTTTCGACCGAAGGCCCTTTGCTCGTTCTCGCAGGCGCGGGCACGGGCAAGACGCGCGTCATCACCTATCGCGTAGCACACCTGATCGAAAAAGGCGTGCCTGGCAACGCAATCCTCGCCGTGACCTTCACCAACAAAGCCGCCGACGTGATGAAGCAGCGCATTAGCGATCTGCTGCGCTCAAGCGGCAACGACGGTTCCGGCGTCTGGGTCTCGACCTTTCATTCCTTCTGCGCGCGTCTCTTGCGCCGTGAGGCTGCTAGTCTCGGCCTTCCCCGCGATTTCGCCATCTACGACGACGACGATCAGAAAGCCGCGGTAAAACGCGCCTTGCTACAACTCGATCTTTCGGCGGAGGACTACGCTCCGGCCAGCGTGCGCGCCCAGATCAGCCACGCCAAGAATCACGGCATCACGCCCGACGAGATGGAAGCACAAGCAGCGGCGGCTCGTGATGAAGGACGCAAAGACGTCGCCGCAATTTTTCGCGCGTACAACGCCATGCTGCGGGACGCCAAGGCGCTCGATTTCGACGATCTCTTGTTGCGCGCCGTAGAATTGTTGCGCGAGCATCCCTCGGTGCGCGCGGCATGGAACGCCCGGTTCCGCTATCTGATGGTGGACGAATTTCAGGACACGAATCACGCACAGGAAGAAATCGTGCGCATGCTGGCAGGCGACCGACGGAACCTCTGCGTTGTAGGCGACGAGGATCAGTCGATCTACGGTTGGCGCGGCGCGCGTGCCGGAAACCTGAAGCGCTTCACCGAAGATTTCGGCGGCGCCGCCATCATCCGCCTGGAAGAAAACTATCGCTCCACGCAAACGATTCTTGACGCCGCTGCCGCCGTGGTCAAAAACAATTCCGGACGCTTGGGAAAAACTCTTCAAGCCACGCTCGGCGCTGGAAGCCGGCTGCGTTTTTTCGAAGCTCAGGACGCATCCGCCGAAGCGGAATTCATTTGCGGCGAACTGTCAACACTTGTGCGAAACGACCCAAATGCGCGTGTTGCAGTTCTCTATCGCACAGGCGCGCAGTCCCGCTCGTTTGAAGAAGTTCTGCGCCGGCTCGGCATCCGCTACCGCGTTGTGGGCGGCTTCAGCTTTTACGAGCGCGCCGAAGTTCGCAATGCCCTGGCCTACGTTCGCATGCTCTTTCATCCGGAAGATAATATTGCTCTTCTCCGCGTCCTCAACATGCCGCCACGCGGAATTGGAGCCGTAACCGTCTCCATGTTGGAAGCCCGGGCAAAGGAGACGAGCCAATCGCTGTGGCACGTAATTCGTTCCGGCGAATTTCTCACCGGAAAGAAATTCAGCGGCGCCTTAAATTCCTTTCGCGAATTAATCGAAGGACTACAAGAGGAGTGCACCGACCTGCCGCCGGCGCAATTGATCGAGCGCGTGCTCGATCGCACCGGCTACCTCGACTGGGTCGAGCAGCAGGACAACCTCGAGCACACTTCGCGCGCGGAAAACTTGCGCGAGTTGGCAAATGCAATGGCCGAAGCCACCGAGCAGGGCCAGACGCTCGAAGACGTCCTCGACCACGCCGCGCTCGTAGCCGACTCCGATGACTTCGACGAGACGATCCCCGTCTCGCTGATGACCTTGCACAGCGCCAAAGGTCTCGAGTTCGATGCCGTGTTCCTCGCCGGCCTCGAAGAAGGCGTCCTGCCGCACAGCCGTTCCCTTGCCAACGTTCCGGACGTCGAAGAAGAGCGCCGCCTTTTTTACGTCGGAATGACGCGCGCAAAACAATCTCTCGTTCTCTCTCGCGCGATTTACCGCCGGAGTTACGGCGAAGATCGCCTGCGAGCTTCGCTCCCCTCGCGTTTTCTCGCGGAGATCCCCGGCGATCTAATCGAGCCAGTCGCAGGCTCGCTTTCCCAACCCGGCGAGACACGCCGCTACGAGCCCGACCCGGAGTACTCGTCGAATTATGCCTATCGCCAACGCCGCCGCACGCCTTACGGGCAAGCATCGAAATCTCCTCGCGCCTCAAAAGATCCGCTGATCGGGACTCGCGTCCGCCACTCCAAATACGGAGTGGGCACGATTATCGAGGTGGAAGGCGAGGGCGAAGACCGCAAGCTCACGGTCAGCTTTCAGGATTACGGCGCGAAAAAGCTGCTGGAGCGGTACGCGAATCTCCAATTGGCTTAGAGTCTCGAATATGATTCCACAAAAGACCGCGACCATGAACCAAATGGTTGCGCGGAAGCACCGCACAGGGTAGAGTTTTTTTCTCTTGAACGGGGAAGGTGGCGATTGGGCGCACAGCTCTTCCGCAAGAAGGACATTGACCAACTCATCTCCGATTCGGAGAACCCCGAAAAGCGCCTGAGGAAGACTCTCGGTTGGCCCAGCCTCACTTCGCTTGGCATCGGTGCGGTGATCGGATCAGGGATTTTCACCGTCATTGGCACTGCAATCGCCGGCCAGAAACTTCAGTTCAAATCCATTCTGAATGCGCCACTGCTTGAATACCTTTTGTACCATTCCGCGTCGTTCGGAAGGCCGGGTGCAGGGCCCGCTATCGCGCTTTCATTTGTTCTGGTCGCCGTCGTCTGCGGGTTCGCTGCTCTGTGCTACGCCGAACTCGCCGCCATGATTCCTATCGCGGGCAGCGCGTACACCTACACCTACGCGACTATGGGCGAGCTGATCGCCTGGATTATCGGCTGGGATTTGATTCTGGAATATGCCGTTTCCAACATGGCCGTCAGCGTGGGCTTTTCCGCTCACGTCGTCGATTTTCTGGATTGGTTCGGTATTCACCCAAGCCTTCGCTGGATTACTCCGGCTTATCTCCCGGCCGGCTTGTCCGACCTGCAGGGCAACAAGCTCTACGATCCCGGCTGGCATTTCGGCTTCAACTGGCCCGCTTTGATTATCGTGATGCTGCTCACCGTGATTCTCGTCCGCGGCATCCGCGAGTCAGCCGAAGCCAACAACGTGATGGTGTTGCTGAAAATCGTCGCCATCCTGGTGTTCATCGGCTTTGGGTTGCACTTCATTCACCCAGCCAACTGGCATCCGTTCGCTCCCAATGGATGGCCCGGAATCCTGACCGGTGGCTCGATAGTTTTCTTCACCTACATCGGCTTCGATTCGGTTTCCACTGCCGCCGAAGAATGCAAGAACCCCCAGCGCGATTTGCCCATAGGCATTATCGCCACGCTGGTGATTTGCACCATCCTTTACATTGCGGTCGTGGTTGTGTTGACGGGTCTGGTCCCGTGGCAATCTTTGCTCGATGACGCGGCCCCGGTCGTGAATACGATGAAGCGCCTACATTTCGGTGGAGTGGAAATCATCGTCTTGATTGGCGCATTGTTGGGGATGATTTCCTCTCTGTTGGTTTTCCAGCTCGGGCAGGCGCGCGTATGGTTCGCCATGTCGCGCGACGGACTCCTTCCGGGAATCTTCAGCCACGTCCACAAGAGCTACCGCACTCCTGATTTTTCTACCTGGGTCGCTGGAATTCTGGTCGGCATTCCCGCGGGATTGCTCGATATCGGGACGCTCGCGGACCTTTCCAATATCGGAACGCTGTTTGCATTTGCGTTGGTTGCAGGTGGGGTCCTGATTCTTCGCTATCGCGAACCCGATCGTCCGCGTGCGTTTCGCGCCCCGGGAGGCCCGCTCGCGCCCGTGGCTACGATCTTGACCTGCTTGCTTCTGATGGCTGGGCTGCCGATTACGAATTGGATCCGCTTTGTTGTTTGGCTCCTTATCGGTCTGGTCTTTTATTATTTCTACGGGCACCGGCATAGCCAGCTCTCCAACGCCGCGTTGCGCGCGGCTGCGGAAGGCGCTCAAAAGGATAATCGCTGATGCGCCGCCGGCTCTGTGCCGTGCTGACGGTACTCCTGCTGCTTGTCTGCCTGTTTCTCGGCCCGCCGTCGTCTTATAGCTGGGGCGAAAACGCCGATCGCCTGATTGCGAACAAAGCCGTGGACACCCTCCCGGAAGAGATCCTGCCGTTTTTCCAGGCGAACCGGCAATTCATCGTTCAGCACGTCACCGACCTGCAGGAGTCCGTGCCCAAGACCATCAATCCTTTCGAGCATCCGCGCACGAACGATTTCATTCAGCTCGACCATTACGGCCCGTTCCCGTTCACCGCGCTTCCGCGCGAATACAACACCGCGATTGCGAAATTTAACCGCCGCACGATGGAGCAATACGGATTGTTGCCCTGGCAAGTCGGGTTCTACAGCAAGCGTCTGACCGACGCTTTCCGCGATCACAATTGGAACGAAGCGAGGCTTTCGGCCGCGCTTCTGGCGCATTATGTGGCCGCAACCCACGATCCCTTCAAAACCACGGTGAACGCCGACGGAAAACTCACCGGCCAACCCGGCGTAAGCGATCGTTTCGGCACCGGACTCGTGGACCGTTATCAGCTATTTTTCTTCGTAAAGCCGGACGAAGCCGTTTTCATTCACGATCCCACGGACCACGCATTTGAGAGCTGCTTCACCGCGCATTCCTGGATCGAAAACGTGCTGCTCTCGGACCGTCGCGCGCACGCGGGGCTTTCCGGCTACACTGACGAATACTACGATCGCTTCTACGCGCAGGCTGGGGCGGTTTTGGTGCGCCAGCTTTCGGATGCCTCCACGGACGTGGGCTCGTATTGGATGACTGCGTGGATCAACGCGGGACGTCCGCAACTTCCGACTCAATGAAGCGAATATCGTGACCCAACCAGCTCGAACCGCCACGCCGATTGACTCACTACCCAAGGCCGAGCTCCACGTGCATCTGGAAGGCTCCATCCGTCCGGCGACCGCTATCGAACTCGCTGCGCGCCACGGCGTGACGCTCACTTCCGAAGAAGTCGCCGCGCGCTACAACTACTCCGACTTTCGCGGCTTTCTGGAGACTTTCAAATGGGTCTCTTCGTTTCTGCGCGGCCCGGAAGATTACGCTCTCATCACGCGCAATCTTTCCGAAGAGCTCGTGAAGCAGGGCGTGGTTTACGCCGAGGTAACAATCTCGGCCGGCGTGATGCTTCGCCGCACGCAAAATGTGGAAGCGAACTTTGAAGCCATCCGCGAAACCGCTCAAAGCGTCCCGTTCAGCCGCCTGAAGACCGCGTGGATTTTCGACGCCACGCGCCAGTTCGGCCCGGACGCCGCGAATGAGGTGGCGCACTGGGCCTCGAAATTGCAATCTGCCGGAGTGGTTGCCTTCGGCATGGGTGGCGACGAGCTTGCCGGTCCCACCGTAAATTTCCGCCCCGCGTTTGACTATGCCCGGCACGAAGGCCTTCATCTCGTCTGCCACGCGGGAGAAATCGGTGGGCCCGATTCCGTGCGGGAAGCCATCGAAATTCTGGGCGCGGAGCGCATCGGGCACGGCATTGGCGTCATGCGCGATCCCGCCTTCGCCGATACGCTCGCTGCGCGTCGCGTGGTCTTGGAGAATTGCCTGACCAGCAATCTCCGCACCGGCGCGCTCGCGACGCAGACGGAAAAGCCGGACGCTTCGCTGAAAGATCATCCCCTGCCCGAATTCCTAAAGCGCGGATTGGCCATCACGCTTTCCACCGACGACCCCGGCCTATTCAACACCGACTTGCTGACCGAGTACTCGCTCGCCGCTTCGCTCGGCATTTCCACCGCGCAGCTCGTTCAATTAGTCGAGCAGAGCTTCCTGGCGGCCTTTCTGCCGCCGGAGGAAAAGCGCCGGATGCTCGTTGATTTTCGTGCCGCGGCTAAATCGGCGAGACTGGTATAATCGTTGCGATGAAAGCTCACGTGTGGGTCATGCTGAAGTCCACCGTCCTCGATCCCCAGGGGCAGACCATCCAGCGCGCTCTCGGGTCCCTGGGATACTCCAAGATTCAGGACGTTCGCCAGGGAAAATTCTTCGTCCTCGCACTGGACGGCATGACCCGCGACGAAGCGAAAACCCAGGTCGAGCGAATTGCCAAGGACGTCCTTACCAATCCCATCATCGAAGAATTCCGCTTTGAAATCGTCGAGTAGCTCCGGCCGGGCGCGGCGGTAACGCGTTTCATACAACTGGCCGCTGCAATGGTTGCCACGTCAGACGAGTGTGCTACTCTGAATGAATTCACGCTTGCCCGCAATTTCGATTCCGGGGCGGCTTCCAGGAGTTAATTCGCGTGTGCGGAATTGTCGGTTACATCGGGCCTAAACGCGTTGTGCCTCTGGTGCTCGACGGCTTGAAGCGCCTCGAATACCGCGGGTATGACTCCGCCGGCATCGCCGTGGTAAAGCAAAACGGCAAGCTAGAAATCCGCCGCGCTTCGGGAAAGTTGCGGAACCTCGAGGAATCGATTCGCGTCACTCCGCTCGACGGCGTGTATGGCATCGGGCACACGCGCTGGGCCACGCACGGTCGCCCCACGGAAGAGAACGCTCATCCCCACCGCGATTGCACCGGCGACATCGTGGTCGTCCACAACGGCATCATTGAGAATTATCTGGAGCTGAAGCACCAGCTCATCGAAGAAGGTCACAAGTTTCTTACCGAGACGGACACCGAGATCATCGCCCATCTTATCGAGAAATTTTCCAAAGGCGCCCCGCTCGAAGACGCCGTCCTGAAAACCGTCAAGGTCATCAGCGGCGCCTATGCGCTCGTGGTGATCTCCACGCGCGATCCCAACAAAATTGTGGCCGCCCGTATGGGTCCTCCGATTGTCGTGGGGCTCGGCGAGAATGAATTTTTCGTTGCCAGCGATATCCCCGCCATCCTTCAGCACACGCGCGACGTTTTCTTTCTGGGCGATGGAGAAATTGCGGTGCTCACGCCGCAGGGCGTCCGCCTGATGGACTTCGAAAGCCGCCCGATCCACCGCGACGTTCAGCACGTAACCTGGGATCCCATCATGGCGGAAAAGGGCGGCTACAAGCATTTCATGCAGAAGGAGATCTTCGAGCAGCCGCGCGCCGTGCGCGACACTCTGCTCGGCAGGATTTCCCAGGAAACCGGCAAGGTTTTCCTCGATCAAGTGGAACTCGGCGAAGAGGAATTTCGGAATTTTCAGGAAATAAAGCTCATCGCCTGCGGCACCAGCTGGCACGCCGCCTTGGCCGGAAAATTCATGATCGAGCGTCTGGCCCAGCTCCCCGCCGAAGTTGATTACGGCAGCGAATTCCGCTATCGCGATCCCATCATCGGCAAGAACTGCCTGGCGATTGCCATCAGCCAGTCGGGTGAGACGGCGGACACTCTCGCGGCCGAGCGCGAAGCGCGGCAAAAGGGCGCGAAGATTCTCGGAATTTGCAACGTGGTCGGCTCCATGCTCACGCGCGAAGCCAATGGCACGATTTATACGCATGCCGGGCCGGAAATCGGCGTGGCCTCCACCAAGGCCTTCACTTGCCAGCTTACCGCCCTGATGTTGACCGCCCTCTATCTTGCGCAGGTGCGCGGAAAATTGACGCCCGCCGCCGCGCAGAACCTGATGCAGGAGCTGACCCGCGTTCCGCACAAAATTGAAACGGTGCTGCAACGTGACGCCGAACTCGAAGAGCTCGGGCGCAAATTCTTCCGTCACACCGATTTTCTGTATCTCGGGCGCGGAATCCATTACCCCATCGCGCTCGAAGGCGCCCTGAAACTGAAGGAAATTTCCTACATCCACGCGGAAGGGTATCCCGCCGGCGAAATGAAGCACGGCCCCAACGCGCTCATTGACGAGAATCTGCCCGTCGTAATCATCGCCACTCGCGACGAGTCCGACCCCTCTTCGATGACGCGCTACGAAAAAACCGTATCAAACATGCAGGAAGTGAAAGCGCGGGACGGTATCGTAATTGCCGTGGTCACCGAAGGCGATCATCTCGCGCGCGAAATTGCGGACCACGTTATCGAAGTGCCCGCGGTGCCGGAGCTTCTCGCTCCCATCCTGGAAATTGTTCCCCTGCAGCTTCTGGCCTATCACATCGCGGTACGCCGCGGATGCGACGTGGACCAGCCCCGCAACTTGGCGAAGTCCGTCACCGTTGAATAAACGCTCAAAATATCTTGCGATGATTGAATAACGTATTCCGCTCGCCCCGCATCTGCTCTAATATAAAACGACGATGGGCAGACACACGCTTCGGCCGCGATTGGCTTCGATTGCTTCGATGATTCCGTCTCTCGCCGTTTTCGTGTTGCTGGCTTCCCTGCTGTCGCCCTCGGCCAAATCTCAAACCGCAAAGCCCGGGAGCGCTCATCTCGATTCGGTCGAAGTAACCGGCTCGAAGAGATTCTCCTCCGGCCAGATCGTCTCTACGATGGGAATGCGCCCGGGCATCAGCGTTAATCGCGATGATCTTCAGGGTGCCGCCGACAGGCTCGGCGCACTGGGCGTCTTTTCAAAAGTCCAGTATCGCTTCACTACCGTGGAATCAGGCGTAAGAGTCACGTACGAGGTCACCGACGCTCCCGCTGTTCCGGTCGTCTTTGACAATTTCCCTTGGTTCACAGATGACGAGCTGATCGCCGAGCTTAAGCGCACCGTGCCACTATTTGACGGCAACGCTCCTAGAGGTGGAAGCATTCTCGATGCTATGTCCGGCGCGCTCGAAAACCTGATTCAGGCGCGTGGCGCTTTCGCCCACGTCTCGCATTCCCTGACCAGATCCGCGGTGAAAGATCAGGAGGTGCAGCAATTTCGCGTGGAAGGGGCCGAGATAAAAATCCAGGGCATCGAATTCTCGGATGCGTTGGCAAAAAATGATCCCGGCATTCAGGACCGTCTTCCCGACATCGTAGGCAAGCCTTTTTCGCGCAGCCGGGTCGAACTCTTCGAATTCGAACAAGTGCGCCCCGTTTATCTGTCGCACGCGTTCTTGCGCGTAAAGTTCGGCCCTCCCGTCGCGCGTTTGGCCGCAGACCCCAACAAGCCGCTCCCCGACGCCGTCACCATCCTGGCTCCGATTGATCCGGGCCCGGCTTTCACCTGGGGCGGCGTGGTCTGGAATGGAAACTCTGCGATTCCCTCGAACGAGCTGAACGCGCTTGTGGACCTGAAATCGGGCGACACCGCCGACGGGATGAAAATTGAAGCGATCTGGGAACGCGTCCGCGCAACTTACGGTGAGCGCGGATACCTCGATGCGACTTTGAATCCTGCTGCGCTTTTCAACAACGACACTTCGCACGTAGCGTATTCCATCACAATCACGGAAGGCCCTCAATATCACATGGGCAACTTGGTCCTCACTGGATTGTCGCTCGAAGGCGAAAAACGCATTCGTGCGGCGTGGAAGATTCCGCAGGGCGCCATTTTCAACAAGAAGACTTACGAGGACTTTCTCGAGCACGGCATCAAGCAGGCCTTCGTGGGAATTCCCGTCCATTACGACAAGATCGGACGCTTTCTGCAGCAGGACCCCAACTCCGCGACCGTGGACGTTCTCCTCGATTTCCAATAATCAAAATTGGTCTATACTCGCCTGAGCATGTCTGACGCGCAAACTCCGATCGCCAATGCCGCGGCGGCGCCATCGCCTAACGCACCACCCACCCCGCAGGTTGATCAAACCGCTGCTCTTGCCAAGCAACAGCGGCTTTTCGATCTCCTACGCGGACTCGATTCCGTACTGATCGCATTCTCGGGCGGCGCCGATTCCGCCTACCTCGCCTGGGCCGCGCACACCGTACTCGCTGATCGCGCCCTGGCCATCACCGCTCTTTCGGCAAGTTTTTCGCGCCACGACCGCGAGCAGGCCGAAGCATTCGTGCGCGCGAACGCCCTCCGGCACGAATTCATCGAAACGCGCGAATTCGAAAATCCGCTTTACATCGCGAACAACGCCGACCGCTGTTACCACTGCAAGGACGAACTCTTCGACCGCATGCAAGCCGTGGCGAACGAACGCGATTTCCAAGTCATCGCCTACGGCATCAACGCGGATGACACGCACGATTTTCGTCCCGGCCATCGCGCCGCGCATGAGCACCGCGTTCTGGCTCCGCTTCTGGATGCTGCGCTCACCAAGCCTGAAATCCGCTGGCTCTCGCAACGCGCCGGGCTGTCCACCTGGGACCGCCCCGCATCCGCCTGTCTTTCTTCGCGCGTGCCTTACGGCACTGCCGTCACGCCCGAGCTGATGGAAAAGATCGATCGCGCCGAAGCGGTCTTGCGAGAACTCGGTTTCCGCCAGTTTCGCGTCCGCGCGCATGGCGAGCTCGCCCGCATCGAACTCGCCCCCGACGAACTTTCACGCGGATTGCAGCCGGAAGTCTCGCAGAAAATTGCGGCTGGCATTAAAAAAACGGGCTTCGCCATCGTCACGCTCGACCTCGAAGGCTATCGCCAGGGCTCGCTCAATTCTCTTCTCAAGGTCAAATGACCTCGCTCGCGGGCTTCGTCCAACCTCGCTCGTTTTTGTTCACACTCTCTCCAACGGAACTTCCAGTTGCGCATTCTCGTATATCTCTGATAGGAAGGGTTGCACGACGCACTTCGAGCGCCCTAACAAAATGACACGAATACGCAATCTCGCACATCTCGTCGGCGCGCCACTCCTCGCATTTATCGCGTTGGCCGGATGCGGCACCTCCCACACCGGCGTCGAGGGTTCCTTCGACCGGCAATTCACGGTGAGCGGGCCAGTAACGCTCGAGCTTAGCAATGACAACGGCGACACGCGCATCACTACCGGCCCTCCGGGCGAAGTCCGAATTCACGGCGAGATTCAAATCGATTCATGGAGCAAAGAGGGAGGGCAGCGCCAGGTGCAGCAGCTCGAATCGAATCCTCCCATCTCACGGGAAGGCAATCTAATTCGCATCGGCGACATTGGCCATCATGACCACCGTGGCTCGCTGGATTACACCATCGTCGTGCCCTCGGACGCAGAACTCCGCAGCACCGCGGGTTCCGGCGACGTTATCGTAAGCGGAATTCAGGGACCTGCGAATTTCACTTCTGGTTCCGGCGCGGTCAAGGCTTCTGACATTGCCGGGGACGTTCAGACTCAGACCGGCAGCGGCGACATCGAACTTTCCAATATCAAGGGGCATGTTCAAATCGCGACCGGCTCGGGCGACATTACTCTTGACACGATTCACGGCGACACGCGTATTCGCACCGGCTCCGGCGACATCGAAATGTCGAATCCCGGCGGCGCTCTGGAAGCTGACACGGGCAGCGGAGACATCACCATCAAAGGCGCTTCCGCCGACCTGCGCCTGCGCGCCTCTTCCGGCGATATCAAAGTGGACGGAAATCCCGGCGCCTCGAATTATTGGGACATTCACACGAATTCCGGCGAGGTCGTCTTGGACGTTCCGCAGTCCGCCAGCTTCCGCCTCTACGCGCACACGAGCTCCGGCGATATTGACGCCGCCATCCCCATTGTGATGGAAGGAACGGCCGCCAAGCATGAGTTGCGCGCGCGCATTGGTGACGCCAAAGCCCGCGTTGAGATCGAAACCTCTTCGGGCGGCATTTCTCTTCACTAATCGACGCCGCAAGGAATCGCGGCCCCTCGCGCAAATTTCGCGCTAGAATCGCAGGTCGATGCCCGTTCGTTCCTTCGCCCGGATCGCTCTCTTCTTTTTCACGCTGGCCATCACTACGCTTGCGCAAAAGCCGTCGCCGGATTCGCCGCTGCCGCAGAACAGCGCCCCGCAATCCAAAGATTCCGCGGCCCCGATTTCAAAACTCGACGCAGACCCCGAAGTCCAGTTGCAAAAGGCCCTGGCCGTCGCGGGGAACGACCGCGCCGCGCTCGTTCGCAACCTGAAAGATTACCTTCGGCGCTTTCCCGACGCTCCGCGAAAAGCCGCCGTCTATCGCGCGCTCGTGGAATCCTGCCAACAGATACGCGACGATGCTTGCGCCCTCGATTATGCCGAGCAGTTCATTGCCTTACATCCCGACGATTCGGAGATGATGCTTCTGGCCGTGCACCTGCTCCGCGACAAGCGGGATGACGCGAGTCTCACGCGCGCCTCCGGCTACGTAACTCGCGTGCTCGATCGCGTCGAGAAATCTACGCCCGGCGATAAACCGGCGCGTTCCTCGCAGGAGGAATGGCAGGCCGAGCAGAACCAGCTTCGCACCGCTTTGTACGATGTGCGCGGCCAAATCGAGAGGTCGCAGCACAATTACGACGCTGCTGTGAAAGACCTGCAACAGAGCTATTCCATTCGTCCAAACGCCATGGCTGCCGAAGAGCTCGGCGAAATCTGGGAAATGCGTAACGATTTCGCGCGCGCCATCGAGCAGTACGCTCTCGCCTTCGTGCTTCCCGAAAATGGACCCGCAGGAAAAGTGGATCGCCGTGAAGTACGCAAGCAGCTCGGCAACGTCTGGCGGCGTGTGCACGGCAGCGAACAGGGGCTCGGCGAGCAGATTCTCCTGGTCTACGATCGCCTCGACCTTCCGCCCGAAAATCAATCCCCCGCCGACCGCAACAAGAATGCGAAGGACGCATTCGCTTTCGTCTTGCGAAATCTGAATGGAACTCCCCTGCCCCTCGCACCGCTCAAGGGCAAAGTCATCGTGCTCAGCTTTTGGGCCACCTGGTGCGGCCCCTGCCGCGAGCTTGAACCGGTATTCATTCAGGTCGCAAAAAACTACGCGGGAAATTCAAAGCTGATGTTTTACGCGGTCAATACGGACGAAGACGAAGCGCACGTCCCCGAATTCGTCGCCCATGAAAAGTGGGATATTCCGGTAGTTTTCGCTGATGGTCTAGACGACTTCATGACCGTAGCTACGCTGCCGACCGTCCTCGTCCTGGACCCCGCCGGGAAAATTACGTTCCGTGTAAACGGATTTCCTCCCGAAGGGTTTGCGGAGACTCTCACCACCGCCATTCAGGACGCTCTCGCTCCGGCCAAGTGAGCCCGCTCGCGCCTCTTCAATCCCCTTTCGATGCGGCGCTCTTTGAGTTCTGCTGTGCGGCATCGCGGGCTGCCAAAATCGTATTCACGTGAATTTGCACCGTGTCCTTCACGAAGCGCGCGTACCCTCCTGCCAGCGTAATCGCCACCGGAACCTTGTTTCGCCGCGCATAATCGAAAACGAGGGCATCTCTGCGCGCAAGTCCTTCCATTGAGAGCTTGAGCCCGCCTAGTTGGTCTTCGCGATAGGGATCGGCGCCGGCCACGTAAAAAAGCATTTGCGGCGCGAAATCATGGAACGCACGCCGCAGATGGCTTTCGAGGATGGCGAGATAGTCGTCATCGCCGACGCCGTCCGGCAAATCGATATCCACAGTCGAAGGCGGCTTCGGATACGGATAATTATTTTCTTGATGGATCGAGAGGGTGAAGACGTCGCCATCTCCGCCGAATATTTCAGCCGTGCCGTTCCCTTGATGCACGTCCGTATCAACGACCATCGCGGTTGCGATCGCCCGATCGAATTGCAACCGGCGAATGGCCACTGCCACGTCGTGAATCACGCAGAATCCTTCGCCGTGATCGGGGCAAGCGTGGTGAAACCCGCCGCCGATGTTTGCCGACCAGCCATCGGCCAGCGCCCGCTGCCCCGCCAGGATCGATCCGCCGGCCGCCAGCCAGCACGCACCCATCAACTCCTTCGAATACGGAATTTCCATGCGCTGGATTTCAGTCTCCGTCAGCGACCCATTCTTCAGTTTGTACACGTAATCCTGCGAATGAACGCGCAGAATGTCGTCGTCCGTCGCAGGAGCGGGAGCCAGAAAATCGCTCGGCTCCGCAATCTTGTCAGCCAGCAGTTTGTCGTGAATCATCCGATATTTTTGCGAAGGAAAGACGTGCGCGCCCAGATTCAGGTCGTAGCGGTCATCGTAAATCAATTTGAGTGGTAGCACAGCGATTTGAGGTTACCCCCAAGTTTTCCCGGGCGCAATCTTCCCCGCTTCATCATCGCATCGGAATGTGTTAGCGTGTTCACGATGCAGCGCGCCAAAGCCATTCTGCTGGTCCTTGCTATGCTGGCCTCTCCGCTGGCCTTGCTGGCGCGCGCGGCGAACACCGGTACACCCGAGTGCGGCCGCATGTGCTGCCTCCCCCACGGCGGACATGCTTCTAGAATCCATCACGCCGGGCAGCAGGCGCAATCCGGCGAAATGCCATGCCATCATGGCGAGCCCAGCCACATGCTCGAATGTTCGATGAATGCGGGGGCTCACCAATTCGATTACGGGTTCATCGCCCCGATCGTGCCCACGGCCCCATCGTCCGTTGCACGCCTCGCAATCCCTGAAACAAACCGGCAGGCCCTCGCCCAACTCGATGTAGCTCCGGCCTCCGGTTTTCTGGCCGCTCCGTTCCAGCCTCCGCGCAATTAGCCTTCATTCCGCCGTTGGGAAGCGAATTCCAGTTTTCACGGAGGCTTTCGTGCGTAAGCTCGCGCTCTATTTGTTGCTTGCCGCTTGCCTGCTTTCAGTTCCACTGGCGCGCGCGACGATTTTCGGAAAAATTCAGGGCGTGGTCCACGACCCGCAGCACCGGCCGGTCGCGGGAGCATCTGTAAAGCTCCAGTCGGCCACGTCCGACTGGACTCAAACCATGCAAACCGACGCCAACGGTGAGTTCTTATTCACCTCCGTGCCCGTGGGCGATTACAAAATCACCGTCGCTCAATCCAAATTCGACACCGTGGAGCAGACCGTCACGGTGGCCTCAAACTCCTCGCCCGTTCTTCACTTTCAACTGAAGATCGCCGCCGTAAATCAAACCACCGTCGTGCTCAGCCAGGCAGACGTCGCCAACGTGGATTCGGTCACGCCCACCACCCTCGTCAATCGCGAGGACATCGCACAAACTCCGGGTGCCGACCGCACAAACAGCATGGCCATGATCACCGACTACGTCCCCGCCGCCTACGTCACTCACGACATGTTGCACATGCGTGGCGGCCACCAGGTTGATTGGCTCATCGACGGCGTGCCCATACCCAACACAAACATCGCCACCAACCTGGGCCCTCAGATCGATCCTAAGGACATCGACTACCTCGAAGTCCAGCGAGGCAGCTACGAAGCCGACTACGGCGACCGCACCTATGGAGTTTTCAACATCGTCCCCCGCAGCGGATTCGAGCGGAACAATGAAGCAGAACTCGTCACCAGTTTCGGCAATTGGTATCAAACAAACGATCAACTCAATTTCGGCGGCCACACACAGCGTTTCGCTTACTATGCCAGCATCAACGCGAATCGCAGCAACTACGGCTTGCAGGCTCCCATCGGCCAGGTTGTTCATGATGCAGAGAACGGTTACGGCGGATTCGCGTCCTTCATTTTCAATCCGGATCCCAAAAATCAGTTTCGCGTGGTCGCTTCCCTACGGCAGGACTACTACCAGATTCCCATCGATCCCAATCCGGCCTCGCCGGGAAATGCGGTTTTCCCCAGCTACGGCCTGCGCGACAGCGAACGTGAACCGGACGGTTACGTCACTTTCTCCTGGATCCACACTTTTAATCCGAATCTGATCCTGACCGTTTCGCCCTTCTATCATTACAACAAGGCCGGCTATAACAGCTCGCCCAACGACGTGCCGGTGATTACGGACGTGAGCCAGACCGCCAATTACGCTGGTTTGCAAGCCAGCCTGGGCGCAACCGTTTGGAAGAACAACATTCAGGTGGGACTCTACGGATTCGCGCAACACCAGAGTAGTTTCTTCAACAATATTTTTACGGACTGCGGCACCACCTGTCAGAACTTCGGCCCATCGCAAGCTGCCGTAACCGGCGGGCTCGCGGAGGCTTATTTCAGCGACACATTTAAAGTGACTCCCTGGCTGACGTTGATCGCCGGTGTGCGCCAATCACATTTTTACGCGCCCTCAGTCGGCACTCAGCCCGAAATCGTGGAGAACGCCACCGACCCTCGCCTGGGAGTAGCAGTACGAGTCCCACGCCTCAACTGGGTTTTCCGCGCGTTTTACGGGGAATATTATCAGGCCCCTCCCCTGTTGACCGCCACTGGCCCGCTGCTCGATTTAGCCAACAGTCAGGATCTGACTTTCGGCGGCTTGCGCGGTGAACGCGACATCGAGTACCAGTTCGGCGTCACGATTCCCTATCACGGATGGGCTCTTGATGCCGATACTTTTCAAACCCGCGCAAGAAATTGGCTCGACCATAACAATATCGGAGACTCCAATATCTTTTGGCCGATCACTTGGGATCACGCCTTGATTCAAGGTTGGGAACTCACGCTCCGTTCCCCGCGTCTCTGGCATCGCGGCCAGTTTCACCTGGCCTACTCCAATCAACTCGCGCAGGCATCCTCGCCCATCACCGGAGGCTTGATCTGCCCTCCCGCCACTCCGTCATGCCCGCTGAATATTCCGCCCGGATTGGCACCGGTTGACCACGATCAGCGAAACACATTGAACGTTGGCTTCAATGCCAGCCTTCCCTGGCAATCCTTCGCCGCAACCAACGTGTACGACGGCTCGGGCTTCACCAACGGATTGCCGGAGCCGGGCACCCCGTATCCGGGCTCCTATTTGCCGCAGCACACCACGTTTGACGCGACCTTGGGAAAAAACTTCGGCGAGAAATATACCGTGTCGGTTACGGCGCTCAACGTCGCGAATCGCCGCGTCCTGCTCGACAACAGCCTCACCTTCGGCGGCTTTCACTATAACGATCCCCGCGAAATCTACGCCGAATTCCGCTGGCGCTTTCACTTCTGACACTTCATGAGTTCGATTAAACAGCGCTCGCTCGCCCGTCATTCTGAGGGCCGCGAAGCGGCCCGAAGAATCTCTCTTCGCTTCCTTGTGGGCATCGCGGCTTGCGCTGGGTACATTGGCGAAGGGCCGCTAAAACCGGGCGGTAGAGAGAATTCGTGGAAGGGCGGGGCTTCAGCCCCGCTATAAAAATCGACGGCGCGAAGCGCGCGCTTCGGTTTTTCCGTAGGGCCACGGCACGCCGTTCCCGGCACAAATGCTTGGCGAGGATTCAGCGAGAGCCAACGGCTTCGTAGCGGCCACCTTTAGGGGGGCGGTTCAAATCTTAGTTCTCGCGATCGAGGATGAATTCGGGGACGGCCAGCAACGCTCGCCGGTACTCCGTATCAGGAAGCCCGCTCAGGCTCGCTTTCGCGCGATTCACGTACTCGCGCGCGAGTTTGGTCGAGCGCTCGAGCGCGCCGGTTTCTTTCACCAGTTTCGTAATCTGCTCCGGCCGCACACTTTGGAAGTCGCGCTCCTCTAAAACTTTCGCCACCAGCTGCCTTCCGTCTCCATTTGCATGGACGCATGCCGGCCCATCGCCGTCGCCCGCCGCAGCCCCAACCGCCGCGGCCGAAGCCGACGCTCCCGCCTCCAAAGCAAAAATCAGCGGCAGCGTAACTTTTCCCTCTTTCAAATCGCTCAGCACCGGCTTCCCCAGCTTTTCAGGTGACGCCGTAAAGTCGAGCAAATCATCCACCAACTGAAACGCGAGTCCCGCGTTGCGCCCATATTCAGCCATCGCCTCTTCCACTTCTTTGGGCTGCTTGCCCAGCACCGCGCCCAGCCGCGAGCATCCGCTAAAGAGGCACGCCGTCTTGCGATAGGCCAACTCCGTCGCTTCCGCCTCATTCAAATCAATGCGCCCGAGCCGCGTAAGCTGGAGCAGTTCGCCCTCGACCATGTTTTGCGTGAGATCGATCAGGATATCGAGGATTGCGAAATTCCGTTCGCGGAGCGCCATTTCAAACGACTGCATGTAGAGCCAATCGCCCGCGAGCACGCTCAAATGATTTCCCCAGCGCGCATTCGTGCTCGGGCGCCCGCGCCGCGTGTTCGCGCCATCGATCACGTCATCGTGAATCAGCGTGGCGCTGTGAATCATCTCGACTACCGCGCCCAGCCGGATCGCGCTCGCTCCGCGATAGCCTGACGCTCCCGCCGCCAGCAGCAGCAGCGCCGGACGCAACCGCTTCCCGCCGCCTTCGCACAGGTAACTCGAAATTTCGCTGACCGGCTCGATCGCCGCGCTATTCTGCGCCGCAATCTCCCGCTCGACGAGCGCCAGGTCTTCGCGTACTAAATCGAAAATCCCTTTGGCGATCTGGACAGCGAATGCCATCCCTCGTGTTTACCTTGGCTGCGCCGGAGAGGCCGGGGCGTCGAGCCGGAAAAACCGTTTGAAGTTCGCTGCCGTCGTGGCCGCGATTTCTTCGCTGGCTAAGTTTCTCACATTCCCGAGCGATTGCGCTACCTCCACCACGTTTGCTGGCTCGTTCCGTTTTCCCCGCTTTCCCTGCGGCGGCAGGAATGGCGAATCCGTTTCCGTCAGCAGTCGCTCTAGCGGCAACTCGCGCGCGACGTCCCGCAAATGCTGCATCTTGGGATACGTCACATTCCCCGCGAAAGAAACCATAAATCCCATCTCCATCCCGCGCCGCGCTTCCGCGAGCGTCCCCGTAAAACAATGCAAAATTCCGCCGAGCCCGGTCGGCTTCCAATCCTGCTCCATGATGGCGAGACAATCGTCCCACGCATCGCGGCAATGAATCACGATGGGTAGTTTCGCCGCGCGCGCCTGTCCTAGTTGCCGCCGAAAAACTTGCTGCTGCACCCCTCGCGGCGAATGATCGTAATAATAATCGAGCCCCATCTCTCCCCACGCAATCACGCGCGGATTTTTCGCCAGCTCGTCCAGACGCGCAAAATGTTCTTCGGTCGCGAGCTGCGCTTCGTGCGGATGAATTCCCACCGTCGCGTAAATCCAATCGTATTCTTCGGCAAACGGAATGGCCGCGTCCAGACGGTCCGGCCCGGTCCCGCTCCCGATCGCAAGCAGCGTCTCGACTCCCGCTGCCCGCGCCCGCCCGAGCATCGCGGCGCGGTCCTCATCGAACTGCGGAAACTCCAAATGCGCATGTGAGTCGATTATTTTCAATGCCGATTCTTTTTCCTTGTAGGTTTTGAATTCGGAGCGGCGGCCTCTTGCCCCGAGCGCCCTTACGAAGGGTCAGGCCGGCCGATTTGTCTACTCTTAAATGTAGCTCACCTCTTCAGAGGTGAGGCCGTTGGCCGGCTGAATCCAAAGCTGTGTCCTACGCCCACTTTTGACCCTCGGCACTCGCCTTGTGGGTCGCGGCTTCAGCCGCGACATAAAAAAGACGGCGCGCAGCGCTTTCCTTCTTGCCCTGAGTGCAGTGGCGAAGGGTGCGCAGGTTCACCCGCAGCAAGCAGTCGCCTTGCGATTTACTCCGTGCCTACTAATCCTCACTTAACCTTGGAGCCCGCCGGAATATCTTCTGCGAACGTGCACAGCACAGGCTTTCCATCCGGCCCCGCCGACGCCGCCAGCAGCATCCCATTCGATTCCACTCCGCGCATTTTCCGCGGCGCCAGATTCGCCACGATCACCACCTTGCGCCCCACCAAATCCTCCGGCGCATACGCCAGCGCGATTCCCGCCAGCACTTGCCGCACTTCGTCGCCCATGTCCACCATTACCTTCAGCAACTTGTCCGCCCCCGCGACTTTTTCCGCCGACTTCACCACGCCCACGCGCAGCTCGACCTTCGCGAAATCGTCAATCGTAATTTTTGCCCCCGGTACAGGCGCCGCAGCCGCGGCTGCACCCGCACCAGGCGCTCCCGCAGGAATTGCCGCAGCTCCTGCCGCCGATGTCCCCGTGCTCGCTCCCTCCGCCACCTTGTTCGTTGTAGTGGTCGCTGCGTCCGGCTGCGCGCTTCCCGGCGTGCCCGGCGTGCCCGCCGTGGCGGGATTCCGTATTTCGTTTTCCATGGTTTCAATCCTCTCCAGTGCTTCTTTTTTATCTACGCGCGGAAAAACCCCTTCCGGCTTCCCAATCTTCGTGTCTCCAGGAACAGCCGCCCAACTCAATTTGTCTATGCGCTGATCCTCGAGTCTTTCTTGCCTCCCGAGCTGTTGCCAAATCTTACGCGTTGCATCAGGAATTACCGGATACGCCAGAACTGAGATGATGCGCAACGCCTCCGCTGCCGTGAAAAGAGTTCTTTCAAGGCGCTCTCGCTTGCTGCTGTCATCCACATACGTCCACGGCTTTTCGGTCGCAAGATATCTATCCCAAGTAGCGATTAGCCCCCATATCTTTTCCAACGCTTGAGAGAAGTCGAACTTCTCGTAGAGCTTACTAATCTCGGCGAGACTTTCGTCAGTGAAACTCCCGGTCGTGTCCGTTAGGATTGCACCTTTATCGAAGGCGCGCACTTTTCCGCCCAAGTTGCGATCAATCATTGCGAGCACTCTGCTCGAAAGATTGCCCAGCCCATTCGCCAAATCCGCGTTGTACCGCGTAATTAGCGCCTCGCGCGAAAAATTCCCGTCCTGCCCGAAAACTGTCTCGCGCAGCAGGTAATACCGCAGCGCATCATTCCCCATCACTTTTACGATGGGCTCCGGATACGCCACATTCCCCTTCGACTTGCTCATCTTCTCCTGCTCGAAGAGCAGCCACCCGTGCGCCACGATCTGCTTCGGCAGCTCCATACCCGCCGCCATCAAAAACGCCGGCCAGTACACCGCGTGAAACCGGATAATTTCCTTGCCCATCGCGTGAATGTCCGCGGGCCAATATTTCACAAAATCCGGCGCATCGTGCGCGCCATCCACAAATCCGATCCCGCTCATGTAGCTCGTCAGCGCGTCGTACCACACGTAGAAAACGTGCTCCGGATCATCCGGCCACGGAATTCCCCACGTGATCGTTTTCCGGCTGATGGAGATATCTTTAAGCCCGCTCTCGACGAAGCTCTTAACCTCGTTGAACCTAAAATCAGGCACCAGGAATTGCGGATTATCCTTATAAAGCTCGAGCAGCTTCCCCTGGTAAGCCGATAGCCGGAAAAAATAATTCTCCTCGGACACCAGTTCCCCTGGCCGCCCGCACGTGGGACAATTCACCGGCTCCGGCGTATCGCTGATGTACAGATTGTCGTAAATGCAGTAGCGCCCCTCGTATTTCGCTTTGTAAATCGCGTCGGGCGACCGCTTCATCGTCCGCCGCACCAGGTTCTGCACCGCGCGAGCGTGCTGCGGTTCCGTCGTGCGGATGAAATGCGTGTACTCAATCCCCAGCAGCTTCCAAAGTTCCAGAAATATTTTGCAATTGCGGTCCACCAGCTCCGCGGGCGAAATTCCCAGCTTCTCCGCCGCGCGCTCGATGTTGACGCCGTGCTCGTCCGTGCCCGTCAGGTACGCCACTTCGTACCCGCACATTCGCTTGTAGCGTGCGATCACATCGCACACGATCGTGGTGTACGCGGACCCCACGTGCGGCCGCGAATTCGCGTAGTAAATCGGTGTGGTTAGATAGAATTTCTTGGGCAGGTCCATGAACTATTTATGCGCTTCCTTCTGTTTTTGGTACTCGAACGCGGCCGCCGCAATCACCTGTCGCAACGGAATTCCCTTCTCCGCCGCAATCCGCTGGCAATCCTCATACTCCGGAGTGGCATTCAGCACCGACCCATTCATCCGCGAAATTTTTACGCGCACTTCGCCAAATGGCGTGGCGACCGGCACGAGTTCGCGGTCCAGCACTTTCCGCCGGGCGTCGTACGTTCGCACGCCAATCGTGGTCGTCTCGCGAAATACCAAATCGATCATCCGCGCCACACGCGCCTGCTCGCAAAGAATCGTCACCAGCACTCCCGGCCGGTTTTTCTTCATCTGCACCGATGTCGAAAATACATCGAGCGCCCCGGCCGCCAGCACGCGATCGACAAGATATCCATAAATCTGCGGGCTCATGTCGTCCAGATTCGTCTCGATCACGCTGACCGGCGCGTCCCAATGCTCGCCCGCCTCGCTCGCCGCGCTCTCGCCAATCAAAATCCGCAGCACGTTCGCCTTCTCGGCAAAATCCGCGCTCCCGGCTCCGTAACCAACCGCCCGCAACGTCATCTCTGGAATTTCCGCGTAACGAGTCGAAAGTGTCGTAGCGATGGCCGCGCCCGTCGGCGTCACCAGTTCGCGCGCGATCCCGCTCGTGTACACCGGAGCACCGCGCAATAGTTCAGCCGTCGCAGGTGCCGGGACCGGCAGCAGCCCATGCGCCGTTTTCACCTGCCCCGCTCCCACGTCCATCGCCGAGCACGCAAACTCGTCAATCCCCATCAGCTCGAATCCAATCGCCGCTCCCACGATATCGACGATCGAATCCACCGCTCCCACTTCGTGAAAATGTACTTCTTCCACCGGCGTGTTGTGAACCTTGGCTTCGGCTTCCGCCAGCCGCGTAAAAATCTTCCGAGCACGGTCGGCGGCTCGCGGCGCCAAGTCGGCTTTGTCGATTCTTCCGAGAATTATCGAAAGCCCGCGATGATGATGCCCTTCCGTCGTCTCGACTTTCACCTTCGTGGCAAAAATCGCTCCGCGCTTCACCTTCTCCGCCGAAATCGTCCAGCCCTCGAGACCCAGTTTGCGCAGCTCCGCTTCGATGGAGCGCAGGTCCGCGCCGGCATCGACCAGCGCGCCCAGCACCATGTCGCCGCTGATTCCAGAAAAGCAATCGAAGTAGGCAATCCCGATATTCTTCATGCGTTTACACCCGTCTGGAAGGCTTCGCCAGCGGAGAATTGATACTAGTCTGGCCTCGCAGTGCTGTCAAATACGCGCCTCTCGTCCGCTTTGTGAGCCATTCGTCCACAGCCTCTACTCCCTGTGAATTCTCCTGCCTTCGTGCTAGCGTGTGCTGTGAAGAAATTTGGCGACACACGGCACACAGTAAATCCCAAGCGAAAGCCTCGCCTTCTGAAAATGCACGCAGCTTGCGCACCGCACTCGTCACTCGCCACTCGTCACTCGTCACTGGGTACTTCTAATAGCAACAGTCCCGAATTAGAATTCCTCGTAACTCGTAGAAAATTCAATACACTAACAATTTCTAATCGCCGCAAAACAGGCTTTTCCGCTTTGACGCCTTTTAGCTCATTTCCTATAATTGCCGGATTCGCCGCACCCAAGGAGACGCGTGTATAAGGTCGTCGAAAATCGGATTCGCAAAGCGCTGCGGCACCACATTCACGAGCGCTACAAAACGGACGTCCCCATCTCGCTCGAGCGCCCGCCCAAGCTCGCGATGGGAGAAGTCGCTTCGCCGCTCTGCTTCGAGCTCGCCAAGCAGCTGCGCAAGCCGCCCCGCGCGCTCGCGCAGGAAATTGCGAATTCGCTGAAACCAATTCAAGGCGTCGCGCGAGTCGAAGTCGCCGGCGCCGGCTACCTGAATTTATTTTTCGACCGTGCCGAGTTTTTTCGCGCCGCCTGCGAAGAGGCCGGCCACGAATCCGCCACGCCTGCCGAGAGTGCGCCGAAAACGGTGGTCGAACACACCAGCATCAATCCGAACAAAGCCGCGCACATCGGACACGTGCGCAACGCCGTCCTCGGCGACACTTTCGCGCGCATCCTGCGCCACGCCGGCCGCCGCGTCGAAGTCCAGAATTACATCGACAATACCGGCGTGCAGGTTGCCGACGTCGTCCTCGGCTTCCTTCATCTCGAGAAAAAATCGCTCGGCGAAGTCCAAGCTCTCGCCGACGCGCCCAGGTTCGATTATCTCTGCTGGGATCTTTACACCCGCGTCACGCTATTTCTCGCGGAGGATAAATCCCGGCTCGAGCTGCGCAATAAAACCCTCAAGGACATCGAAGAAGGCCACGGCGACGCGGCCAAAATGGGCGAGATCGTCGCCACCGCCATCGTGCACTGCCACCTGCGCACACTCGACCGTCTCGGCATCGATTACGACTTGCTCTCGCGCGAAAGCGAAATCCTGCACCTGAAATTCTGGGACGCCGCGTTCGAAATGCTGAAGCAGCGCGGCGCCATTCAGCTGGCAGCATCCGGGAAAAACGCCGGCTGCTGGGTGATGCAGCTTCCCTCCGACCGCGATGCGAAAGAAGGCGCGCAAGAAGAAGCGAAGGAAAACGAAGAGCCGCCGGAAGAAGCCGAGGCGAAAATCATCGTCCGCTCCACCGGCACGGTCACCTACGTCGGCAAGGACATCGCGCATCACCTCTGGAAATTTGGTTTGCTCGACCGCGATTTTCACTACCGCCGCTTTCACAAGCATCCCGATGGCCACGAAGCCTGGGTCACCTCCAGCGACAAGGACGATCCCGGCGCTCCTTCCTTCGGGCACGCGCACGACGTCTTCAACGTGATCGACTCGCGCCAGGCCTACCCGCAGCAAGTCGTCGTCGCCGGACTCCGCGCGCTCGGTTACAACGACGAAGCCGACCACCTGAAACATTTCGCCTACAACGTGGTCGCGCTGACGCCGCGTTGCGCGCAGGAAATGGGTTACGAAATTCCGCCGGAGGATGCCAAGAAGCCGTACGTAGAGGTCAGCGGCCGAAAGGGCCAGGGCGTGAAGGCCGACGACTTGCTCGATCAGCTCGAAACGAGCGCAAGCGCGGAAGTCGATTCGCGCCACCCGGACACGCCCGAATCCGAACGCGCCGCCATCGCGCATTCCATCGCCATCGGCGCGCTGCGATATTTCTTGCTGCGCTTCACGCGCTCCACCGTTATCGCGTTCGACTTCAAGGATGCGCTCAGCTTCGAAGGCGAAACCGGCCCCTACGTGCAATATGCCGTTGTGCGCGTGAACGGAATTTTGCGCAAAGGAGCGGAGCAGGATCCTACAGTCGCGGCAGAAAACGCTGAAAATACCTCGCGGCTAAAAAGCGGCGCGTTTGACGTGACGCAGTTTCTCGCCGCCCCGACCGGTGACGATCTGTGGGATTTAATTCTGATGGCCGGATCGCTTGACGCGCGCGTCGATCAGGCCGTCTGCGCGCAGGAACCTGCATTTCTCGCGCGCTTTGCCTTCGAACTCGCGCAAGCCTTCAACGTCTTCTACCACAAACATCACATTCTCTCGGAAAAAGACCCCGCGAAGCGCGCGTTCCTGCTTCTCATCACCGCGCTCGTTCGCGAACAACTCGTCACAGCTCTAGGCCTGATGGGAATTACCGCGCCGGAAAAAATGTAAGAGAAATGACAATGCACGCGCCCGCTTCCACTCAGTCGAATCGAACGCCCAGAATCCGCCGGGCCGGCAGCGCCCGGAAATTACAACTTCAGCGCAAAATCCACGATCGAGCGAATGGCGACTCCGGTCGGCCCCTTCGCGAGCCACGGACGTCCTTCGTCAACCCAACACGTCGCGGCGATGTCGAGATGGATCCACGGAGTGTCCTCGGCAAATTCTTTTATGAACCAGGCCGCGGTGATCGCTCCGCCGCCTTTTCCCGTGCCAGTGTTGCGAATGTCCGCGATGTTGCTCTTGATCATTTCCTGATATTCCTCGTCCATCGGCATCGGCCACATTTTTTCGCCCACGGCTTTCGTGCTCTCGAGAAATTGATCGAGATATTCGCGCGGCGTGCCGAATGCGCCGACGTGCACGTTGGCGAGCGCCACCTGGATCGCGCCCGTCAGTGTGGCGGCGTCGATCAAATGCGTGCAACCGAGTTTGCGTGCGTAGCAGACTCCGTCGGCAAGAATCAGGCGCCCTTCCGCGTCGGTGTTGATGATTTCAATGGTCTTCCCCGACATCGCGACTTGCACGTCTCCCGGCTTCTGCGCGCGCGCTCCGGGCATATTCTCCGTGGCGGGAATCACGGCGATTACTTCCACCGAGGGCTTGAGTGCGGCGAGCGCGCGCATGGCGCCCAGCATGGTCGCGCCGCCGCCCATGTCGTACTTCATTTTCTCCATATTGTCCGCGGGCTTGATCGAAATTCCTCCGGTATCGAACGTCACGGCTTTTCCGACCAGTCCCAGCACCGGCGCACCCGGCCGCGGATTTTCCGGCTTGTAGCGCACCACGATCACGCGCGGCGGCTCGACACTGCCCTGCGCCACGCCGATGAGCGCTCCCATTTTCAATTCCGAAATTTTGCGCTCGTCCAGAATTTCAATCGAGAGGCCCGCTTCCTTGGCCATGTCCTCCGCCTTCGCGGCCAGCATTCGCGGGGTCAGGCGGTTCGAGGGCTCGTTGATCAGGTCACGCGCAAAATTCTGCGATTCAGCGATTACGCGGCCGTGATCGATAGCGGCGGTAAGGTTCGATCCCAGGCCGGAGTCAAATCCGGCGAGCGACACGGACTGAATCTCCCGGCCATTTTCTTTTTTCGTGCGGTATTTGTCCGACTCGAAATCGGCGACGATCAATCCTTCGACCACCGCCTGCGCCGCAGCCGGACCACGCTGCCCTTCCTGCGTGACGAACGTGAATTTCTTTACGCCGCGGGATTTCAGATAGCGCAGCGCCGTTCCGGCAATTTTGCGCAGATCGTTGGTCGAAAATTTGTCTGGTTTGCCCGCGCCAACCAGGAGCAAGCGTTGGGCGCCAAGCCCTTCCGGGAAGTGGACGAGCACGAGCTCAAGCACTTTGCCGGTAATTTCCCGGCTGGCGACGAGCGCACCAAGCTTCCCGTTCATGGAGCGGTCAATTTCGCCGGTAACGCCGTCGAGTTTGTTTTCCTGGTCAAAAACGTAGGTGACGAGTGCGTCGGTAGAAATAGAAGAAAACGGCTGTGTCTCAAGTTGGATCTGCATGTCTCCCTTTCACTTTCCTCGCCGGCGAGAGTGGAAAATCGCATCGCTGGCTTCACGTTTGGCTTCCTTTTGGCGTTCGGATTCGCGGCGGTCGTGAAACTTCTTGCCCTTGGCCACCGCAAGTTCGCATTTTGCTATGCCGTCCCGGAAATAAATCTTGGTGGGGACGACAGTCATACCCTTCTGCTGCGTTTGAACGAGCAGCTTTTCAATCTCCCGCCGTTTGATCAGCAGTTTGCGTTTCCGAAGAGGGTCGTGGTTACGCGTTCCCCCGGGAAGGTACTCCGGAATGTGACAGTTTACCAGCCAAGCCTCGCCTCCGCGAAATTCGGCGTAGGCGTCGCGCAGGGTCCCCTTGCCCTCGCGCAGCGTTTTTACCTCGGTCCCGACAAGAACCAGGCCCGCCTCAAGGTTGTCGAACAGATGATAGTTATAGGACGCCGCCCGATTCTGCGCAACAATCTTCACTCCTTCGTGTTGAGACTTCTGTGTGTTCGATTTCACGACACTCCATGATAAACGTCGCGCTAGACAAGCCGCAAGTCACAGATTTTTACGGATTTCCGCGCGAATGCGGTTATTTTCGAAAATGACAATCCCATTTGAAATTGCGTTCGTCTAACTGACGGTACACGTTGACTCTCGATTGCACAACTTGGAGGATTCCTTGCTGCATCTTATGGCGAGTGCTAGACTTTTAAAGATTCACGCTACCCGCGCGGAGGGAGCCTTTTGCGCCGTCTAGGTTATCTGCCACTGTTGTTGGTCACGGCTGTCATCCTCGCCGGGTGTCCGCAGGGCAATCAAGAATACACCGCCGGCCGCAAGGCCGAAAGCCTCCAGGACTACGATACCGCGCTGGTTCACTACGAGCGAGCACTCCGGGAAACTCCCAACAGCGCCGAATACAAACTCCGCGCACAGCAGATGCGCTACCAGGCTGGCATCTTCCACGTAGAGCAGGGCCAACGCGCGCTGAAAAAGGGCGACACGCAACTCGCTCTTGGCGAATTCCAAAAGGCCCAGTTAATTGACCCCTCCAACTCCGCCGCCGACCAGGGCGTGAAGCACGCCATGGAGCTGATCGCCCAGAATGCCGAGGACGCGACCAAGCCCATAAACCCGACTCCGCAAGAGAACGAAGACCTGCTTACGCAGCCGCCACAGATGAAACCGCTTTCGCGCGAGCCCATCAACCTGAAAATGACGAATGACGCGCGGGTGGTGTACGAGACCATAGCGAAACTTGCCGGCCTCAGCGTGATATTCGATCCCGATTTCACTTCCAAACGCATTACCGCCGAACTCCCGAACGTGACACTGGAACAGGCGCTCGATTCGGTGGCGCTCGAAAGCAAATCTTTCTGGAAGCCGATAACGCCGAGCGTGATCTTCGTGGCGCCCGACCAGCCCCAAAAGCGCAAGGATCTGGAAGACGAGGTGGTGCGGACCTTTTATGTATCGAACACGATTACTCCGCAGGACCTGACCGAAATCGTCAATGGGCTTCGCCAGCTGCTCGATTTGCACCGCATGCAGCAAGTGAATGCGCAGAACGCAATTGTCATACGCGACACGCCAGACAAGCTGGCGCTCGCGGCCAAGATCATTCGCGATATCGATAAGGCAAAGCCCGAGGTTCTCATCCACGTGCAGGTCTTGACCGCAAGCGTGGACCGCTTGCGCGATTTGGGAGTTCTGCCCTCACAGAGCGTGGCCGTCGCCTTCACGCCGCGGACTTCGATACAGCCGAATAGCAGCAGTTCCAGCAGCACCAGCGGCACGACTACGGGCACCACGACCTCGACCGTGGCGCAAGCCACGCTGAATAGCTTGAAGCATCTTACAAGCCAGGATTGGAGCATTACTCTTCCCGGCGCCCAAGCCAACGCCATACTCACCGATAACCAGACGCAGATCATTCAAGATCCGGAAGTGCGCGTGACGGATGGGCAAAAAGCCTCGGTGAAAATCGGTTCGCGCGTTCCGGTGGCGACGGGCAGCTTCCAGGCGGGCGTGGGTGTGGGTGTGGGAGGCGGAGCAGGCGTGGTGAATCCGCTGGTCAACACGCAGTTCACCTACATCGACGTTGGTGTGAATATTGATGTGACGCCTCGCGTGCATCCCGACGGCGAGGTCAGCATGAAGGTGGTTGTAGACGTGTCGCAAATCACGGGCACCAGCAATATCGGCGGAATCAATCAGCCAGTCATCGGCCAGAAAAAAGTCGAGAACGATATCCGCCTGAAGGAAGGCGAGGTCAGCATACTCGGCGGCCTGATGGAGCGGACCGATACAAAACTCATCAACGCCATACCCGGGCTGAACGACATTCCGGGATTGCGGTACATGTTCTCCGATAACAGCCACGAGATAGAAGAGGACGAGACTCTGATCGTACTGACTCCGCATGTTCTCCGCTGGCCTTCGATCAATGCCGAAAATCTGCGTGGGATAGCCGCCGGCACGGACACCAACGTGCGCGTTTTCTCAAAGGAAGCGGAAGCTCTGCCGGTGACGCCTCAGCAGCCCGCGGCGGCAGTACCACCTGCTCCGGCCGCCGCTCCGAGCGCCGCGGCAGCACCGCCCGCAAGCGCGATTCCGGCCTCCACGCAGCAAAGTGGAGGGCCTGCCGCGCAGCTTCATTTCGAGCCCGCCTCCACGACCATAAAAACGGGAGACACGATCACGCTAGGCCTGGCGGTCTCGAACGTGAGCGATCTTTACTCGATTCCTTTGCTGGTCCGATACAATCCCGCGATCGTGCAAGTGGAGGAAGTCCGCGACGGCGGATTTCTCTCCGGTGGAACGCAAGCCACGGGTATCGTCCAACGAGTCGACGCGACGCGTGGCGAAGTGGTGGTCTCCGCGACGCGCCAGCCGAACACACCGGGAGTCAGCGGCACGGGAACGCTGCTGGGGTTTGTTGTCCGCGGGATAGCTCCGGGAAATTCGCAACTCCAGATTTTGCAGGTGAACGCGCGTGACTCGCAGCAGAAGACGATCCCGATGGTCTCCGGAGAAGCCACCATTCAGGTGCAGTGAGTGAAATGAGCAGGATCCTTCGCAACAGAAATTCGCGCGCTAGGTCTCAGCGGGCGTCGTCGTGTGCGCACGGCAAAGTGCGCATGAACTCTGCAGGAATGACGCTAATTGAACTGGTCCTGGCTTGCGCCATACTTTTGATATTAGCCAGCGCCGCCCTCCCGCTGGCGCGCGTTACGATTAAGCGAAACCGGGAAGCCGCGCTACGCTACGACCTGCTCGAGATGCGCACCGCCATCGATCGCTACAAAGACGCCGCGGACAAGGGGCAGATTACGGCTCCGGCGGGAACCGAAGGATATCCCCCTGACCTCGCTATCTTGGTTCACGGCGTGCCGCTGGCGACTGGCGCTGGGCTCCCGGGCGGCGCCGGAATCGGCGGGACGACTCCCGGGGTGACTCCGGGTTCGGGGTTCGGCAGCAACAGCGGCATCGGCGGCAATAGCGGCTTCGGTGGAACGAGCGGCATTGGTGGAAACAGCGGCATCGGCGGTAACAGCGGTATTGGCGGCACCAGCACTGGAATTTTGGGCGGCGGTACTTCGCTCGGGACCGGCCCCCCGAAGAATGTTCGCTTTCTTCGCTCGGTTCCAACGGACCCAATGACGGGAACGAAAGATTGGGGCCTGCGTTCGGTGCAGGACGACCCGGATTCCACTTCGTGGGGCGGGCAGTGCGTGTTTGATGTTTTCTCGCGCTCTTCGGGAACGGCGATGGACGGAACGAAATATTCGGATTGGTAATCGTCGCGGGCTAGTCTGGACAATGTGATGCGAGAGCTAAGACATTTGAGAGCGAAGAAACTCAGCTGCTTGGATAACGGCGCGCGCGGATTCACGCTGCTTGAATTGATGGTGGTGATGGCGATTATCATGATCCTGGCCACGATTGTGGCGGGAGGCTACGAGCAGTCCGTGATCAAAGCCAGGGAGACGACGCTTCGCCGCGACCTGCAGGTGATGCGCGAAGCCATCCAACACTACACGGAAGACAAGGAAGCAGCGCCGCAATCACTCGACGATCTTGTTTCCGCGCACTACCTGCAGCAGATTCCGACCGACCCCATGACCAAAGCGAAAGATTGGTACACGGTAAGTGAAGATCTGGATCTCAGCCCCGAGCAAAGTTCCATGGGAATTACCGACGTGCATTCCTCTTCAGATAAAATATCCCCCTTCGAGAACGACGCCTACAGTTCCTGGTGAGAAATTTACGACGGATTCGCGGGTGCAACTTGCGCATTTGTTGCACTTGCCGGACCGCGATCCGCGCGCCCGGTGTATAATTTCGCATCGCTTCTACAGCTTCTTCGCGTTCATCGCAACACCGGAATTTCCGTAAGCTGGGCATGGGCGGCGGGCTGGAAATGAAAAGATTCCTGGCGGTGATGAAATTCGGCGGGACTTCTGTAGGCGATGCCGCCTGCATCGGCCGCGTGGCAGAGATCCTTGCGGATGCCGCTCGGGAAGTTTCCGTCGTGGCGGTTGTCTCGGCCATGAGCGGCGTGACCAACAAGCTCGTCGCAGCTGCAACGCAGGCAGGGAGTGGCGACCGGGATGCAGGTCGGGCGCTCGCGAACGGGTTGCGGGAGCAGCACGAGAGCGCTCTTGCTGCGCTGATTCCATCGCCCGAACAGCGCAAGGGCGTTTCTCAGAGGATCTCCGAGGTTCTTACGGAAGCACAGCGTCTTTGCGAAGGCACGGCACTGCTGCGCGAGCTGACGCCGCGCACCTTGGATTCCATTTCAAGCATCGGCGAACGAC
The DNA here is from genome assembly GCA_963749025.1 of uncultured Acidobacteriota bacterium. GTDB lineage: Bacteria > Acidobacteriota > Terriglobia > Acidiferrales > UBA7541 > Palsa-295. The sequence goes on along the minus strand of CAVVKO010000007.1, from coordinate 58,360 downwards.
TTTCCGCGCCGCTCGTTGCCGGCGCGCTGGCCGAGCGCGGCATCCGCACGCAGGCAATCGAAGCCACCGAGCTGATCGTCACGGATTCGCACCACGGCGGTGCGGAACCGCTGGCGGATCGCACGCGCGAACGCTCGGAAGGCGCTCTGCGTCCTCTGCTCGAGAAGGGCGTGGTTCCCGTGGTCACGGGCTTCATCGGCGCGACTGCGGACGGCGTGCTCACGACTCTGGGCCGGGGCGGATCGGATTATTCGGCGACTATTTTGGGAGCGGCGCTGAACGCGGACGAAGTGATTATCTGGACTGATGTGGATGGCGTTCTGACGGCGGACCCACGGCTCGTTCCCGAGGCACGCACAATCCCGGAAATCTCCTACCGCGAGGCTGCCGAGCTCGCCTACTTCGGCGCGAAAGTGCTGCATCCGAAAACTCTGCGTGCAGTGAAGGAAGCCGGGATCCCGGTTTGGATTCGCAACAGTTTTCGTCCCGAGAAACTCGGCACGAAAATCACTCCCGAGGGCCGAAGCGATGCCGGCGGAGTGAAAGCGCTCACGGCCATGAGCGACGTGGCGCTGATCAGCCTGGGAGGCCCGGGAATCGTCGGCGTGCCGGACGTCGTCGGACGGACGTTTTCAACTACCGCGGCGGTGCGGGCAAATGTGCTGCTGATTTCCCAATCGTCATCGCAAAACGATATCTGCTTCATCGTTTCTTCCGGCGACACCCAGCGCACGGTGCAGGCGCTGCGCGATGAATTCCTGCAGGATCTCGCGGATCAGGCGGTGGAGCACATTACGCTCGATCCGGAGATCGCTATCGTAGCCGTCGTTGGACAAAACATGCGCGGAAGTCCGGGCGTTGCCGGACGTACGTTCAGCGCGCTCGGGCGCGAGAATGTGAATATCATCGCCATCGCGCAGGGTTCCTCGGAGACGAATATTTCGTTTGTGGTCGCGCGCAAGGACATGAAGGCGGCACTCGAAGCCGCGCATCGCGAATTCGGCCTGGGGCTTCCGGAACGACCAAGCGCCAATCCTGCGCCGCAAGGCGTTGCCGCGACATGAGCGAACGCGCCGCGCAGACGCGAGCCGCGAACGCGGTTCAGCGATGCATCATTCCCGAATGCAATTCCGCGTACGGTGTGCAGGAGCGCATCTATGTGTGCCCGCGGTGCGGAGGGCCGCTTGAAATCGAGTGCCGCGTGGAGTCGAGCGGCGATGCGGATTTCCTGCACAAGCAATGGGCGGAACGCGCCGGATCGGACGACCCGCGCGATCGTAGCGGCGTGTGGCGCTATCGCGAACTGCTGCCGTTCGACGAAGGCGTGCGAATCGTAAGCCTGATGGAGGGCAACACACCGCTCTACGATGCTCCGCGATCCGCGGAGTATTGCGGGCTTCAGAATCTACGAGTGAAACATCTCGGCTGCAATCCGACCGGCTCTTTCAAGGATGCCGGGATGACCACGGCGGTGACGCAGGCTGCGCTTCTCGGCGCGCGCACAGTGGTCTGCGCCAGCACCGGCAACACGGCCGCGAGCCTGGCAGCCTACGCCGCGCGGGCCGGAATGCAATGCGCGATCATCGTGCCGCAGGGCCAGATCACGGCTGCGAAACTGGCGCAGAGCATGGATTACGGCGCGGCGGTTCTGGAGATCGATGGAAATTTCGACGACGCCATGCGGCTGGTTCAGGAGCTTGCGGACGACGAGTCCATTTATCTGGCGAATTCGCTGAATCCTTATCGGGTCGAGGGACAGAAGACGGTGGCCTTCGAATTATTGCAGCAGTGCGCGTGGAAATTGCCGGAGCACGTGGTGGTGCCAGGCGGAAACATGGGAAACAGTTCGGCATTGGCGAAGGGGTTTGACGAATTGTTGCGGCTTCGCTTGATCGATCGCCTGCCCAGACTTCACGTTATTCAGGCGGAAGGCTCCGCGCCCGTGGCGCGAATGTTTGCGGAGCTGGCTCAGAATCGTTCGGCGGAACATGGTTCAGCGCTGCCGGATAATTTAATCCCTGTGGAGAAGCCGCAGACCCTGGCGACGGCGATCAAAATTGGCTCGCCGATTTCGTGGAGGAAGAGCCTGCGCGGCGTCCTGCGATCGGGTGGGAGTGTGCTGGCTGTGAGCGAGCAGGAAATCGCCGACGCCAAGGCCATCATCGGGCGTGACGGGATCGGCTGCGAGCCTGCGTCTGCAACAACTGTTGCGGGCATCCGTCGAATGGTCGCTTCGGCGAATATCGGCCGCGGCGATTCGGTCGTCGCGGTGCTCACCGGGCACGTTCTGAAAGACCCGGACTACGTGAACCGCTACCACCACGGAACGCTGGCGCTCGGTTCATCGCCGCCAATCGTTGGAGCTTTCGCGAATCCTCCGGAACGCGTGGCCCCGAAGAAGAGCGCAATCCTCGAAAGCATCGAGCGCCGAAGGCAGGCGCGCGACCGCATGCCAAGGGAAAAGAATTGAAATCCGGCATTCCGATTTCGAGCGCGCCAGTCCACGAGCGATGAGCCCTTCGCGCCATCCGCCGTTCGAAGTGCGAGTTCCGGCCTCCACAGCCAATCTCGGCGCCGGTTTCGATTGTTTTGGTCTCGCCTTAGATCTTTACCTCAGTGTGCGCGCCACTGTACTTCCGCCGGACCCCGCTACGAAATCGCGCGTGCGAAGCAGCGGAGCACCGGGCAGCGCGATGCTCACGCGCGACCCAGAGCAAAATCTGATTCTTCGGGCCATGCACCACGCAGCCGAGCGCGAACGATTCGAAGTCCCCCCGGTGCGTTTAGCAGTTCGCAACGCGATTCCGCTTGCGAGCGGCATGGGAAGCAGCGGCGCGGCAATCATCGCGGGGATTTCTCTGGCCTTCGCAGTCAGCGGCCGTGCGATGAATGACGATTCGGCGCTGCGTTACGCCGTGGAAATCGAAGAGCATGCGGACAACGTCGCGGCGGCGCTGCTGGGAGGGCTGGTGGTGACGTCCGTGCGGCCGGATGGAGGGGTCATCGCGATTCGCAAGCAGTGGCCAAAAGATATCCGTATCGTCGCTGTTTCGCCGGACCTTGAAGTAAAAACCGCGGGCGCGCGTGCAGTGCTTCCGCAAACGGTTCGGCGCGAAGATGCCATACAGAATTTGCAACACTCCGCGCTTTTCATCGCGGCTCTGGAGGCGCGGCGCTTCGATCTTCTGTGGGATGCGATGCGAGACAAGTTGCATCAGCATTCCCGCCAGCACTTGATCCCGGGCCTGGCCGGCATTCTGAGCCAGCCTCGATTACCAGGATTGCTTGGAATTGCCTTGAGCGGCGCGGGCCCGACAGTGGTGGCGCTGGCCACGGAGCGCTTCGACGAGATCGGCAAGTCCATTGCCGCGCACTTCGAGCGCGCCGGCCTTAGCGCAACGATTCGCTGCCTCTCCGTTCCGGACCGCGGACAAACCACGACCACTCAGCTCGTAAGCGAGGCGTAGGGAAAAATAGTTGCGCGCGTGTCGGTCCGGGACTTGAGATGGAGCTGAGCCATCCCATCCGCGAACTACTCAGCCTTGGCAGGAATCATCAGCCATGACGCCGCGGCACTACATAGGGACAAGCCTGCACAAATCAGCATGACGCCTCGAAATCCGAAGACAAACGCATGGCGAATCGACGCTCGGATTAGAGCCGTTGTCTCGACTCCCAAGCTGGAGGGCAGGTCAATACCGGCAAGTTTGATCTCGTTCATTCGAATGTACTGGAGAGCCTCGGGCGGGATCAGCTCGCCAGCGAGGCTACGATTCAGGCTAGAACTGAAAAGCTTAACCATCACGATCCCGAGAACCGCAACGGCGAGTACGCCCGCAACTCGCGCGACCGCATTATTGATACCCGATGCGGCGCCGGCGCGATTCTGGCCTGCTGAACTCATGACCACCGTCGTCAAGGGCGCCACGCTAATCGCCATTCCAAGTCCTAGAACAAGGAAGGCCGGAAAGAACCCTTTCCAATAACCAGCTCCCACGCCAGGCACAACAAAAAGAACGAAGCCCATCGCCGCGACCAGCGGCCCAACAATCAGCGGCGCTTTCGGCCCGTAACGCACGACCAGTCCGCCAGACCAGCGCGAAAGAGTGAACATCAACAGAATGAACGGGAGCACAGCAGCGCCTGTTGAGGTTGGCGAGTATCCCTGCACTTGGATTAAGTCCAGCGGGAACAAGAAAAAGAATATTCCGACGGCGGAGTAGAGGAACAGAGTCAGCAGGTTCGCGCCACTGAAACTGCGCGATCGAAAAAGCGTCAGCGGAACCATGGGCGAATTGACTCTAGCCTCAATGAGCGCGAAACTGATCAGGCACGCGACGCCGGCGATCAGGCTTCCGAAAACCAAAGGATCGCTCCAACCGAGGTTTGTGGACTCGATGAACCCATAGACCAGGCCGGTTAGTGCGAGAGTGGCGGCGAGCGCCCCCAACCAATCCACATGCCCGGCAGCGGCATTGCGGCTTTCGGGAATATGCCGCAGCGAAATTACGATCACGGCGGCCGCAATTGGAACGTTGATGAAGAATGCCCAGCGCCAGGAGGCATGCTGAATCAGCCAGCCGCCGAGAACCGGGCCCACCGCTGTTGTGATGGCCGTGAAACCGGACCAGGTGCCGATCGCCCGGCCGCGAGTTTTCTCGTCGAAAGATGCGCTGATGATCGACAGGCTGCCGGGGACGAGAAACGCAGCTCCCACGCCTTGAATACTTCGCGCGAACACGAGTTGCTGAATGTTGGAGGCCAAGCCGCAGGCAATGGAACACGCTGCGAAAATCGCTACGCCCGCGAGGAACATCAAGCGGCGGCCAAACAAGTCACCGAGAGAACCGCCGACAAGTATTAGTGCTCCCAGAAACAAGCCGTAAGATTCGACCACCCATTGCACGCCGACCACGGTGGCATGGAGGCTGGCTTGAAGCGCGGGCAGGGCTACGTTGACAACGGTGCTGTCAATAAAGGCCATGCCGGAACCGAGAATGGTTGCGGCCAGAATCCAATGTCCGGCTTGCGCGGAGCTCGGCGCGCCGGCATTCCCCGATCGGACTACAAGTTCCTCGCACGGCGGCTTCATGGATTCCCTGCCCGTCCGTTCCGCTGCGCGGACAAATTACAATCGAAGATTCGTAACGGCCCACGCGTTCATCGCTTGTCCGGCTTGAGAAAGGTTCCCTGCTGAAGCTCGTCGAACGCCTCGCGCAGCTGCGCCTGGTTGTTCATGACGATGGGGCCGTACCACGCGACGGGTTCCTCGAGAGGCTTGCCGGAGACGAGGAGGAAGCGTATTCCGTCGGGGCCAGCTTGCACAGCAACTTCATCGCCGCGATCGAAAAGCACGAGCGAGTGGTCGCCCGCTTCTTTCGGGGGCGCGGTGTCCAGCCAGCCGACCGATTCGGTTGGCACGGCGAGAGGACCCGACGCGTTGCAGAACTTCCCCGAGCCCGCGAAGACATAAGCAAACGCGTGCCGCGTTACTTCGACCGGCAGGGTCTTCCGCCTGCCCGGAGGGACGGACACGTCAATGTAAACCGGGTCGGTAGCGATGCCGATGATCGGGCCTTTCTTCCCCCAGAATGTTCCGCACACAACGCGAGCGCGGGTGCCATCGTCGTCAGTGATCTCCGGAATTTCCGGCGACTTCACTTCCTGGTAGCGCGGTTCGGTCATTTTGAGCGCAGCGGGCAGGTTGGCCCACAACTGGAAGCCGTGCATGCGCCCCTCGGGATCGCCTTTGGGCATTTCCTGATGGATGATCCCACGGCCTGCGGTCATCCACTGAATGTCGCCGGCAGCGATTGCGCCACGGTTGCCGATACTGTCGCCATGCTCGACGGTGCCCGCAAGAACGTAAGTGATCGTCTCAATGCCACGATGGGGATGCCAGGGGAAGCCCGCCAGGTAATCTTCCGGAACGTCATTGCGGAAATCGTCAAGCAGGAGGAAGGGATCGAAATCGGAGGTCCCGTGGAAGCCAAACGCGCGGCGCAAGTGAACACCGGCGCCTTCGAGCGTCGGCTGCGAGGTGATGAGCCGCTTGACGGGACGGATGGACATAAGAGCCTCCAGTAATAAAGTCTCGATTATTTCCAACCAGCATACCGCGATTCGATACGTTGCGCGGCCGCGGTTCGATGCGAATGGCTCTCGCCGGCGCGCGAGCAAAGCCAGGCCGCTCCGGACGAAATTTATTTGCTGACGCGCGAATGGATATCGGCGATATAGCCGCCGGGAAATTGGACCATCGCTGAATTTCGCTCGCCCGCAGTATAGGGAGCGATCAAAACCGCAACTCCAGACGCCTTGGCCTTGGCCAGCGTGTCCGCGAGGTTCGCGACTTCATAGCCGGTCGTCTCTCGCCCGTAGGGATAAGGGAGGTGGCCATCGGTCACAAACACAATCATTTTGCCGAAGTTCGATTCGATGCGGATTCGCTGGTAGGTGTCGGCCGATCGCCCGATCTCGATGCCGGGCGCCTGCGCGTCGTCGGAGATAATTTTGCCGAGAGAGAAAGCAAGGAAGCTGCGAACGAATGCGGTCACTCGGCCCGCTGAGATATAGACCCGGTTTTCCGGAATCGTTTGAAGCGGCGGGTTGGACGGCGGATTCGTATGCCAGTAGAGCTGCATATTCACGCCGCCGGGCCACTCGATTACGACATCACGCCCGATCGGATCGTTGAATGGACTGACAAGCACGTCCGCGCCATCAGCGCGCGCCGCCGCCGTAGCCGCATCCATGTCGGTTACGAGATAACCCGTGCGCTCTGCGCCGAAAGGATAGGGGATCGGTGTGGTGAAACCAAAAACTGAAAAGAGCCCGACGGGTGTGGACACCGCCTCCCACACGGCGCTGCTCGGAGTTGGCGTCACGGTGGTGACGGCCTTTCTGGACCTCGTGCCGCCGAAAGTGGCGAGCAGGCTCGCGACGAAGCGGTCGAAGTCTTCCGGCGCGACATAGACGTGCGCGGAATCGTATTGCGACCCCACGGCAAAATTCTGCGCTGGCCCAGCGGCGTGGGCGATTGCGGGCGCGGTACGCGGCAGCAGAGACAGACGAGCGCTACCGAGATTGAGAAGGCCCACGACCATGGTGATGGCAAGGCCTCTGTTAATGCGCATCGGAATCTCCTTAGTGGTTACGGATCAAGGTTACATTTGTAATCGGATTTTAAGGCCATCTTTTAGCGAAGAAATTGTACATTCGAACTTGACGGAAGTCGTGGAGGTCGAAAGTTGTCCTAGCTACCTGAACCGTCAACGATTGGGAGCTAAGACCTATTCATATCGCAGGGCGATCATGGGGGCGACGCGGGTGGCGCGGCGGGCCGGAAAATAGGACGCCGCGACCGCAACAAGCGTGAGGAGAACCGAAACCCCAATGAATGTAAGGGGATCGTACGCGCTGATGCCGAAGAGGAAGCTTTGCAGCAGGCGTGTTAGAGCAAGAGCTGCTACCAGGCCAACTCCGACGCCGAACAGCGCGAGCCGCAGCCCTTCGCCAACGATGATGCGAAACACATCCTGTGGCTGCGCGCCAAGCGCCACACGAACGCCAATTTCACTGGTGCGCTGCGTCACGGTATAAGACATCACACCGTAAACGCCGACCGCCGCGAGCACCAGAGCGAGCATCGCCAGGATTCCGATCAGCCAGGTGCGAAAGCGGGGCTGCGCCACCGCGGTGGCCATGTTTTCTTCCATGGTGCGAACCTTCACGAGCGGCTGATTGGGGTCGATCTCCGCGAGTGCGCCGCGCAGCGCCGCCGTTTGCAGCGAGGGATCGCCTGCTGTGCGCATTACCACCGAAAGCTGGAACACCGGCAAAAGCAAATCCGCCTGCCGATAGGGCAAGTACATTTCCGCCTGCGGATCGGTGCCCAGGCCGAAGTGGACATCGCCGACTACGCCGACGATTTCCATGGTCGGCACTTCCTGCTCGGGCGGCGCGCCGAGCTGCAGCCGCTTTCCGAGCGGATTCTCGTTGGGGAAAAAGGTGCGAGCCATGGTGGCGTTAATCAGCACCACCGCGGGCGATTTTTCATTGTCCGCGCGCGTAAAAAGTCTGCCCTGCAGGAGCGGCACACCTAACGTCTCGAGATAATTGGGCGTGATAGTGCGGTACCCGGCGGCGACAAACTCGTGTGGCGATTTCGGAGGACGTCCCGTGATATTGAAGTGGATGATGGAACCACCCCCACTGACGGGAAGAAAGGAAGCCGCCGCGGCAGATCGAACGCCAGGGAGCGACTTGACGCGCTCGACGAGACGGTCGAAAAACTGGTAGCGATCTTGCGGCTTGGCGTAGGCCGTCGGCGACAGAGGAAAGTCAGCGACGAGAAGATGATCGGGCTGAAAACCCGGCGGAACTTCTTGCAATCGGGAAAAGCTTCGCAAGAGCAGCCCAGACCCAACGAGCAGCAACATCGCAAGGGCAATTTCCATAGCGACCAACACACCGCGAAGCACATGCTGGCCGGGCCCGGCCGTCGAGCCACGCGAGCCCTCATTAAGCGTCTCACGCAAGTCGAGCTTGGCCGTGCGTAGTGCCGGCACAATGCCGAAGAGTAATCCTGTGAACAGCGAAACTGCCGCAGTAAAAGCCAGGACCCACGGATCCAATCCAATCGGCGCGCCCTGCGGGATGCTGTCGCCCGCAATCTTAGGCAAGACTCCAATTGCACCGAGATGAGGAGCGAAGTTTCGCGATCGGCCACCACCAGCAGCGCCTCGAGGCGGCGCAGCACGCGATCAGTTCGCCAATCTTTCGCCAGCTCCACCGCGGCGCGGCGCAGCACGCCATTGTATTCCTGCAGCTTGCCCTCGAATTTGTCGAACAGCGCGACCGCATCGGCAACCGCGCCCGCAAATCCGGCGAGCACCTGGTTGTTGTGCAGGCGACGCACCTTCTTGGCAGTCTGCTTCATGATGGTCGCATTGCCCATCGTGACCTGGCCGTCGCCGGCGACCACTACATGGCCCGCGTGCGCGAGACGAAATATATTGTTGTGCCGTGAAATTCCATGCTCGGCTAAATTCTTCAACGCCTCAGTGCGCGCGGTGCGCTCGGCGATAGACCTCCTTCAGATGATTCACGCTGACGTGAGTATAGCGCTGGGTGGTCGCGAGGCTCGCATGCCCGAGCATCTCCTGGATCGAGCGCAAATCGGCGCCCGCATTCAGCATATGGGTCGCGAACGAATGACGCAGGCCGTGCGGCGTGACGCTCGTGGTGAGGCCCGCATCCTCGATGCGTCGCGCGACGATTTTCTCGACGCTGCGCGTCGTCAGCCGCGTGCCGCGCAAATTGGTGATGACGGGCGCATTCGGGTCGGCGGGAATCGGCATCACGGCGCGCCATGCCTTCAACGCATCGAGGGCGGGCTCGCCAATCGGCACGACGCGATCCTTGGCGCCTTTGCCGGCGCGCACGGTCAGCATGCCGATTTCATCATCGATGTCGCGCCAGTCCAGCCCCACCAGCTCGCTCACGCGCAGGCCCGAGGAATACAGCACCTCGAGGATCGCGCGATCGCGCGACCGTGGCGGGAGTCTCGGGGCATCGGGCTCATGCTCGATGAGTCGCTTCGCCTCGTTCTCCTGCAGTATCGAGGGCAGATGGCGCTGCGACTTCGGCGAGCGCAGCGCACGCACCGGACTCGTCGCGCCGAGGTTCGATTCGCGATAGCGAAAGAACGCCTTGATGGCGCTCAGGCGCCGCTGCACGGTCGCGCGCGCGGCGGCATTGCGCATCAGCTCGGCGAGATACTGGCGGACGTGGTCGGCGGTGATCGCATCGACGGCGACCTCGCCATTCGCATCGACGAGGCTGCCGCGCTCAAGCAGAAAAGCGCGCAACGACATCAGGTCGCGGCGATAGTTGCTGACCGTATGGCGCGAGGCCCGCGCCGCCTTCGCCAGCGAAGTCGCAAACGCTTCGATGTCATTGAGCATCCGAGAGTAATGCTATCAACCACAGTGAGGCGGTCTAAAGTAGCTGACTCGCATAGGCAGAGCGTCGTCGCTATGCTCATAAGTGCGTGAAATGCTGGCATTGCGGCAGGAGCATCGGAGGTCGTCGAGCGAGTCGGCTTTCGCGACGAATGCGAAGGATGCGGCCGCGCGCTTCACGTATGCCGCAACTGCGAGTTCTACGACACCGCATACAACAACGCATGCCGCGAACGCAGGCCGAGCGCGTGGTCGACAAGGAGCGTTCAACTTCTGCGAGTACTTCGCGCCGGGCAGCGGCAAAGGCGCGGGCGCTCGAGGCATCGCCAGTGGAAATCAGCCGCGCAGGCCAAGCTGGAGGCACTATTCAAAAAGAAGTGATTCGCATCGACGAGAATTCGGGAGCTCAATTTTCGCGCTCTTCTTTTGATGACGCATGATCACGCCGGTGCACGCCGCCCAACAGCGCGCGCGGCGTCGTCGATCGCTTCATCGAGGCGCGCTACATCCTCATCGACCATCAGCAGATGCAGTCGGTGTGCACCGGACTCGCGCTCGACAAGATTCATGAAGAGATGAAGCTGACCGAGGGCAGCCGATCGATCAATCGACGCGCAAGCCTGTAGTGCATTACACGTTGCAGAAAACTCGCAACGAGGGCGAGAAGACCACCTTCCTGTTCAAGGCGCGCATCGATGTGCCGGAAGGTGGCACGTTTCAAGAAGTTCTGGATGATTACGGCGAAGAAGGACGGCGATACGTGGAAGGTATCGAATTATTCGGAGTATGACTGACGCAAACCCTATCCCGTCCTTCTCCTTCCCCGTTGTTCGGGGGAGGTGGCTGGCGCAGATTTTCGAGTTGGCTGCGCGCGGAAATCGTGATGAGTCGGAGATGATCTAGCTCCGGATTCTGCTTCTGCCTTTCGCCTCCTCCTTCGAGATAATGAGGCGGGGAATCGCTTCGCGGAGGTCCCTCGACTCGGGAACCTCGCTCGGGATGACAGAAGAAAAAACCATCGCCGCCATCATCCTCGCCGCTGGTCTCGGCACCCGGATGCGTTCCGAGCGCGCCAAGGTGCTGCATGAGCTCGGCCGGCGAGCCGATGCTGCTGCGCGCGATGCGCGCAGTCGCATCCCTCGCGCCGACGCCGCTATGCGTCGTCGTCGGACATCAGGCGCGCGAAGTCGAAGCTGCTCGCGCGCGCCGCATTCCCCGCAAGCGCGAACTTGATGTTCGCGCCTCAGGCAGAGCAACGCGGGACCGGCCACGCCGCGCGATGCGGCATGCGGCCCTCCCGCGCGACTTCGCGGGCGACATTCTCATCACCTACGGTGATTTGCCGATGCTGTCGCCCGCGACGCTGACGGCGTTCCGTGCGGCGCATCGCGCTGCGAACTCACAGTCTGTCATTTATCACGGCTACTCTCGCATGATGCCGGATCCTATGGCCGCGTGATTCGCAATTCACACAATGATGGGAGTCACCGCATCGTCGAAGCGCGCGATGCGACGCCGTCGCAACGCGCCATCAACGAAATCAACACCGGCGTCTACCTCGTCGATGCGGCCTTTCTGCGCGAGGCCCTCGATCAACTCGCGCCCAACAATGCGCAGGGCGAGTACTACCTGACCGATATCGTCGGCATCGCGCGCGCCCGCGGGATGCGCATCCTCGGATGGCGCGCCGATGACGCCGCCGAATTCGCTGGAATCAATTCACGAGAGGAGCTGGCATCGATGGAAGCCGAAATTCGCAACGCGACGAACCGCAAGCTGATGGCCGCCGGAGTGACCTTCATCGATCCCGCGACCGCATATATCGCGCCGACTGCGGAAATCGGCGCCGACACCGTCATCGGGCCCAACGTTCAGATTCTCGGCGCGAGCAAAATCGGGCGCGGCGTGCGTATCGAGGGCACCGCATGGCTCTCGAATGTCACCGTCGGCGATCGATGTCATCTGAAGCTGGGCGTGCGCGCCGAGGAATGCCACATTGGCGACGATTCCGACATCGGTCCGTTTGCGCATCTGCGCGCCGGCACCGAACTGGCGGGGCATAATCGCATCGGCAACTTCGTCGAGACCAAGAAGGCGCGGCTCGGCATCGGCAGCAAGGCGAGTCATCTGAGCTACCTCGGCGACGCGGTGATTGGCGCGGGCACCAACATCGGATGCGGCGTGATCACGGTGAACTACGATGGCTACGACAAGTTCGTCACCGAAATTGGCGACCATTGCATGGTGGGATGCGACACGCAATTGGTCGCGCCGGTGAAGCTTGGAAACGATGTGTATGTAGCCTCGGGCACGACGATCGTGCGCGAGGTGCAAGATGGATCGCTGGTGTTATCGCATCATCCGCAGCGCGAGAAGTCCGGCTGGACGGCGGAGTTCCACAAGCGTCACGCGGGCCGCCGCCCGTGGTGGGTGGAAAAGGGATAGGCGCTTAAGAATCAGCGCGCTGCTTTCGCAGCAGGAAGATCAGCGTCGCCGCAAAGATATTTGCGATAGACCTGCAAGGCCGGATCATTCGAGGCTTTGATGGTGCTCTTCAGATCGTTTTTCCAATCGCCGGACCCCACGCACATGTATTTGATGTTCCTGGCGCAATCATAAGCATCTTTCATAAAGCCCTTGTGGCCGATTTCCTCAGGCTTCATCACGCCGGTACTTTCGTTGAAATAGACGAGGCCATCGTCGCCGCGACGAGTCGATGAGGGATCCAGGTATGAATGTCCCGGCTCGCCCTCGACGACCGCGGCAGGCTCTTCGACCCATCCGTCACCTCCTTCCGATTGGGCGAACGCGAATTTCGTAGCGGCTAAAAATGGCAGCACAACAATTGCCACAATCCATGTCACGCTTGAGGTAGTCCGCCGCGCTCTCATCGCGTGAGGGAACCCCATTTCGGGAGTGGATGATTCTCGGCGATCGCGAGGGCAATCAACTCACCGGTGCGGACACTTAGCGCGACGCCATGACCGGCATAGCTGCCGGACACGAACACGCGAGGATGTCGCGGATGCACGCCGAGTATTGGAATCGCCCCTTCGCGGAATGCGATTGGCCCGCCCCATGCGGCGGAGAATTGCACATTGTCTAGTTTAGGATGGAGACCGCGTACCCGACGCTGCATGCGTTCGAGAACCTCGCGCGACTCGCCCTCGTGAACATCTACATTTTCCAAATCGGACGGCGCGCCGAAGACCAGGCCGGCGCCGAAGATAACCCGGCCATCGGAAATCGTCCGGCCCCACAGGTACGGCATGTCGGTGGTGTAAAATGGCATGCCCTTGTCGAGACCGATCGCGGCCAAGGTGGAAGCATCGAGCGATTCCGTCGCGCACGCGAAGGTGAGGCAACTGCTCAGCGGCGGAGTATCGGGCAGCGTCGCGTTAATCCACGCATTGGTGGCGATGACGATGTGGCCGGGCGTGATGCGCTCGCCGCCGACCTCGAGCGCTAAGTCAGGTTCGAACGAAATTCGCGCGACGCGAGAATGCTCGCAGATGGTTGCGCCGGCGCGAATCGCGGCCCGCGCGAGGCCGATCGTAAGAGCCGCGGGCTGAACCACGCCACCCGCGACATTCTTCATGATGCAGACGGGCTGGCCCGCATCTGTCCACGGCAGCATCTTCTCGGGAGTGGCGCCGTGATGTTCAATCTCCCAACATCCCGGCAGAAAGAGATCGCAATCGATGCGCTCCTCGGCAACGATGCGCTCCAATCCCGCGACGCAGGTATTTACCTCATCGAGGGGACCTCTGGCCGTACTCTCGAGGACGAGGCCTCCGGTGCGACCGCTCGCGCCGTCGGCGACCAATCCGGCTTCGTATACGACCGAGCGAATTCCGCGCTTCGCGAGATGAAGCGCCGTTGAGGTACCCGTCAGTCCGGCGCCGACGATTGCGACATCGGGAGTGCGAGAAGTTGCGGGACTGGAGTTGGTGGCGAGTTCCGGTCCTCGCGGCCACGGCGGCTCGCCCCACTGAAATCGCGTAGCTTTCATATCGTTGGTCCGACAAAGAGACCGCCTAGCGCGCTACTTCTCGTTGTGAAAACACCATTGGTGGCCGTCCTTCTCAAGCAGGTGGTCCGCTTCCTTCGGTCCCCATGACCCCGCCGGATAATTCGGGAACTCGCGCGCAGGCAATGCCTTCCACAGATCGATTATCGGGTTGATGATGCGCCATCCGGCCTCGACCATGTCATCGCGCTGGAACAGCGTCGGGTCGCCTATCATGCAATCGAGAATGAGCGTCTCGTATCCGGTGCTGGGGGCGGCGCCGAAGTAATCCGAGTATTTGAAGTTCATCTTGACCTGCCCGAGCTTCATCGTGGGGCCGGGAATCTTCGCGCTGAAGCCGAGCGAGATGCCTTCATCGGGCTGGATGTGGACCAGCAACAGATTTGGCATCGTCGCTCTCGACTGGAGTGTCGCGAAACAGAGTGAAGGGCGCGCGTTTGAACTGGATCGCGATCTCCGTGACGCGACGCTTCAAGCGCTTGCCGGTGCGCACATAGAACGGCACATGCGCCCATCGCCAGTTGTCGATGTGCAGCTTCAACGCGGCATAGGTCTCGGTATTCGAGTCGCGCTTGACCTGATCCTCGGTGCGATAGGCCGGCACCGGCTTGCCATCCTCGGTGCCCGCGCCGTATTGACCGCGAACCGCCGTCTGCAAAGCCTCTTCGGCCTTGATCGGCGGGATGGCGTGTAGGACCTTCGCTTTCTCGTCGCGGACCGCATCCGCATCGAATGAGTACGGCGGCTCCATCGCGACCATCGCAATGAGCTGCATCACATGATTGGGCACCATGTCGCGCAGCGCGCCGGACTGGTCGTAATAGCCGCCGCGCTCTTCGACGCCGACGGTTTCCGCGGCAGTTATCTGGACGTGGTCGATATAGCGCGAATTCCAGATCGGCTCGAAGATGCCGTTGCTGAACCGAAACGCCATCAGGTTCTGGACCGTCTCCTTACCCAGGTAATGATCGATGCGATAAATCTGATTCTCTTCGAGGGTCTTCTTGATTTCGGCATTGAGCGCATGCGCCGATTCGAGATCGCGCCCGAAGGGCTTCTCGATGATGACGCGTCGCCAGCGCCCGTTTTCCTCGGTCGTCAGACCCGCATCGCCAAGTTGCTTGACCGCGACGGCGAAAAATCGCGGCGCAATCGCCAGGTAGAAAAGGCAATTGCCCTTGGTCGAATGCTGTTTGTCGACTTTGTCGATCATCTCGGCCAGGCGCTTGTATGCGGCCGGGTCGGCAAAATCACACTGCACGTATTCGATTCGCTCGTTGAACCAGTTCCACGTCTCGTCGTCGACCTTGGTGGTCGCGAATTCGTGGATATCCTTGCTTTGCGATTCGCGGAACTGCTGGCTGTTGAATTCGTTGTTCGAGAATCCGATGATCGCGAACTCATTCGGCAGCAGGTTGTTGGCCTTCAGGTTGTAGAGCGCGGGCAAGAGCTTGCGTTTGGTCAAATCGCCGCCCGCGCCGAAGATTACCATCGTGCACGGATCGCCGATCCGTGCTTCGCCAGCGTCGCTATTCAGTTCGTTTGCCATGGTGCTTTATACCCTCAGCATCGCGGTTGAGGCGATTGTAGAATTTGGCGCATTGATCAGTCGAGTACCTGCCGCTGACTACTTCCGAACAGATGTAAAACACCAATCTCTTCGCCTTCATAAGATAGATATGAGACTCGACGCCTTGGGTCGAACGCTGCCGAAAAGAGTCCATTGACCCAAGGTGAAGTTACTGGTAACTCCCAGAATATTAGGGAAGAGACAACGTGAGAGAGCCTGAGTTGTATAGATCGAACGTAACGGCACAATCAGCCTCGGGCATCATGCTGACCCACCGCTACCTTCGTAGGTTGGAAAAGACGACCTGCTTCAGACCTTGGGGAAATTAGAGGAGGGAAGACTAGTGGCCCGGCGTCATCCTGCTCCCAGCAATTCTCGAAGTCGGCCCGATCGCTCTGAACGGAGTGCCAACGGGAACCGTGGATTCGAAATTTCGAGCGACTTCGAGCGGAAATGCTTCGAGTTCGATCGCAAGATCGTCGCGGGGGTTCTCGATGCCTTGCGAGGTGCTATCAGCGACGGCGTTACTCAGATGGCGATGGTCGCGAATGAGAAAATGTTCGATTCGTCCGTGTCGGGAACTTTTTCGCGCACCGTGCAGCATCTAAAGCAGATGCTGCACCAGCTGGAGAAGCTCATCGAGGATGTTGCAAATTCCCGCGGCTATCCGAAGGTCGCAATCGAACGGCCCCTCGCGCGCGCGACGGTGCGACGATTACCGGATCGAACCTAGCGCGACGAGGGTGCGGCTTTAACTCGGGAGCGGCGGTTTCTTGAACCCGCCGAGCTCCTGCTCCAGCGCTTTGGCAACCGCCAGCACGGTCTCCTCGTCGAACGCCCGTCCAACGATCTGCACGCCGATGGGGAGTCCATCGCGATCGAGTCCGGCCGGAACCACTGCCGCCGGAAGTCCCGCGCAGTTGACCCATAGCGCGGGCCAGTTCGCCGCGAAAAGGTTGAAGCTGCTGCCATCGATGTTCACATCAGTCAGACCGTGCTCGAAAGCGGTGACGCAAAATGGTGGACTGATGACGATCGGATATTTCTCCATGAACTGCTGGAGCTGAATGCGAAACATGTCGCGCTCGATGGAGGTGCGGAAGAAGTCCGCCGCCGACCTTGACGGCAGCGGCGTCATGAAGGTTCGGCGCAATCGCTCGCGCGACAAATGCTCTCGGCCAGCCAGCATATCTCGCAGCAATTCGCCCCCGTCCGCCATCGCATAGTCCATCCAGATTCGAGCCGCTTCCTTGATCGGGGGGGTCTTGTGCTCGATCGGTACTCCAATTTTGCGCAGCGCATTGCTCGCGCGTTCGACCGCCGCGCGGATTTCAGCGGCGACCGGCACTGCGGACTCTAGATTGGTGAAGAACGCACAAGGGACCTTCTTTAGCTTCACCTTTTCCGGGCGCGCTTCCGGGGAGGGCACCGTATAGGGTGTGCTCGGATGCGGACCGCGCAGGAGGTTGTACTCGAGCGTCAGGTCATCGACGTAGCGGGCCATCGGTCCGATGGTCGCCATATGCGCGATCGGCGGCGGTGCTGCGGGTGATGGCGGCAGATGGCCGGTGCCCGGGATCGTGCCCCATGACGGCTTCAATCCCACCACTCCGCAAAAGTGCGCGGGGATCCGAATCGATCCGCCGTAATCTGAGCCCAACGCCAGCGCACACATCCCCGAGGCGAGCGAGGCCGCTTCACCGCCGCTGGAGCCGCCCGGCACGCGCCCCGTATGCCAGGGGTTGTTGGTCGCTCCGAACAGCGGATTCTCGCAATCGTAGTCCATCGCCATTTCCGGAACGTTGGTCTTGGCGATGATGATGGCCCCCGCGGCACGAAGGCGCGCGACCGACGGCGCATCTTCGGTCGGTATGTGGTGCTCGAGGATCTTCATGCCGTCGGTCGAGCGGACGCCCTTGGTCTCGATCGAATCCTTGATGGTGATCGGCAAGCCTTCGAGTGGGCGGATGTCCTCGCGGCCTGCCAGCCTGCGATCGGCCTCATCGGATTCCTCGGCCGCGCGCTCCTCGACCAGGGTGACGACGGATTTAACGTGATGATTCAGTGATTCGATACGCTCGATGAATGCCGAAACCATTTCGGCGGAAGAAATTTGCCGGGAGCGAAGCATCTGGAGCAGCTGCGAGGCCGGCGCGAAAAACAACTCGTCGGAAAATGCCATGTGACGATACCTCGGTGATCGAGGTTTTAACATTGCGGGAAATCAGATGCCACTTGCGAAACCGAACTGGGCGATGAAGATCTGGATTAGGTGAGTGCGGCGCGAAGTCGATCACGATCGAATCCGGCGATGACGGTCTTGCCGGCAATCACCAGCGGACGCTTGATGAGATTGAGATCGCGCGCCATCAACTTGATGGCCTCGGCCGCGGTGAGCTTTTTGTCGCGCAGCCCCATCTTCTTTGTAGGCGGGGCTCTTGGGATTCAGAAAATCGCGCGGGTCGAGCCCGGTCTCATCGAACAATGCTTTGAGCTCCGGTTTCGCTCAAAGGATTTTTGGCGTAGTCGCGCTCGTCCAGCTCCACGCCGAGATCATTGCGCAAGAAACTTCTTGCGTTGCGGCAGGTCGTTCAAGTCGACTTCCAGAGAAATTTCGCTTTCTTCATATCTCAGGGCGATCACTACTCGATGCTGGTATCGGGCAGCGACGAGGGGGATGATCCAACCGAGCCCGCGCCGCGGTCCATCGGCGTTCCGCCGCCCGCGGCAGGCGCGGGGCGGCATTGCTCGTGGCCGGTGGCGCGCTCGGAGCCGGAGCCGTCATCGGCTGCACGGTGGCGCTGCTGTCCGGCGGGAGCGGAGCGGTGTCGGTCGGCCCGCTGAAGTGAATCGGCTCCTTGCCCGCAAGCATGTCGGGCGTGACGACATAGTCGCCGCCGAGCGAGCTGCGCCAAATGGTATTGGCAGTCTGGGTATTACCGCCGGTCAGGCACCATGCGCCGCCGCCGACGATATCCGCCAAGAATCGCATACACCAACTTCGCCGGAATATAGAGGATGTTGGTCAGCGAGCGAGCCCGCGCCATACCCGACCCCGGCCCAATTTACGCCGCCCTGGTCGGGCTGCGGCACCTGCGGCTGACTGCGAGGTGCTGGTCTGCGCGAACGCGCTGCCCGCGAATGTGCCAATGGGCACCAGCATCGTCAGCGCGAGCAGCCCGGCCAATAACGTTCGAATTGATCTTCTTCCTCATCGTCGTCCTCCTCCACTCCATCGTACCGAAAATTCTATTCCACTTTCACCACCGCGTCGCGTGGAATCAGCTCCATCAAATGATGAAAAGCGCGTTCGAGGTATTCCGAATCCTTGGATTCCAGCGTCAGCTTCACCCGATATTCCGGATTCCCGATCTTCGGATACGACCCCAACATCAACTGCGGGTATATCGCGAGAGTCGCATTCAGATGCTCGGCGAGTGAGCTCTCGATGCTGTTGGTGTAAATAGCGCGCATGAAGTACGGATCGGCGTGCAGCCGCGGCTTGAGCGCATTCAGCTTGCTCTCGAAGAGTTGCGGGATTCCCGGCAGCACGTAAACGTTTTCGACCTGCACAGTAGGAAACCGAATGTCGCCCGCATCGTTCAGCACCGCACCTTCGGGAACCTCGGCCATTCGAAGGCTCGCGGCATTGGCGCGTTCACCCATGTGTTTATGAATAAGGTTGGCCAGGTCAGGATGTTGGATCAGCTTGCGATTGAAAGCGATCGCGACGCCTTCCATCGTGATGTCGTCGTGGGTCGGACCGACGCCACCGGATGTGATTACGAAATCGAAGTGGCTGGAACAGTACGCGACTTCTTCGGCGATCGCGGCGAGTTCATCGGGCACCACCGCGATTCGCTTCAGCTCGACGCCGAAGCCGCGAAGCTCGCGCGCGGTGAAATAGGCATTGCTATCCTGCACTTTGCCGGACAGGATTTCATTTCCGATAACGACCAATGCGGCACTGCGATCGTGCATAATTCCCAACGCATTATCCTAACGCGATCGCGACGCGGCAAGGCGCGCGCGGCCACCAAGTCGCTAACGCGTCGGCGTGTTCGATATTGCCGGCCTGCGCCCTTGAGAAAATCCTTGAAGCGTCTTCTTCAGCCGATTCTCGATCTGACGCACGCGCTCGCGGCTGATGCCGAACTTGCTCGCCAATTTCCTGCAGCGTGACCGGGTCCTCCGAGAGCAACCGCGCCCGGAAAATTTCCAGTTCCTTGCCTTCCAGCGTCTTGGCGAACTCCTCGACGCTGTCTTTCGCGAACTGGCGGAATTCCTCGCCCGCCGTAGCCTCTTCCGGATTGCTCGAGGGATCGTGGTCGGGGAGCACATCGAGCAGCCGCGTGTCTTCCGTATTGGGGACCGGCTGATCGAGAGACACCTCGCTCTGCGACATCCGCTCCTGCATCTCGCGGACCTCGCTCTCTTTGACGCCCATCCGCTGCGCGATCAGCTTTGGCTGCGGACTGAAGCCCTCGGCCTCGAGGCGGTCGGTTTCCTTCTTGAGGTTGAAAAAAGCTTGCGCTGCGCCTGGGTGGTGCCGATTTTCACCAAGCGCCAGTTGTTGATGAGATAGCGGTAGATATAGGCGCGAATCCACCACACCGCGTACGAGGGAAATCTTATCCCGCGGTAGGGATCGAAATTCTTAACCGCCTCCATCAAACCGACGTTGCCTTCCTGGATCAGGTCGAGGAGATTTTTGGAGGCGCGCGCAAACTCCATCGCGATCTTCACCACCAGGCGCAGATTCGCGGTGACTAAGCGAAAGGCATCTTCGCGATCGTGCCCCTCGGCATAGCGCTTAGCGATGACGGTCTCCTCCTCGCGCGTGAGCAGAGGAAAGCGTCGCACCTCAGCCAGATATCGGCTCAAGGGATCGAAGGGGACTAGCGCGGCTTGCCGTTCTGCTGCAACCTCGGCCTCCTCGGCGGCTTCGAGCAGCGCGTCACTGTCCTCGCTTTCAACATGATCCGGCTCGACGCACCTTGCGCGTCGGGGTTCAGCTCGATCTCTGCAGGCGCGGAGTCATCTTCGTCGTCGGCGGCAGGCAGGATCTCGACCGCGTCGGGTTCAGAAACCGCGAGAGGCGGCGACTTGCTCCTCTTGGTCGGCGTCGGCGGTTCGATCACTTCGGGCTCGACGACCGGCGGAAGTGCCTTTCGTGCACGTTTGGGAGGAGCAGCTTTCCGGGGTTTACGAGCCACGTCAGAAATCCAGAACCTGGCCAATCGCTACGAGGGGTGGCGCTGAGCAACGCAGCCCGCCTCGCAAACGGCGGGCACTATCCGCGTTATTCCTTTTCCGGGAACTCGATCTTGACTTTGAAGGCGGCGATTTCGCGCAGCGCCGTCACGACTTCCTTGTTATCGGACTCCACCAGCGGCGGCGCGCCCTTCAAAAGCTGTTTGGCACGACGCGCACCGGCGAGCACCAGTTCAAAACGATTCGGAACATTAAGGAGGCAATCTTCTACTGTAATGCGTGCCATGTGCTTCGATTCTCCAGTGAGGCGGCGGTCATGTCAACGTGACAAAAGAGGGGCGGTTCGCACCGCCCCCGATATCTCCATTAAGATCAGCCGCCGTAGTTGAAGCCGGTCTCCGACAGCATCATGATTTTCACGTCGCGCTTCAGATGCCCCTCGGTCACCTTGCCGACCACCGTGCTATGGTCACCTAACTCATAGAAGCCGACCACGTCGCATTCGACGGAGGCGGGCGCATCGCTAATGATGGGGCATCCGTTGGCGCCGGTCTCATACGCGAACTCGCCAAATTTCCCGTTTTGCGGCTCGACGTGCTTGAAGTATGAGGTCGCGATTTTCTTCTGCCCGGTCTCGAGGCATGAAAGCGCGAACTTGCCCGAATCCTTCACCATCGCATGGGAACCGGAGTCCTTCTTGATTCCGACCACGACCAGAGGCGGCGCGAACGCCGTCTGCGTCACCCAGTTGACGGTGGCGACGGTGGATTTGCCCCCATGGGCTGCGCCGAGGACATAGAGGCCGTAGGGAATCATTAAAAGGGCTTTCTTTTTTGCATTTTCATCCATGATGCTCTCTCCTTCGATTTATGCTTCACGTTAGTTGACGCTGTTCTTCGGGACGAAACCGCTGACGTCTTTGTTAGGTCCATCACTCACTTCGATGGTATCGCCCTCATCGTCACTCGATATGATGTTTACTGGCGTTTTATCATCCACATTCTTCGTTTCGACGCCCTTGCCCAGCCCGCTCGCCAGCGCCCCCAATGCTCCCTGCTTTTTCAGGTCCGCCAGCTTGTCGTAGGTCTGCCGGTCGGGATAAATCGCCACCGTCGTGTCGCCCGGCGCCGCCACCAACCGATGTTGACATCCCGCGAGCAGCAACGCGCCGGCAATCATCGATACCGCCAATGCGAGCCGATTTTTTACCACCAAGGTTTCCTCCCCAACATCGATTTGGTTCCATCCAGCGGTAGCATCAGTCTTAGCACGGTAGAGGAACCCCCGTTCAAGCGCCGGAAGGTTTTCCGGGGTGATTCTTTCGCGATTGACGCAGTGGCGCAGACGCCGCGATCTCGCACGATGGCGACGCCCACCACGCTGCGCAAGATCGATTGCATCATGGTCAAGGTTGATGACATCGACCAGGCGCGCGAGTTTTATGTGCGCGTTTTCGGGATGCTTCCCGCATGGCGCGATGCAACCAGCGCAGGCCTGAAGTTCCGCGAAAGCGACGCCGAGATCGTCCTCCATTGTATCAAGGACATCCCGGCCCGCGTCGATGTAACGTATCTCGTTGGTGATGTGGTCGCGGCGGTCGAGGCACTCAAATCCGAGGGTTGCGCCATCGCCGCGCCGCCGTTCGACGTCGCAATCGGCGAATGCGCGGTGATCCTCGATCCGTTCGGCATCGCGATGACGCTCATCGACATGACCAAGGGCCCGCGAAAATGAAGATATGGCGATGGTCACTTGACGGAGGCTTCAGCGCCCGACTACGTGTTGGATAGATTCACGAAATCCCGGAGTAAAATGCCATGGCCTCGAAACTCGCCCAAGATCCCCGTATCGATCCCCGCCTCAAAGCAGCATTCGGAGCGATGGAGCAGTTGAGCGGTGGAGGGAACGCTGCCAGCCGCGAGGAGATGCTGGCGGAGGAGAACAGCCCGGCCGGCAAGGCGCGGGCCGCCGCGCTAATGGCATGGCTCAACTCTCCCAATTACGAGGAGATCGCACCCTCGGCGGGATTAAGCGTTCGCACTGAAACCGTCGTGTCGGCGCCCGATGGCAATACCATCAAAATTCAGTTCATCCGTCCCGACAATGCGACGCGCCTTCCGTGCGTCTATTACATCCATGGCGGCGGCATGGCCGCGATGTCGTGTACCTACGGAAATTACCAGGCGTGGGGCAGGATGATCGCGTCGAAAGGCGTGGCGGTTGCGATGGTCGACTTTCGCAACGCCTTGTCCCCGTCGTCGGTCCCCGAGGTCGCGCCGTTTCCGGCCGGCCTGAATGACTGCGTGTCCGGCCTGAAATGGGTCCACGCCAATGCCGCCAAGCTGAACATCGATCCGGCGCGGATTATCGTGGCAGGGGAGAGCGGCGGCGGAAATCTCACCCTGGCCAGCGGCTTGAAGCTGAAGCGCGACGGAAACCTTGGGCTCATCAAAGGCCTCTATGCGCTGTGCCCCTATATCGCCGGCGAATGGCCCCAAGCTCAATATCCGTCCTCGATCGAAAACAACGGGATCCTGCTCGACCTGCATAACAATCGCGGCGCGATGGGCTACGGCATCGAGGCTTTCCGCAACCGCGACCCGCTGGCGTGGCCGTCGTTCGCCACCTCCGCAGACGTCGCTGGGCTTCCTCCCACCATCATCAGCGTCAACGAATGCGATCCGTTGCGCGATGAAGGGGTCGCCTTCTACCGGCTCCTCATGAATAGCGGGGTGCAGGCGCGCTGCCGCCAGGTGATGGGAACTATCCACGGCACTGAAATTTTCCCGGTTAGCTGCCCCGATATCAGCCAGAATACCGCGAGCGACATCGCCATTTTTTGCGCAGGCTGATCGGGCGCTGCGGACGCGACTCCGACGTTAAGCCGCGTCTACCTGCCTAAGGCGATATTGTTGACGAAGCTCGTTGAGGACGGACGGCTTTAGTCGCCCGTCGTGCTGCAAACGACCCACTACGATTCCTGGGTGGATGCCAATTTCAGCTGCGAACTCCACCACAGCCGAGCGATGTAAGAACCCGAAGCGGCCGGATCTCTCAAGAAATTTCGAGTATAGGACTGGAGGAATGAGAATGTCTCCAGCATGGGCATCAGCTTCTCGCTCGTACTTATTCTTGATCGCTCAAGAAATTTATAAATACTCCTTTTCTACCGTGCAATAGAAAATGAGACAATTCGTGGAACAGAGTGAACCAAAAGACATCAGCCCACGTGAAGCGAACGCTTAATTGCACTAAAGCCTTTCGACCGATCCAACGTGCGGCTCCATGGGCCCCGGAGTTCTTGAGATGAGGAACAAAGACCAATGCAACGCCAAGACTCGCCAGCATCCGTTTCAGCTTAGGCGAGAACTGAGCCGGGGGCTCCAGCGTGAAGTGCCTAACGGTCGGGAGAGCGGCGAGGAGTGCGTCGGCATCGAATTCTTCGAGCTCGATTTCTTGCGCTTCGAGCTCACCCTTTCGCAACCAGGCCGCGAGCGCGTACTCCTCCGCGGTCAGTGAGGCTGATTTCCGCCAAGCGGCGGTGGCAGCCAATTTTGACAGCGAAGCCACTCGGAAGAAGCCAAGCAGATGTTGGACTCGGTCGATTGAATCCCGGGCCTCCGGCAGCCAACCGAGCTCGGCCATTTCCCCATATGGGCAACGGCGCGCGTATGGCAATTCTTCCTTGAGGCGCTCGCGGTCCGCCAACATCGCTTTTGCTGTTCTGTAGTCTGCTTCGAGTCGCACCCACACGTGCGCCGGAACACCTAGCACACGCTCCAGCTCAATTGCCGTTGCGGGCGTTATTTCTTTTCGCCCTTGTATGATCTCGTTTATTGCCTGTACCGGTCGCCCCGCGCGTCGCGCGAGCTCAGCCTGAGATATGCCAAGAGCATCAATTGTTTCCGCCAGCGTCTCTCCCGGCGGAATGGCTACATTCGGCCACAGTCGAGTTTCAGTCTCCATAATGATTGCTCACTTCCTCAATACAGACGATTCGCTCGTGCTCCTCGAACGTCACGATGATTCGCCAACGCTTCTTCTCTAAATTGATCGCGAACCGCCCTTCCAGATCGCCGCTCAGCGAATGGAAGTGGAGTTGTGGAAGGCGACGTATGTCCGCGGTCGACTCACATGCATAAAGTATGTTGATTCGCTGAATGTACGCCCTCGCAAGTTTCTCGTTCCAGTTCCTCGTGCCCTCCCTCACGTCTTGGTAGCAGCGCCGAAGGGCATTTGTCCTAAATCGTACGATCATCGGCAGGTGCGTTTTTGGCTTCAGCTAACAGGTGTATCATGCCTACATTTCGGTATTTATGTCAACACCCCAAGGGTGTATGCTCAGCAAAGAATTTTACGAAATTGAACGCTATGGCGGCAGATCCCCTCGATATCTATCTTTCGTGGAAGCGAAAATACGCGGCCATAGGTTGTGTCTTCGCTCGGTTTTTGGCGACCAAGCCTACGCCCGGACAACGCGAGGTTGTGATTAAGGGGACCGAGCCGCAGACGATTGCGCAGGAGACGGCCAAGCAGATTGCGGGGTTTGTTGATGGCCGGTTGGTTTTCGCGGCGACCTTGGTCTTCCCGGATGTCGACACTTTGTCAACGGTGACCAAGGTCGCCCTCGCCCTTGAGGCCGAACCGCTTTGGACAGTAACTCGGCGGATCATCTCGGCGACTCCGGAGGGAGATGTTGTGGCCTTCAACGTGGTTCGCGAAGTTGCAAAAGAGGATGGCGGAACGTGCCCCTCCGAGTCGCTTTATCCTTGGTCCCTTTGCGGAGTTCCCGCCAACTCGTAGAGCTCCTGTCGTTGCAATGGAAATGTTCGTGGGAACGGCGCCAAGTCATCAGAGGACGGGAGAACCCACGGTTAAAGCTCACCTTGCCGATATACCCATTGAAAATCTTCCAGCCCGAACTACATTTGACTGGATGTGGGAGAGTTCCAGAAGCGCACGTTTGAGATCGCTCGGTGGCATTGACGATCTCCGCGCGAAGGCCAAAGTAACCTTCGCAATTCCAATTGCCTTGGCAGGCCTGATAGGTGCATGCCGTGAAGCAAGTACTGATCGTAAGCCATGCTGATGCGGATGGCCACGTCGTCGCGTAACAAGTACCCCGCAATCTCGCGACGGTCCCGAACTTCGAGATTTCCACGGTCGTCGATCCTGAACGAACGAAGGGTCATCAGATTTGGACGAGCCTGGAGAAGACTCCCGAGATCGACATGTCGCAGAGCGTATTTTTTGTCGATCTGATGTTTGCTCCGTCTTCTTTCGAGGCCGAGGCCGAAGCCCTGGTCGAATTCGCGAAAAGCCGGCCCGAAAAGCAGTTCTTTCTGCTTGATCATCATCCGCTTCCACTGAAACGACTGTCGCGCGCCAATAACCTGCATTCTGTTTATCGATCGGACGTGGTCGACTGCACCTTCGGCCACGCGTCGTGGTTGATGGTGATTGCTGCGCTCTTGGAAAAGCAACCAACGCGGCCGGAGGCCGATGAACGAACCGTTGTCGGAAAGGATGCACGAACTGGATAGGCTCGCGACCGGTTTGCTAAAATCCCTCGGGAGTGCAAAAACACTCCCTGCGGGGAGCGAAGCCATGTCGTATGATCTCGATCTTGTCCCCACCGGCATCACGCCGGTACCAACGATATCGCCGGCCAATCCTCGAGATCTTGAAGCGATCATGACCTTGCTTGAACTGGCGGCAATCTCCCTGACAGAGGGGCCCGATTCCTCATTCACTTCAGAGGAGCTTCTAAACCGAGCACGCGAACTCGGAGGGAGCGAGGTTCAGATCATCGAGACGGACGTGAAAATCGTGTTGGGCAAAGCCGGCTTCTTAAAAAAAGAAGGCGGTCGATTCCGACTCATCTAGTCTCTCGTCTGATTTCTGCGAATTCCGAAGCAAAGACTTGTCATTTCCTGTGGGTTGCTCCAGCGTGCGGCACGTTCTTTCGTTTAAACTCGGCGCCAAATCGGCGCGTGTGCATTGGATGGACACTTAATCTCTCCGAAAAGATCGCATAAATTGCTAGGCCATGAGGCGCATGATACCTTTGGTGGCTCGCCTTTGAGGACATCTGATACCCTATGGCCATGCGAATCGGGATCATTTCCGACACTCATATCCCCGAGGCCTGCGAGCATCTGCCGCCCGCGGTGTTCGAGGTTTTTCGCGGCGTCGATCTGGTGATGCATGCCGGCGATGTCTATGTGAATCGCGTCCTCGACGAGCTGTCGAGCATCGCGCCGGTCATCGCCGCGCTCGGCAATGGCGACGAGGGCCTCGACGGCCATCAGCACAGGCTTGAGGATGATGACCGGGTGCGCGAGGCGCATCGGCTCGAAATCCAGGGCGTGCGCATCGGGCTGGTGCATGCGATCCCGACTCCCGATGAAACATCGCAGCAGGTGTTTCTCAACGCGATGGATCGCCATTTCGGCGGCCCGATGGATGTCATCGTGCAGGGTCACAGCCACTGCGAGGGCATCGTGCGCTATGGCGATACGCTGGTGGTCAATCCGGGCAGCGCGACGCTGCCGCGCAACCTCACCTATCGGCCGGGCACGGTCGCGATTCTGGAAATATCCAACGGCGCCGCATCTGCCGAAATCATTCAACTCGCGTAAGCGCGCGAGCTCGCACATTTGATGGAGGAATTCGTTGTCCGCACCAGATCGTAAAGAAGATGTCGCCCCAAAGGCTCCGGCTGAGAAGCGCGCGGTCACGATGGAAAAAATCGTCAACCTGAGCAAACGGCGCGGATTTGTGTTTCCTACCAGCGACATCTATGGCGGACTCGGTTCCACCTACGATTACGGGCCACTCGGCGCCGAGCTCAAGCGCAACGTCAAGGAAGCCTGGTGGCGCTATATGGTGCAGGAGCGCACCGACGTGATCGGGCTCGACAGCGCGATTTTGCAGCATCCCAAAACCTGGGAAGCGTCGGGACATCTGAAGAACTTCACCGATCCGCTGGTCGACTGCAAAAAATGCCACCATCGATTTCGCGCCGATCAGATTCCCGATCCGACCAAATGCCCCGACTGCGGCGGTGAGCTGACCGAGGCCCGCCAGTTCAACATGATGCTCAAGACCTTTCTCGGCCCGGTCGAGGACACCGCGAGCACCGTTTATCTGCGCCCCGAAACCGCGCAGGGCATTTTCGCTAACTTCGCGAATATAGTAGATACACAACGAGTCAAGCTGCCGTTCGGCGTCGCGCAGATGGGCAAATCGTTTCGCAACGAGATCACGCCGGAGAATTTTATCTTTCGCACCCGCGAGTTCGAGCAGATGGAGATGGAGTACTTCATCAAGCCGGATGAGGCCGAAGAGGCGAAGTGGTTCGACTACTGGGTCGAGCATCGCCTGAACTGGTTCCTGAAGTTCGGGGCCAAGCGCGAAAATCTCCGGCTCCATCAGCATGCGAAGGAGGAGCTGTCGCATTATTCGCGAGGCACTACCGACATTCAGTACCACTATCCGTTCGGATGGGGCGAGTTGGAGGGCGTCGCGAAGCGCGGCAGCTATGACCTCGATCAGCATGCGGCGGCGAGCGGCAAGGACCTAACTTACTTCGATGAGGAAGCGAAGGCGCGCTACCGTCCATGGGTCATCGAGCCGGCGCTCGGCGTCGATCGCGCGATGCTGGTCTTCATGCTCGATGCGTACGACGAAGACGTGGTCGAGAACGAGGAGCGCATCGTGCTGCGGCTTGATCCGCGCATCGCACCGATCAAGGCTGCGGTCTATCCGCTGCTGCGCAAAGGCGGCCAGCCGGAGAAAGCCAACGAAGTTCTGCTGATGCTCAAAAAGCATTTCACGGTGGCGTATGATCAAGCTGGATCGATTGGGCGGCGCTATCGCCGGCAGGACGAAGTCGGCACCCCGTTCGGCATCACCATCGATCATCAGAGCATGGAAGATGACACCGTGACGCTGCGCGATCGCGACACCATGACCCAGGATCGCGTCGCTATCTCCAAGCTGGTGGAAGAACTAACCTCGCGAATTGGCTGGTCGCGTTGAAGTCTGCAGAGCACGTCTGCAGCCTTTACACTGAAAAGAAGTCCGCCGGAGCGCAGCGGCGGGGATGGGAGATATTCGATGGCACGCGTTCATCCTGAAATCTATTTTTTCGGCGCCGGAATCGCGGAAGGTCGCGCCGAGATGCGCAATCTGCTCGGCGGCAAAGGCGCCAACCTCGCCGAGATGGCCTCGCTCAAACTGCCGGTTCCTCCCGGCTTCACCATTTCGACCCAGGTCTGCAACTACTTTTATGACCACGGGAACAAGTATCCGAAAGGCCTGCCGAGGGCGTGAAGAAAAGCGTCGCGCGCGTCGAGAAAGCGCTCGGGCGCAAATTCGGCGATGCGAAAAAGCCGCTGCTGTTCTCGGTCCGCTCGGGCGCGCGCGTCTCGATGCCCGGCATGATGGACACCGTGCTCAACCTCGGGCTGACCGACGAAACCGTCAACGGCCTCGTGGACGACAGCGGCAACGAGCGCTTCGCGTGGGATTCGTATCGGCGCTTCTGCCAGATGTATGGCGACGTCGTGCTCAAGCTGAAGCCTGAGAACAAGAACGATCCCGATCCCTTCGAGGAACTGCTCGATCATAAGAAGAGCTCGCGCGGCGTCACCCAGGATACCGAGCTCAAGACCGAGGATTTGAAGGAGTTGGTCAGCGAGTTTCGCGCGCTGATTCGCCAGCCGCGTCGGCCGCGACATCCCGCAAAATCCCGAGGAGCAATTGTGGGAGGCGATCGGCGCGGTGTTCGGCTCATGGCACAACGATCGCGCGATCACCTATCGGCAGCATCAACAATATCCCGGGCGACTGGGGCACCGCGGTCACCGTGCAATCGATGGTGTTCGGCAACCTCGGCGACGATTGCGCGACCGGCGTCGCCTTCACGCGCAATCCCTCCAACGGCGAGAAGGGAATCTACGGCGAGTTCCTGGTCAATGCGCAGGGCGAGGACGTCGTCGCGGGCATCCGCACGCCCCATCCGATCAGCAAGAAGGCCGGCCTTGCGGAAGCCGAGCGCGAGGGCATGAGCGAAGCGCAACGGCGCGAGAAGTCGCTCTCGCTGGAAGAAACTTTTCCCAAGGTCTACGGCGAGCTGCTCAAGATTTCGAAGGCGCTCGAGCATCACTTCAAAGACTGCCAGGACATGGAATTCACCATCGAGCGCGGCAAGCTCTTCATGCTGCAGACCCGCAACGGCAAGCGCACGGCAGAGGCCGCGGTGCGTATCGCCACCGACATGGCCGATGAGAAGCTCATCGACAAGCGCACCGCGCTGATGCGCGTCGATCCGGTGCAGCTCGAGCAGTTGCTGCATCCGCGCCTCGATCCGAAGTTCAAGAAAACCGTCATTGCGAAAGGCTTGCCGGCCTCGCCGGGCGCGGTCTTCGGCGAAGTGGTGTTCTCCGCCGACGAGGCCGTTGCGGTTTCGGAGGCAGGCCGCAAAGTCATCCTGGTGCGGATCGAAACTTCGCCCGAAGACATCCACGGGATGCAGGTCGCGCAGGGAATCCTCACGGCGCGCGGCGGAATGACCAGTCACGCCGCGGTGGTCGCACGCGGGATGGGCAAATGCTGCGTGGCGGGATGCTCCTCGCTCGAAATCGACTACAACACAGGCAAGATGAAGGCCGGCGACACCATCGTTAGTCGCGGCGAATTCATCACCCTCGACGGCACCGCGGGCGAGGTTATCCTCGGGCGCGTGCCGACCGTCGATCCCGAAATGTCATCGTTCTTCACCAAGTTCATGTCGTGGGCGGACAAGGAACGCACGATGGGCGTGCGCGCCAATGCCGACACGCCACATGACGCCAAAGTCGCGCGCGATTTCGGCGCTGAAGGCATCGGCCTGTGCCGCACCGAGCATATGTTCTTCGGCCCGCGAGCGCATCGACGCGGTGCGCGAAATGATCATGGCGCAGAATGCCAAGGAGCGCGCGAAGGCGCTGGCGAAAATTCTGCCGATGCAGCGCGACGATTTCGTCGGCATCCTGAAGGAGATGCAGGGGCTGCCGGTCACCATTCGGTTGCTCGATCCGCCGCTGCATGAGTTCCTGCCCAAAGAAGAGGACGAGATCCGCGAACTCGCGCAGAAAATCGGCACGACCCCGGAGCATCTCAAACAAGTCCGCGAGAGCCTGTTCGAGTTCAACCCGATGCTCGGCCATCGCGGCTCGCGCCTCGGCATCAGCTATCCGGAAATCTACAAGGCGCAGGCGCGCGCGATTATCGAAGCGGCGTGTCAGCTTCGCAAGCAGGGCGTGAAGGCGATTCCGGAAATCATGCTGCCGCTGATCGGCACCAAAAAGGAATTCGAGGTACTCGCGGGCGAGATTCACGAAGTCGCGGCCGAGGTCTTCAAGGAGACCGGGACAAAAAGTAGCATTTACCGTCGGCACGATGATCGAAGTGCCGCGCGCGTGCATCGTCGCGGACCAGATCGCCGAGACCGCGGAGTTTTTCTCCTTCGGCACCAACGACCTGACCCAGATGGGCTATGGGCTGTCGCGCGACGACTCGGTCAAGTTCCTCAACGACTACATCGTGCGCGGGATTTATAAGAAGGACCCGTTCCAGGAACTCGATGGCGAGGGCATTGGCGGCCTGATGAAAATCGCGGTCGAGCGCGGGCGCAAGACCAACAAGAACCTCAAGCTCGGCATCTGCGGTGAGCATGGCGGCGACCCGGCCAGCATCCGCATCTGCAATGGGCTCGGGCTCAACTACGTATCGTGCTCGCCGTACCGGATTCCGGTCGCGCGCCTGGCCGCCGCCCAATCAGCCATCGATGCGAAAAAGGGCAAGCGCGAATTCAAGGACGTGTAGGCCTTGCAAGTCTCGCAGATAAGAAACGTTGATTCTCATAAGCTATTTGTTTAGGATGTTAGCGTGACGGCAAAAGAGTGGACCCTTCTCGTAGTGGCGGCTGGAAAGGGGCTGCCTCTTTCTCCTGTTCATCTCCAAAAAGCGTTGTTCCTACTCGGGCGTAATCTCAGTAGTGAGCAGCTCCAAGTCGCCGAGTATTATCCCTTCAAGCCGTATGACTACGGCCCTTTCAATTCCGAGGTCTATAAAGACGCTCAGCAACTGCGAGATGAGGGATTGGTAGTGATAGAGCCCTTCGCCGGGGCTCGCTACCGCGACTACAGTGCGACACCTGCGGGCTTGGATCGTGCAAAAGCGTTACGAGAAGAACTTGAGCCGGTTGTTACGGAGTATCTCGACAACGTTGTAGCGTGGGCCCGGTCACTCTCTTTCACGGCTCTAGTCAGGGCAATTTATAAGGACTATCCGGATATGAAAGTGAAAAGCGTTTTTCGAGACTAGATTCGCTTGACCTTAATCGTTGGTATCTTGTGCTCCGACGGAGTGGTGATGGCGTCGGATAGTGCAGCCGCGCTTGGCGCTGGCTTCATGCAGACTATCGGACAACAGCCCGTCACCAAGATTCATAGTATAGAAAAAGCCATCCTTTATAGCTCCACTGGCGGCATCGGCATGTCGCAATTGCTAACAGACAGGCTTCGCGGTGTTTGGAACCCCGCCTATTTTATGAATGCTAGCCCGATCGAAGCGATGGGTAAGATCGGCGCAACAATTGCTGAAACAGTCAAAATCTACGCTTCGAATGCTCAGGCGTTTCAACAAATAGGTGGACTTAACGCCTTATGCCAATCTCTGGTCGCTATTGCAGTTAGGAATGGACCGCGCTTGTTTCAATTTGGTAATAGCGGAATTCCTGAATCTGCGACCAGGGAACTGCCGTGCGTTGCTCTGGGCAGTGGACAACAAATAGCCGATCCTTTTTTGGCTTTTCTGCGAAAGATACTCTGGAAAGATCGAACCCCCACTATCGCGGAAGGAAGATTCGTAGCCGCTTGGACCGTTCGTCATGTGGCCGAAACAAATCCCGGAGGCGTCGCTCTACCACTGCAAATGTTCTGCTTAACGGTGGTTGGCGGCAAACCCGTCATTGAGCCTATGGAAAGTCCGGAGGAGCATTTTCAACAGATTGATGCAGCCGAGAGTGCGTTGCGTGATTTTCTTTTGAAACAAGGTGCGGCTCCTGCGGCGGAAGTCGTTGCCCCCGCACCATCTCCGCCAAAGCAAGACGCGTAATTGGGGGTTGAGCACCGGTTTGGCGTTCATTTGATTGTACTTCTTGCCGAGCGCATCGACCTCGGGAGCGCCCATCAGTTCGACGAAGTAGTCGAACTGCTCGCCGCCGAGCCGACCGCCTTTCTCATCGCCGCCGGTCTTCAGCTCGCGCAATGCCGAACCTCAGATTTATAACCACCTCGAACTGAACTGCGTCTCGTCCTCACCTTACCCGGATTCCGGTCGCGCGGTTAGCGGTCGCTCAATCAGCCATCGACGCGAAAAAGGGCAAGCGCGAATTCAAGGACGTGTAGGAGGTTCGCTTCGCGGACTGGGATTCTAACGGGGCGTTCGCGAACGCCCCCTACGGTTCCGAGGTGGTTGCCGGATTCCGGAGGCGAGGTTTTCAACGCGTCCTTCAGCGAATCGCGACACGTTTGAAATGCCTCACGCCGTGCCCCCTACCGGTTTAAAGGTGTTGCGGGACTCCGAGGGCGAGCAGCGCGCACCGATCATAGGGGCCCCCAGCGGTGCCCTTGGAAGGGGAGGTGCGCTTCGCGGATTAGGATTCAAACGGGGCGTTCGCGAACGCCCCCTACGGTTCAGAGGTGGTGCCGTTTCCCGATGCTAGTGGCGAGCGGAGCAGCGTCGATCGGTTTCGAGGTTTCTGCAGCGGGAACCTTCGTCGGCAATCCACGATTGCAAAAATGGTAGGGGTCGTTCGCGAACGACCCGATAAAATCTTCAGATGGCTCTGGTCCTTTGACCGAGGATTGGTCTTGCCGCGATATGCGCCTTACGATTCAGTCGTTGTACTTCTTCCCGAGGGCGTCCATCTCGGCGGCGCCCATCAGTTCGACGAAGTCGTTGAACTGCCCGCCGCCGAGGCGGCCACCCTTCACTTCGCCGGTCGACTTCAACTCGCGCAGGGCCGCGCGCATCGACTCGAATGCCACCATCATGGTTGCGGGATTGATGTTTACCTTGAAGCCCATCTTCGCGAGTTCCGGCACCGGCAAAATCGCGCCGTTGTAGAGCACCGGCAGGTCAGTCAGCTTCGCGCAGTTGGCGAGGTCCTCGCGAGTGCGGATGCCGTCGACGAAGACCATATCGGCGCCCGCCTCCCGATAGGCGCGGCATCGGCGATTGACGTCCTCCCATCCGTTGACCGCGAGCGCGTCGGTGCGCGCGATGATGACGAGGTTGCGATCGCGGCGCGCGTCACAGGCGGCACGAACTTTCGGGATCATCTCCTCCATCGGGATGACTTGCTTGCCGGCGAGGAAGCCGCATCGTTTCGGGAAAGACCTGATCCTCGATATGCATCGCCGCCGCGCCCGCATCTTCATATTCGCGCACGGTGCGCCACACGTTCATCGGGTTGCCGTAGCCGGTGTCGGCATCGGCAATGAGGGGAATCTTCACCGCATTGGCGAGCGCGCGAACATTGGCGACCATCTCGGTCATCGTCAAAAGGCCGAGGTCGGGAAATCCTCGCGCGGCGGAGGTGCCGAAGCCGGTCATGTAGATGGCCTCGAAGCCGGCCTGCTCGGCGAGCTTGGCCTGCAGGCAATCGAAAGTGAACGGCGCAACGGTCATGTCTTTTCGGGCAAGCAGCTCGCGCAGGCGAGCGCGGGATTCGGCACTCATGCGAAGTAGTCCTCGGCGCGAACCGCGGGAATTTCGATATTCAGTACGCGATTGTTGCGCAGCACCTTGAATCTGACCATGTCACCGGGGCCGTGATTGCGCAGCGATTCGTAAAGCGCGCGGCGCTCGTTGATGTCGTTGCCATCGACGGTGATGACGAGGTCGCCCTGCTGCAAGTCCCGCCCTCTCGCCGGGCCCGCCGGGCATCACACCCGCGATGACGACATGCTCGCGCATCGTGTAGGAGAGCACCCCGATCCAGGCCTTCGAGGGCGCGGTGACGCGTTTGCCGAACTTGATCAGCTCATCGCGCGTCTGCAGCACGCATTCACCGGGGATGGCGAGAATCGCGCGGCCCATATCGGCGAAATTGAGGTACGACACGCCGATGAGCTCGCCGCGCGAGTTGCACACCGGGCCCCCCGACATGCCGATGTTGAGCGAGCTGGCGGTGACGAACAGGGAGCGGTCGAGCATGAATTCCCACACCGCATCGAAGGGGCCGGTGTAGGTGATCATGCCGGCATCGGCGCAGCGCTTCTCGCCGCCCAGACTGGCGACGCTGAAGACTTCCTCGCCGGGCACGCACTTCTCGGCGCTGACCACCTCGACGCGCGGATAGTTGGCGCCTTCGATTTTCAGCAGGCCGAGGCCGGTGTGATAATCCTTGGCGATGATTCTCGCGGGAAGTTGATCGCCATTGACCAGCGTGACGATCACGCTTTGCGCGCCGAGCAGCATGTAGTGGACGGTCAGGATGAGGCCGTCGCTGCTGACCAGGGTGCCGGTCCCGCGCCGATCAGTGCCGAGCCCAATCGCGGCGGAGACGTGGGTATCGGGAACTTGCGAATGCACTCCCACCGTCGCGCGCGCGACGTTCTCCAACAATCGCGGCCTTGCGTTCACAGATCCTAATCGGCGCCTTCAAGCCTTAAGCAAATGCCGCCTGGATTCAAGCGGCGATGGCCCTTGCGCATCAAGCCTCCAGATCGAGCGATGTGTGGTTCCGCGCAAAAAAAGAGGCGGCCTCGCGATGAGACCGCCTCGCGCTGAAATCAAAGGTTTCGCTACCTGCGCGAAGGAGCGTGAGCCGCGCCATTCGCCTGCGGACGCAGCGCCAGCAACTGCAACGCGGTGCCGAGGTCAAGTTCGCTGTACTTCTGATTGTTGTACAAAGTATCGAGGCGATTGACCGCATCCTGCGGCGTCAGCTCCGACATCGAAAGCTGGGTCTCCAATTCATGGATCATGCTTGCGCGAGCCCTTCCAATGAAAAAGGTCTCCCGCGGTGGTCAGGGTGTCGAGCTTTGAAACGCTGACCCGCATCGCGTCGGCATAGCCGTTTACGTAGCCGTCTTTTGCGGCCCGATTCAGCTTGTTCCAGAACAAGCCGTTGTGATCCGCGCCCGCCGATGCGAACGCGACCGCGCAGCTTGCGACAAAGCCCACCACCACCCCAGCAACAAATTTCTTCATGTCAGAACCCCTCCCTGAAGAGACCCGTACGTAACTTTTAGCAAATATACGATCCAACTGCAAAAGTGGTTTCAACTCAATATGCTTCTAACTAG
The DNA here is from genome assembly GCA_963749025.1 of uncultured Acidobacteriota bacterium. Taxonomy (GTDB): domain Bacteria; phylum Acidobacteriota; class Terriglobia; order Acidiferrales; family UBA7541; genus Palsa-295. Next base: position 22,216 of record CAVVKO010000007.1, on the reverse strand, counting down.
CGGCTGCGAATCGAACACGTCATCGCACGAACAGCCACGACTTAGCCCACATTCGCCTACTATGGCATTGTTAACTCAGACAAACCGATTCATGGCAGGGTCGTTGATAGCATCTTTCGTCGAGCAAGTTCCGGTTAGAATCGATTGTAATTCCCCAATGTCGATTTACCATCGATGTCTTCGCGATTCATAGCCGCGCCCGATCCCGCGAATTTCGAACCAGCTCGCGCTCGAGTCTTTCGTCATCAGGCCGCCAATGTCGCGGCATATCGCGAATACTGCCAGCGCTATCGGCGTGCACCCGGATTCGATCACCCGCATCGAGGACATCCCTCCCGTGAGTACGCTCGCTTTCAAGTATGCGCGGCTCGCCGCGGATGAAACCAGCGCGGACCGAGCGAATCTTCCTCACCAGTGGAACCACCATCGGAGCGCGCGGAGCGAGGCACGCATGTCGTCGCGCATCCGGAGATCTATCGCGCGTCCGCGCTCGCACATCTTGAAGCGGATGATGTTCCCGGACCGCCGCAGGATGCGCATCCTCGCGATGCATCCGACGGCGGATCGGATGCCCGAGTCGTCGCTTTCGCAGATGATCAGCTGGTGCATCGAGGAGTTCGGCGCCAGTCCGATGCGAGTGCGTCGCGGATCGCAAGGCTGTCGATGCCGGCGGCGGCGTTCGATTTTCTGAAAGATGCGCAACGCGAGAGCGCAGCCAGTATGCATTCTCGGGACCACCGCATCGTTGGGTGCGCTGTTCGCACATCTGGAGACGCCTCGATGCAGCGCCTCGCGCTCGCGCCGGGATCGCGCATCATGGATACCGGCGGCGCGAAGGGCCAAGCCATTCCGCTCGATGCCGAAGCGGTCTGCGCTCGCGCGCAGCGAGCTCCTCGGCATCGCGCCCGAGTTCGTCATCAACGAATACGGGATGACCGAGCTGTGCTCGCAGCTTTACGATGCGACCGTCATTTAATTCGGATGACGATTCGGCGCCGAGCGAGCGCGTGAAAATTGCGCCGCCGTGGATGCGTGCGGCGGCGGTCGATCCGGTCAGCCTCAGGTCCGTTCGTCGCCGGCGAGGTCGGGATTGCTGCGATTTTTCGATCTCGCCAACGTCGGTTCGGTCTCGGCGATTCTTACCGAGGATTTCGGCATCGTGAACGAACGTGGCGACCGCGTGACGCGTGCTGGGTCGCGCCGGTCTCGCCGAGCCGCGCGGATGCGCGCTCGCTATCGAGCAATTCGAAGCCACCGAAAATCAGGCGCCAACAATGAGCGAGGCTTCCGCGACATATCCTTCGCAATCAGCCGAGATTCGATGCGCGAAGCCATCGCGCGGCTGAGGCAAAACCTCGCACGATTTCCCGGCGCGCGAAGCGTGGCCGATTGGCGTGCTGGCGGCCACCTTCGATGATGGCTCGAGCCTCGCTTTCCCGACCGCCGCGCCGCAATCGCGAAAATCGCCGCCGCTTCAGGATGGTCAGTACCGAACTCCTCGACGAATCCATCGATGCGCTTCTCGCACCATTTTCACGCGATGCGCTGATGTCGTTCGCTTCGACAGTCTCTGCCACGCGCGCGAGTTGGGCGGATTCATCATGCCCGCCAATGTTCCCGGGCGCCGGAATGCATGAACTCGTAGCGGCGACTGATCGTCGCCGGCGCGCGCGGCGATCGTGAAAACCTCGCATCGCGAGCCGGTATTCTTTCATGCGTTCGCGCAAACGCTGCGCGAAATCGATCGCGATAATTGGAAGTCTGCTCGAAGTTGATCCACGTTCGGACGCGAGCGCGAGGACTCTGACCCGGCTGATGCTTGACGGAATGCGACTTTATCGCCGCACTCGGCGACGATGCGAGCCTCGCGCGGCTTGCAGGCCGGCGCGCGGCTATTCGGATTCGGCAGCCGAACCAGCGGCGCGCTCATTTCGCTGGCGCCACCCGCCAATTTCGCGACGCTCGCCACCGCGCTCGCGCGCGATGTCGTGCTGTTCGAACAGCAAGGCTGCCTCTCGCCGCATCACATTTTTATCGCGGATGCCGACGGCGCGGCGGCCCGCGATTTTGCGACATTTTTCGTCGGACGCGCTATGAATATGTTCGCCGCGACCTTGCCGCCGGCGACGCTCTCCTTCAACGCCGCGGCAGCGATCCGGCGGTTCGCGAGCGCGCGCGATGGCGCACGATCGGCGACGCATCGGATCGAGCTCTTCGAAGGCGCCGACCTGGCGTGGACGGTGGTCTTCGATCCGCGGCGCGCTTCACGATCTCGCCCGGCTATCGGACGGTGACGGTATCGACGATTCGCGATGCGACGATCTCGCATCGCGGCTCGCGCCGGTCAGCCGGACGGCTCGAGGCCTTTGGCGCTTGCGGCGCCGCCCTCGGCGCGCGCGAAGTTTCTCGATGTGCTCGCCGGCGCGGGTGTGACCTACGTATGCGATCCGGGACAGATGCAATCGCCGCCGCTCAATTGGCCGCATGGCGGCGGCGCGTTTCTCGATTTCCTTGCGGCGCGCGATGAGTAATCTCCACAAGACTGTTTCTCGCATCACGTCGCGCAGACTTCCGGCGCGCCGATCGGTCTGGAAATTCTCGCGCGCCGAAGGTTCGTGGCTGTATTGCGCCGACGGCCGGCGCTATCTCGATTTCGTCGCGGGTATCGGCGTCTCGGCGCTCGGCCACGGGCATCCCGCGACGATGCGCGCGATCGACGAGCAGGCGCGCCGTCATCTGCACGTGATGGTCTACGGCGAATACGTCATCGAAGCGCAGGTGAAGTTGGCGGCGCGGCTGAGCGAACTGCTGCCGCGCGATTTGTCGCGCGTCTATTTCACCAACAGCGGCGCCGAGGCTATCGAGGCCGCGCTGAAGCTCGCGAAAAAGCATACGCGGCGCGCCGGCTTTGTCGCATTCGACGGCGCGTATCATGGCGACACGATGGCGGCGCTCGCGCTGATGGGGAATCCGGCGTTCCGTGAACCCTTCGAGCCGCTGCCCGGCCCGGTTCGCCATCTTCCCTATGATGATGTCGATGCGCTCGACGCGATCGATTCGAGATCGCCGCAGTCGTGATCGAGCCGGTGCAGGCCGAAGGCGGCGTGCGAATTCCGAGCGTCGGGTTTCATGCGAGCCCTGCGCGAGCGATGCGACCGCGCCGGCGCGCTGCTCATCTTCGACGAAGTGCTGACCGGATTTGGCCGCACCGGAAAACTTTTCGCCGCTGGAGCATTTCGGCGTGACGCCGGACATCATCGTGCTCGCCAAGGCGCTGGGCGGCGGACTTCCGCTGGGCGCGCTTGTGCGGACGCGATGACCTGATCGGTGAGTTCTCGCATGATCCGCCGCTCGGCCACATCACGACCTTCGGCGGCCATCCGCTTTCGTGCGCGGCGGGTCTCGCGAGTCTGGAGGTCGATCGTGAGCGAAAATCTTTCCGAGCGCGCAGTGAAGCTTGGCGACTGAAATCGTCGCGCGGCTGAATGATTTCCGCGCGCCCGGAAATTGCCGCCGTGCGCGGCATTGGGCTTGCTTATCGGAATTGAGTTTCATGACGCGCAGATCGCGCATCGATTCGTTGCCGCGACCGTAGCCAACGGAGTGGTCATCAACTGGACGCTGAATGCGGAAAAGGTGGTGCGGCTCGCGCCGCCGCTCAACGTTCAGCCCGACGAAGTGGATTTCGCCCTCGATGCGATGCGGCGCGCGCTGGAATTCATCGCGCGCGAGGCTTGAGTTAGTCGCCGCGCTCGGTGAACCTTGTGTGGGGATGGCTTCGGAAAGCAACAGTGTGGTGCGGCGAATAGCGGAGCAAACTCGCCGCGGCATTTTCCTCCTCATTACCTGGCGGCGACGCGCGGATGAGCGACGAGCAACCTCGATCCAGGTACTGCGCGCCGGCAGCATCGATCGCCATCGTGTTCCTGATCGCCTACCTCGCCTAGGACCTTTGGTCGGGACAAGGCGGCGCGCTGTTCGGCGACGATTTTTCATTGGATCACGATCCTCGGCGCGCTGGCGTTCTTCGCGGCGACCTGGACCGCACGGATTTCGCGAGCACTGGAAGCACTGGACGCTGCTGTTCGCAATCCTGCTGATCTCCGTCTTCATCCTGATCAGCGCGCGAGACGCAGGAAGGCGAGTCGCGATACATCACGATCCTGCTTTTTCCGGTCGCGACCGCCGCCTTCGTGAATTGGGAATGGCAGCTGGCAAGCGCTGATGGGGCTCGCCTGCCTCGTGCTGTATGGGCTGCGCGGAGCTCTTCGTCCCGTTCCCGGCGACTCGTTCCATCGATGGGTCGGGCTGTTCGCGGCGATCGCGTTGGCCCAATGCATTTCGTTTTTCATCGGCGTCTACCGTCAACGTATCGATGCGCAGGTCGATCAACTCAAGCAGGCGGCGACGTTTCGCGAAGCGCAAATCGCCACCATGGCGCATGACATTCGCAGTCCCGGTCGCCGCCATCGCGGGGTTCGTCGATCTGCTGGATGACGAGGATTTGGACGAAGAGGATCGCAAAGCGATCCTCGCGCGCATCGGCACCACCGCATGGCTGATGGATCTGACGGTCAGTAACGTGCTCGACCTCTATCAGATCAGCGGCGGGCACATCGCGGCGACTCCCGCGCGCGTCGATCCGAATCGGATCGTTGCCGACGCGGCCTCGAACTGCGCGCCGCAGGCCATCCACAAGGGACTTCAGCTCACGCGTCAACTACGGCGAAGTGCCGCGCGGCAACTTCGATCCGCGCCATCTCGAGCGCATCGCGCGCAACCTGCTCGCCTATTCGATCGCGCGGCTTTCCGCCGGCGAGATTCGACTGCGCACGCTTCCGATCAACAACGGAATCACCATCGAGGTAGAGGACGACGGTCCGCTGCCGAGCGACGAGGAGCTCACGACCCTGCTCAGTGCAGCGCGACCAACGGCAATCGCCCGAGCAAAACGTATGCTCGGGCTTTATGTCGCGCGCGCGCTCGCCGAGAATGCCGGCGGGCGCGTTAAGGTGACTCTGCCGACCGAAGACACGATCAGGCTGATCGCGGAAGTGCCGTCCGCGAAGAACGAAATCAAGCCGCGCGCCTCCTGATTTCGATGCCTTCGAAAACCAAATCGCCCGGCGAGTTCGAGCTGATCGAGCGGCTGGTCAAGGGCCTTCGCATGACGCGGCGAACCATCCTTGGGCCCGGCGATGATTGCGCGATTCTCGCGCCGTCGAAGCGGCCGCAACTTTTCACCATCGACTCGATGGTCGAGGACGTGCATTTTCGCCTCGCATGGGGACCGCCGGAAAAGCTCGGCGCCAAGTCGCTCGCGGTCAATCTTGAGCGACATCGCCGCGATGGGCGGCAGGCCGACCGCATGTGTGATCAACCTCGCGGTGCGCGAAGGCCTCGACGCGCGCTTCTTTGATCGCCTCTACGCGGGAATCCAAACCGTCGCGGAGCGTTACGGTACCGACGTCGTCGGCGGCAACATCACGCGCGCCGATCGCCTCGCGATCACCGTCGCGCTGCTGGGCGAGGCCTCGCACGGTGTGATGCGGCGCGACCTCGCGCGCGCCGGTGACGATATCTTCGTGACCGGCACCGTAGGCGATTCGTCGGCGGGTCTGGCGATTCTGAGCGGCAAGCTCGAAGCGCGCGGGCGCCGCGCGAAATTTCTCATCGAGCGCCATCTGAACCCGACCCCGCGCATCGAAGCGGGGCTCGCGCTCGCGAAGATTCGACCTACGCCGGCGGCGATCGACATCAGCGACGGGCTGCTGCAGGACCTCGGACACATCCTCGAGCGCAGCCGCGTCGGCGCCGAGATCGACGCGGCTGCGATTCCGGTTTCCATCGGCGTATCGTGCAGCGATGGGCGATGACCTTGTCACTCGCGCTCGGCGGCGGCGAAGATTACGAACTGCTCTTCTGCGCGCGGCCCGGGTTATCGGAGAAATCGTTGACGCAGGCGCTGCGAGTGCCAGTGCGTCGGATCGGACGTATCATCAAAGGACGCCAGGCATCTGGTCCGCGGAGCCGAAGGCGCGATCGTGCCGAAACTTCGCGGCTGGGACCAGTTGCGAGCGCACGCATGAGATCGCTGCTCTGTGATGCAGATACTTCCCATCGCCGTCGCGGGACTGCTGCTGGTGAGCGCGCTGCTCGCCGCGTCGGAGACCGCGCTGTTCGCGCTCACGCGCATGGAGCATACGCGCGAGCAACTCTCGGCGCCGGTGCGCGCGGCGCTCGATCGCCTGATGCGGCGGCCGCTGGAGTCGCTGATCGTGGCGATCGGACTGAACGAGGCGTCCAACGTGTTCGCCGAATGCCTCGGGACGATTTTCTTTCTGACCTGGCTCGGTCCGCTCGGCGTTTATGTGCCGTGCCGGTGATGTTCACCCTGGTGCTGCTCTTCTGCGACATCACCCCGAAAACTTTCGCGCTCGGTTTTCCCGGCGGCATCGCCAATATCATGGCGCGGCCGCTGGCGGAGCTGGTGCAAATCGTTCATCCCCTCACGCGCCACTTTGTCGCCAGCGAAGAGGCGCCGCGTCCGGAGCCGGTTTCCGAATCTGAATTCAAGGCGCTGCTGCGACTCGGCGAAAATCTCGGCGAGGTTGAACCTTCCGAGCGCGCGATGATTCATCGGGTGTTCGAATTCGCGGCGCGCCGCGTCAGCGACATCATGACTCCGCGCGATCGCATCTTCATGCTCGACATCAACACGCCGCCCGACGACATTTTCGGCGCAGGTCATCCATGGCCATTTCTCGCGCGTGCCGATTTATCGCGGCAGCCCCGAAAATATCGTCGGCGTGCTCAACGCCAAGGATCTGGTGAGCCGCCGCCTCGACGCGACTCCGCCGCGCATCGATCGCCTAATCAGGCCGACGGTCTTCGTTCCGCCGGGCAAACCGCTCGGCGAATTGTTCGACGAGATCCGCCGCGAGCGCGTGTGGATGGCGATTGGTGGTCGACGAGTTCGGCAAGCTGCTCGGCCTGGTGACGCTGGAAGACGTGCTCGAGGAACTGTTCGGCGAGATTCGCGATGAATTCGATCTCGAAGGTCCTGAGCTGACCAAGGTTGGCGACCGGCGAATGGCTGGTCTCGGGCGGCATCGACATCAAGCGTCTGCGCGATGAGTTTGGCGACGGATTTCTGAACGCCGGCGGCGCGCGCACGCTGAGCAGCCTGATTCTGCGCACCTTGCGCCGCGTCCCGCGCGCCGGCGAGTCGGTGAAGATCGGCGACTTCGAAGCGATCGCGGAGCGCGTGCGCGGCGCCACCGTCGAGCAGGTGAGGTTGCGCCGATGATCGTCGCGAGGTCGGCGTCGCGCTCGCGGTCATCGCATGCATCATGCTGCAGGCGCTTTCGGCCGCGAGCGAAATCGCGCTGGTCTCAGCCGACGAAGCCAAGATGCAGGCCGAGACCGAGAGTCCGGCGGGCGGCTGGCGGCCGTGCTCGGCAAGGTTCTCCAGAACCGCGATCGGCTGCTCGCGCTGGTGCTGACCACCAACAACCTCGCGACCGTCATTGCGGCCGCCCTGCTGACGAGTTTTCTCCACGGCATTCGACCGCGCTATGCGCTGTGGGCGCCATTTATCCTCGCGCCGCTTGACGCTGATCGTCGGCGAGGCGATTCCGAAAATGCTCGCGCTCCGGCGTTCGGTGGATATCGCGCGGGTCGCGGCGCGTCCGCTGTCGATGGCGGCCACGATTCTGCGTCCGCTGCTCGCCGCCGAAACGGCGCTGAGCGGCTTGCTCCGATTTATCGTCGGCGTGCCATCGGAAGTGGAAAGCGTGTTTCTCAGCCGCGAGGATCTCCAGTTGCTGCTGGAGCGGCGCTTGCCGCGCGCATCCGAGCCGCAAACCGATGCGATTCTGCCGCTCGAGCGCCGCATGATCAGCCGCATCTTCAGGTTCGCCAATGCCGAGGCGCGCAAAGCGATGGTGCCGCTGGTGCAGGTGGTCGCGATGCCCGAGGATATGCACCTCGATGCCGCGATCGATCTGGTGCGCCGCGAGGGTCACAGCCGGATTCCGGTGTTTCGCCGGCGTATCACCGATTTGGTCGGCGTCGTGCACGTCTTCGATCTGCTGGAAGCGCCCGACCTGAGTGCGCCGGTCAGCGAGGTGATGCGGCCGGTCAGTTATTTTCCGGAGTCGATGCCGCTCGACGAAGTGCTGCTCGCGCTCCAGCGCACGCGCGAGCATCTGTCGGTGATCGTCGATGAATACGGCGGCGCGTCGGGAATTCTCACCGTCGAAGACCTCCTCGAGGAAATCGTCGGCGCGATCGAAGATGAATACGACGACGCTGAGCGCCTGACCCGCATCGTCAATAATCGCACGCTGCGGGTGATGGCGCGCGCGCCGGTCACCGAACTCAATGAACGCTTCGGGCTCAAACTCCCCGAAGCGGACGAGTATGCTACCATCGGCGGGTTGGTGGTCGAGCGGTTGGGTCATATTCCAAAGCCCGGCGAGCAGCTCAAGGCCGGCGACATCACGGTGACGGTGCTGCGCAGCGATGCGCGCGCGGTGCGGGAAGTGATGTTGCATCTTGGGCGGCCGCTCCGCTCCGAGTACACGCGCCGCGAATGACCGAAAAACGAATCCGCGAAATTCTCGCCTCCGTAGAGTCCGGCAAGGTCGGCGCCGAGGCCGCATTCGAGGCGCTCAAGGATCTTCCGTTCGAGGACTTGGGATTCGCCAAGCTCGACTCGCATCGCACGATGCGGCGTGGGGTTCCGGAGGTGGTCTTCGGCGAAAACAAAACCGTCGATCAGATCGACCGCGATTGGCGCTCGGGTGGTAAAAACCGGCACCAACCTGATCATCACGCGACTGGCGGCCGACAAGGCGCGGCTCGCTGAAGCGCAAAATCCCGCGCCTGAAGTATCTGCCGCGATCCGCGCATCGCCACGGTGATCGTCGAGCCGGCCAAACCTTCGGGTCACGGCTCTATCATGGTGATCAGCGCGGGAACCTCGGACATTCCGGTTGCCGAGGAGGCCGCGATTTGCGCCGAGCTGTTCGGCAATCGCGTGACGAGGCTCTACGATGTCGGCGTGGCGGGACTGCATCGGCTGACCTCGAACCTCGAATCGATCAAGGCGGCGAGCGTGCTGATCGTCGTCGCAGGAATGGAAGGCGCGCTGCCATCAGTGGTGGCGGGTCTGCTCGACAAGCCGGTGGTCGCGGTGCCGACCAGTGTCGGCTACGGAACCGCGTTCGGCGGCATCGCCGCGCTGCTCGGCATGCTGAACACCTGTTCCAGCGGCGTCACGGTGGTGAACATCGACAATGGATTTGGCGCGGCGCTCGCCGCGACGCTGATCAATCGAGTCGGGTTGAAGCACGGCGGCTGATGGCGAAGCGCGATCTCACCACCGGCCGCGCGAGGCGCGCGATGAAAATGGGCGAGCTCGCGTCGCAGGTTGGGTACAGCTACCTGTGGACTTCGATTCGGCGCCCGTTCCTCAATGCGCGCGGCGCGCGACCGCGAACTGCTCGAAACTCACATCAGGAATGCGCAGCGGATCGTCGAGGGTTCGGCGCAGCTTCGTGGCGCGTTCCTGAAACTGATCCAGATGCTCTCGATGCGTCACGATTTGCTGCCCGGCGAGGCGCTCGACGTGCTCAAGGCCACGCAATCGAGCGTGCCGCCGATGAGCTATCCGATGATCTCGGAGCAGATTCGCAAGGAGCTGGGCGCGCAAGCCGGAGCAGCTTTTTCGCAACTTCGATCAGACCGCGTTCGCGGCCGCATCGCTCGGGCAGGTGCATCGCGCGAAGCTGAAAGACGGACGCGACGTCGCGGTTAAAGTGCAGTATCCCGGCGTCGCGGGCACCGTCGATCAGGATCTGAAGAATCTGAAAATCCTGCTCAAGACGCTCGGCTCGATTGCGCGCGATGTGATGCGCCAGAAGGTCGACGTCAACACTATCTATGGGGAACTGGAAGTGCGCCTCAAGGAGGAGCTCGACTACTACCTCGAAGCGCGCAATATGACCGAGTACGGGAAATTTTTCGCCGACGATCCTGACATCATCGTTCCGCAGGTGATCAAGGAATTGAGCTCACGGCGCGTGCTTACGATGACCTTCATCGACGGCTATCCGCTGATGGACGTGCTCGGGCGGCGCGGTGGAAGAGGAGTTGCGGCGCTGGGTCGCGCGCAAATGTTCCGAATTCGCGTGGCGCCAGGTCCTCGAATTCGGCTCGCTGCACACCGATTTTCATCCCGGCAACTATCTCGTCACCTATCATCCAAAACTAGGAGTGCTGGATTTTGGATCGGTCCGGCATTTTTCCGAGCCGGTGCGAAAAGGCTATCTGCAGGTCGCGAAAGCGATCATCGATGAGGACGACAAGTCGCTCGCGGTCGGACTGGTCAAGCTCGGCTACATCGATCGCGCGCAGGATCCCAAGCCGATGCTGAAGGTGATCCACATCCTGTTCGAGCCGATGTACACGCAAGGCGAATTCGATCCCGCCTCGTACGATACGGTCAAGAAGGCCCAGCAGGTCGGCGAGCTGGCGCTGGAGAACAAGCTCTACAAATCGCCCGACCACAGCGTTTTTCTGCTGCGCGCGCTGGTCGGGTTGGAAGGCATCATCATGCGGCTGGCGCGTGAAGGACGATTACCGGAGCATCTTCGAGCGATGCGTCGAGCGGGCGCTGCAAAAATAAATCCGTCGCGGGTCGAGTTCGAGCGCGGCCGTCCAACTCGAGGCGCTCGAGCGCCATCGCGATCATCATTTCAGAAGAATTCCGCAAGCGGCGCGTCGCCGGCGAGAAGAGCGCGCTCGCGTTCATCAATGAAGTCGGCTTCTGCACCGGCTTCAGCGCGGGCCTCGGCGTGCCGTGCCTGCGCGAGGCGATCGCGGGCGAACGCGAGCCGAAGATTCCGGAGCATCTACAGCATGACTACGCGATCGGCATGACGTGGGGCATCAAGGACACGCTGCCCGCGAAGCGGCTGGTCTATTACGGCAAGGTCATCGCGGGCCGCCCGAGCTTCATCGCGCGCGACTGATGGGCGCGTTCCTGCGCTTGCGCATCGAGCCGGGGGGATACGCGAAACTCTACCAGCGCGGGCTGCTCAGTCATTGCGCGAAGCGGTGATGGACGCGCTCACTAAACGCGGCGCCTCGGAAACCATGGCGCTGAAACTCGCGAGCGGATATTCGCAGCCGAACCAGCGCGCCGAGTTCGATCGCGCGATGAAGGACCTGCAGGGGAAGTTTCTCGCGCTCAAGGTCGAGGAGCATTACGAGCCGTTCACCTATGTATGGGACACGCTGGAGCATCGATGGCCCGACGCGCTGAAGGAAAGCCGCGCGCTATCGAAGAACGAGGCGGCGTATCGGATGCTGCGGCGCTACTTCGAAATTGCGGGCTTCGGCAACGAGCGCGCGCTGGCGCGGATTCTCCAGATCGATCCGGGCGCTGTTGGATGCTACGGCGCGAAAGCTGGAACGCGAGAAAATCATCGTTCGCGAGAAACGCATCGAAGGCATCCCAGGCGTCTATTCGGTATTCGGCGACATCCTCTAAAAAATCAATTCGACTGGTTCCACCAACGCCGACTAGGGCATGGAGGCGCGCGATTCCCGTCTCCGCATCGTTTTGATGGGCAGCAATGGTGACGCCCTTGTGTCAACTTTCGCTACCCTGCAAATTGGGTGGATGCCTGCAGGGAACGTTTAACGCGAGAATGGGTGCTGCAAAAACCAGCGAACATAATCGCCTTCTGTTCGTACGACTGATCGAACATCACATTCGTTTCACGCTGGCCAAGCGTCGGACCGAATTGTCGAAGCACGATTGGTATCGCGCCACCGCGATGGTGGTGCGCGACATGCTCGTCGAGCGGATGCTCGGGACGCGGGCGGCCTTCGATCGCAAGGATTCCAAGAAACTCTACTATCTATCGCTCGAGTTTCTGATCGGGCGATCGCTGGAAAACAATCTTTTCAATCTCGGCATCCTCGATATCTGCCGCGAATATCTCTCCGAGAACGGGATGGATCTGCATCCGCTGTTCGAAGAAGAGCCGGATGCGGCGCTCGGCAATGGCGGCCTGGGCGGCTCGCGGCATGCTTTCTCGATTCGCTGGCGACCATGGACATGCCCGGCTACGCCTACGGCATCAATTACGAATTCGGAATTTTTCGCCAGCAGATTCGCGACGGCTACCAGGTCGAGCAGCCCGATGCCTGGCAGCGCGAAACTTCGCCGTGGCTGGTCGCGCGGCCCGAGGAGTCGTGCCAGATCCCGGTTTATGGGCGGATCGAATATCGCCCCGATCGCGCGCGGCGAGTATCGGCAGACCTGGGTCGACCGGCGCGTCCTGACCGGCATTCCGTCCGATTTGCCGATCGCGGGTTACGGCGGCAGCACGGTCAACTTCGTGCGGCTGTACTCAGCGGCGGCGTCCAACGAATTCGACATGCAGATCTTTAACGCGGGCGACTACATGAAGGCGGTCGAGCAGAAGATGGTTTCCGAGACCATCTCGAAAGTGCTCTATCCTTCAGATGCGGTAGCGGCGGGCCGCGAGTTGCGCCTGTTGCAGGAATATTTTTTCGTCGCCTGCGCGATCCGCGACATTGTCCACGGCTATCTGCGACGCGGCGAAGATTTCGACGATTTCCCCGACAAAGTGGCGATTCAGCTCAACGATACGCATCCGGCGCTGACCATCGCGGAACTGATGCGGCTGTTCGTCGATGAACACGAAGTGCCGTGGGACAAGGCGTGGGAGCATCACTCGCGCGACCGTCGCGTACACCAATCACACGCTGATGCCGGAGGCGCTCGAACGATGGCCGGCGGCGCCTCCTGGAGCGCGTGGTCCCGCGTCATCTGCAAATCATTTACGAAATCAATCGCCGCTTCATGGATCAGGCGGCGTCGGTCTGGAGCAACGATCCGGAAGCGTTGCGGCGCGTTTCGATTATCGAGGAGGGCAACGAGCGCCAGGTGCGGATGGCGCATCTCGCGGTGGTCGGCAGCCATTCGATCAACGGCGTTTCGGAGCTGCACTCGGAGTTGTTGAAGACGCGATTGGTGCCGGATTTTTATCATCTGTGGCCCGAGCGCTTCAGCAACAAGACCAATGGCGTCACGCAGCGGCGATGGCTTCTGCAGGCGAATCCCGGGTCTGGCGAAGCTGCTCGATTGGGCGATCGGCGAAGCCTGGGTGACCGACCTCGATCGGCTCATCGGGGTCGAACAATTCGCCGACGATGAGGGTTTCCAGGCCAAGCTCCGCATCACCAAGATCGAAAACAAGGAGCGGCTGGCGCGCATCGTCAATCGCATCGCAAATGTCGATGTCGATCCCGCATCGATCTTCGATGTGCAGGCCAAGCGCATCCATGAGTACAAGCGCCAACTGCTGATGGCGCTCGGAATCGTGCACCAGTATCTCACGATCGTCGAAGACGGTGATCGAACCGCCGGTCCCGCGCGTCTACATCATCGCGGGCAAGGCCGCGCCCGGCTACTGGGTCGCCAAGATGATCATCAAGCTGATCAACAGCCTCGGCGACGTGATCAACAATGACGTGCGCACACGCGGGCTGATCAAGGTGGCGTTCCTGCCCGACTATCGCGTGTCGCTCGCGGAAAAAATCATTCCCGCGGCCGACGTATCCGAACAGATCTCGACCGCCGGCACCGAGGCTTCGGGCACCGGCAACATGAAGTTCGCGATGAACGGCGCGTTGACGATCGGCACCCTCGATGGCGCGAATATCGAAATTCGTCAGGCGGTCGGGGCGGAGAACATTTTCATCTTCGGGCTCACCGCCGAGCAGATCGAAGATCACGACGCGAACGGCAGCTATCGGCCGCGCGAGTTTTACGACAGCGATCCGCGGCTGCGGCGGGTGCTCGACGAGCTGAGCTCCGATCGCTTCTGCGCCAACGAGCCCGGACTGTTTCGATGGATTCGCGACGTGTTGCTGGAGTCCGACAAGTATTTCCTGCTCGCGGATTTTGGATCCTACGTCGACACGCAGGCGCGAATCACCCGGCTCTACACGCAGGAGCGCGAGTGGAACCGCAAGGCGGTCCTCAACGTCGCGCGCATCGGCAGGTTTTCGAGCGACCGCACGGTGAGTGAGTACGCGAAAGAGATCTGGGGCCTCGAGCACTCGCGCCGCTAGCCGTCGTACTCATCGATTGTAGATGCCGAGCCAGCGCCGGCGATCCTCGACGATGGGCCGGCGGCTTTTAAGCAGCGCGTAGGCCTCGTCGAGCGTCATCGCGCGCCGCGTCTTGAGGAACCACGCGATCACCAGCGGCGCGCGTTCGCACCCTTCCTCGCAATGCACCAGCACCCGCTGTCCATGCGCGAGGCCGTGATCGATAAATCGGCGGTGCGCTCGAGCGTCTCGAGGCCTTCGGCCAGAAAGGGCATATGAATCGCGTGCGCGGGCTCGCCCTCGAGGAGATCGGGCAGCACGTTGATGATCATGCCATCGAAGCGTTGCGCATCCTGCAGATCGCCGACAAACAGATTCGCGATGACCTCGCTCTCCTGCCAACCCGCCACCAAATTCACCTCGCGTTGTGCCTGACCATTTACCCGATCGCCCATAGCCGGCGCTAAGCTCGCTCCACGCGCAAACCGCACGCCGCTGCCGCACCTAACGGGCGCTCGTCGGCGCTGTTGAAAGGAATACGGATTCTGGAATCGGATTGAAACATTAGCGCGCTGGCGATATGGACGGCGTCCAACGCTTTGATCCCGCGATCCCGAACCACTTCCTCGGCGGTGCGAAGCAACGCCGCGCTAACGGCGACCAATTCCCATCGATCGCGATCTGTTCGGAGCCTCGAATCGCTAACCGCAAACGCTCGATCACTCAGTTCCCCGGCCACGCGTCTGCGTGCTAAAGCCGAAACGGCCTCAATCGGTGTCAACCCGAGGTTAGGCACCGGTATCGGCGCATCAGGACTCTGGCTTGAAAGGAGCCTCGCTCATTCAAATAGCGCTTTGCCAAAATACTGGTATCGAAATACGCCCACGCAGCGCCATCATTCCTCGTCGCGCATTTCACGAATCGTTTCTACGATCGACTTTCCGCGAATTCGACATCCTTTGAAGGGAGGCATTGGACCTCGCTTCCGTGCGGGGATCAGGAATCCTGACTCTTCCATACGTTTGATGGCATCGTCCTCGCTTTCTGCTGGCATTGCGGTCAATCGGGCGACCGGCTTGCCGCGATCGGTAAGAATCACTTCTTTGCCGTTGCGCACCGCTTTGATGAGACTGGAGAATTTCTGATTTGCTTCGCGCAGTCCGACTCGCATCGATTCGCCCTCCTACAACATTGCAGTGACGTTACTACATTGGCGAAATAGCGAGGCAGCCTCGCGAGCTTTGCCCGCGGCGAGGTCGACGCGCGCGGGGGTGCGGCCGCGGACCCGCGCCCACCAATGGCTCAGGCTGTCGAGGTAGAGATAAATCACCGGCGTGGTGTACAGCGTCAGCATCTGGCTGACCACCAGGCCGCCGACGATCGCGATTCCCAGCGGACGGCGGATTTCCGAGCCGGTGCCGGTGCCGATCGCGAGCGGCAGCCCGCCCAGCATCGCCGCCATGGTGGTCATCATGATCGGGCGGAAGCGCAGGATGCAGGCCTGGTAGATCGCGTCTTCGGATGATTTGCCGTCGATGCGCTCGGCCTGCAGCGCGAAGTCGATCATCATGATCGCGTTCTTCTTCACGATGCCGATCAGCAGAATGATCCCGATCAGCGCGATGATGCTCAGGTCGTAGTGGAACAGCAGCAAGAATAGCAGGGCGCCGACGCCGGCCGACGGCAGAGTCGAGAGTATCGTGATCGGATGGATGTAACTCTCGTAGAGAATGCCGAGCACGATGTAGACGGTGAGCAGCGCGGCCAGAATCAGCATCGGCTCGTTGGCGAGCGAGGATTGAAACGCCTGCGCGGTGCCCTGGAAGGTGCCGCGAATCGCCGGCGGGCATATGAATGTCGCGTTCCGCATCATTGATGATGTTGACCGCATCCCCGAGCGCGACGCCTTGCTGGAGATTGAAGGAAATCGTGACCGCGGGGAATTGTCCCTGGTGATTGACGGTGAGGGGCGTCGTCGAGGCTTCATAGTGGGTAACGGCGCTGAGCGGAACCTGTCCACCGTTAGTCGAATCGATATAAATCTGTTTCAGCCCGTCGGGGTTCTGCCAGAACTCCGGCGCCACCTCCATCACCACGTGATACTGATTCAACTGGGTGTACATGGTGGACACTTGGCGCTGCCCGAAGGCGTCGTACAAGGTGTTGTCGAGTAGCTGCGGGGTGATCCCCAGGCGCGACGCCGTAGGCCGATCGATCACCAGATTGGCCGCCAGCCCGCTGTTTTGCTGATCGCTGCTGACGTCGGTCAACTGCGGAATCGAGCGCATCTTCTGGAGCAGCTTGGGCGCCCACTCCATCAGCTGCGGTAGATCATCGCTCTGCAGCGTGTACTGATACTCGGCGTTGGCCATTCTGCCGCCGATGCGCAGATCCTGCACCGCCTGCATGTAGAGGCTGACACCGGGATTTTCGCGGCATGTTTGCGAATTCGCGCGATGACTTCCTGCGCGCTGACTTTGCGCTCGCTCAGCGGCTTGAGCGCGATGAACGAGTTCGCGGTATTGGTCGCGCCGTTGCCGCCGGTGAACGCCAGCGCGTTGTCGACCGCCGGGATCCTTGTCGATCACCTTGACGATTTGCACCAGCCGATCCTGCATCGCCTGAAACGAAGTGTCCTGATCGGCCAGCACCGCGCCCATCAGGCGGCCGGTATCCTGTTCGGGGAAAAATCCTTTCGGAATGATCTTGAACAAGTAGATATTGAGCGACCAGGGTGGCGAGCGCGACGGTGAGGATCAGTGCCGGGATGCTGCAAAACCCATTTCAGGCTTCGTTCGTAGAAGGCGAGCATCGCAGTTGAAGACATTTTCGCTGCTTGCGATAGAAGCGCCCGTGTTGCCGTTCGTGCTCGGAACGCAGCAGTTTCGCGCACATCATCGGCGTCGTGGTCAGCGATACCACCATCGAGACCGCGACCGCCGCCGCGAGGGTGACCGCGAATTCGCGGAACAGCCGGCCCGACGATCCCGCCCATCAGCAGAATCGGAATGAACACCGCGATCAGCGAGATGCTGATCGACATGACGGTGAATCCGATCTCCGCGGTGCCCTTCACCGCCGCCCGGTACGGCGTATAACCCTCCTCCAGGTAGCGCGAGATGTTCTCGATCACGACGATCGCGTCATCGACCACGAAGCCGGTGGAGATGGTCAGCGCCATCAACGAGAGATTGTCGATGCTGTAGCCGAACAGGTACATGACGCCGAAGGTTCCGATCAGCGAAATCGGCACCACCATGCCGGGAATCAGCGTGGCGCGCAGGTTGCGCAGGAACAGGAACACCACCATGATCACCAGCGCGATCGAGATCAGCAGCGTGAATTCCACATCGTGCACCGAGGCGCGGATGGTCGTGGTCCGATCCATCCCGACGGTCAGCTTGATGTCGGCGGGAATCGACGCGTGCAGCGCCGGCAGCGCCGCATAAATCCGATCCACGGTATCGATGATGTTGGCGCCGGGCTGGCGAAAGATGATCACCAGGACCGCGGGTTTGGCATCGATCATTCCGGCGGTGCGCACGTTCTCAACCGAATCGTTCACCTGCGCGACATCGGACAGAACCACTGCCGCGCCGTTGTGGTAGGCGACGATCAAGCGGCCGATACTGCGTCGCCTTCAGCAGCTGATCGGTGGTCGAGAGCGACCACGCCTGGGTGTCATCGGCGATCTCGCCCTTGGGACGATTCGCATTGGCTGCGGCGAGCGCGGTGCGCACGCTGCTCCAGACTGATGCCGGCGGAGTTGAGCTGCGTCGGATTGACCTCGACCCGCACCGCCGGCAGCGCGCCGCCGCCGACGATGACCTGCCCGACGCCTTCAATCTGCGAAAGCTTCTGCTGCAGAATCGAATCGGCCGCATCATACATTTCGCCGGTGGTTTCGGTGTTGGAAGTCAGCGCGAGGATCATGATCGGCGCGTCGGCGGGATTGACTTTGCGATAGGTCGGCTTGGACGGCAGGTTGCTCGGCAGATTGCTGCTGGCGGCGTTGATCGCGGCCTGCACATCGCGCCCCGCGGCGTCGATGTTCCGATTCAGATCGAACTGCAGCACGATGCTGGTCTGGCCGAGAAAGCTGGTCGAAGTCATCTCGGTCAGACCCGCGATCCGGCCGAATGATCGCTCCAGCGGAGTCGCGACCGACGACGCCATCGTCTCGGGGCTCGCGCCCGGGCAGCATCGCCTGCACCTGGATGGTCGGGAATTCGACCTGCGGCAGCGGCGCGACCGGCAACAGGCGGAACGCGATCACGCCGGCGAGCGCGATCGCGATCGTCAGCAGCGTGGTGCCGACCGAGTTCTTGATGAAGGTTTCGGAGAAGCTCATATCGCCTGCACGCGCGGGGTCTGCCATCTCCGCGGCCTCGGCGCGCGACCTTTTCCGATTCCGGCGCGAGCCGATCGAAGTAGAGAAAGATCACCGGCGTGGTGTAGAGCGTCAGGAACTGGCTGATGAGCAATCCGCCGACGATCGCGATCCCCAGCGGCCGGCGCAGCTCCGAGCCCGTGCCGGTTCCCAGCGCCAGCGGCAACGCGCCGAGCAGCGCCGCCATCGTGGTCATCATGATCGGGCGGAAGCGCAGCAGACACGCCTGAAGATCGCATCCTCGGCGTTCTTGCCGCCCTTGCGCTGCGCCTCGAGCGCGAAGTCGATCATCATGATCGCGTTCTTCTTGACGATACCGATCAGCAGAATGATGCCGATGAGCGCGATGACGCTCAGATCGATGCGGCAGATCAGCAGCGCGAGGATCGCGCCGACGCCGGCCGACGGCAGCGTCGAGAGAATCGTGATCGGATGGATGTAGCTCTCGTACAGGACCCCGAGCACGATGTAGACGGTGATCAGCGCGGCCAGAATCAGCAGCGGCTCGTTGGTCAGCGAGGCGCGGAACGCTGCGGCGGTGCCCTGGAATGCGGTCTGGATGCTCTCCGGCATGCCGATCTGTTTTTGCGCCTTGTCGATCGCGGTGACCGCGTCGCCCAGCGAATACCCGGGCGCGAGGTTGAAGGAAACCGTCACGGTCGGGAAATTGTCCCTGATGATTGACGATCAGCGGCGTGCTGCCGGCCTCGTAATGCGTGAACGCGCTCAGCGGCACCTGGCCGCCGCTGGTCGAACGCAGATAGATGTCATCGAGCTCGCGCGGATCGCGCTGGAACTCCGGCGCCACCTCCAGCACCACGTGATACTGGTTGAGCTGGGTGAACATGGTCGAGATCTGGCGCTGGCCGAACGCGTCGTAGAGCGTGTTGTCGATGGTCGCGGGCGTGATGCCGAGGCGCGAGGCGGTGTCGCGATCGATCACCAGATGCGCATTCAGGCCGTTGTTCTGCTGATCGGTCGCGACATCGCGCAGTTGCGGGCAGGGCTTTCAGCTTGTCGACCAACTTCGCGGTCCAGGTGCTAAGCTCCGCGGCATTCGGATCCTCGAGGCTGTATTGGTACTGCGTGCGGCTCACGCGATCCTCGACGGTCAGGTCCTGCACCGGCTGCAGGTAGAGCGTGATGCCCTCGACCTGCGCCAGCTTGGGCTGCAGCCGATCGATGATGGCTGGAAACGCTCGGCGTCGCGCTCATCCAGCGGCTTGAGATTGATCAGGATGCGGCCGCTGTTGAGCGTGGTGTTGGTGCCGTCGACGCCGATGAACGACGAGAGGCTCTCGACCGCGGGATCCTGCAGGATGACGTGCGCGAGCGCCTGCTGGCGCTGCGCCATCGCGGGGAACGACACGCGTCTGCGGCGCCTCGGACACGCCCTGAATCACGCCGGTGTCCTGCACCGGGAAAAATCCCTTCGGCACGATCCAGTAAAGAAGAATCGTCAGCACCAGGGTGCGCGACCGCCACCATCAATGTCGCGGGCTGATGCTTCAGGACCCATCGCAAGGTGCCGGCGTAAAAATCGATGGTCGCGCTGAAACGCACGCTCCGAGGCCTTGTAGAACGCGGTCTGCTCGCTTCTCCTCGGTACGGTGCAGCAGCTTGGCCGACATCATCGGCGTCAGCGTCAGCGAGACGACCGCGGAGACCAGAATCGTCACCGCCAGCGTGATCGCGAATTCGCGGAACAGGCGGCCGACGATATCGCCCATGAAGAGCAGCGGGATCAGCACCGCGATCAGCGAGATCGTCAGCGACAGGATGGTGAAGCCGATCTGCTCGGCGCCCTTGAGCGCGGCCTGCAGCGGCGCCTCGCCCTCCTCGATGAAGCGCGAGATGTTCTCGATCATCACGATCGCGTCGTCGACGACGAAGCCGGTCGAAATCGTCAGCGCCATCAGCGTGAGGTTGTTGAGGCTGTAGCCCGAGCAGATACATCACGCCGAAAGTGCCGATGAGCGAGAGCGGCACCGCGATGCTCGGGAATGATCGTGGCGGAGAGGCTGCGCAGAAACAGGAAGATGACCATCACGACCAGCGCGACGGTCAGCATCAGCTCGAATTCGACGTCGGAGACCGAAGCGCGAATCGTGGTGGTGCGGTCGGTCAGCACCGCGACCTTGACCGACGCGGGAAGCGAAGCTTGCAGTCTCGGCAGCAGCGCCTTGATCTTGTCGACGACCGTGATGATGTTCGCGCCGGGCTGCCGCTGAACATTCAGGATGACCGCCGGGACCGCATTCATCCACGCCGCCTGCTTGACGTTCTCCGGCTCGTCGATCACGTTCGCGACATCCGACAACGTCACCGGCGCGCCGTTGTGATAGGCGATCACGAGTCGGCTGATAATCCTTGCGCGGATCAGCAACTGATCGTTCGCGCCGATCGTGTAGGCCTGCTGCTTGCCGTCGAAATTTCCCTTCGCCTGATTCACGTTTGAGGCCGCGACCGCCGTGCGCAGGTCCTCCAGCGTGAGTCCATATGCCGAAAGCTGGGTCGGATTGGCCTGGATCCGCACCGAGGGCTTCTGCCCGCCGCTGATACTCACCAGCCCGACCCCCGACACCTGCGAGATCTTCTCCGACAGGCGCGTATCCGCGAGGTCCTCGACCTGGTCCAGCGGCAATTCGGTCGAGGTCAGCCCCAGGGTCAGGATCGGCGCGTCGGCGGGATTGGTCTTGCTATAGACCGGAGGATTCGGCAGGTCGGTCGGCAGATAGGTCGCCGCGGCATTGATCGCCTCCTGCACTTCCTGCTCGGCGACATCGATGCTGAGGTTCAGGTCGAACTGCAGCGTGATGACCGAACTTCCGAACGAGCTGTTCGAGGTCATCTGGTTGAGCCCGGGCACCTCGCCGAACTGCCGCTCCAGCGGCGCCGTCACCGACGACGCCATCACGTCCGGACTCGCGCCGGGATAAAATGTCAGCACCTGAATGGTCGGATAGTCGACCTCGGGCAACGCCGAGACCGGCAATTGCTTGAAGGCGACCATGCCCGCGAGCAATATCGCCGCCATCAGCAACGTGGTCGCGATCGGCCGCAGGATGAATGGCCGCGAAAGACTCATTGCGCCGTTGGATGATCGGTCAGCGCGAGTTCACGTTCATGCAGCGGCGACCTTGGTTCCGGGCTGCAGCTTGTCGACACCGTCGGTCACTACCTTCTCCCCCGCGCTCAGCCCGCTCTTGATCGCGGACAGGTCGCCTTGCGTCGGCCCACCGTGATCCGCGCTGCACCACCGTGCTGTTGGGCTTGACCACGTAGACGAAACTTCCCTGCGGACCTCTCTGCATCGCCGCAGTGGCACCAACACCGCATCCTGGACGGTTTTGATCAGCAGGCTCGCATTGACGAACTGGCTCCGGAAACAGCGCATAATCGGGGTTGTCGAATGGGCCCGCAGCTTCACCGTTCCGGTGGTCTGATCGATCTCATTGTCGAAGGTCAGCAGCTTGCCGGTCGCGATTTTCTTGTTGAATTCGCGATTCCAGGCCTGTACCGGTACCGGCTGCCCACTGTGCATTCGTTGGACAACTTGGGAATGTTATCTTCGGGAATCGAGAAAATCACCGAGATTGGTTGCAATTGGGTAATCACCACGAGCCGCTGGTATCGGTCGCATGCACGAGGTTGCCCAAATCCAGCAGC
>CAVVKO010000006.1:0-343538 GCA_963749025.1 uncultured Acidobacteriota bacterium | reverse complement strand
CAACACTCTTTTGGCGCTTACTTCACATTGCTCCAGTATCCCCGGGACCACTAGTTTGCCGGTCGCCCCGCAAATCTCGCCCTCTTCAGGGAGGAGTGGATGGTTTGTTTCGGAACACACGGCAAATTCGTCCACATATCCTGTTTTCCCGCTTACAACAGATCGCTGCTGACGGTCCGGGCGATACTTCTTTCCAGACACTTGACTGGTGGCCAGTTCATCTTCAAGTGCCTCGAT
This sequence comes from uncultured Acidobacteriota bacterium, assembly GCA_963749025.1. Classification (GTDB taxonomy): domain Bacteria; phylum Acidobacteriota; class Terriglobia; order Acidiferrales; family UBA7541; genus Palsa-295. Next base: position 343,301 of record CAVVKO010000006.1, on the reverse strand, counting down.
TCCTGTGAACGCACACGTTTGAAAGTATTGTGGTTCTGCGCGCTTTCCCGTGAGCCCTGATGTCTTGAGAATCGACTTTGTGACCCTTTCTTTACTAACCGCAGACTCTTCGAGCTCATCGCGCAGAGCGCGCTTCCCTGTGGCCGCACACTTTTCCATGAACTCCGGCAGCGCCGTGCGGTCACTAAGTTGGGATTTCTCGAGAAGATGCTTTAGTGCCGACACGCCGCTCATCTCACACCGTCCCAGACAATCGATAGGAGCCAATTTCTGCGTACGAGAGCAGCGCGAAAGCTCGGGTGAAAGAGCGATTCGGTTTTCCGAAGGAATGAGAACAACGACGCTTATATACGGCGGTCCTGATCCAAAATCGAATGTTCCATCGACCTGGAGCTGCCTCTTGACCGTTCCCTCCAGTCCGACCAGGAATGCTTCCAATTTCGGTGTAAAGTCGTCTTCAATCTTCTTTCTCTTGCGTGGGTCCGTTCCTGCAGCCTCGAGCTCCTGCTTCCGCCGGTCCAGATAGAAGCGACAAAATTCGGCAACGCCCTCATCTTGCATCGCCCTTTGCATGACGACGATTGCATCAAGGCCGACGGCCTCTGGGTTCTTGATTGGATCGACGATGGGACTCGCTCCAGCGACTCCCGCTGGTGTCCAATTCTCCCCGGGGGAAATCGCTACCTCCACTAAGCGCTCGTAGCTGTCATGACCAACCGTGGCGCGGACCCTCACAAGTGCTGTTCCTGCAAACGCTCTCTCCACGTCTTGAATTTGCGCTCTGAGGAAATTCGCGCCGAAGCTATCGATCCATTCCCGTGTCATTGCCTCTGCACGTAGTCCCGGTTTGTCATCCAAATCCTGCACGCGGTGGAATGGGTTTGCAGCGATTCGCGTGGTAAGTCGACCGAAGGGCGGTGTTCCTGGCCAATAAAGAACGGCGTTCGAAGAATTGGCCTCGTCAAAACAGATTCGATCAACTTTCCCGTCCCGTTCGCTAACGTAAACTCCTTCTGACTCCGATGTGAAGTTAGAACCGAGACTTGCGAGTGCTGAAAGGACGAAAACGTCCGGCTCCATCGATTTCGTAGCACGCGGCAGGTTGGGATACGGAATCGTTTCGCGATCTCCGTCCATTCCGCCAAGCATCGCATCGATGTTCTTCTCTTGGTTCTCAAGTTCTGCCCTCGCGTCGGTAATGCTTTTCTCTGCAAGGCGGGTCGCTGTCTCGACATTCTTTCCGGCCAAAGAAGCGACTACCAACTCTCTTATTTTCTCTACGAAAGCGGCTCCATCTGCGGTGCTGTCTTCATCGTCGTCTTCCACCCCTGAAGCTTGGAGAATGGATTCAATGTCACCGATGGCATGAGACGCCATCTGTAGCTTTTCCATCAGCCGTCCGACAATGTATTCCTCGAATGTCCCGCGCAAGATGATGTTGAAAATGCAGACGCTCGCGTGTTCAGACGCCAAGCGCTGAATCCTCCCAATCCGCTGTTCGACAATCATCGGATTCCAAGGAAGATCAAAGTTCACGAGCACGTTCGCCGCTTGAAGATTTACGCCTTCCGAGCCCGCTTCGGTCGAGACGATGGCATGGATTTCCGGCACAGGTTTCCTGAATTTCGCAATCGTTCGCTGATTGCGTTCGCCCGAATCTCCATTTATGAGACCGCAGGTAATCCCGCGCTCTCCGAGAAACGCTTCAATCGTCGTTTGCGTTTCTCGGCGGGTCGTGAACACGACTACGCGCCAGCGTTCGGGATTTTCGGCCCTCAGCCGTTCCACCAGAGTCGCCAGTCCCTGCAACTTCGCCGTCACCCGGATTCGGCCGACGATGTGCTCAACGCTTTCCGCGAGACCGTCGGGAATTGTCCGGTTCCTCGCCATCTGTTTTAGCTGCGCGAGCAATGCGTGCGGACTGCTCATGAGCGCCTGAAGAATCGAAATCTGTGAGAGGCGATTGAGATTCTGGATCGGACCTGCGATAAGACGAATCAGCTCCAGTTCTTCCGCAGAGGGCGGGACTCGATGAAGTTGAGTATTCGTTCTGGGAAGTGCAAGTTCGCATCCGCGCGACGAACCCTTGACATATAGCCATAAACAATCGATCGAAATGCTTCTCGCATCTGTGGCTTGAGATGACGGGCCTCCGTGCGATCGTCCGCAATAAAAGTCCTCGCAAACATGCCCTCACTCCCGAACGGATTCTGATGCCCGCGCGCAACAGCTAACAAATCCACGAGCGAGTAAATATCCCAAAGTCGGTTGTGAATCGGCGTAGCGGTGAGCATGAGAACGTACTTAAACATTCGATTGGCCAGCGCCTCGCGGAACTGTTGGGCGACTTTCGGAGATTGGTTAGTGCCGTAGAGGTTGCGTAATTTGTGCGCCTCGTCCAGAACCAACATTTCAAACCCGGCTTGGCCCAAGGCGTTGAGGTACATCCGCGCGGATTGATACGTGGTGATGATTGCACCCCGCCTTCCGGAAGCTTCGCTTCTAGGAGATCCTTACCCGTAGCGCGCACGCTGTGGATACCGAATTTGCTCTCAAGCTCCTCTTCCCATTGCGGCATCAACAGCTTCGGGCAAACTACCAGGAATTTCGAAATCCTGTTTCGCGACATCAGTTCGCTTGCGACCAATCCCGCGCTGATCGTTTTCCCGAGACCGACATCGTCGGCAAGCAAGGTCACTGGCAAGCGTCGACAAAAGGTAATTAGGTTCTGGACTTGGTGGCGGTACGGCTCGATGTGATCACGCCACTTGTGCTCGGATTTTAAGTCTTGGCGGTCTTTGATAAGAATCGGATCGACCAGATCCCATTCCTGGGCCGAGCGGTAGAGCTTATAGGCCGCGTCGTCGGGCGCTCGCCGCAGGTTTTTGGTTTGCAGTTTTGGGACAAGAACATCCATCGCGTTCAACTCTTCACCAAATCAATCAACGCACGCCAGATCGCAACCATTCCAAAGGAGTCGAGAGCACAGTACGCTCTCAGTTTTCCGACGAGGTCAGCGGCCTCTTTGTCGCCCAGGTCACCAGAAAGCAGTTGGCTCCAAGCCAGAGCCGCGGTGGCTCCGTCCTGGATCGCGAGAATGGAATAGCTCAGTTCGGGCGCGAGGACCGGAAGAACCCGCTTGATCGAGACTTTTCCGAGCATGTCACGATGGACGAAGTACTGCTTCGCGAAGATGTCTTTCAAATCGTAGATTCGATCGTTTACTTCGGCGAGGTAGCTTCGCGCCTCGGGCACTCTGTCCGCGATTCGGTCGTTTATCTGCGATTCAAACGACTTATTCCAGACGATGATCGTGCCAAACGAGCCCACGTGTTTTTTAAGTGCACGGAGGAATGAAGCGGTGGGGTCGTCTTGCCCGGAGTGAAGAAAATCGCAGTGGATCGGTTCCTCGCCTAGCGACCCGACGATATGCACGGAGTACTGCAGAGGAATGTGGTCGTACGGCGAAAAGCGATCGAACCGTGGCAGACAAGAGGCATATGTCTCATAGTCAATGAAGTGCAACGGAAAATTCAGTTCGTCAAACTCGCTCGCGATCGCTTTTTTGTCTAGAACCGTTTCGCCGGAACGATAGACGCGGAGTTGCGTTTTTTGCGCTTCAGTTAGTTTGATGTCGGAAGGAACCCCGTCAAGGGTGAAGACGCCAGCGTCGACCAACTGCTTGAGCCGTTCCGGGCTATTACCAATGCGCGCGATGTCATGGATACCGTACTCGGGTACGTCCGGGTTGGAGTATTGAAACGTGTTGCAATGACGCGACCTTCCTTTATAGACGCATGAGCAACGACCCTTCGGCTCCGTTTCCGATAAGAGGTAGGCGCGCGCTTCGTCCAACTCCTTTGTGACGGTATCGGAAATCTGGTCGACTCGGCTTGTCATGTCCACAGAAACGAAAAGACGGCTCAAATCGAGGTCGCCTTCTCGAGTGTAATTCGGATTTAGGTGAACCAAGCAGGCGCGGCTGACTTTCCGCCCAATCATACGGAGAAGGACGACTTGGAATGCCAGGTCATAGAGATGTTGCTCTTCAATCCGTGTGGAGGATTTGATTTCGTGGAGCGCATACGAGCCACTCGCGTCATCGAACTGCAGGACGTCAACTGCGGCGAGCAGACCTTCGTTCTCAAAAACCGGCTCGAATAACGTTTGGGTCTTGGAGGTCAGGAGCTCGATTGTCTTCTGTCGTGCGTCGAGTCTCGAGCCCGTTATCAAGATGCCGCCGGGAAAAAGTCTGCGTGCGACTCCTTCCGCTTCGATCCCGGCATCGATCACTGATTGCTCGAAGGCCGTCAATTCTGTAGCGTTGTAAACATCCCGCCTATGGAGCTTGAGCCATGCATTCTTGGGACAGTCTCGCCAGAGCACATAGTCGGTTTTTGAAACGCAGGTCATGAGGCTCCGTCTACGATCGAATGAGTTCGCTCTCTGGGGCCGAAGCACACTGTCTCGAAAGTTGGACGTAGGTCATTACGTTGCCAGCAACATCATCGGAAACGTCCACGACGATTAGAAGACGCAGTGGACTTATCGGTGGGATCGCGCGGAGTGGGACTGGACTTCTTGCGGGAATTGGATAGATTTGAGTCAGCTCGCACGGCGATGGCCCCGCTGTGTTGAGTTAGGAGTCCGGGGATCTGCCGTCCCCGAGGCTCCGACTACTTACCGCGCGAGTAACCATAAAGCACCAAGCCAAACAAGTAAAGGGGAGGTCCATGCGTCGGGTCGCGATGAGATATTGGAAATCCACGTTTGCGCGCTTCATCCGGTCCTACGGCGTGGTAACCCTCGCGGCGGAACTCGAAATCCGTCCCTCTGCGATCTACCACTGGATCCGAGGTGCGACTGCACCTCGTCCGGTTCACGCCGAAACCATACAGCGTCTCGCGCGCGAATCTGGCATCAAGCTTACGTTCGACCAGATCTACCAGCACTCACGAGATCTGAGGGCGCTCGAATGCAAATCGGCGACGAGCGACGCTTTGGAAAACGGACTTCCGCGAGAACAGGTTCGCGTAAATCCACGCAATCACGCTATGTTGTGATGAGGCGGCGACGTGTTTTTCCCCGCATCGATGGACGATATGGTTCGCGGCGGCTACGCGTTCCTTCAGACGAAGCGATGCCGGGATTGTGGCGAGCTGATCTACCTGTTTCGAACGCCTAAGCGTCGCATCGCCCCATTCGTTAAGACTCCGAGAAAGCGTTTAGTGTCGCATTTTGCCGTCTGTCCCGTCGCACGGAGTCGGGACGCGGAGATCTCTCACCCGGCTCAGGGAGAATTGTTCGGAAGTGAGGAATTCTCGCGGCCGGGGGGCGAGGCACGGATCCGCGCGCACGCAACCACGCTGAAATCGTAGTGAGTGCTCACCTCGGGAGTCGAACCCCGAAATAGTTGCAGGTCTAGCTGTTCTGTTCGTTCGCTCCTGGAGCTAAGGAACGAGCCCTTGCAACCAACTCTTTAATTGATTGTCGTGAGCTGCATCGAATCGTAGTGGTGCCAACAGACACGGAAGTATCCACGGTTGATTGCAACTGTTGAGGCTCTCGAACAACAACTCCCATGAGAAAAACCTGATGACCACCGGAGGCAGGATATGCAATTTCCCATAGTCCTCCTCCGCTCATCCCACTGTAGTCAGCTTCAACCGCTTCGACTTCTGTAAACCTCGTTGCACCGTCTACCTCGACCTCATCCAAGATATTTACGCCCACAGACCGAATTTCGAAGTTCAACACTCTATTAGCAAGAACTTCAGCAGATTTTGGTGCTCCGATAATGAAATAATCAGGCCCATATTCTGCATCCGACGAATATTGCGACGTCTTCAAATCATAGAAACCCAATCCCAAGCGAACCATCTCAGCCGCGTCTTCAGCGTGAAGCTCTAAGAGAGTCAAATCCTGTGAATATAATCCCTCTTTCCCGAGATCAGTTCTTACAGGCGGATGGTTTAAATACTTTATGACCCGCTTCCGGTTCTGGTAAGACCATTTCTCTCTCTTTTCTTCAAGGATCCTTGCTACGTGCTGAGCAGTGAGTAGAAAAAATTGATTTTCCTGTCGCAGCATGGCCAAAGTGGCGGTGGCGTTTGTGCCTGTTGAGTTGAGAAAAACCGTAGTGTGGCGCGAGAGATCTTCCCGAGCCAATTCACTTCGCCCGAGTGGTGCTCTTGGGGAGTTATCCGAAAATATCGTCATCACCCGATCCTCTCGCACCACGTGCGCGCTGATTCTAATACCAATTCCTTTTTACCGGACAAGTGAAGTTCCGGTACTGAATCTGAATCCCAATCGCTCCCGCAATCAGGGTGGGCTCGCGCTCCACATTCGACATATCGAAATCAATGTGATCACTCACTTCGGATCATGCATCGTTTTTTTCGCAGCATTTGGTTTTGTTACTCAGCCCGTCGTATTCTCCCTCACCGTATCGATCAGGCCGAGCCACAGCGCGTCCGACGGCGTGAGGTAATTCTCGCCTTCCTGCAACGAGCGGCACAGCGCGCGGGAAAAAAGGCGGAGAGGCAGGACGTCGAGATTCTCGGCATCCGCTTTTGCTATTTGAGATCCTGCGGGAGACGAGCAAAATTCGAGGAGTCGGTCGGAATCGAAATACGAGTTGAGAAAGTAGAAGTGATCCGCGATCCTCCCGAACCCGGCGTCCCACGTCTCGTCGTCTTTGTGGGCCGTTTCCCATTCGAACTCCGCGCTCGCATAGAGCATGAGCTGCCGGAGGTGCGTTTTGGTGACGGTGCGTCCTCTCCGAAGTCTCTTCCGGAAGTGAAGAAACAGCCCATCGTAGTCGCGCGAGAGGGAGACGGCCAGATCCATGACCTTTTGTCCGACCGGCGACAAGCGTCCGCGAAGAAGCGCGTGAAGACAATCTACGTCCGCGAGCGTCGGGTTGCCCGTCTCCGCGCGATGCTGTGCAAATAGCGGACGATGGGCAGAGAAGATGGACGAGAAGCGCTTGAACGAGTCAACCGCGAGCATGGCGGCGAACAGTTCGTGATCGTGGTGCAGCATCCGCCCCTCTCTCGCGACTTCGGCGGTGAGATACTTCCCGGGCAGCGGGAATCGACAGCCGTGATACAGGAGAGAGGACCCCGGAAGCGCGACGGCCCAATCTCCGGAGGCGAGAAGATTCGCAGCCGCGCTATGCGCCATCGGCGCGGCAACAGTGATGATCCTTGAAACGCGCGCGTCGTCAGGAGTCGTCCGTCTCAGAGCGTCCAGAATGCCCTCGGCTACGTTCTGCATTCCGCCGTGGCTGTTGATGAACACGGTAATCGGCTCACGGCTCTGGGCCGTGAGTTCGGATATCTCTGGCTGGAGGCGCTCCAACAGCGCTTCCTCGATCCGCCCCTCGATCCAGATCGCGCGATCCGCGTTCGGTGTGAAATCGGCGTCGTCAGGCATGCTCGTCGCTGGCGTTTCGTCGTCCGATTGTTCTGGCCGAATCTGCACTCCGCATTTCATCGAAAAAGCCCCTAAATACGCACTATCGTGGATTGGATACAGAATCCAATCCAAAATCGTCAAAACGCCACTTTTTCCGACTCGCGTTCGAGCTGATCGTCGTTCAGATGCGAGTATCGCAACGTCGTCGAATACACTTTGTGTCCGGCGAGCTTTTGGACGACGACGAGCGGCACTCCGGCGGCGACGAGGCGCGAACAAAACGTGTGGCGCAAATCGTGGTAGCGAAACGGCTCCGCGAAACCCGCTTTCTTCACGGCTCGCTCGAACCACAGTCGGCGATCGCGCGGTCCGTCGTTTCTTTCCGGCGTGATGTACTCGCCTCGCGCACGCTTTTTCAGGCGCTTCAGACAGCGGCGCGCGGCTCGGTTGAGCCTCACCTTTCGCGGACCGGTCTTTCCCAGAACGTTCAGAATCGTCGGGCTTTTCCAGTCCGACCACCGTGCCTGGAATTGTTCGCCGCGACGCATGCCGGTGAGAATCGCAAGCTCGACTTCGTCCGCCTTGTCGGGGCATTCCCGGCGAATCGCAGCGAGCAGACGGCGCTGTTCCTCCGGTTCGAGAAAGCGGTCGTGAATCTGCGACTCTTTCGACCACGGAATACTTCCGCCAGCGAGAGGATTCACGTCGACGAGTCCCTGCCGCTTGGCGTGCTGGAAAATGGAAGAAATCAGCGAGCGAAAGCGATTAACGGTAGCGCCACTGAGCGGCTTGTGCGATGCATCACCGCGCGCGAGATCCTCCAGAAACCGTTCGATTCGTCCAGACTGCGGCGGGTGAAGCTTCACATTGCCGATGGCCGGGAGGATCCGCCGAAGTCTGGATCGATCGGTCTTCAGCGAGGATTCTTCGTTTCCTCGCAGTTTTTTCGCTTCGAGGGCCGATTCGACGAGATCGCGGAAGCGCAACTCGCGTTTGACGACTTTGGACTTCATCGATCTTTTTTCCTCCCCGCGACGAAGACCGCGTCGCGAATTCCAATGCTTTTCAGCCGTCCGACGAGATGGTCTTCGTCCCGACCGAAGACGGTCTCCTCGCGGCTCTGCAAAATCGCTTTGAGATAACCGCCTCCCATCCTCACGACCGGAATTTTGAGCGAGCCCTTCACCGGCGTCCCTTTGGAGCGAGACGCTTCTTCGCCCGTTTCGCCTCGCGCTGGATCCGTTCCAACGCTTTTTTCGCGGCTTGGAATTCCTTGCGGCGGGCGGGATCCGCGGCTGCGAGATGCTGCAAATCCTTCACTCTCTCCGCGCGGTAATGCACTCTCTGGTGAAGGGCATTGATCTCCCGATATCTGTCCGTCGTTCTCGTGGCCTTTCGCTTGCACGATCCCGAACAGAAAATCCTGCCACGGCGTCCACAAAAATATCTACGGCACTCGCTCTGTTCGCAACGAGCAATCCTCACGAGCACCCCGGAGCTGAAAAGCTCGAACATATGGCCGATGGCGAAGCACGCTTCAAGATCGTAGGAGTTCCGCAGATCTTTTCGAAGCGGGCGGCGATCTGCGTACGGCTCGTCGGCTGCGCCTAAGTAAGGGACGACGTACGTTGGAAATCGTTCCGCGATTCGTCGGCAGAGAGGATCGATTCGCCGGTCCCATCGGACCACGGACTCGTAGTCGAGAGGCCCCTTCTGAGCTTCGAGCGAACGCTTCACGACTAGGTCGGTCAACTTGCGAAAGTCGTCGGCGGGCGCATCTTTCCAATTCAGCCACCCGAGGAATCGCCTGAGCGCGAATTTCTGATGGTGAGGCAAGCCGGAGGGCAGTCCATCGAAGATCCCCCGCCAGAGCGGGTCGTCTTCCAACCGCGGCTGCTTGTCATGTGTTTTCGTCATGGCTTATCCTAAGTAACCTTTCGTTCTCACAAACGGTACTTACCGTACTCTGTTGCCTTCCTCTTGTCCAGAGGATTAGAGTCGCGACTTCTCGTCGACCTTCGAGCGTGGCGAGGAGTGCGGTGCAGCGTGAGCGAGAGTGTCGAAGACGTCCGGCGTAAGAGCGATTTCAGTGAGCGTTCGGCAGATCTATAACTGCGCAGTATACAGCGATATCTATTACCGATCAGTTTACTCTACTAAGTCTCATGATGACAACGTATGCGTGTTCAGGCTAACTCGCGTGTGCAAGTGAGTCGTGGTGCACAGAGAGGAATCGACAAAATGAAGAAACGAAACAGTGCGAAAGGGAAACGGAAGCCGGTCGCGCCGGTTCCGAGGCTTGCGCTCAGCCTTGCGGAAGCGGAGGAAAGTACCGGGGTGAGCCGATGCACGCTGCGGAGGATGACCAAGGCGGGAACGCTGAGGGCAGTCCGCTTCGGTCGCCGGATCCTCATTCCGACGATGGAGCTGGAGAACTTGCTCAAGCCCGCTTCGGTCGCTGGAGGCAATGACACGCGACGATGAAGCACTTCGGACCTAGGAGTTTTTGCCGTCAAGAGACAGCTCGGGTGGGAGCCTGATATGAGCGGGCTCTTGGCTGGACGGGTGTGGCAGTCGGACTTGAGTGCCGAACTGAAACCGTTGGTAGCGTGTCTCGCCGATCAAGCCAACGATCGAGGTGAGGGAATCTACTCTTCGATTGCCTATCTCGCGTGGAAGCTTTCGACTTCCGACCGCACCGTCCAACGCGGCATGCGGAAACTTCGCCAGATGAAGATCATCGAGCAAGTCGGTTTCAAGAAAATGCGCGCCCGAGTCTTCGTCCCACTTTATCGGCTCGTCGTTGCAAAACTTCCGGATCGACCGCCTTGGAGATTTCAACAGGGTGACACGGACGGCGTGACACCAGTGTCACCCCGTGAGGCCGACGGGGTGACAAAAACGCGCGACGGGGTGACATCCGAGGCGCGACGGGGTGACATAGCTGTGTCACCCAAACCGTTAGAAGAAACGTTAGATAGAAACGTGAGAGAGGAAGAAGAAGCCGCCTCCGCCGCCTCTCCTGTGGAAATCGTCCGAGCTTTCGCGGCGATCGACTGCCAACCATTCGGCCTTTCTGGGTTCCAGCAGGCGTGGGCTCGCGCGTATTCGGAAGCCTCAACGGTGGGAACAGCTCCCGTTTGGAGCGATGTCATGGAAACCGCCGCCAGTCAGTGCAAAAGCCTCGGTGTAAAAGTGCCGCGTAAATTTTTTCTGCACAAGCGAGAGATCGAGAAATTGGAAGTGCAGGAGCGGTATCGGAAAACTCCGATGTGAGCGAGCGAGACAAAGATCCGAGCGGAGGAGGACAAAACGGATGCTGAGAAACGAAGTGGATTTCAAACAGGCGATGGCCTTGTTGGACGTCCCGGAAGAAATTCTCGGAAAGCTGGCCGAGGAAGGAAAACTGAAATCGCGGCGCGCGGACGGCACGATCTATTTTTTGCGAGACGAGATCGCCGCGCTCGTGAATCGACAGACCGAGGAAGTTCGGTCGGAGGAATGAGCGGTGGAACAAAAAAAACCAAAAGTCGACGAACTGTCGCGGCTGTTACAGGCTGCGGCGAAAAAACACAACGAAAGCGCCGATGCCGCCTGCCGCGTTGCGGGTTTCTTCGACCGTACTCATCGCGAACTCGCCGACAAGACACTCGATACGATTTTCGACACGGTGGCGGAACTCGCGGGAGCCTCGCTCGACGGCAAGCCGGATTACACGCGGGCCGCGCGAACGCTGATGGCAAAGGCTCGCAGGCGGGCGGCGAATGCCTAGGACGAAGTGGATCAGGCTCACGCGGTCGGTCTTCTTGGGTGGACGCGATGGCGCGAAAGGTTCGATCCAGCGTGTCGATCAAAAGCTCGCGGACGACCTCATCGCTCAAGATTCCGCCGTTCGTCTGAATCCGCTTTCCCATTTTTTGGCACGAATCTGGTTTTTCATCACCAGCAGAACCGAGGACAAGAGAGAGGAACTGAAAAATGGATCGCATGGAAAAAGCACTTGAAGTATTGGCGCGCGCCGAGAGGGTCGGCCTTCGCCCCGAGTTCGATTCCGGACTGCTCGTGGTGAAACGGACGGTGTCGGGAGATCCGACGAGGCAAGACGACATCATCGCGGAAATTGGAAAGTATCTCAGTGAGGTTCGTCGACTCGTCTATCACCGTGCGATGGCCGTTCGAGCGAACGATTTCCTCGGCGAGCAAATGTGGTCCGAAGAGGGCGACGGCGTCCTCGCAAGCGCCTCCATCGACGGCGATCTGGCAATCACGATCACAAAAGAGGGATTTCGTCATCGGCAGACGGTGACCTCGAAGCCGGAGAGTCTCTTCGTCATCGTGGACGAAGCAGAGGCGGAGGGAACTTCATCGGTCGACGACGAGCCAACATCGGAGACGCCGCGGAAACGACTCTTCGGTCTGATTTGAAGTCGGGGAAGCGGATCCAGTCGAAAGGATCGAATTCACTCTAAAGTGGCAACCGCACCCAAAATCGTCTCGCCTCGGAACAAGCCGCTAGATCCGCGCGTGAAGAGTTGGATCGACAACGTGATTGTGCCGACACTGGTGCGGGAATACCTCGCCTCTCAGAAAAAATCCGTCGAGCTGCGCGACTGCGATGCGCCTGTGGTAGAGTGCGCCGACATCGAGGCATCACCCGAGGAGGACAAGTGAACCAGCTTCGGCGCGCCGCAATCTACGCTCGCGTCTCTACGGAGATGCAGAGTCGCTCCTCGATCGATGACCAGATTCGGAAGTGCAGACAGTACGCCGAAGCTCACGATCTGCAAATTCTGGATGAAAATGTTTATCGCGATGAAGCCCTGAGCGGAGTCGGAGCTGATCGTCCCGCTTTAAGTCGAATTCTTCAGCTCGCGCTCTCCGTCGCTCCACCGTTTAAAGCAATCCTCGTTGACGACACGAGCCGACTCTCGCGAACTACGGAAGACGCTCTATCGATGTTCAAGCGCCTGAAGTTTGCGGGTGTGCGATTCATTGCCGTGAGTCAGGGCATCGACAGCGATCACGAACAATCCGAATTGCAAGTCACTGTTCACGGACTCGTGGACTCGCTGTATGTGCGCGAGTTGGCGAAGAAAACGCACCGCGGAATGGAAGGCTTGGCGCTCCGCGGACTGCATACCGGCGGTAGGACTTTCGGTTACGACGCTGTTTCCCTCGGTGAAGGCGCGGGAAAGAAGCTTGTCGTGAATTCCTCCGAAGCAGCGATCGTCAAGCGAATCTTTGAGCTGTCGGCGAGCGGCAGCTCCCTCAAAACCATCACCCGCACCCTCAACGCCGAGCGTGTTCCATCTCCGCGTCCGCGCGAGGGTCGAATAGGCGGCGAATGGTGTCCCACGGCGATTCGCGAGATGTTGAAAAACGAGCTATACATCGGCAACGTCGTTTGGAACCGCTCGCAGTTTGTGAAAGTGCCCGGAACAAACACTCGTCGCCGCAGACCACGTCCTGAATCGGAATGGCTGCGAGCTTCCAATCCCGAGCTGGCGATTGTTCCCGCCGGTCTCTGGAACGCTGTGCGCACGCGATTTGCCGCACTTCCCGGAATCTGGAATTTTCCAAAGACTCGCGGCCTCGTCCCACGCGCCTTGACGAGCCCGTACCTGTTCAGCGGACTTCTGAAGTGCGGAGAGTGCGGCGCGAATCTTATCGTCGCCACCGGCGGCGGAACGCATCGACACAAAAAATATGCGTGCTCGCGGCGTTTCAACCGTGGCGGCTGCGAGAACGATCTGTACATTCGCCGCGACGACTTGGAGGATTTGTTGCTAGGCAAGCTTCAGAATGAAATTCTCAGACCCGAGGTCGTCGATTACGCCATCGTCGAATTCCAGCGACAACTCGAAGCGGCACTCGGCAGTTTGTCCAACGATCTCGCAGGAATGCGTCAGCTAAAGACTCGCCTAGAAGCGGAAGTGAGGCGGCTAGTTTCCGCCGTCGCCGAGACCGGGCACTCGAAGTCGCTCCTCGAAGAGATCGGACGAAAGGAAGTCGAACTCCAAGCGATCACGGACAAGCTATGGTCGGCCACTCCAGAATCCATCGAATCGCGCGTCGGCGAAATCCGAGGCTTCGTAAAGAATGGCCTCACCGATCTGCGCGAACTTCTCCGAAAGGACACGGCGCTCGCGAGGGCAGAGCTTTTGAAGCACTCAAGCGAGATTACGATGACGCCGGACTCGGAACGGCGCTTTTACGTTGCGAACGGGAGTTGGGACCTACTCGGGAAGGTTGGTCCGAAGCCGCAAGGCATTCCACTGGCGGCTTCGGATGGTTGCGGGGGTTGGATTTGAACCAACGACCTCCGGGTTATGAGCCCGACGAGCTACCAGGCTGCTCCACCCCGCGAAACCATGATAGCGGATGCGCGCGATGCGGTCAAACGCAACCGAACGTGCAAACGAATTTTATTTGCGCGGACGATCTGAGAAATCCTGCTATTCCGCGATCCTGCCGCGCAACACAATAATCGACGCTTTAGGCAGCGAGTACATCTGGTCGGCCCCGCCGTTCAGAGTTGTCTTCGTGGGTGGGCCGTCCGGGTCGGCGTGGCTGGTTTTCGCGCCGCTGGGCCATTGATATTCCGCGGAACCGAACGTGATGCGGTCCACCGGCCCGGTAAAATGACGTGTGCGTTTTGCTTCTGCATCCGCGAAAACGACGCTCACCTCGTGATCGTTGTCATGGTCCTTGTTGATCAACATTACGGACCACTGGCCGTCGGGGCGTTCCACGGCGTAGGCAGTGACCAACACGTTGCCGGTTTCATCGGTCACGTCGCTCGCGACTTTAAAGAGGCGGTGCGGAGCGTCGACCGGTTGGACCCACTCCTTCGTAATCACCTGCGCCGCGAGGTACTGCGGCGGATAGTTCGTGACGTGATAATTCTTGTCCAGAGCAAGGAATTGCCCGCGACCGCCGGGAGTCGGCATGTAATGAAAATAGAAAGTGCCGCTCGCGCCCTGCGTCATCATCGCGCCCACGTAGTCCGCGAGCCAAAGCGCGCTCTTCACGTCTCGCGGGCCACCGCCTCCGCCCATATTTCCTTCGGTCATGAAAAACGGCAGATTCTGCGGCAAGCCGTTATCCTTCCACGCTTGCACCACGGTGCTCACAAAGCCGGGTTCGAGGTACAGATCGTTCCAGGACGCGATGTCGCCCTTCTCCATGAAGGGATAGTGCTCGAACGAGAAGAAGGTGAAGTCGTTCAATCGCCCGCGCGCTTTCAGGTAATCGAGAAATCGCGCCAGCCAGGAAACTCGGCCCATCGCGTCCGGCCACACTTCTACATCGCCAAACGTTCCTTCGAACGCCGGGCCGCCGAGCTTGGCTTCCGGCACCAGTTTGTGAATTGCGGTGGCGAACTGGATGTAGAGTGCGGCGTAATCCTCGGGCAGCATGTGCTGGCCGTCGGCTTCTTCGCCCATCTCAATCCACGAAATTGGATAGCGGCGCTTGTACAAATAAGCGATCTCGGCCGCGGCATTTTCCGGCGTCTCGTAGATCATCGCGATCGGCACCATGGTGGGCAATCCCCGCGTGATTCCGCTGGTGAAAAACAAATCGAATCCAATCTGATCGCCGCGCCCGTAATCCAGATCCGTTTCCGCGTGCCACGGATCCACCGACGAAGGCCAAGTCACAGTCTGCCGCCGGTTCGGTGAGTGCTGCACCACGTCATTGAAACTGCCCGACGCCGAAAGCGTCCCCACGTACAATTCGTTGATGGCGTAGCCCACGCAATTCCGCTTGTCCTGCGATCCATGCGTGTCACAGGTGTTCGACGATTCCGTCATCCAGATGCGCAGGTACCGCGCCGAGATTGTTCCGGTCACGAGCTTCAGCGTCTCCACGCCTCCGCGGCCTTCGCTGACGTATCCCTTTGGAAAAGTCTGCCAGGTCCCCGCGAGCGTTCCGTCGTAGAACGGCTCCAGCACGCCGGTCCAGTATTGCACCGCGTATCGCCGCGCGTATGGGTTGGCCCATGCGATTCGTATTGCGTTCAGGTCCACCTTCGCGCCCAAATCAATCATGACCCACTGCGGATGAAGCGAATCTTCTTCCCCGGTGAAATCTTTTGTCAGGTAGGGATTGCTCTTCCAGTACGAATTCACATCTCCGTCCGTCAGCCGCGACCAGCCGTTCCCGTCTCCGCGGCTAAAGCCGCGATGCGGCAGCGGGTAAGCGTACGAATGGCGAATCATTTCGCCCGGCTCGGCGCTACCCGTGAAGTAACCTTCTTTCTTGTCCTGGTTGCTCCACTTGCCCGCGGCATTCCAATGCCAACCTTCGACCATTAACTCGGTGTTCTGGCGATAGCTCACCGTCTGCCATCCCGCGCCGAGAATTTCCTTCAGCACCGGATCGCTCAGCAGCATGTCCGTATTCTTGTCAACTTGTTCCTTCGTGAGGTGCGTCTCTTCAGCTCCGGGCGCGCCCTCTCCCGCTCGCAGCCTGTCAATCGCTCCGCCGAGGGCATGGGGCGGACTGAAGGTGTTGACCACGTGGGATGGCGAAGCATCGACCACGATGTTCTGCCCCTCGGCAGCGTTCACCGACAGCAGTATGATGGCTGCCGTTCCCAATCCCAGCCCCCACCGCTTGATTTCCTTCGTCACCAGCCTCTCTCCTTTTCCCTAAATGCCGCAGAAGCATACAGCAATTCGGTCACTCGGAGGCAAATGGCTGTTAATGCGGTTAACGCAAAAGTCGAAGGCATCGGAAGGAAGATGACCAGCCGGTACTATTCGGCAAAGAGGGCGTCGCTACCGATCCAAATCTGCGCGAGCGATCTGAGGTTTTTCTTGTACGTGCGCGAGACGGTGTATTCCTTGCCGCCTCTTGTACGCGCCAAGTATTCTCCCGTGGTGTAAGGCTGAATTTCCTGCACCCAGGAAGCGTTCAGCAGCACGGAACGATGAATGCGAATGAAGCCGTAGGGCAGCAGTTTTTCGGCCACGTCCGAGATGGATCCTCGCAGTAAATACGAACGCGCCGTTTGCACCAAGAGCACATAGTTGCCCTGCGCCTCCGCTGAAATCACTTCCGCGGGATCGATGAAGATGATTCGGCCTTCCATCTTGATCGCTATTTTCGAAGGCTTCGAAGCGGGAGCCCGTAGCTGCGTCACCATTTCCACCAAAGTCGCCGCCTGCTCTTCGACGGTTTTGTCGTCTGCGCCGAGCACCCGCGCGTCATCCGAGTCAGCAAGCGGGGACTTTTCATGCATGGGAATCACGCTCCCTTGGCAACGCGTCTGCTAAAATCAAGGCAGCGCCACTGAAAACCAGCGTGTCGGCAAAATAATTTAACCCATCGGCTATGCTGGAGAGATTGGCGGCGAGGATGGGTCCGTAAACAAACAGCACTTGAAGCAGAATTATGATTCCCAGATAAATTGCCGCCAAGCGCGCCTTCTTGTTTGCAACGATGCAGGCCCCGGCGGCGAGAATGACTGCGCCTCCCGCATAAGACCAGAACAGACGCCCCGGAATCCACGCGGGCGTAAGCCTGTCGAGCGGAATGCCGGGCACGTAATAGGGATGGAGAAAATGTTCGACGCCGAAGAAGAGCGCTGCAATGCCGATGAAGAAGCGCCCCAGCGTTACGAGCGGGGGCACGCCGTTGCCACGCCGCGCCTTCATTTGACCTCCGGCAAAAGCGAAAGCCCCTCCGCTGAAAGATAGATCCCTTAATCCCAGAGCCCACCCAAATCGGTCGCCAGGGCTGGCGAATATCGCCGGCACGCTTATCAATATTACGAATATGAAGAGCATGATCCCTAGCAGGGTTGCCGCCAATTTTGAGCACCTCTTCACGATGATGCTTAGCGCCGCAGCGATCAGCGCCACGCCCACCAGATAAACCCAAAACAAATGCAAGGGAATCCAGCTGGGCACCATGGTCTTGATGCTCTGGGCAAAAACAAAATGGTCGGCGCCGAAGACCGCCATTGGCATTGCAAAAAACAGGCGGCCGAACGGCAAGATCTTGTCCAGACCCCGTGCCTGCCGCACCTCCGGGACGATTATGAGCAGTCCGATGGCCAGAAAGACGACCGCCGCCACATTCGGCCAAAGCACTGTCATTGGAACAGTGAAGGCGGTTAGCACGAGTGCTTCACCAGTGAATTGTTGGAAACCATATATAGTCCACCATATGAAATTCAGAATGGCGTAGCTCCGTGTCGATGCTCCGCTAATTTGTCGCGGAAAGTGGTCGGCTGCAATAACCACTTGTAGTCATATCGCTATGACCACTATGATGGCGGGATGAAGAAGGCGGCCAGCGGCTTCTCTCCTCTCATCTCTGTCGATCGGACCGGCTCGAAGCCGCTGTACTCGCAAGTCTACGATGCATTCCGCGCGGCCATCGTCGGCCGCAGCCTGCGAGCGGGGGAACGGATTCCGTCCACCCGAGCCCTGGCCTCGGAGCTGCACGTCTCGCGAATCCCAGTGCTTAACGCGTATGCCCAGTTGCTGGCCGAAGGCTATTTCACGAGCCGCTCCGGTTCAGGAACGTTTGTGTCCGGTTCCCTGCCCGGCCTACCAGCTCCGACCGAAGAACGCAGCGCCCGGTCGGCCCGTGTGCGGCCGATGCCTCGCCCGGTCGCGCAACGATGCTCCGTGATTCCTCCCTATGAACGGCCGGCGTGGGTGACGGGCACGGGAGCGTTCAGCCTGAGCCAAACAGGTGTCGATGCCTTTCCGTTTCACGTGTGGACAAGGCTCGTCACGCGTTATTGCAGAAATCTTCATCTCAGCGCTTTCCAGTACGGCGATCCCATGGGTTTCCGGGAATTGCGCGAAGCGATTGGCGCCTACCTTAGAGCAGCGCGTTCGGTACGCTGCGAGTGGCGCCAAATCATGATTGTCAGCGGATCCCAGCAAGCGCTGGATATTTCCGCACGAGTGCTGCTCGACGCCGGAAACCCGGTATGGATTGAGGAACCTGGGTACTGGCTCACGCGACACATGCTGAGCGCGGCGGGATGTCGCCTCGTACCGGTCCCGGTCGATGATGATGGCTTGGATGTGTCTGCCGGAATCAAGCGATGCCGCAAAGCGCGCGCCGCTTACGTTGCGCCATCGCACCAATATCCGCTGGGAGCGACGATGAGCGCTTCGCGCCGGCTTCAGCTCCTTGAGTGGGCGCAAAGCGCGGGATCCTGGATCGTCGAAGACGACTATGACAGCGAATATCGCTACGACAGCAAGCCGATCGCGTCGTTGCAGGGCCTCGACCATTCTTCCCGTGTGATTTACATCGGCACGTTCAGCAAGGTCCTGTTCCCTTCGTTGCGAGTCGGCTACATCGTGATTCCGGCGGACCTCGTGGATCACTTTCTCGCGGTGCGCCACGCCATGGACGTAAGTCCGCCGCACCTGCATCAAGCGGTGCTCGCTAATTTCATCAACGAAGGTCACTTCGCGCGCCACATTCGCAGAATGCGGCTGGCCTACAGCGAGCGGCGGGAGATTCTCGTCAACAGCATCAGCAAAGAATTCGGGTCGCTTTTGCAGTTGCACGGTGCGGAAGCCGGCCTGCATCTGACTGTGACTCTGCCGAAAGGCTATCGTGACCGCGCCATCTCCGTGCGGGCTGCGCGCCAGAACTTGTGGCTGTGGCCACTCTCTCCGGCCTATCTCGGCGCAGCTTCGCGCCAGGGATTCATACTCGGCTTGGGCGGCGTGACATCGGCGGAAATCCCCGACGCCGTGCGCCGTCTGCGAGAAGTTCTCACGTCCGGGAGAGCGCGTTAATTTTGCGGACAGAGGCTTTGCCAACCCAACGCCGCAACCAGTTATTTAATTCACGAAATTGCGGCTTGAACGCACTTCAACTCCGTGGTTCCATGCAGGCATAGTAAACTCTGGAAATCTGGGAGGACCACGATGAACCCGAGTAGAAATTCGGTCCGGTCGAGCGATGCAACGACGACGCGACGCCAGATGATCTCGAGCGCCGCCATTACATTTGGCTGTCTCGCTGCTGGTGCAGAAGTGTGGGGCAAAACTTTGCAGCAGGCCGCGAAACAAACACCGAGCGCCGACGCGAACAAGACGCGCACTTCCATCCACGAAGAAGCCCATTTCAAGGCCAGCCCTCAAAGCATTTACGAGGTGCTCCTGGATCAGAAGAAGTTCGCTGCATGCACTGGTTTGCCGGCCGAGATCGATCCAAACGCAGGCGGAGCCTTTTCCATGTTCGGAGGTCAGATCGTGGGGCGAAACGTCGAACTAGTTCCCAACCAGCGAATCGTACAGGCATGGCGCCCCACCCACTGGGAGCCGGGCGTTTACTCCATCGTGAGATTTGAACTGAAAGCGCAGGGCGCCGATACTTTACTGATTCTGGATCACACAGGCTTTCCAGAGGGCGACTACGACGCGCTTGACTGGGGCTGGCACAACCATTATTTGGAGACGCTGAAAAAATATCTCGCTTAGCCGCCGCACGCCCGCTTACAACGCGAGCGGAGCATGCTGAGAAATTTCGTGCAAGACGTTGTGATTGACGGAGAGGACCCGCCCGCCGTCCTTTGGGTCAACCACGATGATTGATCCGAGAGGCGGCATCGTGATTCCCTAAAACGCCGTCGAGCTGGTGGCTGCCGATTAGGACCTCGCCGCGTTAGAGCCATATGTTGACGTGGACTTAACGCCAACGTAGACTTTGGCATCCAACATTGAAACGCGCGTCCGGCGGAGCATGCGGAGTCGGCAAATAACCGGCGCGCCAGGGTGGAAAGTGAAGGCTTTGGGGAGCAGACTCTCTGCCAATTCGGCGACCGCGCGCTTATTGGTTCTGCTCAGTTGTGCGGCCGCCGGACTTGCCGCGCCTTGTCGTGCGCAATCCCCTCCAAGCGAAACGCCTCCACAATCCGCCCAGCCTGCCGCGCCTCAGACCCCTGCTCCCAATCCGGACTCCGCGCAATCCCCGGCCTCCGCGGCAACGACGCCCGAAATGAATACGCGAAGTTCTCAAGTTCCGTTCGAATCGCGCGTAAACCTGGTTCCCATTCGCGTAGTGGTTCACGATGCCAACGGGCATGCCGTGACAAACTTGAACCGGGAAGATTTTCAAGTGTTTCAGGACAAGAAGCTCCAGCTCGTTTCGCATTTTTCCGTGGTGACCCCGACGTCAGCCGAACAACAAGTAGTGCGCGGCGAGCCCGGTGATCCCGATGCGGCGAAGCCGGTCGACAGCGCTGCCAAGGCCCTCGCGCTTCCTTCGCGTTTCGTCGCGCTGCTCTTTGATGATGCGCATCTGGACCTGAACGATATGGTACGGGCGCGCGTCGCGGCCATACGTTATCTGGACGCCTCGTTTGAGCCGAACGAGCGCGTCGCCATATTGACCACTTCCGGCCAAACGCAGGTAGATTTCACCGACGATCGCGCGAAAATCCATTCGATATTGATGCAACTCTTGCCCCGCCCCGTGGGCACGTTCGATCCCTCAGGAACTACCGAGTGCCCGCCCATGGATTATTACGAAGCGGACCTGATTCAAAACAAAAATGACACCCAGGCTATTGCAATCGCCACGCAGGATGCAGTCGCGTGCAGCGGGGGTAGCGGGAATCAGGCGGCTGCCGCTTCGGCGGCGTCGCTCGCGACCAACACGGCATTTCGAGTCCTGATGGCCGGCGATTTAAACACGCAGTACGCGATCCAACGCCTGGAGGAAATCGTTCGCCGCTTATCGGCTCTTCCGGGCCAGCGCAGTATCGTGCTGGTCTCTCCGGGGTTCCTGATGCCCACGCAGGATTACGATCTTTCGGTTGTCATCGACAAAGCCACGCGCGCGAACGTTTACATCAACACACTCGACGCGCGCGGCCTCTACACCATCGATCCGCTGGGCGACATCACTCAGCCCATCCCGCCCTCCGGCAGCGCTGCTTCCGCGGGAATAAGGCAAACCTACATGGTGGAGGCTCAAGCCCGGCAGTCCGACGTGCTCGCGGAACTTTCCGACGCCACCGGCGGCTTCTATTTTCGAAATAACAATGACCTCGACGCGGGATTCCGCATCACGGCCGCCGCGCCCGAGGTTTCCTACTTGCTCGCCTTTACGCCGCAAGGTTTGAAATACGACGGCCAGTTTCATTCCTTGAAAGTGAAATTATTGACCCCGCAGAAATATACCGTCCAGGCACGCCGCGGATTTTTTGCTCCCAAGCATGGCCAGACTCCCGAGGATGCCGCCAAGGAAGACATCGAAGAAGCTGTCTTCTCGCAGGAGGAACGGCAAGGCCTCCCGATCGAACTCCATTTACAGTATTACAAGAGCGACGCGGTAAACGCGAAACTTTCCGTGCTGACGCACTTGGACGTGGCGCACGTGCGTTTTGAAAAGTCGGACGGCCGCAACCGCGACGACCTCACGATTGTTGCGGCGCTCTTTGACCGCAATGGAAACTTCATCACCGGAAACGAGAAGACCGTCGAGTTGCGGCTGAAAGACGCCACCCTCGAGCGGCTTACGCAGACCGGCGTGACGGTAAAGACCAGCTTCGACGTGAAACCCGGCGGCTACATCGTCCGGCTGGTCGTGCGCGATTCTAAGGCTGCAGCTCTCTCGGCGAAGAATGGCGTGGTCGAGATTCCATAATTCGCTATTCGGTGAAGGTATTTAGTAATAATATTCGGTGTTAATGTTCGGTGTTAAGGACGGTACCCTATGACCTCTCGCTGCATGGCATTCCTCCTGGCGCTTCTCGCCGTCTTTCTCATCGCAGGCGGTTTCGGCCGTCGCGTCGCCGCCTCACTGGGCATTGCGCCGCCGACGCAACAATCGGCACAGCAATCCGCGCAGCAGTCTGCGCAGCCCGCTTCGCCTCAGCAGGCCCAAGGTCAAACCACCGCGCCTCCCATCAAAGCCGAATCGCGCGAAGTTCGCGTGGACGTGATCGTCACGGACAAAAAGGGCAAGTACGTCCACGACCTGAAAGCTTCGGATTTCCGCGTCTTTGAAGACAACAAGGAGCAACAAGTCAACGCCTTCGCATTCGGCACCGATCCACAAGCGCCGCCGGAGACGCAACGCCATTACATGGTCCTCTTCTTCGATAACTCTTCGATGGACTTGGGCGATCAACCTCGGGCACGCGCCGCCGCGGGACAATTCATTGACGCCAACGCCGGCCCCGGCCGCGTGATGGCCGTGGTGAATTTCGGCGGCAGCCTGCAAATCGTACAGAATTTCACCGCGGACGCCGACCGCCTGAAGAAGGCCGTTGCGGGGATCTCGGGCTCATCAGTTTCGCCGAATGTGACTGCTTCGAACGAACCCACACTCACTCAAGCAGCGGGGAATCTCAGCCTGGGCAATGCCCAAGGCGATTTCGGAGCTTACACTTTGCTGCTTTCCATTCGCAGCCTGGCCAAAGGTCTCGCGTCCGTGCCCGGGAGAAAAAGCTTGGTTCTGTTCACCGCCGGCTTCGCGCTGAGTCCCGAAAAATTTTCGGAATTGACCGCCACGATTGACACCTGCAATAAAGCCAACGTTGCGGTCTATCCGCTCGATGTGCGCGGCCTGGTTTCGGCGGTGTCGCAGCTACGCGGGGGAAATTCGGCTGGCCGCTCGAGTTGGGCCTCGAATCATTCTCAAGTCTCTGCAGCGAGTCCCGGTTTTCATCTAGCATCGTTCCGCGTTACGTCCGGCTTCGGAATGGCCTATTTCCAGCACAGTGGCGGAGGGGGAGGCGGTGGCCACGGCGGTGGTGGTGGGGGCGGTGGTGGAGGCGGTGGTGGAGGCGGAGGCGGTGGGGGTGGTCACGGCGGTGGTGGCGGTGGCGGCACCGGCGGCGGAGGTCACACCGGAGGCAATCCCGGTGCGGGCAACAATGCTTACAACAATCAAATTTACAATCAGTCGCGCAACATCGTTCCGCAGTTCCCACCGACTGCGAGCACCAATCAGCAGGTATTGTACATGCTCGCTTCGGGAACCGGCGGCTTCCCCATCCTGAATACGAACGACCTGCTTTCCGGCCTGCAAAAGATTGCGAGCGAGCAGGACGAATACTATCTGCTCGGCTATGTTCCGCCAAGTTCGACCGACGGCAGCTGCCACACGCTGAAAGTTAAGGTTGAACTAAGCGGGACCAACGTACGCGCACGCAGCGGCTACTGCAACGTGAAAGACACCGACCTCCTGGCCGGCAAGCCGATCGAGAAGGAGCTCGAAACCCGTTCGAACGCTTCCGTTCCAGTTGCGACGGAAGGTTCGATGCAAGCACCGTTCTTCTACACCTCAACGAACGAAGCTCGCATCAACCTGGCGATGGAAATTCCTTCCGCGTCGATCGAATTTTCCAGGAACAAGGGGAAATATCACGCCGATGTCAACATTCTCGGCATCGCCTACCGGCCGGATGGTTCGGTAGCCTCGCGTTTCAGCGATGAGCTCAACATGGATTTCGAAAAAGAGGAATGGCAGAAGTTCACGCAATCGCCGATGCACTACGAAAATCAATTCGAGATCGCGCCCGGACAATACCGGCTGGCCGTGGTTCTTTCCGGAGGCGGCCAGAAATTCGGGAAGTATGAGACGCCTCTCGTGATTGATCCCTACGACGGAAAATCATTCAGCCTGAGCGGCGTGGCGATGAGCGACCAATTACAGAAGGTTTCGGATTCCGGCAGCACGCTCGACGCGGAACTGCTCGCAGACCGCACGCCGCTGCTGGTGAAGGGCATGCAGCTCACTCCTTCCGGCAGCAACCGTTTCAAGAAAACGGACAAAGTGTTTCTGTACGCGCAAATCTACGCGCCGAAGCAGGCCGATCCGAATCCTCCGGGACTCCGCGCCGTTTACAACATCGTGGACCCCAAAACGGGCAAGTCGGTTTTTTCGTCCGGCGCTCTCGATGTGGCGAGTTATGTGCAAAAAGGCAATCCGGTCGTCCCGCTGGGCCTGAAAGTGGTGCTCGATAATTTGACGCCCGGCCAATATCGCATTGACATGCAGGCGGGGGAAGTCGGCGGGACCGTCTCGAGGGTGCGCTCCACGACTTTTACACTCGAATAGCCGCGCGTCGATTAAATCTAAACTGGGAGCGGCTACTCGGCCCAATCGAACGAACGCGCCACTGCTTTTTTCCAGAATCTATAAATTTTCTCTCTGGTGGCAGCATCCATTTTTGGTTTCCAGGTGTGATCAACCGCCCAGTTCGCGCGTAGCTCGGTAACATCCTTAAAGTAGCCCACCGCCAGTCCTGCGGCGTAGCAAGCCCCCAAGGCCGTCGTTTCCTTCTCCGCCGGACGAACCACCGGACGATCGAGAATGTCTGATTGGAATTGCATCAGAAGCTCGTTCATGATCATGCCGCCATCCACGCGCAGGACGTCTAGGTCGATTTTGGAATCCTTCTCCATGGCTTCCACCACTTCGCGAACCTGCAGCGCGGCCGCTTCGAGGACCGCCCGCGCCAGGTGCCCTTTGTTCGCGTAGCGTGTGAGCCCGGCAATCACTCCGCGCGCGCTGGCCTTCCAATACGGAGCGTACAGCCCCGAAAATGCGGGGACGAAATAAACGCCGCCGTTGTCATCCACCGTTCGCGCCAGAGCTTCGATGTCGGAACTTTTCTCGATCAGGCCGAGGTTATCGCGCATCCACTGCACCAGCGCGCCCGTAATCGCCACGCTGCCTTCGAGCGCGTATCGCGCGGAGTCTTTCCCGAATTTATAGGCGACGGTCGTCAGCAGGCCAAAATTCGAGCGCACGGGAGTTTCTCCCGTGTTCATCAGGAGGAAGCAGCCCGTGCCGTAGGTGTTCTTGGCCTCGCCCTTTTCGAAACATGCCTGCCCCACCAGTGCAGCCTGCTGGTCGCCCAAAATTCCGGCAATGGGAACTCCGCCGATGGCCGCGAGCTGCGCTTCGCCGTATGTTTCGCTGCTCGAACGAATCTGTGGCAGGATCTGTGCGGGAATCCCGAAGGCAGCGAGGATTTCCGCGTCCCACGAAAGTGTTTCGAGATTCATGAGCTGTGTCCGGCTGGCGTTCGTGACGTCCGTCGCGTGAATTCCTCCGTCGGGGCCGCCCGTCAGTTTCCAAACGAGAAATGTATCGACGTTGCCGAAAAGAATTTCGCCGGCCTCGGCCTTTTCGCGCAGACCGGGAACATTGGCGAGCAACCAGCGGATCTTCAGCCCGCTGAAATAAGTCGCGAGCGGCAGACCCGTTTTAGCGCGAAAGCGGTCTTGACCGCCGTCGCGCGATAACTCCTTTACGAAATTGTCCGTGCGCGTGTCTTGCCACACCACCGCGTTCGCCGCCGGCTCTCCAGTTCTACGATTCCACAGGATTGCCGTTTCTCGCTGGTTTGTGATCCCGATACCCGCCAGATCCCTGGGGCGAAGTCCCTTCTGCCGCATCGCACTCGCGATCACTTCCTGAGTGCGACGCCAGATTTCCTCCGGGTTATGCTCCACCCAGCCGGGCCTCGGATAAATTTGTTCGTGCTCTTTTTGTGCGGCGCTAATGATTTTGCCCGAGCGGTCGAAAACGATAAAGCGGGTGCTCGTCGTGCCTTGATCGATTGCGCCGATGTAATCCGGCAATGTCGCTCTCCCTGAACCTGCGAATCCATTCAGTAATTCGCTGCCATGATCCCGTGTTCGCGGTTCACGTCGTGAGACCAACTTTCGTCATCAGATCGCGTATTCTCGCGACGTAATCATCAAGAGCCTGTTGCTTCGCGCTCTCGTTCCAACCGAGCTCTAGCGCAAGGAGCTTGGCCACCACGGGCGCCGCCACTATTGATTCCTTCCAGCCGTAAAATTGCAGCCCAATCCTGCGCGCGAGAACATCTTCGATCGAAATTGCCATCTCCTCGCGTGCCGCAAAGACAACTTCGGCGCAGATCGGCGCCAGGCCCGCGACGATGGGCGCCCCGAGCTCTGCATTTTCTTTAACCAAGGCCAACACTTCTGTCGCGCGCGTGCCGTACTTTTCCGCGAGATGCTTTGCCGTCAATTCCCCACCGGGCGCCGCTTGCGCGAGGCTTCGCCAGAATTCCGGCGTGTAGTCGCGGGCACCGGCGAGCGGGTAGTGAATCGTTTTGGATTCCGTCATCGACCCGCCCAAGTATTTCTGCAGTGAATTTACGGTGTCTTCCGCCATAGCCCGGTGCGTGGTCCATTTCCCGCCCATAATGCTGACGAGGCCGCTGCGTTCGTCGAGCTCTACCGCGTGATCGCGCGCCAGTCGTTTTGTGTCTGTGGACTTGCCGTCGCTTAGTAGCGGCCGCGCTCCGGCAAATCCGCTCACGATTTGCTCTCTCGTGACCGGCCTCGCCAAATAGCGATTCAAATGGCTGAGCAGATATTCGGCCTCATCGCGGGTCACGAACAACTGTTCTTCGACTGTGACCTCTTGCTCCGTGGTGCCAACCAGCAGCCGGCCCATCCACGGAATGGCAAAGAGCACGCGGCCATCTTCAGTCTTTGGAATCAGCATCGCCTGGGCGCTTGAAAGAACCTCCAGCGGAAAGAGAATGTGCACGCCCTTGCTCGGACGCATCCGCCGGGAAACACCCGGCGTAGCCATCAATCGAATCGTGTCCGCGAAAGGGCCCGTTGCATTGACGAAAGCACGAGCGCGAACCGCGAAGCGCCGGCGAGTAATCTCGTCCTCCACTATGGCGGCCGCAAGCTTGCCGTCCTGATCCTTCTCAAGTGCGACAACCCGTGCATAGTTCAACGTGTCCCCGCCGGCTTCTGCGAACGTCTTCACCAGCGTGATGTTATATCGCGCGTCGTCGAATTGCCCGTCCGCGTACACCACGCCCCCGACGAGACCCTCTTGCTTGAGCGTCGGAACAAGGCGAAGGGCTTCATCGCGCGGCGCAAAATAGCTGGGAGCCAGGCTCGCGCTGCCGGAAATCCAGTCATACGTTTTCAGCCCAACTCCGAAATACGCCGCTTCGAACCAGCTGTAGCACGGGGTCAGGAACATCTGAATTCCGGTGAGGTACGGCGCATTCTCGAGCATGTGCCGGCGTTCCCGCAGAGCCTCCGTCACCACGCGATATTCCTTGCAATCCAGATGGCGAATTGCTTCTTCGAGGTAGCGCACGCCTCCATGCGCCATTTTGGTGGACGCACTCGATGTGGCCGACGCAAAATCACCGGCTTCAAGTTGAACAGTTTTGAGCCCGCGGAGCTGTGAATCGAGCGCGCACGCCGAACCGGTCGCGCCGCCGCCGATTATGCAAACATCGAAGGACTTCCCGTCGATCTGCCGCAACGCTTCTGCGCGCCTCTTCATTCGTGCATGTCCGCTCGCCCGCTTATCGCCTTGAATCGCAAGTTCAGCTCCATCGGCGCGAAACCAAGACACAGTGCGGCCAACGAGGCCCATTTTTCAAGTTGATTGTGATTCTATTGCGGTGAGTTCGCCCAACTTGGTTCTGTGTCCGTAGAGCATCCGCCGCGGCGGACCGTGCCCGGTGCAGCGCGCTCAGGATTTCGCGGGTTGCGCCGCTTTTGCTGCGGCTTGCACGTTTCCCGGGACCTTCAGCTTTGCCGGCATCGTGGCGGGGTCATGCCACTCGCGCCCTTCGCGTCGAAGGAGTTCTGTGGCCTGTTCGGGCCCCCAGGTGCCGGCTGCGTAATTCGGGAAATCGCGCGGCGGAAGCGCCTTCCATAGATCGAGGATCGGTTGCACCACGGTCCAGGCGGCTTCCACCATGTCCGCTCGCTGGAAGAGAGTCGGGTCGCCCATCATGCAGTCGTACAGCAGCGTTTCGTATCCGGTGGAGGGAGTGGTGCCGAAATAATCGGAATACTCAAAATCCATGTTCACCGCGCCGAGCCGAACCACCGGCCCGGGCACCTTGGCTTCGAACCGGAGCGAAATTCCTTCATTCGGCTGAATGCCTATGACCAGCTCGTTCGGCGGAATTTTTTCCACCGAAGTCTTGCGGAAAAGAACGAACGGCGGACGCCGGAAACGAATCACGATTTCGGTGGAACGCATCGGCATCCGCTTGCCCGTGCGCAGATAAAACGGAACGCCGGCCCAGCGCCAGTTATCGATATTCAACGCCAGCGCGACGAACGTTTCAGTCGTGGACGCAGAATCGACGTTCGGCTCCGTGCGGTAGCCCGCAACGCGTTTGCCGTCCATCACCCCTTCTCCGTATTGCCCGCGCACGGCGTGGTCCAGCACTCTTTCCGGATTGAGCGGCTGGATGGCGCGAAGAATCTTCGTTTGCTCGTCGTGCACCGCCTGCGCGTCAAACGAAATGGGCGGCTCCATCGCGGTCAGCGTGATCAGTTGGAAGATGTGGTTCGGCACCATATCGCGCATGGCGCCTGCGCGGTCGTAATAATCTCCGCGCATCTCCACGCCGAGTTCCTCCGCCACCGTCACCTGCACGTGGTCCACGTAACGCCGGTTCCACACCGGCTCGAAAATGCCGTTGGCAAAGCGAAATGCCAAAATATTTTGAACCGTTTCTTTTCCCAGGTAATGGTCGATGCGGTAAACCTGATCTTCGCGCAGGACCTTTCCAATTTCACGATTGAGTGAAACGGCCGAATCGCAAATCGTGCCCGAAAGGCTTCTCAATCACCACGCGCTTCCACTTGCCGTTTTGCTCCTGGGTCAAGCCCGCTGCGCCCAGTTGCTGCACCACGATGGGGAAAAACGTCGGGCTGGTGGCCAGATAGAAAATGCAATTTCCCCGCGTGTTCTGTTCTTTTTCCGCCTGCTCCAGCAGCTCGCCTAATTTCTTGTAAAGCTCAGGGTCCTTGAAATCGCCGGGAGTGTAGTACAGCCCTTTGGCAAAGGCTTCCCACGAAGGTTGATCTACTTCGCCCGTCGCATACATGTTAATTTCCTGCGTGGTGCGCTGGCGAAAATCATCCGAGGAGAATTGCTCGCGCGAGACGCCGATAATCGCAAAATCGTCGGGAAGGGACTTCTGCCTGGCAAGATTGTAAAGCGCGGGGATCAACTTGCGCTTGGTCAAGTCGCCGCCCGCGCCGAATATCACCATGGCGCAAGGCGGCGCAGTCCGGACAACCGATTCGTCCGACACGTTTCCTAGTCCAGCCTTCTCCATCGACTCGACCTCCGCTTGAATGGGTTACGAAAGCGCCTGTTGAATGGCCTGCTGCAGTGTTTTCAATCCCGCCGCAAGGTCCGCGCCCAGATGAACGCGCAGCGCGCGCCGGTTGCGTTCCGCGAGCACCGCGAAATCTCCTCGCGCCTGCGCCGCCTTCACAATTCCGAACGTGTATTTCTGCCCCGGCACGGGAAGATCGGCGGCATCGTCGCAGGTAATCTGCAGGAACACGCCCGAATTCGGCCCGCCCTTGTAGGCTTGCCCGGTGGAATGCAAGAAGCGCGGCCCGAATCCCAGGCACGTGGCCACGCGCTTCTTGTCGCGCACACCGTGCCGAATCGTTTGCAGCTGCGTTTGGTGTTCGTCGTTGCGCTCGATGTAGCCGAGCACCGCGAAATAATCGCCGGCCTTCAATCGATTGATGTGCGCGCGCAAATATCCAACCAGCGTGGCGTCCTTCGCCGCCGCCTGCTTTAGCGCCGACGCATTCTTGTCATCCGTGTAAAGCTTGATCCCGTCGCCCTCGAAGAACGGCGTCTCCGCCGGCAACGATCCGTTCTTCTCATACTGGTCAGTCAGCTTGCGCGTTTCGATCTTGCTCGCTTCCACGTCCGGCTGGTTGAACGCGTTGATCCCAATGATCGATCCCGCCACTGCCGTGGCAATCTCCCAGCGGAAAAATTCTTTCCCCAGATCGTAATTTGTCGGCACGTTTATGCGGACCACCGGCTGTCCGGCATTTTCGAGCGCCGCCACTCCGGCGTCCTGCTTCGCATCCGCGCCGCTTGCAAGCCGCAGATACGCGAACACGCGATCGTTCCCGTAAACATCCGGCGCCCCAATCGCCTCGCGGTCCACCGGTATCAATCCCTTCCCGTCTTTGCCCGTGGATTCAGCGAGCAACTGCTCGAGCCACGCTCCCAGATCCGAAATACCGGGCGAAGCGAAGATCGTAACTTTATCGCGGCCGTTCTTCTGCAGCGTCCCCAGAATCGCGCCGAGAATCACTCCAGGATTCTGATCCGCGGGCACCACCGCAGCGCAAGCGTGAACCATCTCCTCCGCCGCATCCAAAAACTTCGGCAGATCCACGCCCTGAATCGCCGCCGGGATCATCCCAAAATTCGAGAGCGCCGAATAACGCCCTCCAATGCTGGGCACGCCGTAATAAATGTGGCGAAACCCGTCGCCCTCGGCCACCTTCTGCATGTGCGAGCCGGGGTCGGTCACCGCGATGAACCGCTTGCCTGCTTCTGCAGCACCCACAGATTGCTTCACGCGTTCGTAGAAATACTGCTTGAAAATATTCGGCTCCAGTGTGCTTCCGGACTTGCTCGACACCACGAAAATTGTCTTCGCAATGTCGATTTTGCCTTCCATCGTGCGAATCTGCGCCGGATCCGTGGAATCGAGCACGTGCACTTGCGGCTGCCCCGCAAATTTCCCGAACGTGCGGTCGAACACCTCCACGCACAAGCTCGACCCGCCCATGCCCAACAGCACAAGATGCGTAAATCCCGCGCCGCGAATTTCATCGGCGAGCTTCTTGAACTGGCTCTCCTGCGCGATCTGATCTTCCGTGATGCCCAGCCAGCCCAGCCACTTGTTCTCATCCTGATTGGTCCACAGCGACGCGTCGCGCGCCCACAACCGCTGCACTTTGTTGTTGGCCTTCCAGTCTTCGATGGAAGCTTTCACCGCCTGCGCCAGATTGTCGGGCAGCCGGTAAGTGAAACTTCCCGCCGCCGATCCCGTCGCCTTGTCCGCCGTGTGCTTGTCCACCGCAGCCAGCAGCTTGTCAAAAGCTTCGGCAAATAATTTCACACCATCTTCGGTCAGCTTGTCGGTGGCCTGCTTCATCGAAATTCCCACGCGCGCAAGCGACTCCATGGTTTCGCGCGCGCTCTGAACATTTTCTTCCAGGCTCGCGCGGGGCTTCCCGTGATCGCGAAACGCGTCATACGTCGCCGGAGGAATGGTGTCCACCGTGTCCGGCCCGATCAGCTCCGAAACGTAGTAAATATCGGGAAAGGCGGGATCCTTCGTGCTGGTGCTGGCCCACAGCACGCGCTGCGTTTGTGCCCCACGCGCAGCCAGCGCGGCCCAACGCGGCCCGCTGAATATTTTCTTGTAGCTCTGATACGCCAATTTCGCATTCGCAATCGCCACTTTGCCCTTCAGCCCGCGCAAAGTCCCCTGCTGTGAAGCGTCGCTCGTGCTCTTAATCTTGTCTTCGATTTCGCTATCGATAAGCGTGTCAATGCGGCTGACGAAAAAGCTCGCCACGCTGCCCATGCGGCTCAAATCCCTGCCCTGCTTCGCGTATTGCTCCAGGCCCGCGATGTACGCTTCGGCCACGCGCTCGTAAACATCCTGCGCGAATAGCAACGTCACGTTGATGTTGATTCCCTCGCCGATCAGCTGCTGAAACGCCAGAATTCCTTCCGTTGTTCCCGGCACTTTCACCATCAGGTTCTCGCGCCCGACCGCTTTCCACAATCGCCGCGCTTCCTCGATCGTTTCGTTCGTCTTGTGCGCCAGATATGGCGAAACTTCCAGGCTCACGTAGCCATCTCGTCGCCGCGTGCTTTCATACACGCCGCGAAATGCGTCGGTGGCGTCCTGAATATCCTTGATGGCGAGCTGCTCGAAGATGCCTTTCGCGTCGAGATCTGTTCTTTTCTCCAGCTCCTGCAGCGCTTGCGTGTAGTCGGTGCTGCCCGCGATCGCCTTCTCGAAAATCGCAGGGTTCGAGGTCACACCGCGCAGACCATCTTCATCAATCTTGCGCTTGAGTTCGCCGCTCGTGATCAGGTTGCGGCGAATGTAATCGAGCCACACGGATTGGCCAAAAGCAGTCAGCGCCTTTAGCGGATTCTCGGATGGTTTTCCTTCGCCCGGCGCCGGGGTCGGTTTCGCAATTGTGCTCATCATCGTTCTCCCTTATCAGAGTGCAGGATTCTTGGCCTTATACCCAGGAATAGCTGGCCGTTGCCAAAACGCAATTCTATCGCACTAACGGGGGTGCGCGCATTACGTACGCATTACACATTCGATTGGATTCGCCGCGAGTCGCGAAGGGTGCAATGGATTGTGCGCAGCTGTTAGGCGCGCTTGCTGCCCCATCCATATTTCCGCAGCAGACGCAGTGGCCGCAAAGCAATGTAAAGCGGCGCGAGCGGACGCGGCAAACGCATCATCAGCCAGTCCTCTTCCGCGGGCACGACGGCCAGCCGCATCGCGTAGCGCCAGCCTTCCAGCGTTCCGGGCAGCATGCGCCGCCGAAAGCGAAAGAGCCCCGCGGCATAGAGCCTGCGCGATTCCCTGCTAAGCAGCCGCTGCCTCACCTCTGCCGCAACTTCGCCCGCCACGCGATCCTGTTGCACGCGCCGCAAAATCTCCCGCGGCAGCGGCGCATCCAGCACCGTGTTCGCGAGCAGCAGCCCCAGCGCCAACATTCGCAGCGCATTTAGGCTCGCAGTCCGGCTCATCACTTTGTCCCAATCGAGCTCGGGATGGCCTTGAATCAGTTCCGAAATGTCCGCGACCCACGAAAACCGCTCCCAGAAATCCTTCGCGCCATGTATGCAAAGAACCGGCAGCAAGTCCTCCACCTGAAACGTAAATATCTCCCGCCCGCTCAGCGAAACCGGAACAAGCCGCCGCGCAAAATCATCCAGGTCCGGGACCACCGGAAAATGCCGCAGCGTTCGCTCGGTATGCAGCTCGACCATCACCCGGCGACCTTCGTCGCGATAATTGTATTCGCCCGGAACGAGCGAGGCCGAAGCGCCGGGTGAAAGAATCCAATCGAACTTCGGCTGATACCCGAGGCTGAGCATGGCCTCGTGCGCCGCAGGCAGATCGCGCTGGCGAAGAATAATGTCCAGATCCTCGAATTCGCGCAACGCAACGTCCCCGTACGCCTGCATGGCAAGCACCGGCCCTTTGTAGGGAATCCCCTGAACTCCCTGCGCCCGAAAAAGATCGAGCACCTTGAACAGCTCAGCGGTTAGAAACAGGCACCGCACCGTGTTGGCGCGGCTTGCGTGTTTCAGCCGCTCTTTCGCCGCCGCGGGAATGGAATCGGGCGCCACAGCTTGCAATTGCCGTTCGAGAAGCGGCGTCACCGAATTCTCCTCCGCTTGCTCGAGCAAATAGTCCCAATCGAGTGGACCAGCGAGGAGTTCCCGAATTTCTTGCGAGGCTTCCGGCTGGATGCGCGTGCGCGCGCAATAGGCAAGCAACTGTTTCTCGGGGCAGGCCGAGCCGCTGAAGGTGGGTGCCATCAATTCTTCGCGCGCTTGCGCGACGGCAAATTCTACGCTATTTGAACGCGGCCAGCCGGAGGATTATTGCTAAAGGAGATCTCAGTTCGCCCAAGCTGCGAGCGGCTCTGCGATTGAACCTTCCATTTTGATCCGCACGCCCAGGTTCAGCAACCGGGCGCGGAAATCGCCGGGCTCCAGACCTGCCCCGGCACACACCATTTCAAAGTCCCGTTCGTTGTCGAAGAGAAATTCCTGCGCCTTTCGCCGCGCTCGCAAAGTGCCGTTGCGCCAGTCGTCCACCGCGGCCACCACCACGGCCGTCCAGAGCCGTCGTGCGCCGATCCCGTCCTCGGTCACCGTATCTCGAGAAATCCGTTCTCCGTTTGCACCCATCACGCCCCCCTGCTGCGCACCACTGGCAGTTGGCTTGCGCCCAATACCACCTGTTCGCTAATCCCCTAGCTGCGCATTTGACGCCAAGTTCCGGGCCATTCGCACCACTCGCGGGCGCGCCCTCAACGCCCTTAATTTCAACACATTGGAAGGTATAACGAGGGGATTGAAGCAGGCAGACGAAAAATGATGCTGTTTGGGAGCGCTCAGATGTGCCACTCTGCAACACGAAAGAATCCAGCTGCGCGCGTTTTGGAGCCGCTCAAAAAGCGATCGAGCTTCAACTACTCTTTCGTCTTTAGCTTGAGCCGGTGTTTATTTTCTTCGAGGAACGTGCGCAGCCCATCCGCCACATCAAGCAGGCGAATCCACTGTTCGTAATACAGTGTGACGGGAAAGCGCCCGAGTCCGTACACGCTGACGCCGCCCTTTTCTCCCACGCGAAATTCCAGCGTCCCGCTTCGTTTTGATCCGCCCGCCTGCTTTTCCAACTCCGCAATGCGTGCCAACAATTCTTCTTTGCTCGGCTCAGCCATGATCGATGCTCCCGGGTCAGCGCTACATTCTCTCGTCGAGGGATGATACCACCCAAAAAGAATAAATCGCACTTCTGCCGGTAACCGGCGGTTAGGTTTTTCGGAGCCTGCGCCGAAGTTGTACGGGCCATCATCTAATCCATAGGCGCTATGCCCCAGCTCCCGTGCGATTGCGCGGAGTGCCAAACTGGGGTTTAATCGCGAGGATAACTTTTGACCTGGGAGGAGTCATGAAAAGCGTGCGAGAAGGAATAAATTTGAATGCGAAGCCGAGCGGTACGGGTTGCGTCGAATGCACGTCAAAAGACGAATGGTGGCTGCACCTTCGCCGCTGCGCCGAATGCGGCCACATCGGCTGCTGCGATAGTTCACCGAACCAGCATGCCACCAAGCACAATGCCGCCACGGGCCACCCCATCATCAATAGCTTCGAGCCTGGGGAGGACTGGTTTTACGACTACCGAACGCGGGAATTTTTCGAGGGTGCCAAGCTGCCCAGCCCGCACTCTCATCCCGTGAGTCAGCCCGTTCCGGGACCCGCGGGACGTGTGCCGGCCAATTGGGAATCGCTTCTCCACAAGTAACCAGCGATAGCCGGTTACGAAAATCGGATGAAAGCAAAGGCGATTTTAGGTTGGCACCGGCGAGAAAAGCTAATGCGGGACCGAATCGGAGCTGAGAATCTCACGTAGTTTGGCGGAAAGGGTGGATAGAGTAAAGGGTTTCTGCAGCAGTACGGCATCCGTTTCCAGAATTCCGTGATGCACCACGGCCTGATCCGTGTAACCCGACATATACAGAACCTTCATGTCCGGGCGAATATGCTTGGCGCGCTCGGCCAGTTCCCGCCCGCTGATTCCCGGCATCACCACGTCGGTCATCAAAAGGTGTATGGTTCCCGCATGCATGGCCGCCAGTTCCAGAGCGGTGTGTCCATCTTCGGCCTCGAGGACCGTGTAACCGGCCGATCTTAGATATTCGCGGGCCAGTTCTCGAACGCCGGTCTCGTCTTCCACCAAGAGAATAGTTTCGGTGCCGCGTTGCACGTGTTGCGGGTCATTGTGGCGCTCTCGTACGCTCGCCGGCTGCTCATCCTCGACGCGAGGAAGGTAAATCTTGAAACTCGTTCCGCGCCCCGGCTCGCTGTACACCCACACGTATCCGCCGCTCTGCTTCACGATGCCGTAAACCGTCGCGAGGCCGAGGCCTGTACCTTTGCCTTTTTCTTTGGTCGTAAAGAACGGCTCGAAGATGTGCGCCTGCGTTTCGGCGTCCATGCCGAAGCCATTATCCGTCACCGCCAGCATCACATATTTGCCGGGCGCGACCACCACAGGCAAATGCGAGGCGGACGCGTCCAAATCCACGTTCGAGGCTTCGATAGTCAGGCGGCCACCCTGCGGCATGGCGTCGCGCGCGTTCACCGCGAGATTCAAAATTACTTGCTCGATCTGGCTGCGGTCAGCCTTGATCAAGCCCACGTCCGGAGTGCTCGAAGTTTCGAGCCTTATGTCTTCGCCGATCAGCCGGAAGAGGATTTTCTCCATGTCGGCGATGATGCTTTGAATTCCCAGCACTTTCGGCGCGAGCATTTGTTTGCGCCCGAAGGCCAGTAATTGCCGCGTGAGCGAAGTGGCGCGCTGGGAGGCGGTCTGGATTTGCTCCGCATTTCGCCGCAAAGGATCACCCACGGGCAGGCGTTCCGCGAGCAGGTCGGCGTACCCCTGAATCACCATGAGCAGATTATTGAAGTCGTGCGCGATCCCACCAGCCAGGCGCCCGACCGCTTCCATTTTTTGCGACTGCCGGAGCTGCTCTTCGAGTTGCCTGCGGTCCGTGATATCGAGCGCCATGCAGATCGCGCCTTGGAATTGGCCGCCCGCATCGCGCAGGGGTTCCACGTGGCAAGCATACGACCCGCCCTTCCATTCGATATGAAATGTGGTGGACTCGCCGGCGATAGCACGCCGGTGGGCCGCGATGGGCAGGAAGCTCTGGTCCGCCGTCTCAAAATATTCCAGCAGCGACATTCCCACGAGCTGGTTCGGCTTGAGCCCGAGCCGCATCAGTCCGGCCCCCAGAGCGGACGTAAAGCGGAGCCCGGCATCCACGGTCCAGAGAACTGCAGGCAGCTGTTCGACCAAAACTCTGAGCCGCGCTTCGCTATCGCGCACTTTTTCTTCCGCGCGCTTTCGCTCGATAGCCAACGCAATCTGTCCGCCTACCGAAGCCAGGAACTCCAAATCGCGCTCGGTATAGGCGTTTTGATCTTCGTAATGCTGGACCACCAGCACGCCGATCGTTGCCGCCGGTGTGCGCAAAGGCACGCCCAGCCAGGACGGAGACGCCGTGCCGACGAGTTCCACTTCTCCCTCGGCCGCGAGCTTATCAAAAGCGGTCTGCGGGATTAGCATCGCGCGCCCGGTCCGGTAAACGTACGCGGTACAGCTTCGTCCCACCTGTTGCGGCGGCGGAGCGACGTCGAATCGATCCACGAAAAACGGGAAATGGAACATTCCGGTGGAGGCCTCGTACAGCGCGACGAAGCAGTTCTCGGCGTAGAGCACTTTCCTCAGCGCGAGATGGATCAATCGCAGTAAATCGTCGAGGTTGTCCGTGACGCTGACGCCGTGAATGATCTCGAAATTCACCTGGCGTTCGAGTTCGGCGCGCTTGTGGTCTGAAATGTCCTCTACCGTGCCTTCGTAGGAGACAATTTTGCCGTCCGCATCGCGCACCACGCGCGCGTTTTCCGAGACCCAGATTCTCGTGCCGTCCGTGCGGCGCAGTTGGTGTTCGAAATTTTCCACGCTGCCGCGCTCTTCAATCAGCCGCTTGAACTCGCTCCGCACCTGCGGGTCCGCATAAATATCGGCGCCAAGTTCCCGAACGCTCTGGGTCATCTCCGAGGGAGACGAGAATCCGCACATACGTGCAAACGCGGGGTTCGCGCTCAGGATGCGGCCTCCCGGAGTCGTTTGGAAAATTCCCTCCACCGCGTTTTCGAATAGGAGTGACAACCGCTCTTCCGCATTTTTCTGCGCCAGCCGTGCGCGGCGCTGCTCCGTAATGTCTTCGTACATTCCAAACGTGCCGATCCGTTTCCCATTCGCGATCAGAGGCACGCCGACGATTTGCACATCCACGAGCGAACCGTCGCTGCGGCGCCGCTGCGCTTCGGCGCGTACCACCTCGCCGCCGGCCGCGCGATCGCTCAACTCAAACGCTTGGCTCGCCAGGCCTACGGGTGACAGCAATAAATCCAGGTCCATGGTGAGAACGTCGCGCTGGTGATATCCGAAGAGCTCTTCGAATGCGGGATTGCACATCTGAATCCGGCGATTCGGGTCCAGCACAACGATCGCCAGGGGATTGTTTTCCGTCAGCGCTTGCAGGTACGCGTTGTGCTCCGCCACCATTTCTTCCGCTGCGCGCCGCGCGCTGATGTCCTGCGCTCCCACCAGCATCGCGTGGCGTCCGCTGAAGAAAATCCTCTGCGCGGTGGCTTCCACTTCCAGAATCTGCCCATCTTTTCGCACATGCCGCCAGTAGCCGTGTGACGATAGCTTCGAGGTTCCGTTCTGTACCACGTCGAGCAGGCGTGGAATGTCTTCCGGGGGGCGCACCTCGGTGAGCCGCATC
Organism: uncultured Acidobacteriota bacterium; assembly: GCA_963749025.1. Taxonomy (GTDB): domain Bacteria; phylum Acidobacteriota; class Terriglobia; order Acidiferrales; family UBA7541; genus Palsa-295. The sequence goes on along the minus strand of CAVVKO010000006.1, from coordinate 304,935 downwards.
CCGAGCATTTCTTCGCGCGTGTAGCCGTAATGCTCGACGGCGGCGATGTTGACGTCCAGGAAATACAGCGTCTGAAGGTCGAAAATGTACATCGGCTGCGGATTGCCGGAAAAAAGCAGCTGGAAATTCGCGTTGTTGAAGGGAGAGTCTGCGCCGTGCAAATCCGCGGGGCGCGAGGGTCCCTTGCGTCTTGGCCGCACTGGTATCGTTCTGCTTGACATGATTGGAACCAGAGGGTAGGAAAACACCCCGTGGAATTCCCAGTCTCAGGCTAGCTGGCCATGATTCAGGTCACAATGGTACGAATGGCCTAAGGTTTAGCATTCGACAACACTTAGGCGTCACGAGAGGATCGGAATAGAACCAAGAATTTACCGTAATTGCCGAGTAATCATTTGAGCGGGGGAGGCGCGGGAATGGCCGCACCATCCTTGCGCGGGTCGGAGGCGCCGAAATTCACGCCGGTGGAAAAATCGCGCCGGACGGCTTGTCCTGCTCCAACTTCGTCCGAGAAGCTGCCTACGACTTCAATCTTGTGGCCGCGATCCTCAAGCGCTTTGCGAACTTCCGCGGGAAAGCGATTTTCCATCTTCACGTCGCATCCCGTGAAGGTGTACTTCGTGAATCTTGGCGCTTCGAGCGCCGCTTGGATATTCATTCCGAAATCGGCGACGTCGGCCACGAACTGCGCGTGAGCCTGAGCCTGGTTGAATCCCCCCATGATGCCGAACGCGATGCGTTCCTGGCCGCGCGTCATGAAACCCGGGATGATGGTGTGCAAAGGGCGCTTGTGGCCAGCTAGGGCATTGGGAGACGCAGGGTCGAAGCTGAAGAGCGCGCCGCGATTTTGCAGAGCAAAGCCGGTTCCGTCCGCAACGATTCCCGAACCAAACGAATTGTAGTTGCTTTGAATCAGCGAAACCATGTTTCCGTCGCGATCGACAACGCTGAGATACATGGTATCGCCCCGTGGCGAGAACTCGGGCTCGCCCGGCGAGACGCTACAATTCGCCTTAGCCATCTCGATTAATTTTGCGCGCTGCGCCGCGTATTGCTTGGAGAGCATTCCGGTAACCGGCACGCTGCTGAATTTCGGGTCTGCGACGTAGCGATGCATGTCGGCATAGGCGAGCTTTTTTGCTTCGATCATCACATGCAAGGCGTCGGCGGGATTGTGGAGTTGGCCGAGTGGAAACGTCTCCATGATATTGAGCATTTCGAGCGCGGCGATTCCCTGCCCGTTCGGCGGAATCTCGTACACGGTCCAATCGCGATAGGTTGTGGAGATGGGCTCGACCCATTCGCTGGAGTAGGCGGCCAAGTCCTCGAGCGTCATGGTGCCGCCGAGCCTCGTCGATGTAGCTACGATGCGATTCGCGATTTCGCCCTTGTAATATGCGTCGCGGCCACCCGAGGCCACGAGCTCAAGCGAACGCGCGAGATCCGGATTGCGGAAAACCTCGCCGAGTTGCGGTGCGCGGCCATCGATGAAGTAGGTTGCCGTAGCATTCGGGTCCTGTTTCAAATGCCCTTCCGCGCCTTTCCATTCCAGCGCGACCACTTCAGGAAGCGGGAAACCTTCGCGCGCGAAGTGAATCGCGGGGGCGAGCACCTCTGGAAATTGCTTGGTCCCGAACTTTGCAAGCAGCTTGGACCAGCCGTCCACGGCGCCGGGAACAGTGACGCTTTGGATTCCGCCTTGCGGCATCGCGGTGATGCCCTTGCTTTTGAGGAAGTCGATGGAAAGCTTGGCGGGCGCCCAGCCGCTCGCGTTTAGGCCATAGAGTTTTCCAGTTTTCGCGTCGTAAACGATGGCAAAAAGATCGCCGCCCATTCCGTTCATCATGGGTTCGACGACGCCCACCACGGCGTTGGCCGCGACGGCTGCGTCCACGGCATTGCCGCCATGCGCCAGAATCATCGCGCCGGCTTGCGCCGCGAGCGGACTTTCCGCCGCGACGATGCCGTCCTGAGAGACGACCATGGAGCGAGCTTGCGTGCGGTCCTGCGCCGATGTCGACATGGTGAAAAGTGCGGCCCCCAGAAAGAGAAGTATCAGTTTTTTCCAGGGCGAACGAGACAAATTTAGATTTCGGACGCGCGTTTTGGGCATATTTGGCGGATCGAGATTAGCCTCAGAAGCGTGCGCAAAAGTGGCGTTCTGAGTAACGATTAGAAAATCTTCCGTGCTTTGTTTTGAACGAGTTACGGCGATTTCTATTCGAACACAGTAACGATTAGAAATACGCTCACCGGGAGGCAATTCAGGACTTTGAGCAGACGATAATTTCAGATCGAGTTTGGAGCCGGAAACGGGTGCGTTTTGCGGGAAAGTCGTTGCCGGAAGCCGACGATGCGACGGCTCATAGTTCAGCGGCTCCTGAAATCTCAGGTCCGCCTCTCGCGACTTGTCAAAAATAAGCACAAAAAACACTAGCACGAATGCGTACCGAAGGCGAGGGGTTGAGTGGTGTGGACAATTCGGCTGAGAGCATGCGTAGCGTTGCCTGGCTTTTGGCGTGGGCGTAAGATACTGCGCTAGTGACTGATTCCTCCTCCATAATTGGACGCGCGATTTCGCATTACCGCATCGTCGAGAAACTGGGCGGCGGGGGAATGGGTGTGGTCTATAAGGCGGAGGACACTTCGCTCGGCCGCTTTGTGGCACTGAAATTTCTTCCGGACGATGTGGCGCAAGATGCGCAAGCGCTGGAACGATTTCGGCGCGAAGCACGCGCAGCTTCCGCGTTGAATCATCCGAACATCTGCACCATCTACGAGATTGCCGAGGACGGCGGACGCTCGTTCATCGCCATGGAATTCCTGGACGGTAATACGCTGAAGCATCTGATTTCCGGCCGGGCGGTTCCGGTGGAACAGATTCTGGAACTGGGGATTCAGATTACGGACGCGCTAGACGCTGCGCACGAGCGAGGCATCGTTCACCGCGACATCAAGCCGGCGAATATTTTTGTGACCAAGCGCGGCCACGTGAAGGTTTTGGATTTTGGGTTGGCGAAGCTTTCCCCGGTGGCCGAGGGCGTGGGAGTCTCCGGGCTGCCGACGGCAACGTCGGACGCATTTCTTACCAGCCCCGGAACGGCGGTGGGGACGGTCGCGTATATGTCGCCGGAGCAGGCGCGCGGAAAAGAACTGGACGCGCGCAGCGACCTGTTTTCGCTGGGCGTGGTGTTCTACGAAATGTGCACGGGTGTCTTGCCGTTTCGGGGCGATACCTCCGCCGTTATTTTCGACGCCATCCTGAACCGCGCGCCCGTGCCGCCGGTGCGTCTCAATCCTGATCTTCCGCCGAAGCTCGAAGAGCTGATCAATAAAGCGCTGGAGAAAGACTCCAAGCTGCGATGCCAGAGCGCCGCGGAAATGCGCGCAGACCTGGAACGCCTGAAACGCGATTCGAGCTCCGTGCGACACGCGGCTTTATCCGGGAACTCAGGTTCTGCGGCCGCGGTTGCGCGCGTAGAATCGGGCCGCTCGTCCGGGGCATCGAGCGGCGCTCTTTCCGCGGATTCGGGCCGGGCGAGTGGCGTTGGCGTCACTGTTGATTCCACCCGGCCTTCGCTCGGGCGAAAGCTAATTGTTCCCAGCGTGATCTTGCTCGTGATACTGCTTGCCGCAGGAAGCTGGCTTTACTGGAAGGGCTTTTTCCTCGGCGGGCTCGCGGCAAGCGCGTTCCAGAATCCGTCGATATCGAGTCTGACGACCAGCGGCGACGTAGAGGTGGCGCGCGTCTCACATGACGGGCGTTACTTCGCTTATGTTTCGAATGCGCACGGGCATTACAGCCTGTGGGTCCGCCAAATGGACATTGCCAGCGCGGTTCAGATACTTCCTCCAAGCATCGCCGCGATCATTAATGTGAACTTCACTCCCGATGGAAATTTCCTGGACTATCTGTCTCTTGGGCCCAACGATACGCACGCGGTCGTGTATCAGGTTCCCGTCCTCGGCGGCACACCCCGGCGACTGCTCGATTCCGCAATGGTCGGAGTGTCCTTCTCACCCGACGGGCGGCAGATGGCTTATGCGACGCTTGATTTGGCGTCCAGCGAAGGCCACCTAATGATCGCGAACTCGGGCGGTAGCGGCGCGAAGGAGCTGGCTGTTCGGAAGACGGCTTCCGGAAGTAACCAGGGTTATCAGAGTCTTGCATGGTGCCCGGATGGCCGAATCATCGCGGCGACGGTCAACGATCCGGAGCCCGACGGACAGAATTTCGAGATTATGCAAATTGATGTCATGACGGGCGCGCAAAAGCCGATGCCCGGACGACGCTGGCGTTTTATGGGTGATTTCGCGTGGCTCCCAGACGGCAGCGGATACCTGGTCACCGCGCAGGAGAAGACAGGGGTACCCATGCAGCTCTGGATGGTCAGCTATCCGGGCGGGAAGGTTCGACGCGTCTCGAACGATCTAAGCGACTATTATTCTGTTTCCATATCGGCGGACGGCCGGACAATCGTTGCGACGCAGCGGAATGACAGCAGCCAGATCTGGGTGGGTGCGGCCGACTCTCCTGACAACGCGAGACAAGTAACCTCGGGCAGGCTGGACGGGAGCCATGGAATCGCCTGGACCCCCGATAACCGGATCGTTTACGTCGCCAATAACGCAGAAAATTGGGATCTTTTCATTGCCAATGCTGACGGAGGAAATGCGAGGCAGCTTACGTTCGATGGCCGATACCACGATCAACCCATGGTCTGCGACCACGGACGCGCCGTGATTTTTACATCTGATTCAGGCGGCGGGTCACATCTCTGGAAACTCGATCTGCAGAGCGGAGTCTCCACAGAACTTACGAATGGCGGCGGCGAGCAACAGCCCGAGTGCGACGTGGCGGGGGAATGGGTGATGTACTTGGGGCAAGTTCCGGGAGGGGCCGCTTACATTTTCAAAATTTCGATTTCTGGTGGCGCGCCGGTTCAGGTCTCCGATCGGATGGCGCTTATGGGGCCGATGGTCTCTGCCGACGGCCAGAACATCGCGTTTCAAACTTCCGGCAAAAACGGGAGGATCGTAGCGGTGAATATTGCGGGCGGTGTTGAATCGAAGTCCGATCTCGAGCTCGCTGAGACTTTCGATCCCACCTCGCGCCTAGCGCGTTGGATTCCGGGGCAGCGGGCTGTTGCGTTCGTGGATATACGAACCGGCGTGCCGAATCTTTGGACCAAGCAGCCCATGGCTGGAGCCCCGGAGAAGCAGTTGAGCCACTTCACCTTCGACGCAATCTGGGACTTCCGCTATTCGCCCGACGGGAAATACATCGCCATAGTCCGTGGGTCAGAAAAAACAGACGCCGTGCGTTTTAGCGACACGAGTAAGTAGCGCCTGGAGGCGAAGCCGCACGGTCCCTCGTCGGGTCGTCACTTCTTCGGGCGTGACTCGGGTGGGATTTGGCCGTTCGCGCGGTAGTAGGCGACGAGCAGGCCGTAGTGTTCGCCCATGTGTTCGGTGTAGCCGATCCAGTAGTCGAGGTGGGCGAGGACTTTGGCGTCCCCTTCCTTCGTGATCAAGGCGGCGCCATCGGTGACGGATTTCTTCAGGTAGGCGACGGTCTCGGCCTTGGTTTTGTAGCTGGCGACTGGGGGATCGTTTTGTGCGTCACCCATCTTGGTGCCCGAGATGTGATTGACGCAATCGTAATTCGAGCCGGCAATGTGCAAGATGACTGCCTGGAAGGTGCGGACGTCGGGGGTCAGCTTGTAGGTGTATTTGTCTTCGGGCCAGTCTTCGGCCATGGTGATCAGGCGGTTGCCGACGTCGTTCCAAGCTTCCAGAACGGCGGCCGCTGGGGTTTTCGTTTTTTGCGACGCGGAGTCCTGGGCGCGCGCGATTCCGGCGGAGCTGAGGGTGAACAGCATCACGAAGAGGAAAATGTAGCGCGAAATTTGTTTCACGAGAAGTCTCCTTTGTGGATGGTCCCCGCAATGCGCCCCAGGGTGCTAGTAGCCTATCGAGGATTTTCGCGCAAGTCCAGCGATGCGACGCACGCATAGGGGAGCAAGTTCGAAGCGCCGTGCTATAAGTGAGTAGATTCATGGAGGCATCATTTGAGTGCAGCGAGTCGGAGCGCAGTTAATTTTTGCCTTGGAGCAGCCGTTAGCGTGCCGATTCTATACTTTGGAACGCAATTGGTAGCGTCGGCGTTCTATCCCGGTTATAGCTTCCTGAGGCAGGCGGCGAGCATGCTGGGCTCACCCAATTCCAGTCACCCTGCGGTGTTCAACGCGGGGGCAATCTTTACCGGTGTGGCGTTAATCGCGGGAGGTTACGGAGTGTATCGCGCGATGCGCAACAGGGGAGTATCGCGCGTTTGCTGCTGGCTGGTATGGCTTTCGATGACTGTCGTTGGATGCAGCACCATCCAGGCAGGTATCTTTCCGCTGCCCGATCCCCGGCACACGGGATTCGGGTTTCTTGTCGTTTTCCTGATTGCGCTGCCGTTCATCTTCCTTCTCGCGCTTTGGAAACAGAGCGATGCTCGAGGCGTAAGATTTTTTCTCGCCGCGTGTTGTGTTGTTGTGTCGCTCATGGTCCCGCTGATGAGCCATGCCATCGTTATTCCGGGAGCCGGTGCGGGCTTGTTGCAGAGGATTTTCGCCGCAGCTACGTTACTGCCGGTGGGAGCGGTTGGATGGAAGCTGCGGTCCTCTAGAATCAACGAATAGGTTTCCGGCAGAATTGACTCGCTATCCACGCACCGAAACGCAATCGGAGAATCACGCACGGACACCAAGCGCGATGATTGGCGAGGCGCGCCTCCTCCGGTAAGATGGTCATTCACCCTTCTGCCCGATTGTTTGCAAGCGTATGGCGAAAAAAGAACAACAACCTGACTCCGTGAATGCGTCGCTCACGAGCGTGCAAGAACAGATCCTGCGTGTGGTTCGCGGCGAGCACGCGGACCCGTCCGCGGTGCTCGGGCCGCACTGGGTTGAGGGAGACGGAAAGCGCGCGTTGGCGATTCGGGCGTTTCGCCCGAACGCGACGGAGGCGAGTGTACTGTGGAGCGGAGAATCCGCGCCACGCGTTATGGCGCAAACCCAGGGCGGCGGCGCGTTCGAACTGACGCTCGCGGCGAATGAATTGCTTTTGAAGGAAGGCGAGGCCGTTGCTCCGGCGGCGTACCGGCTGCGATTTCGCTTTAAAGATGGGAACACCTGGGAAAGCTTCGATCCTTATGCATTTCCTCCGCTGCTGACCGATTACGATCTCTATCTTTTCGGCGAAGGCACGCACTACTTGAAGTACGAAAAGCTGGGCGCGCACGTGCGGGAAATGGAGGGAGTGCGCGGCGTGCACTTTGGCGTGTGGGCGCCCAACGCGCAGCGCGTGAGCGTGGTGGGCGATTTCAATTTCTGGGACGGGCGCGTCCACGCGCTGCGAAATCGGGGGCCGAGCGGCATCTGGGAGCTTTTTATTCCGGGACTGGATGAGGGTGCGCTTTACAAATTTGAAATTCTTTCGCGCGCGGGAGTGGGGCTGAAGTCCGATCCGTACGGTTTCGCGGCGGAGCTGCGGCCGAAGAGCGCGTCGGTGGTGTGCAACATCGACGGCTACGCGTGGAACGATTCTGCGTGGATTGCAGCGCGGACCGCTCGCGACTGGCAGCACGCGCCGATGTCGATTTATGAATTGCACGCGGGATCGTGGCGGCGGAAAACGGGCGAGGGCAATCGCTGGTTGACGTATCGCGAACTCGCGGACGAGCTGATTCCTTACGTGAAGGCCATGGGGTACACGCACATCGAGCTGATGCCGATCATGGAGCATCCGTACGACGGATCGTGGGGCTATCAGACGGTAGGCTACTACGCGGTGACGCGGAGGTATGGCACGCCGGCAGATTTCATGTTTTTCGTCGAACGCTGCCACCAGGAAAATATCGGCGTGCTGCTGGATTGGACTCCGGCGCACTTCCCGCGCGACGCGCACGGCCTGGGGCTCTTCGACGGAACGCACCTTTACGAGCACGCCGACCCGCGGAAAGGAGCGCATCCCGATTGGGGCACGCTCGTTTTCAATTACGGAAGGAATGAGGTGCAGAATTATTTGGTGTCCAACGCGCTTTTCTGGGTGGACAAGTATCACATCGATGGGCTGCGCGTGGATGCGGTGGCGTCGATGCTGTATCTGGATTATTCGCGGAAGCCGGGCGAGTGGATACCGAATCCCTACGGAGGCCGCGAGAATCTGGAGGCGATCGACTTCATCAAGCGGTTGAACGAAGTGCTGCACAACCGGCATCCGGGCGCGCTGATGATCGCGGAAGAGTCCACGTCATGGCCGGCGGTATCGCGGCCGACGTACGATGGCGGGCTTGGATTCGATTTGAAATGGAACATGGGCTGGATGAACGACACTTTGCGTTATTTCGCGCTTGATCCGATTCACCGGCAGTTCCATCACAACGAACTGACATTCTCGATGATTTACGCCTTCACGGAAAATTTTGTCCTGCCGCTTTCGCACGACGAAGTGGTGCACGGGAAAAAGTCGCTGATCGAAAAAATGCCCGGCGACGATTGGCAGAAGTTCGCGAACGTGCGGCTGCTTTTCGCGTATATGTACGGGCATCCGGGCAAGAAACTCTTGTTCATGGGCGGCGAGCTGGCGCAGCGGAACGAATTTTCCGAAGAGAAGGCGATCGATTGGAGGCTTGAAGAATCGCCTCCGCACCGGGGCGTCCAGCGGCTTGTCGCGGATTTGAACCGGCTGCATACGAGCGAGCGGGCGCTGCATGAAGTGGATTTCGAATGGGCCGGGTTCGAATGGCTGGAGGCGAATGACAACGCCGCCAGTATTTTATCGTTCATGCGCCGGGCGAAAGATTCGCGCAACTTTGTTGTTGTGGTTTGCAACTTCACGCCGGTCGTGCGCGAGAATTATCGCGTGGGAGTGCCGGAGCCCGGGTTTTACCGCGAGATCCTGAACACGGATTCTGAATATTACGAAGGAAGCGGCAACGGCAATTCGGGAGGCGTCCGAGCCGAACCCGTGCCGTGGAATAACCGTCCCTATTCGCTGAAACTGCGCGTCCCGCCGCTGGCCTCGGTCTATTTTAAGCTGCAGTCCGACGAGCCCGCGGTCCCACCAACTTCCTCATAGCCAAAAAACTCCAAGGAACTGAGACTGCGCACGCAAACGAGCACCGGTCGATGGTGCGATCATGCCAAGCTCGTTTGCCGGTCACAGCATGCTGTGCCCCTACGAAATCACGTTTGCACGAGAAACCACGGAACATTTCGCAGGGCCACCCCGTACATAGAGGCAGGAAGAGCACGGGAGGCTTCCCCAAAATGACAAAGCGACTTCGAGCGATTGCGATGTTTTGCCTGGTGGTGAGCATGGCGGCGAGTGTTCCAGCGGCTATGGCCGCGCCGCCAACCGAGCGATATCTCCATATCCGAGTGGAAGACGCGACGAAGGGCGAGAGCGTGAACGTGAATGTGCCTCTCTCCATGGCCGAAAAAATTCTGCCCACGGTGAACAAGGGCAATTTGCATCAGGGGCGCGTGACAATCGGCAGCGCCGAGATAAATGACGTGGACATTCGGGCGCTGCTGGACGCGGTGCGCACGGCTGCGGACAGCGAGTTCGTCACCGTGAAGGAAAAAGATCAAGAAGTGCACGTAGCGAAACGGAATGGGAATCTGGTGGTCCACGTCACCGATCGCAACAAAGGCGGCCAGACGGTGGACGTCACCGTGCCGATGAAGGTGGTGGACGCGCTTTTGTCAACGGCCAAGGAAAATGAGCTGGACGTGGCGGCGGCGCTGCGGGCTCTGAGCGAAGCGGGCGACTCGCTGTTGGTGACGGTTCAGGACGCCTCGCAACACGTGCGCATCTGGGTCGATTCCAAGAACAATTCCGACTAGCCGGAGCGAGATCCGGACGAGGTGAAACATGATGCTACTCGGCAAGATCGTGCTGGGAGTTGCGGGAACGGCGCTGGCAGGTGTGGGCGTGATCTGCAGCGAAGGAATGATCGAGGTCAAGGTGGTGGAACACCAGCCCGAGGTCCATCACATCTATGTGCTGGCTCCGGCAATGCTGGTGCCCATCGCAGCGCATTTCGCGCCGCAGCGGGAAATATCACGCGCGGCGGCGGAGATGCGGCCGTGGATGCCAACGATTCGCGCGGCGCTCGATCAACTGCGTGAAAGTGAAGATCTGACGTTCGTCGAAGTGAAACAACCGGGCGAGCACGTTCGCGTGGCCAAGAGCGGCGGGTCGATCGTGGTGGATGTGGAAGACAAAGACGACACGGTTCACGTCTCCGCGCCGATTCGCGCTATTTCGAGCACCATTGAACAGGTTGCATCCGCTTCCGACGGTCCGACGATTTAAGGCGGTCTTTCACAGAATCTGTCGCTGGCGGGCGCCACATTGCCCTTTGCGGCCGTTCGCGGCCCTTTGCGGACGCCCGTCAGCGATGGAGAGTCTTCGGCGGAATCCAATACACTTCTTCCTTCAGGAATTCTTTGGCGAATCCGCAGCGCTGCAATATCCCTTTTCCGATTTCAATCATCTGCGGATGGCCGCAGAGATAACCGGTGGAATCCGCGCCGGTAAGTTTCCAATGATCGACGTATTTTCGGATGATGTCCTCTACGCGGCCTTTTTCCCCGTTCCATGCGGTGTCTTCGTGTGGGCGGCTGACGGTGGGCACGTAGGTGAGCCAGGGAACCGCGGCGGCGGCCCGTTCGAGCTCCTGACGATAGGCCAATTCCCAGGAGCGGCTCGCTGCGTCAATAAGATAAAGATGAAGATTCGCGGGCAAGCGATTTTCGTTCCAATCGGCGAGAAGAGTGCGGATATAAGAAACGTAGGGGGCAACGCCGGTGACGGTGCAGAGCAAGAGATGGTTCCTGTGGCCGCTCTTTAAATCGAGAGTAAAGCGGCCCTTGGCAATCTTGCGCAAGAAGAGCTGGTCGCCGACCTGGAGTTTGTAAAGGAGTGGGGTGAGTTCGCCCGCGGGGACGAGCTCGAGGAAAAATTCGAGTTCGGGCTCGTAGGGCGAGGAAACGATGGAATAGGCGCGCTCGACCAGCCTGTTCGGAGCCTGGCATCCGAGGGTGGCAAACTGACCGGCAGCAAATTCGAATTTGCCGGCGGGGTCGAGCGTGATTTTCCAGAGGTCCGCAGAAACCTCTTCGCGACGGACGACGCGGGCCTGATAGAATTTTTCCTCCGCAGATCGCATGTGCAACTTTCTTTGAAAAACAAGATTTTCGTAAGCCTGAAAGTTTCTGAAAGAGCTTCAGGCGCCCGATGGAAAGGGCGCCTCTTGCGCTCAAAGATTGCGTGTCGGGGCCCTACTGCTGGGGCTGCTCCTGCTGTTGCATCATCATCTGAGGGTTAAAGGGCTGAGGAGTTCCGGTAATCTTGTCCTTGGCGTTGGTGATCACCTTGGTGAGGACCATGGTGGTATCGGCGGATTGGTGCTTGACCATGCCGTACGGAGAGACCTTTTCGGATATCCAAGTTTCGCTGGAATCCTTCTTCGAGCGGTAGTGCTCGCAAGTGAAAGTGCCGGCCGGCACGGTGACGGATTCGCTGCCCAAATCTTCCGCGTCGCTGCGAATGTCAGAAGGCTGGTGAGAGCGGTCCTGATGCATCATCTGCGCGGGCATTTCCATGGGAGGACGCCCAGGCATCTGCATGATCATCCGCGTAACCTGAGTGTCGGGACCATTCACAACCGTAAGGGATTTCATCACCATCTGGCCGCCCGAGCGCGCCGAATTGAAGGACATCTCGTACCAGTAGGCGTCTTTGCCGCCCACAGATTCTTTGCCGATGATCGCGATCTCCATTTCAGTTTTGTCGCCCTTGTTGTCCACTTCGTAGGCCGCACCGGCGCCAACCACCGGATTCCACACGCCGGAAATGCGCGGCGGAGCAGAGCGCCCCATCTGTGCATTCGCCGACGCCGCAAGAAGCAGGATCAGAAGGGCGGGTGCCGCCAGCCGCGCTGAAATTTTCATGAAGCTCCTTCCACCGTGAGATTATTTATGCGCCAATCTACAGATCGCGTCCCTGCATATCTTGCATTTTCGAGATCTCGAAGCTGGTCTCAATCTTCGCGGTGCCAGCGGCACAGGAGAAGTTCACCGTTTTCTCATCCGAAGCAATGGTAGATTCGCCGGTTTCAGATTTCCTGGGAAAGCTGAAGACGACGCCTTGTATTTTCTTGCCGTCCGGGCTGCGGGAGATTTGGACTTTGCTTGGCGCGAACTTCTCCTTGGTCTTTTTCGCGACGAGCTCGGTGTTGTTCTTTAGCATAGTTTCGTCCACGGAGTCGAACGGTTTCATATCTGGCCCGGCAACAAGAACTTGGTAGACATCGCTTTGCTGCGCGAGTTCCCTTTCCGCCTCCTCCTCTTTCAACTGGCCGCCGAGCACAGCGCCACGCAAGGCGGCCGCGCGTACGGTGCGAGAGGAAACCCAGCGGACAATGAACGCTGCTTGAGTCGGGCTTGAATCGTCGTCATCATCCGATCCACCGCTGCCTTGGCCGTGTTTCAGACCGGACCCCGAGGAGTCGCCCGATTGACCCGATTTCCATGGGGCGTTGATGCGAATGACGCGGGCCCAAGGTGAATCGGTGACGATCCTTTTAACGTCGGCGGCGTCCCACTGCTGAAAGGGCTTGGTTTTCCAGGGGTCTGAACCGGCCCAAACGAGGGCCGCGAATACGAGGAGGAGCGCAGGAATCGCGGCCAACTTCGCGCGACTGTTCATAGATGCGAGAGCGTTCTCGGTCCGAAACAAGGAACCCTCATGCTGCGCGACTTCGCCGGGCAGGAATCCCGGCGAAGTCGCTACCAGCCAGAAACCTTACTGGCGATTCTCTTCGATCGCGACTACTGCTTACAGGTCCTGGCCCTTGCTGTCAACCATTTGCTTCGGGTTGAAGGCGACGCGAATCCAGGCGTCTGCAATGCGAAGATTGAAATCGATCTCTTTCTCGTCGGAACTAATCGTGGGCTCTCCGCTCGCGTCCTTCTTGGGGAAATTAAACACGGCGCCGGTTACATTGCCGTTTGCGTCCTTCTGAAACACTACGCTGACGGGATTGATCTTTCGCTTGCTCGGCTTTTTTAGTTCAATGAAGGCAGCGTCCTTAAAGGCATCTTCGCCGCGCTTCTGAAAAATATACATATTCCGGCCGTTGACATCTACCTGATAAAACTCGGGCTCTGAGGCGAGCATCTGCTCTGCTTGCTCCGGCGTTGCTGTTCCATGCAGGACCGCGTTACGCGCCGCCGCTTGGCGTATAGTGCGGGAGGACCACCAAAAAATGCTGTATACCTGAGGCCCGGCGTTCATATTCTTCTCCGTGCCACCGGTCTGTCCGGGAAGGGCTCCATCGGACGTAGAGCCGCTCTTGCCGCTGATGCCACCGGCCGGGCTGCCTGTCCCCTGGACGCTGTCAGCCGCCGTAGTACCGTCTGGATGCCAAGCACCCGCAGCGGAAACGTTGGCCTTGGCCCAGGGTGAAGTTTGCAGGACAGCCTGCACGTCTTTCTCATCCCATTGTGTATAAGGCTTGGTCTTCCAAGGATCCCCGCCGGCCCAAACCAGGACGGCCAGAACAAGAATCGAAACGCCGCTTATTATCATCTTGCGCATTTTACTTCCTCCTCATCTTGACTTTACGTTGGCCCCATTGGCCTGCGCGCGAAACGTGTGCCCACGAACGAGCAAGAAAGCCGTGGGAACGGATTGATTGGGAGCTCCTAACTGGAATCGGACCGGAAAGGAAAGGAACAATGGCATCTTCGGCACGCTCTCGCTACAAACTGGAATACCCGCCTGCCGAAATATCGTAGCACGTTGGGACATACCGGATATAGGAAAACCTCGTCGCTGGAATTCGACCAAAAATCGGGTTAGACGGCAAGTATTCCGGATCCGTTGTGTCGTCTCTTCGGGGGCGGAGGGTTAGCGGCTTGCTCGCTTGGCGCTAAGAGGGGTCTCCACCGCGCGCGATGCGCCGAAGACGCGCTCGATACGGTAAACCGGGTTCCTGCGGGACTCGAAGTGAGTGCGCATGAGCAATTCGCCGACGAGGCCAACGGCCAACAACTGCACGCCAAACAAACACAACATCATGCCAAGGACGAGGAGCGGGCCGTGCTGGATGAAAATCGGAACGCGCAGAAAGACCTTTTCGAACATGAGTCCGGCGAGGATGGCTCCGCCGAAGAAGATTCCCAGGAGACCGGGCGGCCCGAAGAAATGGAGCGGCCGGGTCATATAGCGCATGAGGAAACGAATGGTGATGATGTCGAAGAAAACCCGAAGGGTCCGCGACAAGCCGTAATGAGATTTGCCGCCGGGACGAACGATGTTTTTGATGGGCACCTCAACGATGCGGGCGCCGTTCCAGGCTGCGAGGGCCGGGATAAAGCGGTGCATTTCGCCGTACAAGGGAATGTCTTTGATTATCTCGCGGCGATAGACCTTGAAGGTCGTGCCGAAATCGTGAATATCCACGCCGGAAAGCTTGCTCATCATCCAATTGGCAATGCGCGAGGGAAGGCGGCGCAGAAGAAAATTGTCCACGCGCTTCTGCCGCCAGCCGCTCACGATGTCGCAACCGTTGCCTTCGAGCGCGTCGAGCAGGACGGGAATGTCCGCGGGATCGTGCTGGAGATCGCCATCCATCGAGATGATGACGTCACCGGACGCAAAATCGAATCCGGCGGCGAGCGCCGTGGTCTGGCCATAGTTTCGTTTGAGGCGGAGGACGGCGACGCGCGGGTCTTCAGCGGCAATTTCAGCCAGGATTTGCGGAGTGGCATCCGAGCTCTGGTCGTCAACGTAGACGAACTCGACCGGCTCGTAGCGCCCGGCCATCACGGCGCTGAGGCGCTGGTGGAGCTCGCGCACGCTCTCCTGCTCGTCGTGAAATGGCACGACAACGGAGAAACGGGGCGGCATGGTTTGGGGTTCGAGCACGCTTTAGTTTAACTCGCCGTAGCTAATTAGGCGAATTTCCCTTACCGCGAGTGCACTCTTAACACCCGGGTCGAGCAAGGCTTGCAATTCGAGTTCGCGCTGCATCTGGAGGCGGGATCCGGATTGCGCGAGATCGTCGTCGCAGACCGCCGGATGCAACATAATCTCGGTGCTGCCATCGGGCAGCGTGTCAATCATGCGACGGAGCGGTGCGGGGCCGAGCGATCCCGTCATGGCCAAGCCCAGGAAATGGTCGGGCGAGCGCAAACCGTACTTGCGCGAGATGGCGTTGAACCAGGGCGTGACCGCGCGGGCGGCCGCGGCAGCAACAAGTTCCGCCGTATGTCCCGTGCCTTCTGCTCGGGCGGCACGCGTTGTATCCCAGGAATCGCGAAGATTTTCCATGGGCTTGCGAATGCGGGTGATTCCGAGCTCTTTCGCGACGCGGCCGAGAGCTTCCATCACTCTTGGGTGCGCGTGAGTGTGCTTGTGAGTGTCCAGATGGGTGACCGCAATGCCCGAGGAGCGGATTTTTTCAATTTGGGCGCGGAATTCCTGTTCGATGGCCTGCCCGCGAATTAATCCCGCGCTTAGGCGCGCTACGAACGCCGGAAGAGATTCGGGCAGATTCCCTTGCGCATCTGCCAAGGACTTGACTTGTTTCAGCGGAGCCACGGCCTTACCCCCGATAAGCACTAGATGGCATCCAACTCCCAATTTCGGAACGGTTTTGACTTGGGCGACGGCATCATCGTAGGCGAGGCCATTGGCCATGAGCGTGGTGCTGGTCAAAATTCCGTCGCGATGGGCGCGAATGATGCCTTCGTTCACGCCACGCGTCATTCCGAAATCGTCTGCGTTCAGGATCAAATGTTTCATTTAGATGGGGAGCGTCCGCGAGCGGAAAGTCTAATGATAGCACGAGCGAGCGAAACGCGGATTCTTAGGCGATGGTGAATGCCGACATGCATTCGTTTCTCGGCAGGAAGGAGAAAAAGCACTGCGCGGGATTCGATGAAGTGGATTTTGCGCGGAGCAATCCAGAAGCCATATGCACGGCGAAAGACGAAAGAAATGTGACTGTACGATGAAAGTTTTCAACAGTTCTGTTGAAAACTATGTGGAAAAGAACAGGCGGCGATTCAAAATCCCGCGCCAAAAAAGGCTTTCTGCATTTTGCACTGTTTGTGTGCAGTTCGCCGCTGCGAAGAAATAATTTCCGCGCATTTTTCTGCACTGGCGATTGTGAATCGAACCGAAATGGAAATTTTGCGGCCGGATTTTCGTTTCAGGACTGGATCGTCTGCGACAGGCGATCCTAATACCAGTGCGGCGGAGGCTCGAGCTTGATTTCAATTGTCTGGCCGTCGGTATCAATGTCGTACCATTTGCCAAAAGTGTGCAAGCCTTTGGCGATGACTTGAATCAGAATTTTTCCCTGCGGGACTTCGGGCGTTTTCACCGAACCATCTTCGTTGGTCTTAAAGCTCATCTCCGCCAGCTTGTCATGATGAAAGAGGCCGCCGGACTCGTTGTATTTGACGTAAACGCTGGCGTTGGACACGGGCTTGCCTGCAGCGTTGGTGACCACAACCCTGAACTTCACCATGCCCGGGTCTGATTTCGGATCCTTTTTGTCCGGCTTGTCTTGCTTATCCTGCGCCCCGGATTTATCGGGGGCGGACGATTGAGCTTGCGCGTTCGATTTATCAGGAGCAGGGGCTTGAGCGGCGGAAGGCCGGGCGAGGAGCAAGCCGACGGCCAAGAGAGCAACCAGAGAACACGCCGGCAAGACTCGACCGCGCGGAAGCTTAAGGTTCATAGCATCTTTGTTTTACAGCAATCAACGATAGCTCTCAAGCTCGAAACAGCCTCACGCGGGGTGTGGCCGAATTGGCGCTGAGGGATGAGCAACTTGGTGCGGCAAGATTCTCGCCACGGTAGCGCGATGACGTATGATGATTCATCGCGACAGGAGGACAGTGATGGGTTTTTCGACGGATGCAATTCACGTGGGACAGGAGCCGGACGCGCTGACGGGCTCGATCGTGGCGCCCATCTACCAGACGTCAACGTACGTTCTGGAACAAATGGGCAAGAGCAAGGGCTACGACTATGCCAGAACGAATCATCCGAACCGCAAGGCCCTTGAACGCACGATTGCAAAATTGGAAGGCGGGCAAGCGGCGTATGTTTTTACGTCGGGCATGGCCGGGATCGATTCCGTCTTTCGGCTGCTGCGGCCGGGCGACCACACGATTTTGTCAGAGGCGGTGTACGGAGGCGTTTTTCGGCTGACCACGCAATTGCTCGTGCAGTTTGGTCTGGAATTCAGTTACGTGGACACTTCTTCCATCGAAAAAGTGAGGGAAGCCACCAAGCCCAACACGCGGATGATCTACGTCGAAACGCCGACGAATCCGACGATGATCGTTACGGACATCGCGGAGATGGCGAAGTTTGCGCGCGAAAGAAATATGACGCTTGTAGTGGACAACACATTCCTCAGCCCGTATTTGCAGAGGCCGATATCGCTCGGCGCGCACATTGTGGTGCACTCGATGACGAAATATTTGAACGGGCACAGCGATTGCACGGGCGGCGCCGTGGTGCTGACGCGGCCGGAGGATGCGGAGAAAATTTATTTTGTGCAGCGGTCTGCAGGGGCGGGGCTCGCTCCCATGGATTGCTTTCTGGTTTCACGCGGAGTCAAAACGCTGGCGGTGCGCATGGACCGACATAATTCGAATGGTGTGGCCATTGCAAAATTCCTGGAATCTCATCCGAGGGTGAAGCGCGTGTTATATCCGGGTCTCGCTTCCCATCCGCAGCACGAGATTGCGAAGCGGCAGCAGCGGGGATTTGGCGCCATGCTGTCATTCGATCTGGGCTCGCTTGAAGCTGCCAAGACCCTATTGAACCACGTGCGGCTCTGTTCCCTCGCCGAAAGCCTCGGTGGCGTCGAAACACTTATCTCGCATCCAGCGCTGATGACCCACGCGTCCATGCCGCCGGAAAAACAGAAGGAGATTGGAATCACGCAAGGCCTCGTGCGGCTTTCGGTTGGAATTGAAGACGTAGAAGACCTCATCGCGGACTTGGATCAGGCGCTGGCTAAAATCTAAGTCGTCCCCCCAACGCATTTAGCGTTTGCGCTTGCGCGTTGTCTTGCGTGCCTCTGGGCGAACGGATTCGGAAATCCAGGAGAGGTAGTCCTTCGAACCGAGCACGATCGGAAGAGCGATAACTTCCGGCACGTCGTAGGCGTGCATGCGCTTGACGGCATCTCGCACGAGTGGGAATTGAGTCTTCGTGGTCTTGATCAGGAGCAGAAATTCCTGAGCGGACTCCACTTTTCCCTTCCAGCGATAGGTGGACTCCACCGGAAACGCAATCATACTGACGCAGGCGGCCAACCGACGTTCCACCATGGCACGAGCGATATGGCGAGCCTCCTTGGCTGAGCCGCAGGTGACCAGGACCAGAACTTTTTGTGCCACTGGAACCCCTCGTGCATCTTTACTCTTGCGACTCGCCACCGGATGGTTCTTGTGTGCCGGATGCTCGCGAGCCAAGATACAATAGCCGCCCGTGACGAACCAAGCGATCCATTTCGGAACATCCGGCTGGCGCGGCATTATCGCCGACGACTTCACATTCTCCGGAGTCCGGCGTGCATCCGCGGCAGTCGCGGCACATGTCCTCGCGCAGAAAAAATCTCCGACTTTGATTGTGGGATACGACACGAGATTCTTCTCGCCTGAATTTGCTCGAACTTCCGCAAGCGTCTTACAGGCGCGCGGCTGCCGGATCCTGCTCTGCCAGGAAGCAACGCCGACTCCGGTAATCGCGCACGCGATAATTCACGGCAAGCTCGACGGCGGCGTCAACATAACGGCGAGCCACAATCCCTGGGAGTACAACGGCTTCAAATATTCGGGCCCGGAAGGCGGGCCAGCTGCGGTGGAAACTACGAAGGACATCGAAAAACGCGCGGCGGCTCTGCCGGAGGATTCCACGCCGCTGCATGAGGTCGAGGACAGATTCGACGCGGTGCATCCGCGCGAGCCTTACTTCGCGCAACTGAAGAAGCTGATCCGCTTCGACGTGCTGGCCAAGGCCAAAGGCAATTTCGTTTGCGATGCGGTGCACGGTTGTGGCGCGGGATGGCTCGACCGGATTCTGAAAGAGAACGGCGTCGCGGTGACGGAGATTCGCGCGAACCAGGACGTGCTGTTCGAAGGAAAAGGGCCGGACCCGTCGGAAGAAAATCTTGCGCTACTCAAGAAAACCGTTCTCGAGAAGAAGGCGCTGGCGGGACTCGCAACCGACGGCGACGCGGACCGCTTCGGCATTCTCGATCGCGACGGAACTTTCATTTCGCCGAATCACATTCTCGGGCTGGCGTTTGATTATTTGCTCGAGACCCGCGGATACAAGAAGGGGGCTTCGCGCAGCGTGGCGACTTCGCATCTTGTGGATGGAGTCGCGAAGCTTTACGGTGTGCCGATTTACGAAACTCCCGTGGGATTTAAATACGTCGGGCCATTTTTGCGCGAAGATAAGATCGCACTAGGCGGCGAAGAAAGCGCGGGTATGACGATTCGCGGCCACTTGCCGGAAAAAGACGGCATCCTGGCGTGCCTGCTGGTCGCCGAGATGATTGCGGCGCGGCGGAAATCGCTGGGAGAACAGCTTCGCGATCTTTTCCGGCGCGTCGGCGCGGAATACTGGCCGATTCGAGTGAACCTGCCGCTTTCGGACGAGGCACACGCGAAGCTCACCGAGCGCTTGAGCGGCGACTTCAAAGAGTTTGCCGGGCGGCACGTGGCCAACATAAATCGCTTAGACGGTTTGAAGCTCGCGTTCGACGACGGCTCGTGGGTTTTGATGCGGCCTTCGGGGACAGAACCGGTCGTGCGGATTTATTCCGAAGCGGGCTCGATCGCTGAGGCGCAAAAACTCGCGGACGACGCGCGGGCGTGGATTACAAAGTGAACGATACGGCAAAAGACAGCCCGGAGCGCGAGCTTCCTCGAGCAGCTGAGCGAATTCTTCCGCCGGAATGTGTACTGGTTCCTCGTCGCGGGATTCGTCCTGCTGCTGCTTCAGGACGTCTTCGGGACGCACGGCGTTCTAGCCATGCGGCGTTCGGAGAAAGAAGCGCGAGAGATTCAACGGAACATCAAGCTGCTCGACGACGAAAACCAGCAGTTGCAGGAGAAGGTCAAGTCGCTCAAGAGCGATCCTTCGGCAATCGAAAGAATAGCGCGCGAAGAAAACAGGCTGGCGCGGCCGGGCGAATACATCTTTGAAGTCCAGCCCAGACCGAGCGACTCCTCTCACCCGGCGGCGCAGCCGCCTGCTAATCCGCCGAATAAGCCTTAACTCTGTGCTGCGGGCTGTAGTTTACTGCGAAACCACGCGATGATTTGAGCGCCGTGACCCTTCCATCGAGTGCGCGCCAGGGAGAGCAGCACCATCGCCGTGAAAATAATCAGCAAGCCGAGGGTAGCCATGGGAATCGTCTGCGCGCGCTTGGTCAGGATGGAAAAGCGCCCGTACACAAATTCGATGTGAACCCAGTAAACGAGCAATGAAGTCTGGCCGATCTGAACGAGCGGGCTGAAGCCCACCTGTCCCAGGCCCCAGCGACACCAGGCGTAGGCGGCGAAAATAATCATCAGAAGAATTCCCACGCGCGCGAGAAAGAAATCGGGACTGGTGTGCCAGTAATCGTACACGGCGTACAGATGCACGGGACTTGCATCGAACCGCGATGACAAATAGCACATGGCCGCGCCCCCGATTCCGAAGAGCGCCGTGGCCTTGGCCAGATTGTTCGCGGTCCATTCGCCGAAAAGCAAAAAACCCACGGCCAGCCCGGCAAAAGCGAAAGCGGTCCACGGAAAAATCGGAAAGAGCCAGGGCTGCGGAACGGGATAGGTGTGCACACCGTTGATGTAGGACTCGAGATACCAGGGCAGCCAGTGCGGACGCCAGCTGGTCCAGAGCGGTGGAGTGGCCATCGCGATGCCGGTGGCAATCGCGGCGGCGAGAATTATATTTCCGGAGCGCGTACGTGCAAAGCGGCATGCGACGCCCATCAACATTATGGACAGGCCGATGGTGTTGAGGATGTCCACGCGCAGCAAATCGGTCCAGGGCGCCCAAGGCTGGCCGAGCACGAACTCCTGCACGCGGAAAAGCAAGCCCAGCGCGAAAATTTCGGCGCCGCGGCGGATCGTTGTTGCCGCAATCTGATTCGCGGATGCGCCCTTGCGTCGCATCTTGTCCGTGATGAGGGCAAAGGAGACACCGGCGAGAAAAAGAAAAAGCGGCGCGGGAAGAGTGCCGCCGAGTTGCGACCAGCCGATGAATTTCGATTCGCGAGCCGAGCCGCCCAACCAAGAGTCGTAGCAATGCGTCTGGAACATCAGCAGGCATGCCAGCCCGCGCATCCAGTCAATGTAGGCAAGACGTTGTTGTTTCGCCGCTTCGGGCATCGCGCTCGATTCGCCCAAGAATCGCCGAGCGACCGCGGCAAAGCAAGTTTTTCTCGGAAGATGTGCGCTCTCCAGTAAAATCCTGGCGTGGCTGCGAATTCGAAATCCTGGCAGATGAATCTGCGGATGGCCGCAATTATTTGGGGCGCGGTCGTCGTTTTCACCGCGATTCTGGGGAGGCACCTGGGATATACAGGAGCGCGATTTGGTGTCGCGCTCCTCGTGGCGTCTGTTCTTTTTGCGTTTGAACTGTTTCTCGCCGCGCCGACTGTGCTGGGAAGATTGCAGGCGTTCTTCGGCGGACGTGCGGGAGCGGTCGCTCCACTGGTGCCGCTGTTTGGGATTCTGGTTTATTCGCTCTGCGTCAGCGGCGATTGGAAGGTGGGGCTGATTGGCGCGGCGTATGTGGTGTTGCCTGCGTTGCTCGTGGCACAGGGCGCGGGAAAGCCGCCTGGAACGTGGGAAGACTACGCGGCAGCGCTTTTGATTTGGCTGCCGGTGGAATTTCGATGGATGTACAAGATATTCCCCTGCCCGCACGAACTCACGCATACGCTCACGATACTGATGGCGCTCAGCACGGGAGTCGCCGCGTTCGTGGTGCTGCGGCGGATGGAGGGCGTGGGCTATGGCGTCGAATGGCGGCGCGGGTTCGGCTGGAATGTGGCCGTCCATTTCATTGTTTTCGTCTGCATTGCGGTGCCGCTCGGAATCAGGATTGGATTTCTGAGCTTCGATTCCGCGCTCGCGCGGCTGCATTCTTTTTCAACTCTGGGCGTGGCGCTTGGAATCACGCTATTCACCGCCTGGCCGGAGGAATTTCTCTTTCGCGGTGTGCTGCAGAATCTTCTTTCGCGGACATTCCAGAATCGGTGGGCTGGGCTTGGCGTGGCGTCAGTGATCTTCGGCTTGTCACACATCTTCCACGCTCCGTACCCGAACTGGAAGTATGTGTTTCTCGCGACGATTGCGGGACTATTTTACGGGCACACGTGGATGAGAACCGGCTCGCTGCTTCCAGGCGCGCTTGTTCACGCACTGGTGGACACTTCCTGGCATGTTGTGTTTCGCTAGATCAAGCGCGAGAGCGAAGCCGCCAAAACAAGATTACCGGACTACTCCTTGCAACGGACTTGAGGCTGTAGCGTAGAGCTTCTTCGGGATTCGTCCGGCAAGGAAGGCCTTCCGGCCCGCCTCCACGGCGGCGCCCATGGCCTCAGCCATCATCACCGTATCGTGCGCTTCGGCAATCGCCGTGTTCATCAGCACGCCGTCCGCACCAAGCTCCATGGCGACGGCAGCGTCGGACGCGGTGCCAACTCCGGCGTCCACGATGAGCGGGACCTCCGTGATGCGTTCGCGCAGAATTTGGATATTCGCGATATTTTGAATGCCCATGCCGGAACCGATGGGTGCGCCGAGCGGCATGACGGCGGCAGCACCGGCATCGATCAGCCTGCGCGCGACAATCAAGTCATCATTCGTGTAAGGCAGGACGATGAAGCCTTCCTTCACCAGTGTCTTTGTCGCGCTAATCAGCTCCTGCGTATCCGGGAAAAGAGTCTGCTGGTCGCCGATCACTTCGAGCTTCACCCATTCGGACAATCCGACCTCGCGGCCGAGGCGCGCGGTGCGTACAGCTTCGTCGGCGGTGTAACAGCCGGCTGTGTTGGGCAAAATAAAAAAATTATTGCGGTCGATGTAATCGAGCAGAGATTCCTTCGTGCGGTCGGTCAGGTTCACGCGCCGTACGGCAACGGTGACCATATCGGCGCCCGAAGCTTCATGCGCGCGGCGCATTTCCTGGAAGCTGCGGTACTTTCCCGTTCCCACAATCAGGCGCGAATTGAAAGCGCGCCCTGCAATGATGAGTTGATCGGCCATGAATTATTCTCCGTGAATACTGTACTGCGCAAACATCAGGCGCGCATTCTACGCCAAATGTTGCGGACGCGGTTCCTCCACATCGGCGTAAAGGCGCGCGATCACGTCCTGGTAGTGCTCTTCGATGATGCGCCGCTTCATCTTGAGCGTATAGGTAAGCTCGCCACCGGCGTAGGTGAAATCCTGCTCGAGCAGAGCAAAACGCTTGGGCTTTTCGTATTGCGCGAGTGATGCGGTGAGCCGCTCGATTTCGCGCGAGATCAGGTCGCGCACCCAGGGGTCGGCGAGCATCTGCGCCGGCGTCGCGAATTCCCTGCCCTGCTTTTGAGCTTCTGCCTCGATGGCCGTGAAGTTCGGGACGATCAGCACCGAAACAAATTTGCGCTTGTCGCCGATTACGATTGCATTAGAAATGAAAGGGCTGGTCTTCAGCGTGTTTTCAATCGGAGCGGGCGCTACAAATTTTCCCGCTGCGGTCTTCAGCAATTCTTTCTTGCGGTCGGTGATGACCAGATACCCGTCTTCGTCCAGGCGGCCGACGTCGCCGGTGAAGAGCCAACCGTCGGGAGTGAGCACTTCGCGCGTCTCCGTAGGCTTGTGGAAGTACCCCTGCATCACGCAGGGCCCTTTGACCAGAATTTCGCCGTCGTCGGCGATGCGCACTTGTACGTGCGGGATAGGAAGGCCGACGGTGCCGACCTTGTTTTTCTTCGATACATTAGCCGAGACAATCGGCGACGTTTCCGTCAAGCCATACCCTTGCAAGATCGGCAGGTTTATCGACCAGAAAAATTCAGCAAACACGGGAGAGAGCGGGGCGCCGCCGGAAAAAAAATATCGTATACGCCCACCCAGACCGGCTCGGATTTTGGAGTAGACGAGCCGGTCGGCAAGGTGCCAGCGAAACTTCAGCCAGGGTGACGGTCTTTTGCCATAGGCGCGCCAGGGCGCCGCCTGCTCCGCCACGCGCAAGGCCCAATCGAAAATGTTTCGCTTCAATCCGGTTTCGCGGTGGCCCTTCTCCAAAATGTTCGCATAGATTTTTTCGAAGAAGCGCGGGACGGCGGCGGCAAGCGTGGGACGGACTTCGAGCAGCGCCTGCGGCACGGTCTCGATCTGCTCGACATAGGCCATGGCGATGCCGTTGAACAGGTAACCGTAGCCCATCACGCGCTCGTACACGTGCGCGAGCGGCAAAAAAGAGAGCGCCAAGTCCGTGGCGAGGAGGTCGTGCTCGCGGAGCGAGTCGATCACGTTTGAGCTCAAGTTCGAGTGATTTAACATCACGCCCTTGGGCTCGCCGGTGGTGCCCGAAGTGTAAATGATAGTCAGGAGTTGGTTTGGGGTGACCTCGATGGCGCGGCGGCGATACTCGGTGACGCTGGCATCGTCCGCGGTCGCGATCAAAGTCTCGTAGCGCAGGATATCCCCGCGCAGGTCGGCTGGCGGCGCGACTGAAATTACGTGCTCGAGCGCGGGAATCCGATCGCGGCATTCGGCGATTTTTCGCGCCTGCGATTCCCCGGAAGTGAACACGACGCGCGCGCCGGAATCGTTGAGGATGTAAGCAAGCCGGTCGAGCGATTCGTTGAAATAGATGGGGACGCTGACCGCGCCAAGTCCCTGGATCGCGAAATCCGCAATGTGCCATTCGGGGCAATTCGGGGCGAAGAGGCCGACGCGGTCGCCGGATTTGATTCCGAGTTCACCAAGGGCTTTCGACAAGCCCGCGACACGCCGAAGCATTTCTTTCGCCGCAATCGACTGCCATCCGCTCGCAGTCCGGTACATCTGGGCGTGTGGGTTGGCGAAGTTGTCCACAGCATCGAGAAAGGATTTCGTGAGAGAAGGATATTCCATCGCGGCCCATTTCACTTTATCGTATCGGGCTGCCAACACGCAACGCGCCCGGCCGGCGGATACCAGCGCCCCGGCGCGCTCGCCCGCTCTCTGCGATTGCGCTAAGATGCTCGGGGAGGTTAACGATGACGAAGCTGGCCACCGAAGACGCCGCCGGATATCAGCCGGTTCGCGCGCCGCGCGGCACCACGATTTCCTGCAAGGGCTGGCAGCAGGAAGCGGCCATGCGCATGTTGATGAACAACCTCGATCCCGAAGTGGCCGAGAAGCCGGAGGACTTGATCGTTTACGGCGGGCGCGGAAAAGCGGCGCGCAATTGGAAGTGCTACCACGCCATCGTGGCATCCCTGAAATCCCTCGGAAATGACGAGACGCTGCTGGTGCAATCCGGCAAGCCGGTGGGAATTTTTCGCACGCACGAATACGCGCCGCGCGTCCTGATTGCAAATTCGAACCTGGTCGGCCACTGGAGCAACTGGAAGAATTTCGATGAGCTCGATCGCGCGGGACTGATGATGTATGGCCAGATGACCGCGGGAAGCTGGATTTACATCGGCACACAGGGAATCCTTCAGGGCACTTACGAGACTTTCGCTGCGGCGGGACGCAAGCATTTCCAAGGCGACCTGGCCGGAAAACTGATTGCGAGCGGAGGCATGGGCGGAATGGGCGGCGCGCAACCGCTGGCAGCGACGCTGAACGGCGCGGCGTTTTTGGGAATTGACGTGGACCCGGAGCGCATCAAGCGGCGCGTGAAAACGGGCTACTGCGACGTCATGGTGAACGACCTCGACGAAGCCCTGCGGATTCTGAAGAATGCAGTGCGCAAGCACGAAGCCACGTCCGTGGGACTGGTGGGAAATTGTGCGGACGTGATTCCGGAGCTGGCGCGGCGAGGTGTGGTTCCCGATCTGCTGACGGACCAGACCAGCGCGCACGATCCCATTGGCGGCTACATTCCACAAGGACTAAACGCAGCGCAGGCGGCGGAGTTGCGGCAGAGTGACCCGGACACGTACCGCAAGCGCTCGCTTGAATCGATGGCCAAGCATGTGGAAGGAATGCTCGCGCTGCAAAAACTCGGCGCGGTGACTTTCGATTACGGAAACAACATTCGTACGTTTGCATTCGAGCAGGGCGTGAAGAACGCCTACGATTTTCCCGGCTTCGTCCCCGCTTACATTCGTCCGCTTTTTTGCGAAGGGCGCGGACCCTTCCGCTGGGCTGCACTTTCCGGCGAGGCATCGGATATTCACCGCACGGACGAGCTCGTGCTCGAAATGTTTCCGCACGACGAAGTTCTGACGCGATGGATCCGCCTGGCGCAAAAACGCGTCCGGTTCCAGGGACTGCCCGCGCGCATTTGCTGGCTGGGCTACGGTGAGCGCGACAAATTCGGTCTGGCGCTGAACGATCTGGTTGCGCGTGGCGAATTGAAAGCGCCCATCGTGATTGGCCGCGACCATCTCGATTGCGGCTCGGTGGCTTCGCCCTACCGCGAGACGGAAAAAATGCGCGATGGCTCGGACGCTGTGGCCGACTGGCCCCTGCTTAATGCACTGCTCAATACCGCCAGCGGTGCGAGTTGGGTTTCGATTCACAATGGCGGCGGCGTGGGCATCGGTTACTCGCTGCATGCCGGACAAGTCACCGTTGCGGACGGCTCGAAGGAGATGGCGGCGCGCATCGAGCGGGTGCTCACGAATGATCCCGGCATCGGGGTTGCGCGTCACGTTGATGCGGGCTACCCCGAAGCGATTGATTTCGCACGGAGGCGTAATATCAAAATCCCAATACCGAAGGAGACGCCATGATCGTCATAACGGGAGCGACTGGAAACACAGGCAAGGTTGCTGCGGAAGCATTGATTGCAAAAGGCGAGAAGATTCGCGTAATCGGACGCGACGTGAAAAAGCTTGAACCTTTCGTGCAGCAGGGAGCGGAGGCGCTCACTGGGACGGTGGAAGACGCGGCGTTCTTGACGAAAGCGTTCGAGGGCGCGACCGGCGCTTTTCTCGTCATCCCTCCGGAAATGCGCACGGACAACTATCGCGCGTTCCAGGAGCGAGTTTCGGACGCGTACGCGTCGAGTATTGCTGCGGCGCGAGTACCTTACGTCGTCGTTTTGAGCAGCCTCGGCGCGGACAAAGCCGAAAAAACCGGGCCGATTGTCGGGACGCATAACATGGAAGTGAAGCTCAATGCCATCAAGGGCCTCAACGCTTTGCATCTTCGCCCCGCCGGCTTCATGGAAAATCTGTTTATGAGCGTTGCGCCGCTGCGCTCGATGGGAACGCTTCCGGGGCCGGCACCCGGCGACGTTGCTATGCCCATGATCGCTACAAGGGATATCGGCGCATATGCGGGCGAGCGGCTTCACGCACGCGATTTCTCCGGCAGCTCGGTTCAGGAGCTTCTCGGGCCGCGCGACTATACGATGAAAGAAGTCGCATCGATCATCGGAAAGGCGATCGGCAAACCCGGGCTCGGCTACATGCAGGTTCCCTTCATGATGCTCGAGCCGGCGCTGATCCAGACGGGAATGCCCAAAAGCACGGCTGCACTGCTGATCGAAATGTGGAAGGGAGGGAATGCGGGGCTCCTGGCGCCGCTGGAGCCGCGATCGGCGAAAAATACGACGCCAACGACGCTCGAGTGGTTCGCCACGGAGGTTTTCGCTCCCGCTTACAATGCCAAGACGAGCGCAGCCTGAGCCGGCCCACTAAAGTTCACTTCATCATGACATGGAGGCTAGATGCCCAAGAAAGCGAGCACGTCTGAAGCGCGATTGATTCTTGAACTGTACGATCTCCGGCGCGAGGCCGAAATGCGAAAGGCGCGTCATTGGTGGATGGCCGACTTTTGGCCGCGCAACGCGGATGATTTCCTCAAGGTGGCCTGGGGGGCAGGAACGCCGGAGAACAATTGGCTGCGCCAAGTGGGAGGGTATTGGGGAATGGCGGCGGCCTTCGTCCTTCAAGGAGCGCTGAGCGAAGAGCTATTCCTGCGGCCGGCGGTGAGCGGAGAGATGTTTTTCATGTTTGGTAAAGTGCATCCGTTCCTGAAGGAACTGCGGGAGAAACTAGGAGACCCGGAGCTGTTTCTGGACATTGAGAAGGTCGCCACGGGCACGAAGTGGGGCCGGGAGCGAGTGAAATTCATCGCCAAGCGGCTGGAGACGTTGCGGGAAAAAATGGCCGCTACAAAGGCCTGATTCCCTTCCACGGCGCGTGCGGATGCAAAAAGCGCGTGCTCAATTCGCCCCGCGGTAGCCGGGTCCGCGAAGAACCTTTCCGGGCAGCGCGTTCGACATTTTTCCATTGTCGATGACGAGCTCGCCGTTTACGAGCACGTAATCCATTCCGACTGAAAATTGATTGGGATTGTCGTAGGTCGCGACGTCGTGAACTTTTTCGGGATCGAAGACGACTACATCGGCCCACATTCCTTCTTTCAAAACGCCGCGGTCCGTGATTCTCATGCGCTGAGCGGGAAGGGCTGAAAACTTCCGGATCGCGTCCGGGAGCGTCAGCAGTTTTTCCTCGCGCACAAATTTGCTGAGCACGCGCGGAAAAGTGCCGTAAGCGCGCGGGTGCGGATGGTCCTGGCCCAGAATTCCCTCTGGCGAGGTTCCCTCGGCGTCGTTATCAACCGAGACCCAAGGCTGTTTCAAGGCCAGCTCTACGTCGGATTCCTGCATGCCGAACACGGAGACGGATGTGGCGCCGCGGTCTTCGATCAACAGATCGCAAATTGTATCGATGGGATCTTTTCCCCAGGCTTTCGCGATGTCGGAAATTCGCTTGCCCAGCACATCGTGAAGTTTGGGCTCCAGCACCGAGCTGATCAGAATCGCCTCGGGGCCCGGAATTTCCTGCCACTCGTTGTCCCAGGAAGTCGAGGGAGTCATCATGTCTTTGCGGATGCGCTCGCGCGTGGCGGGATCTTTGAGACGCTCGATCAGTTTCGCGTTGCCGCCGTCGTGAGCCCAGGGCGGGATGAACGCGGAAAGCGTATTGTTCCACGCGGTGTAAGCGTAGGTGTCCGCTTCAATATCGAGGCCGGATGCGCGCGCTTTCTCGACGAACGCGACAACCTCCGGCATGCGTCCCCAATTTTCCTTGCCCGCGACCTTGATGTGCCAGATTTCAACTGGAGTATTCCCTTCCCTCGCGATCCGGGTCACTTCATCCAGCGCGGGGATTATCGCGTCGCTTTCGTTTCGCATGTGCGTGGCGTAAAGGCCGCCGTACTTCGCGCTCTCAGCCGCGAGCGCGATTAACTCTTCAGTGGATGCATAGGGCGCCGGAGCATATTCGAGCGAAGTGGAAACGCCACGCGCGCCTTCTTCCATGGCCTGGCGCACGAGCGCTTTCATTTGGTCGAGTTCGGCCGGGCTGGCGGCGCGGTCTTCATCACCGATCACCATTCGCCGGACCTGCGTGGCTCCGATGTAACTCGCAAGATTGATGCCGATGCCCTGCTTCTCGAGACGCGCAAAGTATTCGCGAAACGTTTTCCAATCGGCGTGAATGCCATAGTGTTCGTACATCAGATTGTCAGCTCGCACGATGAAATCGTTCAGCGGCGCGGGCGAGGTGCCTTCTCCGGTGATTTCCGTGGTGATGCCCTGATAGATTTTCGACGGCACGTGCGGATTGACGAGAATGGTCAGCTCCGATTGACCGAGCATGTCGATGAAGCCGGGGGCGACCACTCGTCCCATAGCGTCGATGGTGCGCTTGGCCGGAGCGTCGGCGAGATTTGCAATCGCGGCGATGCGCCCATCGCGAATCCCCACATCGCCCGAATACCAGGGCGAGCCGGTGCCATCAATGATGTGTGCATTCCGGATCACGATATCGAACGACTGCTGCTCGCGCCTCGGTTCTCCCGCGGCACGCCGCAAGAATGGTGCGAGAACCGCCAGTCCACACACGATGCCAACAGCAAGCCACGCTTTTCGACGCATCGCTGTCTCCTCAGACAAATTGAACGGAAATCTTAAGCCAGTTTCTGTTCTATACCTAGGCTGCTTTCTGCAATTGCCAACGGTAGTCTTTTCACGTTTGACACGTTAGTATCGCTATGGTGTGACGTGTCCGATTGGCTCATCACCGGGTGTTCGCAGCTTCTAACGCTGCGCGGCGCTGTTCCGCGGCGCGGACGTTCTCTCGCCGAGCTTGGGATCATCCGCGACGGCGCGCTGCTGGTGAATGACTACCGCATCGTCGCGGTTGGCCCGCGACGCCGCATCGAAGGCATGCCGAAAGCGCGGCGTGCGGAGAAGCTGAACCTCGGCGGCCGCGTGGTTCTCCCCGGTTTCGTCGATTCGCATACGCATTTGATTCATCCCGCCAGCCGCGCCAACGAATACGAGCAGCGCATCTCCGGCGCTACGTATGAAGAGATTGCACGCGCGGGCGGGGGGATTCATTCTTCGGTCGAAAGGCTGCGGCGAGCGCCTGCGAGTTCGCTAAAAGCCCGCGCGCTGAAAGATCTGCGCGAGTTTGCCGCGCACGGAACCACCACGATCGAAGCCAAGAGCGGCTACGGCCTCGATTGGAAGAACGAGCTGAAAATCCTCGAGATTCTCTATGAGTTGCATCAGGAACATCCGATCGACGTTTGCGCGACATTTCTGGGGGCGCACGTGGTGCCGCGCGAATTTCGGCGCCGCCCGGATGCTTACGTAGATCTTCTGGTACGGCGGTGGATTCCGACGGTGGCGACCGCGGGCCTCGCGGAGTTCTGCGATGTTTACTGCGACAAAGGAGCGTTCACGGTCGAGCAGGCACGACGGATTCTGAGGGCCGGACGAGCGGGCGGGCTCGTTCCGCGCATTCACGCCGAGCAGCTCGCGCACACCGGCGCGGCGCGCTTAGCCATTGAAATGGAGGCAGCGAGCGCCGACCACCTGGAGAAAATCAACAGCAGCGATATTCGCGCGTTGGGACTTTCGAATGTGGTCTGCACCATGCTGCCGGGATGCTGTTTTCATCTTGGACTCGCCCATTACGCACCGGCGCGACGGTTGATTGACGCGGGCGCGATCGTGGGAGTTGCCACGGATTACAATCCCGGCACGAGCCCTACGCTCAGCATGCCGATGATTCTTTCGCTCGCTTGCACGCAGCTGCGCATGACGCCCGCGGAAGCCATCCCTGCCGCCACCATCAATCCGGCCTACTCGCTCCGCCAACACGACCGCGTAGGCTCGCTCGAGGTTGGCAAATATGCTGACCTGGCCGCGTTTGACGTGGCCGACTACCGCGAAATCCCGTATTATTTTGGTGTGAACCTTTGCAGCTTGACCATGAAGCGCGGCGCCATCGTACACAAGAAAAACCTCTGACCTCATGAAACGACTCGTCGAATGTGTTCCTAATTTCTCCGAAGGGCGCGACGCGGCCAAGGTGGACGCTATCGTGAACGCCATGCGCGAAGTTCCCGGCGTGTATCTGCTGGACCGCGAGAGCGACGCGGACCATAACCGGAGCGTGGTGACCATCGCGGGCGAGCCCGAGGCGGTGGCCGAAGCGGCGCTGCGAGGTGTGGGCAAAGCTGCCGAGCTGATCGACCTGACCAAACATTCCGGTGCGCATCCGCGCATGGGCGCAACCGATGTGGTGCCCTTCATTCCCATCGAAGGCGTCGCCATCGAGGATTGCGTGGCGCTGGCGAAAAAAGTTGGCCGCGAAATCTGGGAGCGCTATCGCATCCCGGTTTATTTCTATGAAGCGGCGGCCCAGAGGCCGGATCGCACAAATCTCGAAAACATCCGCAAGGGGCAGTTCGAAGGCCTGCGCGAAGAAGTTCTGAGGAATCCCGATCGCGCTCCGGACATTGGCGAGCCGCGCCTGCACGCGACGGCCGGCGCAGTGGTTGTGGGCGCGCGCAAATTCCTGATCGCCTACAACATCAACCTGGACACGCCCGATCTCGAAATCGCGAAGCGCATCGGCAAAAACATTCGCTTCTCGAATGGTGGCTTGCGCTATGTGAAAGCCATGGGAGTGGATTTGCGCGCGCGGCATCTGGCGCAGGTTTCGATCAACCTGACGGACTTCGAGCAGACTCCCATCCATCGCGTCTTCGAAATGGTGAAGCGCGAAGCGGAACGCTATGGCGTTTCGATCGTCGGTAGCGAAATTGTGGGACTGATCCCGAAGCGCGCGATTGAATTGACCGCGGACTTCTATCTTCAACTTGAGAACTTTTCGCCTGCGCAAGTGTTTGAGAATCGTATCGAGGATTCGTTCGCCGCGGCGTCGATCCAAGGCCCCGGAAAACTTGCGGCGCTCGCGCAGCCGTTTCTCGATGCCGTCGCGCAACCGACCGCGACTCCGGGCGGCGGGTCTGTTGCCGCACTTGCCGGAGCGCTGGGCGCGAGCCTGGGCCAAATGGTAGCTGGGCTTTCGCGCAAGAAGAAATCGCAGGCGGCGTATGTTGAGCCGCTCGGCGACGCCCTTGCCGAGTTTCAAACGGCTTCGCGCGCGTTGGCCGAGGCCATTGACCGTGACGCGGCTTCGTTTGAATCCGTGATGGCAGCATACAAATTGGCGCAGACCACGCCGGAAGAGACCAAACGCCGCGAGTCCGCGGTTCAGCAAGCGCTGCAGGGGGCCGCAAGGGTTCCACTGGAAGTGGCGCGCAGGGCCGCGGAGATATTTGAACGGTTGAAGCAGCTGGAAACCATGGCCAGCCCGTCTATGCTTTCGGATATCCGCGTGGGCCGTCTAATGGCATCAGCGGCGGTTCGAGGAGCGCTTGAGAACGTCGCAATTAATCTGGAATCGATCACGGACGCGGCGTTTACAGGGCGAATGCGTGCGGAATCCGAATCGCTGGCAGCACGCGTCAATGAAACTCCTGTGAGCGCCGGCAGGGTTTAGCCCTACACTACTAGCGTAGGCCTCCTTCCCAGCCGGGCCTGCGATGAACGGTTTCTGCGCAGCCCGCAGGCTGCGCCATTCGATGACCTGAGGTGAAAAAAGTGAGACAGCCAATCGTTCGTTTTGCACTCTTAAGCATTCTGGCAGTGGCGGCCGTGCTCGTCGCTTTGACAGTCACATCGTCGCCCAGTTCGGCTGGTTCGGTAAGCACGAACGTCATCGGCATGTTCCCCAAGAACACAGCCGAGTTCGCCTATGCCGATTTGAAATCAGCGCGAAAGCTGACTTGGTTTGCCGCGGTTCAGAAACAGCTGCTTCCCAGCCACCTGCAGCAATTCGAGCAATTCCTCGCCTCCGCAGGCGTGGATCCGAATACGCAAGTGGAGGAGCTTGCCTGGGGAACTCTTCTGGCGGCAGATGGGAGCGCCGACCAGATTCTCGGCGTTGCAATTGGCCAATATGATCCTTCTTCCACCGAGGATCGTTTCAAGGCGCAAAAGATTCCCATGTTCGAGGTTCACGGCTATCACTTGTATGCGTTCGGCAGCGGCGCGAGTTCGAACGACATTTTCTTTTTCTTCATCGATTCCAATACCGCTGCTTTCGGGTATCGTTCCGCGCTCGAAAAGCTGATCGATGTGCGCATGGGAACCACGGAAAGCCTGCTCACGAACGACAAGATTTTCCCGCTCATCAACGAGGCCAATGGCACCGGGCTGATCTGGGCCGTGCTGGACAAGACTTCGACGCACTTGGCCATGCAGCAGCTTTTGCCGCAGGCTCAGCAATTCCCGCAGGCTGCCGCCATCATCGGCCGCCTCCACGCGATGACGATTGCCATAAGCGCCGATAGCGGCGTGGACGCCAAATTTCAGGCCGTCTGCGACTCGGTGGACGATGCGAATCTCCTCGGCGCGGCGATGCAGGCGGGCGTGATGTACCGGAGATATCAGGAAGCGCAGTCGAATCCGGCGCTGGCGGGCGCGCTCGATCAGGTACGCGTCACGCCCACGGGCGATCGTGTCAAAATCGACTTGCCCGTAAGCCAAGACCAGCTTACCTCGCTGATTAACACCAAGGTGTTTGCCACGCCGATGTAGATGAGCGTTAAAGCTGAGGAAGAGCGGGGATTGCGGCGCGGAAAAAATCTTCAAGCGAGAAAGAGAAAACCGTGCCTAGGCTTTCGCGCGGTGGCCGTCGCAATACTTAATTAGCGTCGTGCGTGAGCGGCCTTCTTTTGTTTCGTACTGCACGCGGTCCACGTTCGTCTTCTGCAAGGCCTTGCTGATCGCTTCGGGCGAGAGGTCCGCTCCGGCGCCGCAGAAAGTGTCGAGTCCCGCGGCAGGCAGGGGCTCACCCGAATGCTCGATGATCACTTCAACGCGATCGGGGAAATCGGCCACCACCACCTTAAGAGCGGCGACTTGGCTACCGTTGCGGGCAAGGAGCGGGAAGGTCTCGCGGCAGGCTTGGACCGCAGCCGCAGCAAGCCCCTCCTGCGCTTTCGCGGAAAGGCCAGCGCGTTCAGCGGAATGGGAGACAATGGCGGCGACTCCGGCCACTAGGCGCGGGTCGTCATGAATCGTTATTTCGGTGCGAGCAGGATCAGTGGTCATTTTCAGCCAGCCGCACATCGCAGGCTTCGCGGCAATCCGGGCAATAATACAGGCCATCTATGCACAAGCGAACGCTGAACTGAGACTGGCAGAAACAGCAGTACTTCTCGCAGGTACACTCCGTTTCCGGCTTGTCGCATAGCGAGCAGAGAGTGATCACGGGCCTGCTTCTCCAGGGGCCTGGGGCGCCTTGAGACAATAGTAGGCCATGCGTGGGCGCGCGACAAGCGCCTTGCGGGTCGAGTTGCCGCCCGGGCAAATGCACTTTGGATCGCTCGCCCAAGATCTCCGTTCCAGCTCTTCTCTATTGGCCCTAAGCCCGCTTTCCTTGACACTCGAAAACACGCATGCTAGTTTCGATGGTTCGCTGCCAATGATGAGAAATCCTCTGTGAACACACCGGCAATCGCTGAACTGCGCAAGACAGCACTTAATTCCATGCATCGCCGCCTGGGCGCCAAGATGGTGAATTTTGGCGGTTGGGACATGCCGCTGGAATACTCGGGAATCCTCTCCGAACACGAGGCGGTGCGCACACGGGCGGGTTTGTTTGATGTAAGCCATATGGGCGAGCTGGAAATTCGAGGCCAAGGCGCGCTGGAGCTGGTCCAGTGGGTGACCTGTAACAATGCCGCGAAGCTAATCGTCGGACAGGCGCACTATTCCGGGCTGATGACCTCGAGCGGCACTTTTGTGGACGACTTGCTGGTCCACAAAATCTCGGACACACACTATTTGCTTTGCGTGAACGCGAGCAACCAGGACCACGACTTCGAGCACATTGTGGAGCACAACAAATCCGGGGCCCAGGTGGAAAACGCCGGCCCGCGTTACTCGCAGCTTGCGATTCAAGGGCCGCGCGCGATCGAATTACTCCAGCGGCTCACGCCCGTCGCGCTCGATCCCATTCACTATTACCATTTTACGTTCGGCAAAGTAAGCGGCATTGACTGCCTCATCGCTCGGACGGGCTATACGGGCGAAGATGGCTTCGAGATTTATTTTGCGCCCGAACACTCAGAAAAACTGTGGAATGACCTGATGCAGGCGGGCGCGCCCGACGGGATGATTCCCTGCGGGCTGGGCGCGCGAAACACGCTGCGGCTCGAGGCCGGCATGTGCCTCTATGGCCATGAAATCGACGAGACCACCACGCCGTGGGAAGCGGGCCTTGGCTGGATTTGCAAAATGGAGAAAGCGCCCTTTCTTGGCAGTGATGTGCTCGCCGAGCAGAAACAGACTGGAATCAGGCGCAAGCTTGTCGGATTCGAGATGCTCGAGAAGCGCATTGGACGCGACGGCTATCCCGTTTTTATCGGCGGGCAGGAAGCTGGGCGCGTTACCAGCGGATGCCCTGCGCCATTCCTGAAGAAAAATATCGGCATGGCCTACGTGCCGCCGAAATCGAGCGCCGTTGGCACGGACTTTGAAATCGGCATTCGCGGGCAAGCGGCGCCCGCTCGCATCGTGGCGCTGCCATTTTATAAGCGACGGCATTAGATTGCCGGCATCCAATAGCAGACGAACGAGGGAGTCATCATGTACCCAACGG
Source organism: uncultured Acidobacteriota bacterium (assembly GCA_963749025.1). Classification (GTDB taxonomy): domain Bacteria; phylum Acidobacteriota; class Terriglobia; order Acidiferrales; family UBA7541; genus Palsa-295. Next base: position 268,631 of record CAVVKO010000006.1, on the reverse strand, counting down.
ACTATCGCTACACGAAAGAGCATGAGTGGATCAAGGTCGAAGGCCCGGTGGGAACGATCGGCATCACGGACTACGCGCAGCAAGAGCTGGGCGACGTCGTGTTCGTCGAGATGCCCAAGCCCGGAACGAAGATCAAGGCAGGCCAAAGTTTTGGCACCGTAGAATCGGTAAAAGCCGTAAGCGAGATATTCAGCCCGGTTTCGGGCGAAGTGATTGAATCGAATCCAGCGCTCGTCGACGCGCCGGAAAAACTGAATCAGGAACCCCACGGTGGCGCGTGGCTTGTAAAAGTGCGCCTCGCCGATCCCAAGGAAGTCGGCGCGCTGATGGACGCCCCCGCTTACGAAGCGTATATCGCGGACAAAGCGAAGGAACACTCGGCCTGATGCGCTACCTCCCCAAGAGCCAATCCGAGCGCCGCGAAATGCTGGAAGCCATCGGGGCTCGCTCGGCTGCCGAACTTTTCGAGTCCATCCCGGAGAAATTTCGCCTGCGAGAGCCGCTCGCTTTGCCCGGCCCGCTATCCGAGGCGGAAATCATCCAGTATTTTCAGGCGCGCGCTGCCGAAAATTCGCGCGGTTACACTTCGTTTCTCGGTGCGGGTGTCTATTCGCACTTGCGCTCGGTGGTGACCGACTCGCTCATCCAGCGCGGCGAGTTTCTCACCTCCTATACGCCGTACCAGGCCGAAATTTCGCAAGGCACGTTGACCGCGATTTTCGAGTTCCAGACTTTGATGTGCCAGCTCACCGGCCAGGAAGTGGCCAACGCCTCGATGTACGACGGCTCCACCGCCCTCACCGAAGCCGTGCTGATGGCGGAACGACTGACCGATCGCCATCACGTCCTTGTTGCGCGGTCCGTGCATCCCGAATATCGCCACGTGCTGCACACCTACGCGAAGAATTTGGGGCTCGAGGTTGAAGAGATTGGCTACTCCGAATCGGGGCAGTTGGATCGCTCGGGGCTTACGCCGGAAAAGCTAGCGGGCGCTGCGGCAATCGTGGTGCAATCCCCGAACTTCTTTGGCGTCCTCGAGGATTTGCCGGCACTGGCCGAGACGGCCCACGCAGGCGGCGCCTTGCTGGTTACCGGTATCGCCGAAGCAGTTTCGCTGGGCGTCGTTCGCCCGCCGGCGGAAGCCGATATTGTGGCCATGGAAGGCCAATCGTTCGGAATCCCGCCGAGCTACGGCGGGCCGTACGTCGGCGTAATCGCCACGCGCGAGAAATTCGTTCGGCAGATGCCGGGACGCCTCGCCGGGCAGACCACCGATGCCGAAGGACACCGCGGGTTTGTCCTGACGCTTGCGACGCGCGAACAACACATCCGGCGCGAGAAGGCCACTTCCAACATTTGCACCAACGAGGCACTCTACGCGCTGGCTGCGACAATCCATCTCTGCCTGCTCGGAAAAGAAGGGCTGCGCGAGCAGGCTCTGCAGAATCTGGCCAAGGCTCGCTTCGCCCAGGCCGAGCTCGAAAAAATTCCCGGGGTGCGCCGCGTATTTTCCGGCCCATCGTTCAATGAGTTCGCGCTCGAATTTCCGCGCTCGGTGAAAATGATCAACGCAGACCTACTGCGCGAGAAAATTATTGGGCCATTCGCGTTGGGCACGCACTATCCGGAATTGACCAAGCGAGCACTGGTTTGTGTCACGGAGACCACGCCACGTACAGAAATTGAGCGGCTGGCCGCGGCCCTGCGGAAGATAGTGGAAAGACCGGTCTAAGGAGCCGTCTGAATTGAACCCCAAGGTCACCGAAACGGAAGCGTTCGCCGGAACGATCCGCAAAGCGCGCGAGCACGTCAGCCAGAATGAAGGGCTGATCTTTGAGAAATCCGCGCCGGGCAAACGCGGCATGGAGCTTCCCCCGCTCGACGTTCCGGCAGTCGATCCCGCCGCAGCGATGGGCCGCGAGTTCGCGCGCGAAGCTATCGACGGGTTTCCGGAAGTCAGCGAAATCGAAGTGATCCGCCACTTCACGCGGCTTTCCACCTGGAATTACGCGATCGATTTGGGGATGTATCCGCTGGGTTCCTGCACCATGAAGTACAACCCGCGAGTGAACGAATTCGTTGCGCGGCTCGATGGACTCGCGTCGGAGCATCCCGAGCAGCCCGCGGAACTCTCGCAAGGCTGCCTGCGGATTCTTTACGATCTGCAGAAGTGCCTGCTCTCAATCACGGGCATGGATGCTGCGACTCTGCAACCCGCCGCCGGTGCGCAAGGTGAATTGACCGGCCTGCTGATGATTCGCGCGTACCTTCAGAACCAGGGAAATCCACGCAAGAAAGTTTTAATTCCCGACTCCGCACACGGCACCAATCCCGCTTCGGTCATCATCGCGGGATACGAAGTGCAAAACATCAAATCAAACGCCCGCGGCCAGATCGACACCGATCACCTGCGCGAGTTTTGCACCGATGACGTTGCGGCGCTCATGCTGACGAATCCGAGCACGCTCGGCGTGTTTGAAGAACGTATCGCCGAAATCGCGGCGATCTTGCATGAACGCGGCGCGTTGCTTTACATGGACGGCGCCAACATGAACGCGCTTGCCGGCATCACGAGGCCGGGCGATTTCGGCGTGGACGTGATGCATCTGAACCTGCACAAGACTTTCTCGACGCCTCATGGCGGAGGAGGCCCGGGCGCGGGCCCTGTGCTGGTGAAGAAAATCCTGGAGCCATTTCTGCCCGTCCCGGTGGTTGTGCAGAAGGAAGGCGGCAAGTTCGCCCTGGACCTCAATCGCCCGAAGTCCATTGGCCGCGTGCGCGCCTACTGCGGGACTTTCGGCGTGCTCCTTCGTGCGCTTGCCTACACTCTGGCTTACGGTCCGGGCATCCGCCAGGCCACGGAAGACGCCGTGCTGAACGCGAATTACATTCGCAAGAATCTAGAAGGCGTGTTCGACTTGCCTTACAATCTTCCTTCCATGCACGAAGTTGTGTTCAGCGACGCGAAACAGAAAAAGCAGGGCGTGAACACTATGGATATCGCCAAGCGCCTGATCGATTACGGATTCCATCCGTACACCACCGCGTTTCCGCTGATCGTTCCCGGCGCGATGATGATTGAGCCAACGGAATCGGAATCGAAAGAGGAATGCGACCTTTTCATCGATGCCATGCGCTCGATTGCGGCGGAAGCGGAATTGAATCCTGAACTGGTGAAGACCGCCCCGCATTCCACGCGCGTGGGGCGGCTTGACGAAGTCGCCGCGGCGCGCAAGCCCGTCCTTCGCTGGAAACCGTGAGCGGTGGATGATAAACAGATAAGTAGGAGACAGTCATGACACCCGAACAAGCTGAATTCCTCCTCGGCGTTTATTTGCCGGCAATCAAAAAGGAATATGCGACCACCCTGCGCGTCCTGCAGGCTGTACCCACCGACAAGGGCGATTACCGCCCGCACAAGGATTCGCGCAGCGCGCTCGAGCTTGCCTGGCACCTGGCCTCCGCGGACGTCTGGTTCCTCGATGGATTTCTCGCCGGTAAATTCGACATGGAGGACGACACCATGCCCGCGGACTTCAGCAACGCCGCGGACATCGCTGCGACCTACGAGGATGATTTTCCCAAGAAGCTCGACCAGGTTTCGAAACTCCCTGCCGATTTCTGGGCCACGCCAATGCCTTTTTTCGGAATCTTCAATTACCCTGCCGTGCTTTATCTTCAGTTCATGCTCAATCATTCGATCCATCACCGCGGCCAGCTGAGCGCGTATCTGCGGCCGATGGGCGCGAAGGTGCCGAATATATACGGCGGCAGCTTCGACGAACCGATGACCGAAGCGGAAGTATAACCTTCACTTCAATTCTGGATTGTGAGTTGGGATTTCTGCGCGCGGAATTGTACCTGCGCGGTTTCGCGCGCAGATACACCACTCTCGCGAGGCGAAAGCTTTTCGAGCGAGCCCCTACTTCTTCTCGTTCTTGGCTTTCTCGACCGGCAGCGCACGGCTCGCGGAAGGCGTAACTCTGCGCTCCGAGCTGATTTCCGCAGCAACCGTCGCTGCAGGGAAAACGATCTCGCGGCCGTCAGAACTTGCGGCAGCAGCGCCGCTCGCTTTTTCGGGCACGGGTGAGGCCATGGGCACGAGCGCTCCTTCGGCTTCCTTCAGGAACGTCAAACTCTGCCCGCCGATCTGCCATTCAATCGAAATCACGTCTCCCAGCGACACCTGCTCGGTCGCAAGCAAACTCGCGAGTGGATAGACGACGTGCCGTTCGATGGCGCGCTTCAGATGGCGCGCGCCGTATTTCATGTCTGTGCCTTCGCGCAGTAGGAAGTCGCGGGCTGGCTGCGTTACGCGGAACAGGAAGCGGCCCTTGGCTGTTTCCAGAACTCGCTGCTGCACCATTCCCAGCTCGATTTCCAGAATCTGTTCGAGCTGCTCCGATCGCAACGGATGGAACACGACGACCTTGTCGATGCGGTTCATGAATTCCGGCGCGAATTTCCGCTTGGCCGCTTCGGATGCCGTCTTCTCCACTTTCTCATCCAGCCGCGCGCCGGTGTCCGCGGACTTCTTGGGCGCAAATCCCATCCCTCCCGTCATCAGTTCGGTGATCTCTCCGCCGCCCAGGTTCGAGGTCATAAAGATCATCGTCTGCGACAGATCGACGCGCCGGTTATCCCCTAGTGTCAGCGTGGCCTTGTCCAGAATTCCGAGCAGTAATTGCCACAGCGCGTCCGATGCTTTCTCGATTTCGTCAAACAGCAGAAAGCTGATTTTCAGCTTGTCCGTGTGATATTGAGCGAGCGCTTCCTGTGTGATCAGCGGATGCGTCTCCCGGTGCCCCAAATAGCCCGGTGGCGAGCCGATCAGTTTCGCGATTTCGTGTGAATGTTGAAACTCGGCGCAGTCCACCTTGATCACCGCGCGAGGATCGCCGAACAGCACTTCGGCGGTCGCTTCGACGACGCGAGTCTTCCCGGCACCCGTGGGCCCGAGGAAGAGCAGGTTACCCACCGGACGTCCCGGCGAGTTCAGGCCCGCGCGGAACACCTGGTACAGATCCACGACGGCCTGCACGGCTTCGTCCTGCCCTACGATCTTACGGCGCAGCCCTGCCTCGAAATCTCGCGACTCCACGCTGCGTTGGGTCGGGTCGAGTTGTAGTGCGCGCGCGCCCACGATAGTGCTCCCTACCGGAACTCTCTGCCGCTATTTTGATTGCGCGTGTCGGTCCGCTCGAATTGGTCCAACTTGATATCGAGCGTCGAGCGCAGCAATCGCAATTGCGTGACCAGTTCCCGGCTTGAATTGGCGCGGTCCGTCAGCACCAGCATCGGCGGAGATAGATCGGCCAGGTCCAGGTTAAGGTTGCGTAACGAATGCATTAGCGTTTGCACATACGGCGAACGAATGTCGAACAGCTCGACGCGACTGTTGACCTGCTCGCGCAGGCTGGACCAGTCGAGATCGAGGAACGGGTGATTGCGCGAAACTTTGCGAACCACATCGTCAGTGATGCGCGGACGTTCACCAAGCCGCGCGAGATGGAGCTGCTGTACCTTGCCCAGCCGGCGCACGTTGTGCACCAGGTAGTAGGTGTTGCCTTTTCGCCGTACGAAAGCCACAACTACCTCCTTTTGGCGGAGCGTGCGTAGTGTATGAAGCGTCCACTACTCCGTCAATGGTACGATGCGGTGGTGTGCCCAAGGTTGCATCTAATCGGTTATTACCGGCGAGGAACTCTTCGTCCGGGAGGCAACTTTCCAAATGAGGACTTTGTGGCGCTGCAAGGATATCGACGCGCTGCCTGAATTCAAGCCGAGCAATACCGTAATTACTTAGATGCAAAAAAACGAGCCGCGAAGCTGAAGGCTTGGAGTCTCCGCGGCCTGGAAACGAGAGAGCGAATGTCCTGGGATCCCGTTTATCGGCTGGTGAAAAAAATTCCGCGCGGGCGCGTAACAACCTATGGAGAGCTGGCCAAAGCGCTTCGCCTGCCCGGCGGCGCGCGCGCGGTCGGCTATGCCATGGCGGCATGTCCCAATGGGCGAGGCATTCCCTGGCATCGCGTCGTGGGTTCCGGCGGGCGCTTTCTGATGCCGGAGCCGCATGCTTCATTGCAAAGGCGGCTGCTCGAGACCGAAGGAGTGGCCATCGAGGGCCGGGGGTTGGATTTAAAACTCTACGGCTGGGCGCCGAAAAAGGCCCGACCGGCGAAGCGCAAGACTAAACGCTCGAAGGCGCGTTGATCGCTCTCAAACCGCGAGTGTGATATAGAAGAAAGCTCCGAAACACAGAGGGAATGCGTGCCGGAACCAATCATCGAAGTGCAAGGCCTTTACAAGAGCTATGGCGAAGTCGCAGCTGTGCGCGGAATCGATTTCGCGGTCGAGGAAGGCGAAGTCTTCGGCTTGCTCGGCCCCAACGGTGCGGGCAAGACTACGACGGTCGAGATTCTCGAAGGGATGCGCACGCCGGACCGCGGCCTCGCCCGCGTCTGCGGCCTCGATCCCGAAAGAAGCGGCGCGCAATTCAAGGAAATGATCGGCGCGGTCTTGCAGTCCACTGCCTTGCCGGACAAACTCCGCGTGAAAGAAGCTATCGAGCTGTTCGCGCAATTCTACCGGCACCGCGCCAACACCGACGATTTGCTCAAGCGATTTCAGCTCGAGGAAAAGCGCAACGCTTTCTATAGCCAGCTTTCCGGCGGACAAAAGCAGCGGCTCGCGCTGGCCATGGCCCTGGTGAACAATCCGAAGGTCGTCTTTCTGGACGAGCCGACCGCCGGGCTCGATCCCCAGGTGCGGCGCGAGATTTACGACATCATCGAAGAGCTGCGGCGCGACAAGAAAACCGTGCTGCTGACGACGCATTACATCGAGGAAGCCGAGCGGTTGTGTGACCGCGTCGCCATCATCGATTATGGGCGCGTCATCAAAATCGGAACGCCGCGCGAGCTCAAGCACACTTCGGCGGGGACCACGCGCATCGAAGTTCGCCTGGCAAAGGCTCTCAACAATGGCGCGCTCGAGGGTCTGGACGGAGTGGCCGACGCCCGCGAATTCGACGGCACCTACGTAATACACTCGACGCGCGCGCCGCAGACCATCGTGGCTCTGGTGAAACATCTGGAATCGGAAAATAATGAGCTGCAAAGTCTCGAAATGTTTTCGCCTTCGCTCGAGGACGTTTTCATTGAGCTGACCGGCCGCCGCCTTCGCGATTGAGCGGTAACTTGAAAGCAAGGGGTTGAAATGCAATCGAATCCCATACGCAATACCTGGACGCTCACAAAAATTCGCGTGCGTCTGGCCATGCGCAACCGGACGTTTCTTTTCTTCAGCCTGCTGATGCCGCTCGGATTTCTGTTTTTCTTCGTGATGGTATTCGCCAAAGGCGAGTCGGTATGGACTGCCTACATACTTGGCGCAATCCTTACCATGACGATTATGGGAAGCTTTTGGGGCCTCAGCGTCCAGCTCGTGATGTTTCGCGAAGCTGGGATCCTTCGGCGCTTTCGGCTGGCGCCTATCGGTGCGGGGCCGATGCTGGCTTCGAGCATCCTGGCGAATTACCTGCTCGTGATTCCTTCCGTCGCGGTCGAAATTCTTGTGGCGAAGTGGTTCCTGCATATGCAGGGGTGGGGAAATTTGTGGGCCGTTTTCCTGCTTGTCACGATCGGCTCGGCCGCTTTCTCCGCGTTCGGCTTGATCGTCGCAAGCGTGACCAACACCATGCAGGAAACCCAGGTGATCAACCAGGTGATCTGGACCGCGTTCCTTTTTCTTTCGGGGGCGACCGTTCCGCTCGCGCGATTCCCGCACTGGATTCAAAAGGCATCTCTTTTCATGCCGGCCACCTACCTGGCCACCGGGCTCGAAAATGCGACTACGAATCTGTCCACGTCCGGCGAAATCATCACCGACGTCGTCGCTCTGACGCTCGGCCTTCTGGTTGCTTTCGAAATTTCGCGCCAGCTTTTTCGCTGGGAGCCGGAAGCCAAAGTTCCCAGCCGAGCCAAGCTTTGGGTGCTGGCGGCCATGATTCCCTTCCTGGCGTTTGGAGTTTACGAAAATGTGGCCGGAAACCGCTTGAACCGCGTGCGCCAGAATTTTCAAATAATGAGCAATTCCGAAATGCAGGCGCCGCGGCCTCCAATACAGTAAAGTTTGACGCTCGCTTTCGGCGACAACTTTCGCGCTTCCTTTAGTTCGTTCGTACATCAAATTTACCATCCATTTATCGAGGAGGAATTCTATGCAAGCTGCAGTCGTTCCGGCTGTGAACAGTCCGTGGGAGATTCGTGATATTCCGCAGCCTGAGGTGGGACCTAACCAAGTCCTGGTGAAGATGCACGCAAGCGGCATCTGCTACGCCGATGTTCATGAGACTCTGGGCCACCTTCCCGGTTCGTTTCCCAGAGTGCTGGGTCATGAGCCGGTTGGAGAGATTGTCTCGGTCGGCCCGGGCGTAACGTCGAGAAAAGTGGGAGATCGCGTCGGCACAGCCTGGATCCAAGCGACCTGTGGGCGCTGCGAGTGGTGCGCGCGAGCACAAAAGAATTTTTGTGCGAAACAGGAAGCCACCGGCATTCAGTTGCAAGGCGGCCATGCCGAATATATGCCGATGTATGCCGATGCGACCACGCTGATCCCGGACGGCGTCTCCTACGAACAGGCCGCGCCCATTTTCTGCGCAGGCTACACTGTGTGGGGCGGCCTCCGCTGGGCGAAGCCGAAGCCGCACGAACGCGTAGCGGTTGTCGGCATCGGCGGCCTTGGGCACCTCGCCGTGCAATATGCCAAGGCGGCCGGATTCGAAACCATTGCGGTTTCGCATTCGCCGGATAAAGACAAACTCATACGTGAGCTTGGCGCAGACGAAATCGTTCGCGACGGCAAAGGCCTTGCTGCGGCGGGCGGCGCCGATATTATTTTGGCCACTTCAAACTCCGCGGCTTCCATGGCTGACAGCATCGCGGGGCTTCGGCCGGATGGCCGGCTCGTCATAATGGGCGCCGACCATAATCCTGTGCCCGTCTCGCCCATCGACCTCATCTCGCGTAGAATCCAGGTGATTGGCAGCACGCAAAACGGCACTGAATACTTGTACGAAGCGCTGGACTACGTCGCCAAGGGAAAAGTGAAAGTCATCGCCGAAACCTACAAGCTTGCGGACGCGCGCAAAGCGTACGACCGCGTCGCGGAAGGAAAAGTCCGCTTCCGAGCAGTGCTGGCTATTTGATCGACCAAGACAATTGAGCGCAAAGGAGAGGACCATGCAACGCACAGCCACAGCAGTCTGGAACGGCGGATTGAAGGATGGCAAGGGAGCCATCTCCACACAAAGCGGAGTGCTTTCGGATTCGCCGTATTCCTTCGTCACGCGCTTTGAAAATGCAATAGGTACAAACCCCGAGGAACTCATCGGCGCCGCTCATGCGGGCTGTTTCACCATGGCGCTCGCCGCGCAGCTCGGCACCATGAATTTCACGCCGCAGAGCTTGCGCACGGTGGCCACCGTCACGCTCGAAAAGCTCGACGCCGGGTGGACGATTTCCAAAATCCATCTCGACGTGGCCGCGCGCATTCCCGGCATCTCGGATGCGGCGTTCGAATCCGCGGCCGCAAGTGCGAAAGCGAATTGCCCGGTCTCGCGGCTGTTCAAGGCTGAAATCACCATGTCCGCGGTGCTGGAGCAGGCTGCATGATTCTCCCGGCCGTCGCAGGCTTCCTCATCGTCGCGATCATTCTTTGGGAGGCGTTTGAGACGATCATTCTCCCCAGGCGAGTCACGCGGCGCTTTCGTCTGACAAGGCTGTATTTCCGTTCGACGTGGTTCCCCTGGCGGACTATTGCGCACGGCATCCATTCAAACAAGCGACGCGAAACTTTCCTGAGCTTTTACGGGCCTCTCTCGCTTCTGTGTTTGTTTGGCCTGTGGGCCACCATGCTGATCCTCGGTTTCGGCCTGGTCTATTTCAATAATTCCCGCATCGACCAAACGCATCCCACTCTCGAAACTTGTTTTTATCTGAGCGGTACAACATTCTTCACGCTGGGTCTGGGCGACGTTACGCCGCACACGGCCTTCGAACGGGTCGTCGCGGTGGTCGAAAGCGGGCTCGGCTTCGGCTTTCTGGCCCTGGTCCTGAGTTATTTGCCCGTCATTTACCAAGCTTTTTCGCGGCGCGAGGTAAGCATTGTGTTGCTGGACGCGCGGGCCGGCTCGCCACCCACCGCCGCGGAGATTATGCGGCGTCACGCCGGACCGCATGGCCTGGACGCATTACAGGTTCTGCTTCATGAATGGGAGCGCTGGTCCGCGGACCTGCTCGAAAGCCACGTCTCTTACCCGGTGGTGAGTTACTTCCGCTCGCAACACAGCAACGAATCATGGCTGGCCGCGCTCACCGCGATACTCGATACCAGCGCCCTCATAGTTTCCGGCGCAGAAGGCACGGCCACTTGTGCGCGGCAAGCGAGGCTCACTTTCGCGATGTGTCGGCATGCGGTCGTGGATCTCGCGCAGATATTTTCGGCGGCTCCTCGAGACGGGCTTTATGACCGCCTGCCCGCCGCAGAGCTTCAGAGGCTGCGCACCGCCGTTGCCGCGACTGGCCTAAGTCTCCGCGATACCCCGGAATCCAACAAGAAGCTCGCCGATTTGCGCGGCATGTACGAGCCGTACGTCGAGACCCTGTCGCGATTTTTGTCTATGGACCTCCCTCCCTGGATCCTGGCCAAAGAAATTGCAGACAATTGGAAGACGAGCGCCTGGGGCCGCATTTCTGGATTTGGAGGCAGAACCCACAGCGACGCCGCCACCGACGATCACGGCGAATAAGTGTTCGCTTTTGGTTCAGCCCGGACAGTCCCCAAGATAACTTGCGGGGATCGCCAACAAAAGAAGCTCCGCTGCTAACAAGACCCTCAACCTCCCCGTCCATATAGCCAACTGGAGCGATTTCGCCCGGCAGTACGCGGAGAGCCAGGGAGGTCTCATGAGCACATTCGTTCAGGACTTGCGCTACGCCGTCCGGATGTTGCTCAAGAGTCCGGGATTCACCATCGTCGCGATCCTCACGCTCGCGCTCGGCATTGGCGCCAACGTCGCCACGTTCAGCGTCGTCTATGCAGTCCTCCTCCGCCCGCTGCCTTTCCCGCATCCCGAGCAGCTCGTGCGCGTCTTTTCCGATCTGCGCGGTGCAAACGTGAAAGATATCGGAATGTCGCCTCCCGAGCTTTGGGATTTTCAGGACAAGTCCGGCGTGTTCCAAAACATCTCGGTGGTGTGGCCCATCGACGCGAACATCACCGGCGCGGAACGCCCGATGCGCGTTGAGACCCTGGCCACCAGTCCGAATTATTTCACCGTACTTGGCATAGCGCCGGAACTCGGCCGCGTTTTTACGCAGCAGGATGCCGTGCCGGGATTTACTGAAATGGTCGTCCTGAGCGATGGGTTCTGGCGTCGCGCCTACGGCGCCGATCCGCAAATCATCGGCAAAAAACTTCGCCTCGATAACGATCTCTACACCATCGTCGCCGTCATGCCTCCCGGTTTTCGCCATCCCGGACGCACGCTTCAAACCGATGTGGAAGTTTGGTGCGCCGCCGGTTACAACGCGGCTCCCTTTCCCGCTCCCGCTGTGCGATCGCAGCGATATTTGCCGGGAGCCGTCGCCCGCCTGAAGCCCGGCCTCAGCATCACGCAGGCCCAGGCACAGCTTGAGGCGTTTGCGACTCACCTGAAGCAGGAGTATCCGGCGGATTATCCTCCCGCCGCCGCTTGGATGCCTCGCCTCGTCCCCGTGAAAGAAGATCTCGTCGGCAAAGAGCGCACCGAATTGTTCGTACTCTTCGGCGCGGTGGGATTTGTCCTCCTCATCGGCTGCGTGAACTTGGCGAATTTGTTGCTTGCGCGTTCTTCCGCGCGGCGGCACGAAGTCGCCATTCGCTTGGCCCTGGGCGCCGGACGCACGCGCCTGATCGGCCAACTGCTCACCGAGAGCGTCTTACTTTCGTCAATTTCAGGATTGGTGGCGCTGTTCACCGTCGTATTGTTCAAGGACTCGATCTTGAAACTCGCCCCGGCGAATCTTCCGCGCCTGAGCGAAGTCAATCTCAGCGGAGGCGTTTTATTTTTTGCATTCATCGTGTCCATGTTCACCGGCGTTCTTTTTGGTCTGGCCCCGGCGCTGCAAGCCGCCAGCCCGAATCAAATCGCCAATCTCAGAGACAGCGGCCGAGGTTCGGGCGCGAGCAAGCGCCACACGCGCCTCTCGCGAATTCTGGTAGCTTCGGAAATCGCTCTTTCGCTTGTGTTACTCGCCGGTGCGGGATTGCTTCTGCGCAGCTTCTGGCAATTGCTGGAGGTGCGCCCCGGCTTCAATCCTCATCAAGTGATCACCGCGCAGATTTGGATCCCGGTTCCGAACGATCCCTCCACGGACCCGTACCACACGATCGAAAAACGCGCAGCATTCCTCGCTGAAATTCTCCGCAGGGTTTCATCGCTTCCGGGCGTCGAACAAGCGGCGATAGGCGGCATCAACAGCTTGCCCATGAGTAGCACACGAAACAGCTTCCGCTTTTCCATCGAGGGACGCCCGCAGGATTCTGAGCGCATTCCCATCGCGGAGTTTGCTTCCGCCAGTCCCGATTATTTTAGCGTGCTACAAACTCCGCTGATCGCAGGACGTAACTTCACCGATTCCGACACTGACAAAACGGAGCAGGTGGTTTTGATCGATCAAACTCTGGCGCGCCGCTATTGGCCGAATGAAGATCCCGTGGGCAAACGGCTCAAGCCCGGCCCAGTCGAATCGCAGAATCCCTGGAGGACGATCGTCGGAGTCGTCGGCGATATCAAATCGGATGGGTTCGACGCGCCCACGGCCCCGCACATCTATATTCCGCTGCGGCAGGGCCCCGGCTACGCCTCCGTAATTTTTCTTCGCACCGGCGGCAATACCGGAAATCTGGCGGAAGCGATTCGCCACGAAGTCCAATCCATCGATCCCGAAATCCCCGTCTTTAATGTGCGCCCGATGGACGAAGTCGTCGCAAAATCACTCGCCGAGAAACGCTTCGCCCTCGAGCTTCTCGGCGTGTTCGCGGCAGTCGCGCTGATTCTCGCCGCGATCGGAATTTACGGCGTGATGGCCTATTCCTTCAGCCAGCGCACGCACGAAATCGGCATTCGCCTCGCTCTCGGCGCGCAGCGCGTGGACATTCTGCGCATGGCCATCGGAGAAGGCATGCGCCTCGTGGTCGTTGGCTTGGCCGGCGGACTCATCGGAGCGCTCGTCCTGACGCAATTCCTGCGTTCCATGCTGTTCAATGTGGCGCCGACCGATCCAATCACGTTCGCCGCCATCTCCGCGGTTCTCGCCGCCGTGGCGTTCCTCGCTTGCTACATCCCGGCGCAGCGCGCCACGCGCGTGGATCCTCTCGTGGCTCTTCGCGACGAATGAAAAACTGAAATTCAGTCGCGGAGTGATCTTGCCGGATTTCTAACCGCGCACGCTTGTTGTGTCCGTTCAAGCAACGCGGCCAATTTGGACGTGATGCACAGCACCATCCAGGCGTCGCTCTCGATTGACAAGAAAATCCGTGTGTTATACTTCGACTTGCGCAGGGATTTACCAGCCTCTTGCATGCGCGGAGCTACTGATGCCGATACCGAAGACTGACAAAATCTGGCACAACGGTAAGTTCATCAAGTGGGACGACGCACAAATTCACGTCCTCTCCCACGTGGTCAGTTACGGTTCCGCGGTCTTTGAAGGCATCCGCTGCTACGACACGAAACAGGGCCCGGCAATTTTTCGCCTCAACGATCACATCCGTCGCTTGATGAACTCGGCTTACATCTACCGCATGGAAGTTCCCTTTACCTTCGACGAGCTGTGCAACGCGAACCTCGAGCTCGTCCGCGTCAACAAGATCAACGCCTGCTACCTGCGCCCGACGGTCATGCGCGGTTATGGCGAAGCCGGCGTGGATCCCAAGGGCTGCCCGATTGAGGTTTATCTTGCATGTTGGGACTGGGGAAAGTACCTCGGCGAAGAAGCCTTGCGCAGCGGCGTTGACGTCGGCGTTAGCTCCTGGAATCGTCCCGCTCCCAATACTCTGCCGCAAATGGCCAAAGCCGCCGCCAATTACATGAATTCGCAGCTCATTCGCATGGAGGCGCGCGCCAACGGTTACGTCGAAGGCATCGCTCTGGACGTCAACGGCTACGTCAGCGAAGGCTCCGGAGAAAATGTTTTTCTGGTGATGGACGGCACCGTGATTACCCCGCCTCTTTCGAATTCCGCGCTGCCCGGCATCACGCGCCATACCGTTCTGACAATCTGCCGCGACCTGAATATTCCCGTTGCCGAGCAAATCGTTCCTCGCGAGATGCTCTATATCGCCGAGGAAGTTTTCTTCTGCGGCACGGCTGTCGAGATTACCCCCATTCGCTCCATCGACCGTATCAAAATCGGGTCCGGCGCGCGCGGCGAGATCACCAAGCGCATTCAAGAAGAATTCTTCGCGCTCACCGGCGGCACCAAGCCCGATCGTCATCACTGGCTCTCGCCTGTCGGCGTTCCCGCAGGCGCGGGAGCTGGAGTCGCCATCCGCTAGCACATTCGCTGTTGCGCGTGGCGCGTCCCCGTTCTCCATCAACCGTTGCGCGTTCCTTTCTTTGACTGACCTTCACCAATCCAGTAGAATCGCGCGCGAATCAAGAATTTTCTTTCTCGAAGCGGCCAGGATTGCCTGATAGCGGAGGCGTTTGGTGTACAGCTTGCCTCAGAAGTTGATTGCGGAATTTGTCGGCACATTCGCCCTGATATTTTTCGGCGTGGGCGCGATCTGTGCCGACCAGTATTTGCGTGCCTCCGGTCAGGGCAGCTTCGGCTTGCTCGGCGTAGCCATTGCTTACGGGCTGGCGTACGCAATCATGGTCACGGCGGTGGGGCACATTTCCGGGGGCCATCTGAATCCGGCCGTCACCATTGCTTTCTGGGTGACCAAGCGCCTGGGCACCTTGCAATCCCTTTTTTACGGGGTCGCGCAACTGCTGGGCGCGCTGGCCGGCGCTTATCTCGTTGTCGCCATCGTCCCTGAGGCTGTCTGGCGTCCCGTCGGTCTCGGCACGCCCGCTCTCGCCCCGGATTTCACTCGCATGCACGGGATGCTGCTCGAAGGAGTGATGACCTTTTTCCTCGTCTTCGTTGTCTTTGCCACCGCAGTAGACGCGCGCGGAGCGTTCAACAAAATCGCCGGCTTCGCCATCGGCCTCGCCGTCACCATCGACATGCTCGCAGGCTATCCGTTTACTGGAGCCGCCATCAACCCGGCGCGCGCCTTCGGCCCCGCTCTCGCCGCGCATTACTGGACCAACCACGGCGTCTATTGGGTCGGCCCGCTTCTGGGCGGCGTTCTCGCGGGTGTGATTTACGACCGCATCTTCCTCGGCAATCAACCGCCCGTCTGACGCCAGCCGCGTCGCGTAACCTGACCTAAAGTACAGGTTGGCAGTTTAGAACTGCCGGTCAGTCGTTTTCTTGCTACCCCCCAATACGCATGCTAGCTTGGCTTGAAGCGTTGTAGCCGAGGACTTCACTCAATGGCCATCAATATCGACGATTTGTTGCGCCGCGCTGTCGAAAGCAGGGCGTCTGACTTGCACCTCAAGGTCGGCAACCACCCCTACTTGCGCGTGGACGGAATCCTGAATCCGCTCAGCGACGTGCCGCGCATCACGCCGGAAGAAATGCTTTCCATGGCCTTCAGCATGATGACCAACCGGCAAAAGCAAAAATTCAAAGAGACCGCCGAACTCGACATGGCTTACGGCGTCGCCGGACTCGGCCGTTTCCGCGTTAACGTTTTCCAGCAGCGCGGCAACGTCGGCATGGTTCTCCGCGTCATTCCAACGAAAATCCGCACGATCGAAGAGCTCGAGCTTCCCCGCGTTCTTTCGCAGGTTTGCGAAGAGCAGCGCGGCTTGATTCTCACCACCGGAACGACTGGTTCCGGTAAATCGACCACGCTCGCGGCCATGATCGACCGCATCAATTCGCTTCGCGCCGAGCACATCATCACCATTGAAGACCCTATCGAATACTTGCACCGCGACAAAAAAGGTTTCATCAATCAGCGCGAAGTCGAAGTGGATACGGCATCCTTCTCCACTGCCTTGCGCGCCGCGCTCCGCCAGGACCCTGACGTCGTCCTCGTCGGCGAAATGCGCGACCTGGAAACGATTTCTACCGCCATTCTCGCCGCCGAAACCGGCCACCTGGTGCTTTCGACTTTGCACACTCTCGACGCCACCGAGACGATTCAGCGCATCATCGCCGTCTTTCCGCCGCCCGAGCAGAAACAGATTCGTTTGCAGCTTGCTGGAACGCTGAAGGCCGTCATAAGCCAGCGCCTCGTTCGCAAAGCGGACGGGAGCGGCCGCGTTCCCGCCGTCGAAGTGATGATCTCCACCGGATACATTCGCGATTGCATTATCAATCCGGATAAGACGCGCATGATCCGCGACGCCATTGCCGCCGGCACCAGCCAGTACGGCATGCAGACTTTCGATCAATCGCTCTTCGATCTCTACACGCGCAATCTCATTACGCTCGAAGAAGCTCTCATGCGCGCGTCGAATCCGGACGACTTCCGTCTCCGCGTTCAGGGCGTCCGTTCATCCGCCGACGCCGCCCGCGAAGAGATGGAGCGCGCCATGACCGAATTCGAACGCCTCGGCCCCCGCACGTAGAGGGTTCAGCGCCAGTAAGCGCCGTCCTCGCTTCCATCGTGCTTTGCCATCGGTCGCGTGCCGTAACTCATAGTCCGTTCGAGATCGGAATTCTGTTCCCTGCATCCGTGCATCCCTTCTTCCTTGCATCCCTGCTTCTTGCTTCCTTGCTTCCTTGCCTCCCTGCCTCAGTACCTCTATCCTTGCGTCTGTCATGCGCTCTCGCTCTTCGCCCCGCAAACTCTCCACCGAAACGCAGCTCTATACCTCCGCTCTTCGCGCGCTCATGCGCCGCGCTCATTCCATCCACGAAATGCGCGATTACCTCGCGCGCCGCGCCGAGGATAAGGAGCTGATCTCGCCAGTGATCGCCCGCCTCCGCGAGCTGAAATACCTTGACGACGCGCGCTACGCCACAGACTATGCGCGCCAACATGCGCGCACGCGGCGCCAGGGACGCTTTCGCATCGCCCGCGAACTTCGCGGCCGCGGCGTTCCCGACCGCTACATCGAATCGGCCCTCGAGGCTGTCTTCGCTGAGACCGACGAAGCCACGCTCGTCCGCGGGCGTGTGAAGCGCCGCCTCGCGCACCTTCGCGGCCCGCTGGACCGGCGCAAAATCGCGTCCCTCTACCGCAGCCTGCTTGCCGCCGGATTCTCCTCAGACATCATCCGCACCGAACTCCGCAACATCGAACACGCTGATCCAGTCGCAGTTGATGACGCTGCCACGGAAGCCGAAACCGAGCGCGACGATCTCTGATTCCTCTATAGGTGCGGTCCAAAATGCAAAATAAATTGCGCTTCCGCTCAATTCTTTTCCGCCCGGCATCCGTCTAAGCAAGACAGAATTTCCCCGTGAAATTAAATCGGTGATTTTCGCGGGGAATCTTTGGGGAAGTGTTTCTAGGGACGAGCGTGGCCGCGCACGATTTTCCCAATTTTGATTATCGCTGACCGTCTTCTCGGGCTCGCCCGCAACTGCACCGTCCGTTCGCGGGACGAGCGCTCGAAGAGTGTGCGGCAACGAACAAAGGAGCTCGAAGATGAAAAAGTTTGCGCTTTCCGCTGTAGCTTTGAGTCTGTTGCTGGGCGCGAGCGTCGTGCGGGCTGGTACGCAGGCTGCGCAATCCGCTCAATCTACCGACAAAACCGCTCCCAGCTATGATATGCGCGGCCAGTCTCTGGTTGACCTCGACGACCTGCACAAGAAATTCGTAAGCCTGGCCAACGCTGTCCCCCAGGATAAATACACCTGGCGGCCTGCCGACGGAGTCCGCTCCATCAGCGAAGTATTTCTCCACATCACGGCCGCGAACTACAACATCCCCACCATGATGGGCACTCCCAAGATGCCGGAATATATGGCCAAGGACTTCGACAAATCCACCACCGACAAGGCCAGGATCATCGAGGAATTGAACAAGTCGTTCGATTACGTGCACGCCGCGATTGAGAAAATGACGAACGCCGATTTCGCCAAGCCCGAGAAGTCGCTCGGTCCCGACGCGAATGACGGCGACGTGGTTTACATCATCGTCACGCACGCGCACGAACATCTCGGCCAATCCATCGCTTACGCGCGCGTCAACGGCATCGTCCCGCCGTGGACCGCGGAAGCAGCAGCGAAGGCCGCGGCGGCCAAGAAAAGCCCGCCTCAGGAATAGCGCGCCTCAATTCGAACGGGGAGCTAGCTTGCCTACCGGCTCCCCGCACTCGGCCGTGTTCGCCCCGCGAGTGCGATTCCCCCGTGCAGATAACGTGTCGGCGTCGTCCCCAGTTGCTTGCGGAACATCGAAATAAACGCGCTCGTGCTGTTGTATCCCGCATCTAGGGCCGCTACGGTGACCTTCTCCCCTGCCGCAAGCCGCTGCATGGCATGAAGCAGGCGAAGCTGCTGCCGCCATTTGTTGAACGTCATTTTTGTTTGATCCAGGAAGAGCCGCTGAATCGTTCGCTTGCTTGCTCCCGATTCCGTGCACAACGTATCGAGCGTCCTTTGGTCTGCGGGATTCGCAACCAAAGTTTGCACCACTCTCTTCGCCCGTGAATCCGCGGGATGCGGCAACTGCAGGGGAATTGACTCCACTGCTCTCAACTGATCGACAATCATCTCAGCGATCCGTCTTTCCGCCGGAGCTCTCCTGTGCAGTTTCGAAAAGGTGCAGGCATGCAGAATCAGTTCCTTCAACAGCGAAGACACGTTCATGACGAAACATTTTCTGGGAAATGACCGGCAAAGTTTTGGCGCGAAGTACAAAGTCCTCATCGACACGCGCCCTGATATGGCCACGGAGTGCGACGTTCCCGCTGGAATCCATATCGCGCGCATTGGCGGCACGACCCACACGCCTTGTTCCGTGTGCAACGTCATCACGCCTTCCGAAGCAAAGAGCAGTTGGTCCTCAGGATGGGAATGCTCCGGGATCACATGGGCATCCGCGAGTTCGGCAGAGACGCTCGCGATCTCCGCGACGCGCCGGCCATTTTGCCCCAGAAGCACGCTTTGGCATTTGTGCGACATTTCTTGTCACAATAGCGAGAGAAAGAAAATCGCGCAAGTGCTATTCCTTACCCCCGCAGGCACAGGAGGCAAAATGCTAGCTTCAGGCAACATGACCGGATTCCTTCTCACCAAGGACTATGATCGCGCGCGAGCGTTTCACGAAGGCAAACTCGGTTTTCAGTTTGTAAGCCTCGACCAATTCGCCCTGGTGATGCGAGCCGGGCAGCACTCCATTCGAATTGTGAAAGTGAAGGATTTCACTCCGCTGCAAAGCACGGTCCTCGGGTGGGGAGTCCATGATATCGAAGCGGTCGTCAAATGGCTCACTGAACGCGGAGTCGCATTCGAGAAGTATCCCTTCGTTCAGGATCGTGAACTCGGCATCTGGACCGCGCCCAACGGTGACAAGGTCGCCTGGTTCAAAGATCCGGACGGCAATGTTTTGGGCATCTCGCAACACGTGCAACCTCGTTCCTCGTGACTTGCAAAACCGACCATTCCAGAGGAGAATCCGGCAACTCTCGCTCCGGAAGCCCTGTGCGTTCTTGGAGGACTTCATGACGAAATCGCTCGTGCTCGGTACCATCCTCGGCGGATTGGCCGCGTTTGTTTGGAGCAGCATTTCCTGGGAAGTTCTCGGCTGGCACGAAAAGTCCATGCTCTCTTTCCAGAATGACGATGAAGTCTCCGCCGTCATCGCCTCCCACGCGCCGCAGTCCGGCGTTTACCTTCTTCCCGGAACTCCTTCGCAGGAGGGCATGAGCGCGGAACAAAAGAAAGCCGCGCAGACCGCCGTCATCGCGAAAATGCAAAAGGGCCCTATCGTGTTTGCGGCGGTGCGCCTGGGAGGTTTCGGATCGTACACGCGCGGCCTGGTTATCCAACTTTTGTCGCTCATGGCCGCCGCATTCCTGCTTACGTGGCTGCTGTTGCAGACCAGCGGATTGAGTTACTCCAGGCGCGTCGTGTTTTGCGCCGTCGTCGGACTCGCTTCGAGCGTCATCGTCGATCTGCCAAATTGGAACTGGTGGGGATACTCCGGTGCCTACACCGCCGTGGATGTCGCTGATTTTACGCTGACCTGGCTCTTCGCCGGATTCGTCATCGCCAAGGTTGCCAAGTCCCGCACCACCTGAACTTTCTTTGTGGGAACGCTGCGCGCTGAGCGCGAGATACGAATCAGTGGTCGAGTTCTTCACATGAGCCGCAGGAGGACGAACCTCATGAACCACGACAAACCGAATCCGCAGCCCGGCGCGGGCCCTGAGAATCAACTCGCGTCGGATATCAATCGCCGCTCCTTTCTTAATCGCGTCGGCTACAGCGCTGCCGCCACTCTGGCTGTCGGCGCTCTCGCCGACCCTATTCCGGTCGCGGCCCAATCGACTTCACAAAATCCCGAAGGCATCGCTCTGCCGCGTGGCGTATCCAATCAACGAGTGGCCGAGGCATTCGAACTGCGTGTGAGCGAAGCGGTTCGTGACGCTCAGGTTCATCCGGCGAGGAACGTCAACAATGGCGACCAAGCGCGCTACGCGGACAAGGCCGGCACATACACCAAGGCGCTCCCGCACGACTCGTTCGGTCGCGTCAGCCTGAGCGCCTTCGCGACCTTCATGACCGCAATGACCGACGGAAAGTTTTCGGACTTCGAAAAGATCACCATGGGCGGCACGCGCACGTTGAACGGCCCGCAAGCTGGCCTGGCCTTCGATCTCGAGGCGCTCGATAACGTCCAGTTCGGTCAGCCTGAAGTTCCTCCTCCGCCCACCATTGCAAGCGACCAAAACGCCACGGAGCTTCTGGAACACTACTGGGCTTCGCTGCTTCGTGATGTAGCATTCACCGATTACGACTCGTCCGCGCTTGCCGCACAAGCTGCAGCGGAATTGGGCGCGCAACCAACTTACTTCGGTCCTCGGAACGCCGGTGGTCAGGTCACTCCCGACCTGCTGTTTCGCGGCGCGTTCCCGGGTGAAACGCTCGGACCCTACATCTCCCAATTTTTCGTTATGCCCACAATGTTTGGCGCCCAGCCGATGAGCCACCAAATGGTGAGCTATCTCCCGAACATCGATTACGGCGCCGACTTCGCCAGCTGGCTCGACATTCAAAATGGCGTGGACACCGGCCAGCGCAACCAGGTTGATCCACAACTTCGCTACCGGCGTAACGGCCGGGATCTGGCTGCGTTTACCCACGTCGATGTGCTCTTTCAAGCCTATTTCACGGCATTACTGGTTCTTGCCGGCTTCAACGCAAATCCGCCCGGGAGCTTTACCTCCGGTGGCGCGCCTCCGAACCCCGGCAACCCTTATGTGAGCTCGTTAACCCAAAACGGCTTCGGCACTTTCGGCGGGCCCGATTTTTCGGTAACGCTCGCAGAGGTGGCTACGAAGGCCCTCAATGCCGTCTGGTACCAGAAGTGGTTCGTGCACCTTCGTCCCCGTCCCGAAGCCGTCGGTGGAATCGTTCACCTGATCAAGTCCGGCCAAGGCAACGAGACCGACGTCCGCCTGAGCAACGTCATTCTGAATTCCCAGGGATTGCAGCAGAGCTTCAACAAATATGGCACCTGGCTGCTCTCGCAGGCATTTCCCGAAGGTTCGCCGGCTCACCCTGCCTATCCCACCGGGCATGGCACTGTTGCCGGTGCCTGCATCACAGTTCTAAAGTTTTTCTTCGACGGGAATTTTGTGATCCCCAATCCCGTGGTGCCAACAGACGACGGCCTGTCGCTCGTGCCCTACACCGGATCAGACGCCGGCCAACTCACTGTGAATGGAGAGCTGGCAAAGTTGGGACACAACGTCTCCTTCGGCCACGGAATCCATGCGGGTATTCACTGGCGCAGTGATACCGACACGTCGCTGCTCCTCGGAGAGGCTGTCGCGCTCAGCTTCCTGCGCGACAAAGCCCGGATCTACAACGAGCCTTTCACCGTCCAACTCACCAAATTCGACGGCACCACGGCAACTATCTCAAACGTTGGGAATCCGTAGAAACGCCATCCACTCGTCAAAATGAAAACGCTTCGATTTCACAAATTTGGCAGTTTCGATAATTTGACGGTCGAAACCGTACCCGATCCGCAGCCCAAACCAGGCGAAGTCGTCGTCCGTGTTCGAGCCGCATCATTGAGCCCGAGTGACGCCAAGAACGTTCTGGGAAAAATGGAAGGCACGACGCTGCCGCGCACGCCTGGCCGTGATTTCGCCGGTGTTGTAGTCAACGGGCCAAGCCAGATGATCGGAGCGGAAGTATGGGGCACCGGCGGCGATATCGGATTCACTCGTGACGGCGCACATGCCGAATTGCTGGTGGTTCCGATTGGCGGAGTGCGCCCGAAACCGAAAAACCTGAGCTTCGAAGAAGCGGCCGTGGTGGGAGTGAATTTCGTCACTGCCTGGGTCGGACTCATCGAAACTGCACATTTTCAATCGGGCGAAACCGTGTTGGCTACGGGCGCCGCGGGCGGTGTCGGAAGCGCCGTCACTCAAATCGCGAAGTGGAAAGGCGGACGAACCATCGGAGTGGACCGTGCGCCGATCTCCCCAGAGCATCAAAAGGAATTTGGAATCGATCGCGATCTCGTCGCCGACCCGAAAGATAGCTACAAGAGCATGATCGATGGTGCGCATCAATTCACCGAAGCCAAAGGCGTCAATGTCGTATTCGATTGTGTGGGCGGTCCGCTTTTCGAGCCTTGCCTGAAGACTCTCGGCCAGCTCGGACGTCAGGTGAACATCACTTCTGTCGGGGACCGGCGCGTCAGCTTCGATCTGCTGGGTTTCTATCACCATCGTCTTACCCTTTTTGGTGTAGACAGCCGCGCCTATGACACCGAGGCTTCCGCGGCAATCCTCGAACGGATCACGCCCGGTTTCGAATCCGGCGCGCTCAAACCCGTTCCCATCGCCAAGCGCTTTAGCTTAAACGACGCCGTCGAAGCGTTCACCCAGGTGAACGAAGGCGCTCTTCGCGGAAAAGCCGTTTTCATTTTTCCGGCTGAGCGCGCATGAAAGCGATTCACCTCCGCGAAATCAAAGCTGCGAATGCGCCCTAGGAGGAACTGTATGAAGGCACTCATCGCTCTTGCAATCGCCGCCGTTCTTTTGTTCCCGGGTTCCCTGCCTGCGAATCCCACAACGCCACCGCTGGAAGTCGTAGTGCTCGGTTCCGGCGGCCCGCGGCCGTTCGGCAGGGCCGCCTCCAGTTTCATCGTGCTCCTCGATGGGACGCCGCGGATTCTGGTGGATGCAGGCCCCGGCGCGTTTTTTCGAATCGGCGAACTCAACCTGGATCTGGAAAACGTGGACACCGTTCTCTTGACGCATCTGCACATCGACCACAGCGGCGACCTGGCCGCTTTCTTCAACGCGCGTGCGCTTACCAGTGACGGCCCGATCGTTTACCGGATTTTTGGCCCGGACGGCGCAGGGCAATTCCCCAAGACCTCGCGATTTGTGGATTTGCTAGTCGGACACGGCGGCGCGTTTGAATATCAGAAGACCTTTGGCGCGGACGAAACGTTCGACGTTCACGATCTCGCCATCAGCCTGAATTCACCGCGCACCACGATCGTGAACGAAAAGGGTTTGGTGGTGGAAGAAATTGCCACGCATCACGGCGATTGCCCCTCGGTCTCCTACCGCATCACCTATAAAGGCGCTGTGCTCGTTTTCTCCGGAGACATGGACGCATCCGCGCTCCCGAATCTGGTGCAGTTGGCGAAAAATGCGGACCTGCTGATTTTCAATTGCGCCGTGCTGGACCCTCCGGCCTCGCCTTCGCAGTTGTACGACCTGCATACGCCTCCCAGGAACATCGGCGAAGCTGCGCGAGAGAGTGGCGTGAAGAGTTTGTTGCTGAGCCATCTTGCGCCGGACGTTGAAAGCCAGGAGGACGCGGTGCGGAAATCGATTCGTGTGAACTTTGCAGGACCCGTCGCGTTCGCAAGCGATAAGTCAACCGTTCCCGTGGGGAAGTAATTGAAGTAAAACCGCGCTTTTACGGGAGGATCACTGCCGCCCCATCGATCTGATCGCTTTTCACCGCCGCGAGCGCTTCATTGGCCCGATCCAGCTGGAAAACAGTTACTTTGGGACTCAATTTGATTTCGCCAGCCAGTTGCAAGAAATCCCTCGCGTCCTGCCGCGTCATGTTGGCCACGCTGCGAATTTGGCGTTCTCCCCACAGCAGTTTGTCGTAATCGAATTCAGGAATTCGGTCCAGGTGGATGGCATTGATCGCCACCACTCCGCCCTTCCGCAAACTCTTCAGCGCGCTGATCACAACGTCTCCACTCGGCGCAAATGTCACCGCGCGATCCAGTTCCACGGGTGGCTTGTCCGCCTCTCCTCCAACCCAAGTGGCGCCCAGCGAAGTCGCCAGCGCGCGATGCGAGGCTCCGCGACTGGACACATAGACGGAGCAGCCCCACGCCTGCAACACGGCTATCGCCAAACTCGCAGACGACCCGAAACCGAACAATCCGACCCGCTCTCCATGTTCAACTCCCGCTACACGCAAACTCCGAAACCCGATAATCCCCGCGCACAGAAGTGGCGCCGCATGTAAATTATCCAAATTCGATGGAAGCGGAAAAACAAAATCCAGGCGCGCAACCGCATATTCCGCATATCCGCCGTTCACCGAATAGCCGGTAAATGTTGGATGGTCGCAAATATTTTCCATCCCGTGCTCGCAGAACCAGCAGCTTCCGTCCGTGCCGCCGATCCACGAAACTCCCACGCGCGACCCAACCGGGAGTTCCGCCGATCCTCCTTCCACCACATCTCCCACAATCTGGTGTCCCGGAATCACTTTCGGCAGAATCTGCGGCAGCTCGCCTTCCACGATATGTAAATCAGTCCTGCAAACTCCGCATGCTCGGACGCGCAACAGCACTTGCCCCGGCTTCGGCTCGGGCTTCGCCACTTCTCCAATCGTGAGCGGCGACTTCGCAATCGCCTGCGGCGCACTCAGGAACGCACCTTTCATCGACGATACCTCGCTGCAAACTCGCCTGCGGATTCTACCCGGTTCGCGTCCACACAAAACGCGATTTGACTGTGACGATATAATGGTAAACGATGATGATAGCGTTTACACAGTACGATGGCTGCCGAATGCGGGTAGGCGCCAAATGAACGCGCGCGCGGCTCGGCGAACAGCCGAAACGCACTCGCCACTCGCCACACCGCCTTTTTCTAATCGCCAAACGCGTGGAATAGAACTACACCTAACTCACAGAAAACAAACGACCGCGACCCGTTCTAATCGCCAAATTTCCAGACTCTGCCGTTCGCCGTCTCATCGGCCAAAAATCGCCAGCCTTCCGTCGTCGCCTCTACGCGTTGCGGCCCCCGGACTCGTCTGCGATAATGATTCGCTTCCACTGAGGGCGTCCTTGACTCGCACCGGCTGGACGGGCAACGAAGTCCGCAAAACATTCCTGAAATTTTTCGCCGACCGCGGCCACCGCGTGGTGCGCAGCTCTTCGCTCGTCCCAACCAACGATCCCACGCTGCTCTTCACCAACGCGGGCATGAACCAGTTCAAGGATGTCTTCCTCGGTCTCGAGAAGCGCGATTACAATCGCGCCACCACCTGCCAGAAATGCGTGCGTGCCGGCGGGAAACACAACGACCTCGAAAACGTCGGCTTCACCAATCGCCATCACACGTTTTTCGAGATGCTCGGCAATTTTTCCTTCGGCGATTATTTCAAAAAGGACGCCGTCGCCTACGCCTGGGAACTGATCACTTCCCCGGATTGGTACGCCCTGCCACTCGAAAAGCTTTATTTTACGGTTTTTGGCGGGGCCGAAGTCTCCGGGCAAAAACTTCCACCCGACCACGAGGCCGCGGGCCTCTGGATAGACATTGGCGCGCCCAAAGATCGCGTGGTCGAAATTCCCGGTCTCAAGGAAAATTTCTGGGCCATGGGCGATACCGGCCCCTGCGGCCCGTGCAGCGAAATTTTCTACGACATGGGCCCCGCCGCGTCCGATGAGGGCCACGCTGACTGCAAATTCCCGTGCGATTGCGGCCGCTACGTCGAAATTTGGAATCTCGTCTTCATGCAGTTCAATCGCGACGCCAGCGGCAAACTCAATCCCTTGCCCAAACCATCCGTCGATACCGGCATGGGCCTCGATCGCACCACCGCCGTCCTCGAGGGCGTAATCAGCAACTACGACACCGATTTGTTTCAACCGTTAATTCGTGAAGCTGCAAAGCTTGCAAGCGTAGATCAGAATAACCCGGAGATTCAGCCATCCCTGCGCATCATCGCCGACCACTCCCGCGCCGCCACGTTTTTGATTGCCGACGGAGTAGTTCCCTCGAATGAAGGTCGCGGCTACGTCCTGCGAAAAATTATCCGCCGCGCGTTGGTGCATGCGAATGATTTGAACGCTCCCATGCCGTTCTTGTCGGTCATGTCAGTTGCCGTCCGCGAGGAAATGAATGACGCTTACCCCGAACTCGAAGAGCATGCGATGCGCATCACTCGTATTCTCGACGAAGAGGAATACCGTTTCACGCGAACCGTGAACGTGGGCCTCAAGAAACTCGAAGAAATGATCAAGCACGTCACGCGCCCCACGGAAAAGCAGACGCAGCCGGCCGGGCTACTTCCGCTGAGTGGTGAGCAGGCCTTCATGTTGTACGACACCTACGGCTTGCCGCTCGACTTCATCGAAGACGCGTGTCGTGATGCCGGTGTCAAATTCAATAAAGTCGAATTCGAGCGGGCCATGGAGGAGCAGCGCACGCGTGCGCGCGCCTCCTGGAAGGGCGTGCACAAAGACGCCGCCAATCCGGTGTACTCGAAGCTCGCGCAAACATTCAAGACCGAACCTGACTTCTACTTCGGTACCGACACGCGCGATTGCCGCATCGAAGCCATCGTCACCAAGCAAGGCCAGGTGAACGAAATCAAGAAGGGCGAACAAGCGGAAGTCGTTCTCGATCGCACCTCCATCTATTCCGAGTCGGGAGGCCAGGTCGCCGACATCGGCGGCCTCTTCGATAATTCCGAATCGCTCGAAGTCGCCGAAGTTCGCGGCGCGTATTATCCGGTCAGCGGCATCATCGCGCATCGCATCGTGGCAAAAGAGGATTTGCGGGTGGGCGACCGAGTGTCCACCGTTGCCGATGCCGTCCGCCGCGCGCGCAACATGCGCAACCACACCGCGACGCACCTGATGCATGCCGCGCTGCGCAACATTCTAGGCACGCACGTGAAACAGGCCGGCTCGCTCGTCGCGCCCGATCACCTGCGCTTCGATTTCTCTCACTTCGCCGCCGTGGACGCAGTCGAGCTCACCGAAATCGAGCAGCAGGTGAACGCAGAAATCCTGAAAAATCTCGAAATGCAAACGGACATCATGAATATCGATGACGCGCTCGCTTCCGGCGCGCTCGCGTTCTTCGGCGACAAGTACCCGGAAGCAAACGTGCGCGTCGTCACAATTCCCGACGCGGCCGCCGCCCGCGGCTTTTACAGCAAGGAACTCTGCGGCGGCACGCACGTGCATCGCACCGGCGAGATCGGCGTCTTCAAGATTCTTCGCGAAGAATCCACCGCCGCGGGCGTTCGCCGCATCGAGGCGATTTCCGGCGACCGCGCGCTCGCCGAATACCAGAAGGCGCTTTCGACTCTACGCGCTGCCGCCGGGCTGTTGAACGTCCCCGAGGACGACGTCATCGCCGCTCTCGAACGCCAGTTCGAGTCCACCAAGCAGCTCGAAAAGCAGCTCGACGGCCTGAAACGCAAGGCCGCCGGCTCGATTGCCGATTCCCTCTTGGCAGAAACCCGCACCGTCAAGGACGTTCGCTTTCTTGCCGCCAAAGTGGACGGTTTTGACCGCGAATCCCTTCGCCAGCTTACCGATTCCCTGCGCCAAAAATTGGGCTCTGGAGTGATCGTCCTGGCCAGCGCCGACGACGGCAAAGTTGCTCTAATCACGGCAGTTACGAAGGACCTCACCTCGAAACTCCATGCCGGGAAAATCGTCCAGGAATTGGCGAAACTCGTAGGCGGTACCGGGGGCGGCAGGCCCGACATGGCCGAGGCTGGCGGAAAAGACACATCCGGCATAGAAAAGGCCATTGGTAATGTTTACCCCCTCCTGGAGCGGTTGTTATAATTCCCGTGACGCCAGAACTTTACGCCGGGAAAGCCTGCTTTCTCCGCGCGTAGTTGTCCCTGGCATTGTCGCGTTATTCGCTCGAGGCGGGGGCAAGGCGCTCTGCCTTCCCAAAGTTGTGTCGGCCGATGTTCGCCGGGCGGTTAGGACAAGATGAATCGAAACTGCATTGCGATCGCGGTTCTGGTGGTGGTGGCTTTCTTCACGCTGCCTTCGCCGTCGCGCGCGCAGATCACCACAAGCTACGACGAGCACGGCAAAGTGGTGTTCGTGAATGGGGATTCCCCGTCGCGGCGCCACGGGAGTACTATTAGTCCTGCGACTCCGCCCTCTGCGAATGTGTCGCATTATGCGACGGAGTCGTCAGAATCATCAGTCATCTCGACTCGATTGACTGACCAGCGGCTCGATCGGATTGTTCGGGACGCAGCCGCGCGGCATCAGTTGGATCCTGCGCTGGTGAAAGCGGTGATCAGCACGGAATCGGGGTGGAATCCGCAAGCGGTCTCCCGCAAAGGAGCCGTGGGCCTGATGCAGTTGATTCCGGGAACGGCGCAGCGTTTCGGCGTCGGCAATCCCTTCGATGCAGCGCAAAACGTGGAAGGCGGGACAACTTACTTGAAGTCGCTGATGGATCGTTACAACGGCAATCTTTCGCTGACGCTGGCGGCATACAACGCCGGCGAGCATGCCGTGGATCTAAGCGGAGGCGTTCCTGCCTATCGCGAAACACAACAGTACGTCGAAAAAGTGAAACATGAGTACTTCCGGCCGGGGTCGGGTCGCAACGAATCGCTCTGGAGCGCGCCAAGAGCTCCCGTGCGAAGAGAAATTGACTCGAAAGGCCGCTTAGTTTTCACGAATGAATGACGCAAGTGCTTTCCGCCAGAATCCATAGGTCGACGAAGTTTTTTCTGATAGCGGCTGCGGTAATTGTGTCCCTTGCCGCGACGCCCCGCACTGATAGGAAAGCAGATGCGCGCGAGCAATTCGAACGCGCCGTCAAAATACGCACCGCCCTGGAAGAGCGTCCGGAGCGCGAGCGCACCCTCGCCGCATACAAGCAAGCCATCACCGCTTATCACAAAGTTTATTTGATTTCGACGCAGTCGCAGGAAGTGACGCCCGCGCTCATCGCCGAAGCCGAGATGTACCAGCAAATGGCGCGGCAATTCGACGAGAAATATTTTCAGTCCGCCATCGATACCTATAACTTTCTTTTGAAGCAATATCCCGAAAGCCGCTACCGCTCCGAGGCCATTTTTTCCATCGCTCAGATCGAAAAAAACGACCTGGGCCATGACGAAGTTGCGGAAGTCACCTTCAAGGAATTTTTGAAGCGCTTCCCGAAATCGGATAAGGCCGACGACGCGCGCCAGGCGCTGGCGGAAATTTCAGCGTCGCGCGAAAAGGCCAAAGCGGAGAAGGCGGAAAAGGAAGTGAAGTTTGCGGCGCCGGAAATAAAAGGGCAAGTCGTTCAGCCGCGCGAGAGCACCAAGGGCATCCCACGCGTGACCGACATTCGCACCTGGAACTCGGCGGATTCAACGCGCATCGTCGTCACGATCGATGACACGATTCAATACAACGTATCGCGCATCGCCGCACCCGATCGCATCTTTTTCGATCTGCACAAAGCGAATCTCACGCCCGCGCTAGCCCAGAAAACAATCACGATCGAAAACGGGCTTCTGAAATCCGTGCGCCTGGCGCAGAACAAGGCAGGGGTCGTCCGGCTGGTTATGGACGTTGACGGCGCGCGCGATTATTCGGCTTATCTCGTTTCCAATCCTTACCGGCTTGTGATCGAAGTTCACAGCAAGCCGGTGAACACAGCTCAAACCGCGGCTGCTGGTACAAACCCGGCTATCCCGCTCACAACCACTGTTCTTGCAGCGGCGCCGGAAAAGCCCACGGCGAAGACGGCCGAAAACACCGCCGGCGCGCAACCATCCGGAGCAGATAAGCAGCCGTCAGCTTCCAAGACGGCGGCGAAACCAGCCCCGGCGCCGACGAACAGCTCACTAGCGAGAACGAAATCGGGCGCCGCAAGCGCCGCGCTCAAAGCTCCGACCGAGCCAAAGCCGACGCGCGACGGGCAACGCTCTCTCACACGCGCACTGGGCCTGAAAATCAGCCGCATCGTAATTGATCCAGGCCACGGCGGGCACGACACTGGAACGATTGGGCCGCACGGCTTGATGGAAAAAGATCTCTGCCTCGACGTCGCGCTACGTCTGGGCCAACTGATCGAGCAAAAACTTCCGGGCGCTGACGTGGTTTATACGCGCAAGGACGACACCTTCATTCCGCTCGAGCAGCGCACGTCCATCGCCAACGAGGCCAAAGCCGATCTCTTCATCTCCATTCACGCGAACTCGAGCCACGATCATGACGCGCGCGGGATCGAAACGTATTACTTGAATTTCGCCACCTCGCAGGAATCGCTCGAAGTGGCCACTCGCGAAAACGCGCTTTCGCAGGAAGGCCTGCACGACTTGCAGGACCTGGTGAAGAAAATCGCGCGCAACGAAAAGATCGAGGAATCCAAGGAACTGGCGAGCGACGTGCAGGATTCGCTGGCACATCGTATGCAGAGCGTGAGCCAGAACGAAAGGAATCGCGGCGTAAAGAAAGCCCCGTTCATCGTGCTGATCGGCGCGAATATGCCATCGATCCTTTCGGAAATCTCGTTTATCAGCAACCCCAGCGACGAGAAGCTTTTGCGCAAGCCCGACCAGCGCCAGCGCGTGGCTGACGGGCTCTATCGCGGCATCGCAGCTTATCTCGACAACCTCAATAGCCTCACCTACGACAAATCGAAGCTCGTCTCCGACAATCACCCCGGAACAATCCCCGGCGCACCCACGCAAGCAGTCGGAGCAGGAGCGGTGGCCGCCACAACAGTAGCGTCAGACGGGAACCCAAAGTAGAATTCGAGCATCTAATTCAGGGACTATGCGACGCTCTATTTTATTGCTCTCAGCACTTCTAGTTTTGTCCGCTAGTTCTGCCTTCGCGCAGAGCGTGCTGCCGAGTTCGTTCGGCGGCTGGACCGCAACGACGCGCGGAGGCTTCGCGCCCCAGCCAAACATCTCGCCGGACCAACGCGCAGCTGCATTGGCTGGCCACGCTGTCGCCGCGGCACGAGAATACGGCTTTGTCTCCGGCGAGTGGGGGACTTACACGCAGGGCAGCCGCACCCTTCAGATTCAACTTTATCGCATGAAAGATCCGAGCGGTGCGTACGGCGAGTATTCCTACCTGCGCACGCCGGACATGCCGCGCGCCGGCTTCACGGACCATTCCTCCATGTCGAGCGAACGCGCCCTCGTTCTTGTCGGCAATTTCGTGCTCGACGTTCAGGGCATCGCAGTGCCGGACGACGCGAAGGATTTGAACGCGCTTGTCGCGGCAGTCACTCCTCGTGCCTATCTGGGGCCGCTGCCGACCTTAAGCGAGCGCTTTCCGGCGGCGGGGCTTAACGAGCGCACGGACCACTACATTCTCGGCCCGGAGACGCTGAATTATTTTCTGCCGGTCGCTTCCGACGATTGGCTGGGATTCTCTCAGGGAGCCGAGGCCGAGCTCGCGTCTTATGAATTGCGCGGTCATCAAGTGACCCTGCTTGTCGCGGACTTCCCTACCCCTGAGATCGCAACCTCGAGGCTCAAGGCCATAGAGCAACGCCTGAATGTGAACAAAGAACCGGGAGCCAATACCGGAAACTTGTACGCCAAGCGGTCGCTTACGCTCCTTACGATTGTTTCCGGCGCTGCCGATCGTGCCGAAGCGGATATTTTGCTCGAGCAAATAGTGCCCGGATCAGAAGTCACCTGGGACGCGCCCACGTTTCAATTTACGGAACCGCCCATCGCTGCGATGATTGTAGGAATCATCACAGGCACCGGGATTATCTGCGTGTTTGCACTGATTTCGGGCATCGCGTTCGGCGGCTTGCGTATCGTGGTGAAGCGATTTTTCCCCGACAAGGTCTTCGATCGCAGCAGTCGCTTGCAAGTGCTGCAACTTGGCCTCGGGAGTAAACCTATCAATGCAGAGGACTTCTATGGCATCGACCGTACACCTCAGAAGTAGTACTTTTCAAGCGAGAGCGATCGAGATGGTGGAATCTCACCCTAAATAATTGTAAATAAATAACTTACACTGCGGACAAAATTTGGCTTTCCCGCTTGACTGAAATTCGGCCCTCCACTAGACTGCGCTTGAGGACAGGTTCTATGGCCTACCGCGCATTGGCCGTGGGGCTTTCTCCCCTTGGAAGCCCGCCGCAAGGCGGGCTTTCTGTTTCTAAAGGCTGTCCCGCACGCCCGCACACCCCACGGCTGGCTTACGCGCTCGGCTTCTCGGGGACAGGCTGGGTGGCGTAAAAATCCTGGCGAAATCGCTCCGTGTAGGAATCGAGCAGCTCGGAAATTCGTTGCGGCTTTGGTGATTGCAGGACGAACCCCGCGTGGTGATGCTTCGGGATGCGCAACACGATTTCAGGATCGTTGTACCCAGAAGTGTCCGGATTCTCCTGCCGCGCCAGTGAAACGGCCACGCCCGCATAGTCGCGCCGGAGCTTGGGCAGCACGTAGGGCTCCTTCCCGCCGCGCACTTCAATGCGCGCCCACTCCCGCCAGAGATTGATTCCGGTGGCTGCTTCGATCATGTCCGCAATGTACGCGCCGCCGACGCGCGCGGCGATCTCGATAAAATAAAGTTTGCCGTCTTCGTGCGCGCGCAGAAATTCCGCATGCGTGACGCCGCGCACGAATCCCAGCGCTTCGATCAATTCGCGATTAATTTTGTGCAGCGCTTTGGCTTCGGGGGAGTTCCTCGCGAGGGTGCGCGTGGTGAAAATGCCACCCTGGTGGGAAACGTCGAGAGGAGGCGCGCCATAGGCGTGCGCGTCGGCAAACACCACTTTGCGTTCGGTGACGATGCTGTCCACGTGAAAGACGTCGCCGGGCACGAATTTCTCCAGCAGAAAAAAGGACTGCTGGTCGCCCAACTGATCGAGCCAGGGCCAAAGCTCGGAAGGCTCCTGGATTTTTTTCATACCGATGCCGGAGGCCTGCGAGCGCGGCTTCAAGAGCCAGGGCGGATTTACGGAGGCCATGAACTCTTTCATGCTCTCGTAATTGAGCACGTGAATAAAATCCGGCACGGGAATGCCTGATTCTTTCGCGCGGCCGCGCATGGCCAGCTTGTCGCGGAAATAGCGCATGGTGGTGAGGCCCATGCCGGGAATGCGCAGGTGTTCGCGGAGCGCCGCGGCGTTTTCCATGTCGAATTCGTCGAGAGCCACGATGCGATCCACGGGCTGCGAGCGAGCCATGAAGCTCACCGCGCGGATGATGTCCGGCGTGGGCAGATCTTCCGGCATGTAAAACATTTCGTCGATGGAATCGCCCGGCCAGTTGGCGTGGCGAAGCTTTTCGAGCGTGAGGAGCAGTACACGGCAACCCTGTTCCTTGCAGGAGCGCAGGAATTCCTGCCCTTTTTCGTAGGAGCTGATGCAGAGAATGGTCATGGGCCGCGCTTCAGACACGGAGTGACCTCGAATGCTTCCTGAGAGAACCGGACTTCACAGCCCGGCCAGAGAACCGGGATTATACTGCGGTCTCACCGGCGGGAAAGAGGAATTGCAAGAACGGCCCGACGCGCTGGGCCCAGGCCGCTTCGTTGTGTTGGCCGCCCTGGATTTCTTCGAAGTGCAAGTCGCGGCCTTCCTGCCAGCCTTGCCGCGCAAGAACCTCGCGCAGCTTCACCACATTCTCCACGCTGCGGCCGCCTTCGTTTGTTCCGGTATCGAGCCAGATGCGTGGATGGGCTTGCGCGGGAGTTTTGGAGGCGAAATTCAGAATCCAGCCGCGGTTCCACCACACGGAGGGAGAAAGCACGGCGAGTTTGCCGAAAACGTGCGGGAAGCGAAGGCCGAGATAAATGGTCAAGAGGCCCCCGAGCGACGAGCCACCCAGGCCGGTATTTGCGGGGCCACCGATGGTTCGATACTCGGCCTCGATGAACGGCTTGATTTCCTCGAGGAGCATGCGGCCGTAGCGATCCGCTTTGCCTCCGCCCAGCCTTTTATCGCGCGACGGCGTGTATTCCGCCAGGCGGCGCTTGCCCGTGTTGTAGATGCCGACGATTATGAGCGGCCGGATGGCGCCCTGAGCGATCAGGCCGTCGGCCGTTTCACGCACGTGCCAATCCATGCCGGGAATGAACGAGGTGGCGCCGTCGAACAGATTCTGGCCGTCTTGCAGATAAAGGACGGGGAAACGCGCTTGCGTATTTCGTTCGTACTCGCCAGGCAGATAGACGATCAGGTCTCGTTTGCCGGGCAGAAAGCGCGAACGATACTTCTCGTGCTTGCGTAATTGGCCGGGGGCTGCTGCGTTCACTGCTGTTTCCGTCTCGTGAGCAAGCACAAATCCTGGAACCTCCATGGTCAAGCGGAATATTATGCCGTGAAATCCCCGGAAATCACACGCAAGCTAGCTCGGCTGCAGAGCCCGTTGCGCGTCTCCACCAGGATACCAGACACGTAAATTCAGCCGCGCACAGTTTCCAGTTTTCCGCGCTCCTAAACACCGTATAATATCGCGCACTTATTTCCACGGAAGATTTTCGGGACCGCAGCCCCAGGAGCGATATGAAGCGGGAATATCACCGGTGGTACTCGCAACGGCTTGGCCTGGATATGGGAGTGATCGTTTACGGGCACTGGGGGCCTCCGCTGCTCGGATTTCCCACCAGCGCTGGAGATGAAAACGAACTGGAGGGACAGAGCCTGATCGGCAGCCTCGCGCCCTTAATCGATGCGGGGCGCGTGAAATTTTTCAGCATCAACTCCGTGAATTCCGCCGGGTTTTACAACAAGGGCGCGCATCCCTTTCATCGCAGCTGGGTGCAATCGCAATTCGACGCTTACGTGCGCAACGAAGTAGTGCCGTTCATTCACGACAGTTGCAAATCGCACGACGTCGCGATTTCAACCATGGGCGCATCGTTTGGCGCGTATCACGCGGCCAACACGCTCTTCAAGCATCCGGACGTGGTACGGCGCTGCTTCGCGCTTTCCGGCGTTTACGACATCAGGAATTTTATGAGTGGGATGTACGACGACAACACCTACTTCAACAACCCCGTGGATTACCTGGCGAACCTGTCCGACCCGAACGTGCTCGGGCAGTTGGCGCAGTGCGACATTCACATCGCAACCGGCAACGGGCCGTGGGAAAACAGCGGGCCGTCCTATCGCTTGTCGCACATTCTTTCGAGCAAGGGGATTGCGCATCACCTAGACGATTGGGGACCCCAGGGCGGGCACGACTGGCCCTATTGGAAGCATCAGATGTGGGAGTACATCACGCGGTTATTCTGAACTGCTGCTGCGCTCAGGCGAGGCCGAGGCGATCGAGAAGGTAGCGGCCCTTTTCGATGACCTGTTCGTCGTCAATCCACACATTGCAATGGCGGGCGAGGACGTCCACATGCGTGCGCGAGCTCCATGCCGCATGCGTTTGGCTGCCGTA
Organism: uncultured Acidobacteriota bacterium; assembly: GCA_963749025.1. Classification (GTDB taxonomy): domain Bacteria; phylum Acidobacteriota; class Terriglobia; order Acidiferrales; family UBA7541; genus Palsa-295. The sequence goes on along the minus strand of CAVVKO010000006.1, from coordinate 232,704 downwards.
GGGATCGCCGAACGCGAGATGCACGCCCGGAAGTTTTTCGTCCTGCAGCAAAACGCCGATCATGTCCGATAAGCTGAGGTTCGTGCCGAAAGCCAGCTCGCCGACGCGGTCGCTATTTTCGTCCGTGTGGCAATAGCTCCAGAATTCTTCCTCAAGATCTTTGCGCGCGCATTTCGCGGCGACGAGGCGGCCTCCGCGAATCTCGAGCGAGAGCGGCGTCTCCTGCAAATCGCCGTATTTCCCGCAGAAATGATCGCCGGCGGTGCCGTCGCAGACGAACGTCCCGTCCACTTTGGCCGGCGTAGTAAAAACTTCCCCGGCTGGAAGATTTGACCAGTAGCGGCGGCTGATGAGCCCGCTCGTCTTTACCCAGTCGAGCGCGGCGTCGAAGCTGGCGACAAGCGACGTGCCGGCTTCCGTGCGCACCGTAAGCGAGCGCGCCGAATGCATGCGCTGCAGCAGGCGCTCGCTGAGGCGGTCCACCATGGTGTAATCGGCGCGCATGCCCTGCTGCATGATTTCCGGCGTGACGCCGACCATGTGGGCGTAGCGAATGTGGCGCCGCTCGACCACGCCGACAATGTCTTTGCGCGCGGCGAGTTCGCCTTGCTGCGGTTGCATGCACAAAATTCCAGCGTCGGCGCGTCCCAACGAATCGAGCACGGCTTGCGGAGCCCTGGCCAATGGACGCGGTGCCAGATCTTCGAGAAGAAACGGCTCGCAGATGGCGTGGCTTTTCTCGAGCGCATCGGCCAGGCTCGCAGCCACCACCGCGCTGGCGCGGTCGGCAATGAGGGTCACGCGCTCACCAGCTTTAATGGCCAAGCAATTTTCCACGGCGTTGCGCGCGCCGGGAACCAGCTCAGGTCTTGCGGGTCCAAAAGTCATCCAGATATTGTAATTTTGCGGGCGCTTTTTTGCTACGGAGAACGTGCAATGAGGAACACAAATCTTCAATCGCGGGGATCGACGACGAAGGAAGGCACCTGGCCGCCGCCGGAGGTCACGTTGGCGAGGCCGGTGGAACTCAAGCGCGTGAGGCAGCCCGCCATTTTCCCGCGGAACAGATACGGCGCGAAATCGACGAGCATGTCGCGCATCTCGATGCCGTTCGCAGTCTGCATGGGGAAAATTTCGCGGCGGACCGCGATGCGTTCCTGAACGACCCACGCGCGGGCGCGATCGGCAAGGGCTTGATCGAGCGCAGCATCCCACTGATGCTGGTCATTTTCCCAGCCAAGCGTGACGCCTGTGCCGCCGTACTCGTCGTTCGGCTTCAGCACGAAATCATTTCGGCGCCGGCGGACGTGTTCGAGGAGGCCAAATGATTCGCCGTCTCGCGTCGTCTCGGCGTCGGCCAGCAGGCGCGTCCAGGGGATGTGCTTGCGGATCACGGACAGCTCGCGCGCGCTGAAGAGCGGGGCGTTTCGTTCGTCGGTGAGCACGGCGAAGAACGCCTTCTTGTGCGGAATTTTGCAAGTCAGAGCGTTGGCCACGCACACCGCGCCCGACTTGTACGCTTGCACCAGCGCATTGCATTCCGAGGGGTGCGCGACAATGTCATTGATCAGGACACGCCGGTAAACCAGGTCAATGCGCCGGCCATGCGCCGAGAGTTTCTCGCTGTCGAATACGAGATCTTGCGGCGCGCAAACGATCGTGGGGACTCCCGCCTTCTCGAAGCGCGACTGCAAAATCTCAAACTCGCTCCACGTGGGCACTTCGCGCCAGTCCACAATCGCGATTACCGGCGGAGAAGCCGTGCCGCCCCATTCGCGATAGCTTTCGAGCAGCGCCGCAAGCAGTTGCTTCATCAGAGGAAACTTGCGAACCGTGTAGCGTTCTCTGAATCGTTCCATCACGGGGAGGGTTTCGAAAACGTCCGCCAGCGTTTCGGCGTAAGCAGGGCCGGCGGGCGATTCGGCGTTGTATTCGGCGAATTGCAGGGAGTCGGGCAGAAGAAACGCGTCGAGCCGCGACGCCGTGCTGGAGGTGCCATAGCGCGGAGAAATGCGCACCAGACGCTCTTCTTCGGGGGTGAGAGCTACTTGCGCGAGAAGCGCGGGATCCGCCAGCGCCTGCTTTACCACGCGCTCGCCTAGCGCGGCGATGAGTTCCGCGACTTCGCGAACTCTTTGCTCGTCCTGCGCCGTCAGAAAAAATGGACGAAGGAACGGGCAATGCACGCGGTCGCCGAACGTCAGCTTTTCCGCGCGCATGCGGGCGTTCAGCTCATCCCAGAACGCCGGCGCAAGCTCCACATCCGGCCGCAGCAGAGCGTGCCACACGTTCGAGGGTGATTCGGGCGTGTGCGAAGCTCGAGCCGAACCGCTCACGCGCTCTTGGCTCCCGCGCGGCCTTTTTGCGGCGAGCCGGTGAAACCAGCGGGACCACCCAGTCCCAGCATCTCTTCCCAGCGCGGCCAGGAATTTGCCGGAGTCCCGTGCAGGGCGCGATCGATCACGAGCCGCGCCATGCGATCCACCACGTGGTCAAAGTAAAACGGCGTGATGCGGTCACGTTCGAAATCCGGGGCTGGATTGAGAAAATCAATGGCGTAAGGAACGCCCTGCTTGACGGCGAACTCGATGGTGTTCATTTCGTAGCCGAGCGCTTGATTGATGGTCTGCGCGTCGCGGACGACCTGCGCGCCCAGCTCCGGCGAAAGATAATCGTGCTCGACGAGATAGCGCCGCTCCTTGGGATCGTATGCCACCGGCATAATATCCACTTTGCCGAAGGTGAAGCAGCGAACGTACTTGTCGAAGTCGATGAACTCCTGGAGCGTCATGCAATACGGTCCGGTGCCGTCGTAGGCGGCGATAAGCTCTTCACGGTTGTTGACTTTGTAAACGTGCTTCCATCCTCCGCCGGAATAGGGTTTCAGGATCGCGGGGCGTCCCACGGTATCGAGCAGCGCGTCCCAATCGATCGGATATTCGAGATTGCGCAGCGATTCGGAATTGATATCCACATCCGACGGATACGATTTCTGCGGCAAAAGAATTGTCTTGGGAATGGCCAGGCCGAGTTTCGCAGCCACGGAATAATTGAAAAACTTGTCGTCGGCGGTCCACCAGAATGGATTGTTGATTACGTAGGTGCCTTGCAGCACGGCATGTTTCAGGTAGCCACGATAATAATCCACTTCGTGCGAAATGCGGTCCACGATTACGCGGTACTCCGCGGGCTCTCCCATGCGTGTCCCGCGCAGGTGGACGAACTCGGCCGTAATATCGTCCGGCTTTCCGAGCTCATTCACTTTCTGCAAGAACGCCGGAGGAAAGCTGTACTCGCGGCCGCAAAGAAGTCCAATTTTCATCATGTCGGTTCCTCTCAAAGCGAATCGCGCTTATTACGAGGCTTATTGGGCGGAAGACGCGTGCTGCGAGAGGCCCGCGCGCGTCTCCTCCACAATATGCCGGACGACGGCCTTCAAATCTCCAGTTTCTTTGTACACGCGCAATTGGCGTTCGGCGCTAGTCCCTTCGCGCAGAATTCTCTGAATGGGTTCGAGCGCCGGCCTACTGCCCAGATCACCCGCCACATCATCAACGAACTCGAGCAGCTCCTGGCCCAACTCCTGCATGGGCACTTCTGACTGCTTGCCGAAATCGATGAGCTTGCCTTCCACGCCCCAGCGCGCCGCCCGCCACTTATTTTCCTCGATCAGCACGCGAGGATACATGCGATAGCTCATGTTGCGAACGTAAAGGCGATGCAACTTGACCACAACCGCCTGCGTCAGCGCCGCGATGGCGATAGCTTCGTCCACGCGCGTGGCCACATCGAAGACGCGGAACTCGAGCGTGCCGAACGTCGGGTGCGGCCGCACGTCCCACCATATTTTTTTTGCGTTATCGATGCAGTGCAGTCGCACGAGCAGGTTGACGTAGTCCTCGTACTCGCTCCACGAGCTGAAATGGTCCGGGATTCCCGTGCGCGGAAAGCGCCGGAACACCGTGGTGCGAAACGATTTCAGCCCGGTGTCGCGGCCCATCCAGAATGGCGAGCTGGTCGAGAGCGCTAGAAGGTGCGGCAGAAAATAGCGCGCCATGTTCATCAGGTCGATCATGGTGGTGCGATCAGGCACGGCTACGTGCACGTGCATACCGAAGATCAAAAGCGAGCGAGCCAATTGTTGCAGCTCTTCGACGATGTTCTTGTAGCGGTCGCCCGGGGAGATAACTTGATCGATCCAGCTCGAAAAAGGGTGCGTGCCGGCCGCGGCGACTTGCAGGCCCACTCTTTCGGCCGCGCTCACAAGTTCGCCGCGTGTTCGGCGCATATCGATGGCCAGCTCGTCGACGCTCTCGCAGATTTTCGTGCCGATTTCCACGATGGACTGGTGCATTTCCGGCTTTACCTGTTCGCCGAGCCCCGAGGAAGTCGCCGCCACCAACTCGCTGACGTGGGAGCGCAGTTCTCCCGTGGCAGGGTCAACGATTTGAAACTCTTCTTCGACACCTATGGTGAACCGGTGACTCATGAGAGGCCCTTTTCCGGCCTTAAGCGCGGGGACAACAGCCCCTATCATACTCGAACTCCGCCGGAATTCCATAGCGCGCGAATTGCACGGAACAGCGGGCGAGGCGTATATTGGCGGGCGGACGCGAAAGCGAGAAACAAATTGCGGCGAGTTTCGTGTGGTTTCGAGGAGGAACTCCGGTGAAAGTGCTGGCGTGCTTGGTCGGGTTGATGTTGCTGGGGGCGTTGCCGATGGCGGCGCAGGCTCCGGGAGTTTCCGAAGTGTACGCGCAGATCAAGACAGAAGAGACTAACAACTCAAAGATCATGTGGATTATTCACGAGGTGGCGGACGTGCACGGTCCCCGCCTGACGGGGACGCCGAATTTGAAAGCGGCGGATGACTGGGCGGTGAAAACGATGGCATCGTGGGGGCTGGTGAATACTCACCTGGAGCCATGGACCTTCCAGCCTCCGAGCGCGTCCGCGCCGGTGTCCGGGTGGGAAAACATTGAACTGGTGGTGGACGCAGTTGCGCCGTTCCACGGGCAGCTCATGGTGAAGCCACTGGCTTGGACTCCGAGCACAAACGGAGTGGTGACGGCGCAAGTGGTATTGATCGATCCGCCGGGATTGGCTCCTCCGACGGGCGGTGGATTCAACTTTTTTGGAACCGGAACACCACCACCACCAGAACCGAAGTGGGCAGCGCCTCCGATGCCGGAAGCAGCGAAGCCGGCCGAGCCGAAGCAGCCAACGCAGGCCGAGCTTGATGCGTATTTGAATTCCGTGAAAGACAAAGTGCACAGAGCAATTGTGTTCGTCGGAAAGCACAGAGAGGTCGCGGAGGACATGCATCCCGCGCCGATGCGGCGGACGGAGGATGAATGGAAGACACGATTCGATCCCAAGAATCCTCGTCCGAATTTTCCGGAGCAGCCAAAGCTCCCGGAAGGGCAGCTGACGCGTGCGGAAGTTTCGCGGCAGGTGGACCAGTTTCTCGTGGATAACGGCGCGCTCGTGCGCGTGAATGACGCCGGACGAGCGCACGGAGTAATCATCGCGCAGCAGAATGGAACGTATGACTCGACGAGAGCCGTTCCAACGCTGGTAATGCGGAATGAGGATTACGGACGGATTTCACGGATTACGGACGACGGTTCGGCGGTGACTCTGCGTATCAACATTCAGAACAAGGAGTATCCCGAAGGCACCACGGCTTACAACGCCATTGGAGAAATTCCGGGCAGCGACAAAAAGGATGAAATCGTGATGCTCGGCGGGCACTACGATTCATGGCACGACGCGACGGGCGCGACGGACAACGGCATCGGGTCGTCGATGATGCTGGAGGCTGTGCGGATTCTGGCGGCGTTGCACGTGAAGCCTCGGCGCACGATTCGAGTCGCGCTGTGGAGCGGAGAGGAAGAGGGCCTGCTCGGTTCGCTCGCGTACGTGCAGCAACATTTCGGCAGCTTTGAAAATCAAAAGCCGGAGTACGCGAAGCTCGATGCGTACTTCAATATTGACTCGGGCACCGGAAAGCCGCGAGGTGCGAGCGTGTTTGGTCCAGCGGGCGCGGCCGAAATGGTCGGCAATGCGACGAAACCGTTTGAGGACTGGGGATTCATCGGAGCGACAGCATCCGACAGCCGGCGCACCGGTGGTACCGACAGCACTTCGTTCAACAATGCCGGATTGCCGGGTATCGGTCTGGCGCAGGACCCATTTGACTATGGATCGTTCACGCACCACACGAATCTCGACACGTACGAAAGGATCTATGAAGAAGATGTAAGAGAAGGAGCGGTGGAGATCGCGTCGGCGGTGTACGCGCTGGCCATGGCCGACGAGATGGTGCCGCGATTCAAGGACGCCGAGATGCCGAAGCCCGTGCCTGAGGCCGGGCCGGGATCGCAAGCGACGAAAGTGCGCCATGTGCCTGCGAATTGAGGCGCGAGCAAATCATGACTTGAGAATTTAAACCGGTGCAAAGCAGGAGATGTATGGAGCCGAGGCCTGGGCTTGAACTGGGACCCGTCGATTACAAAAGCAAGGCCGTGGTGTTCCGCGCACCACTAAAATCCTACCGCAGCAACGGCGTTCCCTGGTCATGGTTCCCATTCATCAGATACGAGCTGCATCGCGCCTCATGCGAATAGCCCATCAGCGCGTCCGAGCCGTCCAGCCGAAAGTACAGTGCTACCCAACAACTATGGACCATGTTGCCCACGGGTGGCGTCCGCGTGTACACGACCGCCGTCGCCCCATCGACCACCGGACTCGGCCCGTGATAGTTGAAGTATCCCGGGTCTGGCATGCCGTGCGCGGCCAGGAACTTCTCGATGTCCGCGCGCGGCGCCCCCGGCGGCAACTGCGCATGGATATCGAGAACCAGCGCGCTCTCGGACTGTTGCACTGTCTCGTTCGTTCGCGTGGTGTCCCATTTCCACACACCGAATAGCAGCGCCAGAAAGCCCACTGCGATGAGCGCGAAATAGCCAACGCCTTGTACAACTCCCGCGCGGAGCGGATCGTCCTTTGCGTAAGTCATGTCGCGCCTCATTCGATGCCCTTCAAAATGAAGGATTTTGCCCGAATGACTCTTCTAAATCGCATGCGAACATTATAATCCCTCGTGCAGCGAGGCGTATTTCCGCGCACTAAATGGGGGCTCTTAAGGCAACACTGGCCGCGTCGGCCGGAGAGTCTCCCAGAGAAATACCTGGGTACTTGCAGTGATTAAAGAAGGAAGTGGAGCCGAGGCCCGGACTTGAACCGGGGACCTGCCGATTACGAATCGGCTGCTCTACCAACTGAGCTACCTCGGCGCTCTGATTGACTCTAACATCGCCGCGAAAAAACTGTCAAACTTCGCTCCCCCGGCGTTCCTCTCTCAATGCGAAAACGGATACATCAGCCAGGCGATGCCCACGCTGACGAGCACGAAGGTGGCGAAGGACCATACCGCGTACTTGACGCGCTCACGCGCCGTTCGTCGCGCTGCGAAAGGACGTCAGAGTTAAGGCTGGTAGTGGCGATACAGTTCCAGCGCCACGCGCACAATTTCGATCACGGCTAGGATCACGCCACTCACACCCGCCATTACGATATATTTGGCGAGCCAGCTATCTTCGAACAGTCTCTTGATGCGCTCGATCTCACTTATGTTGAGGCGGGCTTCTTCTGGCGGCTCAGTTGGCTCGTATCCTCTCGGAAGTTTATTTGGCAAGTGACTTCACCACGATGTACACCTTACCGTTGCCGGCGTCATACGCATCGTAGCTGAAACGCCGAACAGGACCGCCGTACTTTTCTTCTGCCGCGTTTCGAAACGTTTGGATGTAAAGAGACGCCTCGCCAGCCTTGAACTCCGTTGCAAAATTCCTGTCCGGAACGAGAGTCATCACTTCTTCGAATCGTTCGCCAGCAAAGAATCGGCTGTAGTGGACCAGAGGCAGGACTGCAAGGTAGAGATCGCCGTCCTCTTGTGGCTTCGGCGGGTTGATCATTACTGGAGGCGGAGGCAAGCCGGGCGAATGGGACACTGTGTTTCCTCCTCAATTGGCTCGAAGGATATCACAAAGGCGGCAGGACCAACCTTGCTGCATAAAGTGCTGCATAAAACGCATGCCACTGCGCGCGAATAGTCACGAATGACGCTACCAGCATGGTCCTAAGTGATTGAAAACTCGTAGTAATAGGAAAGGACTCGCGCCTTACGAATCGGCTGCTCTACCAACTGAGCTACCTCGGCGCTCTGATTGACTCTAACATCGCCGCGAAAAAACTGTCAAACTTCGCTCGCGCGACGTTTCTCGCTCAACGCGAAAAGGGGTACATCAGCCACGCGATTCCCACGCTGACGGCCACGAACATGGCGAACGACCACGCCGCGTATTTGACGCGCTCGCGGGTTGTGCGTCGCGTCACGCAGGCGAGCCCCAGCGAAACCAGCAGCGCAAATAGCAGCATCGCGGGAAAGTGGCTCAGGTGAATCGGGCCCACGCTGCGCATGGCTCAGCTTCTCCGCCCCGTCGCGATTTCGTACGCGTCAAATAGGCCCAGCAGATTCACGATTCCCGCCGCGGCAATGAAACGCGTGCCGTAATCGCCCGCGGCGCGCGAGACATCCGGCCCTGAGGATTCGAAGAAATGCGCGAGCGAATAGAAAATTCCGGAGCCGGCATCGGCCAGAAATCCGACAGTACCAAAGGGATCGTGAGAGCGCGGCGGAAACACGTTCCCGCGCAGAAGATAACCCGCGATCGCAAGCCCTCCGACCGACAAGAACAGGATTAGCGCGCGGCCCCAGCGTCCCAATAGCAGGTGGCCCAGCCCCGGCACAATCCACGCGGCCGCTGCCACGATGGGTGCGAAAGAGCTTTGCCCGGCGGCTTTTTCGCTCTTGCCATTTTCGGCCGGATACGCGGCGGCTGCAGTGGCGTCGGTCGAGGCGGCGGAATCGTTCGTGGCGGCAGCGTCGTGGATAGGTGCGTCACTCACAGTGTTTTTTGCACAACGCTCAGGCCAGCAGCGGAAGTATTTCCTCCTGGATGGCGCCGGTCACGCGCGCTTCCTTCTCGCCCACGTACACGTTCACTTCCGAGCGTACGCCGAACTCGGCAAGATAAATTCCCGGCTCGATCGAAAAACATGTGTATGGCACGATTTTGCGATCGTCGCGTGTCTCGAGCCCGTCCATATTCGCGCCATTGCCGTGAACTTCCTGGCCGATGCTGTGCCCGGTGCGATGCACGAAATACTTTCCGTAGCCGGCCTTGCGAATGGTCTCGCGCGCCACGCGGTCCACTTCCCAGCCGTGGATCGAGCGCCCGGCCGCGATGGATTCCCGGATGAATTTCACCGCGTTGTCCCGCGCCGCCCTCACAATACGAAAAATCTTCGCATACGATTCCGGAACGCGGTCGCCGAGATATCCCATCCAGGTGATGTCGTAATAAACGCTCCCCGGCCGATTAAACTTGGCCCACATGTCCAGGAGGAGCAAATCTCCGGCGCGAATCGGGCGCGACTTCCCTTCCTTCGGCTCGTAGTGCGGGTTGCCGTTGTTCGGCTGGACCGCGGCGATGGGCGGCTCCGCCGTCGTAAGTCCGTGCGCATGGAACTGATCCACAATCCATCGCTGCAAGTCCCATTCGGCGAGCGGCTTCCCGGCCCTTACGAATTCGGCGGCGCGCGCGAAGGCTTCTCGCATGACGCGATCTACAATCTTCCCGGCTTCGAAATGCGATTCCACCTGCTCCGGCGACCAACTGGCTTCGAATTTCTGCACCAGATTCGCGGAGGTGACCACTTTCTTCTTCAGTTTCCGCACCAGCTCAATCGTCCCCGCATCCACCAGCCCGATGTACGGAATGTTGTTCTCGGGAGAATATTGCATCGCGATGGTTTTGCTTCCGGCCAGCAGCTTCGGCAGCGTCTTGTGGAGTTCTTCCCAGCCGGAGTACACGAATTTCTTTCCGTCGAGTCCGTCGAGCGCGCCCTGCTCGATGCGGTGAACCAATTTGCGCGGCTCGCCCTTCGCAGGAATGAAATAAAACCAGCGGCGCGTGGCCATGCCGTTATTCCCGACGCCCAAAATATTCGCCGCGATTGGATCGCGGTGATGGTGATCGTAGAAAAGCCAGCCGTCAATTTTCCCGGCACGCATTTCGGACTGAATCGCTTTGATGTCTGGCATCACCTGGCTCCTGTGCCTACGTGCCACTGCGCAATTTCTAAAGACCGAAGGCCGCGACCGCTTTCTCGCGGGTTACGCCTGCAATCGCGACGCGCTTCGTGCGGCTCCGCTCGCCGGCCACGATTCTAACAGCCGACACCGCCACGTTCAAACGCTCGGCCAGCTGGCGTCGAAGCGCATCATTTGCGCGATGATCTACCGGTGGCGCGGTCAACCGCACTTTCAGTGCCCCGCCATGCTCTCCTTCGATTGCGTCGCAGCTCGCTCGCGGCGTCACGCGCACGGCAAACATGATGCCACCATCGCGCTCAAATCAACTCCATTTTAGGCTCCGGCTCCGTAAACAACTGATTCTACGTGTGTTAAAATAAGCGCCGCACCGGGCTCAAACTTCAGGTAATATTTCGCGCGCTTGCGGCGTATCAGGATTGACCGCCAACAACAAAATGGACGCCATCACACTCGAGAACGTCACGAAATCGTACGATGCTGTCACCGCCGTCAGCGGAGTCAACCTCCACGTGCGCCAGGGAGCCATTCTAGGCTTGCTCGGACCCAATGGTGCCGGCAAAACGACCACCATCCGGATGATCATGAACATTTTGGTCGCGGACGAAGGCACCATTCAAGTCCTCGGGCAGCCGGTTAGCGACAGCACGCGCGATTTGATCGGTTACCTTCCGGAAGAACGCGGACTTTATCCCCGTATGAAGGTGCACGACATCATCGTCTTCCTCGCCGCGCTCCACGGCCTGACCGAAGCTGAAGCGGGTCGGCGTGCTACGGAATGGCTCGACCGGCTTGGGTTGAGCGAGTGGTCCGGAAAAAAACTCGTCGATCTCTCCAAGGGCATGCAGCAAAAAGTCCAATTCATTACCGCCGTGATCCACAAGCCGCCGCTAGTGATTCTGGACGAGCCGTTCTCGGGCCTCGATCCAGTGAACGCCGCCACCGTGGAAGAAATCATGATCGAGATGCGCGCAAACGGTTCCACCATCGTCCTCTCCACGCACCGCATGGAGCAGGTCGAGCGCATGTGCGATTCGATCTGCCTGATCGATAAGGGCCGCAACGTTCTCGACGGCGAGCTCCGCGCCATCAAACAGTCCTACGGGAAGAACACGCTGCACGTCGAATTTACCGGCGACGAAAGTTTCTTGAAGCACCCCTCGATCCTGAACGTGACGCGCCTCGGCAGCGGCGTGGAAGCCAAGCTAAAACCCGGCGCCGATCCGCAGGAAATCTTGAAAGCCGCCGTACAAGCGAATACTCGCATCACGCGATTTGAGCTTCTCGAGCCGTCGCTGAACGAAATCTTTATCGATAGGACCACCCGTGCGTAAACTTCGCCTCATCGTCAAGCGCGAATACCTGACGCGCGTGAAAACCAAGGGCTTCATCATCGGAACGATCATCGTGCCGCTGATTGGCGTGGCCTTCTGCTTGCTCATTATCTTTCTCGTGAACCACAAGCCTACGCAGAGCATGCGCCTGGTGATTGTGGACAATTCCGGCGAGCTCGCGCAACCTATCGCGCACGGCCTGGATGCCAAGCTCGAAAACGGGCAGCCGGAGTTCAACATCGTTGACACCGTTGTTCAGCCCGCTTCGCCAGACTCCGTTCAGGCCGACCTGCGCACGCGCATCAATACCGGGAAGCTCGACGCTTACCTCTGGATTCCGCGCGACCCCAAGGAATCGTTCGAGCTGCACATGCGCAATCCCGATAACTTCAGCCTTATCGGGCCGCTTTCGGGCGCCGTCGATCAGGCCGTGATTTCGCGGCGGCTCAGCGATCGCGGCGTGCACTTGGACGACATCAAGACGATTCTCCAGGGCACGGACCTGAAGCTCCTCAAGGTCAGCGAGACCGGCGAGTCCGTGGAAAAGGGGCAGAGCATCGGGATAGCCATCGCCCTGGTTATCCTGCTTTACACCGCGCTGCTCATGTACGGCATCATCACCATGCGCTCAGTCCTGGAGGAAAAAACCACGCGCACCATGGAAGTCCTCATCTCCGCCGTGCGTCCGTTCGAGCTTCTCTGCGGGAAAATTCTTGGCGTGGCCGCGGCCGCGTTCACGCAGTTCGCTATCTGGATGATTTCCACTGCGCTGCTTTTCTCCTATGGTGCGCTGGCCGCGGCGGGCATGGGCCAGGGATCGGCGCTCTCAGGTGTTCACGTTCCGGTTTCGCTTGTGATTTGGGCCAGCGTCTTCTTCTTTGGCGGATATTTTCTGTATTCGTCGATGTTCGCCGCGATTGGGGCGGCCTGCTCGAATGACCAGGACGCGCAGCAATTGCAATGGATCGCCATGGCCCCGCTGGTTTTCTGCATGGTGATTTACAGCGTGGTCCTGAACGACCCCACTTCCAACGTTTCGGTGGGTCTGTCCTTGGTTCCGTTCTTTGCACCGGTGCTGATGGCTCTGCGGATCTCGCTACAGACGCCGCCGCTCTGGCAGATCGCGCTTTCTCTCGCCCTGCTGTTCATCACGACGATTGGCACGATCTGGGCTTCTGCGAAAATCTATCGCGTGGGAATCTTGATGTACGGCAAGCGACCGTCGATTGTCGAGATGTTCCGCTGGCTCCGCTATTCGTGACGACCCGGCGAGGGTCGTCACCCTGAGGAGCAACGCGACGAAGGGTTCCTGGCTCGCAGGACGTCGAAGCGTTCTACTAATTCAATTTCCGGGTACCGAAAATCCCGGTCCCGACGCGAATCTCCGTGGCGCCCTCTTCGATCGCGACTTCGATGTCGTGGCTCATCCCCATCGAGAGCACCGGCAACGCCCGACCGATCCGTGCACTTAGTTCGTCGCGAAGTTCGCGCAACTTGCGGAAATAGGGACGAGCGCGCTCGGGCTCGTCGAAAAATGGCGGGATGGTCATCAACCCGATCAAATCGAAATGCGCGAATGGCGCAACGCTCGCGGCTAGCGTCGGCAAATCTGCTTCAGACGTCCCACTCTTCGTCGTCTCATCGCCCAAATGCACTTCAATCAGCACAGGCAAGCGCTTCCCTTCCGCAGCTGCAGCGGCGTCGAGCTTTTTCGCCAGCGCCAAATCGTCCACGGAATCGACGCGACGGAAAAGGAACGCCGCGCGACGCACCTTGTTGCTCTGCAAGTGGCCAATGAGATGCCATGTAGCGTCAAGATCCGCGAGTAGCGGACGCTTGGACTCCCACTCCTGCACGCGGTTTTCGCCAAAGTGGCGCAGCCCCGCGTCATAAGCCGCGCGAATCGCCTCCGCAGGAAACGTCTTCGACACGGCCACCAGCGTGACGTCTTCCGCGCGCCGTCCCGCGCGCTTCGCCGCACGCGCGATCCGTTCGCGGACGCGCCCAAGATTCGCAGCAATCGCCGATGCTTCCGTCCCCATTTCGCGCGATTCTATCACGCCGACGAAATCTGCCGATTCCTGCACCTACCTTCAAAAGCTTCTTTCATAATTCGATACCGCCTTGAAACCCTTACATGCCAATGCCTCAGTCAGCCGGTCAAGCTCCGTCCGCGTGTGAGTGTAGAAAGTCGTGTACTCGTCGTGATCCGCGTATATCGCAAACGATTCTGGTTGAGGAACAAAGAGGAAATCGATCCATTCACTCAAGACTGTGACGAGGAGTTCTTCGACTTCCAGCTCGCCGCCAGCAATCAAGCAGAGGCCTCGCGCGGGCTCCGACGAGATAGAAAAACGCGTCAGCATGTCGATCACTGCCTTAGGTTCAAATACCACGACGTCGATCGTGAGGGAAGCTGCCTGCACTCGCTCATCCACTGACATGATCGTTTTCACGAATAGCTGCAAGTTCTTAAGAGGGGTTTCGAAGGTTTGCTGAAATTCCCACGGGTTCTTAGAAAACTCTTCAAGCCTTTCGGGAGCTCGGGAACTTTTCAAGTTGCCCCCAGGGCCACTAGGCTTTCGTTCGCGGCGCTTACTTCTTGCGGTACTGCTGCACGAGCTGCTTGTAGCGCGGATCGTCGCGCAGCGAAGCAAAATACGGGCTGGCATCCAGCGCCCCAAAATCGCCGTAGCCCAGCTTGAGCGCTTCTTGCAGCGACGCCAGAGCTTTCTCCTTGTCGCCCTTACCGGCATAGGCCGCGCTCATCCAGTAATAATCCAAGGCAGTCTTGCGTTCACCGCCCAATTTTGAACCGTAACTGACTGCCTGATCCCAGTTCCCTTGCGCGAGGGCGAGCTGAGTCATTCCCATGACTTCGTAAGTCTTATCGCCGATTTGCCCTGCGAGATGGAATGCCGCCTCCGCTTCCTGATAGCGACCCTGAAAAATAAACGCGCGCCCCAAGTGGTACTGCGCCGCCGCCGAGGATGGTTGGAGCCGAATCGCTTCTCGCGCTGCTTTCTCCACTTCCACCGCGTCGGGAGGTATCTCATAGCCCAGCGCCCACGACAACAAGTCCCAAGCGAGATAGTTGTCCGGTTCCAATCGGATGGCCTCGCGAAGTTCGCTCGCCGCCGCAGTGTAGTTGAATCGCAACCCATATGTTTGGCCTAGGGCGACATGCGCCTCCGCGAGATTCGGATCGACCGCAATTGCTCGCCGCGCGTATTCCTCCGCCAGCTTCAGGTGCTCCGGATTGCTGTCGAGGTCTCGATAGTAAAGGCTTTCCACGTGAGAAAGTCCGGCCAGCGCCAGAGCGTAGTTCGGATCCAACTTCAGAGCTTCTTCAAAGCTTTTGCGCGCGGCCTCGAATCTTTCCTGCGTTTCCACTTCCAACAGCCCGCGACCGACCAGAAAAGCCTGATATGCTTCCGGATTCTGGGTGTATCGCTGTTCGACAGCTTTCTTTTCTTGCGGGCTCAAATTCAGATTCAGCGCCTGCGCGATCTTCAGCGCCGTTTGTTCCTGCAGCGAAAACACATCCTTCATCTGACCGGTGAAGTCATCGGCCCAGACTTGAAACCCAGTGGTTGAGTCGATCAAATGCACGTTGATGCGCACCTGATCGCCGGATTTTCGCACCGTGCCTTCGAGCAAATAACGCACACCAAGTTGACGTCCCAGCTCCGCCGCGTTTTGATCCGCGCCCTTCACCGCTGCGGCAGTCGAACGCGGCGCCACGTTAATCCCCTGAATCTTCGAAAGCTTGGTGGTGATTTCGTCCGTCATTCCGTCGCTGAAATATACGCTGTCCGCATCCGTGCTCAGATTCTGCAGCGGCAGCACAGCAACCGACGGCTTCACCGCGATCGCTGCCGCGCCAGGCGCGGAATGCTTCTGATACCAGAACCATCCGCCGATCGCGAGCAGCAACACCAGCACTGCCCCGCCCGCATACATTCCCCAGCGACCCGATTTCGACGGCATCGCTTGCGTCGCGCTTTGCGACGACACTTGTCCGGCGGAAGATTGCGCAATCTCCGGCGGCACCACCGTTCGCGACGACTCCGTTTCCCTCTTCAGCCGCCGCAAGTCCGCGCCTAAATCCGCGGCAGACTGGTAACGCATTTTGCGGTCTTTTTCGAGCGCCTTGTTGACCACCTGCTCGAACCCGGCCGGCAGCGCAGGATTCAATCGCAGCGGCGAAACCGGCGGGCGATTCAGAATGGCCTCGAAAATCACGCCGCTGGTTGCACCGGAAAACGCCATCGCGCCCGTGCCCATTTCGTACAGCACCGCGCCCAGAGAAAAAAGATCGGTACGCTTGTCGAGCTCGCTTCCGCGCACCTGCTCGGGCGACATGTAGGTGACCGTCCCTATCGACGTGCCCGGACTAGTGAGCAACTGGTCGGCAGCAGTCGTTCGACCCGAAATCGTTGCGCCTTCCGCCACTTTTTGCGCTGTGGGCGCGAGCTTGGCCAGCCCAAAATCCAGAATTTTCGCGTGACCGCGCGCAGTGATGAAAAGATTGGCCGGTTTGATATCGCGATGGATAATTCCGGCAGCGTGTGCAGCGTCGAGCCCCTCGGCAATCTGTGTGCTCCAGTCGAGCAGCGATTCGATCTCCAGCGGACGACCCTCGATATGGTGCTTCAGCGTCCGCCCATCGAGAAACTCCATGGCGATAAACCGGCGCCCCTCGAATTCATCAATTTCGTAAATCGTGCAAATGTTGGGATGGTTCAGCGCCGACGCGGCCTGCGCCTCGCGCTGGAACCGTTCGAGCGCCAATTGGTCCTTGGCCAGATCTTCCGGCAGGAATTTCAACGCAACAAAACGGCGGAGCTTGATGTCCTCGGCCTTATAAACGACGCCCATTCCACCGCCGCCGAGTTTTTCGACGATGCGATAGTGGGAGATGGTTTGGTCAATCATCGATGGGCAGTGGGTCTTGGCGGCACATGTTAGGCTAGGCGTGAATGCAAGTCAACGCGAGCAACATCAGCCGTGCGGCCTGGTGCTGCGGGCAATACCGAACAGCAAAGCGGGCCGCCAGTCCCCGGTCGACGTTGGACGATTGCTAGTATCAAGCCGCTAGCGTAAACTGCTCGGGCCCATGCCGGATCCATCTTCGATTCTTGGCCGCACAATTTCGCACTATAACGTCCTCGAAAAACTCGGCGGCGGTGGAACGGGCGTCGTTTACAAAGCCAAAGATTCGCGCCTCGGCCGCAGCGTCGCCCTGAAATTCCTCCCCGACGATATTTCGCAGGACGCCCAGGCCATCGAGCGATTCCGCCGCGAAGCGCGCGCCGCTTCCGCGCTCAATCACGCGAACATTTGCACCATTTACGATATCGGCGAATTCGAGGGCCGCCCCTTCATCGCCATGGAGCTGCTCGAAGGGAAAACGCTCAAGCACCGCATCGAGGGCAGGCCCATCGATATATCGGAGCTGCTTGAGATTGGCGTTCAGATCGCGAACGGCCTCGATGCCGCGCACTCCAAGGGCATCGTGCATCGCGACATCAAGCCCGCGAATATTTTCCTGGTCGAACGCGGGCAGGCAAAAATTCTAGATTTCGGTTTGGCGAAGCTGACGCCGGTGCACCACCCAGCCGCCGAATCGGTGGGCGCTTCATCCATGCGCACCCAGCCGCACCTGCTCGACAGAGACCAACTGACCAGCCCGGGCAGCTCCATGGGCACCGTCGCGTACATGTCGCCGGAGCAGGCGCGAGGCGAAGAACTCGACGCGCGCTCGGATTTATTTTCCCTCGGCATCGTGCTCTACGAAATGGCGACGGGATCGGTCCCGTTCTCCGGCGCAACCTCGGCAGTCATTTTTGACGGCATCCTGCACGACACGCCCCCGTCGGCCAAAGAATTGAACCCGCGCCTGCCCGCGGCCATGGAAAACATTCTGAGCAAGGGGCTCGAAAAAGACCCCGACCTGCGTTACCAGACCGCTGCCGAACTTCGTGCGGACCTGAAGCGCCTCAAGCGTGACCTCGATTCGAGCCGCCGTCCGGCCGCCGAAAAAACTTCTTTGCCTTCCACGCCGGCGCAAGCAGCTGCAGCAAAGCAAAAATCCGTAGCCGTGCTTTACTTCGAAAATCAGAGCGGCGCGAAAGAAGACGAATACCTGCGCGACGGCATCACCGAGGACGTTATCACCGAGCTCTCCAAAATCCGCGGGCTCAACACTTTTTCCCGCCCCACCGTCCTGGCCTTCCGCGACAAGCCGGTGACGCCGGTGCAGATTGGGCAGCAGCTCGGCGCCGCGTACGTCCTGACTGGAACATTGCGCCGCGCCGGCAATCGCCTGCGCATCAGCGCGCAGCTTATCGACACGCAAACCGATTTTCCGCTGTGGTCGGAGCGCTTCGACCGCGAGATGAAGGACGTTTTCGAAGTACAGGACGAAATGGCCCGCAAGATAGCAGAGGCCCTGCGCGTGACGCTTTCGCCTCAAGAACTCGAGGCGCTGGCGGACAAGCCCACCGAAAACCTGCAAGCCTACGATCTCTACTTGCGCGGCAAACGCTACGCCCGGCGTCTGACGCGACAGGACGTCGAGTTCGCGTTGCAGATGTTCGAAAACGCCGTCACGCTGGACCCCAGCTTCGCCCTGGCCTACGCCGCCTGCGCCAACGCCTGCGCGATGTACTACTCCCTCTTCAGCCGCGATCAGGTGTGGATCGAACGCGCACGCGAGGCTTCCGGCCGGGCCGTGGCTCTGCGCTGGGACTTGCCCGAAACTCACCTCAGCCAGGCCTGGGTTCTGTACGCCGCAGGACTCTATGACGAAGCCGTGCGCATGGTCAAAAAAGCTATCGAGCGCAAACATGACTGCGACGGCGCTTATTACCTGTTCTGCCGCGCTCTCTTTGCCGCCGGACGCTATCAGGAAGTGCTGGACCTCACGGAAGCGGCCATCGATTCGAGCGGCGAGGACTACAACGTTTACGTGCCCATCAGGAATTGTCTCGGCGCGATGGGAAGAGACGAAGCCAAAATGAAGTTGAACGACCGATTCTGCCACGCGCTTGAGCGCCACCTGAAACAAGTGCCTGAGGACGCGCGAGCGCGCATCCTCTTGGGCGGCAACTACGCCGAATTGGGACGCCCGGACGACGCCATCCGCGAGCTCAATCTGGCCGTGACCTTGCGCGCCAACGAGGCCTCCATTCTTTACAACGCCGCCTGCGTGTACTGCCTCCTGAAGAGACCGGCGGAGGCCATGGACGCCCTGCGCAAAGCCTGGGAGGCGGGCTCCAAAGATGCTGTGTGGACGCGCCGCGACCCGGACCTCGCCCTGCTCCACGGCAACCCGGAATTTGAGCGCCTGTATCCCGAGACGGAAGCGTCACCAAAGTCTCCCATCTAGCTCGGCGCGACTTGGCGCGGTTGCCTGCATCGAGACGCTAGCGTAAACTGCACCGCCTATGCCCGATACTTCCTCCATCATTGGCCGCACCATCGCCCACTACAATGTAGTGGAAAAACTGGGCGGCGGAGGAATGGGCGTGGTTTACAAAGCCAAGGACGCGCGCCTGGGCCGCAACGTCGCGCTGAAATTTCTCCCGGACGATATTTCGCAGGACCCGCAGGCCATCGAGCGCTTTCGCCGTGAAGCCCGCGCGGCCTCCGCGCTCAATCACGCCAACATCTGCACCATTTACGATATCGGCGAATTCGAAGGCCGCCCGTTCATCGCCATGGAGCTGCTCGAAGGCCAGACTCTGAAGCACCGCATCGGCGCGAAACCCATCGAAGTTTCGGAGCTTTTGGAAATCGGCATCCAGATCGCTAATGGGCTTGATGCCGCGCACTCCAAAGGCATCGTGCATCGCGACATCAAGCCCGCGAATATTTTTCTCGTTGAGCGCGGGCAGGCAAAAATCCTCGATTTCGGTTTGGCCAAGCTGACGCCGGTGCACCACCCGGCTGCCGAATCGGTGGGCGCCTCGTCCCTGCGCACCCAGGCGCATTTGCTTCGCGATGAGCAGCTGACCAGCCCGGGAAGTTCGCTGGGCACGGTCGCTTACATGTCGCCGGAACAGGCCCGCGGCGAAGAACTCGATGCGCGCTCGGACTTGTTTTCGCTCGGCATCGTGCTCTACGAAATGGCGACCGGAGCTGTCCCGTTCTCCGGCGCAACCTCGGCAGTCATTTTCGACGGTATCTTGCACGAAACGCCGACGCCTGCGAAAGAACTAAACCCGCGCGTGCCTCTGGCTTTGGAGACTATCCTCGCCAAGACCCTCGAAAAGGATCCCGACCTGCGCTGCCAGACTGCCGCGGAACTCCGCGCTGACTTGAAGCGCCTTAGCCGCGACATCGAATCCAGCCGGCGCCCCGCGGCTGAAAAAACTGCCTCGGGTTCCTCCGCGCACGTAGCTCCCGCCAAGCAAAAATCCGTCGCCGTGCTCTATTTCGAGAATCAAAGCGGCGCGAAAGAGGACGAATACTTCCGCGATGGGATTACCGAAGACATCGTCACCGAGCTTTCCAAAATCGCGCAGCTCCAAATCTTCCCGCGCTCGGAGATGCTGGCATTTCGCGACAAGCCGGTCACCGTGCAACAGGTTGGCCAGCAGCTCGGCGCCGCTTACGTTCTCGAAGGTTCCATTCGCCGCGCCGGCAACCGCGTGCGCATCACCGCGCAGTTGGTGGAAGCTTCTACCCGGCATTCCGCCTGGGCCGAACGTTATGACCGGCAACTCGAAGACGTCTTCGCCATCCAGGAAGAAATCGCGCGGAGCATCGCGCAGGCTCTGCGCATCACGCTGACGCCGCAGGAAGAAAAGACCATGGCGCGCAAGCCCACGGAAAATCCGCAGGCCTACGATTTTTACTTGCGCGGAAGGAGCTACACACGCCGCGAGAATCTGGATTACGCGCTGCAAATGTTCGAGCAGGCCATCCAGCTCGATCCGAATTTTGCCTTGGCGCACGCCGGGATCGCGCACCTGTGCGGAGTCATCTACGAGATTCGCGAACAATTTCCGAAATGGATTGAACGCGGACTTGCCGCCTGCGATCGCGCCACCGCGCTCGCGCCTGACCTGGCCGAAGTGCTGGTGGCGCATGCGCGTATCTTCTACGCGCAGAAAAAATACGACGAAGCCGCGCTCCTGTCCCAGCGTGCCATCGAGCGCAAACCCGATTGCGATGGAGTCTGGAACATCCTCGGCCGCGCGTATTTCGCCTCCGGCCGTTTTGAAGAGGCCGCCGCACTCACCGAGCGCGCCCTCGAAGCCAACGGCGACGATTACAACACCTACGTTCCCTACGGCCGAGCTCTCCGGCGCCTCGGGCGCCAAAAAGAAGCGGAGCAGCTCACGCAACGATTTATAAAGACCCTTCGCCAACAGCTCGAAATCGTGCCCGAAGACGTCCGTGCTCGCATCTTGCTGGCCACTCAGCTCGCATCCTTCAAGGAACACGAGGACGAGACTATCCGCCACTTGCAGACGGCCGTCGCCCTTCGCCCCGGCGATCCCAGCACGCTCTACAATGCCGCGTGCACCTACGGCGTTCTCGGAAAAAAGACGGAAGCCCTCGAGACGCTCAAGAAATCGTTTGCCGCCGGATACAGCAACCACGATTGGGCCGCCAACGATACCGATCTCGATTGCCTCCACGGCGACCCCGAATTCCAGAAACTCGTCAGCCGCACCGGCCGCCCCGCATCGTAGGAAGGCGCGAGTGTCCAATCCCCCGCTGAAGTGTTATCTTCTGCGCACGCGCACGCTCGCTCTGCTACTGCGACACGAGCGATAGGAGAACAAGGAGAGCGATTCCGACCAGGATAATCACCGCGAAAATGCGCTTTAGCAGTGATGCGGGGATGGGCAGAAGGGGTCCTGGCCGCCTTTTGGGTGGCACCGGCGGGTCGAGCAGCCCCACTCCGATAATTTTTCGTGGAGGAACGCCGCCGTGCGAGTACGACGCCTGCGGCTCCGGCTCGTGTTCCCGCTGAGTGAATTCATGGGGCATTACTCGAAATGCTACCCCCAAACCGAGCGCGTAGTCTAGCGGCATGCCGGTTTATCGACGAAACGGTTGAACCCGGACAAGTGTATGCAGTCGCCAAATCGACTTGAGGAGTGAAGCCGGAATGGGATTTCAACTGCACACCCGCGAAATCGGCCGTGTCGCCATCTTGGAGGCAGTCGGCAGGCTCACATTAACCGACGGCCACACCACGCTCCGCGACCTGATTCACGTCTCCATCTCCGGCGGCGCGAAAAAATTCATACTCAATCTCGCGCGCGTCGATTTCATCGATAGTTACGGAATTGGCGAGTTGGCGCGATCCTATTCCATCGTGCGTCAGGCGGGAGGAGAATTAAAATTGGCCGCAGTGCAGCAGAAAGTCTTGTCTGTGCTCGAAGTCTCCCACATGCACAAGCTTTTCGAAATCTACCCGGCAGAGGACGCCGCCCTGCAAGTCTTCGCCGAGCGCACCTGACGGCAAGATGCCCGCGGACCAATTCACGGCAAATGCGTGCCGCTGCGCCCGCAGGTTTCGAACACGGAAAGAACGTTGGTCAAAGCGAGGAGATCGCGGATGCGCGGCGTCAAGTTCACCAGCTGAAATTCGCAGCGCGCGCCTTTCGACGACATGTAAAGCGCCACCAGCGTGCCTAGCCCCGAGCTATCCATGTGCACGAGGTCGGTGAGATCGAGAATCACTCGCCGCTTGTTCGGTAGCAGCGCTTTCACTTCCGTCTTCAGGCGCGGAGCTGTTTCCGCCGTGAGCCTCCCGGTGCAGGCCACCACGGTCGCGTCCTCCCAGGCGTACGTGTGCAGAGTTAGCGTGTGCGCAGACGTGACAGGAATCGACGGTTCGGTAGACATGTGAGCCGCTTCTTTACCTTAGCCACGCGCCCAACACAAGGGTTCTTTTGGCGTGGCTTCTCAGTCCTGCGTTCGCTGCCGATTTCGGCGGCCTTTCTTCCTCGCGTGATGTCGCGCGGTTGTCTTTTTGACCGGAGCTGGCGCCGGTGCCTGCACCGCCAGATCGGAATTAAAAATGTCCGCCTCCACTTTCCATTTGCCGTCCGCTTGCTTTTTCCAAACCTCCACAAACTTGCCGCGATCCGCCTCGGGCTTGCCCTGCGAATTTTTCATCGTCAATTGATAAGACCCGATGATGTATGCGAGATCACTGGACCGCGCGACCTCCACTTTATTCGCCTGCCAGGTCAACGAATTGTCCGGCCCAAGCAGCCCAGCCCACGACGCGCGAATCGACGCCTTGTCGCTCGCGATCGCGACGTTCGGCGCCAGCAGCGAGGCATCGTCGGCATAATACGAAACCGTCCCGTCCACATCTTTCGCCGCCGCCGTCTTCGCCCACTGCGCGTCCAGATCGCGAATGGTTTTTTCATCCGCAGCGCGCGTGTCCGGAGGCGTCTGCGTCCCGCATCCCCACGTCATGAGCAGCACAATAAGGCAGCAGCCCCACAGTGCCAGCTTCCTCGATCGTTCACTTCCCGCTCGACGAATCCCCATTGGTGATTCCTCCCCAGTAAATAAATTTGCCCGCAGCGAATCTAAAATCTCATCTCACCGCAAGTAGCCCCAATTATGCAAGCGGTCGCTGTCTTCCTCCCAACGGTCGCCGATATCCGTGCGGTAATACATATTCGGAATCATGACGTTCTTGATGCGCGAATAAACCTGCGCCTTGGTCTGCTTCATCGTCTGCCCGGTGCCGACAATAATCAGAATCACGCCCGAAGTCCCGGCGATGAGCCACTGCCCGTTGATCTGCTTCACGTCCTCGATGTGCGTTTCGTCCGCGGGCGGCTTCTTGAAGACGATCGCGGAGTTCTTCGAAAACGAATCGAACGTCTCGTCGTCGTCGAATGGAAACGGCGGCACCACGATGCGCACGCCAATCTGAAATCCGCTCCTCACTTTGAGCTTGGGATCCACGCCGTTGGCCAGGTCCCAGAAGAATTGCCCGATCGGCGTCAACATTCCGGCCTGCTGGATGCTGATCGTCGGATATCCGAAGCGCGCCGTAAACTCGAGCGGATAAATCCCGTTGTTGTTCACGATGCAGTTCACGTCGATGTAGCCGATGTAGCCCTCTTCCGCGAGCTTCGGCTCCATCTTCAGAAGCGTCTGGTTGAAAAGATGGTTCGGCCCGCTCCAGAACATCGAAGTTCCCATCTCGCCGGTGGGCGGACCAATGTCTCCGGGAAAAAGTTTCTTGTGCTCGAAATTTATGTTGATGGGATAAATGAAAGTCTTGCCGTTGAAAAACGCGCCGACGGCGACTTCCACTCCAATCATGCGCCGCTGCAGCTGAAAAACCTTAATCTCGTCGGCAAACGCGCGCTTGTAGGCCTCCAGCATGCGTATCACGTCCTGCCCGTCGTCTTCTTCGCCGACAAAGAGGCGCCGCTTCACGTTCTGCGCTTCGCCGCTCGGCTTGATCACGTAGCGCCCCGGATTCTGCGTCACATGGTCCACCGCATCATCGAACGACTCGAACTCCCCGTACGGAATAATATTCACGCCCGCTTTTTTCAACTCTTCCTGGCCGAACGAGCGGTCGTCTTCGAGTTTGTCGCTGTAGGCCGTGCCGCCGATGACGAGCTTGCCTTCCTTGCGCAGCGCCGCCGCTTTTTCGCCCTGCCCCAGCGTGTCGTCAAAAACGATGATGTCCGCCCAATCCTTGTCCTTTTCCCAATCTTTCGATTTGGCCACGAAGCCGTCGGCAATATCGCGCTCTTTTTTGTCGCCAATGTAGTAGCGCACCTCGTGCCCCTCTTTCGAGATCTGCCACGCAATGTCGCTGATCAGCCCGGTCAAAGACACGAACAAAAAGTTCTTCTTGTCCATCTACCCTCGCCTCATGGATTTTCGATATTAACACGGCCCGACAGGGCGCGATTTGCTTCTAAAGGTTTAAATGTAGCGCCGCGGCAGCGTATCGAGGCTCGCCTGCCGGCGAGGCAGCGACCTATGATTCTCCATCGCGAACCTATGATTTTTTTAATCGCCACAATCATTTATTAGAACTTCGCCCAACTCGGAGAAAACAAACGGTCGCGACCTTCTCTAATCGCAACAAATTTCGGACCTCCGCCGCGCGCGTCACTCACCACTTTCCGAACGAATTTTCGCCTTCTTCCCTGCCTCCCTGCTTCCTTGCTTCTCTGTCTCCTGCTTCCCTGCCTCGTCTCTGTGCTAGACTGACCGGCAACACGATGCCTGCCCGCGGAAAATTCATCGTCCTCGAAGGAATTGACGGCTCCGGCAAACGCACGCAGCTCGAAATGCTTGCTCGCGCCTTCACTTCGCGCGGCCTGGCCTTCACCCAAGTCAGCTTCCCGCGCTACGACGGATTTTTCGGCAAGCTCATCGCGCGTTTTTTGAATGGCGAGTTCGGCCCGCTCGATGCGGTGGACCCGCACTTCTCTGCGCTGCTTTACGCCGGCGATCGCCTGGATGCGAAGCGCGCGCTCGACACCGATCTCGCCGCCGGACGCACGCTTCTTGCCGACCGTTACATCGGCTCGAACCTCGCGCATCAGACCGCACGCGTCCCCGCCGCGAAACGCACTGAATTCCTGCAATGGCTCAAGCAGCTTGAATATCAGGTTTACGCGCTCCCGCCCGAAGACCTCGTCATCTATCTCCGCGTGCCTCCTGCCGAAGCGCAGCGCCTCGTCGGCGAGAAGGGCGCGCGCGATTACACCAAATTGCAGCGCGATTTGCAGGAGTCGAATCTGGAGCATCTGCAAGCGGCCTCGGACGTGTACGACCAGCTCGCCCGCCAACCGAACTGGGTGAAAATCGAATGTTACGATAGCGCAGCCCGAGCGCTTCGCGCGCCCCAGGAAATTCACAGGGAAATTCTGGCCGCTGTCGAAGCGCGCGTTTTCATCGCGCCGCGCGCAAACTCGGTGATCCAATGAGCTTCAGCGAATTTCTCGGCAACGAGCGCATCGTCACCGCGTTGCAGGGGATGCTTCGCCGCGAGCGTGTTCCGAGCGCGCTGCTCTTCACGGGCCCGCGCGGCGTCGGAAAGTACACTCTCGCACGCATGTTCGCGCAGGCCGCGAATTGCCAGCGCCTGAAGGACGATTTCTGCGGCGAATGCGATTCCTGCCGGCGCATGGCCGCACTCGCGGACCCCGCCCCGCTCATGGCGGCAGGGCTCGCCGAACGCGGCGAAAGCGCCGATGCGGCGGCGGTCGAGCGCATGCCGCTCCTGATCCAGCCGAACCCGGATGTTTGGCTGGTCGTCCCCGATCCCGTGCGCCTGCGAACTCCCGTCGCTCGGCCCATGATTCGCGTGGGGCAATTGCGCGCGGTGCAGCGTGCGGCTTATTTCCAGCCGCAAGGCCGGCGCCGCGTTTTCATTCTCGATGGTGCAGACACCATGCGCTGGAACGACGCGGACGTGTTCCTGAAAATCCTCGAAGAGCCGCCGCCTTCCGCCACGCTTATTTTGCTCGCGCCTTCTCCGGATTCCCTGCTGCCGACGATTCGTTCGCGCTGCCTGCAATTCCATTTCGCGCCCGTGCCTGCCGAGCAGATCGAAAAGTTCCTGAAAACCCGCACCGAGGCCAAAGCGCCCGAGCGCAAACTCGCCTCGCAGCTTTCCGACGGCAGCCCCGGCGTCGCGCTTTCGCTCGATCTCGAGGAATCCAAGCGCCTGCGCACGAGCGTTCTGAGCCTTTTGGAACAGGCCGTTGCCGACGGCAAGTTCCACGATGTATTTGCCTCGACCGCGCAGCTTGCCAAGCAGGAAAAGGAATCGTTTGAAAATATTTTGGAGCTGTTTTATAGTCTGCTCACAGACCTTCTTGAGCTGTCCCAAGGTCCGAAGCTCGGCCTGCCGCGAAATCCAGATCTGCGGCAGGAACTGGAAACTCTCGGCAAGAAAATAAACTTCGAGTGGGTCTTGCGGGCCACGCAGGGATTGGACACGTTGGAAAGCCGCCTGCGCCGCAATGTAGGCCGTCAGTTGGGACTGGATGCGCTCATCGCCTCGCTGGGGGCCCCCGAGGCTGCCGCGCAAATTTGAATTATTTTTTCGGATCCTGCAACCGAAACTCTTCCTGAGTAGTCATATTAATTAGATTCCGGAAGGAGCAATTATGGTAAACCGCAAACTTTTCCGTCCGACTCTTACCGAGGTGAAGGAGCAGTACGCTGCGCCGCGGCCGATCCAGCCCGCGCCGCAGCAAGTTCCGCCGCGCAAGAAGCCTGCGCCGCCGGAGCAGACCCACGCGGAGAATTTCTACTTCGTCAAGCAGATGCAGTCGCGCACGCCGGTGGCGGTGGTGCTGAGCGACGGCGAAGTGCTGCGCGGCACGGTGGAGTGGTACGACCGCGACTGCATCAAGCTCACGCGTTTCGGCAGCCCGAACCTTCTGGTGTACAAGCACTGCATCAAATATCTGTACAAGGAAGGCGAAGACGCATCTCAGGGCGGCACGAACGGACAATAGGAACTCCGGCGAGGCCGCAGAAATCTCGCAGGCGAGTTATGCGTAGCGCTTCTTGCGGTTTTTTCTGAACGGGCCCACAAAGAAAGTCATCAGCGCCTTTGCCAGCAGGCGGCGCGAGCTGTCGCGGACGTCACAATCGGTGACGGCGATGTGCCTTCCCTTCCGTACGACAACAGCCTCGGCGGTAATATCGCCGCCTTCGACAGCTTCGAGAAAATTAATCTTCATCTCGATGGTGGCGACGCGCGTTCCACGCGGATAGGCCATGTAACTCGCGAGGCCTCCGGCGGTATCCGCCAGCGCCGCGACCACGCCGCCGTGAACCACGCCGTGGACCTGCTTGTGGCGCTCTTCGACGCGCATGCGCACGGCGACTCTTCCCGGCTGCGCTTTCACGATGACAAACCCAAACAGCTTCGCCGCGTTCGTCGCGTGAACGCGTTTCTTGAGTTGGCTCGCGGTAACTTTTCCGATCGCTTTGGATGGTCTGGGCATGTCAGGACGCGGTCTGACCTCCGTCGAGTGGCAACGACACGCCGGTCATCCACGAAGATTCGTCGGACGCGAGAAACACAGCAAGAAGCGCGATGTCTTCCGGCTTTCCAAAGCGGCCGAGTGGAATTTCAGCGGTACGCTGTTTTCGAGCGGCTCCGGGATCGGGAGCCTTGGCGAGGGACTGTATGGCCATCTCCGTTTCAGTGATCGCTGGGCAGATGCAATTCACGCGAATTTTGTCGTGAGCGTGATCGAGCGCCATGGCCCGCGTCAGACCGGCGACTCCCGCTTTCGCGGCGCAATAAGCGGCGCGCTGTTTGCGGGCGACGATTCCGAGATACGAACCGATGTTGACGATGGAGCCGCCTCCGGCCGCGCGCAGACTGGGAATTGCCGCACGCGAGACAAAAAATGTGCCGGTGAGATTCGTCGCCATCACCTTACTCCAGTCTTCGTCCGAAGTCTCCTCGACCGTTCCCACGACGATTGCGCCTGCATTGTTGACGACCACGTCGAGACCGCCGAAATGTTTAGAGGCAGCGGCAACGGCAGACTCGACAGAGTCGTGGCTCGCGACGTCACACGTGACGGCGAGGGCCTTTCCGCCGGATGCCTCAATCTCGCGGGCGACAACATCGAGGGGCGGCTTCCTGCGGCCAATCAGGGCAACCTGGGCCCCTTCCTGGGCGAAGGCCAAGGCGCAGGCGCGGCCGATGCCCGTTCCGCCACCTGTAATGAGCGCTATTTTTTCCGAAAGTCGCGGCATCGCAAGGCCTAATCGCTCGTCTAATATAAGAACGAGAAGGCGCGAATCTAGCATCCGCCGAGCATGCGGCGCAAGGGACGTTAATTCGACCTTCGGCGGCGGCTCGGAGAATTGTAATCTGGCGCCAGCGTCAATGAGGAAATGGATGGCACGAGCGCACCGCTACGAAGTCACCGTCACATGGACCGGAAACACCGGGAGTGGCACGTCCGGCTATAAAAGCTACGAGCGGCGGCACGAAATTTCTGCTGGAGCGCAGAAGCCGGGGATCCCCGGTTCCTCCGATCCGGTATTTCGCGGGGACCGGGCACGCTGGAACCCTGAGGAGTTGTTGGTGGCTTCCGTCTCGGCCTGCCATGAGCTTTGGTATCTGCATTTGTGCGCGGAGGCGGGAATTGTTGTGGTGGCTTACGTGGACCATGCCGAGGGCGTGATGCAGGAAACGCCGGATGGTTCGGGTCAATTCGAGCGGGTGACATTGCGTCCTCATGTCACGGTTGCGCCGGGTTCGGACGTGGCCAAAGCCCGAGAGTTGCATGGCGCGGCTCACGCCAAGTGCTTCATTGCCAGGTCGGTGAACTTTCCGGTCGAGCACGAGCCGGAGATAGTCGTCGCGTGAGTCAGGACACATCGGCGGGGCGTTCGCTTGCGGCGTATAACGGACGGCTGCTAGAGTTGAGTGAGGCGCAATGAAAATCGGAATCACATGCTATCCAACATACGGCGGCTCCGGAGTGGTGGCCACGGAGCTGGGCATCGAACTGGCCGCGCGCGGGCACGAAATCCATTTCATCAGCTACGCCATGCCGATCCGGCTGAGTTCGGCGCACGAGCGAATTTATTTTCACGAAGTGGAAGTGACGTCCTACCCGCTCTTCGACCATCCGCCATACACTTTGGCGCTGGCGACCAAAATGTATGAGGTGGCGGAAGAGGCTTCACTGGACCTGCTGCACGTGCACTACGCGATTCCGCACTCCGTAAGCGCGCTGCTGGCCCGCATGATGGCGCAGACGAAGAAACTGCCCTTCATCACCACGCTGCACGGAACAGACATTACACTGGTGGGAAGTGACCGCAGCTATCTGCCGATTACGCGATTTTCGATCGAACAGAGCGACGGGGTGACGGCGATTTCGAAATACTTGCGCGAGCGCACGGTGCGTGAATTCGAGATCAAACGGCCAATCGAAGTGATCCCGAATTTCGTGAATTGCGATTTGTACATGCGCTGCGCGGACCAATCAGCGCGCAAACAATGGGCCAAGGACGGCGAGCCCATCCTGATGCATCTTTCGAATTTCCGTCCGGTGAAGCGGATTACGGACGTGGTGGAAATCTTCGCGCGCGTGCGTGAAAAGATTCCGGCCAAGCTGGTGATGATGGGCGACGGGCCGGACCGCGGCGCGGCTGAATTCCTGGTGCGCAAGAAGTGCCTCTCGAAGGACGCGTTTTTTCTGGGCAAGCAGGATCGCGTGCAGGAAAAATTGGGGCTAGCGGATCTATTTTTACTGCCGAGCGACGAGGAATCGTTCGGGCTCGCGGCACTGGAAGCGATGGCTTGCGAGGTGCCGGTGGTGGCGTCAAACGTCGGCGGGCTGCCGGAGGTCGTCACGGACGGCGTGGACGGCTATTTGATTCCGCCGCGAGACGTGGAAGCGGGAGCGAAATGCGCGCTGGAAATCCTGACGCGGCCCGACCGCGGGCGCTCGATGGGCCAGATCGCGCGCGTGAATGCGCGAAAGAAATATTGCTCCAATGATGTGATTCCGCAGTACGAGGCTTACTACAGGCAAGTCCTGAACGCATCGGGCGGCGCGGCACGAACCGGGCGCTGACGCTGACACGTTTTCCGAAAACATTCCCTGAACAGATTAACGCTCGGTGAGCGGCACGGGCTGGAGCGACTGGACAGTCGAACTGATATCGTCCTGGGTGATCTTGCCGCTCGAGCCACCGGCAACCGTAAAGATGAAGCGGAACTGCTGGTCCTTATCGTCGAAAACCCGGACTGCGACGGGATGGTCCTTGGCAGGATCGCCGAACTGAAACCCGCGGAGTTTACCCCAATCGAACGAAGAAAATTCCGGCGCGCCGCTAGCGGTGAGATCCGGGCCGAAAGAAAGCTTCCAGAGCAGGAGTACGTTGATGCGAAGGGCGTCGGATGCGTTCATGAAGGGAGAAATCTGCGCGGGTGCGGCGGCATAGACGGATTGGTAGAGCGCGTAATTCGTATCGATGGGCTTGTTGCCGAAAACGCCGATGAATTTTTGATAGTCGGCGGGGCTGGAGGCCTTTAGCTTGTGAATGGTGTCCACCTGCGAATCGGGGTCGAAAAAGATCACGACCTGGCCGGAATCGTAGCGGAGCTCGACGCCTGCGGGGGTCGGAGTGGCTTTCGATTTGCCTGACCATGGCACCGCGAATTCGTACTCGTAGGCCTTTTCCTGCGTTCCTTTCGCCGATAAAGCGGCGGGCGCGGGCAAAGCCTGCGAGGCATCCCCGAGCCAGGGGTTTGCGGAAGTCCATTCGCGGGCTTCGATCCAGGTGAGCGTCTGCAGACCGAACTCGACGCAATAGGCCGCGACCAGAACGGCCAGGATCGCGAGAACGATCGCGGAGCGCGTGCTCCTTTTGTCTTCCTGTTCTTCCTGGGCTTCGATTTTTGCCGGATCGTCCATTGAATTGAGAACGGCCAGTCTAGCACAGGGGAGAGGCGGAGGCAGCGGACGTAGAGGAACGGGCGAGGCCATAGACGCGGAATCCCGGCAGAGTTATACTTGTTGAAGCGAAGGAAATTGTCGCCCGTGCCGCCGTTTGGCGAGCGCGGGCTTTTTTTTTGGGAGGAGCCATGGCGGGATTCACTCCGTACAGCACGGCGGCGGAGATTGAAGAGGTGGTGCGGCGATTCGAGGCTTGCGAGTACACGCCCGAGGAGTTCGTTCACGCGCGGCATCTTACGGTGGCGGCATACTACTTCTTCCAGTCGGACCGCGAGACGGCGGAAAGGCGCATGCGCGCGGGACTGCACAAATTTATCGGGCATCACGGTAAGAATGGATATCACGAGACCATCACGGGATTCTGGCTGCATATGGCAGGACGCGATTGCAAGGCCGAGATTCGAGGAGAAGAGATGGTGCCGTTCGTGAACGATGTTGTAGCGCGGCTCGGCGACAAGGATTTGATCTACGAATATTTCAGCAAGATGCGGCTTTACTCGCCGGAGGCAAAGGCCGCGTGGGCCGAACCGGATTTGAAGGCGCTGCCTTGACGAGCGAATGCTTCTACGCCACGCAAGATTTATAGGCCTAAGCCGGCGAAAGGTTCGGCGGTGACCAGCTCGGGAATTTCGATGTGGATTTGGGTGCCCTGGCCTTCCTGGCTGCGGATGTCCATTTTGAACTGATCGCCGTAGAGCAGGCGCAAGCGTTCGTGGACATTGCTGATTCCGATGCCGCCGCCGTAAACCTCGGCGAGGCGCTCGGTGGAAATTCCCATTCCGTTGTCCGCAATCTCAATCAACAGGCGGCCATCGACGCGACGCGTGCGCAGATGAATCTGTCCGCCTTCCAGGCGCGGGGCCAAACCGTGCTTGATGGAATTTTCAATCATGGGCTGCAGCAACATGCTGGGTACGAAGGCGTCGAGACTTTCCTCGTCGATGTCCTTGAAGATTTGCAGCTTGTCGCGGCCGAAGCGGATCACTTCGATGTCGAGGTAGTCGTCGATGAAGCCGAGCTCCTCGCGCAGAGGGACGAACGTCTCGTGCTTGCGCAGGAGGCGGCGCAAAATATTGGAGAGCTTCAGCACGACGCCGCGAGCCATATCCGGATCGAAACGAATGAGCGAAGAAACTGTATTCAGCGTGTTGAAAAGGAAGTGCGGATTGATCTGACTGGTAAGCGCGTCCATGCGCGCTTTGAGGAGGAGCTGCTGATTTTCTTCGAGGTTCATCTCCGTGCGCGTGTTGTTCCAGATTTTGATGGCCATGGCCACGCACATCACGGAAGAGAGCACGACGAGCAGCGCGTAACCCCAGTGGTCCGGGTGAAATCCGAAGAGCCAGGTGGGCGGGACGGCGCTGGCGAGCTCGAGCTGGCCCACGGAGACTGCGACACAAGCGAAGAGCGGCAACATGGCCCAATTCCTTTTGCCGTAGCGCACGAGATTCCAGATCCACTGTGGAACGCTCAAGAAAAGAAACGGGCCGAAATGCCAAATGTCTTCTTTTTCCGGCATCGCCTCGCGAACCATCCCGGCAATCAAGCCCACGAGGGCGGCAGAGGGACTCGCCAGCCATTCGTGATTGCCAAACGCCGGGAGGCTGATCAGCGAGCCGCCGAGCAGCCCGACGATTCTGCCCCCGATCAAACCCATGAGGAAGGAGCCTTCGAGCGTCAAATCAAAGAAGCGATAGCCGCCGATGAGGCGAAGCACAACGCCGATGGCGAGCGGCGGAGTGAGGAAGAGCAGCAGCATCACTTTCTGATCGGAATCGCGAACCTCGGTGAAAAGAAGTTTGCGAAACGAACGGAAGCGGACGAGGAGCGCCGCGAGCGAGGCCGCGAAGCCGACCTTCAGCACCAGCGTGAAAATCAGGTCCTTGCCGCTGAAAAGTGTGCCCATTTCGGTCGATGTGGTGCCGACTTGAATCTCCCTCGCGCTACGTTAGCCAAAGGCAGGAGCGATGTAAAGACACGAGCCACAAAGATTCCTGCGCGGCAAGGCAAGCCTGCGGCTGCGAGAGGCGCGGGGCGGAGGTTTTGCGAAGCCTGCTATAATAATTAACTCGCATGAAACGCCGGAAAAAATCTGTGACAGCCGCGAAAGCGCGCGTGGTCGCGCGGGCACAATTACCCACGAGCTGGGGACGATTCACGGTTGTGGGCATCCAGGGACGCAAGGCGGGCGAAGAAGCCGTAGCCATCCTGCATGGCACGCCGCGTCGCGGGCGGGCGCCGCTGGTGCGCGTCCATTCGCAATGCCTTACGGGCGACGTCTTTACCTCCGAACGGTGCGATTGCCACGCACAGCTGGAGTTTTCGTTGCGACAAATCGCCAAGGAACGCTCGGGCGTTCTGCTCTACCTGCCACAGGAAGGCCGCGGCATCGGATTGATCAATAAGCTGAAGGCTTACGAATTGCAGGATAGCGGGCTCGACACTGTGGAGGCGAATCGCGAGCTCGGGTTTGCGGCTGATTCGCGCGACTACGAGTTTGCCGCGGAAGCGCTGAAGGCGCTGGGCATTCGTGCGGTGCGATTGCTTTCGAATAATCCTGACAAGGTAAAGCAGCTCGAGAGTGCGGGCGTGCGCGTGGCCGAGCGCATTCCCTGCCGTCCACGCACGAGCCGGCATTCGCGGTCCTACCTGCGCACGAAGAAGAACAAGCTGGGCCACCTACTGGCCGGGCTGTAACCTCTCGGAAATAACCCGATCCGCTGTACGCAAAAAATGCACTTGACAAGAGTTTGGGTTCGAGATAATAGTAAACCATATGGTTAACTATTCACAAGCGGGGCTGGATGCCACGTTCAGCGCGCTTTCCGATGCGACGCGCCGGGGGATCCTGGCGCGACTGGCGCAAGGCGAAAGTTCGGTGAGCGAACTCGCCGCGCCGTACCGCATGTCGCTGCCGGCGGTGTCGAAGCATTTGCGCGTCCTGGAAGATGCGGGGCTGGTGATGCGGCAGAAGGACGGGCGCGTGCATCGTTGCCGCCTGGCGGCCGAGCCGATGAAAGGCGCGGCGGAATGGATCGAACGCTACCGCCAATTCTGGGAAGCGCAATTCGACGCCCTGGCACGTTATCTCGAAGAATCAGAGCAAAAGGAGAATACAAAATGGCAAGTCCCACGACCGGCCCCGAGACGAAACTCGAAATCCGAAGGATGTTCTCGGCCCCGCGCACGAAGGTCTTCGAAGCCTGGACGCAACGGGAAAAGCTAGAGAAATGGATGTGCCGCGATAATCCGAATAATTCAGCGCGCTACACCGCGTTCGATGTTCGGCCGGGCGGCATGAACTGCATGGAAATAACGACGGCGGACGGCGCGGTGTACAAGCAGCGAGTGACGTTCCAGGAGATTCAGCCTCCCGAGAGGCTCGTCTTCACCTGGGCATGGGAACGATACACCCCTTCGGGAGAACGGAACGAAGTGCAGGATGAAACGCTGGTGACGGTTGAATTCAAGGAACGCGGAAATTTTACGGAGGTCTTTCTGAAGCACGAGAACTTCCGCGACGCCGAGCAGCGCGAACGGCATAACCAGGGTTGGAACGGATGCTTCGATAAGCTGGCAAACACGCTCGCGGCGTGAATGGCGTGGATTTCAATCGAGGGAGAGTGAGAAATGGCCAGCCAAGCTCCAGGTTCCGAGACGAAGGTTGAAATCTGGCGAATCTTCGCCGCGCCACGCACAAAGGTTTTCGAAGCCTGGACGCGGCAAGAAGCGCTGGACAAATGGATGTGCCGCGACGTGGCGTCGCACGAGGTGCGGTATCTGCATCTGGATGTGAGGCCGAACGGCAGCTATGAAATTGAGGTGAAGACGCCGGAAGGCGTTACCTACATTGGCAGCGGCATTTATCGCGAAGTGAAACCTCCTGAAAAACTGGTGTTTACGTGGCAGTGGAATAGGAGCCCGGACAAACCGGACGCAAGAATCCGGGCCGAGGAGTCAATGGTTACCGTGGAATTCTTCGAGCGCGGAGGTTCCACGGAAATGGTCTTCAAACACGAACTGCTGCAAACGCCGGAATCGCGGAAGAGCCACCAGAAGGGCTGGGAAGGCTGCTTCGACAAGCTAGCGGAATACTTAAAGAAATAGTCGCAGACGCTTAATAAGATGGTCGCGGAGTAGCGCGGGCTTCACACGTGGAAATTAAGGAGGAATTGGATGGCTAGCTCAGTTGCAAGTCCGGCGACTACGCTGAATATCCGGCGAGTTTTTAATGCGCCGCGGGAAAAACTCTTTCAGGCATGGACCGACCCCCGAAGAATGACCGAATGGTTTTGCCACGCGAAGCCGGAACTCGTCGGGCAGCTGGTGGTCATGGATGTGCGGCCGGGCGGACGCTATGGGTTTGACGTGTCCGATCCAAACGGAAAGGTATTCAAGGTGCGGGGAGAATATTTGGAAATCAAAGCGCCTGAAAGACTGGTGTTCACCTGGTTTTGGGAAACGGAGCCGGAATACGGCAACACTCTCGTTACACTGGAATTCGTGGACCTTGGAGAGAAAAGCGAGCTGATCATGACACACGAACGCTTCGCGAACAGCGACGCGCGCGACAAGCACAATAACGGTTGGGCGTTCTGCCTGGATTCTCTGCAACGGCACGTCGAGAAGTAGAGGTTGGCGATAGGTTGTGAAATGCATTTCAAAAAGGAGCGAGAAATGAAAATGACGATCGCGAAGCTCGGCATGGCGATTCTCGTGGTGGGGGTCTTGGCAGCGAATGCCGGATCGGAAGCGAAAACTGCGGGCGGGTTTGACCGACTCAAAGCGCTTGTGGGAGATTGGGCCGCAACGGCGCCAGGTACAAAGCCGTTCGTGTCAACCTTCCGGTTAGTCTCAAATGACACAGCACTGGAAGAGACATTTCAAAATGAGAAGGACAATCAGATGGTCACACTTTACACGGCGGACGGAAATCGCGTCGCCTTGACGCATTATTGTTCCATCGGCAATCAGCCGCATATGGAGACGCCGGCAGTGGCTCCCGACGCCAACGAATTCGCGTTTGCGTTTGTGAGCGCGACGAATCTGACCTCGAGCGATGACATGCACATGCACCAAATGACGCTCAAGATCGAGGACGCCGACCACTTCTCCGAAACGTGGACGATGCAAATGAACGGCAAGGAGCAGGCGCAAACATTCCATTTCACACGCAAGAAGGCTTAAGCGGCGCCGACACCGGCCGATGTATTATTGGAGGCCTTGGAAGAAGCAGCGTGCGCGTGAATCTCGCGCGTGACGCCCGGGAGCTAAACCAATGAGCCCAGGAACAACGGCCGATGTGGCAATGGCGTTTGTAGCCAAGATCAACGCGCACGACGTGGACGGACTGGTGGCGTTGATGACGCCCGATCACGTCTTCGTCGATGCGCTGGACAACACCTTTCGCGGCGCCGATAAAATGCGCGAGGGATGGAAGCTTTATTTCACGTGGTTTCCTGACTATGCCATCGAAGTGACGGACGAGCTCAGCCACGACAACGTGGTCGCCATGTTTGGAAGAGCGCGAGGAACTTTCGCAGTGAACGGCAAGTTGGCGCGGGAAAATTTCTGGGAAATTCCGGCGGCGTGGCGAGCGGTGGTAAAAGACGGGCGCGTGGCCGAATGGCGCGTCTATTGCGATAACGACCCAGCCCGCAAGATCATGGCAGCGAACACACCTGCGAAGCCTAAAAGCTAGCCTCCGCCAACGAAATGGACTATTTCAAACCGGTCGTTGGGCTGCACGCGCGTTTCATTCCAGAGCGCGCGAGGCAGGATATCGAGATTGCGTTCGATGGCGACGCGGTCGCGAGACATGCCGAGATGATCGAGCAGCGCGGCCACGGTCAAGCCATCGGGAATTTCGCGCAGGTCGCCGTTGACGATTACATTCACAGAGCGGAACTCGCCGACGAATCCTTTGCGCGCGACCTCATGGTGAACCGGATTTCGTCCTTCCACGCGTCCACCTTCACCTGGATGACAAGCGCAAGATCTCCTTTCCCAAGCGGCGGCAGCGGAAATTGGATGCGGACGCGGCCCTCATGGTCGCTCGTCGCCGAATGCGTCGAATCCTGCAGCGCGCCTTCGATCATGGCTTGCACGTTCGCTCCTTCTTGCGGCTGGCGGTCGGTGCGGCGGGAAACCTCCACGTCGAGCGACACCTTCCCTGCCGAAAGCCACGAACCAGGGTTCAAGAGCTGCAACTGAATTCCGGCCGGACGGCTTCCCTGTGTTGCAGCAGAAGCCGAAGCGATTTCCGAATCAAGCGCGCCTGAGCGAATGTCTTCAATCACGGCGCGGTGCTGTTCTTCCACGCGGAACTGAAGATCTTCGGGCGTGAAAGAATCCACGGTGGCGAGTTCAGAGTAGTTAAAGACGCGGCGGTGCAAAATGCGACCCGTTTGGTAAACGGCGGTGTCAATAATCGGGTGGCTGGGGCCGCGGTCTTCGGTCTGGACGTGGAAGACCTGCTCGCCAACCTTGACGTCCGTGTTGAAACCGGAACTCATCGAGCAAAAGTCCCCTTAAGGCCGCACCGACAGCAAGCTCGCGGAAAATCCAGACATGGAGAGTTCATTTGACCGGGTGCGCTCTGGCCGCTATTATAACAGCGCACCGAATATGAACGGCAACTACCTCGATAGCTATGGTTCCTTGTTGTTGATGTTCATACTCGCCATGGGTCTGGCGGGTGCGCTGGTGGTGGTGTCAACCCTGGTGGGCCGGCACAAGCGTTCGCCGGAGAAAGATCAGCCGTACGAATGCGGAATTCGCCCGACGGGTGACGCCCGCGAACCGGTTTTCGTCCAATTTTACATGGTGGCGCTGCTTTTTATTTTATTCGACATTGAAGCGATCTTTCTGTATCCCTGGGCGCTGGTGTATCGCGATCTGAGAGTGTTCGGCTTTGTGGAGATGCTGCTCTACATTATAATTTTGCTGGCCGGTTACATATTCCTCTGGAAGAAGGGCGCGCTCGACTGGAGCCGCTGAAAAGCCGCCCCCGGGAACGAACTCATAATGGAATCGCAGGAAACTGATAAGAATCCGGTAGTGCATAAACTGAGGGAGTGGGACGCGCAGGCGGTTGCGGAAGTGCTTGAATTCCGGGGGGAAACAACCGTGGTGGTACCCCGCGAACACCTCCGGCGCGCGACGGAATTCCTTTCAACCGAACCCTCGCTGCATTTTTCGTTCCTGTCCGATATCACGACGCTCGACCGCTTCCCTCTCGAGCCGCGCTTTGAAGTGAATTATCACCTGTTGTCGATCGACCGCCGGGAACGGCTGCGGCTCAAGGTGCGCGTGGCGGGAGCCGACTGCGTGGTGCCGTCGGTGACGTCCGTGTGGCCCACGGCGAACTGGCATGAGCGCGAGAATTACGATCTTTTCGGAATTCGCTTCGAGGGGCATCCAGATCTTCGCCGCATTTTGATGCCGGACGATTGGGAAGGCTATCCGCTGCGGAAGGATTACCCCGTCGAGGGGTACCGTTGACCGTGCCGAGGAGCTGCGAACAATAATGCCTGCAACCGTCGAGACTCCGACCGGCGCCGCGCACACGATGGTCCTGAACATGGGGCCGCAGCACCCTTCTACACACGGGGTGTTGCGCGTGATTCTGGAGTTGAACGGCGAAATTGTGGTGAGCGCGGAGCCGGTGATCGGTTACTTGCACACGGGCATCGAGAAATCCTGCGAAGCGAAAACGTATTCGCAGGCGATTACGCTTACCGACCGGCTCGATTACCTCGCTCCGCTTTCGAACAATCTCTGCTACTGCCTGGCGGTAGAAAAACTGATCGGACTCGAAGTGCCAAAGCGCGCGCAATACGTCCGCGTGCTGCTGACGGAATTGACGCGCATCGCCTCGCATCTGGTGTGGCTGGGAACGCACGCGATTGATTTGGGCGCCATGTCCGTCTTCCTCTACACCTTCCGCGAACGCGAAGAGATCATGAAGATTTTCGAGTACGTTTCCGGGCAGCGGATGATGACCAGCTACTTCCGCGTCGGCGGACTCGCGCTCGAGCCGCCGCCGGGCTGGCTCGATAAAGTGCGCCGAGTGATCGACGCGCTGCCGGGGCACATCGACGAATACGAAGATCTGCTGACGAATAACCGAATCTGGCTGGGGCGCACGCAGGGCGTGGGCATCATCAGCGCGGCGGACGCTATCGCCATGGGCTGTTCCGGGCCGATGCTGCGCGGCAGCGGCGTAGACTACGACGTGCGCAAGGCTTTTCCGTATTCGAGCTACGACGAATTTGATTTCCAGGTGCAGACGCAGACGGCGGGCGATTGCTTCGCGCGCTATCAGGTGCGCGTGGCGGAGATTCGCGAGAGCATCAAAATCGTGCGGCAAGCCATGGAAAAAGTTCCCGCCGAAGGGCCGATTCGGACC
Source organism: uncultured Acidobacteriota bacterium (assembly GCA_963749025.1). Taxonomy (GTDB): domain Bacteria; phylum Acidobacteriota; class Terriglobia; order Acidiferrales; family UBA7541; genus Palsa-295. Next base: position 193,305 of record CAVVKO010000006.1, on the reverse strand, counting down.
GAAGCGCCGGGGATCGTGCCGCCTTCGCGCGAGGAAATGAAGACGTCGATCGAGGGCCTGATTTATCACTTCAAGATTTATACCGAGGGGTTTGCGCCGCCGCCGGGACAAGTTTATCAAGTGATTGAATCACCGCGCGGAGAGCTGGGATTTTTCGTGGCGAGCGACGGTTCGGCGAAGCCCTATCGCGTGAAAGTGCGCGCTCCGTCGTTCGTAAATTTGCAATCGCTTTCGAAGCTGGCTGCCGGACGCCTGATTGCGGATGTGGTGGCGTGCATCGGCACGACGGACATCGTCCTGGGAGAAGTGGACCGCTAATGCAGCTGCCTCCGGCACTCGATGAAAAATTCACGGTGTTGCTCGGGCGCTATCCGGTGAAGCGCTCGGCGCTGATTCCCATGATGATGTACGCACAGGACACTTTCGGGTTCCTGAGCGATGAAGTGCTGGAAGAAATCGCCAAGCGCCTGGGCCTGAACATGATTCAAGTGACCGAAACACTGGCGTACTACTCGATGCTGCGGCGGAAGCCGTCCGGGCGCTACCACATTCAAGTGTGCACGAATATTTCCTGCATGCTGCGCGGCGGGAACGAGCTTTATGAGCACGTGCAAAAGCGGCTGGGCATCGGGAACAAGGAAACGTCGCCCTCCGGAACATTTTCGCTCGAGGAAGTCGAGTGCATCGGCGCATGCACGGGCGCTCCGGCCATGCAGGTGAATTTCGATTACCACGAGGATCTCGATCCGGACAAAGTGGATGCGATCTTCGAGCAACTTCAGGACGGGAAGGTGCCGAAGCCCGTGCCGGTGATTTCGGGCGCACTCCACGAGCGCAACCCGGGTGAAGTCCTGGTGATCAGCAAGCGCTTCGGAATTCCGAACTCGACGAAGATTGAAGTCTATCTGCAACACGAAGGCTATCAGGCGCTGGAGAAAGCGCTGAAGCAGATGACGCCCGAGCAGATCATCGATGAAATGAAGAAATCCAACCTGCGCGGCCGTGGCGGCGCCGGATTCCCAGCGGGAATGAAATGGAGCTTCGTTCCCAAGGACATCCCGAAGCCGAAATATATTCTTGCGAACGGCGACGAAAGCGAGCCGGGCACATGCAAGGACCGGCCGCTGATGGAGATGGACCCACACCAATTGATCGAAGGAATAGTGATCGCGGGCCGCGCGATTGGGGCGGAGCAGGGCTACGTTTACATTCGCGGAGAATATCGCTACATCATCGACATCATGGAGCGCGCGATTGCAGAAGCCTACGCGCGCGGCTATCTGGGCAAAAATATTCTGGGCACCGGATTCAATTTCGAACTCGCGGCACATACGGGAGCGGGCGCGTACGAGTGCGGCGAGGAATCGGCGCTGATGGAATCGCTCGAAGGCAAGCGCGGCTATCCGCGCATCAAGCCGCCCTTCCCTGCTGTCGTAGGGCTCTACGGACGTCCCACGGTGATCAATAACGTAGAGACCCTTAGCACTGTGCCGGCGATCATCCGGCAGGGCGGCGATTGGTATGCGGCGCTCGGCACTCCGAAGAATGGCGGGACGCGGCTCTATTCAATTTCGGGGCACATCAACAAGCCGGGAATTTACGAATTGCCGCTGGGCTTCAACTTGAAGCGGCTGATTTACGATGTGGCCGGCGGAATGAAGGACGGCAAAAAATTGAAAGCTGTGATCCCCGGCGGGAGTTCGTGCCCGCTGCTTTCGGCTGACGAGATTGACGTGGCGCTTGATTACGATTCGGTGGCGAAAATCGGGTCGATGCTGGGTTCGGGCGGCACGGTCATCATCGACGAAGACACATGTATGGTCGATTTGGCGCGGCGGATCATGCATTTCTATGCGCACGAATCCTGCGGCTGGTGCATTCCCTGCCGCGAAGGCACCACCTGGCTGCGCAAACTGCTCGACCGGTTTCACGACGGCGGCGGTCGAGCGGAAGACATTCCACTGATCGACGAGCTCTCGAAAAATATGCTGGGGCGGACTTTTTGCCCGCTGGGCGATGCGGCGGCGCTGCCGACGATCAGCATCGTCAAGAAATGGCGGGGCGAGTTCGAAGACCATCTGCACGGGAAATGCGCTCACAAGCCCGCAGAGATGATTGCCGAGGCGCACTAGGAAACATGGCTGAAACAAAACAAGTCACGTTCACGATCAACGGCGAAAAGGTGACCACGCCGGCGGGCACGCTCGTAATCGAAGCGGCCAAGCGCGAAGGCATCGAGGTGCCGTCGTTCTGCTATTACCCGGGGCTATCGCTGCAAGCGGCGTGCCGCATGTGCCTGGTCGAGGTGGAGAAGACTCCGAAATTGCAAACGGCATGCACGCTCGTGGCCGTGGAGGGCATGGTCGTAAAAACGAACACGCCGCAAGTGCATAAAGCGCGCAAGGACATGATCGAGTTCCTGCTCTCGAATCATCCGCTCGACTGTCCCGTGTGCGATAAGGGCGGCGAGTGCGAACTGCAGGACATGACCTTCCGCTACGGGCTGGACCACAGCCGCTTCAACGAAGAAAAGCTGCATTACCCGGAAGAAAAATGGTCGCCGCTCGTTTACTACGATGCGCCGCGTTGCATCTTGTGTTTCCGGTGCGTGCGCGTTTGCGATGAAGGCATGGACGTGAAAGCATTGGGCATCGGCGCGCGCGGCGTGAGTTCCGTGATTCTGCCGAACCAGCCCGGCGAACTGGCGTGCGAGGAATGCGGCATGTGCATCGACATATGCCCGGTCGGCGCGCTCACCAGCGGAACTTACCGCTACCAAACGCGGCCTTGGGAGATGCAGTACGTCGGCGATCCCTGCGCGCATTGCTCGAATGGCTGCAAGACAACGCTGAGCGTGCGCAACAACGAGATTCTGCGGGCGAACAATCGGGATCACTCCGGCGTCAACGGCGAATTCCTGTGCGCCAAGGGACGCTTCGGCTTCGATTTCACGAACAACGCCGAGCGCGTGCGCCAGCCGCTCGTCCGCCGCGATGGGAAGCTCGAGCCTGCAAGCTGGGAAGACGCGCTGGAAGAAATCGCGCGGCGGCTGAAGCAAGTCCGCGACAAGCATGGAGCGAATTCGATTGGCGTGATCGGATCAAATCGCACGACCAACGAAGAGAATTATCTTTTGAACCGGTTCGCGCGAGTCACGCTGGGCACGAACAATATCGATCATCACCGCACGGCCGATTATGTGGGCCTGGCGGCTGCGCTGGGGCCGAACGCGAAAGACACGCAAGCGACGATGGCGGATGTTTACACGTCGAACGCCGTGCTGCTGATCGGCAATGACGTCACGCAGCAAAATCCGCTGGTGGCCTGGCAGATTCGCACCGGCGTGCGGCATCATCAAGCGCGGCTTTATGTGATCAATAGCCGGCCGAGCAAGATTCATCGGCAGGCCGCGATTGGCGTGGAAGTGGCGAAGGGCGGCGAACGCGCGGCGGTGCGCTGGCTCAGCACAGGCGAGGGCGACTTCGACGCGAAGACTTCCGGCGAGCTTGGGCAGCTCAAGTCGGCGCTCTCGAAAGAAAGCGAGATCGTAATTATTTTTGGCGCGGATATTCAAGGCTCCGCAATTCGCGATCTGGTTTCGTTCGCGTCGCAGCTCGCGGGGCGCGTGCGCTATATGGCCCTGGGCGATTATTCGAATTCGCGCGGCGCTGCAGATATGGGCTTGTTGCCGGACCGGTTGCCGGGTTACGCGCCACTTTCCGATGGGGCCGAACGCGCGCGCTTTGGAAAATTGTGGGGCGGCGAAATCAGCGCGACGCCGGGTCTAAGCGCGCGCTCCATGATGGACGCGGCGCTGACCGGCAGATTGAAGGCCCTATACGTGGTCGGCGCGAATCCGGTAAAGACATTCGGAGTGTCGCAGCCCGACCGGCTGAGCGGCCTGGAATTGGTGGTCGTGCACGAAATGTTTCTCACCGAAACAGCGCAGCGCGCCGATGTGATCCTGCCGGCCGCTTCCACATACGAAAAAGACGGCACGCTAACGAATACGTCCGGCGAAGTGCAGATGACGCATCGCTCGATCGATCCGCAGGGGCCGCGCAGCGATTTCGATTTGATCCGCATACTTTCGCATCAACTTGGCATGCTGGGCCTCGGCTCGCCCATTCGATTGCGCACAGCGGAAGCGGCGTTCGATGAAATCCGCCAGAACGTGGCGGGCTATGAACTTTCCACTGCGAGCCTGCTCTCGGGGGGCGCGCAAGTTTCATCCGCGTCGTGCAAATCGATGGAACCATCGTACGAAGCGCAGGCGGGAGAAATTTTCTCTTCACAGGATTATTTGTTTACGAGCGGAACCTTGGGACGCTACTGTTCCCGACTCAATTCCACCAAAGAGGCAAAAGATACGCCGTGGAGTTCGTCACCCAGCATCCAATCCTGGTGGTATCGCTAGTCAAGATCGTCATTCTTTTATTTTTGACTTTGACGACGCTGGCTTATCTCACCTGGTTCGAGCGGAAGGTCGTGGCGCACATTCAGTCGCGCTGGGGCCCGTATTACGTCGGGGCGCATGGCTTGCTCCAGCCGCTGGCCGACGGGCTGAAGTTTCTATTTAAAGAAGATGTGACGCCGCCGGGCGCGGACCAGTTGGTCTATGTCCTTGCGCCGTTTTTGGCGTTGTCGCTCGCGCTCACGACGCTCGCGCTGATTCCCTTCGGTCCCGCCACGATTACGATTCTCGGCCAGCCGACGCAATTAATCATCGCCAACGTGAACATCGGCCTGATGTTCGTTTTCGCCATCACGTCCATCGGCGTTTACGGCGTGGCTCTGGCCGGATGGTCCTCCAACAGCAAATATCCGCTCCTCGGCGGACTGCGCAGTTCTGCGCAGATGGTGAGTTACGAAGTTGCGCTCACGCTCTCCGTGGTGGGCGTAGTCTTGGTGGCCCACACGCTGAATTTTAATGAGATGATTACGGACCAGAGCGGCTATTTTCGTTACTTGCCTTTCATCCCCCGCTGGCACGCCTTCCCGCAGATTATCGGCTTTATGTGCTATTTCGCGGCCGCGATTGCCGAAACCAACCGCGTTCCGTTCGATTTGCCGGAGGCTGAAACGGAACTCGTCGCCGGATTCCACACGGAATATTCGAGCTTCAAGTTCGCTATGTTCTTTATGGCGGAATACGCGAACATGCTCACGGTTTCCTGCCTCGCGACAATTCTCTTCCTCGGCGGCTGGCTCTCGCCATTTCCTGATCGCTGGACGTTCTTGCACTATCTGCCGGCTGTCGGCTTGCTTGGCCTAGCGCTCTATCTGGCCTACGACGCAGCCGTGCTAGCGCGCGGGATTGCGCGCATTCAACTCATCGTGATCACTCTGGGAGCCTTCGTTCTCGGCGCGCTGTGTTTTTACGCACCCGTCATGGCCGTGATTCAGGGGCCGTTCTGGTTCCTGCTGAAGGTTGGTTTAATTCTTTTCGTGTACGTGTGGATGCGTGGCACCTTGCCACGCTTCCGCTATGACCAGTTGATGTCGTTTGGATGGAAGCTGCTGCTGCCGGTATCGCTCGCGAACCTGATTGGGACCGCGCTGTGGATTGTCTGGCCGCTGCTGGTGAAACACGGATGAGCCTCGCCTTCATTTTGTTTTTCATTTTTGCGCTCATCGCGGTGGCCGGTGCGGTACTGCTGATCGTGGCGCGCGAGCCGATTCACAGCGCGCTTGCGCTCATTCTGGTGATGATGTCACTGGCCGCGCTGTACCTGATGCTGGGTGCGGAGTTCATCGCGGCGGTGCAGATCATCGTGTATGCCGGCGCGATCATGGTTTTGTTCGTGTTCGTCATCATGCTGTTGAACGCTGGTGTCGAAGAGCGCACCGACTGGAGCAAGATCGCAAAATATGCCGGCGTCCCGCTGGGCGTGTTGCTGCTGCTAGAACTGGGGCACTGGATGGCGCATTCAGCGATAGGCGAGAAACTGGCGAGCGGCGCGGGCGCTCCAAACGAAATGGTTTCGACGCAGGCGCTATCGCAGCTTCTTTTTCAGACGTACCTGTTCCCGTTCGAAGCAACATCCATCTTGATTTTGATCGCGATTCTGGGCGCGCTGGTGCTGGCGAAGAGGGACGAATGAACGCGGTTCCGATTTCCTATTACCTGGTGCTGAGCGCGGTCCTTTTCGGGCTGGGCGTGGTGGCATTTGTTTTCAAACGCAACATCATCACGATTTTCATGGCCATCGAATTGATGCTCAACGCCGTGAATCTGGCGTTTGTAGCGTTCGCGCGGGCTTGGAATCAGCTGGACGGACTGGTGTTCGTATTTTTCGTGATTGTGGTGGCCGCGGCTGAGGCAGCGGTGGGCCTGGCGATTGTGATTGCGCTCTACCAGAATCGCGATTCACTCAACATCGAGCGCATGGATCTTCTGAAATTCTGATGCCGATACTCGATCATCTCTGGATTATTCTCGCGCTCCCGCTGGCGGGCTCGGGAGTGAACGGCCTGCTGGGCAAAAACTGGTCGAAGCCGGTGGTGAACTCCGTCGGCATCGGCTCGGTTTCGCTTGCGTTCCTTGCGGTCGTGGAGCTCGTGCGCGAGTTTGCGCAACTTTCCGCCGCACAGGTTCCCTGGGTGCGTAGCTACTTCACCTGGATCACGGCGGGAACCTTCCGCGTGGATTTTTCGCTGCGCGTGGACCAGCTCACCATCGTGATGCTGTTCGTGGTGACGTTCGTCAGTCTGCTGGTGCACATTTATTCCACCGGATACATGGCCCATGAAGAGGGCTACTACCGCTTCTTTTCGTATCTGAATCTGTTTGTGTTTTTTATGCTCACGTTGGTCCTGGCAGCCAACGTGGTGCTGATGTTTGTTGGCTGGGAAGGCGTGGGACTGTGCAGCTATTTGCTGATCGGATTCTGGTTCTTGAAACAATCGGCGATCAGCGCGGGCAAAAAAGCGTTCATCACCACCCGCATCGGCGATTTTGGTTTCACGATCGGCATTCTCTACCTCTTCTGGACTTTCGGTTCGGTGGATTTCGAAAAAGTCTTCGCGAAGGCCGCCGAGGGCACGACCAGCGTCGGCACTATGACCATTATTTGTCTTCTGCTTTTCGCCGGCGCGATTGGCAAATCGGCGCAGTTGCCGCTCTACGTCTGGCTGCCGGACGCGATGGAAGGGCCTACACCGGTCAGCGCTCTGATTCATGCCGCCACCATGGTCACCGCAGGCGTGTACATGGTGGCGAGAATGCATCCGCTGTTTTCGCGCGCGCCCGTCGCGATGTTCGTGGTGGCGCTGGTGGGAGCCTTGACGGCGTTTTACGCGGCGACGATCGGTCTGGTGCAAACTGACATTAAAAAAGTACTCGCCTATTCGACGATTTCGCAGCTGGGCTACATGTTTCTTGGCTGTGGTGTGGGCGCTTACGCCGCCGGAATCTTTCACTTGATGACGCATGCTTTCTTCAAGGGCTTGCTCTTTCTAGCGGCGGGCAGCGTGATTCATGCCATGGCCGGCGAACAAGACATGCGCCAGATGGGCGGCCTGCGCAAACAGATTCCAGTCACCTACTGGACCATGCTCATCGCCACGCTCGCCATCGCCGGAATTCCGGGCTTCGCCGGTTTTTTCAGCAAGGACGAAATCCTGGACGCGGCGGGATCAGGACCGCACGCGAATATTTCACTCTGGCTGCTGGGCTTGATCGGAGCGGGCCTGACTTCGTTCTATATGTTTCGGCTCGTGTTTCTCACGTTTTTCGGCAAGCCGCGCTTCGACGAGCACAAAGTTCACGTGCACGAATCTCCTCGCAGCATGACTGTGCCGCTGATGATTCTGGCATTCCTTTCGATTTTCGGCGGTTGGTTCGCGGCTCCGCACCTTCTGGGCAAGACGGATTATTTCGAGGAGTTTTTGCATCCGGTCTTCGCGGCCTATTCGGTACAGGCTGGGATCGAGCAAGGAGCGTCGTTTGCAGGTGCTGCCGGAGAAGCAGGCGGCATATCGCCGAACCCCGCCGTGGAATTGCTCCACGCTTTGACTGGGCCACCCGTGATCGTTGCTTTGATCGGCTTGCTCGTGGCGTGGTGGTTCTATATTCGCAGGCCGGACTTACCGAAGAAACTTGCCGAAAGTGTGCGCGGGCTCTACACGCTTGTGCTCAATAAATACTACGTGGATGAAATCTATGCAGCGGTGATCGTGCGTCCGCTGCTTTGGGTTTCTACGAATGTTCTGTGGCACGTAATCGATGAAGGCGTGATCGACGGCACGGTGAATGGCGTGGGGAGAGTGGCGCGCGAAGGCGGCGAACAAGCGCGCGAGTTGCAATCGGGAAATGCGCGAAGCTACGCGACGTGGGTTGTGATCGGCGCCGTGGGTTTCACCGCTCTGATGCTCGGATTCTGGGAAGTGGTGCGCTAGCGTGGAAATGCCATCTCATCTGTTGACGGTCATCACGTTTCTGCCCTTGCTGGGTGTGCCCGCGCTTCTTCTGCTGCGGTCAGAGGATCACATCTGGATTCGCAGGATCGCTCTGGCAGTATCGCTCGCGGAATTTGCGATTTCGCTGTTTTTGCTGCGCGGATTTGAAGCGGCGAGCGCGCGTTATCAGTTCGAGGAGTATTACGACTGGATCGCGCGCGCGAGCATTCATTACCACATGGGCGTGGACGGCATCAGCTTGTTTCTCGTGCTGCTGACCACGTTCCTCACACCGCTGGCAATTCTGTGCTCGTGGAACGCGATCCAGGAGAACGTGAAGGGGTTTTTCATCGCGTTGCTGGTGATCGAAACGGCCATGATCGGAGTTTTCGTCTCGCTCGATCTCTTCCTCTTTTTCGTTTTCTGGGAATTGACGCTCATCCCCATGTATTTCCTGATCGGGATCTGGGGTCACACACGCAGGATCTACGCGGCGGTGAAATTTATTTTGTACACCATGTTCGGCTCGATCCTGATGCTGGTGGCCATTCTTTGGCTTTACAACTTGACGGGAACTTTCGACTTTCCCGAGATCCAGGCGAAGCTCCAAACCGGGCTGGCGTCGCTGCCGCCGAATACCGAACTTTTGCTGTTCGGCGCATTCTTTCTCGCGTTCGCAATCAAAGTGCCTCTCTTCCCGCTGCATACGTGGCTGCCCGACGCGCACACGGAAGCGCCCACGGCAGGCTCCGTGATTCTTGCAGGCGTGATGCTGAAACTTGGAACCTATGGCATGTTGCGATTCTGCCTGCCGCTCTTCCCGGACGCGGCGCACCGCATGGCCCCGCTTATTGGAGTGCTCGCGATTATTGGAATCGTTTACGGCGCGCTGGTGGCCACGGTGCAGCACGATTTGAAGCGCCTGGTCGCGTATACGTCGGTGAGCCATCTTGGGTTCGTGGTGCTGGGAATTTTCGCCTTCAGCACGATTTCGATTCAAGGCGCGATTTTCCAGATGCTGAGCCACGGCATTTCCACCGGCGCGCTTTTCCTCGGCGTGGGGATGATCTACGACCGGCGGCACACCTTCGAGATCAAGGAATTCGGCGGCCTGGTGAATCCGATGCCGGTGCTGATGTCGTTTTTTCTGTTTATCGCATTGTCGTCGCTCGCGCTGCCGCCGCTTAACGGCTTCATCGGCGAATTTGTGATTCTCATCGGGACGTTTGAGCATCACCACGCGTGGGCTTCCTGGGCCGCGAGCGGCGCGGTGCTGTCGGCGATTTATCTTCTGTGGGCCTATCAACGCGTGGCTCTGGGCGAAGTGACCGTGGAGAAAAATCGCACGCTGCCCGATGCCTCGCCACGCGAGCGCGTGATTCTCGTGGCCATGGCCTTGGCCATTATTTTTATGGGCGTGGCTTCCCCGCTCTTCACGCGGCGCATGGAAATGTCCACGGATAATTTGCTGCATCAAATGGAGCGCGTGCAGAACGCGGCCCGTCCGCTACCAACCCCGGCGGCACCGATGTCGCCACCAGCTCCCGCGGCGCCAGTTGCCGTAACGCCGCGCGCTGCAATTTCGCCGGCGACGCAAAAGAACTTGGCGCTCAAGACGATTTCCCTCAAGCGAGCGCGGCCGTGATTCCAGTTCCGTCCGAGCAACTCGCCAACCTGCACCGGCTCGCGCCCGAAATCGTTCTGTGTTTGTTCGGCATCGTGATCATGGTCGCGGACCCGTTCCTTCGCTCCAAACAAAAGCGCGCACTCGGCTGGCTCGCGTTTATCGGCGCGCTCGGCTCGCTCGCTGCGGTTCGTCTTCTCGCAACTGATCCGGGACCTGCGTATAGCGATTTGATTCGGGCAGACGCTTTCAGCGTTTTCGTGCACGTAGTCGTGATTGGCTCGGCGGCGCTGGTGATTCTCGGCTCGCTCGACTATTTGGAGGAAGAAGGCATCCAGCGCGGCGAGTATTACTCGCTGGTATTGTTCGCGACCGCTGGAATGGGAATTCTCGCGGGAGCCAACGAGCTCGTTACTGCGTTCATCGGCCTGGAGATGAGTTCGATCTCGACCTATATTCTGGCCGGGTTTCGGCGGCGCGCCCTGAAGTCGAACGAAGCAGGACTTAAGTATTTCATGCTGGGCTCGTTTGCCACCGCCTTCTTCCTCTACGGGATTGCGATGGTCTACGGCGCGACGGGAACGACGCGAATCGACATGATTCAGGCGGCGCTCGCAAAGGTAATCGCGAACCAAGGACAGTTTGCATCACTTTCGATTCTCGGTCTGGCGCTGATATTTGTCGGCCTGGGCTTTAAAGTCGTGGCCGCGCCCTTCCAAGTTTACGCACCGGATGTTTACGAAGGAGCGCCGACTCCGGTTACGGCGTTGCTTGCGTCGGGTCCCAAGGCTGCGACGTTCGCGCTGATGCTGCGAATTTTCTACGTGTCATTCGGTGGAGCGGCCAACTTTTGGTTCTGGGCGGTTTGGATTTCCGCGGTGCTGACGATGCTGGTCGGGAATCTTGCCGCGCTGGTGCAGACCAACGTCAAGCGCATGCTGGCGTACTCTTCGATCGCGCATGCGGGCTACATTCTTGTCGCGTTCGCCGCGTCAACGGACATCGGCATCGCCGCCGTGCTCTTCTATCTTGCCGCATACGCGCTGATGAAGGTGGGCGCGTTCCTCGTAATCGCGCACCTGGGGCAGCAGGGTGAAAAGCGCCTGGAAATTACCGATTACGCGGGACTCGGCACGAAGCAGCCGATCCTCGCCGTGTGCTTCTCGCTTTTCCTGCTTTCGCTCTTGGGATTGCCTGCCACTGGCGGATTCCTGGGGAAATTCTTCGCTTTCCAGGCGGCGCTCGATTCTCAAACAGCGCTCGGTCCGAAGGTGGTTTGGCTGGTGGTAATCGCGGCGATCAATAGCGTGATCGGCGCGTACTACTACTTGCGCGTGATTGTGGCGATGTATTTCTGGGAGCCGTCGAAGGATTACACCCCGTCGAAAGTCGCCCCTGCGCTTGTCTTTGCTCTCGCAATTGCGGCCGCAGGCACGCTATATCTCGGGATTCTGCCCGCGCGTGTTCTCAGCCTCGCAAAAACTGCTGCCGATTCACTCGTGCTTCGCTGAGCCTTCTGTTCGCTGCCGCCCGGTGCCACCAAACAAAAAAGCCCGGAGGCTCGCTCGTTCCGAGCAAGCCTCCGGGCCTGAATTTTGAAAATCTGCTAGTAGCCGACTTTGGCGAAAACGATAGCGAGCGTAAAGAGCGCCAGGGTCTCGATGAACACCAAGCCGAGAATCATGGCCGTTCGAATCGCACCCGCAGCGCCCGGGTTCCGGGCAATTCCTTCGCAAGCCGCGGCGGCAACCTTCGCCTGACCGAGCCCGCAAAACGCGGCTGCGAGAGCCATGGAGAAGCCCGCGGCAAACACGATGCCGGTGGCGACGTGCTCAGGCGGCTTCTCGCTAGCGCCTTGTGCAAACACAGGCGCTGCCATCATCCCGACGAACAACAACAGCAAAAACATCCCTGCCAGTTTTTTCACTTTCTTCTCCTTGTATGAAGCGCCGCCAGGAGGTGGTTCCCGTCATCCTCAAGCAGCCGGGCTCACGCTGGTCGGCTATGAAGCCGGATTAGTTTAGTGCTCGTCCGCTGTTGCCATGCCGATATAAAGTGCCGGAAGAATGGTGAAAACGAAGGCTTGCACCACGGCCACAAACAGGTGCAATCCCATGAAAGCCACCGGAACTATAATGGCAAATATTCCCAGCGCCTGCCCCAGCGCCGGATGCGCATGGCCAACGCTCAAGCCCGGCGCCATGCAGAGCCCCAGGAAGATAATATAGATGAGTTCGCTCGCGAAAATATTGGCCCACAACCGGACAGTAAGCGAGAGCAATCGAGCTGTATGGCTGATGATTTCAACCGGGAAAATCAGCCAGGCCAGCCACCAGACCGGACCGGCAAACTGCTTGGCGTATCCAATGGGCCCGTGATGGCGCAACCCGCTCCAGTTGTAATAGGCGAAGGTAAGGACGGCGCAAGCCAGAGGGACGCTCGGATGCCCGGTGGGGGAGTCAAATGCGGGAATCAAGCTGATGGCGTTTGCAAACAGTATGAATATGGAAATCGCTCCGACCATAGGCAGGTAGTCGCGCGCCCCGTGCCCGATGTTCTCATCCAGTAAGTCGCGAATGCCCACGCCCATCGGATTCGTCAACAGCATCTCCATCACCTGCTGTGTCCCGCCCGGACGGTCCACCGAAATCCGCGGCCGCAGCCAGAGAAAGAACACCATGCTGATGAGCACTACAAGGAGCGAGGCGGCTACATAATTTGGGATGGGATAAGCAGGGTCCTTCGGCGTGACGTGAACCGCCGCCAAGACGGCCAGTGCCAGTTGCCCAAACCACTTGTTCAAGAGGATGGTGAACCAGTTCAAATGCTCGTGCATTCGTTATCCCCGGCTTGAGTGAAACGCCGAAAAAATCTCGTAAAGGCTCTCTGCGAAAACCCCGGCCCCCAGCGCGAGCAGCCCGAAGATGACGGCCACGAGAGGCACTGTAAAGTAGTGAACAGTAACATAGATAGCCAATCCTATCAACACGTACCGCCCGGCAAACTTCCAGTAAATCCCGGCCGGAACGCGCGCCTGTTCGCTTCCCTCCTGGGCCTGCGCCACGGTGACGAACGCGCCTAAACCCTGGTCCAGCCAGCGGTAGTTCAGCCAGGCGAGAGCCGTTCCGATCGCGATGCCTAGCCCCTGACGGTGAGATCTAGCGAGGAACCAAATGAGGGCGGCAGCAAAGCCCAGGGCTAGCGTGAGCCAGGCGATCCGGCGGCTCGCTCCCTCCGAGGTGTCATGACCCTGAATTTCCGCCGGCATCGGGATCATCCTTCTGCAATCTCCTAAGCATGTCGCGCACTCCAACGGCGAAGCCTAAGCCCCCAACAACCAGCATCAGCCAGGGCTTCGTATGCAGCCAGCGGTCGAGGAAGAAGCCTAGTAAGCCTCCCAGGAGCGCGCCACCAACAAGGAGGAATGGAAGCTCCATTGCCATGGCGAACTGCCGGGTAACTCCGCCCGGATTCTTGCGCGGCGGAGGGGTCTCAGGGGCCATGGCGATTCTGCGCTCAGTGACCGAACGGCACGAGGATGGAATATGTGGCGAGGCGCAGGAACTGCTCCGGGAAAATCCCGGCAACAAGCGTGACAATTACCATGGCCGCTAGCGCAAATTTTTGCGCGATCGAAATCACCGGACGCACCGGATCGGTTGACTCGCGCACCCACATGGCCGCAACCATACGGAAGTAGTAATACACCGCGGGGAGAATGTACAGAACTGCGAGAATCGCCAGAAGCGTGTGCTTGGTCTCGATGAGCGCCCAGAAAATAAGCAATTTTGCGACGAACCCGGCCGTCGGGGGAATTCCCGCAAGCGAAAGCAAAAAGATGAGCATCAAGACGGCCGCGCCCGGATTGCGCTGGATCAGGCCGTTCAGATCGTCGATCTCGTCGCCGATGACGCCTTTGTGCCGCAGCAGAATCACGACCGCAAAAGCGCCGGTGTTGAAAAATGCGTACACGAACAAATAGAAGGCCATGGCTTGCAGGCCGCGCTGGTGCAGCGTGCCGTCGGGATTCACCGCAGCGACAAATCCGAGCAGGATATAGCCGACCTGCGTGATTGAGGAATAAGCAAGCAGGCGCTTGATGTTGGTTTGCGTGATGGCAGCGAGCGTCCCCACGGTGAGCGAGAGCACCGCGACCGCTTCCATCACCACGATCCAGTCCAGATTGACGGGCCAGAACACGGTGAGGAAAAGGCGCAGCAGGAGCGCGAAGCTGGCCGCCTTCGAAGCCACGCTGACGTAAGCGGTGATGGGTGTCGGCGCGCCTTCGTACACATCGGGCGCCCATTGGTGGAACGGGACGGCGGCGATTTTGAAAAACACTCCGGTCGCAACCGTGCCAAGCGCGAGATACGTAAGAACGTCGCCGTGGGGAAATTGCGCCTTGCGCTCGGCGATGCTGGCAGCAATCACTTGCAGGTTCGTCGAGCCGGCCAGCCCGTACAAAATCGAAAAGCCATACGCCAGAATCCCGGAGCTGAAAGCGCCCATCAGAACGTACTTCATCGCCGCTTCGTTGGACCGGCGGTCGCGCCGCAGGAAGCCTACCAGCACGTAAAAGCTGATAGCCATGGTCTCCAGCGCCACGAACAGCACCACGAGATCGTTGCCGCAGGCGAGAAACATCATTCCCACGGTGGCGAAAAGCATCAGCGCGTAATACTCGCCGTGCTGCTCGTCTTCGATATCCATGTAGCGGACGGAAAGCAGAATCACGAGCGCGGTCGAAGCAAGAAAAATGAATCCGAAGAAAATGAAGAACGGATCGATGACGATCGACTCACCAAACGCGGAATAGGTCTGCCCGCGCATTTCCTTCAGCATTATTAGGAGCGAAAGGCCGCTCAACCCAACCCCGAGCATGGCCGCCAGCGAATTCCAGGATTTTTCTTTCTTGCCGAGGAGAAAATCGAGCATCAGCGTAGCGAGGCCGAAAAAACCTAGCATGGCCTCGGGCAGGATGAAAAAGAAATCCCGCCGCGTTTGCTCGAAGACATCCTGCCAGGGAACCTGCATCTACCTCACCTCGGCCTGCGGCGAACTCGGCGGCGCGGGCGCGGCCGATACTGTGCTGGCGATCGTTGCCAGCGGAATCGTTGTGCTGCTCGCGCTGGCCACGGGCAATTGCAAGGGCACACCCAATCGCGAGGCCGGCGGCGCCGAGTAATATCCCGGATTCACGGCCTCGACCAGGCGCCTCACGGGCTGATCGACGACGCGAAATAGCGGCGCGGGATAAATACCGATCCAGAACGCGAGCGCGACAAGCGGAAGCAGCGTGGCATATTCGCGCACGTTCAGGTCCGGCAGATGCTCGTTCGCCGGATTCGTAATGTTCCCGAACATCACACGCTGGTAAAGCCAGAGCAGATAGGCCGCGCCTAGAATCACGCCGAGAACGCCCCAAGCCGCCCACTGCCAGCGCACCTCGAACACGCCGCGCAAGATGGTGAATTCTCCGATGAACCCGTTCAGCAGCGGCATCCCGAGAGAACTGAGCGTCACGATCATGTAAATCGCGGCGAAATTCGGCATGGGCGTGGAAAGGCCGCCGAATTCGGAAATGAGCCGCGTATGCCGGCGTTCGTAAAGCACGCCGACGATCAAGAAGAGAGCGCCGGTGGAGATGCCGTGGTTGATTTGCTGGATGATGCTGCCGGACAGTCCCAGCGGCGTCAGTGCGAAAATGCCCAATGTGCAAAAGCCCATGTGGCTCACCGACGAATAGGCGATGAGCTTTTTCATGTCTTTTTGCATCATGCACACCAGAGCGCCATAAACGATGCCGATCAAGGAAAGCGCGACAATGATTCCGTGGTAACGATTCGTCGCGTCGGGGAACATCGGCACCGAAAATCGCAAAAAGCCGTACGTTCCCATTTTCAGCAGAACGCCCGCCAATATGACGGAACCAGCGGTCGGCGCTTCGGTATGCGCGTCCGGCAACCAGGTGTGGAACGGAAACATCGGCACCTTGATGGCAAAGGCGAAAAAGAATCCCCAGAAGAGCCACTTTTCAAGCCAGCCGAATTGAGACGTAAACGGATGAATCAGAATTTCGCGGATATCAAACGTGCCGCGGTAATAATAAATTGCAAGAATCGCGAGCAGCATCAGGACCGAACCGGCCAGCGTAAAGAGGAAAAACTTGATGGCGGCGTAGAGTCTGCGTTCGCTGCCCCACACAGCGATCAGGAAATACATCGGCACAAGCATCACTTCCCAGAAAACGTAGAAGAGCACGAAATCGAGCGACATGAAAACGCCTAGCATGCCGGTCTGCAATAGCAAGAACAGGATGTAGTATTCCTTCTCGCGCTTTTTGATCGCCGACCACGACGACAGAATCGAAATCGCGCCAAGTAAAGTGGTGAGAATCACCATCAGGAAACTCAGGCCGTCAATGCCAAGCGTGAAATGCGCGCCGATAGAGGGAATCCAGCTATGGTCGCTCACGAATTGAAACCGCGGCGCCGTGGCGCTGGAATCAAAGCGCCAGATCAGCGGCAGCGACACGAGCAAGCCGAGGAACGCGAAAATATTGCCCATCCAGCGGTGCAAATCCGGCCGCTCGCGCGGAATGAAAAGCATCAGGATCGCGCCCACCAGCGGCGTGAATAAGATCGTGCTTAAGATGTGGCTATCGGAGAAAAGCATCCATTCCCTCGCCTTCTTGCACTAGCGTACCGCGTGATGCCCAAGATAAAAGTAGTAGCCCAGAAATCCAATCAGGCCGACGACAATCAGAAGCATGTAACTCTGCACCAGCCCGTCCTGAATCAACCGCACCGGATAACTGAAGAGCCACACGATGCGCGAGCCGAGCCGAATAGAACCGTCCACGATCCATGTGTCCCACCAGATCGACAGCTTCGAAACGAACCGCGTGAGCCAGCCCGCGCCATCCACGCCGGCGCCGTTTATCACGGTGGTATCGAACGTGCCGAGCGCGAGGCCGAGATCCTTCGCGCGATTTACGAACATCGCGTCGTAGAGCTGGTCCACGTAATACTTGTGGTACACGAGCCGGTAGAAGCCGCCGAGGCTCTTCGCAATCTTCTCCGGCAATTCGGTGCGCTTGATGTAGAGATACCACGCAAACAAAACTCCCAGGACGACGAGGCCTTCGGAAAGCAGCATGAGGTAGATTTCCCCATGGGGAGAGCCAGGGCCATGCGCGGGTTCGGGCCGAGCCAAATGCGGCACGGCAATTATGGGTTCGAGGAAGCGCACGAAGCGGCTGTTGCCACCGAAAATCTCCGGCCAGCTTAGCCACCCGCCGGCAATGGACAGGCCCGCCAGAATCACGAGCGGAATAAGCATCGACCGCGGCGATTCGTGAATGTGATGTTCCACATCATGATCCACGCGCGACGTTCCATGAAAGGTCATGAAAATAAGGCGGAACATGTAGAACGCCGTCATGCCCGCGGTGAAATAGCCAATGGCCCAGAGCAACGCGTCCTTCTCATACGCCTTCCCGAGAATCAAATCCTTGCTCAGGAATCCGGCGAAGGGAAAGATGCCCGCAATCGCGAGCGTGGCGATGAGCATGGTCCAGTAGGTGACCGGAATCTTTTTCGATAGCGCGCCCATTTTGCGCATGTCCTGCTCGCCGGAAAGCGCGTGGATCACGCTGCCCGCTGCAAGAAAGAGTAGGCCCTTGAAGAACGCGTGCGTCATCAAATGGAAAATCCCCGCCGTGAATGCGCCCACGCCGCAGGCCAGGAACATGTAACCGAGCTGCGAAACAGTGGAATAGGCCAGAACTTTCTTGATGTCGGTCTGCACCACGCCGATGGACGCCGCAAAAAGCGCCGTCACCGCTCCCACCAGCGCGACGAGCGCCATGGCCTTGGGGGCTAGCTGGTAAATTGCGTTCGTGCGCGTGACCATATACACGCCGGCGGTGACCATGGTCGCCGCGTGAATCAGCGCGCTGACCGGCGTGGGGCCTTCCATGGCGTCGGGCAGCCAGACGTAAAGTGGAATCTGCGCCGACTTCCCCGTGGCGCCCACGAAGAATAGCAGCGCGATGGCGGTGAGCAGCGAGTTGCCCATGGCGAAATGCCCGGCGTCGAGCGCAGGACCGATCTCCGCGAAACGAATGGTGCCGAGCAGCGCCGAGGTCAGAAAAATACCGAGCAAGAAACCTGCGTCGCCGATTCGATTGACGATGAATGCCTTCTTCCCTGCATCCGATGCCGACTTCTTGTGAAAATAAAACCCAATCAGGAGGTAGCTGCAGGTACCCACGCCCTCCCATCCGACGAAGAGCATCACAAGATTGTTCGCCAGCACCAAAATCAGCATGGAGAACATGAACAGATTCAAATATCCGAAGAAGCGGTAATAGCCGCCTTCGTGCGCCATGTATCCGGTGGAATACATGTGAATCAGGAATCCGACTCCAGTGACGATCAGGATCATCACACACGAGAGCGGATCGATCTGAAATCCAAAGTCGGCCGTGAAATTCGCGAGCGTGCCATTCAGCATGTGATACGGCACGGCCGGAATCCATTCGAAGAGAACGTTGATGGCGAGTCTCTGGTCCGACGGCAGCGCTATCAATTGCAGAAAAGCACCCGCGGAGAAAATGAACGACACGAACACGCTGCCGCAGCAGAGCGCATTTATCGTACTGTTATTCAGCCGCCGGCCGATGAAAAGCATCAACGCCGCCGTAAGCAGCGGAAATAGCGGTATCAGCCATATGTGGCCGAGAAAGAATGGCTGCGGGTTCATTAGGCGTCCTTCACCATTTCAGCATGTCCATTTCGTCAGCGAGCAGCGTCTCGCGATTGCGGAAAAACGCCAAGATGATGCCCAGGCCCACGGCGGCCTCGGCGGCGGCGTCCGTGATGACAAAAATGGCGAATACTTGGCCATCCACCGAGCCCCACACGCGCGAAAAAACCATCAGGTTGATGTTCACTGCGTTCAAGATCAGCTCGATGGACATCAGGATAATGATTACGTTGCGCCGCGTCAGAACGCCGATCACGCCGATGGTGAAGAGCGCCAGGCTCAGCCAGAGATAATAGTCCGTCGGTATTGTCGCGTTCATCAAACTCTCCGCTTCGCCATCACGACCGCGCCAATCATCGCCACAAGCAGCAGGATGGAAGCAATCTCAAACGGCAGCATGAAGCGCTGGAACAGCGCGTCGCCCACCGCTTCCGTGTTCTTCGCCGACATGCTCGCGGCGGGTTCCGGCAAATGCAGCGAGTTCCGGCCCATCCAGATGGCAAGAAACACCTGAGCCGAAAGCGCCAGCGCCAGGATTCCGGCGACAAATCTTTGCCGGTTGAACTGGAATCGGAGCATCGACACGTCCAGGTTTACCAGCATAATCACGAACACGAAAAGCACCATGATGCCGCCGACGTAGAGAATTATCTGCACTACAAACAAGAACTCAGCCTGCAGCAGCAGGAAAATCCCGGCCGTGGCGAGCAGCGTCGTAATCAAGAAAACCGCGCCGTGGACGATATTCCGCCGGGTGACCATCAGGATCGCGGACACCACCGCCAGGGCGGAAAGAAAGAAAAAAAGAATGGAATTCAGCGCCGCCATCTATTCACCATCCGCCGTCTGCATCGCGCTGCCGGCGTCATCTTCCTTCAGAAGCAGCGCGGCCACGCCCAGCGTGACGGCTGCCGACAGAATTGTTGTCACGCGCAGATTCCAACCCCATTCCCGCGTGAGCAGCAGAGCCACCGCGAGAGTGATCAAATTAACCAGCGCCAGCGGGATCAAAAATCGCCAGCCCAGCCTCATCAATTGATCGAAGCGATAGCGTGGAAACGTGAACCGGAACCATAGGAACAAATACAAATACCCGAAGACCTTGGCCATGAACCAGAATGCGCCGTGAATTCCCTGCAGCACCGGAGCTGGTGCAAACAGCGCGGCGGCCAAAATTCCAGCAAGCAGGAGACACAAGCCGCCGACTGCTCCCATGACCAGTTTCTGAATTTTGACCGGCTGCTTCGGTGCAAGATAGAAACAGTAAAGCGCCACGCCGAGAACCAGCAGCGACGGCAGCGCGTCCAGCAGTTCAACGGACGTGCCGGGAAGATGGTCGTGAAAACTCACAAATGGCCGCAGCCAGCCGCCCAGAAACAGTGTCGTGGCGATTCCGGCCACGATGATCATGTTCGCGTACTCCGCCAGGAAATATAGCGACCACCGAAAGCCGCTATATTCCGTCATGTAGCCGGCCACCAGCTCCGATTCCGCCTCCGGCAAATCAAATGGCGCGCGATTCGTCTCCGCAATCGAGCCGACCAGGTAGATGAAAAATCCAATGGGCACGTACCAGATGAACCAGACGCCTTGGTCGTACTGCGCCATCACGATGTCTTTCATCGAAAGCGATCCAGCCAGCAGCAGCGCCGAAATCAATCCTAGCCCCGCAGCCGTTTCGTAACTCACGAGCTGCGCCGCGCTGCGCAGAGCGCCGAGCAGCGAATAGTGGCTGTTCGAAGCCCAGCCGCCGAATACGATGCCGTAGATCCCGAGCGCGCTCACCGCGAGAATAAAAAGCAGGCCGATATTCAAGTCCGCGATTTGAAACGCCGGGCCGATGGGCAGCGCGGCATAGGCCACGAGCGCCATGGTCACGCTCAGAAGCGGAGCAAACCAAAACAACAGCAGATCGGCTTTTTCGGGAATGATGTCTTCTTTCAGCAGCAGCTTTACGGCGTCGGCGATGGGCTGCAGCAATCCGTGCGGCCCCACGCGCATCGGTCCCAGGCGCGCCTGCATGTCCGCCATCACCTTGCGTTCCATCAATACGATGTAGCCGGCCAGCAAAGGCAGCACCGCGACAATCACCACGGCGCACAGCACCGGGATCACAAAAGGCATGATCGATTGTGGAATCAGGTGCCCCATCAACGGTCCACTTCCCCGAGCACTATATCAATCGTCCCAATGATTGCGACCACATCCGCCACCAGAGCTCCGCGCGCCATCTTGTCAAATGCCTGTAGATTCACGAACGAAGGCGGTCGCACGCGCACGCGATAAGGCTGCGTGGTTCCGTCGCTGACGATGTAATACCCGAGTTCGCCTTTCGGCGCTTCGATCGAGTGGTACACCTCGCCCGGCGGCGGCTTCAGCACTTTCCCGATACGCGCCATGATCGGCCCCGATGGAATGTTCTCGATTGCTTGCAGGCAGATGCGCCGCGATTGCCGCATCTCTTCCATGCGCACGACGTACCGGTCGTACGTGTCGCCCGTTTCGCGCGTGGGAATTTCGAACTCGTACTGGTCGTACGCTGCGTATGGCATGGCCTTGCGCAGGTCCCATTTCACGCCGCTCGCGCGCAACACCGGCCCTGTGACGCCAAGCGCGATAGCATCTGCGGCCGAGAGGATGCCAACGCCCTTCGTGCGGCCGACCCAAATTCGATTTTCGGTGAGCAACGTTTCATATTCGTCGATCTTGTGCGTGAAATCGTCGCAGAAGCGTTTTACGTCCTCCTCGAACCCATCGTAGGTCTCGTATTGCAGCCCGCCGATGCGGAAAGCATGCGTAGTGAGCCGCGCGCCGCAATACTTCTCGAAGATTTTCAGAATCTCTTCGCGTTCGCGGAAACAATAAAAGACCGGCGTCAGCGCGCCGATATCCAGCGCGTGCGTCCCTAACCAAAGCAGATGGCTCGCGATCCGCTGCAACTCGGTCAGGATCGTGCGCACCACTCGCGCGCGCGGCGGCGCTTCGGTGCCCAGCAGTTTCTCGACCGCCTCGCAGTAGCCCAACCCATTCGAAACGGCCGCGACGTAGTCCATGCGGTCCACGTACGGAGCAAATTGCTGGTAGCTGCGATGTTCCGCGATTTTTTCCACGCCGCGATGCAGATAGCCGATGATGCACTCGGAATCCACCACCCGCTCGCCATCCAGCCTGAGCTTCACGCGCAGAACGCCGTGCGTGGAGGGGTGCTGCGGCCCCATATTGAGGATGATCTCGTCGGCACCCAACACGGTGGTGCTGACGTTTGAGATCCCCAGGTTGCGTGATTCGCTCATTCGTTATTGCCCGCTCTCGATGCCGAGGTTCTCGCGAACCCAATCGGTGTCTTGCTTCAAAATGTCGTAATCCTTGCGCAAGGGATGCCCCTGCCATTCGTCCGGCATCAGGATGCGCTTCAAGTCTGGGTGGCCCTCGAAAACAATTCCGAACATGTCGTAGCATTCGCGTTCGAGCCAATTCGCTGCGGGCCAGATTTCGCACAAGCTCGGCACCGGCTCGTTTTCGCCCGCATGCGCCTTCAGACGCACCCGCTCATTCTTCGCGAACGAGTACAAAATCAAAATGACATCGAACCGTTTTTCGCGCTTGGGCCAGTCCACAGCAGTAAGATCCACGAGCATGTCGAATTTTTCATCATCGCGGCAGTAGCGTGAAATTTCGCGCAACTGATCCGCTGCGACCGTCACGATGGCCTGCTTACGGTCCAGCATGGCCTCGCGGATGCCCTCGCCAAAACGCGCTTTGAACCGCTGCACGAGCTCGTTGTCGAGTGGAACCGGCTTCGGCGGCGCTTCCTTCGCGGGAGGCGGTGCAGCGGGCTTTGGTGGAGTCGCAGCGGCAGCGGCGGGCGCGGCAGGTTTCGCAGGAGGCGTGGCCGAGGCTTCAGCCGGCGCCGGTGGCTTGGGCGCAACGGACGGCTTCTCCGCCCCGCTTTCAGGCGGCTTCGAAGCGGGATCTTTTTCCGAAGGGTCGTTGGACATCGGTTCGATTGGCTGCCATTGCTGCGGGCAAAGCCTACACTTCCTACCAACAGCAGCGAGCAGCCCGCCTTTTTAACACACCCCAAAAAACAGCGTCAACCAAGTTGAGTTGCTTATGCCGCGCTTACACCCAGTCGAGCGCGCCTTTGCGGTAGAGCCAGACGTAGCCCACGAGGAGAATGCCGAGAAAGACAATCATCGTCACCAAGCCGTAGGCGCCCAACTGGCTGTACTTAATGGCCCATGGAAACAGGAAAATCGTCTCCACATCAAAGATAACGAACAGGATAGCCACGATATAAAACCGCACAGAATACCGCCCGCGCGAAGTTCCCTCCGGCGGCACGCCACACTCATACGGCTCCAGCTTTGCGCCGGTCGCACGCATATCGGGCCGGATGTATTTGAAAACAATAAGTGAGACGGCGGGAAAAGCCGCGGCGAGCATTGCGTAAATCAGAATCGGGATGTATTGGCTCGGCATCTCCGGTTCGAGAGCGTCATCCTAGCACAGCGGTCAAGCCTCGGCCAGCGCCATCCCTGGAATTTCTGGACAGTCGCGGCTACTTATTTAATTCAGCGGCCCAGTTAATCACCAGCGAAGCGGGCGTGACCGGCTGGCTTCCCGGTGGCACCAGCACCATGAGCCTCCCATCAGGCGCCGCCGTAACTTCGCTGATAGGGCCGCCTGCGGACGAATAGAGCTTTTTGGCTGGCCCGGTCTTGAAAGGCGACGTGCTCTCGATCGGCACAGCCATCACGCTTCCGCTTCCGTCGACGTAGTAGAGCGCCTTTCCGTCATGGCTCCAGGCGGAGAACCCAACTGACCCACTGCTCATCCCCTGGCTGGAGACCTGCCATTTCTGCCCCGGCCCTGGAAACTCGGTAACGTAGAGCTCCCTCCGGCCCGACTCATTCGACGCATAGGTGAGCAATTTTCCGTCCGGGGAAAGCTTGCCCGCAAACTCCGAGAAGGTTGTCTGAATTATGGGCACCAGCTTGTGTTCCCCAGTCACCGACAAAGTTTCCACATCCTGGTTCGTCTTCGCATTCTGAACGGTCATGATCAGCGTCTGGCCGTCCGCAGTCCAGTCCGATGGATACTTCGACACCTGGTCCGGTGCGAGGATTTGCTCCGTGGCATTTCCTTGCAAGCCCGTTTTTCGTATCTCGAAGCCGTTGGCCACCGCCACCGCCAGCTCCTTCGCATCCGGAGACCATATGCCGACAATCAAGCCCGCCGGGTCGAACGTTGCTCGAGAGAGAGTTCCGCGCTGCGAGTCCATGATCCACAAATCGCGTTTCGCCGACGGCTGCCCGCGCGTCATCAGGATTTGGCGCCCGTCCGGCGACAGCGCTGCGCCGAAGTAATAGTCCGTCTCTCCGGTCGTGGCCACCTCTGCTCCGCTTCGGTCGATCCAGGTGGGCTGGTATTTCAGCGAATAGTCCTGCCGATACACCAGCGCGCCAGTCTGCGAAACCGAGAAGTTTCCCATCGATTTTCCCACCGCGAATTCCACGTGTCCCGCCACCGGAACCGGTGCACCGCTCACGGCCTGTTTGTTCGCGTCAAAAGGCTGTGCCACAAGGTTTCCATCTGTGACGTAGAGAATGGACCCGCCGGCGTATTCCGCGTTCGAATTCACTTTCAGGATCAAACGAATTTCCGATGAATCAAGCGACCCGACGGCAATGCCGTCGTCGCTTGTCAGGAGAAAGTGCTTGCCGTCAGGGAGAAAGTAAGGCCACCTGTGACTTTGCGTCTGCGCCGATTGCTTCAACGCGGTCACCACGGTCGCGAGTCCGCCGCTTTCCGGAATCCGATAGAGCGGCTCTTTGAGTCCCGGTGTGAATAGGATCACACCGCTCGAATTCCAGGTGCCTCCGCGACCCGCGGGCGCGTCGCAAAGCGTCTGCACCACGCCGCCCGCCGCCGGCACGCGCTTTAATTTTCCGTCTGCGAAGAAAGCGATGTTTCGGCTGTCAGCGGACCAAAACGGGTAAGCCGCTCCCTCGCTGCCCTGCAAAGGTTGAGCAATTCCTGAACTGAGCGTGCGCACGAAGAGAACTTGCTTCCCCTGGCCTTCCGCGATGAAGGCAATTGAAGATCCATCCGGCGAGATTACGAATTGATTGTTGGAGCCCACACTTTCATATATGTATCCTTCCGGCGGATTGAGGTCGGCGTGGATTACTTGCGTCGGCTGGGAAGCTTTGCGCGCATAGAACGCCGTGCCCGCGATTCCCGCCGCGGCAATGATTCCGAGCGCGATCACGAGAATTTTCGAGGTCCGTTCGCGGCTCTTTCGCTGCGCCGCTACCGGCGCGGGAATTCCGGCGATGGAGCCTGCATCGCCGATCCACTGCAGCTCGCGTTTCAAATCGCCGGAGCTCTGCCAGCGTTCGTCCGGATCCTTGGCCATGCAGGTCTTGACGATGCGTTCGAGAGCCGGCGGGGACATCGGCTGCAGCTCGGAGATCGGCTTCGGCTCTTCCCTGAGGATCGCCGCAATCAAGCTCGCCTGGCTCTTCGCCGGAAACGCTTTCTGTGCCGTGGCCATCTCATACAGCATCGCGCCGAACGAGAAAATATCGCTGCGCGCGTCCACTTCTCCGGCTTCGAGTTGTTCGGGCGCCATGTATTGCAGCGTGCCGACGATGGTGCCCTGCGTCGTCAACTGGCTGCCGCCCCGGCTCCCCGGAAGCGGCTGAGTCATCGTCGGCGAGCTCGATGGATCGCCGGTGGCAGGCTTCATGTCCTTGGCCAAGCCAAAGTCCAGGAGCTTCGCGCCGGACTTCGTGAGCATCACATTTCCCGGCTTCAGGTCACGGTGAACCACATTCTGGCGGTGCGCTTTATCGAGCGCCTCGCAAATCTGTACAGCGATGCGCAATAGCTCGGATGATGCGAGCGGGCCGCGCTCTATCCGCTTGGCCAGTGTCTCGCCCTCTAGATATTCCATGACCAGGAAATCCGTGCCGTCCTGATTGCCGATGTCGTAGAGCGCGCAAATATTCGGATGATTGAAACTGGAGACTGCGCGGGCTTCGCGCTCGAAGCGCTGGCGCATTTCGGGCGTATCGCCCAGATGTTGCACCAATACCTTCAACGCCACGGTTCGATCGAGCCGCGTGTCGCGCGCGCGATACACTTCGCCCATTCCACCGGCGCCGATCGGCGCGATGATTTCGTAAGGTCCGAGACGAGTTCCAGGAGTGAGCGGCATTTCGCGCGGATTATACGCGAACGAAGCGGCAGGCGACAAACTTCGTAAATCTAGGTGTGTTCAGTTTCGTGGCGCGCGCCGTGCAGGACTGCGATTGCATGGGGCAGCAGATCGGCGATCGTGTCGAGCGAATCGACCGCGCCGCGGGGACTGCCGGGAAGATTGATGATTATGGATTCACCGCAAATGCCGGCGACTCCGCGCGACAGGATCGCGCGGGAAAATTTCTTCGCTCCTTCCGAGCGCATCCGTTCCGAGAATCCCGGGATGAGCCGCTCGGCGACGGCGATTGTAGCCTCGGGCGTCACGTCGCGCGGTCCGACTCCGGTTCCGCCTGTCGTGAGGATCAAATCCGCGGCATTCGATTCGGAGGCTTTTTTAAGATAGGTCTCGATTGCGGCGCGTTCGTCAGGCACAACAGCCGACGCCACGATTTGCCAGCCGAGCTCTTTGCAACGTGCAACGACGGCGGGCCCCGAGCGGTCTTCGCTCTTGCCGCTGCTTACGGAATCGCTGATGGTGAGGACAGAAACGCGCATGGCGGGAGGGATTGCTTGCTTATCCTTCGGTGACTTCGGCGTCTTCACTTTCGCCCTGATGTTGCTCTTCGTCCACCAGGCGCAGCGCTTCCATCAAGAGGCCGGTCGTCGTCCGCGAAATCGTGGAGCGCGCCGGCGCCGCGTTGAAATCAATTTCAAATTCGCCGTCCGGCCAGCGCACCGCTTGAAACACGGCCGCTTCCCCCTCGACCGAGCCGAACCGCGCGTCCTTGCATTGGCCCCCGGAAAAAAACAGCTCGCAGGTTTCGTCGCCGCGCCGGATCGATAGCTGGCAGGACTTCTGTCCCATTTCGAGTGACTGCATCAAATCCATGATGCTCATTTCCTCGAGCCGCCCCTGAATCACGCCCGGACGTACCTGGCGCTTTTGCAGCTTTTCGAGCTGCAGCCGGTCCACCACTTTTTTCGCGCGGCGGACGAGGTCCTTCAGAAAAAATGGCTTGGGGATGAATTCTTCTACGCCCTCAACGATGGGCCGCAGTTTTTCTTCGATGTCGCTGCGGCTGGCGAGGAAAATAAACGGAATAAGCTTGGTCTGTTGCCGGCCGCGCAGTTTTTCGTAGAGCTGCCGGCCGTCGAGTCCGGGCATGCGGTAGTCGCAAACCACCAGGTCCGGCGGATCGTCCACGATTTTCAGGAGGGCATCGGCGCCATCGGCGGCGGCGCGCGCATCGCAGTGCGGCATCAATCCCTTCATCAAGAGATCGAGGATCAGCGCGTTATCGTCCACCACCAGGACTTTCACGTCCTTGAGCGGTGTCATGGCTTCGCACGCTTCGCCGCGCGCTTGTACTCGCCGCTGCGCCCGCCCGACTTTTTCACGAGATAGAGGTCCGTGATTTCCATGCCGCGTTCCAGAGCTTTGCACATGTCGTAAATCGTAAGCGCGGCCACTGCCGCAGCCACGAGCGCTTCCATCTCGACGCCCGTTGGTCCCGTGGCCGTAGCCTCGGAAGTGACCTCAATTCCATTCTGGCACAGCTTCGCGTTCACATCCACGTGAGTCAATGAGAGGGGATGACAAAGTGGAATCAGCTCCGCTGTGCGCTTGGCAGCGGTGATTCCGGCGATTCGCGCGATCTCAAGCGGGTTTCCCTTGGGCGATTTCAGCCGCCGCACGCTCGCCACCGTCCCGCGTTGCATGCGTATGAACGCGTGCGCCACAGCTGTGCGCGCTGTTGACGCCTTCGCGGTAACGTCCACCATGCGCACGCGCCCTTTTTCGTCGTAATGCGAGAGTTTTTTCACTTATCCAACGCCTAGAAAAGCCCGCGACGCGGCAAAACGTCCGCGAGTTCGCCGGCTTCGAACTTCAGTTTCGATTCGTGTATCACCAGAAAACAATTTCCTCGCACAACGGAGCCCACATCGCCCGAACCTTCCCAGTGCAGCGCCGCCACCGTCGGCTCGCCGTCCGGCCAAGTCACGCGCGCCGGAAGAAAATGTGCCAGGTGCGGTTTTTCGTCGATCGGATGCGCCAGTTTCGCCTTGAAAATCGGCAGCGGGTGAGGAGTGTGGCCGCTGAAGAGTTCGATCGCCGGAACAACCAGCAGCTCAAACGTCACCATGGTCGAAACCGGATTCCCCGGCAGACCGAACACCGGCTTTTCGTTGCAGACGCCGAATACAGCCGGGCGGCCCGGGCGGATTGCCACCGCGTCAAAGAAGAATTGGGCGCCCATCTCTTTCAGCACGCCTTCAACTAGATCGTACTTCCCGACCGACACTCCCCCGGTCAGAATCACGACGTCCGCCTCAAGCGCCCGTTCGATGTGCGCGCGTAAATCGCCGACATTATCCGGCGCGTTCCCGAGCATCAATGGTTCTCCGCCAGCTAGCGACACTTGCGCGGCGAGCGAGATGCTGTTGCTGTTCCGAATTTGAAATGGCCCGAGCGCGTGATTTACGCCAACGATTTCGTCTCCCGTGGACAGGATCGCCACTCGGGGCTTCTTCGCCACGACCACTTCCGACCTTCCCACTTGCGCCGCCATCGCCAACTCTGCGTAGCCGAGTCGCGTGCCGCGCTTGACCACACTCTCTCCCGCGCGCGTTTCCTGCCCTTCCACCACGTAGTGTTGTCCCACGCGAACTCCATGCTCAAACACAACCGAATCACCCTCGACGCGCGAGTTCTCCAGCATCACCACCGCATTCGCTCCTCGCGGCAACGGCGCGCCGGTCATGATCTGCACGCAGGCGCCAGCTTCCATGTGCCCTTCGAATGCACGGCCCGCGCGGCTTTCGCCTATCAATCGCAAGCGAGTGCCGGGATTCACCGCATCGGCCGCGCGCACGGCAAACCCATCACGCGTCGCACGGTCAAAGGGCGGATAGTTTCGGTCGGCAATAATATTCTCAGCGAGGATGCGTCCAAGAACCCGCGAGGGATCGTCCGCAAATCCGATTGATTGAGTGGCCGGGGGAGGAGCGCAGGGCTGCGCGCGCATCAATTCGATCACCTTCGCGCGTGCCGCTTCGTAGGAAAGCATGGAGTTGTCTACAGCCAGGATGCGAGCTTCGTTCCCCGCGGGACAATCGTCGCATCGCGTTCCGGGCCGCTCGAAATCATACCGATTTCAACCTGAAGTTGGTCGGAGATAAAATTCAAGTAGTCGCGCGCGGCCAGCGGCAATTCCATCACGTCGCGAATTCCCGGCGTGGGCTTCTGCCAGCCCGGCAGTGTTTTGTACTCGGGCTCGACCTGCCCCAGAGTTTCCACGTCCGCAGGCATTTCGCTGAGCTCCCGGCCCTTGTACCGGTAGCCCGTGCAAACTTTAATCTCGCGCTGCGCGTCGAAGACGTCGAGTTTCGTCACCACCAGCGAATCGATGCCGTTGAGCATCTTCGCAAAACGCAGCTCGAAAAGGTCCAGCCAGCCGCAGCGCCGCGGGCGTCCCGTAACCGCGCCAAATTCCTTGCCCCTCTCGCGGACAGTCTCCGCATCGAGATCCGGCATCTCGGTCGGAAACGGCCCGCTGCCGACGCGCGTTGTGTATGCCTTGGTCACGCCGACCACGCCGGTAAGCCGTGCTGGCGCCACGCCCAAACCGGTGGCCACGCCTCCCGAAGTCGCATTCGAAGAGGTCACGAACGGATACGTTCCATGATCGATATCGAGCATGGTGCCCTGCGCGCCTTCAAACAGCACCGCTTCGCCCTTATCCAGCGCGTTATTCAACAGCACGCCCGTATCCACCACCAGGCCTCGGATATGCGCCGCCAATTCCAGATACTGCTCCAGTAACCCGGCAGTTTCGAGTGGATGGCCGTACGTAGCCTGGCTGATCGCATTTTTCTCCGCGATCACGCGCTCGAGTTTCTCCGCGAACCGATCGGTATCGAGCAAATCGCAAACGCGAATTCCCCGCCGCGCCATTTTGTCTTCGTAAGCCGGACCAATGCCCCGCGAGGTGGTCCCAATCTTGGCTGCTCCGCGCGCCGATTCCGCGGCCTTATCCATCTCGCGATGATAGGGAAAAATCACGTGCGCCCGATTGCTCAGGAACAATCGCCCGCGCACTTCAACCCCCAATTTTTTCAGGTTATCCAGTTCGGTGACGAGCGCTGCGGGATCCACCACCGTTCCCGCGCCAATCACAGCTTTCTTATTCGGACGGAGGATGCCGCTGGGAATGAGTTGCAGGACGAAACGACGGCCATCAAAAATCACCGTGTGGCCCGCGTTGTGGCCCCCTGCGTAGCGTGCGGTGTAGTCAAACGACGAGGCCAGGTAGTCGACGACTTTCCCTTTGCCCTCGTCGCCCCACTGCGCGCCGACCACCACGATCGCTTTTGTTCGCTGCCTGTCCGCCACCCGCGCTACCCGCCCTTCGTCAGGCCGCACCCTCCCCGCTCCATTTCAATCGATAAGCTTTACAGGAGGGCTTGCGTGCCAGGCCACAAAACCTGATGCTACGCCCCGCTCGCTTCGAACGCAAGCGCAGGCCGCGACATCGTTCTATTTCAAGTTACCGGGCAAAACAGTCGTGCGCATGGTCGTTCACCATGCCGGTCGCTTGCATGAAGGCGTAACAAATAGTCGAGCCGACAAACCGGAAGCCGCGGCGTTTCAGGTCCTTGCTCATGGCGTCGGATTCGGCAGTGAATGCGGGAATTTTTTGCGACGGCCGAGCTTTGGTTTTCTTTGGCTGTTCGCCGGCGAATTGCCAAATGTAACGGTCGAAGCTCCCAAATTCGTCTCGAACAGCAAGAAACGCCCGGGCATTCGAAATTGTTGATGCAATCTTCAGTCGGTTGCGCACGATGCCCGGGTCAGCCAGAAGTTTGCGGACTTTGCGGCGATCGTAGCGCGCAATCTTCGACGCATCAAAACGGTCGAACGCCTTGCGGTAGTTCTCGCGCTTCTTGAGGATGGTTTCCCAGCTCAACCCCGCCTGCGCTCCCTCGAGAATCAGGAACTCGAAGAGCCGCTGGTCTTCGTGAACAGGCTTGCCCCATTCGCGATCGTGATACTCAATCATGAGCGGACTCTGCGCCCAGCGGCAGCGGCGCGTCGCATCGCGGGCAGCGTCCTTCACGCCGAAATCCCCTCGTCACCCGAGGCTGCAGAAGCCAGGCATCGCGGGCACAGGCAATCCGCGTAACGTGCGCGCAGCGCGGTCAGAACTTGGGCGCCTACCTTCACGTCCTTGCACCAGCAGTGCTCCGCCGAGGCTGAACAGGCGAACTTCTCCCCGCACGCCGCGCATGATTTCTGCTCCGCGGCGCACCCCTGCGCGGGCGCAGGTGATTGTGCGGGTTCCATTCGACGATTCCCTTACGAGAGGTGGCGTTCGAGGACTTTCACAATCTGTTCTTTGGGCACTGCGCCGACAATCTGATCGGCCACTTGTCCGCCCTTGAACACGAGCAGGGTCGGTATGCCGCGAATATTGAATTTGCCCGCGGCGTTGATGTTCTCGTCCACGTTCAGCTTCACCACTTTGAGTTTGCCGGCATGCTCCCGCGCGATTTCTTCCACCGTGGGCGTCAGCATGTGGCACGGGCGGCACCAGTCCGCCCAAAAATCCACGAGGACCGGCTGCGTCTTGCTCGCTTCAATCACGTCCGCGTCAAAGCTCGCGTCGCTTACCGCTTGAATGTTTTCTGACATTTTTTTCCCTTGGGCGCATCCCCGTCCGCCAGGAGCAGCCGGTTCTGAGCTTTAACGTTTAGATGATCCAGCACCCCGCGGGATTCTGGATTTCTTAGCGGCTTCATATACTGTGACATAAGCCGCCGCCGAAGCCTTCCATGAAAAATCCTTGGCCATGCCGTTCTTCTGCACCGCGTACCACAGTTTCGGCTCGCGATACACGCCCAGCGCCGTCCGCACGCACCTCAAAAGCGCGTTGCCATCGTAGGCCTCAAACTTGAAGCCGGTTCCCTGCCGCGTCTTCGGGTCGAAGTTCTCAATCGTATCGTCCAGTCCGCCCGTGGCGCGCACCAGCGGAACAGTACCATATCGCAGGCTATATATCTGATTCAGCCCGCAAGGTTCGTAGCGCGACGGCATCAGGAACATGTCCGCTCCCGCTTCAATCTTGTGCGCGAGTGCGTTGTCATAGCCGATTTTCACGCCCACGCGGCCCGGATACTTCTCCGCGAGCAATTTGAACAGCTTTTCGTATTCAGGCTGCCCAGCGCCCAGCGCCACGAGCGATATGTTTTCATTCATCAGCTCGTGGGCCACCTGCGCAATCAAATCGAATCCCTTTTGATCCACGAATCGCGAAACGATCCCGAT
This sequence comes from uncultured Acidobacteriota bacterium, assembly GCA_963749025.1. Classification (GTDB taxonomy): domain Bacteria; phylum Acidobacteriota; class Terriglobia; order Acidiferrales; family UBA7541; genus Palsa-295. The sequence continues at coordinate 160,978 of CAVVKO010000006.1, read as the reverse complement.
AACCGGCCGCTGCAGGTCTTCCGGTTTCTCCGCCGGCAGCCGGAATATTCCAAGCAAATCCTTCTTGCAAACTCTTTTGCCCTCCAGATTATGCACTGAATAATTCTGCGCGATCAGCGTGTCCGCTTCAGGACTCCAAATAGAGTAGTCCACTCCGTTCAAAATCCCCACCAGCCGGTCGGCGCGCTGGGCGATCACGCCTTCGAGCCCCGAGCCGTATTCCGGCGTCTGAATTTCCTTCGCGTAGCGGCGGCTTACCGTCGTCAGGTAATCGGCAAAGAGCAGCCCGCCTTTGAGAAAGTTCACTCCGCCGTAGAATTCGAGCGCATCAATCGCGAACAAACTTTCAGGCAAGCCTATTTTGCGGAGCGCGGCTTGCTTAAACAGCCCCTGATAGCCGATGTTGTGGATCGTAAACACGACCGGAAGCGACCGCACCGCCGGATCGGTCGCATGTTGCGTCCGCAGCAGAACCGGTACCAGCGCCGTCTGCCAGTCGTGGCAATGAATCACGTCGGGCAGCAATACGCGCTTGGCAAATTCAATTGCCACGCGCGAAAACTCGCAAAAGCGTTCGGCATTGTCCGGGTAATCTCCGGATTTGTCGCCGTAAAGTTGCTCGCGGTCGAAGTAGGCCGGATCGTCCACGAAAAAGTAGCGCACGCCCGCGACCGATTTCCCTTCCGCGATCGAGGGAAAACGCAGGGTGTTGCCGAGCGCAACCGTGACGCTCGAAACCAGCGTGGAGGTTACCTTATTGCCCCGGTAGCGCGGCAGAAGGACGGCAACCGCGTGCCCCATTTCCACCAGCGCCTTGGGCAGCGCTTCCACCACGTCCGCCAGGCCGCCCGTCTTCGAGTACGGCAGTCCTTCCGAAGCCACAAATAGAATTTTCATCGCGCCTCGACCGAATAAAAAACGGTAGCGGAACGGCTGCCCGTCGTCAAGGAGCCAATCTTCGTTGAGCGCGAACCCGCCACGCTCGTTTCGCAGCATGATTTGTTCGCCGCTCGCCGCGCCGCATTGCTACACTCGGCACCATCATGGCCCGGCAGCGTATGGGACAGCATTTTCTCGGAGATTCCGGATGGCGCCGGCGCATCCTGAAAACTCTCTCGCCCACTGCGGGCGAAACTTGGATCGAAATCGGCGCGGGGCACGGCGAAATGACGCAACTGCTGGCCGGGAATGGCCGCCGCGTCATCGCCATCGAAGCCGACGCGCGCCTCGCGGAAGACCTGCAGCAAAAGGTCCTGTCGCGCCCTGGCGATTGGCCGGGCGTCGAGATCGTCTCGCAAGACGTCCTCACCGTCGACCTGGGAAAACTTGCCGGCGGGAAATTTCGCGCTTACGGCAACCTGCCGTACTACATCACTTCTCCCATTCTGCATCGCCTCTTCGATTGCGCCGATCGAATCGCGTCGATCCACATCGTGATTCAGCTCGAAGTCGCCCAGCGAATCGTCGCGCCGCCGGGCCGCAGCGAGCACGGCTATCTTTCGGCGTTCTCTCAGTTCTATGCCAAGCCGCAAATCGCTCTGCGCATTCCGCCGGGCGCGTTTCGCCCGCCGCCTCGCGTCAATTCGGCTCTGGTGCAGATGTCTCTGCCCGGCGAACGAGCCTCTCTCGGCGTCCCCGATGAAAAACGCTTTCTGGAATTCGTGCAGGAATGCTTCGGGCAGAAACGCAAAACGCTGCGGAATAACTTGCGCGCGATGGCAACCGGCGATCGTATTCAGGAAGCTCTCGCTGCTTGCGGAGCCCGGCCGGACGCTCGCGCCGAGCAACTCACGCTCGCGCAGTTTGCTTCCTTGTTCGCGCAGGTATCGTAGGAAAGGAGCCAGGCCGGTTCAACGCTACTTTGGTTGCGCGTCTTCAATCACGGCGCCGAGCCTGTCCGGAAAGTTCGTCATCACACCATCGACTCCCGCCGCAATCACTGTGCGCATATCGTTCGGGTCGTCCACCGTCCACGTCGCCACCTGCAAATCCGCGCCGTGAGCCCGCTCGACGAGTTCCTCCGTCACGAGCGAGGACTTCGGGCAAAGCTGCCTCACGCCCAACTCCAGCCCAGCTTTCACGTGGTCGGTATTCGGCTGATCGGCGAGCAAGCCCATCATGATGGAGGCGTCAATTCGCCGCAGGGCCGCAAGTGTTGTCTGATCGAACGAGATCACGATCGTTCGCGCCGCATTCTCCGCCTTCTGCAGCGCCGCGGCCAGCGAATGGTGCATGCCCCAAGCCGCGTCGTACTTCACTTCCAGATAGAAAATCACGTCATTCTTGCGCGCGAATTCCAGCACTTCGTCAAGTGTCGGGATGCGCTGGCCCATGTACTCGCGGTCGTACCACATCCCCGCGTCCAGCCGCTTGAGCTCCGCCAGCGTGAAATCGTGCACCGACCCTTTCCCGTTGGTGGTGCGTTCCAGTGTGGCGTCGTGGATCGCGACAAACCGCGCGTCGCGCGTCAAATGAAGATCGGTCTCGATAAACGTCGCGCCCAATTGCACTGCTCGCTCGAATGCCGCCAGCGTATTCTCCGGAGCATAACCCGAGGCTCCACGGTGCGCGATGACCCAAGGTTTTCGCATGACCGCCGCTATCGTAGCAGATTCCTCGCGCAGAGCCACCGCAGGCGCACGAGGGCGTGATGCAAGTAGCAACCTGGCGCCCCTCGCGCATTTCTGGAGCCCGGTCAGTGTGCGGACGACTCGAAGGCCGCGAGTTACCTCAGAAGTAATAGTGCAAATTGTTTCCCAAACAAGACAATGCGTTGCCCCAAGCGCCACGTCTGCTGCTGAAATTCCCGCCGCCCGGATCCTTCAACCTTCCATGGACAATTATCTTTATTTGCTGCTATAAGATACCGCTTCGAGCCTTGCGACACTTTGCGGCGCTCCTTTGGTAAGGCGATTGCCAGCATTATGTGTCGCCTGTGAATCATCACTTTCGGTGACCGGTCCCGATGCCTCCTTTTCATCGCACGCGACATCAATTTTTCGGGGTGCAGTCGCTTTAAAGAAGCACAAAGCAATAGGGTCTGTCGAAACAAGGCCACATAGGCATATGCGGCCGGGGACTGAGGGGTTCGACGGCAGCGGCCCTCGGGCCGTTCCAGGCTAGCGGAAAGAGCCTTTGGCGCTTGTCCACGCAGGTTGGCACAGGAACGAAGGCTCGACTCGCGGAACGGTTCGCGCTTGGGGAGGGAACCGTGGCGCTGTTCGTTTTGGTCATTGTCGGTATTGTAGTCGCGCAGACGTGGCTGGACTGGCGCGACGCACGTAGGGACTGGGTGCTGCCCGATTGGGCTAAAGGCATGGCTCTCGCGGGCGCCGTCGTTGCCGTGCTTACCGCTGCCACCTCGTTCGCTTCCTTCTGGCTCGAAGGCGCCGCAGGCGGGTGGACAAGCGACGGATTCAGCTCAGGGTTCTTTTGGCCGGAGCTTGGCTTCCTGCTGTGCGCCATGGCCGTTATCATCTTTGCCGTACGCAAGAGGCGCCTCCGCGTCCTGCTGGTTCTCACAGTTTTGCTGATCGCCGCCTTCTGGCTCGGGATGGCCCTTTCTTCTTAAATCAACTCCACCCGCCGGTAGCGGCATTCCCAGGCCTGCATTCCCACCGCATTGCCGCCGTTCGCCGGTAACCACCCGCCATTCGCCGAAAACCACGCGACGAGCCACGCCACTCCCTTTAATCTCGCACCATGAACGGCGACACAGTTCAGGCGGGAGAAAAAAGCATGACAAACGTAGAGCGGCAGTCACACGCGCCATCCATCTCCGGAGCAGCAGTTCTCGTGGCACTTGCGGGCTTGCTGATCCTACTGGGCATCGTCTTCCAATTGGCCGAGCTAGGCTACGGCCACGTACGCCCTGACAACATCTGGCTCTTTTCCGTGATTGCGACCGGCATTTGGAATATCCTCTCGCTGCGGCTGAACACACCGGGTTTGTTCGAGCTCTTCCGATTCTGGCCGCTGGTTCTGGTGGGCTTCGGAGTGTCCATCATGCTCGCCGCTCGCGAAAACCGGTCCCGTAGATTTGCCCGCGCCCGGACGGGAGATCGCAATGCCGAATGACTTCAGGCGGTTTAGCTGGAGCCTCGCAATCGGCGCGTTGATTCTCGCCTGCGGCGTGGTGCTTCTGCTCGACCAGCAAGGCCTCGTTTCCGCGGACAAAATATTCCAGTACTTTTGGCCCGTAATTTTCATCGCGTTCGGCTTGGCGAATCTGTTTGAATGCGAGGGCCGCCGTATCTGGGGCGTCATTTTGGTGGCCGTAGGTGTCCTTCTGATACTCGACAACCTTCACGTCATCCGTTTTAATTTCGCTATCATCTGGCCATTGATCATCATCGCTGTGGGTGCCTTGATGATTTTCCGCGCTATCGGCGTTCAGGGATTCGCAAATCTGCCCAGCGGCCCATGGAACTTCCTGCGCTCCGCCGGAATCGGCTCACCCGGCAGCGATTCGGAGTTCAACCACATAGCAGTTTTCAGCGGCTTTAAGAAGCGCACCACCAGCAAGAATTTCAGAGGCGGAAGAGTCCTGGCCTTCATGGGCGGCTACCAGATTGACTTGCGCAACGCCGACATCGAAGGCGATACCGCAACCATCGAAGCTATCTCCATCATGGGCGGAGGCGAGATTAAGGTCCCTTACACCTGGCGCGTCTCGGTCGAGGGCATCGGCCTCTTCGGCGGTTATGCCGACGAGACTGACCAAACTCCACCGACAGGATCTGCGCCGCAAAAGCACTTAATCGTGAAGGGTGCCTCCATCATGGGCGGCGTCGTCGTAAAGAACTGATCGCGCATGCATCCTATCTTCGCCAACCTTCGACGCCTTGGCCTTTACCTTCTCGCCTGGATTCCAGTCGCGGGATTGCTGGCTTACCTCCTCGCCATTCCCGGCCACATCACCGTGCGCGAAGCCGTGCTCCTTTCAATTCCGATGTGCCTGGTGTACGCGTTCGTGTGCTTGTCCGCGTGGTATTCCTGCCGTGGGAATCCGGTCGAAAAATACGGCCTGGGCCGCCTGCTGTCCACCCACGTCACCGCTGCGCTCATCGCTAGCATCGTTTGGGCCGTCGTAGCTGTCGGCATGGCTAGAGCGATGGAGCGGCTCGGAACGGCTCCCGGTTTGAGTTCCCGGCTGCGCCCGGACACTCCCCTCATCTTTGGCTCCGGCCTGCTGCTCTATCTTCTGTCCGTCACGTTCTATTACATCATCATCGCCGTTGACGCTTCCCGCGACGCAGAAGCTCGCGTGATGAAGGCCAGCGTCCTCGCGCGTGACGCTGAACTAAAAGCCCTGAAAGCCCAGGTAAATCCGCATTTCCTCTTCAACAGCCTGAATTCCATCAGCGCACTCACCAGTTCCGACGCAGCCAAGGCTCGCGAGATGTGCATCCTCCTCGGAGACTTCTTGCGCCGCACTCTCGGCCTCGGCGAAAAAACCGCCATCCCGCTCGAAGAAGAGCTGTCGTTGATTCACGCCTTCCTCGCCGTGGAAAAAGTCCGCTTCGGCGCGCGCATCCAGATGGAAGAAAATATCGATAAAGACGCCTTGGACGTTCCCGTGCCTCCGCTCTTGCTTCAGCCGCTGGTCGAGAACGCCGTCGTGCACGGCATCGCCAACCTGATCGAAGGCGGCTGGATTCGCCTCAACGTTCAGTGCCATGATGGCGATCTTTCCATCATCGTCGAAAATAGTTTCGATCCCGACGCACCGCCTCGCAGGAAAAGTGGCGTGGGCCTTGTCAACGTTCGCCAGCGGCTGCAAGCGCGCTATGGAAACCGCGCTCGCTTCGCGGTAAGCGCCGAGGGAGACAATTACCGGGTGGCCATATCGCTCCCGGCGGAAAGGATCGCAATAACCACGTGAACCGCGACGCTGAAATTGCCGGAAAGAAGATCCGCGCCGTCATCGTTGACGACGAAGAGCTCGCCCGTCAGGTGCTCCGCGAATTCCTCGCGGCACATACGGAAATTGAGCTCATCGCCGAATGCGCCAATGGTTTCGAGGCTGTAAAGGCCGTCACCGAACTCAAACCCGACTTGCTCTTCCTCGATATCCAGATGCCCAAGCTCGATGGCTTCGAGGTGCTCGAGCTTATCGGGAACGATCTTCACGTCATTTTCGTCACCGCTTTCGACAGCTACGCCATCAAGGCCTTCGAAGTCCACGCCGTGGACTATCTCTTGAAGCCGTTCGGCGCCGACCGCTTCGAGGCCGCCCTCAACCGCGCCAAGGAACGCCTGCGCGACAAAGAGCCTGGCCAAGCCATGCCGCCCACGGAACTCGCCGCCGCCGCGCGCCCTCCCGCGCAATATCTCGACCGCATTCCGGTGCGCGATGGCCCACGAGTATTCATCATCCCGGTCGCGAAACTCGACTACGCCGAAGCGCAGGATGATTACGTCGCTCTCTGCGCCGACGGCAAAAAGCATCTCAAGCAGCAAACCATTTCGAGCCTCGAATCCGCGCTCGATCCCTCGCGCTTCCTCCGCATCCATCGCTCCTACATCGTGAACCTCGAGCGCGTCACCAAGGTCGAGCCGTACGCCAAGGACAGCCACATAGCGGTCCTCAGCACCGGCGCACAGCTCCCCGTCAGCCGCGCCGGCTACGCTCGCCTCCGCGCTTTCCTTGACCGCTAGCAGCGCCATTTGAGCGCGCGGGTTTCGTAGCGGCGACCTTCAGAGCTTGCCCGCCGCGGCGGGTCGGCGCCTTTGCCTTAGCTTCGTTCCCCAAGGTGTTTGACGATACCCACGCCTAGCCGTCCTAGCCCATCCGTACCCTAGTCCCATCTGACGTCGTCATTGCCCCGCAGGCCCTTTCGTCGTAGACTTCGCGGATGCCCCGAAGTGACAGGCGAAGGTCCCCCCGGCAGGGCATAAAGCGTGTGAAAAGGAGAGGTCGGAAAATGGCATCCCCGGCGAAAGTTCCCAACGCGTCCAACAAGGAAGTTCCCGAAGGCGCAAATGTTGACAAGATCCGCGACATATTGTTCGGCTCGCAGATGCGCGATTACGAGAAGCGCTTCGCGCGCCTGGAAGACAGCATCACCAAGGCGCTCGAGAACCTCCGCGAGGACATGACCAAGCGCCTCGACACCCTCAGCAGTTTCGTGCGTCAGGAAGTGGACTCGCTGAGCACGCGCCTGAAGGCCGAAAAATCCGAGCGCGCCGAAGGTCTCAAGGACATCTCCCGCGAGATCAAGGACGGCGCCAAGGTCATCGAGAAAAAGCTTTCGTCGCTCGAAGAACAAATGTCCGACGGGCAAAGCGAGCTTCGCGCCAAGCTTCTCGAGCACTCCAAGTCCGTCTCCGCCGAGATCGATAAATTGCGCCGCGACACCACCGCCGCGCTCAATCGCGAAGTGGACGTCCTGCGCGACGAAAAAACAGACCGCGCCGGCCTGGCCGACTTGTTCAACGAATTTTCGCTGCGCCTGAAAAATAAATTCGAGTTGCCCGAGGAGTAGGAAGCGGGCGAAGCGGAGTCACATGTCCTCGTCGGGAAGCACCGATCGGCCCGCCGGGCGCGACCTCCACCCTCCCAACATGCCCGAGCAAGCCCAACGCCGCGCCCCCGTGGGGCAGCCACAGCCCCAGGAAAATCCGCCGGACGATAAGCACGCCCTGGAAGAGCTGCGCCATCTGATCATCGCCCCCGAACAAAAAGAGATCGCGGAGATTCAAGAGCGGCTCGATGATCGCAAACAGCGCGCCGAGGACGTAAGTTCGATCGTCGCCGAAGCCATCCAAATTCGCCGCGAACGCGGAGGCGATCGCGCCCTCTCCGAAGCGCTCGCCCCCACGATTCAAGACACTCTGCGCGAGTCCGTGCGCAAGAACCCCCACGTTCTCGCCGACGCGCTCTTCCCCGTGATGGGCCCGGCCATCCGCAAATCCATCACCGAAGCTCTTCGCGGGATGCTCGAGTCGTTCAACCAGGCTCTCGAATACAGCCTCTCGGTTCGCGGCCTCCAGTGGCGCATCGAAGCCCTGCGCACCGGAAAATCTTTCGGCGAAATCGTTCTGATGCACAGCCTTCTGTATCGCGTCGAACAGGTTTTCCTTATCCATCGCAAGACGGGACTCGTTTTGGGCCACGTCGTCGCACAGTCCGTCGCCACCCAGGACCCTTCCATGGTCGCCGGCATGCTCTCCGCCATTCAGCAGTTTGTGGCCGATTCATTCGACGCCCGAAGTGACGAAACTCTCGATAGCCTCAACGTCGGCGGCCTGGAAGTCTTCGTGGAGCAAAGTCCCGACGCGGTAATCGCCGCCGTCATTCGCGGCCACGCGCCGGCCGATTACCGCCTGGCCATGAAAGAGGCGCTCGAAGAAATCCAGCAGCAATACAGCGCAGCTCTCGAAGATTTCGAAGGCGACGCCGGCCCCTTCCTCGCCGTGGACGATCGTCTGGGCCACCTGCTCACCGCTCAATTGAAAGAAAAGCAGGGTCCCCAAAAGAAGCCGGTCGCCGCCATCGTCGCGGTGTCTGTGATTGCCTTGGTGGCCATCGGTTGGCTTGGCTACTCTTCCTATCTCCTTTTCGAATGGTCCCGCTTCCTCCATGCCGTGCGCGGCCAGCCCGGCATCGTCGTGCTTTCCTACGCCAAGCAAAATGGCCGTTATCACATTCAGGGATTCAAGGATCCCCTGGCCGAAGATCCCGCAAAATTGCTAGCTAAGCAAGGAATCGATCCCCAGAACGCGGAGTTCGATCTCGCGCCATTTTATTCTCTCGATGATGCCATCGTGCTGAAACGCGCGCAGGTCATGCTGCATCCTCCCGCAAGCGTGAAGCTCACGGAAAAGGACGGCCAGCTTATAGCCGAGGGGGTGGCGGAGCCCAAATGGATCGCGCGCATAGAAGAGCGCGGCCCCTGGATCGCCGGAGTCCACGGCGTGGATATCTCGCATCTTCAAAATTCGGATTGGGTGCAGATGGAGCCACTCAAACGCGCAATTGAATCCGAAGTCTTGCTCTTCCCTCTCGGTCGCGCGGAACTCGAATCCGGACAGGAAACCAAGTTCGCGGAATCGACAAAGAACATCCGTGCCCTCTTGGCTCAAGCTGGAACTCTGAACGAGCAAGTCTCGATTGAGCTGATTGGCCATACGGACTCGACCGGCATTGAAGCCACGAACCTGACTCTCAGCGCCGAGCGTGCGGCCAAAATTCGCGCGGCTCTTCTGCGCAGCGGCGTCCCACCCGCGATCTTGCGCCCGCGCGGCGTGGGCACCTTGGAACCGTTGCGCCCGGAGGATTCCGAAGAAGGACGCCGCCTCAATCGTAGCGTCAATCTCAAGGTCGTTTTCTCCCCCACTACTCCGTACAATTGACCGGGGCCACGGATGATTCAGAAAAAAGTCTGCATGCTCGGCTCGTTCTCTGTCGGCAAGACCTCCCTGGTCCGCCGCTTCGTCGAAAGCATTTTTTCCGAGACCTACCTCACTTCCATCGGCGTTAAAATAGACAAGAAAGTGCTTCGCGCAAACAATGAGGACGTCACGCTCGTTCTGTGGGACATACACGGCGAGGACGTGTACCAGAAAATTCGCATGTCTTATCTCCGTGGCATGCACGGCTACCTGCTCGTTGCCGACGGCACGCGCCGCCAGACGCTCGAAGATGCGCTGGCTCTGAATGAACGCGTCGTGCAGGAATGCGGCAAACTCCCTTCCGTCCTCGTTCTCAACAAGAGCGATCTCGCCGAGCGCTGGGAAATCGATTCTCCGGGCGAAACGAAGTTGGCTGAACAAGGTTGGAGCGTGGTTCGCACCAGCGCCAAGACCGGCGATGCCGTTGAATCGGTCTTCGCGCAATTGACGCGGGCCATGCTGGCGGTGTAAATGTCCGCGAATTCCATAATCGAATCGTTTCTGGCGGAACAGGGTTACGCCCTCTTCGAATATCTGGGCCGCGGCGAATTTGTGGCCATCGGGGACTGCCCATCTTGGTGCGAGGAAATATGGGGCGCGGAAACGCGCAACGGAAAGCGAGTGAAGCTGGCGGAGAACTCGGCCTTCCTCGAAAACTTCCTGGTGGACGCCGAGGAATCCTGGAACTCCAAAGGCACGGGCTCAGCCGGCTCTGGAAACTGGATTGAGCGCGGAGCGACTGGCCGCGAAATCCCGCTCGAAGCTTTCGCCCTCGCGCTCGACGGAAAAAACATCCTCATCCTGCGGAATCTTTCGAGCACTTTTGCCGAGCAGCAGCGCTGGTTTCAGACCGCTCGCAATTCCCTGCTCGCCCACGAAAAGCTCCTCACCGAAATTCAGAAGAAAGAAATCCTGCTGCACTGCATCATCCACGATCTTTCCCAGCCCCTCAGCGCCATGAGCGGATGCTTCAATCTCTTGCTTCTCGAACGTTTGCCGCCCGCACTCAAGAAATTTGCACGCGATGGCTTGCGCGAGTCGCAGCGCCAGGAACAGATGATCCGCGGAATTCTTTCCGCGTTTTCCAGCGACCTCGCCGCTCAGCAATCCGCTGCAACAAGTGACGCGCCGGCCCCAAATCTCGCGGCCTGCGCGCAACAAGCGCTCGAAGAGTTTTCAGCATCGGCCGCGGAAAAAGGAATTCATCTGCGGCTCGATGCGCGGCTCAATCCATCTCTCGATTGGCGCGTCATGGGCGACGCCGCGCGCCTCGATCGAGTTTTCGGCAATCTCCTCGAAAATGCTCTGCGCCACAGCCCCAAAGGAACCACGGTAACTATCGGCGTCGAAAACGACGGAGCTTTCGTGCGCGCCTTCGTGGACGATGAAGGCCCCGGCCTCCCAGCCGACCAGCCCGCGAGCGGTCTCTTCGCCCTCTTCGCAAAAGGCGAAAGCCATTCCGGCAAAGCCGGCCTCGGCCTCTATTTTTGCAAAATCACCGTCGAGCGCTGGGGCGGAACCGTCGGCGCGGAAACGCGGTCGGGCGGCGGCTCGCGCTTTTGGTTTCGGCTTCCTCGCGCAGCCAAAGACACTGAAATCCGCCCTGAGAAACCGAACGTCGAAAAGGCGACGCCATCGGCCAAAGCTTCTCGCGGCAAACCGTCTAGAACACTCCATGTTCTCGTCGCCGAAGACGTCGAACTCAATCGCGAACTCGTAGTGGAGCTGCTGGAAAGGCGCGGCCATTCCGCCTCCAGCGCGCGTGACGGAATCCACGCTCTCGCCGCTCTCGAGCACGAACATTTCGACGCCGTCCTCATGGACGAAGAGATGCCGCGCATGAATGGGCTCGAAGCCACGCGCGCCGTCCGCCAAAAGGAACTTTCCACCGGAAATCACATCATCATCATCGGTCTCACCGGAAACGCCACGATCGAAGACGAACGCAAAGGCCTCGAAGCTGGCATGGACGCTTTTCTCGCCAAGCCAATCCAAATAGACAAACTGTACGAAACGCTGGAATCTATTGCGCTGGGCTCGCCGCCCGCCGCGAATTCGCAAGCGCCGGGTGAAATGCAGGCTTCTCCGCAAACAGCCGAACTCTCAGGATCAGATTCAGAGAGCATTGCGGCTCAGCTGCGTCACACTACCGGACACAATAAAAAGCTCCAGCAATCGCTGATCCGAACTTTCCTCACCGACGCGCCAAAAACTCTTGCTCTCATCCGCCGCGCCGTCGCCCGCAAAGACGCGCAAAAACTTGCCGGCGCCGCACATGCGCTCAAGGGGTCGCTTGCGATTTTCGGCGCTTCCAAAGCAGTGGCCGCCGCGCACACACTCCAGAACATGGGGCGCGCGGGAGATTTCGAAGAAGCAAATTCCGAATTTCGCGCACTCGAAACCGAATTCGCGCGAATCCTGCGCGAGCTCATCACCCTGCGCGCCAAACCGAAACGCCGGGCTAAGACGAAGTCGAAGAATCGCCGTAAACGCTGACTAACCAGGCAACACGACGCCGCCCCAGCTTGCCCACTGCGCGGTACAGCGCGATACTCGAAGTTGTGATGCACTTCCCTCCCACCGCTTCCGCCCGGGCGAAACTCTCGCCTGTTGCAGCTCTCGCGCTCTCAGCGTTGCTGCTTACCGCTTCATCGGCTCGCGCAGACGAGTTGAAGCTGAAAGACGGAACGAAAATTGTCGGCACCATCGTAGGATTCGAAGAAAACTCGTTTAAGGTGCAGACAAGCTACGGCTTCGCTGAAGTGCAAAAGGACCAAGTCGTGTCCATCACGATGTCCGACGCCTCAAAAACCGCGGACTCGCCGAAGAAATCGGCTAGCGGAAACCCTTATTCTGCTTCGAAGCCGGCAGCCCCAACTGTCGACCCAGCAAGCAAACCCGAACCAACTCCCGTCGCGTCCAGCAGCACCGCCGCGGCAAAGCCGCCCGCCGCTATGACGAACTCCGCAAAAAATATTGCGGCTACTCCGCCGCCAACAACAACTCCAGCAGCGACGCCTCTTGCGGCAGTTGCGGCAGCGCCTCCGAAACCAGCAGCGCCCGAACCGATGCGCGAAGAAGTCAGCGGCAATACCTACACCAACGAAACCTACGGCTTCCACATGTACAAGCCGCCGGACTGGAATTTAATTCCGGGCGCGCGGACGATTTTGCCGGGCTCCATCACTGCAATGGGAACCGACGACCAGAACACTTACCTTCTAATCGGACAGGAGCCCGCGGGAAAATCCCTCGCCAACGACATCGATTCCACCGAGCAGCGCCTGCGCGACCTCATGGACAATTTCCGGCCGCTCGGCGAAAAGCGCATCACGGTTTCCGGCCTTTCCGTGTTGGAGCGCCATTTTCGCGGGAGCGTAGACAAGCGCGACTGGTCGGGCGTCGTTGTTTACATTCCTCGCGACGCGAAGGTTTACACCATTTTTGGCATGACACTCGCGGACACGGATCTGGTGCAAATCCAGGAGAACGTGATCGCGCGCTCCATCTCCAGCCTGCAATTCACGAAGTAACACGCCAGAGAAATTCAGCGCGCGAACGCCGAATCGACCCCTCTAAACTCCACGGATTTTTGTCGAGCTAAAACTTCGTGACTTCGCTGAAGTGGAAGTTGCGGACCTTCATCGCCGGAACAACCATCTCGAATGATTCTTCGCCGGCCGCACGCGCAGCGGTGCCCAGCATCTCGACGTCCGAGAGCATCTCGATCATGCTCTGATTGAAGCGAAAATTACGGATGCCGCCGGCTACTCGGCCGTTTTCCACGAGGAACGTGCCATCGCGCGTCATGCCGGTGAGAATCTTTTCGTAGGGATCGACCTCGCGTATGTACCACAGGCGCGTGACGAGGATTCCGCGCTCGGTGGAACTCACCATGTCGTCCACCGATTTATCGCCGCCGGCAAAAACAAGATTCATCGGCGCTTCGCCATACTCATTCGGAAGCGTGAAGCCGTGGCCGGTGGGCTTCGTCTTCATTTTCTTGGCCGTGGCGCGCGAATAAACCAGATTTTTCGGCACGCCGCGGTCCACCAGCAAAACCTTCTGCCGCGGCAAGCCTTCCCCGTCGTACGGGGCGCCGAGCTGCAGCGGATGGTAAACGTCGTCCCATAGCGTGATGTTCTCACCGAAAATCTTCTTGCCCATGCGGCCGGTTAAGCAGGAGCGCTTGTCGAGCACGGCCGTTCCTGCAAAATCATAAAAAAGGAAGCCGACCAGGTCGAGCACTGCGGAAGGCTCGAGAATCGCGGTGTAATGTCCGGGTTCGAGTTCGCGAGGCTTGCGCGAGTCCGCGCATTTGCGGCTCGCCGATTCCGCCAGCGCGTCGGGATCAATCTCGCGAATGTCCGCCGAATTCGATTTCGCCCACCCGGAGGAATTTTCCTCGAGAACGGTGACAGAGAACTCCGCGCGAGTCTGTTGGTGGCGCACGAATAAACCCTTCGAATTGGCCAGCATCGCTTGCATCGAGCCGCTCGAAAAAATTCCCGCGGCGGTTTGTTTTCGCTTTTCCGCCATCTTGCAGACGCGCGTGACCGCGCGGGCACGATCCTGCGGGTTCTCCGCGGCGGTCGAAGCGAAGAAGTGCGCCGTCTTGCGATACTTTTGCGGGCCGAGCATCGGGAGGAGGTCGGGATTTTCGGGCTGGTGGCGAGCCAGCTTGGCGGCCGCCGCTGCGACGCGGCGAAGCGATTCCTCGTCCGTCTTGTTGGTCAAGGCGCGCGCGGTGCGGCCGTCCACCACGGCGCGAACGGAAATCGAGATCGTGCGCTCGGCGACATTCTGGTGAATGGTGTTGTTGGCGAAGCGGGTCAACGCATCGGTGGTTGCGTCAATTTCGATCTCAGTTTCGTCGGCCTCGCTGTAGGTAATCAGGCGCTCGGCAATCCGTTCGAGCTCGGACGGGGTAAACGACGCACCGTGGCTGGGTTCGCCCGAATTGCGGGCAGCGCGACGCGGCGATGATTTTCCCTTTGGACGCTTCATGGTCACTTGGCGAAAGCCACTCCGATCTTGACGTTGCGGAACCGCGAGGGCGACGCGCCGTGGCCCGTGCCCATGGTTTGCATGGGCTGGCCTTTGCCGCAGTTCGGCGTGCCCCAGAGAGTCCAGTAGTCGCGCGAACAGATGGCATCGCAACTATTCCAGAACTCAGTGGTAATGCCGCTGTAGCTGGGATTCTTGATCATGCGGCCTTTCTTGCCGCCCTTGATCTCCCATCCGATCTCGGTGGAAAACTGGAACTGGTAGCGGCGGTCGTCGATGGACCAGGATCGATTCGTCTCCATCAGGATGGCATCGTCGGTGTCCGCAATGAGGTCGTCGTATTTCCAGGTGCCGGGATTGATGCTGATATTGGTCATGCGGATAATGGGCAGCCGGTTCCAGCTTTCCGTGCGCATGGTTCCATTCGAGCGCGTTTCGCCGATGGCCGCCGCCGTTTCGCGATTGCTCAAGTAACCGGTGAAAAGGCCGTTCGTTATGATGGGCGTGCACTGCGCGGGAACGCCTTCATCATCGTAGGCGAAAGTGCCGAGGCCTGGGCCGTGCTCCAGGCGCGCGTCGGCGACAACGTTTACGATGTCCGAACCGTATTTGAGCTTGCGCAGTTTCTCCACCGTAAGAAAACTCATGCCCGCGAAATTTGCTTCCTGCCCCAGAACGCGGTCGAGTTCGATGGGATGGCCGATGGATTCGTGAATCTGCAAGCCGAGTTGCGAACCTCCCAAAATGATCGTGCCGGTGCCTTCCGGACATTGCGCGGCGGAATGCAGAGCGACAGCTTCTTCCGCGATGCGCTGCGCGTTGCCGACGAGGTCGAGCGATTCGATCAGCTCATACCCCTGCAAGGAATGCTGGCCGCCGAAACTGTTGGGGTAAGAGCGCTTCTGGATTTCGCTGTTGGCGAAAGAGGTGGCCACGATTCCACCGCCCGATTGCATTTTCACCTGGTGAATCACGGAGCCGATGCTGGAGACGAAGAGCTGGTCGATGCGCCGAAAGGAGAGACCGCCTTCCGCGAGCGTGACGCCCTTCACACGCAGCATTTCTTTGTTTGCCGCGAGCAGCAAATCGATCTGGCGTTCGACCGGGATGCGGAAGGGATCTTTCAGGAAAGGATTCTGCCAGGTGTCCACGTGCGCATTTTCGGGAGCCAGCGCGACGTTTTCGCGCTTGGCGAGCGCGGAGGCTTTGGCGATGTTCACCGCCTGAGCGGCACAGGATTGCACGCCTTCGCTTGTGAGCCGGTCGGTGGAGGCGAAGCCCCAGGCACCGTCTGCGATTACACGAATGCCGATGCCGAGCGATTCGGATTCAGCGAGCGTGCCGACTTCATTGTTCTTGGTGGAGATTTCGCGCTGGCGGATGTCCATCACGCGCGCGTCGGCGTAGCTCGCGCCGCGGCGCTTGGCCGTCTCGATGGCCGAAGTGGCCCAGTCTTGCATCATGCGCGGACGTTCTCCGAAACTGCAGCGAGAAAACCGCCGATTGACATCATGTTCTGACCTCTCGTTTTTTGTTGCGATTAGACCAGGCTCGCGTCCTGTGTTTTCAATAACTTAGAGCCGATTCTAATCCCTCATGTTGCGATTAGAACCCGCTCTTGCCGGCCTATCAGCAAGTACCTTCCAACCTCGTAAATCAAAACTCCAATTTAGCCAGAATCGCGGGCGAGAAGCAAGCGAATGCAATCGAATGGCTAAAGATCGCGGGCGAACTTCAAGAATTGAGAGCCGAGCAAAACCGCCAAGAAATGGGCGCGCGGGCAGAGAGCAGAAGGCTCAGCGACTTGCTGGGCTGAGCTACGGATTGTAGCGCTTGAGCCAGTCCTGCAATTCCTTCATAACGTCCCGGCGCTGTTCGGCCAGACGCGGAAAGTGCGGCGATCCGGGATAGGTGACCATGCGCACAGTTTTCCCGCGCTCGGCAAGTAAAACGTAAAATTCCCGGCCCTGAAATGTGGGAACGCGCACGTCCGCTTCGCCATGCAGGATCAGCAAGGGCGTGGTGACGCGATCGGCGAACATCACAGCGGAAAACTGCAACATGGGCGTGGGATCTTTTTCCTGTAAGCGCGCGTCGTAGTCTTGCTGCCAAGTATCGCTGGTGGGAATGAAGCTGAGCCAGTCGGTGATGCCGGCGCCTTCAATGGCGGCGCGATAGCGATTCGTCTGCGTGACGGTCCAGGAAGTCATGAAGCCGCCCGCGCTCCAGCCGAATATCGCCAAGCGGTTAGGGTCCGCCCATCCCTGCGCGACGGCAAAATCCGTGGCACTGTCAACGTCGGCATAGGCGCGATCGCCGAAATGCTGGTAGATGGAGGCGAGAAATTCCGAGCCGTATCCGGTAGAGCCGCGATATTGCGGCTGCAGGACGACGTAGCCCATAGCGGAGATCAAACGCGCGAATGCGTCGAGATTGAGGACGTCATTCGCTTCCGGGCCGCCGTGCGGAAAAACGAGGAAGGGATATTTTTTGCCCGCGACGTAGTCCGACGGAAAAGTAGCGATGCCTTCGAGTTTGGTGCCGTCCTTGGAAGTCCAGTGGACGGCCTTCACTTCGCCGAGCGCCACTTTCGCGAGCGTATCGTCGCCTTCCGTGGTGATTTTTTGAAGCTCCCCGCCGCGCAGCACAGCCACATTCGTGCAATGAGAGGGATCCGCGACGTTGAATGCGAGGGCCTCGGACGCGGAAGCGATCCTCGGGAAAACTGGAATTCCACCGACAATTCCGGTTGGCCAGCGATAGGCGGTCTCGAGTTTTCCGTCGCGATAGGAGTCCACCTCGATGACTACGCCCTTGTGCATCTCAACCCACACATTTCCGTGGACATCAGCCTCGAGCGTCACTGCCGTGCCCACGAGGTCAGGGGTGCGATCAACGGGCGGATGATGGCCGCTTAGCGAAACGGACCAAACGTGCTCGGGCTGGAGAACGGGCGTGGAGGTGGCGGCGAATAGAAGTTCCTGCCCGGTTGGTGACCAGGCTATGCCGCTCGTTCCATCGGGGACTTCCGTGATCCGGCGCGATCCCGTGGCGGTGCACACGTCCACGAACGAATGCAAATCGTGGTGCCCCATTTTTGGCCATTGGGTGACGACCGCGAGTTGCTCACCCTTTGAAGACCAGGCGATATCGGTGATGTCAACGAGCTTGGGACACCACCAACTGCCGCCCTCGCCATTGGCACCGACCACGTATAGGCTGGTTTCGTCATTTTCAACGACCGTGTGTAAGGCGGCAAGCGGATCGGGCTTGCGCGGGTCGGCGAGGACGGCGAAACGAGCGCCATCCGGCGAAATCATGGCGCTGTGAATTCCGCTCGGCAGCGCCAGGATTTGCACGGGCTTCCCTTCACCGAGCGGGACGATCGCAAGCTGGCCCAACTTGCCGACGGGATATACGCCGTAGAGCGAGCCGTCCTTGGTGAACCCGGAGGGCTCGAATCCTTCGGGAAGTTGGAGTTTGCGCGCGTTCTCGCCGGAAAAATCTATTAAGTGCCATTCATGCTTGGTAGGGCCAGTAGTGCCGTCGAAAGATACTTGGTAGAGAATCGTTTTGCCGTCGGGTGAGATGGCCACTGCGCGGGCGGACCGCAGAGCGGAATAGTCGTCGATGTTGAAGGGATGCTTATCCTCGGCAAACGCTCGCGGGACTGATGCGCCCGCGAAGCTCGCGAATACGATGAGCATAATCAGAAATCTGAGAGTGTGAATCTTCATCTTGCTCTCCTGCGCCCCGATCCATGCTGCGTTCGCCCCGAATGCAGCGCGAGAACGCTATCACACGCGGCATTCAAGTCAACATGAGACGAAGATCGGTCCTGCGATCGCGAAAGGGAGCGCGACGGAAGATAGATTACTTTTTTTCGGCTGCTTTGCAGCGGCGGCGCACGATTTGAGCGACACCCATTGCTGCGGGTTTACCGGGACGCCGTTTACGTAGATGACCCAGTGGAGATGAGGGCCGTTGGCGCGGCCGGTGGCGCCGACGTAGCCGATTACGTCACCTTTGTTCACGCGAGCGCCGACTTCGACGTTCAACTTCGACATGTGCAGGTACATGGTTTCGAGGCCCTGGCCGTGGTCGATCGCCACAGTGCCGCCGAGCACGTTGAAGGGCTGAACGATTTTCACTATGCCGGCTGCTACCGCGCGAATCGGAGTTCCCGCGGGGGCGCGCTGGTCAATTCCGGCGTGAAAATCGCCCGTCGGTTTGCCGTTATGCAGCCGTTTCACACCGAAGGGAGATATCACGCAGCCGGGGACGGGCGCGGCGAGGGGATCGTCCCAATATTTTACGTCGGAGACGGAGTCGCGGAAGGTAGTGAGCGTCTGCATTTCTTCCGGCGTGGAGTGGAGCGCTTCGATCTCGGGCGCGAGGGCAACATTTTGCGAGGGGAACTTGGTAGCGCGGATGGTCAGCTTCGCGGAGGTGAGCGCGGTGCCGTCGTCGGCGAGAAATTCGATGGAGTAAGTGCCGGGAGTGTCAGCGACGGCCACGGGCATCAGACCGAGCCAGTCGCCGTTCGGCTGCTTGAAGAGGCGCACGGTGCGGCCGTTCAGGCGCGCCGTGGCTGCCGGGCCATCGCAGCGGAGGCGAACAGCCTGGCCCAGCGGTATCGACGCGGGCTTGACGGTACATTCTTGCGCGCGTGCCGTCGAAGTGAACAACGCCGCCAGCAAAACGGCGAGCATGTGCCACAGTCGACGGTTTTGTTTTCGAAACTTCATGTGTGTTTACTCTACAGTTCGGCGCATCCAACTCAATAACTTCGTCCAAGGGAAGTTCCAGTTTGTTACGGACGACTGAGGCACTGGAGCGGTGAGAGAGCCTTCTTCCAGCGTATTTGTTCTGAAACTACTTCGCGACGGCGCTTAAAGACTTTGTACGCCCGTGCATAGCTTTTTGAGCGAATGACCCTGTAGAACCGACTGTCTATGAACTCTATTGCGCAATTGTTCTCAATCGCGATTCCGATGCCGCCGGTCTTCCGAATCATGTCTCGAAAATCCCTTCTGCGAGGAACACCGCGGGTCATGCTGTCGTAGTGGGGGCAGTGTATTCCCTTTACAAGGCCTAGACCTCTCACATTTATGTACTTCCATTTTCGCGGACTATAGAAAGAAAGCGAATCGGAGTGTCCAGAATCAAACCAACAGATCGAGCCTGCACTAATGCCAGCTAATACCGTTCCGCCCTTGTAGGCGGATATCAGAAGCTTATCGACGCCCAGACGCCGCCAAAGGCACATCATTTTCAGAGTGTTTCCGCCGCCGACGTAGATAACGTCTGCCCATTAAATCTTCCTCCGAATCTGTTCTTTTGAAAGTTGCTCCTTGACGAGGAAGAGAACGGCGGTCCGACACTTCAAGAACTTGCCAAAATGTTCCTGAATGCGCCTCCAATACCTTTCGGAATCTGAGCTCGCGGTTGGAATGAATAGGAGGTTCGGACTCTTCTTATTCGAGAGCCGAATGATCTCTCGATCAATCGGAGCGGTCCCTCTGGTTCTTATCTCGCCACCGCCAATCGCGACAATCGCCTTGGGCATGCGTTCATCCTAACAGAGGACGAACAGGGCAGCTCGCAGGGGCGGAAAGCAGATCCCCGAACTAGCAAAGGAGTGGGCTGCAGCGTAAACCGCAGCCCGGTTGGATAGCGAGAAGGTTAGGTGCCTTCGGACCAGGAGGCAAGGTACTGCTCCTGATCGGGGGTGAGCTTATCGACCTGGATGCCCATGGAGTCGAGCTTGAGCTTGGCGATGTGGCGGTCGATATTCTCGGGAACGGAGTAGACCTCGTGCTTCAGGCTGCTCGCGTTCTTGACCATGTATTCGGAGGCGAGCGCCTGGTTGGCGAAGCTCATGTCCATCACGGAAGCGGGGTGGCCTTCGGCGGCAGCGAGGTTGATGAGGCGGCCTTCGCCGAGCAAGTAAAGCTTGCGGCCATCTTTCATCACGTATTCGTCCACGAACGGACGGACCGGCTTTTTCGCGCTGGAAAGCTTTTCGAGCGCGGGGATATCGATCTCGACGTTGAAGTGGCCGGAATTGGCGATGACCGCGCCGTCCTTCATTCTTTCGAAATGATCGTGCGTGAGGATGGATTTGTTACCGGTGACGGTGATGAAGATATCGCCGATTTTCGCGGCTTCGCTCATGGGCATCACGCGGAAACCATCCATCACGGCTTCGAGGGCGCGCACGGGATTGATTTCGGTGATGATGACGTCGGCGCCGTGTCCCTTGGCGCGCATGGCCACGCCTTTGCCGCACCAGCCGTAGCCGGAGACGACCACGCGCAGGCCGGCGATTAGAAGATTCGTGGCGCGAAGAACGCCATCAATCGATGACTGGCCGGTGCCGTAGCGATTGTCGAAGAGATGCTTGGTGAGCGCGTCGTTGACCGCGATGATGGGATACTTGAGCGTGCCGTCCTTGGCCATGGCGCGCAGGCGAATTACGCCGGTGGTGGTTTCTTCGGTGCCGCCGATGATGTTCTTCACCAGATCGGGGCGCTTGGTGAGCAGGATGGTAACCAGGTCCGCGCCGTCGTCCATGGTGATTTGCGGCTGATGGTCGAGCGCGGCGTTGATATGGGCGTAGTAAGTGGCGTTGTCCTCGCCCTTGATGGCGAAAGTCGGGATGTTGTAGTCCTTGACCAATGAGGCCGCGACTTCGTCCTGGGTGGAAAGCGGGTTCGAGGCGCAGAGGACAACGTCGGCGCCGCCATCACGCAAGGTGATGGCGAGATTGGCGGTTTCGCTCGTAACGTGCAGGCAGGCGGACATGCGAATGCCCTTGAGCGGCTGGTCTTTTATGAATTGCTTGCGGATGAGCTGCAAAACGGGCATGTGCTGATTGGCCCATTCGATTTTGCGCTTGCCCTTCTCTGCGAGGGCAAGGTCCTTCACATCGCCAGTCAGCTTTGGTGCTGTTTCCACGGGAACTCCCTTTAGTTTTTATTTTGCGGAGAAAATTTAAGCACAGCAAAGAGGCCGGACTAAAGCCCCTCCGCGGCGGGCAGGCCGCCGCTACGAAATCCAAGAAACTGCACGAACCACGGAAAATCTTAACTGCGCGAAGCCGCTACCACACCGCGCGAGCCAGCCTCTTTGCGAAGGGCCTCGGCCTTATCGGTGCGCTCCCAGGTGAAGCCCGGACCCGTGCGGCCGAAATGGCCGTAAGCCGCAGTGGGACGATAGATGGGGCGGCGAAGGTCCAACGTTTCGATGATGCCCTTGGGAGTGAGCTTGAAGAACGCGCGAATCAGCTCGGTGATCTGCGAATTCGGAATCGTGCCGGTGCCGAAGGTATCCGCCATTACGGAAACAGGCTCGGCCACGCCGATGGCGTAAGCCAGCTGCACTTCGACTTTGGTGGCGAGGCCGGCGGCGACGATATTCTTTGCGACGTAACGCGCCATGTAGCAAGCGGAGCGGTCAACCTTGGTGGCGTCCTTTCCGGAGAGAGCGCCGCCGCCGTGGCGGCTGTAACCGCCGTAAGTGTCCACGATAATTTTGCGGCCGGTGAGTCCGGCGTCGCCCATGGGGCCGCCGGTGACGAAGCGCCCGGTGGGGTTGATGTAGTATTTCGTGTTCTTGTCCACCATGGACGCAGGAAGAACGGGCGTAATCACGTGCTTCTTGACGGCAGCTTCCAAGTCGCTATGGGAAACCTTCTCACTGTGCTGCGTGGAGATGACCACGGCGTCAACGCGCGCCGGGCGGCCATCGATGTATTCGATGGTGACTTGGGATTTGCCGTCTGGCCGGAGGAAATCAACGACTTCCTTCTTGCGAACTTCCGCTAGCCTGTGGGTCAGCAGGTGAGCGAGCTGGATGGGCATAGGCATCAGCTCGGGCGTCTCATCGCAGGCGAAACCGAACATCAAGCCCTGGTCGCCGGCGCCGCCGGTGTCAACACCCATGGCGATATCGGGCGACTGCTTCTTGATAGCGCAGATTACGCCGCAGGTTTCGGCGTCGAATCCAAACTTTGCGCGCGTGTAGCCAACGTCACGGATCACTTCGCGGGCAAGGTCGGAGAAGTCCACATAGGTCGTGGTGGTGATTTCACCGGCGACGACAACGAGGCCGGTGGTGACCAGGGTTTCGCAGGCCACGCGGCCGGCGGGATCGTCCGTCATGACGGCGTCGAGGACGGCGTCGGAAATCTGGTCGGCTATTTTGTCAGGATGACCCTCGGTTACGGATTCCGAGGTGAACAGGAACTTCTCGTCAGAGTGCGGCAAAAGAGTATCCTCCAGCGGATTAAAAGGCAATTGCGGGGCCAAATCGCGCTTGTCTCAGTTTGATCGGATAACGACGCTAGCATACACCCCTACCCCTGTCAATTATATGCAGCGAAAGGCCTTAAATCGATGCCGAACGGTCGTTATAGAACGCGGAATGAGCCGCGCAGGCTACGAAGACCGTGAGTGCCGGAAATTTATTTCACTTAAGCTACTTATTGCCAGCCGATGCGCTGCCATTTCCGGCGTCCCGCCGGTAGAGGAGATATGCCCGGATGAAGGGGTCGAGATCGCCGTTCATGACCTTGTCAACATCGCCGCGCTCGACCTTGGTGCGGTGATCCTTAATGAGCTGGTAAGGCTGCATGGTGTAAGAGCGGATCTGGCTGCCGAAGCTGATCTCGGGCTTGGAGGCGTCAAGCTTGTGCAAGGCCTCGCTGCGCTTCTCAAGCTCGAGTTCGTAGAGCTGCGAGCGAAGAACTTTCATGGCCCATTCGCGGTTTTTGTGCTGGCTGCGCTCGTTCTGGCACTGCACGACGATGCCGGAGGGAAGATGGGTGATGCGGACGGCGGACTCGACCTTGTTGACATTCTGTCCGCCGTGGCCGCCGGCGCGGAAGGTGTCAATGCGCAGGTCGTCGGGCTTTACTACGATGTCAATCTTGTCGTCGATTTCCGGGATTACGAAAACGGAGGCGAAGGAGGTGTGCCGGCGGGCGGCCTGGTCGAATGGCGAGATGCGCACGAGGCGGTGCACGCCGCTTTCGCCCGCGAGCATGCCGTAGGCGTTTTCACCTTCAATTTGCACGGTGGCGGATTTGATGCCCGCTTCTTCGCCGGGCGTGGAATCGAGCACCGCGGTGCGGAATCCCTTTTGCTCGGCCCAGCGGAGATACATGCGCAGAAGCATCTCGGCCCAGTCCTGCGATTCGGTGCCGCCGGCGCCGGGCTTGATGGTGACGATGGCGTTCAGTCGATCGTTTTCGCCGGCGAGTAGAGTTTTCGTTTCGAGGTCGGAAATGTATACGTCGGCGGAAGCGATTTCCTTGGCCACATCTTCGAGCAGAGAATTGCGCTGGGCGTCGTCGCGCTCTTCTTGCGCCAGGCCGATATACGTTTCGATGTCGCTGGATTTGCGATCGAGCGTTTTTTCGGCGGTGACCCGGTCTTCGACCTGCTTGCGCTGCTGCAGTACGCCTTGCGCTTTTTCCTGATCCTGCCAGAAATTAGGATCGCTTACTTTTTCTTCGAATGCGGCGAGTTGCTTGCGAGCGGAGTCAGCGTCAAAGAAAGCTCCGCACAAGCTCGATACGCTTCCTGAGCTCGGCGTAGCGTTGTTGAAGATCCTCGATGTGTTCAGCCATATTGGAATTCTAACCGCGAAATTCAAAAGGTGCAAAGAATGGAGAGGCTGCGCGTGCGGATTTGCGAAGGCTAAGGAAGCGGGATGCTTTCCTCTACCACCGACCAGGTCGTGCTGGGCAAGTCCGCGAAGATGTCGAGGTCGGCGGTGGCAGTTTGGCCTTCGGGAGTGGCCCAGGCTGCTTCCATGGCGTCTTTGTCGTCAAAATACAATTCCACGACGGAATCCCAGCCGGGCGGCTTGCGCTTTGGGTCAAACACAGGGAAATTCTGCTGGTATCGGCGCAGGCCGGGAATCTTGAGCGCGAGCGGGCCATGAACGCGGACGAAGTAATCTCGGAATTTCTCGAATGTCCAGTCGGGTTTTCGCCGCACGACGACGACAAATTTCAGCATGAAAACCTACCTCGCAGGGCGCAGCAAATTTTCCCAGTGACTCGCCGTCAGGCTGGCCGCTTCATCGCGGCAAGGATAAAAATCGCCAAGGACGCGAGCACGCAGAGCCAGGCGAACCAGTCGCCGAAACGAACGTAAGGTGTGAGGTCGCTTCTGAAATCGTACGGAGCGTCGAGCTCGCCGCGAATGTCGGTGGGCATCTCGGCGACAATGCGCCCGTACGGATCGACCGACGCGGTAAAGCCATTGTTCGTGTCGCGCAGCATCCAGCGGCGGCTTTCCACGGCGCGCACCCGCGCCATCATGAGGTGTTGCTCGGGAGCCGCCGAACGCCCGAACCAGCCGTCGTTCGAAATGGTGATGAGAAGCTGGGCGCCGTGCGCGGCGAATTGGCGCACTTCATCCGGGAAAATGGCTTCGTAACAAATGAAGGTGCCAAAGCTGCCGTCCGGGATCTTCGCGACGGCATAGACCGAGCCGGGAGTGAAATCGGAAATGTCGGCGGTGAGGCGTCCGGCGAAGGTGATCCACTGGCGCAACGGCACGTATTCGCCGAAGGGCACCAGATGAATCTTATCGTAGGTATAAATTCGACGGCCTGAGGGGTCGAGAAGCACAGCGGTGTTCGACGCGACTTCCTTGCCCGACAGGTCGCGCTTCCAATCCACCACGCCCACCAAAAAATCGGCGCCGGAATCGCGCGCAATGCGCTGGGCGCGCTCGGCGAAAGCAGATTCCTGCAGGCTGAACGGAGCGGGAACTTCGGGCCACACAATCAGGTCGGGCGGCTCGGGAGTCTTCTTGGCGGCTACGACGCTGATTTGCTCGAGCTCGTCGAGCTCGGAGGCGTGAATCTGCAACCAGTTGGACGGATAGCTTTCGGACTGCGGAAAATTCGTCTGGACAAGATGCGCAACATGATGAGGAACGGCGGCTGGAACGAAGTGGCCGCCGGCGAGCGCGACGAGAATCAAGATGGCCGTGGCAACCGCAGTGACGAGCCAAGCGCGGCGCTCCTTTGTAAGAATCGCGAAGGCCGCGAGCGAACTATATGCAGCGATCAGAAACGTGAGGCCGTAGATTCCGGTGAGCGGAGCAATTTGGAGCAGCGCAAGATCACCGACAGCGGCATAACCCGTGAGGTTCCACGGAAAACCGATGTAAGGCAGGTGCGTGCGCAGAAATTCGAGCGTGACCCAAAGGAACGGAGCTAGCGCGCAAGCGAGCGCCGCGCTCCTCCGATACGCGAACGCCACGCTCCAGGAGAATATGGAACAGACCACTCCTCCTGCAACGCCGATGAGACCCAGGATTCCGGCAGAGGTCCAGGGATCGAGGTTGCCGTATTGCCGCATCACGGTGTCGACCCAAGGCAAGCACACGGGATAGAAGACGAGGCCGTGCAGGAAACCGTAGAGCAGAGATTCAATCGGCCCGGCCCCGCACGATGCGAGGACGAGCATGCCGACCGCAAGCCAGGCCAGCAGCGGAAGATTGTAGTTGGGAAATGAGAGGCCGAGGGCGGCGCCGCTCGCGACAGCGAGCAGCACGCGCGTATGCCACGTGAATTTCATTCAGCGTTTAATTATAGGCTTGAAACCGAATTGTTCGAGCGCGTGCTTGGCGGATTCAGCCGCGGCCACATCCTGATAGGGGCCCACCTGGACGCGGTAGAGGTTGTCCGCGCCAGGCGTAACCACGAACGATGGGAACCTTTTCTGCTGGATGGCTTCGGCCATTTCGAGCGCGTCGCTCTGGCGCCGCAGGGCCGCGACCTGAAGGACGATTGCAGTTTTCGAAAGGGCCGGCGGCTGAAAGCGCGGCGCGACCGATTTCGCCGGGACTACGGAAACAGGTCCCGATGATTTCGCGGGCGCGGAAGCCGCAGGAGCGGGCGCTTTCGTTGCAACCGGCGGAGCTTCGAGGTTATCGTTTTTCTTTTCTTTGCCGTAAAAATCCCACTCCCCCGCGGCTGGGGCCGGCGCCTTCTCCGCTTCGTTCGGTTTCGGCGAGGCGGGATGAGATTCGCCAATCAACGCGTCCGAGGCGTGCACCGAGCCGCCGAATTGCGTGCGCCCCATCACGTAGCCCAGCGTGAAAAAAACGCCGCAGAGCAGCACGACGCCGAGAAAGAGGCCCACCAGATGCCTGCTTTCCAGCACACGCTCACCGCCGCCACGTCTTCCGTTGTTTGGCATCTGCTCTACTTCTTCTCCAGCGACTTCATCCACTGCGAAATGATGTCCACGGGCAGCGGAAAGACCACCGTGGTATTTTTCTCGACGCCAATTTCGACCAGCGTCTGCAGATAGCGCAGTTGGATGGCCGTCGGTTCCTTTTGCAGCACCGCCGCGGCCTCGGACAATTTCGCCGACGCCTGAAATTCACCTTCAGCGGCGATGACTTTGGCGCGGCGCTCGCGTTCGGCTTCGGCCTGGCGAGCGATGGCGCGCTGCATATTCTCCGGAATATCGACTTGTTTGACCTCAACCTTCGTTACCTTGATACCCCAAGGCTCGGTATCCTGGTCAAGGATTTGTTGCAACTTGGCGTTAACCTTTTCGCGCTCGGAGAGGATGGCGTCCAACTCGAACTGGCCGATCAGGCTGCGGAGGGTCGTCTGGGCGAGCTGCGAGGTGGCGTAGAGATAATTTTGGACCTGCGAGAGGGCGAGGTTGGCGTCCACCACGCGGAAATAGCAGACCGCGTTCACTTTCACCGAAACGTTGTCACGCGTGATCACGTCCTGGGGCGGAACGTCGAGCGTTTCAATGCGCAGCGAAATCCGCGTGAGCTTATCGATGGGAAAGAATACGAGTTGCAGGCCGGCGCCCTTGGCTTCCGGCAGCATGCGTCCCAGGCGAAGGACCACGCCGCGCTCCCACTCCTTGATGACGTAAACGGAATTCACCAGCCAGAAGAGAAAAATGATTACGCCGATTGCCAGAACGATTGTGGGAGCTTCCATTCACTGCCTCCTCAGATGTTTCTGCTACGAAGAAGCCGATTGAGGCATCTTCACCGGCTCGACTTCCAGCGTGAGCCCGGCAACTTTCCTTACTCGCACTCGCGCGCCCTTGGGAATCTCTTCCCCGCTGCGAGCGATGGCGCGCCATAGCTCGCCGTGAACGAAAATCATTCCACCTGAGCCGGAGGGCTCCACGGATTCGGTGACTTCGCCCACTTCTCCGACGAGCTCTTCTTTTCCAGTGGACTGCTTCCAGGTGCGCGAGCGCAGAACGAGCCGCATGAGGATGATGACTATGATCGCGCAAGGAATGGCCACTCCGAGGGCCGCGCCGAGGCTTACGCCCATCCCCGTCAGAGGCGAATCGATCAAAAACAGCGCGCCCAGCACCATGGCTACGACTCCTCCCACTCCCAGTACGCCGTGCGTCGGATACTTGGCCTCAATAACAAACAAAACCAGAGCCACCACGATCAAGAGAAGTCCGGCGAAATTGATCGGCAGCAGGTGCATGGCAAACAGGGCCAGCACGAGAGCAATCGCGCCCATCACGCCGGGGGCAAACACGCCGGGATGCGTAAATTCAGCGTAGAGGCCGAGGACGCCGAGAATCAAGAGAATGAAGAATGCGTCCGGTTGCACGATGCGCGAGAGGAACTTTTCACGCGTGGTCATGTCGCGGGCGCTAATTATCGGATGCGGCAGCGAGAGTTGCGCCGTGCTTCCATCAAGACGCGTGATCGTGCGGCCATCGAGTTTTGCGAGCAGGTCCTCGCGCGAGGACGTGACGATGTCGATCAGCTTGCCGTCGAGCGCTTCCTTGTCGCTGAAGGCCTTCGCGTCGGTTACCGCGGTAGCTGCGAGCTCAGGATTGCGTCCGCGCTTGCTGGTGTAGCTGCGCAGGTAGGCGGTCGCGTCATTCACGATTTTCTTACGCAGCGTGTCGTCAATTTGAACCGGCGTGCCACCGAGCTCGATAAGCGGCGAAGCGGCGCCGGTTTCTGTTCCAGGAGACATCGCGGCGACATCGGCTGAAAGCAAAATGAAAAATCCGGCGGAGGCCGCGCGCGAACCCGTGGGATACACGTAAGTGACCACCGGCACGGGCGAGCGAAGAATGGCCTGAATGATGGAGCGCATGGACGTGTCCAGGCCGCCCGGCGTATTCATGGTGATGAGGATGAGGTTCGCGTGTTCGCTGGCGGCCTGCTCGATTCCGCGGACGATATATTCTGCGAGGATGGGCTCAATCTCGCCGTCGATGTGAAGCTCGACTACATTCGAAGCGGCGGGCGCGGTGGGAGCGGGCGACGCTTGCGCAAAAGAGTGGCGAGCAAGAGCGAGAGAGAATAACAATCCCAGGGAGACACATGCACAAAGCAGCAGCGGGCGATATGAGCGGAGAGCCATTCCGGCCGCTATTATAGCAGCGAAACTGACTGAGGCCGGAATGTTCTGCAATGCCGGGCCGAACGCGGCCGAGCAAGATCAAGACGGAACTTCGGCCTCGAGCGGCGCGTATGACTATTGAGGGATAGAGGAGGCGAGGATGAGAACGCAACGGAGGATGAATAGCGGGACTCACAAGAAGGAATTTTGGCGGCAATGGTACAGCGCTGCGATCGCGCTGCTTCTGCTGTGCGTGCTGGCGCTACCAGCGTCAGCGCAGAATAAGAAAAATTCGGGCGCGAACGAAGATGATGATGACGACAGCATCGGATTCATCGCCAGCAAGAACGCAAGCGCGAAGGAAGTTGGGCTGCCGTTATATCCCGGCTCGCAGAGGCACAGGGATAATTCCAAAGACAGCCCGGCGCTGCAATTGGGCGCGTGGGGCGGCTCGTCGGGTTTCAAGCTGGTGGTGCTGAAGATGGAGTCGAATGACCCACCCGAAAAAGTGACCGCGTTTTATCACAAGGCGCTCGGGAAATACGGCAAGGTGCTGAACTGCTCGGGTTCGTCCGGCGCGGCCGGAGCAAGTGGCAAGAGCAAATCATCGAAAGAGCTGGATTGTGAGTCAGATCATCCGGACAACGGCGAGACCGTCCTGAAGGCGGGAACGAAGCAGGAGCAGCACATCGCCAGCATCAAGCCGAACGGAAGCGGGAGCTTTTACGATTTGGTTTACGTCGAGGCGCGAGGCGGCGACAAGTAGTTCCCGGCGAATCGAAACGAACCCCGGGGTTAGTTCGATCCCTGCTTCTTCGTGGGCCCGGCGTAGGACGGCGGCACCTGCAGGACTTCCTGGACGCGCGGGTCCTTAATGACGCGCACGAAAGCCTGGTCGGTCTGAGCCAAGAGAAAATCGACGTAGCCATCATCACGGGAGAGCTTCAGATAGTGCGCGGTGCGTTCGGCGTCGCCCGCCTGCGCATAAGCTTTCGCGACGAAGAAATAAAACAGACCCGGATCGGTAGTGGTCCTCTGCTGCACGACAGAGCCATTCCCGCCCTTTTTCTCGAAAATTCCCGGATCGATCGCGAGCGCTTTTTGAAAAGTGTCCATGGCCTGGGGATATTCTTTGTTGGCGAAGTAGGCGTAGCCCAGGTTGCTATAGACCGTCGCCATGTCGATATGAAAGCCCAGGGCTTTTTTGTACAAGCCAATGGATTTGCCGAAATGCTTCTTTTCGTATTCGACCGTGCCGTAGTTGTTGATGGCGCTGGCGAAGCTCTTGTTGGACTGAACGGCTTTCTTGTAGTAGCGCTCGGCCTTGTTCAAATTGCCGAGCTGCTGGTAGGCGACTCCAACTTTGTTGAGGAGCGTGGCGTTTTTCGGTTCCCCCTGCAGGATCTTTTCGTACGCGTTCGCCGCAGCGTCATACTCCTTGCGCGCCATCATGATGTCGCCGTGCATTTCAGCGGCTTGGCGCGGTGTCATGGTCGGAGCATTCGCCGCCGACGCTTCGGATGCTTGAATCGGCTTGGTGAAACTGACAGGGGTCTGCTGCGCGCGCGCTGGTCCCGCGATTAGAAAGGCTAGCGCGATGGCAAAACGAGTCGATTGACTCATTGCCCAACTCCTTTTTCCGCGCCCTCACCTACGGTTGTGGCTTGGTGGTATCCGCAGGCTTCTTGCTTGATCCAAAGATACCAAAAATCTTGTCAAGTAGCCCCTTTTTCTTTTCCGGCTCGGGGGCCGGCGCGGTTTCTCCGGGCTTCGCACCCGGTATGGCTTTTGCATGGTTCTTGTTAGCGGGGCTTGATGGGTTGGACGCACCTGGACCGAAATTGGATGCCGGGGGCGGGGGAGGATTCGTGGCCTTCCCAAAGAGATGCGAGAGCCACGTGCCGGGCGCCTGGGCCGAGTGTCCGCCGTGGAGCTCGCAATACTGTGTTGGCTCGCTGCCAGCGATGAAGTACTCGTTCACCGAGTCAGGGCACGAGGCCGTCGCGAGTTCTCCGCTCCGAGGATCGATCGTTTCCTCGATCAAGCCAGGGGGAGGATCGAAATCCTGCGTGTTGCGGTAGCGCGGCAATCCCACGGCGCGTTTCATGAACTCGGCCCATACGGGCGCGGCCGTCTGGCTGCCGGACAATCCCAAATCGCGGTTATCGTCAAACCCAATCCAGATAACGCAGAGAAGGTTCGAGGTGAAGCCCGCGAACCAACCGTCGCGAGACGTTCCCGTCTTCCCGGCTGCGGGCGCCGTGAAGCCGAGCGCACGCACGGAAGCGCCCGTGCCGCGATTGATGACATCTTCCATCAGGCTCGTGACCAGATAAGCCACTCGCGGGTCAAGAACGGCGCGGGTGCTCGGAGCCTTGGTCTCTTCCGTGCTGCCATCGGCGGCAACCACGCTGCGCAGGAAAAGTGGCTCGGCACGGAAACCGTTCGTGGCAAAAGGCGTGTATCCCGCCGCCACGTCAATGGGCGTCATCTCGTAGGCGCCGAGTGCCACCGCCGGAGTGGCCTGGATATTGGAGCCGAGGCCCATCTGGCGGGCGACGTCCACCACGCGCTGGTATCCAATCAGCTCGGCTACCTTTACGGTGGCGACGTTGAGCGAATGGATGAGCGCGTCGCCCACGGTGACGGTGCCGTAAAATTCTTCGCCGTAATTGTCCGGCGTGTATTCCTTGCCGTCGAAATCGAAAGTGGTTGGAATGTCGTCGACGGTCGTTACCGGCGTGACCACGGGCTGCAGGCCCTCGGCTGCATTGTCAAACGCAGCGGCATACACGAACGGCTTAAATACCGAGCCGGGCTGGCGATGGGCCAGAGCGCGATTGAGCTGGCTTTCGCCGTAGTTGCGGCCGCCAATCAGCGCGCGGATTTCGCCGGTACGGGGATCAAGCGCCACAAGCGCCACCTGCACCTGCGGCGCGGCTTCACCCTTCTTCTTCCACGCGGCGTACCTTCGGGCGAGGAGCTTGTCCACTCCCTGCATTCCGACTGCGATCGCGGCGCTGGCCGCGCGTTGTAGATCGGGATCGAGCGTGGTGTAGATGCGATAACTCTGCGTCTCGAGGTCCGTCTCGGAGAATTGCTCGAGCAGATGGTCCTTCACCATGTCGACAAAATATGGGGCGGAGCTGCTGTCCACGCCTCCGCTGACGAAATGGAATTTGGCTTTTTTCGCCGCGTCGGCCTCGTCCTGCGACACGTAGCCGTTCTCAACCATCTGCGCGAGAACGCGGTCGCGCGACTCCACCGCGCGATCCAAATGGCGCTCGGCGGCCGAGTAGCGATTGGGGGCGCGAATGATCCCGGCCAGGAAGGCAGCTTCGCCGAGGTTGAGTTCGCGGACGTCTTTGCCGAAGTAGGCCTCGGCGGCCTCACCGAAGCCGCGAATAGCGAAGCTGCCGCGGTTGCCAAGATAAATCTCATTGGCATAGAGCTCGAAGATTTGCTGCTTTGTAAAACGCTGGTCGAGTTCGAAGGCCATCAGCGTTTCTTTCATCTTGCGGCGCCACTCGCGTTTGGTGGTGAAAAAGAAACTGCGCGCCACCTGCATGTCAATCGTGCTGGCGCCCTGCGCGCGGTGGCCGATGCGAAGGTCGGCGAGCGCCGCGCCCATAACACGCACTAAGTCGAACCCGCCGTGCTCGAAGAACCGCTTGTCTTCGGCGGAAAGGACCGCATTCACCATCGCCTTCGGCAGATCGTCAAAACGGACGATACGGCGCTTTTCGCGGGAGCTGTCAAACAGGTTGGTGATCAGCTCGGGTTCGATTTCGGCGGAGTCGCGGGGCGCGCCGTCCGAAAGCTGCGAGATACGCAAGACGGACGAGCCCGCGAAATCGACCCGCAGTGCGTTTGTGCCGTGGAAGAAGGAATCCGTGGAGGGATGGATCTCAATCGTGGAGCCTTTTGCACTGAACACTCCGGGCGCTCCGGGAACGTCACCTTCCTGATAACCGGCGCGAAGCAGATAGGTGGCGAGGTCGGCTGGGCGCAGAGTTTCTCCGGTGTAGACGCGACCCGGCGTCGAGTAAACGCGGGAAGTGTTTTGGAAGATCTGGCCGGTAAGCTGCTGGTTAATCAGCCGGCCGAACTGAATGTAGTAATACGCGAAGAGACTGGTGACGGTGATGAACACAGCCAAAGCAGCGACCAACACTGCGATGCCCGTTTTGGACGTCCAAAACCCGGGGGCGATTCGAATCCTCAATCAGCCTCTCCATGAAGTGCACCCACACGAGAACGCACTCACATGATTAGACGCAAACCAGAGAAGCGCGGTTGGTAGACGCAGCGCTGGCGCATCGTGTCCTGCGTGGCCTCAATCGAAATGGATTGTAGTTCTAAATCGGACGGCTGTCTGCGTGGACATGAAATTGATGAGTGAACTGAGTCACCGCCAGATCAAACGTTACGGTGTAATCCAGCGAGATCGTCACCAGCGACCCGTCCGAGGTCACCCGTATATCTTCTCTCTTCGTAGGAACCTCGAGCTCCTGAGCCCTCTTAAAAACGTCATTGCGAAGGTCGTCCGTGGTCTTCTTCGGATAAGTGGAGGTCGCAAACCGCGCTTCGTCGGTGACGGCGTCCTGCAACTGGTAGTTTGCGAAATAGGCAGGAACGATTCTGACGGCTGCGAACGCCAAGGCCCCCAGGATGAGGATCGTTACAAGAAATTTGAGCTTCGCCCCACCGCGTTGCCCGTCTCGGAGTCGCTTTGCGTCCAAAATGAAACTCCCCAAGGAAGATTTCGACAAGCTCATACTAGCAGCATCCAAAAGCAATCGCCGTTTGGGGTAAGGCACGTGTTCTGAATGAGTAAACGCACAAGCGCCGGGGCGAGACGGCGCCGGATTAATAGGCGCGCGAGAAGATGGCCTTTTCGCTCGAGGGCTTGCCGCAATGGATGCAGTTTCCCGAGCCGCCGGGCTGTTCGAGGGGAATACAACGCATGGTCGCCTTGGTTTCTTCCTTGATCGACGCTTCGCAATCGCTGCTGCCGCACCACCAGGAGAAGGCGAAGCCCTTCTCCACAGCCTTCTTGAATTCCGGGTAGTCGGCCGGTTCGACCGTATTCGCTTTGCGAAAGGCCAGCGCGCGGTCAAAGAGCGACTTCTGAATCTCGTCGAGCATTTGAGCGACCGCAGGCGCAAGCCCTTGTTGCGGCACGAAGGACTTGCCTTCTTTTCCGGGACGGTCGCGACGAGCGAGAACGACCGAGCCCTTGGCGACGTCCTTTGGCCCAATCTCAACACGCAGCGGCACACCCCGCATTTCCCAATCGTTGAATTTGAAACCAGGACTCGCACCTTCGCGCTCGTCCAATTTCACACGGATGCCCGCATCCACCAGTTCCCTGCGGATTTTCTGCGCGCATTCGAGCACGCTTGACTTCTCTTCGTCGGTTCTGAAGATGGGCACGATGACCAGCTGAAATGGTGCGAGGCGCGGGGGGAAGATTAGCCCCTGGTCGTCGCCGTGCACCATGATAATCGCGCCGACAAAGCGGGTGGAAAGACCCCACGAAGTGGTCCAGCAATGCTGGTGGACACCGTTCTTATCGAGATAGCGAATTTCAAAGGCCTTGGCAAAATTTTGGCCGAGGTTGTGCGACGTGCCCGATTGCAGGGCCTTGCCGTCCCCCATCATCGCTTCGATCGAAAAAGTCTGGTCCGCGCCGGCGAAGCGTTCGGATTCCGACTTGCGTCCTGGAATCACAGGAATTGCGGCCTCTTTGACAGCGAAATCCGTGTAAATGTCGAGCATTTGGCGGGTCTCGAATTCAGCCTCTTCAAGCGTGGCGTGCGCGGTGTGGCCTTCCTGCCAAAAAAACTCTAGCGTGCGCAAGAACAGCCGGGTGCGGAGTTCCCAGCGGACCACACTGTTCCACTGATTGATTAGAACCGGCAGGTCGCGGTAGGACTGAATCCATTTCGCATAGGAGTGGCCGATGATGGTCTCAGAGGTGGGACGAATCACCAGCGGTTCTTCGAGCTCTTCGCCGCCGCCGTGAGTCACCACGGCCAACTCGGGCGAGAATCCGGCAACGTGGGATTTTTCCTTCTCGATGAAGCTGCGCGGAATCAGCAACGGAAAAGCCGCGTTGACGTGGCCGGTGGCCTTGAACCGGCTGTCGAGCGCGGCCGTGATGTTTTCCCACAAGGCCCAGCCATATGGGCGGACGATCATGCAGCCGCGCACCGGCGCGTAGTCCGCGAGCTCGGCGCGCAATACCACCTGGTTGTACCACTCCGAATAATCTTCCGAGCGAGTGGGCAGTTTCTGATCCGACATGCGTTCGCCGCTCTTTTCTGCGCTGAACGTAGAGCCAGCGCGCACAACGGCGCATAGCGCGCCGCACCAATCGAGTTAGGTTAGGGGAGACTTCCGCCGAAGTCAACCGAACCCTGGCACGCAGATTTTCTCGTGTATGAAATGCCAAAATGGGGTAGGCTGTTTGCCGCGACAGTGGGAGTCACTACCCGCACTGCCATTCGAACAGAGGAGTTTATCGAGATGAGGAAGCGCCCGGCCGTACTTTCGTTTCTTGCAGTTACGCTGTTCGCAGTAGGCCAGCCGATGGCACAGGCACAATCGGCCAGCGGCGCTGGTGCGAGCACGCCAAGCCAGACGCAGAGCAACACGCCGCCTGCACAAACTGCGCCCCCGGCGGCCAGTTCGAGCTCGGTGCAGCCGGCCTCGACGTATCACCGCCCTTCCTCAAGAGAGAAGTTTCGCAGCTACGCTTTTGATTCTTTCGGGCCGTATGCCTTCTTCGGGGCCGCTACGGCCGGAGCAGTGATGCAAGCCGAATCGCCGTCCAGCATACAGTCGGGGTCCCCGCCAGATTGGGGCCAAGGGTGGGATTCTTACGGTGTGCGCGTAGCCAGCAACTTTGGAATCAACTTGATCACGCAGTCGTCGCGATACACGATGTCTGCGCTGTTTCGTGAGGACTCGATTTATTATCGCTGCGAATGCACGGGATTCACGCACCGGCTGGAACACGCGTTGATCTCCACCGTGACCGCGCGCAAGGGCGAAGACGGCCATCGCGTATTTTCGTTCCCGGCGTTGTCTGCTCCCTATGCAGGCACCGAAGCGGCTGCCTTGTTGTGGTACCCCAATCGATTCGATGCGATGGATGGGTTCCGCATGGGGAATTACAACCTGGCAATTCAGGCGGCCTATAACGTCGCGTTGGAATTCGTTTGGGGCGGGCCACACACGTTTCTAGGCAGGCATCATGTGCCGATAGTTTCGGGTGTTACTGGGTCTGACTCGAAGAATTAGTTCTGGCAAGAAGCTATTACGGGGCGCTCTGCGGGGATTTTCACCGTCAGGCGCCCCGATTTTTTTGCCCTTCGCACTATTCCTCGCTGAAAAAATCGCAGAAAGCTTCAGAGGGATGCTTGGCGGAATGCTTCCTTAGGGCTGCGGCTCTTTGTTCTTGTGAAATTTGCGCCGAATGTCCGGCCAGAATTCATTCAGAACGATTCGTAGAGCGTCGTAAGACACCTGCGTGCCCCATACCGTCATGGTGTTCGAGAATGTCTTGTCGGCCTCCGGATGATAGCTATAGGTAGAGATGGCGGCGGCCATCCCGGCTCCGCCGACTTCAGCGAAATTGAAGGTATTGTGTCCGGAATCAGCGCGCGTGATGACCAGACGGCTCAAAGCGTAGCCGGTGCGATGCCAGAATGTTCCCTTGCCCAATTGATAGTAACGAGGATCGGTGCGCATCACGGAAGGGACGATGGCGTTGACCATGAAATTTTCGATGGTGCCGTCGGCAAAAGCTGCGCCATAGCGCTTTCCGTATCCTTCCGCACCCTGCCCGTACCCGGGTTCGCTATTCTGCGCCTGGCTTATTCCCGCCAATGCCGCGTACCAGGGGTATTGGAAATAATCGAACGAAGAACGAAATGCCACGTTGAACTTTTGCCCCACCGTCAGCGGCGGGACGTGCGCGGAATTCTCAAGGGTCAGAAAGTTCGGCATCGCGAAGAAGAGGCGGTCATTGGAAGTGCCCTCTTTGGTCTTTTGGTCCTGGTCTTTTTGGCTTTGGTCCTTTTTATCTTTGTCCTTGCTCGTCTGTCCAGGCTGGACTGGTTGTTGCGCGGGAGTAGCGGAAGGCGCCTGTTGCTGCTGGGGCTGTTGTGATTGCTGTGCGGCCCCGGCCGCCGGCGCAGGCTGAGCTTCTTGCGTGGCCGTCGGGACTGCAGTTTGCGCATGTGCGCCGGTCGCGAGCACAATAAGAAAAAGGAGCGCGAATACCCGCGCGATGGTCCATTTCGACATTAACACTCCATTCTTGTGTTGGCGTAAGAAGCCGCGAGCCCGCGCTACCCGTCGCGATGCCGGACTGGTACTTTCCTTGCCCACATCCAGTTAGTGCCGGAAATACTGCGGTGAAACTCAGCCGCTATTGATGTGCAAAACGGACGTTCCGTTGCCAAGCGAAGTCACACAAATGGTACATCAGATTGCGCAGTTCCAATGCATCTTGCTAAGCGGTTGATGAAAAGCAAGCAACGCGGTCCGCGTCCACCCATTCATTGCAAACGCCGTATCGCTCCGCTAGAATCACGTCCAGAGTCGCGATGAAAACCGCTGCATTGGACTTGCGCTTCCCTGGTGCGATGAGATGACACACGAAAGCCCGGAACTCGTGAGGATGAGCCGCCCGCTGGACGAAGTAGATCCCGAAATCGCCGAGGCATTGCGCGACGAAGTGCGCCGCCAGGCCACCGGGCTCGAGCTGATCGCCTCCGAAAACTTTGTTTCGGAAGCGGTGCTGGAAGCCATGGGCTCCGTCTTCACCAACAAATACGCGGAGGGCTACCCCGGCAAGCGTTATTACGGCGGCTGCGAAAATGTGGACCGTGCCGAGCGGCTAGCCATCGAGCGCGCCAAACAGCTTTTTGGCGCGGAGCACGCAAACGTGCAGGCGCATTCGGGCACCCAGGCGAATATCTCGGTTTACATGACCGCGCTCGAACCCGGCGCCATCGTGTTGGGGATGAATCTGGCGCATGGCGGCCACCTGACGCACGGCCATCCGCTGAACTTTTCCGGGAAGACTTACAAGTTTGTGGCCTACGGAGTGACCAAAGAGACAGAAACGATCGACTACGACGAAATCGAGCGGCTGACGCGCGAGCATCAACCGAAAATGATCGTCGCCGGGGCCAGCGCTTACGCGCGCATCATCGATTTCCCGCGCATTGCCAAGATTGCGCAGTCTGCCAGCGCGCTCTTCTTTGTGGACATGGCGCACATCGCCGGCCTGGTCGCCGCCGGAGTGCATCCGAGCCCCGTGCCCTATGCCGATTTTGTGTCCACCACCACGCACAAGACGCTTCGCGGGCCGCGCGGCGGCCTGGTGCTCTGTCGCGAGAAATACGCGAAGGAGTTGGACCGCGTCACGTTTCCCGGCGTTCAGGGAGGTCCGCTCGAACACATTATTGCCGCAAAGGCTGTGTGCCTGAAAGAAGCCTCCGAGCCGGAATTCCATGAGTATCAGAAGCAGGTGGTGGCGAACGCTCGAGCGCTCGCTGCCGGACTCGTGAAGCGCGACTTTCGGATCGTGACCGGCGGAACTGACAACCACCTTTTCCTGGTCGATATGCACTCGCGCGGGATTACCGGCCGCGATGCGGAACTCGCGCTCGAGCGCTCCGGCATGACGGTGAACAAGAATGCCATTCCGTTCGATCCTCTCCCTCCGATGAAGGCCGGCGGAATTCGCGTGGGAAGTCCGGCCGTGACCACGCGCGGGATGCGCGAACGCGAGATGGAAAAAATCGCCGGCTGGATCGCCGAGGTGCTAATGCACGTGGGCGACACAGCTATCGAGCAACGCGTTCGCCGGGAAGTAGCCGCACTTGCGGCCGAGTTCCCGTTATACGCGCGACGCCTCGAAGCGGCTGATGCCGCGGTCACCGTCCAAAGCTACCGCGCCAATCCGTAGCGAAAAACTATCCGGCCCGGCTTGGTAAGTGCCATCCGCGAGCACCTGTTTCGTGTTGAAACAAGTCGTGCAATTTCTGCCTTATCGTCGAGTCAACAAATCCCTAAGTCCTTCTCCGCAGCCGCGCATAGCCGCTCGAATCACAGGCTTTGGCAGCGGAGTTGCACATGGTCAATTCCGGGTGATTTGTGTCGTCATTGGCTCGGTTCTGATGAAAGTATCGCAAGCCTAGAAAAAGAGACTCGAATGAGTGTGATTCTTGGGGTCGGAACGTTCTCGGATAACAAAGTATTCGAAAACGAGAAGGATGAAGCTCGCCAGATTCAAAATTCCCTGCTTCCGGCCGGGACTCTTAAGCACGATTGCGTGGAGATTGCCTTTAGGTTCTCCCCTTTTCGCGAAGTAGGCGGAGATTTCGCCGACTTTTTCGGGTTACCAAACGGCCAGGTAGGGTTTTACATCGGGGATGTGATGGGCAAAGGTCTGGCGGCGGCGATGTATGCTGCGCTTGTGATGGGAATGCTGCGGGGGATTAATAAGACGGGAGACAGCACCGCCTCGGTACTGGCCTTGCTGAACAAGCGACTCCTAGTGCGCCCGGTTGCGGACCGCTATGCCACAACCTTGTACGGCCTTTATGATCCCGCCATCCGCGAATTGGTGTTTTCAAACGCAGGCATGCTTTATCCGCTGCCTGCTTCCCGGTCCGGCTGCGCGCAGTTGCAGTGCGAAGGCTTTCCGTCCGGGATGTTCCCTGACGTTTCTTACGATATTCATCGCGTTCAGCTGTCCCCTGGCGATGCGATCCTCTTCGCCACGGACGGCCTACACGAACTGCAAGACTCACAAGGCAATGATTTCAGTTGGGCCAGAATGCCGGAACTTTGGAAGCAATGCCATAAGAAGTCGGCGGATGAATCACTCGAATGTCTATTCGATGGCGCAAAACAGTTCTCTGCCAATGGCCTGCAAAACGACGACATCACGGCGGTTGTCCTGAAAGTGCCTGATGCGACGCACTAAGCTTGCTTACAACGTGCAGATTTCTATTTCGGCCGAGGTGCCACCTTGGATTGAGAATGCGCGAACGGGCCTATCGGTGTCAGCTCGCGGCGAGAGAATGACGTAGGCCACATCCGGATAGTAGGCTTGCTCAATGTCGCGCGCGGAAGGTTCGTTCTTGCCGTTCGGATGCGAGTGATAAATTCCCATCAGCTCGAGCCCGCCGGCGCGGATTTCGCGTACGAGGCGAAATAACTCCTTCGGCGCAATTTCGTAGGCGGTGGCAGGCTCGCTCCCGGCGTTCGTGGCTGGAACAATCTGCGTGATGATGCCGTCGCAGCCAGCCAGCAAACCACAACACTCCCGGGCCGGTTCTCTCTGCGCGCGTTCCCGCAGGTCCGCCAAAACCTCGCGCCGAATCCGAACTGGTGCATCCACACCCGAAGTTTATACCGAGACTTACGCCTTTTGGGCCTGGCGACGAAGGAACGTGGGCACGTCGAGATCGTCAGCGGACACATCGTGCATCACCTCGCCGACGTTTCGCGATACTTGCTGCACCACGTTAGTCTGCTGCGGCACGGCGGGCGTTTGCTCGCGCGTGGCCTTCCAGGTCTTGGGCAAATACGACGGGCGCGTGTTCGCCTTTCGCGAGGCCACTTCGCGGAAGCCTGCCGCGATTACGGTGAGCTTCACCGATTCCTTCATCGCGTCATCCATTACCGCGCCGAAAATGATGTTGGCATTCTCGTGCGCCGCTTTCTGAATGATGGAGGAAGCTTCGTGAACCTCCTGCAAGGTCAAGCTGGATGAGCCGGTAATATTGATGAGAATTCCCTGCGCGCCCTGGATGCAATTGTCTTCGAGCAGCGGGCTATTGATGGCGCGATTCGCGGCGTCAATGGCGCGATTCGAGCCCGAGGCCACCGCCGTGCCCATCACTGCGTAGCCTTGCCCGGACATAATGGTCTTCACGTCCGCGAAGTCGCGATTGATGATTCCCGGAATCGTGATTATGTCCGAAATGCCCTGCACCGCCTGGCGAAGGATGTCGTCCGCGATGCGGAACGCTTCAAAAAAGCTCGTGCCGTGCTCGACGCATTCCATCAAGCGCTCGTTTGGTATCACGATGACGGTATCCACGCAGCCAATAAGCTCGGCGAGCGCCTGTTCAGCCTGCTGCATGCGCCGCTTGCCTTCAAATGCGAAGGGCTTGGTAACGACCGCAACAGTCAGAGCTCCGAGCTCGCTCGCGAGGTTGGCGACCACGGGCGCCGCGCCGCTCCCGGTGCCGCCCCCCAGTCCGGACGTGACGAACACCATGTCCGCGCCGTCCAGCGCTTCGAGAATTTTCTCCGTGTCCTCGAGCGCCGCTTTGCGGCCGACCTCAGGGTTGGCTCCCGCTCCCAAACCTTTCGTTAACTTCGCGCCGATTTGCAACTTCACCGGCGCCTGCGAAAGTTTCAGCGCCTGCAAGTCAGTGTTGGCTGCGATAAACTCCACACCCTCCACCTTGGCGCGGATCATGCGGTTGACGGCGTTCGAGCCGCCCCCTCCCACGCCGATGACCTTTATCTTCGCGCCGTTCTGAGGCTCTTCACTGAATGAAACTCGAATGCTCGATTCTTTTGGTGACATGCTCCCCTCCCTCAGTCTTTCATTCCCTCGATTTTGGTTAGCGCACCCTCTATGAAGCTCCTGCAAACATGCTTTTCAACTTGCCCACCCAGCCGGTAGGACGCGCTCCCGCGGTGCGCCGGGCACGCGCACCGTAAAGCACGAGGCCCACGGCTGTCGAATATTCGGGCCGGGAATCTTCCACGCTCATCCCCGCCAGGCCGCGCGGCGCGGCCACGCGCACGGGGAGATTGAAAACTCGTTCGGCGAGCTCGCACAGGCCGCGCAGATGCGCGCCCCCGCCCGTAAGAATGATTCCTGCGGGAATCTGCGATTCCACACCGCCGCGGCGCAGCTCGTCGCGGACGAGCATGAGCAATTCCTGAGCGCGCGGTTCCACGATATCGGAGAGCATGCGCGCGAAAATGGTGCGCGGCGGGCGGTCGCCGACGCTCGCGATTTC
Organism: uncultured Acidobacteriota bacterium; assembly: GCA_963749025.1. Taxonomy (GTDB): domain Bacteria; phylum Acidobacteriota; class Terriglobia; order Acidiferrales; family UBA7541; genus Palsa-295. The sequence goes on along the minus strand of CAVVKO010000006.1, from coordinate 119,120 downwards.
GATGGGGAAATCCTCGGTGAGCAGCTCGCGAAACGCGATGGCATGTTCGCACTTGATTTTTTCGGCTTCGGGAATCGGCGTGCGTAGCCCAACAGCGAGATCGTTCGTGAAGTGGTCGCCGCCGACCGGGACCGCCGCCGTGTGCCGCACCACGCCGGAAGCGTAGGCAATCAACTCGGTGGTTCCTCCGCCGATATCGAGCAGGCATGAGCCAAGCTCGCGTTCGTCCTGCGTGAGGCAAGCTTCTGCGGAAGCCAGCGGTTCGAGGACGGTGTCGTCCACGCGCACGCCCGCGCGATTTACTGCCGTCACGATATTCTGCGTGGCCGTGCCCGAGGCGGTGACGATATGAACGTTTGCTTCCAAGCGCTGGCCGACCATTCCGATGGCGTCGCGAATGTTGTCTTGCGCGTCGAGAAAAAATTCCTGCGGGAGGACGTGCAGCACTTCGCGGTCCTCGGGCAGTTGCACTCCGCGCGCCGCTTCCACCGCCCGGCGAATATCTTCGCGCTGAATGTCGCGCGGCCGCGCACCCACGGTGATCCCGCCGCGGCTGTTCACTCCGCGCACGTGCGCCCCGGCAACACCGACCAGCGCTGATTCCACCGGCACGTTGGTAATCGTCTCGGCTTCTTCCACCGCGCGGCGAATCGAACTTACCGCCAGAGCGAGATTCACGATCTGCCCCTTGCGCCAGCCCTTCGATTCCGCGGCGCCCAGCGCCGCGAATTTCACGCCACCGTCTTCATCCAGCTCGCCAATCAGCGCCACCGTTTTCGTGCTGCCAATGTCGAGCGCCACGATATGCCGTTCCTTCTTCGTCAAATCAGCTCCTCGATTCCGCTGCCATTATCGTCGATGTTTCTTCCAACTCTTGGCCGCCGGTGACGCCGTATGCTTCGGCAAAGCTTGCGGCTTCTGCTGTGCAACCTGGCGCGGCGCCTCTGCCGTTTCGGGATTCACCACCGCTTCCCGGTTGAAACGCAAATCCACGGATTCGACGCGGCCGGCCGCGGCGCGCCATTGTCCGATATTCTCCAGCAAAGTTCGATATCGCCCCTCAAAATCGCTGTCCCCGAAATGCACGAGGATCGGGGAATCAGCAGCTCCGGCGGAATCGCTGCCATTCAAACCGGAGATCGTGGCGCGTAGATCGTGCGCCTCGGCCAGATCGATCTCGCTCACCTGCTCCATCGCTCCTGCACGCGCCGCCTCGACCTGCTGGGTGAATCCGGAGAAGAGCTGCATGCGTTTTTCGCGCTCTTCCGGCGTCATCTCGGAGCTTATGCCGGTGACCACCGGAAAATGAAACTCTCCTCGGATCGGCTTTTCAAGGATCACTCCGTGGATATCCACTAGCGCGGGCTCGCTTCCTTGTCGAAGAAACGCAATGGGAACTCGCTCGACGATCTCCACCTCAATCTTATTGGGCAAAGCGCGGCGCACGGTGGCCAGCTCCACCCACGGAATCGCTTCGAGCTGGCGCCGCCTGTCATCGAGTGGAACACGCAACACGCTGTGGTTGCGATCGGGGGAAAAAACCTCGAGCACGTTCGCGCGCGTCACGTAATGGTTCCCGGTGAGCTCCACCTGATCGGAATGAACCAGTGCCATTTCGCGCGATGCCAGCAGGAAATGTCCGGACGCATACGCCATCCAGGCGCCGGCCAGGCCCACGGCCGACCAGGCCGCGACACGCATATACGTCTTCCAGGCTTTCCGGCCAAACTTCCGCCGCTTGATTTCGAGCGGCTTCTGCCGGCGAAGATACTTCGGCTCTTCGTCGGCCAGGGCTTCCTGGGGATAGGCGTCCGCTTCCATGGTTCTTAGTTTTTCCAGACGATTACCTCGTTCTCAAGCTCGACGCCGTAGGCGCTGTGCACGCGCTCGCGCACGTCATCAATCAAGCGCAGCATATCGGCGCAGCTCGCAGTCCCGGCATTGATGAAGAAATTCGCGTGGCGGTCACTCACCTTGGCGTCTCCGGCTCCGTGTCCTTTCAAGCCGAGTTCATCGATCATCCGCCCGGCGGAACCGCCCGGTGGATTCTTGAAAATGCAGCCAGCGCTTTTCTGGTTCAGCGGCTGGCTCGACCGGCGTTTCTCGTTGCACACGCGGATGCCGGCGAGTATTTCCTTGTACGGCTTCGAAGGCAATTCCAGCTTCACACGCAACATTACGTCGTCCGGCGCAAACGAAGTATGCCGATAATCAAACCGAATGTCGTTGCCGCGCAACGTTTCAATCTCGCCGGTTGCCGCGCGATAAAGCTCCACCTCGCGCACGTAAGAACCAATTTGCGTCCCGTATGCGCCCGCATTCATGCGCAGCGCGCCTCCCACGCTGCCAGGTACGCCGATCAGGCCTTCCATTCCGCCCAGATCGTGTTTCGCGCAGAACGTCACCATGCCGCCAAGATCGGCTGCGGCATCAACGATAGCCGCGCGGCCTTCGATGCGCATCCCCGGTTGCGAGGTGGGCAAATGAAGAACGATCCACGAAAGTTCGCCGTCATCAATCAGCACGTTCGTTCCGCCGCCAAGAAAACGATGCGGAATTTTTTCATCGGCCAGCAAACGCATCACATCGGGAATCGTGTCAAACCGCCGCAGCAAGAGCTCGTCGGTTGTGCCGCCGATTCCCAGCGAAGTCTTTTCCGTCATGGAAACGCCCGGTCGCAATTCAACTCCCAGCTCTTTTAGCCGCTGCGCCAGCGGCTTTTCGCTAATCCGCATGAGAACTCGACACTTTCGAACCCAGTAGCATCGCGAGCTGCTCAAGCACGCGCCCGACGCTCCCCGCACCGATGGCCAGAACGGCATCGCCGGGACGCGCCTCGCGCAACATGTATTCCATCCCCGCCTGCATCGTGCTGGTGCACACCACGCTCTTATGGCCCGCGGTGCTGATCGCTTCCGCCAGGCGCTCGCCATTGATACCTTCGATGGGAGCTTCGCCCGCGGCATAGATTTCCGTCACTACCAGAATGTCGGCCTGATTGAACGAGCGGCGAAAATCCTCCCAAAGAAACTGCGTGCGCGTGTAGCGATGCGGCTGGAAAAGGACCAGCAGGCGTTTGTAACCGCAGCCGCGCGCAGCTTCGAGCGTCGCGCGAATTTCCGCGGGATGATGGCCATAATCGTCAATCAAGGTCACGCCGTTGAAGACGCCCTTGATTTCAAAACGGCGGCCGACGCCGGCAAACTTGGCAAGTCCCGCGCGGATCAAGTCCGCGGGCACGTTGAGCGAGAGCCCCACCGCGGCCGCAGCCGCCGCGTTGCGCACATTGTGAATTCCGGGAGGAGACGGTAGCCGGAAGATGCCTAGATCTTCGCCGTGATATTTCAGACGAAACTCGCTGGCAAGGCCGCTGAGCTTCACATCACTAATCACGAGATCAGCCTGACTCGATGTGCCGTAGGTGATCACTGGGCGCTTCACCTGCGGCAGAATCGCTTGCACGTTCGGCTCGTCGAGGCAAAGGATCACCGTGCCGTAAAACGGCACACGATTGGCGAACTGAAGAAAAGTTTCCTGAATTTCCTCGAGCGAGTGGTAATGGTCCAAATGTTCGCGGTCGATTGTGGTGATTACCGCGACCACCGGGGCCAGCAGCAAAAACGAACGGTCGCTTTCGTCCGCTTCGACCACCATGTACTCGCTCTGGCCCAGCCGTGCATTCGTGCCTGCGTGGTTGACCCGCCCGCCTACAACGAACGTGGGATCGAGATCGGCGGCACCGAGCACGGAAGCTACCATCGAAGTCGTCGTTGTTTTTCCGTGCGCTCCCGCAACCGCGATGCCATATTTCAACCGCATCAATTCCGCGAGCATTTCCGCGCGTGGGATGACCGGAATCTTCAGCCGCTGGGCCTCGACCACCTCAACGTTGTCCGCGCGCACCGCCGAGGAAATAACCACCACGTGCGCGCCGTGAACGTTTTCTGCGTGGTGGCCCTCGTAAATCTTAGCCCCCAGATTGCGGAGGCGTTCCGTCGCGGGCGACGCCTTCAAATCCGAACCCGAAACCGCGTAGCCGCTCGAAAGCAAAACTTCGGCAATGCCGCTCATGCCGCTGCCGCCGATCCCGACAAGATGGATGCGCTGAAAATTCCGGAAGGTCACGTTCATGGGCGCACCACCGATTCGAGCAGGTCCACAATGTCCTCAACCGCCCGCGGGCGTGCGAGTTCGCGGGCACGCTGTTCCATTTCTGTGATTTTCCCGGGCTGGTCCAGGAGGGAGAAAATTTCGGACGTCAGCCGCTCGGGCGTTAGCTCCGCTTGTGGCAACAAGCGGGCGGCACCGGCGTCCCGCATGGCTTCGGCATTGCGCGATTGATGGGCGTCAGTAGCGGCACCGAAGGGGATGAAGATGGCGGCGCGTCCGGCGGCAGATATCTCCGCGACAGTAATGGCGCCCGACCGGCAGACAATTAAGTCCGCCTGGGCGAACCTCTCCGCCATATTCTCGATAAAGGGCACAACCTCCGCTCTGAATTCGCGTCGTGCATAAGCCACGCGAACCGCATTATAGTCGCGTTCACCAGTCTGATGCACGATGAAAAGCTGATTTTTTCTCACGGCAAAACGGTCCAGGGAATCGATTACCGCTTGATTGATGGGAAGCGCACCGCCGCTGCCGCCCGTGATGAGGACTGTGAACGGCTCGCGGTGTTGTTTTCGCGGCACGGCGAAGAATTCTTTGCGCACCGGGCAGCCGGTTACTACTGCTTTCCGTCCGAGGCGATCCGCGGTGGCTGCGTGCGCCACTGCCAGGCGCGTCGCAATATTTGCGAGAACGCGATTCGTGAATCCCGGCTCGACATTCGGTTCAAAAATTACACTCGGGATCGCGTGAATTCTCGCCAGCAACATCATCGGCCCGGATGCGTAGCCTCCCACGCCGAACGCCACCCCAAAATTGTGGCGGCCTAGGATTTTCTCCGAGTCCCAAAGCCCGAGTGGAAGTTTCGCGAGGTTGCGAACGAATTTCATCCCGCCAATTCCCTTCAGCCCAGCCACACGAATAGTTTCGAGCGGTAGTCCAGCCTGCGGGACCAGCCGCGATTCCATTCCGCGCTCGGTTCCTACGATCACGACGCTTCGCTCTCCTTCCGGCCCGCGCCGGACCCATTCCTTGGCTACCGCCACCGCCGGAAAAACGTGGCCACCTGTGCCGCCGCCGGCGATCAATAGGCTTTTCCCGTCCGCCTTCACGTCTCGTCCGCGTGCTGACTTATGTTCAAAAGCACGCCGGTTGCCAACAGCATTCCGAGCAGGCTCGAGCCGCCGTAGCTGACGAAAGGCAGCGGAATTCCCTTGGTCGGCATCAGGCCCAGCACGACGCTCAGATTGATCAGCGCCTGGCCCGTCACCATGGTCGTGACACCGAGAGCCAGCAGGCGGCCAAATTCATCCGGCGCCTTCATCGCCGCCACAAATCCGCGCCAGCCATAAACTGCAAACAGTACCAGCACGATCACCGCGCCGATGAATCCCAATTCCTCGCAGATCACCGAAAAAATGAAGTCCGTATGCGCCTCCGGCAGAAAGAAAAGCTTCTGCCTGCTCTCCATCAGTCCTACACCCGTGAAACCGCCTGAACCAACCGCGATCAGCGACTGCAGCAACTGGAATCCGTGTCCCTGCGGATCCGAGCCTGGCGACATGAATGCCTGAAAGCGCTGCAGGCGGTACGGCACTCGAACGATCAGGAGATAAACCGCCGGGATCGCCGCCAGAGCCGCGCCGAAGATGTATCGGAGCGGAAGCCCGGAGACGTACAACATCGTAAGCGCGATCAGCACGATCATACAGGCGGTGCCCATGTCCGGCTCGGCAAGGATGAGCCCCACCATAACCAGGACCGTCCCGGCCGCCGGAACAATCGTGCGCAGCGGGTCTTTCACAAAACAGCGCGGAGCTCCGCGGACTTTGAGAAACCATGCAAGGAAGACGATCATCACGAGCTTTGCAATCTCCGAAGGCTGCAAGCTCAGCGGGCCAAGCCGGAACCACCGGTGCGTGGCATGCGACCTATCGAGAAGGAAGACTGCTACCAACAAAATGAGCGTCACTGATACGCTGGTGAAAATCACGCGCGGCTGCCGCAATTTTCGATAATCAGTGTTCATCAGCCAGAACATCCCCGCCAGGCCCAGCGTGATCCAGAGAACCTGGCGCAGAAGGAATGCGTAGCCGTTGCCGCCTTGCTCTCGAGCAGTAATGGCCGAAGCGCTGAAAACCATCACTGCGCCGATAAAGCAAAGCGCCAGCGTTACGCCAAATAATTTTCTATCGGGTTGCAGGCTGCGCGGCATTCATTGTCCTTTTTGCGCGGAAGCTTCCGCTGCGGATTGGTTCTCGAGACCCGCGACCAATTCCTTAAAGACCCGGCCGCGATGCTCATAGTTCTCGAACTGATCGAAGCTGGCACAAGCCGGGGCGAGCAGCACGGTATCGCCCGGTTGCGCGTTCTCCACGGCTGCGTGCAGCGCCCGCTCAAGAGTATCCGCGTGCACGGTTCGCACGGTATCGCCCAAGTCCTGCGCAATCCTTTCCGCCGCAGCTCCAATCAGAATGGCCAGACGTGCGCGCTCTCGAAGCGGCTCACGAAGCGGCGTGTACGGGCTGCCCTTGTCCTTCCCGCCAAGAATCACCAGCAACGGTCCGTCGAACGCCTCGATCGCTTTGAGCGCCGCGTCCACATTGGTGGCCTTCGAATCGTTGTAGAACCGCACGCCCGAGATCTCGGCCACGAATTCGAGACGGTGCTCGACCCCTTTGAAAGTTTTCACACCGAGACCGATTGCGGCAGGCTCCGCTCCAGCCAAATAAGTAGCGGCACACGCCGCCAGGACGTTTTCGATGTTGTGCTCGCCACGCAGCCCAATCTCCTCGCGCCGGGCCAGCGCCACTTCCGAGCCTTCATCGCGAAAGAAAATCTGGTCGTCACGAAGAAATGCGCCCGTCGCCACGCGCTTTTGCCTGCTGAACCAGAAAATGTGCGGCTTGGACGGCATCCGCCGCGTGATTTCCGGATCATCCGCGTTCAGCACCGCGGCGTCCCGCTCAAGCTGATTTTCGAACATGCGCATCTTGGCGCTGGCGTACTCGTCAAACGAAGCGTGCCGGTCAAGATGATCCGGCGTCAGGTTCAGAAGCACGCCGATTTCCGGCCGAAAGCTCTCGATGATCTCGAGCTGGAAGCTGCTGATCTCGGCGACCGTCACCGTCGAATCGGTGGAATTTTCGACCAGCGCGAGAAGCGGAGTGCCGATGTTCCCGCCGACCATCACCGGAATATTCGCAGTCTTCAAAATGTGCGCGACGAGCGAGGTCGTAGTCGTCTTCCCGTTCGACCCGGTTATGGCGACTAGCTTTCCGCGCAGAAATCTCCAAGCCAGCTCAATTTCGCTCCAGACCGGAATATTGTGGGCGCGCGCCGCTGCAAGCGCCGAAAGGTTTGCCGGCACGCCGGGACTCAGCACGATCAAATCCTGCTGCAGAAAACTTTCGGGCGAGTGGCCGCCGAGTTCCAGCTTCACTCCGGCCGCACGCAGCTTGGCAGCAGTTTCGGCCAGCTCTGATTCCGGCCGTTCGTCCGTGGCCGTCACCGTAGCTCCATAACCAGAGCTGAAAAGGGCCGTGACTATTCCGGTGCGCGCCAGTCCCACCACCAGCACTCGCTTCCCTGCAAGATCGATCCCGGGCCTCAATGCCAATCACCTCAATTTCAAAGTCGTCAGCGAGAACAGCGCAAACACCAGCGCCACGATCCAAAACCGCACGATGATTTTCGATTCGCTCCATCCGAGCAGCTCGAAATGATGGTGCAGTGGCGCCATGCGAAACACGCGCTTCCCGGTCAACTTGAACGATCCAACTTGAATAATCACAGAAAGCGCTTCGAGAACGAAAACTCCGCCGATCGAAAGCAGCAAAATTTCCTGCTTGATGATCACCGCCACAACACCAATGGCCCCGCCGAGGGCCAGCGAGCCTACATCGCCCATGAACATCTCCGCCGGATGCGCGTTATACCAGAGAAATCCCAAAGAGGCGCCGACGAGCGAGCCGCAGAAAATTACAAGTTCGCCCGCGGCAGGTATCTTCTGGATATCGAGGTACTCGGCCATACGCGCATTGCTCGAAACGTAAGTCAGCACGGTCAACGCCGTCGAAGAAACGAGCACGCACCCGATTGCAAGGCCATCGAGGCCATCGGTCAGGTTCACCGCGTTCGAGCAGCCCACGATCACAAACACGAGAAACAGAACAAAGGGAACGTAGGCCAGCGGCCAAATGAAATTGCGGCCCAAGAGCGAGTCGATCACAAGATTCGGGTGTAACCGCTTGAAAAACGGCACGCTCAACTGCGTCGAATAGGCTCCGTGCGATTGCAATACGAGCAATGCGACTCCGACCAAAGCGCAGGTGAGCACTTGAAAAGAAAACTTTGCACGCGGAGTCAGGCCTAGATTCCTCTTACGCACGACTTTGTTGTAATCATCCACGAAACCAATAGTGCCAAACGCCACCGTGGATCCGACCGCGAGCAGGACATAAGGACTGCGCAGGTCGGCCCAAAGCAGCGTGGGAATCACAATGGCCGCGACGATCAGCACGCCGCCCATCGTCGGCGTTCCGGCCTTCTTCCGATGCGCCTTCGGCCCTTCCTCGCGAATGTATTGCTTCACCTGCAACTCTTTCAGCCTTTCGATCACCCACGGTCCCATCAGCAGCGAAAGCAACAACGCCGTCACGCTCGCGACTGCTGTCCGCACCGTGATATAGCGAAACACGTTCAGCGGGCTGAAGTACGGCCGCAGCACGTAAACGAAAAAATAGTAGAGCATCTCAGCGCTGGCCCTTCGGCCCGGCCTCAATTGCTTCGCCCGCAGCCGTCGAAGCCGCCCGTTTGTGGCTCGCCGTGATGGCCTCCAGAATTTTTTCCATTTTTACGCCACGCGAACCTTTCAAGAGCAGTAAATCGCCCGCGCCTACGAAGCCCGCGAGAAATTTCGCGGCCTCCTCGGAATTTCCGAAGAATCTCGCACGCTCTCGCGCGTGCCCGGCCTTTACGGCTGCATCAATCATTTCTGCGGCGTGGCCGTGCACGCCAAAAATCCAATCGATCTTTTCGAGCGCCGCCGCAAACTTCCCGCATTCGCGGTGAAGCTCTGCCGCCGACGCTCCCAGCTCCAGCATTTCGCCCGCCGCAAGTATCCGCCGGCGATAACCCGGCGTGGCCGCCAGAAGCTCGGCCAGCGCGTTCAGCGCCGTAGGACTCGAGTTATAGCTATCGTTAATCACCGTGAGCCCGTCTTCGAACCGCACGACTTCCCCGCGCTTATCGGCCGGCATGAGCGTGGGAAACACGCGCTGTGCTTCCGCAGCACCGATGCCCCAGACGCTCGCCGCCGCCAGCGCCGCCAATGCATTCATCACGTTGTGCCGACCAATCAACGGCAATTCGAGCCGCAAGCGCCCCGTCGGGTAGACAAAATCAAACGCCGAGCCTTCCACGCCGCGGTCTTCGATCGCTTCGGCGCGAAATTGCGCTCGCACGTTCGTCCCGAACCAAATCACGTTCCCACGCGCAACTTCAGTGAAACGCTCGACACGTTCGTCGTCCGCGTTCAGCACCGCCGTTGCGCTGGGCCATGCGAGGTTCTCAATCAACTCGCGCTCAGCCAGAGCGATTTCCTCAATCGACGAAAAAAATTCCAAATGCTCGACCGCGATGCGCGTAATCACGCCCACATCCGGCGGAGCGATCTGCGCCAGCCGCGCAAGCTCGCCGCGATGTGACATCCCCATCTCGATCACCGCCGCATCATGCTCGTCGTCAAGCTGCAGCAGCGTCAGCGGCAGGCCGTATTCATTGTTCAGGTTCCCGTGCGTCTTCAGTACGCGGAACCGCGCGCCCACGAGCGCCGCCAGAATTTCTTTCGTGGTAGTTTTCCCGATGGACCCGGCCACGCCGCCAATTCGCCGCTCCGGCTTGGCCTTGCGCCAGATTTCGCAGGCGCGTGAGGCCAAGCGGTGAAGCGCGCTGAGCGTGTCGTCCACGCCGAGGAGCTGCCCGCGAATTCCTTCCGGGTATTGCTGGTACTCCGTGAGCGCCACCACCCCGGCCGCAGCCCCGCGAGCCAATGCGTCGGCGACAAAAGTGTGTCCGTCGTGACGCGGACCGCGTATGGCGATGTACAACTCGCCGGGCTGAACAGTACGAGAATCAATCGAGACGCCGGCCACCCGGGCCAGGGGGTCGAGACTCGCGGGAGCCGGGACACCCAGAGCTTCGGCCACTTGAACCACGGTCCACCGCATCGCGTCTCCAATGGGCTAATCTTCACTCTCAAGCGCTGACTCTCGAAAGTGCAGCTTTTGTGCTGAATTTCGCCTACTTTTTCGGCGATTCCTTTGAATAACCCTTGCGCCGCAGAATCGCCCGAGCCTTTTCCCGGTCGTCGAACTCAAGCGTCCGGTCGCGCAAAATCTGATAATTCTCGTGGCCTTTGCCGGCCAGCAGCACGATGTCGCCCGGCCGCGCCTCATCAATCGCGATCTCGAGCGCAACGTCGCGGTCCGGCTCGATCCGGTACTTCGCATTCACTTTCTGCAATCCCACGACCACATCATTCATGATGAGAAGCGGGTCTTCCTGGCGCGGGTTGTCATCCGTAAGGATCACGAGATCGCTCAGCGCTCCTGCCGCTTCGCCCATCAGCGGGCGTGTGGAGCGGTCGCGTTCGCCTCCTGCGCCAAAGAGCGTGATGATTCTCCCCGCAGGGTTGAGTTCGCGCGCCGTCGTAATCAAGTTGCGGATCGCGTCGTCCGCATGCGCGTAATCTACAACCACGAGGAATGGCTGGCCTTCGTCGATTCGCTGGAATCTCCCGGGAACCAGATCGAGATTGGCGATGCCTTCCTCGATTTTCGCGCGCGGGATTTCGAGAGCGATGGCTGCTCCGATCGCACTCAAGATGTTGTACACATTGATGCGGCCAACGAGCGATGACCGCACTTCGATTTTCCCTACAGGCGTTTGCGCCGTGAATGCCAACCCGTCGAATCGCAGCGAAAATGTCTTAGTCGTGAGATCTGCGGACTCGGCGAGGCCGTATTTCAGCGTGCGGCGCGCGAGGCCCTCCAGTCGCGGGGAGTACGCATCATCCGCATTGATCACGGCAACATCCGGCGCGCCCGCGCCCATGCCTTCGAACAAGCGCCGCTTCGCTGCGAAGTACTGCTCGAACGTCTTGTGAAAATTCAGGTGGTCGCGCGTCAGATTGGTAAAAATCGCGACGGCAAAGTGGCACCCCCACACGCGCTCCATGGCCAGCGAATGCGAACTCACCTCCAGAACCGCGTGCGTTCCGTCGGCGTCGCGCACTTCGCTGAACATCTCCTGCAAGTCGAGCGATTCAGGCGTCGTGTTCACAGCCGTGCGGCTGCCCTGTGGAGTTTGGTAGCCGGTCGTGCCGATCCGCGCGGTCGTGAATCCGGCCGCATGCAGAATCGAATCCACGAGAAACGTGGTGGTGGTCTTTCCGTTTGTCCCGGTGACGCCCACGAGCTTTAGCGCCTTCGCCGGATGCCGGTAAAAATTCGCAGACGCAATCGCCAGAGCGCGGCGCTCTCTTCCCGGAGCAAGCTCCACCCAGGCAATCTCGTGCCCGATCTCCGCGGGCCGGGCTTGCGGACTCGCAATCGCCACCGCACCGCGAGCGATTGCATCATCTACAAACTTGTTGCCGTCGGCCTTCTGTCCGGCCAAAGCGAAGAAAAGCGTGCCGGGCGTCACTCGGCGACTGTCGTAAACCATGGCGAGGATTCGTGGATTCGCAGGACCGCTCACCCCCACCGTCTCGACGCCCTCGATCACATCCCGCAGATTCATGCCTGCCTTCGCCTCGCTCCTCGAAGTGTTCCGCACTTCCGGCGCGCTCTCCATCACAAATTTCAATTTGCGTTCCTCTGGACTGACGCCGGTGTCAGCGCGGCCACGGCGCGCCCGAACCGTACCGTTACGCTGCTGCCCCGCTCCACACGCGCTCCGGCTTCCGGAGACTGTTCCAAGGCAACTCCGCTGCCAATCAGCGAGGGCACCAAACCTAAACGCGAGCATTCCTCCGTAACTCCTCGAACCGTCTGGCCCGCGAGGTCTGGGACCAACACTTGATCCTCTTCGCCGAAAGCCAACGTTGCTGTCGACGTCTCCGGCTGAGGCTTCTTCGCGACTGCTGCTTGATAGCGGGCCTCATTGATTTCGTTGCTCGAATCCGGCTCGGGAGTACGCGAAAGATTCTTGGCCGTTTCCAAATTTGAAGGCATGGGCACGTCGTGCGGCTCATCCATGTAAGCGAGCACTTGCTCGGCGATGCGTTTGAAAACCGGGCCGCCCACTTCGCCGCCGTGATGCGCCCCTTGCGGTGAATCCAGGACCACTAAAATGGTAACCGCCGGCTCGTTCACCGGCGCGAAGCCGACGAACGACGCGATGTACTGATTCGGCGAATAACGTCCGGTGTTAGTATCAATTTTCTGCGCCGTTCCCGATTTTCCCGCCGCGGTGTAGCCGTTCAGTTGCGCCGGCGTTCCGGTGCCGCGCAACACGACGGTCTCCATCATTCCGCGAACGGTTGCGGCGGTCTCCGCGTCGGTCACTTGTTGCGGTTCCGCGCGCACGGGCAACGTCACCGGCGCGTCACCGCGAATTTCCTGCACGATGTGCGGGCGATACAGCGTGCCGCCATTGGCAATCGCCGAGATCGCCGAAATAATCTGCACCGGTGTTACGCTGACTTCCTGCCCGATGGCCACGGAACCGATCGAGCTGGCCGTCCAATTCTCCAGCGGACGCAGCAGGCCGCGATTTTCCCCAGGAAGTTCGATACCGGTAAGCTGGCCGATTCCGAATCTACGCATCGTGTCGTAGAACCGCGGTGCACCCACATTCAACGCGATCTTGATCGAACCCACGTCGCTGGAAAGCGCCAGCACGTCGCGCACGCTGAGCACGCCGAAAGGATGCCAATCGTGAATCAAGCGCCCGGCCACCAGGATCGACCCCATCTGGCAATCCACCAGCACATTGGGATTCGTGACGTGGTTTTCGATGGCGGATGTCATGGTCATGACTTTAAAAGTCGAACCGGGCTCGTAAGCCGCGGTCACCGCGCGGTCCATGCGCACTTGGTCTGAATACTTCCCGGCATCGTTCGGATCGAACGTGGGCGCGTTGGCCACTGCAAGCAGTTCTCCGGTGTGCGGATCCTGAACGACGACGGTTCCGTATTGCGCGCGAGTCTCTTCCATCCCGCGCGCCAATTCTTTCTCGGCGATGTACTGAATGGTTTGATCGATGGTGAGAGTGACGCTCGCGCCCGGATCGGCCGCGGCTTCGTGACGGTCGTACCATCGGCGCTTTCCATCCGCCATCACCATCATCCGGCCGGGGCGCCCTCGAATCTGTTTGTCGAGCTCATGCTCGATTCCGCCGATGCCCTTCTCGTCCACGTCCACGTAGCCCAGAACGTGCGCCAGCAATTCGTGCTGCGGATAAACTCGCCGGTTCTCCTTCTGAAAGAAAACGCCCTTCAGATTCATGTCGTCAATGCGCTGAACGGTTTCAGGCGAGAGCTTCTTGGCCAGCCGGACAGGCGTGCGCGCTTCGCGGATTTTCGTTTCGAGTTCTTCGGCGGGGACGTCCAGCACGCGCGCAAGCAGCCGCGCCACCATCGCGGCATCCTTGATGTCGGTGGGATCGGCGAACACCGAGTCCATCGGGATGCTAATCGCCAGTTCTCGGCCCTTGCGGTCGTAAATCGATCCGCGCTTCGGACTGATTTCAAATACGCGCTGCTGTTGATGCTGGGCTTTTGCGAAGTATTCGGTGTAACAGAAGAGCTGGAGATAACTAAGGCGGGCCAGCACCACCGCCATCCAAACCAACGCCAGGACCCAAACGACCAACCAGCGGAGACGCAGGCTGCGCTGCTCCATGGAACTCCGGCCTATCCCAGAAAAAACTTAGCCCCGCGACCGTTCGAAATGCGCCGCGGGGACGGACCCGGCGAGCCGGGCCTCTGCCAATCTATGTTAGGGCCTCTGCGGTTGGCTTATTGCGCGGGCTTGAGCCAGCACGCCATCGCTGGGTCCCTCGACCGGAGCCATCAGGCCGGGCACCGGAACAGTCAGGCCTAATTGCTGTCGCGCGATTGCATCCACGCGCCCAGGAGCGCGTAGCGTATCAACCTCCAGGTGCAACTGCTGATTCAGCACCGAGCTTTGCGCGCGCAGCGTCTCGAGGTGCTCCACCTGATAGCGAATCTGGATGCACTCGAAATGCTGCCAGGCGTAAAACAACAGGCACGCCGCCATCGCGCCGCCTGCCGCCACGCGCCGCCAAAAATCATGCGCTCGCTCCGGAGATGCCGGGCGAACCAGCCGCGAATTATCGATGCGCTTCACTGTGTAATATTCGATCATGACCACACCTGGGGCGCCGGGCTTTCCGCCGTCGCCAATTTCTCCGCCACGCGCATCTTCGCGCTTCGGGCGCGCGGGTTGTTTCTGATTTCCTCGTCGCCCGGCTGGATGACTTTTTTCGTCAGCACCGCGACGCTTCGTTCGCGCGCCAGCTTCTGAAAGGCGTGCTTCACCATACGATCTTCGAGCGATTGGTAACTGAGGACGATCCACCGTCCTCCAAAAGATAAAGTGGCAGGGGTCCGCGAAAGAAACTGCCCGAGTTCCTCCTCTTCTCGATTCACCGCTGTCCGCAGCGCCAGAAACGTTTTTGTCGCGGGATGCAGTCTCTGCCTTCCCCTTGCTTTTCGGCCCCCTGCCACAACCGTTGCCAGATGTTCGGTGTCGCGGATCGGCCGCGCTCGAACGATTGCCCTGGCGATTCTGCGTGAGTCCCTCTCTTCGGCGTTCTTGTAGAGAAGGTAGGCCAGCTCTTTCTCCGGCCAGAAGTTCACGATTTCTTCCGCGGTGAGCGGTGAATCAGGATTCATGCGCATATCCAGCGGCGCGGCCCAGCGAAACGAAAATCCTCGCTCCTTGCTGTCCAGCTCCAGGCTGGAAATACCCAGATCGGCGAGCACACCGTCAAGCGGCGGGAGTGCCAGCTCCTTCGCGACGTCGCCGATCTTTGAGAACTCCGCGTGCACCAGAATCACCTTCCCCTCGTACGGCTTCAATCTTTCCCGCGCTACTTCAATCGCCTGCGGGTCGCGATCCATTCCCACCAAACGCCCCGTGGTCAGCTGCTTGGCAATTTCAATCGCGTGCCCGCCGGTGCCAAGCGTGGCATCCAAGTACGTGCCCTCGGGCCGAATCCGCAGCCAGTTCAAAACCTCGTCCAACAGAACCGGCGTATGCAGAACGCTCAAAAGCTAGATGCCCAGTTCGTCAAATGCCTTTTCGTCTTCCGCCGTGATCGGGTTACGGTTCAATTGCTCCAGGAATCGCGCGTGATTCCAGACTTGCAGGTACGTCAGATTCCCCTGCACGTCCACTTCGCCCTTCATTTCCGCGGATTCCCGCAAAACAGGTGGAATCAGAATGCGCCCCTGCCCATCCACCTCCACCACTTGACCGTAATAGTTGGTGCGCGCCAGAAACTTTTGCTTCACCGGGTTGTAGGACGAGCGCTTGGCCAGCTTTTTCTCGATCTCTTCCCACGCCTTCATGGGATAGATACGCGCGTGGTCGCCGCTCGCGCTGGTGACGTAGAACTTTTTGCCCATTTTGCGCAGTTCGGCCAGAAAGTCGGCGGGAATTTTCACCCGGCCCTTTTCGTCCACTGTCGCTAGATAGTTGCCCCGCAGCATGAAAGCCTTTAA
Organism: uncultured Acidobacteriota bacterium; assembly: GCA_963749025.1. Classification (GTDB taxonomy): domain Bacteria; phylum Acidobacteriota; class Terriglobia; order Acidiferrales; family UBA7541; genus Palsa-295. The sequence goes on along the minus strand of CAVVKO010000006.1, from coordinate 103,258 downwards.
GCCCTTCGCCGGTGTGCGCCTTCAGAATCACTCGCTAGTTCGCCCCTGCCACCCTCTAACACTTACTACCACTTCTCGCCACTTTCTCCCACTTGGTGACCCGATTGTAGATAGGTTGGTCTGCATGTCAAGAGGAATCCTTCAAGAAATAAAAGTTTTCTGAAGAAAGATTTGGCCGCATTGTGCTTTGCGGCAACGGCACCACAATTACTAGTGGAGTGTCGTGAAAGCGCCGCGCACGCCTAGTTGCTACGCGCGCGAAAACAAGAAAAAATGTTTTGTAAGAGTAAACATCGGGGAAATCTTCCTCGCTGCCCCGCTTCGGCACTGTGCGGGCAACTAAAGCCTGGAGAGAAATCTCTCACTGCGCTCCGGATGACAGATGGGAGAAAAAGACTACTGCAAAAGCAGCGGCTTTAGGGTTTGGAAGGGGTGTTCATGGAATCGAGGCCGCGCAGGACCGACTGCTCGTCCGGCGTCAGCCCGCGCATGAACTTCGGATCGTTCAGCGCCGCCTGCCGCTCGTCCGGGCTCATTCCCTGCAGCGTGTGCAGACGCCCGGTCACTAGCTGCTTCCTCTCCGGTGACATCTGCTGCCACTTGGGAAGCAGCGTGCCCTGAACGTACTGGCGCTTTTCGGGCGACATGTGTTGCCAGGCCGCCGCACGGTCATTCATGGCATTGCGTTCTGTCGGCGACAGGTTGTTCCACCTCTGTAGGTTCTGGCGGATTTGAGCCTGTCGCTCGGCGGGCAGGCTTTGGAAGCGCTGATTATTCTGCAGGAAGCGCTCTTGTTCCTGCGGAGACATGTCGCGCACTCTCTGCTGCGTCGCAGCCGGCAACCCTGTTAGAGCACGCTCGTCCCCGCGACCGTTTGCCGCAGTAGCGCCGTTCTCGGCCGGACGCGCATCGTTTGCGCTTGCCGGCGGATGAACCGCATTCGACGATCCGGCGTTCGGTTGCGGTGTCCTGCGCGCTTGTGCCGCAGCCGCATTCGCACCATAAGCCCGGCCAGCAGCGGGGCGATTCCCATAAGCTCTGCGCGGCCCGGCTGGCCTCGGCCTCGCCGCTTGCGCTCTCGGCGGCGGAGAAGGCCTCAGTTGTCCGGGACGCCTTTGCTGCGCCGAGGCAGGCTGCGCCGCAAGCCCCATAAGGAGCGCGAACGCCAGCGCGAACAGGAGCCTGCCGCGTTTCATTTAGCCACCATCATCCTGTTGCTTATCGTTCGGCTGCGCTTGATCCGCGGGCTGCTGTGCCGGTTCCAGCGGGACTTCGTCCAGCGCATCGAATTTGCTCAGCACGTCGTAATTCTCGAGCACGTCCAAATTCTTGATCACCTGAAACTGTTCGTGCTCTTTCTGCGCCGCCAACCCTGCATTATCCTGCGGCCTTTGCACCAGCCACACGCTCAGCGCCAAAAGCAGCGCCATGGAAAAAGCCAGCCGCGGCTGCGGCACGAGCCAGTTAAACCATCGCGGACGCGGCTCCTCGGCGATGCGCGCACGCATGCGCGCATCGAAGCCAAGTGAAGGCTCGACCATGGGCACTTCGTCCAGCACGTTCCACAGACGGCGAAGTTCTTCCGCCCGTGTGCGGCAATCCGAGCAAGCGCTCAAGTGCTCTTCCACGTTGTGGCGCTCGGCCGAATTCGCCCGGCGATCCAGATAAGCAATCAGTTCTTTTGAAACATCTTCGCACTTCATACAGGCCTTCCTTCTCCCGCGCGATGCGCCACCGGCTGGGAAACGAGCGGCGCCAGTTGCACCCGCAGGTTCTCGTAGGCGCGAAACAGGAGCGACTTCAGCGCGCTTTCCGAGCAATCCAAAATTCTCGCAATTTCACCGTAGTCCATCTCTTCGTATTTATGCAGCAAAACCGCCACGCGTTGCTTTTCCGGCAGCGAGGCCACCGCGCGCCGGATGAAGTCGGCGCGATCGCGCTCGACCATGTGTTCGTCAATGCGCATTTCGCGTGTGGGCACCTGCAAGGGAGCCTCGTCCTCTTCTGCCGGCGCGTCCAGCGAGATTTCCATTCGGCGGTGGCGATTATCGCGAACTGAATTCAGCGCCAGATTCGTCGCGATGCGGAAAAGCCAGGTGGTGAACTTTGCGCTGGGAGAATACTCTTTGCGCGCGCGGTAAACTCGCAGAAAAACTTCCTGCGCCAGGTCTTCCGCCGTGGCCGTGTCTCTTACCATACGAAAGAGGAAGTTGACCAGCGGCGTTCGATACTTCTGCAGAAGAAGCTCAAAGGACGCATCGTCCCCTGCCTTCACGTCCAGCATCAGTTGGACGTCAGACCTGGTCATGGCCTCCACAGTCTATCTAACACGTGCGCTCACATAAAGTTGCGGTTGTGTGAACGTGGGCTAAACGGTAAAGCTGACTATGCCCGCCGCGCAACACAATGCAGGTACTGGCCTTAGGCATTGTGCGAGACGGCCCACCGGCCTGAAAAGCTGCCGCCAGAACAGTCCGGGGTACCACTGTCGGCTCAAACTCCGCAACGTGGTTATATTTCCACTTCCGGATTTCCCGATTTGGGTAAAAACTGCACTCGCGGTACGCTCAGACGTGGAAAACCGCCTTAAGGCCGAGCAGGATCGCCACGCCCAGAAACACCAGCACCGCCATGCCAAAGGCCGGCTCGCGGTTCACTTCGGGAATCAGGTCGGACGCCGCCACGTACAGCGTAACGCCGGCCGAGAATGGCAGGGCCTCTCCGACCGCCCCGCGCAGCCCGAACATCAAACCCATGCCGAGCAGCGTAGTTGCCCCTAGGATTGCCGACGACAGGAACGCCATGCGCCGGCTTTGCCCGCTCGCTAGCATCAGCGAAGCCACCGTGAAACCCTCCGGCAGCTTGTGCAGGAAGATGGCCACGAAAATCACCAGGCCCAGCGAGGTCGAGACCAGTAAGCCCGACGCGATGGCCACGCCGTCGAAAAACGTATGAATCCCGAGGCCGAGCAGCGCGGCATAACTCGCATGCGCACCGGAAACTTCCTCGTGATGCGTCTCCTCGCCGAAATGGAAGTGCGGCGCGATGGTGTGCTCGAAGAAGTGGACGAGAAAATAGCCGGCCAGGACGTAAAGGAATACGGAATCCGTGCCGCCAAAGAAGACCGATCCCGAATCGCCGCGCAGCTTCAGCGATTCCGGAATCATTTCCACCAGCGCGGTCGCCAGCATGAATCCCGCGCCCAACGCGATAAAATATTTCAAGTAGCGCCGCGACCACTGCCGCCGCGCGATGAGCAACCCGCCGATGACGTTGGCCCCCGCCGCCGTCAGCCCCAGCAAAATCGCCACAAGTATCCGGATTGTCTCCGCCGACCCCATCATTTTGATCGATTAGTTTTGTGGATCGCGGCTTCAGCCGCGACATTGCGTGGACCATCAAACAGGGGCTTTAGCCCCTGAAGCCGGATTGGTGTCTAATCACTCACCACTAGTCACGAGCCACTGCCTTTTCACCCTGAATGCCGGAACAAAATCACATCGCCGTCGCGCACGATGTACTCTTTCCCTTCAAGGCGCACCTGCGCGCGTTCCCGCGCCACCGGAAATCCGCCGGCCTTCAGCAGATCTTCCCAGTTCACGACTTCGGCCTTGATGAACCCGCGCTCGATGTCGCTGTGAATCGCGCCCGCGGCCTTTTGAGCGTTCATGCCCTGCTCGATGGTCCACGCGCGGCATTCTGGCTCTCCGCAGGTGAGAAACGAAATCAAGCCCAGCAGTCGGTAGCTGGCCTGAATCAAGCGGTCGCGCCCCGATTCCGCCAGGCCGTACGCGCGCATCATCTCGGCCGCTTCCGCGTCGGGAAGTTCCGCGAGTTCCGCTTCGATTTTGCCGCAAAAAGGTACCACCGCCGTGTGCGGCTTCGCGGCAAGCTTTTCTAAATGATGCTTCTCGATCACGCGGTCGATGTCCGCGGCTTCGTCATCTCCCAGATTCAGGACGTACAGCATCGGCTTGCGCGTGAGAAACATGAAACCGGTGAGCATCTTCTCTTCTTCCGGTTTGAATTCGAGTTCGCGCAGCGGAATCTCGCTCTCGAGCGCTTTTCTGCAACGGGTCAGGAGCGCCAGTTCGGCTTCGAGAATCGTCTCCTTCTTTTTCTTCAAGTCTTTTTCGACGCGCTCCATCCGCTTCGAGGCCTGCTCCAGATCGTTCAGCATCAGCTCGATTTCGACGCTCTCGATATCGCGCATGGCATCGAGCGAGCCGCCTTCGTGCGGCACCGCGGGGTCTTCAAAGAGCCGCACGACGTGCGCCAGTGCGTCCGCCTCCCGCAGCGGCACGAGCGATGCCGAATTCTTCTCGCGATCCTTCTGTAGGCCGCCGACGTCCACGTATTCAATCGTGGCGTAGGTGATTTTCTTCGGCTTGAAAACTTCGGAAAGTTTCGCCACGCGCGCATCGGGAACCCTCGCAATCCCCACGTGCGCCTGGTTCGGCGCGCTCCGCGTGTCCACGCGCGCGCGCGTAAGAATGCGGAAGAGGCTCGTCTTCCCTACCAGTGGCAATCCAATAATTCCAGTTTGCATAAGCGAGTGATACTAGCATACACACGACTTCTGGCTCGTCACCGCCACCGCCGAAAACCAGCCCGCCCGATAGCGCCCGCCACAAATCCACACAGGTTCGCTTTTGTAGCGGCGACCTTCAGGTCGGCGCCTTTGACTTCCTATCGGCGCGGATCACATTCAGGGCAACGTAAATGCGACGAGAGAATCTCCTTGAGGTTCTTCATCCACTTTGGCGTGGCCACCCGCTGCGATCACCACGTATTGTTTTCCGTTCGCGCGCATCTGGTAGGTCATGGGCATGGCGTGGCCGCTCGCGGGGAGCTGCGCCTTCCAGATTTCCTTTCCCGTTTCCACATCGAACGCCCGGATAAACGGGTCCCATGTGCTGCCAATGAAAACGAGTCCGCTGGCCGTAAGTATCGGGCCGCCGAGATTGATCGCTCCCGGTGGAACAGGCTTGCCCGGGGCCATTTCGCCCAGCGGCACTTGCCAGCGAATCTTTTCGGTCGTCATGTCCACTGCCGCCAGAGTTCCCCACGGCGGCGGCACGCACGGTAAATCCGACGGCGAGAACATGAATTGACGGAACATTCCGAAGGGCACTCCGCGCTGCCATCCGTATTCTCCGTGCGATGTGTCGGTGTTCTTGTCCGAGTCGTCATCAATCTTGTCCTGCGCGATCATCCTCACCCTGGCGGGCAAATTGTTCACGTTCACAACCAGCAGGCTGTGCTGGGGATCGAAAGCGTACCCGCTCCAGTTCATGCCGCCAACGTTTCCGGGAACCGTCAGCGTCCCCTTCACACTCGGCGGAGTGAAAACTCCCTCGCTGCGCAGCCCTTGCATCATAGCGTGGCAGGCTTCGCGGTCCGCGGGCGTGATGCCCCACGCGTCATCCGCGGAATAGCGCTGTGGAACGAGCGCGGGAGGCGCCGACGGAAATGGCTGCGTCGGCGACGTCACTTCGCCCGGCACATCGCTTTGCGGCACCGGACGCTCTTCGACCGGAAACACGGGAACTCCGGTATCGCGGTTGAGAACGTACAGGAATCCCGTCTTGTTGCCCTGGATTACGACCGGGGTTTTCTTCCCGTCGTGCACGATCGTGGCGAGCAGCGGCGGCGAAGCCGAATCGTAATCCCAAAGATCGTGGTGAACCAGTTGGAATCCCCATGCGAGTTCGCCCGTTTTCGCACGAAGTGCCACCACGGAATTCGCCCATTTGTCATCGCCAGGTCTAAGTCCGCCGTAGTAATCCGGGCTGGCGGATCCGGTGGGCACGAATACGAGGTCACGTTCCGGATCCGCGACGATCGTGGACCACGCGTTCCCCGCTCCAGTGCGCCAAGTCTTGCCCGAATTTTTTTCCGCGATCGGCTCGTTCGGCGGCAGCGGCTCCCAGTTCCAGCGCAACGTTCCGGTGCGCGCGTCAAACCCGCGCACTACGCCGCTCGGCATGTCCACGCGCGAATTGTCATTGATGGCGGAGCCGACCACGACGATGTCATCGATCACAGTAGGCGCTGACGTCATGTGGTATTGGCCCGCCAGGTACCGCGCCACATTTCGCAAACTCACTTGACCGCTCGCGCCAAAATCCGGACACGGAGCGCCCGTGGCAGCATCGAGCGCGATCAGGCGCGCGTCGAGCGTAGCCTCAAAAATTCTTCTATGGCACAGCTTCCCATCGCTGCGAGCAGAATCAACCCAAGTGGCCACCCCCCGGTTAATCAATCCGTCGCCGTAGTCCGCTACTCGTTCTAACAGCGGGTCATAGGCCCAGCGTTGCTTTCCCGTCTCCGGGTCGAGCGCGATCACGCGATTGAAACCGGTGGTGAGGTACAGCGTTCCGTCCACCAGGATCGGTGTCGTTTCGAAGCCGCTTCTTTTTCTGCCGCTGCTGCCGTCTGAAATATCGCCGGTATGAAATGTCCAGGCAACCTTGAGTCGCGCAACATTCTCGCGATTTATTTGTGTCAGCGGCGAGTAGCGCATCCCGCCGGCGTCGTGCCCGTAAACGGGCCAGTCATCCTTTTCATCACCGCGCGAAGGGGACGCCGCGCGAATCACCAACAAGCACGCCGCACCGAGTGCGACGATCGCTGCGAGCCGGACTAACGTTTTCATGTGGCCTCCGACGCGGATTCTTTCGCTTACGAACAGACAGCGATGGCATTTTACACTCGCCGCCCTCTCGACGCTCGAATTGTGCAAAAAGCGCGAGCAGCGTTATGCTGTCTTCCGCCCATGAACGCCGAGTCCAGCAACCTCACGCTACCGTTCGATCACGTCAAAGCGCACGAGCACTTGTCGCAGGCCGACAAGCGCCTCGGCCGCTTGATCGCCGACATCGGCGAATTTGCATTCAAACTCGACGAATGCGACAGCGTGTATGAGTCACTGCTCGAGGCCATCACGCACCAAAGCATCTCCGGCAGAGCCGCCGCCACTATCTTTGCGCGCATCCAAGCGCTGGGCGCGAACGGCGTTTGCCCCACGCCAGAAGAAATTCTGCGCGCGCGCATACAGACCCTGCGCAAAGCTGGCCTCTCGCGCGCGAAGGCCATCGCCATGAAAGACCTGGCGCAAAAAACAATCGATGGCGTGGTTCCGTCGCTCGAAACCGCGCACAAAATGTCGGACGAGGAACTGGTCGAGCGGCTGGTTTCAGTTCGCGGCATCGGCGCGTGGACCGTCGAAATGTTCCTGATCTTCCGGCTCGGCCGCCCGGACGTTCTGCCGATCCACGATTATGGCGTGCAAAAAGGCTTTGCTCTTCTCTACAGAAAGAAAGCCATTCCGAAGCCGCGCGAACTCGCCGCCTTCGGCGAACGCTGGCGACCCTACCGCACCGTCGCCAGTTGGTACATGTGGCGCGCCGTAACGCATTACGCCAAAACCCGCAAAATCGCGAAGCCCAAAACCGCCAAGAAGCGCGTCTCGATTAAGAAACGCCGCGTCGCCAAAAAACGCTCGCGTCGCAGGTAGTGATTGTCATTCCGCCTGCCCTGGGGGAAGACCCACGCGCTTCAACAAACCCTGGAAACGAGCGTCGTTTCGCAAATCGTCCATGGTCGGATCGATATGAAGATAGATAAGCCAGTGGCAGTGCTCCTCCCAGGATTTCTCCAGGTATTCCATGGCCCGGTCGTTTTCTCCCAAGCCGATATGGATTCCAGCGAAGAAGTGGGCCGCGACATATTTGTGTCTTGCCAGTTCCGTCAGATCATCGAGCACCTGCAATGCTTCCTTTGCCCTGCCGGATTTTCCGTAGGTATGCGCCAGTGCCGCGCGCATCAGAGGACTACCGCCTGAGAGGTTCACGCCCTTCTCACCCGCGGCAATGGCCAATTCGCAGCGGCCCGTTCGTTCTGTAGAGCAAGCCGAGAATCCAGTAGCGTCATGGGGTAGTTCGGATCGAATTCGACAGTTCGCAGGAGTTGTTCGATGGCTTCGTCGTATCGACGGGCCATGTAGTGAGGCCCATCCGATGGCGACGTTGATAATGAGGGACAACGGATCCAGCTCCTGGCTGTTTTTCATTCTGGCGATGGCTTCTGCATGGCGGCCCATGGTCATCATATACTCGGCGTAACAATGATTGGCAGTTGGATAGGCTGGGATTTAGTTCGAGGCTGCGTTTGAATTCTGTCTGAGCCTCTTGCCACTGCCAATCGTGAAGCCACAACGCGGCTGCCAGAGGCGTGTGGGCTTCGCCGAGATCCGGGTCGAGCTCCAGGGCGGTCATCGCGGCCGCTTTGCCTTTCGGGAATGCGTCCTTCGGCGGCAGATAGCTGTTCCATCCCAGGAGCACGTACGATTCGGCCAAACCAGTGTAGGCGAGAGCATAGCTGGGGTCCTTCTCGACTGCTTGCTGAAAGTACCCGATCGCCTTGTAGAATCCTTCTTCCGTCCATCGGTTCCAATGATGACGCGCCTTGCAGGTAGAGCCGGTAAGCCTCGGCATCTTCCGTGTGGCGTCTGATGAGCCGCTTTTTTTCCGCCCGCGTCAGCTGTAACCGCAATTTCCCGGATATCTCGTTGGAAATTTCGTCCTGGATCACGAAGATGTCGCCGGGCTTGCGATCGAATTGCGCGCCCCATAATTGAGAGCCTGTCGCTACATCGACCAACTCGGTCCCAATGCGCAAAGAGCCGCCGCTTTGCATCATTCTTCCGGTGAGCACGGCGCGCACATTGAGCTCGCGACCGACGGCTTGAGGGTCAATCTCCCGGCCCTTGTAACGAAATACCGTGCTCTGCGCCATCACGCGCAGTTTTGGGACCGTCGCCAGGATATTGATAAGGCTGCCGGTGATCCCGTCACTGAGGTATTCGTTCTCCGGGTCGCGACTGACGTTTTCGAAAGGCAAAACGGCAAGCGAGCCAATGATCTTTGAGACTCGCGGCGCGCGGATGCTGCCTGTTTGCGCCGTCGAAGTCCCTGACCTCGTGCTTGCAACAGGACTGCGGTCGATAGCGTGGACTGACTCCGAGCCCTCCTCCCCAACTCTCCGGCCCGAATCGGTTTCTCGCTTCAGTCGTTGCAGGTCAGCAAGCATGTCGGCCGCGCGCTGGTAACGCTGGCCTCTATCCTTGTGCAGCGCCTTGTCGATGATTGCTTCAAGCCTCGGCGGGATATCGGGATTGATGCTTCGCACCGAAACAGGCGGCCGCGTCAGAACAGCCTCGATAATCGCGCCGCCCGTGCCGCCGCCAAACGCCTGGCGCCCGGTCGCCATTTCATACAGCGACGAGACCGAGCGAGAAGATGTCCGTGCGCGGGTCCAGATCGTCTCCGCGGACCTGTTCGGGTGACATGTAGGAAGGAGTGCCGCTTATGATTCCAACGATCGAATTGGAATCCGGAGGTTCGCCGCCGGAATCCGCGTCCGCCGCTCGCGACTCCTTTGGGAATAAGTTTCGCGAGGCCAAAATCGAGCACTTTCGCTTGTCCGCGCTTCGTCACGAAAATATTCGCGGGTTTGATGTCGCGGTGAATGATTCCTTCGGCGTGCGCCGCATCCAGAGCTTCCGCTATCTGGATCCCAAGCTTCAGTATTTCTTCGAGAGGAAGCGCCTTCCCGTGGATGTGACTGCGCAGAGTTTCGCCGTCGATGAACTCCATGGCGATGAACGCACGGCCGTCCTGCTCGCCGATGTCGTAGATCGTGCAAATGCCCGGGATGGTTTAGAGCGGATGCGGCGCGCGCCTCGCGCCGGAACCGCTCGAGCGCCTGCGGTTGTTGTGCCAGTTTTTCAGGGAGGAGTTTCAGAGCTAACGCGCGTTCAAGCCGGCTATCGTGAGCCTTGTATACGACGCCCATCCCGCCGGCGCCGAGTTGCTCCAGGATGCGATAGTGCGAAATGGTCTGACCAATCATTGGCAGGCAAGATTTCGGGTGAGCGGCAATTTAGACTACAGCGTTGGATCGTCGGGACCGGTTTCGCTGAACGATTTTCTTCTTTCCGTCTATTGGCGGTTTGGGCGATCCAATCAGACTCAGAACTTTCGAGCCTTCCCCGAAGTTATTCGCAGATGCGAGAGGCTCTTGCTCGAGCGTAATGTTCTTGTTGCACTGCGTGCAAACGAGCGCTGCGTAAGCCCCGCCATCCGCCTGCCTGAACATGTTGCAGCGCATGACGCGCCCGCAACATACCGGAACCCACATCGTGGAAGCTTTTTCCGCAGCCATGAGTCTCCTCGCGAAATGCGAATGCAGCGGATTATACACTGGAATCCGTTCGCTTCAGAGAAGGAGGCAACGCTCATCTGCCTTAAGCCCTGCGCGCCGTTCTGCTCGACACATCAACTATGAATCACTGCACTCTCTCCCGCACGGTCAAAAACAGCGCCGCAAAACCGACCAGCAGGACGCTCCCTTCGATCTTCACCGAAATCGAATGCAACCGATCGAACTCCGCGCGCAACGGATTGTCGAGCGCCGTCGGCGCCACCGACCCCATCTCCATCCGCAGCGCCGCCATCCTTCGCATGACAAAATTCTGAGAAGCAATGGTGAGAAGTATCATCACGATCACGCCAACCGCCGCCGGCCGCACAAGCGCTCTGAGCGACTCCGCCAGCGCAACCGATGCGAAGAGATATAGCAACCCGGCAATCACGCCCATGGTGTGCAGCCGCCCGAGCATGAATTGCACCAGCACTCCGGTCTGATCCGGATTAGAAAGCACGCGAAAAGCCCCGGGCGTAACCGCGCTGAAATAAAAAATGGACCCCACCCACGCGCCCAGAGCAAACACTTGTATGAACCGCAAGATAGTCGTCATCGGCAAAACTCTATCACCCATTGCCACCCATGCGCGAGTTGAGTAAACTCCTGCGCGAGCGCGGGACTCTTCGAGGCATCGGCTTCACCGCCGGGAGAACAACCATGAAAACCAATCTCCGAGGTATCGCCCTATTTGCAATCAGCGTGATTTTCGCGGCAGCCGCTCTGCTCGTTCCCGCTCCGGCCGTCGCCGGAGCCGCGCAACAAGACGGCGGCATCTCCATCACTTTCGGCATCGGCCAAAAGCCGGGATCTCCGTTCACGCTCAGTTGCGAATCGAAATCTCCACGCCGCACCTATTGCGCCGCTGACACGCGCGGCGGCGCCACGCTCCAGCAGCAGTTCCCGGGCAGCGCGCCCTGCGTCTTCGGCAGCACCTGGGGCGCCGATGGCGAAGGCCTCTGGGTACAGCACGGCTGCCGCGGCACCTTCGTCGTGAATCCCTACACCAGCGGCCCCTGGTGGTGGGATCCCGGCCAGGGTCAGCGGCCGCCCAGCCAGGGCGTTCCACGCAATGGCGCTTGCTTCTTCAGGGAAAAATACTATCGCGGCGAATATTTCTGCATGAGCCGAGGCTCCAGCTTCAATCTGATGCCTTCAGGTTTCGACAACGCCATTAGCTCGATCAAGGTTTACGGCCGGGCCTCTGTGACCTTCTACAAAAACGCGAACTTCCAAAGCGATAACGCCACGCTCAAGGGCAGCGTATCTGACCTGGCGACTTGGCGTTTGCCGAGCGATCGATCCCGCAACTGGAACAACAAGATCAGCTCCATCCAAGTGAATTAGCCTCCGTAATTACCGGGCCAGCTGTTCACAAGCAGGCGGACCCGCGCGCCAAAGCCAAAACTTTTTGAACACACCTGTACCTTCGCCGTTTCGCGCCGTCTAACATTTGGTGGTAGAACTGATTTGGGGTGAGTGGTGGGCGACCAAGGACTTGAACCTTGGACCTCTCCCGTGTGAGGGGAGCGCTCTAACCACTGAGCTAGTCGCCCACAGTACTGACTTTTTGTAGCAGAAGGCCACGCGAATTGCAAACAACCACGACCACCGCCAGCACACGCCTTGCCGGGCTTCTGCGCTCGATTTCGGCCGTAGTAAAGGGCAAGGAAGACGTCATCCAGCTCGCGCTCACCACACTTCTCGCGCGCGGCCACCTTTTGATCGAAGACGTTCCCGGCGTCGGCAAGACCACTCTCGCCCAGGCCCTGGCTCGCTCGTTCGATTGCTCGTTTCAGCGCATTCAATTTACTTCGGACATGCTGCCGAGCGACGTCATCGGCGTCAGCGTTTTCAATCCCGCCGCGCAGGAATTCGAATTCAAGCCCGGCCCCATCTTCGCCAACATTATCGTCGCCGATGAAATCAATCGCACCACCCCCAAGACGCAATCGGCGCTGCTCGAAGCTATGAATGAATCGCAGATCACCGTGGACAACCACACGCATCCGCTGCCCAAGCCTTTTCTCGTGCTCGCCACGCAAAATCCGATCGAGCATCATGGCACCTATCCGCTCCCAGAATCGCAGCTCGACCGCTTCCTCATGCGCATCCGCATGGGCTACCCCTCGCGCGCGAGCGAAAAAGAAATCATCCGCAACAACTCCAGTGCACCCGCGGAAAAGCTCGAGGCTCTAATGGACGCAGCCGACGTCGTCGCCATGCAGGACGCTGCTTCGCAGGTCAAAGTGGAAGAAAGCTTGCTGGATTACGTCCTAGAAATTGTCGAGCGCACGCGCCAGACCGAACAATTGAGCCTCGGCGTCAGCCCGCGCGGCGCCGTGATGTTGCACCGCGCGGCCCAGGCGCGAGCCTTCCTCGAAGGCCGCGATTATTGCCTTCCCGATGATTTCAAGCGCCTCATCGTGCCGGTCTTTGCGCACCGCGTGGTGGTGAGTTCGCGTTACGTCTCCACGCAGAAAAAATCCGAACAGGCCGAAGCCATTCTTCGCGAGATTCTCGAAACCACTCGCGTGCCCCTCTAGCGCGCGAGACGTCCGATGGAACAATCTTTCATCGTCCGGCTCTGGCATGAACGCGACCGTCCCGGCTGGCGCAGCTTCAGCATCGCCATGCTGGTGCTTTCGGCCGCGCTCATCGTTGCGCTTTTCTCCGCTGCAGCAGCGCAAGAGGGCCGCGTCGCAGTTGCCGCACTCTGCACCGTAATTGCTCTCGGCCTCGCCGCTTGGGTTGCCATCACGATCGTCCCGGCCCTTGCGCGTCGAACCAGCCTCCGCTGGTTCGTGTATCAGGTGGATTATCGTCTCACGCGTGAGGGAATCATTTACCTCGGCGCCGTCTTCGTTCTGATTCTCGCCGCGGTCAACACCGGCAACAACTTGCTCTTTATGATCTTGGCGTGTTCGCTCGCCGCAATTCTGATCTCGGGCGTGCTCTCGCGCATCGCACTGACGGGAATACAGCTGAAATTCGATGTGCCCGAGCACATCTTCGCCGAACAACCGGTCCTCGCCGAGCTCGAACTTCGCAACGAAAAGCAAACTTGGCCTTCGTTTTCGCTGCGCGTGGTGGGCGAAAACAAAAAAGGCGTGGGCCAGATTCTCACGCGCCCTGTATTCTTTCCCTACATCTCACGCCAAGGTTCTGCGCGCCAGAAAGTCGAACTCGCTTTTCCGCGGCGCGGCATTTATCGCCAGGATGCCTTCGGCATCCGCACCCGCTTTCCGTTCGGCTTTTTCGAGAAAACCCGCCAGGTCGATTCGCAACTCGAAATCGTGGTCTATCCGCGTGTCGCACCCACCGAACACTTTTACGAAGTCCTGCCGCTCTTGAGTGGCGAAATGGCCAGCCACTTCCGTGGCCGCGGCCACGAGTTGCATTCCCTGCGCGATTACCTGTATAGCGACAGCGCCCGCTTCGTGGATTGGAAAGTAACGGCGAAAGCCGGACGCCTGATGGTCCGCGAATTCGCGCGCGAAGACGAACGCCGCGTGATGCTCGTGCTCGATCCTTTCATCGGCCCTCCGCGCGCCGAACTCGGCGAACTTGCGCCGGCCGAGCATGCCGAACGCTTCGAGCGCGCCGTTTCCATGGCTGCCTGCATCGCCTGGCACTTCAACGAAATCAATTCCGTGATGCAATTTCGCACGCACCGCTTCTCGAGCCCCATGGCCCCCGCCGCCGAAATCATTTACAGCACCCTGCGCGAGCTCGCCGTGATCCAGCCCGAGGATTCCTGGGCCGGCGGCGCGTTCCTCGACGAACTGGTCGCCGAGCGCGAAGTCTTCAAAATCATTCTCACCCGTCGCCCGCAACATTCCATCCCCACCGCACTCTGGTCCTCGTCGTATTTCCTCTTCATCGACACACTCTAACTTCTTTGCGACGTCCTGTTTCGCTCGTTGTCATCCCGCCCTGAGTTCTGCGAAGCGGAACGAAGGGAGCGAAGCGAGGGAACTCTCTTCGGTTCTCGCACCACGCGAAATCCGCTTTCTCCTCGTGGTCGGGCCTTCAGGTCCGACATAAGATCGTCGCACGAAGCGCAGACCTTTGCGCTGCCTCTCCCGCTGCACGTATTCGAATCCGCGTCTGAGCCCCGGCGCCGCCGCATTCATGCGAAAATACCTCGCGCATGGAATCGAAGCTCTCACCGAAGCAGCTAAAAAATCTTCAGTCTCGGCTCCTCCGTTGGTTTCGCGCGCACAAACGTGACCTTCCCTGGCGCCGCAGCCGCAATCCATACCGCATTTGGGTCGCCGAAGTGATGTTGCAGCAAACCCGCATCGCCGCCGTGCTTCCCTATTATCATCGCTTCCTGAAGAATTTTCCGACGGTCAAATCACTGGCAAATGCGCCGCTCGCGGAAATCCTGAAGCTTTGGTCCGGCCTGGGCTATTACACTCGCGCGCGCAATCTGCACCGCGCAGCCAAAGAAATTGTCTCGCAGCATAAAGGTAAATTTCCGCGCACTCTGGATTCCGCGCTGCAACTCCCCGGAATCGGCCAGTACACCGCCGCGGCGGTGCTGAGCATTGCCTACGACGCCCCTCTCGCCGTCCTCGACGGCAACGTCGCCCGAGTTCTCGCGCGCCTGCGCGCCATCCGAGGCGATTTGCGCGAGCCGCCCCGATGGCGCTCGCTCGCGGACACGGCGCAGCACTGGCTTGCGCGCGATTCCGCTGCGGATTGGAATCAGGCGCTCATGGAACTGGGCGAGACCATCTGCACGCCGCAATCCCCGCGCTGCGAGATTTGTCCCGCGTCGCGCTGGTGCCGCGCCTACGCTCTCGGCGCCACAGCCGAGATCCCTGCGCCGCGCAGCAAGCGGGACACCGTCCGCATCAGAATCGCCGCCGCTATTCTGCGCGACTCCCGCGGCCGCACGCTATTGGTGCAAGACCCCGGCGCGCACGATGGCGTTCTGTTTTCACGTATGTGGCAATTCCCCGCCGTGGAAGTCGCGGAGGATCCGCAAGCCGAACTCGCCGAACATCTCCGCGCCACGCTCGGCGTAAATCACATCTCGCTCGAACCGCTCCCCGCCGCACGCCACGGCGTCACCTTCCGCAGCCTCACTCTTCTCCCGTTTCTAGCGCGCGTCCTGCGACTGCCCCGCCGCCCGCGCACCCGAATCCTCGCGCTCGATAGCCTCTCCGACGTCCCCATCTCCAGCGCCACTCGCAAAATCGCCGCCGCCCTTTCGTCCAGTTAGCCAGTCCGCTACTCGCCCGCGTCACAGCCACAGAGGGGTTTCGCAGCTAGTGTAAAATTGCATCAGCATCATGGCCGCCTCCACAGCGCATCCCATCGAGCCGTCCCATCGCCCCGGGCTCCACGGAGGTTTGCCCGCGGTCCAACGCTATTTCGAAGTCTCGCTTTTTCTCCTCGTCTCGACGGGCATCCTCGCCGTCGTCTCCACCGGCAAGCTCGACGCCATTTCGTTCATCATTCCCGTGGTCGCCCTGATCTACAAAGGCTTCCGCATCTGGCGCGGACGCGGTCCGGAAATTTCCATTCGCGTGGCGACCTGGCTGGTGCTCGCTTACTTCCTATTCTTCCCCCTCGATCTATGGGTGCTCTCGCGCAACCTGGCCAGCGCAGCGCCGAATCCGCCTTTGTACGCCGCGCTTCTCGCAGCCATCCACCTGATGATATTTGCCGCGCTCGTGCGTCTCTACTCCGCGCGCACCAATCGCGATTTCGGTTTCCTCGCCGTACTGGCTTTCGCCTGCATGTTGGCCTCGGCCATTCTCACTGTCGAAACGAGTTTCCTCATCGCCCTCGCGGTTTTTCTGGCTCTGGCCGTCTCCACATTCGTCGCGCTCGAAATCCGCCGCAGCGCCGCCGGAGCCGTTACGCCTCCTTTCGAACCGGGCTCGCCCATGGCGCATCAATTGAATCGCGCGCTCGGTTTCACTTCCGTGCTGGTCGCGGTGAGTTCCCTTTTGATCGGTGGCGTGCTCTTCTTCCTGATTCCGCGCTTCACTGCCGGCTACCTCAGCGCGCTCAATCTTCAGCCCAGCCTGATGACCGGCTTCAGCGACAACGTCTCTCTCGGCGAAATCGGAAAGATCCAGCAGAGCTCCGCGGTCGTAATGCGCATCCGCATCCAGGGCGATCCGGCACATGGCGAAGACGTCCACTGGCGCGGCATCGTCTTCACAAATTTCGACGGCAAGCGCTGGTTCACTCCCGCTCACGATCAAACGGTAATCTCGCCGGACTCCGGCGGCGAATACCGTTTCAGTACGCCGCCGCTTCCGCAAGGCGAATCCTACGCC
Organism: uncultured Acidobacteriota bacterium; assembly: GCA_963749025.1. GTDB lineage: Bacteria > Acidobacteriota > Terriglobia > Acidiferrales > UBA7541 > Palsa-295. The sequence continues at coordinate 86,690 of CAVVKO010000006.1, read as the reverse complement.
CTGCAATACACCGTGCTGATGGAGCCCATGGCCACTGACGCGATTTTTCTCGCGCCTCGCCCGGCGATGTTGCGCGGCCGTTTCACCAATCAGAACGACCGTCCCGGCTTCACGCAGCGCAGCAGCTATCTCTTGCTCGATAAAACCGGCTCGCTTTCGAATCCATTCCATAACGACATCAAGGTCCGTTACGAAGGGATCTCCGTCCTGCCCATTATCCCGCAGGGCGAGTTGCGCAAGGCCTCCACCACTTATCCCGAGCAGATTGAATCCACCTATCTTCAATTGCCCAAGCTCGATCCGCGCATCAAGGAACTGGCCGAGAAAATTACGGCGGGATCGACCAATCCGTACGACAAGGCCGCGAACATCGAGCGCTACCTCAAAACGCGTTTCACCTACACACTCGATTTGAATGCTGATTGGACGGGCGACCCCGTCGCCCACTTCCTTCTCGTCCGACGCGCCGGAAATTGCGAATATTTTGCCGCCGCCATGACCGTGATGCTGCGCGACCTGGGAATACCCGCGCGCTACGTCGGCGGCTTTTTGCAGGGTGAGTACAACGACGTCGGCGGCGACTACATCGTGCGCGCCAGCGACGCGCACACCTGGGTCGAAGCCTATTTCCCCGCCTACGGCTGGATCACGTTCGATCCCACGCCCGCGGGCGATCAGAAGCACAACGGAATGCTCGCGCGGCTCGGCCTATATTGGGATTGGTTCCAGTTCGCTTGGGGCGAATGGGTGATCAATTACGATTTCGTCCACCAGATCAATCTCGCGCAGAACGTGCAGAGGACTTCGCGCAATTGGGGCGAACGCGCGCAGCGCTATTACCATGACAAACAACGCGATGCCATCCGGCTGCTGCTCGTGCTCGACAAGAAGGTCGAAGGCTCGCCGTATTTCCTGCCCAGCGTCCTGATGTTCCTCGTGGTGTTGCTGGTGTATTTGCGCGGGCGCTCTCTGATCGCTTACGTTATCGCTCGCTGGACTTTGCGCGCTCGTCGAGGTGGGAACCTCACGGCCTCGCTCGCCGCACTCGAATATCGCGAGATGCTGCGCCTGCTCGAAAAGCGTGGCTGGCGCAAAGCGCCCTCGCAGACGCCGCTCGAATTCGCTTCCGCCATTCCTTCAGCCGATCTCGCCGCGCCCGTCGCTCAACTCACCGAGCTATATCAATCGGCGCGCTTCGGCGACCATGCCGCTCCCGCCGTCCAAATGTCCTCGCTCCTCCGGTCCATTCGCGAGATGCTTCGCGCCCGAAGAATGTGACGACCACACGAACATATCTCTGGTATTTCGACCACCGCGCTTCTTGGATCACTCAAAGCGATAACGAAGAGCCTCTGCTACTGCTCTATACCCGATTCGCCGGTAAATGGAATTCGATGTGGGATTAGCCAAGTCAGTGTAGAGCATGCACCGATACCCACAGCCGCGAAGATGTTTCGACAAAGCATAAACGCAGGCTGCCGAATAGCCCTGCTTTCGTTTCTCGGGCGGCGTATAAACCCCCGACAGGCGCACGACGCCTCGCGCAGGCTCGCGGCTGACGGCCATAGACTTTGTCTCTCCATTTTGATCCCAAACCCACAGCTGTCCCGCAGCCAATCCTCGGTCCACGCGTACTTCGATATCGCTTGCCGACTCACCAATTTCCTTCTCAAACGCGCGCGTCCACAGAATCATCAAACCGCGATCGCTCGGACCTGCCTGCCGCAGCTCACCTTCGGTACGAGGAAGTTCTCCCGGCTCCAGGAGTTCGTAAAGACGCGTCCCCTGGAAGGGTATGGCTGCCGACTTACATCGTTCGCTCCATTGCCCGGCGAACCTGGCTGCGGTCGCCGCGTCCCCGTTAACGCCGGGGAGCGCCACACCGGCTTCCGCGATCGCATCCACCATCGCCGGCACCACTCCCGGTTCCATGGGTGTCAGAGTCGCCGGAAATTCCAGAGGTGACTGAACGACCACGCCGACGGCTTTCTCCCCGCGAAACGCGATCCAATACCGGCCTGGATCGCCGAGCGCCACGCGGGCTTGCAGAATCGACAGAATCAGATTGTGCAAAACCGGTTCCGACGAAAGGAACTCGTCAGCGCTCTCCAGAACGAACGCAGGATCCTCGCTGAACAATATCTTGAGTTCCATGGCTGAGATGTTACTTGAGTTGCGCAGCGGTGTGAATCGCTCACACTCTGTACGCGCAACCGGGAGCGGGTGGCGCGAGTGAACAACGCGCACTGGCAGGCAGGATCTTACGGGTGGACCAAGACAAACCAAATCGGCCACACCAATAAGGATAGGCTGGCGGCTATCAATAGACCCCCGAATAGCGTGTGTTTGCGACTCTCCGGGAATAGACGATAATGCTGTTTCCACGCTCTGCCGACGGCGCTGCCGATCGGGAATTGGTAGTGGTTAAAGCCGGAGGAAAGCCATGCTCTAACGAGTGCTTGATCCTTCGCGTCCATAGATGGAAAGACTTCGCGCACGATCCAAACGATGGTTAGAAATGCCGCGAAAAGCAGCGGGACAGTAAGACAAAGAGCGGTATATCCGAATCCGGAACTGAAAGTCATTAGTCTTCTCTTGGAGTACTGAACTGAATAATCGACTCTAAACTCTCAATTAGCAAGCCTGCTCGCTTGGTGAATCTAAAGGTCATCGTTCGCACACTCCCCTCCATGATAGAATTATGTGTTTGCAAGCTGCCTGAAGGATTCCACAGATATGCCGAAGGTCGGATTTGTCAGCCTGGGATGCCCCAAGAACCTCGTCGATAGCGAGGTGATGATGGGCATTCTCGCGCGCGGAGGCTACGAAATCACCACGCGTGCAGGCGAAGCCGACGTTCTCGTGGTCAATACCTGCAGCTTCATCGAGCCCGCGCAGCAGGAATCGGTGCAATCCATCCTCGAAATGGCCGAGTACAAAAAATTCGGCCGTGCGCAAAAGCTGATTGTCGCCGGCTGCATGGTCGAACGCTATCGCAACGAAATCCGCGAGCAAATCCCGGAAGTGGACGCCGTCGTCGGCACCGGCGAAATCGAAAAAATCCTGGAAGCCTGCGAAGGCGAGTTGCGCCCGAACTCGAACGAAACCGCATCAGCGCAGTTGCCGACGTATCTGTACCATGACCTCACGCCGCGCGTTCTCGCCACGCCGCGCCATACCGCCTACATCAAAATCAACGAAGGTTGCGACCATCCTTGCACCTTCTGCGTCATCCCCCAGCTGCGCGGAAAATTCCGCAGCCGCCGCTTCGAATCGGTCGTGCGCGAAGCGGAAAATCTGGCCGCCGCGGGCGTGCGCGAGATTTCTCTCATCGGCCAGGACACCACTTTTTACGGCGAAGATCTCGGCCTGCGCGACGGCCTGGCCACGCTCCTCGAACGCCTCGCGCAAGTGGACGATCTGCACTGGGTGCGCTTCCTTTATTGCTATCCGAATCGCATCACGCCCCGCCTGCTCGATACCATCGCCGCGCATCCGCGCCTCGCGAAATACCTCGACGTCCCATTGCAGCACGCCAGCCGCAACGTTCTCGCGCGCATGAAGCGTGGCTCAAGTGGCGCCGCATTCCTGAAAATGCTGGAGAAAGCCCGCAAAGCGATCCCCGGACTTTCGATTCGCACTTCCTTCATCGTCGGCTTCCCCGGCGAGACCGAAAACGATTTCCGCGAACTCTGCGATTTCGTCCGCGCCGCCGAATTCGACTGGATGGGCGTTTTCGCCTATTCCGACGAAGACACCTCGCAAAGTTTCGCTCTCGAAAACAAAGTCAGCGCGAAAACAATCGCGCGCCGCCGCGATACGCTGATGTCCATCCAGAAAAAAATCTCTGCGCGCAATCTGAAACGCCGCGTCGGCCAAAAGCTGCAAGTCATGCTCGAAGGTCCCTCGAAGGACACCGATCTCATCTGGGAAGCGCGCCTCGAAGGTATGGCGCCCGAAATCGACGGCAAAGTTTACGTCACGGAATTCGAAGGTGTGAATGACGCTGCCGATCTCCCCGCTCCCGGCACCCTCGCCACCATCGAGATCACCGACGCGAAGGAATACGACCTCATCGGCCGCGTCATCGAATTCGAATCCCCCGCTCTCGCGCACCAAATTCCGGCCTCAAAAACTTTCTTCCCGATCCTCGCGTCCCGATAACCATCGCCACGCGACAAGGTTTCGTAGCGGCCACCTTTAGGTTGGCGGTCCTTTTTTTCGGTGAGGCCGCCTAGGGTAGGTGGGCGATTCTTTCTTCAAATCCATTCGTGTTAGTCTAATCTTCAGACCACGATGAAATTGCGCTGCCCCATCTGCCGCAAACCAACCGACTCGGACTCCAACGCCGAATTCCCGTTCTGCAGCGAGCGCTGCAAGCTGCTCGACCTCGGCAATTGGGCCAGCGAAAAATACGTCATCAGCAAGCCCGCATTCGACGAATCCATGTTCGAAAACCTCGAGCGCGAGATGAAAAAGGATGAGGATGAAGACTGAATCCTCCTCCGCCTCGCCGGACAGCAGTCCGTCAGCGCAGCCCGCGTCTCCATCTCAGACGAACGCATCGCCAGATCGCAAGCCGCGCTTCGCCCTCTTCATCGCCACCGCCGCCGGCCTCGGCTATCTTCCGAAAGCCCCCGGCACCTTTGGCTCCCTTGCAGGCCTTGTGCTTGCGCTCGTGCCTTGGTGGGCTTCACTTGTTATAGCGAATGTTGGCGTATTCTATTTTGTCCCCGCATCAATGCAGCATTGGGACCCGTTTTTGTGCACGCAGATCATTCTCGCGATTTTGGTTGCCGCGATCGGAATATGGAGCGCGTATCGCGCGGGTCAATATTGGGCGGAAAAAGATCCGCAACGCGTTGTCATCGACGAAGTTTCGGGCCAACACCTCGCTCTATTCCTGGGTTGCGCGCTGCCTGTATGGTGGAGAATACAGCCTCCAGTCAAACACGCCGATCTTGGTTTCATTACAGCGCAAAGCGCGCTCAACTGGAAATACTTGCTGCTCGGTTTTATACTTTTTCGCGTATTCGACATTTGGAAGCCCTTTCCCGCGCGACAAGCGGAGTCATTGCCCGGCGGCTGGGGTATCATGTGCGATGATTGGGTCGCCGGAATCTACGCTGCCCTGGGTCTGTGGCTCGCGCGAGCTCTCGGCCTTTAGACCGAGCAGCGACGGTTTCGTAGCGGCGGCCTTTTTACCCTGAGCCCAGCGAAGGGCAGGCCGGCGGTTTGGAATTTCGCAGTAGCCATCGCACGTAAAGGCTGAATCATTTTGAAATCGACAGGCGCGCCAAGAATCGAAAGCGTGAAACCCGCCGCAGCTCTTCCGGGTGGCGAGGTCTCCATCCACGGCAGCGGCTTCGGCACGCGCAACCACACCCGTCCGCAGGTGGAATTCGGCGTGACGGAGGGCACCCTCGTAATGGCCGCCGAAAATCTTCTGATCGCACGCGTACCGGACGGAGCCGCCGGTGGCGCCGTGCGCGTGCGCATGGGCAGCGTCGAAAGCGCGCCATTCCCCATGGCGCTGGGAATCCAGCTTGCCGATAACTTGCATCCGGTGGCCAGCCCGGCAGTGGACGCCGAAGGAAACATCTACGTCACCTTCAGCGGCCAGCGCGGCCAAAAAGTCCCCGTCTCGCTCTATAAGGTCACTTCGAATCACACCATCAAGCCTTTCATCACTGAGATGATGAATCCCACCGGCCTCGCCGTTGACCGCAACGGCTACCTCTTCGTCTCCTGCCGCAACGACGGCACCGTGCATCGCGTTTCGCCCGACGGCCGTTCCATGCAGTGGATCGAAGGCATGGGCATCGCCACCGGCATCGCGTTTGACAAAACTGGCAGCCTCTACGTCGGCGACCGCAGCGGCACAATTTTCAAAATCAGTCCCGACCGCGAAATCTTCGTCTTCGCCACGCTCGAGCCGTCCATGTCCGCCTACCATCTCGCTTTCAGCCCCGCCGGGGAACTCTTCGTCACCGGCCCCACCACTTCCAGCTTCGATCGCGTCTATCGCATCAATCCGGCCGGAGAAGTCAGCGAGTTTTTCCGCGGCCTCGGGCGTCCCCAGGGTCTCGCCTTCGATCGCTACGGGAATCTGTACGTCGCCGGATCGCTCCGCGGCAAACGTGGCATCGTTCGTCTCACGCCCCAGGCGGAAGCCGATCTCGTCGTCAGCGGCAGCCATATCGTAGGAATCGCGCTCCTGCCCTCGCATCGCGCCCTGATCACGACGAATAATACGGCGGAAGCGGCCGGCCCCCGTGGTTCGCTCTACTCCTTGGACTGGGACGTCGAAGGCCTACCTCTCAACGGCTAGCGATCCTACTCAGCTTCTGGCGCTGACTCGCAATTGCGTCCCACGCGGCCGGTTTGCCTTCGTAGCGGCCGCCTTTAGGCGGGCGGGTTTGCTTTGCGTTCTGTCTCCGCCGTCATCCAAACCGTCGTCCTTGCACCCGCCAACATCATCGAGTAAAACATCTCCATGAACGCGGAAATCATTGCGATCGGTTCGGAGCTGCTCACGCCTTACCGCCTCGACACGAATTCGCTCTATCTCACCGACGAGCTGAACAAGCTCGGCATCCGCGTCATCCACAAAGCCGTTGTCGGTGACTCGCGCGAAGAAATGCGCTCCTCGTTCCGCCACGCGCTCGACCGCTCCGATTTGATCATTGCTTCCGGCGGCCTGGGCCCCACCGACGACGACCTCACGCGCGAAACCGTCGCCGAATTGCTTGGCCGAAAACTAAGCTTGAATGAAGAAATTCTGCGCAGCATTCAAGAACGCTTCCGCCGCTTCGCCCGCACGATGCCGGAAATCAACGCCCGCCAGGCCATGGTCCCGGAGGGCGCCATCGTCCTTCCGAATCCGCGCGGCACCGCTCCCGGCCTGTGGCTAGAGCCCGAAGGCCACATCGTCATCCTGCTTCCCGGCCCGCCGGCCGAGCTCAAAGGCCTCTTTGAATCCGAAGTCCGCGCTCGCCTCGCGCGCCACGGAAGCAGCGAGCGCCTTTATACACGCGACCTGCGCATCACCGGCTTGCCCGAATCCGAAGTCGAGCAGCGCGTCCGGCCTTTGTACGAGTTGTATCCCGACACGGAAACCACCATTCTCGCCGCCCCCACCGGAATCCAGCTGCACCCGCGCATTTGGTCTCGCGATCCGGCGCAGGCGGAAAAGCTGCTCGACGAAATCGTCAGCCGCATGGCCCTGGCTCTTGGCGAGCATCTTTATTCCACGACGGGCGAATCACTCGAAGAAGTTGTCGCACGCGAACTGCTCGAAAACCGCGCCACCATCGCCGTCGCCGAAAGCTGCACCGGAGGCATGCTCGCCGAGCGACTCACCAACGTCCCCGGCAGCTCCACCTATTTTCTCGGTGGTGTTGTTTGCTACAGCAACGAACTGAAGACTTCGCTCGTTAGCGTTCCAGCTGAATTGATCGAAGCGAAAGGCGCGGTCAGCTCCGAAGTCGCCCTCGCTCTCGCCGACGGCATCCGCAGACTTACCGGAGCGGCCTTGGGCATCGGTGTCACCGGAATTGCCGGCCCAGGCGGTGGAACACCCGAAAAACCGGTGGGCCTCGTGCACATCGGCATCGCGGACGAGCGCGGCCCGCGCGAGCGCGCCTTCCGATTTCCCGGCGACCGCGAGCGCATCCGCCTGCAGGCCACGCAGCACGCGCTCGACACCGTCCGGCGGCATTTTCTGTTTCCCGCTCACGGACGAACCTGAGCCATGCGCCTCTTCATCGCGCTCGATTTTCCCGATGCGGTGCGCCGCGCTCTTCGCGAATTAATCGCTCGCCTCAAACCGGAATCCACCAGCGCTCGCTGGGTCCGCCCCGAGGGCATGCACGTCACGCTGAAATTCCTCGGTGAAACCGGCGAAGAAAAACTCGATCCATTGAAAGCCGCGCTCTCCGCAATTCACTCGCCCGAGCCAGTCCAGCTGCAGTTTCGCGGCCTCGGATTTTTCCCCGATGAGTTTCGTCCACGCGTCATCTGGTGCGGCATCGAAGCCACTACCAACCTCGCGCGCCTCGCAGACGCTGTCGAAAGCGCCCTCGAGCCTCTCGGCATACCGCGCGAGACGCGCGCTTTCGCTCCTCATCTCACCCTCGCGCGTTTCAATTCTCACGAAGGTCTCACCACACTAGTGCGTGCAGCGCAACACCTGAAGTCGTATGATTTCGGCTCGGCAACCGAGTCGGAATTTCATCTCTTCCAGAGCGTCTTGAAACCCTCCGGCGCGGAGTACAAGCGGCTCGCCACATTTCCCTTTGTGCAGAAGGAGCAAAGTGCAGAAGGAGCAAAGTGAACGCTAACGCAGCCTGGCTCATCCCTCTCGTTGCTTATTTGCTCGGCTCGATTCCGTTCGGCCTGCTCATCGTCAAAGCCAGCGGCGGCGGCGACATCCGCGCCTCAGGCAGCGGCAATATCGGCGCAGCCAACGTCACGCGCAACGCCGGCCTCGTCGCCGGCATATTCACGCTTCTGCTCGACGCCGCCAAGGGTTACCTCGCCGTCTGGCTCGCGGCGCGCTGGACCGGCTCGAATATCCGCTGGATGATGGTCGCCGCAATCCTCGCGGTCATCGGCCATATGTTCCCGATCTGGCTCGGGTTCCGCGGTGGCAAAGGCGTTGCCACCGGCCTGGGCGTTTTCCTGCCCATCTGTCCGCAAGCTGTCGGATTTGCCCTGCTCCTGTGGCTCGCGGTCGTGATCTTCTGGCGCTACTCTTCGCTCGGCTCCATCGTCGCAGCCGCCGCTCTCCCGATATTTTTATACGTCCTCTACGCCCCGCAGCATGCACCGCCCATATTCGTCACCCTCGGCACCGTGTTCGTCTCCATGCTCGTCGTCGCCAAGCATCGCGGCAACATCGAGCGCCTCGTCGCCGGAAAGGAGAACCGGCTGAATTTTCCGAAATGAATAACGCACGCACTTTCGAAAGGAGAAAAAGGTGAAGAAGATCACGATATTCGTCGCACTTTTGTGGTGCGCATCCTGGTTAGGCGCGGCAGCGGAGAAATCGAATTTCACGTTCGACGTACCCTTCGGACCGAATCCCGTCGGATTTCGCGTCGTTCTCCAGTACGACTACTCGCGTTCTTACAAGCCCGCAGTGGACGCTGAGGGCAAATCTGTCACAGGCGAGCGCGCCCGTCCGATTCAAACTCTCATTTGGTACCCAGCGCGACCCGGCAAGCTTTCCGAACCTATGGCTTACTCCGGCTACCTCGATCTGTTCGCCACCGAAGAGGATTTCAATCAGGACGATCAGCAGCGGGCCGCCAAGCTCAAGTCCGTTCTCGAAGATCGGCGCCTCCTGGACAATTACGACCGCGAGCGCGTGCAATCGACTAAAGCATTCCGCGACGCGTCGCCGCAACCAGGTCACTTTCCGGTCGTCGTGTATGCCCCCAGCTTTAGTGCCAGCGCCTTTGAAAACTCTGACCTGTGCGAATTCCTCGCCAGCTACGGTTACATCGTTGTCGCCAGCCCCGATATGGGCGCGCATTCTCGACTCATGACCTATGACTCGGAAGGCATTGAAGCTCAGGTGAGTGATATCGAGTTTTTGATTGGATACGCGCAGAAAATCCCGGAAGCAGATACCTCGCATATTGCCGTCGTGGGATTCAGCTGGGGCGGTATTTCGAATGTGTTCGCCCGAATGAAGGACGACCGCATCTCAGCTCTCGTGAGCCTTGACGGCACCATTCGGTACGCACCCGAACGGATCAAAGAAGCAACCTACGTCAGTCCGAATAAGCTCACCGTGCCGTTCTTGTATTTATCATCGCACAATCGGCCGCTGGAAGAGCTGAACAGGTATAAGTTTGACGTCTCGTATAGTTTTCTGAACGAGCTGAAATATAGCGATTTCTATCTCGTAAACTTCTCCGTCATGCAGCACCAGGATTTCTCTTCCTTCTTCATCCGTTTCCGCAAGGCCGGGGACTTTAAAGACTACACCGCGGCCGAGATCAGCCAGAGTCACAGCTGGATGGCTAGATATGCGCTCGAATTCCTCCAGGCTTATCTGAAGAATGATCCGGCAGCTCTCCAATTCTTAAAGAATGAACCGGCGCAGAACTCCGTGCCCCCGCATTTGCTCACGGTAGATGCCCGTGCTGCGCTTCACCCCGCTCCCGATGTCGCCGATTTTGCGCGCGAATTGGCAGGTAACGGCTTTGAGAAATCGGTTGAGACTTACGAAAAGGTCAAAAAGGCCGATCCCTCCTTCAAACTCGACGAGAGCGAAGTGAACCACTGGGGCTACGACCTCCTGCGAAACGCCAAGTTTCCGCAAGCAATCGCAGTGTTCAAGCTCAACGTCGCGATGTACCCCAAATCGTCGAACACCTACGACAGCTTGGCGGACGCACAGGCTGCAGCGGGTGATAAGGAAGGCGCGATCGCGAATTATCGCAAGTCGATTGAGCTGAATGCCGACGACACCCACTCTTCCATTGAGAAGTTGAAAAAACTGGAGGCAAGCTCCTCAAAGTGACGCCACCCGGTAAGTGGCCTAGTTTGTTGGGCGTCTCGCCCGACGCCCAAGGGCCCATTGCTGAGTGGCTTATACGCCAACCCAGTACCTTCGTCCCGTTGTGCTCCGCGTATCTGTCCGATAGCATTTTATCTGCGGGATTCTTGTGCCCATCCGAGCCCTCACGCAGTTCACGACGCGACGCTTGCGCATCCTCTGGATCGTGCTGGGCGCCCTGCTGCTCGTCAGCGTCACTCCTTTGTGGCTCTATCACCGGCAAGTGCTGCGCCTGAGCGAAGAAAAACTGCAAGACACCGAGCGCGTCCAGCAAAGCGAAATCACTCGTTCTCTCGCCAGCGAGACGCTCCAGTTCGAGCAAAGCCTCAGCCAGCAGCTTCTCAGCCAGCGCCAGGTCTTCGCCCTCACCGGCTGGATTCACGATGTGGACGATCCCGCGCACGCGCCTCAGCTCGCGCGCCTTCTGCAAAGTTTCGTTGAGAACAATCGCAACATCCTCTACGTCACCGCCGTCGATAAACAGGCCAAGGGACAATCGGCCTCCGCCGGCAGTTTCCGTGCCGATAGCGATCCCTTCGTCGAAGTCGCCTTGAAGCGCGCCTTCACCGCCAGCATCCAGGGCCTCAACTTCGTCAGCGAGCCTTTCGCGCTGGGTCAGGACAATCGCCCCGCGCTCATCGTCTCCGTGCCGCTCTTTTCCGACGGCCAATTCACCGGAATGCTCGCCTCGGTCGTTTCCATTGACACGCTGCTTGCACGCATTCGCGACGCCAGCGTGCGCGATCGCGTCGTATTCATCGTTGACGGTCACGGCCACATCGTCGCCCATCCCGACACGCGCGACATGGTTCCCGGCCGCGATGTTTCGGCGAATTCGCCGGTCGTGAAGCATCTGGAAGAATTGCCGCAGGAATTGCGCGCTACCGAAACCATGCATTTCTCCGAGCCTGGCAGTGACCCAAAGCATCCGGTTGAGATGATCGGCACCTACAGCACCATCCCCGAGCTTCGCTGGGCCGTTATCGCGCAACGCAGTCTCGGCGAAGCCCGCATCGACGCCGGCGTTCAGGAATTGACCAAGCAAGCCTTGAGCTTCGTTGTTGGCGTCACCATCGTGGCCCTGCTCTTCGGATATCTTTTCGCCGTCGGCATCACGCGCCCCATCCGCGGCCTGGTCTTTTCCGTACGCGCCATCAGCCGCGCCGAATTCCACGAGCGCGTTGTAGTGGAAGGCGCCGCCGAGATCAGCGAGCTCGCCGAAACTTTTAACCACATGGCCGGCGACATCGAGCAATACGTCGAGCGCCTGAAGCAAGCCGCCGCCGAAAATCGCGACCTGTTCCTCGGCTCCATCCGCATGCTCGCAGCCGCCATCGACGAAAAGGATCCCTACACTCGAGGCCATTCCGGCCGCGTCGCCAAGTACTCCATGATCATCGGTGAAAATCTTGGACTCGACGCTGGCGAGCTCGACCGCCTGCGCATCTCCGCTCTCCTTCACGACGTCGGCAAAATCGGCGTGGACGATCGCGTCCTGAAAAAGCCCGGCAAGCTCACCGACGAAGAATTCACCCTCATGAAGCAGCATCCCGTGAAGGGCGCCAACATCATGCGTCCCGTCGCGCAGCTGAAAGAAATGCTGCCCGGCATCGAGCTGCACCACGAGCGCATGGACGGCGGCGGCTATCCCTACGGCCTCCCCGGCGAAAAAATTCCCATGATGGCGCGCATCATCGCCGTCGCCGACACCTTCGACGCCATCACCACCAACCGCCCCTACCAATCCGCCATGGACCTGGAATTCGCCATGGACCGCATCCGCTCGCTCGCCATCTCCAAGTTCGACCCCAAAGTAGTCGCCGCCCTCGAATCCGCCGTCAGCACCGGCCGCGTCCGCCTAACCGCCGCCCTCGTCGAAGTCTAACCGCTTGGGCCTCCTCCAAACTTTGATAGAAAGTATGGAAAATCCTTGCTTATACTCTATTCGAGGCCGCCAGACGAAGTGGAACCTGCGGATTATTTTCAACGGGCTACCGAACTTTGGCGTCGAGGCGACGTCGATGGTGCAATCTCCTGTGCGCGTGAAGGCTTGGCGCGTGATGTGCCGAATGCTGACAATGGCGGTCATCATCTTCTCGGCATGTTCCTAAACGACAAGGGCCAAGCTGAAGAAGCGATTTCCGAGTTCCGGCTCGCCCTTCAGATCGTGCCTGAAAATCCTTTCACTCACTATGAGTTCGCATTAGTTCTTGGCGACAACGGGAAGCAGGAGGAAGCGATCGAGCATTTCCGCGAATCCATTCGCTTGAAACCCGATTTTTTCCCGCTCATAAGGAGTTGGGTGCTTTCCTTCACAATCTTGGGGAACTCTCGTCTTCTTTAAGCTCGTTTCTGCGGGCCGCCAAAATTGATCCCAGCGATGCTGGAGTACACAATCAACTCGGCGTTCTGTACGGCAAGACTGGAAGGAGTGCCGAGGCGATACGAGAGCTTGAGGAAGCCATTCGGCTAAAACCAATTTTCCCTGCCGCTTATAACAATCTAGGGCTTGCTTTGCGAGATACAGGTGATATTAACGGAGCGATCGACGCCTTCAAGAAGGCTTTGGACTCGGATAGGCGCTATGCTCCAGCACACTACAACCTGGGCCTAGTGCTGGAAAAGCAGGGGCAAAAGGAAGCAGCGCTCGAAGCTTTTGAAAGGGCTTCGCCTCTGGCGCCCGAGCACTCTCACTTTGCAGAGGCTTACCAAGGGCTCGCGGCCGAGATCAAAAACTCATAGCGTTTTTCGGACGTGCTCCACCCCGTCTGATAGAATTCTCTAGTTTCCCTTATAAGAACATGATCACTCTTTTCGGACCGCCAGAACCCACACTCCTCGAGCGACTGAAAGACTCCGTCAGCAAAACGCGGACAGAGCTCGCCGCCCAGGTCGAAAAAGTTCTCACCGGCAATCGTCCCGTCGATCCAGAATTGCTGAAGCAGCTCGAATCGGCCTTGCTCAGCGCCGACATCGGCGTGCGCACCACCAAAGAAGTCCTCGCCGCGTTGCGCCAGCAGGTGAACGAACACAAACTCACCGAAACCTCCGAGCTAAAAAAGGAACTCAAGCGCCAAATCGTGAAAATTCTGCAAGCTCCAGCCGCGCACGCAGACGGAAACGGCGCCGGCCCATCCGCTGATCTCGCCAAGGTCGCGCCGCGCGTGATCTTCGTCGTCGGCGTCAACGGCACCGGCAAGACCACCACCATCGGCAAGCTCGCCAATCGCCTGAAAAAAGAAGGCGCCAGCGTGGTCCTCTGCGCCGCGGACACTTTTCGCGCTGCCGCCATCGAACAGCTCGAAGTCTGGGCTCGCCGCTCCGGCGTGGAAGTCATAAAACAAAAATCCGGCGCGGATCCCTCCGCCGTGATTTTCGACGCGCTCACTGCCGCCCGCGCGCATTCCGCCGACGTCGTAATCGTGGACACCGCCGGCCGCCTGCACACCAAATCAAATCTCATGGCCGAGCTCGAAAAAATGAAACGCACCGCCGCGAAAATCGTTCCCGGCGCGCCGCACGATGTCCTGCTCGTCCTCGACGCCACCACCGGCCAGAACGGCCTGAACCAGGCCCGCGAATTCTGGAGCCACGCCGGCGTCACCGGCATCGTGCTCACCAAGCTCGACGGCACCGCCAAAGGCGGCATCGTCGTCGCCATTGCGCGCGAACTCAATCTCCCCATCCGCTTCGTCGGCACCGGCGAAAAAATCGACGACCTCGTCCCCTTCGACGCGCAAACCTATGTCAATTCGCTCTTCGACTAGCGACGCGGACAACTTGCACATGTCGCGCGCGACTCGCGCTCGCTCTGCGCGGCGTGGCGCTCGCGCATCCGAATCCAATGGTCGGCGCCGTGCTCGTGAAAAGTGACCGCGTCATCGGCGAAGGCTTTCACGATTACGATAAACGCGACCACGCCGAAATCGTCGCGCTGCGCAAAGCCGGGACGAAAGCCCGCGGCGCCACGCTCTACGTCACGCTCGAACCATGTTGCACCACCGGCCGCACCGGCCCGTGCACGAAAGCGATCATCGCCGCCGGCGTGAAGCGCGTTGTCGCCGCCATGCGCGATCCGAATCCCAAGGTTGCAGGCCGGGGCTTCGCGCAGCTTCGCCGCGCAGGAATTCAAGTGACCGAGAGCCTTTGCGAAAATGAGGCGCAGCGATACTAACGAAGACTTCGCGAAATGGATTCGCACCGGCCTTCCCTTCGTGACCCTGAAAACCGCGCTCACTCTCGACGGCCAAATTGCCTCTCGCGCTGGCACGACTACCTGGCTTACCTCGCCCGAATCACTCGCCGAGGTTCAGCGTCTGCGCCACCAAGCCGACGTGCTACTCACCGGCATCGGCACCGTCCTCGCCGACGACCCGCGAATGTCCGATCGCACGGGCAAACCTCGCCGCAGGCCCCTGCTGCGCGCAATCGTGGATTCGCGCCTGCGCATGCCGCTGCGTTCCAAGCTCGTGAAATCCGCGAAAAACGATGTCGTGGTCTTCACCACGCAGCGAACTGATTCTCGCAAAGCGCGAGCTGTCACGCGCGCGGGCGTCGAAGTTTTTCAGGTTCGCTCACGTCGCGGCCATGTGGACTTACACTCTGTCCTCCGCGAGCTTGGCCGCCGCCAGATGCTAAACGTCTTGCTCGAAGCCGGCGCCGAGCTAAATGGCGCCGCGCTCGCAAGCTGGAATTGTGGACAAAATGATTCTCTTCTATGCTCCCAAGGTCATGGGAACCGGCGGCGTGCCCATGGCGTGCATCCCCGCCAAATGGTTTCGCAAATCGCCCGACGCTTAAGAATGTGACGCTCAAATCGATGCGGCCCCGATTTTGTCGTAGAAGGATATTTTCGCGATGTTTACAGGGATCACCGAGCACGTCGGAAAAATTGATTCGCTCGACCACGGCAAGGACGGCGGCCGTCTCCGCGTAAGTCTTGCGGGCGCAGCGCGAAATCGCCGCGGAGACGAAGCTCGGCGACAGCATTTCCGTCAACGGCTGCTGCCTAACCGTCGTCGAATTCGACAAAGACCATTTCTCCGCCGACCTTTCCGGCGAAACGCTCCGCCGCACATCCTTCGGCGAAAAAAAACCTGGCCACCTCGTGAATCTCGAACGCCCTCTCGCGGCCCACGCCCGCCTCGGCGGCCATTTCGTTCAGGGCCATGTGGACGGCGTCGGCCGCGTCACGCGCCTCGCGCCCGAAGGCGAAAACTGGTGGCTCTCCGTGCGCGTCCCCGAAGATCTGCGCCGCTACGTCGCCGAAAAAGGCTCCATCGCCATTGACGGCATCAGTCTCACCGTAGCTCGCTGGAGCGAAGGCATCGCCGACATCGCCATCATCCCTTTCACTTATGCGCAAACAAATGTGCGCGCCATGGCCTTCGGCGATGCCGTGAATATCGAAACCGACATCCTCGCGAAATACGTTGAAGGTCTGCTCAAAGCGCAAAAGTCGCCCGCAACTTCGCATCTCACAATCGGCCAGCTGATCGAAGAAGGTTTTTTGGAGTCCTGCGTCCGGCGACATTTCACAAATGAATCGGAGTAACAACAAATCGTACGACGTGGCTGTAATCGGTGCCGGTGTCTTCGGCTCCTGGACCGCCTATTGCCTGCAAAAATCCGGCGCGCGCGTGCTTCTGATCGACGCCTACGGCCCGGCCAACGCCCGCGCCAGCTCCGGCGGCGAATCCCGCATCATCCGCATGGGGTATGGCCCTGACGCAATCTACACGCGCTGGTCTTTCCACGCACTGCCTCTCTGGCAACAGCTTTTCGCGCAAGCCGGCCAGCCGCACCTATTTCAACGCACCGGCGTCCTCTGGATTTCGCAACCCGAAAATGCCTATGCGCTTGATTGCATCCACACCATGCGCGCGGTCGGCGCAAGATTTGAAGAGCTCAAGCCGGACGAACTCCGCCGCCGCTTCCCTCAAATTTCCTTCGAGGACGCCGAGTGGGGATTCTTCGAGCCCGAGAGCGGAGTACTCCTCGCGCGACGCGCCGTCCAGGTCGTCGTCGAGCAAGCGCAAAAAATCGGCGTGGATTATGTCTGCGAAGAAATTCTTTCGCCCGCGGGCGCCGGACGCTTGGCCGAGGCAAAGACCCTGAGCGGCCGCACGATTTCCGCAAACACTTTCGTTTTCGTCTGCGGCCCCTGGCTGCCTAAAGTTTTCCCCGATTTGCTCGGCGACCGCATCTTCCCCTCCCGCCAGGAGATTTTTTTCTTCGGCGTGCCCCCGGGCAACGCGCAATTTTCAGCGCCCGCCATGCCCACCTGGATGCATTTGAAGGACGAGTTTTACGGTCTGCCCGACATCGAAAGCCGCGGCTTCAAAATCGCCTTCGACCGCCACGGCCCGAAAGTGGATCCCGACACGCAATCCCGTATCGCCACTCCGGAAGCGATTGCGGCAGCGCACAAATACGTCGCGCGGCGCTTCCCTGCCCTCAAAAACGCGCCCATAATCGAAACGCGCGTCTGCCAGTATGAGAACACTTCCACTGGGGATTTTCTGATCGACAAGCATCCGTCGTTCGACAACGTGTGGCTCGTAGGCGGCGGTTCCGGCCACGGCTTCAAACACGGACCATCACTCGGCGAATACGTCGCCGCGCGAGTCTCACAAAAAGGCGCCACAGAATCGCTCGCGATCGAGCCGCGCTTCTCTCGCCACCAAGCAGTCCACCCAAAATCGCGCCGTGCGCTAAAGCGGAAATTTACCGCCCGCCTTCTTCTCGCGTCTTCGTCCGCGCGCCGCGCAAAAAAAGCATCACGCCGAGCAGAAGACTGAACCCGGTCCCGCCAATCAGTTTCACTTCGAACGCCCATTTGTTCGCCGTCTCGCCCGGCGGAATCAACGAAAGGATGATGCTTCCGAGCACGACCACAAATCCCATGCCGCCCGCGAGCCACACGCCGAATTTTCCTCCGGGAATCAGTGCCGCCGTCGAATGTTCCCGGTCCGGCCGGTAGTAAAGCTTGATCACCGCCGCATACATATAGAGGAACGGAATGAAATAAAGAATGTTCGTGGCGTCCACCAGAATTGATACGCGCTCACGGTCGTCTCGCTGATCTGGCTCAAAAGCAGAATCGCGCCGGAAATACCGGCCTGCACCAGAATCGAAACCTACGGCGTCTGCCACTTGGGATGAATTTTCGCGAACGCGCGCGGCAAGTAGCGGTCCACGCCCACGGCAAACGGCACGCGCGAGATTCCCGCCACCGTCGAACCCACCCCTCCTGCGTTTCCCACCGTCACCAGTATCGCCGCGATGATCCCCAGCGCCGTGATCTTCAACGTGGCCGAAGCAATCGTCAGCGCCTGAAACACGCCGCTCTTGGGGTCCACATTCACGCTGCTCATCAGTGACAGCACCGCAATCGTTCCCGCAATGTAGATCACCGCGATCACGATGCCCGATCCCAGAATCGCCCGCGGAAACGTCTTCCGCGGATCGCTGCACTTCCTCGCTCATGGAAGACACCAGCTCGAGCCCGCCAAACGCGAACGCGATCTGCGGCCAGAAATTCACCGTGTCCCAATTCCAATGCGGCCGCATGTTGCTCCATGTGAAATGCGTCACCGATCCGTAGCGGTACCACACGCACGCCGCCGCAACAATCAGCATCACCAGCGGAACGATACGTGCCCACGCCGCCCGCATTCTGCAGCCATTTCCCCACACGCAGTCCGATGATGTTCATGAAAACAGCGACGAAAAACAGCGCGAACGACCCCGCCAGCAGGAACGACCGATTCTGCGCCAGCGGAGCGTACCCGATTCCCCCGATGTAAGCCGCCATCGCCGCGCTCGCGAATAAAAGCGCGGGAAAATAGAAAAACGTATAGATCCAGTACGTCCAGCCCGCCACGAATCCGTGAAATTCTCCGAAGGCGTCTTTCGACCACGCGTACAACCCGCCCTCTTCGGGAAAACGTGTGGAAAGTTCGGCAATCACCAGCGCCGTCGGCACGAAAAACAAAAACGCGGCAAGCACCCAAAGGCTCATGGACGAAGTGCCGTTGTGCGCCGCCGCCGCAATCCATCGCGGCCCCAGCACCGTCACGATATTGAATAGCAGGACGTCCCAAAAACCCATTACCCGAGGAAGTTTCGGCTTCGTGTCCAGTGAGGCGGGCTCGCTCACGCCGTGGCGTCCAGAGCGGGGATCATTTCATCTTGCGCCAGAAAATTTCGCAGGAATGGATCTTTTGTTTTTTCGAGTTCAGCCCACGTGCCGAAAAACGCCACGCGGCCCTCCACCAGAAATATCAAGCGGTCCGCTAGTTTCTTTGCGAGGTGCGTATCGTGTGTCACCACAATCGAAGTCTTCTGGAATTTCGCCTTCAGCTTCACGATCAGATCGCCCATATGCGCGGCCATAATCGGATCCACCATCGTCGTCGGCTCGTCGTACAAAACCGCATCCGGATTTTCCGCCAGCGCCCTGGCAATTGCCACCGACCGTTTCATCCCCGTGCTCAGGTCTGACGGCAAACGGTCCGCAAATTCGGAAACTTCCAGCATCTTTAAAAGCTCGCTCACCGTCTCTGCTGCCTTTTCTTTATCTTGTAAATCGCCGCGCGTCTCCAGTGGAAACGCCACGTTTTCCTCCACCGTGAGTGAATCGAAAAGCGCGCCCGACTGAAACACCATCGTCACCCGCCTGCGAATCTCCGCAAATTGCTCCTCCGTCCACTTCGTCACGTCCTGCCCCGCCACAATGATGCTTCCTTCATCCGGCCGCAAAAATCCCAGCAGAAGTTTCAGCGACACAGACTTCCCCACTCCGCTGCGGCCCATGATTACAGCCGTCTCGCCGTGGTTGACGAAAAAGCTGACGTCCCTCAGCACGTCATTCTCGTCGAACGATTTCGATACGTTCCGGAATTCGAAGTAATGTTCGCTCATCGCTTTTCGCGCCCGCCGATCCGCCTCTGGGCCTCTTCGTAATCCTCCGGCGAGTTCATATTCTTGAATAGGAGCCCTTCGGAATCAAAGCCTTTCCATTCGGCGGGTTCCAAATATTTCACGCGCAAGCTTGCCAGACCGTCCGTCACTTTCCGCGTGCCTCCTTCGAGCGCCGCTCGTATCGCCGTTTCCCCCTCTTTGGCATACATGGCGCAGAGCGGCTCCGCTCCACGCTCGTTCATCGGAACGATCGCGCCAACTCCGTCCGCGGCCCCCACCGCGCTCTCAACCAGGAATTCGAGCCACGCTTTCGTCAAGTAAGGCAGGTCGCACGCGATGACCAAATTCCACGGCGCATCAGACACTCGCAGCGCCGTCGCAATCCCTCCCAGCGGACCGCTCCCCGGCCAATCATCCGCCGCGACTGACAGCCCCAGCGCAATGTACGCCTCGTTTGCCCCGATGACCGTCGCGCTGCCCGCGACCAACTCCGCGAGCCGCGCCGTGCGCTCCACAAGTGAAACGCCGTCGAGCTCGAGCAGAGCCTTATCGCGGCCCATCCGCGTACTGTTCCCGCCTGCAAGCACGAACCCCGCAATTTGCAGCTTGCCTTTCACCGGAGCATATTAGCGCCAGCAGAAACGCCGGCGCCAGCAGAGTTGCGGGCAGCCTCCAATTCATCTGGAAGCCCGCGGCGCGCTTCGCGCCCGCCATTCTGGTTTCGCGAGAGTTTGGCTCAGAATTCCCAAATGAAGTATGGACTGGAGATACGCGTATGAGCATGAACCTAAGACCTTTACAGCGTTGACCACTGCCACAACGATATGTGAGTGCTAAATTGTCAAGTTTAGTCCTTGACACAAACCTCCCGCGTGCTATATTAGCACTCGCCTGAGAGGAGTGCTAAGGGGACCTTCCATCAGCCCTTCTCCCTCGCGTTACCAAGATCTCAACCGGAGGAATTGCACAAATGGCTGTGAACATCACACCGCTACACGACCGCGTGCTTGTGCGGCGGCTGGAAGAGAAAGAGACCGTGAAGGGCGGCATTATCATCCCCGACTCGGCCAAAGAGAAACCACAAGAAGGTGAAGTGATTGCCGTGGGAGCAGGCCGCATCGAAAAGGGCGCCCGTATCCCGCTCGACGTGAAGCCGGGGGACAAAATCCTGTTCGGCAAATACAGCGGCAATGACATCAAGATCGACGACGAGGAATACATGATTATGAAGGAAGACGAAATCCTCGCCAAGATCGGCGGCCAGGCCAAAGCGGCTGGCGGCAAAAAGTAACTTCCCGGCGCAACCTCTGCCTCCATTCAGACGAGGCGTAGGCCAGCCGGATAACACTCAACCGAATAAATCTTAGGAGGAATTAGAATTATGGCAAAGCAAATAGTGACTGGTGAGAATTCACGCCAGGCCATCCTGCGCGGCGTCAACCAGCTGGCCGATGCCGTGAAGATCACCTTGGGCCCCAAGGGTCGCAACGCGGTGATCGAAAAGAAGTTTGGTGCGCCGATCATCACCAAGGACGGCGTCACCGTTGCAAAAGAAATCGAGCTGCAGGATCCGCTCGAAAACATGGGCGCGCAAATGGTCCGCGAGGTCGCTTCCAAGACTTCCGACGTGGCCGGCGACGGCACCACCACAGCAACCGTGCTGGCACAAGCCATCTTCCGCGAAGGCGTGAAGACGGTCGCGGCCGGCGCCAGCCCGATGGCACTCAAGCGCGGCATCGAAAAGGCCGTGGAAGTCGCCGTCGAGGAAATCAAGAAGTTCCACAAGGACGTTAAGGGCGACATGATCGCGCAAGTCGGCACGATCAGCGCCAACAACGACAAGCACATCGGCGGAATCATTGCCGAAGCGATGAAGAAAGTAGGCAAGGACGGCGTCATCACCGTTGAAGAATCCAAGACGATGGAAACGACGCTCGAAGTGGTCGAAGGAATGCAGTTCGACCGCGGCTACCTCTCGCCTTACTTCGTCACCGACCCCGAACGCATGGAATGCGCTCTCGAAGACGTTCGCATCCTCATCCACGAAAAGAAAATCAGCTCGATGAAGGACCTGCTTCCCCTTCTCGAACAGATTGCCAAGATGGGCAAGCCGCTTTTGATCATCGCAGAGGACGTTGAGGGCGAAGCGCTCGCAACCCTCGTGGTCAACAAGCTCCGCGGCACTTTGCAGTGCGCTGCGGTGAAGGCTCCCGGCTTCGGCGATCGCCGCAAGGCCATGCTCGAGGATATCGCCACGCTGACCGGTGGCAAGGCCATCACGGAAGATCTCGGGATC
The DNA here is from genome assembly GCA_963749025.1 of uncultured Acidobacteriota bacterium. GTDB lineage: Bacteria > Acidobacteriota > Terriglobia > Acidiferrales > UBA7541 > Palsa-295. The sequence continues at coordinate 64,899 of CAVVKO010000006.1, read as the reverse complement.
AAGCTCGAGAACGTGAAGGTCGAAGACCTCGGCCGCGCCAAGAAGATCACCATCGACAAGGACAACACCACCATCGTAGAAGGCGGCGGCAAGGCCAGCGAAATCGAAGGCCGTGTTCGCCAGATCCGCACGCAGGTGGAAGACACCACGTCGGACTACGACCGTGAGAAGCTGCAGGAGCGTTTGGCCAAGCTGGTGGGCGGCGTCGCCGTGATTAAAGTCGGCGCAGCTACCGAGACCGAGCTGAAGGAAAAGAAGGCTCGCGTCGAGGACGCCATGCACGCCACGCGCGCGGCTGTCGAGGAAGGCATTGTTCCCGGCGGCGGCGTAGCGCTGGTTCGCTGCATCTCGGCTCTCGAAAAGCTCAAGCTCCACGATGACGAAGCCATCGGCGTCAACATCGTGAAGCGCGCCCTGGAAGAGCCCATGCGCCAGATCGTTCACAACGCCGGACACGAAGGCGCTGTGGTCGTCGGCCGCATCCGTGATTCCAAGGACGACAACTTCGGCTTCAACGCCGACACCGGCGAGTACGGCGACCTGGTCAAGGCTGGCGTAATCGACCCGGCCAAGGTCACTCGTCTCGCACTGCAAAACGCCGCTTCCATCGCCGGCCTCATGCTCACCACCGAAGCTCTGGTGGCGGACATCAAGGAAGACGACAAGAAGGGCGCTGGCGCAGGCGGCGGTGGCGGTATGCCCGGCGGCGGCGGTATGGGCGGCATGTACTAAATCGCCCCCGAAGTTTCGGGTGCCGGTTCAAAGGGCGGTCCAACGCAATCGGGCCGCCCTTTTTTTTCAGGTTTAAATGTAGCGCCGCGGCCTTCAGCGCGGCAGATTTCCCCGGCGACATCGACTCCGTAACAGCGAAGGAATTCACGACCTTCGAACCCAACTGAGCGAAATTCTGGGAGCACTTAACCTGCGCGGCCTTCAGCGCGGCATGCTTAGCCTTGCATCATATTTTCTCTGCTGATATACACGTGGCGTGTCAAAATCCGTTGATTTTCGGCGCAAGAACATCCGCTTGCAAGCCGGAAATTATCGCGGTCGGCGGCTGTACTTCGTCACGCTCTGCTTCGACAGCCGCCGCCCTCTCGGCGCAAACCCGCGGATCGCGCAATGGATCGTTGACCGGCTCCGCAAATACGCCACGGATTGCGAGTTTTTTATCCACGCCTATTGCGTCATGCCCGATCACCTCCATATTTTGGCGGCAGCAGCAGCTGAATCCAGCAACCTCATCAAATTTATCGAAACTTTCAAACAGGAAACCGCGGTCGAGTTCGCGCGCAGAACGCATCGCCGCCTCTGGCAATTCAAGTATTACGATCGTGCCCTGCGCAACGCTGATTCGGCTGACCATGTTGCCTGGTACATCTGGTTAAATCCGGTCCGCGCGGGCATGTGCCGAGCGCCGGCAGATTACCCGTTTCTGGGATCTTTCACACAGTTGGGTTCGAGGCTGCTCAAGTCTTCCACGATCGCTGGTTGGGTGCCGCCATGGAAGTCTGCCGCGCCCGCTGATCGCGAGACAGATGCAAATCTGCCGCGCTAAAAGCCGCGGCGCTACATAAAAACCTACACCGGACCCGGCCCATTGGTTTTTAAGATTTAAATGTAGCGCCGCGGCCTTCAGCGCGGCACAACGGTGCGCGGTACAACGGCGGCTAGTACGACGCGACAGGAAGATTCCTTTTCTCTCTCACGCCGGGGTCACACGGCTCTTATAGCGTTTCACAGCACCTCTCATGCGTGCGCTCGGAGCGGGCGCCTTCAGTAGCGCGTTCACGAACGCTTCGCGGTCCCGGCGTGTGAGCTTCCACTCTTTCACGCGTTCGATTGTCCGCGTCTCATGTGATGTTCTACGCTCCCTACGACACGGATAAAAACATCGGCTCGCCTCCGCCTGCCGCGAACATGCCGCGCCTGATACGCGCGGGCCAGCCCGACGCCTACATCATCGTCGTGCCCCGCCCCGTCACGCACTCGGGCCATTAGCGTCACACGCTCGTTCGGCCGCTGAGACCCTCGCGTCCACAGGCTCCAACCCCTCGCCTTCGCGCTTATGTCGTGCTAGTGTTTCCGCGTGACGATGCACGACGAGCATCGGCGAAGAAAAGGAAGCGCAAGCGGTCGTTCCAGTCATGAAGGCAATCTCGACCGCCGAAGCCGGGGTTCGGCGAAGGCGTTCTAATCGCAACAACATGGATTAGAAAATGGCGCAACTCACAGAAAACAAACGACGGCGGCGCGCTCTAATCGCAACAAATTTCGAGGGGTCGCTGTGCGTCCTAATTGTTGCGATCGTCGCCATCACAGCCGCTGCCGCGCCGCCAAAACGTGCCGCGCAGCAGCAATCGACAACTCCGTCCGCCGCGACGAAAGCAATCGTCCTCCACGCCGCGCGCTTGCTCGACGTCGAATCCGGCCGCCTCACCACTCCCGGTGAAATTTTAGTGCAGGACGATCTCATCGTCGAAACGGGCGCACAGGTCACGCATCCGCACGGCTCGGAATTCATCGACCTCGGCGACTCCACTCTGCTCCCCGGCCTGATTGACGCGCACGTTCATCTTTTCCTGCATCCGGGCGCCGAAGATTTGCAGACCGTCCAGGAATCCGTGCCCGAGCGCACCATCCTCGCCACCATCGCCGCGCGCGACGACCTCATGGCCGGATTCACCGCCGAGCGCGACATGGGCACCGAAGGCGCAGGCTCCGCCGACACTGCCGTTCGCAACGCAATCAACCAGGGCTTGATTCCCGGGCCGCGCCTGCGCATCAGCGGCAACGCCGTGGACATTCTCGGCGGCCACGAAGACGCTAATGGATTCAATCCGGCGCAGCACGTCCTTTCGAACGCGACGTATGCCAACGGCGCCGCCGAACTCGTCACCGTGATTCGCGGCCAGCTCAAGGAAGGCGCCGACTTCATCAAAATTTACGAGACCGGCGCGGACAAGATCGTCGATGGCCACTTCTCCACGCCTTACCAGTACTCCGAAGAGGAACTCACCGCCGCCGTGCACGAAGCCGCGCGCACCGGGCATCGCGTCGCAGTGCACGCCATGGGCGAGCCCGGCACGCTTTACGCCGCGCGCGCCGGCGTCGCGTCCATCGACCACGCCCTGCAGCTCAGCGACGAGACCATGCGCATCATGCGCGAAAAGCAAATCTTCGCCGTGCCCACCTTCACCATCTTCGAGTATTTCGCCGACCACGCCGCATCTCCCGCGGCAGCCGCGCGCGAACATCAAATGCTCGACCTGCACGCGCAGGAATTCAAAAAGCAGCTCGCCGTCGGCGTGCCCATGGCCATAGGCTCTGACGTCGGCCCGTTCCCGCACGGCACGCAGGCTCGCGAATATGTCCTGATGGTGAAATTCGGAATGTCGCCGCTCGCCGCGCTCCAGGCCGGCACGCTCAACGGCGCGAAATTGCTCGGCTGGGAGAAACAAATCGGCGCGCTGAAGCCCGGCTACTTCGCCGACATCGTCGCCGTCCCCGGCAATCCGCTCGAGGACATAACCGCGCTCCAAAAAGTTGGATTCGTGATGAAAAACGGCGTAATTTATCGCAAGTAGCGCCAGCCAGGAGGGCCACGTGAAGATAACTGCCAAGCCCGCGAAGAAAGCGACGAAAACTCCGGCTCCCAAGGCCAAAAAGCTGGCGCATTCCAAGTCCCTGGTCGGCGTAGTCACCGTTAACGACGTAAGCCCCGTCTGAGAAAGGCCTTGAAGGAGCCCTCGGCCAGCCCCTTCCAAGCCCCAAAACCGCCGAAACTGGTGTACAATGGCGCCTGCTTTGGAAGTCCTGGGTCTGCCAGTACAGCCCAGCTTCGGCCCAGAACCTAGTTCGGATTCCAATAAAAGAGGACGAAAAGTGAAAAAAAACCTGATTGTGTTCGCGCTTTGTTTAGCGGTTGCTTCGCCTCTATTTGCTCAGAAGAAGGAAGAAGAGCGGATAGCGAATTCGGCCACCGTACTACGTGAAATCCTGGGAGGCGACAAGGGCCTGCCCACAAGCATCCTCGACCAGGCAGATTGCGTCGTCGTGTTTCCTAGCGTCAAAAAAGTAGCGATCGGTATCGGCGGCAGTTACGGACGCGGCGTACTCGTTTGCCGCACCGGCGCCGACATGAATGGCGGCTGGGGCACTCCTGCAATGTACCGGCTCGACCAGGCCAGCATCGGCGTTCAACTCGGCTCCACCGCGACTGATTTTGTGCTCGTGGTCATGAACAAACACGGCGCAGAGCAGATCCTGAACGGGAAGACCAAGCTCGGAGCAGATGCCGCCGCCGCTGCCGGTCCCACGGGAACTTCGGCAGTCGGTTACAATGCCGCTTCCATGAAAGTGGACGTTCTCACCTACTCGCGCACCAAGGGACTCTTTGCCGGCGTATCCCTGGTGGGCGCTTCGATGGACTCTGACGATGATGCCAACAAAGCTCTGTATGGCAAATCGATCAGCGCGCACGACATCGTTGAAGGTGGACAAGCTCCCCCATCGGGCGCTAAGCCATTGGATGAGGAACTCAACAAGATTTCCGGCGGTCGCAAGTAGCTTCCGAGCTGCATCGCAACCGCAATTGAAACATACCTAGACAAACGCGGGCCGCGCTCGAGCGGCCCGCGTAACCTTCTATTTCAAAGAGAACCGCTCCAGCCTCCACGCCTTCAATTAACGCGGGCCAGAACGCGCTCCAGCAGATTTTCGCTCTTTGACACTACTTCCGTGACGCCCTCGGGCAGAGTTGGTTCTAAGCGAAGCACAGCCGCATGCAGTGTGTACAAAATGATTGGTACGCTCGGGCAAGACCGGCTCAGTAAACGGGCCGCTTCTATCCCATTCATGCGCGGCATGGAAAGATCCAGAATGATCAGGTCGGGTTTCAAGAGCGGAGCTTTTTCGAGGGCGTCGAGCCCGTCCACGGCTTCCCCGCAGACTTCGAGTCCTGAAGCTTCCAACTGAGCCCGAATCTGCGCCCGCACGGTTGCATTGTCATCAACAATCAGAACGCAGTTGGTCATGTCCGGGCCTACATCGCAGGGTGAGAACCAATAGCGCTGGAAGGCACCCGGGTTACGTATGAGAGCGTAACAAAGAGCCCGCGCGTCTCACCATACCGTCGATGCTGTATAAAGGGTCACGAGCTAAAGGGATTTGCGGTGATTAAGTTCGGGGACTTTCGAGCGTTCTCACTCGTGTTTCAAGACGCTCAGATTGGTGAGCGCGTCTTGCATCGCCGATCGCTCATCCTGGGAGATTTGGCCCTTGAGCGATGCGATGCGTACACGAACGGCCCGCTCTGTCGCTTTGACGCGGTCCGCAAGTTTGTTTGGATCAACTTCGAGAACCGCGGCCGTGTACAATTCCCGCCAGTTAGTCTCGCCCATATCACCTCGTCTGGAGGCGCATCCTAATCAGAAGGGCGCGGGTTGTCAGTCCGCTGGCGTACCGTTGTTTTTCGCTTCGTTTTCCCACTTCTCTGATTGGCTTTTCATGGCGGCATAGCATTCGCACGAGGCATCTTCGAGTCCGCTTCGGTCGTCGATCTTCACGCTGCCGCGGCTGTACGTGATCAATCCCGCCTTTTGCAAAATGCCTGCGCCCACCGTCACGCTGGCCCTTCGAGTTCCAAGCATGTGCGCGAGGAATTCCTGCGTTAGAGGCACGATGTCCTCGCCCAGCCTGTCCTGGCTCATCAGCAGCCAGCGCGCCAGCCTCTCGTCCACTTCGTGCAATCGATTGCAGGCCGCCACGTGAGTCGCTTGCATTCCCAGCTGCTGTGCGTAGCGATTCAGATTTTTTTCCAGCTTCGTGCAGCGGGACAGAGCTTTTACGAAGTCCGCCGCGGGTATTCGATAGGCGCTTCCCGCAACCTGCATCACCACGCGCGTTGAACCAGTGCTGAATCCAACCACGAGCGCTAGTCCGACAAAACCTTCTTTGCCGGCCAATCCTACTTCCACGCTTTTTCCGTCCGACAACACGTTCAGGACCGAGGCGAGGCCGCTGTTAACGAAGTACGCGTATTTGATTCGCTCTCCTGCCTCGTGCAAAACAGAGTGCGTGGGCAGCTCGACGAACTCTGCCTTCTTAAATACCTCGTCGTATTCAGCAGCGGGCAGGCCTAGCAATATCAGATTTCGGACGTGGTTTCCGGTTCCGTCTCCCTCGCTTCCTACCTTCGTAGTGGGTACACGGCGAGGGACGACTTTTGGTGTTGCCATGGGACGCAGCTCCTTGGCGCAGCGACGAGCGCTGTCTGATTTCGCAGGGAGCCGTAGGTTGTTGGGATGTTTACGGCAGGATGCTAATGAGACTCCTTGACCGTACTCGCTTCAAGCGCAGATAGCAACCGCAATCGATACCGCTGCGCGACACACACCGAATGTAGCTCACCTTGTCCAGCCTCAGTTGGAAATGGGAAAAGCGGACCGTGACGGGTGAATATGAACTGCGAAGACACGCCCAGGCGAAGCTAGGACTGTCCTTATGAACGGGCCGTAAACCCAGGAAGTTCATGACTCGCGCAGGGCAATCATTGGGTCCACCTTGGTCGCGCGCCGGGCCGGAAGGTAGCTGGAGAGAACGGCAACGGCAAACAAAAGCAGAGGAACGATCAAAAACACAGCCGGATCATGGGGGCGCACCCCATAGAGCAAACTCGCCATCATGGACGAAGTGGCTGCAGAACAGACCAATCCGGCAACGATGCCCAGGCCAGCAAGCGCGACCCCCTTGCGTAAGAACATTCTCAAAATGTCGTCCCGTCGCGCGCCCAAGGCCATGCGAATACTGATCTCGCGCGATCTTTGGCTGACCATATAGGCCAGCAAGCCATAAATTCCGATGGAGGCCAGAAGCAAGGCCAGTCCGGCGAACCCGCCCACCAGGTCGGCGGAAAAACGGCGTGAAGCGAGTGACCGATCAAGGATGTCATCCATAGAGACAACATTGAATACGGGTAAGTCGGGATCAATGCTCTCGATTTCATGCCGAATCTGTGGTTCGAGCAGGGCCGCGGGCAAAGACGTCCGCAACACCACGCTCACTTGCTTGTTGGGGTCTTGATAGACCGAAACGTAGATGTGGGGAACGCCGTCGATGTCGAGACCGTCATTCTTGATATCCTCAATAATGCCCACGACGGTCGTCCATGCCTTGGTGGGGTCTTTTCCGAACCGCACTTGGCGGCCCAGCGGATCGCGATCCGGCCAATACTTGCGAGCGGTGCTTTCATCAATGATGGCCACCGGCTGTTTGCCGTCTTCATCGCCCTCGGTGAATGAGCGGCCGCGTACGAGCGTCGCCTGCATCACATTAAAATAATCGGGGCTTATCCGAATTCTCTCGGCGAGCAGATCCTGCGATGACTCGACCGGTCTATCTTGAATCGCAAAGCGTTCAATCGCTAAGCCACCGACCGCGTTGGGGTTGCTATTGGTGGTCGGTAGAGATGAGGTGATGGCGGCGAGTTCCACTCCCGGAATTGCCTTCATGCGCCGCAGCAACTCACGATCAAAGGCGGCCTTACCAGGAATGCCGAGATACGGATCCGTCTTGGGATCGTTGGGATTTCCTAGCCACGTAATTGCGGTGACAACTTGAGTTGGATTAAAGCCTGGGTTTTCCTGCAACAGATCCCGCAGCGTACGCAGCAGCAAGCCGGCTCCCACCATCAGTACCACGGCAAACGCCAGTTCCGAGACGATTAGAACATCCCGCAATCGGCCGGTCGTAGTGCTGTAGCCGGACCCTCGACCGCCTTCACGAATGGCCGAGGAGAGAGCGACTTTTGCCGAATGAAGCGCTGGAGCAAGTCCAAACACCAAGCCGGTGAGAATGGAAATCAGTAGAGCGAAAGCCAGCACCGCCCAGTCGATTCGTACTTCGTTGAGCCGGGGAACGTTCGACGGCATAAAGCGCAGGATGAAGCCTAAAGTACCAACCGCGGTTGCGATTCCCGCGGCGCCGCCGATGAGCGACAGCAGCACGGACTCGGTCAGCATCTGGCGCACCATGCGGCCGCGGCTCGCCCCCAGCGCTAACCGCACCGCCATCTCTTGTTGTCGCCCCGAAGCGCGCGCCAAGAGGAGATTGGCAATGTTCAGCGATACGATGAAAACGATTAGGATTACCGCACCGAGTAACACCAGCAGCATGGGCCGGACCTTGCCCACCAGAGTTTCTTGCAATGGTTGAATCTCAATTGTCCATTGCGCCTGCGGCGAGTAATCCGTGGGAAAATCGTGCCTCAGTTCGGCGGCCATGGCAGTGAGCCGGGCCTGAGCTTGCGCCAGTGTCACGCCAGGCTTGAGTCGTCCGATTCCATTTATTAAAACCCGGTTACCACGGATTGGCGGGGGAAAGGGCTCTCCCACGAATCCGCCGGCGCCAAACACTTCCGCGTCACCGGAAGTCGTCGGTCCAGGATGGCGAAATCCGCGTGGCAGAACCCCAATAATTGTGAGGGGATCACTGTCGATCCGGATGGTACGGCCGAGGACATTTGGATCGGCGCCATAGGCACGGCGCCACAGGCCATCGCTGATTACGGCCAGTGGAGCGAAACCAGGCGCGAAGTCCTGTGAACCATACAACCGTCCAATTTGCGGAATCACACCCAGCATGGAAAAGTACCCGAAACTGGTATTGACCCCCTCGACGCGCTCGGGCTTTTTGACGCCGGTCAAATTCTCGCTACCCTCAAAGATCGGGGTCACATCTTCAAATACACCCGCTCGCGTCTGCAGGTCATCCAGTTCGGGCTTGGAAAACCTGACATCCCGTAATCCTACGCCGGGCTCGTTAAAGTAGATTCGTACCAAACGATCAGCGTCGCGGAATGGAAGCGGGCGCAGCAACACGGTATTTACAATGCTGAAAATTGCCGTGTTGGCTCCCACGCCGAGAGCCAGAGTCAAAATCGCAACCGCGGTGAAGCCCGGATTCCTACGCAACAATCTCAATCCATGACGCATGTCCGTACCTAGTTCACCCCACCAGCGCACGCCCAGGGATGCCCGCACGGCATCTTTGTGAGACTCGATTCCGCCGAACTCAATCCTCGCCTGTCGCATCGCTTCTTGCTGGGAAAAGCCTTTGCGAACCAGGTCCGCTGCGCGGCTCTCAATGTGGAAACGCACTTCCGTTTCCATTTCACTTTCAAGCCGCTGTCCCTCGACCATCCACTTCAACCAGGAGCGGAAGCGAGCGAGATTCATATCTCCTCCGGAGTAGTTCGCAGAATACTCGCGATCAACGACGCCATTCGGTTCCACTTTTCGGTTTCCGAATGGAGTTGGCGCCGCCCGGTTGCGGTCAGGTTGTAGAACTTGGCTTTGCGGTTGTTGTCCGATTCTCCCCACTCGCTGGCGATCCAGCCCTGATGTTCCAACCGATAGAGCGCCGGATATAACGAGCCTTGCTGAATCTCCAGCTGCTCGCTGGAGATTTGCTGAATGCGCAGCAGAACCCCGTAGCCATGCAATGGGCCAAGTGAGACAGCTTTGAGGATCAGCATGTCCAGCGTGCCTTGCAGCAACTCAATCGCTTTGCCCACGGTCTCCCCTTGTGTGTCTAGGAGAGACACTAACAAAGCTCTCCTAGTTGGTCAAGGAGAGAGTATTTTGGCGGACAGTTGCTGAACGTCGGGCTATGCGGAAGTTGTCCGAATGCCGGCACTAGATCGATCCGTGGTTTTCGGCCAGCGAGACGTGAAGTTGTCCAGAAGTCCGTTCTGGGAAGTTTGCCGATGCGGATTGAAGAGACTCTTCCGGGTCACGGGCCATCCGGAAGTTGAGACCGATGGACGTCGTGGAGACGCAATGATCTTGCTTGGCGAAACGGAAGCCGGCTTACGGGAACGCAACCATGCCGAGAGATAACCTGGTGGGCCCAGGCTCTCAAGGAAAGAATTACGCAGTTTCCCGACGCGCTCGCGTCCACACACAGATTCTTTGCCTCTAGCTCTCGTCTTTTCTTCGATTTAACTCCCGTACGTAGTTTCCACAATAGAAATCGAATTCGAAATCTGCTAGCGTCAGTCGGGGCAGAATTGAGCCCCGCAAAGGAGGCAACATGGACGGCGACGCAGAGCTTATACGGTCGGCGGTCACGCTCGACATCATCCAACGAAAGCTCGGATTGAAGAGCGTGCTATCCCGTCAAAATGCGAATGCGAAAACTTCGCCGGACCCCGCCGCAAAACGCAGGAACCGGCCGGCCGTCGCGCGGCACACGCGCAAGTGCAATGTCTGCCAGCACCCCGAACGCGAGGCCATCGAGCACGGCTTCCTCTGCTGGCGCAGCCCTGACGCTCTCGCCAAGGAATACGGCATCGCCGACCACTCCTCCATCTACCGCCACGTCCATGCCACCGGAATTTTCGCCCGCCGCAGGGCCAATCTCCGCATGGTGCTGGAACCCCTTCTCGAACGAGCCGAGAGCGTCAAGGTCACGGCCAACGCCGTAATCAGCGCCGCTCGCCTCTACGCAACCATCAACGACGATGGACAGTGGATCAAGCCTCCCACCCGGCGCGTCGTAATCGTCAGGCACGAGCCTCCGTTGCCTTCGAAGCCCGGGTCGCCCAGTACACGCCGCCGAAAAGAAAAATCGCACGCCGAGCCGGCGAGCGGTAGTCCTTGTGGGTCGCGGCTTCTGCACTCGCCACTAACCACTCGTCACTCGCCACTTCCTTGTTCTGATCGCCAAACTCAAATATTAGAACCCCACCTAACTCACAGAAAACAAACGACGGCGACCCGTTCTAATCGCCAAAATTCCGGAGACTTGAAATCAGGCGCCCGGCGCACTTTCTTGCCGCCCGCCGCGGCCTCCGGTATAGTTGACCGGAGAGACGAGTGAATTCAGATGAGTGAAAAACAATTGCCGTTTGCGACCGTGGAAGAAGCGCTGGAAGACATTCGCGCCGGACGCATGATTGTGCTCGTGGACGACGAAGACCGCGAGAATGAAGGCGACCTGGCGATGGCCGCGGAAAAAGTAACGCCTGAGGCCATCAACTTCATGGCGAAATACGGGCGCGGGCTGATTTGCCTGGCGCTTACGGAGCAGCGCTGCGACGCGCTGAACCTGGCGGCGATCACGCCGCGAAACACGTCCGCGTTCGGCACGCCCTTCTGCGAGCCCATCGACGCGCGGCGCGGAACAACTACGGGGACGAGCGCGTCCGACCGCGCCACTACGATTTTGACGGCTACGAATCCGAACACGCGTCCGGAAGATTTGGCGCGGCCCGGACACGTGTACACGTTGCGCGCGCGGAACGGCGGCGTGCTGGTGCGCGCGGGACAGACCGAAGCGTCCGTGGATTTGGCGCGGATTGCGGGACTCGATCATTCCGGCGTGATTTGCGAAATCATGAACGATGACGGGACCATGGCGCGCACGCCGGAGCTGCTGGAATTTTGCCGCGCGCACGGCATGAAACTGCTGACCGTGGCCGACCTGATCCGCTATCGCATGCAGCACGAGCGCTACGTCCGGCGGATTGCGGAATCGATTCTCCCCACGCGACACGGAAATTTCCGGATGATCGCGTATTCGAGCGACGCGGACCACGAACTGCATGTGGCGCTCGTTCGCGGAGAGCTTCCTGGGGACGGCGCGGGCGGGCCGCCGCTCGTGCGCGTCCATTCGCATTGCTTGACCGGCGATGTGTTCGGCTCAACCGCATGCGATTGCCAGGACATCATTGACCGCTCGCTCGAGGCTATTGCGAAGGCGGGACGCGGAGTTTTCGTTTACCTGCATCACACCGGGCGCGGATTTCAGATCGATTCACGCGAAGGCAAGAGCGGCGAACTGCCGCGCATTCGATTCCATCAGCGCGAGGAGCTGGATCAGGATCTGGGACGCCAGCGGATGGTGCAGCGCGAAAGCGGAATCGGCGCGCAGATTTTGATCGATCTAGGATTGCGGCGCATCCGCGTCCTCACGAACCATCCGCGCAAAGTGGTCGCGCTCGAAGGCTACGGTCTCGAGATTGCCGACCAGGTGCCGCTTGCGGCCGGTGGCGCGAAATCGAGCCACCAGATTTTTTAGGAATTTTCCGCCGCTGCTATTTCCCAAAAACAAGAACGACGAACGAATCCTTCACCATGGTCGGACGCGGGTGCGCGTTGTCCTTGGTGGCCTCCGGCGCCGGACCAAATTCCGCGGTGACCAGAAAAACTTCATGCGTCTTGGGGTCGAGCGCCATGGTGCGCGCGTGCGCTTGCGTGGGCACATCTTCAACCACCGAGAATTTGTCCGGTGAATCTTCGTGAACGACGGTGAGCGTGGCGCTCTCGCCGTTCGATGCAAACGCGTAGCCGGTTCCAGGGTCGAACGCGTTGGCATCGACGCCTTCGCCGATGGTCGGCGTGGCAATCACCTTCCCTGAATCGGCATTTATCACCGCCATCATGTTGTTGCCGCAGCCGGCGAAGAGGCGGCGATGCGCGATGTCCATGGCGAGGCCGGAAGGTTCCTCGCAAGGCGCGAGCGGCCAGGTTGCCGTCACCATGAGCTTCTGCGAATCGATCACTTGCTCTTCGCTTTTGTCCTCGATGTTCACGTAAACGTGGCCGACGCCGTCGGCGGCGGCGAATTCGGGCTTGCCGTCGAGCGCGATCGTTCCGGCGACGGCTCCGGTGGCGGCGTCAATGGCGGTGGAGTTTTTGCTGCGGCCATTCATGGCGAAGACGCGCTTGGATGCAGGATCGTAAACGATGGCGTCGGGATTCGTCCCGGCTTGGGCGCTGCCGATGACTTGCAGAGTTTTCAAATCGAAGATGGTGATGGTGCCGGCGCGTCCGTTGGAGGTGAAGCCGCGGCCGAGTTCAGGAGCGAGCGCGATGCCGTGGACGCCTTCGGTGCCAGGAATTTCGCCGACAACTTTTCCGGAGTCCACGTCGAGGACGAGGACTTTTGTCGCGCGGGAGATGAACAAGCGGCGCGTGGGCGAATCGAAGGTGAGGTAGTCCCAGAAGCCTTCGCCGCCGAGCGGGATTTTCTTGAGCAGATGATACCCGGAGGGGCCAGGCGTAAAGCCAAAAGCGCCCTTGGCCTTGATCAGCGGGACTCCGGCAGCGGCCGCTGCGAGGCCGAGCCCGACAAAGATTGCGAAGAAACCGGGACGCTTAGTTAGCATGAAGCTCCTGAGACTCGGCAAATGATATTTTCGGAGTAATCTTATGCCGGACGGAATGCATGGTCAAACGAGATGGAGAACAAAGCGCGGCCGCCGGTCCTGCGCTCGATTCCTTCCTATGATAGTTACTCAGTGAATATATGTACGCATAAGTGTACAGTGTTCGAGTTTCGAAACCAGCCAAAGAGCGGGCTCGGGCGGGAGCAGGATAGGTTCGAGCTATCGCGGAATCAAAAGGAGGAAGGTAATGTCTAATACGGGCTATGCGTTTGGCGATTTGCATCCGAGTCCGGACAACTTCGACACCTTCAATCCCCAGGATGTTTATGCCGATGCGGGCGTGCCGGTGCCGCCTCCGGTGATCGAGAGGATTCCGCCGCCCACAAGCACTCCGCTCGCGATGACGCTCGAGGAAGTGCTGGGTACCGCGGCTACGAACCAGATTCAGAAATCGGGCGAACTCGTGTTCCATTCGGCCGGGGATACCGGCGGGGTGAAGGTCCCGTCGCATCAATTTGCGGTGGCGGATGCGATGGCCGCTGATCTCGCGGGGAAAGATTTGACGAGCGGGCAGCCGGCGTTCCTTTATCACCTGGGCGACGTGGTTTACTTTTTCGGGCAGGAGCAATACTACTTCGACCAATTTTACGATCCGTATCGCGATTACGATGCGCCGATCTTTGCGATTCCCGGGAACCACGATTCGGTGACCTCGCCGAGCGTTCCGATGAAATTCTCTCTCCAACCCTTCGTCGAAAACTTCTGCACGAAGAAGCCGGTGAAAGATTCGGCGGCGCAGGGATGCGCGCGCACGACCATGACGCAGCCGGGAGTGTATTTCACGCTGGACGCGCCGTTCGCGAAGATTATCGGACTCTACTCCAACGCGGGCGAGACGGCGGGGGTGATCAGCGGCGGCGCGGCGGGAACGGCGCAGCTGGCATTTTTGCTGGCGCAGCTGCAAGCTGCGGTCACTCAGCGGAAGAAGGGCGACCTGCGCGCACTGATCCTTGCCGTCCATCATCCGCCGTTTACAGGAAGCGTAGGACATTTTCCAAGCCCGGACATGCTGGCGCAAATCGACGCGCAGTGCGTGAAGGCGGACATTTGGCCGGACCTGGTGCTATCGGGGCACGCGCATCTCTACGAACGCTACACGCGCACGATGAAAACGGACGGGCGGCAGATTCCCTACGTGGTCGCGGGCAACGGCGGATATCTGGGCCTCGAAGGATTCAGGAAAGGACAAGGAGGCGCGACGGCGAAGGTGGGAATTCCGGGAAACGACGGAAAAGGGAACGTCCTGACGCTGGAGGCGTTCAACGAATATGTGTTCGGGTACTTGCGCGTTACGGTGACGGCAAATTCCATCGCGGTCAACTCGATGGGAGTGAACGAGCAGACGAAAACCGCGACGAGCCTCGATTACTTCACGGTGGATCTGACGAAACACGTGCTGAGCACGGGCGCGGGGGCACCTTCGGCGGCGTCGACATCGGCAAAAACGGCCGCACCAACCCAGAAGAAAACCGTGCGGGCGAAAAAAGGGAATAACTAACGCTCGGACAGATCCGCATTCCGCGAAATGGCCGCTTATTGCGGACTTTTCGGCGGCGGAATGACGGTGACGTAGGGGCGCATTTTTTCCAGGCGAGATTTCGAAATACCTTTGATGGCAAGCAGATCTTCGACGCGCTGGAAAGGACCGCTCTTGCGGCGGAAATTTACGATTGCTTGCGCCGTGCTCGGACCGATTCCGGGGACCTGCTGAAGCTGTTCGGGCGTGGCGGTGTTGAGATCGACCGGTGTCGAGGGCGGCTGCTTCTTCTGCGCGAGCGAGTTCCCTGCCGCGAGCAGGGCAATGACAAGAAGGGCGAGCAGATAGAAAGCGCGGCGTGCTGGGCCTTCGCGCTCGTCGCTAGATTTGTGTTCCCTGGGCATCGTATTCGGTGACTTCGCCGAAGAGGGCGGCTTGCGAAGCGAGCTGGGCGCGGTCGCCGACGAGAACGATTTGCACGTTGGGCGAATCGAAGTGGCGGCGCGCGGCGGAGAGAATGTCGTCCGCTGTGAGCGCATGAATTCGGGCGCGATAGGTTTCGAGATAGTCTTCCGGCAGACGATCGAGATAGACGCCGGAAATCTGGCCGAGCACACCATCCTGAGTAGCCACGCCGAGAGAAAAGACTCCGCTTAGATAGCTGCGAGCGCTTTCGAGCTCTTCGTTCGTGACGGGCAGCGAACGCATGCGGTCCATTTCATAGAAGATTTCGGTGAGAGTGGCGGCGGTGACTTCATTGCGCACAGCAGCGCGCACGGTGAAATAGCCGAACTGACGAAGCGCGTTCAATCCGCTGCCAGGGCTGTAGGTGTAGCCCTTCTGTTCGCGGATATTGATGACCAGGCGCGAATGAAACGCGCCGCCGTAAATCGAATTGGCGAGGACGGTGCGGTACCAATCGGGATCGCGGCGGGTAATGCCGAGATTTCCGACAAGCACCTGCGATTGAACCGCGCCCGGAAGATGCACGAGATGTACGTGGCGGCCGGAATGATGCGGGGGCGCGGGTGAATCGAGCGGCGCGGGAGCGGGCGCCTTCCACGCGCCGAACACTTTTTCGATCTGCTCGAGCATGGGCTCGCTCGAGAAATCACCGACGACAACGAGCAGCGCATTCGCGGGCGAATAATGGTGGCGATAGAACTCCGGGAGCTGTTCGTGGCGATAAGCTTCGACCTGGGCTTCGGTGGGGGCGACGATGGCGTAGGGATGCTTGCCGAAGAGCACGTGGCGCAGGCGCTCGGTGGCGAGGAATGAGGGCGTGGCGCGTTCGATGCGAAGGCCTTCGAGTTTCTGGCGGCGCTCGCGTTCGAATTCATCGACGGGAAACGAGGCATTGCGCGCGAGATCAGCCAGGAGTTCGAGCAAGCCTTCGGAAAACTCGGCGACACCGGAGATGGCGATGGCGCTGGCGTCGGCACCGGCACTTGTGCCGAGGTCCGCGCCCATGCGTCGAAGGTCTTCTTCGATTTGGCGGCTGGAACGCGAAGCGGTTCCGGTGCGAATGACCGTGGCCGTAATCTCAGCGAGGCCAGGATAACGATGTGCGACAACTGCGTTTCCGCTGCGGAAGAAAAGCTGAGCGGAGATTTTGGGGAACGTGTGGCGTTCGGCGAGGACCACCTGCATTCCGTTGGCGAGAGTGCGAACGGTGCGCTTGGGCCACGCCGCGGGACGTTCCGGACCGAGAGCGGGCGGCGACGAGGGATGGTGGTGTAATGCTGCGGGCGTGCTCGTCGTCATCGGGGGTCTCCGTTTCCGTTTCCGTTTTCAACCGGGCGCCGCGCCACAATGGCGCGATTTTGCGGGACCAGATATTTCTGCGCGGCGGCTCTTACTTGCGCGGGCGTGACGGCCATGAAGCCGTCGAGGACGGTGTTGATACGGTGGGGATCACCGTCGAAGAGCGTGAAGCAAGCGAGGTAGTGCATCAGGCCGAAACGAGGCATGTGCGAACCCATGCCGCTTTCGAGCATGGAATAATAATCGGCGCGGAATTTCACTTTTACGGGCGCGAGCTCTTCTTCGGAGATTTCCCTTTCGCGCATCTCGCGAATGATTTCGTCATAGGCGGCGATGGTTGCGTCCGAAGTGTATTCAGGGCGGTGGAAAATGCGCGTAACCATTTGCGTGGGGCCGTTGGCGTCGAAGACATCCATGCTGCCGTCGGTTTCCACGGCGATTTGTTTTTCGAGCACGAGTTCGCGGTAAATGCGTCCGGCGCGACCGCCGTGCAGGACGCGATCGAGGATCGCGGCAGCGTACCAATCGCTGGTGGTGCGCGGCGGGACGGTGTAACCAATGGCGAGAGCAGGCAGCGTGCCGAATTTTTCAACGACTTCGCCGCGGCGCTCTTCGGTTTGCGGCGGCTCGCTGACGTCGGCGCGAGGCGGGAGTGGATGCGACGGGATGTCGTCGAAATAACGCTTAGCGAAAACGAAGGCCTCGGCGGGATCGAAATCGCCGAGCATCAGGAGCACGGCGTTGTTTGGCGAGTAATAGGTGCGATAAAAATTCTGGACGTCTTCGAGCGTGGCGGCGTCGAGATCGGCGAAATCCCCGTAAAAATTGTGCGCGTTGGGCCAATTGCGGAAGGCGACGGGCGGGAGATCGAGCCAGGGAAATCCGCCGTAGGGCTGATTCATCACGTTGACGCGGACTTCTTCTTTCACCACGTCGCGCTGATTGCGCAGATTTTCGTCGTCTACTTTGAGGGCGCGCATGCGGTCGGCTTCGAGCCAAAGGACGCGTTCGAGCGCATTGGAAGGCACGGACTCGAAATAATTGGTGATGTCGTAGTTGGTGGTGCCGTTGAGCACGCCGCCGGAAGAATTAATGAGGCGAATGTGCTCCATCTTGCCGGCGTTTTCGGAGCCTTGAAACATCATGTGCTCGAAAAGATGGGCGAAGCCGCTGCGGCCGCGCGGCTCGAGACGAAAACCGATCTGATAATAAACGCCGACGGTGACCACGGGCGCGGAATGGTCCGGCGAGGCGACGACTCGGAGACCGTTCGCGAGCGTGGTGTGCTCGACTGGAATGTGGAGTTTCTTCAAACTTTCCTCCCCTGGATTATTTTAGCGCGCGCTTGAGCTGCTTCAAAGTCGCGGCGGGATTCTTGGCGAGAACCCGGCCTGCCAGCAAAGAGAGAACGGCGTAGGAATCCTGAAATTCGCGCGGATAGCGGCGCATGGCGCGCTTGTGCTGTTTTACGGTGGCAAAATCGCCGCGCGAGATGGGTCCGGTCCACGCGGCTTGCGGGCCGAGGCGCTCGAAATTGTCGAGCATTTGGCGCATCAACGGCAGCAAGGCTTGGGCCGCACTGCCGCGCGTGAAACCAATTCGCCCGAGCACTTGCGCTGCGGACTCCACCAGAGCCAAGCCGTGACCGGCGACGAGAGCGCCCGCGGCATGATAGGCGGGCTTGTTTTTTCCCTGAATCTCCACTGGAACACCGCCGAGGGAGCGGGCGATTCCGCGAGCGACGATCTGGGCGCGGCGATCGCCCTCGACGGCGAAAATTATGCCACGAAGATTTGGCGTTCCGCGGCCGCTGAACGTTTGCATGGGATGAAGCGAGCCGACGGCCGCACCACGACGCGCGAGAGGGCCAAGAACGGTGCGGTCAAGAGCTCCACTGGTATGCAGCACAATTTTACCTTTTAAGCTCTCATCGGCAAGCCGCGCCAGGGCTTGTGCGGTAGGCGCAAGCGCGGCGTCCGGCGCCGTCAGAAGGATCACATTTGAATCGAAGACGCTGCGGGACAATCCCGCATGCGGCTTCCCTGCTCCGATGGAACGAACCGCGACGCGTGATGCTCTTTCCGAGCGCGTGACGACAGCGCCAATGCGCCACCCGAGCTGGCGGAGACGCTTCCCCAGCGTTCGGCCTACGCGTCCTGCGCCGACGATGGAAAGGGAGCGCTCCATGCCACGTGATAGCATAACTTGTAAGCACTTTTTACGGGTGGAGGAAATTGTACGCTGCACTTCTTTTGGGTTTGCTCTTCGACCGGGCTGCTCGGCGCGATTGCGTTTCTGTGGATCGTGGCCATTATCGACGCGGCGCGAGGCGTTCCGTCGATTCCCTCGCTGGCCGACGTAGCGCCGCTGAGCGACGCGGATTGCCCGCGCGTTTCCATTCTATTTGCCGCGCGCGATGAAGCGCGCAAACTGCCGGCGGCGCTTGCGTCGTTCCTGGCGCAGGAATATCCGGAGTATGAAATCGTGGGCGTGAATGACCGCTCGGAGGACGCTACCGGAGAGATTTTGCAGAATGCGGCGAGGGCGAATACGCGCATGAAATATGTTTGCGTGGAGAAGCTGTCGTCCGGTTGGCTCGGAAAACCACACGCGCTGCAGAAAGCGTACGAACAATCGAGCGGCGAGTGGCTGGTTTTCACGGACGCGGACGTGCGATTCGAGCCCGGCGTGCTGCGCAGGACCGTGGCACTCGCGCAAGAGCGCGGCTGGGACCATCTGACGCTCTCGGCGCGGACCGAAGTGTTCACCTTCGGCGAGAAAATCGCGATGACATTTTTCGGGCTGGCTTTTCTGATGAGCGTGCGTCCGTGGCGCGCGAGCGATCCGAAGGCGCGAGAGTTTGTGGGCATTGGCGCGTTTCAACTGGTGCGGCGGAGCGCGTATGAAGCGATGGGAACGCATCGGCGGCTGGCGATGGAAGTGGTGGACGACATGAAGCTCGGGAAGCTGGCGAAAGAGGCGGGCTTTCTTTCCGGGATTGCGAACGCGGGCGAGGCGGTGAGCGTCCATTGGCAAGATGGCGTGGAAAATATTATTCGCGGCACGACCAAGAATTTTTTTGCGTTCAGCGGGTTTTCACTTTGGACGGTCGGCTGGCAGACTTTCGGATTGCTCGGGATGTGCGTGCTGCCGTGGGTGGCGCTGCCTTTTGTGCGCGGGTGGGCGCTCGCGTTTGCGGGGATTGCGGTGGGATTGGCGGTCGCGCTGGACCTCGGCGCGTGCATCGAATTGAAGATTTCGCCGCTTTATGCGCTGACGTTTCCGATTGGGGCGGTGATTTTTGTTTGGATGCTGGCGAGGTCGACGATCGTGACGTTGTGGAGCGGGGGGATTACCTGGCGCGGGACGTTTTATCGGCTGGAAGAATTGAAGCGAGGGTTGGTTTAGGCAAGGCTCGCACGCAGAGCTTCAGGGGCTAAAGCCCCTCGATCATTGCGGTGGTTATGTCGTGGCTGAAGCCACGACCCACAAGGATATTCGTCGTGGCGCGATCTGCGTCGTGTGGCACCGGGCGCGGCATGCCGTGCCCCTACGAACGAAAGAGCCGGCGGGACGCCGGCGGTACGAAACCGCACTGCGGAACTTCAGGGGCTAAAGCCGACTTCATCCCTGCAAGGATTTTTGTCGTGGCTGAAGCCACGACCCACAAGGCTTCTCGTTCATCCACAGACATTTCCTTTACTTGAAAAAAGAATAGCCGACGAAAAGGACGTTTAAGTCAACGCCGGGATTTATGTCACCGCGATTGGCGTTGGAGATGTGCTGGAGCTTGTAGCCGAAGATCCAGGCGCGGGTGCGCGAAGCGTTGTAGCGCTCGAAGCCAATCTGGAAATCGAAAGTGAAGTTGAAGCGCGTCTCTTTGGCGACGTCGAGCGGGATGGGGCGGACGGCCGCGATAAAGCCAGCGGTGGAGGCGACGAAGGGCTGAAACCGCCGGTCGCGCAGGAAATTGAACTTTAAGCCGAGCGGATTCACTCCGCCGCCGTAGACGGCTTCGGTGGGACCGAGAATGTAAGTGGTGTGGGGAGGGTTGGTGCTAACAATCGTCCCAAGAACTTCCGGCTGCAGAACGATTTCGGCGGGGATGACGTCCACGGTCCATTCAATGGACATCAGGGGGCGCTCGTAGAGCTTTCTGGCGTAACGAAACCCCAGAGCTGCGAACTCCCTGTGGCTCGTTACGGCGATAACGCGCGCAGAATTTGGCGCGCCGCTGGCCCAAACGCCGAATTCATTATCGGGCTGAGCGGAGGAGGACGTTTGGCAAGGCGCGGCCGGCGAGGTTCCGAGAATTACGAGAAGAAAAAGACTGACGGCGAAGGAAAACCTCAGGAGCCGCAAAATCGGATTTTCTGTCAAGCGAACCTCACCGGGTTGTCTTCCCTGCAGCGCGCTTTGGGACAGGCTGCGGGGCGGGCGCGTCGGGAGAGGAAGCCGGAACGCTCGTTTCCGGCGACAAAGACTTAGATGGAATTTCACCGGGCGACGCTGCAGCAAAAATCGCGCCCATATCGCGCTGTTTGAGGGCGCGGGCACGATCGCGAAGTGCGGCGGCCCTTTCAAATTCGAAATTCTTGGCGGCTTCGCGCATTTGCGTTTCGAGTTGAACGATGGCTTGCGCGAGTTGCGCTTCGGTGGAGATGTCGCTAATCAGGACGTCATCGACGGGCACGGGTAGATAATCCGCTTCGACGATTCTGGCGAGCTGCATGTCCACGGATTTTATGATCGATTGCGGCGTGATGTCGTGCAAGCGGTTGTAGGCTTCCTGCTTGGCGCGGCGGCGGTCGGTTTCGCCGATGGCCTGGCGCATGGAGTCCGTCATGTGATCGGCGTAAAGAATGGCACGGGCTTCGAGGTGGCGGGCGCAGCGGCCGATGGTTTGAATGAGCGAAGTGGCGCTGCGGAGATAGCCTTCTTTGTCCGCGTCGAGAATGGCGCACATGGAAACTTCCGGCAAGTCGAGGCCTTCGCGCAGGAGGTTGATGCCGATGAGAACGTCGAATTCGCCGCGGCGAAGATCGCGCAGGATGCGAACGCGCTCGAGCGTTTCGATTTCGGAATGCAGGTAACGGCAACGCACGCCGACTTCCGAGAAATATTCAGCGAGGTCTTCGGCCATGCGCTTGGTGAGCGTAGTGACCAAGACGCGCTCGTTGCGTCCGGCGCGAATGCGAATTTGTTCGAGCAAGTCGTCCACCTGGCCTTTTACCGGGCGGACTTCGACCTGCGGGTCGACCAGTCCGGTGGGGCGAATGACCTGCTCGACTACAACGCCCGCGGATTTGGTCAACTCGTAAGGACCCGGCGTGGCGGAAACGTAAACCACCTGATTCACGCGGTGCTCGAACTCTTCGAAGTTGAGCGGGCGATTATCGAGAGCGGACGGCATGCGGAAACCGTAATCGACGAGCGTTTGCTTGCGCGAACGGTCGCCGTGATACATGCCGCGGACCTGCGGGATGGTCTGGTGCGACTCGTCGATGAAGAGCAGGAAATCCGGCGGCGTGTAATCGAATAGCGTTGGCGGCGCTTCGCCGGGGAGACGCCCGGAGAGGTGGCGCGAGTAATTTTCGATTCCGTGGCAATAGCCGATGGTGCGCATCATTTCAATATCGAAATGCGTGCGCTGCACGACGCGCTGGGCTTCGACGATTTTTCCCTGGCGCTCGAGCTCGCCCTTCCACCATTCCAACTCTTCGTAGATGCCCTGGATAGCGCGTTCCCTTTGCGCGGCCGGGAGGACGTAGTGGCTCTTGGGATAAATTAACATGCGCGTGATTTCGGGTTCGCCGGGGCGCGAACGAATCTGGCCGGTGAGCGGATCGATTTTGCGGATGGCCGTGATCTCGCTGCCCCAGAGCTCGACGCGGACGGCGAGGTCGTCATAGGGCGGATAGATTTCGATCATGTCGCCACGGACGCGGAAGGTGCCGCGGCGAAGATCTTCGGAGCGCTCGTACTGGATTTCGACGAGCTTGCGAAGGATTGCTTCGCGCGCGATGGACTGGCCCTTTTCGATGAGCTGCATCATGCCGTAATAGGCGTCCGGCGAGCCCAGGCCGTAGATGCAGGAGACGGAGGCGACGACGATGACGTCGCGGCGTTCGTAGAGCGAGCGCGTGGCGCTCATGCGCAGCTTGTCGAGCTCGTCGTTGATGGTGGATTCCTTTTCGATGTAGGTGTCGCTCGAGGGCATGTAGGCTTCGGGCTGGTAAAAATCGTAATAGCTGACGAAATATTCCACGGCATTGTTCGGGAAGAACGAGCGGAACTCGTGAAAAAGCTGGGCGGCGAGAGTTTTGTTGTGAGCGAGCACGATGGTGGGCCGGTTGATCTCCTCGATTACCTTGGCCATGGTGAACGTCTTGCCGGAACCCGTGACGCCGAGAAGGACCTGGTGGCGGTCGCCTCCATTTACACCACGAATGAGCTGAGAAATGGCCTCGGGCTGGTCGCCGCGGGGTTCGTAGTCACTGGCTAGATTGAATTTCATGGTCACGGCCTCAGCGCGCTAAATGGGCTGCGTCGAAAACTTTAATTATACAGCACTTGTCAAAAGTTCGCTGAACGGCA
This sequence comes from uncultured Acidobacteriota bacterium, assembly GCA_963749025.1. Classification (GTDB taxonomy): domain Bacteria; phylum Acidobacteriota; class Terriglobia; order Acidiferrales; family UBA7541; genus Palsa-295. The sequence continues at coordinate 41,830 of CAVVKO010000006.1, read as the reverse complement.
CCTAGCCACCAAGAATTAAGGCTGCGGCGGAGCCGGCGGCAGGAGCGAGATTTCGGACTGGGTTTCGACGCGGCCGACGTAGTGTAGCTTTGAGCCGGAGGCGGCGCTGACGATTTCGAAATCCATGTTTTGCGTGCCGCGCTGGGTGGAGCGGACGACCAGGCCGCTTGCGAGGGAGATGGTGTCGAGGCTTTCGCCCGAGCCGGTCCACGTCCCGGAGGTGCGCAGACCGTTGTGGAGATAGTCGGGAGGCGTGGAGTCGCCGTGAGCGGAGCTGTGGCGGAGGATTTCGAAACGTGTGACGATTACGGCGCATCCCGGGCCGATTTGATTTGAAGGTGACGGCGCGGAGGTGGCGGCGGCTGTGTCTACGGAATTAGCGGCCGCGGAATCACCGGCAGCGGGATCACTGGTCGGGTTGCAGGGTTCGTCGCGAAGGTAGGTGGATTCGGTGCGCCAGATCAGCCCGGCGAGGGGCGAGCCCTCGAGAGGGCGCTCATTCGTCCATTTCTTGCCGATCTCAATTCCCTCTTTCGGGAAGCCTGCGCCGGAGGAAAGGCCGTTCATCCAGGAGCGCACGATTGCGGCAGTGGAGGGATTGGCGAGCGCGTCTTCGATACCGGTGACGCCCGAGATTTTGCCGTCGGGCTCGATGGCGAACTCCATGGAGCGGCCTTCGAGGCGATCGTACTGGTCTTCGAGCGAGGTGGCCGCGGGATCGTAAGCATCGCTTTCGGAAGTGGCTTTGGATTTCTCGTAGGTAGCGCGGAGGCGGACGCTTCCGGGCGCGCCCGCGGCGGCAGGCTGCGCGTCGAGAACATCGAGCCGAAGTAGCAGACTCACGGTTTGTTTCAATTGCGACGGTGCTTCGGGATTGACGATGGGCGTGGTCATTGTGCCACTGGTGGTCATGCGCGTTTCGATTTGGTAGCGCAGCGATTCGCCCGGCGTGAACTTGGGGAACAGATGGATGCGATTCGAAGGAGCGCCGATGAGAGATGCCGCACAGAGAGAGAAGCTGGCCACGATGGCGAGGGAAAGACGTTTCGCGTTTGTATGGAAATCGCGATCGCTGGGCATTCTTTGACGCTAGCACACGCATTCGGGTGAGGCAAATCGGTGAGGGTTGCTGAACGCGTTTCAGGGTTTCGGGGCGAGGGGTGGAACGCGAGCAATCTGCGGCGCGGAGAGAGGGCCGGTTAGCTCGAAGATTTCTTGCGTCGAATCTGAGGCGCGGGCGTTCCTGGGTGCGGCATCGCCGCCGCGGGAGCGCAAACGCATATCGAGGATGGTGGCGAAATCGAGCGAACCGGAGCTCGTGAAATCGCCGGCCGGGCCGAGCAGCACGAGGTCTCGAATCTTTATTTGCCGGCCGGCGCAAGTGAAATCCGCCTTGGCCTCGTGGAACGAACTTGTTCCCGAATGGCGCGCGCCTTCGCGGATGGAATCCGCGAGATTGAGATTGTGCAGCACGGGGTCGGCTACGCGCGCGGCGCCACGGCAATCGAGCGAGTCCAGCAAATCGGAACGGCTGGCACCGCGGGTGGTGAATGAGGCTTGCCCCGAAGCGGAGCCGGCGAAGAGATTCGAGAGAGACGGTGAGGCGGCGGTAAGCGCGCTTAAATCGACCTGGGAGAAATCGAGGTTCACGCGATAGGAGGGCGTGGGCGTCAAGTCCGCGTCGAACGAGCCGCCGATATTTCCACCGTAAAGCTGGGCTTTGGCGTTGGTGAGCGCGATTTTGTGGCCTTCGATTTTCACGTCACCCTGAAGGTGGCGGACGATGACGGGCGCGAGGGTGAATTGGTCAAGCGTGATGCGGCCACTGGCGCGAAGAGCGTCGGTGACGGCGTTGGTGGGAGAGCGAGGATTTAGGAAAGGCAGCATGCGATCGAGAAAGCTTTGCCGCCAGCGGGGATTGAGCCAGCGATCGAGGTCAGCGGCGGCGATGTGGTCGGCCGCTAGAGCGAACTGCCAGCCGCCGCCGGCGTTGCGATGATCGAGCGAGCCGCTCCAGCGCGCGCCGAAGGCTTCGGCGGAGGAGAGCGTGATGTGCTGGGCGTCCGGCTTCCAATCCGCGTGGGCTTTGACGCCGAGGATGGGCTGATTCAGGAACGGCGTCCGAAGGGAGAGGCTGCCGGATTCTCCGCCCCAATCGATGGTGCCGGTTGGCTGCGTTCGCCAGGGAAACGGGACGGGCGGCCAGCGCAGATCGCAGCGGACCGGACCTCCGAGATTCCAGCCGCGCGAAATATTCCAACCAAGGGCGCTGGCTGTAGAGATGAGATCGCGCACCTGCGGGAGGTTTCCCGTGATGTGGATGCCGGGTGCTTCGCGCGAGCCGGGTTTTGCGGTTGTTTCCATGCGGAGCGTGTTGCTCGGGGCGCCGAAGGAAAGTGAAGCGGGAGCGAGCGAGATGATGTCATTTTTGTAATTCAAATCGAGGCTTCCCAAGTGAACGGGGACGCGCAAGCGAGGGCTGGTGAGCTCCGCCCCTTGATTGGTGAGCGCTACGTCGGCGATGTGTGGCGGCCATCCGAACGCAGTTCCCTGCAAGGTTGCGAACCCGCGGAGCGATACATCGTCAGCAACGTCCGAATGAAACGCGCGGACCCAGGCCAGCACGTCATTCAGATCAATCATCGAGGACGTGATACCGAATGAAATGGGTTGGGCGTCGGGCACCGTAGCGGCCGGCGAAGAATCCCAGGCGAGGCGCGCGGATGCGCGAGCATGGGAATGCGGCGTTTCGATTGCTGCGTCGGTCAGGTCCAGAAGGGGCGACAGCGGATTCCAGCGGAAATTCGCGCTTACGTTTACGGCGGGATTGTCCGGGCGAAGGGCCAGATCCCAGCGGTGAAGCTGGCGGAATTGGGCACGGGCTTGAATGTTCCATCCGGCGTCTTCGTTGTCTGCGGTGCGCGCATTCATTATCAGGGCGAGGGTACCGCGGACACCGTAGTCGTAACTTCGCGCGAGCCGGAGGACGTCGGGAAGCGAGGCGTCGCTCCATGAAATATCGAGCGCGGCAGGACGCAGGCGCGAGGAAGTGCCACCCAGATGGCCGCTGAGGTGAAGGACGCCGGCCTGTTGGACGATCACGGCGGCGCGCGTGGGGACGGCTACGAGGTCCATGCTCCAGCGGCCGGGGCTTTCAGGCTCGAGGTAGCCCGTGACGCCGACGAGCGCGAAAGGAAGTTTTTCGTCGCCGCGTTTGAAGTTGATGCGGCCGGAATCGACTTCGATGCGGCCGAAGCGCACGGAGGGATGCACGCCAGTTGATAATGCGGCGGGCACGGAAATCGTCGATGAAATTCCCGCCGGCTTCGGCAGCCACTCAGCGAGATTCCAATCGCCGTCGGCGTTGCGTACGAGATTGAGACTGGGGCGCGACAAGGAAACTGTTCCAAGCTCCAGATGGCCGCGCAAGAGCCCCTGCCAGCGGAGGCGCACGGTGAGCGATTCGGCGCGCAAAAAATATTCGCGACCGAAGCGAGGGTCCTCGTCAACGGTGACGGATTGGGCTTCGATTCGCGCGCCGCGCCACAAGCTGAAGCTGTAGCTGCCAACTTCGACGGGCCGGCCGAAGGCAGCCTCAAGCCGGGCGGTCAATTTACGTTGCAAGCGAGTGTGGCGAATCAGAACGGAAATACCGGCGTCGGCGAGCCAGAGAAGAACGAGAAGCAGGAGGATCCATTTCGGCCAGCGGCTCCAGCCGCGCCGATGCGTGCGAGCCGGCGCGGGCGGTTGGGAGTGAAGCACGGAATCGAGGAGAGCGTTTGCCACGGCGAATGGCGGCCGAGAGGCCGAATCTAATCCAAGACCACTAATGAACCTCGTGCATCATTCTTTTCCAGCGCGTGCGGCTGGGGAGATGGCGCAGAGTCTGCGCGATGCCGCGAAGAGTGCCATAGAGACCGCGATTTGTATATTCCTCGGGCGTAGCGTCGACAGACCAGTAAATTATCATGGGCCGTCCCATGATAGCGTCGCGGCGGACGAAGCCCCAGTAACGGCTATCCCAACTGCGATCGCGGTTATCGCCCATCACGAAATAATGGTCGGGCGGAACGACGAGCTCGCTGTACTCGACGTGATGCAGGATTTCATCGGCCCATTCCGGGCGGAGTCCGGCGCGGGGAAAATAGCGGTTCGTGGGCGGAAAATCATCGCCGAAGGGATCTTCGGAGTACGGATCGTGGACTACATAGGGCTCCGCAAGGCGTTCGCCATTGACGTAAACGCGCTGGCTGATGATGCGCACACGGTCGCCCGGCAAACCGATTACGCGCTTTACATAATGCGGGTGCTCGTCGAAGGGAAACTTGAAGACGATGATGTCGCCGCTGCGGATGTCGCGATAGGGCAGAAGCTTTTCGTACCACGCGCCATGGCCTTCGAACAAAAATTTGTTCACGAGCAAATGATCGCCCACAAGAAGAGTTGGTTCCATGGATTGCGAAGGGATTTTAAATGCTTGAACGACGAAAGTGGTGCCGAAAAGGGCGAGCAGAACCGTGACCAAAAGCGATTCCGCGTACTCGGCGAGCGTGCTCCTATGCGCAACCGTGTTGCGGCGCGGAGGCGCGCCTGCCGGCATTCTTCCCGGCTCTGGAACTGAGACTTCTACTTCCATGGATTCCCTTCAGGCAATACCGCGGCTCGATTCGAGAATTTCGAGCGCCATCCTGGCAGCATCCTGTTCCGCTTCTTTTTTGCTGCGGCCCTCTGAAACGGAAAGCCTTTGTCCCGCGTGCCAGACTTCCACTTCGAAAGTCTTCTGATGCTCGGGCCCGGACTCACTGCGAATGCGATATTCCGCCGAGCGCAGACCGCGGCTCTGGAGCCACTCCTGCAAGGCGGACTTGTGGTCGGCGCGTTCGAGTCCTCCGGCGCTGTCTGCCAGAGCGGGTTCGAGCAATGTGCGTTGCAGGAACGCAGCGGCCGCCGGGAGACCTGCGTCGAGATAAATCGCGCCGAGGATGGCTTCGTAGGCGTCCGCCAGCAGCCTTTTTTTATCGCGGCCGCCGGTTTTCTCTTCGCCGGGGCCCAGCCGTAAATGATCGCCGAGCTTGAGGAGCTTGGCCGCGGCGTGGATGGAGGAAGCGTTCACGAGACGCGCCAGCCCTTTGGAGAGCTTGCCCGAATCCCACTCGGGAAACAAACGGCAGAGTTGTTCGCTAGCGACGAGGCCCAGAACGCGATCGCCCAGAAACTCGAGGCGCTCGTTGTCAACGCCGTTCGAAGTCTGGCGATGCGAGCGATGAATCAAGGCGCGCTCGAGGCGCTCGGGATTTTCGAAATGATGACCGAGGATCGCTTCGAGTTGTGCGCGTTCCTCTGGGGTCATAGAGTCGATGGCCTCGTTTAGGGCTTAGCCGGAGCGGACGCGGGCGCGGCAGCCGCGGCCTTCTTGGCCTGCTCCGCGTTCTGCTTGCAACGGTCTGCCAATCCGCCGGGGGACTGCGCGCATTTCTGAAACGCGTCCACTGCTTCGGGGAAGCGCTTCAGCTGGTTCAACTCGATTCCCATAACGTAGAAATCGGTGGGGTCCGGTGCGGCGGCGAGTTTTTCACCCAATTGCAATTCATTGACGGAGTTCGCGAAATCCTGGCGACGAAAATAAACGAGACCCAGGCCGCTGTGAGCTTGAGAGAGGGCCGACTGCTTGGCTTTGGCAAACTGTTCGTCCGTCAAATTCGCGGGCTTGGGCAATTTATCGAGGACCTCCAAGGCGTGTTTCTCGTAGTCCTCGGCCTTGTTCAAAAGGCGCTCCGAATTCATGTCGTTGGGATCGTAAACATGGGGGATGGCCCAACCGACGATCACAAGAACGGTGACGTCGTCCTTGTTAATGGCCAGAGCTTTGTCGCCCGCTGCGTACATCTTGTCGGTCTCCTGCTTCGCCAAGTAGTCTTGCGTCAAGCGATCGTAAACCGGGCTGTCGTATTTGCTTTGCGGGTATTTCTGAACGAACTGTTCGCCGAGGGCGATCTGCTTGTCGGTGTCCTGAGGGGCGGTGGCATCCGCGAAGGCTTTGAAGGCCTTCTCTTCCTCAGGATCAATCTTGGGAGCTTCGGCGGGTGGCTGCGCACCAGTCGCGGGAGCTGCTTGTCCGGGCTGGGCGGGCTTGGCCGGCTGCTGTTGCTGCTGATCCTGTGCGCGAGAGGACGGAACGAAAGAAAGTCCGGCGGCCAGGAATATGGCAAGAATTCGAATTCCGGTTCGAATAGATGTGAGCGTCATAGGTCACCTTTCGTTGTTGGATACCCACGGGCGCATCGAAAAAAACGCAAGCGGGTTCATGGCTTTTGCGGCGCGACCTTATCGCTGCGCGCCGATGGTTGATAAGCTGAGTCCACGCCACGCTGCGCCGCAACGCGCGCACTTTCGGGCGCACCCTCAATGGCCAAAGCAGCGCGATATTCGCCGAGCGCCTCATCGCGTTCGTCCTCGAGATCATGAAGCCGCCCGAGGTAAACGTGCGACCAAGACAGAATCGCGGCGTCGGGCCCCGAAACCGCCCCGCCGGCTGCACTCGATGCCGCAGGAGAAACAAGCTGCTCGAACAATTCCTGCGCGCGATCTCCGTCGCCCGCGAGAACGGATGCAACGGCCAAACCATACACCGCGCGCGGCTGGTTTGGATACTTTGCCAAAACTTTTTCAAAAGTGGCGGCGGCGGCCGGAGCATTTTTCAGTGCGATCTGGTGATCGCCTTCGGCGAGCCAGCGGTCCAGCTCCGAAGCCGGGGCGTCCGCCGCGGTTTCCTGCTTCGCGGCCGATGCAGTTTGCGCAGGCGCGAAGGCGAAATTCTCCAGGCGCTTCTTTTCTGCGGCGACGTCAATACCGGCCACGAGATCCGGGAAATAGTACGTCATCGCGGGCTCGGCCTTCTCAAACTTTTGCAGCTGAGTGACGAAAGGGCGCACGAGGATGAAGCCGGATTGATCATTTTCCTGAAGGGCGGCTTCGAGCTGTTCGGGCTTTGGCCTTCGGAGGCGGAGCTCGACGGCTTTAATCAGACACTCGTCCGCAAAGGCGAGGAAATCGTTCTGATATTCCACGGGAAGCCGCGGAGCGCGCGCAGCAATGTTGAGCAGCGCGCTTTTGGTCTCGACTTGCTTGCGATATCGGAGCGGCAGCGAATCGAGCATGAAGTGCAGGTAGGCATGCTGGATGTCATCCACCGGAATCTTCGGGCCGGTTCCGACGACGATGGCGTAATGATCCCCATTGTTGCGGAAGTTCGTGCGATTGCCGACGAGCGGCTCGACGTACACGGTGAAGCTGCGCCCGTACTTGGGCTTGAGGAGCTCCCGGAGATACGCATCCGAGACAGTGACGATGCGCCGAAGCGGCGACTGGCAGCGCGCGATGGCGCTGTCGTATTCGGGCTCGATCCTGGCCCACTTAGCATCGAGAGCAGCCTCGTGGTAGAAATTCGCGAGGATGGCCTGGAAGCCTTCGAGTGCGGCGACGTCGGGAGGAAGCAGCTCCTGGTCAACCTGATAGCGAAACGAGGGCGGCGGGCCGACGACGAGAGCGAAGGTGATGTAACGCGAAAGTGTTTCTCCGGGATCCGCAAGAGCGTGGTCGCGATAAAACTGGCGGAGAGCTTCGGTGGCCGGGCCTTGCAACCTTAGGAGTTCGCCACGCAGGGCTAGTCGCGAAGGCATTTCGGCGAGCGTGCTTTCATCCGCGTCAAAACCCGCCGCATCGAGCGCGCACATGGTGGAAAACAACTGCGGGCTCGCTTCCACGCTGATCCCGCTGGACCACGTGTTCGCACCCGCCTGGCCGCTCTGGCTCTGGCCGCGCATCCCGGGAACAATCGCGCCGCCGAGCGCAATCGATATGGCGCAGCAGGCGAGCACAGGATGTAATTGAAGAAACCTTCGAATCACAGAACTCCTAAGCCAAGATTCACAAACACAAACTCTAGCGGGCGGCTTGGGCAGAGTCAAGGAAACGCGGCGGAATTGAGCGGGAGAACCTGGAAGCAAGATCGGAGAATATTAGCCGCGGACGCGGACTTCGCTGAAGCTGAGGAGCACGCGGCCACCGGCAGTCGGACGGCCAAAGCTGACCTCGGGACTAAAGCGCGAGAACATCAAAACCTGGTCAATTTGGTGCTGCACGGCAGTGTCGTGCGGACCGGAGAGAATCTTGTAGGAGACGACTCCGCCCTGGGCATCGAGCGTGGCCTCCAGCAACAGCAAACCGGAATCGGGATGCCCTGCTGTGGCGAGCGCGCCCGTGATTGGGAATGGAGCGAGGCTTTCGAGGCGCGCGGGCTGAACAAGATTCAGCGGCAAGTCGTTGGCAACCACGCCACCGAGTGGAACTCCGACGAGAATATTCTGCACAACGAGAACGAAGGCAACCAGCGCCGTTAGAATTCCGCCGGTCGCGGGAACGGCCAACGGCTTCAGGATATTCTCGAAGACAAGCATGGCGCGCAACCATGAGCGCTCCGCGCGCGTGCCATGAGTGACGGAACGCGCGGCCTGCACGCGAATGCGCACGGCAAGATCGGCCGGGGGCGCTGCGCGTTCCAGGCTGGCCAAGCGAGTGGCCAGACGATGATACTTTTCGAGCTGCTCGCGGCAATTTTCGCAGAGATCGAGATGCGCACGAACGATGGCGTGTTCGCGCGACGGAATGGCGCCATCGATGTACCCGGGCAGGCGGCGTTCGGCTTGGCGGCAGTTCATCGTCCGCTCCCCCGTCTGCGGGTTGAGGCGCAGGATGTCGCGTGAGCTGCGATCCGAACCGGCGGCGCGGCGACCAGGCGCGGGCGATCCGGCTGTCGGGTTGCGTCGCGTTCGTCGCGATGAGCAGCGTCGTTGGCGGACTCTGGTTCGGCGGCATGCAAAAGCGGATCGAGAATTTCTTTTAGGATGCGACGGCCGCGCAGGATGCGCGATTTTACCGTTCCTACGGATACTTCGAGCACCTCGGCTACCTCTTCGTAAGCCAGACCTTCCAGATCCCTCAAAATCACGGCGCTGCGGAATACTTCCGGAACTTCTGTGAGTGCGCGCCGGACGGTCGCTTGCATTTCCGAAGCTTCGGCTTGCTCGAGGGGAGTAGCTTCCAAATCTTTCAGGTCGAGCGCGGGATTCTTCCCTTCAGGGTCGGCGTCGATGGAAACCTGCTGACGGTGATGGCGCCAGCACCAGCGGCGGTGGTTAAGCGCTTGCCTGACGGAGATGCGATAGAGCCAGGTCTTGAGCGAGCTGCCGCGACGGAACCCGTGGATGCCGCGAAACGCGCGGAGGAAAACTTCCTGGGTCACGTCTGCGGCGTCGGCGGCGTCCGAAAGAATTCCGTAAACCAAGTTGTACACCCCGGCATGATAGTAGGTCACGAGCCAGTCGAATGCCGCGTCAGAACCGGCTTGAAGCTCGGTTACGAGCTCGGCCTCGTCGCGTCCCCAGGCTAGAGATTGTGCTAGATCGGACATGCCGTGTGCGGTGTCTCCTCTAGGGCGTCTACCGCTGTGGTGTTAGACACCGATACGCCCTAAGTTGTTACCAGCATAACAGAAGTTAGACGCTTGGGAATGCGACTAAGGTACCAGGGCGAGAGTGAGGCTTTTTCACTACAACTGGCTTTGTTTCAGAGAATTAGAGGATGGGCGGTAAATTTCTCAAAGCGAGGTCGGTGAGTGTTACGTTTTCTTATGGCTCGAAAGTGCGCCGACCTGAAGGTCGCCGCTACGAAGCCTAGGCTGGGCGGGGCTGCACGTTTGGGTGAAAGGAAAAAATGGTGGAGCCGGCGGGGTTCGAACCCGCGACCTTCCCGGTTCCTACCGGGACGCGCTTATCAGACTTTCGATAACCTGGCGACTTTTCTGTCGTTTGATCTGATTCTCGCGCCGCAGAGCTTCTGTTCGCGAAGCGTATTCCTCCTGATATACAAGGGTCCAAGGACCACGGTTTCTCAATGAGATCGAGTAATTCGCATTGTGATACGCAAGACGTTCGAATAGGTCCTTAGTCTGGCCGACATAAAAACGACCTGTAGTTTCGCTTCGCAGAATGTAAACAAAATAGGTCATCGCCGGAAGTGGTGGAGCCGGCGGGGTTCGAACCCGCGACCTCCTCGATGCCATCGAGGCGCGCTCCCAACTGCGCTACGGCCCCACAGAATGCAAATACTATTAGAGCTTTTATAGCACCTTGCGAATGCGAGCGTCAAACAAGTCCCATACAATGGGACGTACTCCACAATCTAATCTTGGAGGAGCCGACAGGGACCTGGGTGCTATGACGAAGAAGATCACGCGACGTGAGATGTCAAAGGTGCTGCTGACCGCAGGGACGGGCGCGCTGGCATTGGGACTTTATACCTGGCGGGTAGAACCTCATTGGCTGGAATTTACTTATCCTCTCTTGCCAGTTTCCGGCTTGCCGGCCGAACTCGAAGGGCGCACGCTTGCGCAGATTAGCGACATTCACGTAGGGCCGAGAGTTGATGATGACTACATCATCGAATCCTTTCGCAGAGTTCAGGAGCTTGCGCCGGACTTCGTGGTCTTCACGGGAGACTTCGTTACCTATAGAGGCGCGCAGCAGTTCGAGCAACTGCGGCGGGTTTTAGTGCATTTCCCTCACGGGCGCCTGGGAACCGTCGGGATTCTTGGCAACCACGATTACGGGTTCCAGTGGCGAATGGTGGAGGTCGCGGACCGTGTGACACAGATTGCGCGCGACGCGGGCATCACGATGCTTAGAGACCAAGCGGTGACGCTTGGGGGATTGCAAATCATCGGACTCGAAGAATTGTGGAGTCCTCGCTTCCGTCCCGCGGAAATCCTGGCGCAGAAAAGCCAAGATCGTTCGACGATTGTGCTGTGCCATAACCCGGACGGGGCGGACCGCCCGATCTGGGCTGGTTACCAGGGCTGGATGCTTGCCGGACACACGCACGGCGGGCAGTGCAAGCCGCCCTTTCTGCCGCCGCCTCTTTTGCCGGTGCGGAACAAGCGGTATGTTTCGGGAAAGATCCAATTGTCGGGAAACCGGAATATGTACATCAGCCGGGGCGTAGGGCACTTGCTGCGCGTGCGGTTTAATGTCCGGCCGGAAATTGCGGTGTTCCAGCTTCGGCGTGCGGTCTAGCGAGGGTGAAACCAAGTGTAGCCGACGGTAAAGGTGAAGGTGCCGTTGTAGCCGGGATTGTGCGGGCCCAGGCTGGCGCTCGAAAGATGGCCGAATTCGACTTCAAAAAGCAACGCGCGTTTCTGTTTCACAAAAACGTGCGCCCCGAAGGCAGCTCCGGGAGTGAAATTCACATAAGAAGTATCTCCCGGCGGAATATTGCTGGTGCTGAAGACGATGCCGCCCTCCGCGGCGAAGTACGGGACGATTTTCTTTCCGCTGGTGAAATTCCATTTCCAGATGGCGGGCTTGAAACTTCCTCCATAGACGGCGCTTTCCGGCGGGAAGACAACGTAGATGGGCATGACGTCCACGGCCCATTCGAAATTGCCGCGAAAAATACCGGAGAGATGGTCGGAAGTGAGGACGCGCCCCACGCGTCCACCGGCGTAAAAGAATTGGGTGGTATCGGACTTGCCTAGGCCCATTCCGCCGCCGCCGAATAATCCGAGTTCCCAGGTACCCTTGTCGAGCGCCGAACTGAAATCCTGCGCCGCGGCTGCTGAGCCCAGGAGCAGAGCTAAAAGCAATCCTGCGATGATTTTCATGTCACTCACCTGCAATGCCGCAGGCCTGCCTTACGCGCCTGCGGGCAAATTTTGCATTAACGACGCCGATTGAAGCGCTGAGACTAAAGCCACAGTGCGGCGCCGGTCAAGCTGCTTCGTCGGAAAAAATAGAACCACGCAGAAAGCGCAGTGGATTTCGCGGCGTTCGTTTTAGAATAGGCGGCCATGCCAAAAATAACATTTCTTGGAGCGGCGGGAACCGTCACGGGATCTAAATATCTGGTGGAGGCCGGCGGGAAGCGCTTGCTGGTGGATTGTGGACTGTTTCAAGGCTCGAAGGAGCTGCAGCAGCGCAACTGGAATAACCTCACGGTGGATCCCGCGAGCGTCGATTGGGTGCTGCTGACGCACGCGCATATCGATCACACGGGTTATATCCCGCGGTTCGTGCGCAACGGCTTTGGCGGCCCCATCTATTCGAACGCGGCGACGCGTGAATTGTGCGAGTTGCTCCTTCTCGATTCCGCGCACCTGCAGGAAGAGGACGCGCAGTTCGCCGCCAGAAAAAACTACAGCAGCCACAAACCGCCCCTGCCTCTTTACACCGTGGCGGAAGCGCAGACTTCTCTCGCGCGTTTCCAGGAGATTCCGCGCGCGGATGCGTTCACGATCAGCCCGCAATTCTCCGTGCGGCCGCACGATGCGGGTCACATTCTGGGCTCGTCGTGGCTGGAACTGACGATCACGGAGAACGGGAAGCAGACGCTGGTGGTTTTTTCGGGAGACCTGGGACGCTACGATCAGCCGATTTTGAAGGATCCCGAACCGCCGTCGCGCGCAGACTTCCTGCTGTGCGAATCCACGTATGGCGATAGGGACCATCCTACCGGATCGGTTCCGGACGCACTGGCGGACGTGATCAACCGTGTCGCAAAACGGGGTGGCGCGATAGTGATTCCAGCGTTCACCGTCGGCCGGACGCAAACGCTGATGTATTATCTGCGCCAACTCGAGAAGGAACAGCGGATTCCACAGTTGCCGGTTTACGTCGATAGCCCGATGGCGATCAGCGTGACGGACATTTACGTGAAGCACACAGAGGACCACGACGCAGATTTCACGCAAAGAGAACAAGAGGGCGATCGCGATCCATTGGACATGAAGGAAGTGCACATGACCCGCTCGGTGGAGGACTCCAAGAAGATTAACGACGTGGTGTCGCCCTGCATCATTATTTCGGCAAGCGGCATGGCCACCGGCGGGAGAATCCTGCACCATCTCGCGCGACGCCTTCCCGACTCCCGCAACGCCGTGTTGCTCGTCGGATACGAAGCGGAAGGCACCGGCGGCCGAGCGCTCGAAGATGGCGCGCAGTATCTTCGAATTCACGGCGAAGAAGTGCCCGTTCGCGCGGAGATCGTCAAAATTGATCAGCTGTCGGCGCACGCGGGAAGGAACGAACTCCTGCGCTGGCTTTCCGGCTTTAGCGCGCCGCCGCGACAGACCTTCCTCGTGCATGGCGAACCGAACGCGCTCGAGTCCTTCGAAGGCGCGATAACAAACCGATTCCATTGGCCAGTCACAATCCCCGCCTATCTGCAATCGTTCGATCTGAGCACGTAGCACTTCGGCGGTGCGACAGTTTCGGCCCATCTTTTTCGCGTTAGAATCGCGCCACACTTCCCCCAGAGTGCTATAATGGCGGCAATTGCAGTCGGGGTGGAGGCGCCTATGAGGCGGCTTGGCCTTGTGATTTTGTTGTTTTCGTCCTGCCTGTTTACACCCGCCAATGCCTGCGCCCAGATGCACCACGTCACCGTGTCGGGCAATGTCTATTACGGCGACGAAGCCCACCCAGCCAAAAACGTTCTCGTAAATTTGACGGATTCCGAGCAATCACAGATTTCGACGGAGTCGACGAACGACTCCGGAGGATTCGACTTCCGAGGTTTGACGCCGGGAGCTTACACCGTCAGCGTCAACACCTCAGGATACGAACCGACGAACGTCACGGTGGACATGAATTTTGCCTCCGATAAAGGAATCGAGATCATTTTGAAGCCGCTATCGCCGGGCCATGGGTCCGCGAAAGGAAAAGACATATCGGCGCACGAGCTTTCCATGCCGGAGAAAGCGCGCAATCTGATGGATGCGGGCAAGAAGAAGCTCTATCAAGATAAGAATGCGGCGGGGTCGCTGGCGGATTTTCAGCAGGCCGTTGCGGCTGCGCCCGGTTACTACGAAGCGTATTATCAGATCGGCATGGCTTATCTTACTTTAGGAAAACGCGCTGACGCCGAAACGCATTTTCGAAAATCGATCGAGGTAAGCAGCGATAAATACAGCGAAGCGGATGTGGGATTGGGCACCATGATGCTCGATCGGAGCGAGTTCGCGCAGGGCGAAAAGACCGTGCGGCGCGGAATCGAGTTGAACCCGGAATACTGGTTCGGGCATTATGAACTGGGACGCGCGCTGCTGATCGAAAACAAAATTTCTGATGCGCTGAAATCGGCGGAACAGGCAAAATCGCTCGCGCCCGGCGCGGCTATCGTGTACCGATTGCTTTCAAATATTCATTTGCGCGAAAAGGACTATTCGGCAACGTTAGAGGACATTGACGCTTACATAAAGCTCGATCCGGACAGCGCGGCGGGAATCCGCGCGAAGCAATTGCGCGAGCAGGTGGCACAGAAGGTTGATACGGGCGTCAAGAACACTTCTTCAGCGCCGAAATAACTCCTCTCGGTATTCGGCTTTTTGCGGATCCTTCCTTTGGAAAAATCGCCCGGTGCACGCTATTGCGCCGCAACTCGCGCGAAGGCGGGAACTTCCGTGAGCCGGAAGCCGAGAACGAACATCGGATGCGGGGCGACGCGGCCCCAGCGGAACAGTTCCCACTTCGCGCGCAGGAATCGGATTTCCGGTTTCAGCGACAAGTCGAGCACCTGGCGGGTTTCGCCGCGATAAAAACGCTGCGGCATTTTCAACAGCGGCAGTTTGCCCCATTCCTGTCCGTCCGATGATCCCCAAACGGAAATATCCACGGACTCCTGCTCGATTTGATCGCTGATAAACATGGAGCAGAGAAACGTGCGCGTCTGGCTCGAGGCGATTTCGTGCGCGTGGCTTTCGCCGTTGGCGGCGAGCTGCGTATTCGGCGCAATCAGATCGAATTCCATCGGCATACGATGATCTCCCGAAGAAACTTGGCGGATTCTAGCACAGACCGGCTTTCTATTTTGAGCCGGCTCCGGAGGCGCTTTTCAGTTTTGACAGGCGTTCGGCGGCGGCTTGAAACGTCTTCTCCGTTTTACAAAAGGTGAAGCGGAGGTGGGTGCGGCCGTCCGCCGGATTTCGGTAGAAGCTCGATCCGGGCACGGCGGCCACGCCGATATCTTTCACCAGATATTTTGCGAAGGCGACATCGTCGGGAAAACCGAAGGCGGAAATGTCCGTCATGATGTAATACGCGCCGCGGGGCTTGAAGCAGCGAAAGCCGGCGCTAGTGAGAATCCCGAGCAGGCGGTCGCGCCGGACGAGATATTCGCGCGCGAGCGTGTCGTAGTAGTCCTGCGGAAAGTGCAACGCTGCGGCGCCGGCCTCTTGCAACGGCGCTGCGGCCCCCACGGTCAGAAAATCGTGGACCTTGCGGATTGCCGAGGTTGCTTCGGGCGGCGCGATGGCCCAGCCCACACGCCAGCCGGTGACGCTATACGTTTTCGAGAGCGCGTTGATTGTGATGGTGCGCTCGCGCATGCCATCGAGTGTGGCCATGGAGATGTGCTTCGCGCCGTCATACAACATGTGCTCGTAGATTTCGTCGGTGATGGCGAAGGCGTTCCACTTGACGCACAAGTCCCGGATCATTTCGAATTCAGCGCGCTCGAAAACTTTTCCCGTCGGGTTGTTGGGCGTGTTCAGGATGATGACTTTCGTTTTGGGACCGAAGGCGGCGGCGAGTTCCCGCGGATCGAAAGTCCAATCCGGGGCGTGGAGCTTGACGAAGCGCGGCGATGCGCCCGAGAGAATGGCATCGGGGCCGTAATTCTCGTAAAAGGGTTCGAAGACGACCACTTCGTCTCCTGGATTGATGATGGCCATCATGGCCGACATCATTGCTTCGGTGGATCCGCAGCAAACCGTGATCTCGCGCTCAGGGTCGATGGAAATTCCGTGGCTGCGTTCGAGTTTTTCGGCGATGGCGTCGCGCAGTGATTTCGCGCCCCAGGTGATGGCGTATTGGTTGATGTCGGCGGAGATGGCGTCCTGGGCGGCGCGCTTTATTTCTGCGGGTGCGGGAAAATCGGGAAAACCTTGCGAGAGATTGACGGCTTTGTGTTGCAGAGCCAGACGCGTCATTTCACGAATTACGGATTCGGTGAACTGGCCGGCCTTGGCGGAAAGCTCAGGGCTGGCGTTTACGGTTCGCGGCGAGTTTGACGGGTTCATTTGGCTGAGCCTGTTTGGCACCGTAAAGCTTGCGATAGATTTCCGCGTTGCGGCTGACGATTTCGACGTACTCGCGAGTCTCGGTAAACGGAATCGAGTCCACAAACTCGGCCATGTCGCGATAGGTCTGGCCGGTGGTCCAAAACGCCACGCGCTCTTCCCCGGCATTGTACGCGGCCAGCGCGGATTCGACACTTCCGAAATCTTTTTTCAGGCCGGATACATAGATGGTGCCCAGCCGGACGTTGTAGTCGGGATCGAAAAGCGATGCGCGCGAATATTTTATCTTGGCAGTCTTGGCCAGGCGGCGCGCCGTTTTCGGCAAAAGCTGCATCAAACCGATCGCATTTTTGTTGGACTGGGCATCGGGCGAGAAGGCGGACTCCTGACGGATAAGTCCCGCTGTGAGCATGGGATCGATTCCCGCATGCGCGGACCATTGCCGAATGGAAGAGCCGAACGGCATGGGATAGGCGGCGAGCCAGACATCGTGAGGCACTTCGCCAAAGGGGCGCGCATCGAGCTGCGGATAAATTTGCCTCACGGTGACGATCGCAGCTCCCACGTGGCCCGCGGCAACCGCAGCCTGAGCGGATTCGAGCAAAAGACGAGGTTCGCCGGTTGATACGTACGCCGCACGGAGTTCGAGTTCGGCGGAAGCGTCAAATGCTATCGAGCGCAGCGCGTCTGCGCGCGCCTGGCGCAATGCGGCTGCGGGAGGGATTGTGTCGCCAACGGGCTGAGCGGAAACGACGCCCGGAATCGTGTCCAGCACATCGGCCTGCGCAATAGGCCCGGGACCAAGCGCCTGCAAACGTGCCGCGGCAAGGTTCTGAAAATAGTTCTGCGCGTAACGCTCCACGAGCTTTGAATAATAGCTGCGCGAGAGAGCGGGATTCCCTGCTTCCTCGGCGAGGCGCCCGAGCCAATAAAGCGCGTCAGGCGTGAACTGCGAGCCGGGAAATTGTCGCAGGTGCTGGGCGAGAAGCTCGGGCGCGTCCGGCTGACGCTTGAGCACCTCGACCCAGGCCATACGCCACTGGGAAGGCGCGGCGTCGGGCGAAGTGGGAAAGTTCTCCACCAAGCGCTTGTAAAAGACGACGGCGCGCTCGCGGGCCAGTTGAACCCAATAATAATTGCCGGCGAGAAACAGGGCTTCTTCGGCCCAACGGCTGGAGGGTGCGCGAACCACTGCGGCTTCGACAGCGGCGGCCATGTCCGGTTCCAACTGTTGTGTTCGATACCACTGCGCGAGCGAGAGCAATCGCTCGGCGTCCACATCCGGATCGGTGACCTTGAGCGCCTGCATTTCGGACGGATTTGCGCACAGCGCCACGCCGCATTCCAAAATTCTGAGCTCAGCGCGTTCACGGTCGGCGCCGGAGAGCTGCGGCAGAAGTTGCGCGTATTCATTGCGGGTGTCGCTCCACTCCTTATTGCCGAAAAGGACGGCGGCGTGGCCGATCTGCTGCTCGATGGGAATGCCTGGAATCTGCTGGCCCAGGCTGCTGCGGAGAAAATTCAGCTTTTCGCCCGCTTCCCTGGCTTGTTCGCTGGTAGCGTACTGCAAGTAGATCTGCTGATAATCGGCGGCGGCTTCGAGCTTTTGGTCCGATTGTTCGCGAGCCTCCGCGCGAAGAAAAAGCAGCGCAGGCCTCTGCTCCGTAAGCGAATATTCCTTCAGCGCGTTGAGGGCTTCGGCGGGCTGGTTGACCGCGAGTGCGGCCACGCCCAGCGATTGGAGCGCTGGTTCCGTCATCACGGAATCGGGAAAATCCTTGCGGAACCGCTGGAGCTGGGCGAGCGCCTCGGCATCATGAGCGAGCGCTAGATTCGTCTCCGCGCTCCAATACAATGCGTAGTCGCGCAGGAGAGCGTCACTCTGCGCGCGCTCGAGCCATTTGGCCGCTTCCGCATAGCGCGCCTTGCTGTAGTCGTAATAGCCGAGCGCCAGCGCAGCACGCGGTCCCAAAACCCCGGAGGATTTCAGCATGGCGATTGCGCTGAGTTTCGCGTAAGCCGCTGCGGGATTTTTCTGCTTGAGCGCGCGCGACAATTCCTCCAAATGTTTCCCGATGGGTGGGGCAGCTTTCGTCGCGGCGGGCGAAGAGCTTCCGGGTCCAGAGAAGGCGGAGAACGAGACAATGAGAGAGACGACAGCGGTGAAAAACAAGCGGCCAGCGAATCTCATCCCGAATATCTTAGTGCCGCAGAACAGGCGAGGGATAGGGATATTCTCCAAGAACTTCGGCGTTGCCCTCGCCGAGAATTTCCACCAACCAGTGATGGAAGTAGTCCACAGGATGATCCTGGATGGCGTGAAAGCGGCGGTCGTATTCCTTGCGTGCTTTGTCGAGCTCTCCGCGCATCCGATGACAAACGTCCTTGTGCTCTCGTCCCAGCTTGACTTCCTTGGGCCGCAGTAATTTGATGTCCTGCATGGAAACTTTGGCTGCGCGATTGGCGCGGCGGTGCAATTCCTGCATCTCGGCGGGCAGACTGGCCACGTTGAATTCGACGGGCGTTTCGACGACTTCGACCGGGGGCGGCGGGACTTGGACTTCCGTGACGGACGGCGCGTGCGCGTGCGGCTCCGGCTCGATTAGAGGCAAATCCTCCGGGACCACGGTCCCCACGGGCATCTGCTCGGGCTCTTCGGCCCACTCGGATTCTTCTTCGGGTTCGGCAACCGGGGCCGGGGCTGGAGCTTCTTCGTCCACTTCGGCGACGACGGACGCGTGCAAGCCGGCGCGCTTGTCTGAGCCAGCCCTCTCGCCTGGATTGAGCGCTACAGCGACGAAATTCGAGAGCACCGAAAGGCCGGCCGCCAAGGCCGCAGCTGAAGTTTGCGCCCGCAGCAATGCAGGCAGGGCGTTGCTCGGCCGGCTCGAAGAGCAAGCGGCGACCAAGTCTGCGTAGGCGTGGTGAAGCTCGTCGGCGGTACGCTGGAGAGGAGCCAGGTTATCGCGCAGGGCGCGGGAAACGGCCTCTTCCAGGGCATGCTCGAGCGACTTTTCTTGCGCTTTCAACGGAGTAGTAGCCCCTTTGCGATTATGGAAACGGTGTGGTGGGGTGTCAACTGACAATCCTCACAGGCGTTCCTGAAGCAAAAAACCACCTTTCCGGCCAAGCCGCGGGCTCAAATGGTGACCCGAACCCGCGCCTGAGCCCCATTAGGTTCGGGGGCTCTACGCTGCGGGAAGGCTTCGACGATTGATGTGGTAGGATGCCGCCAGCTTCGCGAACAATCATGAATCCCACGCTACACTTCTGGAAAACTTTCCCTCGGAAATCCACTTTCATTTTCCTGGTAGGAGTCTTTTTCACCTTCAGCACCGTCGGAATTGCCAGTGACCTGGAGGAAATGGGCCGCCAGCCTGCTCTTCGCTACATACTAATGGTCCTGCTATCCGGCGTCTTCACGGCCATCTACGCCGCCGCCGGCCTCGTTTTTCGCAAGAAAATGTGGAAAGCCTTCTTCCCGATTTTTGCCGTCCATATGCTGCTGATACAGCTGCTGCATTATTGGATACCTTCCTTTCCACCTCTGGTAGTCATGAGCGCCGCCGATGTTGCTCATCTGCAAAACCGGCTTACATTCGACTCGAGATGCATATTGATCGCGATCGGATTGGGCTATTCCTGCTTCGTGTACGTGTTTGTCAGCGAGGGCCGGCGCTACTTTCGCGTCCATGCAGAAATGGAATTGGCTGCGGAAATCCACCACATACTCGTTCCGGCCATCGACACGAAAATCGGGGAATTTGAATTCTATGGCCGCTCGATACCCAGCGGTGAAGTGGGCGGGGACCTGATCGATGTGTTCCCGAACAATTGCGGGTGGATTGCGTATGTTGCCGACGTGTCGGGCCACGGCGTAGCGCCGGGAGTGGTGATGGCCATGGTAAAAAGCGCTGCCCGCATGCAAATCTCGTCCAGCGAAAAAAGCTCTGAGCTTCTCGGACGCCTCAACTCCGTTCTGCTACCCATCAAGAAGCCCGATATGTTTGCAACCTTCGCCTACCTGGCATGGGACGGCGAGCGCCTGGAGTATTCGCTGGCGGGACATCCTGCGATCCTGCACTACCGCGACGCTACAAATGAAATCTCCGAGGTTTCGTGCCTCAACATGCCGCTAGGAATGTTCGACCAGCAAAACTTCGACACCGCGTCGGTCCGCTGCGCTCCCAATGATCTGTTTTTGATTCTCACGGACGGTTTGCTCGAGGTTACCAACCCCAAAGGCGAGGAGTTTACCTTGGCCGGCATCAAGCCCGTGATACTCACGCATGCCGCAGAACCGCTGACTGCGATCTTCCAGTCCATCGTGGACGCCGTCCACCGCCACGGTCACGCCACCGATGACCAATCGATGTTGCTAATGCGCTGCCACCGCTCCGCCTGACACACAGACAGTAATTAACATCCTTAGTTCTACGCACAAACGCGGCTCGGATTTGGCTGTGTCACCTGTGGGTGGTAAACTATAGGTCCCAAGGGGGCGACACGGTTTCGACGGAAGCTGTCGCGGCCCGAAGGCATGCCGGGGTTCACTCGCCCGTAACTGAGTGAAACAAAACAACTGGCAACTCACAGTTGGCACTCGCAGCCTAACTTAAATTAGGCTACGCGCTTCCTCAGGCGTCACCTACGCGTTTGAGATGAGGCGTCACACAGTAGGCTGGCTGTCGCGTTTCGGTCCGTAATGCGGCGGCGAGATCATCGGACTAGTTGCATGCGCGTCTTGCCCGCTCTGAGCGCACGTGACGAAAAAATCGGAACGGGATAAGCATGTAGGCTTCGCGTTGCAAGGCTTCTCGGACGGGGGTTCGACTCCCCCCGCCTCCATTTCTTCTGGTTTTCTTCCTGCCTATCTTGCGGATTGGCTTGAGGGCCGGAAGCTGGCTAGCGCTTCGGCTTCGTCTTCAAATGTGGGAATTGATTTGAGCAAGCGCATGACCAGCAACACTTCCCTGACCCTTCCTGCGGGGCGGAGCAGCTTCAAGCTGCCGCCCTCTCGGACGAGAGAGACATAGGTTCCAGCGATGGTGGCGATGCCGGAACTGTCCATCATAGTGAGGCCGGCGAGATTCAAGAGGAGCTTACGCCTTCCGCTCGCGGTCAACTTTCGCAGCTGGCGGTTCATCGAGTCGGTGTTAGGGCCGATAGTCGCCCGGCCTTGAAGATCCACGATGGTGACGTCGCCGGATTGCCGGGTTGAGATTTCGAGGGCCATAGCGACCGAGCGCGCAATAATCCGATCGTGCCGAGAGGCCCGCGCCTTGCAACATTCACGCCAAGACGCGGCGGGCTGCGCGTCAGGCTTTGGACGCTTCGCATCGATCTGCTACTCGGACTTCTGTGCGCTCGCGGACTCCTGCTCCATTCGCCCAAGCTTCTGCCAGCTCGAATCGGGGTCGTAGGCCTTCATGGATTTGGCGGAGCTTTCGGTACGCGCGCCGAGATCCTTCTGATAGACGGCGCCGTCCTTGGCAATGATGAAGGTCATCACGCCGGAGTTGCGATATTCGGCGGGGAAGGCTACGAAGGCAAAGCCGCCCGTCATTTTCCCGGCTGCGACGTAGTCGGAGGCGCCGCCGGGAGCGTGCTTGCCCTGGCGAGTCAGGATTCGAAAATAGTAGCCATAGAATGGGGCAGGCGGAGTGTGCAGACTTTTCGCCGGGCCATTTGGAAATGCAGCATTGGCAACGAGCGGGCCTACCGGACTTTCGGATTTACTGTTGGTGCTCTTCCAGTACAAGCCGTTTTGCTGTCCTTCGTCGCTCAGGATTTTCTGCGCGTACTCGCTCTTGTTTTGAGCGAAGTATTCATTTTCGGCTGCGGCGAGTTCCTGGCAGACGCGGATAGCCGACATCTCATTCCGTCCCACGCGCCGGTAAAGAATTTCCCGCTTGCTCGCAGCGGTGTCGAAGTACCAGGCGCCGCCCTTCTTCACGAGAGGTATGGGACACGGCCAGTTTTCCGCACCGATATAGAGCGTGGTAGTTCCGTTCGGTTCCGTCACAAACCTGTGCATTTCCTGATATTTCATGGCGAAATTCTTGCGATGGTCGGCATCCTCAGCGGGATCGCCGGACGAAATGACTTCCTTGCCGCCCGGTCCCAGGATCTGGAGCATGACCGCTTCGTCATTATTTTTGACGGCCGTGAAGAACGCCGCACTGGCGTCTTCCGCCGACGCAAAAGTCTTCTGGTCCTTTTGCTGGGCCTTGGCAGAGACCGGAAAACAGACCAGCAAGATGAAACCGACTGCTGCCAGTTTCAAGAAATTGCCGCCGTGAACGTCTACGATAGGCTTCGTCCGCTGCATATGTTATTTCTCCGTTCTTCGATTTCAGCGCAAATAAAATAGTTAGAAAAAATTGTTGGGACGCGTAGTTAACGGTTAGCGATGACGGCCGCCACCACCACCGCCGTGGAATCCTCCGCCACCGAAACTGGATTCTCCGCGCGACGAAAAGCTTCTAGTGTTTCCGCCATGGTCGTAACCGCTGAAGCCACCGGTGCGCGTGCGGCTAGTGTCGCGATCTTCGCCGTAGCCACGAGCCTCGCGAGAATCACCGTTGAATGCCCGCTCGCCGGAGCGGTTTTGTTCTGCGCCACGTGCCCCAACGTTTCCGCCACCGTTGGCGTTGTTTGCACCATGAGTGCCATCATTGTGTTCGATACCGCCGCGGTCGTTGAAGCCGCGGTTCACGTTATTGGCTACACCGCGCTGGCCGCCGTTGCGGTAATAATTGTTGCGATTATAAAAAGTGTTGCTGTGGGAGATGTAGGTGTTGTGATTGTAAACCACCGTGTGACCGCCCCAATTGGTTCCCCAATTGTGCCAGCCCCATCCGTAGCCGCCGTACCAGCCAATTCCGAAGCCGATTCCGAATGAGAGGTATGGGCCGCCGAACCAGATTCCCGGAGTTTCGTACCAATACGGCCACGGCGCGATTGGGTATCCGTAAACCGCCCACGGATCGTAAGCCGGGACGTAAACAACATCAGGAGCAGCAGGCTGAATCACTATCGTCGATCCCTGCGTCTGGACAGTTTGCTGCGGCGTGTCTTTCAGATTGCCCGTTTGTTGCGCTTTTTGGCGCATCACTTGAATGGCATCCATCACATCGGTCTGCTGGTTGTAGTAGGCGTCTCCGAGGGAGGAAGTCCACGAGAGGTTCTTGTCCATATTGGCGAGCACGCTCGGGAATGCCGTGAGCGCCTTGACGCTGGGATCCCATGTCTGTTGGTCGACTGCTTTCGCCAAATCATCGCCCTTCAAATCGGAATTCGACTGTACCCAACGATCAGCCTCGACGATCTCGGCGGGAAAGGTCGAGGCGGCTAACACCTGCGCCACGAGAGAATCGGGATATAGGGCAATGGGCGCTACCAGCTGATCGATCTGTTCGGGGGTCTGCGTCGTGTAGGCCGGTTGTGCCGGCTGCGTGTTTTGCGGCGGGGCCTGCGACGATTGGTCCTGCGCAGCCGTTACGTTCGGGGGCAGTGTGGCGAAGAGCAAACCGGTCGCCAGCACGGATGCAAGCAGTTGCTGGCCCCATCGGGCTTTCGAATATTTCATAAGTGCGCTCATAGCCTTGAGCCTCCTAACACATCAGATTCGCGAGAACAATTATTGGATACAACTACTTGGAAATCCTACTACGCATGCCCGCGAGCGGATTCCCGGTCCGGACGTAGCCGACCGCTTATCTTACCTCTGAATAGCTATCTATTTCATGCCCTAAAGATCGACTCGATCCTACTGAGCCGCGGCACGGGGCTTGATCAAATCGTCGAGATAATCGGGCTTGGCGTCGTCGCGAACAAGATGCGGGTAACGGGCGCCTCCGTGATAGTTGACCGTGCAGGTACGAAGATAATCGTCAATGACGACGAGGAGCGTGATCGGTTTGGAGTTGTCCTTGGCGGCTTTGATGGCTGCGTCGAGCGCGTCGTGCGAATAGACGCGGCCGTTCACAGCGATTACTTTCATGCCCGAAGTGACGCCGGCTTCGAAAGCGGGACCCCCGACGATGGAATCGTTTACGGCGCCGTCATCGCCAAGTTGCAGGCCGATGGAATAGACGTCACCTGCATTGCCGCGGCGTCCTGTCAACTTCGAAGGCTGGTCACTGAATGTCACCTTCCACCCACCGTTTTCGATGCCTCCCACGGGAGCATCGGGCGAAGTGGAGTTCAGCCTTTCGTGGAAGAAGCCGGCCCAGTCGAACGGAGCTATGCCATTGAGCGAACTGACCAATTCGTCGAACGTGTATGTTTTCACTTCCGGGCCGTTGTTTGGGCCACCGTGAAACACATGGCAGAAATCGTCGATGGATTTCTGGCCCTGGGTGACGCGGTGAATGATGGTGGCAACCTCAAGCCATATCAAATCGCCTTCATCATAATAATCCGTGCCGCGGCGCCAGTTCAGCCATCCTCTGCCGAACCCGAGGCCGGGCTCGGCGACGGCGGTATCGATCAAGGGACGCCAGGTGCGGCCGGGGCGCCCGGGACCGAGCATCGCCGCGATGCTTGCCAAGTACTCGTGGTATTGGTCCTGAGTCCACAACCCGCTGCGAGCGGCCAACATGGGCCCGAGGTAATCCGTGAGTCCTTCATAGCCCCAGAGCAGGTCGGTCTTCATCGGTTCTTCGTAATAGGGGACGGTCAAATCTGCGGGGCGGCGAAACTTGCCATTCCAAGAGTGAACGAACTCATGCGCTAACAGACCGCCGAGCGACATACCAGCATCGGGAGAGAGCAGGGTGCGTTCGGGCAGGCGGCTGTCGTTCGATTCGTGGTGCTCGAGGCCGAAGTGCGCGACATGGTCACTGAGCGTGAACAGGAAGTGGTAATCCCGATAATGGCGCGCGCCGAAGAGCTTGCCGGATTCGGCGACGAGGTTGGTCATGGCCTTCTGAATGTCGGGGCTCATGGCCAGGGCAGCTTCGCTGTCGGCGACCATGTCAATTTCGTGGTGGATGGGTTCGCCGGGCGGTGTGAGGTCAATTGCGCGATAGAATTCGCCCATAATTACCGGCGAATCCACCAGCAGATCCAGAGAAATCGGCTTGAACGAGACTTGGTTGCCGGATGCACTGGCCACGGGAAGAGCGGTGCCGAATTTCCAACCATCGGGCATGACGAGCCTGGCTTCGTAAATCAAGTGCTCTGCGGGTGTGCCGGCAGGATAGAGCGCCACATCATTCCAACTGAGGATCAGGAGCTTGTCGGTAGCCGAGCCACCGGCGGATTCGATGTAATCATAGTTGGCGTCTAGCTGGGTGACCCCTGCGGGGATATCCAGATGGAAGGTGAAAACGTCGAGCAGGTCACGCTGCCAGGGGATGGCCTTGCCGGCGGCCTCGAATTTTAGGCCGGTGAGGTTGGCGATGGGCCCGTCGGGACCGTGCTCGCCGGGAATCCACTTTGGATAGTAAAGGGTGAGTGGGCCGGGCTTAACGGGGAGCACCATATGGACGCGCAGGATTTTTTGCGGGGTCTGCGTCGCGTCCACGGTGAGCGAGATCGTTTGGCCGGACTGGGCCAAAGCTGCGGGAGCAGCCAAGACGCAGGCCAAAGCGAGAATCACCAAGGTGCCAAAGCGATATCGTTCCATTCAATTGCTCCTTACAGAATTTCGGATAGGCCCGACCGCGAATCATAGTCCTAAAGGCACGAAATTAGAACCGCTGCGTTGGACGCTCTCGCGCGCCAGTGGGTTCCAAGAAGGTGGCGTCGCGCGCGAGGGTCGAGTGAGGCATAATGGAGCGGGCAATAGAAGGAGGCTTTTGAAATGGAAACTTTAAAAGTATCGGCAATCCGCGTGATTTTGATGCTGGCGGGGTCTGTGGCCCTGCTCGCGGCGGGGTATCAAGTGGTGAAAGCTGGAGAAAAACCGCCTGCCGTGGGGAGCGTGGCGCCGGATTTCACGCTCACCTCGCAGGATGGCAACGCCATAAATCTGCACGACTATCGCGGCAAATGGGTGGTGCTCTACTTCTACCCCAAGGACTTTACGAGCGGATGCACGACGGAAGCGCATAATTTCCAGCGCGACCTCGCGCAATATCAGCAGAAGAACGCCGTGATTCTGGGCGTGAGCGTGGATACGGCCGATTCACACCAGAAGTTCTGCACCAAGGAAGGGCTGAATTTCAAGCTCCTCGCCGACACGGAGCACAAAGTCTCGGATGAATACGGCTCGGTGATGAACTTCGGTGTGAAAAAGCTGTCTGCCCGCCATACGTTTATCGTCAATCCCGACGGCGTGGTGGTGAAAGAGTATCTCGACGTCGATCCGGGGAAGCACAGCGAAGAGGTTCTGGCGGCGCTGACGGAGCTGCAGCAGAGATCGGTATCGAAGTAGCTCGAAGCCAAGCCAGCAGTTGGGAGGAGTGCGATGGGTAAAGCCAAATGGATCGGGCTGAGCTTTGGGCTCGCTCTGCTGCTTAGCCTCCCGTCTGTTTCGACTGCACAGCAAGGAAGCTCGCCGAGCCCAAAGCCGACAGGACAGTCCGGATCATCTCAGCAACCACCCGCCGGCGCCAAGGGCAACGTGGATGCGCCCGAGGAGGACGCTTCACTCAACCTAACGGACGACCAGAAAACCGAGATCAAGTCCATCCGGGAAGACTCCAAGCAACAAATGGCGGCCATGGATAAGGACGCCTCCCTCACCGACGAGCAGAAGCAGCGGAAGGCCAAGCAGATCAAAATGGCCACGCGGAAGCAGGTTTGGGGAGTCCTGACGCTGGAACAGCAGAAGACCTGGGCGGAAGAGGCTCGGGAGCGGCGAGAAGCGAAGCATCCAACCGAGAAGCCGCAGCAGTAGCGGCGCGCACCGCGTCGTCTCCGGCTCGATGCGCCGGGCCTCCCTATCGCTGTACCAAATCCGAGCGAACCATCGCGGCAGACATTTTTCCTCAGCTAGTCTTTCGATCCGCTGAAGAGCGGCGTTAACCGACACCGTACATAGAAAAAATCTTGCGTCAACACGCATATTTCCCTTGCATCCGCTGAGAATATCCGTATTCTGCGTTTTGCGAACTCGCTCCGAATGCGCGGCAGTGAGAGTGCGAGGATCGCTGATGGAGGACGCGACAAGCAATTGAGCACGATATCCCTCCCAGCCCAATTCCCTTCCCGGGCAGCTTCCCAAACCAAAAGATCTACCAAGCTAACTCTCTGGCCGCTCGTCGCGGCGACGTTTTTTATGGTGTCCGGTGGAACTTACGGCACTGAAGACATCATTCACGGCGCGGGATACGGGCGCGGAATTCTGCTTCTGCTGCTGACGCCGCTCATCTGGAGCCTGCCGACTGCATACATGATTGGCGAACTTTCGAGCGCTTTGCCCTGCGAAGGCGGTTATTACGCCTGGGTCCGGCGTGGCTTGGGGAATTTCTGGGGATTTCAGGAAGCGTGGCTGTCGCTGGTGGCGAGTATTTTCGATATGGCGATTTATCCGACGCTTTTCGTCGCGTACCTTTCGAGGCTGATTCCATGGTTCGGCGAGGGCCATCGCGGCGTGATGGTGGGCCTCGGAGTGGTGGCGCTCTGCGCGGTGATGAATATCGCGGGCATACGCGTGGTCGCGATTAGCTCGCTCTGGCTATTCTTCCTTCTTTCGTTGCCGTTTGCTCTGATCGTCCTGATTGCTCCGCTGAATATCGGAGCGCTTTCCGGTGCGACCACCGCGCCGACTACGTCCACCGTCGGATTGGTGGGCGGGCTGCTGATCTGCATGTGGAACTACATGGGCTGGGACAACGCCTCGACGATTGCGGCGGAGGTGAAGCGGCCGCAGCGAACATATCCGAAAGCGATGCTGGTGGCGGTGGTGGTTGTCGCCGCGACGTATATTTTGCCCTTCGGAGCCATGTGGCTGACGGGAATTTCGTCGTCCGCGTTCGAAACGGGCTCGTGGGCGGACCTGGCCGGCCTAATGGGAGGCTTGGTTGGTGGTCCACTGGTGGCTCGCGGATTCCGAGTGGCGCTGGTGCTGGGCGGGATGATGAGCGCGTTTGGAATGTTTAATGCGCTGGTGATGAGCTACTCGCGCCTGCCGCTGGCGATGGCGCAAGACGGGATGCTTCCCGCATTCCTCGGCAAGCTGCATCCCAAAACAAAGGCGCCGTGGGTCGCCATTTTGGTTTGCGCGGCCGGCTGGGCTTTGTGCCTTGGCCTGGGCTTTGAGCGGCTGGTGACACTGGACATTCTCCTTTACGGCATGGCTTTGCTGCTGGAGTTCGTGGCGCTGGTGGCGCTTCGCATCAAAGAGCCCACGCTTCGGCGACCGTTCCGCGTTCCCGGCGGGATGCCCGGCGCCGTGCTTTTGGGTGTGTTCCCGGCGTCACTGCTGATCTTCTCCATCGTGCATGGGCAATCCGAACAGATCCTGGGCATGAGCGGTCTGGCGTTTGGCACCTTGCTGATTCTGGGTGGCTTCGTTGTGTACGGAGCGGGGTACGCCGTGCGCAAGGACGGCTGGGTCGCCACGACCATTAAGCATCGCAGAGCTGCTTAGGCTTTTCTCTTTTTTTGTCCTCCCAGAAGTGCGGCTAATGAGTCATTGCTGTGGACTGCCTTCCTGTCATCTAATCTCGCTGCGTCCATGACCAGGCCAGCCAAGGCGTACGACTATGTTGTTGTGGGAGCGGGGTCGGCGGGCTGCGTTTTGGCCGCGCGTCTGACGGAGAACGCGCGGACGCGCGTCCTGCTGCTCGAAGCGGGCGGCCCCGATACCGCCCGGGAAATCCGCATTCCGGCTGCCTTTTCCAGACTCTACAAAAGTCCCGTTGACTGGAACTATTCCACCGAGCCCGAGGAACATTTGCACGGACGCCGACTCTATTGGCCGCGCGGGAAGATGCTGGGCGGCTCGAGTTCGATGAACGCGATGATCTACATTCGCGGGAACCCGCTTGACTACGACCACTGGCTGAGCCTTGGAAACGAGGGCTGGGGATTTCGGGACGTCCTGCCCTATTTCAAGAAATCTGAAAACTGGGAAGGCGGGGCTTCGGATTATCACGGCAAGGGCGGGCCGCTCGGCGTGACGAATCTACGTTACGTCAACACGCTCACGCGTGCATTTCTGCGAGCGGCCAGTGAGATCGGCATCCCGAGCAATGCGGATTTCAATGCGGGGAAGCAGGATGGCGCGGGGCTCTATCAGGTGACTCAAAAGAATGGCCGACGCCATAGCGCGGCTGACGCGTACCTGAGGCCGGCGCTCCGCCGCGCCAATCTGACGGTGCTGACCGGGGCGCTGGCCGCGCGCGTTCTGATCGAGAAAGGCCGGGCTGCGGGAATTGCATATTTGCGCGAGGGCGCTATCCATGAGGCGCGAGCCGATGGCGAAGTGATCCTGTGTGGCGGGACAGTCAATTCGCCGCAGTTGCTATTGCTCTCTGGAATTGGTCCGGCGGATGAGCTCAGGCGCGCGGGCATTCAAGCGGTTCACGATCTGCCTGGGGTCGGGAAAAATCTGCAGGACCACGTTATGGTGTCCACCGGCTATTTGTGCAACAAGCCGGTGAGCATGGCGAGCGCGGAGTCGCTTCCGAACTTATTGCGCTATCTGCTCTTCAAGAGCGGGCCGCTGGTTTCGAACGTAGCGGAGGCGGGAATATTTTTGCGCACGGGAGGTGGACTCGAAGAACCGGACCTGCAACTGCTATTCGGGCCCGCGTATTATGTGAGTCATGGACTCCGGCCGCGCAAGGAACATTGCTTTGGATTCGGACCGACGCTGGTGACTCCGGAGAGCCGCGGCGAGATTACGCTGAAATCCGCGAATCCGCTCGACGCGCCGGCGATTCGCGCGAATTATCTATCTACCGACGCGGACATGCGCGTGATCGTTGAAGGAGTTCGCGTCGCGCGCCAGTTGGTGCACACCAAAGCTTTTGAGCCTTATCGCGGAGAGGAACTACATCCCGGCGCGAAGGCGACAACTGATCGTGAAATTGTGGAGTTCATCCGAAACGAGGCGGAGACGCTGTATCACCCCGTCGGAACATGCAAGATGGGAAATGACACCATGGCCGTTGTGGATGCGCGGCTTCGCGTGCGGGGAATCGAAGGGCTGCGCGTGGTGGATGCGTCGGTGATGCCGCGAATCATCGCCGGAAATACGAACGCGCCGACGATTATGATCGCAGAGAAGGCCGCGGACATGATCCGGCAAGACGCCTGACGCAACCGAGTTCCCTTCTTCCCGACCTTGCGCTCCGGCATTTCTGGTATTCTTTTGGCCGTGCGGAATTCCTTTGGATTTATAGCTTTTCTTTTCGCCGCGAGTGCCTCTCTTTTTGTTGTGCGCGCGATGCCACAGCAGGCGGGAGCGCCGACTGGTCAATCACCTAGCCAAGCGGCGCCTCAGACTGCACCAACACCGCAAGCCGTTCCACAACAACCGGGACTGCCACAAGCCACGCCGCAAGCACCCATTCAAACCGGACCTGTGATCGTTCTCGACCCGGCGCACGGCGGCACGGACAATGGCGCGCGAGGACAGAACGGCGCTGTGGAAAAAGACATCGTCCTGATACTGGCGCGGAATGCGCGAATGGAACTCGAGCGCCTGGGATTTCGCGTGGTGATGACGCGAAACGATGATTCCAATCCGTCGTATAACGATCGCGCCGCAATCGCTAACGCTTATCGCGATGCAATCTTCATCAGCTTCCATGTTTCTTCTACCGGGACGATAGGAACCGCACGAACGTACTCCTACAGTTTTGTCACCCCGCTTCCGCCCACAGCTTCCGTGATCGATGCTGCGGGCGCGCGACTCGGAATTGTTACGCCGTCTCGCTCGTCGCCAACTGGGCTTTTACTGTGGGAAGAGGCGCAACGACCGTACACGGATGCGAGCCATCGCCTGGCCGATTTGTTGCAGGCGCAACTCGCGCAGAGATTTTCTGGTTCGCCGGGTGTTTCGTCGGGAGTCGCGGTGCGCGAACTGCGTTCCGTGGAGGCTCCCGCGATAGCAATTGAACTCTCGAGCATGGCCGCTTCCGATACGAACGCGCTGATCGGGATGGCCGCGCAGCTATCCAACGCCATCGGGCACTCGATTCAGGGGTTTCGTCCAACTGCCATTTTGAACGGCGCTCCGGGGGGGAAGTAATGCCCCGGAACCTCCGAATCACGCTCGCGATTCTGGGAGTGGGTGTGCTGATCGGTCTGATTAGCCTGCGGGGATTGCACCGGCGAATTCAGAGCCTGGCTGAAACACCTTCGTCGGAAGAGCAGGCGCGACGCGATCTGCTGACTCCGGCGATCTCCACGCCGACCGACGTCAAAGTGAAATCGAAGATCTTCTGGGGTTCGGGCCCGGACAAAATTGCGCCGGTGGAAGTGGAACTGGCGCTATCAGCCGATCCAGTGCAGCGAGCGAAGCAAGTGCTGCACGAACTCATCGCCAACCCTCCCACTGCCGACCAGCGAACGTTGCCCGCCGACGCTGTGCTGCTGGGCTTCTACATCCTTCCGGACGGAACCGCCATCGCCGACTTTTCGGATGCGTTGGCCTCGGAAACACCCTCGGGGATACTGAGCGAAGAAGTTGCGGTGGATTCGATAGCACGCACGCTGGAGAACAATGTGAGCGCTCTGCGGCGCCTGAAGATTTTGATTCATGGGCAGGAAGTAGACACGCTCGCGGGACACGTTGATCTCACCGGATTTTTTGATCTGAATTCTCCGGAGGTTCCGGCGCAGAGCGGCGAGACCAAACCTCCGGGCGGATTTTCTCCTTCCAGTCCTGTGCAACCTACGGCTAAGCAGCGGAGCTCTCGACGGTGAGTTGACACGCGCGGGCGCAATCGTCAAACTTAATAACTCAGGCTATCTAACGACCGATTTCCAGAGCAACGGAGGGGATTTACCTTGCGAATCGACGGACGCGCGCCCGATCAATTGAGGCCCGTGAAAATTACTCCCGACTTCATACCTCACGCCGAAGGCAGCGCGCTGATTGAAGCCGGGCAGACGCGCGTGATCGTCACCGCGACGGTTGAGGACGGCGTGCCGTCGTTTTTGAAGGGCTCGGGAAAGGGTTGGGTGACCGGCGAATACGGGATGTTGCCGCGTTCGACTGAGAACCGCACACCGCGCGAATCGAGCCGCGGCAAGCAATCCGGCCGCACACTCGAGATTCAGCGCATGATCGGGCGCACCCTGCGAGCGGTGACGGATCTGAAAACGTTGGGCGAGCGGACCGTGTGGATCGATTGCGACGTGATTCAAGCCGACGGCGGCACGCGCACGGCTTCGGTTACAGGTGCATTCGTCGCGCTGGCTCTATCGCTTGAGCGCATGGTCGCAGCGGGCATGCTGCGCAAAGTTCCGCTGATCGATTCGCTCGCGGCTACGAGCGTGGGAATAGTGGATGACATACCTCTCCTCGATCTAGCTTACGAAGAGGACTCGCGAGCGCAAGTGGACATGAACGTGGTAATGACGGGCGGGGGCCTATTCGTCGAGGTACAAGCGAGCGCCGAAGGGCGGCCGTACACAAAGCTCGAACTGCAACAATTGCTCGAACTGGCTACAGGTGGAATCCGCCAGCTCACGAACGCGCAGAACGAGCTGCTGCACATGAATTTCGCGGCACGTGCACGCTAGTAGTGCCGTAATTCGAGAAATTCCTCTGCCATGAAGTTTCTTCTCGCGTCTTCCAATCCAGGCAAGTTGCGCGAATACCGCGAGCTGGCCGTCGATACTGACGTCGAGCTGGATTTGATTCCGAACTTCGAGGCGCTGACGCGATTCGAAGAATCGGCTCCTACATTCGCGGAGAACGCCGCAGGAAAAGCTCAGCATTACAGCCGCTTCACGCACGAAACCGTTCTCGCGGACGATTCGGGCCTGGTAGTGCCCGCTCTGGGAGGTGCGCCGGGAGTTTATTCCGCGCGTTATGCCGGGCTGAATGCAACCGACGAAGATCGTACGCGCAAGCTTCTGCGCGAGATGGAAGGAAAAGAGGGCGATGAACGGCGCGCGCGATTTGTCTGCAATACAGCGATTGCACGGCAGGGCCGCGTTCTCGCGGTTGTCTCCGATTTTGCGGAGGGCGTCCTGACAAAAGAGCCGCGCGGTACAGACGGCTTCGGATACGACCCGATCTTTTTCTTCAAGGAGCTCGATCGTACCTACGCTGAAATCAGTCGCGAGCAGAAAAACCAGTATAGTCACCGAGGGAGAGCATTTAGGAAGGTCCTTGCTCTGATTGGCAGCTGGTAAGTTGCTACCTTTCTGAATCCACTGCATCTAAACTGCTTGCGCCAATGATATCGCTTGATTTCGGACGGACGACGGGTCTACAAAGGGAACTCCCTCCCTCTGCGAGGTGAACTATGGCGACTCCCCGCGCTGCAATGATGGTCGAACCTTCTCTGCTCTCTCGCTTGGCAGACGCTCGTGCGCACACAGACGCCCTTTTTGATTTGCTTCCACCCAATTCGTATTACGAACGCCCGATTCCCGAACGTCATCGCCTGATTTTTTATCTTGGCCACCTAGAGGCTTTCGATCGGAATCTTCTGAGTGGACCCTTAGGACTGAAATCTGGCGAACCTGAACTCGACAAACTGTTTGCATTCGGCATCGACCCAGTTGGCGGCGGATTGCCGACAGATGCTCCCGGCGATTGGCCGGGCATCGCGACGGTGGAAAAATATAAGAGGGGCGTGCGCGAACAATTGGATGAACGTCTGCACGATCCAAGCGCATTCGGCGATAAAGAGGCCGGCGTATCGGGAAGAACGCTTCTGCATGTCGCGGTGGAGCACCGGCTGATGCACGCGGAAACGTTGGCCTACCTGCTTCACAATCTTTCGCCCGACAAGAAAACTCCGCAGCCTGCTCCTTCGGCCGATTTGCGGCCGTCGCCTGAACGAAGACAAGCGGCGATCCCCGCTGGTATTGCTACTCTCGGCCAGATGCGCGGCGGCGAGGAATCGTTTGGGTGGGATAACGAGTTTGATGCAGAGAGAATTTCCGTGCCGAGTTTTTCGATTGATGTTTTTCCGGTCACCAACGGTGAGTATCTGCAGTTCGTTGAAGCGGGCGGTTATCGGGATTCGAGCTATTGGAAACCCGAGGACTGGGCGTGGAGAACTGAGCAACGGATCGAGCACCCTCACTTTTGGCTGCCTGCTACAAGTTCAACGGCACCGGGCGCCGAGGCGCAGTGGAGTTACCGCGCCATGTTTGGAATTATGCCGTTGCCGGCTTCGTGGCCAGTTTACGTGAGCCAGGCGGAAGCGTCGGCATTTGCGCGCTGGGCCGGAAAGAAATTGCCAACCGAAGCTCAATGGCATCGCGCGGCCTATGCCACCGGGGACGAGCGCGGGCGCATGTATCCCTGGGGCAACGAGCCGCCTGAAGGGCAGCGGGGAAATTTTGATCACCAGCGCTGGGACGCATCTCCGGTTGACTCGCACGCCGCGGGCGCAAGCGCTTTTGGTGTGACCGATCTTCTTGGCAATGGATGGGAGTGGACTTCGACAATTTTCGGACCGCTGCCGGGATTTAAACCGTTTCCGTTTTACCCGGATACTCGGCGGATTTCTTCGACGGGAAACATTTCGTAATGAAAGGTGGCTCGCCGCGCACGGATGCGTGCATGCTTCGGCGGTCCTTTCGGAATTGGTTCCAGCCTCACTATCCGTATGCGTACGCCACTTTCCGCTGCGTGGAGGAATAAGGCATGGCAAGCGCCCCGCGACTGACACCATCAACCGCCATCTCAAGCCAGGCTCTCGCGGAATTTTCGGCGGACGTCGCTCTGGGACTGAGCCAACCGGGACAAAAAGAGCTGCCTTCGAAGTATCTCTATGACGAGGTTGGCTCGGCGCTCTTCGACGTGATCTGCCTGTTGCCGGAATACGGATTGAGCCGCGCGGGGATGCGCACGCTGCAGCGCTACTCGCCCGAAATCATCGCCGGATTGCCCGGGCCAGTCGTAGTGGCGGAACTTGGCAGCGGCAGCGGGCAGAAAACGCGTTTTCTGCTCGAAGCCCTATCACGCCGCCAGCGCGTGAACTATTACCCCATCGATATTTCGAGTACCGCGCTCCATCGCTGCCAGCGGGAACTCGGCGAGATGGACAAAGTGAGCATCGTCGGGTTCGAGCGAGCCTACCTGGACGGCCTGCAAGAAGTGGCCGCGCGCCGGCGTAACGGGGATCATCTCCTTGTTCTCTTCCTCGGGAGCACGATCGGAAATTTTGACCGGCCGGCGGGTGATCAATTTCTGAGGCAGGTCAGGGCCATTCTCCGCGAAGGCGATGCGTTGCTGCTGGCGACGGACCTTGAAAAATCCGTGCCGCAGTTGCTGCTGGCGTACGACGATCCTGCGGGGGTTACGGCGGCGTTCAACAAGAATCTGCTTTCTCGAATCAATCGCGAGATGGAAGGCGACTTTGATCTTCGCCGCATCGAGCATGTTGTGCGGTACGATGAGACCGAGCGGCGCGTGGAAATGCATCTGCGGTCTACGGCGTGGCAGCGCGTCACGTTACGCAAGGCAGGATTCAACTTCTACTTACGCGAAGGCGAAACGATCTGGACCGAGAGCTCGCACAAATACAACCCGCAGGAAGTGGTTCAGATGGGCGAGCGAACCGGATATCGCTGCGCCGGGCAGTGGCTGGACACCGAATGGGCGTTCGCGCAAAACCTGTTCTTTGCCGTTTAGTTTTTTGCAATGTGACGCACATTGAAGCGTAGCTTGGGCGTGTTATAGTTTTGCGCCTGATGGCCAAAACAAAAAAGAAACCTGCAAAGAAACGATCCGCAAAACGCACCGGCGGCGCCATGCGCGGGACGGCGCCTCAGCGCGTGCGCGCGATCCTCCAGAAACTCGACGAAGCTTATCCAGCAGCGACTTGCGCTCTGACACACGATAATCCGTTTCAACTGCTCATCTCCACGATACTCTCGGCCCAATGCACCGACGTCCGCGTGAATCAAGTGACCGCCACGCTGTACAAGAAATATCCCAATTCGGAAGCTTTCGCTTACGCGAACCCGAAGGAGCTCGAGCAGGATATTCGCCCGACCGGATTTTTCCGGAACAAAACGAAGTCCATCATGGGCGCGAGCAAGAAAATCGTGGAAGAGCTTCACGGGCAGGTGCCGAAAACGATGGAGGAACTGCTCACACTGCCGGGTGTTGCGCGGAAGACCGCGAACGTCGTGCTGGGTACAGCGTTTGGAATTGCCGCGGGAGTAGTGGTCGATACGCACGTGCAGCGAGTATCGCTACGGCTTGACCTCACCAAGAATACGGATCCGAAGAAGATCGAACAGGACTTGATGCAGGTGATTCCACGAGAAAAATGGATTCTCTTCTCCCATCAATTGATCTGGCACGGTCGCCGCGTGTGCCAGGCCCGCAAGCCCCGATGCCTGGAATGCAACTTGGAAAAGATTTGCTATTCAAAGGATAAGACAGTTTGAATTCTGCGGGCCCAAGGCAACTAACTTGTCCGGGCCAAATGGTCTACACCTCCTGCCTTTCTCATCGACGCGCGGAACTCCGCCCGATGAGAGCGATCACTCCAGGACACCAAAGGTGGCGATATCGCCGAGTATTGCTCTAGAATGAAACACGCACTTCATGTCGGGGCGT
Organism: uncultured Acidobacteriota bacterium; assembly: GCA_963749025.1. Classification (GTDB taxonomy): domain Bacteria; phylum Acidobacteriota; class Terriglobia; order Acidiferrales; family UBA7541; genus Palsa-295. The sequence goes on along the minus strand of CAVVKO010000006.1, from coordinate 5,036 downwards.
AGCGCAGCCTGGTAGCGCGCCTGCCTTGGGCGCAGGAGGTCTCCGGTTCAAATCCCGACGCCCCGACCAATCTTTTCTGCGACTTACAGGCATCTCTAAAAAGTCCTTCCCCTCACTATGGTGAAAATTCAGGGGACTCTACTGCAACATCCCCATCTTTTCGCTGTTCTTGTTGTTCCTGCTGCATTTTCACCACGGCTTCCTGCATTTGCACGGCCCGGTACTTCTCTAGCCTCACGACTGCTTCCACTTTGTAATGCTCCGCGATTTTCACGTAACGCATCGTCATCCCGATCTCCGAGTGCCCGAGGATCTTTTGCAGAATGGTGACATCGGTCCCGGACAGAATGGAGCGGGTGGCAAATGTGTGACGCAGGTTGTAGAGGTCCATGGCCCCGCGCAATCCCAAGTCGTCGCAGACGCGATCATGGGCTTTGCGGACGGAACCAAGGTGAGCACCGGGTTTTCGGGAACTCGGAAAAACCCAGTAGTCGTTGGGCCGTTTCTGCCGGCGTTTCTTCAGGAGTTCAAACACCTCCTGACACATCGACAGAGAACGTATGGCGTTTTTGGTTTTTCCACGCACGATCAGGATCGTCCGGTTGAAGAAGTCGAGATTCGAATACGTCATTCGAAAGACTTCATCCGGCCGCATTCCCTGTCCGAGCATGACGATGGCGACGCTCTTGAGGGGCTCTGACGCAACCGCCAAGTACTTGAGCTCCTCTTCGAACGACAGGATGTGGACGTCTGGAATTTCCTCCGGGAAAGGTTGCACTTTCCTGGCGGGATTGATGGTGATGAGCTCGTCATCGACGGCCATGTTCAGGATCTTTTTGAGCGTGCTAAGTTCCCGATTCACCGTAGCCGACGACACGAGCTGCGTTTTGCTTCCCTTCTTCAGTTCCCGGGCTCGACCGGCCTTGAAGTCCTCAATCATGCTTCTCGAAATCTGATCGAGGAACTTGCTTTTAAACAGCTTCAACAGGGACTTGAGGCTGTTGTTGTGCAGATCGATCGTGTTTTGAGCCAGGGGTTTCTCGATTCGTTTGAGGAATGTTTCGACGTATTCCCCAAACAGTGGTGGTTGCTTATAGGGCCGCAGACCGTTCTTTCCTTGGACCAGTTCTCCTTTCAAAACTGATTCAACTCGTTCTGCCGCCCTTTCATTGGTCATGCGGGTTGACTTGTGATATCGGCGACCGCCGAACACAAAGTCATAGTAGAAAAATCTTCCGCATTTATGGACCGCCAAAGTTACCTCCTTTTTTTCAGGGGTTTTCCCCCGAGGTAACTGACACTAGCCTCTTCTCAAGCCACGCGTCAATATCGCTTTGCCGATAGCGAACACATTTTTTGCCCAGCCGGACGAAGGGAATTTCCTTCTTGAGCCAGCGCCATTGGGCGAGGGTTTCCGGAGACAGTCCCGTCATCTCCGCCACGTCGTCAGTGGTCAGCAGCTTCGGCATTACCGCAGTTTCCGCGCTACCGGAAGCCCGGTCACGTTGCGAAGGGTTTGGCCGACTCTCAGTGGTCAATTCTGACTTCCTTTGTTTGTGTTCGATCACCTTCAGCAGGCCTTTCGACGGTGCTTTGCCGGGCGAGTTCCGCTTGAGCTTTCATTACGGTGTGCCGCGCGTAATATTTCGGATCGTCTTTGTCTTCCGAGCGGTAGTCGGCGATGCGCTGGATGACGACTTCGGGATCGTCGCCGCGGGCGAGGGCGCGCTTCGCGTAAGCCCAATCGTGTTCGGATTGGCTTTTGTGGTCGCTGGGCACGGTCCGTCTTCGTTCTTGGGCCTCGCCAAAGTGGCGGGGCGCTTCGGGCGAGTCTTCGTCAATCGTGAAGTCGCGGAGCGTGTAGACCGCATCGCTTTCTTGGCGCGCTTGGACGATGAACTCCTCGGGAAGTTTCTGGTTGGCGAATCCCGGCAAGCGCAGCACGCGCGTCGAGTCGGTTGCCGCCAGATCGCCGCCGAACTTATTTGCGAGGTTGTGAAGAAGAGATTCCGCCTCATCCTGACTGAACCCGCTTACTTTCCACACGACTTGGTGCTTGCCGGGAGAGGTATCGAGGACGAAGTTTGGCGGTGGAACTTCGGTTGAATTTCGAATCGCTTCGAGAGCCTCGTCGCCCTTTCTGTCGAGGTCGAGATAGACGTGGCGGATATCCTTTATATCTCCCTTGGTCCGGCTGTAACGCGCCGTCCTTAATCGGATTCATTCCCATGAACACGTCGTAACCGCTGGCGCTCTGACCCGCGAGCCAAGATTGAAAGTCGGGGCTCGCGATGGTCTCCGCCTTGGCGATGGTTTGAACCGTGTGGCCCGTCGAGCGATTCCGCACGAGGATCGCGGCGTTATCCTCAGGCCCGAACAGTTCCCGGACATACTCCGAAGCGGTGAGAGATCGCGGCGCGAATTTGCTATCGGTGCTCATGGGTGATCCTGCTTCGCAAGGAACACGGCGCCGTAGTCGAACAAGTCCGCATCCGGGTCGTAGCTGTTGACGAGGAGAACTTCGGAAATGTATCTGCGGCCAGGCCGGCGCTCGACATGGATGACGACGTTGAGCGAATCGGCGATGTTTGTCTTGATGGCTCTGAAAGGTATCTCCACGCCGCTCTGCAAAACACAACTGGTGAAGCGCGCGAGGCCCTGTTGCGCGGAACTTGCATGAATCGTGGATAGCGTTCCCGAATGTCCCGTGTTCAGGAGTTGCAGGAGATCGAAGGCTTCGCTTCCGCGGACCTCCCCCAAAATCGATACGGTCCGGGCGGTGGCGGAGGGCTGCTTTCAGGAGATCGCGGATGGCCACTGCCGGAAGGCCATTCTGTTCGCGGCGGGCTTCAAACCGGACGAGATTTTGCTGCGGCAATTGAATCTCGGCCGTGTCTTCGATGACGAGCACCCGTTCCTCCTGCGGGAATGAATTTTCCGAGGATCGAAAGTAGGGTCGATTTTCCAGTGCCAGTTCCACCGCAAATAAGGATGTTCTTGCGCGCGAGCACGTAGTCTTCGAGGTGGTTCGCGAGGGCGCGGTCGAGAGTGCCTTCGCGAATCAGATCTTCCATCTCGAAGTGGCGGGTGTTGAACTTGCGGATGGTGAGCGTTACGCCGGCGAGACTGCACGGCGGGATGACCGCGGCGACGCGGCTGCCATCGGGCAGCCGCGAGTCGAGAATGGGCTTCGATTCGGAGATGTCGTCGCCCAGACGGCGGGCGATATTCTTCACGGCGACCATGAGGGATCGCTCGCCGATGGACACGCCCGGCACGTGTTGAAGGAAGCCCTGTTTTTCGATGAACACGCGGTCGGGACCGTTCACCATCACCTCGCTGATGGAATCGTCGAGAATGAGGTGCTCGATGGGCTTCAAGAACGGCAGGATCATTTCGAATCCGTTCATTAGAGTTTTCCTTTGGCGAGTTGGACAAAGTACGAATCGTTCGGGTCGTTGTAGTAGGGCTTGAGGTAGCAAAACATCGGTGGCTTCGGGTTGACTCCGTCGTAGGCGACAACGACAGACTGAGCGTTGCGCAGCTCCATGAAGGTCTTCATGTCGAAGCGGTAGTCGCTCTGCGTGTTGTAGCTCTTCGAGGCGATGATGTTGGCTTTGTGCGAGAGGGCTTTGCCGGTGAGCCAACTGACCTTGGTGTCGTGCCCGCTTTCGGACAAGCTGTAGCTGACTTTGAGCTGGTCTTCGCGTCCACAGAGATCGCTCGCCGTCCTCGCGGAGAAATCATCGGACAACGAGAGAAAAATCTTGGTGCGGAAGGTCTGGAGCAGCGTGCGCCAGCTTTCGGCCGGGCAGCGCGGATCGCAGCGAGCTGATGCTCTGCGTGGCGATGATCGGAATGCATTTCGGCTGTCGGGAGAGGCTGAAGAATTTCTCGTCCCCGGTCGGGTCGCTTTCGCCCACGGTGGCGAAGTGCTGGTACTCGTCGCAAAGGAACAGAACCTGCCGGAAATATTGCTCGGGATGGGCTTCGATTTTCGGAACGCGATTGAGGACGGCGCGCTCGAAATCGAGCTTCATCATCACGCCCAATGCCTTCGCGAGGCCGGCGTTCATGCCAATGGGGAAATTCAGAGCGGCGACGCTGCCATTTTCAATCAGCCAGCTAAACGAAGGCAGGGGCTTGCCGAACTGGTTGCCCGCGTTCTTCTGGGGGTCGTAGCACTCCTTCTTCGGGCAGAAGACTCGCTTCACTTTGGAGTTGTCGTCGAAGAGCGAAAGGAAGACGGAAACACCCTCGACGATGGAGGTGCGGAGTTTCGGCTCGATCCGTTTCCAATCGTCATGGAACCAGCGCTGGACGGCTTCCAGTTGGGCAAGCTTTTCGGGATCGGCTTGGGCCGGGTCGTGGACCGTGCGAGCCTCCGACGGAATGCCCCGCATCCTTAATATGTCCCGCAGCTCGGGGGTAGCGGGTGCGAGGTAGCGGTCTTCCTTCTCGTCGTGCACGAAACCGAGGCCCGCGAGGTCGGCAGTACGCTCGCCAAAGACTTTGGGCGCGATCGCCACGTAATGGCGTCCGAGAATGATGTCCTCGGCCTCGGCGATCCGTTCTTCGAGGAGCGGCGGGGAGATCGCGCACTGGTAGACATCGAAGAAAGTAACGTAGTCGTAGGCGGCCTTATGAAGGAGGATGATGAACTTCACGAGGTTGGTGTAGGCCTGCTGCCAGAAAGGCTCCTTGCCGCGGCCAAAAAGGTTATTCAGGAGCGAGGCGATGTTGTACGCCAGAGCGTAGGCGTCGAGGTCGTTGTGAAGAGGGTTGTAGCAGTACTCGGAATCGAGGCTGATTTCGATGTAATCCTCGGCGCGCTGGTGACGCGCGAGGATGTCTTTTACCTTGCGGCAAAAATCGCCTTTTACCTCAAGATCAAACCGCCGATACGCTTCTCTTTGTCGGCGGCTTTGTAAGCCAGAATTTGTTCGGCAAACGGAAGCATGCAGCAACTGTCTTGCCACTACCAATAGCCCCCAAGATGGCGATTCCCGTGAACAATCCGCGCTCGGGAATCGTGA
>CAVVKO010000005.1:0-1179197 GCA_963749025.1 uncultured Acidobacteriota bacterium | reverse complement strand
TGGAAAGCGAAAGTCACCGTGGAAAAAACACCAAATCGGGCGGGAGCGACCCCACTTTTTCGGCTTTCAGCCGCCCAAAAAGTTCGTGGGGTCGCTCCCGCCCTGCGGCACGGTAAATCGTGCCGGCCGTTTTTTCCACGGTGACAGGGAGTTCGGAAGAAGCACACATCGCCAGAGGAGGAACAGTATGCCGATCGTTAAGAAAGCACCAGGAATCATGACACGCGAAGTAAGACTCGAAGAGCCGGTCAACGATCTGCTCGAAGACTACGCTCGGTTCATCGAGAGCAACGCGGATCACGTCATCAACGCCGTCCTGAAGAAGGTGCTCTGGAGGGACCAGGACTACCGCAAGTGGCGCGAAGCGCGACGCACGGCCCAGCAAGGCACCGACAAAGTTCAATCCACAGACGCGCGCGGGAGAGCCTGATGCAGCGAGTACTCGAATCGCGCGCTTTCATCGCGGCCATCCTCGCCATGGCCATCGGGGCGTTCCTGTTTTACACGCAGCCTTTCCCCGAACAGCAGATCTTTCTGCGTGTTATTGCCGTGCGCGCTCCGCAAGCCTTCTTGAGCTTCAAATACCTCTATTACGTGCTCCTGTTCACCTCGCCCTACCTGGTCTGCTCGACCGCGCTTTCGGGACTCTACATCTTTACTCTCAAACCGCGCCGCACCGTCTCGCCGGGACGCCTTCCCCAATACCCCGATCCCGGTACGAGATCCGACTTGTTTCTCGTCGTAGGCGAAGTGCACAACCCGCGCAAGCCGGTGCCCGCGAAGGCTCCCTCTTGGCTCACGATTCCCGAGCGCGGTTTGTTTACGGGAATCGCCATCTTGGGCGCTATCGGCAGTGGCAAAACTTCCTGCTGCATGCTTCCGTTCGCGGAGCAGATTCTGGCCTACAAAGCCGCCGACAAAGAAAAGAGGATCGGCGGAATTGTCTTGGAGGTAAAAGGCGACTTCTGCCGAAAAGTAAAAGACATCCTCGCACGTCACCAGCGGGCCGAGGATTACATCGAAATCAGCCTCGATTCCGAATACTGCTACAACCCTCTACACAATGATCTCGACGCCTACGCTCTCGCGTACAACATCGCCTCGCTCCTGAACAACCTGTTCGGCCGTGGCAAGGAACCCTTCTGGCAGCAGGCCTACACCAACCTCGTCAAGTTCATCATCCTTCTTCATAAGGTCGCCTACGACTACGTCACCCTCTTCGATGTCTACCAATGCGCGATCTCTCCGCCGCTCCTCGAAGAACGAATCGCGGAGGCCGAGGAGATCATTCTCGGGCGCCACTATGTGGCCGTCACACCGAAGACTTATGGCGAGCGTACCGCCGACCTCGCGGGTCTCGGCTTTGTGCACGACGAGAAGGAAGACCGTTTTCTTGCACCCGCTACGCCCGAGCTGCGAGACATATTAAGGATACGAGGGATTCAGTCCGAGGCTCGCACGGTTCTCGACCCCGCTCAGGCCAACCCCGAAAAGCTTGCGCAACTGGAGGCCGTGAAGAGATGGTTCCAGGACGACTGGAGGAGGATCGAGCCGAAATTACGGACTTCCATCGTCGAGGGTGTTTCCGTCTTCCTCTCGCTCTTCGATGACAGCCCCAAAGTGAAAAGAGTTTTCTGCCCGAAGAAGGAGTGTTACGACCCCCAGAAGAATGCCACCGGCCAGTTCGGAAAGCCCCTGCCTTCGTTTAGCTGGCTGATCGAGCATGGAGCTGTTTGTGCGCTCAATTTCCCAATCGGCATGAACGCCGGACTCGCGAAGGCTTTGGGCGTGATGATGAAGCTCGATTTCGAGCGCGCCGTGCTCAATCGCGTACCGAAAATCGAAGCGCATCCCGAGCAGTATTTCCGGCAGGTCTTATTCCTCTGCGATGAGTACCAACACTTCGCGACCGTGGGTGAGAGCGATCCGACCGGCGACGAGAAATTCTTCAGCTTGTCGCGTCAGCCGAAGTGCATCCCGATCGTCGCCACCCAGAGCATCAGCTCGCTCCGCTCCGCGCTGCCCGCTGAAAGCTGGCGTACGCTTCTTCAGACCTTCCGCACCAAGATTTTCCTTTCGTTGTCGGATGATTTCTCCGCAAGAACGGCGAGCGATCTCTGTGGCCGCGAAGACCAGCTCAAAGTCAGCTACAGTTTGTCGGAAAGCGGCCACGACACCAAGGTCAGTTGGCTCACCGGAAAGGCTCTCTCCCATAAAGCCAACATCATCGCTTCCAAGAGCTACAACACGCAGAGCGACTACCGCTTCGACATGAAGACCTTCATGGAGTTGCGTAACGCACAGTCCGTCATCATCGCCTACGACGGAATCAACCCCACGCCGCCGATGTTTTGCTACCTCAAACCCTACTACAACGACCCCAACGATTCTTACTTTGTCCAACTCGCCAAAGGGGGACTCTGATGAACGGATTTGAAATGATTCTGCCGTTTCTGAAGCCCATCGAGCACCTCATTCTCGACGATTCGATCAGCGAGGTCATGGTGAACGGTCCCGACCGCGTGTTCATCGAAAAACAGGGCTTCCTTCAACACGTGCCGGGCATTTCCATCGGCGAGCGATCCCTGATGGTCGCCGTCAAGAATATCGCCCGGCGTCTGGGTGACGACATTTCCGAATCGAAGCCCATTCTCGACTCGCGGCTGCCCGATGGCAGTCGAGTCGCGGCAATCATCCCGCCGTGCAGTTTGGGCGGCGTGACGCTCACCATCCGCAAGTTCAACACCCGCCACTTCGAAATGGAGGATCTGATTCGGGCCGGCACTCTCGACCGCGGCCTCGCGAACCACCTCGAAGACTACGTGCTCGCGCGCAAGAACATCCTGATCAGTGGCGGAACGGGCACGGGAAAAACGACTCTACTATCGATCCTCGGAAAATTCATCCCGCAAGAGGAACGGGTGCTCGTCATCGAAGACACGGCCGAGATCCAATTGGGCCAGCAAAATCTCGTCCGGTTCGAAGCGCGGCGCGAACAGAACGGCCTTCCGGCAGTAGCCATTCGCGATCTACTGAAAGCTGCCCTCCGCCATCGCCCGGACCGTATCGTGCTGGGGGAGATTCGCGGAGGCGAAGCGTTCGATCTCCTGCAACTCCTAAACACGGGACATTCGGGCACGCTATCCACAATTCATGCCAACTCCGCGCAACAGGGCCTTGCGCGCTTCACCAGCTGCGTCCTGCAGAGCGGCGTCGAACTGCCGTATCACAGCCATCAAGACGAACATCGCCGACTCGCTCAACGTCGTCATCCATGTCGAGCGCCGGCCGGGGCGCCGATACATTTCCGAAGTTCTCTTTGTCAACGGATACGACCCGGATACAGACCTGTTCGACTACGGCGCGGTGTTCCTGGCCAAGCAGGATCACCCATGAGTATCGACACAGCATTCAGGCCGCGATCTCTCACCGCTTCGGAGTATGTCCGGGAGCTGTTTGAACCTACCGACAACGCCGCGATCCTTGTAAGGAACCGTGGAACCGGCAAGACGGTTCAAAGGATCGCCAAGGCCGAAACGATCGCAAGCCCCGAGTTTCAGGCATGGCTCGCTGCCCGCAGTGCTGCTGGTTCCGATGTCTATGTGGGCATGAATCCGATCAAGGACGGCGCATACAGCCGAACGAAAGAAAATATAAAGAACATCCGTCACGTCTATCTCGACCTCGACAAAAACGGCGACAAGTCCCTCGAAGCGATTCGAAATTCAACCGAAGTGCCGCCGCCAAACTTCGTCCTCGACACGTCGCCCGGCAAGCATCAGGTCGTTTGGAAAGTGAGCGGATTCAGTCAGGATGAAGCGGAGTCTCTCCTTCACAGCCTCGCGAATCAATTCGCATGGCGATCTCGCGGCAACGGACTCGACGCGCGTGCTGCGCTTGCCGGGATTCGCCAATCGAAAACTTCCGCGAGGAATTTATCGTCCAGGCGCGGCAGGAGAGCGATGCCGTCCATACGCCCCGCGATTTCGCGATTCACGAAGATTCGCCCGAAACGCCTCGGCATGCTAGGCGACGACCAAGAACGACCACGCGAACGTGCCCAGCGACCACAAGAGTCAATCCGAACAGGATTGGGCCTACGCGAAACGCGCCCTCGCCCGTGGCGACGATCCGGAAATCGTCATTCAGCGCATCGCCGACTTCCGCGCGCGAAGACAAGCCAGACCCGATATTACTACGCACGGCTGACGGTCACCAAGGCCGAAGCTGAGAACGAGAAAAGCCCAATTACGCGCCCGAACGCTCCGACAACTGGAACGAGGGGACACTACCATGAACGAGACACTGCTGACTACGTGCATCGGAAATGTTGCGCGCACATCGCCGAATCGTGACGCAATACCCGCTGACCGTAGAGAAGCCGCCAAATATCTTGGCGTCAGCCCTCAAACTGTATATCTTTGGGTTGAGCGAAAGCAGATTCCCCATCTCCGCGTAATGGGTCGCAACATCCGGTTTCTCAAATCGGATCTCGAAACATTCCGCGCGTCCTTCAAACAGGAGATGGAGAATGCCTAGAACACGAAAGTACGACGGTGTGGTTTACCGGCGGGCTGGCACACAAATCTGGTGGATTCGCTATCGGGATCGCAAGGGAATTGCCCGGAGAGAGTCCAGCCAGACCGCCGATTGGGAAGAAGCAAATAAGAAACTCAGGGAAAGACTTCTAGCGAGGGACGCCAATCTCCTGGAAGTCGTACGAAAGGGCGAAACCTTGACTTACGGGCAATGGTCGGATTCCTTCTTGGAGAACTATTCCAAGCCGCCCATGCGCGCCGAAGGCACGCACCAAGCGAACGAAAGGTGCATTAAACACCTGAAGGCTGCGTTTGGCGCAACCCGACTGGTGGATGTCACCGCGGATTCGGTTGACATGTACCTTCGCGAACGCCTTCGAGCACCCGTCATCGTCAAGATGAAGCTCGGTTACAAGGAACTGCGAATCGTCAAATCCACAACGGTACACCAGGAGTTCAGAGTTCTCCGGCGTATGCTGAACGTGGCGGTTCGCAAGAAACTCCTAGCTGTAAATCCCTGTTCAGGTGTTGAGTTTCCGGTTGCCGTGAAGGGTTTGTTCAGACCGCATTATGTCTCGTGGTCCGAACAACAAAAGATCGAATCCCACGCTCCGCAATACTTGCGGAACGTGGTTCGAATCATTACGGAGACCGGGTTGCGGATCTACAAGGAACTGATTCCGATGCGAAAAGACCAAGTGGATCTGCAAAATGCGGTGGTCTGGATACCGGATTCGAAGACTCCAAACGGCACGGCCGAAGTTCCCCTCACCTCGCTCGCCATCGAGGCTTTCAAGAATCAGATGGCGATTTCGGGTGAAGGACCGTATCTGTTTCCGAGCGATCTGAATCCGACCGGACATCTCAAAAAACTCAAGACCGTTTGGACGAAAACTCTGCGACGGGCAAAGATTCCCTATTTTCGGATTTACGACCTGCGCTCTGCCTATGCCACAAGGCTGAGCGCCGGAGGCGTAGCCGACGAGTGGGTAACGCAACTGCTCCGCCAGAGCGACGCGCAAGTCTTCAAGAAGTATTCCCAGATGAAGTTGCGGATGAAGCGCGAAGCCCTGGAGAAGCTCAACCGTCGAGCGAACGAAATGGCACCGGTGGGGGAGGCCGATGCTTTTTCGACCGCGCCATTGTGCACAGAGGTGCTCCAATGACGCATTCGTGCACAGTTCGTGCACAGTGTGCACGAATAACGGAGCGTTCGGGCCGAGGTGATTTTTCTAAGTCTTTTGCAATCAGGAAGAAGTTGGTGGACGTGACCGGGATCGAACCGGTGACCCCCTGCTTGCAAAGCAGGTGCTCTCCCAGCTGAGCTACACGCCCACAGCGGGAACTTCTATTGATTTTAATGTATTTGCAGCTGTTCGCAAACTCCGAAACACCACATTTTCCCCTCTACTGTGTCAGAACTGTGTCAAAACCCCCGTCGCCAGAACCTTGCTGTGTCAAAACAACTGACATTTCGTTGGCCCGACGATTGATTTTGTCCAACGCTTCCCTCTTCATCTGCAACTTCATTTGAGAATACTTCTTGAACACCTGAGAATCGCCTTGACGAAGCATCTGGATGACCCACTCGTCCGCCACGCCTTCGGCGCTGAGCCTAGTCCGCAATGGACCTTAACTTGTACTTGACACGCCGAAGCCGTTGATGTATTTAACCTTTAGGTTAAATACAAATGACTCCCGACCCTCTCACTACCACGTTCGCCGCTCTCGCCGATCCCACCCGCCGCGCCATCCTCGCTCGCCTGGTTTCCGGCGAAGCCTCTGTCACCGAACTTGGCGCGCCCTTCGACATGAGCATGCCCGCCATCTCCAAGCACCTGAAAGTTCTCGAGCGCGCCAAGCTTATCGCGCGCGGCCGCGACGCTCAGTGGCGCCCTTGCCGCCTGGAGGCCGCTCCGCTCAAGGGCGTGGCCGATTGGGTGGAACACTACCGCCGCTTCTGGACCGAAAGTTTCGATCGTCTCGACGATTATTTGCAGGAGTTGAAAAACAAGGAGAAAAGACATGGCCGCAAAAACCAGCATCGCAGAAAGTAAAAATCGTGAACTCGTATTCACGCGCGTATTCGACGCGCCCCGCGAACTCGTATGGAAAGCCTGGACCGATCCGCAGCACATCGCGCACTGGTGGGGACCGCGCGGTTTCACCACCACGATCCATGAGATGGACGTCCGTCCCGGCGGAATCTGGCGCCAGATGATGCACGGCCCCGACGGCGCCGACTATCCCAATGAATGCGCCTTCATCGAAGTGAAGAAACCCGAACGCATCGTGTACGCGCTCACCGGCGGCAAGAGAGGCGAACCCTCCCATCACGTGCAAACAACCTGGACGTTCGAGGCCGAGGGCGAGAAAACCAGGCTCACTTTGCACATGCTTTTCCCGTCCGCTGAAGTAATGGAACACATCGTCAAGAACTATGGCGCGCGGGAAGGAGCGATCCAGACGCTAGACCGTCTCGCCGAGCATCTGCCGAAAATGCCTGAAACGACCAGCTCCGCCGGGGCGAAAAACGAAAAGGAAATCGTTATCACGCGTGTGGTTGACGCGCCGCGACATCTGGTCTTCAAGGCCTGGACCGATCCCGAAATCATGGCGCGGTGGTTTGGTCCGCGCGGCTTCTCGAACCCGGTCTGCGAATTAGACGTTCGTGTCGGCGGCGCCTGGCGCATCGTCATGCGCGCGCCCAATGGCACAGAGTATCCCTGTGGCGGCGTGTATCAGGAAATCGTCAAGCCCGAGCGCCTCGCCTTCACTAACAACGCGCTGGACAACGAAGGAAAGATCATCCTGGAGGGTTTCACCACTGTCACCTTCGCTGAGTATGGCGCGAAGACCAAGCTCACTTTGCAAGCGCGGGCCGTCGCCATGGTCGAATACGCTGTCGCATACTTGGGCGGCATGGAAGCCGGCTGGACGCAAAGCCTGGAATGCCTGGACGAAGAACTCGCGAGCGCGTGATTGGTTCGCCAATTGACGTAATGCTCCGAGAGCGAGGCATCACGTCCGATGAACAAAATTGGTGTCGAAACATCGAAGCAGGCATACGATCAAGGCAGCTGCCTTCCGTTACCGCCAGTATTTCTCGGGCATATTTGTGCAGCGCGCGGCATGAGCGGCTTCCAATTCCGTGAGCCCATCGTCAAAGAGTGGGAGGGGTAACCCATGAGCAAGGTGCGAGTTCTGGTCGGCACGCGCAAGGGTGCCTTTATCCTCACCTCGGACGGCAAGCGCGATCGCTGGGACGTCAGCGGCCCCCACTTCGCGGGCTGGGAGATGTATCACCTCAAGGGCTCGCCTGCCGATCCCAACCGGCTGTATGCGTCGCAGACCAGCGGCTGGTTCGGGCAAATAATTCAGCGTTCGAACGACGGCGGAAAAACTTGGGAGACACCCGCAGGGGAAGTGACCCCGGCGCCAGGGGGCACGCCACCCGCGGCGAGTAACAAATTCGTCTACGACGTCTCTCCCGAAACCGGCAAGCCTCTCACCACGCACCAGTGGTATGACGGCACGCAGCACTCCTGGGAGTTCAAACGTGTCTGGCATCTCGAGCCGTCGCTCACTGATCCGGACACGGTCTACGCCGGGGTTGAAGACGCCGCATTATTCCGCTCGACGGACGGCGGCAAGTCCTGGCACGAACTATCCGGCCTTCGCGGCCACGGCACAGGTCCCCAATGGCAGCCGGGGGCTGGAGGGATGTGCCTCCACACCATCGTTCTCGATCCCAGCAATCCGCAGCGGATGTACATCGCCATCTCGGCGGCAGGAGCCTTTCGAACGGATGATGGCGGCAAGACTTGGCGGCCAATCAACCGTGGACTGCACTCCCCATACATCCCTGACCCTGACGCCGAGGTCGGCCACTGCGTCCACCACATCGCCATGCACCCGGACCGTCCCGGCGTTCTCTTCATGCAGAAGCACTGGGACGTGATGCGCAGCGACAACGCCGGCGATTCCTGGCAGGAAGTCAGCGGGAATCTGCCGACCGACTTCGGATTTGCCATCGACGTTCATGCCCACGAGCCGGAGACAATCTACGTCGTCCCCATCAAGAGTGACTCCGAGCATTTTCCGCTGGAAGGCAAGCTGCGCGTGTACCGCAGCCGCATCGGCGGCAACGAGTGGGAACCGCTCACCAAAGGCCTGCCGCAAAGCGATTGCTACGTCAACGTGCTGCGCGACGCCATGGCCGTGGACTCGCTCGATTCTTGCGGCGTGTATTTCGGCACCACCGGCGGGCAGGTATATGCCTCGCCTGATGCCGGAGACACTTGGGCACCCATCGTTCGCGATCTTCCCGCCGTGCTCTCCGTCGAAGTCCAGACTCTGCCATGATCCGAGTCGTGCTCCCGGCGCATCTGCGCACGCTCGCGCACGTTGCCGGAGACGTCGAGCTTGAGGTCGAAGGTCCGCTCACGCAGCGTTCAATCCTGAACGCGCTCGAAGCCCGCTTTCCTATGTTGCGCGGCACCATTCGCGATCAGGTCACCCAGGAGCGCCGCCCATTCCTGCGCTTCTTCGCTTGCGAAGAAGATTTGTCCCACCAATCTCCTGACGCTCCCCTCCCGGCCGCCGTTGCTTCCGGCGCCGAACCGTTTTTCATCATCGGTGCCATTGCCGGCGGCTAAACGGGAAGTCCCGGCTTGCATCCGCCCAAATCGCTTTCCGGCTGCGGCAATCTCTGGTAGCATGAAAATTCAACTGTTTTCAAACTATCCTGTTGGGAGCACCACAACAATGGCAATGGAATGTGAACTCTGCGGCAAAAAGCCGCGTTTCGGCAACACGATCAGCCACGCCCACAACGTCACGCGGCGCCGCTGGAATCCGAATTTGCGGCGCGTGAAGACCGTGATCAAGGGTGTGCATAAACACATTCGCGTCTGCACCGCCTGCATCCGCTCCGGCCGCGTGAAAAAGGCTGCTTGAAGCGCGACCCCCTTCGAAGGAGTTGTCGTTGACTCGCAGAATCCTCATCCTCGCGGCGATTGCAGCGTGTGCGTTTGCGGCCGCCTGCAAGAAGGAAAGTGCGCCCGGGCCGGACGTCTGGGCCACCGTCAACGGCAAAGACATCTCCCGCGCCGAGGTCGAAAAATACTTTCGCACGCGCGTGAATCCGGAAAGCCCGGCGCCCTCGCAGGAAGAGGCCCTCTCGCTCAAGCTCAGCATCCTCGATGAACTGGTGAACAACGAAATCCTGCTTGAGCGCGCCAGCAAAATGAACCTGATCGCGAGCGACGCCGAAGTGGAAGACAAGTTCACCGAATCCAAAAGTCCCTATACCGAAGATGAATTTCAGCGCAAGCTGCACGACACCGGGCTCAGCGTTGACGACCTCAAGAGCGACATTCGCCGCCAGCTCTCCGTGCAGAAGCTTTTGAACCGCGAAGTAGTCGCCAAAATCTCCATCACTGACCAGGACGTCACCGACTTCTACAACAAGAATCGCGCGCAGTTCAACGTGGCCGAGCCTCAATTTCACATCGCGCAGATTGTGGTCACTCCGCATCCCGACCCGTCGGTGCACAATCGCAAAAACGACAAGGCCACCACCGATGCCGAAGCCAAGCGCAAAATCTTGCTTCTGGAGCAGAGGCTTGCAAGCGGAGCTGATTTTGGCCAGCTCGCCATGGATTTCTCGGAGGATTCCACCGCGGCCACCGGCGGCGACCTGGGCTTCGTTCCCGAGTCCGCCCTCAACCGCTCCGATCCTCTGCTGAAAAAGACCGTGCTTTCGATGAAGGCCGGAGAAGTAACCCCGCCGATCGCCAATCAAGGCGGCTACCGCATCCTCAAGCTCATTGCCAAGGAATCCGCCGGCCAGCGCGAGCTTTCCGACCCGCAGGTGCAGCAATCTGTCCGCGATATGTTGCGCAACCGTAAAGAGCAGCTCTTGCGCTCCGCGTACATGGTCGAAGCGCGCGACGATGCTCACGTCACGAATTACCTCGCACGTCAAATCCTGGAATCCGCAGGCAAACTCCCCGCTTCGCAATAACCGCGTCCGGAATCAGCATAAAAACTCGGAAATTAGCTCGAGTAGAAATGCGCGAGGTGAGTGTCTATTTCGAAAGAAGCAAATTGTTGCAGTGTGATTGGAAGGCTAGCCCCGGCTGGCAGTTTCAGCCAGTGACCGTCCGGTACGAGGAGATCGGAACGCGAGCACAACCAGCAAACCTGCGAGCGGGCTCAGCAGAAACGAGAGTGTGAAGGTCTTCCAGAACCCCAGCCCTTCCTTCTCGCCCCACTGCGCCGTTACCCCACAAATCATGATCCACACCAGCCCCGCAGTCGCGAGCAAAAGGCAGCCCAGGATCCAAACGAAATGAAGTTGCGAAATCATCTTCTCTCCCCTTCCGCTTTTCGGTCCAGCAAAGCCTCGCTGCTTGTCGAGGGATATTGTCCGTCATCGCCAGGCTTGGGAAGAGCAAGTGAAGGAAAACCGAACCTAACAGTAAACGTCCCGGGACTCAGAAATCTCGGTTGTTCGTACTAAACACAGCGTCATAAGTAATCGCGCATGGGAGGGACAGGTGTTCTCCTGGAATCATGAGACCCATTCCGGTGTCAGGAACCCACGTTCACAATTTTTCCGACCCAGTTTGGTTCATCTGTCGCTGCGCGAAGCAGGCAGTCGGCGCAATCGCCAAAGGAAAGCGGAACGAGTGGCGCGACTCGTGCCGACGGACCTGCCGTATAGCGTCCCTTCGCCGGCTTATCTACCAATACGACCGGTCGAACGATGACCCACTCCATGTCTATTTTCTGCGTCATCCGCTCGGCGACCGCCTTGTCAGTAATTGCAGCAGTGAATATCCGGCGCGATACGCGGACGAGAATGCGGTTGGGACAGGAGAGCTCGCGTCCATCGCTCAAGCCGATACCACTTTGCATTACGAATCGCCGGACGTTCGCACGTTTGCATTCGGTGAGAATGCTGGCGACACCGACTGACATGAGCGTTCCTGGCGAGAGGTTCTTTTCTGGTCCGATGCAACTAATAACGGCCTCCACGCCGTTAAGAGCACCTGTCAGGCCCCCTGGGGAAAGGACATCTCCTCGCACGAAGGACAGCCGGTCGGCAGATGACAGTCGCTCCGGATGGCGAGCGACGGCCGTAACGAAGTGCCCTTGTGCAAGTGCATGCTTTACCACTCTGCGTCCCGTCGCACCCGTCGCTCCAACAATCGCTATCTTCATGTCTCGACTCCGTTGGCACCCATCACGATGATTCGGATCGCGAGCGCCATCCGTCGCTTGTAGTCAGACAGGTTTCCGGTCGCCGACTTGACGCCCGCCGAAGTGTCGAGAAGTCATCCGAATCCCCTGGTTCAAGGCGCCTCCCGAACGCCCGCGCGCTTTGTGGGTCGGAGCCTGCTGCCGGCAGGCGGGCTTCAGTTCACCCTGAACGAAGTGAAGGGCTCCGACAAAAAAGTCGTCAGCGCGAAGCGCTTTCCTATGCGCAGCCTCACCGGCAGCAAGTAGTGTTTTCTTCTCCTATGCGACCGTCGCCACCACTTGGCCGGCGTTCACCGTTTGCCCTTCGACCACCAGCAGGCGTTCGAGTGTCCCGGACTTGGGCGAGCGAATTTCGTTTTGCATCTTCATCGCTTCCACCACCAAGATTCCCTGCCCCGCTTCCACGGAATCGCCCGTTTTCGCCAGCACCCGTACAATTTTCCCCGGCATTGGAGCGGTCACTTGCTGGCGGCCTTCCGCTTCAGCGCCCGCACCGCGATATCGTTTCCATTGGCGCGGGTCGCGCAACGCCGCCGCAAATTCGCGCCCTCCGCTCGTGACGCGCAAGCCGCCATCGCCCTTGGGTTCTACGTGAACTTCGAACGACTCGCCGTCGATCAGGATCGAGTAAACGCCGGGAGAAACTTCCGTCGCGTCAGCTTCGAGCGCGCGGCCATCGATCGTCCATCGCGCGACCTCTCCCACGCGCGCGAGTTCCACGCGGCGCAACTTCCCTTCGATCTCGATTTCAAATTTCAATGTGTATTCGCAACGCCTGCCGCGATCGACTTGATCTCACCGTTGA
Organism: uncultured Acidobacteriota bacterium; assembly: GCA_963749025.1. Taxonomy (GTDB): domain Bacteria; phylum Acidobacteriota; class Terriglobia; order Acidiferrales; family UBA7541; genus Palsa-295. The sequence continues at coordinate 1,166,585 of CAVVKO010000005.1, read as the reverse complement.
GGAGCGCGATCCACCTGCTCCAGCCGCCCTTCGCGCTTCCACTGGGACTCCTGCCGCGCCGGAACGCCATCGCCGTTGCGCGCGGAATCGCCCTTGTGGGACACCTGCCAGAGCGCAACCGCAATCGCGGCCGCATCTTCCTCGTTCGCCGTCGCAGCATGTGTACCCTTCGACGGCTTGCTCAAAAAATCGTCCAGCCAGCGTGTGTAAATCTCGCCGCTCTGAAAATCCCGCGCCGCCAGAATTCGCCGGAAGAGCGCGATATTCGTCTTGATTCCGCTTGCGTAGTATTCGCCGAGTGCCCGTTCCAGGCGAGCCATCGCTTCGCCGCGGTCACTGCCCCAGGCCATCAATTTTCCCAGCATCGGGTCGTATTCATTCGGGACCGTCCATCCGCTGTACACGCCATCGTCGAACCGGATGCCCGGGCCGCTCGGTGCGCGTTGCTCCGTGATTTTTCCCGGTGAGGGAAAGAAATTGTTGTCGGGATCTTCGGCGTAAATGCGGCATTCTATGGCGTGCCCGCGCAACGCCACATCTTCTTGCGCGAACGCCAGCCGTTCGCCCGCCGCGATCCGCATCTGCAGCTTGACGATGTCGAGCGCGGTCACGAGTTCCGTTACACCGTGTTCCACCTGCAGCCGCGTGTTCATCTCCAGAAAATAAAAATGGCGCTCCGCATCCACCAGAAATTCCACGGTTCCCGCGTTTGTGTAGCCGCCCGCCCGCGCCAGTTTCACCGCAGCGTCGCCCATCGCCCGACGCAACTCTGGTGTCATGATTGGCGAAGGCGCTTCCTCGATCACTTTCTGATATCGCCGCTGCACCGAGCATTCGCGCTCGCCCAGATGCACGATGTTGCCGTGCTGATCGGCCAGCACCTGAATTTCGATATGCCGCGGCCGGATCAGGTACTTCTCGAGATAAAGCCGTCCATCGCCAAATGCATTCTGCGCTTCGGACGAAGCATCCCGCCACGCAGCCGCAAGTTCGCTTTCGCGCTCGACGAGGCGCATTCCTCTCCCGCCGCCGCCCGCCACCGCTTTCAGCACCACAGGAAAACCAATCTTCCGGGCAGAATCTAGCGCCTGCTCGACGCTCTCGAGAGGGTCGAGCGTTCCCGGAACGGTTCGCACGCCGGCTTCGCGAGCCACCTGCCGCGCAGCCGTTTTCGACCCGAGCCGCTCCATCGCCTCGGGCGTTGGGCCGATGAACGCCACGCCCGCTTCGGCGCACGCGCGCGCCAGCGCCGGATTTTCCGCCAGGAATCCGTAACCGGGATGAATGGCGTCGCAACCTGCGTAACGCGCCGCTCCGATGATTTTGTCGATCACCAGATAGCTTTCGCGCGAGGGCGATGGACCAATCGGATACGCTTCATCGGCTAGCCGCACATGGAGTGACGCGCGGTCCGCGTCGCTGTACACCGTGACGCCGCGCACGCCCAGTTCCCGGCAAGCGCGCAGGATGCGCACGGCAATCTCGCCGCGATTCGCGATCAGGATCTTCTTGAACATGCGCCGGTGCAGCGGTCCCAAAGTAGAAGCGGAATTCTAGCATTTTGCCTTCGCCCACGCGTCACTGTGCTGTAGTCGCGATATCTGGCGGGAAGGGTTGGCAAGCTGCGCATGTACGGCTATGATGTCCGCCGTCGAGGCTTTGTCGCAATGAGCGCGCCCATGAACGTGTCGCAACAAAATCAGTGGAAGAAGGACGCTGCGGAAGCGGCCGCGAAGCTGGTGGAAAGCGGCATGATCGTAGGCCTGGGCACGGGTTCGACCGCGGCGTTTTTAGTAAGCGCGCTGGCCCGACGCATGGCTGAGGAAGGGCTGCGCTTCGTCGGCATGCCCACTTCCGAGCGCACCGCCGAGCAAGCGCGCAGCCTGAAAATCCCGCTCACCACTTTCGCCGAGCACGTCGAGATCGATCTCACCATTGACGGCGCGGATGAAGTGCTCCCCGGTCCACTCTTCCTCATCAAGGGCCACGGCGGCGCGCTGCTGCGCGAAAAAATTGTCGCCGCCGCAAGCAAGCGCATGGTAGTCGTTGCGGATGAAACAAAAATTGTCGAGCGGCTGGGCTCGCTCGTGTCTGTCCCCGCGGAAGTAGCGTCCTACGGCTGGCAAGCCACGCAGAAAAAATTAGAACGCCTCGGCGGAAAACCGGCGCTGCGGCTGGGCGCGGACCAGAAGCCTTACGTCACCGACGGCGGCCACTACATCCTCGACTGCGCTTTCGGGCCGATGGAGGATCCCAAGGAAATCGCGCATCACCTCGACCACGTGGTCGGCCTGGTCGAGCATGGCCTGTTCCTGAAGTTTGCCTCGCAAGCATTCATCGGCGGCCGCGAGGGAGTGAAAGTGCTGCGGAAAACACCCGAGAGTTAATTTTTCGACACGCAGCCTTGCGGGTAGACGGCGTCGAGCGCGCCCCACAGCGCTTTCAAGCTGCGTTCGGCCGCGCAGAGAATTCCGACGGTGTCGGCGTCTCCCTGCTTCGAAAGCCACTCGCGCCAGGAAGCCCGATGGCGCACGTCGGCTTCTTCGTGCACAGCGAAATAGGCAAGCGCCCGCGGCTCGGTGACGCCATAAAATCGGCGCAGGCCGGCAATCTTTTGCGTGGCGATTTCAGGGACTTGCGACTCGTAGGCGTAAAATGCGGCCACGGCCTGCGCTTTGGTTCCCTGCGAAGCGGCCTCGTCATAGGTATCGAGCAGCGCCGCGATCCCCGGCAGCGGTCGCGAGCCATCGAGCGCCGCTTCTGTCACTCCGAACGTCTCGGCGAATTGACGCCATAGCAGCGGGTGCGGAGCCGTGGGATCGAGTTCCTCGGCGAGATTTTCCTTCACCAGCTTGCTCAAGTCGGCGTCGCCATTTGTGCGGCCGGCGAGCTGCTTCAGGTTCTCCGGGAACGCGCGCACATGCTGGTAATACTGCTCGGCGTACAGAGACAGCGATTCCCGCGAAAGTTTGCCCTGGGTCCAGGCCTGATAAAACGGATGCTTCAGCAGGTGGTGCTTCTCAATGAGCGCGTCGAGCGATTCGAGCAAAGTCTTAGGGCCGGTCTTCATGTCATTCTCCCGATATATACCTGAATAATTGCTGTGAGGCAAAACCACGGCATATTACAGGAAATCCGGCTGGAAAGCCAGCCGGGGGCTGATTGGCGATGTTCGTAAGCGTCATCAGAGTGGAATGTTGCCGTGCTTCTTACGGGGATTGGTGTCGCGCTTGGTTTCGAGCGAGCGCAACGCGGTAATCAGTTTGGCCCTGGTTTGCGAAGGCTCGATCACCGCGTCGATGTAGCCGTGCTCGGCGGCGACGTACGGGTTGGCGAAACGCTCGCGAAAATCATCGATTTTCTCGCGCCGCAGCGTTTCGCGCTCGGCTTCTGGGGCGCGGTCGATTTCGCGCTTGTACACAATGTTAACAGCGCCCTCAGGCCCCATGACGGCAATCTCCGCGGTGGGCCAGGCGTAGTTGATGTCCGTGCGGATGTGTTTCGAGGCCATGACGCAGTAGGCTCCGCCGTAAGCCTTGCGCGTGATGACCGTAATTTTCGGCACGGTGGCCTCGGCGAAGGCAAAAAGCAATTTCGCGCCGTGCTTGATGATCCCGCCAAACTCCTGCTGCGTGCCGGGAAGAAACCCGGGTACGTCCTCGAAGGTGATGAGCGGAATATTGAATGCGTCGCAGAAGCGCACGAACCGCGCGCCCTTCACCGACGCGCTGATGTCCAGTACTCCGGCCAGAAAAGCAGGCTGGTTTGCGACGATTCCAACAGGGCGCCCATCGAAACGCGCGAACCCGACCACGATATTCTTCGCATAGTGCTCGTGGACCTCAAAAAATTCCGCGTCGTCCGCGACCGCATGAATCACGTCTTTGATGTCGTAGGGCTTTTGCGGGTCTTCGGGGACGAGCGCATTGAGCGCGGGATGCGCGCGATCCCAGGGATCGCCCGAAACGCGCCTCGGCGGGTCGTCCAGGTTGTTCGAGGGCAGGTAACCGAGAAGCTCGCGGATCATGGCCAGGCATTCGGCGTCATCGCGCGAGACAAAATGCGCGACGCCGCTTTTTTCGTTGTGGGTCATGGCGCCGCCAAGCTCTTGCTTGGTTACTTCCTCGTGCGTGACGGTCTTGATGACGTCCGGCCCGGTGACGAACATGTAAGACGTGTCGCGGGTCATGAAAATGAAATCGGTGATGGCCGGAGAATACACCGCGCCGCCCGCGCACGGCCCCATGATCGCGCTGATCTGCGGGATCACTCCGCTGGCGAGCGTGTTACGCAGAAAAATATCGGCGTAACCCGCGAGAGACATCACTCCTTCCTGAATTCGCGCGCCGCCGGAATCGTTCAAGCCGATCACGGGCGCGCCCGCGCGCATGGCCAAGTCCATGATTTTCGTGATTTTTCCGGCATTGGCTTCCGAGAGCGAGCCGCCGAAGACGGTGAAATCCTGGGCGAAAACGTAAACCAGGCGCCCATCGATGCGTCCGTAGCCGGTGATGAAGCCGTCGCCGGGCGGGCGCTGCGATTCCATGCCGAAATCGTGCGAATGGTGGCGCACGAATTTGTCCAGCTCCTCGAACGAGCCTTCATCGAGCAGCAACGCGATGCGTTCGCGCGCACTGAGCTTGCCCTGCTTGTGCTCGCGCTCGCGGCGCTCGGCTCCTCCACCAGCTTCGGCTTCCACGTTGAGCTGGCGCAGCTCGTCCAGGCGGTCGTGATGCTTGCGGTGCGCGGTCATCGCACCCCTCGAAATTTGTTGCGATTAGAGATGGCCGCTGCCCTTTGTTTTGTGCGAGTTAGCTGCATTTCTAATCCCTGTTGTTGCGATTAGAACTGCAGCGATTACAGGAGAAAGGCGGTCCCGGCAGAAAAGAATCGCGCGGCGCGATGACGCCGATCCGTTCCGCAAGTGCGAATCGTAATTTTCGTCATAAATAATCACAAATTACCCTAGCACAGAAATACGAGCGAAGGCGAGTGGTTGGAGGCTGTGGACGCGTCATGCGGGAGATGGCTCCGCAGCGCCGCTGGCGGGCGAAATGGATGTAAGATGGCTGCCGCTTTCGAGCCGTAATAGAAATCCTAAGAAGGAAGGAGATTTCCCTCCATGTCTTTCGGCAAACAGGTTCGCATCGCTCGTGTGAACAATTCACTTCGCCTTTCGGTCCGTGTTTCTGCGCTCATTCTGGCACTGTTGGTATTTCGGCCGGTCGCTCTGGCGCAGGACGCGAGCGTCGCCAAGAAGCTCGAAGGTTTCGACGCGTACATGGAGCAGACGCTGAAAGATTGGAATACGCCGGGGATCGGCGTGGGCATCGTGGTCAACGACAAGTTGGTTTTCGTCAAAGGCTACGGCTATCGCGACTACGAAAAGAAATTGCCGTTCACGGCGACGACTCTGTGCCAGATCGCTTCGAACAGTAAACTCTTCACGGCAGTGTCCGCCGGGATGCTGGTCGATGAGGGAAAGCTCACATGGGACAAGCCCATTCGCGAATCGGTGCCCACCATCCGATTTTACAACGACGAGCTGAACAACAACGTCACATTGCATGACATGCTCTCGCACCGGACAGGCGTGACGCGGCACGATCTGATTTGGTTCAAGTCCGACTTCAGCAGAAAGCAGCTCTTTGAAAAGCTGAGGTACCTGGAGCCGGAGCAGCCGATGAGACAGACCTTCCTTTACAACAACCTCATGTTCTCGGCGGTGGGGGAAATCATCGAACTCCAATCCGGAAAGCGCTGGGAAGATTTCGTGCGCGAACGGATTCTCACGCCTCTGGACATGAACGCAACCACGTACACGATATCGGAAATGCTGAAGAGTCCCGATCACGGCGTGCCTTACCAGGAAAAGCGCGACTCGTTCGAACTCTACAAAGGGCCTTACTTTGAAGATACTGAAGGCGTGGCGCCGGCGGGAGCGGTTATCTCCAATATCGACGATCTATCGCACTGGCTCATCGCGCTGATGAACGACGGAAAATACAACGGAAAGCAAGCGCTGCCGGCCGATGTTCTGAAGGCCACGCTCGAACCGTCCATCGCGCTGCCCAACGCTACCGGAGAAGCGCAAGGATATTGGGAGCTGTTCAATGCGGCCTACGGCATGGCGCGAGAGACTGCTTCCTACCGGGGACATCTGCTCACCATGCACGGCGGCGATTTACCGGGATTTCATTCGCAGATTTCGTTCATGCCCAACGACCACATCGGCGTGATCGTGCTCGTCATCGGCGATCACAGCGCTCCTCTTTACAACGTGGTTAGCTACAACGTGTACGAGCGCATGCTGGGGATGGACCAAACGCCCTGGAGCCAGCGGCGCCTGACCGAACGGCTCGCGGACAAGAAAGCGGGCACCGCGGCGCGCGCCAAGGCCGGCGAAGACCGCGTACCCAACACCAAGCCGTCGCACGCACTGGCTGATTACGTTGGCGAGTACGAAAATCCGGCGTACGGCATCCTGAAAATCGGGATGAAAGACGATCAACTTCAATTTGGGTTTCACGAATTCAACTTTCCCTTGAACCATTTCCACTACGATCGTTTCGACACGCCGGATGACGAGCTGTACGGCAGGTTCTCAGTCAACTTCCAGACGAATCCGCAGGGAGACATCGAGAGCGGAGTGATTTCCCTGGATGAAGCCGCGGCGACCTTCACACGCAAACCTCCCACGCTGGAGCCAAGCCTTCTGCAGAAGCTCGCGGGTACTTACGTAACGCCGGACAAAACCAAGTTTCAGGTGGTCTATCAACCGGGCGCGGGGCTCTCGCTGGTCTTTCCGGGCGCGCCTCCGCAGCAACTTATCCTGCTCAAGGGCCTGCGGTTCAGGACTCCGCAATTCGCGGACGATACTTTTGAGTTCGTGATGGAAAACGGTCAAGTGAAAGCGCTGAAGGAGCGCGACCCATCCGGCGAGATTTCGTTCGACCGGCAATGACGAACAGCTAGACTGCGCGGGTTTCCGGATAGCGCGCGCCGGAACCGGATGCCGGCGGCAATTCCTCGTTTTGATCGACGGGTAAATTCTGCTTCTTTGGCGTGGTTGTAATGGTGACCACGCTGATCAAAATCAGAAGGGTTCCGAGCAGGGTGCGCGGGCCGACGACTTCTTTGCCGAAGAAATATCCCACCGCGACTGCCACCACCGGATTGACATAGGCGTAGGTGCCAACCTTGGTCGGCGATTCGTAATGCAGCAGCCAGATGTAGGCGGTAAATCCCACGATGGAACCGGCGGTGACCAGATAAATCAGCGAGAGCCAGGCGTTCCAGGAAACTGCCTGCACGCGAAATCCCGAGAACTCACCCGTCAGAGCGGCGAGAATGAACAGCTGAATTCCTCCGGAGAGCATTTGGGCGGCTGCGCTCATAGGCTTCGAGGCCGGCAGCGGCAGGCGGCGCGTGAGAACCGTAGCTACAGACCAGGTGAATGCGGCGAGCAGCAGAGCGAGCGCTCCGGCGCGATTGATGGGAATTTCCCCAAGAGAGATCGAATTATTCATCAGCACGGCCACACCGCAAAGTCCAACCACGAGAGCCAGGGCAAGACGCACGGTGAGACGCTGCGTGCGCAGAAAGATTATTTCGAGGAGCGTAATGAAGACGGGAATGGTCGCCAGCACGACCGCGGCGATTCCCGAGGGCACACGCTGCTCGGCCCAGAACAAGCAACCATAATCAAAGAGAAAAATCAGCGCGCCGAGAAAAGTCGCCGCCAGCCATTCGCGCCTGTTAGGAGATGGAGTGCCGCTAAGCCGCAGCCATCCGTACATGCAAATTCCGGCCGCGGTGAAGCGCATGCCAGCCAAGAGGAACGGCGGGACTTCGCGAACGCCCACGCGGATGGCCAGATACGTGGAGCCCCAGACGAAGTAAATAATGGCGAAGGCCAGAAGAATCTTCCACGAAGGTGGGCGGGAGGATTGCAATTTGAGCTCTCTTGCAATCGTAACGCGCGAAGCTGCGCGATCAAATTTGGAATTTAGTTTTCTGATGCCGAGGCGAGAGACATTTTGGTTTTCATGCCGGCGTTAGCTGCGGGCGCTGCCCTCACGCAGGAATTATTCGTGGCAAGCGTCCGCGGCTGCCGTGGCGGATGCATCGGGAATGGGCAAGGGCGCGAACTTGTACTTTTCAAGCAGAGCATTCACCGAAGGTAGAGCCTGCGCGGCGAGATCGCGCCAGGCGGCGAAATTCTTGTTGAGCGCGGCGCAGGAGCTGTCGAGCGCAGCCGCAGCAGTGTCGGACGGAGCGGCGTCACCACTTTGGATCATGAACGCGATGCGGGCGAGGTCGCGGTGCAAGGGACCAATGCCGGGAGCTCCGAAGTTACCGTCAACGACGGCATTCGCTTTGGCGCTGAGATCTTTTAGCGCGTCAGCGAGATCTTTCATTGGCGATGGCGTGGCGTTCGCGGCGGGAACCGCTTCTTTGGCCGGAGCGGCTTTTTGCGCTGCTGCGGCGGGATTAGGCGCCGGTGCTGTGGAACCCGGGACGTTTTTTTGGCGGTCGGCGATGGCCTCGCGGGTTGGAGCAATCGCGCGGTAGGCGTTGTAGGTCGAAATAAGCCCGGTGTTGATTCGTTTTTCGGCGACGAGCTGAGCTTGGAGATCGGTCTGCGAAACGTGAACGCGCGGATCGAGCACGATCGAGAGAGGCTGCTTCATCAGCACATCATTGCCAATAAGCGTGACTTCATATTGGCCGGGAACAGCAAGCGGGCCAAGGGTTTGTTCGCGCGGCGTGTCCTCTGGAATGGCATGGTCGGAGAGCGTGTATTCGACATACTCCAGCATGTTTCCGTAGTAGCTGAAGTTCAGCGCGGGTGGAGAATCGTAGCGCAGGTCCCAGGTAAAACGGTTGTGGCCTGCATTTTTCGAGAGCGCCACCTGCGGGCCGAACCAATAATCGGGAACGTTTTTTACGGTTGTGTCCGGCGACGGGGCTGCACTGGTAAACTTCCGCACAAGTTTTCCCTGCGCGTCGCGAATTTCGAGCGTGATCTCTCCCGTGGGAACGGACTTCAAGTAATAGTCAATGATCGCGCCATCGGGAGGATTTTTTCCGGCGGGCGTTTCGGGAGGCAGCGGGGTTTCCTGATCGTTGTCCCAGCGGGCGCGGATGGTGGTGGCGGGACGCAGCAAGTAAGAGTTCGCACTGGTGATTTCCGGGCCGGCCTGACGCAGAGGTGTGAGGTCGTCAAGAATCCAGATGGCGCGGCCGTAGGTGGCGGCGACGAGATCGTCGCCATGGACGGCGAGATCGCGCACGTCGGAAGCGGGGAAATTTAACTGCAAGGATTGCCAGTGGTCTCCGTCGTCGAACGAAACGTAAAGGGCGTTTTCGGTGCCGGCGTAGAGCAGGCCTTTGCGCACCGGGTCTTCGCGAACGACACGCGCGATCCAGTCATCGGGGAGGCCCGCGGTGATTTTCTGCCAGGACTTTCCGGCATCGCGCGTGCGGAAGATATACGGATGCTTGTCGCGGGCGGCAGCCACGACGGCGTAGGCCACGTTGGCGTCGTAGTGCGAAGGTTCCATGGCGTTGACCATACTTAGCGCGGGCAGGCCGGGCGGCGTAACGTTCTGCCAGGTGAGGCTTCCGTCCTGCGTGCGCTGGATCATGCCGTTGGTGGTTCCAGTCCAAATCACTCCGGCTGACGCGGGTGAAGGCGCGAGAACAGAGAGCGCGGCGGGGCGAGAAGGGCGCTGCATATCGAAATCTTTTTCGTCGTCGCCGTAAATGCTGCCTTCGGCGGCTTCTTCGTCCTCGTCGACGGCAGTGTGACCAGCGGCAAGACGTTGCGAGGAAGCGGTGGACGGCGGGAGGTTTTGCCCGGTTTTGGGCGGCTCGGATTTCGCGGGTGCGCCCGCCGGCGTGGGGGGAATGGTGAGATCCGGGCTGAGGATCTGCCAGCTATCACCGGCGTTCGTGGTGCTCATCAGGTATTGCGTACCGAGATAGAGCGTGTGCGGATCCTGCGGCGAAAAGACGAGCGGAGGCATTTGCGACGAGCGGAGTTTTCCGCTGCGGACGAAGACGTGCGCGATCTGGCCGGTGGTTCTGTCGAAGCGCACGACGCTGCCATACCAGCCGCCGGAAAAAACGATGTTGGGATTCACCGGGTCGGGCGCGATATAGCAGAATTCGAATCCGCCGATGGAGAACCAGTCGCGGAAACTAATTTCGCCGAAATCGCTGCGGTTGGGGACGGCTACGGTGCCGCTATCCTGCTGCGGCGCGTAGGAGTAGTAGGGGAATTGGTTGTCGGTGATGACGTGATAGAACTGGCCGGTGGGCTGGTTGAACCAGGTGCTCCAGGTCTTGCCGGAATCCACGCTGATGGTGGCGCCCTGGTCCACGCCGAGAATCATGCGCGCGGAATTTTGCGGATCGATCCACAGGACATGATAATCGTCGCCGCCGGGCGCGCCTTTGTAAGCGGTGAAATGCTGGCCGCCGTCGGTGGAGCGGTAGGTGGTGGTCTGCATGACGTAAACGATGTCGGCATTATTGGGATCGACGAAGACGCGGCTGAAGTAAAGATTGCCGACGACGCGCGTGTCCGTGGTGATTTTGCGCCAAGTGGCGCCACCATCATCGGAGCGAAAAAGTCCGGGGCTGGCGATGGCGAAAACGCGCTGGCCGCGAGTGCCGGGCGCGACGGCGAGTCCGATGCGGCCGAGCGGCGCGTCCGTGGGCAGGCCGGTGCCGGGAAGCTGCTTCCAGGTAGCGCCCTGGTCGATTGATTTATAAATCCAGGAGTCGGGCTGCTTGGCGTCGGCGGGAGGGCCCTGGAAAAAATCGTACGGCTTCCAGAGCGCGGTGAAGAGAACGCGCGGATTTGCGGGATCGGCGACGGTGTCCGCGGCGCCGGCCATGTCGTCTTTGTAGAGAGTTTTCTTCCAGGTCTTCCCGCCGTCCGTACTTTTGAAGATGCCGCGGTTGGGGCTAGGCGCTGCCAGGCCGAGGATGGGATGCCCCAGCGCGCCGACGACAATCACGTTAGGATCGCGCGGGTCGACGATGATGGAATTAATGTAGCGAACGTCTTCGAGGCCAATGTGCGTCCAGGTGGCTCCGGCATCGGCAGATTTATAAATGCCGTTGCCGTCAGTTTGTTCGCCGGTGCCAACGTAGATGATGTTTGTATTCGACGGCGCAATGGCGACGGCGCCAATCGAAGCGACATGCTGATCGTCGAAGATGGGCTTCCAGACGCGGCCGCCATCGCTGGTCTTCCACACGCCGCCGCCCGGAGTGCCCATGTAATACACGGCGGGATCTCCCGGGATTCCCGCTACGGCCGAGACGCGTCCCGCGCGGTAGGGCCCGATCAGGCGCCAACGCATGCCGGAATAGAGGCTGGGATCGATCGGCTGGGTCGTCTCTTGAGCAAACAACGGTGCGGCACACGCCGCCAGAATGAGCAGGACAACTGAAAGCAGGCGCTGAATGCGAATCAATTTTGTCCTCCGGGAGAAGTGAAAGTGTATCACCGCTCGGTGTTACTTCATCATCCGCGGAGAATTTGGGGTGGGGTCAGATGCGGAGTATCCGTTCAAAATCCGGCCTCAGTGCAGGCCTGACCAATCGTCGGCCAGGAGGATGGAGTTGCTGGGATTGGAGGGGTCGTACTTCACACTGGCGGTTTGTCCGGCGGCGACGCGCGTGATGTGGAGACGCTCTTCGCGGCCGGTGACGTCCTGCGCGGTCTCGTAGGTCACTCCGGAAATTGAATAGGTGTAATAGAGCAATTTCAGCGCGGCGTGGCCATTTCCGGTGGTGGCGCGCTTGGGGAGCAGGCCGGATTGCTTGGCCGCCTGCGCCTCGCGAACATGCTCGCTGATTTCGAGGATCTGCCCCTCGACGATGCGGCCCACGCGATTCAGATAGGCGCAGCGCTGGCGTTCGATTTCGTTGGGGTCTTCGGGCTTGCGCCGCAGCCAAAGAACGATGCCGAGAATCACCAGTACGCCGAGGCCGGCCAGCGGCGCCCAATTGTGCCAATCTCTTAGAAGTTCTTTCAACGTCCGCCTATGCGCTCAGTTGAAGTCAATCTTCCGGGGCGTCATCCGGGCCAATCACCGGATTTCTGAGCGAGCCGATGCCGCTCACGCTGACTTCGACCACGTCCCCGGAAGCGAGAGGACCCACGCCCGAAGGAGTGCCGGTTGCAATCAGGTCACCCGGATCGAGCGTCATCACCTGCGCAATGAAACGGATTATAACATCAAGGGAAAAGATCATTTCCGACGTGTGTCCATACTGTTTCCTGGAACCATTCACAAAAGTCTCGACCGTGGCTTTCGCTAGATCGAGCGAGGTCTCGAGAACGGGGCCGAACGGGCAGAACGTATCGAAGCCTTTGGCGCGGGTGAACTGGACGTCGAGCTTCTGGAGATCGCGCGCGGTGACGTCATTGAGGCAGGTGTAACCGAGAATATAGTTCGAGACACTCTCGCCGGAGTGCAGTTGCGCACAGCGACGGCCAATGATTACGGCGAGTTCGCCTTCGTGATCCACGCGATGGGAAATGCGCGGGAGGACGATGGGTTCTTCGGGCGCAATGACGGACGAGGGAGGTTTCAGGAAAATCAGCGGCTCTTTCGGCACTTCGCTGCCGAGTTCTTTGGCGTGTTCAACGTAATTCCGTCCGACGCAGACAATCTTGCTGGGCGATGACGGAGGGAGAAGTTTCACGGAATTCAAAGGCCATGATGCGCCGGTGCGTTCGAGATTACCCCAAAGCTCGCCGCGAATTTCGAAGACGGTGTCGCCCTCGACGACGCCGGCGCGCGCCTGGGGATGGAACGGGTGAGGCGAGCGGCTTACTTCCTTCGCTGCAAATTCGAGGGACTGAAAGCGGCAGAGCTTCATCGGTGGTGAGGAGCCGGATGGCTTGCCCGGCGGCGGCGCGGCGCGATGGTCTGGTGCCGCCATTGAAGGACCATGCCGCCGACCCAGGAGCCGACCGCCAAGACGCCGTATATGACGGCTCCCTCGATGAGCGCTTCAAAGGGTGTGCGGAGGACCTGAAAGAGATTGTGGAAATAGAAGCCGGCGAGGTCGTAGGCGACAACAAACATCACCCAGCCAATCATCGCCGACGAAAACATCTGCAGCGGCTGACTCAGAAAGCGAACCACGGGAATCAACATAAAGATGACGAAGAGACCGTAGGAGGCCGCGTTTCGTTCAAGCGCGCGATTGTCAAGCCAGGACAGGCGGTTGGCGGCGACGAGCGCTCCGAACATCACTATGACCAAAAGCGAGCCGGTGTAGAGGCCGGTCCAGAGCGCGGGACGTGGCAATGGTTCCGGCAATTTATTGTGCTTGGCTTGGTCGGATGAAGCGTCGGTCATGGGTTCGGCTGGCTTTCCACCGGGACGCCGCCGGATGCAGCCGCGCTGGCAGGGCTTTCGTTGCCGGCGCGATCCACCGCGGTGACAGTGTAGAAGTAACGGTGTCCGGGTACGACATTCATATCGCGAAACGCGGGAGTAAGCAACAACCCAGGGCTCAGATGCGTTCCAGGAGCATTTTGCTGCTCGCTTCGATAGACGTTATAACCCCCAATATCGGTTTCAGGGCTGATGGCCCAGGAGAGGTCGAGGTGAGCGGGTTCCTGGCCCTGCGCGGGAACCAGGACTACGACAAGATCCTGAGGAGCGCTGGGTGGAAAAGTGTCGCGCGGCGTGACGACCACTAAGTTTGAATCGGCTGACTCGAGCGCGACATCCGCGTGCTGCGAAAGGGTGCGGACGGAATACAAATAGGTGGTGCCGAACTCGATTTGGACGTCGGTGAAGGAATTGTCCGGCGTGTCGCCGATGCGCGCGAGGGGCGATTTCAACTTTGGTGTTTGGGCCGCGTCGGCAGAGGGCGCAGCAGAGGGCGTATCTGCCGCCACTTCGGAGCGGTAAATACGATATCCGGCAATGGGTGGCGCAGGGCCGACCGGAGTCTTCTGCGGAGGCGTCCAGCGAAGAATGATGCCGTGGTGCGTGACCTCCGCTTTCACGTCCTCGATTGGATTGGGCGCGGGGTAGATTCGCACCCCAGCCGGATTCGAGTCCGCTGACGATCTCTTCATCGACATCCGCGCACGAACGCCGTATAGAGCCATCCATCCTGCGTGGTGAGCGAGGTCATCGGGAGCCAGTGCATCGGTGTAGCGGACATGATTCTTGATGGCGTAGTGGCCCACCATCGCCGATGGAATCACGAAGAGCAGCGTGGGATTTGCGGGAGAAGCCGGCGCAGAAGCGGCGGAGCCGGCCGCGGGAGGCGGAAGAAAATCGCGATAGATTTCGATCTCCGGGGCTTGCTTGAGCGGGTGGCGGGTCACAGTTTCTTGCGGGAGTGTGAAGGTTAGGATTACGTCGTTACCCTGTTGCCAGGCCGCGAGATCCGTGATGGCCGTGGGCACGGGAGGCTTGCGCTCGGTGGGTTCGCCCGGGGCGGCGCATCCGGCGACAAAAAGAGGAAGGAGAGGAAGCGGAAGCAGGAGACTTAAAAAAATGCCACGGCGGAATCGATTTCGCGCAGGATGCGGCGCCGGCACTCTTCTATCGGTCATTTCCCATTTTCTATTTTCTAGAGAATGTAGCGGCTCAGGTCCTGGTCCTTGACGATGTTCGCGAGCTGCTTCTGGACGTAGGCGCCATCCACCTTCACTGATTTCTTTTTCATCTCGGGAGCTTCGAAGGAAATCTCCTCAAGAACTTTTTCGAGAATGGTGTGCAGGCGGCGGGCGCCGATGTTTTCGGTGTGCTCGTTGACCTTGGCGGCGAACCGCGCGACGGTGGCGATGGCATCATCGGTGAAGGAAAGCTTGAGCCCTTCGGTATCGAGGAGCGCGGTGTATTGCTTGATGAGCGCGTTTTTCGGCTCGGTCAGGATGCGGACGAAATCGGCTTCGGTGAGCGAGCTGAGCTCGACGCGAATGGGGAAGCGCCCTTGCAGTTCCGGAATCAGGTCCGAGGGCTTGGTGGTGTGGAACGCGCCCGCGGCGATGAACAGGATATGGTCGGTGCGCACCATACCGTAGCGCGTATTCACCGTGGTGCCCTCGACGATGGGCAGGATATCGCGCTGCACGCCCTCGCGGGAGACGTCCGGACCGTGTCCGGTTTCGCGGCCGGCGATTTTGTCGATCTCGTCGATGAAAAGAATGCCCATCTGTTCGACGCGATCAACGGCCACGCGGGTGACCTGGTCCATATCGATCAGACGGTTTTCTTCTTCCTGGATCAAATAATCGAAAGCCTCGGCCACGGTCATTTTCCGTTTCTTTTTTTGCTGCCCGAAGATGCCGGAGAGCATGTCGGTGACCTTGATGTCCATGTCCTCGACGCCCTGGTTAGTGATGATTTCGAATGCGGGCATGGCGCGCTCGCGCACTTCCACTTCGACCATGCGCTGGTCGAGCTTGCCTTCGCGGAGCTGGGCGCGGAGTTTGTCGCGGGTTCGCAGCAACTGCTCGCGTCGCGCTGTTTCCGCGGCGGGATTTGTGTCAGCCGGCATAGGCGAGGCAGGCAGAAGCAGGTCGAGCAGGCGTTCTTCGGCCGATTGCTCGGCGCGTTCGGCGACTTCGTCCAGTTTTTCCTCGCGCACCATGTCGATGGAAGTTTCCACCAAATCGCGCACCATGGATTCCACGTCACGGCCGACGTAGCCGACTTCGGTGTATTTCGAGGCTTCGACTTTTACGAACGGGCAGCCAGCCAGACGTGCGAGCCGGCGGGCGATCTCCGTCTTGCCCACGCCGGTAGGGCCGATCATCAGGATGTTCTTCGGCAGGATCTCTTCAGCGATCTCGGGCGGGAGTTTCTGCCGGCGGACGCGATTGCGCAGGGCGATGGCCACGGCTTTTTTAGCCAGGTTTTGGCCCACGATGTATTTGTCGAGTTCGAGGACGATTTCGCGCGGCGTCAGCTCGTCGAACGAAGGCAGCGGTTCGTGCTCCGCCTCCTGCGATTCCCCTGCCAGATAGATCACCATGTCTTTCTCCGACTTCCCGGTCATAATTCTTCGATGCTGAAATTCGCGTTGGTGAAAATACAAATTTCGCTGGCGATGCGCATGGCTTCCTGCGCAATATCCTTGGCGCCGAGCTTGGTAAATTTCGAAAGCGCGCGGGCCGCGGCAAGAGCATAAGGGCCGCCCGAGCCGATAGAGCAGATGCCGTCGTCCGGCTCGATCACGTCGCCGTTGCCGGAAAGAAGGAACGTGGATTTCGTGTCCGCGACGATCAAAAGAGCATCGAGATGGCGCAGGGAACGGTCGGTGCGCCACTCCTTGGCTAGTTCCACAGCGGCGCGCGGCAGGTTGCCATGATATTCCTGGAGCTTGCTTTCGAAACGCGAGAAGAGGGAGAGCGCGTCGGCGGTGCTTCCGGCGAATCCTGCGACGATCTTGTCATTAAAGAGCCGGCGCGTCTTTTTCGCGTTGTGCTTAATCACGCCTTCGCCCAGGGTCACCTGGCCGTCGGCGGTGAGCACGACTTTATTATCCTTTCGCACGCACAACACCGTGGTGCCGTGCATCGGTTCACTTTTCCGCTTCATGGGCATCCGGCAATTATACCTCGCGCAGCGCGGAAACGGCCACTGAGACAGGAACTGTTCATGATGGACTGGCTCAGATTCCCGCTGAACGATCGAGTTACGCGAGGCCAGCGTCGAGGGCGGCGTAGAACGAATCGAGCTCGGCGGGCTGCGTGAAAATGTGCGTGGAGATGCGGATGTGATCGGGCGCTCCGGCGATGCGGAGTTTGCGCGCCGTGCATTGATCCATGACCGGTTTCAGGTCGCCCTTGCGCTTCGAGGGATCGAGCTCGAAGGTGACGAGGCCGCCGTAGAAGCGGTCGGCGCTGGCGTTCGTAGTCCGAAGCTCGGGATGGGCGGTAACGCGCTCGCGGACTTGCGAAGCGAGCTCGTGAATGCGCGCGTAAACTACATCGGGGCCGAGTTGCTGGTGGAAATCGAGCGCGGCTTTCAGGCCGACCATGACCGATAAATTCGAAGTGCCAAACCACGAAAAGCGGTAAGCCTTCATATCGTAGTTGTTCCAGTTTGCCGTGGCGATGTTTACCCACAAATCCTTCAGTCGCTCGTCGCGAATGTAGAGCACGCCGGTGCCCTTGGGCGCCATCAACCATTTATGCGGGCTGGTGCCGTAAAAGTCGCAGCCGATGTCCCGGATGTCGAGCGGGATCTGACCGATGACGTGTGCGCCGTCCACCTGCGTGAGGACGCCGCGGCCGCGCGCCATGGCGCAGATTTCTTTCGCCGGGAGGACGACGCCGGTCGCAGTGGTGATGTGACTGAAAAATATTACGCGCGTATGTGGCGTCAGCGCGTTCTGAAACAGCTCAACGATTTCTTCGGCGCTGGCAGGAGGTTTGGGGAGCGTGACCGTGTTCAATTTCACGCCGTAGCGCGCGGCCTTCATTTCCCAGGGGCAGCGGCCACCGGGATGCTCCTGATCGGTGAGCAGGACTTCGTCGCCGGGCTTCAGGTCCAGGCCGTTCACGACGACGTTGTTGGCTTCGGTGGCGTTGCGAACGAGAGCCAGCTCGTCGCGATTGACGTGGAGGAAGGCCGCGAGCGAATCGCGGAGTTCGTGCAGGCGGTCATTTTCTTCGTAGCCGAACCAGGGGTAAGCGGGTTCGCGAAATTCCTCGGCGGAGAGGATGTGGTCGATCGTCGCGCGCAGAACCGGGAGCGGCGTGCAGCCGACCGAGCCGCAGTTAAGGTTGGCGCGGTCGGGGGCCAGCAGCCACTGGCGGCGCAGGTCCGACCAGTATTGCTTGGAGTCGCTCGAAAGCAGGTCGCGCGGAGGAAGCGGCGCGGTGGGGGTCTGCAGAATCTTTTCGGCGCGCGCGAGCGGCACGCCGAGCACTGCCGCCGCAACAGCTGCGCGGCGAATGAATTCGCGTCGAGGAACCAAGGCAAGCCTCCGGGTAATTAATGTCCGGGGGATTATGCGCCTGCACGCGTTGGTTTCGCCACCTGGATGATGCGAGACATTGGGAAACGATGCCGAACGGTAAGGCGGATACGTGCGTCAGTTTTGAGAATATAGAGAATCAACAAACTTGCGGAAACGTTCGTTCGACATAAAGCGTTGGAATGAGTCGTCCTGACGCGGATCGGGCATGGTCTCGCCGGGAATTTCGTTGGCCTTGCGGGCGAAAGCTTTTTGGAGGTAGTCCATGGCGTTGTCCAGGTTGTTTCGCTCGGCCCACACGCAGGCCATGCTGTAATAAAAACCAGGATAGTCGGGATCTTTGCTTATGCCGTAGGTATAGGTCTCTTCCGAGTGATCGAGGTCGCCGCTGATTCCATATGCCATTCCCAGATTGTCAACCAGCACGCGCCACAGATTTTTGCTAAGGCGCGGATGTGCTTTTTCCAAGTCCAGGGCGGCTTGGTAGGGTGCAATCGCGCCGCTATAGTCGTGGTCGATGAAATGCCGGCTACCCTCCTGAAAGTATTCCGAGCTGCTCGCGCCGGACGAGAGAGCGACGGAGGAGGCACGATCGGCGGGGACGGCGGGATAATCGCCGGTGTGAACCCTATTGAGAATATCCGTGAAAAGCGACTCATCGGAGGGCTGGAACTTTACCTTCGATAGGTGAATGTCCGCGTACACGTCATCCCGCGCCAGACACGCTACAACATTCTTTTGCTGCACAGAAATCCCTTGCGCCGACGGAACGAGATACTCGATTACGGCCATATCGCCCAACTCTAAAGCATGAACGTCCACGGGAGAGAGCTGCGGCGGCAAAGAACTGACGCGCTTCTGCAGATAGCCAGGGCAAGTCTTGGCGTCGGCGCCGCCACGGGCCTGCTCCAGTGTCACGGAGAGGATTATTTCTGTGCCAGGATTTCTGGCGAGAAGGTACTCGCGCCCGTCCGCTTTTCTTTCCTGGGTCTGCACGATGAATCCGGGAGAGTCGATCTCAACAGTCCAGTTCTTTCCGGGATAGGCGATGAACAGTTTTGGCTGCGGCCCGGATTCTTGAGCACGGGCCGCCGAACTGCCTCCGAGTAAAAAAGCGGCAAGGCAGGCAAATGCTCTCCATTTCATGAGAGAAGCTCCTGTAGCTGAAAGCATTCGTTTCCCCGAGGGGCGGAAATATCGAGCCATTGTCCCAATGGGTTCCTCACCAGAAGATAACAATCGTAGAGGCGGGGTTACAACTCGATAAATGGAAGGAGTGCGGGATTTGCAAACGGTGACACGCGAGAGGCGGATTACTTTGTGGCGTCGTCAGCTGTGTCCGGATTTTTATCCTTGGGCTTCTTTTCTTTCGACTTCTTGCCGACCTTGGCCCAGCGATCCTCGAGGGATTCCCGCGTGAAAAGCGAATCGGAGAGGTTCGTGTTGTACTGAATCTTATCGAAGAAGACCTGATAGATCTTTTGCTGATTGCGCTCGCGCGTGATTTGGAAGGGCGTTTCGATGCCGTCGATTGGGTGATAGAGCGAGTAGTATTCGATTTCTTCGGAGCGCGTGCGCGTGTTGGGATCGCGCGTATCGACAACTTTTCGGATCGGAAGGTGCGAGGATCTGGCGATGGCGATGCGGATGGTGCGATCGTCGCTGTCCACCAACTCCACCCAGTCTGATTCCTTCAAGTCCACAATGTCGGGGCCGCCGTAGCGAAAAACCATGTCCTTCTCGTGGATGCGATGGCGCAGGATGTTGTCGATGTCCGTCTTGGTGTCTTCCTGAAACTTGGCGATATCGCGGTGAGGAGACTGGGAGACGCCACCGCGATCGAGCGTCCATCCTTTGTCGCCGTCTCGAACGTCAATCAGGTTGCGCTTGGGTAGATTTTCGGTGCGGTCTTTGAAGGGTGGAATGGCGTAATCGATGAATGTCCCAAATCCCAAGAGCTCGCCGGAATGGCCGAAGTTGCTCAGGCGACCGGTGACGGTAACGTCATGGACGTTCAAGTACGCGGCGCCGCCGAGCGCGTCGATAGCCTGCTGCAACAACTGCTTGGCCTTCGCCGCGCTCTGTTCCGGCATCAGCACGTCTTCCTGCGCGGCGGCCCGCGGAGCAGCGGCGAGATAGGCGCCGGCCAGGATCGCAGCTATCAGGAATGCGCGTGTTGCTAACCGCAAAGGACCGATCCCCCATTAACGTTGATTACTTCACCCGTGATGAAGGTTGCCAGGTCCGATGCGGCAAAAAGGATAGGACCGGCGATTTCTTCGGCGGTCCCGACGCGCTTCACGGGAATGGGCACGAGCGCGGATTTGAGGCCGGCCTTGGTGCGCAGTACGGAAGCGGACATGTCGGTGTCCACCCAGCCCGGAGCGACGCAATTCACCAGGATGTTGTGGCGCGCAAGCTCGGCTGCAAGGCCTTTCACGAAGCTGATGATGGCTCCCTTCGAGGCGCCATAGTGCGTGTGAAAAGCTTCGCCGCGCTGACCGGCGGTCGAACTGATGGCGACGATACGTCCGCCGCGCTGCGCAATCATGTGGGGCACGGCGTAATGGATCACGGAATAGACGCTCTTCAGGTTCACGCGAATCATCTCGTCCCACTCGCGCTCGCTGAGCTTTTCAATGGGCGTGTCCTGCTCGTTCCAGATGCCGGCGTTGGCGACAAGGATATCCAGGCGGCCGAGGCGTTCGCGGGTGAAATCGACCAGTTTTTTCGCGTTGGCCATTTTTCCCAGGTCGGCCTTGAGCGATTCGACGCGGGTGCTGTGCTTGCGGGCTTCCTGTTGCACCTGCTCGGCGGCTTCGCGGCTGCGATGGTAGCTGAAGACCACGTCGGCGCCCGCTTGCGCGAAAAGCTTAACAGTGGCCGCGCCAATGCCGCGCGAGCCGCCGGTGATAAGTGCAGCCTTGCCTGCCAGCGAAATCATGTGGCCCCCAGATATGAAAGATGAAAATTAGATAATTGCCGGGCTCTGGTTCGCGACGCGCCCTGCTGGCGACGCTATGAATGCACCGGTTCTTTTCGCGAGGCTACCACGAGCTCGCGGAACAACATCTGCGCAAGCGAATCCGTTTCGGCCATGCGCTCGGGATGCCATTGGACGCCGGTGACCCAGTTGGGGTCCGCAGTCCATTCCACCGCTTCGATGACGAGGTCCGGGGCGCGCGAGGTAACCCGAAGGCCGCGGCCGGGCTCAAGTATGGACTGGTGGTGAGAGCTATTCACGCGGACTTCGGTTGCGCCAGCAAGTTTGCTGAGACGCGAATTTGGCTCGATCCGCGCAGTATGGAACGGCTCCGGCGTGCCCTGCTCGCGATCGATCCAGGCATGCTCGATTCGCGTGTGCAGTTCGCTCGGGATATCCTGAACCAGCGACCCACCGAGAAAAACGTTCAGGCTCTGGACGCCAAAACAGATGGCAAGAACAGGTTTGCGCTCGGCGAACGCGTGGTCGAGGAGCGCGAAATCGGTGCGTTCGCGGTTTGCATCCGCGTCGGCGGATTTGGGGTGGCGCGCGGCGTGATAACGCGAGGGCTCTACGTCCGCAGGGCTGCCCGGCAGCACGACCGCATCGAGCGTACGCGCCAGCTTCTTCATCTCTTCGTCAGAGAGCGCGAGAGAGATTTCTACGGGGTCGCCGCCAGCCTGGCGGACCGCTTCCTGGTATTTTTCGTACTTCCCGCGTTCGCCCGTAAGTTCTTCTTTTCGTGTGCGATAGGGGATGCCGACGCGCGGCTTTGGGGTGGGTTCGAGGCTCATGTGACGACCATCCTACCATCGCAGGTCAAGCCCGGCAACCCATCCCGGGAACAGGTTTGCGGCGCACTAGGGGCGGCAGGATCTAGAATGTTCCGGCGTTCAAGGTGATCATGCGCGACGAAAAGTCAGAATGCCGAGATGGCGAAGCAGGCTTTCTGGGCGGGTGGGTCTTCAACCAGGTTTCGTAGTTCAGCTTCATCTGTTCGATGTGATGAGGGATGTGCCGCTCTTGAATTTCAACCCAGCGCTCGAGCGTCATACGGTCCGTTACCTGGAGTTCCACCGCATTTTCCCAGATCTGTTCCGGCAGCGCGGCGAGCAACTGATACGTCATTCTGCGCAGGCGCCGGATGATTTCGAGAGCTTCGCGCGTGCTCTGATGAAAATAGCCCAACGTACCGGCCCAGCGCGCCGCATCAAATTCCAGGACCGGGCTTCCCGGCTCGGCGATCAACCGGCGGCAACGAATGTAGGCGCTGGCTTCACTATCGGCCAGGTGCAGAATAATTTCGTGAATGCTCCAGCGATCGGAGCACGGTTTATGAAGCCACATCTTCTTGGGAAATTGCCGCAGAGCGGCGGATAGCAAAACGGGCGCACGCCCGAACGATTCCAGTTTTTGGCGCCTTTCTTCGCGCTTCATGGGACCCCTCCAACTTATTCGCTTAGACGTAGAAGTTGCACTTTCGCTGCCAGCACCTACATGAATTAACGCAGAATTGGCGTTGATTGTTTCCATACTAGCGAGAATTCATCGCAAGTCGATTTGGCACCGTCCGTAGGAGGGAAATTGATGTTCGGAGTTGGGACGAAGTGTCCGCGTTCGGAATTGAAAAACAGCGAACAGACGGCGCCAATCAGCATAAACATCCGCAAATAGGAAAATAATCCATACCGATTGCTGGAGAAATCTAAGAAGCCTTGGAAGGCGACGGGATACTAAAGAGAAGCTTTCGTAGCGTGACCCTCGCGCCATAGAGCGCGAAGATCGCCGACCAAATAGAGTGAGCCAGTAGCGAATATGGCATCTTCCGGATGCGCCAGTTCGAGGGCTCGCGAGATGGCTTCCGATGGATCCGGCACGATGGATGACTTCCTTGCGAGATGAGCTGTGATTTCCGCAAGGAGTGAGGCGGAAATTGCGCGCGGCTGCCGCGGTTCGGTGAGGATCACGGCCTCGGCGCGCGGAAAAAGCAGGCCCGCGATTTCGTCCACCGACTTATCGCGCATGGCGCCGTAAACGAGGAATATCCGGCGATCCGAAAAATTCTCCTCCCAGAATTTGAGCAGCGCGCGGGCTCCGGCGGGATTGTGCGTGCCATCAAGATAAACATCCGGCCGCTCGGAGATGCGCTCGAGGCGTCCCGGCCAATGCACGGTGGCAATACCGCGCGCGATGGCTACGTCGTCGATAGGGAATCCGCGCTCGGCCAGGAGGCGTGCGGCGGAAGAGGCTGCCAGGGCGTTGCGAATTTGGAAGCGGCCAGCCAGCGCCGGTTCGAGCGCGATTTTCTTTTGCGAATGCGGCGAGGAGATGACTCCGCGATAGAATCCGCGCGACGTCTGCAAATCCTCGATGCGCCAGGCGGTATCGACTTCCACGAGCCGCGCGTCCATTTCCGCGCATTTCCTGGAAATCACGGCGCGGGCTTCCGGGCGTTCCACGGAACTCACCACCCACGCCCCCGACTTGATGATGCCCGCTTTCTCCCCGGCGATTTCCTCGATGGAATGCCCGAGGTAATTTTCGTGGTCGAAATCGATCGGCGTAATGACGGCGACTTCCGGCGCGACGATGTTGGTGGCGTCAAAGCGCCCGCCCATACCGACTTCGTAAACGGCAAAATCCACGCCAAGGTTGGCGAAAGCAAGGAACGCCATGGCCGTGACGCATTCGAAAAACGTCGGATGCGCGCTGAGTATTCCCGAGGCCATAAGCGATTCAATGGAACTGCGCACGCGCGTCCAGGCGGCCGCGAAATCCTGATCGGATATATTTTCCCCGTTGATGCGGATGCGCTCGTTGATGCGTTCGAGATGCGGCGAAGTGTAAAGCCCGGTGCGCAGGCCCGCAGCCCGGAGAATGGATTCCAGCATGGCGGCGGTGGAACCTTTGCCGTTAGTTCCAGCGATGTGCACGCAGGGCGCATTGAGTTGGGGGTGGCCAAGATCTGCGGCGAGGATCGAAATATTCTCGATGCCGAATTTCTGCACGAGGGCCGCGGGCCCGGGAATTCGCGCTGGTTGGCGCGGCGCGGCAAGCTCTTTTCCGAGCGACAGGAGGGCGCGAACGGATTCGTCGTAGTTCATAGAATGGCGGGAGGCTTCTACCCTAGGAAAAAGTCCAGCGAGCGCGCGATGTAGGACTTCAGCTCCTTGCGCGGGACGACTGCGTCGAGGAAGCCGTGCTCGAGAAGAAATTCCGCGGTCTGGAAACCTTCGGGCAGCTTTTGACGGATGGTCTGTTCGATCACACGCGGGCCTGCAAAGCCTATCAGTGCGCCGGGTTCGGCAATGTTCAAATCTCCCAGCATGGCGTAGCTGGCAGTGACGCCTCCCGTGGTGGGATCCGTCAGAATGGAAATGAACGGCAGCCGCGCTTCGTCGAGGCGCCCCAGAGCCGCGGATACTTTGGCAAGTTGCATCAGGCTGACCACGCCTTCCATCATTCGCGCGCCGCCAGAGCAGGAAACGATGATCAGGGGCATTTTTTGCGCGAGCGAGCGTTCGATGGCCAGCGCAACTTTTTCGCCGACCACGGCACCCATGGACCCGCCGATAAATCCAAACTCCATCGAACAGCAGATGACCGGGCGGCCGTTCAAGTGCCCCTCGGCGGTAAGGATGGCGTCCTTCATGCCGAGCTTGTGCTGTGCGTCCTTCAATCTTTGCGCGTAGGGTTTGGTGTCGGTGAAATGAAGCGGATCGCTCGAGGCAAGCTCGCTGTCGTGTTCCGTCCATTGCTCGTCGTCGAGCAGCAATTCGAGACGCCGGCGGGCGCCGAGGCGGAAGTGGTGCTCGCACTTGGTGCAGACCTCCCAGTTTCCTTCGAGGTCTTTTTTCCAGATGATGGCGCGGCAGGAATTGCACTTCGTCCACATGCCCTCGGTGCGGACGCGGCGCTCTTCGACCGGCGTGGGATTTTCAATCGGCTTTTTTTCGCGCTTAAACCAGGCCATGGCTAGTAGTCAATTCCTCGCTGCGCGAGGATGCCTTTCGTGTAAGGATGCTTTACCTCGCGCATTTCTGTGACGAGATCGGCCGCTTCGACAAGCTTCGGGTGCGCGTTACGACCCGTGCAAATCACGTGAACGCGCTCCGGCCGTTTTGCGAGCGAATTCACGACGCTTTCGGGGTCGAGCATCTTGTAGCTGATCACGTAATTAATCTCATCGAGCACGACCAGATCGTATGTGTCGCTGTAAATCTGCTCGCGGCCATATTCCCAGGCCTGCTGGCACAGCCGAACGTCTTCAGGGTCCGTTTCCGCTCCGCCCATTTTAACGAATCCGCGGCCCATCGGACGGATTTCAAATTTGTCATCGCCGAGCATTTTTGCCGCGTCGAGTTCGCCGTAGTGCCAGGAACCCTTGATGAACTGTACCATCAGAACGCGCAGGCCCTGTCCCACCGCGCGAAAAGCAGTCCCCAGCGCGCAAGTCGTCTTGCCCTTGCCCGGGCCAGTGTAAACGATCAGAAGTCCTTTTCCTTCCGGCATTCGTTGCGTCTCGCGAGAGGCGATCAACAATACTGGCTGCCCTCCGACGAAAGGTCAAGTCACGGTGGGCCTTGCGGAAGAGGTCGGGAACGGGCGCGCGGTGGAATAAGTGCGATATACTCTGGCCGGAATGAAACATCGAGAGGAGAAATGAACATGCAGAGACATTTTGCGTTTTTCACCATGATTCTTCTGGGCCTCGCTGCTCTTGCCACGCCCAGCCGGGCACAGGACGCGAGCCGGCGTCCCAGCCCGCCAGCGAAAGCGGATTGCAAATTTTCGGACGGCAAGGCAATCCAGGTCGACTATTCCAGTCCGCGCGCGAAGGGGCGCAAGATTTACGGCGGACTGGTTCCCTATGGCGAAGTGTGGCGAGCGGGCGCGAATGAAGCGACCACTTTCGTCATCGATACAGACGTGACCATCGGCGGGAAAACCGTGCCGGCGGGCAGCTACACGCTCTTCACCATTCCCAATCAGGACAAGTGGACATTGATTGTCAGCAAGAAAACCAAGAATGCCAAGGGCGGCCCGTTGTGGGGAGTTCCCTATCCGGGCGAAGGTGACGACCTGGTGCGGGTGGACGGAATGAAAGTATCGTCGCTGCCGTCGGCTGTCGAGAATTTCACCATCTCGTTCGCGCACTCGGGCTCCGCTTGCGCGTTGCAGCTGGATTGGGAGACAACGCGCGCGTCGATCGAGATTTCCGAGCAAAAATAGCCGCTCGGAACGCGCAGCGCTCAGGATATCTGCAGGTGCTTCGGCAGGGCTTCGGCGATGGCGGCCACGCGCTGGCGCGCCGCTGCCGACATTTCATTTACGCCACCGCGCTCGCGCAGGACCAGCCAGATTCCGGGGCGATGGACGCTTTTGTCATGGCAGATCGCTCCGGTTAGCTGCGCAATTTCCAGGGTGCTGCCTGCAAGCTCGCGATCCAGCACGGTGCGCGCTTCGTCGAGCAGGTCCTTGAACCCTTGCGACGCGAGCATGGGGTCCACATCGCGAGGCACCGGGGCTTCCACTTCTTCCAGATCGTAATCGGGCATCGGCTGCGTGATCATCAGCTCGATTGAAGCGCTGGGCTTGCCTGCATCATGCGTAATCTTCGCCGTCATAGCCTGACATTCTTGCAGACTTCGGCCTACTTCGGATAGGGGTGGCCCGCGAGGATGGCAAAGGCGCGGTAAATCTGCTCGGCCAGCACGACGCGCGCGAATTCGTGCGGCATGGTGAGCGTGGAGAGCGAGATTTTCTGCTTGGCGCTCGCGCGGAGTGCGTCCGGAAATCCTTCCGCGTCACCGCACAGGAAAACGATCTCGCGCGTTCCGCGGTCGCGTAAATCGCCGAGCCATCGCGCAAATTGTTGGGACGTGAATTGTTTGCCCGCGGCGTCCAGTAACGTCACGGCAGCGCCCGGCTCGATTTTCAATCTTCGCAATGCCGCGGGCCCGGCATCGCGCAGCTCGGCGATTTCTATCTCGGCGTAATGCCGGATGCGGGTGAGGTAATCTTCGAGCAGGGCGCGAGTTTCTTCGCGCCGTGTTTTCCCCAGCATGACCAGACGGATTCTCATACGGTGAAGGATCGCAAAAGCTTAAATCAGGCCGTATTTCTTGCGTTTTTCGAGCAGCGTCTTGCGGCTGATGCCCAAAATGTCGGCGGCGCGACCGATTTTGTAGCGCGTACTTTCGAGTGTCATTTTGATGGCTTCGCGTTCCAGATCTTCGAGTGAACGCTGCAATCCCCCGAGTCGCTGAGTGTTCCCGGCGGTGTGAAGGATTTCGGGGAAATCCTGGGGGCGCAACAGAGAATCCCTGCCAAATACGAGCGCGTACTCGACCGCGTTCTTCAACTCGCGAACATTCCCGGGCCACGAATAGGCTTGCAGCAATTCGACGGAGGCGGGATCGAAGGTAGCTCCGGCGCGGCCATGGACGGGGGCGAGGCGCTCGATGAAGTGAGAAGCAAGCGGAAGAATATCGCTACGGCGTTCGCGAAGAGGCGGGACGTAAATTGCCAGGACGTTCAAGCGAAAAAAAAGGTCCTCGCGGAAACGGCCGGTGGCGACGGCTTTGGTCATGTCCGTATTGGTAAGTGCCATGAGCCGCGCTTCCATGCGTAGCGTTTCGGTTCCGCCCAGGCGTTCGAAAGTGCGCTCTTCCAGAACGCGCAGCAGCTTTGCCTGCATTCCGGGAGCCAGCGCGGCGATTTCGTCGAGGACGATTGTTCCGGTCTGGGCCAGTTCGAGCCGGCCGGGCTTGCGCGCCACGGCTCCGGTGAACGCGCCGCGCTCGTGGCCGAAAAGCTCGGATTCGACCAGCTCTGCCGGCAGGCTGGCGCAATCAATTTTCAAGAGCGGAGCATCATGGCGCGGCCCGCGTTCGTGGATCCAACGTGCGAGCTGATCTTTTCCGGTGCCGCTTTCGCCAGTGATGAGGAGCGTAGTGGAAGTGTCCGCGAGTTTTTCCGCGATTTCGAGAACGTGCTGGGAGGCAGGATCAGCCGCGACCCACGGAATTTTCGCCGCGCTCATCGCTGTGTGGCGTCACCTTCAGAATTGCCCGGAGACGCGGGATGCTGCGGAGGCGCGGCAGGAAACTCCACCCGCTCGGCGCTGCGCCAGAGACGTTCGAGATCGTAATACTGGCGGGCGCGTTCGCTGAAGATGTGTACAACGAAATCACCGTAATCGAGCAGCACCCATTCGGCGCTGGATTTCCCCTCGCGATGGGCCACGTGGCGGCCCTGGCGCCCGAGGCGCTCTTCGATAGCTTCACCGATGGCCTGGATTTGCGGCTGGCTTTGTCCCGAGCACAGCAGGAAATATTCCGCGAACGCTCCGGCACCAGACAGCTTCAGGACCGTGATGTCCACGGCCTGCTTATCCTGAGCCGCTTCCACGGCCGAGCGAATTTCGGGGCGAAGGGAGTTGAGCGTCACCGGTACAGGGCCTGTCCGACAATGTAATCTTCTACGCGGGCGGGCACAAGCCCGTGTATGGATTGGCGCTTCTCCAGCCGCTGGCGAATCTCGGTCGAGGAGATGTGGCTCGCGACGGTGGTCAGCAGGTAGATAGTGGTCTTGCGCAGCACAATCTTGTGCGGATCGTTCGATGCGCTGCGGCCCAGCTTTTCCGGCGGGATCACCAGACGAATCGGGTCCAGACGAAATCCCGGCCGGCTGGCGATGATGAAATCACAAGCGTCCAGCAGGGCTTCGTAACTCTTCCAGGTGGGAATCTCGAGAAACTGGTCGGCGCCGAGAATGAAAAAAAGATGATCGTCGGGATGCTCGCGATGGAAGCGGCGAACGGTGTCGATGGTGTAGAAAACGTGCGAAGCAGCGGCAGTCCCGTCGAGCGGAGCTTCGGCGGTCGATGGAACGAACCCACTGTGATCCGCGCAGGCCAGCGCCGCCATGGCATAGCGGTGCACGAATGGAGTAAGCGCGAGCTTGGCCTTGTGCGGAGGGCGCGAAGACGGAATGAAATAGATGGCGTCGAGATGAAAGCGCTTCTGCGCCGCCTGGGCCACGGCAATGTGTCCGGAGTGAATGGGGTCGAACGTACCACCGAAGAGCGCCACCGAGCGGCGATGTGCGTGCCCGTGCGGTTTGTGCGCTGCGTGCTGGCTCAACGCTCCTCCCGAGAGGGAGAGGAGGGATGATCGTCCACTGCGTGCGCGGGATGCGCTTCGTCGTGCGCTTTCGGGAGACCTGCAGCGGCTGAAGCGAGCGGCTCAGCGGGCAGGGCGGGCTTCGGAATGCGGTCAAGCGCGTCAGCCATCGCGCGGACGAGTTCGACGATGCCCTCGCCGCTTGCCGAAGAAACAGCGTGAAATTCGAGGCCGCGTTTGGCGGCGAAATCGCGCAGTTCGTCGAGGTGATCGCGGTTGGTGGTGGCATCGAGCTTGGTGGCCACGATAATCATGGGCTTGTCGGCAAGTTCCGGACTAAAGGAAGCAAGTTCGTGCTCGATAATCTCAAAATCGCGCACGGGATCGCGATCGTTCGCGTCACTGGTATCCACCAGGTGCGCGATCAGCCGCGTGCGTTCGATGTGTTTCAGGAATCGTGTGCCGAGTCCCGCGCCTTCATGCGCGCCTTCGATCAGTCCAGGCACATCGGCGACAACAAATGTGCGGCCCTGGCCGGGTGCAGCATCCGGGTCGGCGGAGACGACGCCGAGATGCGGCTCCAGCGTGGTGAAAGGATAGGCCGCAATTTTGGGACGCGCCGCGGAAATGCGCGAAATCAAAGTGGACTTGCCTGCGTTCGGAAAGCCGACCAAGCCGACGTCGGCCAATAATTTCAGTTCGAGCCGCAAGTGTCGTTCTTCGCCGGGCTGGCCGTCCTCGTGTTCGCGCGGGGCCTGATGCCACGGGCGCACAAAATGCGGATTGCCGTTTCCGCGGCCTCCGCGGCCGGCCTTGGCGGCGCGAAATCGCTGGCCTGGCTGGGTGAAATCGAAGAGCAACTCGCCCGTGTCCGCGTCAAAAACGACGGTGCCGACGGGCACTTTCAAAACCATTTCGTCGCCCGAGCGCCCATGGCAGTTGGAACCTTCCCCGTGCCCGCCGCGTTCGGCGTGGAATTCACGGTTGTAACGATAGCGCAGAAGCGTGTTGTCGTGCGGGTTGGCTTCGAGGTAGATGTCTGCCGCCGTGGCCTCCATCGCCACCGGAGGGGCCGCCTCGCGGGACATACTTCTCCCTGCGAAATGCGACGCAGCCATTGCCGCCGTCGCCGGCCTTCACTGAAATTTTAGCTTCGTCTGCAAACACGGGTCACTCGCTGCGAAAGAGGCGCTGAGAGAGCATACGCCACGGCGGGGGCCTAAGACAAAAATACGCGCCCCCGATGCGATGGGGCGCGTAAGAGAACGTGAACGTTAGTTTGCAGCCGAAGCTGCGGGCTTCTTTTCGGAATCGGAAGCGTTTTTCTCTTCCGCAGGCAGAACGCTGATGAAGCGCCCGTGCCCGCCCTTGTTTTCGAATAGCACGACGCCGGTGATCAAGGCGAAGAGACTGTCGTCCTTCGCACGTGCGACGTTTTTTCCGGCTTTGTAATGCGTGCCGCGCTGACGGATCAGGATGCTCCCGCCGGTTACGAGCTGGCCGCCGAAGCGCTTGACGCCGAGCCGCTGTCCCTGCGAGTCGCGTCCGTTTGTGGATGACCCGCCGCCTTTTTTGTGTGCCATGGAAGTCCTCTACGGAATCTGGATGTCGCTGACCTGAACGGCAGTATAACCCTGCCGGTGGCCGCGCTGAATTTTGTATTGCCCGCCGGTCTTGAACTTCATCACTTTGAGTTTCGGCCCGCGGCCTTGCTCCACGATTTTGCCGATTACTTTTACCTTGGCGATATCGTCGCCGGAGACGAACTTCTTCTCGTCAGTGCGGACGGAAAGAACGTCTTCAAACGTGACCTTGCCGCCAACCTTCCCCTCCAGGTTCTCGACCTGGACAGTCTTGCCCGGCTCGACGCGATACTGCTTTCCTCCACTGCGAATTACGGCGTACATGCTGCCTCCTGAAGCGAGCGACAAACCCCCATTATACGGGTGGTTTTGCACTTCCGTCAACGAACAGTATCCTGACCTTAACAGGGGCCGCGGTTAGCCAGGCGCAGCCGGCGCTGATGGTTGGGGCCAGAGTAGCGATGCCAAAGGTGGGTATCGCGGTGCGAAGAAGTAGATGGAATAGGCCGGAAAAAACACGATGAACGGCACAGAAATCAACGAAAACACAAAGATAAGAATGGCGAGTGCGATGCACCCCAAAGTCACCGCCAGCATGATGGTGTACAAATTCCAAGTCCATCCAGCCGCTTTCCCACCAAGCACCGCAATGATTCCAACTCCGCCGAAGGGAATGAGGAGCACGAACAGCGCGATTAGATCGACGATAACTAAGACAATGCCGGCTCCGATGGCCAGCACGATTTTCATCCCTATGTAACCGGCATAACCGCCTTTATCCGCTTTGAGCCAAAACCATAACCTCCGCCAACCCTCCATGGCGCTGATGTCTTCCAACGCCATTTGCGGCACGACAAAGTCTTTAGTCATCACCTCGATCACGGCCACGAAGGCCACGAGAGCGAGCAACAACAGCAGCAGCACTATGCCGCCCAGAACAAGCCCCATTAGATGATCTCGGGCGTGCGTGAACCATCCGAGGGCTCCGGCGCACGCCAGCGGCACGACGATGACGATCAGGAGGGCCGCGAAACCTGCCAGCATGAATAAGAGCTGCCACCAAAAAAGACGGAGCCCGGGGTGCCTGCGCCGAGACCAGCCCTGGCGGATATGGCATTCCCTGGCAACGATGCTATCGAACAGAATGAATCGCATCACGCTGCCGATGTAAGTGAAGAGCACCAGCAATCCAAACCCGATAAGAATGAGAGCCACGACCATTCCTGTAAATAACACCGGGTGACTCGTCAGTTGCGCAGCTGAGTTTCCCGCCAAGAAAGCTTGCTGCGATTCCTGATGCTGATTATTCAACGGATAATTGAAGTTGCAGCTTCCGCCGGAATCCATCTCGCCCGCGAGAAGTCCGGCCAGTGCTAGGCGCGCCCACTGCCCCAGGCGGAACGGCCGAAACAGTTGCTCCTTAGCGTGGCGAAAAGCGAGGCTAATGACATCAGCGGCAGAGGTCGGCAAGAAACACACCTTGGGTATTGGGATTTTTCGCCAGACAGAAAGTACTGCGAAGACGGTAAGAGATCAATCAATATTGTCGCAGGACATCTGTGACCGCACTGCATCGAGACTGCCGTCGTTAGCTACCATTCAATAGCTTCCATCTAATTTCGACATGGTCATACTGTTTGAACCCAGCTACAATCCGCCAAATTTGCCGTACCACTGGTACGCGCTGGAGCCGCACGGCGCAAAGGCACAGACGAGTGTCGGACTTGTTTGCGACAAAACCAATCGACACGCTGCTGCAGGAATCGCAGGAACAGGGAGAACACGCGCTGCGGCGCGTGCTAGGACCGGTGAATCTCGTCACGCTCGGGGTCGGCGCCATCATCGGGGCCGGGATTTTTGTGCTCTCCGGAACCGTTGCCGCAAATTTTTCCGGACCGGCCATCGTGCTGTCCTTCATTCTTGCGGGGATCGGCTGCGTTTTTGCCGGCCTCTGTTATGCCGAGTTCGCTTCATTGATTCCCATCGCGGGCTCTGCTTACACCTACGGCTACGCGACACTCGGCGAAATCTTCGCCTGGATCATCGGCTGGGACCTGATCATCGAGTACGCCTTCGGCGCGGCAACGGTCGCGGCTGGATGGAGCGGCAATTTAGTCGCGTTGTTTCAGGCTTTTGGGATCCACATACCGCCGCAGTTGACGGCCACGCCCGGAACGCTCGTGGTTTTTTACAATGGTTTTTGGTCGCCCATCACCACCGTGGGCCCGGTTCTGGCGCAGGCGGGGATCGATCCGGCCAGCCTCCCGCATGCGCGCGGAATCATGGATTTGCCGGCGTATCTCGTGATTGCAATTATCACCGCGATTCTCGTAGTGGGTGTCCGCGAATCCGCAAATTTCAATTCGGCGATTGTATTCGTGAAGGTTGGCACCGTCCTCACGTTCATCGCCGTGGTAGCCGCATACCTGCTGCATCATCCCGGAGTCGCCGCGTCGAATTGGCATCCATTTGTTCCGCCCAACCGCGGAGCGTTTGGGCAATTCGGTTGGTCGGGGGTGGCGCGGGGAGCAGGCGTGATTTTTTTCGCCTACATCGGATTTGATGCGGTCTCCACCGCCGCACAAGAAGCAAAAAATCCGCAGCGCGATATGCCCATCGGAATTCTGGGCTCGCTTGCGATTTGCACCACGCTATATGTGGCACTCGGCGCCATGTTAACCGGCGTCGTGAGCTATAAGTTGCTGAATACGGCCGCGCCAGTTGCGCTGGGAATCGAGGCGACGGGAGTAAAGTGGGGCAGCGTGGTTGTGATGCTCGGGACGTTCGCGGGCCTCACGACCACCATGCTCGTAATGCTCATGGGCCAGTCGCGCGTTTTCTATTCGATGTCACACGATGGCTTGCTGCCGGAGTGGGCCGGACGAATCCACCCCCGGTTTCGTACGCCGTGGATTTCGTCGATCATGGTGGGATTTTGCGTCGCGCTTTTCGCCAGCATCCTGCCGATCAACATCCTGGGCCAGCTAACTTCGATTGGTACGCTGCTTGCGTTCGTGATCGTGTGCGCGGGAGTTTGGGTCTTGCGCGTGAAGCGACCAGAGTTGCCGCGTCCGTTCAAGGTGCCGCTGGTTCCGCTCGTCCCGATTCTCGGTATTGGGATTTCGTTCTCCTTGATGGCGAGCCTTCCGTGGAACACGTGGCTGCGGCTGATCGTTTGGCTGATTATCGGCATGGTGATTTATTTTACCTACGGACGAAAGCACAGCCGCCTGCGCAAATCTCAACCAGGCTCTCGATAGTAATTTGTTCTGGTAGTTTACGAGTAAGTCTGGCGGCAGGGTTCGTGTTCGCGGCAGGATGGCGGGCAGTTCGTGTGGTCGATGAGGATGTAGTTGTGGCAGGTGGCGCAGATCACGCCGTAGATGGTTTCGTTGAATTGCTCGTGGCCCATCTTGGAAGTGTGTTCGTTTCGCGCCTGCTCGCGGCCCATGGCCATCGTTTTCGCTCCGTTCAGCCCATTCTATCCGAACTCTGAGATTAAGACGAAGCGCGCCATAGCGGCCCTCCGCTTGCGTTCGACCTCGCGCTGGTGCGGCCAGATTGGCTCTTGCGGCAATTCGTTCGCCAGCCTACGCTAACCGGATGAGCCCATTCACTCCCACCGAACGCACGCAGGTGCGGCGCCTTCCGAACCGCGGCGCCTACGATTCCGAAACGATTTTCCGGATTCTCGATGAGGGATTTCTTTGCCATGTCGGATTTGTAGTTGATGGCCAGCCCTTCGTGATTCCCACGGGTTACGCGCGCTCGGGCGAGACGCTTTACATTCACGGGTCGGCGGCAAGTCGCATGCTGCGCACGCTCGGCGGAGGAGTGCAGGTTTGCGTCACCGTCACACTTCTCGATGGATTGGTTCTCGCGCGCTCCGCGTTTCACCACTCGATGAATTACCGTTCGGTCGTGATCCTGGGACGCGCTGTCCCGGTCGAAGAACGCCGAGAAAAAATGAAAGCGCTCGAGTTGTTTACGGAGCACGTTGTGCGCGGGCGATGGAATGACGTGCGCCTGCCGACGGATCCGGAGCTGAAGGCTACCACCGTGCTCGCGCTGCCTTTGTCCGAGGCCTCGGCGAAAATTCGCACCGGCCCGCCCAAAGACGACGAAGAGGATTACCAACTGCCGATCTGGGCAGGCGTTGTCCCGCTCTCGATTGTCGCGAGCACTCCCATTCCTGATCCGCGGCTGATTTCCGGACCCGAGCCGCCGCCGTACGCCAAGAAATACTCGCGCCAGCGTCCATGAAACGGCGGGTGCTGATTGTTTTTCTCTGCGCTTTGATTCTGCTCGCGGCACCACGGCTTTCCTCAGCACTGCCGCAGCAGAAGAATCCTCCCGCCGAAGGATTTCTTGCTCGGTCCTATCACAGCCCAACCGGCGAAACGATGCAGTACAGGCTATTCGTCCCGCCCGGATATGAGGCGAGCCAAAAATATCCCATCGTGCTGTGGCTGCATGGGGCGGGCGGGCGCGGCTCGGACAACCTGGCGCAGATTTCCGGCGGAAATTTCGCCGGCTCGCATGTCTGGACCACGCAGGAGAATCAGGCGAAATATCACGCGTTTGTGCTGGCACCGCAGGCGGAAATGACGAAAGGGTGGGCGCGCCCGCACGCGAACACGCCGCCGGTTTCGATTCGCCTCGCGCTCGAAATCCTCGACACCTTGGAGAAGGAATTCAGCATCGATACTGGCCGCGAATACGTCGTGGGGCAATCCATGGGAGGCGAGGGCGTGTGGGCCGCGCTTTCGGGTTCGCACGGGCGTTTCGCGGCTGGCATCGCGCTATGCGGCTACGGCGACGCAGTTATGATTCCGCACGTGATCAAAGTGCCCGTATGGATCTTTCAGGGACAGACCGATCCGGTGGTCCCCGCTGACCTTGCCGGCGAGTGGGTCGCGGAGCTGCGTAAGGCGGGCGGCACGCCGAAGTACACGGAATATCCCGGCATCGGCCACGCGGTTTGGGACGTGGCCTTTTCCGAACCTGATTTATTGCCGTGGCTTTTCGCGCGGCATCGCGAATCGAATTAGTGGCAACCGCAGGTGCGAGGGGTGCAGCCGCAGCCGCCGGACGAAGCCGACGAGCTGCCTGCGGAGGACTTGCCGCCGTTCGAGGGCGCGGCGAAGACCGAAAGTTGGATGGTGTGCTTCGCGCTCGCGCACTTGGGGCAAGTGATAGCCTGCTTCTGATTCATCACGATGCGCTCGTAGCGCACGCCGCAATCATCGCAAACGTATTCGTATATCGGCACAGTCAACCTCGATTCGCAATTATACCAAATCGACCGCACAAAGAGCCGGGCCGATGCCGGACGCAAAGCCAGTCAGCAGACCCTGAAAAACCAACAGCCCCGGCCGGAGCCGAGGCTGCTGGGCAAACCTACCGAAGAAGTGGAAAGCTAGTCGCCGGCGACGGCAGCTTGCTCGGCTTCGGTCTTTTCCACCTTGGGGGTGCCATTACCGTTGCCGTTCGAATGGCCATTGCCCATTTGCAGGAGCGATCTGCACCGGCTTCACGGTCGCCCCCGGAACCGCCATCTGGATTTGCTGGATCGAGCCGATCTGCACGACAGGCTCGGTGGACTTCTTCAGCACCAACTCTTCGTAAATCTTGCGCACCTTGGCGGCTTCCTCCGACGCTTTGCGGCGGCGTGAGCGGTCCTCTTCGGCAGCGGTAAGAGGGATGTCGTGCTCGAGGTGGCGAACGCGCGCGGCATCGTCGGAATCAATCGCAGCGAATGCTCGTAGTTCTCGAGGTCGACCTTCTTGCCCTTGGCGAAGATCTCGTGCTTGCCGTGCTCCTTGTACCACTGCGCGACGGTCGCATTCTTGTACATGTTCTCGATAATCTTCCGCCAGCCGATGCCGGTGTTGTAAGCGCAGAACGAAATTTCGCCCTGCTGTGTGGCGTAAGGGATGATGCACATTTCCGTGCGGCGGAAATCGTAGTTGAAAAGATCCTGGAACCACATTCCCGCGATGAACAGGAAGTTCCAAGGGTCTTCTGCGGCGCTTCATGGCGTCTTCGCAGGTGCGATCCGGATCGAGCTTTCCGTATCTTTCGATTTCCTCGTCCTTCAACGCCCAGGTCTTGTCAAACTTCATCCAGAGGTCCTTGAGCCGCAAGCTCGGCGGCGCCTGGAAGGGCATGATAGTTCTTAAGCAGCGCCATCGCGGCCATCATGAAGCAGAAAATTTCTTGCCGCGGGCCGCGTCTGTGATCGCTTGTTAATGTCATCCACCAGCCGCGGAACGTTGAGGAACCGCGGGACCGGCGCCCATTCCTTGTTTTCCTTGTTGATCATCATGGCCGTGCCCACGCCGCAGTTCGGGTGGCAACCGCAGGACAGCTGCGCCCCATTGCGATTCCGGGCCGTGAGCGAGGTCGGCAAAATCCAGCAAACGGGCTGATCAGCGATATCGGGAACCAGTCGCGAGTCGGCTCGATTTTGCCAACTTGCGCGCTGACGTCCTGTGCCAAGTGCGAAAGCGTATAACGCTGGCGCATGCGGCGTTCCGGGGTGATTTCTTCGTCGCGCCCGGTGAAAGAAACCGGCTGGAACGAGACGAACGAAATTTTCTTGGGATTTTCCATGGCGAACTTCACGATCGGGCCCACTTGATCGTTGTTCACGTTGTTGACGATCGTGGTAACCAGCACGATTTCGATGCCGGCCTCGTGCATGTTCTCGATCGCGCGCAACTTCACGTCGAAAAGATTGCCCACCTGGCGGTGGCTGTTGGCGTCATTGCCGATGCCGTCGAATTGCAGGTAGGCATAGCGCATTCCTGCTTCGAAAGCCTTCGCGCAGAATTCCTTGCTCTTGGCGAACTCGATCCCGTTCGTCGCGGCTTGCACGCTGTTGTAGCCAACTTTGCGCGCATAGCGCACCGCGTCGAGAAAGCGAGGATGCATGGTCGGCTCGCCGCCGGAGAATTGTACGGACATCTGACGGCGCGGCTTGATCTTCGTGGCGTTCTCTAGAATTTCCTGGATTTCTTCCCAGCTCAACTCGTGAACGTAGCCCACCTGGTTCGCGTCCATGAAGCAAGGATCGCACATCATGTTGCAGCGGTTGGTCAGGTCCACGGTAAGGACCGAGCCGCGCCCGTAGCGGACCGTGCTCGAGCCATGGCGGTGCAGGTCTTCGTCGTTGTGCGCCGGAATATCGCGGCCGGGGAAATTCTTTTCAATCCATTCGAGGAATTTGGAGTCCGCGGCCATCAGGTCTTCAAATTTTCCGTGGATGGCGCATTCCTTCACCATCCAGACCTGGCCGTCGCGCTCGATGATCTGCGCCTTGATTTCGCCAACCTTTTCGTGGACCAAATCCGTCCAGTCTTTGTTGCCATTCATGATCAGGTCGCGCGCTTCGCGTACGCACTCGGGACAAAGAGAGTCGGTCGTGCGTGGCCAACCCAGCGTGGGCTTCGACTTCTCCCAGGACTTCAGCATGGGCTTGTCAGACCACTTGGGAGTGAACGAAGGATTTGGCTTATGCTTGTTGAAGAACTGAATCGTGTCGAAGGCTACCCCCGCTGTTCTGCACAGCGCCCAGTCGAACGATTTCCAAAGTTGATTCCCCACCGTCTTCGGCATAATCCTCCACCTCTCCTTTTGATGCTACTGGCCCTGAATTTGTGGCAGTGATGCCCCTGTAACCTGACCCCTACGAGTGAGCCACACCCGTAACTGGTTACCGTACCAGAGTTTGCCTGGATTCCAAGGGCAGGTCTAGGGTTGTGCGCCCAAAGGTACAATTCGGGGCCTGAACGGCACCGGGGCGCAGCCAATGGGAGCGGTCCGGGTACTAGGGGTACATCAAAAGGCGTGTCGGCGCGCGGCTAATCCAGGTTCAGCGGGGTGCGCAGGACGCCGATGGCGAAATGCGCGAGATGGGGAGCGTCATCGTCCATCTGAATCCAGCGCACGACGCAGTGGTCCTTCAGATACTGCGAGACCTTCGCTTCGCTGATTCCCAGGTGCTCGGCCAGCTTGGCCTTTAGCCCGCTATCGAACGAAGGCCGGCTTCCGCGCGTTGATTTGCTGCCGCTGCTGCTGCGTCCTCCGCCGCGCGCTAGGTTGCCTACGCCGACGCGAAGTGTCTGGCAAGCCTCGATGTAATACGAAGTGATTTGGTCGGAATCCGATAGTAAAAACACGCCCGGCCCGGCCGGAGCTTCGTCCGTATCCAACCGATGCAACGGACTTGCCACCAGGCGGCGCAGCATGGATTCCAGATGCGACATCCGAGACGCCAGCGCAGGATCGCCCGCGCGGCCGTGAGCGGTACGCTCGGACGGGAGCATGGGCGCGGTTTCTTCTTCGCGTGGGCGACGGGCGTGTTCATCCGGCGGAGCGGATGTGGCAGCGGTTGCACTTGATCCGTGCTCGAATGATTCGGAACGAGCCGCAGGAGTTCTCGGCACTGGCGCTTTCGGTGGCGGCGTGTGCGCAGGAGCACTTGGTTCTGCGAAAGCTTGCGATGGCAGGCCGGGTGCAGCACCAGGCCCTTTGCGCCGGCGTCCACGACCTCCCCGACGCCCGCGGCGGCGTTTCTTCTTTCCAGCGTCAACCGCGCTCGTAGCGACGCCCGTCTCTGCAGCCGATTCCGAGGAATCAGCCTCGTCTTCGGATTCAGGAATTTCGCCGAGCGCAAGAGGCAAACTCACCTGCTCTTCGGCGGCCGCCATCATGCGCGGCTCTTCGGCGCTTCCTTCGGCGTTCTGCGCCATTGCATTTGCGGTCGGCAGCACGGCACCCAATCTCGTCAGCGCCTCTTCGGCCTTTTTTCTCCACTCCGCGCGGCGGAATCGTTCCGCTGCGATGGTGTACCACTTCACAGCGTCGTCCTTAATCTCGGCTTTCTCTTGTATTAACGCGAGCTCCCACGCGACCATCGCGTCGCGCGTGCGCTGGTAGAGTTCCGAAAGCTTTGCATGCGCGTCCGGGCTGTTCTTCGCCTTGCGGATGCGTGCTTGAATTTGGCGCCAATCTGCCATGGCGGGCATTGTAGCAGCCGCCGGAGCCATAGGCCAATGAATGAAGGATTGTGTGCGGTGGAATGGGCTAGCGCAGGCCGA
This sequence comes from uncultured Acidobacteriota bacterium, assembly GCA_963749025.1. Taxonomy (GTDB): domain Bacteria; phylum Acidobacteriota; class Terriglobia; order Acidiferrales; family UBA7541; genus Palsa-295. The sequence goes on along the minus strand of CAVVKO010000005.1, from coordinate 1,126,807 downwards.
TGGTGGCATCATGGAGCGATGAATCCTGCCGAGCGCACGAGTTGGATATGCGAACGAGCACGCGCAGCGGGCTTCGATCTGTGCGGTGTCGCGCCGGTGGAAGCCGCGCCGGATTCTGCGTCCGGTTCGTTCGAAGAGCTATCGCATTTGCCCGAATGGCTCGCGCATGGCTTCGCGGGCGAGATGAGTTATTTGCGCGATCCGAGGCGCGCCGATCCGCGTCTCGTACTCGAAGGTGCGCGCAGCCTGATCGTCGTCGCACTCAATTACAACTCAACGCATCCGTATTCCACCGAGATACCTGCCGAGTATTCCGGCGATTCTCCGCGCGGATGGATTTCCCGCTACGCCTGGGGCGATGACTACCACGAAGTCCTCGGCGAAAAACTCGAGTCGCTCATCGCGGCCATGCGCGCAGAATTCCACGAGCCGTTCGAGGCGCGTGCGTACGTTGACACTGGCCCCATCGTCGAGCGCGTTGCCGCAAAATATGCCGGGCTCGGCTGGCTGGCCAAGAACACTTGCCTCATTAACGGCGAATTTGGCTCGTGGCTATTCCTGGGCGTCATCATCACCACGCTTAATCTCGCCCCGAGCCTCGCGCCGGGCGAGCCTCCCGCCGCCGATCTGTGTGGAAATTGCCGGCTGTGCCTGGACGCTTGCCCGACGCAGGCGTTCCCGGCACCGTACGTTCTCGACGCGAGCCGTTGCATTTCCTATCTCACGATAGAGCTTCGCGGCGAGATTCCGCACCAACTGCGGCCCCGGATTGGCCGCGCCGTTATCGGTTGCGACATCTGCCAGGACGTGTGCCCCTGGAACCGCAAAGCGCCGATCACGAAGCTGGCCGCTTTCGTCCCAAGGCAGTTGCGCCCTGCTAAAGAGAACAAAGACGGTGGCGGCCAAACAAAAAATGGTTCGCTCATCGCGCCCGAACTTGAAGCGCTTGCCTCTCTTACCCAGGAGGAATTCAGCAAACTCTTTCGGGGAAGCGCCGTGAAGCGCGCGAAGTGGCGCGGGATCGTTCGCAACGCCTGTGTCGCGCTGGGAAATTCGCATCTCGCGCGCGATTCAGCGGCCTACGAACGCGTCGTCGGCTTGCTCGAACGCCTTGCTGCCAACGCCGATGCACTTATCGCCGAACATGCGCGCTGGGCGCTGGCGCGTCTGGTCAGCCCGAAGGCTGCAACTCCCGCGCGCGATTGACTTGTTCGGCCCCGTTCCGCTAGCGTAGCCACGCAGCGGTTGGGTTGCGCCAGGAGGCTTTCGATGTACGTATTTGCGTCGCTCGCGAATGTTTTTCACGCGTTTGGGCCCCAGTTCAGTCTTCCACAAGGCGGCGCGATCGAATTCATTATGATTCGCTGGCTTCATTTCATTTTCGGAACCATCTGGATCGGCCTGCTCTATTTTTTCAACCTTGTTGGCTTTCCCACCATGAAGGAGCTGGACGCTTCCGTGCGCGGCAAGGTCTATCCGGTGCTGATGTCGCGGGCAATGGGATGGTTTCGCTGGTCCGCGATGATCACGGTGGTTGTCGGCCTTCGTTATTATTTTCATTTGCTGGTCCCTGACGCGCACAATGCCGGCGATCCTTCGCTCACGATGAAGTGGTTCGGGGAGTGGGTGATTGTCTGGCTCGCGGCTTACGCGCTGATCTATCCGTTCCAGCTACCGAGCAAGGGGATTCTTGATAATCCGTGGGTGCGCACGATCGCCATCGCCGCCATCGTGATTGCGGCGTCGTGGCTCATTCTCGACCTGAACAGTGGCCCGCAGGTTTCGAACGCGCATCTGTGCATCAGCGTCGGAGGCGGGCTGGGATTTCTGATGCTGATGAACGCCTGGGGCGTGGTCTGGCGCGCGCAGAAGCGGCTGATCGCGTGGACGCGCGCGAGCTCCGAACAAGGCACGCCTATGCCGGACGACGCAGCGCGGCTCGCACGTTGGAGTTTTCTTGCCTCTCGCGTGGCCTTCTGGCTCTCATTCCCGATGCTCTTCTTCATGGGCGCGGCCGAGCACTTCCCGTTCCTCAGCAGCATCGCCAATTGAACACGTTGCGCCCAAATGCAGAGCGGGCACGTCTCAATAGTTAGAAGCAGGAGGCCACCATGAAACCAACCCAGCGTTTCGGGCTCTCCGTGTTACTTATAGTGGCGATTATGCTCCCTGCGTTTGCCTACGAGTATCCGCTCTCTTCCACTTCGCTGCGCGATGCTTACATGCTGGGTAATCGGAAGGATGAACGCACCGTCGAGTTCTTGGCCCAATACCAGCACGAGCTTCCGATGCCCGAAACGGGGCCGCACGTGGCGACGATCGGCGTGAAAACGCCCTACGCCCAGGTCGTCGAGCTCGGTGAAAATGCTTTGAACGCAGACATCCAAGGCGCTGAAAAAGATCTCGCGGACAAGCAATTCCCCTTCATCGTGCGCGTGGGAGTGGACCTTACGGACACATATCCCGGGCCGCCTCCTTGGAATCCGACTGCTCCCGGCGTGCCGATTCCGGACTTTGGGCGAGACTTCAAGATACAGCTCGTTCAGCACAACAGGAAAATTGACGCGGGATCCTCTCAGGTGTATCTGCTCTATTCCGACGCGGTCTCGAACATCTCGCAGATCTCTGGAGCCATCATCGAATTACAGTATGACGCGGACAAAATCGACTCCTACGATGAGGCGACCGTGAAGGTTCGTACTCCGGACGATCAGGGCGTTGAAACAACCTTCGACCTAGGCCATCTTCGCTAAGCGCGTCGCACTAAGATCGCCAGCGCAAAGTGACCGGGCCTGCGACGGGATTCTGCATGGGTGCGCCGGTGCGTTGCGCTTCCAGATATGCGGCCTTCAGCTCAAAATACCAGCGCGCTTGCCGGTCGGCGTCGTCCACCAGCATCATGCGGTCTTCGTACTTCAATCCCAACGCTTGCTTTTTTATTACCTCGGTATCCTGGCGAATGAATCGCGGGCCGAATACGTGAATGATGAACGAGACCACCGGAAACCAGGTGAGGATGTTCCACGCGGCGCAGAAATCGAGCCGGCAAAGATCGCTGCGGACAGGCGTCACCGTCGTACGGCTCGAAAGCCAGTAGCGTCCTGCGCGAATCTGCTCGAAGCGCTGGTTGGGCAGCACGAAATCGATCATGGTGGTGGCGGGCTCGCCGGTCAGAAGCTTCAGAATTTTGTACGGCGCGCTGTTTGCTGAGGGTGCGTGCGGACTCATGCGGAAACCGTTCGGAATGGGCTCAAACTGTTTTTGTTTTTCGCGGATGCTGTGCCGGCTGCGCCACCACCACGCTTGATGAACGAAGGGCCCGTGCGCCGGATCCATCAATCCGATGATGGCTTGGTCCACGCCGCACGGCAGGTCAGCCCAAAGATGCGCGATCTGGTAGCGCGGGCTGAACGTCGGCAACTCAGGTGCTGCAGGCGGAGGCGCATTGGGCGCGCGGCCTTCTGGATTGGCCATGAATGCCCACACGTAGCCGTCGCACTCTTGGCATGCAAAAGCGCCCGCATAAATCCGCTCGCACTTCAGCTTTGAATCTGCGGTGAGCGACGGGATCGCGCGGCACTGCCCCGTGTGTGCTTCAAATTGCCAGCCGTGGTAGGCGCATTCCACCGTCGCGCCGTCGAATTGGCCGAACGAAAGAGGAAACGCGCGGTGCGGGCAAACGTCTCGCAGCGCGAATGGTTTTCCCGCGACGTCGCGTCCCAGCACGAGCGGCACGCCAAGCAGCATTGCGCGCACAAGCTTTCGCGCGCGCACGTGTTCGCTCCGCAGCGCTGGATACCAGAACCCCCACATCATCTCGCCTGCGTGATTGCCCGACCCGGATTGTGCGGTCTCGTTCATCGTCGTCGCCCATCGTAGTACACCCAGGCCGCCCTTCAAAGCCCTGCCCGCCGACTTGCAAATCGGCGTGGAACAAGCAAGTTTGACTTGGCCTTGTTTTGCGACTATCCTGCTTACAGGTTTCACTGCGATGTTTGCTGCCTTTTATTAGCGCTTCCTCCTCCACCCCGACCGGGGCGACGCTCTCACACAGTTGTGGACGTTTCCGATTTCCTTGCTCGCTTTTTCGTTTTCTTTGAGGCCAGACCATGGCGAACTTAACGCTTTTTGAAAAGCTCGATAACATCGAATCACGTTACGAAGAGTTGACGCAGCAGCTCTCCTCGCCCGAGGTGCACAACGACTCGGCGCGCTTCCAGAAGCTCGCCAAGACGCACGCGGAAATGGCCGAGATGGTCGCCAAGTACCGCGAGTGGAAAGAAATTCAGAAAGGCTTGCAGGGCGCAAAGCAATTGCTTGTCGAAACGGACGACGCCGAGATGAAACAGATGGCCCACGATGAAGAGCACGAGCTTGAAGCGCGCAGCGCGATTGTCGAGCGCGAGCTGAAATTCCTCCTGCTGCCCAGAGATCCCAACGACGATAAGAACGTCATCGTCGAAATCCGCGCCGGTACCGGCGGAGACGAAGCCTCGCTGTTTGCCGCCGAACTTTTCCGAATGTACTCGCGCTACGCGGAAACGCAGAATTGGAAAGTGGAGGTGCTGGAAAGCTCCGCTTCCTCCATCGGCGGGATGAAAGAAATCGTCGCCGCGATTCAGGGGACCAAAGTTTATTCCAAGCTGAAGTATGAGAGCGGCGTGCATCGCGTGCAACGCGTTCCGGCCACTGAGCAGCAGGGCCGCATTCACACGTCCGCTGCCACTGTCGCCGTCCTTCCCGAAGCGGATGACATCGACATCAAAATCGAAGCCAAGGATCTTCGCATCGACACGTTTTGCTCTTCCGGTCCCGGCGGGCAATCCGTGAACACCACGTACTCCGCCGTGCGCATCACACACATTCCTAGCGGTCTCGTCGTCTCGCAGCAGGACGAGAAATCGCAAATCAAAAATCGCGCGAAGGCCATGCGCGTCCTGCGCGCGCGCCTCTACGAAATGGAGCAGGCCAAGCAGCACGAAGCCATCGCCGCCGAACGCCGCGGACAGATCAAAACCGGCGATCGCTCCGAAAAAATCCGCACGTACAATTTTCCGCAGAATCGCGTCACCGACCATCGCATCGGTTTGACGCTGCACCAGCTCGATCAAGTAATGGAAGGAAAACTCGGGCCCATCGTTGACGCGCTCTCGACCCACTACGAATCCGAGCGCCTGAAACAGGAACTGGTCGAAGCCTGAGGCTGGCATATGACCGCGCTGGAAAACGCAACGAAGGCAACAGCCGCGGATATACGCGCGGCTTTGAAAGAAGGAATGGCGCGGCTGCGTGCGGCGAACGTTCCCTCTCACACTCTGGCTGCAGAGCTGCTCTTGATGCACGCGCTCGGCCGCGACCGTACCTGGCTTTACACGCATCCCGAAGCGTCGCTCGAGCCCGCTCAAGCCGAGAGATATTTTGCTTTCATCGCGCGTCGTGCGGCCGGCGAGCCGGTGCAATATCTCACCGGCAAACAGGAATTCTGGGGCCTGGAATTCAAAGTCACACCAGCAGTGCTGATCCCGCGTCCGGAAACCGAGCACGTCATCGAAGTGGCTCTCGCAAGGCTTGGACCCCGTGGCTTTAAAATTCATCTGGACACGGGCGCCCCGCGCGAGAAGCTCCAGGTGGCCGATGTAGGCACGGGCTCCGGCTGCCTCGCGGTTGCTCTCGCGTACGAATTGCCTCACGCCGACGTTTTCGCTACGGACATTTCCGCGCCCGCTCTCGAAATCGCAAGCGAGAACGCCATCCGCCACAGCGTCGCGGATCACGTCAATTTCGTGAATGCGAACCTGCTCGAGCCGTTTCTTCCTTCTCCGCAGCGCTTCGACCTCATTGTCAGCAATCCGCCTTACGTTGCGCGCGCCGAAGCCGGCGGACTTCAGCGCGAAGTCCGCGACCACGAGCCTCACGCGGCGTTATTCGGCGGACCCTCGGGCGTTGAAATCTATGCGCGCCTGATCGAACAGGCTGGCTCACTACTACGCACCGGCGGACTTCTCGTTCTCGAGCTTGGCTACAATTCCGCCGATCACGTGCGCTCAATCCTCACGCTTGCAAATGGTTGGACGAAGGTCGGTTTCACGAATGACCTCGCAGGTATCCCTCGCGTGGCCGCCGCAGAGCGCGTCTGACAAACTGTTACATTTGTTTTGTCGTAGAATCTAGCTCTCGCTCGGTTTAACGAACATGCCGAAGCTGGCCCACTTTCGTGCGAAGCATGGCGCTCCTCCCGCCGCCACGCCGGAATCCGTTGCATCGATCCTGCACATTGATATGGACGCGTTTTTCGTTTCAGTCGAGTTGCTAGCGCGGCCCGAATTGCGAGGCGCGCCCGTGGTTGTCGGCGGCCAACGCGACCAACGGGGCGTGGTCAGCTCGGCAAGTTACGAAGCGCGGCGCTTTGGCATTCACTCGGCCATGCCGTTGCGCACTGCCGCAAAGCTTTGCCCTCACGCCGTGTTCCTCGATGGCCACCACGATCTTTACGGCGAGTGGAGCGATCGCGTCGCCGCAATTCTGGGAAAGTTTTCGCCGGTGGTGGAAATGGCTTCGATTGATGAAGCCTACCTCGATCTCGCGGGCACCGAACGCCTGCACGGGCCTTCGCTTGGTGCCGCGCACAAACTCTTGCTCGAAATTACCGCTTCAACCAGCCTGCCGTGCTCCGGCGGCTTGGGCGCCACGCGGCTGGTGGCGAAAGTTGCCAGCGAGCAAGCCAAGCCGCGCGGATTGGTTTGGGTCCCGCCGGGGAGTGAAGCCGCATTTCTCGCGCCGCTCAGCGTACGCAGGATTCCCGGCATCGGCAGAGTGACGGAAGCGGCGCTGAAAAACCTGGGCGTCGAAACGATCTCGCAGCTGCAGCAGGTTCCGCTCGAACGCCTGGAACAAGAATTCGGGAAATGGGGCGTCGCTCTTCACCGGAAAGCGCGCGGCATCGATTCCTACGAATTCTTCGTTGACGCCGAGGCGAAATCGCTTTCGCACAATCGCACGTTCGGCCACGACACCAACGATCGCAGCCTGCTCGAATCCACGCTGAGCTATTTGTGTCAAAAGGCCGCCAAGCGCATGCGCGATGCCGGACTTCACGCGCGCTGCGTCACGCTGACGCTTCGCTACGCGGATTTCAAGACTATCACGCGTGACCATACTCTGGCCGACCCCTCCGATCTCGATACGGTTTTTCTTCAGGCGATACGCGAACTCTTTTCGCGCGCCTGGAATGGCGCCGCGATGCTGCGGCTCGTGGGTGTGGAGCTTTCGGCGTTTTCAGCGGGCTCTGGCCAGCTTGAGCTGCTCGATCCCGGCCGGCGCGAAAAACTCGAACGCCTGGCGCGCGCCACTGACAAACTCCGCGACCGCTTCGGCTTCTCGAAAGTTCAGTTCGGCGGCTCGCTCACGATCGGCGATGGCCATGACGAATCGGGCGAAAGCGATTGATCTTCGGGCATCCAGGCCTTTTTGAAGCGCGCTCGAACACACTCGTAGCATCTCGTCTCCTGTCCTATAATCTCTGCGCAAATGCCCGCCACTCCCAATCCCACAGCAGACCCTTCGCGCAAGTCCGGGCGTAGCCTCCCCGATTTCTGGAATCGCGTGACCGACGGGCTGAAAGTCAGCGAACTCTGGGGCGAATTCAAGTCCGAAGCCAAAGCAACCTACGGCTTTTACTCGAAAGACGTGGACTGGGAGGCCATCGGCCGGGAGAAATCTAAATTCAAGCGCTGGCTGCACAGCGGCTGGGCGCTCTTTCAGGCGCTGCTGATGAAGCTCACCCCCGCGCGCCGCGTGTTGCTGCTGGCCGCCGTGGTCCTCATGCTCGTTCGCAACGAAAATTTTGACTACAGCTTCCTCGGCGCCATGATTTTATTCCTACTCCTGGCGCTCGAGCTCGCGGATCGCGTGACGATGAAGCGCGATCTGGAAATCGCGAGCGAAATCCAGAAATGGCTTGTTCCCGATCGCGCACCGGATGTTCCCGGCATGGACATCGCTTTCGCCACCCGCCCGCAAAACACAGTCGCCGGTGATTATTACGATGCGTTCCTGCGACCCGCGTCCGCCACGAACTCGACCGAGGCTCCCTTGCTCATTGCGGTGGCGGACGTCGCCGGCAAAAGCGTGCCCGCGGCGCTTTTGATGGCGACGTTTCAAGCCAGCTTGCGCGCGCTTTCGGCCACGCCCGCGTCGCTCGACGAAATCGTGGCCGGTCTCGAACGTTATACTCGCGCGCACAGCCTCGAAGGCCGCCGCTTCACCACCGCGTTTCTCGCCGAGATCAATACCGAGACACGCGAGCTGCGCTACGTCAACTGCGGCCACAACGACCCAATCCTGCGTCGCGCGTCGGGCCAGATCGAACGCCTTTCGACGGGCGGGCCGCCGCTTGGTCTTCCACTGTTCACCGAAGAAGAAGTCCCGTACGAATCCGGAAGCACGCAGCTTCAGCCCGGCGACCTGCTTTTTGTTTTCACCGATGGTGTGGTGGAAGCTGTGAACGAAAAAGGCGACGAATACCGCGAGGAGCGCCTGCTCACTTGCCTGGAGGCTCCTTCACATAATGCCGCCGAAGTGCTCCAGCGTGTCATGAAGGATGTGAATTCGTTCGTCGGCTATGCGCGACAGCATGACGACATCACCGCCCTCGTCCTGCGCGTGACCTGACACACACTGCACGCGAGGTTCGTTCCATTCATTCGAAGCTCTAACTTCCCACCTTCCTCCTTTTCCCGCATAATCCGGGCATGACTGCGCGCGACCTCGCCGATCACGTTTGCCGTACCTTGCGCGGAGCAGGCTACCAGGCCTATCTCGTCGGCGGATGTGTGCGCGATATTCTGCTTAAGCGCGAGCCCGCTGACTACGACGTAGCGACCGATGCGACGCCCGATCAAGTCCAAGAGATTTTTCCGGACAGCTTGGCCGTCGGCGCGAAATTCGGCGTCATCATCGTCACAAATGATTCCATCGAGCCGGGCTCGGCGCCGGAAAGTGCCACGGCATCCACACAGGAGCGAGTTCAGGTGGAAGTCGCGACGTTCCGGTCCGACATCGGCTATTCCGACGGCCGGCATCCTGACCGGGTCGAATTCACGCGGACGCCACAGGAAGACGTCCAGCGCCGGGACTTCACTATCAACGCGCTGCTGCTCGATCCGGAAACGAACGAGGTGCTCGACTTCGTCGGCGGCCGCGACGATCTCCGCGCTGGAATCATTCGCGCGATCGGAAATCCGGAAGGCCGCTTTCGCGAGGACAAACTGCGCATGGTTCGCGCCGTCCGCTTTGCCGCTCGCTTCCGTTACGCCATCGAGGCAAAAACGTTTCGCGCAATTCAAAAATTGGCGTCTGAGATCAACCAGGTTTCCGCGGAGCGGCTCCGCGATGAGTTAACCAAAATTTTGATGGAAGGCGCCGCGCGCCGCGGATTCGAATTGCTGGATGAATCCGGACTTCTGGCCGAGCTGCTACCGGAAATCGCTGCGATGAAAGGGGTCGAGCAGCCGCCTCAATTTCATCCGGAAGGCGACGTTTGGACACACACGCTGATGATGCTCGATATGTTGAAGGCGGGCAGCTCACCGACGCTCGCGTGGGGAGTGTTGCTGCACGATGTCGGCAAGCCCGCGACCTTTACTCCGCCGTCCGGGCCTGATGGACGCATCCGCTTCGATCGGCACGTCGAAGTAGGCACGCGCATGGCCGAGGAAATCTGTCGGCGTCTGCGCTTTTCCAATGAGGATAGCGAGCAGGTTGCCGCTCTGGTCGCGAATCACCTGAAATTCAAGGACGTGCCACAAATGAAGCCGGCCACGCTCAAGCGGTTCGTGCGACTCAACCGCTTCGACGAGCATCTGGAGCTGCACCGGCTCGATTGCCTCTCGAGCCATCGCAATCTCGAAAACTACGAGTTTGTCCGCCGCTTCATCGCCGAGACGCCCGCGGAAGAGATGCGGCCAGCTCGACTGGTGACCGGCGAAGACCTGATTGCTTTGGGACTCCGACCCGGGCCGCTCTTTAAGGAGGTCCTCGGAATGATTGAGGAAGCCCAGCTTAACGGAAGCATCCATTCCAAAGCAGAGGCAATCGAGCTCGTGAGAAGCCATCTCCCGTAGATTTTGACCTCTATTTAATCGTCCCATTATCTTAGCTTTACAGACAGTTTAATACACCAATTGGTGGAGTTTGCGGTTGCAAACGTACATTTAGCATGATAGTATCAACATTCCTGATGCAACGAGGCGAAGGAACCTGGAGACTTTCTTCCTTTTGCTGCATCTAAACGCGCAGGTAGCCGATAAGGCTATCGTAGAGCCTCATTGGCATTTGGAGTTATAAGGGGGACGAAGTGGCTAAAATCAAAAAGACAGTAATTCCCGCAGAGCTTGCCATTCTTCCCGTGCGCGACACAGTTTTGTTTCCGGGAGCGGTTATGCCGCTGCCGGTCGGCCGGGAGAGTTCGCTCGCTTTGCTGAACTCGCTCGAGGGAACCGAGAAACTGTTGGGAGTTGTGGCGCAGCTCGATCCTCGCGTGGAAATTCCCACCGGAACGGATCTGCACGGGGTGGGAACTTTGGCGCGAGTGCATAAGATGGTGCGCATGCCCAACGGGAACATCGTTGCGTTTCTCGAGGGGCTCGACCGCATCCGCGTGATAGAAGTAATCGCGATGAAGCCGTTCCTGCGGGCGCGCGTGGAAGAGCAGCCCGATTTGGAAGCCGATCGCGACGCGGAACTCACCGCGCTCGAGCGCAACGTGCAGGAATTGTTCCGTGAAGTGGTGGCCCGTTCGCCGCAGCTTTCAGACGATTTGCAATCGGAAGTAATGAACCAGGAAACGCCTGGCCGGCTGGCGGATTTTGTAGCTTTTACCCTGCCATCGCTCACGACCATGGTTCGACAGGAATTACTCGAAACCTTCAGCGTGCGCAAGCGCCTGGAGACTTTGATCAATGAGTTGACCAAAGAGCGCGAAGTGCTTGAGCTTCGCACCAAGATCCACGAACAGGTGCAGGAGCAGGTGAATCAAGGCCAGCGCGAGTACTTGCTGCGCGAACAAATGAAAGCGATTCAAAAGGAGCTCGGCGAATCCGACGACGGCCAGGCGGAGATTGATGAACTCCGCAAAAAGGTCGAGGAATCCGGAATGACCGCCGAGGCCAAGAAAGAATGCGAACGCGAACTCAAACGCCTCGCGAAAATGACGCCGGCCTCTGCCGAGTACATGGTTGCGCGCACGTATCTTGAATGGATGACCGCCCTGCCGTGGACCAAGACCTCGGGCACGGAAGACATCAACATTACCAACGCCCAGGGAATTCTCGACGAAGATCATTACGACCTCGAGAAAGTGAAGCAGCGGATCCTGGATTATCTGGCGGTAAAGAAACTCCAGCCGGGAATGAAGGGACCCATTCTTTGCTTCCTTGGTCCTCCTGGCGTGGGCAAGACCTCGCTCGGAAAATCCATCGCGCGTGCGATGGGCCGCAAATTCGTGCGCATCTCTCTGGGAGGCATGCACGACGAAGCGGAAATCCGGGGTCACCGGCGCACCTACATCGGCGCGTTGCCCGGTCAGATCATTCAGGGAATTCGCAGGGCCGAGACGCTCGACCCCGTCTTCATGCTGGACGAAGTCGATAAGCTCGGGCGCGATTTCCGCGGCGATCCGTCGGCAGCGTTGATGGAAGTCCTCGATCCGGAGCAGAATTCTTCATTCCGTGATCATTACCTGGACGTTCCGTTTGACCTGTCGAAAGTGCTTTTCGTCGCTACGGCCAACTGGATGGATCCGATTCCGGAGCCGTTGCGCGATCGTATGGAGATCATCGAACTCCCCGGCTACACCGAGGAGGAAAAGGTCCACATCGCGAAGAAGTTCCTGATCCCGCGCCAAACGAAAGAACACGGCGTGGCGTTGGGCGATCAGATTGAATTCACCGATGAGGCGCTGCACGACCTCATCGCTCACTACACCCGGGAAGCCGGCGTGCGAAACCTCGAGCGTGAAATCGCTACGCTCGTGCGCAAGCAGGCCCGGCGCCTGGCCGAAGGCAAGATGGAGAAGCACGTCGTCACACCCGAAGTGATTCGCGAAGCGTTGGGCGTGCCGAAGGTGCGCATCGAGAAGGAAGTGGAGGAGCGCGTCACGAAACCCGGCGTGTCGGTCGGACTTGTTTGGACGCCCGCAGGCGGCGATATCGTATTCATCGAAGCCAGCAAGATGCGCGGCGGCAAGCAATTCACTATGACCGGGCATCTGGGTGAAGTGATGCAGGAGTCCATGCGCGCGGCGCTGAGCTGGGTTCGTTCGAACTCCGAGCGCTACGGCATCGACCCCGATTTCTTCCGCAAGCTGGACTTGCACGTGCACGTTCCGTCCGGCGCGATTCCGAAGGATGGGCCGTCAGCCGGCGTCGCGATGGTCACGGCGTTGGTCAGCTTGTTAACCGGCAGGCCGGTGAGGCCGCGCGTCGCTATGACGGGCGAAATTTCGCTCTCCGGTATCGTCTTGCCGGTCGGCGGAATCAAGGAGAAGGTGCTCGGCGCCAAACGCGCCGGCATTCGCGAAGTTATTCTCCCGTCGGAGAACGAGCCGAACGTGGCAGAAGATCTCCCGGCCGAAATGCTGGGAGGCATGAAGATTCACTTCGTCCGAACTGCTGAGCAAGCGCTCGAAATTGCGCTCGGCAAGTTCGAAAAGCCGCTGCGTCCAATAACGGGCGGCCACCAGGACGAGGTGCTTCCGGCGGCGACTCCAATCCACTAAGAACTAAAGTCGAAAAACGCTGAAGTTAGGAAGGCCCGGGGAAGTCCGATTCTCCGGGCCTTTTCTTTTGGGCGCAACGGAAAACCTTTCCTGTTGCGGGGCAACGCGCAATCGCGTACAGCTAAGAATCCGATGCCCTACCGTCCCCGAGAACTTGTCGTGCGCGCGCGAGAGGCCGCCACCGCGCTCCTGGCCACTCTCGACCATAACGAGATGGTCCCGCGCTTTCTGGATATGTACGCAGCGGAAAATCGGCGGCCGGGACGCGCCGACCAGCCTTCGCACTATCGCGAGCAGCTCGAAACCATTCGCCGCGAGGCCATTCTGGCTATGGTCTTGCGCGCCGAAGCGGTGCTTCCGGAGCGATTAAAGGTGCGCGTGACCGTGCGTCCACTTCAGCGCACAAGGAAGGCGAAAAAAGGCCACATAGGAAAGAAGGCCCGTAAGGCAGCGCGGGCAAATAGGCCGGGCCTGGATCTCGCGATTCCTCTGCTCGACCTTTTCCGCGAGGAGTTTTTCGTGGCGCTCGGGCAAGCTCTCAATTGGAGCGATGCCGACGCACAGGAATTCTGGCGCGACCTCGCGCTCTACGAAACCTTGGCCGAACGCGAGCCGCGGCGCCAGCCGGGACGCACTACACGCGCTTTGGCTTCAGGTCCGTTTGTCGATCGCACCGCGCTTCTGCTGGACCCGTCACTCATGGACCAGGCCCGCCGCGCCGCCGGGAAATTTCAGGTCACGCTGAACGCCGCAGCCGACCGCGTCCTGCACAAGGTTTTCTCCCGTCGCCGCGCAAACTAAGTCAGCGGCGTGGTTCTTCAGTTCTCACGCGCGTGCTTCCAGCACAATGTTGAACGGCGTCTCCGCGGCCCTCCGCACGCGCGTAAATCCCGCAGCTTTCAACACTTTGGCGAGCCGGGCTTCCCCGGCCTGCGCGCCGAGTCCGAGTCCCACTTCCTGCGAAAGCGATGCGGGCGTGCACAACATGGTGGAAGCAGCGTAAAAAACTCGCCCGATCGGATTCAAATTATCTTCGAGTTTGTCATTGGCGAACGGCTCGACGATCATCCACGCGCCATCGGCGTCGAGCGTCTCTCGCACGTGACGCGCGGCGCCTTCGGGATCGCCCATATCGTGGAGGCAATCGAAAAACGCGACGAGCTGGTAGCCCTTGCCCGGGTATTCCTTCGCGGAGGCCACTTCGAATCTCACTCGATCGGATACGCCTGCCTTGGCCGCAGCTTCGCGCGCGAGTTCAATGGACCGCGAATGGTAGTCGAACCCTGTGAATGTCGACTTCGGGTAGGCTTGCGCCATCAGGATTGTCGAAGTTCCCAGGCCGCATCCTACGTCTGCCACTTTCGCGCCCGCTTTTAATTTGGCTTCGGTGTCGCCCAGCGCGGGAATCCATTCTCCGATCAGATGCGCGCGGTAGTTTGGGCGAAAGAACCGCTCGGTTCCTGCGAAGAGGCACGCATCATGCTCGTGCCAGCCCACGCCCATTCCGGTGCGGAAGGCGTTCGTGATGGCGGGTTCGTCTTTCACGCAGGCCGAAACGATATCGAAAAACCCAGGCAGGAAAACCGGGCTGTTTTCATCGGCGAGAGCGAGAGCTTGCTCCGGCGGCAGCGTATAGCGTTTTGACGACGCGTCGTATGTGATGAAGCCGCCGGCGGCCTGCGCCGCGAGCCATTCGCGGACGTAGCGCTCGTGCGTTTTTGTTTTCGCTGCGATCTCCTCCGAAGTCATGGGCCCGGCTCCGGCCATCGCCTTATAGATTCCGAGTTTGTCGCCAATTACGATAAGCGCCGCATTCATCGCGGCTCCCATTTCGCCGACTGCCTTCATCATGAAGTCGTGCAGCTTCGCTTCGTTTACTGGCTGAACTGCATGCGTGGACATGAGGGACCCTCCAACATGAATTTTGGGCCGGGGAACTCCTGAGAGAATTCACGCGAGTCTATCGTTTGCGCATTTGGCAAGTCAATCGCCGATGATGTGCCACAGACGCTCCATTTTTGCTATTCTCGCGCCCGTGGTGGTGGCGTTCTACATTCTGGTGCTCGCGCAAGTCGCCCTGGGATTGTATTCCCTGTGGAACGGCTTCGAGTGGTTTCGCATGGTGCGCCACCGGCTTGCGTCTCATGCCGGCTTCTACGCGCCGGTGACCGCCGTCATCTGCCCCTGCAAGGGAAACGAGCGGGGCCTGGAAGACAATCTCACCGCTCTCACCCGTTTCGATTACCCGAATTACGAGATTTATTTTTCGCTGGCCACCAGCCTCGATCCAGCGCTGAAAATCATCGAGCGGGTGAAAGCCGCCAGTCAACGGCCCGTGCATATCGTCATCGCCGGGCCGCCGGAAGATTGCGGCGAAAAAGTGTACAACCTACGCCGCGCGGTCGAATCGCTGCCTGAAAAGTTTGAAGTTCTCGTTTTCACGGATTCCGATGTGCGCCTCTCGCGCGGCTGGCTCACGAAGCTGATCGCCCCGCTGCAGGACCCCCACATCGGCGCGACCACTGCCTATCGCTGGATAATTCCCAGCGGAAGTTTCGGATCGGGAGCATTCGCCAGCGCGCTTGCGTCCGCCTGGAACGCCGCCGTCGCCACGATGCTAGGGAAGCCGAGAGAAAATTTCTGCTGGGGCGGAGGCACCGCCATTCGCCTGAAGACTTTCGACGACGTGCATGTGATGGAGGCGTGGAAAGGAGCCGTCAGCGATGACTTCGCCATGACGCACGCGCTTGAGCAGGCGGAGATGCCTATCGTCTTTTGCTCCGAATGCCTTGCTGCAACTTTACATCCGTGGACCGGCTCCGACTTGCTCGAGTTCACGAATCGGCAAATCCTGATCACGCGAGTGTATTCGCAGCGCCGCTGGATGCTTGGCGCTGTCGCGCATCTAAGCTATTCGATCACTATGCTGTTCGCCGCGTACGTGATTTTGTATTCGATCGTTGACGGCGACCCGTGGGGGCAGCTTTTGTTGGTTGCCATGGCCGTGCCGCTGCTTGCGGCGATGAAGGGAGCGCTGCGCGCTGTTGCAGTAGATGAAGCGCTGCCGGAATGGAAAGCCAAACTAAAGGAATGGAGCTGGGTCTGGCCGGCCTTCGCGCCCATCGTTCCGTTTCTTTTTTCCTGGAATTTTATCTGGTCGCTGATCACCAAGCGCATTCGCTGGCGCGGAATTCGCTACGAGTTGGTCACTCCGAATGTGACCCGCATCCTCAAGCGCTAGCCTGCGGTCCTGCCTGTGCAGGCCCGAACGCGCGCTGAACGCGGCCCAGCAGAAAAGCAGTCGCCGCTCCCGCTGGAATGGCCAGCCACCAACCGGCTTCGACCACTGTATTCGGGCCGTATGTGAGCAGCCCGAGGACACGGATCGCCGCGCGCTGCCCGGCGTCGGAGTGGCGTCCCCATAACCCGAGAACCGCGATCAGGCCCGGCGCCAAAATCGCGCCGACCAGCGCCCAATGGCTGGGCGTCTTGCACTTCAGCGCCGACATCACGCGCCGCAGCAGAAACGCTCCCAAAAACGCCGGGAGCACTCCAACCACGAGCCCGTAGAAATAAAAGAAGAGCAGCCCGAACGCGGAGCGAGTTGAGAACGCATTGCGTGTGGCGCCGAGCGAATCTTTCGTCCAGATCGCGACGCTCATGAAAAAGCATCCGCAAATCCACGCGGTCAGGTAATACGCCAGACTCCCGCGGCGCGTCATATTCGCCGCTGAGTGTTGGGGAAATCGAGCCACACTTTCACGCCGCAGAAGTGCGAGCCTTCGGTGCAAATCGGAGTCGAGATGCCCGCGCGAAGATGGCAGGGCGGCCCGATGTAGCGCGCAAGCTCGGGAAGCACGCCTCGCACCTGTTCGATTTCTTCCATGGACGATTGGTAAATTTCTTCCTGCGCGTTGAAGCATGTGCGCATAGTCCACTTGTGCAGCAAGTGCAGCAAGGAGCCCGACTCCACCAGCCGAACTGCTTTCGCGTTGGGCAGCAGGTAGAGCGCGAACTCGAGCGGAACGCCGCGGTCGAGCAATTCATTCTTGGCCGCCCAGGCTTCTTCCATCGCGTGATGATAAATCTCCAAGGCGCGCGGATTGTCGCGAATCAGCATGGGAACAACGTAGTCGGGCGAACGCGTGTCCGCGAGCGTCAGCAGCGGACGCGATCCCGGCACCATGCGGTGCCGCTGGTCCTGGCTGTCCGCGGTGTGGCTGATTTTTTTTGCGAACGTGAAATGGGCGTGCTGCAGCGGACGCATCAACGGCGCGTGCACTCCGATATTCAGCGTCTCGCGCCGGTAGGGATTCCGCGCCGGATTCAACATGCGGTCGAGCGCTTCCGCGTCCGGGCATTCCGCCGCCGTCGCACCGATAACTCCGCGATATGCTTCGGCCATCACCGCAATCGCGAGCCGTGAATAATCCAAGAGCTGCGACGTCAAGCCCGCGAGCTTCGCATCGAATTCGCGCGCGAACGCTTCGCCATCCCGGGCAGGCTGTTGCCATTCGGGCGGATCGTCCATGGGCGCATTGTCGAAGCGATCAAAGAATTGCGGATCCACTTCGCGAACGCGCGCCACCATCTCGCCGACTACTTGCCGCGCTTCGCCGGGCGTGTCGCCGGCCGCCTGCATTCGCCACAACCGGTGCAGCACGATGCCCGAAATCGTGTGCACCATCGCCGTGCACGCCGCCACGGGCAAAACGTACCTCGCTACTTCAATCGCGCGCTTTTCCGATTGCCGCTCCACCTTTTGCACGCGCTTCGGATGCGACATCGAGCTCAGGTGCCAGATGTCTCCCAGAATCTCGCGCGCCGTCGGTTCGAGCACTTGTGTTAGTTGGCGGTAATAGTCCCACGCGCGCGCAATCGCCTTTTCGTAAATGGCGCGTTCTGCGGCGCCGAATTTCGGGCTTTCCGCCGGTACGTAGGCCTGCGCGCGGTCCAGCCGGACGTAACGCTGGCTCTGCTGCTCGGAGTTGTAGAAGGGATGCGCGTGCAGGAAGCTCCACACGAATTGCCGGCTGATGTTTTCGAGGCCAAATTCGAAATGCGCGTGCTGAAATACGGTGTGGTGCCCGCCGTAGTAGGTGGCCGAGCCGATGGTCACGCGCTGCTTGTCCGTGATTTCTTCGGCGCCGATCAGCCGCGGCGAATAGCAGGTGCGCGCAGCGGCGATCGCGGAGTCGAAAGGATGCGCGAAATAGTTCCGTAGCGTGACGCGCGGGGCAACCGCTTCCACTCGCGCTCCGAGTGTAGGGTCAGAGGATGGAGACAATCGCGTAGCCATTTTCTTTAGGCATTGTACACCGTGCCGGCGCTCGCCTACCGCCGGAAAAATTGCAAAAAAAAAGCCTCCAGGGCTTTACGCCTGGAAGCTTTTGTGATTTTTGTCGGCTTGTGACGAACGGCCGGCAGTTATTTCTTCATCGCGGCAGCTTTGTCCGCGTATTTCTTCTGGAAACGCTCGACGCGACCCGCCGTATCGATCAACTTCTGCTTCCCGGTGAAAAACGGGTGGCAGTTCGAGCAAATTTCCACGCGAATCATGTCGCCCTTCACCGTCGAGCGCGTGTCAAACGCGTTGCCGCAAGCGCAGTGCACCTTCACGGGATGGTAATTCGGATGAATTCCTTCTTTCATGGGACGCTCCTGTCTGCCGGCCGGTCTGCGCAACTTCGGAACTATAGTCGCGTCGCTAGGCCAGCGAGGAAACTCAATTATACGACATTCTCGCGGTTTTTGCGAACACGCCTCATTCTTCCAGTCTGCTTGCTTCCCTGCCACCGGTCTCCGTACAATGGCATCCGATTTGCATTAGGGAGGGCGCTATGCTTGCCGATCGTGCAGAAGTCTCTTGGGATGACGCGAAATCGAAGTGGCAGGTCCGGATTGAAAACGGCGAAGAAGTGATCCGCCGTCATTCCGATTTGCCGAAGAACGCAGACGACCAGGCCCTGCGTTCCGCCGCAATGCAGACCGTGCAGGACGAAGGCTACGAACTCGATCCCTCGAAGTTAACCATTCAGCGCTAGCCCGTCTGTATTTCGCGCACGGCCGGGCCGTGGTTACTTTTTTCTTTGCGCTCGCTTCGCCGCTGCGCCATGGATCAGCGCTTCGCAGGCTTCATTGCAGGTTCTGCGAAGCTCCCGCGAAACTTTTTCGTGCACGCCCTCGGTCAGTAGCATCGTCGCCGTTCCGTGAAGAAGTGCGCCCAGCGCCAGCGCCAGCCGCGCGTGTTCTTCGGGATCGCCTCCCAGTTGCTCCGCGAGCCGCTTCTTGATCAGTTCAAATGTCGGCCTGCGTTCCTCGCGCGATAGCCGGACGGCCCAGTCCGCCGTGAGAAGCCGGTACTCGTGCGGGTGCGCTGAGGCGAACTCCAGAAATTGTGCGCAGGTCGCGGCGGGCGAGCCGGCCGGCTGCAAGATGGACACCAGGTTTTTCAACGCCCGCGTGCGCAGCAGCGCAACCAAATCACGCTTGTCGCGAAACCTCTGATACATCGTGGGAGTCGTCGTTCCGGCCGCTTTCGCCACCGCCCGCATGGTGAGAGCCTTTTCCCCCCTCTTGCTCCACAACTTGTAAGCGGCATCCAGGATGTGGCTTTCCAGTTCGGCGTCCGGTTTTCGAGGCATCCGCGCTCCTTAAGGATTGGGCATCGCCCTGCATTATAATATTTACAGCGTTAAATTAACAGTGTATAAGTAATAAGTTCGGCCGGCAACTGTGCGAACGCCGGAAGACATGCGCTACGAACTAAAGGAGCGAAAGAAATCGTCATGCATCACTTTCAGTACACGGTAAGAACCCAGGCAACCCCGGCCCTTGCCTGGGAAGTTTATTCCAACTGGAACTTGTGGCCCAGATTTGCCAGCATATACGGAGAACTGGCCTGGAGCGAAGGAAATCCCTGGGAAGTCGGAAGCCGCATGGCGATCGAGATCCTTCGGCCCGTCCAGGCGGTCGTTGACCACCTGATCATTTGCTGTGAGCCGGCTCGCGAGCTCGGTTGGATCGATCGTGCGCTCGGATTGACCATGAGCCAGTGGGTCGGGTTCGAAAGGCACCCCTCCGGTGGCACGCGAGTCCACACCTGGGGCGAGCTCTCCTCGTCGGATATGAAGGTCGGCGGATGTACTCCCGCGGAACTTCTCGCCGTATTTACGGAAACCTGGTATGAGAATTACCGAATCGCGTGCGACGAATTTGCGGATACCGTAGCAGCCAGCACCTAGGACGTCCTTCCGGCTAATCAGGCTTTTGACCAACTGGCAGGGGATGGCTCCTGAATGGCGGAGCCCGTCTAAACGGTTATCAGGCGTTCGCTGAGAGCATGTGTCACCCGCAGCGGCCAAATCCGAAAAACGGGAGGTTTGCGCCGGCTTCGCCAGGCCTTTCCGGGCCTTCTCTCTTTGAAACTGATGCCCCCAGATTTGTCATGAAGAATCCGTAGAAGCCTGAAGAATGGGCGATTTATTCGATCTGGATGGTTTCCGGACCCCTCGAAGCTGTTCCTGAGCGCCCTTCTGGCGTATCGGTAGCTCCTCCTGAACGAGCCGATCCGCGAAACATCTTGACAAAGTATGGTGCCTACATTATAAGCCTCCACAATACGATAAGCGGTTAGAAGTCAGTGGTTTTGCCGCGAACTCGACTGCCGCATCATTAGTGAATTTGGGGGGAGGGGTGGAATGCGAATTTCAAAGCTGGTCAAGTTTCTGGGCTTATTGGTCTTTGCGCTCGTATCGATCCCGCACGCGGCGCTGCTCGCCGGTGTCACCGCCAGCATTTCCGGGACGGTGACCGATCCCAGCGGCGCAGTCGTGGCCGGCGCCACCGTGGTCGCCACCAACGTGGATACCGGTGTCGCCGTCACGCTCACCACCAACTCGCAGGGCTTCTACTCATTCCAATCTCTCCCGCTCGGCAAGTACCGCATCGACGTCACGCAGAGCGGATTTCAAGGCTTACGTCCAGACTGGCCTGGTCCTGGACGTGAACTCGGCGCTGGTGGTGGACGTGTCGTTGCAGGTCGGGCAAGCCACCGAAAAAGTTGAGGTCTCCAGCGCGGCTTTGCACGTGGATACCGAAAGCACGCAGATGGGCGAGGTCATCACCGGAAAAGAAATGACCGACGTTCCGCTCGTAACCCGCAGCTACACCGATTTGCTCGCTTTGCAGCCGGGCGTGGTACCGACCGCATCGCAAATGACCGGAGCCTTCTCCGGTCCCTTTGTCTCGGCGGGCTTTGCGGTTCCCCTGGTGTCGGGCGATTTGAATTCCGGCGCGCTCTCCGTGAACGGTATGCGCGAATCGGAAAACGGTTTCATCCTCAATGGCGTGCTGGTGCAAGAGACTTGGATTCTCCGGCGCCGGAGCGATTCCCAATCTCGATTCGCTC
The DNA here is from genome assembly GCA_963749025.1 of uncultured Acidobacteriota bacterium. Classification (GTDB taxonomy): domain Bacteria; phylum Acidobacteriota; class Terriglobia; order Acidiferrales; family UBA7541; genus Palsa-295. The sequence continues at coordinate 1,105,622 of CAVVKO010000005.1, read as the reverse complement.
GCGGAATTCCGCATTCTGACCAACAACTTCGACGCCGAGTATGGCAACTACAGCGGCGGACTCATCAACGTGGTCACTAAGACCGGCACGAACCAGTACCACGGCAATGTGTTTGAGTTTTTGCGTAACACGGACTTCGACGCCAAAAACTACTTTGACGCTGGACGCGGCGCTTATCACGAGAACCAATTCGGCGGCACTTTCGGCGGCCCCATCAAAAAGGACAAGATCTTTTTCTTCGCTGATTATCAGGGAAACCGGCTGGTACAGGGAGTCACTCAGCTTATTACCGGGGCTCCCACCTCAGCTGAGGAAATGGGAAATCTTTCCGGCTTCGCAAACAGCTTTATCACCCCGAGCGGCGCTCCCACCACGGTGACTGGCTCAGCTTGGGCCACACAATTGTCCACTCAACTCGGATATCCCGTGGCGGTTGGCGAAAACTATTATGTTCCAGGATGCACTACGACCAACCCAGTTAGCGGTTGCGTGTTCGGAAGTCCCACTGGCCCCCAATTGTCAACCACCGCGTTTAACAACATCTCCGCCAACCTTTTGAAGTACATTCTCCCCGCCAACGGAACTAATAGTAGTTCCGGTGTGCCAACCTACTCGACCAATGCTGAAGCCACAAATCTTACGGACAACAAATTCAGCGGGCGCGGAGACGCCAATACCGATTTCGGACTACTCACCGCCTACTTTTATTGGGATCGTTACAACAGAATTGATCCGTACTGGCCGTCCAACGCGCCTTTGTATCCGGGGTTTGACGTGGATGGGAAGGGGCAGACCTACAATGTTAACCTGGGTGACACAAAAACAATTAATTCCTCGTCCGTAAATGAATTTCGTATCGGCTATTTCCGCTTGGACACTCTCTTCAACCAGCCACAGGGGGAAAGGGAGTCAGCTTAGCCAGTCTCGGTTTTGCCTCTGGCGCGGGGGGCGCCCCAGGTATTGTTCCGTTGGTTCCCTCTCTCGAAGGCGTTCCGGAAATTGACTTCAACGATTTTGTGATCGGTGTCCCCAGCCGTCCAAACGGCCTCATCGATAACATCTATCAAATCCTCGACAATTACAGCAAGGTCATCGGCACGCACACGCTTGAAGTTTGGCGGCCAGTTTCACTACGACCAGCTCGAAGAAGACTTAATCGACAACGTCTCCAACGGCAACTTCTTCTTCGGCAGCAATTTCAACGGTCAGCCGAGCGAAACAGGCGTCGATTTTGTTGATTTTCTGCTCGGCGCTCCCAGTTCCTACGTTCAGGGACAATCCTATCCCTCCTACGGCCGCAATTTTTATTTCGGTGCGTACGCCCAGGATAGCTGGCGCGTTAAATCCAATCTGACCTTCAACTATGGCCTCAGATACGACGTAAGCTCTCCCTGGAAAGTAAAGTACAACCAGTTTCAGACGCTGATTCCTGGCGAGCAGTCCCTGGATTTCCCCGGCTCACCCGTAGGATGGGTGTTCCCGGGCGATCCCCACGTCCCGAGCACACTCGCGCCTACTCGCTGGAACAATTTCGCCCCTCGGCTTGGACTTGCTTATTCTTTTGGAGAGCATGAAGGGCTGCTCGGGAAAATTCTCGGTGCTCCCGGCACCACCAGTATCCGCGCCGGTTTCGGTATCTTCTACAGTACGTTTGAAGGCGCTACGGACTTCAACGAAATTGGAGACGCTCCATTCGGAAACTATACGGGCCAGAATGAGCCTACTTTTGGCGCTCCGTTTACGAACCGCGCTTCGGGCGACTCTATTACGAACTTTTTCCCGGTCACTCAGCCGCCGCTGCACTTTTCCCCCAGCCATCCGGCGAGTGGGCCTCCGTATGACAATCTGACAGATTTCTACAATGCCTTTGGAACCATCGGCAGCTCACCTGCCTTTTACTACAAGAACCGGCTCCCTTATGCCGAAGAATATGAACTCTCCATCGAGCATCAGATAACAAGATCCGATTTGCTCACCGTAAGCTACGTGGGCACGCAGGGCCACCGGCTGCTTTCTTCCTTGTCTGCGAATCCGGGAAGTCCTTCCCTCTGTCTCCAGCTTGCCGCCGAAGGGGCCATTGCCGTAGGAACAACCAACACGACTTGCGGACCCGGAAATGAAAATTTGGTGTATGCCCTTCCCGGTGGCGGGTTTCAGCCGGGCACGCGCTTGAATTTCCCCGGAACCACCCTACCGAACGGCACGCCAATCGTTCCGTTTGGTAACGACTCCTATTTCATCACTGCGGGCGCCTCTTCGTACAATTCCGCGCAGATCAACTACCGCCATACCAGCGGCCGCCTCCAGACGCTGATCGGTTACACCTTCAGCAAATCGTTTGACGATTCGTCCGGCTATGGCGAGCAGATCAATCCTATTAACTCGCGCCTAAGCCGCGGCTTGTCCGCCTTTGACAGCACGCACAATTTCGTCGCCAGCTACAACTACAACCTGCCGATCGACAAGCTGCCGGGACCAAAACCTCTGACCAATGGCTGGGGCATCAGCGGCATCACGCGCTTTTCCACCGGCCTCCCCGTCACGCTGGTTGAAACCGATGACCAATCCTTGTTGGGCACCGGCTTTGGCGGTCCCATCACTCTTCCCGTGGACACGCCCAATCAGGTTGGCCCAGTTGTCATCGAGGACCCGCGAAAGACCGGCGGCCAGTATTTCAATCCTTCTGCGTTTGGCCCCTCTGCGCTGGGCACGGAAGGCGATGCCCGCCGCCGTTTCTTCCATGGACCCGGAATCAACAATTTTGATTTTGCTTTGCTCAAGGACACCCGCATCACCGAACGCTTCGACCTGCAATTCCGCGGGGAGTTCTTTAATCTCTTCAATCATACTCAGTTCCTGACGCCGAACGGGATTACCGGTTTCAGCGGAGGTCTTCCGACTTCAAGTTCGTTCGGTTATGTTCCGGGAACTCTGCCTGGACGCATCGGCCAGCTTTCTTTGAAGTTGTACTTCTAGCGGAATAGAAGCGCGAGCAGCAACGCACAAAATTAGCACCCTGCGGGGGAAGCGCTTGCAATTTCCCCCGCAGTCTCTGCGCGAGAAAACAGGCTGTCCCGGCCCGAACTCGGCAATAAACGAAAAGTCATCATCCATGTCGGCCCAAAGTTCACTCGCGGCAACGCTAATCAAGCCGGGGCAGTACGAAATACGGGAATATCCGCTGCCGGATCCCGCCCCTGGATGCGTTCTGGTCAAAATGGAAATGTCCGGTATCTGCGGAACGGACAAGCACACTTTCCAGGGCTACACCACGCAGTACGGCAACCGCAAACTGGAATTTCCCATCATTCAGGGCCACGAAAATGTCGGCACCATCGCGGCCATCGGCGGAAACGGAAAGTACGCCGACTTCGAAGGCATTCCGCTTCACGTTGGCGATCGCGTAGTCGTGGGCGCCAACGTGGCCTGTGGGGAGTGCTACTACTGCCGCCACGATTTTCCGTACTACTGCTGCGAGAACACCACGGATTACGGCAACAACCTCAGCGCCCGGAATCCTCCGCATCTCTTCGGCGGATGGTCGCAGTACATGTACATCGTCCCCGGGAGTTTTCTGGTGAAAGTGCCGGACGATTTGCCGTCCGATGTTGCCGTGCTGACGGAGATTTTTGCCGTTTCCGTCGGTCTCGATCGCGCCAAACAGATGTCCGCTTTTCCGAACGAGTCATTTCGCTTCGATGACACGGTCGTTGTTCTCGGTGTGGGTCCTCTCGGCATGTGCTTCCTGATGAAGGCGCGCATGCTCGGAGCGGGAACCATCATCGCGAGTGATCTGTCGGATTACCGGTTGAATTTTGCGAAGAGGCTCGGGGCGGATCATGCGGTCAACGCCGCAAAGACTTCGAAAGAGGATCGCCTGCAGACGATTCGAGATCTGACCAACGGCCGTGGCGCGGACATGGTCATCGAATGTGCCGGAGTCCCACAGGCCGTTCCCGAAGCGCTCGATATGCTGCGGCTCGGCGGATTGCTGGTCGAAGCTGGCAACTTTTCGGATCTGGGCGAGGTGTCCATCAGTCCGCACCGCCAGCTCTGTGCGAAAAATGCGCGCATTCTTTGCGTCGGCGGCGAAGAGCCTGCCGCCTACGGACCGAGCATGAGGCAAATGGTGCGTTACATGAAGAATTATCCGCTCCGGGAATTTGTGACGCACCGGTTCGGTTTGCGCGAAGTCCACGCTGCCATGCAGAAATCGATCGAAGCAGAATCGATGAAAGTTGTGCTGGAACCCTGGCAATAGACGCTCAGGATTTTCCGGGTGATTCGAAGCCGTCTGAAAGAGGAGAGCATGAGCGAAACGAATACGCGATTTCATTTTGCTTCCGCGCCCGATAGCTGGGGCGTTCTCGATTATCCCGGTCCTTCCTGGGAGCAATCCTATGAAAAGATGTTGGATGAAATGGTGCAGGCCGGATACACCGGATCGGAGCTGGGGCCCTACGGTTTTTTCCCAACCGATCCGAAAATCCTTCAGCCGCAACTCGAACGGCGCAGATTAAAGCTGCTGGCTTCCTTCGTTCCGGTGAAAATGACAGACCCGGGCGCGAGCAAAGCCGTGATGGAGCGAATTCGCAAGGTCGGTGGCCTACTGGCGGCGCTCCACGCGCCGTTTCTCGTGATGGCCGACGATCAATCCCCCGAACGAAACGCTTTCTCCGGCCGCGTCTACGACAAAGATTGTCCCAAACTCACCGCCGAGCAATGGAAACACATCGGCAAAATTGTCGCCGACGCTGAAAAAGTGGCGACGGAATTCGGGCTCGATCTCGTATTTCATCCCCACGTGGCGACCTACGTGGAAACGCCCGAAGAGTGCGAGCTCTTTTTTGACGCAACCTCTCACACGAATGTGGGCCTGTGCCTGGACACCGGCCACTGCGTCTACGGCCATGGCGACTCGGTGAAAGAAGCGGAAAAATACAAGAACAAGCTGCGCTTCGTCCACATCAAGGATTGCGATGTGAAAGTGCTGGAAGAAGCTCGCCGCAATAAGTGGACCTTCGAAGAAGCCATCGAGCACAAGGTCTTCACCGTCATCGGGCAAGGTAACATTGATTTCCCAGCCTTCTTCCGTACGCTCGTGAAAAATGGCTATTCGGGTTGGTCCGTTGTCGAGCAGGACGTGAAATTCGGCGCCACGCCGATTCCGCCCGCCGAGAGCATTGCCGCGAGCTTGAAATATCTTCGCGGTGTTGTGAAGGATTTAGGTGCGGCTGCCGGAGCGCATTAGTCGCGGTCCGGGAAAGATCTTCTGTCGCGTGGTGTCGCAATTATTCAGCGGCCAAGTTCAGGGGAAACAGGAATGCGAAAGCTCGGAATTGGCGTAGTAGGAGTCGGGGAAATGGGCAAGCGCCACGCGGAGAATCTTCGCCGCCGCGTGACGGGCGCTCGTCTCGTCGCCGTCGCCGACGCCTCGGAAGACCGTGCGCGCCAGGTCGCGGCGGAACTGGAAGTTGAACGCTCCTACGGCAGCCTCGAAACGATGCTCGAGAACAAGGATGTTGAGGCGGTTCTGATCGCCACGCCCGACAAATTCCACGCGCAGGCCATCGAGATGGCGGCTCGCGCGGGTAAAGACATTCTCTGCGAGAAGCCGCTGGCCCTGAATCTTGCCGACGCGCACGCAGCGCTCGCGGCCGTCTCAAAAGCCGGCAAGCGCCTGCAGATTGGATTCATGCGGCGCTACGATCCTGCTTATGCCGCCGCCATGAAACGAATCGAGGCCGGCGAAATCGGCACTCCGGTAATATTCAAATCCGTGGGCCGCGATAAAGACGAACCTCCGCTCGCCGCTTATCAGTCGAACCTGAACGGCATGGTGTTCTATAACAACACCATTCACGATTTTGATCTGGCGCGCTGGCTCATGCGCGATGAAGTCGTGAATGTTCACGCCTTCACGACGACTGCGATCCGGCCCGAAATAGCCGAGTATGGAGATGTTGTGGCGGCCGTCGTCAATCTGCAGTATCAACAAGGCGCGATTGGAAACGTCGAGTCCTACGTCCAGGCGGTTTACGCGTATGACGTGCGGACCGAAGTCGTTGGTTCGAAAGGCTCCATCTTCATCGGAAGCCTCGAGCTGATTCCCGCCGTGTTCCTCACGGCTCGCGGCGGCGAGCAAGTTCTCGCCGATCATTTCCTCACGCGCTTTGCCGATGCGTACCTCGAAGAAGTCAAAGATTTCGTTCAAACCATTTTGAGCGGTCGCGCGCCGCGAGTTTCGGGCGAAGATGGCCTGAAAGCGCTGGCCATTGCAGTCGCGGCCGAAAACTCACACAAACAATCGAAGCCGGTTGCGGTCAAACTCGAAGCCTCGGGTACGGCTCCCGGAACGACGGCGCGATGAGATTCCGGGATTCTCATCTGACGGTTCACTTTGGCCCGTCCCCGCATCCGGCCAATGGGAGGCGAATATGAGCCACGCGACCGCTGCTACTTACAAAAGCCCCCTTCATAAAATGACGCAGACAACGCCGACCTCCCTCTGGAACGATTCGGCCTCGATCGATGAACTGAAATACTCGATCGAACACGGCGCTGTCGGTGCGACATGCAATCCAGTCATCGTGCTCGGGGTACTCAAGAAAGAGTTGCAGATCTGGAAGCCCCGCATTACCGCCCTGATCAAAGAGCTTCCCACCGCCACAGAAGACCAGATCGCATGGCAACTCGTGCGCGAGATTTCTGTTCAAGCCGCTGCAGTGCTCGAGCCCGTATTCAGCGCTCGCAACGGCAAAAGCGGAAGGCTTTCGATCCAAACTGACCCGCGTCTCTTTCGCGATTCACAGGCCATCTTCGAGCAGGCCGTCGAATTCAGCAACCTCGCTCCCAACATGATCGTAAAAATCCCCGCAACTTCCGCAGGCATCCCGGCAATCGAGGAAGCCACTTATCGCGGAGTCAGCGTCAACGCAACTGTAAGCTTCACTGTGCCGCAAGCCATCGCGGTCGCCGAAGCAGTCGAGCGCGGTCTCAAACGCCGCGAGGCCGAAGGCAAGGAAATTGCCTCCATGGGCCCGGTTTGCACCATCATGGTGGGCCGCCTCGATGATTGGCTCAAAGTTTTAATCGAAAAGGACAACATCGCTATCGACCCCGGCTACCTCGAATGGGCCGGCGTCGCGGTTTTGAAGACCGCCTATCGTATCTTCCGCAAAAGAGGTTATCGCACGCGTTTGCTTTCCGCTGCTTTTCGCAATCACATGCACTGGAGCGAGTTCATCGGCGGCGACATGGTCATCTCGCCTCCCTACTCTTGGCAGGTGCGATTCAACGCGAGCGGCATCGAAGTTCGCTCTCGCATTGACGAGCCGGTAAAGGAAGAAATCGAGAAGGAACTCACAGAGAAATTCGCTGACTTTCGGCGGGCGAACACGGAAGGCGGTCTATCGATCACGGAGTTCGATTCCTTCGGCCCGACTCGACGGACCCTTCGCCAGTTCATTACCGCTTGCCACGACTTGGATAGCCTGGTGCGCGACGTTCTGATCCCGAACCCGGACGTGACTTGATCAATTTTCCCGAGAGCTTATTAGTGCGAACGATGAAATGGGAGGCCGTTACGTGGGCAAATTAGCAATCACAGGTGGTAAACCTGCGCGGAAGAAACCGTTCACTCAGTGGCCGATGTCAACGAAGGAAGAAGCGGCCGCGCTCAAGGATGTGCTGACCAGCGCCAAATGGGGAGGCCAGCCTTTCCCCGGCAAGCACGCAGCGGCGTTCGCGAAAAAGTTTGCGAAAGTTCACACCGCAAAATTCGCGCAGTGTGTGAACACGGGCACAGTCGCCATCCAGGCCTCGCTAATCGCTGTGGGAATCCAACCCGGGGACGAAGTCATTGTTCCGGCCTACACCTGGGAAGGAACTGTCGGTCCGGTCCTTCTCGTGAATGCAGTTCCTGTTTTCGTCGATGTAGACCCGGACACGTATTGTCTGGACGCGAAGCTGATCGAAAAGGCCATCACTCCGAAGACCAAGGCAATTCTGCCCGTCCACTTGGGAATGCGCTTCGCGGACATGGACGAAATCCTGCGTATCGCGAAAAAGCACAATCTCAAGGTCATCGAAGATTGCGCGCACGCTCACGGCGGCATGTGGAAGGGCAAGGGAGCCGGTTCCATGGGCGATTTGGGAGCATTCAGCTTCCAATCGAGTAAGCTCATCACCTCGGGGGAAGGCGGAGCCGTCATCACGAATAATCTCGAATACATGGAGCTGGTCCAAAGTTACATCAACGCCGGACGGGCCAGTCTCACGGACAACTATCATCACCGCATCATCGGTTTCAATTATCGCCTGGGCGAATTTCAAGCGGCTGTCCTCGGCCCTCAGCTCGACCGCCTCCCCAAGCAAGCAGCCATCCGCGAAAAGAACATGAAGCATTTCGAAACAAAACTACAAAATACACAGGGAATCGGACTATTGAAACCCGATCCGCGTATCACGCGCCTCGCGCCCTACGGTTACGTCATCAAATACTTCGCCGACAAGGTGAACGGCATTCCTCGCGCCGCATTCGTAGCCGCCCTTCAACTCGAAGGCGTGCCCTGCGATGGTCTCTTCTACGAACCGGTGTACAAAAGCTCGCTCTTCCCCATTAAAGCGAATGATTTTCCGGCGCTGAGCTGGAATCGCGAAAAGCCGCTCGACCTTCGCAATATGTATTCATGTCCGGAGTCTGACCGCGCCGCCTACCAGGAAGCTGTGTGGTTTCCGCATCAGCACTTCCTGGGCAGCACGGCGGACGTGGACGATATCGCCAATGCAATCCACAAAGCCCTCGGCAATATTGAAGAGCTGCGCGGGCTCGATCATAAGGCCATTCGAAATCAGAAGCTCGGCCGCGCGGACCGCGAGAGTTAAGGCGAACACACGCCGACAACCGCGAGAATTGCAGAGTTGCAGGAACGTGCCTTCGATGAAAAATACGAAGAAAGTCGGCTTCGCTGTCGTGGGCCTTGGCAATATCGCGCGAGGCTCCGTCCTTCCCGCCTTCGCAAATTGCAAAAAAGCAAAGCTCGTCGCCCTTGTCGGACGCGACAAACTGAAGGCCGCCCAATTGGCGCAGGAGTTCAAAGTCCGCGCCCACTACCACAGCGAAGAGTACGCCACCTGCTTGACCAACCCCGAAGTATCCGCCGTCTACATCGCTACTCCCAACGCCGAGCATGCCCCGCTCGCGATTCGCGCGGCCCAGGCCGGCAAACACGTGCTGTGCGAAAAACCGCTGGCCGCGAACTTAAAGCAGGCTGCTTCCATGGTGGAAGCGTGCCGCCAAGGCGGCGTGCTGCTCATGACTGCATATCGAAAATATTACGAGCCAAGCTCGCTTCATCTGAAGCAGCTCATTCGGGATGGCAGCCTCGGCCGCATCGACGTGATTCACACTGCCTTCAGCGAGTTGCACTCGCCGGGCACATCATTGCCTTGGCTACTAGATTCCAGGTTGGCAGGTGGCGGCCCACTCATGGACTTGGGGGTGTATTGTGTGAATACTACGCGATGGCTGGTGGATGAAGATCCTGTCGAAGTCGTCGCGCAGTCCTGGGTGCGCGACACTGTGAGATTTTGGGATGTGGAGGAGGGAATCTCCTTTCGCCTGAAATTCCCGAGCGGTCTTGTCGTACAGGGCAGTTCGTCGTACGGAGCGGTTCTGTCGTCATTCATCTTCGTGCAGGGAACGAAGGGCTGGCTTTCGCTCTCGCCTGCTTTCCCGTTTGACGAGGAACGGCGGCTCACTGGCAAGATTGGAAAGCGCAAGGTCGATCGCGAGTTCAAAATCGTCGACGAGTTTGCGTCCGAAATCGATGCTTTCGCCTCTGCGATTCAGAATAAACACGTAGTGGACGCCGATGGCGCCCAAGGCCATCTCGACATGATCATTCTTGACGCGATTTATCAGTCGGCGAGAACAAAACAGCCGGTTGTCATAAAATACTGAATATGCCCTCCTCCACAAAAGGCGCGCGCAAAAAATCCGCGAAGTCCGCGAGCATCTATGACGTCGCGCGCGAGTCTCGCGTGTCGGTCTTCACCGTGTCCGCTGTGGTCAACCATAAAAGCCACGTAGGAAAAAAACTTCGCCAGCGCGTCGAAACTGCCATTCGCAAATTGAATTACCGCCCCAATCTCATCGCGCGAAGCCTGGCCAAGCAGCGCACTCACACCATCGGAATGATCGTGCCGGACATCGCCAATCCCTTTTTCCCCATGGTGGTTCGCGGCGCGGAAGATGCCGCCCAGAAGCACGGCTACAACCTGCTTCTCTGCAACAGTGACGACATCCTCGCCAAGGAAGAGAGCGCCCTGGAGTTGTTGCTCTCCAAGCGCGTGGACGGAATCTTGCTCACCAAAGCCGCTGAAGATTTTCGCCCCTCGTTACGCCAGATGATTAAGGAAGTCGACATCCCGTTCGTTCTCGTTATGCGCACCTATCCAAAACTTACCGGCGATGCCGTCATTACCGACGATTATCAGGGTGCCTACGACGCCGTCTGCCACCTCGCGCGTTCGGGACGCCGCCGCATCGGACTGATCGGCGGTCCCATGAAGGTCAGCAACGCCAAGGCGCGCTGGGAAGGTTTCCGCGACGCGCTGGAAGCCAAGGGTCTCGCCTACGAACCCGAATTGGTCATCGAAGGAGACTATCGAATCGAGTCCGGATTTCGAGCCGGGCATGCTCTGCTTTCCCACCGCCCCGATGGCATTTATGTTGCGAATCACTTGATGACCATTGGATTGCTGAAGGCTGCCGAGGAAATGGGCTTGCGCTGCCCCGAGGATTTCGGCCTTATAAGTTTTGATGATTATCCCTGGCTAGGCGTCTTCCGCCCCCGCCTGACCACCGTCGAACTCCCCAAGCACCAGCTCGGAAGCGAAGCGGTCGAACTCCTCATCCGCCGCATTTCGGGAGATCGCAGCAAGGCAGTCGTCAAAAAGTTGCAGCCGGAACTCCGCATTCGCGAGTCCTGTGGTTTTGCTCTCAGCGTCTCGCGCGAGCAGTCCCACGCGCTCGGCGTCCCCGTACCTAAAATCCCCTGATTCCGGAAGCGAACCAGAAAACTTCCGCCCGCGCCGCCGGTAAGTTTTAGGATTCGCTGAAATCGATCAGTTTCGGACGCAGCGTAAACCCGCGCGTTTTGTATGCAGCGTAAACAATCCCGATCACGAGCCAGCTGAGCCCGGCCCACTTTGTCCACATCTGCAGGCTGAGCAGCAAAACGAAGCAAAAAACGATGCCGAAGCTGGGGATCAAAGCATCGAGGAAGAAGTTTCGATGCCCAATGGCCTCCCGCGAAAACCAGAAATGCCGCAGCGCGGCCAAATTGACCCCCATGAACGCAAGTAAAGCCCCAAATGTAACCACCTCCGCCGCATGCTCCCACGGTATGGAGATCACGCCGATATAAGCGAGCACTCCGATGATCCACACGTTGTAAATCGGATTGCTTTTTTTCAGGCTCAGATGCCCGAATATTTTTTTCGGAAGCACGTCGTCCCGGCCCATGCTGTAAAGCAAGCGCGACGCCCCTACGTGCCCGGCCAGTCCGCAAGCAATGCTCGAGACAATGAGCATCACCCCGTAAGCAGCAAACAAGTAAGGCCCGCTGGCCATCCGCGCCACATCCATGAACGCTGTCTCGGGATTTTGCAGCGTGGTGTAATCCGGCCACACGCGCTGCGCCATGTAAACTTGCAGGCCGCTGAAGAGTCCCGTAAACACGACGACCAGCACCGAAGCGAGCAATACGTTTCGCTTGGGGTTCTTTACTTCCTCCGCCAGAATCGAAACGCCGTCAAACCCGATAAAGACCAGCGCGGCCAGCGATGTTCCCGCCGCCAATCCACGCAAATTAAACGTCGCCGGATTGTAAATCGGCTCGAGCGACATCAGGCCTGCATATCGGTGATGCAGCACGATGTAGCGGAAAGCCTCCACGAGAAAAACGGTGGTGACCAGCATCATAAATCCGAGCAGCACTTCATTCGTCCGCGCGGTGAACCGGATTCCCTGAACCGTCATGAACGTAATCAGTCCTACGGTAAGCGCGGCCAAAATTGCGAAGGGCAAACGCGGCGTCATGCGTTGAATCGCGAGCGCGGCATAGAGTGCGTTCTGGATGGGTTGAAACAAATATTCCAAGAACATCGCCCATCCCACCACGAATCCCACGTGCGGATTCAGTTCCCGGCTGATGTAGGTGTACACCGAGCCCGACGAAGGATAAACGCTCGCCATGCGCCCAAAGCTGACCGCCGTCACGGACATCGCCACCATGGCCAGCATCAGCGTCGCCACCGTGTGCCCGTGGGACAGCACTTGCCCTTCGCCAAAAAGTGGAACTGCAGCGATCGGCGATGTGAGGATCACTCCGTAGTAGATGAGGTCCCAGAGACTCAGTACGCGTTTGAGATGAGGTTGCGCGGGCGTACTCGGTTGCACTGCTCCACTCGATGTGGCCACCCTCACCTCTTTTGCCCCGAAATCCCGAAAACGGAAGCGCCTTCTCGAAAAAGATTCCCCCGCGGATCGATCCTAAGAAAAAAAGCGTTCTTTCTTCCGCGCTTCTTCATATTGTTTGCGCGCGGCCTTCACCGCATCGCGTTCGGAAACTTCCGCAATAGGCACGTCCCACCACGATTCGTAGCCCGGCACCCTCTGGTCGTACGAAGTCTCGATCACGACCACAGCCGTGCGGTTTTGCTTTCTACCTTCGACGAGCGCTGCCTTCAACTCCTCTCCCGTTTTTGCGCGAGCTGTCCACGCTCCCAGGCTCGCTGCATTTGCAGCGAAATCCACTGGTAATGTCTCGCCGTCGTACTTCTCGCCGCGTCGGTAACGATACTCCGTGCCCATTCCCTCGTTCCCGCAGGCTCGGCTCAGGCCGCCAATACTTGAAAAGCCGTGATTGTCCAGAAGCACGATATTGAGCTTGTAGCCCTCCTGCACGGACGTCACAATCTCCTGCGCCATCATCAGGTACGAGCCGTCGCCCACCAAAACGTACGCTTCGCGCGATGGATCAGCCATTTTCGCGCCGAGGCCGCCCGCAATCTCATAGCCCATGCACGAATAGCCGTACTCCATGTGGTAGCCGCCCGGCTTGCGCGTGCGCCACAGCTTGTGCAAATCTCCCGGCAAGCTTCCCGCCGCGCACACCACAATGTCCGAAGCCTCTGTGAAATTGTTGATGATCCCGATCACTTCTCCTTGCATGATGGGCGGCGCTTTCGCCAGGCCGTAAATGCGGTCAACCTCGATTTCCCACTCCGCGCGCAACTTCTGAATTCTGTCCCGATAGCCATTTTCCACGGCATAATTGCCCACCGCCCGCTGCAATTCCTCAATCGTGACGCGCGCGTCTCCCGCGAGCGGCAGCGCCGCATGTTTGTAAGCGTCAAACTCCGCCACGTTGATATTGATGAAACGCACCCCCGGATTTTGAAACGCTGTTTTCGATGCGCTAGTGAAATCGCTGTAGCGCGTCCCAATCCCTAAAATCAAATCTGCTTCCCGCGCCATAGTGTTGGCGCCAGGCGTTCCGGTCACCCCCACGGCGCCCAGCTCTTGCGGGTGATCAAATGGCAACGCGCCCTTTCCTGCTTGCGTTTCGCAAACAGGAATTCCCGTCGCCCGCGCGAACTTCGAAAGCGCTTCGGAAGCTTCCGAATAAAGAACCCCTCCGCCTGCGACAATCAACGGCTTCTTCGCCGCTCGCATCCATTCCGCAGCTTGCTTCAAGAGATTCTGATCGCACCGGTTGCGCGAAATGATCCACACTCTCTTCTCAAAAAACTCTTCTGGAAAATCGAACGCCTCCGCCTGGACGTCCTGCGGAAAACTGATCGTCACCGCCCCGGTATCGGCCGGAGACGTCAACACCCGCATCGCCTCTGGCAGCGACGTCAACAGTTGCTCGGGACGTTCGATCCGGTCCCAATAGCGCGAGACGGGCTTGAAACAGTCGTTCACCGAAATATCCTGCGTCGATGGGGACTCCAATTGCTGCAGGACCGGCGCGACATTTCGCCGCGCAAAAATGTCTCCCGGCAGCAGCAGAACCGGCAACCGGTTCACCGTAGCCGCCGCCGCGCCGGTCACCATGTTCGTTGCGCCAGGTCCAATCGATGATGTGCACACCAGCGTCCTCATCCGGAAGCTCGCCTTCGCAAATCCCGACGCCGCATGCACCATCCCTTGTTCGTTGCGAAACAGGTAGTAGCGCAGCCCGGTGTCTTGTTCGAGCGCCTGCCCGATTCCCGCCACATTGCCGTGCCCGAAAATTCCCAGGCATCCGCCGAAAAATTCATATTCCTTGCCGTCTCGTGCGGAGAATTGATTCTTCAGGAACCGGAACGTCGCTTGCGCCGTAGTCATGCGTGCTGTCATCAGGCCATGCCTTTTCTGGACGGCAATAAACTCTGCGGCGGATTATCCCACGGTTGCGGCCCAGCCAGCGGAAAGGTGCGGAGGAGAAGGGTAAGATGTAAACGTTCTAAGCGATTATAATTCACAGCTCGTCGAGCGCCACATTCTATAATCGTTCCCAATCCCACGCCCTTCCCGCACCAGAATGTCATCATGGTCTTCCTCCGCCAGGAAACGGCTACTCCCTGACAAGGGGCAGGCGAGGATCGGTTTCCTTCCAAGTGGAACGAATCCAGACATGCTTGGGATCCTCAGTCACCGCTAGCGCCCGGGAAGATCCCGCGAGGAAATTCAGATAGTAGACGTTGTATCCAGGTCCGGCAACGACCGGGTGATAGCCGCTGTGCACCAGCACCGTATCGCCGTCTCTCGGCTTTAGCGTTTGATCTCCGCCGTGCTTGCCGGAATACAAATGCTGGAACGCGAAGCCTTCCGGCTCGCGAATCCGGTAATAATAAATTTCGTCCAAATCCACTTCGCCCGGAGGATTGTGCACGTCGTGCTTGTGCGGAGGATAGCTCGACCAATTCCCGCCCGGCGTATATACCTCGATTACCATTAGTTTATCGGCAGGAAATTGAGGCCCGATCACATCCACGATTTGCCGCGACGCATTTCCGCCGCCCCGCAGGCTGCTTACCACCTCGCTCGGAGTGATCAATTTTGGCTCGAGCCGCGCCTCCGAAGGCGCTCGGCATTCCGCGATTTCGCAGACGGTCTCCGCTGTAAAAACGATTTCGTTCCCGGTCGGCAAGTACACCGCGTACGGAAATCCGTCGAAAACGTTCTTGCGCTTCCCGATGCGCTGCGCGCCTTGTCCCCAATCGGCGGTACACGTTCCGCCCAGGAGAACGAACGCCGCCTCCTCGTGTTCGGCGCGCGATCGAAACGGTTTGCCCGGCTGCAAGCGTCGCACGATGAAGCTCATCCATTCCCACTGAGCTTGCTCGCGGGACAAATGGAAAAGTTCGCCACCTTCTTGCGGCCCTAAATCCGAAGAGTGGAAGAGGAAACTACGTTTGCTCACGTCTCACCCGCGTCGTCAGTAGCTCTGTAGAATGCCTCGGAAAAGTGAAAATCGGCTAACCGCTTTGAGCACTATCGCAAAAGCATGTTGCGTTGTCAATTGCCGGGATTCCCGCAGGCCTATAGCAGAAACCGAGCCGGCCGCGCGGCTCTGGCGCGCGATTCACCAGCGATTTCCGATCAGCGGAACGATTTTTCGCTCATAGATATCCCGCACGTCTTCCATTGTTTCATCGCTCAGCAGAGGCAGGTCCGAAGCGC
This sequence comes from uncultured Acidobacteriota bacterium, assembly GCA_963749025.1. Classification (GTDB taxonomy): domain Bacteria; phylum Acidobacteriota; class Terriglobia; order Acidiferrales; family UBA7541; genus Palsa-295. The sequence goes on along the minus strand of CAVVKO010000005.1, from coordinate 1,089,883 downwards.
GGCAATTGTCCGCGGCTTGTTCGGGCCGCTTGCCGCCGGGAATGGAGCAGGTGACCGCATCGAACATCAAGATCCAACGCAGCGCGAACTCGCTCATCGAAACATCCGGCGGCACGAGAGCGCGCAATTCCTCGACGGCTTCGAGGCCGGTTTTGAAATCCACACCCGAAAAGGTCTCGCCTACATCAAAGGCCTCTCCGTGGCGATTGAAATTCCTGTGGTCGTCGGCGGGAAAATTTGAGTTCGCATTGAATTTCCCCGTAAGCAAACCGCTCGCAAGCGGCACTCGCGCGAGGATTCCCACTCTTCGCCGCATGGCCTCGGCGAAAAAGCGTTCCGCCGGACGCTGGCGGAAGCAATTGAAAATAATTTGCACTGTCTGCACGTTGGGATGTTGTATGGCCGCGAGCGCCTCTTCCACCTTTTCCACGCTGACGCCGTAATGCCGGACCTTCCCGGCCTGCACCAAATCATCGAGAATACCGAATACCTCCGCATGGTCATATAGCGAACTGGGCGGGCAATGCAGCTGCAGAATATCGAGCGAGTCGATAGAAAGATTTCGCAGGCTGTCCTCGACCCAGGCGGTAAGATTTTCCCGGCTGTATCCCGCTTCCGTTTGTTTGGGAAGCCGCCGCCCGGCTTTGGTTGCCACGATAATCTCTTCTGGACGGCCCTTCTTGAATTTCGCGATCAGGCGTTCGCTTCGCCCGTCACCATACACATCCGCCGTGTCTATAAAATTCACTCCGCATTCCACAGTCTTTTGAAGCGTCGCGAGAGACTCTTCGTCCGACACCTGTCCCCAGTTGCCGCCGATAGCCCACGCTCCAAAGCTGATTTCCGATACGTTCCAGCCGGTACACCCCAGTGAACGATAGCGCATCGATCCCAGTGCCTCCTGCGATGAATTTTTTGAGTTCCCGATAATACAGCAGTAGCGTTGTCAAAAGGGCCGATTTGCGACGCGGGCGCAGGCGGAGAAATAGCCGGGTACCAAAATTCTTAAACCGCCGGCTTGTGCGTACCATTACTGCTACTTGCCGCCATTCTCCGAATATTCACGTTTGCGTTCTTGACAGTCCGAGCGCCGCCAGTTTAAATGATTGTGACCTCGACCCCGTCTGCTCCTGGCTACGTTGGTTAGGCTCAACTTCTCGTATCGGATTCTTCGGAGGAACTGTGTCCAAGGCCCTGTCGCGTATTCTCGCAGTCGTCCTGTGCTTCTCGTTTTGCACTCTGCTTTCGGCCGTGAGCTTCGCTCAGAAAGCTCATTCGGCAGCAGGCGCACAGACCGGGGAAACAAGAACCGGCATCTGGCGTGGTCGGCTGGTGACCTATCAGGTGATCGATGGGCGCAACATCTACGAAGGCGACATCATCCTGGACAACGTGCAGCCCGCGCCCGCGGCTGGAATCGGCGGCGTGAAACCCGAGTCCGTCGGCATTGCCTATCCTCAGTTCATGTGGCCGCTCAACACCATGAGTGGGGTCCACGAGATTCCCTACACCATCGATCCGGCTAACATGGCCACGCAGAAGGCCAACATCATGACTGCGATCGGCATATACAATTCCACCTTTACCGGAGTCATCCAGTTCGTGCCGTATGTTTCGCAGCCAAACTGGGTCAACATTTTCCTGGACGCAAATAACATGAACGGCGAGTGCGAGGCCGACGAAGGCGATGACGCTGGTTATCCGTTCAACGTCCCGCCGCAGCAAGTAACCGGCTCGGGAAGCTGCACCATCGCGACGATCCTTCACGAGTTCGGCCACGTCACCGGCGTGTGGCACGAGCAGTCGCGGCCCGACCGCAACACTTACGTCACCGTGAACTACGGAAATGTTATTCGAGGGTCGCAGGGTAATGTGGACCAGGTTTATGACGATATCCAGCCTCTGACGCCCTACGACTACGCGTCGGTGATGGAATATCCGGCATTCGCATTCACGCGCAACGGTGGCCCAGTGATCGATTCCATCCCGCCGGGCATGCCGCTTTCAAACCTCACCGGATATTCGGCGGCGGACATCGAAGGCATCAAGCGCCTATACGGCGCGCCGCCAACGCAGATCACCGTCACATCGAATCCGCCTGGATTGAGCGTAATCGTGGATGGTTCCACGATCACCACCCCGCAGACTTTCACTTGGGCCTTGAATTCGATGCATACACTAAACGTCGCGCCTGGCGTGCAAACCGTAATGGGGGATACTGTCGACAGCGATCCGCCGCAGCCCACGACCTTCTACTACACCTACGGGCGCTGGAACGACAACACGGCCGCAAGCCATACGATCACGGTGACGCCGGGCAACGGCGATGTTCCGTTTCCCTCCACGTCTCCGCAAGTCTCCACATACTCCGCGAACTTCGTTCAACTTGTCCCGTTCACTTATACGGCCTCTCCCTCGGGATCGGGAACCGTCGCTGCCACAGGTGTGCCATTGGGACCTCAGAGCTATGCGGGCGTTTCCGGCGTTTACTTCGTGGCGCGCCAACAGGCAACTCTTACTGCTACGGCTGCCGCCACCTATCAGTTCTACGCATACCTCAACGGGCCTTATTATCTAGCCGGAGGCATCGGCGCAAATCCCAAGACATTTTATGTGCCGGATTCCGGACTTACCGTGGATCCCTTTACGGAATTCACGACGTATCCGATCTACCACGTCGATGTTTCTCCGGACCCATTCAGCTCGAACCTGCTCTTAGATGTAGACGATGCCGATTACTTTACCCCACCGAAAAATTTTTCTCCGGATCCCAACCTTGACGGCTCGGCCTGGGCGCCGAGCACCACGCACACCCTCGATTTTCTTGTTCTGACGCAGTACCCCTTTAGCTTGAACAGCCGCTACGCCTTTGACAGTTGGAACGCCGGAACGTCCACCTCCCCCACCCAAAACACCGTTACGTTGCCCGCATCCCCTCCAGCAGTTACCAACTACACCGCGACGCTGACTCCCCAATTTCTCGCGGGGAATAACTTCACCTTCGCGTGCGGCGGCACCGCCACGATTTCTCCGTCATCGCCAACGGATGATGGTTTCTATAATTCGGGCACGCCACTCACCTACACCGCGACGCCAGATTCGACGTGGACTTTCGCGGGCTGGACTTACGATATAACCGGCACGGCAAACCCAGCCCACTTGACTCCGACGGACGAGTCGCTCGTTTACGCGAACTTCAACACCACGAACTCTCCGCTGACGCTCACGAGCCTGAGTCCCTCCACCATCGCATCGGGAGGGCTAGCATTTACGATCACCCTGACTGGGACAGGCTTCACGTCCGGATCGATAGTTGGGATCAACTTCTTCTCTTCCACCTACACTCCGCTCACGGTGACATCTGTAACTTCGACACAAATAAAGGCAACCGTCCCGATGTCGGCTATTGCCACTCCCGGAGGCTTCCAAATCTACGTGGAAAATTTCCCATCAGGCTGGAGCGGCTGCGCCAACTTTGGAATGCAGACATTCATAGTCTCGAATGGCACTCCAACTCCGGCGATCGCGCCCTCTCCCACGACCTTGACGTTTTCGTCGCAAGCGATGGGAACAACCAGCCCCGGCCAGGTCGTCACGGTGAATAACACCGGCACAGCAGTTGCGACGATTTCAACAGTTACGCCGAGCGGAGATTTCGCCGAGACCAATACTTGCATCGGCGCGGTGAACGCCGGCGAGAGCTGCACGATCACCGTGACGTTCACTCCCACCGCGACGGGCACACGCACCGGCTCGATTTCCATCGCCGACAACGCATCGGGTTCGCCGCAGAAGGTGACTCTAACGGGCACCGGCACCGGCAGCGTGATTGTGGCGCCAACGCCGACGAGCTTAGGGTTCGGCTCACAGCGAGTTGGCACTACGAGTGCCAGCCAGCAGGTCACCGTGAACAATACGGGCACTGGAAATACAACGATTTCTATTTCACCCAGCGGAGATTTTGCCATTGCCTCGAGCCCAGCCAACACGTGCGTGGGCACGCTGAACGCCGGAGGTAGCTGCACTTTCTACGTGACATTTACTCCCACTACGACGGGCACACGCACCGGCTCGATTACTATCACCGACCAGGCAGCGAATACGCCCCAGATGGTTAGTCTGACGGGCACAGGGACTTCGGCTGTGGTGGCGCCGACGCCGACGAGCTTAACGTTTAGTTCACAGCAAGTCGGAACCACCAGCGCCGGGCAACAGGTCACGGTGAACAATACGGGAACCGCAAATTCAACGATTTCGGTTGCTCCCAGCGGAGATTTTGCTATTGCTACGAGTCCCGCCAACACTTGCGTCGGTACGCTGAACGCCGGAGGAAGTTGCACTTTCAACGTAACATTCACTCCTACCGCGACGGGCACTCGCACGGGCGCAATCACGATCACCGACCAGGCGGCCAACACGCCGCAGATGGTAAGTCTGACAGGCACGGGAACTTCCGGCGGCACCGTCGTGGTGACCGCCACGCCGACGAGCGAGACCTTCGCGTCACAGACAGTCGGAACCACGAGCGCGGGCAAAACCGTCACGGTGAAAAATACCGGCACTGCTTCCACGCCGCTTACGATCGCACCTGCAACGGGAGATTTTGCGCAGACCAACAATTGCCCCACGACGCTGGGGCCGTCTCCCGCGAGTTGCACGATTACGGTGACGTTTACACCTACGGCCACGGGCACGCGCACCGGCTCGATCTCCATCACGGACAACGCATCTAACTCGCCCCAAACGGTGAGCCTCACCGGCACAGGGAAAGCCGCCACCGTGGTAATAACGGTCACACCCGCAACGTTAACGTTCGCCTCCCAGGCAGTTGGAACCACCAGCCCGTCCAAGACAGTGACGGTGAAAAATACCGGCACTGGATCCACTCCACTTACAATCGGGGCCGCGACCGGAAATTTTTCGCAGACCAATAACTGTCCCACCACGCTGGGCCCCTCTCCGGCGAGCTGCACGATTACCGTCACATTCTCTCCGCTTTCGGCGGGAAGCCTTACCGGCGCAATCTCGATCACCGACAACGCATCGAACTCGCCCCAAAGCGTCACACTGAAAGGCACCGGGACATCTTCGTCCGCAACCTTGACCTTCACGCCCACGAGCGAGACGTTCACGTCCACCGCGGTGGGCTCGACCAGCGCCGGCAAGGTAATCACGCTGAAAAATACGGGCGGTGGGACTGCGACGCTCTCATCCATCACGGCCAGCGGGGATTTTGCCAGGACCACCACCTGCGGAGGCACGCTCGCCGGCGGCGGAAGTTGCACGATTACCGCAACATTCACGCCCACCGTTACGGGCAGCGTCTCCGGCGCAATCACTGTCGTCGCCAATACGACGAAGTCGCCGCAGGTCGCGAGTCTGACGGGCACGGGGATTGCTCCCCTGACCTTCTCTCCCGTTAGTTTGGCTTTCGGCAGCGTGGCAGTTGGAGTCACCAGCGCGCCGAAAACCGTCACGATGACCAACAATCAGAGCACGACGCTGAACTTCAGCTTCGCCACAAGCGCCAACTACTCGACCGCGGGTGGCGGCACAACCTGCGGAACGAGCCTCACGGCGGGAGCGCAGTGCACGCTGTCCGTTACGTTCACTCCCACTGCTCCGGCCAGCATTGACGGGGCCACCACGGTCACTTACACCGGCGCATACAGTCCGGTGGGAGTGAAGTTCACAGGGAAAGGCACCGGCGGCACGACAGCGCCGCTCAAATTCACGCCCGTCTCGTTGTCATTTGCCAAGCAGGCCACCGGCACAACGAGCGCCGGAAAAACAGTCACGGTCAAGAACCAGAGCGCCAGCTCGGTGACCATCAATTCGATTGCTGCCAGCGGGAATTTCGCCGCAGCCGGAAGCGGCGGGACGCCCTGCGGCGGCGCTTTGGCCGCCGGCGCGAGTTGCACCATTAGCGCGACGTTCGCGCCCTCCATCAGCGGAGCCATCGAAGGCGCCGTGGTGATTTCAGACAACGCAAGTTCTGAAAATCAGCAAGTGGTGAATCTCACCGGCACCGCCGTTCTGCCGGTCACGATTGCTCCCACGAGCCTCACCTTCGCCTCGACAACTGTGGGCACAACGAGCGCTGCGCAAACGCTCACGATCACAAATAATTTGACCACAACCCTCAGCTCTTTGAGCTTTACTGCCAGCGGCGATTTCTCGGCGACCGCCGGCGGAGGCACTCCCTGCGGCTCGAGTGTGGCAGCCGGCGCAACCTGCACCCTGAGCGTGACCTTCACTCCCAGCACGACCGGCAGCATCAAGGGAGCAGTAACCGTCACCGATAGCGCCGGCACCAGCCCGCAGACCCTGAAGCTGACCGGAACCGGGAGCTAATCAGCCCAAGCTCTCGCGTCACGCACGGCGCCAGCCCGTCTTTACGCCGCAAAAGCTCGGCTCGCGTCCCTCCTCTATTGGCGCAAATCTCTATTGACGAACTTGTTCTGAGCGTCCATAGTGCTCCCAAGAAGTGTCCCGTTTGCTCCAGCCGCAGCGTCCTCGGTCGGAGGAGACTCGACAGGTTCACGCCGGACTCACCGTTCGGCGAAAATTTGATGCTTGGGAGCTGTCGCTTCCGCAAGAGGCTATATGACGAGGAAACCCCTAGCCCTTCCTGGTCTGTGCGTCGTACTCATCTTCGTTCTGATTTGTGCAAGTCAAGCCGCCGCGCAATCGTCAAGCGTCGCACCGCGAATTCCTCTGCCAATTGACGAGACGAACCTCATTGTGCTCCGCGGCAACACGCATCCGTTGGCGCGACCGGAGAATGACCGAGGTCCAGCGTCGGCGAGCCTGCCGATGCAGCGCATGCTGCTGGTTCTGCAGCGCAGCCCCGCGCAAGAGACCTCGCTCGAGCAGCTCCTTGAGCAGCAGCAGGACAACTCTTCCCCGAATTATCACCAGTGGCTTACTCCACAGCAGTTCGGCGCGGAGTTCGGCCCTGCCGCGCAAGACATACAAGCAATCACCACCTGGCTGCAATCGCACGGCTTTCAGGTCACCGGCGCATCGAAGGGCAGCATCGTAATCGAGTTTTCCGGTACGGCCGGGCAGGTCCAGGATGCATTCCACACCGCCATCCATAAATACCTGGTCGACGGCGTGCAGTATTCCGCCAACTCCAGCGATCCGCAGATTCCCGCCGCGCTCGCGCCCGTCGTGGCCGGCGTAAGGTCCTTTTACAACTTCCCGGCGACGCCCATGAATCACCCCGCCGGAGTTTTTCACCGCGACAAGGACTCGGGAAAGATACTTCCGGTGAAGCCAGTGCCAATTCCGCAGTTCACCCCGGGGAGTGACTACGAGTGCGGCATCCTGGGCGGCCCCTGCGAACTCCTCGGCCCCTACGACCTCGCCACGATTTACAACGTGTCGCCGCTATGGAGCGGAACCACGCCCATCGACGGCACGGGGCAGACCATCGCGATTGTAGGCGAAACAGACATCAATCCCGCCGACTGGACCTCGTTTTGGAATATGTTCGGCGTGGCCACTCCCAAGGGAACTCTCAACATCATCCACAACGGTCCTGATCCCGGATTCCAGGGCGATGAACCCGAGGCGGACATCGACACACAATGGTCGAGTGCCGTCGCCAAAGGCGCCACCATCGATTTTGTCGTGTCGCAAACAACCGAAACGACTCTCGGCGTGGACCTTTCCGCCGAGTACATTGTGGACAACAACCTCGCGCCGGTGATGAGCGAAAGCTACGGCATCTGCGAACTTTTCATCGGCACTTCGGGGAACACGTATTACAACGCGCTCTGGCAGCAAGCTTCCGCGCAGGGCATTACAGTATTCGTATCTTCCGGGGACCAGGGTTCCGCCGCCTGCGATCGTGACAATCCGGCTGCGCAATACGGACTCGCTGTCAGCGGTTTTGAATCCACACCCTATAACGTTTCTGTGGGCGGCACCGATTTCAACGATTTGACGACTACCGGGGTCTATTGGAGTTCGACCAACAACTCGAACGAGGCCAATGCCAGGGGCTACATCCCCGAAATGACCTGGAACGACACCTGCACGAATTCCGAAATCTTCCCCTACACGGGCACGTCCACCGCCGAACAAACCTGCAATAACTACACCGTGATAGGAGAGGGGTTTTTGGCCGTGGCCGGAGGCAGCGGCGGCGCGAGCAATTGCACTTCATCAGACAGCAGCACGCAAGCCTCCTGCACCGGAGGCTATGCCAAGCCGCCCTGGCAGAATGCTCCGGGCGTGCCGGCGGATGGCAAACGCGACGTCCCGGATGTTTCGCTCTTCGCCAGCAACGGGTTCAACAACACTTTCTACATTATCTGCGAATCCGATGTAACCGGCTCATGCAATCTGAGCAGCGGTGAATTCCTCGGCTTCGGCGGCACCTCCGTTTCCTCTCCGGCCTTCGCCGGCATCATGGCCCTGGTCAACCAGAAAACCGGCGAGCGCCAGGGCAATGCCAACTATGTCTTCTATAAGATGGCTGGCACGGCTGCGAACAGTTGCAATTCCAGCACGGTGCACACAACGGGAACGAACGCTTGCATCTTCTACGACATTCCGTCGGGATCCACGATTGCGATGCCCTGCGTTACGGGTAGCCCGAACTGCACAACCTCCACGGCCGGTGATGACGTCGGTGTGCTCTCCGGCTACGCCGCGGGTACCGGGTATGATCTCGCCACCGGACTCGGCAGCGTCAACGTGGAAAATCTGGTGAACCAGTGGAGCACCTACGCGGGGCAATTCAAAGCCACCAAATTTTCGTCCTTCACTCTCGGACCACCCACCACCATCACGCACGGTCAATCCATCGCCGTGGCCGCCACCGTGGCGCCTCAGACCGGCACAGGAACGCCCACCGGAACGATCACGCTGATTGCAAACACGGGTTCAAGTCCGAGCAATCAGCAAGGCGCACAGCAAGTGTTCACGCTCAGCGGCGGCTCGCTGCCTGCTGGTACCACTACCACCTTCCTGCCCGGCGGGATCGGCTACACCGTAACAGCGCACTACTCCGGCGATTCCACATTTGCGCCCAGCGATTCCTCGCCCTTCACCGTCACCGTCAATCCGGAAGCGAGCAAGACGCAGACCGCCATCCCCACATTCAACTCAACCACCGGCATCGAGACCAGTGCCAACGCCACCTCTTTTGCGTATGGCAGCCTCTATTTTCTTCGCGCCAACGTCAGCAATTCCAGCGGCAATCCGTGCGCCTCCAATGGCCTCGAACAATACGGCTGCCCAACGGGAACTGTCTCCCTGACGGACACTTTCAACGGATCCACCAATCCGGTCGGCGCAGGCACCTACACGCTCAACAACGAAGGATACGCGGAGGATCAGACACCCTTTTTCTTGGGCGGCACGCACAGTATCGTCGCGTCATACAGCGGCGACCCGAGCTTCAACGCCAGCAGCAACTCTGCCGCGCCCGACATGATCACCGTGACCAAAGCTGCCACAACAATCTTCCTAAGCTCGTCCAGCACCATTATCCAGACTGGTCAAGGCGACAATTTGACCGTCACCATTGGCACGCAAGCCTTGCTTCCGCCCCTTGCGCCTTCTTCAGATTACCCGGCCGACAACCTCCAGTTCCTCGCCGGGTCAACGCCACTCAGCGGCCCTATAACGTATATCCCTTCGACTAGCCCGTCGGGAACTGCGCAAGTGACAGCCTACTTCGCCGCAACCTCACTCCCCGTTGGCAACAACACCATCACCGCACAATTTCTCGGCGACTCGAACTACACGGGGTCTCCCGTTTCGAATCCGGTGATCGTCGATGTCGTAATCCCTACCACGACTACGCTCAGTTCCTCCAATCCTGTAATCCAGCGTGGAACTTCCGTAACCTTGACCGCCGTAATCACCCCGAGCCAGACGGGCGGCCCGGCCATGACCGGAACGGTTCAGTTCACGCTCAATTGTGTTGGTTGCACAAACATCGGCAGCGCGCCGATCGTGGCCGGCCAGGCGCAGCTGACCACCTCGACGCTTCCCGGCGGGAACCTCACGATCATCGCGAGCTATAGTGGCGATACGAATTATGCAAATTCTTCAGGCGCTGTTTCGGAGACTGTGAACCTTCTCTCCAGCACCACGGCCGTAAGCACCTCGAACGCCGCAATTGTGCAAGGTACGAGCGTGACCCTGACAGCGCAAGTCGCTCCCACCCATTCCGGCGGTCCCGCTCTCACCGGCACCGTGCAGTTTTACTCCGCGGTCAGCGCTTCTGGCGGCGACAATCCCATCGGCGGTGCTGTATCCCTGGCAGCTGGCCAGGCTCAACTCACCACTACCGCAATTCCATCCGGCACGCAATTAGTGGTGGCCACTTACAGTGGTGACGCGAACTATGCAACCTCCACAGCCAGCACTGCGGAAGTTGTCACTCCGCCGCCCACGTTTACCATTACCGCCAACCCGACAACCGTATCGATCACCAAGCCAGGCGGCAGCGGCTCAGCCACACTTACGTTCACTGGAATGAATAGCTATACCGGCACGATTTCGCTCTCGCCGCCACTTTGTTCGGGGATGCCGCTGGAAACTACCTGCGCCTTCAGCGTTGCCTCGGTTGCGCTCAGCAGCAGCACTACGACCGCAACAGCCACAGTCACCTTCCAAACGACTGCGCGTTCGACTGTCTTGCCGCAAGCAACCCAACGTCCACTCGGATTCGGATGGTGGACGCTTGGCGGAAGTATTGTACTTGCCTCCATCTTCTGCGTGGGCATCCTGCTCGCCGGTTACCGCAGCGGACGCCTTCGCTGGAGCTTGGCGTGCACAATACTGGCGATTGTCTCGTTAGCCGCAATCGCTTCCTGCGGCGGGGGTGGAGGCGGAGGTGGAGTCACAAATCCAGGCACCCCAGTCGGGGTGGATTCAAGCATAGTCATAACCTTCTCCGGTGCCGGTGTAACACCAGCACCGGCGCTCAATCTTGCGATCGACGTGGAGTAGCGCGAATCGCGAGCGGATACGGCGGTGAAGCGTGGATCCGCAGAGCAGGTCTCCGCAAACTGGGGTGCCCTGTTCACTGTTGACTATTAACTGTCAACTGCTTTTCTGGCACGCGAACTTGCCCTGCGGTAAGATGAAGTGTCCTCGAATTTGGTGAAGACATGCGCTCCATCCTGTTTCCGATCGTCTTCCTTGCAGTTTGGTCTTGCATTTCCCCCGCGCTCTGTCCCGCGCAGGAGCCGCCAGCGCCGCAGCCTTCCGGCGATCAAGCGAGCCGGCTCTGCACCGTCGCCGGCACGGTTGTAAGCGCGAACACAGGCGAGCCGCTCAAGAAAGCGTTCGTGGCCATTTCTCCGAAAGAAGAAGACGCGGCCAGTGGCGATACAAAGTCTCGCGCGTTCACCGCCACCACCGACGCCGCCGGCCATTTCTCCATCGGCCAAATTCCCGCAGGCAGCTACGATTTGGAGATCAGCCGTGCCAATTACCTCACGTCACGCTATGGCCAGGATCAGCTCGATAAACCCGGCGCGACTCTCACCCTCGCGCCAGGCCAGAAAATGACGGACCTGCTCTTCCGCTTGCATCACACCGGAATAATCACCGGCCGCGTCCTGGACGAAGATGGCGACCCGGTTCGCGGCGCTACGGTCGCGGCCGTGATTCACACCAGCGTCCGCGGCAAGCCGAAGACGGAAATGGCCTACAACACCGCCACAAATGACCTCGGCGAGTACAGAATTGTCGATCTCTCGCCCGGGCGCTACTCCGTTTACATGGCTTCGCCAAGATCTGATTTCACCGGGGAGCCCGGTCAACAAACTGTAGGCGGTCTCCCGACGTACTATCCCGGCACCTCAGACAGCGCCCGCGCCTCGATTTTCGAAGTGAAGTCAGGCGACGAAATTCCCGACATTGATTTCGTTTTTGCGCCCAAGGCTCCCGCGCGAACATACAAAATTCGCGGCCACGTCCTGAACTCCGTCGGCTCTCCGGATGCGATTATCGGCGTGATGCTCTTCCCTCGATCCGATGAAGACCAGTCAACTCGCATGAATGAAGGCCAAACCAACGTGCGCCCTGACGCAAAAACAGGAGAGTTTGAAATCCCGGATGTTGTTCCGGGCCAGTACACATTGGCCGCCGCCTGGATGGCGGGCACGAAACACGGCGCCACGACGCAGAACGTGGACGTGGTCGGTAGCGATGTCGATGGCCTCTCCCTGGTTCTGTCCCAGGGGATTTCCATCGTAGGCCGGGTCACCTTCGAGGGCCAGTCCGCCGCTTCCGCGAAAAATATCACGGTGACCGTCCTCCCCGTGGAAGCCGATACCGGATTTAGTTTCGGCGGTGCTCAGGCGGAAGTACGGCCCGACGGTTCGTTTCTCCTCAGCGAAATTGTTGACGGCTCCTATTCGCTCCGCGTTTTTTCCTCATGCCGCGAGTGTTACGTGAAGTCCGCCAAAGCCAATGGTGTCGATCTGCTCGATGCCGGCATTCAAGTAGCCTCCGGCGCTGGCCCTTCCTCCATCGCTATCGTGTACAGCAGCGAAACCGCCCTCGTGAACGGCACCGTCACGCGCAAGGACGGCCTTCCCGCGCCGGGCGCGCTCGTGGTTCTAGTCCCGATAAAGAATTCGCATCAGAAACCCGAAGAATATAAAACTTCGACCACCGACCAATACGGCCACTTCGAAATTCGCGGCGTGCCGCCGGGCCATTACAATGCTTTCGCCTGGGAAAAAATCGACGAAAGTTCTTATGGCGATCCGGATTTTCTGCGGCCTTTCGAAAACATGGCTGAATCCGTGGACCTCTCCGCGAACGACCGCAAAACGGTCCAGCTCCAGATGATCCCGGCGCCCGACTCGCAAAATTAAGCGATCGCGCCTCGATCCATGCGCTTTTTGCCGCTGTGATAATCTATTCGCGCGCTGTTGCTCGGATGGATTGCGCGGCGGTTCCTAAACAGGCGGCCATTTCGAGCGGATTCTGAAAAGTTATCGGCGTTGCAAGTCCACGCGGGCAAGAACATTGAGTGCGAGAGAAAAAGGTCTCAACAAATCCAAGACTTCGAAAAAGCCCAAATCCGCGGAGAAGAACTCCTCTGCCCCGAAGGGTCAATACGACTGGAATGTAACCGAAGCACAGCTGGTTGACGGACTGGATGAGGATCTTCGTGATGCTTGGAAAAAACTTCGTGCCTTTGCCGCAGGTCTTGGTACTCAGCGCATCTACGCTTCCGCCCTTTCGATCATGTTTTCAAAGAAGGTCTGCTATTTCTTTGTGAGGCCCAGGAAGCGATTTCTCGAAGTATGGATCTTCCTTCCGCGCAAAATCGAAGGGCTCATATTCATGCAGGGTCCTACCAAGAAAGTAAAGTATTGCAACCTGTTCAAGGTTGTTCACCCTGACCAGATAGAGGAGCCGCTTACCGGCTGGATACGTGAGGCGTTCGATTTCGCTCCAGGGCCGGACCGATCTTAGTTCCAAGAGCCGCTGGCCAAAAGCGTCCGGTGAGAAGTAATCCGCATGCATGATGCGCTCTCCACTGCTGTGATAATCTATCCGCGCGGGGCTGTAGCTCAGATGGATAGAGCAGCAGTTTCCTAAACTGCGTGTCGGGAGTTCGACTCTCCCCAGCCCCACCATCAAACTTTTGGTATGATAGGGCTTCGTCGAGTCCTCGCCCAGTCTCCTGGGAGGCCGAATACCACCTCTGCCGACGCTATGGCCGATCTCGTTCGAATGTTCACAATCGATGCTCTAGAGTACCCGTGAATCCTGGTAGCCCAGGTGATTGGATGGAACGATGCGATTGGCAGCTGGAGACGAATTCCGCGACTTACTCACCCTTGTGCGTCAAAGTGGTTTACTCGCGAAGCAGCCCGCCTACTACGCGCGAAAGATGTTTATCAACCTGGTTCTGCTCGTCGCCGCTTTCCTGCTGATCTATAAATTTCACAATCCCTGGGTCGAGCTTTGCAATGCCGCCTTCCTCGCCTTCGTCTTTGCCCAGCTCGGGTTTATCGTTCACGACTCGGGGCACCAGGAAATTTTCAATCAGCCCGCCGCGAATGAAGCCATCGGCCTGATTCATTCCAACCTGCTGCTCGGGTTTAGTTTCAGTTGGTGGCTCCACAAGCACCATAGCCATCACTGCTCTCCCAATCACATCACCGCCGACCCCGACGTCGATATACCTTTGTTCGCTTTCACAAAAGACCAGGCAGCTGGGAAGCGCGGGCTCGCGCGCCTCACCGTCAGATACCAGCATTTCTGCTTTTTCCCTTTGTCTTTGCTCGAATCCTTCGTCCTGAAATATGACAGTGTTCGATTCCTGCTGCGCAACCGCGTCGCGCATCCCGTTATCGAATGGAGTTTCCTCGTCCTTCACGCGTGCTGGTTTCTGGGCTTACTCTATCTTCTCCTCGGTTGGCCGCATGCCATCCTGTTCTTCGTGGTGCAGCAGATGTTCCTGGGGCTGTATTTGACTCTGATATTCGCTCCCAACCACCAGGGCATGCCTCTGCTGCAAGGTGCTTCGGCGGCAAACTTTTTGCGCGAGCAGGTGCTCACCAGCCGCAATATTAAAAGGCGCCCGGGAATCGATTACTGCACCGGCGGCCTCACCTGCCAGATCGAACACCACCTCTTTCCCACCATGCCCACGAACAAGCTTCGGCAGGTCCAAAAAATTGTCAAGTCCTACTGCCAATCGCATGGCGTCCCTTATCACGAGACTTCCTTGTTCCAGTCCTATCGCGAGGTCTATCTGGATTTGCGCGAGAATAGTTGGCTGGTAAGCCGAGGATCCGGCGGCAACGTAGTCACCGATCGAAGAACTCTGTAATTTCACGCATCGTTTCTTTCCCCATTTCAGGCGGACGATTTCCACATTTCCGAGATTTCCACATCAAAAATTATTTCTGGTGTGATTGACTCTCTGCGCCCGCGGAGTTACAACGCGTGTGCCAAAGCTTTCCAGTCATCTGAGTCTTAGCAGCACGGCAAGCGCAAGCTTGACGAGCCTAGCAGGGCACGGACGATAGAGAACGGCTTCGACACAAGTTCGGAATGGCACGGCATCACGGCGAAACCCTAGGTCTGGTCTAGTGGTGGGCCAATCGCGCTTCTCGTTAACTAACCTTGACGAGACAGCGCGGCGCAAAGCCACTGTCCACCTCAGCGAGATTTGTCGTGGTCGGGTTTCACCCGGTAAAACGGGAGACCACCCGGCAACCGTTTCCTTTCGCGACTAAAGAAGAGGGGCGAGTGATCGCCCCTTTTCTTTTTACCCTCGAACCAACCCCATCGATTGTGTCTTCATGAGCGACCCGGACCCCCAGTTTTGTCCTTAAGGGTGCTCCATCCTGTGCGTTTTTGTTTTGAGCAACAGGTGCGGATTTGTTGGTTCAGGCGTGCGGAAGCAATTCCGTTCGATATTTTGGAGCAGCCGCTCGGATCTTCGCGATCATCTCCGCCTGCGCCGCACCCTCCAGCCTCGGCGGAGGCGTCGTGCGGCTCTCGACCGGCACGCCAATCTCCAGAAAGAATTCCTCGAGCCCTGGCGGCGAAC
Organism: uncultured Acidobacteriota bacterium; assembly: GCA_963749025.1. Taxonomy (GTDB): domain Bacteria; phylum Acidobacteriota; class Terriglobia; order Acidiferrales; family UBA7541; genus Palsa-295. The sequence goes on along the minus strand of CAVVKO010000005.1, from coordinate 1,074,327 downwards.
AGAAGCACAGCAGCCTCACCGGTGTGGGCGACGAGTTGTGAAACTGGTGCGGCGCATTCGCTGGGACGCTGATCGTCTCCCCCGCCCGCACAATTTGCTTCGCGCCGCGAAAAATAGCCTCGATTTCGCCCTCCAGCACGGTGAAAGCTTCTTCGAAATCATGCCGGTGCGGCGGCGGCCCCCCTCCCGGCGGCACATACATGTCGATCAGGCAAAATCGCCCGGCCGTGTCTTTCCCGCCGAGAAGAATCGTGTAGGTGTCTCCCACCACCCCAAGGTGCGTAAGCTTCTGATCGCTCTCAGGTCGCACAACCACAAGCTTGCGTCGCAGATCATCAGCCGGTACCGCCGCCGCCTGCACAGTCCCCTTCGTTTCGTCGCCCATTCTCCACTCCTTTCGCCGTGCGCCTTCAGACAGACGTAGGAACTCGGGAGAATCGAACTCCCACCACGCGCAGTTTAGGTCAAAACGTCCACAGCCTCCACTCCCTTGCGCTCGGCCTGCCGAATTCCTATCATGGGATGGTGAGAGCTTTGTTTAGTACCGGACGTGTCGAAGGCGGCCTTCAGCCGTCGCGCAGGCATCGTTCCGTCTCGCCTTGCTCTGAGCAGCCCTCCGGGCGAAACGCCAAGGTCGCTGGCCCGCTTCACGAATCACAAGTCACAAATCACGAGTCACGGGCACTTTCTAATCGCAACAGTCCCGAATTAACTTTCGCCCTAACTCATAGAAAACACAGCAAACTAACTTTTTCTAATCGCCGCAAAACAGCCATTTTCCCTTTCCGCGGATCACTGCCCGCGGGTCACGAGGCGCGCACATGAAATACCGCAAACTGGGCCGCACCGGCTTCGAAGTCAGCGACATGGCTTACGGCCTCTGGGGCATGAGCGGCTGGACTGGCTCGGACGACCGCGAATCGCTCGCCTCCCTGCAACTCGCCGTGGATCTCGGCTGCACTTTCTTTGATTCCGCCTGGGCCTACGGCGAAGGAAAAAGCGACGGCCTGCTCGGCGAAATCCTGACGCGAAATCATTCGCGCAATCGCGAAGGCAAAGCGCTCTATGCCGCATCCAAAATCCCACCGATGAATGACAAATGGCCCGCCCTGCCCCAGTACAAATACAGCGAAGTGTTTCCCGCGAAACACGTTTTCAAATACGCAAAAATGATCCGCGAAAAACTGCGCACCGATTCCATCGACATGCTGCAATTTCACGTGTGGGACGATAGTTGGGCCAATGAACCCGAATTTCACGAAACAGTAGAGAAACTCAAAAGTGAAAAGTGGATCCGTGCGTTCGGCCTGAGCTTGAACCGCTGGGAGCCCGAAAACGGAATCAGGGCGCTGCGCACCGGCCTCGTGGACGCGGTGCAGGTGATCTACAACATCTTCGACCAATCGCCGGAGGACAAGCTTTTCCCAGTGTGCAAGGAGTTGAACATCGGGGTGATCGCGCGTGTTCCGCTCGACGAAGGCAGCCTCGGCGGAAAAATGACTCTTGAGACAAAATTTCCCTCGAGCGACTGGCGCGCCCAGTATTTCGGCCCGGAAAATTTGGCAAACACAGTCGCGCGGGTCGAGGCGCTGAAGAAGATTGTCCCCCCGGGCATGACCCTTCCGGAAATGTCGCTGCGCTTCATCCTTTTGAACCCGGTCGTGAGCACCACCATCGTGGGAATGCGTAAATCCGACCACGTAAAGCAAAATATCGCGGCGAGCGACGCAGGCCCGCTCGATGCGAGCCTGCTTCAAAAACTGAAAAGCCATCGCTGGGACCGCAAGCCACAGCCCTGGTCCGATTGAGCTTCAGCGCCGCACGATGTGCAACTCAGCACCTCGCCGCGCCGGGAACCTGACGGCGATATGGCATAATAAAACTTGGAAGATTGAGACGTGACGGAAGCGACGGATCGCTTTCGCGAGACAAAATGACGGCTCGAAAAAAAATCCGGAGAAAACTACTCGGCGCTCATCGCCGGCTGCGCGAGCTTCGCATGGTCGCGAAGGGCCTCGTCTCCACGAAGCATCCGCTGCTCGTGCACATCATCCCCACGCGCCGGTGCAATCTCGCCTGCACCTATTGCAATGAATTTGATGACTTTTCGAACCCGGTTCCAATCGAGGAGATGTTCCGCCGCATCGACCGCTTGGGCGCCATGGGCACCGCGATCGTCACCATCAGCGGCGGCGAGCCCCTGCTGCATCCTGAGCTTGACGCCATCGTCGCGCGCATCCGCAAGAACGGAATGATGGCTGGCCTCATCACCAACGGCTATCTCCTAGTCGCCGATCGCATCGAGCGGCTGAATCGCGCCGGACTCGAATACTTGCAGATCAGCATTGATAACGTGAAGCCGGACGACGTGTCCAAGAAGAGCCTGAAAGTGCTGGACCAAAAACTCGCGCTGCTTGCCGAACATGCTGAATTTCACGTGAACATCAATTCAGTCCTGGGCAGCGGCATAGTCAATCCGGAAGACGCGCTGGCCGTAGCGCACCGCGCCGTTGCGCTGGGATTCACATCGACCGTGGGCATTCTTCACGATCACAACGGTCAACTCGAGCCGCTCGGCCCGCGCGAGCAGGAGATTTTCGAGGAGATTATGACGCTCGGAAAGCGCTCCTTTACGCGCGTCAACCAGTTCCAGCACAATATCGCGCGCGGCAAGGAAAATAACTGGCGCTGCCGCGCAGGCTCGCGCTACCTCTACATTTGCGAGGATGGCCTGGTGCACTACTGTTCGCAGCAGCGCGGCTATCCGGGCGTGCCGCTAGAAAGTTACACGGACGAGCAGCGCCATCGCGAGTTTTTTACCAAGAAAGGCTGCGCCCCGCGCTGCACCGTTTCTTGCGTGCACCAAATTTCGGTGGTGGATTTCTGGCGCGCCCCGCAAACCCTCGATTCCGGTTCTGCCGCCCCGAATTCCGCACCCAACGCCCTCGTTCAACTCACCGGTTCCACGAACCGCGAGTAGCGCTCCGTCAGTCCCTCTTATGATTTAGACAATTCTAATAGCATCGATTAAAGATTTTTATTGCAAAGAGTTAGGCCTGGGAGTAGAAGTCGCTCATCATCAGATAATTGCTCCGTTGGGGAACGGAGCGAACTCAGTTGTACCTTGCAATCCCTGGTTCGAATGCGGCCGGACTGCGGCCGCACGCAGGCGAAAATTACCGGAGGGTGTAGCGATGCGAGGGCCTAAGTTGGTGTGCTTTGCATTGTTGGTGGGCGTCTTGGTTCTCGGGTTGTCGGGCGCGAGTTGGGCGCAGGTCAACACGGTCAACCTTTCCGGAACGGTGCTCGATCCTCAGAGCCTGTCGGTGAAGGGCGCCAAGGTTACGATCAAAAACCCGAACACAGGATTCGAGCGCACCGCGTTCAGCAACGACAACGGGCGTTACGAACTCGTGGGACTGCCTCCCGGAAAATACACGCTCAGCGTCGAAGCGCAGGGATTCGCGACCCTCACCGATACTTCTTTCACACTCGCGCTCGGCACGACTCCTGAATACAACCCGCAACTGCAATTGAAGGCAGTCGGAGAAACCGTGAGCGTTTCGGCTGCACCGGATCTGGTGGATACGGCGAAGACGGATGTGTCCACCACGGTTTCACAGCTTCAAATTGATAATTTGCCGATCAATGGCCGCAACTACATCAACTTCTCGCTGCTCAATTCGCAAACGGCGCGCGACGACACGCCCAAGATCGGCCCAGCGCCCACCAGCGGACTCAACTTCGGCGGGCAGCGCGCGCGATCGAATGAAGTTTCCGTGGATGGCGCGGATGCGGTGGACAACACCACGAATGGAGTGCGCGCGACGGTTTCGCAGGAAGCGGTGCAGGAATTTCAGGTGATCACCAGCAATTACATGCCGGAATACGGCCGGGCGATGGGCGGCGTGGTGAACATCGTGACGAAGTCGGGGACCAATCAGGTTCACGGCGATGTATTCGGGTATTTGCGGGACACCGCCATTCAGGCGCAGAACCCATTCTCGGTGAATGCCGTTTTCGATCCGACGACGCAGACGTTCGGAACGGTTCCAGTAAAACAGTCCTACACGCGCGTGCAGGCCGGGGCCACCATAGGCGGGCCGATTCAGAAGGACAAAACTTTCTATTTCTTCAGCTATGAAATCACGCGGCGCCAGGAGACGGGTTTCTCCAGCATCGGTCAGAACGATTTTGGCCTGGATCCGACAGTGGTACCTTCGGACATCGCTCCGTTTCTCCCACCGGGAGTTCCGACAGCAGGCTACCTGACTCCGCAAGAAGCGGCCTTCGTGGGTAACACAGGCAACACTATTCCAGACCGCGTGACCGAGTACTCGGTCGGCGTGGCTTCTTCGGCGGTGGCTCTTTTCGGCAACACTCCGGGCTTTCCGGCCAATTTCTTCCCGCCACCGCCCCTCGATTCCGGAGCGGCGTTGCCGGCTTCCTTTCAGGGCTTGGCGTCGGTGGTGGGTAACTTCCCGACCTCGGATAAAACCAGCATCTGGTCGCTAAAGCTCGATCACATCTGGAATTCTAGGAACACCTCATTTATTCGCGCGGACGTTTCGCCCTCTACGATTACGGGCATCGAAGTGAATTCGCAGACCGAGAACTTCGGCCAAAACGCCGGGAACCGCACTTCCTATAACCAATCTCGAGACTTTGCGATTGTGGGCCAACACACCACGTCCATCAGCAGCAATCTCTTCAATGAGGCGCGCTTCCAATTCGCGCGCCTGGGCCTGCACTACGGCTATTCGGATTTGCCGGGGGGCAGCGATCCGGCCGTGGATATCACAGGCGTTGCGTTTTTCGGGCGCGAGCCGTTTTCAACCGTGGATCGCACCGAAAAGCGCTACGAATGGACCGATGACCTCACCTGGACCAAGGGCACGCACACGTTCAAGTTCGGCGGCGACGTGAATCTGGTGCAACTGGGAAGCACCAAGGCGCAGATTTTCACGCTGAACTACGGCGGCGTATATGACTTCGCGGCATTGTCCGCTTCCACTTTCGGAGTCGCTTCGCCCAGCGCCCCGGGCTTTTCGGCGGTGCAAGCCTACGGGTTGGGCATCCCGGAGGATTTCTATCAAGGAATCGGCAAGACTCACACGACCTTCAACAATAAGACGCTCGGTGTGTTTGCGCAGGATAGCTGGAAAGTGAACCGCAGGCTGACGGTGAATTACGGTGTGCGCTACGACATCGAATGGCTGCCCACGTTCGCGCCTACGACGGCAATCAACGGAATCGCTGAAAAAGCATTTGGCGTGGTTGAGGGTATTCCCACGGACTCCAATAATGTGGCGCCCCGAATCGGAGTCGCCTGGGATCCCTGGGGAAACGGAAAGACCGTGATTCGAGCAGGCTACGGGTTCTTCTACGATCATCCGGCGCTCGCTCTCGCGTTCCTCTCAACCACCTTTGATGGCGCAGCCTCCAGCTTGCTGGAGACCGAAGGCGGAACGCCCTGCGCGCTGACGGCGGGCGGATGCGACATCGATAATCCAGCCAATTTCGGCGCCTTGAACGCCACGAATATATTCCAGGGGACGCTGACGGGCGCGATCACGGGGTGTTCGACCACCACCCCGCAGATGTGCTTTCAACCGAACCAGCAGAGATTCAGCACCACGTACACGAATTCGCTCTTTAACAATCAAAATTATCTGCCCAGTACCGCCAACCCTGCGGGATTTCCGCTGCCTCTGCTGCCTTATACCATTCCGGTCACCAAGAATTTCCAATATGCGCTCGCGCAACAGGCCAATCTTACTATTGAGCGCGAGATCACCAAAGATTGGAAAATCAGCGCGGGATACAATTACACTCACGGAACGCATCTGGACCGCACGATCAATCTCAACGTAACGAATCCCAAGCTGCTGGTTGCAAACGCAAGCGTGGCGGAAACGCTCGGTGTGGCGCCTGCGGGAACCAATCCTTTGACCATCTCCGCCCCGAGCGATCCCACTGGGAGTTGCGTAAATTCGGGTCCGGGAAGCTATTTTGTGATCGCGACAGGAATCTTGTCGGAGGGCTTCGGTGCAGCGGGATGCGCCGGAAGCCCCATCGGCTTTATCGGAACGCCGGCGGTGTTCAATTTCTTCCGGCCATCGGGGCCGAATCCGTCGTTCGCGGGTCTCGTGGGTGGGTACGACACGCTGGTCGAACTGGCGGGGACAGCCGGATACCCGACGGGCTTTTCCGGTGTGCAAGTTCCATGGAGCGACGTGAACCCCCAGACCTCGACGGGTAATTCGCTTTATAACGCGTTCACGCTGACGGTCACGAAGCGCTTCACGCAGGGTTTCCAGATGCTTTCGAGCTGGACCTATTCGCACACGATTGACGATTCCACCGATCTTTCCACGCTTCTGAATCCACAGGACAACAACAATCCTAACGGCGATCGCGGAAACTCGGACTTCGATCAGCGGCACCGCTGGATCACGAGCGCTGTTTTCCAGAGCCCTTATCACACACACGATCAGGGAGTGTGGAAGAAGATTTTGGGTGATTTCACGGTAGCTCCGGTAATCGAAGTCGCTTCCGGCCGGCCCTTCAACGTGCTGATCGGCACGGACACGAACCTGGACTTTGGCACGGCCACAAACCGGCCCGACGCCTTCCCCAGCGGGAAAGTGCCGGCTGGTTTGCCCGTGTTGAATTCCCCCTACATTAAAGGCGTGGACTTCACCATTCCGACGGTTTGTCTGGGCCCTGATAATCAGCCCTTCGGGCCGTATCCTCCTAGCGTCGCGTCACCGCCGTACGGCTGCGTGGGAAATCAGCAGCGTAACTCGTTCACGCGTCCCGGCTTCTTCCAGATCGATTTGCGAATCGCGAGAGTGATCCCGATCACGGAGCGCGTGAATCTCCAGATCATCGCTGACGGATTCAATATGCTGAACCGCCTGAACGTGAGCGACGTGAACCCGCTGTGTGATCCGATCGGCGGCGTATGTACGGCGGGGACGCCCACGTCAGCATTCGATCCGCGGACGTTCCAGTTCGCGCTGAAAGTAAACTTCTAGTACGCTTTTTGGAGCGGGTGTCATCCGGCGGCTGCATTTCTATCTGCCCGGCGGCTTTTTCAACGTTGTAACGGGATGAAACGGCTTCTCTCTGCAGGCTCTTCGCGCTAAAGTCTCTAGAAGTACATTGCGGCAATCATATATCGGAGAGGAAAATTAAATGAGCGGGGCCGTGTGGCTGGCTGCCGGCGTTGTGGCAATCGTGGCGATCGCGATCATCGTGTGGTCGACGAGCCGGCGCTCGGGTGAACAACTCTCCGCTGTGCGTCAGGAGATGCAGAATTCGCTCGCCTCGCAGGGGCAGGCGGTAACCGCGCAAATCAACAATTTGGTGCAGTCGGTCACGACGCAGCTTGGCCAGGTTCGCCAGGAGCTGCACAGCGGCGTGGCTTCCTCGGGAAAGCTCGCGAGCGATGCGCAAATCGCCGTGGCCCAGCAGCTACAGGCCTCGAGCGAAGCCATGCGGAAAATCAGCCAGCAGCTGGGAGAAGTACAGCAGACCGGGCGCGATATGTCGCAGGCGACACAGACGCTGCAAACGATTTTGGGCGGAGCGAAAACGCGCGGGATCCTGGGCGAAGTGGCGCTCGAAGGCCTGCTGAAAGATGCGCTGCCGCAGAGCGCGTACGACACGCAATACCGGTTTGCGTCCACGGGGGCGGTGGTGGACGCCATCGTCCGCAGCGGCGAGCGCTTGTTGCCGGTGGATTCGAAGTTTCCTCTCGAAGCGTATCGGCGGTTGGTGGATACGGGCGACGACGCGGCGCGGCGGGAATTCTCCGCAGCGGTGCGCAAGCACGCCGACTCCATCGCGGAAAAATACATTCTGCCGCACGAGCACACCCTTGATTACGCGCTGATGTTCGTGCCGTCGGAAGGAGTTTTCTACGAGCTTTTGATGACGCAGGATTCGAAATACGGAATGCTCGATGAATACTGCCGCAGCAAGAAAGTGCTGCCCGTCTCGCCGAATACGTTTTACGCATATCTGAGCGCGGTGGCCATGAGTTTGCGAGGGCAGCAGATCGAAGAGCGGGCGCAGCACTTGCTCGCGAGCATGGCCGGACTCACGAGGCAAATCGATACTTTCGCGGATGTTTACGACAAACTCGGCAATCATCTGCGGCACGCGCAGCAGAGTTACGAGGAAGCGGACAGCAAGCTGAGCCGCGCGAGAAATTCACTGGAACAAATGGAGCAGGGCGCGCTTCCCGAAGCGGAGCCCCATGTTGAACAAAAGGCCCTGGAAGCGGCCTCAAGCGAGTAACGCCAATTCAGTTGCAAAAGCTGCACTCACTCCTCAGCCGCCGAATCCATACTAATTTCCAAGCGTGGCGGGATCTTTCTTATTCCAGAGAAGCGCGTGCGGATGCGAGCAAGGTGCGGAAATTGCCGGCCATGGCGGCGGCCAGGATCGCTTCGAGCTCGCTCGAAGCTTTTTCCGTTTCGCGCGGGTGATGCGTCAAACGATTGGATAGATTTCTCACGCGATGTTCGAGATCTTTCGGCGCGAGAGGTTGCGCCGCTTCCAGATAACGTCTTGCTGCTTCGACATCGGGCGGCAACAAGAGTCGCGCGTGAAATGAAAAATCCCCGGAACGGATGGCCAGGACTTCGACGGTGGCGAGATTTTGCGAACCACCGGAAGTGTGCAACTCCTGCACGTCGCCGCGCAGAAATTGAAGCACGCCGGGCGTCTTGTTCTGGGCTTCGATAGAAAGCGGACGATCCGACCCCTGCACGTGGACGGTGAGGTGGCTCTTTTTCTCCGGCACGAGCGCGGGAAACGGCGGATCGAAGACGAGCGCCACGAGGGTAGCCGTAAGATTCCATTGCGCCGCGGCCGACTGGATGGAAATCTTCGCGGGGCCCGGAATCACCCGGGGGCCTGGGAGAATAACCAGGCATTCGGGCGACGCGGCCAGAACCAAGGCAGGGTCGTCATTCAGCACCACCTGATTTGAATCTTCATCGCCTTGAAATGTTCCGCCGCAAACCGAAAACTGATCCTGCATGGAGATGACCGGGGCAAGCGAGATCGTTTGCGGAGCGTCTACGGATGCCTGCGCGTCGATGAGCGCGGCCGCGGAACCGCCGGAAGCTTTTGCGATCAGGACGCTCGCATCCAAGGGCGTTTCGAAGACGGCGCGTCCGGTCTTGTCAGTCTTGACGCGCTGGACGCTGCCGGAGGGAGCGCCGACTTCGACGATCACGCCCTCAGCGAGACGTCCATCTACGCCGAGGACCGCGAGCGTGGCGGGCTTCCCTGCTACAAGACGCGGCGGAAGAATGATGGTGACGGCCCAAGTAGTGTTGGGTGCGTCTTGCTGCTGCGCAAATGCGGGACCGGCCAGCGCGGGAAAAAATAGAATGGCAACGGAAATCCCGATGAGGAAGCGAACGTGGGCCATCATCCGATTGTCGGACGCAAGATGCGTTCGTAGAGCTTCGCTTCGCGGAACAAACGGAAAAGCTCGGCGTCAATTTCGTCTGCGCGAACGCAGTCTTCGAGGATGGCGAGAGCGCGATCGATAGGCACGGCGCGCTTGTAGGGCCGGTCCTTGGCGGTGAGGGCATCGAAAATATCGCAGACGGTCATCATCTTCGCGGGCAGCGGAATCTCGTCGCCGTGAAGTTTGAATGGATAGCCCGTGCCGTTGAGCTTTTCGTGATGGGCGCGCGCGATGTCCGGGACTCTTCTCAATTCTTTGGTCCAGGGAATTTGCGTCAGGAAATTGTATGTGTGGATGACGTGCGATTCGATCTCCGTGCGCTCGGAGGCGTCGAGGCTGCCCTTGGGAATGGAGAGCAGGCGGGCTTCGGAGGGATCGAGATAAGAGCGCTCGATGCCGCGGGGGTCGATGAAAGATTGCTGCGCGATTTCGCGCAACTTGCGGAACTGGCCCTGTTCGAGCACGGTGGGCTCGTTCGCGTCCACGATGAATTCAAGATATTCCTCGATGCGGGCGAGGCGCTGATCGAAATCTTCGCCGAGCCGGGCAATTTCGGAGAGTGCGTCACCGCGGTTGCGCTCGAGAAAGACCTGTAACTTTCGCCGCACGGTTCCGGCTTCGATTTCCTTGCGGATGTAATCAAAGCGCTGGCGGACGATATCGAGCTGCAACGGATAAAGCTTTTTTGCTTTGATCAGCACTTCCTCGCGCACTCCGACTTTGCCGAAATCGTGCAGCAAGGCGGCGTAGCGAATTTCCTTCATCTGTTCGGCGTCGAAATGCGCGGCGGCGTAGGGGCCGGTGGCGGCCGCGTCCACAATTTCCGCGAGGCCCTGGGTGTAAGAGGCCACGCGCAGGGAATGTCCCGAGGTGGTGGGGTCGCGCTGCTCGATGGCGGTGACGGCGGCGCTGACGAAACCTTCGAAGAGCGCTTCGATTTCGTTGTAGAGCTTGCGATTTTCGTAGGCCACGGCGGCTTGGGAGGCGAGCGACAGCGCCAAACGGACGGCGCGCCCGCGGAAGGGCTGGACCTGCCTGGCAACGTCCGCGACGGTGAGCAAGCGCGCGGCGCGATTGCGTTTGCAATTGATGATTTGGAGCACGCCGAGAACTTCGCCCTTGGGATTGCGCATGGGCAAGGTGAGCAGTGAGCGCGTGTGATAGCCGGAGTCGCGATCGTAGCGATCGTTGAAACGGAATGGAAGCTTTGGCGAAATTTTGTAGACGTTGGCGAAATTCAGGACTTCGCCGCGCATCGCCGTGTATCCGGCCATCGAATCTTCGGCGAGCGGCAGAACGAATTCCTGATAAGGGAAGGCGAAGCTATCGTTCTGCGTGAGCATGAAGCGCAGGTGGCGGCGGCCTTCGGCATCTTCCTCGACGAGATAGAGCGAGCCGGCATCGGCGCTGGTGATTTCGCGCGTCATGGAAAGGATCAGCGAGAGAAGGGCGCTGGTATTGCGCTGCGAGGAAAGCGCGATGCCGATTTCGTTCAGGTGTTCGCGTTCGCGCTCGGCGATTTTCAGGGCGCGGCGTGCGGCGCGTTCGCGTTCGGCTAGCTCGATGTTCTGAAATGCGGCGTCGAGCGTTTTCTGCACCATATTTTGCGGCGCGCGCGAGGGAAGAAAGGCGAAGGCGGATTGCTGTTTGCGGGAACTGCGCGAGGAAGGCGGCTTCGGATGCGCGCCGTTACCGGACGGGACCACGCCGATAACTCGCAAGCCATCTGCTGCGTGGTTAATTTGCGGCGGCAGTTGCAGGATGCCGGCTTTCATGTCGGCGAGGCAGACGGCGGGCGCACCGTTTTGCGCGGGCTTGCGCGTGGATTGCGCGATTGTCCGCTTATCGAGCGAAACGGGGCGCAAATCATAGCGCGAACGGAACGGCGCCACGAGTTTCGCGGCCATCGAGCCTTCGAGATACCAGATTTGTTTTCGTCCGGACATGCAAATCCTGGATTCAGAGGGTGCTTCCCAGTATAGCGGAAGCGGGCATCGGCGGCACAACCGAGCGAAATTTGGCAGGTCTGGCCACCCGAAATGCGCGGAGTGGCTGCGCGAGGCTGCGATTGCGTTCGCGCCTTGAATCGGGGGCACCTGTTTGTTAGCCTTGCGCGGACTTCGCTATCCGCATCTCCGCGAAACGCTGGAATTCACGGCCAAAATGCGCAAACGCAGCGGCGAGACAAGCTCGGGACTCCTTCGAGAATGGTGGGGGCACAAGGGCTCGTTCGCCATCAGCACGGCTGTGACGCTAGTGGCGCTCGGAATTTATGTGGCGACGTTCCTGGGCGAACGTCCCATGCCGCTTTTCGACTTCGTCTCCAAGCTGGAATTGAGCACGCTGGACCTTCGCTTTCAGTACCGTGGACGCGTGCAGCCGGACCCGCGAATCATAATCGTGGATATCGACCAACAATCGCAGGAGGCGCTCGGGCACTGGCCTTTTGCGCGAATTTATTTTGCGCATTTGGTGGATGCCTTGCGCGAGGACGGGGCTCGGGTGGTGGCGTTCGACATCACCTTCAGCCAGGCCGATGAGACGGCGCGGCCGTTACAGGATCTTTCGGCGAGCCTCGCGGAGCAAAAAAAGAAGGGGCAAGCGACGAATGCGGCGGTGCAATCGGAAATTGAACGCAAAGAAAAACAGTACAACTACGACCAGCAATTTGCGGATGCGATCCATCGGTTTGGAAGCGTGGTGCTGGGAAATTATTTTCTGTATACGAAGACCGACTTGCGGGGAGTTTCGAGCCAGACGCTAGATCATTATTCAAACTTGATCGCATTGTTTCCGTTTCCGCAAGTTCGCGCATTGCCGTCCGCACCCGGAGATGCCGGCCGCATTCATTTGATCGATAAATACGAGACCCTCAATCTTGTTCCGCGAGGCGCGGAAGCGAACGCCGAGGTTCTGACCGGCGCGGTTGCATCGGAAAAAGGCGGCTGCGGTTTCTTCAACGTTTTTGTGGATGCAGACACCGTGGTGCGCCAGATGCCGCTCGCAATCCCTTACGGGCGCGATGCCGACCGCGCGAATTGGGACATTTATCCTTCTCTCGATGTGCAAGCCCTGCGGCTCTATCTGGGCCTTTCGAACGAGCAAACCGTGTTGAATTACGGCGACGGGGGTGTGGCGAGCGTTGAATTCGGACCCAAGCTGGTGGTTCATCCGGACCTGGTGAGCCGTGTGTTGGTGAATTACCGCGGACCCGCGCGAACGTATCCGTATGTTTCGTTTGCCGATGCGGCCGAAAAGAAATTCACGCCCGGAACTTTCAAGGACAAGATCGTGCTGGTGGGCGCTTCGGCGACGGGAATCGGGGATCTGCGGGCCACGCCATTCGGCGCGCTCGATTTTCCGGGCGTCGAAATTCACGCAAATTTGATCGACAACATCCTGAACCAACAATTCCTAAAACGCGGCGCTCCCGAGGCTCTGACCGATATTGGATTCATACTCCTATTTGGAATTCCGCTTGGAATGTGGCTGGCCGTGGTGCAACCGCGCTGGATGCCGCTGAGCCTGGTGTTGCTGTTTCCGTTCAGCGGGGTGGTCTACTGGGCATTTCTGCACGGATGGCTGCTGAACTTCATCGTGCCCGCGCTTTTCACGCTTATTCCAAACGTTAGCCTGGTGGCGCTCTACCGCGTGCTCATCGAAGAGCAGGAAAAGCGCAAGGTGCGCGGCGCGTTTCAGCAATACGTCAGTCCGGAAGTGATTCGGCGGTTGTTGAGCGATCCCGAACGGGTGAAGCCGCGCAAGACCGAGGTGACCGTGCTGTTCAGTGACATTCGCGGCTTCACCACGATTTCGGAAACTCTCGACGCGCAGGAACTTGCCGGATTGCTGAACGGCTATCTGACGGAGATGACGCGAATCATCTTTCGCAATCAAGGAACGCTCGACAAATATATCGGCGACGCGGTGATGGCCATCTGGGGCGCGCCGTTTGACGAACCGAAGCACGCCGAGCGCTGCTGCAATGCCGCGCTGAACATGTTCGCGCGCCTTGCCGAGTTGCAGGAAGACTGGCGGGCACGCGGAAAGCCGGTGCTCGAAATCGGCATCGGCATCAACACGGGCATCGCGTCGGTGGGGAACATGGGCTCCACGCTGCGTTACGGATATACGGCGATGGGCGACGCGGTGAATCTGGCTTCGCGCCTCGAGGGCCTCAACAAGGAGTACGGCACGCGCATTCTGATCAGCGAGTCCACGCGCAAGGGCTTGACGGATGAACGCATCGCCGTTCGCGAAATCGATCTGATCCGCGTGAAAGGTAAACACCAGCCGGTGACGATTTTCGAAGTGCTGAGCGCACCGCTCGACGGCAAAGAAGCGAAGGAATTGACCGAGCTTTTTGAGCGCGGGCGCGATGCGTACAAAGGCCGCGAGTGGACCCGAGCAAAGGTTGCGTTCGAAGCGGTGCTGCAGCGCTGGCCGGAAGACGGCCCGTCGCGTGTTTTTCTGGCACGCTGCGAAGAATATCTGGTGGAAGAGCCTGCCGCGGATTGGGATGGCGTGTACGAGATGAAACACAAGTAGGCTGCGTTCTGAGGTTGCAATTATTCGTCGAGGCGAACGACGAAAGTGGTGGTCAACTGCTCGTTCGCCCGCAACTGCGCGGCGAACTGGTTCGCAGCATCCTCGGTGGGCAATCGCCCGACGCGCACGCGATAGAACATGCCGTTAGGCGAATCGTAGGTGGCGATCGTGACTGGTGAATAACGCGTCGCCAAATCCGCTTTGAGCCGCTCGGCATTTTCCTGGGTCCTAAATGCGCCCACCTGCACGCCAAAGAAGCCAACCTGCGGACTTGGTCCTGCAAGGATTTCGAGACGCACGGGGGCTGTTCCTGTGCCGACCATCTCGATGGCCTGAGCGGCGGAAAGCGAAAGATCGATGACGCGGTCGGCGACGAAAGGTCCGCGATCGTTGATGCGCACCTGGGTCTGCTTGCCATTGCGCATGTTCGTTACGCGCACTACAGCGCCGAACGGCAGCGTGCGATGCGCCGCGGTGAACTGGTGCATATCGTAGATTTCGCCGTTGGAAGTGCGGCGGCCGTTAAACGGAACGCCGTACCAGGAGGCCACGCCTTCTTCGACATATTCTCCGGGCACGGCGGGCCGCCTTTCGATTGCCGGAGGCGCTCCCGATGGCCGCGATGTCGCTGGCGGCGCCGGAACAGGCTGAGAAGGCGGAGCTTGCGTGGGCGGACGCGCGGCCGGATGATGCGCGCATCCCGCAGCAAACAGCGAAAACAAAACGAGCAGCGGCAGGGCTTTGCGCTGCAGAGGAATCGGCTGATGAAAAAAAATCTGTGTTGATTGCGAGCGGAATTTTGCCGGCCGGATGGCGGGCCTCACGCAGTTTCCCGACTCACTGGTTTTGACCCATCTTATGTATTATAGGAACGCATCCACATTCTCGCAAGGAAGCCTATTGGCACTCTCCCCGCGACTTCGTTACAAACTCGACCGCATCCGCGAACAATTCAGCAGCGCTTTCGCCGGCGGCGAACGCGAACCGCCGCGCCCGAAGCTCTGCCCCTCTTGCGGCACGCTCGTGGGCGCGAGCGCCACGAAATGCCATCAATGCGGCGCGAGCATGAATTTCGGAATGGCGGCGGCGAGCCGTTCGCTGGGGAGACTGCTGCCGACGACGTCGCCCGTGACCTACGCGATCCTCAGCTTGAGTTGCCTTCTTTACGGCGCGAGCCTGCTGGCAACAATTCGCGGCAGCGGCTTTCAGGCGCCAAGTGGTGGAGGCTTTTCAGCGTTATTCGGACTCGGCGGAATCGACGGCAGGGTGCTGCAAAGATTCGGGGCTTCGCTTCCGTTGTTTATCAATCTGCGCCAACCTTGGCGGTTTGTGATGGCCGTATTTCTTCACGGCAGCCTGATGCACATCGGCTTCAACATGTGGGTGCTCATGGACATCGGCCCGCAGATCGAAGAGCTGTACGGTTCCGCGCGATATTTTTTCATTTATGTTACGACCGGGATCTTCGGCTATGTGCTCAGCAGTTTCTTTGGCCACTTCAGCGTCGGCGGTTCCGGAGCTTTGCTCGGGCTGATTGGCGTGCTTCTGGCGCTGACCATGGGGCGAAGAAGCGCGTCGATGCAAATGTTGCGAAGCCAGCTCATCAAGTGGCTTATCTATATCGGCATCATGGGGTTCATATTTTCAGGAATAGATAATTTGGCGCACCTGGGCGGATTTCTGAGCGGGTTCGCGCTTGGAAAGCTGATGTTGGATCGTCCGCCGATGTCTCCACAGGAGCGAACGAGAGCGGATTTGCTGGGCTGGACGACCGCGATCGTCGTAGTTGCGAGCCTGGGGACGATGGCGTTTAACCTGTTCCACCCGGGCTAAAGTACAACGTAACCCCGCATCTTCTATTTACCCTCCGCCAGCGTGAAGCCGGCGCGACACCACGATGCTGTAATGCACGCCTGAAATACACACAAACACCGCCACGCAGTATGCGCAAACCGTTCTTACGAGCAAGAGAACGTGGTTATCGTAAATCGCGAGCAAGAGAACGAGAAAGATCAGCGACAGCTCGAAAAATGTGGTGGCTTTGCCGAAGATGCTCGGCGGCAGGGAGATGTAGCCAACGGTGACAAGAATCACGGCGCTGGCGACCAGGAGCGAGACGTCGCGCCCCAGAACAAGAATTGCAAGCCACCACGCAATTTTTCCGTGCAGCGCCAAAACCAGATAAGACGAAGAAACGAGGAGCTTGTCCGCGATGGGATCGAGATAGGCGCCCAGCGGTGTCTTTTGATTTAGTCCACGCGCCAGCAGGCCGTCGAGCCCGTCGGTGAAGCCTGCAAGGATCAGAATTCCCAGCGCCCATTCGTAGCGCTCGTAATGAATCGTGATGATGAAGACCGGAAGGAACGCGAGCCGGAGGAAGGTGAGCTGGTTCGGGACTGTAAGGACTCGGCTGTTCATGAATGGATTCGATTAGCGGGACGCGATATCA
Source organism: uncultured Acidobacteriota bacterium (assembly GCA_963749025.1). GTDB lineage: Bacteria > Acidobacteriota > Terriglobia > Acidiferrales > UBA7541 > Palsa-295. Next base: position 1,057,837 of record CAVVKO010000005.1, on the reverse strand, counting down.
GCTCAGGCGAATTGGGCCAAGTAATCTCCCAGCGAGCGGCCCGTTTTCCGTTCGAACATTTCCGCGAGCGACGGGATGGAACCGCGCGGCTCGTCGAGAGCGATGCGCTCGATGCGCAGCATGGGGAAAAAAAGCGTCGGCAAACCCATGCGATCGCCCTCCGGATGAATCACCTGCCTGACGAAATCGTCGAATGAGCTGAGATCGATGCCGCGCAGGGTGACTCCCGAGTGCGAAATATCCACCAATTCACCCCAAAGCTTCTCTTTGGGCGCCTGCAGGCTGATTACCACGATCGAATGCGGCTCCATTGCCTCTCCTGGGAAACGCCGTTCTACTAATGTTATCGCAGCTGGCCGTTCGTGTGCACTCCGCGCTGCGCGCAAGAGTTATCTTTCGCGCGGGAAATCGTCAGCTGGCCATCGGTTTCAGGTCCGGCGGGATGCGCAGCGTTGGTTCGGTGGCCTTCTGCACCGCTTCCGGCGTGACGCCCGGCGCGACTTCGCGCAAAACGAGGCCCTGCGGCGTGACTTCGATGACGCCGAGTTCGGTGACGATGAGATCCACGACGCAAACGCCCGTGAGCGGCAGGCTGCACTCTCTCACGATTTTCGGCTCGCCCTCTTTGGTGGTGTGCTCCATGGCGATGATCACGCGCTTGGCTCCGGCCACCAGATCCATCGCGCCGCCCATGCCTTTCAGCATTTTGCCGGGGATGGCCCAATTGGCGAGGTTACCCTTCTCGTCCACTTGCAGGGCGCCGAGAACGGTGACGTTGATTCGCCCGCTGCGAATCATGCCGAAGGAATCCGCGCTGGAAAAATAGGAGCTGCCGGGAATTTCGGTGATGGTTTCCTTGCCCGCGTTGATGAGGTCGGGATCTTCTTCGCCTTCGTAGGGATAAGGGCCGATGCCGAGCATGCCGTTTTCGGATTGCAGGACCACTTCGATGCCGGGCGGCAAATAGTTCGGGATCAGCGTGGGCAAGCCGATTCCGAGATTCACGTAGTAGCCGTCGCGCAATTCGCGCGCGACACGGCGTGCAATGATTTCCCGCTTGTCCATTTCCGGCGGCATTCGTTTCCTCCCGTCAGTAGCGGCTTTTAGAAGCGCTTAGCGCTTGCGCACGGTACGGCGCTCGATGCGTTTCACATAATTCACGCCCTGGAAAATCGCGTCCACAAATATTCCCGGCGTGTGAACGCAATCCGGGTTCAGGCTGCCGAGCTCGACGATTTCCTCGACTTCGGCGATCACGTAATCGGCCGCGGTGGCCATCACCGAGTTGTAATTTCGCGCCGTCTTGCGATAAACGAGATTTCCCCAGCGATCGCCCTTCCAGGCCTTGATGAAAGCAAAATCACCGCGCAGCGCGGTGACCATTACGTGCGGACGCCCGTTGAACTCGCGCACTTCTTTTCCTTCGGCAGCGAGCGTGCCGTAGCCCGTGGGCGTGAAAAACGCGGGAATACCTGCGCCGCCGCAACGAATGCGCTCGGCCAGCGTTCCCTGGGGGTTCAGCTCGACTTCGATTTCTTTTTTCAGCGCCAGCTGCTCGAAAGTTTTGTTCTCGCCCACGTAGCTCGCGATCATTTTCTTCACTTGCTTGTTCTGCAGCAGAATGCCGATGCCGAAATCGTCGATGCCGGCGTTATTTGAAACGAGTGTGAGGTCTTTTGTGCCCTTGCGCGCGCAGCGCGGCGATCAGATTTTCGGGAATGCCGCAAAGGCCGAAGCCGCCGAGCAGAATCGTCGCGCCGTCCTGGATTCGAGCGATGGCGGCGGCCGGCGTTGGCTACGCGCTTATCCATGCAGTTCTCCTCGAATCATTAGGGCAGTTGGCGAGGCATCGGACCTGTTGCTCAGGGATTTTACTTCAAGTCAGAGAGAATTTTGAAGGGCTCATTCGGCGCTTTGAATGCCGAGGTCCTTGATGCGGCGGCTGACCCCGGTGCGGGCGGCGTCTTTCAGGAGGCGGATACGAGCTGCCACGGCTGCGGCGGCCACGTCGGCGCAGGCGGCCTTTTCGATTTCAGCCATGAGCGCCGAGCCTACGACGGCGGCATCGGCGATGCCACCCAGCACCGTCACGTGCGCCGGCAGCGAAATTCCAAAACCGACGGCGATGGGCAACGAAGTGAATTTGCGCGCGCGTCGCGCAAGGGCGGGCAATTCCTCGGGAAGTGCTTCGCGTGCCCCGGTGACGCCCGTTCGCGAAATGAGATAAAGGAAACCGGTCGAAGCGGCAGCGATTTGCGCGAGGCGCGCGTCGGTGGATGTGGGCGCTGCGAGAAAAATGGTGTCGAGACCATGGGCGTGCATGATGGCGCGATAGTCGCCGGCTTCTTCGGGCGTGAAGTCGGTCGCGAGAACGCCGTCGGCGCCGGCGCTCGGCAGCGGCTCGGGCGAACTTTGCCGAGGCCCATCTGCAAAATGGGATTGAAATAGCTGAAAAGGACGAGCGGCACCTCGCTATGCGCGCGGATGCGACCGACGAGTTCGAGCACGCCGGCAAGCGTGGTGCCGCTGCGCAGCGCACGTTCGCTGGCGCGCTGAATGGTGGGGCCGTCGGCGACAGGATCGCTGAACGGCACGCCGAGCTCGATCACGTCCGCGCCGGCTTCGGCAGCGGCGAGAACGATTTTCTCGCTCGCTTCGAGCGATGGATCGCCGGCGGTGATGTAGGCGACCAGCCCGAGCTCGCCTGCTTCCGCGAGCGCGCGGAATCGTTCGCCGATTCTTCCCGCGGTTCTGGCGCCAGGATTTGCGGCTGAGCGCGCCGCGGCGGCGGATTGCGATTGCGAAATAGCGTCGTCAGACATAGCGCGAGAGGATCTCCATATCCTTGTCGCCGCGGCCGGAGAGATTCAGGATCACGATTTCGTTTGCTTTCATTTGTGGTGCACGCGCGAATCAGTTCGGCCAGGGCGTGCGCGGATTCGAGCGCGGGAATAATTCCTTCGATGCGCGCGAGCGTGCGCGCCGCCTCGATAGCTTCTTCGTCGCTCACGGCCGTGTATTCGGCGCGGCCCTCCGCGGCGAGCCAGGCGTGCTCCGGGCCGACCGCCGGATAATCGAGGCCGGCGGAAACGGAATGCGTGGTCGCGATCTGGCCGTCCTGCGTTTGCAGGACGTACGTGTAGGTGCCCTGCAGAACGCCGGGCCGCGCGCCGGTGAAACCGTCCGCAGCGGCGAGGCGCGCGGCGTGTTCGCCGAGCGATTTTCCGCGGCCGCCGGCTTCGACGCCGAGCATTTTCACGCGCGCATCGCCGAGAAAGGCGTGGAAGAGGCCGATGGCGTTCGAGCCGCCGCCCACGCAGGCGATGAGATGATCGGGCAGGCGTCCTTCGGCAGCAAGAATTTGCGCGCGCGCTTCTTCGCCGATAACTTTCTGAAAATCGCGCACCATTTGCGGGTAAGGATGCGCGCCGAGCACGGAGCCGAGCAAGTAATGCGTCGTGCGCACGTTCGTCACCCAATCGCGCATGGCTTCGTTGATGGCGTCCTTCAGCGTGCGGCTGCCGGAATCGACGCCGACGACTTCCGCGCCGAGCAAGCGCATGCGAAAAACGTTCAGGCGCTGGCGTTCCATGTCTTCGGTGCCCATGTAAACGGTGCACGAGAGGCCGAGCCGAGCGGCGACGGTGGCAGTGGCGACGCCGTGCTGGCCCGCGCCCGTTTCGGCGATGATCCGCTTTTTGCCCATGCGTGCGGCGAGCAATCCCTGGCCGAGCGCGTTGTTGATTTTGTGCGCACCGGTGTGCAGCAGGTCTTCGCGCTTGAGATAGATGCGCGGGCCGCCAAGTTTTTCGGTCAGGCGCGACGCAAATTGCAGCGGAGTGGGCCGGCCGGCGAAATTGCGGAGCAGACCGTCGAGTTCTTTTTGAAAGCTTTGGTCAGCGCGCGCTTCTGCATAGGCTCGCTCAAGTTCCTCGAGTGGCGCGACCAGCGTTTCCGGCACGTAGCGCCCGCCGAATGGGCCGTAACGTCCGCGCGAGTCCGGGACAGATTGAGCAGCCGCGCTCATCGTTTTTTCCTTCGTGCCACGCGCACCGCTTGCATAAAGCTCGCGATCAGCGCGGGATCTTTTTTACCGGGTTTTGCTTCGACTCCGCTGCAAACATCAACAGCGTAGGGCTGCGCCACACGGATGGCCTCGCCGATGTTTTCCGGGTTCAGGCCTCCAGCCAGAAAAATATGTCCGGCGTGATTGGCGCGGCGAGCGATCTCCCAATCGAAAGTCTTGCCCGTGCCACCGCGTTGGGAGCTGTGGAAACCGTCGAGCAGAAATGCAGCGCCATGCTTGAATTGCCGAAGTTGGGCGGTGCGAAACGAATTCCGGACTCGAATGGCTTTTATTACCGGGAGCGTTCGCCCAAGACGTGAGACGGTCTCGGGCGATTCCTCGCCGTGCAACTGCAAGTACCGGAGCCCGACGCGCCGGGCAATCGCAAGCATTTTGTCCGTAGGTTCGTTCACAAAAACTCCCACGAACGCGGTGCCCTTTGGCAATCGTTGCACGATCCGGCGAGCCGCGGCCGGCGTGACGCAACGTGGGCTGCCGGGATAGAAGTTAAAGCCGAGAAAATCCGCACCGGCTTCGACCGCGCGCCGCGCATCCTTCAAATTCGTAATCCCGCAAATTTTCACTTTTACCATCGTTAGAAGCCGCTCATACAGCCGCGCGTCCCGTGCTGGAAGGCTCGAGCAGAGCCCGCAAAGCGAGCGAAGGATCGGCCTGTTGCATCAGATGCTCGCCAATCAGAAACGCGTCGAATCCGGCGTGGTGCAATCGCGCCAGGTCATCGCGCGTGCGCAGGCCGGATTCGCTCACCGCGATGCAGTCCTCCGGAATCAATTCGATCAAGTCGAGCGATGTGTCGAGATGCACGCTCAAATCGCGCAGATCGCGATTGTTGACGCCGACGATGCGCGCACCGGCTGCGAGCACGCGCTCGAGCTCTTCCCGCGAATGGACTTCAACGAGAGGTTCCATCATGAGCGAGCGGCCAAGCGCGAGAAGATCGCGCAGAAGGTCGTCGGCCAATATCGCGGCGATGAGCAGAAAGGAATCGGCGCCGGCGGCGCGCGTTTCCCAAACCTGCCAGGGGTCGATGATGAAGTCCTTGCGCAGAATGGGAATTTTCGTCACGCGGCCGGCTTCTTTCAAATCCGCGAGAGAACCAGAGAAGAAATCCTCTTCGGTAAGCACCGAAAGCGCAGCCGCTCCGGCGTGTTCGAAGCCTGCGGCCAATGGCGCAGGCGCAAAATCAGCGCGCAGCAGTCCCCGCGAGGGAGAGGCTTTCTTCAACTCAGAAATGATGTTGATTCCCGGGCGGCCGAGCGCCCCAGGAAAATCACGCGGCGTCGGGGCCTTTTTTTCGACCGCGATTTTGAGCGCAACGTCGGGCAACACGCGTTTGCGGTGTGCCACGGATTCGCGGCGTGCAGCGACGATTCGGTCCAGAACATTTTCTGATCGCGCGCCTATTTCCATGGGCGAAGGTCCGTAAACTCGGTGCGGTAGGGCACACCTTCGGGTGGGTCCCGAAGGCAAAATCGCTGTGAATATGCTAGCCGCGCGGTCGGGGGATGTCAATTTCGCTTCCCGGCGTGCACAAGATAGTAGAGCGGCGTCGGCGGGCTTAGCCAAGCGGTAGCGTTATGGAGCGAGGAGAGGCTGCGAAAAGCGTATGGGTATGCCGAAATTGGAGCCGCCAAAACCTCGCAGCACGGCGTAGGTAACGCCGATGACCTTACCCTGCCGGTTAAAAAGCGGCCCACCCGATCCGCCGGAAGTGGTCTGCGCGTCAAAAACAATTTTATCGGGAAGAATGTCGCCGATGTGGCCTTGGGTGATAAGAGGCCGAATCAAATTCCGCCGCGCGAGCTCGTCCAGAACCTGCGCAACATCGTTGCTGTTCTGGGTGAGAATCTGCTCCGCGGTCGCTTCATCCGTGCGCGCGAGAATGGCGGCGAGTCCGGTGGCGTAGCCCATCAACACGATCGGCTGGCCGGACACGGCGGAGCCCTTGCCCGAATCGATGGAAAGAATCGAGCGCTTCAGATCCTGCATGTCCACACGCATGGTGGCGAGGTCGGTTTCCTGGGAAATTTGCTCGATTTCGGCGTGGAATGCGCGCGGGTCGCCGGGGAAATAAACGCGAATCGTCGAAATCTCCGCTTGAAAACCCTGGTCCGTAACAGTCTTCAGCTCGTCATCTTTCCACCAGGGTTCGGCGACGTGGCGGTTGGTGATGAGCCGTCCATTGGGTCCCGCGATGAAGCCAGTGCCGAAAACATCGAGCTTCACTTCCGGGCCGCGGCCATCGAGCGTCAGAATCGGCTTGCCGTCGCTATCCTGCAGCGGCTCGCCCTGCTGATTGAGACCCGCATAACGCAGCCGCTGTCCGCTCTTTTGATCGCGAAACGCAACCGCGACGTGCAGGAGACAAACGCTCTGCACATCCGCGGGGATTAGCGTTTGCGCCGCTTGGCCATCCTTTTCGACGCGCGCCAGCCGCGCATTGGTATCCTCCAACTGTTTCTGCAGCGTCGCGACATCTTCCGCAGTCGAATTGGCCATGCGCGCTTTCAGCTCGGCTGCCTGCTTTTGAAGCTCATCCTTACCGACGGGCGCCACATCGGCGGCTCCCTGTTGCGTACGGAGCTTGCGCGCCTCCGAGATCAGATTCTGCTGGCGCAGGGAGCCCGCCTCGAGCTTGGCGATAACGGCATTGGCTTGCAGCGTGTCTTTGCGGGCGGTACGGGCAAAAAGAAAATACATGCCCGCCATTACGGCGGCGACCACGAAGACCGCAGCGAGTCCGATTTTCAGCCGGCGGTCGAGCGAAAAGGCGTCGTTCGTCATTTTTTCCGTGACCGCAAGGGCCTCGAACGCGGTGTGCGCGAGCTGCTGTCCTTCTACTGCGATCTGTGCTTTGTCGCGCAATCCCTTTTCGGAGCGGAACATTCGCAACTGCGCGCGGACTCGAGCCAACAATTCTCCCGAATCCCAGGGGCGTGAGATCGCGTCATCAGCTCCAAAATCAAGCGCTGCAGCGCGTTCCTCTGCATGGGGACCGACAAGCAGGATCACGCGAACAACGGCAGTGGCGGCAGAGCCTCGAATCGTTGCAATCGTTTCGCGAGCGGACGTTGCGTCCGGATTAGACGCGCCGGCCAGTCCGGCGTCCATCAAGAGCAGATCGGCGCCCGCCTGATGAATAGTCTCGAGGCCTTCACGAGCAGTGGCGAAAGCCGCGACATCGTGGCCCGCCGTCTCCAGGGCCGTACGCAGGTTTTCCCGCGAGGCTGTTTCGCCCTCGACGACGACAATCTTTTCGCGTGTGTTATCCATGGTTTAGGCTGACGCCAACAAGGTCCCTCGTGCGGCGACTATCGTAGAGGAAAACCGGGGAAGTGCAAAGCAGGCCTGAACGCAGCATCCCGGTTCCTCAATTACAATAGACGCATGCGACGTCCGAATGGACGCATACTTAATCCAATGCCAACTGATTTGAAACAGCTCGGGCAATTGAACGAAGAAATCGTTCTCTGCCGGAAGTGTCCGCAATTGGTGTGCTATCGCGAAGAAGTCGCGCGGGAGAAACGCCGTGCTTTTCGCGAATGGGAGTATTGGGGCAAGCCGGTTCCCGGATTCGGCGATCCGCGCGCGCAGCTTTTGATTCTGGGCCTCGCGCCGGCCGCGCATGGAGCGAATCGCACCGGCCGCGTGTTCACCGGCGACCGCTCGGGAGATTTTCTCTACGCCGCGCTCTATCGCGCGGGCTTGGCCAATCAACCTACGTCGGAGCATCGAGGCGACGGGCTAAAACTGAAGAATGCCTATATAAGCGCCACGCTTCGATGCGCACCGCCCGCGAACAAGCCGCTTCCATCCGAGCTGGCCAATTGCAGGCCGTATTTTGAGCGCGAGCTCGCGCTCATCCGACCTCGCGCGATTCTTGCGCTGGGAAGCATCGCGATGCGCGCGTACCTGAGCTTGCTGAAGACGGAAGGAAAGATCGAAACGTTCGCAGCATTTCCGTTTCGCCACGGCGCGAGCTATCGGCTACCCGGCGATCTGCCGCGGCTCTTCGCTTCATACCATCCCAGCCAGCAGAACACGTTCACGGGGAAACTCACGGAAGCGATGATGACGCGCGTGCTGGTCGCCATTCGCCGGTTCCTCGGTGGCGATTGAATCGATTGGGCAGGTTTGACAGCCCGCCTTAGCGCTTGCTAGCCTCGCGGAACGCGCCATCGTTCGTCGCGCCGACAGGTCACTGCTGAACTGCGCATGAAAGCCGAAACTCACCAATACTCAGCCCGCGAACCCGCCATCGAATTCCGCCACGCGAGGTATCGGCTTCCCGGAGGCAAGGAGCTCCTGCGCGACGTGAATTTCACCGTCGGCCGCGGCGAGACGCTGGTGCTGCTGGGCCGCAGCGGCGCCGGAAAAACGACCGCGCTCAAGCTCATCAATCGTCTGCTCGATCCGAGCGAAGGCGAGGTTCGCGTCGAAGGCCGCTCGACGCTCGCTTGGGATCCCATCGCGCTGCGCCGCCACATCGGCTACGTAATCCAGGAAACCGGCCTCTTCCCGCATTTTACGGTGGAGCAAAACATCTCGCTCGTCCCGCGGCTCGAACGCTGGCCCGAGGAACGCACGCGCGCGCGAGTGCAGGAATTGCTTGGCCTCGTGGGACTCGACCCCGAGGAATTTCTGAGACGATATCCGCACCAACTTTCCGGAGGGCAGCGCCAGCGCGTGGGAGTGGCCCGCGCGCTCGCCGCCGATCCGCCGATTCTGCTGATGGACGAGCCCTTCGGCGAGCTCGACCCTCTCACACGCGACGAAGTGCAGGGCGAATTCCGAGCGCTTCAAAAGCGGCTCGGCAAAACGATCGTAATCGTCACGCACCACGTGGACGAAGCCTTGCTGCTGGCCACGCGCATCGGGTTGATGGACGCGGGCAGGCTAACCGGCGCTTATACGCCCAAAGAATTTCGCGTTGCCACCGAGCCGGTGGCGGCGGCGTACGTCGAGCACCTACGAAAGCATGAAGAAAGTAAGGAGGGCGAATGAGCCTGATTAATTTCTTTCTCCGCCATCGGGCTGAAATTGTGCAAGCGACACTCGAGCACATTTGGCTCGTCGGCGCGGCAATGCTTCTGGCGATTGCGATCGGCGTGCCGCTCGGCGTCATCGTCACGCGCAGGCCGTGGCTTTCGAAGCCCATCCTCGGCGGCGCAAACATTGCCGAGACGATTCCAAGCCTCGCGTTGTTCGGTTTTCTGCTTCCGGTTCCGTGGCTGGGTGATCGCGCTGACCGCCTGGCCATCACCGCGCTCACGCTCTACGCTCTACTCCCTATTATTCGCAACACCGCTGCGGGCATTGCCGGTGTGGACCCCGCTGTTCGCGACGCCGCTCGCGGCATGGGAATGACGGAGCGGCAAATTCTTTTTCAGGTGGAGCTGCCGCTTTCGGTCTCGACCGTTCTTGCGGGCGTGCGTGTGGCCACCGTGCTCACCATCGGAATCGCGACAATTGCGGCTGCCGTAGGCGCAGGCGGCCTGGGAGAATTCATCTTTCGTGGCCTGGCCATGGTGAACAATCAATTGATTCTGGCCGGCGCGATCCCAGCGGCGATTCTGGCTCTCGGCGCCGATTTTATCCTGAGCGTTTTCGAGCGCCGTTTGCGTCCGGCGCGGTAGTGCAGAAAATGAAAAAGCTCCGGGTCACCCTATTTGTTTGCGTTACGATCCTTCTGGCATCCTGCGGCAACGGGCAGCGCGACACGATTGTTGTGGGGTCGAAGAATTTCTCGGAGCAGGCGCTGCTCGGAGAAATTGTTGCGCAGCACCTGGAAGCGCGCCTGCACCGTCCGGTGGTGCGCCGCTTTTATCTGGCGGGATCTTACATCTGCCAGCAGGCTTTGCTCTCCGGACGAATTGATACCTATGTCGAATACACCGGAACGGCCTTAACAGCGATTTTGCACGATCCGATCGAGAGCGATGCCTCGGCGGTTTTCGGCCGGGTGCGCAGCGAATACCAGCAGCGCTTTGGCCTGGAAGTGATGCCCTCGCTCGGTTTCAACAATACATTCGCGATCGTGATTCGCGGGGATGACGCGCGCCGCCTGAACTTGAAGACCATCAGTGAAGCCGCGCGCTTCACGCCCGAGTGGCGGGCGGGATTCGGTTACGAATTCTCGGAACGTCCCGACGGCTATGCCGGACTCGCCCGAGTCTATGGGCTGAAGTTCGCGGAGCCGCCGCGCATTCTCGATCTCGGGCTGCTCTACCGCGCGCTGCTCGAAAAGCAAGTGGATCTCGTAGCCGGAAATTCCACGGATGGGTTGCTGGCCGCGCGCGACCTGGTCATCCTGGAGGATGACAAGCATTACTTTCCTCCGTATGAGGCGGTGCCCATTGTTCGAGCAGACACCCTCAGACGCTATCCGGAAATGCGCGCGGCTCTCGATGAATTGGGCGGGAAGATCTCCAGCGCGGAAATGCAGAAGATGAATTATGCCGTGGACGGGGAACACCGCGACATAACCGAAGTCGCGCGCGAGTTCCTGCAGTCAAAGGGATTGGATTGAGTGCCGCATGGGAAGCGAATCCGCCTGCCGGAAGTAAACGATCACTTCTTTGGGGAAGATTTTAACCTCGCCAGTTCCTCGGATATTTCCGCTCGCGTGATCAGGTTCTTGCGAAAGAGAACCCGCACGACAGCTTCGAGCGCTTCCGCCACGGTCGGCGGCGGAAGTTGCGTGGAATCAAGTGCGGCTGAACCATTTCGTCCCGCCGGCGGGCTGTGGGTTTCGTGAGCAGGCGACGCCGCCAAACCTGCTGCACCATTTCCATGGCGCGGCTGCTCTGGAGCGGGCGATACAGACTTCACAAACGAAGGCTCCGCAACCCCGGGGGCGGGCGGAGCGAACCTGCGCAACTTTTCAAAGTTGTCGGGCGTCATGTCCGTGAACTGTAGCGCCATTCCCATGCCGGACTGAGAGGAGCGAACGGTCGCGTAGGCGTGTGTGTTTGATTCATACAGGGGGAAATCGATTTCGATCGGAGTGCCAATCGGAAGAGGAGACAGCATTTCGAGGTAGCAGCCACCGAGCGAAATGTCCGTTATCTTCACCGGGCTCGCGTCCGAATCTCCGCAGGTTTTTAGGTGTGCTTCGATGCGGCAATCGCGCCGCGGATGAATGCGACGTTCGCCTCCCGCGTGCCGCCGGGACGCGCTGGCCTCGGGAGTTTCCTGGGGCTTCTCTTTGAGGGTGCGCGATGAATTGAGCCGCGATTCGGGCTTGGAAGCCGAGGAATGGCCGGCTAAGTATTCTTGCCCCTTCGCTCCGAACAGTTTGAATGTGTCGTGAGACCATTCCCTGAGTGGCACATCCCAGATGTACTTGCCGGGCTCTAGACATCGAAGTCCCGACTGTCCGGCATTGGCGGGGCCGTTCGGGACTGCCCATTGGACCCGAAAATGAGCTCGTTTTGCCCGGTATTCGAGTTCAATCTCCTTGCCCGGGGCGGCGATGCCGTTGAGGCCTCGCAAGCAGACACCGCAGCTGCTGACATCGCGCGTGTGAGCGGTACGAAGAAATGGATACCCCTCGGGATCGATCCCGCGAACTAAAACAGGAAGACTCGTGGCGATTCGTGGCTCGCTTCGGCGCCCCATCAATCACACCTCTCCAGAACATTCGCCTAGCGAAACGCAAAAAACGCCTGCTGTGAGAGGGGTGAATCCATCTTAGAACGTAAGGTACAGCGGGTCAAGAATCAGCACTCAATCAGTGTTGAAAGTAGTAATGGGCATTCGGAGCGAGACGCGAGGCAAACGTGTGCTGAAACGACACCGCAGGAATGAACGGTTCTACTCAGACTCCTGCAAGCCTTTGAAGTGTGCCTCGAGCGCCGCGCAATATTGATGTTCCGCTTCGAGCTCGGCCTGCAGTTTTTTCACCAGCAACTCGAGCCGGCGTATCTCGTTGCGCATTTTTTGGATTTCCGCCGGTGGCGCTGCGGGGCGTGGTGCGGGAGCAGCCGGAGCGGATGGCGAAGGCGCGCGCGGACTAGCCACTGCAACCGGAGCTTCGGTGCGCGGAGCAGCATGAATCGCGCCGCCTGTAGGGGCCGGCTGCGAGGCCGGCGAAAACAGGCCGGTCAAGACGCGTGACGCAGCGGGGGATGGGCCTTCGGCCAAGTCGCCCGATTCTTGCTCCGCCGGCGCACTCACGCTCTTTGGATTAAGCAGATTCTTGACACGAACGATCAAGTCCTGTGGCTGAAACGGTTTCCGTATCAGTTCATCCGCTTTCACCGCCGTGGCGCGCTCCGCAACAGTTCGGTTTACGACGCCGGACATCAGGATTACGGGAGTCTTGTTGAACCGGTAATGCTGCTTCACGAACTCGCAGACCTCGTAGCCGTCTTTGTCCGGCATGATCACGTCCGTGATCACTACGTCGGGAGCAACCTGGTTGAATTGGGCGAGCGCCGAAGCGGCGTCCGCGCAGGCAATGATGCGGATATTCTCCTTGCGAAAAGCGATCTTGATCACCTCGCGCATGGTGGCGCTGTCATCGATGAAATATACCGTCGGGGTCCGCGCGGTGGTGGGATTTTGTGATTCGCTCATGGCATTTCCTTCTCCACTTTGTCGCGTTCGCCTTCGTCGAATTCCCGCATGGCGTCAAGCAAGAGATCGGTGGCGGAGCGCAAGACCGTGCGCTGGGCGGCGGTGGCGCCGTACACGAATTTGTATACGCCCTCCGGAGCGCTCTGGCATGCCTTCACCGTTTGCGTAACGGCTTCGTCGCCGAAGAGCGTGCCGCACTCCGCGTGAAAGATTTCTCCGCCCTCGAAGAAAATGATTCCGTCGATATCGCCGGCGTTGATGTGCAATGCGCCCGTTTGGCGCGCTTGGCCCAGCATTTGGATGACTCCGGGGAGATCCAGATGTGAAAGGCTGCCGCTCAAGTCCGTCTCCGCCTTGGAAAGCATCTGCGTGGGCTGGAAGCCCTCCTGACGGCTCAGCAGAAAACTCCGAATGTGCGCAGCAATGTCTGCGGGAGAGCGGCGACGGTCCACAAAGTCATCGCAACCGGCGCTGTAGGCTGCGAGAAGAGCTTGATTTCCTCCACCCCCAATTGCAATTAGAGGAATCGTCGCGGTCTTGGTATCGGCGCGAAGGATTGGCGCCATTTCCAGAGCGCCCATTTCCCGAAGGTTGGTCGCGCATAAAATTGCCGTGGGCGCGTTCCATTCAAGCATGGTGAGCGCGTAGGCTGCTTGCGTGCAGGGCACCACTTCGAACCCCTGCTGCCGCAGCGCATCTCCCAGCCGCTTGGCGAAATACACGTTGCTGTCGATCAGCAGGATTCGCGGGAGGTTGGCCAATGCGTCCGTCACTGTGGCCCCCTTCGCGCAGCCTCATTGGTGTCCACAGGCCGGGATGTAACGAGCGTTTCCATGTCCAGCACATCGATTTTTTCGTCGCCAATTGCCAGGCTGCCGGAAACGTATTCGGGATCATCCGCTGATGGCGGTTGCATTTCTGCGTTAGCCAGCTCGCATTCCCCGCTCACGGGAATCGCGCTCGGCTCACTGAACGCTCCAAATTCACGCCGCGCGATCAAATAAAACCGGTGCGCAGAGGAGCGCCTTCCGGTTAAGACCGGGGCCACGTCGTAGACCGGCACGATTCGTCCGCGCCGAACAATCACCCCGGCTACGAGCGGCGCAGTATGCGGAAACTCGTGCAATCGGACGGGAGGCGCTAGCTCTGAGACGTTCTTCGCGGGCATGGCAAAGCGCCGGTCGCCGATTTGGAGCAGAACGTAGGACTTTCCGCCGGTTTGTTCCGCCGCGCTCATCCCTGGACGGCTCCTTCCATCTCATGCCGCGAAGCAGCCGCTCCGGCCGTACGATCGAGCTGCTGAAATTCTTCCGCAGTCAAAAATCCCTTGGGGTTCATCACCGGGATCACCTGATCGTCCACGTAAGCGAGGCCTCGATACCAAGTGCGTTCCTCGCCGCTAAAAGCGCGCGGCAGCGGATGTATCGCAGCAATCTCCGCCATGCGCTCGATGCGATCCACCAGCACGGCCACGCGCATTTGCCTCAAGATCAAAACCAAAGTGGGGCGGGTAACGCGCAGCCCCAGATGGACGCACGTATTTACGACGTAGGAAATTCTCTGCCCACGTTCGAGTGTGTGGCGCACCTTAGGAATTTCCGGCTGCTCAATTTCGTTGGCCGCGCCAGCTAGGCTGTCCGTGCTGCGAATTTCCTGCACTGCATCCGCGGTTATGGCGAACATCTTGCCGGCCAGGGTGAACAGGATCACCGCCTCGGATCGGTGTGCGCGCCGGAACTTCGACGCATCTTGGCTCGCAATCTTCATTGCGCCCCCACCGGTACCAGCCGGACGGACTTCACGACGCGCCTTTCAATGGCGGCACTGATTTCGTCGAGATCGAGCACCTCGTCCACGGCGCCTGTCTTGATTGCTTCGGCCGGCATGCCAAAGATCACCGAAGATGCTTCGTCCTGCGCGATCACGTAGCCGCCCGCGGCTTTCACGACTTTCACGCCTTTCGCGGCGTCGTTGCCCATGCCGGTTAACACAACGGCGACTCCGAGTGACCTGGCGTAGGTGGCAACCGTCTCGAGCGCTGCGTTAGCGCAGGGAAGGTAGCCTTCGATCCTCATCCCGGGATCGAGCATGATTTTTCCGGTGAGCGATACGCGCATATGATGCGAGCCAGGGCACAAGTAAATCATCCCGGCTTGTATGGATTCGTTCGTCTCCGCTTCTTTGACCGGCAACTGCGAAATTTCGGCCAGTTGTATCGTGAACTGCTTTGTAAAGGTCGGCGGCATATGCAGCACGAGAAGCACCGCGGCCGGAAGGTCCTTGGGCAGGCCCGCCACCACGCGCATCACTGCGGCGGGTCCGCCGGTGGAGGCTGCGATCACCACGATGGGAAACTTTCCGCCGTTCTGTGAAACCGCCGCCGCACTTGCGGCAGCATTTGTGCTCGCAGGAGTGGCAGCGCGAGCGGGAACCTTCGTGCGCGTCGCCGTCCGCACCACGCGGACTTTCGCCGCCATCTTCAGCTTGCGAGTCAGCTCGTCGCGAACGCTCCTCATGTCCAGATCGATCCCGTTCGATGGCTTCGGCACGAAGTCGATCGCGCCCAGTTCGAGCGCACGCAGAGCGCTCGAAGTGCCCTCGCGCGTCTCGGAGCTCACGATGACGATGGGCCGCGGATGCGACGACATGATTTGATCGGTCGCCTGCAAGCCGTCCACGTGCGGCATGTTGATGTCCATCGTAATCACGTCCGGGCGCAACGATTCCGCCAGCGCCACGGCTTCGCGGCCGTCGCGCGCCTGCCCGGCAACTTCCAGTTGCGGATCGGAGTTGATGATCTCCTGAAGCACTTTGCACATGAACGCGGAGTCATCCACCACGAGTACGCGAATCTTTTTTTCGGGCCCTTTGCTCATCTCA
The DNA here is from genome assembly GCA_963749025.1 of uncultured Acidobacteriota bacterium. GTDB lineage: Bacteria > Acidobacteriota > Terriglobia > Acidiferrales > UBA7541 > Palsa-295. The sequence goes on along the minus strand of CAVVKO010000005.1, from coordinate 1,042,290 downwards.
ATTTTGCCGTACCGGCACTCTCAAGCCGGGCTGCTCCTGCTGTGTTCCGGCCTCCATCAGTCCTGCGACTGTTGCAATCAATTGATCTTCCTGCACCGGCTTGGTCAGGAATCCGGACGCGCCCTCTTTCATCGCGCGGTCGCGGTGCTTTGCGCCGGCGCGGGAAGTCACCACCAACACCGGAATTCGCTTGGAGGTCGGATCCTGCCGCAGATGTGCGATCAATTCATAACCGTTCATCCGCGGCATCTCGAGGTCCGTAATCACTAGATGGCAGCCGAACTGGGCCACAATTTCAGACGCTTCGAGCCCATCTGCCGCGAGCTTCACGCGGTAACCCGCTTTCTCGAGCATGCGGCCGACAAATTTTCTCACGCTGATCGAATCGTCTGCGACGACCACCACTCGATCATTCTCGACCGGGTCAACCGCCTCCGCTGGAATGCTTCCGGCCGCCACCGCTTCCGCGCCTGGCGCGAACACGCGAGCCGCGGGCGAAGAAGCTGGCAGCGCGTGGCGCTCGGCGGTATCGTTCGTAACCAGCCGGTTCAAATCGATCAGCAGGATCAGGCTGCCGTCCGGCGCGATCGTGGTGCCGGGGAAAAGTTTCACCCGGCGCAGGTAGTCGCCAAGATTTTTGATGACGATTTCGTCCTTCCCCAGAACTTCCTCGACCACGACGCCCACGTGCCGCCCGGCCACCTTCACGATAACCATGTGGAAATAGCCGTTCAGCGGTTCGAGCGGATGTAGCGCGAGCTGCAGGTCGAGCCGCACGACTTCCGTAACCACATCGCGCACGCGAGTCAGCAGCTTTCCGCCGACGTCTTCGATTTCGTCCGGCCGTAGGCGCCGAATCTCCTCCACCACTGCCAAGGGCAACGCGAACACGGACGTGCCGCAGCGCACGAAGAGCGCCTGCGAGATGATTAACGTCAGCGGGACTTTCACCGTGAAGCAAGCGTTGCGCCCCGGCTCTGAACGCACTTCGATTTCCCCGTTTAGCGCGTGGACATTCGCACGCACCACATCGAGCCCCACGCCCCGCCCGGCCAATTCCGTCATCGAAGTGGCCGTCGTGAAACCCGGCCGGAACAGAAATTCGCGAAGCTCGCGCTCCGAAAGCTCGGCTGCCGCGACACTCGACACCGCGCCCGATTCGACCACGCGGCGGCGCACTCCTTCGTAATCGATTCCGCGGCCGTCGTCTTCCACTTCGATGAATATGTGATTGCCGCGATGGTAGGCGCGCACTTCGACGCGGCCCTTCTCTGACTTCCCGGCCTGCCGGCGTCCCGCAGAGTCCTCGATCCCGTGCGCTACGGCGTTGCGCACGAGATGAATCAGCGGATCGGAAATGTGCTGGATGATATTGTTGTCGAGCTCGGTGTCCGCGCCTTCGAGCAGAAGCTCAACCGGCTTGCCCGTTGCCTTGGCCGCGTCTCGAACGGTGCGCGAGAGCCGTGTGTAGAGATTGCCGATGGGCACCATGCGCGCCGCGGTGATTTCGTCCTGCAAGTGGTGTGCGAGCTTCGTGAATTCGTCGATGTCTGAATCCACGCGGCCCATGAAGCCTTCGAGCTGGGTCAGCACTTCCGTAACGTCGGCGGAAATTTCGGCGAGCGAGCGCGACAAAATGTTGAAGTCGTCGTAGCGATCCATTTCCAGGTCGCTGAATTCCAATAGATCGCCGGACGTGGCCAGGGGCGCCATGGAGAAATGCCCGCGGAAAGTGTCCTTCTGCGGCGGTTGGCTGCCGGGCATGAGCGTCCCGCTAATTCGGCTGAATTCGTGTTTCTCCTGGAAGTCCGCGACCTTGCCCGATAGGCGGGACTTCGAGAAATTCAGAACTTCCACGAGTTTACCGAGTTCGGACAAGCGCCCCAGCATGCGCGTTCGATTGATGACGAGTTCGCCGACCGCATTCATCATGCGATCGAGCCGCTCGAGAGAAATGCGTACGGACTTCACCTGCGGCAAGACTTGCGCGGCCGCGGGTCGTGCAGCACCTTGCGCCGAAGCGGCTGCTCTTGGCGGCGCTTTTTCCCCGGCACCCACGGAAGACTCTGCTTCTACCGTCTCTTCGGCGGATTCTTCCGGCGCCAATTCCGCAATGCGTCCCAGCAGCGCATCCACCGCCGAGCGCATCTCCGCGTCGCTCGACCATTGCCGGTGCAGGAATTTCTTCAGCACGTCTACGGAGTCCAGGCAGATGTCGATGATTTCCGCGTTCGCTTGCAGCACGCCGTCGCGCAGCCGTCCGATCAAGTCTTCCACACGATGAGCCACCGCCGCTACTTTGTGCAAGCCGACTTGCGCGGCCGAACCTTTCACCGTGTGCATCGAGCGGAAGAGGCGGTTGATCTCCTCCGGATTCGGGTGCGCCTCGAGCGCCAGCAAGCATTCGGTCACCGCCTGCAAGTGCTCTTCGGCCTCCGGGATAAAAAATTCAAGGACCTCGTCGGGAACTTCCCCGTCCGCAGGCAAGCGGTCCGCATACGAATTCACCGGAGATGAATCCGGAATCGGTTGGCCCGCGCTCGCGCTTTCTCCGCCATATTCGGCGCTGGCCTCGGCGTCAGACTCGGCCGGCGGGGCAGCGGGAAACGCAAACGCATAGCGTTGCCTAAACGCGGTGATATCGCTGACCGTCTCGACTCCGTTCGCGCTGATTTGCAGCAGGTCGAATTCAAGCACGGAGATGGCGTCGGAAATAAATTCTGTCAACGGGCCGTGCATGTCCGCGGTCAGCGTCGCGTTCATGGCGTAATGGAAAATGTGCGCCATTTTCGCGGCCACTTCCGAAAATTGCGGAAAGCCGTAGCTCGCCGACGTGCCCGCCAGCATGTGCGACGCGATGTAGAGCTTCTCGAGGTCTTCCGGCTTCGTCTGCGGTTCCTGCAACATTCCGGAATACTCCCGCAGGTACTGCAGGTTTTCGGAAGCCTCCTGCAGGAAGAGTTCGACAGACTCTTGGTTAGGCCCGTTCACAGTCTGCCCTCCACGAGCACCGGCGTCCGCCGGGCCTCTGCCGAAACTGGCTTGCGATAGATCAAACACTCTCCGAGCACGATGGACTCAAATTTGATCGGCACGTTCGAAAGCGTCTCCGAATGCCCCAACAGAAAATATCCGCCTGGCTCCAGAGCCTCGTAGAAACGCCGAAGAATCGCCACGCGCCTCTCCTCCGAAAAATACATCAGCACGTTCATGCAGAAGATGCAGTCGAGCTTGCCGACGTACACCGGCTCGGCCAGATTCATCTGCACGAATGAAATCATTTTTCGGATCCGCGGCTTCACCTGGTATCCATGCTTCGTCGCGGTAAAATATGTTTCTACCTGCCCCGGCGATACGTCTTTCAAGCTGCGCTTCGCGTAGACGCCGTGCTCAGCATGCCGTAGCGCCCGCCGGCTAATGTCGCTGGCCAGGATTTCTATTTCCCACGCTTCGGGAAATTTCAAGCCCTCGCACACCGCCATGGCTATCGAATATGGCTCTTCGCCCGTGGAACATCCGGCACTCCAGATCCGCAATCCCCGCGGAACCTGCCAGAATTTCCTTTCCTGAATTTCCGGCAGAATTCTTTCTCCCAGCGCCGCAAACACGGCGGGATACCGGAAAAACGAGGTCTCCTGCGTAAGCATCTGTTCGAGCAGCGCTTCGTACTCGCCGCTCGAGCTGCGCACGCGCTTTAGAAGTTCCGTTCCGCTCGAAACGCCGTTCTCTCGCAGATACTCTTTCACGCGGCCGGAGAAAAAGCGTTCCCGCGAAGAATCGAGCAGGATCGCGGAACGCTCTTCAATCAATGCGCGAATCTCTCCGAGTTCGGTGTCGGTGAGCGTCGCGGCAGTGGTTGAATGCTGTTTCATGTTCGGCACGCGTCAGCTGCCGGCGTTCACTCACCGGCAGAAACACTGAAACATCATCAGCGGTGTGCGCCCACAGGAGCGGCTGGTCGCGTCTCCTCGTTTGCAGAGGCTTCGGCGGGCCGTCCCGATTGCGAACGGAATTGCGCGAGTGCCTCGTTTAGCTGTTCGGATAGCTTCACCATGTTGCCCACCGTCGAAGCCGTTTGCCGCGCGCCCTGCGTGGTCTGGCGCGTGATGCCCGAGATAATCTGCATCGCGTTGGCCACGCCTTCCGTACCCCGCACCTGCTGCTTGGAGGCCAGCGAGATCTCCTGAACGAGTTCGGCAGACTGGCGCACCACGCTCGAAATCGCTTCGAGCGCTTTTCCGGCTTGATCGGCGAGCCCGGCTCCCACTTCCACTTCGCGCGTGCCCTCTTCCATCACGACCACCGCTTCGTTCGTCTCCGCCTGGATGGCCTTGATGAGCGCGGCGATATCTTTCGTTGCGCTGCGTGAGTGTTCGGCAAGCTTACGCACTTCGTCCGCGACCACCGCGAAACCTCGGCCGGCATCGCCCGCGCGTGCCGCTTCAATTGCCGCGTTCAGTGCCAGCAAGTTAGTTTGTTCGGTGATGTCGTTAATCACGTTGATAATTTCCGAAATTTCCAGGGAGCGATCGCCGAGTGACTTGATTTTCTTGGCCGTCGCTTGCACCGAGGCTCGAATGCGCTGCATGCCTTCGAGCGTGTCGCGCACGGCACGGTTGCCTTGTTCGGCGGCATCCAGCGCGCGGCGAGCCGCTTCGGCGCTGGCTTCCGCGTTGTTTGACACCTGCTTCATCGAAACCGTCAGCTCCTCGACGGCCGACGAAGTGTTCGTGATTTCCTGGTCCTGTTGCGTGGCCCCGGCGGTCATGTCGTCCGCGGCCTCGAGAATCTGGTTGGCGCTCGTGCTCACGTCCACGGCCGCCTTGCGGACGCGCTCGAGCACTTGCGTGAAGTTATCGAGCATGAAGTTCACCGAGTCCACCACGTTCGCGAGCGCGTCGTTCGTCACTTTTCCGCGGATATTCAAATCGCCTCGCGCAACTTGACTGATTGTGTTCAGCAAGTCCGTGATACTGCGCTGCAGCGAATCCTGCGCCTGCTGGCTCGTCACCGCATGGGCGACCTTCGCGGCGCTGCGGTTGAAGTTTTCCGCGATGAATCCGAATTCGTCGCCCGACTGGATCTCGACGCGCGCGCGCACGTCGCCCGCCACCAGCCGCTCGGAGAATGTGGCAATCTCCTCCACTGGCTTTAGCACGCGCTTGCTCAGCACGTACACCAGCGAAATTGCCGCCACCATTCCCAGCACCGCCGCGCAAACGAGCGCACCGCTCGCGCCTCCGGGAAAGGACGTGGCGTCGTGTCCATCGGCATGCGAGCCCGCGAAATAGGCGAGGCCCAGAACGCCGAGGAGCGATAAGCCGGTCCAGAAGACCAGCAACCAGATTGTCGAACTCAAACGAGCTTTCATGACTTCCTCCCAAAAACGTTTGCGCTCATCGCCGTTTGCGGCCCACGTTGCAGGTCGCAGAGGGACGAGCGGCCCAGAGATCCCCTAAATTCATCTTCATGCATAAAATTCTTTACGTTGCCAGTCATATCACCGGGACCGGAAAAACATCGGTCAATCGCCTCAAATCGACCACCAGCGCCAGACGGTCGTCGTGCCGCAGCATGCCACGGCAGTGCGGCACGTCATGTGGCGCTTGATCCAGCAGCGCTTCTTCGTTCGCCGAATAGGTGCCGATCACTTCATCCGCCGCGATTCCCAGCCGCAAATCGCCGCGCTGCGAATCGCCCTTCAGCGCCGCTACCACCACGTGCTTGGGAAGCAGCCCGGGACGCCGGCCTTCCGTAAACGCGATATCCACCAGCGGCACGATGGTTCCGCGCAAATTGAAAACGCCCATCAGGAACGCGGGCGCCAGAGGAACGCGCGTCACAATCGGCCAATCCACCACTTCCTCCACTTCCAGTACCGAAAAACAAAAGCGCTCGCGTCCTGCGCGAAATACGCAGTATTGCCGCTCCGGCAGGCGCTCCTCGAAAAACGAATCGTTCTCGAGAAACTCGCCGCCGTCGAGTTCCGGATGTGTAGCCGTGATTTCGCGATCATTTGGCATCACGCAAACCTCTTCACCGCGCTCAATAGCTCGTCCGGCGTAAACGGCTTCGCGACGTAGCCATTCGCGCCCTGTTGTTCGCCCCAATAACGGTCGCTCGGCGCCGTCTTTGAGGTCACCAGAATCACGGGAATGTTGGAATACAATTTTTGGCTCTTCAGGTCTCGGCACGCCTGAAAGCCGTTTCGCAGCGGCATCACCACATCGAGCAGGATCACGCTCGGGTGCTCTTCCTCAATCGTCTCCTCGATCTTCGTGGGATCGGATATTCCGACCGAGTGAAAGCCTCCCTGCTGAAGCATGGATTGCATCAACCGAAGCTCCGCTTGCGAATCATCCACGATCAGAATTTTCTTCAGCATCGCTACGCCTCCCCACAGAAATCCCCAGAAAGAATTGCAACTTGAGAGCCACCCGCCACACCGATTTCTCGTACTGCGACCAGCCCGCAAAGCCTTTCAGTTCTGTCGCTTGCAGGACGCAGCGGTGTGCTCATAAGCCCGATCCAAAGCGATGAGACACGGCCTCCGTCTCAGCTTGAGACTCTTTCTCACCGGCCCTCATCTCCGTCGCCAGCGATGAGAATCGCTGCATAATCTCGTTCAATCGCAACGCCATGGTGTGAATGGTGCGAATTTGATCGCGGCACTCGGTGCTGGCGTGGCCGGGCTCGAGAAGCAACAAGTCTGCATTTCCCAGTATCGAAGTCAGCGCGTTGTTTATGCTCGGGCGCATATCGAGCATGTAGAGGCCGAGGGTGGCATGGCCCTGACTTTCAATCCCCAGCCTCTCGGCGCGTTGCGCTCGCACCACCGCTTCCACCCGGCGCAGCGATTCACTCGAGATGAGAATCAAAGTGGAGGCCCACCCGTCCCGCCGCGGAACCACCGGCACGTGCGGATACTCTGCTTGCAGCCAGGAAATGTCCCTCTCGTCCTCGCAAACAAAAACCGAGCTGGTTCCGGGGTAGGAACTGAGCGCGCAGAAAATGGCCGAAACCTTTCCGTCGCGCACGGGCCCGACAATCACGAGATCGTAGCCTGCGGCGCTCGAAGCGTTCCAGACGTCGCTCGTTACGAGCGTAATCTCCGGAACGTGCCGCTCGGCCTGCCAGCGCGCCGCGACAGATCTTGCGAATTCCGTATCGTCCGAAACAATCAGGACGCTCGAGTGATGCAAGTGATCTCCCATCCCGATTGCGCCTCAGGGTTGAAGTTTTTCCGATTCTTCGATGAAGGAAAGCAGGCGCTTCGTGCTGATGCCCAGGTTCACCGCGGCTTCGATGTTTTTCGCTCTCTTCGCCTGTTCCACCCGGCCATGGAAATAGGAAACTTCGGTCCGTGCCAGCACCAGGGCCGAGGCAAGCTGGCTCAAATCTCCCGAGCGCTTGCGCTGATCCATGGCCAGCGCCAGCAAGGCCCGCGCGACGACTGCGCGCCGCAAATCCTCCGCTTCCTGGTCGCCCTCGGCCACGAACGCCGCGACTTCCCACGACGAAAGCAGCACTTTCGTATCCTGCAAGACGACCGTGGACATCGATCGCCCGCGAGAAGGCGGTGCACCGATGAGCTGTTCCCAGATAGCCTCCAGGCACTTTTCCATTTCCGCCGCGCCTGTCGGTGCAGCGTTACCTTCGAGAACAGGCTTCGGAGGTTCGCTCGTTTTTTTCGAGATCGTTGGCGGAGTCGGCGCGGATGGATTCACAGCCCCGGTGGTGTCCAACTTCTTCGGAGCCGGTGAATTGGCCGGCGACACCTGCACCGTTGCAGGTGCAGGAGCGCCCGAATCTGTGGCGTTCGCCTCCTCAGCGTGCGCTGTGGGTGCTTGTGCGGAACCGCTCGGCAGAGAACTTTCGCCGGCTGGCGTGCTTGGCTGCGGGCGGCCCACCGCTTCTTCTAGGTCCGCGCGCAAGGCCAGCAGCTGCTCGAACGCGCGTCTCACCGAACTCGAGGTATAGTCCTTGTGAAATGGCTGGCGCCAATTTTCGTAGTAATACTGCAGTTGCGTCGTGGATTCGGCAGCGGATAATCCTGCACGCCGGCAGTCCACCGTTTTCACCCCCGCAGCATCCAGCGCTTCCACCGCGTGTTGCACCGCTTTCAAATCCGCGTGAAGCAATCGAATGAACGCGCGCCGCAGCAAGAAATTGAAGCGGCAAAATGCCACCAGCGCCGCCGGATCGTAGAACATGTCGCCGGCGGATTCCTTCAGCAAGCGCCCTTGCTCGAGCAGCCCGTTTTCCATCATGTCGCGCAGGCTCTGGCACTGCGAGATTTTCTGGAGGATTTCTTCGAGCGGCTCGCACCACGCCAGTGGTGTGGGTTCGGCCTCTTTCAGGACGGGACGCAGGACGTTCGCTACGTCCTCTAGGCTGATGTCTTTCCGATAGAGTTCTTCCGGCGCGCACAGAGCGAAATACTGCACCAGCAGCAAATCAATCTTGTCGCGCTCTTCCGCCTTCTTGTCCTGTTTTCTCAACTGCCGCTGCAGGAACGCGCGCAGCGCTTCTTCGCTGGCATTGAGAACGTCCGGAGGCAGCTGGCGAATCTGGAAGGCGCGAAGCTTCTCGTCGATCCCGTTGAGCCACTTGAGGTCGGCGTCAAATACTTCGCGGATGGGCCGTTCCGGCAGCGGCTCACCGGCCGGGTGCGGCAAGGGCGCCAGGTTGAACTGCGTGGCAAGCGCCGCGTACAGCGGATAGGCCAGCCGCGCCTCGCTCCACTGCGTAGGCCCGTCCGAAAGCGCTCCCGCATCTGTCGTCGTCGTGAGGTTCGTCTTTAAGGTCATGGCTTGACGATCCAGTTGTCCACGTCTCCGACAAAACGCGCCGCGACTGCCTTGCACCCGTCGTGGTATCGCACGGCCACCACCGTGGCGTTTGCATCGAGCGAGCCGTCTGAGTTGAGCACACGGACACGATCTTCGAATTCGAGGGGTAAAGTTGAAAAGAACAAGATCTCCTGCTCGGTTCCAAACTCAATCACGGTTTGTTCCTGCAGCCGGCGTCTTCCCGCGCCCTGCGTCAGCACGCGCACCGGTATGCGTACGCGTGACGCGTTGGGAAAGAGTTGAGCCAACTTCTCGACGCACGTTTGCCCTGCTGAAACGGAGGCCACACCAGCTTCGCTAAGCACGGGTCCCCAATCCTTTCGCTGTCTCCCGTTCCGCAGCCGCTCGTCTCTTGTGTTAAAGGGGCGTGATTGCACGAGCCAAGCCTGTAGAACGATGAAAGCGGAATACTTCCCCAAGAGGAGAAAGCACACGGACAGCCAAAGATTTGCAAACGCTCTGAATATTAAGTGATGTTATTTCTTGGCGTTGCGGCGAGCTGGCCGTCAGCTGAGTCTTGCTTTCGTCTCACTGTGCGACGTTGCGTCTCACCGTCGAACCCAAATCGAGAGGTCGAGGAGATGGCCGGCGAATCTGCGGAAGCGTCTCAAGACGGCTTAAGACGCCATGCGCACGCTTTCCTTATGACTCGGACGCAGCGGAATATTGTATTGCTTCAGCTTGCGATAAAGCGTCGCGCGGCTAATCCCCAGCATTCTGCCCGCCAGCGCTTTGTCGCCGCCCGCTTGTTCGAAAACCCGCAAAATGGTCATGCGCTCGAGATCGGCTAGCGCCGTGGTCGAAAGTGCGGCCGCATCCGGCCCGGCGCCGCTCGGATCCTGCGCCGCGCGAATCGTTGCAGGAAGATCGCCCGCATCAATGGTGTGGTGGTCTCCCAGCGCCACCGCGCGCGCGATGCAATTCTCGAGTTCCCGCACGTTTCCGGGCCAGTCGTACTGCAGAAAGCTTTTCATCGCTTCCGGCGTCACCTGAATATTTTCGTCCGGAGCATAACGGTCCAGGAAGCAGTGTACGAGTTGCGGTATGTCGGACCGCCGCTCCCGGAGGCTGGGCAAGTGCACCGTGACCACGTTCAGCCGGAAATAAAGGTCCTTCCGGAACGTGCCGGCGCGATAGGAGGATTCCAGATCGCGGTTCGTGGCCGCAATCACGCGCACGTTCACCGGGATCTTCACGTTGCTGCCCACCGGCCGCACCTCTTTCTCCTGCAGCACGCGCAGAAGTTTCGCCTGCAATTCGAGCGGCAATTCGCCGATCTCATCAAGGAAAATCGTTCCGCCGTTGGCGGCGTGAAAAAGGCCTGCCTTCGATTTCAAGGCGCCGGTGAAGGAACCTTTCTCATGCCCGAAGAGTTCGCTTTCCATCAGCGTCGGCACCAGAGATCCGCAGTCCACGGCCACGAACGGCATCTGCGCCAGCGGCCCTCGGAAATGAATCGCGCGCGCCGCCAGTTCCTTTCCCGTGCCGCTCTCTCCGGTAATAAGGACCGGCGTGCGCGTTTCCTTCAGCCGCGAAATCATCCTCATTACGTCTTCAATCTTTGCGGAAGTTCCCACAATGCCGTCGAGCTGCGCTTCCGTGTCCACGCGCTCGCGCAAAAACTGATTTTCGGTCACCAGTCGCACTTTTTCGGCCATGCGCTGTAGAAGCTGCCTCAGCCGCTCCACCCGAAATGGTTTTTCGATGTAGTCGTATGCGCCCTGGCGCATGGCTTCTACCGCCGACTCAATCGAGCCGTGCCCGGTCATGATGGCGGTTTCGGCGCGCGGCAATTGCTCCTTTATCTTGCGCAGCAAATCCGTGCCGGAAAGGCTGGGCAATCGCAAGTCCGTCACCACGATATCGGGTGGGTTGGTCTCGAGCGATTCGAGCGCGGTTTCCGCGGTCTCGGCCTCGGCGCAGACAAATCCCAGCCCTTGGCCCACCGTCATGCACAGTCTGCGGATACTTTGCTCATCGTCCACAATCAGAAAGCGAATTCGCGTTTCATCTTTCATGGTTTTCCGATCGTTTTCTCCACCGCGGCCATTAATTGCTTCACGCGGAAGGGTTTTTCGATGCATGGCGTTCCGGCCTGCGCGAGTAATGCGATGGTCTCGGCGCTGGCCGTATCGCCGGTGATGAAAATAATTCGTGATGCCAGCTCCGGCCGATGGCGCCTGAGCCAGTCGTGGACGTCCGCGCCCGTGATCCCTCCGGGCGTGCGAAAATCCGATATGACTCCTCCAAAATCGCTTTTTGCCAGCAACTGCAATCCCTCCGCCGCCGATGCCGACGAAATCACTTCGTAACCTTGCCGCACAAGTGCCGCACGCAGAAACGCAGCGACTGACGGCTCGTCTTCGATCAGCAGGATGCGAGTCGCGGTAGCCGCCGCACCAGAACGTGTCATGGCCGCTTGACCGCGTCGTGCAATTCCTCAGAGTCTGTTGCTACCGGCAAGAGCACCGTGAACGTGCTGCCAATGCCGTCTGGATTGTTCTTCGCGGAGATTTCTCCGCGATGCGCGCGCACGATTCCGTAGCAGATGCTGAGACCGAGCCCGGTGCCCTTGCCCACCTCTTTCGTCGTAAAGAAAGGATCGAAGATGCGGTCGGGATGCGATATGCCGGGCCCATTGTCGCGGAAGCGAATTTCCAGCTGGCCGGAGCGGTGCGACGTCTTGATCTGGATCTTTCCCTGCCGCCGCGTCTCGCGCACGGCATCGTAAGCATTGTTGAGCACGTTCAAAAATACCTGCTGCAATTGATGCGGATCGCCGATAATTTCCGGCAACTCCTCGGCGTACTCCGCAGTCAGCTCCACGCCGTGATTTTGGAAATCGTACGCGCGCAGCTTCAGCGTCTGCTCCAGTATGGAATTTACCTGCACCGGCTCGCGCTGCGCCGGCATCTGGCGCGAAAAACTCAGCAGGTTTTGGACGATCATCCGCGTGCGCTGCGCTTCCTGCAGAATCACGCGCAGCTCTTCCTTGGCCTCTTCCGGCACTTCCGGATTTTCGAGCAGGAGATCGGTGAACCCCACGATCGCAGCCAAAGGATTGTTCACTTCATGGGCCACGCCCGAAACGAGCTGCCCCAGCGCGGCCATTTTTTCTGTCTGCATCAATTTCGCCTGCAGGTCGGCCGCATTAGTAATGTCCGTCATCACCACCACGATGCTGTTGATGCTTCCCTCTTCGTCGCGCATGGGACTCAGGCTTACCGAGAATTGGCCGATGCTGCCGTTGCCACGCGAGATCGGAATTTCGAGATTATCGATCGCCGCTCCCTCGAGCGTTCGATCCAATCCCTCGATTAGTGCCGGACGCCGAGCTGCTGGAACCATGTCGATCAGCAGATGGCCCAACAAATCCTGCTCGCGATAGCCCGCCTCAAAACACCGCCGATTGGCGTAGCTCACCAGGCCCACAGTATCGAGCACGAGAATCATGCTTTGCGTGTTGTTCAGGATGTTTTTGTTGAAATCGCGTTCGCGCCGGTAGCGTCGCTCCGCCGTGCGGCGGTCGGTGATGTCTTTCAGGACGTGAATCGTCCGCAGCTCGTCTTCGGGTCCGCCGTGAATTCGCGAAGCGGAGACCACAAACGTGCGGTCCTCCGCCTCGTGAATGAATTCTTCCTGTGCCGCGTGGGGATTGCGGCAGAACGGGCAATACCCGTCCTGCGCCGGAGACCCGAGCAATTCCATTTTGCCGATGTCGAGTCCGATCGCTTCCGTGGGCCGCATTCCCATCAAATCCGCCAGCGCGCGGTTCAGGCGCAGCACGCGATTGGCCGCGTCATGCACGATGATGAAATCCGAGATCGCGTCGAAATCCTGCACCCACTGTTTTCGCGATTGCTCGATGCGCGAGAAAAGTCTCACATTCTCGAGCGCGACCGACGCGTGGCTTGCCAGAGCTTCCAGCAGCTGGCGTTCGGCTGGGGAAAGCTCGCGCGACAAATCCACCAGGCACAGCACTCCGAGAAGCTCGCCTCCACTCCCCGAAAGCCGTGCGAGAACCAGTTCGTGCCAACCTAAGGATTCGGCCAACCCGGCGCCGAGCATCCTTCCCGCGGGCCCGCTGCGCACATCCTCTCCGGGCACGGTAGCTTGTTCGGCCAGTGTGCCTGCCAGACGATGTTGCGTCATTGCGTCCCAGCGATGGGCCGGGCCGCTCAGTCCGGCAATTTCCCATTCCGAGCCGCGCGCCAGCACGAGTACGGCAGAGCGTCCTCCCAGCATTTCGGCGGCACGAGCCGTCAGTTGCCGTGCGAACTCGGGTGTGCCGAGCGATGGATTAAGTTCCAGCGTCGTGGCGGAGAATTGCGCCAGCAGGCTCTCGAAGGAGCCGTCGAGACGAGCAGTGACTTCTCGAGATCTTTTCAAAGCACGCATCAGGGATTGGGGGTTGCGCGCGATTTATCCTTACAAGGAAAGACGTTACGTTCCTTTCTCATTTTGAGTCAAGAACGCTCGTCCCGAATGTTGCGTATCGGGCAATCGTCTCGCGTCGCAACCTGAGACGCAACTCCGCCCGCTGCCCGCTCTTTGAGACAATCCTTCGAATCCCGTCTGGAAACAAGCCGGCTTCATCCTACGCGCAAGCCTATTTGTATCAGTCAGATAGGGCCGCCATTGATCTATTGTTCTGCGCTCGAAAGAAGTGTGCCCTCATGGCACCCTCCGTGCAATTTCCGGTGCTGGAGTCGTCCCTTGAAAGACGCACTTCGGCCATGAAATTCGGGTCTCGGGTCCTGGGCTTGGTTCTAGTGACGTTGATTGTAACGGGGGTAGCGCTCTCACCGATGGCATTTGCCCAGAATAAGTCGGGAGACACCATCAAGCGCAAGGTGCGGAGCCGGATTGTTCCAGAAATGCCCTTGCTGGCTAAGGAAAAGAACGTCCGAGGAAAAGTAAAGATCGAGGCCACCATCGCTGCCGATGGCCATGTCACGGGGACGAAGATAATTGGGGGCAGTCCGCTGTTGGTGGATTCCGCAGTGGCCGCGCTCAAGAAATGGCGCTTTGATGCAGCCGCTAAAGATTCAACGGAAATTATCGAATTCGATTTTCGCAATCTGAATTAGCACGAACTCGGCTCGCACGGCGAGCGGAGGTCCTAACGGACGGGGGAGTGGAGGCGTTTCACATGACCATCGGAAAAAAGCTCTATCTTGGATTTGGCGCCATTTTGGCCATCATGCTGGTCCTGTTCGTCATCAACCTCTTCACCGTGCGCCGCGAGTACGCCGCCCGGTCGAACGTGGCCGTCACGCTCTCCAACGTTCAGATCATTGAGACCGTCCGCTTTCGCATGATGGAGAACCGGCTGTTCCTGGGGAATTACCTGCTCAGCGGAGATTTGCGCGACGAAGATAAAACCAACAAGGGCTTCACCGACCTGGCGGCGCTTTTGAAAGAATCCGAAAACAGGGTGAGCGACCAGAATCTCCGTTCCGCGCTCTCTTCCGTCGACGAAAACGAGCAGAGCTGGTTCGAAAATTTCGCCAAGCAGATGATCGCCAAGCGCCATCAAGTGGACGCCGGCGACGCCACCGTTTCTGACTTGCAGATTTATTATCTTCAGCACGACCCAGCTTCCTGGGTAAATAAGTCCTCTGGTGTACTCGACGATGCTGACCGCGCGGTCCGCAAGGCTTTGGATGATTCGAATGCGTCCGCTTCGGCCGCAACCTCATGGAGCACGAGTGTTACGATTATCGGCACGCTTCTCACCATTCTTCTCGGCGGATGTATCGCCTTCTTTACCGCAAAATCAATCAAGGACCCGCTGTATCACCTCATCGATGTGGCGCACCGCATCGGCGAGACCGGCGACCTCGAACAAACCATTGACGTTCATCGAAACGACGAAGTGGGAATCCTCGCGCAAAACTTCAACAAGATGATTGTCCACTTGAAAGAGATGGCGGCTGTCTCGGCCTCCATTGCCGAAGGCCAGCTTTCCGTCACCATCCAGCCGCGCTCTCAGCAGGACACCATGGCCAGAGCATTTTCGCGCATGACGCAGGGACTTCGCGAGTTGGTCCGCCAGGTTCGTGACAGCGCCGCTCAAGTCGCCAGCGGTTCCGGGCAGATGGCCGGTGCTTCCGACGAATCGGCCAAAGTAAGCGTGCAAGCAGCCTCCGCCATTGACGAAGTCACCAGCACCATGCACGAAATGAGCATCAACGTGCAAAACGTTGTGAAGAATACGCAGGTGCAGGCTTCCAGCGTCGCCGAGACTTCCGCTTCCATCGATCAGATGGTCACCTCGATTCAACGAGTTGCAGATACCGCGAAGCTGCTCGTGGATATCTCGCATCGCTCCCGCGAGGAAGTTCAAACCGGCATGGTCACCATGGACAAAGCCACCGAAGGCCTGAACCGCACCAGCCACGCGATTCAATCTTCGGCCGAAATCATTGACGTGCTCGGCCGCCGCGCCGACGACATCGGCAAGATCATTGAAGTGATTGACGATCTCGCCGAACAAACCAACCTCCTTGCTTTGAACGCAGCCATCGAAGCCGCCCGGGCGGGTGAACATGGCTTGGGCTTTGCCGTCGTGGCCGAAGAAGTGCGCAAGCTCGCGGAGAAATCCACGCAGTCAACCAAGGAAATTTCCGAGCTCATTCAGGGTATTCAGAAGGAAGCGCGCGAAGCCGTCGAGAACATGGAGAAGAGCACCACCATGGTCCAGGAAGGATTGCTGTTGAACAAGGACCTCAGCTTCGCGCTCGAGAAAATCTCCGAAGTCGTATCGGAAGTTTACAGATTCTCCCAGGAAATCGGCGCGGCAACCACCGAGCAATCCAGCGGCTCGTCGCAAATCGCCAAGGCCACGAATCGCCTCACCGAAATTACCCAGGAGATCAATTCCTCAGTCGAGGAGCAGGCTTCCGGAGCGCAAGCTGTGGTGCGCGCGATGGAGAAAATGCGCGAGCTGGTGCAGCAATCCACTTCAAGTTCCACGGAACTAGCGGCCGCCGCAGAACAAATGTCCAAGCTCTCGCGCGCATTGCTGGAATCCATGGATCGCTTCGTCCTCGATGAAGGCTTTGCCGATAACCGTCGGCCCTTGGGCCGCCGTAGCGGTTTTGGCTCCGATCGCCAAGCCCAGTCGGAGTATGCGGAAGTGGTTCGTTCCTAAGGACACGCACTTGGGCAAAATGGACAAAGAACTCCAGGTAGTTGGCTTCCGCATCGGAAGCGAGACCTTCGGTTTGCCCATATCCATGGTCCGCGAAATCGTGCGCGTCCCGGAAATCACTTCGGTCCCCAATGCGCCCGACTACATCGAGGGCGTCATCAATCTCCGTGGACGAATTATTCCGGTTGTGGATTTGCGCAAGCGCTTTCGGGAAAAAGTGGGCGAGCGCAACAAGAAAAACAGGATCGTTGTGGTCGAGCTCGAGCAGCGCCTCATCGGTTTGCTCGTGAACACTGCGTCCGAAGTGCTGCGCATACCTCCCGCGGATATCGAGCCGCCCCATAGCGTTTTTCAGGAAGGCGAGTTGAGTTACATCACCGGCGTGGGGAAATATCGCGGGCGCTTGGTAATCCTGTTGGACCTGAACCAGATCCTGCAGCGCGGCGAGCTGCGGCGTCTCGACGACGTCGCCGATTCCGCTGCCGCTGTTCCCGCCGGCAGCGTCGAACGGGAATTTTAGATTATGTCCGGGAGCGCGAAATCGAGGAGCGCATGTCCACAACACTCGTAGCGCAGGTACCACTCACCGATGCCGAATTGAAGCTTCTGCAGACCCTCGTGTACCAGGAATGCGGCATGTATTTCGATGAGCGCCGCACGCACTTCCTCCGCGACCGTCTGCAGCGCCGCTTGAAAGCTTGCCAGATGGATTCTTTCTACAATTACTACCGGCTGCTGACCAGCCGCGAAGGCAAAAAAGAGCTTGTCGCGCTGGTCGAAAATCTCACAGTCAATGAAACCAGTTTCTTTCGCATTCGTCCGCAGCTCGACCTGTTCCAGAAAGTCGTCCTCGAGGAAATCCTGAAACGAAAGCAGGAGCGCCGCGATTGGTCCCTGCGAATTTGGAGCGCCGGCTGCTCCACCGGCCAGGAGCCCTACACGCTGGCCATGATGGTTTGCGATGCGCTGGCCTACTACTACCTGCGCAATCCGCTTCCCTTCGAGATGCCGACGCCCAAGCCACTCATCCCTCCGCCTTGGAAAGTGGAAATTCTCGCGTCGGACATCAGCTATTCCGCGCTCCTCACGGCTCAGCAGGGTATTTACAACGAGTCGCAGATGGAAAACGTGGACTACACCTGCCGCCTGCGCTATTTCGAAAAAGCCGGCGACAAATATACCGTCAAGCCCGCTCTGAAGAGCCTGGTCCAATTCGACTTCCACAATCTGAAAACGGAATATCTTCCGCAGCGCAACGACGTCATCTTCTGCCGCAATGTGATGATCTACTTCGACGAAGCGGAGCAGAAGCGGCTGATCGACAAGTACCACCGTTGCCTCAATGACGACGGCTATCTTTTCGTCGGCCATGCCGAAAGTCTTTTCGGCCTGACTACCAAGTTCCACATGATTCACCAGAACAACGCAACCGTGTACCAGAAGATTGAGGGAAATCAGTGAGCTTTCTGCCCGACGATCGCGCTTCCGAGCTCCGCGACCTCTTCTTCGAGAGCGCCGCGGAGATTCTCCAGGCCATGAATGAAGCTGGTCTGGCGCTCGAGGAGCATCCCACGGAGAAGGAAAATCTCCGCAGCGTTCGGCGCGCCGTGCACACGCTCAAGGGTGATTCGGCTGCTTGCGGTTTTCGCGAGCTCAGCGAACTCGCTCACGAGCTGGAAGACGTCCTCACGCCCGAGCTCGCCAGAGAAAATGCCGGTTTGATCGCCGAAGTAGTTCTGACTGCGGCCGACACGTTCCACGAAATGCTTGCCGCCTATCGTGATCATCTCCAGCCGCCGGATGGCGGCGCTCTTCGTGATCACA
Source organism: uncultured Acidobacteriota bacterium (assembly GCA_963749025.1). Lineage (GTDB taxonomy): Bacteria > Acidobacteriota > Terriglobia > Acidiferrales > UBA7541 > Palsa-295. The sequence goes on along the minus strand of CAVVKO010000005.1, from coordinate 1,024,458 downwards.
TCAATCGCCTCCTGCACAAGCCCAATGCGGAACCCCATCAGGCGCCGGCTTCGCTCGAAGCCAAGTTCGAGTGGAACGAATACGAGCGCTTGATGATTGCCGAGGCCTTGCGCCGAAACGAGACCGTTTACAACGTGGCCCTGCATCTGGATTCCGAGTCGCTGCTCCCCGCTGCCGCCTTTGAACTCGCGCGCAAAGCACTCGAAGGCGCCGGGAAAATTCTCGTGCTGCGTCCGGAAAGCAGCGCGCAGGCCGCCAACACCAATCTCATTGAAGCCGCGCTTTCAAGCGACAAGCAGTCGGAATGGATTCGCCAGCGGTGCCATGTGCCTTCGGTCGTCGCGCAAATCTCGATCGCAAGAGTGCCCGAGAAGCAAACCAAAGCCCGCGACCTCCTGGAAATTCTGGTGGAGTCAGAAGCCGCTGCTGTCTCTGCGGGCATCGGCTCAGGCGCGTCTGATTCGGCCGCGTCCCACGACGATGAGCTGCCCATCGCCGGCGCGCAGGCAGGCCTTGCTCACGCGGCAGCCGAGAACACTCTGCGCGTGGACGCCGATCGCATCGATGTCGTCATGAATTTGGTCGGCGAGCTCATCATCGGAAAATCCATGTTGCAGCGCACCATCGCCGAATTCGAACGCCGCTTCGCCAAGGATCCGCTGCGCGGAAAGTTTGGAGACGCGCTGGCCTTCCAGTCGCGTGTGTTGGGCGAGCTGCAAAAATCCGTAATGAAAATCCGTATGGTCCCGGTAGAACAGCTTTTCCGCCGTTTCCCGCGTGTCGTTCGCGACGTGGCCAAGCAGCGCAATAAGAATGTTGCCCTGGAGATCGCCGGGCAAAACACCGATCTCGATAAGGGCATTCTGGACGCACTCGCCGAGCCTCTCGCCCATCTTGTGCGCAATGCTGCGGACCACGGCATCGAAAATCCCGAGGAGCGCCGCGATGCAGGCAAGCCCCCGCGCGGTACTGTTCGCTTGGACGCCTATCACGAGGGCGACCAGGTTGTGATCGAAGTCTCTGACGACGGTCACGGCATCGACCGCTCCAAGATTCTCGCTGCCGCCATTGAACGCGGCATCGTGACTCCCACCGGCGCCACGCAGATGAACGACGCCGAAATCATGAACTTAATCTTTACCCCTGGCTTCAGCACTGCCGGCGAAATCACGGAAATTTCCGGCCGTGGCGTGGGTCTCGATGTGGTGAAGGCCGCCGTCGATAATTTGAAGGGCTCCATCGATCTCGAAAGCGAACTCGGCCGCGGCACAACTTTCCGCCTCATGGTGCCGCTGACTCTCGCCAGCATTCAATCGCTCCTGTTCCGCGTTTCCGGAAAACTTTACGCCGTTCCGCTCGCGTCGGTGGTTGAAATCACGCGCGTCACCGAAGGCGAAATCCATTGCGTGGACAATCACGAAGTCTTTCAACTCCGCGAACAAGTTCTGACCCTGGTCCGCCTCGAGCGGCTTGAATCCTCCGCCCCGCGCGAGCGTACCAAGCGCGTCTTCGTGATCGTCATTGGCGCGGGCAGCCGCACGTTTGGCCTGGTGGTGGACGCCCTCATCGGCGAAGAAGAGCTTGTTATCAAGGCCCTCGAGGACCAGCTTGTCACTTCTCCTCTCGTCAGCGGTGCTTCGATTCTGGGGGATGGCACCGTGGTCTTGATCTTGAATATACCGGCAGTCGTTTCGCATTTGTCCAGAATCCCGGCGGGAAGGGCCATCGCATGAGCGACAAGATCCGCGTCCTCGTCGTTGACGACTCCGCTTTGATGCGCAAGCTGATCCCGCAGGTGCTCCACCGGGATGCTTCCATCGAAGTTGTGGGCACAGCCATGGATGGCCAGATGGGCCTGAAGAAAATCGAAGAGCTGCGGCCCCACGTGGTCACTCTCGATCTGGACATGCCGCGCATGGACGGAATCGAAATGCTTCGCCAGATCACGCGAAAGCATCACGTCCCCGTGATCGTCTTCAGCACCCAGACCGATCGCAGCGCTTCGCTCACCATGAAGGCGCTCGCTCTGGGTGCCTTCGACTTTGTTGCCAAGCCGCAGGATGCCGCCGCCGGCCGCATCGAACAGGTCGCCGCCGAGTTCGCGCTGAAGATCAAAGTTGCTGCTTCTTCCGGCGCTCCAAAGTTGATTATTACCGTGCCCTCCGCGAAGCGGAAGGAACGCCGTCGCACGGCCATGCCCAACTGGCCTTCGCGCGTCGTGGCCATCGGAATTTCCACCGGCGGTCCCAACGCCTTACAATATCTTTTCTCGCAGCTGCCCGAAGATTTTCCCGGCTGCATTCTGGTCGTGCAGCACATGCCCGAAGGATTCACGGATATGTTCGCGCGCCGCCTGGATGAATGCTCGGCCATCGAGGTGAAGGAAGCGCAATCAGGCGATTTGTTGATCGCGGGCCGTGCGTTGATTTGCCCCGGCAATCGCCACATGAAAGTTCGTCGCATGGAGCACGGCAATATCGCTATCCTCGTCGATCAGCCACGCGTGAATGGCCACCGCCCGTCCGCCGACGTCCTGTTCCAATCCGTGGCCCAGGAATTCGGCAACCGCTCCATCGGCGTGCTGATGACCGGCATGGGTGACGATGGCGCCGTCGGCCTGGGCACTCTGCGCGACGCGGGTGGCATGACCATCGCCCAGAGCCCGGATACCTGCGTCGTTGACAGCATGCCTCGCGCCGCAATTGCGCGCGGTTTTGCCGCCCGCGTTGTCTCGCTATCGAATCTCGCAAGCGTTTTGCAATCCAAGTGTGCGCCGGACCGGCCCGCTGCTGACCCAGAGCTAGCAGCGGCGTCCCCTGTGGATGCCGTCGTCGGCGAAGGGTCTTCCCGAAGGAGATAGTTATGAAACAGTTCGAAGCATTGACGCGAAAGAACGACAGTGGGGCGGTTCGCTACCTGATCGTGGACGACTCCGTCTTCGCCCGAAAAAGTCTCGCGAAGATGATTGAATCGTTCGGCGGCCAGGTCGCGGGCGAAGCCGGGGACGGATGCACCGCCATCACCGAATACGCTCGCACCAAGCCTGACATCGTGCTCATGGACATCACCATGCCGCAGATGGAGGGCATCGAAGCGGTCGAGCGCATCGTGCACGAACATCCCGAAGCTCGCATCGTCATGGTCTCTTCGGTCGGCTATCAGGACAATATTCTCGCCGCTCTGCAGAAGGGCGCGCGCCATTTCGTGCAGAAGCCGGTGAAGGCCGACGCTCTTTACGAAATCATTCGGTATGTCCTCAATGATGACGGTGTCACCACCCCGGTCGGCGCCGGAAAGGAAAGCTCGCGATGAGAATGGATCTGATCCAGCCGTTCATCGGCTCGCTTGATGCCGTGTTGGCCGAGATGATGAATGCCCCGGCAAAAATCGTGGACCTCACCATGGAAGAGGAAGGCTATCGTAAGAAAGGCACCGCCGCGCTCGTCACATTTCGCGGGCAAATTGAAGGCCGCGTGATTCTCGATATGGAGCCGAGCGCTGCCGCGCAAGTCGCCGGTTATCTAACCGGAACCGAAGTGGATTCCAAGGCTTCCATCGTTCCGGAAACCGTCTGCGAGCTCGCCAACATGGTCATCGGCAATGCCGTTACGCAACTCAACGACGGCGGATTCCAATTCAAAGTTTTTCCACCGGAAATAGTTACGCAGGAACAATCCGAAAAAGCCGGCCAGGATTCCGAGGCGACCATCCTCTGCTTCGAGACTCCCAGCGGAAACGTGTACCTGAATATCGCTATGAAATATCTCCAGCGCCGCGCTCGCGAACGCTCGACACTCGTGGTCGGCTAGCCGCGCGGCAAATTTACCGCGCCCGCGGACCTACTCGCCGGTACTCCACGCCGTGCCGGAATAACCCCGCTTTCGGCATTTCCTCTGAATAAACCACGTCCGCCGGAAGAAAAATATTTGCGGCATCAGGTGCGTAGGGCACTGCCACGTGGATCATCGACTTCGGATCGTACCGGCGCTTGCTGCGAAAGCACATCCCCACCGGCGAAATATCTTCGCACACCGCCAGCTCGTCGTCCGTTTCCGGCTGGCGTATGCACGCCGTCAGCCGCGTTCGAATGCGCATGCGCTGGCGTTCTCGTTGCTCTCCGCCCGCCGGAACCGTTTCCGGCCCATCCTGGGCGCGACGCCCGCGCGCAGCCCGCAAAGCGCCTTTTTTCTCGTCCTCGTGGGGCGACTGAATCCAAATGCTCGGCACGCCGCATGTTTTGCAGTGCCGTGCGATGCCTCGATTGGTCTCGAATCCGCGAAGCTCCATTTCGTTCAAATAGACCACCTCGCGCGCTCTGCAATACGTGCAATCCAGCAGCATTCGCGCAACGGCCTCGGCCGACAGCGTCATCTCAGGAAATTCGATCCCCCAGAGGTCGGTTTCTCCATCGACAATTTCGATCCCGTAGAGGTATCCGTCCTTTTGCTGCCCGAATTGGCCCACCACGCGCACACGCGCTTGCCGCTGGGAATCCGCCGACGCTTTCCGCCGCACCTCTATTTCCTGATCGGCCCTCAGCTCGCGGTTGAGCACGATCACGCCGCCTGTGCGATTGATCATCATCGTGCGGCTCGGCTCTTTGAACTCCTGCCCCTTGCCGTCCGTGCCGGAAACCTCCAGCAGCAGGGTCAGCGAGACGCGATCGCTGCGACGCATCGCCGGTGTTGCCATTCAAGTCCTCCAGGGGAACTCGGTTTCCACGCTTGCCAAGATAGCATACCGCCGCCCGCGGTTGGCTCCGCCGAGACTACCTATTTCCTCAATCCCTAAACGCGTCTGGCTTCCGCCTATGAGAATAAAGGAGTTATTTCCATCTGCCTGCGCCGGCGAAGCTCCATTGACGCGCCCATTTCCCCGTGTTAGGCTTGCTTTTGTTCGTACTTTTGGTAGTTGCCACCACGCAAAAGTGGGCAAAGGAGTCGGGACAATGGAATGGGTTACCCCTCAGCACGAAGAAATTGACCTGAACTGCGAAATTAGCTCCTACGCAAACGCCGAGCTTTAGCGCGAATGCGTGTCAATGTCCTCGGCTCGGCAGCCGGGGGCGGCTTTCCTCAGTGGAATTGCGGTTGTTCCAACTGCACTCGTCTGCGCGCAGGCAAATTCCACGGCGTTCTCCGCACGCAAACGCAAATCGCCTTCTCCGTAAATCCTAATGCATGGTTTCTCGTGAACGCTTCGCCGGACCTCCGCGCGCAGATTCTTGCCGCGCCTGAGCTTGCTCCACCAGCCGGATCGCGTCAGTCGCCCATAGCGGGAGTGTTTCTCACCAGTGCCGACGTCGACTCCGTCATGGGTTTGCTTCACCTGCGCGAATTCACCCCTCTCAGTATTTTCGCCACGCCAGCGGTGCAGCGCATACTCAGAGAAGAAAACTCGATGTTCCGCGTCCTGGAGCGAGCCGCGCCTCCCGCAAAATGGCTTGGCCTGCGGATGTATCCGGAATTTGCCGGCCCTGTCGGCCGCGATTCTCGCGGGACTCCGGCCTTCCGTTATTCGGCGGTTCCTCTCGGTGGAAGCTATCCCGACTATGCTAGCGATGCCCTGCGTGGCAACTTGCCGGCGAAGGAAGCCGTCGTCGGATTCCTCGTCGAACACGATGGCAAGCGCCTGTTCTTCGCGCCTTCTCTCCCCGGCGAAAATCAGGATTGGAAAAAAGTGGCCGAATCCTGCGATCTCGTATTCCTGGACGGCACGTTCTGGCTCGATGATGAACTCATCCGCGCAACCGGATCCGGAAAGACTGCGCGCGCCATTGGTCACCTTCCGCTCTCCGGCGCCGACGGCTTGCTCGAACAATTTTCCGGCAACGGTCGCGGCCGTCGCGTTCTCATTCACATCAACAACACAAACCCCATCCTGGACGAAGAGAGCCCGGAGCATCGCCGTGTCCGCGAAGCCGGCTGGGAAATCGCGCACGATGGCATGGAGTTTGTCCTGTGAACGCGCGGCCCGCTGAATCATTTCTTCCCGAAGCGGAATTCATCGCGCGTTTTCACGCCATCGGAGAGGGGCGCTATCACCACAAGCATCCCTTCCACCTCTTAATGCACGAAGGAAAGCTTACGCGCGGCCAACTCCAAGCTTGGGCCCTCAACCGCTATTACTACCAGAGCCGTATCCCCATAAAAGACGCCATCATTCTCTCGCGCACCGGCGACGCCGATTTTCGCCGCGCCTGGCGCAAGCGCATCTTCGATCATGATGGTGACGCCACGCATCCCGGCGGCATCGAGAAGTGGTTGCGCCTGGTGGAAGCGACCGGGCTCACGCGTGCGGAGGCGCAACGAGAAGATGGAATTCTACCGGCGGTGCGCTATGCGGTGGACGGGTATCTGGAGCTGGTTCGCTCTCGCACGTTTCTCGAAGCTGTGGCTTCTTCTTTGACCGAGCTCTTCTCCGGCAAGCTCATCGCCCTGCGCATGGACGCACTTAAGAAATATTATCCCTGGCTTTCGGGCGGCCTCGATTATTTTCAGGGCCGCCTCACGCAGGCGCCCGCAGACGCGGACTTTGCGTTAGCCTGGGTGGTGAAGCGCGCTCGAACGCGCGAAGAGCAGGAACTCGCGCTCGGCGCGCTGCGCGCGAAGTGCGATATTCTGTGGGCTCAGCTTGATGCGCTGTATTTTTCTTACGTGTCGCCCGGGTGGCCGCCGCCCGGAGCTTTCAAGCCACAGGCGGACTAAAGTATGAATCCCGAATTGCACGCGCGCCCGCGGCTCGCCGCCGGTTGCCGGCTGAGCGAACCCAATCGCGATCCGCGCATGTTGTTGATGCCGGAGCGCGCGCTGCGCCTGAACGGCCCGAGCCTCGAGATCGTCCTGCGTTGCGACGGCCGGCACACCGTCCAGCAAATCATCTCCGAGCTGCAGAAGATTTATTCCAAGGCCGTACCCGAGCGCGTGGAAAAGGACATTCTCGGATATCTCACGCTGCTTCACGATCAGCGCGCCCTTGATTTCACGGCAGAAGACGGCGCCGCCGCGCAAAAATGACCAGCACGACTCCCAATCCGCTCGCGCTCATCGCGGAACTCACTCACCGCTGCCCTCTGCACTGTGTTTACTGCTCGAATCCGTTGGAGCTGAAGTCTCGCGGCGGCGAGCTTTCCACCGAAATATGGTCGCGCGTGCTGCGAGAGGCCGCTGAAGCGGGCGTTTTGCAAGTTGATTTCACCGGGGGCGAACCGCTTGCGCGGCCCGATCTCGTCGAGCTGGTTCGCGCCGCTCGCGCCGCTGGACTCTACGTAAGCTTGATCACCTCGGGTCTGCCGCTCGATGAGCGCCGGCTCGCGGAACTCGTGAAAGCTGGGCTCGATCACATGCAATTGAGTTTTCAGGGTGCACGGGAAGATGCCTCCGCTGAAATTGCCGGCGCCCGAGCGCTCGAGCAAAAGCTGCAAGTCGTGAAGTGGGTGCGCGCGCACCGCATCGCCCTGACGCTGAACTTTGTGATTCATCGCCAGAACCTCGATCGCCTGGAAGAAATGATCGCGCTCGGAGAGGAATCTGGCGCCGGCCGCCTGGAATTTGCCCACGTGCAGTATTACGGCTGGGCCTTCGCCAACCGCAAAAATCTCTTGCCCACGCGCGAACAAGTTGACCGTTCGATCGCGTTGCTGCAACAAGCCGAGGCTCGCCTGCGCGGAAAAGTTCGCATCGAATATGTGGTGCCGGATTATTACGCGAAGTACCCCAAGCCGTGCATGGGCGGCTGGGGTCGCAAACTCATGCTGATCACTCCCACGGGCGACGTGCTCCCGTGCCATGCCGCGCAGATTATTCCCGGGATGCGTTTTGCAAACGTGAAGGACCAGTCACTCCGCGAAATTTGGAATTCTTCCGAGGCTTTCCAGAAATTCCGGGGCGAGGAGTGGATGCCGGAGCCTTGCCGTAGCTGCGACCGCCGCACGCAGGATTTCGGCGGCTGCCGCTGCCAGGCGCTTCTTCTCGCCGGTGATGCCGCCCTTACCGACCCGGTCTGCACGCTATCGCCCGAGCGCAGGATCGTGGACGAAATCATCGCCGCCACGAATGCAGCGCCTCCCGCCGAGCCCGCTACGAAACCGGATTGGCTCTACCGCCCCAATCCCGCCTGAAATGAAAGCTGCCTGCGGCAACGATCAATGACCGGACGTTAGAGCCGGAGGCGGATATTCCGGCATCTTGGCGTTTTTCTGTTCGGTGCGTTTCACTTCGAGCTCGTCGAACAAAATGGAGGGGCAAATAACCGTGGTAGGAATATTCCCTTCGCGGTTGCTCACCAGCGGATCGTCTCCGGCCGCGGTCAAATCGTTACGTAGCGTGCGCGTATCGAGTTCGTTGAAGACCGCGCCGCGCACCAACTCTTCGTGGCCGTCATCGACGTAAACGCGATAGAGCAGGCGCGGATCTTGCCCCGAGAGCGTCTCCACGTAATAGCCGTACGGCTTATTTTCCTGCATGCACATCTCGATCAGTTTTTTCTTCAGCTCTTCCGGCGAAACCGGCTGTTTCGGCTCGACGATCAAATTGCCGATGCTGGGCATGGGCGCCTGCCCGGGCGCGCCGCGGCCATGGCCATTCGACTCCGGAAAATCGCGGATGGGCATGCGCCCCAGCAAATAATTGACCAGCATGCCGTCCTTAATTACGGGAACGGAAGCAGCGCGAACACCCTCTTCATCAATTGCGTAGCTGCCCACAAGAGTTTTTCCCTGGAACGTTTTCATGGTGGGATCGTCCACCACGGTCAAAAAGTCCGGAAGCACGCGCCCCTTATAATTCGAAGAGAATTTTCCGGTGGTGCGCGCGGAGTCCCCGGGTTTCGGCCGGTTGCCCAAAATATTCCTGCCAACCATGCTGTCGAAAATATCGCTCGCGGCATCGTTCGAGAAAAGCACCGGGCCGCGATAGTCTTCTTCGACGAGAGGAGCTTCGCGCAATTGCTTCAGCGTCAGGAGCATCTTCGCCGTGTCCGCCTCAAATTTGGCCGTGTCCGGCAATTCCGCGGCACTGCCAGCGACGTAATACGGCGAGCGGCCGAGCCGCATCCCGTCGCTCGCCTGCGTTTCCGCGGAAAGTCCCAGATAATAGGTAGCGTAGCCCTCGCGCGTAATCGTTCCTTCCGTGTTCACGAAATACTGGTTCACGGCGCGAAAGCGCGCATAGGCCGAGAGCGATTGGATTTGCGGATCCGTGCGGAAAAGGTCCGTCGATTTCGCCAGCGCTTCTTCCCAGTCGTCTCGCGATCGAAATCGAGGCTTCGCGAGCGGCCCGATGGATTGCAAGGCCGGAGCGCTTGGAGAAATCATCGAAGGGCTGGTCGGCGGAGTACTTGCTCAGTGCCGCTTTTTTTGTCGCGAGCGCTTCGCTGGCGGCTTTGTAAGCACGGTCAGTGGCGCTCCAGAGTTGGCGGCGTAGCGCGATCGCATCGTGATCGACCGGCGCAAAATCCACCACGCCCATGCCCCGCTGGTAGTAGCTGTCCTGTTTATAGTCGCCGACACGCACCACCACGCGCACGCTTCGTATGTGCGCTCGCTGGTCCTCGCGCAGCGCGCCAAACGCAGCTTCGGCGTCGAACTCCTCCACATCGGAGAGCCGGTACTCGATGTAATACGGCGCCGGCACGTTGTCCATCTTGAGCTGCGATTTCGAACGATCGAGCTCCTCGAGCATGGCTTTGATGGTGGGATCGGAAGGCCCCGAAGCAGGCTTCGGGATCTTCTCTTGCGCCGTGGATGGCCGCGCGCAAGCGATTATTGCCGCGAACACGATTAACAAAAGCCGCACAAAAAACTCGCTGTGGTTTTTGATGGCGCTCATGGCTGGTTCCTTCCAGCCGTCTTTGTTTTGGCGGCGGCCGAAGGAGCTGTCAGAACCCGGCGGCGGCAAAATCGGCGGGCGCTCGGTTCCTCGCTGCCGCTTCTGCACTTCAATTTCGGAGAAGAGCATGGCCGGCGCAGCAGCTGAGACGGGAACCTGCCCGGACTCCGCGCCGCAAATTCCGTTGAACACCTGCAGCTTGTCTCCGGTGAGCATGATATTGTTTAGCGACAGCAGCGGCGTCCCGACGATATCCACGCCGCGCACGAGTTCATCCGGCCGGCCATCGGCATAAACGCGATACACCATCACCGGAATCACCTGGAACGCCTGCGGCATGGAGCGCGTCGGTTAGGTGAACCCGCCCTGAATATCGTCGAAGTAGAGCCCGTAAGGCTTACCCTGCTTCTTGATCTCCTCGATGAATTTCTGCCGCAGCTCGGAGTCCGTCACCGTGTTCGTGGAAGTCACGATCAAGTTTCCCTGCCGTCCCGTAGGCATCAATCCGGGCTGCCTGCGGCCATGTCCGTTCGAATGGTCGAAATCTGTGATGGGCATGCGCGACATCAGGAAATTCTTCAGCACGCCGTTCTCCACCGCGTTCACGCGCTCCGCCGGGACGCCTTCATCGTCGAAATCATACGATCCCGCGAGTTTCACTCCGTTGAATTCCTTGAGCGTGGGGTCGTCGGTGACGGTCAAAAACGCGGGAAGCACCAGCTGGTTTACTTTTTTCGTGAAGGTCTGCCCTTCGGTCTCGTCGCGCTGGCGATGCCCTTCGAGCCGGTGGCCAAGCACCTCGTGAAAGAAAACTGCCGCAGCTCGGCCGGAAAGCATGGCCGGACCGGCGTAAGGTTCAGCAGCAGGAGCGGCGCGAAGATCTTTCAAGTCCTCCGATATCTTGTCGACCTTGGCCTCCAATAGCGCGTCGGAGGGAAGCTCGCTGGGAGAGGGCGCCTGAAAGTTTCGACGCGCATGAGTTCCATTCCGTCGTCGGCGCGCGTCTCCGCCTGAATCACCAGGCGGCTGATGGCGCTGGGGCGTTCGACGGAGGTGCCGTCGCTGGTCGCGAGATAGCTGCGGTCGTCACTCACCTGCAGCGAAACGGCAGAATCGTACACTTCGGGATATTTCAGGAAGCCGGCCGAAATTCTTCGAGCGCGGTCCTCCCATTCTTTCAGATTGAGCGAAGCGGGAGGCCGCGTCGCGCCGATATGAGTTTGCGGCGATTCCTGCGAAAAGTCCGGCGACTTGTCTTCCTCTTCCGATTGCACGGCGTTGTTGGTTTTCACGGTGAGAAACGCGGAGGAGGCTTGCTCGTATTCGCGGTCGGTGAGCTGCCAGAGGACGCGCGCAATCGCGTCCGAGTCGTCGTTCAATGGTAGAAAACCGGTGGTGATGCCGGTCGCGCGGCTTTTGTTGTGCGTGTTGTCGAGCGCGGCCGAGCCGACGCGCATCATCACGTCCACCTGCCGCCGTTGCGCGCTGGTGGAAAAAAGCAGGCCGCCGTTCTCGGCGTAGAGCACGGCGGCATTGGTGTCCGTCACCGCGTAGCTCAGATAGTAGGGAGCGGGATCGGATTTGGCGAGCGCGGCCGTGGCGCGCTTGAGCTCCTGCTGCATGGTCTGCATCACGGCGTCGGAAGCGGAGCCAAACGAGAATGCAGGAACCGCGCAAAAAATCAGGAGACAACAAAGCAGCAGGCGCAAACGGGGCTGAGTCATGCGGCTATTAGACACTCCCTTTCGGCCGAAAGTTAGTAAGCCGGAAAACGCGATTTTGCGGCGATTAGACCAAGTGCCAACCGTTTGTTTGCAATAACTTACGGCGGATTCTAATAACGGACTGTTGCGATTAGAAATTCTCTGTGGAACTGCCTTCGGGTTGAATCTGACTTCTGTCCAGCGCTCGTCTTTTCCGCGCTTCAATATCATCCAAGTTTATCCTAGAGATATTGAAAGCAAAGCGCAATAGGTCGGAGGATGTGGACGAAACCGCGGAAGAGCTTCAGCGGCTAAAGCCGGGGTTGCCCTCGGATCATTATGTCGTGGCTAAAGCCACGACCCACAAATATTCTTGCCTTGGTGAATGGCGAGAGCGCGAAATCAGTCGCCGGTCAGGGCTTTGTACTGCGCGGCGGTCAAGGGCACGACGGACAGTCGGCCCTGGCGGACGAGCGGCGAATCGGCGAAAAGCTTGTTGGCTTTCACTTCCGCGAGCGTGACCGGCTTCGAGAGAGCGCGGCCGGCTTTGATGGTGACCTGCGGCTTTTTCGGATCGGCGACTTTGACGGAGACGACGGTGGCGGTGCCCACGGCGGTCTTGCGGTCGCCGGTTTCATAGATGACCAGGCGCGCGCCGGGCTCCATCCCCGCGAGATTCCTGACCGCGACGGGATTTTTCACGCCGTCCCAGAGCGTGGCTTTGTCGCGCTGGAGATCGGTGAAGGAATATTCTGTAGGTTCGGTCTTCAGCAGATAATCGGACATGGCATGGCACCTCTCGTGTTGAACGCCGCCGGTATTCTACATCCCCAGCGGAGCCGATGTCCTGAAAGTACCCTGCCCGCGGACTTTCCAAGTGCGGTGCCGGTGTAGCCGATGTATCTTTTGATTATCGTTCGATTGTCGGGCTAAATTTCTTGGGAGCTTGGGTGCCGTGGCAAAACTGAATTTTTTCGTCTCGCTCACTACCAACGACAATGATTACCAGCAGGAACAAGCTGCCGCCGCGGAAGAAACCGCGGCGCGTCTGGGCGCGGGCGTGCGGATCGTTTACGCGGACAACGATTCGGTGAAGCAGGGCGGCCAGATATTGAGCGCGATCCATGCGCCGGAGGCTTCGCGCCCGAACGCGATTATCTTCGAGCCCGTTGGTTCGACGGCTCTGCCACAAGCGGCCCGGGCCGCGGTGGCAGCCATGATCGGATGGGTGGTCATCAATCAGGAAGCGGATTACATCCGCGAGCTTCGGCGCACGGCCCGCTCGGCCATCTTCGCCGTAAGCTCGGACCATTTGGAGATTGGGCGCATGCAGGGCCAGCAATTCGCCGCGCTTCTTCCGAACGGCGGCGCCGTGCTCTACATCCAGGGCCCGTCGGACAACTCGGCCGCCAGGCAACGAACGGTGGGAATGCAGGAAACCAAGCCTGCCAACATCAGCGTCATCACATTGAGAGCGCAGTGGACGGAGGAGAGCGCGCAACGCGCCGTTGCGTCCTGGATGAAGTTGTCCACTTCGCAGAAACAGCGGGTTGATTTGGTGAGCGCGCAGGACGACTCCATGGCGCTCGGCGCAAGAAAAGCCATGCAGGAAGAAACCGATGAACGCGTGCGCGCAAAATGGCTTCGTTTGCCGTTCACCGGCTGCGACGGCCTGCCGAAGACCGGCCAGGAGTACGTGCGCAAAGGTTTGCTGGCCGCCACCGTGTTCTGCCCGCCCAATACCACGCTTGCCATGGAAATGCTGGTCACGGCAATCCAATCCGGAAAACAGCCGCCCGAGCTTGCGCTCACACCGCCGTCGTCTATTCCTCCGCTCGACGATTTGGGGAAGCGCTGAGAGCAGAAAAATCCCCCTATTTCATTCGCTGAACATAATTCCAAAGTGATTCGGGTGCACGAGTGCGGAGTTTGCAAATTGGTAGCGGTACCGGGAATCGAACCCGGGTTACCAGATTGAGAATCTGGCGTCCTAGCCCCTAGACGATACCGCCCCTGCGTGGATCGAACGTGTGTAATTTTCGCACGAGCGAAATTCCCGCGCAAGTAGGTGCCTCACATACGTCCGAATCTGCAAGGCTGCCGCGCTGAAGACCGCGGCGCTACATTCAAACCTTGTCAATTGGTGGATTCGAAGGCGCGGAAGCGGCGTTCGAGCTCCCACTGCTGCTGGGCTTTTTCGCTGGACTTGAGGAAATTCGCGCACGCGGGAGATGGTTTGTCGGCGCCGAGTGTGTCGCGCGAGCACGCCGAAGCGGAGCGCGTGAAGATATCGGGCGCGCTCCAGAGGCTGGGGCCGGGCAAGAAGCTGTGTTGGACGCCGGCTCGGACCATCTGCTTCAAATCTTCGTAACTCAAATTGTAGGATTCTACGGCGCGAACGTATTCGTGCGTGAGGTCGATGCGCGAAACGCCTTCGTCGTCAGTCGAGAGCGCGACGGGCACGCCGGACTTGCGATAGATGGGAAAGGGATGGTCCTTGCCACTGACGCCGAGGATCATGTCGTTGCTGGTGAGATTGATTTCCACCAGGACATGGCGTGCGGCCATTTCCTTCAGCAAATCGTAGGGACGATCCTCGTACATGAACATCCACGCCGTGGCCGATGCGCTCGGCGTGGGCCTCCTCGACGGCGAGGCGGATGTGGCAGCAAAGTCCTCCGGGCGGAACGAGGCCGGGAGCCAGCTCACCGGCGTGCAAGGTGATGTGCACGTTCGGATACACGCTGTGAAGGTAGCCGACCATGCGCATGTGCAGGGCGTAATCGGTCATGGAGGTGTACATCGTCCTCGGGCATGACGAAGTTGATGCCCACTACGCGGGGATCGGCTGCGGCGACTTCGAAGCCGAGCAGCGTCTGCGCGAAAACTTGCTCCTTGGGGAAGCCGCGCAAGACCTGATAGATAAAGCGGATCTTGTACCGCGCACGCAGGAGTCGCATCCGGCTGACCGCAATGTTCGCGCTCGTTGCGCAACGCTTCGGCATCGTCGAATCTCTTTGCGGTCAACGGCAATGTCGTCGCGCAGGCCATGCGCGAGCAAGGCGTCGCGGAATTGCGCGAGATCATCATGCCAGCCAAGTTCTTTTGCGATCGACGCGGCGTGGTTGAAATTGGGCGTGTGCATGAGCTCGAGATACTGCTCGTTCTGCGCCGCGGCGCGCGTGGCCACTTCGTCGAGCCATTCGCCGAGATGGCGATGGTCAGTGCCGCCGAATTTCGCGAAGGTGGCGAAAAAATGGTCGTGGGCCGTGACGCCGGGCGCGGGCACGAACCCGCGCATGGAAAAAGAATCGATGAGCGCGTCGTAGAGGCTTTGATTTGCGAGAGCCTGCTCGCCAGGCGTCTTGCCTTCGCCGCACACCGGCTTGGGCGGGATGCTTTTGGTCATGGCTTCGGTCTTGAAAAAGGAGAGCGTAGCCAGATCCACGCACAAATTATCCTTGGCGCCCGCGCGTATCCAAGACTCGGCATATACCGCGCCGCTCAGGTGATTGTGCAGGTCGGCGCCCTTGGGCATGCGTACGAGGAACGCGTGGAGCTCGAGCGGATTTGCGCGCGCGGCTTCGAATGCGCGAGCGGTGCGCTCCTCGGGAGCTCGCCATGTTGCGGAAGGCGTAGCGACCTTCTGGGCTAAGGCCTGCGATGAGAGAAAGAGTGCCGCAGCAAAAGATGTCCAGAGGACCGTGGTGACGAGCCGGGCGAGACGTGCGCACATTGCTTGCACCCTTCCTTTCGAGGCTTTTGGCACTGCCGTATGGCTGGGACTCTACCATAAGTATATGTACCTACTCTCACTTGGCGGGTTGTAACCTACAATTAACATTCCTGTCACAGAGTGTTCAAGTAGACCGCATAAGGTCTCTGCTCCGCGACGATTGTTCGCAATTCTAGGTCGCGACCGGGGTGACCCTCCGGAACGGCTCAAGTTGCAATTTGTAAGTCCGACAGGCGCTATGGGGGACGAAATCCAGGGAATGCGTACGTCCGAGTTCTGCTCGTTCGACCGACCGAGCTTCGATTCCACCAGGCGTTGCGACTCTTTCAAACCCCAACATGTCTATTCGGTGCAGCAACTACTCTCAAGGAGGAAGGAATGCGAGTACTCGTAACATGGCTTTTGACTCTAGGCCTCGCCGTGTCCCCAGCTTTCGCGGGGACAGGGCCCGGAGACGAGAAGGATACAACCACTAAAACAAGCGACACGTCCACTGCAGCTGCCAAAAAGGCGGACGCGTCAACCACTGCCAAATCCGAGGCTGTAAAGGCCACACCGTCGACTCTGGAGAATGAACTGCAGCAGCTTCGCGATCTTCTCGAAGCTCAGTCCAGGCAGATTCAGGTCCAGAACGACCAGTTGAAAGAACAGCAGCAGAAGATGATGGAGCTGGAAACCGAACTCAAATCCGAAACCGCCGCGCGCGAGAGTTTCTCGTCTTCGGCGCCGGATAGCCGCACGGCGGGTCTCGCGACGGCTTCGGCAAATCCAGTTGCTGCGGCCAACGGCTCGCCAAATCCCGATGCTGTTCCGGGACAAGCGGGCGAAGCGCCGAAGGCCATTTACTTCAAGGGAATTACGATCACGCCGGGTGGTTTCCTGGCGGCTGAAACGGTTTTCCGCAACAAGGCCATCGGCGCGGACATCAACACGCCGTTCAACAACGTGCCCTTCCCGGGAAACTCGGGCAGCCAGACGACGGAATTCAACGCCAGCGCCCGGCAGTCGCGCCTCAGCATGCTGGCGGAGGGCAGACTCGCCTCAGCTAAGCTTACAGGCTACGTCGAGACCGATTTCCTCGGCGCGGGCATCACTTCGAATAACAATGAGAGCAACAGCTACGTGCTGCGTCTCCGCCAGGGATGGGGCCAAGCCAAGTTCGACAATGGCTGGAGCTTCACGGGTGGCCAGATGTGGAGCTTGATCACTGAAACCAGAAAGGGAGTGGAGAACCGCACGGAAGCTCTGCCCATGACTATCGATCCACAGTACACGGTCGGTTTCAGCTGGGCGCGGCAATACCAATTCCGCGTAGCAAAGAGTTTCGGGGATAAATTTTCGGTGGCGGCTTCGGTGGAAGATTCTGCAATCACCGCGACCGTTCACGGAAACCCGACGATCACCACTCTTAGCACCGTCAGCGCGAATCAGGGCGGTATCACCACGCCGACGATCGCGACAACGGTGTTTAACAATTTCCTCATAGGCGCTGCCGGCCTAAGTTCCGGACTTTACAACCCAACCGGAACTTATGCATACAACAAGACGCCGGACTTTGTATTCAAGGCGGCAATCGACCCGGGCTGGGGACACTACGAAGTTTTCGGAGTGGTTTCAACCTTCCGGGATCGGACTTACCCGTGCTACTACGCAAACGGCGGGTATAACTTCCCGGTCAATTCAGCCGGCGAGTCGACTCTCCCCGGCTCAGACCCCGACAATCCGCCAGTCAACATTCCAGCGACGCCATGCGGAATCTCGGGGCCCTTCAATGGTTCGACCAACCCAACTGCCGGTGCTTTTAACGACTCAAGAACCGGTGGCGGAATTGGTGCAAACGCCCGCGTGCCCCTCTTAAACAAGAAGATCGAAGCGGGCATACACGTCCTGGGCGGGAGCGGAATCGGCCGTTATGGCACCGCCGGCTTGCCGGACACAACCGTACGACCAGATGGGACACTCGCGCTGCTGAGAAACTACCAAGCACTTGGCACGCTCGAGGTGCATCCCACACCGAAGATGGACATTTACTTCAACATCGGCGGCGAGTATTCGAGCCGTGCGTCGTACTCCTACACCAACCTCGTTACGGGCAAGGCGGGAACGGCCGGATACGGCTCTCCCGCTTTCAGAAATGACGGCTGCTTTATTGAGCCGCTGCCTGTCGCGACGCCGGGCAACCCGCCCAACACGACGGGCGTACTGGGATCGACTGGTTTCCTTCCCGGGTCGCTCTCCAACTGCGCTGGCGATGCACGGAACCTCATCGAAGGCACGATGGGCTTCTGGTATCGCATCTACAACGGAGACAAAGGCCGTATTCAGTGGGGACCGCAGTACTCCTACCTGGTGAAAAATACCTGGTCTGGAGTGAACGGATCGGGTGCGCCGTCGTCCCCGCACGGAATCGACAATATGGTCTTTACCTCGTTCCGTTACTACCTGCCTTAGGCCGTTCCCGGATGCGGGGAGGTGGCCAACACCTCCCCGTATTCGCTTTCCGCCCGCCGAAATGCTCTAGTCAGAACCGGGGTTCGCACTAGTGTGCAAATCATTGCACCTCAGCACGCAGACACAGTAGTTGCAAGATCCGCGCCCTCAGATATTTTCTCCCCCAGAATAGGCATGCTCTAAACATTTAATAATCAGCGATATGCGGAGAGTTGTGCGGCGTTGGACCCGGACTGAAATTGAGCCGGGACTCTCAACCTGGCAGCTGACGTGCAGTGTGACGGCGCAAACACGAGTAAGTCAATAGGCTTTATGGGAGTAATGGGCTTACTAAGCATGGCCATGACTAGGACAAGGGTGCGGACTGACCATTCCCGTGGAAGTTCGCAAGACAAAAACAACAGGAGAATATCGCGATGGCGATGAAAAAAATGATCGTTGCAATCACAGTGATCACCCTGCTCTTTGCCGTGCCTCCGAGTACCCTGGCATCCTGGGGTGACGACACCGACAAGGCAGCCACAGGCGGCACGAAAAAGGACGAAACCGGAGCGCCCGCTCCAGACAAAAAAGCGACCGTCGCGAGCGCGCCAAGTGCTGCAGTAGAGAGCGAACTTGAACAATTGCGAGAAGAACTCAACGCGCAACGCGCCATGCTCGAAGCGCAGCAAGCACGAATCGCGCAACTCGAGGGGGAATTGCACGCGGCACCCGAACAGCCGGCCGCCGCAATCGCGACTGCAGCGTCCGCTTCGGGCCCAGCCGTAGCGTCAAATGCATCGCAGCCGGTTGCGAATGCTGCGCTCCCTGCGGCTATTCCTGCTCCGCAATCCGGCGGAACGCAGAAGACGGGCGAACAAGGCCCTGCGCCCTTGACCTGGAAAATCGGGAATGCAGAACTGACGCCTGGAGGATGGGCGGACATTCTCGGAATTTTCCGTAGCAGCGATATTGGCAGCGGAACGGGCACGAGTTTTGGCGCAATACCATTCAACAATCAGGTTCCGCTCGCGGCTCTATCGGAATTTCGGGCCACGGCCCAGACGTCCCGGTTGTCGATGAAGATCGACGCCAACGTTAGCGACTCCACGAGTCTGACGGGATACGTGGAATCCGACTTCAACGGTTTCCAGCCGCCGAACGCATATACAACGACGAACAGCGGCACCTTCCGTTTGCGTTTGGCCTTCGCCGACATCAAGCACGGGAAGTGGGAAGTGCTCGGTGGCCAGACCTGGTCGCTGCTGACTCCGAACCGTGCGGGCCTCTCATCGATGCCGTCGGACGTTTTCACCGGCTATCGTTTGGACACGAACTACTTCGCGGGACTCGTGTTCTCCCGGCAGGCCGGCTTCCGCCTGATCTATCATCCGGCCGATTGGTGGTCGATTGGTTTTTCTCTCGAAAATCCTCAACAGTACTCGCCGAGCTCCGTCGTTTTTCCCAGCACCTACTTCTCCGGGCAGTTCGACAACGGCAGCGGCGCTACCAACGGCACCGCAGCAGCGACCAATCCCGCGATTCCCAACCTGCATCCTGACGTGATCGTCAAAAGCGCTTTCGATTGGAAACCCGGCGGGCACGCATTCCATCTGGAGGCGGCAGGCTTGATCCGCAGCTTCAAGGTGTCCAACGACCTGGTGACGCCAAACAATACGAATGCGATCACCGAAGGCTCCGGCTCGGTCAATCTGAACTTCGAGGCGCTGCACAACGTCCACTTGATTGCCAACACGTTTTACGGCGCGGGCAATGGCCGCTACATCGGCGCTCTCGGCCCCGATGCCATCGTCAAAGCCGACGGGTCGCTTTCGCCCATTCATTCCGGGTCGGGCGTCGCCGGATTTGAATGGCAGCTCACGCCGCGCTTTGAGTTCGACGGCTACTACAGCGGCGCGTACTTCCAGCGCAACTTCGGAGGCGCCGTGGCCAGCTCCGCGACGCCCGCTCCCTCTTGCCTGGGCGCGTCCGGCTTCTTCTGCACCGGTTTCGGATTCCCGGGCTCGGCCAACACGAACAACAAGTCGTTTCAGGAAGCGACCGTTGGGTTCACCCACACGATCTGGGGAAGCCCCACGCACGGGAAACTACAATTCATAACGCAGTCCTCCTGGGTGGAGCGCACTCCGTGGTCCGTTTCGAGCGGGGCCCCGAGAAACGCGCACGCGTTCCTGGAGTACATCGACCTTCGCTACGTCATTCCTTAACG
The DNA here is from genome assembly GCA_963749025.1 of uncultured Acidobacteriota bacterium. Lineage (GTDB taxonomy): Bacteria > Acidobacteriota > Terriglobia > Acidiferrales > UBA7541 > Palsa-295. Next base: position 1,004,532 of record CAVVKO010000005.1, on the reverse strand, counting down.
ACGGCGAAGTAGGAAAGTTAATCCAATGGGTGGTGCCGGGCCGTCCGATGAATCGAACGGCCCGTTGCATCGGATGCGACACGAATCCTTGGGTATGTAGTTGGCCAGACCCAGTCGCCGTGTACTCCGGATTCTGCTGTTTTGCCCGGGACCTGGAAAGGGAGAGTCACACTTGAAGTTCGACTATTCGTGGGGGAAAGTCCGAAAGGATCTGCTTGCGGGAGTAACCGTCGCCGCCATATCGCTGCCACAGGCCATGGCCTACGCGCTGATTGCGGGAGTGGATCCCCGCTTTGGTCTCTACTCCGCGATCGTGATTACGCTGGTGGCGTCGATTCTCGGTTCGTCCTCCCATCTGATCAATGGCCCAACCAATGCAATTTCCTTGGTCGTCTTCAGCGCGCTGGCTTTCTTCAGCACCGGTTCGCACATGGAAGCATACCAAGCCATGTTTCTGCTCGGAATTATGGTTGGGTGCATACAGATTCTAGTCGCGGTATTCAAGCTCGGCGACTTGACACGTTACATTTCTGAATCCGTGGTGATTGGATTTATGGCCGGCGCGGGCACGCTGGTGGCCATCACCCAGATTGGCAACTTGACTGGAATGCCCGACCGCGGCACGGGATTGCAGCATGTTCTTTACCGCATTTGGTTGACCGTGAATGGCGGCCACGTGAATCCCCGTGCCATTGGAATCGGACTGTCCACCATCGTGCTGGCCGTCGCGCTGAGATACCTGGTGCGCAAATATCGTTTACCCCAATTTGACATGCTCGTGTCCTTGGTTGTCATAGCGGGTGTGGCGGCATGGTTCGGTTGGTCGAAACCGGGAATCGATGGGAAAACAATCATAACGACGGTCGCGAGCATCCCGCGCGATCTGCCGACACCGCATTTGCCGCAAATACAATTTTGGTGGATAAGACAAATGTCGGGCAGCGCGCTGGCCATCGCTTTCCTGGGATTGCTCGAAGCACTGGCCATCGCAAAATCCATCGCGAACACCACACGACAGAAGCTTGATTACAACCGGCAATGTTTTGCGGAGGGCGTGGCCAACTTAACGGGGGGATTTTTTCAATGCTTGCCGGGGTCGGGGTCGCTCACTCGGTCGGCGATCAATTTCCAAGCAGGAGCGGTGAGCCGTTTCTCCGGGGTATTCGCGGCGGGGACGGTTGCACTGGTGGTGGTCGCGTTGGCGCCGTACGCACGGTACATTCCCAAGGCTGCATTGGCCGGGCTGCTGGTAATTACCGCCGCCAGATTGGTGGATTGGAAGCGGTTGAACTATGCAATGCGGGCCTCACGGTACGATGCGGCTTTGGTTTTGATTACGGCTTTCGCAGCGATATTCATCAGCGTTGAGTTCTCCATATTAATCGGCGTGGGGCTCTCGATTCTTTTGTTCGTCCCGCGCGCCGCGCTTCTGCACATTTCAGAATTGACAATCAGCAACGGTCGCGTGCTTCGCGAGCGGCTGCCGAATGATCCGGTTTGTACATCGATGCTTCTGTACGACCTGGAAGGCGAGCTTTTCTTCGGCGCAGCGCCGCTACTTGATCACTTGTTCGATATGCTGAAACGGCGGACGCAGGACGAAAAGATTCGCTTCGTTATTTTGCGCGTGAAACGTGCGCGCAATCCCGACATGGTTTCCATGGACCGTTTCGATCACTTTCTGCGCGATATGCAGCGGAACGGGGTCACCGTGCTGCTCTGTGGAGTTCGCTCGGGATTTGCGGGGGCCATGGACCGTTTGCATTTTCAAGATTGGCTGCCGGCTGACCGCGTTTTCCACGAAGAGCAACAAACATTTTCCGCGACTCTCAAGGCCGTCCGCCATGTGTACGACCTTTTGGGGCCTAATCCTTGTGAGCATTGCCGGCAAAATGAGCTGGTCGGAGCAGATCAACAACAATTGTATTATCTGGTCTAGTTCGTAAAACTTGCTCAATCAGGGATTCAAGATGGTTCCGCTGCTTCCGGATTTTCCTCGACGAGCTCCGAAGGAACGATGCGCTGGAACAATCGAATGCTGAAAAACCTCTCGCGGCAAGGGTCGCAGCGGTAGGCCGGAAAACCCAGCCAGCGTTTCAAGGTAATGGCGGTGCCATCGTCCACGCGTTCGCGGGAAATTCGTTCGAGATTGAAATTTCCGCAGCGCGGGCAATGGGCGTAACGATGGAAACCGAGCGCTACGCGTTTGGCGTAAAAGCGGCGATCGCAAGAGTGGCATCGCCACGGCTTGAAGCCCATCAGAGTGAAGGTGAAATCCAGCGCGCCCTCACGGTGGGACCGAAAGCAATTGGCGCTGCGACACTGCGGGCAGATCATTTCAATCGGGTCCCCGGAAACTCCGGTGCAGAATACCGAAAACTTCCAGCCGGAGCAAGTTTGAGAATTTCGCGCTCGCGCCTCTCGCGCGTGTAAAATACCTGCCGAAAGGAATTTGCATGCCTGACTACACTGCGGCGCACGCGCGGGCCGGGATTGACGCCAAGCTTCCAAACCTGGAGACCTGGCCCAACCATTTTCCCGGCTATGAAATCACGATTCGATTTCCGGAATACACTTCGGTCTGTCCGAAGACGGGACTTCCGGACTACGGCACGATCACGATCCAGTACGAACCGAAGAAGCTCTGCCTCGAACTCAAATCTCTGAAAATGTATTTGCTCGCTTACCGCGATCTCGGAATCTTTTACGAAAACGCGGTGAATCGCATGTTGCGTGATTTCGTGGCCGCCGTGCATCCCGCGTGGTTTCGCGTCACCGGAGAATTCACGCCGCGCGGCGGCTTGACGACGACGGTCCAGGCGGAATGGCCGCGGGGCAAGAGCAAATCAGGCAACAGGGGGATTCGACGGGGATAGACTTCCTGCCAAGCGTCAGCCATAATTTCGTGCTGTGTCGAGCGGCCGAGCCGCACGGAAGGAGATCTCCTGATGAGTTTGACGCCGAACGCGCCTGTTGAGCATACCGAGATTGTTACCGAACCGGAAGGATTGCCGCGCTGGGTGATGCTGCTTTTCGTTGTCGCTTTCGCGCTCGTGGGCTATCTGCTGTATGCTGGCTACTCCGCGCGCGAGACGTTCCACAAAGGCTTGGACGATGCGGACAAGAAGACTCAGGCGCTGGCGGCGGAGCTCGACAAAACCAACTCTCGCATCGCAGACTTGAAAGGCCAGCTCGACGTTACCTCTCAAAAGCTCGGCTTGACTCAGGATGAGCTTGCCCGCGCGCGAAGTCTGGCGCAGAACATCAAGAAATCCCAGCAGGAAAGCGACCAGCAACTTCGCCAGCAGATTGGCCAGGTGCAATCGGACACCTCCACAAAGTTCGGCCAGGTTGCCACCGAACTCAGCGGCACCAAGAGCGACGTGGCCGCCACGAAGGCAGACCTCGAGGCTACTAAAAACAAACTGCAGAGCACTGTCGGCGACCTCGGCGTGCAGAGCGGCCTGATCGCGCGCAACCACGACGAAGTGGAAGAGCTGAAGCGGCTCGGCGAACGCGACATCTTCGAATTCAATCTCAATAAAGCCTCCAAGGGCCCCGAGCACGTCGGCCCCATTCAGGTGCTCCTCCGCAAAGTGGATACTAAGAAATACAAATACACATTGAATGTCGTGGCCGACGACAAGAGCATCGAAAAGAAGGACCGGACTGTCGGCGAGCCCATTCAGTTTTACGTGCGGGGCGCGCGCGCTCCCTACGAGATCGTGGTGTTCGATCTCACCAAGGATCACGCCAAGGGATATTTGAGCACGCCCAAGTCGGCGAACGCGCCTCCGCCCTCGACGCCGTCCAGCACGCCGCCCGGCAAGTAGCGCATGGCGGGGATCGGAATCGGCGAGCGTAAGATTCGAAGAATTCGTTTCGCGAAAAAATCCTGCACAAGAGGAGCGGGCGTGAATACGAAACGAAGAGCCCTTTCCGGTACTCCAGCTTGTTCTGCGCGTCACGGCGGTGGAACGCGCTGGCGCGTTTCGATCTGTGCCGCTCTCCTGGCTTTCCTTTTCTCGGGTGGCGTCCTCTCCGCGCAGACCGTTTCGATCGCCGACCGGCTGCCGCCCTCCACAGTTTTCTACATGAATTGGCGCGGCAAGGCGTTCCTGGCGGATGCTGAGAAAAAGAACCACGTGCTGCAATTGCTCGATGATCCTGGTTTTGAACCCTTCCGGCAGGCGCTTGCGGCTAGTTTCGAGAACAGCCAGAAGAAACCTGGAAATGCGGCTACCATCGTTTCGCTCTCCGATGTTTTGTCCTTGCTCGATAATGCTGCCGCACTGGGAGCCATGTTGAAGACGCCGGCAGCCGGCTCGGCCACGCCGGATTCCACAACAGCCGGCGCACCTCGTCACTCCAGTTTCTTCTTCGTATACGATGCGACGGGCAAGAACGACTTGATCCAGAAGTTGAAAAAGGCCAGTCAGGGCGCCGGCAAGACGCCGCCGCAAATCACGACTTACGATTTCAACGGAACGTCCGTGGAGGTCAGAACGGACGGTACGGACGCCACGAACGTCTCATACAGTGCGCGAGCGGGAAGTTATTTTGTCTTCGCCGATCAGAAGGAAGCCATCGAGGATCTCATCGGGCGTTTTGGCGGGGCTGCGAAAGCGCCGGCATCGGTGACGCAGATTCCCGAGTACCAGGCGATCCATTCCTACATCGGAACGGACGCGGCCGTGGAATATTTTGGCCGGATTCCAGACGTGGACAAAGTGATGCCCGAGGAGCAGAAAGACAAGCCCGTCGGCCAGGTCGCGCGCAATCTGCATTTCGACAAGATTCACGTGCTCGGCGGCGGAGTGAGTTTTGCCGGAGAGGCCACGCGGATTCACGGCGCGGTGCTCGGCGACACATCCTCGCCAAGCCTTTTCGATCTGGCCGGCACGAGCGCAGCGGCATTTCAAACGCAGTCCATTCTCGATTCCGGATCGGGATTCAGTATGACGCGCTTCAATCTTGCGGCGACTTATCAGTTGCTTCACGGAGCGGTGACCTCGGCGCTTACACCGCAGCAGGCGCAGGGTGTGATGGGCGCGGAGATGATGGCGCAGAGTTTTTTAGGCATGTCCATCAGCGATGCGCTGCAGCTTTTCACCGGTGAAGTCGCTTCCGAGAGTTCGTATACCGCGGACGGCACATCGCAGCAACTTTTCGCGCTGACGATTCAGAAACCGCAGGACGTACTGCGAGTGCTGCGCGCCACGCTCGGCAAGAAAATTGCCGCGGAAGATACCGCGGGGACGACAACCTATCTGGATTTGTCGTTTCCCGCCACTGATCCGGCTACGAGCGAACAGCGCCGTACGTTTTATTACGTCGCGGTGGCACCCCAAATGCTTTTTGTTGCGCCGCGCAAAGCCATGGTGCGCGAGGCCGTCGAGCGCCTGAATGCCGGTTCGGCCGCAGCCCCAGCCCCGCAGGGCTCGGTGCTTTCCAATGCGGAATTTATTCGCATGCGCGCCCTTCTGCCGGAAAAATTGACCGGACTCAGCGGCGCGGACATGACCCGAATTCCGTGGGACAAGGTCGCGGCCCGCTTCGTGCTGCAGATGCAGCAATCCGCCAAGGAGTCGAAACAGGCGAATCCGCCCTCCACGGACTGGCTGCGATTGATCAAGCCCGACGTCTTCACGCGCCATCTGCACACCAGCGTCAGCGGCTGGTGGAAAGATGCGGGCGGCGTTTACTTTGACTCTTACGTTCAGTAATTCGCAATCGCCGGCGCCGCGGCTACATATAATTGTCGCAGCCGTCATCTGCAGTTTCTGTTTTGCTCTGCCATCATCCCGCGCGCAGGAGTCTGCGCCTCCCGCACAGCATCCCATTCAGACCACCACCGAGATTGTGAAGGTGGATGTAAGCGTGCTCGATAAGCGCGGAGAATTTGTCAGCGGTCTCGGTCAAAAAAGCTTTCGCGTGCTGGATGGCGGTGTGGAGAAACCTGTTCTTTTTTTCGCGCCCGTGGAGGCCCCTGCGCAAGTGCTCGTGATGGTGGAGACGAGTCCAGCGGTGTATTTGATTCACAATCAGCACCTGCAAGCCGCGTTCGCGCTTTTGGACGGGCTCGCGCCGGATGATCTGGTTGCGCTCGCCACCTACGATCAGGCACCGCACGCAATCCTCGCGTTCACCAGCGACAAAGGCGCGCTTGCGTCCGCTCTCGGAAAAATTCAATATACTCTCGGATTCGGCGAACTGAATTTCTTCGATTCGATCTCAACCGCTGTGGATTGGATGGCGCCAGTCTCGGGCAAGAGAGCGCTCGTGGTTCTCACCACCGGGCTCGATTCGTCGCCGCCGGAGCATTGGGACGCGCTGGTGCAAAAACTTCGCGCGCAGGACGTGGTGATTTTTACGGTTGCGCTCGGCGGCTCGCTTCGCCAGAGCGCGAAAAAGAAAAATGAAGCACCCGCGCGCACGGATGAAAACCCGCTCAGTTTTGAAAAGGCGGATGCGGTCTTGCGGTCGCTCGCAATCATAACGGGAGGGCGCGTATTTTTTCCGCAATCGCCGAAGGATTTTGTTCCCATGTACCGCGAGATCGCCGCGGAGCTGCGGCATCAGTACGTGCTCGGCATCGCTCCGGAACATGACGGGAAATTCCGTCCGCTCGTGGTCCAGGTTATCGATGCCAGCGGCCAGCCTGCTTCGGCCGAGGGAAAGCGGCCGGCGCTGCGCATTTTCGCGCGCGAAGGGTATCTGGCGCCACAACCCTGAGTCGCAGGATTGCGTCTCACATTTTGCAAAGGCAGGGCCATCGGGAGGCTGAATGAAGCAGCGGTGCGCAATCTTTCTCGTATTCGTGCTCGCGCTGGCCGCCGGACTCGCAGTCCAGCCAGCGCGTCCTCACGGCCAGTCGGCGTCAAGTGCGCCATCGCAGAACCTGGCCCCAGCGCGATTTTCATTCGGCGGAAACGCAGCGCAGATTCCGGCGCAATTCTCCGACAACCTGATTTTTCTTCCCGTCAGCCTCAATGGAGGCAAGCCCTCTTTTTTCGAGCTCGATTCAAGCGGCAATCCGACCAACGCCGATCCGAGCCACGTGCCCGCAGATTCCGATTCGGCTGCACCGCCCGCCGCCATCCATAATTGCTTTCTGAATCTGCCGGGAGTTGAACTCCCGATGGATCTGCTTCCAGTATCCCCGAGAAGCGATTTCGCCACGCAGTTGGGAATCCCATATCAAGGAACGCTCGGTGCGGACTTTTTCGCGCGAGTTGTGGTTGTGGTCGATTACGCGCGTGAAACCGTGCAGCTCTACGATCCGGCGATTTACACCTATACGGGGCAAGGCAAGAGTTTGCCGCTCAAATTCGCCGGCAACGTTCCCCTGGTGCGCGCAAAGTTTCAGATTCCGGGGCAAAAGTTGCTCGAGGCGGATTTCGAGGTGAACACGGCGCTCAATGCCGCCGTGATGTTCTTCAGCGCCTACACCGACGCGCACCGCATTTCGGCCACGCATTTTAGGGCTGCTGCCGCGTCATATCCTTCGCTCGACGGCGGCTCCAAGATTTTTCTCGGCCGCTTGAAAGGATTTCAGCTGGGCGCTTACGTCGTCGAAGATGTAGTAGCTGCATTTTCTCAGAAGGGCCTGCCCGGAGTTGACAAAAGTGTCGCAGGTTCCATCGGCGGTGGATTCCTGCGGCGCTTCACCGTGATTTTCGACTTTCCGCATCAGCGGCTGATCCTCGACGCGAATCTGCAAATCAACAAATTCGCAGAAGAAGACATGAGCGGGCTTTCGATCGTGGCCAAAGGCGCCGGACTCAAGACGTTTGAAGTCGTGCAGGTGCAGCCGGGAACGCCCGGTGCAAACGCTGGAGTTCAATCTGGAGACATTATTTCGGGAATCGACGACGAACCCGCCGCGGACCTCACCCTCCTCTCCATCCGCGATCTTTTCCGCCAGGTCGGCCACAAATACAAATTGCTGATCGAGCGAGGCGGCAAGATTATGGAAGTTAACTTTCAGATGCGCCGCCTGGTTTGATTTTGGCGAGGCCTTATGCCTGCGGTCGCGGCGTTCAATCTTCGATTTGCGGATTCGGAGTCGCCGGCGTGGAAGGAGTCGAGGCCGGCCGGGGCGTCCGGCCAGCCTCCTGAAGTGCGCGCCGCAGGAGATATTCGATCTGGGCGTTGAGGCTTCGCAATTCGACGGCGGCCCAGCGCTCCAGCGCGTCATGCGTCGCGGGATCAAGCCGCAGTAGAAATGGTTTGCGCTCCGCCATGTTCTAACCCGTGTAAAGCGATCCTGCGTTGACCACCGGCTGCGGGCTCCTCTCGCCGCACAACACCACCAGCAGATTGCTCACCATGGCCGCCCGGCGCTCCGGATCGAGTTCCACCACCTTGCGCTCCGACAACTGATCGAGCGCCATCTGCACGATGCTCACCGCGCCTTCGACGATGGTCTGGCGCGCGGCGATAATCGCGGAGGCCTGTTGCCGCTGCAGCATGGCGCCCGCAATTTCGGCCGCGTAAGCCAAATGGCTGATGCGCGCTTCGACGACTTCCACTCCGGCTTTCGTGAGCCGGTCCTGAATTTCCTTTTTCAGCTGCTCCGCTGTTTCCGAAATGTGGCTGCGCAGACTCATTTGCCCGGCGACGTGCGAATCGTACGCATACGAAGTCGCGAGCGTGCGCAAAGCAGACTCGCTTTGCACCTGCACGAAGTTCTCGTAGCTGTCCACTTGAAAGACCGCTTCCGCCGAATCGATCACGTACCACACCACCACTGCGGCAATTTCGATGGGATTGCCTTCCAGATCGTTCACCTTCAATTTGGAAGTCTCGAAATTCCGCACGCGCAACGAAATCTTTCTGCGGTTCGTGAATGGGTTCACCCAGAAAAATCCCTGATTGCGCAGGGTGCCAACGTAGGTCCCGAAAAGTTGCAGCACCTGGCCTTCGTTGGGATTCACAATCAAGAGTCCCTTCAGGCAAATGATCTCAATTACAAAAGCGATGGCCGCGATAATCGTGCCGCCAACGACTTCGTTCTGCGCCGAGCTAATGAAAAAAAAGAACGTTCCGGCGATTGCGGCCAAGAGAACAACTAACATCAGGCCGCCGGGAAGTGAAAAGGCTGGTTTCTCTTTCATGGCTTCCTCCTACTGTCATATCGGAATGATATCACTATGATTTCAGTTGTCAAGGAATGCTTGTTCCTATGCTATGTCTTTATTTATGTCAAGGTTACGCTTAGGAGGTCAAGCGGGGTGAATCGGGAATTTGGTAACCGCTGAAGCTAATGCCCGAACTTGCGCAGCGTGAGAGCCATCCCATGTAGACGCGCATCCACCTTGGCGTACACCGTGCCAGCAGGGAATTTTCCAGAGGGATTGCGCTTTCCGGCACTCACGCCGGTGAGAATTTCGATGCCCTGCTCGACGGTGCCGACGGGATAAATGTGAAATTGTCCTTTGGCGACGGCTTCGATCACTTCGTCGTGGAGCATGAGGTCGTCCACATTTTCCGCGGGGATCAGCACGCCTTGTTTTCCGGTGAGGCCTTTCAATTTGCAAACATCGTAGAAGCCTTCAATCTTATGATTCACGCCGCCGATGGGCTGAATGTCTCCCTGCTGATTAACCGAACCAGTGACGGCAAGCTCCTGGCGTATGGGCAGCTCGGAAAGCGCGGAAAGCAAAGCGTAAACTTCCGTGGAGCTCGCGCTGTCTCCGTCGACTCCGGAGTAGGACTGTTCGAAGCAAAGGCTCGCGGAAAGCGACAGCGGTTTGTCCTGCGCGAAAGTCCGGCGGAGGTAGCCGCCAATAATCTGCACGCCTTTGTCATGGAAGCGCCCGCTCAAATTCGACTCGCGTTCGATATTGATGAGGCCGCTCTTGCCGAGCGAAGCCGAAGCCGTGATGCGCACGGGCTTGCCGAAAGCGTAACCGCCGATTTCAAGCACGCTCAAGCCGTTCACCTGCCCGACGCGTGTGCCGGTGGTATCAATGAAGAGCAGGTTTTGATCGATCATCTCGCGGATTTTTGTTTCCGTCAGGTTGTGCCGTTCCACTTTGGCGTCCAACGCCTCGCGGACGTGCGCCGCAGTCACCACGGCTTGGTTCCGGTTGCGCGCCACGTAACAAGCTTCCCGCGCGAGGTCGGCCAGATCGAAAAATCGCGCAGTGATTTTTCCGCGGCGTCCGGCCAGCCGCACGCCGTGCTCGAGAATTGCGGCGAATGCCGTCCGGTCGAAAGGGCAGAGATTTTCGTCGTTGGCGATTTTGCGCAAGCGCCCGGCGTAATCCCGGATAATTTCCTCGCTCCAGTTCATTTCTTCGTCGAATTCGACGCGCACCTTGAAAATCTTCCGGAAATCTTCTTCGAAGTCGTAAAGCAGCTCGTACATGTCGCGATCGCCGATCAGAACAATCTTCACGTGAACGTCAATGGGCTCGGGCTTCAGCGCCGCGGTGCTGAAGGGAAAAAATACATCGACCGGCTGAATTTCGAGCTTGCCGTGATTCAGCGTGCGTTTCAGCGTGCGCCAGACGCCCGTTTCGGTCAGCGCGTCGAGCGCGTACATCACTAGATAGCCGCCATCGGCGCGCAGCAGCGAGCCGCCGCGCAAGTCCATGAAATCGGAGCTCCAGCCGCCGCGCGTGTCGTAGCTGCGATGAATGGTGCCGAAGAGATTCGCGTAGGTGGGAATGGTTTCGAAAATTACCGGGCACTTTTCGCGTTCGCCGTGCGCCAGAATCACGTTCACGCCATACAGGCGAAAGGGATCGCGGTCGGTGCGCTCCGGACGCATGGCCCCTCCGCCCTCGGACGGAGGCTGGTCCTCTTCGCCTTCGCGTTCCTTGAAGGGATCGAGATTATCGAGAATGTGGTGGCGCACTTCCTCGAGGTATTCAGAAATCTGAGTGGTTGGATATTTTTCCTTGAGCTCTTCGATGACTCCATCCACTAGAACCGAGGCGGCCTCTTGTTCGAGGTAGCTCATCTCGCTCGCGAGCTCGCGCGAAAGAGAGAGCGTCTTGCGGTAAACCACCGTGAATTCCTGGCGGAACTGATCGTACTTGCGCTCGAGCTCTTCGGCCGCGACGCTTTCAAGTTTCCCGTCCTGCACTAGCTTGGGAATTTCTTCGATGGGCACCATGGCGCCTTCGAGCACTGGGAAAATTTCGGGCAGGGCCACCGCGCCGACCTGCATGCGTCCCAGCGCGAACTGCTCGCGCGCGATGCGGCGTGTGAAATCGTCCATCAATTCTTTTTCGCGCAGCGTAAAGCGTTCGACGATGCGCGTCTTTTGCCGCTGGAAAGGCTCGCCTTCGAAGACCTGCGGGATGCGCCGCCGCAGAAAATCGATCCCGGATTCCACTTCCTTCTTGAAAGCATTGGCTTGCCCGCGCGACAGAGTGAGAAGCCGGGGCCGGTCCGCGTTCTTGAAGTTGTTGACGTAGCAGCGGTCCGGAGCGATCTCGCTCTGCGGATGCATTTCTTCAATCATCCGCACGATCATTCCGCCGCGGCTGGTGCCGGAAAGTCCGCAGACAAAAAGATTGTAGCCGGGCGCGGTCAGCTCCACGCCCATGCGCAGGGCTCGCAGCGCGCGATCCTGGCCGGGATCGCCGGAGCTAGGCTCCACCTCCGCGGTCGTCTCAAACGGGATGCGCGCCGGATCGCAGTGCCAGCGAAGCTTGTCCGGCGGCAGGCTCGGGTGTTTTGGAATGGAATTTTTCTTCATGATTTCATCCGAAGAGGGCTACTCTAGCACGCTGCCCAATCACTTCCCACCCGCTTTGCCTTTGATGTTTCTAGCAGGCGCACCTGGGGCGTACAGATCCAGCATGCTCGCCCCTGTGGCAACGACAATCGGGCCCAACACGACTCCCAGCAGCCCGAACACGCTGATTCCTCCGAGCACGCTGATAAACACCACCAGGCCGCCCATCTCCGCGCGCCCGCTAATCATCCATGGACGTATGATGTTGTCCACCAGGCCCACGATCACGCTGCAGAAAATTACTAGGATAATTCCCGCGACGATGTGGCCGTCCACCATCAAACTGATTGCCGCCGGCACCCAGATGAGCGCCGATCCTATTACCGGAACGAACGAGAAGAACCCCATCATCACGCCCCAGAAAATAGGCGCGTGGATTCCGGTCAGGCCGAACGCCAACCCGCCCAGCATGCCGTGCGCGATGGCTGCGACCAGAGTCGAAGTCACGCTGGCAAAGATCAGTTCGCGCGCTTCATCGATCATGCGCTCGCGATGCATTTCCTCGAAAGGAAGCACTTCGCGCAGCCGATCGACGATCGATTCACCGTCGCGAAACAGATAGAACATCGCGAGGATCGTGACCGAAAGATGAAACAAAAATACAGCCGTGTGCCGCAGGACCACGCCCAGGCGAGTCGCGAAATACGCCGCGGTCTGTTCAGCGTAGCGCTGCACGAGCGTAGTCAGGTCGGTCGGGCTGGCCTCGGGAAAGCGGTCTTGAATCCTCATCCAGAGATCATTCACCCATGCAAAGTGGCCGCTTTGGATTTGCTTCTCCACCACCTGAACCGCTTCGACGCCCTGGCGGATGAACGCGCCTGCCACGAGCAACGTGGGAATGATGAGTATCAGCGTGGCGCCGACGGTGCAGACGATGGAAGCGAGCGTGGGATTCCAACGCGATGCCAACCGCGAGTAAACCGGATGGAACACTACGACCAGAACAGCAGCCCAGGCCAGCGCGGCCAGGAATGGTTGAAAGACAAGGAAAACCAGATACGCCAGCAGGGCCACGATGCCGTAAAAAAGCGCGGTGCCCAGGCGCTTTTGCGTGCTCAGTTCAGCGGTCAATGAATCTCTCTTTCAACATCCGGCAAGGAGACTGATAGTGTCAATCGGCGCGTTTGTCAACTCCGAGGTGAAATTTCATGCCCGTGCCCCGGAGTAGTTTCTTCTGCGATCCGCCGCTTCCTCGCGCCGGGCGCACTCCGCCGGCGCTCCGGGTGGTATAATTCGCACCAGCCCTTTCTCGGGGTTCGCTATGCCCGATCCTGCTTGCCAGCACAAACGCACACAGTTGATCGCCAAGGATGACGATACTCAGTACGTCGAATGCCTCGATTGCGGCGAAATCTTTGAAGTCGGTGAATTGAAGAGTGGCACAGGCTTCGACGAATCGCTCTCGGACGCTTGAGCTCGCGGCGGTCTCTGGGGCGTTAAAAGACCGCTTTCTGTGCAACATGCCGCGGGAGTAGAATGCGCTGAAACCTGTTCACTCCTAGCTGGTGCGGGAGGTTCCCATGAAAAAGCTGACTTTTGCACTTTCGGCCGTGCTGCTGGCAGGTCTCCCGACTCTCGCGCAACAAGCCGCGAAACCCGTGGGAAACGCTCCCGCGGCTGATTCCAAAATTCCTCCCGAGGCCGCCAAGCAGGCGAATCCGGTGAAGCCCACGCCCGGATCTCTCGCGCAGGGGAAAAAGCTATACGGCTTCGACTGCGAGATGTGCCACGGGAAAGACGGCGACGGGAAAGGCGATCTCGCCGCGGACATGAAACTCAAGCTCCAGGATTATCGCGATCCAGCAGCCCTGAAAGACCGCACGGACGGCGAGCTTTTTTACATCATCAAGAACGGGAAGGGTGATATGCCGGCGGAAGGTGATCGCTCGAAGCCGGACGCCATCTGGGATCTTGTGAATTATGTCCGCTCGATGGCCAAGAAAGACTCCGCGGCGAAACCAAAGCCAGCCTCGTAACGAGTCGTAGCAGGAATGTTCCGGAACGCCCTGCTTTTCTAATGGATTCCAAACTTTGCGATGATGCGCATCACATCGGCGGCAGGAACGTCGTAAAGCGAGTGCTCGTCTTCCTGTTCGAGCCGCCCGCGCAAGTATTCGGCGGCAATGTAGCTGGCTTCGCGATCGGAAAGATTTCGTCCGGCGCGCGCACGAAATTCCACGAAGCCGGGATGGGCCAGCCCCAGCACCACTCCCTTGCCATCCACGAAAAATTTGCAGTCCATGGTATCCGCGTGGCGGGTCGCGATGCCGTTCCAGCAATGCGAAAAGCGGCAGCGATAGACGTGATCGGTCACTTTCGACGGAACATCGAACGCGCCGATGAAATCGCTCATCGCGCCTGCATTGGGGATGGTGGGGAAATCCGTTTTTGCCATGAAAGTTGCCGCGGCCCTTCCGCTACTTTCTCGCGCTCGCGCCCACAACGGCCGGCTGCCCTGCGTGCTGACAGCTGCGAATTGCGGCGGCCACTCCGGCACCGGCCGGAACGCGGCGTCCCTGATCGAGCAAAACCTTTTCGAGCGCGGCAAGGAAGAGGAGCACGTGCGTATTCTGGCACGAGTAGCCCATCAAGCCCACGCGCCAGATTTGTCCCTTGGTTTTGCCGATGCCACCGGCGATTTCGATATTGAATTCGTCGAGAAGCTGGTGACGCACTCTGGCGTCATCGATGCCCGCGGGAATTTTCACTGCGGTCACGGTTACCAGGCGGTCCGCTGGGTTTGAAACAAAAAGTTCGAGGCCCATCGCTTCGATTCCCGCAACCAGCGCCTGCTGATTGCGCTGGTGGCGTTCCCAGCGCGCTTCGAGCCCCTCTTCCAGCACGATTCGGAGCGCCTCTCGCAGGCCATAAATCAGAGAAATGGGCGGGGTGTGATGATAGGTGCGCTCCTTGCCCCACATGGTCATGATCGGCATGAAATCGAAATACCATGTTCCCACCGGCGTCTTGCGTGCGCGGATTAATTCCTCCACGCGCGTATTGATCGTAATCGGCGCCATCCCCGGAGGCGCACTGATCGCTTTTTGCGAGCCGCTGAAACAGATGTCGATGCGCTCGCGATCCACGTCCAGTGGAATGCCCGCGAGCGACGCGACTGTGTCCACGATCAACAGCGCGCCCAATTCATCCGCTACCTTGCGGAAATGTTCGATCTTCTGCACCACCCCGGTGGACGTCTCGCCATGCGCCAGTCCGATTAACTTGATCTTTTTTCCCTTTCCCGCCCGGCGAACGTCCTCCGGATCCACCGTACTGCCCATGGGCGCTTCCACGCGAATCACTTTCGCCGGACTGCGCTCCGCAATGATAGCCATACGCTCGGAAAACATTCCATTCATGCAGACGATGCACTCATCGCCTTGCTCCAGCGGATTCAGCACCGCCGCTTCGATGCCGCCGGAACCCGACGCGGAAATCGGATAGGTCACGCGATTTTGCGTTTGAAATACGCGGCGCAGCAGAATTTGGACGTCGCCCATCATATCGGTGAACCACGGATCCATATGGCCCACCAGCGGCGTGGCCAGGGCGCGATATACCCGTGGGTCCATGCAGGAGGGCCCCGGCGTCAACATCAGTCGTGTCGGCGGAAGAAGTTCGCCAATAATCTCATTCATGATTTTGTTCCTCGCAGCGATGCGTTCCCCTTAACGTTCGGCGCTTCGGCCTTCGCAGGCAGCCGAGAATAGGGTCGCGGCAGGTCCCTCGGGGAACGAAAAAGAGCCTGCCAGAAGCACCTAGTCTCCCTAAAAGAGCCGCCTCGGGTCAACCTCCAAAATGGCCCCAATACGGCCCCAATTTGGCATGGAACACGGCCGCAAAATGGGTCGAGGGTCAATTGGGTGTTCAGCACGCCGGCCCTCGGGCCTCGCCGTTAACCGATTGGAACAAGTGGGGGTTACCAGTTTTTGCAACTGCTTTCGCGCGCGGTTGTATGGCCTATATCCGTGTGCTAGATTTTTAAATTAGCCCGAAATAGTCATGACCAACGATAAATCACCGGTGGCAGACAAGCCGAAAATCTCGCGTGTAGAGGTCTATTGGCACACCGTTACGTACAAGACCGTAGCCATCTACGTGCTCCTTTTTATTGGAATTGTGATTGCCGCCTGCTATTTCACCTTCCCGGATTTCTCGAGCGCGATTGTAAAACGCCTCGACGAGGCAGTGACGGCACACGATAGCGGCGTGGCCACTATCACCGCTCGGCAAGCCCGCTTCGTCAATCTCGACGGCAAAGTGCAAGTCAAGAAAGTCAATTCCGTCGAATGGGCCAGCGCCGATTATCAAATTACGCTCGACAAAGGCGATTTGATCCAGACCGGGCCGGAGGGAGTTGCCCGCATCGCGTTCGCCGACGGCACCACTTACACGGTGAAGGGCGACACACTCGTAACGGTGGAAGAAAATATCGTCGAGCAGGATCACGCCTCGAGCGTCGGCGTGCACATCAGTTCCGGACAAGTGGATTTGGCTACCGGCGCGTGGGAAATTCCGGGTTCGAAAGCGGAAGTTTCCTTCGAGAATGCCGTGGCGTCACTTCGTGCAAATAGCCGCGCGGCTGTGAGCAGCGATCCCACAACGAAAGAACAGCAAATCACGATCGATGCCGGCAGCGCGGAACTCAATCGCGGCGGCGAACATCTGGATATCGGCCAATGGCAGCGCGCCAGTTTTCCCACGGGCGGAGCTATTACGAGATCCGAGGTACTGGCTCCTCCGGAATTAACGCAGCCGCTGAACCTGCAAGCAATCACCGTAGCCGACACCAAACGCGATCCCGTCCGATTCGCGTGGAAACCTGTTACAACCGCGAAGGTTTACGAATTTCAGGTAAGCACGACGGCCATGTTTAACCACGTGGTCATGGACAAGAAAACGGCCACCGAGGGCGTGGACATCGTCGGCCTGGACCCGGGCGATTATTTCTGGAGGGTCCGCGCGATTGACGCAAAGAATGCAACGAGCGATCAGAGCGATCCTTTCAAGTTCACTCTGGTCATACTCGGCAAAGAGCAGGACATGTTGCTCGAAGTGGATGACACCGTCCTGCAGGGAAACGTCGTCGAAATTGTTGGACGAACAGAGCCTGGCGCGGCGCTCATCATCAACGGCGAACAGGTCGCCAGCATTGAGTCGGACGGCCACTTCCGCCATTTCCTGCCTCCCATGACGCGAGGCAGCCACGAAGTCGTCATCACCGGCCAGAACCGCCGTGGGGGCACGGCAACCAAGCGCGTCCAGGTGGTTATCCCGTAGAATGGTCAGTTGACCTGCTCGCCGCCACGCGGCGCTCGAGCCCAAGCTGGGGGGAAGCAAGACGTGACGAAAAACGGCTACAACATGCGGTCGGTCTTTAGCCTGTTCTCATCCGATTTGGCTATCGACCTGGGAACCGCCAACACTCTGGTGTTTGCCCGCGGAAAAGGCATCGTGGTGAACGAGCCTTCCATCGTGGCCATCAATAAAAATAGCGGCGATGTGGTCGCCGTCGGCCGCGAAGCCAAAGAGATGCTCGGCCGCACGCCGGGAAACGTGGTGGCCATCAAGCCCATGAAGGATGGAGTGATCGCCGATTTCAAGGTGACCGAAAAAATGCTCACCTACTTCATTCAGAAAGCCCACAACCGCCGCGTTCTGGTGCATCCGCGAATTGTGATCGGCGTTCCGAGCGAAATCACTCCGGTGGAAAAGCGCGCGGTGCAGGACTCGGCTTATCGCGCGCGAGCGAGCGAGGTCTATCTCGTGGAGCAGGCCATGGCCGCCGCCATCGGCGCAGGCCTGCCCATCGAAGAGCCTTCGGGAAACATGGTCGTGGATATTGGCGGCGGCACCACGGACATCGCGGTGATCTCCATGAGCGGCATTGTCTATTCGCGCTCGGTGCGCGTTGCCGGCAATGAAATGGACGAAGCGGTGATGCACTACCTGAAGCGCAAATACAACCTGCTCGTCGGCGAGCGCACCGCCGAACAAATTAAGATCGAAATCGGTTCGGCCTATCCGCTCGAAAAGCCGCTCACGCTCGAAGTGAAAGGGCGCAACCTGATTGAAGGCGTCCCGCGCACGGTGACCATCGACGACAGCGAAATCCGGGAAGCTCTCTCCGAGTGCATCTCAACAATTCTGAACGCGATCCGCGTGGCGCTCGAGCGCACGCCCCCGGAGCTTTCCGCCGACATCAGCGACCGCGGCATCGTCCTGACCGGCGGCGGCGCGCTGATCAAGAATCTCGATAAGCGGATTCGCGAGGAGACCGGCCTTCCTGTTTCCATCGCCGATGATCCCCTTGCTTCCGTGGTGCTGGGCACCGGAAAAATGCTGAGTGATTTCCGGCTGCTGCGACTCGTATCGATTGATTGATGGAGTTTCCGATGGCGGGCATCTTGGGCCTCCGTGCTTCTCAATTTCCACTTTCCGGCTTCGAGCGTCTGAAATGATAGACACCTTTTCCCGTCATCGTCCGCTGGCTCTGCTGGCCGGCGTCGTTTTGGCACAGGTGCTCCTGCTCGCGTTTCAGATCAAGCGCGAGAACAATGTGCGGTTGGTCCGCTACTGGGCCGTCGCACTTTTGACGCCGCTGGAGCGCGGGGGAACGTGGGCGTTCTCCAGCGTTGGCGGAGTCTGGAGCGGTTACGTCGGGCTGCGCGACACGCGCGTGGAAAATGAACGCCTTCGCACTGAAGTCGAAAAACTACGGCTGCGAAACCGTGAGCTCGAAAGCCAGTCTGCCGAAGCGCAGCGTCTCTCCGCACTACTAAGTTTTCACGATGCGCATCCCGAAGCGTCCATGCTCGCTGCGCAAGTGATCGGCGCGAGCGCGGACCCCACGTCCCACACGCTTTTCATCAATCGCGGCGAGCGCGATCATTTGCGCCGCAACATGGGCGTGATCACTCCCGATGGAGTGGTGGGGAAAATCGTGGAAGTTTTTCCTTCCACCGCGCAAGTGCTTCTGATTAATGACAAGGACAGCGGCGTAGGCGCACTCTTCGCTGCTTCGCGCACCCATGGAGTCGTGAAAGGCAGCGGAGATCCCGAACCGCACATGGAGTATGTGGTCAACGAAGAAAAACTGCAGGGCGGTGAAGCCATCGTCACCTCAGGCGAGGACAGAATCTTTCCGAAGGATTTGCTCGTTGGCACCGTTGACAGCGTGACGCCGGGGTATCCGTTTCAAACTATTCGTGTGCGGCCGGCAGCGCGCCTCGATCGGCTCGAAGATGTAATCGTCCTGCTTTCGCAGCAGGACCTCGTGCCGAAAAAAGCAGAAGAAGCTTCCGCGCCTGTTCCCGGAATTGTGACGCCTCCCGGTCCACTCAAGCCTGCCGCGCTTCCCGCGCAATCGAGCGCGGTGGCAGCGGCGAACAAAACTCCCGCGGAACGTCCGCCCGCTCCTCATAACTGAGATGGCTTACATGCTCAACGTCGGGGCGCATTCCGAGCCGAACATCGAAGTCCACAAGTATTACGGTGGCACGGTTCTCGGCACCTGTCTGCTGGCCCTGGTTTTCCAGGCGTTCCTGCACAAATACGGCCGCTGGGCCGAGCTGATTGATTTGCCTCTGCTGGTGACGATTTACTTCGGGGTCAGCCGCCGCAATCCTGTGACTGGATTATTTCTCGGGGGAACCATCGGCATCTTGCAGGACGCGCTCAGCCACGACAATCCCATCGGCATGTACGGAATTGCGAAAACGATTGTGGGCTATCTGGCGTCGTCCATCGGCGCGCGAATCGATACCGAACATCCGCTCAGCCGCTTCGGCCTGGTATTTCTGTTCTTCCACTTTCATCAGGCCATACTTGTACTGACCCAGCGCGTCCTTCTGAATCATCCCGCGCCGTTTTTCACTCTGCAGTTGTTGCTGGATTCCGTGGTTACCGCGGCCTTCGGAGTCGTGCTCTTCGCGCTTCTCGATCGCTTGCGCAAGCGATCGTAACTCGCAGCCCTACATGCTGTAGGCGGCGCTCGCCACCGGACTGTTCAGGTATCCCGTCGCCGTGGCCATCGCCTTTACCGTCGCCGAAGCAGCCAGCGTAAACGGCCCGCCATATTTTTTCGTGGTGCCCATGCCCGGCGATGGCGTGCTTCCATCAATCGTGTAGTAGATTGCCGCGCCGGATATCGCGTCCGAAAGCGTAATACTTTGCGTCGGCGAGATTTTTCCAGCGGCCGGGCTGAACGTCGGCGCGGTGGCCTTCTGCAAAGTGTACGACACAGCGGCCACCGGGCCGTTTACGTATCCAGGCGCCGCGGCCATCGCCTTCACCGTTGCCGAAGCAGCCAGCGTAAACGGCCCGCCATATTTTTTCGTGGTGCCCATGCCCGGCGAAGGCGTGCTCCCGTCAATCGTGTAATACATAGCCGCGCCCGGCGTGATATCCGTAATCGTGATCGTTTGTGTGGTGGCAATCTTCCCGGCCGCAGGGCTGAACTTTGGCGCCACAGCCCGCTGCAACGTGAAAGCTGCTTCCCCGATGTTGCTTTGCGCGTAACCGCTCGCGATCGCAATAGCCTTCACGCTCGTCGAGGCGGAAAGCGTGAACGGCGCAGTGTAGTGTTGCGTCGTGCCCACGCCCGGAGAGGGTGTGCTCAGGTCCGTGGTGTAATAGAACGCTGCTCCCGGCGTCGTGTCCGAGATAGAAATCGTTTGCGTGGTAGCGATCGTTCCTTTGGCCGGTGTGTACTTTGGCGTGGCGGCGTCTTGCAAGGTGTAAGTAGCCGTCGCCATCGCGCTCGTGCTTCCTGAAAGGGTTGCGATCGCGTTCACGGTCGTCGTCGCCGTCAAATTCAGCGCCGGGCCGTATTGTTGCGTACTGCCCACGCCCGGAGACGGCGTGCTGCCATCCGTCGTGTAATAAATCGTGGCTCCGCTTGTGGCATCGTTGATCGAAACCGCAATCGAGTTCGCGAACGTCTTGGATGCCGGGCTAAACGTTGGCGTCTTCACCGTAACCGCAGGCGGAGTCGAAGCAAAGGTCCACGATTCGATTTTTTGGCTGGCCGTTTCGCCTCCGGTTCCGCCCGTAAATCCGGCGTACGCCGTATTTCCGCCGATGGCCGTGGGAATATTCACGGGCCAGCTCGTGGTGAACGTCGCATTCACGGACTGGTCCGTGATTGTCATGGTCAAAGTTGTGCCGTCGTAGGTGATGTGCACGGCCATGGTGTCGCCGTTATTCAGAATGACGCCTGAAGACGTCATATCCGTTGCCGGCACCGTTGGCGAAGCCCCACCGGTGTAAAGCCCGGTGGAGTCGTCTCCCTCGCCGTCGTTGTTGTAGAGGTCGTACTTGACGGCCACGCTGTTCAGGATTCCGCCGCTTCCGCCCGGCGTGTCCGGGCCATATCCCAGGCCGCCGCCTTCCGGTCCCAAGGCCGTAGCGCCCGCAGCCGAATTCTGAAGCGTGAAGGTGATGCCGTCCGCCATCGCATCCGAAAGTTGGAAGGTAAAATCGGTAGTGAAATTCCGAATGTCGATTGGCGTGGTGTAGAACGCACTGCCTGCTTCGTCCGTATTGCCGTTGGTGAGTTGCAGGCGGCTATCGTCCAGGTCGGTCGAGCCGTTGAATTGCATCCCCGCCGGATTCGAAAATCCCAAGCCGTAGTTGATGGTCGTGGCGTTCGGATTGATCGTATAGGTGGCGCTGATCACCGGGCTGTCGCTAAGTCCCGACGATGACGCGAGAGTCATGATCGTCGTCGTGGAGCTCACCGGAATCGGCGTGGTGCCGTATTGAGGGGAGCTGTGGTTCGGCGTCGTCCCGTTCGTAGTGTAATAGATCGTCGCGCCGGCCGTAGTGTCCGACAGCGTGACGTTTTGCCCTGAGGTATAAGTTCCCGCCGCGGGTGAAACGTTGGGCGGCGCCGTCTGCGATGCAATCGTGTAGGTAGCCGTCGAAACCGTGCTTTGCAGGTAGCCGCTCGCGATGGCGATTGCATTAATTGTCGTCGTGGTTGCCACTGTGATCGGAGTCGAATAAAGCGAGGAGCTCGTCGACGGCGTGCTTCCATCGATGGTGAAATAAATCGCGGCTCCCGAAGTCGTGCTGGACAGCGTTACTGGAACACTTCCGCCATAGGATCCGCCGCTCGGACTGAATGCGGGCGCGACGGTTTGCGGCTCGGAAGCCAACAATCCGAAGACGTCCACTTCCTGCTGGGCGCCTACATAAACTTTTCCGTTGGTGACCACCGGGACCACAAACTTCACCGCCGGCCCCAGCGTGTCGCGACCCATCGTGAGGTTGGATCCGTACAGAAGCTTCGAAACGTTGTTGGCGTTGTACGCGCGCAGAATGGCGGGCCCGCTCGAAGTGTAAGCGTCCGTTTCAACTGCCCACACGATTCCGTTAGTCGTTCCACTCGAAGAAATTACCGGAGTGGCGCCTGGGAAGCCGTTTGTTTCACCCGATTGGTAAACGGGAGAGGCGGAGAGCAGTCCACTGGCCAGCGAGTACTGCGACAAACTTCCGCCGTTGGCCCACATGTAAACGTTCTCGTTCCAATAGGCCGGCATGGACCACAGCCCGCCATCTCCGGTCACTGTCTGGATGATTTCCGGATCGCTCGAGCAGCCGTTGCAGTAGTGGCTCCCGTCTTTCGTCAACTTGTCGCGGTTCACCACATAGATTTGTCCCTGCTTGCCGCACTGTATGAGAATGTCTGGATAAGGACCGCTCTGAGTGGGCACTACCAGCACACCGCCGGACCCGACATCTTCGTCTTCCGAATCCAGGTTGCCCTGGTTGTAAGGAGTGAAGTAATCGTTGGGCAACGGGACGCCATTGGCCAAGCCGAAGCGCACGATGCTGTCGCCATAATCGATAGTCGTGCTCGGCGCAGGCGCCGGCGTCGTAACGGTGTCATCTCCGTTTCCGGTGGCCACGTATGCGTTGCCGGAGGAGTCCATCGCAATTCCCGAACCCGCGCCCCATATCCCGTTTCCTTTTCCGTTCGGCGAAGTGCACCACACGCCCGTCTGCTGCAGCGTCGTCGCGTTATACGCCAGAATCCATCCGTGCCACGGGCCGTTATCTCCGTGCGATGAAAATCCGATAAAAACATATCCGTCGTAAAACAGAAGCCCGGGGCGTTGATTGGCCCACTGCGGGTTGAATGGCACCGTCGAACCGTTCCCGTCCGGCGCGGTTCCCGGCACCGACGCGCTCAGCACCACGGGTCCCCCAAACTTTTCCGCCCCGGTGGTGATGTCCAGCGCGTGGAGCCGGTAAATTATGTTGCCGCTCTCTACGGTATTCACCACCACGTACAGAGTGCCGCTACCGCTGTCGCTGCCGGTGTCGATCGTCGGGGTGCCGGTAATTCCCATTTCCGGGTTGATATCCTGCGTGTTGCCTACGTCGCTCGGCAAAACAGTCGTCGCGCCATTGATGAGGAAGTTGTCCCACCACAACTGCGTTCCATTGTCGGCGTCAAACGCATAAAGGTAGTCGTGCTCCGTGGCCACATACAACACGTTGTGCGGCCCTTGTCCCGGGATCGTCACGTTCGGAACGTAGAGCGGCTGCGCGTACACATACCCGGTCACCGACAGCTTGAAAGGCAATTTTCCGAACGTGGTGGAATTCACATTCGTCGGAGTCAAAATCGTCTCGGCCGTGTTCTGCCCCGTGCGCGCCGTGTCGTAGTGATGTGTCAGAATAGAGGGAGGGGTCTGCGCTTGGACGCCGAGCGCTCCGGCAAGTGCCGCGAAGCCCAGCCACGCGCCGCGCCGTAGGAAAGCTCTAACTGTAGTTGTCATGGTTCAATCTAGTACTAGGACTCCGACCCCTGTCTGAGCAGTTTGAGCTGGGGGAGGAATAATCTGCAGTTTTATGACCCTAAGCAAGGAAAGAATTAGTACTCCGCTTAACGCTTCAATGCACTGAAAATAAG
Source organism: uncultured Acidobacteriota bacterium (assembly GCA_963749025.1). GTDB lineage: Bacteria > Acidobacteriota > Terriglobia > Acidiferrales > UBA7541 > Palsa-295. Next base: position 980,854 of record CAVVKO010000005.1, on the reverse strand, counting down.
CAGATTAGAGAATGGCTAGCGGAGCGCGACAGCCTGCGTCGTGCGCCCTCATGCAACCGGTTTCTCATTTGATGGAAAACCCGCGCTACAACTGACATGCAAATTCCACTCTTCGCACTGAAACGCATTCGTAAACTTACGGCTTAATTGTCAGCTTACGTGATTCCTGCCGACTCCCCACCGTCAATCCGGTCACTTGAATCACGAAGTCTGCATCCGGATTTCGCACTTCTAAATTCGCGACCGTCTCTTCCGCCAGTCCCGCCGAAACCAAATAGTAAGGCGGCAGGCTGCTCAGATTTCCCGCCGGGATCACTTCCAGCCTCACCCAGGTGCCCGAGGGCGGAGCCGGCGCATCGAGCGTGATCGTCAAGTCCACGGAATCATGCCCTTTCACGCTGGTGATGCTCTTGCCATTCTTTGTGAACTCCACGCGCTTCACCGGTACGCGCGGATATACGTTCACCATGTTTTTCTTGACGTACACGCGGTTTCCCGGGGGTCTCCCGAGCAATGCACGGTGAGTTTCGTAGTCACGACTTGCGTCCCGGCTTGGGTAAATGCGTGCTCGTCATCCCAAAATAAATACACGCCATTCAGCACCACGGGAGGAGTCGTTTTCTGAATGACTTTCAATTCCACGTTCGTAGCGGGTTTGTGTTCGCCCGTCCCGTCATTCCAATCAATGGTGCCCTCGAAACGGTCGGCGTAGGAACACGGATTCATCATCTGCCCTATGGGAGCGTGCCACTGGGCCTGCCGGTAGGAGATTCCCGCTTCGTAGTCCTTCACGGTTAAAAACATGTAGTCGTTTGCCGCAGCGGCAATCCTCGGGCGCACGCCGAAGCAGATTACAATCGCCAACAATAGAACTCCGCAGATTTCGAAAGAATTTCTTCGCACGAATCGCTCTCGCCGAAAGATTAGCTTAGAACGCGAAGAATGACTAGCAACTCAACCTCTAATTCGCTAGGCTGATTCGCGCTGGAAGCTTGTGGCGACGTTCAGGGAGGTGCCAAGACATGGCACTCATATTCGTGCTCACGATTGTTCTTATCATAGCGCTTGTGGGGAGTCTCCCAACTTGGCCGCACAGCAAGAACTGGGGCTATTACCCCATCAGCGGCGTAAGCCTGCTAATCCTGATTATTCTGATATTGCTTTTCACCGGTCACTTGCACCGGCACTAACACGCTCCCGTCCTCCTCTCATCTCGCATTGCAACCGGACCTATCCCCTGCGCCTGACACTCGCCGCTTCTCCGCCGTTTGCCATGGCCTTCTACCGGGACTGGCACAAGATGTGGCACACTTGTGAATCGCAAAACCCATATACGAGAGAGAGGATTCATGGCGGGCGTGGGCAAGATCGGTATTCTTACGGGCGGCGGAGACGTCCCCGGACTCAATTCCGTAATCAAGTCGGTGGTTTATCGCGGTACCGAGATGGGCCGCTCCGTGATCGGGATTCGCCGCGGCTGGGAAGGTTTAACGCATTTCGATCCTTCGCTCGAAGCTGACACGCACTACGTGCGGCCACTCACGCGCGACAATACCCGCGCCATCGATCGCAGCGGCGGCACCGTGTTGCACACATCACGCACCAATCCCGCTCGCGTCAAGAAAAACAACCTGCCCGCACACATGTCCAAGTCCGAACTCGAAAAACTTTCGACGGATGGGAAGACCTATGATTTCACGCCAGTGGTGCTCCGGAATCTCGAGCTCCTGGGCATCGATTGCCTGGTCGTCATCGGCGGCGATGACACGCTGGGTTTTGCCTCCACGCTGCACGGCACGGGATTCCCGCTGATCGGTATTCCGAAGACCATGGACAATGACGTGCGGGGAACGGAATACTGCGTCGGCTTTTCGACAGCTATCACGCGCGCGAAAGAGCTGGTCACTCGTCAGCGAACCACGCTCGGTTCGCACGAACGCATCGGCATTTTCCGCATCTTCGGACGTGATGCCGGCTTTACCTCGCTCTGCACCGCGTACGTCACTTCCGCGCGTTGCCTGATCCCCGAGTACCCCTTCGATCTCGATTTGCTGATCAACCTGCTGGTCGAAGACCGACGCAATAATGCCAGCGGCTATTCCTTTGTGATCGCTTCGGAAGGCGCCGTCTGGACCGGACAGAAAGTGGAAGAGTATGGAGAGGCCGACGCCTATGGCCATCGCAAAAAAGTGGACATCGGCCAGGCCCTCTCGGAAATCATCCGGCAGCGTACCGGCATCGAGACCATGACCAGCGATCTCACTTACGATCTGCGCAGCGGCGATCCCGACGCCATCGATCAAGTGGTGGCCACCACCTTCGCCAATATCGCGCTGGACATGATCGGCGGCAACGTCTTCGGCAGAATGGTTGCCGTTTACGAGGGCCGTTACGCTCATGCGCCCTTGCCCGATGCCAAGCTCGGCCCGCGTACTGTGGACGTTCCCAAGCTTTACAACACCAAACGCTATCGCCCGCATTACAGCCACAAGCTCGGCGATCCACTGTTTCTCATCTCCGCGTAATCCCACGCGCGCGGAACGGAACATAGCAACCAAGTTTTTCGTTTAATCGACGGAGGTGGTCATGCGATTGAAGCGGCTGATGGGATTGTTGGCTGTCACTAGCTGTACTCTTTGCGGCCCGTTGGCCGGTTCCACCGGCCCCGACGACCGCCCGATCACGGACCCGAAGTCGATTGTCTCCGCGTCAAATCCGGCAGCGCGGCCGGTACCCATCGACGACCTCTATTACACTCGCAATGCCTCCGGCGCCGCCTGGTCGCCTGACGGCCGGCAAATCGCATTCACCACGGACATGTCCGGTCGCCCCAATCTCTGGAAGGTGCGGGCAACGGGTGGATGGCCCATCCAACTCTCCCAGTCCGACGACCGCCAGTACAACGCCGCCTGGTCGCCCGACGGCAAATGGATCGTCTATCAGCAGGATCGCGGCGGCGACGAGCTCTGGGATCTTTATGCCATTCCGAGCGACGGCGGCGAAGCCGTCAACCTCACTAACACTCCCGAGATTCGCGAAGAGTCTCCGCGCTGGTCCCACGATGGCGATACCATCGCCTTCGACTATAAGACCAAAGACGGCGCTCAGTACGATATCGCTCTGCTCGATTGGACCACGCACAAAGTTCGCAAGTTGACGAACGAGCAGCAGCCCGGATACGCCTGGGCCGTCGTGGCCTGGAGCAACGACGACAAGACCATTTATGCCGGTCGCGTGAATCCTCTCTTCACCGACGCGGACGTTTACAGCATCGATGTGGCCAGCGGAAAGCTCGAGAACCTCACCGCGCACCAGGGCACCATCCGTTACCTCGGTTCTTCGCTTTCGCCCGATGGCCGCACCATCCTGCTCAGCTCCGACGCCAGGGGCGGCTACCTGAACGTCGCCTTGCTCGACGTCGCCAGCAAAAAAATTACTTGGGTCACCGACGTCAAATGGGAGGCCTTCTCCGGGAGTTTTTCCCCGAACGGCAAACACTACTCCTACACCGTGAATGCCGACGGCCTGATCGATGCCTATCTGGCGGACGCCTCAACCAACCAGGGTGAAAAAGTAGATCTGCCCCACGGCCTGAACTATTTTTCCGGCAATCCCAACGAGTTCGCTCCTCAAAGCGACCGCGTGATCATTTCGCACGAAGCCTCCAATCAGCCGGGAGATCTTTGGGTTTACGATCTCGCGAGCCGCCACGCAAGCCAGCTCACTTTTTCCGCCGTTGCCAGCCTGCTTGCCACACCGCTTCCGCCTTCTCAAATCGTCCATTACAAAACATTCGACGGGAAAACCATCAGCGCGCTGCTCTGGATGCCGTTCAATCTGAAGCGTGACGGCAGCAACCCCGCGATCGTGCTCCCGCACGGCGGGCCCACGGGCCAGATGGTCGATTACTGGAACACGGACGCGGCCGCTCTCACCTCTCGCGGGTACATTTGCATCGCTCCCAATCCGCGCGGGTCCACCGGATATGGCCTCGATTTTCAGAAGGCTAATTTTCAGGATTTGGGCGGCGGCGATCTGAAAGACGAAATCGCCGGAGTAGATTTCCTAAAGGCCACGGGTTATGTCGATCCCAAGAAAATCGGAATCACCGGTGGTTCCTACGGTGGCTATATGACTCTCATGGCCATCGGTAAGACGCCCGACATCTGGGCTGCAGCCGTGGAAGAATACGGGATCATCAGCTGGTTTACGATGGCGAAGAGTTCGGACCCCTCGCTGAACGAATACTTGAAAGGTCTGTTGGGAGATCCCGCCACCAACCGCAAGATCTACGAAGACGATTCGCCCATCACCTACATTCGCAACGAAAAAGCGCCGTTGCTCGTGCTGCAAGGCGATAACGATCCGCGCGTGCCCAAGGAAGAAGCCCAGCAGGTCGTTGATATCCTAAAGAAGGAAGGCCGCGTGGTGGATGTTCACTACTATCCGAATGAAGGTCACGGGTTCGTGAAACGCGAAAACCAGATCGACTCTATCCGCCGCACCATCGCCTGGTTCGATCTCTACTTAATGGGGAAGACCACCGCACAAGACCAGCAAGCGGTCAAACCTCAGCAGTGAAAGCGAAGCGGAAAGGAAAACTGCGGGCTTTGCTCCCCGCAGTGTCTCTTAGCGTCTACCGCCGCCGCCGGAAGAAGATCGTTCTGGCCTGAAGGACTGCCATTCGCGGATTTGGTCGGACACTTCCGCCTTCTCGCGTTCGTCTGTCGCTGCTTCCCACCGGCGGCGAAGTTCTTCCAGCCGGGCTTCCACAAATCCGGCTCGCCCTGATTTAGGTTCTGCTTTGTCGCGCCCACCGTATCCCATGTTCGCTTGCTCCTCTTAGATTTAAGAATATCGTTGCCGATCCCGCGGTCGTCAAAGCGGGGATTTGATACTTGTACCATTGTACCCTGTTATGCGGCTTAGGTCGCTGCGAAGGTAACAACGCGGTTCATTCACCGAGCCAGTTACCCGGCCGCTGCGCTAAAGGCGTGCTTCACCCGGGGGAGCAACAGGTACGAGAGCATCCAGATGGCCGTCGACACCACAAGCAAATGAAAAATGACGGACGGGAAGGGCGGTAGTACCCGATAACCCTTAATCGCGAAGAGGCTAAGTATCGTGCACACAATTCCCACGGCCATGGATGCGATGGACGCGACCCAGGCCCACTCGCGCAATTGCAACACGCCGATCGCCAGACATACGGCTACACCCGCGAGAATCAAGAGAGAAAATCCTCCCGCAATTCCCATTCCGGCGAGAGCCGCCGACGACGGCTCTCCCGCATCTCCGCCGGTCATTCCCATCACGCCAACGAAGAAGAAGGCGAAGGAACCAACGGCCAGAATCGCTGCTCCAAGGAATGTCAGAACCGCGATGATTGTCACACCACTCGGACGTTTCACGCTCTCACCTCAATCTCGCGCATTTCGCACCGGTTGAAACGGGGTCCCACCGCTCCGCGTTCCGCAGACGCCGTGGGACCTCCACACTCTTTCGTTCAATGAAACTTAATCGTGATCTGGATGGCTGTGGCGCCAGTTCCAGTAATCCCTCTGCTCTCTTCTGCTCCGCTTCTCGTACGGACGGTATTCCTCGTGCCGTTCGATCAGGTAGCCTCGGTAGGCGCGGTCCTCGCGATCATCCCAGTTGTGATAGTCGTGATGGCTCGAGTCGTAAACCCGGACCTGCACGCTGGCTTGCTGCGGTGTCGCGGCGGCCACGGCGGATCCACTTGCCGCAAGTGCCGCCGTCAGAAACAGTGCGCCTACGTATCGGTGTGTACGATGCATACAGGGTAGTCCTCCGGACCGTAATCTCTGGGATCTGGGTTTTGAAACTACGGTTGTTATTGACTATCCGCTATGCGGCGACGGGAAAACTGTGCTGTTCAGCACACCTGTAGAGGAAAAAACCGAGTGTGCCATTCTGAAGCAACACGCTTCTCGCGAATCATTTGCACAATGAATCCCATGAAGCGATAACACGCATTAACCGAAAACGAACCCGCACCGGAAATTAAGATCCGTTGCAAACTAAACCAAGCTAAGATTTGGCTTCCCTTTAGAGGTGCGCGGTTGCCCAGCCCGCAGGACGAGATCGACGCGCTAACAACGCAGTTTGCCGCGCTCACCGCACGCGTCTATCAACTCGAGCAGAAGACTGGAATTGAATCGAAAACCCGTCAGCCGCAACCGAGCGAGCCCGTAGTCGCTCCGTCGGCAGCCCAGGCAACTCCTCCGCCCCTTGAGGGAACGATGCTTACTCCCCCGCAACCGCCGCCTGCCTCCGGCTCGCATCCGCCCGTTCAAGTTCCAACGCTGCATCGCGCGTCAACTCTGCTCTCCGCTCCTTCGAGCGTCGATGCCGGCTTCGAAAAACAGATTGGACAGTACTGGCTCAACCGCATCGGCATCGTGGCCATTCTGATCGGCGTCTCCTACTTCCTGAAATACGCGTTCGAAAATAATTGGATTGGTCCCGCCGGACGAGTCGCTATCGGTTTGTTGGCGGGAATCGGACTCCTCCTCTGGAGCGAGCGCTTCCGCACTCGCGGCCATCAACTCTTCTCCTATTCGCTCAAAGCCATCGGCATCGGCACGCTGTACCTTTCGTTGTGGGGCGCGTATCAGGTCTATCACCTGATTCCCGCGTCCGCCGCGTTCGCCGCCATGATCGTCTTGACCGCCGCCACCATAACGCTGGCCTTGACCCAGGACGCCGAACTCTTGGCCACCTTTGCGCTGGCCGGCGGCTTCTCCACTCCGGTCTTGCTCTCCACCGGAGAGAATCACGAAATCGTGCTGTTCGCTTACGTTGCTTTGCTGGACTTGGCCATTTTGGCCATGGCCGTCGTCAAGCCCTGGCGCCGCCTATTGTGGGGAAGCGCGGCCGGCACGCTTATTTTGTACATCGGCTGGTACAGCGATTACTACTCGCGCGACCAGCGCCCGCTTACCGTGTTTTTTGCTTCCTTGTTCGCCGCCATCTTCGCCGCCATTCCTCTCGTGACGCCTTACGACCGCTCCAAGCGCTACGACGGCCCTTCCATCACGCTCACCATGATTCCGCTGTTGAACGCCGCTATTTATTTCCTGGGCCTGTGGATCATGTACGAGCCGCAAACGGTCACGCTCACCTGGTACGCGCTCATTCTCGCGGCGATCTATCTCGGAATTGCCAGCTTGTTTTCGCGCCGCTTCCCGGATCACGACACAAAATTCATTAGCCTTCTGCACGTGGCCATCGCCGTGGCCTTCATCACCATCGCCATTCCGCTGAAGCTCGACGCGCACTGGATCACTATCGGCTGGCTGATTGAGTCCGCTGTGCTGCTGTGGGTCGGCGTAAGTACGCAGACCAAGTTCCTGCGCTATCTCGCCGTCGCCGCCCTTACCTTGGGAATCTTCCGGCTGCTTCTCGTGGACAACTTCCGCACCGAATTTCTCATCTTCAACGCGCGCTTTGCAACTTACCTTGTGGCCATTGCCGTTCTCGGCGGAATCGTGATTTTCGGCCAGCGCTACGCTACCGAGGCGGAAAAGCCGCTTCTGAACCTGGCTTTGGTCCTGCTGAATTTGCTGGCCTTGATCGCGTTGACGCGCGAAGCCGGGGATTACTTCGATCGCCAATTGTTTACTTTTCCCCGCGGCAGACTTGGATATGCCGCCAACACGCAAATCCGCCTCGCGCGCGACTTTAGCTATTCGGCGATTTGGCTGATCTACGGGGCGTGCCTGATGGCCGTGGGATTCTGGAGGAGGTCCGCGTTCACTCGCTGGCAGGCTCTGTTCTTAATGGCGGTAACCATCGTGAAAGTGTTTCTCTACGATACGTCGCAGCTCGAGCAGGGTTATCGCATCCTGAGCTTCGTCGCTCTCGGCATCGTCCTGCTCGCCATATCCTTCATCTACCAGCGCGACTGGTTGAAGCTTTCTTCACCGTCGGCGAAGCCAGGCGCGGCACGCAATTCCTGACGCCCGCTCCCGCCATTCGATAGCCTATTTGTTGGCCACGTAGAGGTTCGGAAATTCCTGCTGAAGATGTTTGACCTTGGGAAGATCGAACATCGCGATGTAGGGATTGTCCGGATGATGCGCGGCGTAGTCCTGATGGTAGTCTTCGGCCTGATAGAAAGCTTTCAGCGGAACAATCTCCGTTACGATCGGACTCGAAAACGCCTTGGCCTGATTGAGCTGGTCCACATACGCCTGCGCGATGCGCTGCTGCTCCTGATTTGAATAAAAGACAATGGAGCGATACTGCGTGCCGCTGTCGGGGCCCTGGCGATTCAGTTCCGTGGGGTCATGGGCCACCGAGAAAAATACTTTCAGCAATTGCCCCAGCGTAATCTTCGAAGGATCATAAACGACCTCGACGGATTCCGCGTGCCCCGTTGTGCCGCTGCTGACCTGCTCGTAATCGGGATTCTTCACCGTTCCGCCGGAGTAGCCCGAAGTCGCGCGTGTTACGCCTTTCACATGCTCGAACACCGCCTGGATTCCCCAGAAACAGCCTCCGGAAACGACAACCGTCGCCTCGCCTTTCTGCGCGGCGAGCGTTTCGTCCACCGCCGGATCCGGAATCACTGTTGCCGCGCTCGCTCCGCTGTGGCGCATCCACACAAAGAGAGCCAGCACCGCCACTATCACCGTCAAAATCGGCGTTCTTGAACTTTTCATTGCTCTATCTCCTCAAACCTCTAGGAAGCTTTGGCAAATCTCATCGCCACGGAATTCATGCAATAGCGCAAACCCGTCGGAGGCGGTCCGTCGTCGAATACGTGTCCCAAGTGCGCTTCACACAGGCGGCAGGAAACCGCTGTCCGCGTAATTCCAAAACTGTTGTCGGTGGTCTCCAGAACATTTTCTTTCGCAATGGGCGCCCAAAAGCTTGGCCACCCCGTTCCGGACTCGAACTTGGTGCTCGCATCGAACAAAGCCGTATCGCAGCAAACGCAGCGGAACACGCCTTTCTCGTGATTGTTCGGATCGTCGTTGGTGTAGGGGCGTTCGGTGCCTTCGTGCCGCGTAATCTCAAACGAATCGGCCGAAAGCTGCTTGCGCCATTCCTCATCCGGCTTCACAACCTGGGGAACGGTCACCGTTTCCTTGCGCTCGCCCCCATCCGTAAATTCCACGATCTTCACCATCTTCGCAGGCCCGGCCGGCGCAGCCTCCGCATGCAGCGGTTCGCGCTTCTGAAAATAAGACCAGCCAAGTCCCGCCAACGCCGCACCCGCAATCGCGAAAAACACACGCCGCCCAATCATTCCGGAGCCCTCTTCTTCGCTCTTATTCAAGGAAAGCACAACAGCCCTACCTTTCGTCTTCCACCAGGCGCAAACACACGCCTGAATCAACGCCTTACACTCCTAGTACGCTTTCCAACATGCCTTTGGATTGCAGCGCGCCCGCCCGCGATTCATCGCTAACCTCGTCATTTTACATTCAAATAGCGCGCGGTCGCCGCTCGGATGTATAACCTATCGTGGGGCAATTCATGAAGCGCGCTCTTCAAATTCTGGCCTCGGCGCTGCTGTTCGCCGGCGCCGCGGTTCCCTATTTCAAATATGAGCGCCAGATCGCCCCGCCCGCTTCCGCCGGCCAGAACTATTTCGTCGTGGACGAAACCATCTGGCCCCACGCCCGCCCGGATTTAAGCGACCTCCGCATCTACTCGGCGGAAAAAGAAGTCCCCTACGCTTTCCAAATCGAATCGGACGGCTCCCAAATCGAACAAAAAGAATTCCGCGTTCTGCAGCCCGCCACCGTCGCCGGCAAAACGCAATTTCTCCTCGATATGTCCGGCGTCGCCGAATACGACCGCGTCGAGCTCAAGCTCTCCACGAAAAATTACGTCGCGCACGCCCGCATCGAAGGCCAGGACGACCCGCACGGCCCCGCTTGGGCCGCCCTCGGCACCACCACGCTTTACGATTTGTCCGACGAAAAACTGGGCCACAACAGCACGCTCCAGATCCCGCTCAGCACCTACAAATATCTGCGCGTGACCACCGACACCTCCGTAAAACCCTCCGACGTGCACAGCGGCACGGCCGGTATCACGCGCGCCAGCAAGGCCGTCTGGCGAACCATCCCCGTGAATCCCGCTCAGTCGCAAAAAGGCAAAGACACCGTCGTCGTTTTCTCCGTTCCCGAAAATGTTCCAGTCGAGCGCCTCGTCCTAGAAATCGATCCCGCCCAGCCGAATTTCCAGCGCCAAATCGAATTTCAAGGTGACCAGGATCAATACTTGGGTCCGGGCGAAATCTCCCGCATTCACATGCTGCGCAACGGCCAGAAGATTGACGTCGAAAACACGTCGCCTTCAATCGGCGCGGCCGGTCAGCGCACGCTCAAAGCCGTCATCCACAATGGAGATGACCAGCCGCTTAAAATCACCGGCGCAACCCTGCAGCAGTACGAACGCCGAATTTATTTCGACGCCGCGCCCGGCGCTGCGTACACGCTCTACTACGGCGACGACAAACTCGAACCCCCCGTTTACGATTACGCCAAACTTTTCCAGCGCGATGCCGCCGCAAGCGCATCTGTGCTGGGAGGCGAAGAAATGAACGCCGCGTACACCGGACGCCCCGACGAAAGGCCCTGGTCCGAACGTCATCCCGCCGTGCTGTGGGTCGCCATCCTCGCCGCCGTCCTCGTCCTCGGCGCCCTCGCTCTAAAATCAATCCGCAAATCCAGTTGACCCAACGTCGTCGATGGGATGCACGCATCGAAACAGGTACTATTGACAATATTCTTCTTATACAAGACTCTTACATGTAAGAGGGTAACGTAATGATTCGAACCGAGGTCAAACGCGGCACCGCGGAACTGGCCATCCTCAGCGTCCTTGAACACGGCCCGCTCCACGGCTACGAAATCGGCCGCCGCATCGAGCAGCAGTCCGGCGGCGCCCTGCAGTACTCGCTCGCAGCGCTGTATCCCCTTTTGTACCGCATGGAAAATCGCGGCTGGCTGCACGCCGAGTGGGGAAAAGGGGAGAACGGCAAGCGCCGCCGTTCCTATCGCCTCTTGCCGCGCGGCCGCAAGATGCTCAAGCCCATGCGCGCCGAATGGACTGATCTTTTCCGCGCTCTGCGCCGCGTCGCCAAGGTGACCCATGCCTGATTGGCACGCCTACGTGCAAGATCATCTCGGTTCGCTTTCCGCTTCGCGATCCGGCGAAGAAGGCGAAGAAGTTGAGCGCGAACTCGCCGCGCACCTCGAAGAGTTCTATGCGGCCTTGCTCGCGAATGGCACGCCCGAAGTAGAAGCCTTCGCTCAGACTTGCGCCCGAGCGGGAAACTGGCAGCAATTACGCAGCGGAATCATTGCAGCAAAACAGGAGCGAACCATGCGCGATCGTGTCCGGCAAATCTGGTTGCCAGGTCTGATAGCTTTTATGGCTTCTTACTTTGTGTTGTGCCTTCTTCAGCGCGCCGGCGCGCGTCCGCTCTACTCGCATCCCGGCGAACCCGTCGGAGTAATCTTCTATCTGCCTTGGCTGTTCCTCTTGCCTCTGGTTGGCGCGGCCGCCGGGTATTTGTCCCGCCGCGCGCAGGGCAACGGCTGGCGCGTGTATCTCGCGTCCTGCGTTCCCGTCCTCGCGCTTGCTACGCTTTTCCTTGTACTCTTCCCGGTCAGTTTCATCGTAGATAAGCAGGTCCCACCGCAGGCGAAAGTAACCACTCTCGTCACGCTGATGTTTGGCTGGGTCCTCCTGCCCGGCGTCGCACTGTGCGCAGGTGTTGCCTTGCAAGGCCTGCGAAAAAGTCGGCGCGCAAGCCACTAGCGCAAGAAGCTGATACCGCACGGACGCGAATCCCTTGGTTCGCGCCCGCTCCGATGGCAAAATGTCTCCGCACGCAATTCCTACTGCAAGTTTCGATTTCCCGGAGGCGTCGTGGCGGAACATCCATTGCACAACGGCTTGGCCGTCCTGGGCGCCGGCAAAATGGGCGGCATTTTAATCGAAGCATTTCTAAAGCACCAGCTCGTCTCGCCTCACCAGATTTTCGCCACCGTGCGGCAGAGCAGTTCCGAACGGCGCACGATCTCGAGCGCCCAGATTACTCCGGGTAACAACAATCGCGCCGCCGCCGAAAAGGCGGACGTGATTCTGATTTGCCTCAAGCCGCTCTCCGTTGGGCCCGTTCTCGACGAAATTCGCGATGCCCTTAATCCCGGTAAGCTCGTCATCTCGATTGCCGCCTCCGTTCCCACCGCCTACTTCGAATCGCGCCTCGGCGCAAACGTGCCGGTAATCCGCGCCATGCCCAACACTCCTTCCATGGTCGGCGAGGGCATCACCGCAATCTGCAAAGGCAAATACGCCACGCCCGAGCATCTCGAAATTGCACGCAAGCTTTTCGACGCGGTCGGCAAAACAGTGGTCGTGGACGAAAAACACATGGACGCCATCACCGGCCTCTCCGGCAGCGGCCCCGCGTTTCTCTACATCATCTTGGAAGCGCTCGCCGAGGGTGGCGTGAAAATGGGGTTGTCGCGCGAACTCGCCACTCTGCTCGCCGCGCAAACCATGCTGGGAGCCGCTAAAGTCGTGCTCGAAACAGGACATCACCCCGCCCTGCTCAAAGATACCGTGACCACTCCCGCCGGATGCACCATCGACGGCATCCTCGAGCTCGAAGAGGGCAAGTTGCGCGTAACGTTGATCAAAGCCGTGGTGAAAGCTTCGCAGCGCGCAAAAGAACTAATGTTCACCGACAGCCCGTCTTAAGCATTCGGGTTTGTAGCGGCGATCTCTTGCCCTGAGCGCCTCGGCGAAGGGTCAGGCCGGCGCCTTTTTTTGCGCGCCATCGCCTCCAGACTGTCATCCCGCGCGATTTTTCTCCCCCACGCGAAGAGTGGGCGCGGGACCAGTTTGTCGGGCGACCCGATCCACTCGGCTCGGTCATCCCGAATCCAGCTGCGTCTTTAGCAGATGGGGGTGAGGGATCTGCTTTGGTTCTTGCCTCGGCTGATTCGGCGATCGTTCTGCGTTAAACCAACGTCGCCGCCCGCCATTTGCCGGTCATGTTAGATTGGCCCCCGGAGGCGAGTCAGCACGAGGGAATTCCCCGCTTACGCTTTGCTTTCGAGGTAACGCTCTCGACATGCCTAACTTGCGGCCCTCACTCCCAGGTGCTAGCTTAAATAGCGCTTCGAGCCTTGTCTCCGCTCGAGTGTGTACGCGCATCAGGGCCAGGTAAGACCCGCCGCGCAGGAGTTTCATTGTCACCGTGGAGTAATGATCAGAAAGTTCCGCAGGGTCGTCTGGCTCTGGTTTCCTACGTTTTTGTAGTTATTGTCGTCCTCTTGATGGTCGGCTTCTGGAAGCTCCAGGTCGTTCAGTCCGGACACTTTGTTGACCTCGCCGAGCGCAATCAAATTCGCTCCATCCCGATTATCGCGCCGCGCGGCCCCATGCTGGACCGTGAAGGCCGCGTCCTGGTGGACAGCTATCCTTCTTTCAGCATTCTTCTCATGCGCGACGATCCCAAGGCGCTGGAAAAAGTCCTCCCCCAAATTGAAGACGGCCTGGGGATCGAGGCCTCCGACCTGCAACAGCAACTCGACGCCGCCAAGACCGAGCCAAAATTTCTCCCCGTCATCATCAAGCCCGCAGCAACTCAGGCGGACATCGCTTTCGTCGAATCGCATCGCGCCGATCTGCCCGTCCTCGAATTAATGATGGTTCAGCGCCGCCGCTATCCGCATGACGCCATGCTCGCGAGCGCTATCGGCTACGTCGGGGAAGTCTCGCCCCAGCAACTCGAAGAGAGCGACGGGCACTATCGCCCGGGCGACCTCGTCGGCAAGGCCGGACTCGAGCGCGAATATAACGAGCAGCTCGAAGGCAAGGACGGAGAGCGCCGCGTCGTGGTCAACAGCATCGGCAAAGTGATGCGTACGCTCGACAACGTCGAAGCCATCCCCGGCAAGCCCGTTCAGCTCACCATCGATTATGATCTCCAGGCCATCGCGGAAACCGACATGGCCGATAAGCAAGGCGCGGTAGTCGCCTTGGACGCGCGCACCGGCGAAGTTCTCGCCATGGTCAGTCGCCCGACATTCGATCCCAACGATTTCGCCGTGCGCATTCCGCAGCAGGAATGGGCCAAGCTGAACACCGATAAACAAACGCCGCTGCTCAATCGCGCCATCCAGGCGCAGCTGGCTCCCGGCTCGGTCTTCAAGATCGTCATGGCCACGGCCATGCTCGAATCAAAAGCGGTGCCCGAAAGTTACAGCGTTTACTGTCCAGGTTACGCAGTTTTCTACGGACGCACGTTCCACTGTTGGAAACCACAGGGGCACGGCGAGGTGAGTCTCCACAAGGCCATCGTGGATTCCTGCGACGTTTTTTTCTACAACGTCGGCCAGAGGCTCGGGATCGACAAAATTTCCTACTACGCTTCCGGGCTCGGTCTCGGCCACCGCACCGGAATCGATTTGCCCAGCGAAGAGCCGGGGCTCATGCCCACCGAAGAATGGGTCGAGCGCGTTTATCACCACAAATGGTATGCCGGCGAAACTATTTCGGTCGCGGTGGGCCAGGGTGCGATCACCGTCACGCCCATCCAGCTCGCTCGCATGGCCGCCGCCGTCGCGAGCGGCGGCACGCTCGTCCAGCCGCACCTGCTCAAGAACTCCGCCACAGCGAAGACGAGTCAGTTCCCGCTCTCTGACAACACCGTCGAGCAGGTCACCCAAGGACTTTATGGCGTGGTCAACGAAGGCGGAGGCACGGGATATCATCTCCGGCTGCAAAATATCGATCTGTGCGGAAAATCCGGCACGGCGCAGTTGATGAGCTACGACGCAGCGAATCGCATCGGCAACAAGAAAATGGACGGCTGGTTTGTCGGCTTCGCTCCCCGGCGCAATCCCGAAATTGTCATTGCCGCCATCGTCCAGGACACTTTGGAGCACGGCGGAGAAGCGGCCGGACCTGTTGTCCGCGACATTGTAAAAGCCTATTACGATAAAAAGAGCGCGCACACGCAGCAGCAAGCCACCACAAGTTCGCCTGCGCAACCTGGCCCAACGCAGCCCCTCGTCGCGACTGTCGGAGCACGCCGTCCATGAAAGACCGGCCGCATACCCAGGATTTTGATTGGGTTCTCCTCGCCATCGTTGCCGCCATCACCGCCCTGGGCGTGATGGAAATTTATTCTTCCACCCATGCCAGCGCCATGGCTGGATTGCAATGGAAGCAAATGATGTGGCTCGGCCTCGGCGTCGTGGGCATGTTCATTATTTCGCGCATCGATTACCACACCTTGATGGACCAGGCTCCCGCGCTTTACGCCTTCGGCGTGGCCACTTTGCTGATCGTTCTTGCCATCGGCAAATCTCAGTTCGGTGCCAGGCGTTGGGTCTCCTTGGGCGGCGGGCCCAATTTCCAGGTTTCGGAGTTCATGAAGTTGATCATAATCATTGTGCTGGCGCGGTTCTTCGCCGAAGTCCGCACCGATCACCTGTCCATCCGGGACCTCGTGAAGGTTGCCCTTCTCACCGGTATTCCTGTAGGATTGATTCTGATACAGCCGGATCTCGGAACGGCCATGGTGCTCGTTCCCGTCGCCGCGGTCGGTGCATTTCTTGCTGGCATCGAATGGAAACATGCAGCCGTCGGTTTGGTCTTGATCGCGCTTTTGATTCCTGTCGGCTGGAACATGCGGCACCATTTGAAGCCGTACCAGCAGCAGCGCATCGAGACGTTCCTCCACCCCGAGGAAAATCCGCGCAGCGCCGGCTATCAGGTTTTGCAGTCCGAGATTGCCGTGGGCTCCGGGGGATTTTGGGGCAAAGGTTTCGGCAAAGGCAGCCAGAACCAATTGGGCTTTGTGCCCGTCCGCTATTCGGACTTCATTCTGGCAGCGCTCGCCGAGGAGCAGGGTTTCATCGGAGTTTGTCTGGTTTTATTGTTGTACTTGGGCTTGATTCTGCGCTTGGTGGATAACGCGCAGAAAGCGAAAGATCGTGCCGGAATGTTTATCGTGATGGGCGTGACCGCGATTTTGGGTTTCCATGTTCTGGTCAACGCTTCCATGGTCATCGGTTACATGCCGGTCACCGGAATTCCCTTGCCGCTGATGAGCTATGGAGGCTCCGCGACGGCTTTTGTGTTTTTGGCTTTGGGCCTGGTGATGAACGTCCGCATGCGGCGTTTCGTCAATTGAGCCTGCGAGCAATGCATTTGTTTTTTTTGATTTTGGGCCCGTTGATGAACGACCGCTTACGCCGTCTCGTCAGCTCGGCCCGCTAGTCACAGCTGTAACAGCTCCGAAAATTCGGGGCCAAATCTTGGATTTTAATTTTGATTTAGGAATGCATCGGGTGAGGAAAGACAATCCGCACAATTTGATCGATCTCCCGAGCGCTGGGTCTTGGCTCTCTTCTGCTGCCGCCCGCCGCTCCGCCGGCCGAACTGCGCGCGCAGGATTTGCGCGCTCCGCCGCTCCGATGCACCAGGAGTCTTTAAATGTCGAAGGAAATGGTGATATCGGCGAACCCCCACGAGACACGGGTCGCCATTCTGGAAGAAGGACAGCTTTGTGAGTATTACGTCGAACGCGAAAAAGAATTTGCGCTAGTCGGAAGCATCTACAAGGGCCGAGTGACACGCGTGCTGCCCGGCATGCAATCGGCTTTCGTGGAGATTGGCCTCGATAGCGACGCCTTCCTGTACGTCAGCGACTTCCTCGAAGATATCGAGGAGTTCGACCACATCGTCACGACGGTCGAGGACAAAGTCCAGAAGATGGAGGCGCAGGGCGGGCAGGTATTTGCCGCCACGGGCGCCACGGCTCCAGCGATAGAACCCACGGACGTCGAAGCGGGTCCCGCACCGATGAGCGAAGTAACGAGCTCAGAGCCGGCGCCAGCTGCGAACGTTCCGCTCGCTCCGCCCGTGATTGCGCGCGAGCCGAGCCACGCTCCCACGCACGATCGTCCTCGCTTTGACAATCGTCCGCATGGCGGACACGGAGGCGGCGACCGCGGCGGGCGCAATTTCCGCGGACGCGGCGGACGTGGACGCAACAATCGCCGAGGAGGTCCTCCTCGCGCAGGCGACAGCCGTTACGGACGCGAACTTCCGTCCTCGAAATACGCGCCATCCCGCTCGTTCGAGAGCGGCCCGAGCGATGCTCCTGCAGGCGAAGGGCACATCTCCGTTGTTCTGCCCGGAGAGTCTCTCGCGAAATTCAGGGAGAAGACTCCCGGAACTATTTCGGGTTCCGGTTCGGCGTCGGCAGTACCGGTGACGGATTTCGCCGGAGCGCCTGCCGAAACGTTCGCAGCGCCGGAATCACAAACGCCCGAATCGGCCGCGCCGGAATCCATGGGACACGAACCCGCTGCGCATGATTCAGAGCAACATTTTCCGCGCGCGTCCGCACCGCCAGCGTTCCAGCAGCGCCCTTCCTACGGTTCCGGTTTGGAACCGCTTCCCGGCGAGACGCTTTCGAAGTGGAAGACGCACCAGCATCTTCCGCCGGAAGAAGTCGAGAGAGCGGACGCGCTCCCGGTTCCCGACGCGGTTCGCTTTGCGCCGTTGTCTCCGCTCGTTCCCCTGGAGCACACGGAAAGCGAAGAGCACACTTCTCACGAAGAGCACGCGTCAAGCCAGGCACACGACGCAAACGAAACGCATGATTCGCGCGACGGGCATGATTCCCAGCGCGCGCACAATTCGAATCCCGAGCGCGAGCCCCAGTCCGGATATGAACTGCGCGACACGGACACCCCGCACGACGAACGCCTGACTCCCGACCTGAGCGAGGACGAAGCCAGTGCGCTCGCCGAGCACATCGCCGACGCGCAGGACGAAGAAGCTGCGCGCATCGTGACGGATCGAGCGTTTTCCGCGGACGCGGACCACGACACTTCACATGAAATGGGCCATGAAATGGGTCACGAAGCGGGTCATGAAGTCGGTGAAGACGCGGCAGCCGACGCGGAACATTCCGAAGGTGGCGATACAGCGCACGAAACAGATGAGACCGAAGACGCCGAGCTAGAAGAGGAAGAAGCCGACGCGGAAACCGAAGGCATGATTGCTCCGCCGAGCGAGAGCGAGCATGCAGAAGAACACGCCCAACAACTCGAAGCGGAGGCGGCCGCGGAAAACGTAACGCCGATTTCCGGCGAAAATCCGCAGCCCGCGGGACAGCCTTTCCAGGCGCGTGTGCGCAACGATTTCCGTTCGCGCATGCAGCACCCTGCGCGGCGCGGCGGCCAACGAGATCGCGGACGCCGCGATGACCGCGGCCGGCGCCCGCAACACAGCCAGGGCCATCACCGTCCGCAGCCGCCCCGGCGTACGCAACTGATTGCGGACATGCTGAAGCAGGGCCAGGAAATCATCGTCCAGATTGCGAAAGAGCCGCTGGGGAAGAAAGGCGCGCGCATCACGAGCCACATCGCGCTACCCGGCCGCTTTCTCGTTTACATGCCTACGCTCGATCACACGGGCGTCTCGCGCAAAATCGCTTCGGCGGAAGACCGCTCGCGGCTGCGCCACCTGGTGAACGATGCCAAGGGTGCGGCGGGCGGCGGCTTCATCGTGCGCACGGCGGCCGCTAGCGCCACGCCGGAAGAAGTTCGCGCGGACGTGGAATTCCTCACACGCACCTGGACGGAAATCAGGACGCGCTCGGAACAGCGCAAGGCGCCGTCGCTGCTGCACCGCGACCTGAACCTGGTAGAGCGCATTCTGCGCGATTACATCACGCCGGATTTCGGCGCCATCTGGGTGGACACCGAAGAGGAGTTCACCAAGGTGGTGGACTTCATGAGCCGGTTCCAGCCGCAGCTGGTGAACCGCGTGAAGCTCTACACCAAGGACACGCCGGTATTCGAAGAGTTCGGCATCCAGCAGGAGATCGACAAGGGCCTGCGTCCGAAAGTGTGGCTGAAGTCGGGCGGATACATCGTCATCAATCACACGGAAGCGCTGGTGGCCATCGACGTCAACACCGGGAAATTCGTGGGCAAGGGCTCGAACCGCCTGGAAGACACCATCGTGCGCACGAACCTGGAAGCGGTGAAGGAAATCGTCCGGCAGATGCGATTGCGCGATCTGGGCGGGATCATCATCATCGACTTCATCGACATGGAAGAGCGGCGCAACCGCGAAAAGGTGATGGCGGTGCTGGAAGACGCTTTGCGGGCAGACCGCGCGCCTTCGAAGGTGCTGCGCTTCAACGAGTTTGGACTGGTGGCCATCACGCGCAAGCGCACGAAACAGGCGCTTGAACGCACGCTTTGCCAGCCTTGCCCGTATTGCACCGGCTCAGGCATGGTGAAGTCCATTCCCACGCTGTGCTACGAAATTCAGACGGAAGCGCGGAAGATGGCGCCGGAAGTCGATTCCGGAAGCCTTACGCTGCGCGTCCACCCGGAGATTTCGAAGGCGCTGAAAACGCGCGAGTCGTCGCTCATCGAAGAGCTCGAGCGCTGGACGAAGAAGAGCATCATCATTCAGGCCGACCCCACGCTGCATTGGGAGCAGTACGACATTTATTGACCGCCCTCAGTTTTGCGCCGCATTTTCAAAACCTCAACGTCCCCGCGGAAGTTTCGCGGGGATTTTTTTCGTTGGCAATTTCGGAACGAACATGAGAAATAACAGTGGCTCGATGCGCCCGCGTCCATAAGATTCTTGCGAGAGGCTTTGAAATGGGTTTGGACCTAATTGTGGAAGGCTGCCCCAAGCCCAGCCATGAGAACGAATGGCGGCTGCTATTGGCTCGCTCGTTTGCGGATGAGGAGCTATCAAACGAGGAAGTTGAGCGCTTCCAGGAGATTTGCATTCCCGGCTATGGCGGCGGCGTACCCTTTTTTCGCGCCTAGGGCTGGCCAAAGAGCCCGCGCCCGTCGCCATTGCCGAGCAGCTTGGCATTGTGCGAGCGGCTGGGCTTTGGTTCATCTTCTGGGGTGAGCGCGGGCACCCCATCCAAG
Organism: uncultured Acidobacteriota bacterium; assembly: GCA_963749025.1. GTDB lineage: Bacteria > Acidobacteriota > Terriglobia > Acidiferrales > UBA7541 > Palsa-295. Next base: position 960,869 of record CAVVKO010000005.1, on the reverse strand, counting down.
CGTGGTTCTCAGCAAGGCTCGATGCGTGGCGGACCGCGTATCTACGGCTTCGTGGACGCGCTTGAAGCGGTGGGCGATTCGTGCATGCTGAGGATGTACCAGCGGTTTTCGGATTTCCGGCATATCATCATTCCGCGTCCTTCGGAATGGAGAGATGGGGACTCGAAAGTGTAATCGTATGAACTCCAGACCACGTCGCCGATGGCGCGTTGGTCGTTCATGGTCATGGATAAATGGGCGTGCGGGCTGGTATTGAAATACCGCTGCCGAAAATGATTGGTGGCTTCGTCCCTGCCACGATACTCGCCTTCCGGCGAACTCAGGACAAAATCGCGATCGAGACAGGAAGCGAGCTTTTCCGCATCCGCATTATTGAAGGCCTGCGAGCAGGAATACATCGCCCGCTCCATGTCTGCGATGACCGACTGCTCGGAGGAATTCGGCGGGAGTATGCCGAGGCGGACGACGCTGCGGTTCAGATCAATGGTCACGCCAAGCTGCTCCAAGAGGTCCACGCCGAGAATTCCATCGATCCGGCCGCCGCAAGCTTTCGCGATGGCACTCAGATCGATGGCGGGCAGCCGGATATTCCGCAGATGATGACTCCCCAGATCGAGTTCCGAGAGGAACACCTCGCGGGCCTTTAACGATGTGGTCTCATTCCAGGATTGGATGTGGACTTCTTTATCGCGCTCACTCGCAAAAGATTTCGTATTGAGCATAGAAGTAGCGGCGGTATCGATGAGGAAGCGCTTATCAGCTTTATCGGCCTGCAGAATTGCGACGGGCAAGCGGTCGCAGCGCTGAAGCTGAATCTCCGATTCGGAGGGTTGCGCTTGCGCGCCGGCCCGTGGCACCGCGAGAAGGAAGACAAAAGCTGCGCTCGCGCGGATGAGCCGGCGTTGCTGATTTCGCATCACGTCCTCGATTGCGTTGGCTCGGTGGCGCGCTTGATGCGCTCTAGAATGGCGCGGCGCGACGAGCGGAATACCCCTTCATCCCGAAACAGACGCGAGGCCCAGTTCGCCCCCAGGGCCAGGGCTTGCAGTTCGAATGCAAGATCTGCGGCATCAACATCTTTTTTGATTTCGCCGGCGGCTTGGGCGTCGCGGACGGCTTGCTCGAGCACTCCCAGCCACTTCTTCATTGAATCTACGATTTGGTCGCGCACGCGGCCGGGCCGATCGTCGAACTCCAGGGACGCCGCGGCAAAAAAACAACCCCCTGGGAAAACTTTCTCTTCCGCGTAGTTCAGCCAGTGTTCGCAAAGAGAGCGCAAACGCTTGAGGCCCTGGGCCTCGTACGCGGGACGAATCACTTTCTCGATGAAAATCCGGCGGGCTTCCTCAACGACCGCGCTCTGAAGCTCTTCCTTGGAACCAAAGTGGGCGAACAATCCGCTCTTGCTGATGCGCAGAAGGGAAGCAAGTTTTCCGACGGTGAGCCCTTCGAGTCCTTCGATGGAGGCAATATTTACGGCTTTCTTCAGGATCGCGTGGCGGGTCTTCAGACCTCGCGGGCGCCGCGGCGACGTTTCGACCCCGACAGGACGGGAGGAACTGGGTTGCCGCCCGGCTGCGTGAGGGGAATGGGCCGATCGCAGGTGTCTTTTCATGTTCTATATAATAGCACGACCGTTCGTTCTATTACAAGAAGTCTTATACGCGAATTCACTAGCCAAGCAGGCCGAGGCAAGACCGGAATCGGTCGAAAAAAGGTTCGATGTCTAACGATCGAATTGGGTTGAATTTGAAAGAGTTTGGTAAAATGACGGATAAGTACATTCAAGTAATACTTGAAGAGTAAGATATCCCGAACGAGAGACACGAATGAACAAGAAATCGCAGTTGGCGTTTGCGGCGTTCACGTATCTGGTGGATGCGAGCGAGAGAGTGCAGGCGCTTTTGAAGCATCAGCTGAAGTCGTTTGGGCTTACCATGAGCCAATTCCGGGTGCTGGCCGCGCTGCTTCATGAGGGTGCGCTGAGCCAGGCGGTGATCAGCGACAAGATGCACCGGACTGACGCGGACGTCAGCATCGTGGTGGGCAATCTGGTGAAGCGCGGGTGGGTGACGCGCAGGACGCACAGGAAAGACAAACGGAAAGTGATGATTCACCTGACGCTGGAAGGGCAGAAAAAGATCGCCAACGTATTTCCGAAGCACGTGAAGGTAGTTCGGGCGCAGCTGGCGGCGCTGAAGCCGCGCGAACAGGAGACGCTGCGGCGGCTGTGCCGGAAACTGGATCTGGGAAACCCTATGAAATTCTGCGCGGACTTGACGCTGGTGGACGAGGACGAGAGCTTTTACCGCGCCTTGCTGCGGTCAAGTTCGGACACTGAGAGATCGAGTTTGGAATCCCACTGACCGGCCGGCAATCACATTCAAAAAAGTAGATGACGTGAGAGGTGGAATCCCTCAGGACTTCGCCTTCTTCGAAGGTTTCGATTTGCCGGAACTGTTGAGGGCGACCGCCTGGCGAACGAGGGCCTTGAAGGCGGAGGCGTCAATTTCTTCTCCTTCGCGGATGTCGATCGCGCGGCGTACGTTTCCTTCGAGACTCGAGTTGAAGAGACGCGCGGGATCCTTCAGAGAGGCGCCCTTGGCGAAGGTAAGCTTCACGGCCTTCTTGTAGGATTCGCCGGTGCAGATGATGCCGTCATGCGACCAAACCGGAATCATCCACTTCCACTCCTCGACGACGTTCGGGTCTGCTTCCTTGATGAGCTTGCGCATTCTGCTGAGGGTTTCTCCGCGCCAGTCTCCGAGTTCGGCGATTCTTTTCGAGATCAGTTCTGATGCCGGTTGGCGGTGGGTCGCGCCTGACTTTTTCATTTTCGCATCCTAGAACTTCCAGAGTGTTTATGCCGCCCCGCGGTTTGTCGCAGGAAAGAGGACGCCGATGGTACGGCTTTGCGGTCGCAAGGCCCACGATGCCACGGTAAGACCAGCAATCAAGAGCGGAGCGACAATGTGAAAGGCGTAAGCGCCGTAACCGCCGACTGCCGCGCAGGATATGGCCGCGCCGGTCAGGTCGAAGAAGATGCCGGCATACGCCCATTCCTTGAGCCGTGGAAAACGCGGCACGAGTATGGCAATGGCTCCAAGCACTTTCCAAGATCCCAGGATGGCAAAGAAGTACATGGGATAGCCAAGTTCAGGCACTACGCCATGAGGGTTGGCCTTAAATTGCGCTATCTGCACAAAGCCCCCGCTCATAAAAAACGCCACGAGTATGGTAGTGGTCCAATAAGCAATGTTTTTCGTTTTCATGGTCAGGTTAACCTCGCAACGACACCTTCCATGTTGCCGATGAATTTCGTCCATCCGTATGTCGCGCCCTTATAGGCGGCATCTTGTTCCGACCGGAAGCCGGTTTGCTCCATGCGGAGATGCGTCCCGGCGTCGGTCGGCGTCAAGGTCCAGGAGACGATGCTCACCATACCCATAGTGCCCCAGCTATAAGAGAGCCGCGAATTCGGTTCGAGCACCAGGACTTCAGCGTCTATGACTCCGTCCCAACCCGGCACGGGCGTCGAGCGGAAGCTGAACCGATGACCTATAGTCGCCTGAAAATCGTTCTTCATTAACCATTCTTCTATCAGTGGTCCTTGCGTGAGCGCGCGCCAGACTTTTTCCGGAGGATGCGGCATCTCGCGTTCGATGATGAGACTGCGTGTGGGGGCGGTATTCGTCATTGGTCCATCCTTTTTAATAGAGATTCGAGACGATCAAACCGGTCGCGCCAGAAGGTGCCATAAACGTTCATCCAATCGGCTAGCGGGGCTAGAGCTTTCGGATGCGCACTATAGTGCGTCTCACGCCCCTCACGGCGATCGCGCACCAACTTGGCGCTCTTCAGAACGGCGAGATGCTTCGATACGGCCGGCTGGGACACCCCGGCACGATCCGTCAAGGCATGTACGGTTTGTTCGCCGTCGCGAGATAGGTGCTCGAAGATTGCGCGACGGGTAGGGTCGGCGAGGGCCTTGAAGACATTTTCTGTGGCGGCCAGCATTCCTGAATCATAACCACATGGTTATGGATTGTCAAGCCCAAAATTCATTGCGAGGCAGAAGATTTTATTGCAATTACGGCAAAGCGGAGTATACGCTCTCCCGGCTCAGCGCGAATCAGGAGCACGGTTCACAGCAATCGATCATGCAGGAACGGAAGGACGATACAGGATGGCCTCCGATTCAACGAACTCACCGCGCGCCCTGGCACAGCCGGTAGCCGCGCCGCTCTCGCACGCAGCGATCTTCCTGGTTGCGACACTAAACCCCGGCGCTGAGAATCGCGCGACGCTGCGGTCGTTCTGCGCGGATTTCAGCGGCATCTTCCGCGCGGTGGAATATCGCAACATTGAAGCCGGACTTTCGTGCGTTATGGGATTTGGGTCCGATGCGTGGGACCGGCTTTTTGGAATGCCGCGGCCTGCCGAGCTTCATCCCTTCCGCGAGATGCGCGCCGGAGACCGCCATGCGGTGTCCACACCGGGTGATTTTCTTTTCCATATCCGCGCGAAGCGCATGGATCTTTGCTTCGAGCTTGCGACGCAGATCATGGCGCGAATCAGAGAGGCGGTTTCTCCGGTGGACGAAGTGCAGGGCTTCCGGAACTTCGACGACCGCGATCTGATCGGCTTCGTGGATGGAACGGAGAATCCGCGAGGTAAGGAAGTGCTTGACGCGGTTCTCATCGGCGAGGAAGACGCCGCGTTCGCCGGCGGCAGCTACGTGATGGTGCAGAAATATCTCCACGATATGAAGGGTTGGAACGCGCTGTCCACGGAGGCGCAGGAAAAAATTATCGGGCGCAAGAAGCTATCGGACATCGAACTCGAAGAGTCGGTCAAGCCAACCTCATCGCACAGCTCGCTCACGACGATCGAGGAGGGCGGGAAAGAGATCAAAATCCTGCGCGACAACATGCCCTTTGGCCGGGCATCGCAGGGTGAATTTGGCACTTATTTTATCGGCTACAGCCGTTCACCGCGCACTCTGGAGCAGATGCTGGAGAATATGTTCGTCGGCAGGCCGCCCGGGAACTACGATCGCCTACTCGACTTCAGCCGCGCGGTAACCGGAAACCTGTTCTTCGCGCCGTCCGCGACATTTTTGGATGGGGTGAGTTAAGCGGGCGGTGGAGCAGGGATTCTTGCCGCGTCAAGCGGCCACCACTCTTGCAGGCTTGGTTCTCTTTGCCAGCAGAGCCACTTTTTCCTCGTGACTCATGGGTTCCCAGGTGACCAGCCTCTCAGCGAGCACGTCCATCCTGCGCAACAGAGTCAGCTCGATGAAAAGCTCCATAAAATCGAGGTCGCGAAAGACCAGAGAGCCGGACTCGCGCATCTTGTCGCGAATGCGGTCGAGATGGGCGGGCATTTCGGTCCAGTGCAGGCTGCTGCGGTGATGATGGCAGAGGTGGTATCCCTCATTCATGAAGTTCACTTCATCATAGACGGTGACGGTGTTCGCGAAATAATCCTCGGGGCGTTCGGCATCATAGAAAGCGTGCTGGACCCAGGCGGTCATGGCCATGATGGAGTTCATGACGAGTAGAGGAACCAACACATACACGATTCCGATTCGCCAATCGTAGATGAAAATGGCCGCGAAAAAAACGTAGTAGCGCGCCATGCCCCAGAGCATTCGTCTGCGGTTCTTGTCGTCGCCCCGGGCCTTGAAATAAGCGTAGGGAGCGAAGCCAAGGGCGGTCCAGATGTTGTCCGAAAGATACCAGAGGAAATGGAGCGGATTGGTTCGATCGTAGCCGCTGGAGGCCACGGTGTCGTCGGGGCCTGCGTTCTCTTTATGGTGAAGACGAACATGGACCGTGCGATCCAGTTCCGGCACGTTGCCGTACAAATATCCCAGGAAAAATTCGACGTAACGGCCGAAGACTCTATCGTATTTGTCCGAGAAGTAGCCCTGCGGGCGGTGTGCCTCCAAGTGCTTGGCGCTGAACATTCTGACGAAGCGATGAAAGTTGAGGCCGTAGAGCGCAAGATAGAAGGCGAGCACGAGCAGGAGGCGCGGCTTTCCCAGAACAAGCTGAATCACGAAAATGGGAAGGACGGTAACAGTGAGCGAGACCATCAGGCGCAAGGCGGGAGTGTCTCGAGGATCGCGCAGAACTTTTTGGCCGAGGCCATCGATGAGCCGGTCGTAAGCTCGGGAGAAGAATTCATAGGCTTCGCGTAATGGACGCACCTTCCCCAGAAGCGTCGCCGCGCCGTAGCATCCGATGGACAGGACCGCCACGAGCAGTACGGCGACAATGCTGGCCACAGCAGTGACTAATGCAAAGCACCGGGCGGCGGATTTGGATATGGCGGCAGCGGCCGTGGCAAGCCAAGACGGTTTCGCGCGAGCAGTTCTTAGCGCATCGTTTAAATCCGCTTCTGCGAGCTTGCCTGCGAGTTGCATGTTCGTCGTTACACCAATTGGCGGGCTACATCCCGCGTCATGCGTAAGAGGAATTTACACCCACGCAGAGTAAAGTTCCAGCGTTGAGGAGGTATGGCTGACAAACGAGATAACCGGACACGATTGGAGCCGGGGGTAACGCCACGTCACGTCAGCAACAAGTCAAAAGCAGATCCCTCGGCTGATCTCCCGGGCTCGACTAACGTCGACCGGGAGCCCTTCTTGTCCCGCGCCCACGCTTTGCGTGAGAAGGAAGTCGCGCGGGACTCCGCTCCCTTCGCAAGTTTGCTCAGGGCAGGCGGGATGACAGCGGTGTGGAGTTGATTTGGGGTGTCCGCCGTTCAGAAGCCGCAAGCAGCAAGGCACAGGCTTCGAGGGGATTCGAGTGTGGCATACTAGTTTGCGTCTGGCTCGAAAGACGGGTCGGTCAGGAGGAACACAACGGTGTGCTCCGACAAAGCAATGCCGCGAATATTCTTAATTATTCTATTTGCCTGTGCCGTTTGGTCGGCGACGCCGCCTCGCGCTTGGGGGCAGAGCGCGTCTGGGAAAGAAGCAGCGGCGCCCCCAACACGTGAGGCCGGGCTGGCCGCATGGCAGCAGATCTATTCCGTATTAACGCATCCCCGCTGCGTTATTTGCCACACGGCCACGAATTATCCCCAACAGGGTGACGACCGGCACCGCCATTTGTTCAACGTGGTCCGGGGCCCGGACGGCAAAGGCGTGCCGGGGCTGAACTGCGCGACGTGTCATCAGAGTGCGAATGCAGAAAGCACCGGCGTTCCCGGCGCGCCTAACTGGCACTTGGCGCCACTGTCCATGAAGTGGCAAGACACCGAGGACAGAATTCTGTCGAGCGCTCAGGTCTGCCAATCCCTTACCGATCGCGAGAAGAATCACAATCTCGACGGCGCGGGCATCCTGAAACATCACGAAGAGGAACCATTGGTGCTCTGGGCTTTTCAGCCGGGCCATCGTCGCGACGGGACGGCACGCTCATTGCCGCCGCTCACGCACGAAGAATTTGTCGCCGCCACGCGGACGTGGGTGGAAGCTGGAACGCCGTGTCCTAAAAATCCCTGAAGCCGGAGGTTGTCGTGGACACCTATAAGCTGACAGTGAACGGTCAAGCGAAACAAGTGACGGTCGATCCCGGGACCCCGCTGCTCTGGGTGTTACGCGAAGACTTGAAGATGACCGGCACGAAATACGGATGCGGTATTGCGGCGTGCGGCGCATGCACGGTGCATCTCGGCGGCGTGGCTACCAGGTCATGCGTCGTGCCGGTGTCTCTGGTTGGCGACCGGCCGATCGTGACCATCGAGGGGATCGGCGAAGACCCGGTCGGACGCGCAGTGCAAAAAGCATGGGTCTCCGAAGATGTGGTGCAATGCGGTTACTGCCAGAGCGGGCAGATCATGAGCGCGGTGGCTTTGCTCAAGAGCGCGCCGAAACCGACGGAAACCAATATCGAAGAATCCATGGGTGGAAACATCTGCCGCTGCGGAACGTACGTTCGCATTCGCGAGGCGATCAAGGTCGCTGCGCAGCAATTGGGATGAAAGGGAGCGCAAAATGGGAACCGCGACGCAAATTGCGAATAACCTGCACCTGAGCCGGCGAGGATTTCTGCGCGTGTCGGCAACCGCCGCAGGCGGGTTGCTGGTGTCGTTATATCTCGATCTTCCTTTGGCGGCACAGGAAGGCGCTGCGCCCAAAGAAAAGATCTATCCGCCAGACGCGTTCGTTCATATCAAGCCGGACGGCAAAATTATCATTCAGGTAAACCGGCTGGAGTTTGGGCAAGGGGTTCAAACGTCCCTGCCCATGATTCTCGCGGACGAAATGGATGCTGACTGGTCGCAGGTGGTGGCGCAACTCGCGCTTGCCGCGGACGTTTATAAGGATCCGCTCTACGGTATACAGATGGTCGGCGGCTCGGGTTCTATCGCGCACTCGTTTCTGCAGTACCGGGAATTGGGTGCCAGGACGCGTGCCATGCTGGTTGCTGCTGCGGCACAAGAATGGAAGGTTGCTCCGGATCAATGCCACACGGAAGCGAGTGTGGTTCACGGTCCGGGCGGGAAATCGGCGAAGTACGCGGAACTGGCGGATGCGGCTTCGCGCCTGCCGGTGCCGCAAACGGTGACGCTCAAGACCCCAGCAGAATTCCGGCTGATCGGGAAGGGCACGCGGCGGCTCGATAGTGTGCCCAAATGCGACGGCTCGCTGAAATTCGGGCTCGATCTCGACCTGCCCGGAATGAAGATTGCCGTGGTGGCTCGTCCGCCCGTATTCGGCGCATCGCCGAAATCGGTTGACGATAAGGCAGCGCGAAACGTTCCGGGAGTAGTGGATGTTTTCAAAATTCCTGTGGCGGGCAAGGGGCGCGGAGTAGCCGTTGTTGCCGACAAGTTCTGGACGGCAAAGCAGGCGCGGGACCGGCTACGGGTTGAATGGGACTTTTCCGGAGTGGAGCGAGCGGACAGTTCGCAGCTGAGGGAAAAGTACAAGTCACTCGCCGCAACTCCGGGCAATGTGGCAGTGGCGCGCGGCGATGAAAAAGCTCTCGCAGGCGTGTCCTCCGCGAATCGAATCGTCGCGGAGTACGAGTTTCCGTATCTTGCCCACGCTCCGATGGAACCGTTGAACACGACCATCCGGTTTGACGGCGATCGCGCGGAAGCGTGGGTCGGTTCTCAGTTCCAGACGGCCGACCAAGCGGCCATCGCGCAAGTCCTGGGCCTGAAACCGGAGCAGGTCACATTTCATACGGAGATGGCCGGCGGAGGATTCGGCAGGAGAGCGGTGCCCGACTCCCACGTACAGCGCGAGGCTGCCGCGATCTCGAAACATTTTGCAGGAACTCCCGTGAAGCTTGTGTGGCCCCGCGAAGACGACGTGCGAGGCGGCTACTATCGTCCGATGCACGCGCATCGCGTGGAAATCGGAATAGGTCCGGACGGGATGCCGTTGGCTTGGCAGCACGTGGTGGTGGGCCAATCGATAACAGCCGGCACTCCTTTTGCAGCGATGACCACAAAGAACAGTGTTGACGAGACGGCGGTGGAAGGCATTGTAGATACCCACTACGATATTCCCAACTTTCACGTTTCCGCGCATCATCCCACGGTGAATGTGCCGGTACTGTGGTTTCGCTCCGTGGGGCATACGCACACTGCGTTCGTGATGGAGACGCTGATCGATGAGCTGGCCACTCGCGCGAACACGGATCCCATCGCGTATCGCCGAAAGCTCCTGAAACCTGACGCCACAAAACTGCACGGCGCGCTCGATCTGATGGAACAAAAGAGCGCGGACTGGCGCTCGAAGCTGCCCGAAGGGCACGCCGTGGGCATCGCATGCCACGAATCATTCGAAACCGGCGTGGCTTGCGCCGTGGACGTCTCGATCGTAAACAAACGCCCCAAAATCCACCGCGTGACGATTGCGGTTGATCCGGGCATGGCGGTGAATCCACTGACGGTCGAAAGCCAGTTTCAGGGAGGGGTGAGCTTTGGCGTCTCGCAGCTGATGGCGAAAGGAGCGATCACGCTGAAAGACGGCTACGTGGAGCAGAGCAATTTCGACACGTACACTCCGCCGTACATCATGGATGCACCGACGGCCGTGGATGTTCATATCGTACCAAGCTCGGAGAAACCGTCCGGCTGCGGCGAACCGCCCGTTCCAGTCATCTCGCCGGCGGTGGCCAATGCTCTCTCGCGATTGACGGGCAAACGGTACCGCAGCTTGCCACTGGTGGAAGTGTAGCGCTGGTAGACTGCGCTAGCCCCAGTGCTAGAGATGCACCCGGCTGAGTTATTCGTGGCGCAGGGCGATCAGGGGATCAACGCGCGCGGCGCGGCGGGCGGGCAGCCAGCAAGCGAGGAGCCCGGTGATGAGCAGCAAAGCCGGGACGCACGTCAGGGTCCACGGATCGTAAGCGGAAACTCCCCAGAGCTGCGTGGCGATAATTTTCCCGAGCGCGATACTCGCGAGCAATCCGAGCACGACACCAAGGGCCACGAGCCGCAGACCCATGCGAATCACCATGGCGAGTACGTCGGAGCTTTCCGCGCCGAGCGCCATGCGAATGCCGATTTCCTGAGTGCGCTGCGCGGTGGTGTAAGCGAGCACGCTGTAAACGCCGATGGTCACCAGAATCAGCCCGATTCCAGCGAAGATAATCATCAGCATGAAGCCGAAGCGCGGCCCGGCGTAGGAGAACTGGCTGATGTAGCCTTCGAGAGTGCCGGTAAGCGTGAGGGCGACGCTGGGATCGGTGGCCCAGATTTCGTGGCGCACGACATTCACCATGGACAGCGGCTCTTGCGTGGTGCGAACCAAAATGCCGCGGAACGCCGAACCAGTGACGGTGTAGGGCACCCAGATTTCCGGCTGAGGAGGATCCTGGAGGCCGCGGTTCAGGACGTCGGACACCAGGCCGACGATTTCAAACGTGGGGTCGGCCACCTTGTCCGCGAATTCAGCAAGTTGCGCAATGCGCACCTGCCGGCCGATGGGATTTTCTCCGGGCAAATATTTTTTTGCGAATGCCTGATTCACCACCGCGAGCTTGCGCGCGCCGTTGACTTCAGCTTCGTTGAAGGGCCTGCCGCCGAGAAACTGGATTTTGAGGACCGGGAAATACCCTTCACTGCAGAGTTGGAAGATGGCTTCCCATTTTTCCGAGTGCGTCTTGCCGGGAATTTCGATTTCGCTGGGTATGCCGCCGTAGGGAGGAAGCGTGCTCGTCTCAGTGGCATCCACAACGCCCGGCAGGGCCTTCAGGCGCTGCAATAATGGGCGATAAAAACCTGCAACTTGATCCGCCGTTTTATAACGATCCACAGGGAGCGGGAGCCTGATGGCCAGAACGTGGTCGGGCTGGAGGCCGAGATGCACTTGATGGAGCGCGACAAAACTCCGCATCAAAAGCCCCGCAGCTACGAGAAGGGTGAGCGAGAGCGCGACTTCGGTGACTACGAGTGAATTGCGGAATTTTCCGTGGCGGAAACCGCCGCTGAGGCCTTTGCCGGTGTCGCGCAGCGGCTCGTTCAAATCTTTGCGGGCGGCTTTGAGCGCGGGGACGAGACCAAAGATCAGCGCCGTCAGGATCGCCACCCCCAAAGTGAAGAGAAGTACAGGCACGTTCAGCCGGATGACTGCTTCCGCGGGGATGGTGTCCTGCGGCATGAGCGCGACGATGAATTTCAGGCCGACCCATGCGAGCAGCGTTCCGAGCAGCGCGCCGCCGAGCGCTAGGATCAGACTTTCCACCAGGAGTTGGCTTATAAGACGGCGGCGGCTCGCGCCGAGAGCGGAGCGGATGGCGAATTCTTTTTCGCGCTTGGTGGCGCGGGCGAGTAAAAGATTGGCAACGTTTCCGCAGCCGATGAGCAGGAGCAAGCCGACGGCGGCGAGCACGATGTAGAGCGTGGTACGAAATTGGCCGACGACCAAGTCCGTCAAGGAGTGAATCTCGACGCTAAAGTGCTTCGGGTAATCTTTGGGATAGATCGGCGCAAGCCCCTTGGCGATGACGGTCAAATCAGCTTCGGCCCGCTTCACCGAGACGCCCGGCTTCAGGTGCCCCAGAAAAAACCAATAGCGCGGGAAGGCTCCCGCTATAGCGGTGGTCACAATGGCGCGAGCGGGCTTCTGGGGAATCCACAGGTCGGCGTCGCCCCAGCCGAAGCGCGGAGGCATGATGCCGATGAGCGTTCGCGGCGTATCGTTGAGCACGAAGGTCTTGTTGAGGATATTCGGATCGGCGCCGAATTCTTTAACCCAGGTTTTGTAGCGCAGGACGAAAACGGGAGGCGCGCCGGGCTCGTAGTCCGCGGGCTGCATCACGCGGCCGAGGAGCGCAGGCATGCCCAGAAACTCGAACGTCCCCGGCGTGACGTTATTTCCCTCGAATCGCTGCGTGCCTTCGCCGGAGCGGTAGAGCACGTCGAGGTTGTCGTTGCCGATGGCGCGGTCGAACACGTGATTCTGAGCCGCGTAATCCAGAAATTCGGGCCCGCTGAAGCCGCCGCGACCGCCGCGTTCATTTCGCTCCGTGTCGTGGATTTGGATGGACATGAAGCGCTGGGCGTCGGGGTAAGGGAAGGGCTCCATCAGGATGTTTTCCATGACGCTGAAAATCGCCGTGGAGGCGCCAATGCCGAGTGCGAGGGTGAGGATGGCGACAATGGCGAAGCCGGGGGCCTTCCTCAGGTTCCTGAGTGCGTACCGGATATTCTGCGCAAGCGTTTCCATGGAGCCCTTTTGTGGCGACAGCTACATCCTAATACGTACCAGACTATAAATTGTTCGACGCTGCTGAGCGAAATAAGTTGCTTTGCGTCGGTTACGGCGCGATGGACAGAAGCAGAATCGAGGGGCGCGACTTATGGTGGGTGTAACTCATGCGCACGACAAGCGGAGATGAAAGTTGACTGAATAAATCTACCTATGTAGACTTACTGCATGGGGATTCGCCTACGCCTCTCGCACCAGACACTCGCCATTCTCGAGGCGCTGTTGGCGCGCCCGAGCCAGTGGCATCACGGTTATGCCATCAACCGCCGAACAGGCATCTCTTCCGGTACGCTTTACCCCGTCTTGATGCGGCTCGATAAGCTTGGCTGGCTCGAGACGCAATGGGAAGACAGCGACGTTCCCGGGCGCCCGCCGCGGCATCTCTATCGTCTGACCGGCGATGGCCGGGAATGGGCTCGTGAGGAGCTGCGTGTTGCTAGACAGAGCGAATTCTGGAAGCCCGCAGCGAGCCAGGCCTGACCATGACCACGCCCCGGCCATCGTTGACCCGCACGCTAGCCCATTCATCACTTCGGTTCGCCCTGCGATTTTGGCCCGAGGAATCGCGTCACTGGGGCGACGCACTCGCCGCTGAACTCGATGAAATTGAAAAGCCGTTCGAGGCCCTTCAGTGGGCATTGGGAGGACTCATGCTCTTTGCCCGTGCTTCTGCTTCGCGCTTCCTGGCCTGGTTAAGGCTTCCTGCAGGCTCGCGTCTTTCTGCGGGTTTCTCTCCTTCCGTCACCAAGACACTCGTTCTTCCGAAGCGTTCGCGTCTTTTCACCGCCGCGGTCCTTCTTGGTTTTGTCGTTCTGTTTTTTCTTCCGCAAAGCCGCGAAGCTATCTCCACGATTCGCGCCAGCTGGAGTGAGTTCTCGGCTTCTCCCAGCGATCTCCGTGCCGTTGAGAATCTTGGTGTGCGAGCAGAGAAGGAGAATGATGCGCGCACACTCGCGTTCGTTTCTTTAATCCTTCCTGATCCGGCGCGTGCCACGGCTTTGGCAGACCGCGCTGTCGCTCTCGATCCAAGTCTGGTCTGGATCTACGCCGGCCGGTTGGGAGGCCCATCGCAGGACGAGCTTGCCCGCCTGCTCGAATCCGACAGTGACAACGCCGTCCCTGAGCTGCTCGCGGCCCACTCCATCTCCGAGACTCGTTTCCAGGCGCTCATTTCGGGCGGCAAGATGTCGGACCAGGCGGTGGTGGCGGCTCTTGCGTCCGACCACGCCTGGGTCGCCCACATGGACCGAGCTTTTCGCGCTCCGCGCTACGACAGCTATTTCAGCCGAGACTGGCAACTCACCCGACAAGTCTGGAATCGTGAGCCTTTTCTTTCTCCCTCCGTTGTTTTTTGCAGCCTGTGGTCCCACTCGTTTCCGGATAACCGCTCCATCAAGATTTACGCGAACGTATTGACGCGCAATTCACAGGAAGCCTTTGCAGCCGGCCATCAGCAGGAAGCAGAAAATCTGCTCAAGGAATTGGATTCGTTCGGACGCCGCCTCACGGAACAGGGCGAAGCGTACTTTGAGAGGGTGATGGGTCTCGAGCTCTCCCGGCAAGCCACAAGTGAACTTCGAAGCCTTTATCGGAGCGCCGGCAGAGCAGATGAGACCGAAGCAGCGGGCCAGCATCTGCGGGAAATCGAATCGCGCCGGGACGGTCTCGCCAATTCCTTCCGAGACATGGAACCGCAGCAACTTCGCATGCTTGAACGCAGAGCGTTTTTTGTTCAGTTCTCGGCAGTCTTGGCGTTGCTTCTGGTTGTTGCGATCGCTGTTAGCCTGCTGGCACTAGAGCTACGGCCCAAAATGAAAGGCAATCGTGGGCTAGGATTGCGTGCAGCAATCTGTCTTTGCGCGGACTGGGCGCCGGTAACGTTGCTCGCAGCCTTTGTCGCGCTGCTCTGGGCTTTTCAACCGTTTGCAGGCATTCTCCGCGCGGCCCACAGCGCCAGCTCTGCGTCGGCCGCCTGGCATACGATGCACTTTGAAGGGCTGTTCATTCTGTCTACCACGCTTGGCCCTTTTATGGAGCCCTTTACTCCATACCACCTGTGGCAGGCTTCTACTTCGATCCTAATCGCGTTTGCTCTTTTCTTACTTCTGCGTGGTTTTCTCAAACACAAGCCCGCGTGAATGCTGCTTGACGGCTCCCATCTGCACGGGATGAGGGCTAGGATGAGAGCCGGGAAATGCAGCTAACGAGATTCGTAAGAAGTGCGTCGGCTGGAGGGCGTCGCGATGAAGGTGTTCATTCAGAACGAGGCGGGTTCGTTCGTCAAGAATTATCATGACGAAAAGACGCTGGAATACAAGCGGGCGGCGCGGGTGTCGCGCGCTTATCCATTTCCGTACGGATTCATTCTGAACACGACGGCGGACGATGGACTCAACGTGGATTGTTTTGTCCTCACGCGGACAGCCTTGCGAACCGGGCAAATTGTGGAGTGCGATCCCGTTGGGCTGATGGAGCAAATGGAGGACGGCAAAGAGGACCATAACGTGTTGGCGGTTATTCGAGGCGAAGACAAACCGCTCGACCGCAAAATAAAGAAGTCCTCGTCGAGTTTGTGAGCCACGTGTTCGATCATGTTGCAGGGAAGAAGATTTCGGCGGGCGTTTTTCGCAGCCGAGAATGCGCGGTCGATTACATCACACGACTCGAGGATTCAGGGCAGACTTCCAGCGGAGCGACGGCGACTTAGGCGCCAGATTCGTTCATTTAAGGCGCGATGGGGAGGAGCAGCGCCGAGGGGCGCGATTTATCGTGGTAAATGACGTTTGTTGCCCTCGCCATGCGCGTCGCGCGGGCTTGCTCCTCGCCGGTGTTGAGGTTTCGATCGAATCGCGGGAAATTACTGCTGGAAACTTCGAGCCGGAGTTTGTGTCCCGGCAAGAAGACATTACTGGTGGCCCAAAGATCGACGGTGATGTGATAAACCTCACCCGGATTGGCGAGTTCAGGTTTCTCCTGGGAGCTGCGGTAGCGTAGGCGGAGAATGCCTTCGGTCAAATTCTGCGCGAAGCCGTTGGGCCAGACGTCCACGAGTTTCCCGGTGAAGTCGGTGTCCACGGCCGAACTACTGACGTACAAATCGAGCGAGACGGGCCCGGTGACTTCGGTGCTCTGCGTGAATGCGGGCGTGGAGAATACGAGCACGTCGCTGCGCGCTTCGGCAGAGCGTTGGTCTTCGGGGCCGATTCCGGTCGGCAACGGGCCGCAGCATAGCGGGCCGCCGATGGTGGGGACTGCGTCGCTGGGATCGTAAACGTATTGATCGGGCTTCTCGTCGGCGGGCGAGGCGGTGCTCAACGTGCCGGTGCCTTCGAGGCCGTTCGCAGCTTTCGTCGCGTGCAAGTAGTAGCGCGTGGGTTTCGCGCTTGCTATGGGCCAGTCGTCTTCGTCGCGCCACTCGTTCTGGCCCATGACGAAAATCCTTACCGGCTTTTCTCGGTCGACGCCATTCGCGATTCCCTTCAAGAGAAAGTCGTACCAACGGAGCATCGCTTCATCCAGATCGAACGGCAGCTTCGCTCCAAAATCGACGGCGCCCACTTTCCGGTCGTCCCAACCGCCCGCGTGGCCGCCCACGTAAATCATCAGACGCTGGCCGCGTCGTGCCGCTTCCGTGCCTGCTGCAGTTTTGAGCCGCATATAGTTGCGGAGCGTTCCGCCGAGAAAAATGTCGTACCAGGCGCCCATGCTGAAGACCGGAACCTGAATCTGCGCGTAGTGATCTTCGATGGACCATTGCTTCCAGAAATCGTCGTAGCTCGGGTGCGCCAGCCAGTCGGTGAAATACGGGGCGAGTCCTGTGGCCGATGGGGCGCCAAGCACCGGATACGCATTGAGCGGCAAAGTTTGCGCCCAACCCAGCGGGTCGCCGCCCGAACCCACACGGCGATTCATCGTGTTTACGGCGAGGCCTGTGGTCCACGATTCGTTGAACCATTGCTCGAACGCACCGCCCTGGTAGGTCCAGCCATCGTGATAGTTGGACGCGGTGTAATTGGGACAAATTCCGGCGAGATGAGGTGGCGCAGCAATGGCGGCAAGATATTGCGTTGCGCCGACATACGAGCCGCCGAACATTCCCACCTTTCCGTTCGAATAGGGAAGCGCCGCGGCCCATTCCACGGTGTCGTATCCGTCCTGAGATTCGAACTTGAAGGGATACCAATCGCCTTCAGAGGTATAGCGCCCGCGGACATCCTGTGCGATGACCACGTAACCTCGCGCCGCCGCCTTCACTCCGAATTCCACCTCGCCATTTTTGTCATAGGGCGTGCGCACCAGAAGCACGGGAAACTTGCCGTCGGCTTTGGGGCGGTAGATATCAGCACGCAGCGTGACGCCGTCGCGCATCTTCGCTGGGACGTCCTGTTGAACCGTGACTTCGTATGCGTCCGCAGCTCTGGAAACACCAGGCGTGCAAATCGCCAGCATCAGAATGCTGCCAAGAAGTGAAACCCGGTAGCGTGCTCTTGAACGGCTTACTTCTTTCCCAGTCCTTTCTCTTCGCACTGTGATTTCATCCTCTCGACTAAATTGCTGGTTCGAACCTTTGGCTTTTGCATCCTAGACTTCCCTGGCGCTCAACTCAACGAATTTGCAGCCGCGGCGGGCGCCGCTCGGAAGCGGCTGGCGCGCTCCGCGTGGTATTATCGTGACTTCGAAAGAATCTCGAACGGCACGAAGGAAGGCCTCTTGGCTGCGCGCATCCTGAACGGCAACGCGCTCCGCGATGAAATTTATGGCGAGCTTACGGGAGAAATCTCCAGGCTCGCTGCCGCCGGGATTCGCCCCGGACTTGCGGCCGTTCTGGTGGGCGAAAATCCCGCCTCGAAAATCTACGTAAAGAGCAAGATCGCCGCGTGCGAGAAGCTCGGACTGGCGAGCATTCACGTCACGCCGCCCGCGACCATCACGACATCCGAGCTGCTCGCGATCGTCGCGGACCTGAACGGACGCGATGACGTTGACGGCATCCTGGTGCAGCTCCCGCTGCCGCCGCAGATCGACACGCGGAAAATTCTGGAAGCCGTGGACCCGGCGAAAGATGTGGACGGATTTCATCCACTAAACGTGGGGCGGCTGGTTGCCGGGCGACCGAACCTCGTCGCGTGCACTCCCGCGGGCGTGATGGAGATTTTTCGGCGCAGCAATATCCCGCTCGAGGGCGCGAATGCGGCAGTGATGGGCCGGAGCGACATCGTAGGCAAGCCGATGGCGTTGTTGCTGATGCACGCGAACGCCACGGTCACCGTTTGCCATTCGAAAACGCGCGATTTGGTCGAAACCGTTCAGCGCGCGGACATCGTGGTGGCGGCCATGGGACGGGCGGCGATGGTCACGCCCAATTATATTCGGCCCGGCGCCACGGTCATTGACGTGGGCATCAATCGCATTACCGATCCCACGCAGGCGGAAAAAATATTTGCGCATTTTCCCGAGCGGCTCGCCGAGTTTCGCGCGAAGGGCGCGGCGCTCGTGGGCGACGTGCATCCGGACGTCGCCAGCGTTGCCGGAGCCATCACGCCCGTTCCCGGCGGCGTGGGCCCGCTCACCATCGCCATGCTCATGAGCAACACTGTTCGGGCCGCCAGCCTCCGGCGCGGCAAGCGCGCGCCGGCCGCAGCCGCCGTGCGGCAGTGATGAGCCTATATGCTTAGAATCGGCCTCACGGGCGGAATTGCTTCAGGCAAGTCCACCGTCGCGGAAATGCTGCGCGAACGCGACGTTCCGGTGCTCGAAGCGGATCCCCTTGGGCATGAACTTCTCGAGCCTGGGCAGGACGCTTACGACGAAGTCGTCCGCGATTTCGGCAAAGAAGTTCTGGATCCGAACGGCAAAGTCAACCGCTCGAAGCTGGGCGGCATCGTATTTGCAGATGGGCAGAAGCGCGCGCGGCTCAATCAAATTCTTCATCCGCGAATTCAGGATGTGGTGCGAAAGTGGTTTGCGGCGCTCGATGGACCGGACGCTCCGGAACTTGCCGTGGTGGAAGCCGCGCTCATCATCGAGGCGGGCTACAACAAAGAGCTCGATAAAGTGATCGTTTGCTGGTGCCGTCCTGAGCAGCAAATCGAGCGGCTGGAAGAGCGCGGCCTTGCGGTAGAAGATGCCCGGCGACGAATTGCCGCGCAGATGCCCATGGAAGAAAAGCGGCGGCTGGCGAGCGAACAGATCGATTGTTCGGGCTCGATCGAGGAAACGAAGAGACAGGTCACCGATGTGTTGGTGCGCCTGCAAAAAACGCCTGCTTCGGAGAGAAACATTTCCTGATGCGCGCGCGTATTCATTGACAGGGAGTTTCTTGCTCAATCAGCAGCTCCCGGTTGTTGCGGGATAAAAGGAATTGCCATGAAGCCTGGAAACCAGGGACGCGCAGTTCGACTACTGGCCATTGGATTGATAATCGGGCTCGGCGCATATTGGGCGGGCTCGCGCTGGGGCGAGCGAGGGCCCTCGTCCGTGAACGCTTTGCCGACAACTGGACCCGCGGCGGCAAACGAGACCGCGCTCGACCCCACGGAAACGGAAAACGTTCGCATCTATCGGCAGGCAGCGCCGGCGGTGGCCAACATCGTGACGCGGACGGTGGAATATGATTTCTTTTTCAATCCGGTGCCGGTGGAAGGCGCCGGATCGGGATTCCTGATTGATACGGACGGGCACATCCTGACGAACAATCACGTGGTGCAGGGCGCGCAGACGATTGAAGTCACGCTCGGCGATCAATCGCGATACAAAGGCAAGCTAGTTGGCTCGGATGCGGCGAACGATATCGCGCTGATCCAGATCGATCTCGCGGGCCGAAAGATTACGCCTTTGCCGCTCGGGGACTCGCGCGGCCTGCTGGTGGGGCAGCGCGTGCTCGCGATCGGCAACCCGTTCGGATTTCAAAGCACGCTCACGACGGGCGTGGTCAGTTCGCTTGGCCGCACGGTGCAGACGCGAGAGAACACTTTTATCGACGAAGCCATTCAGACCGATGCGTCCATCAATCAGGGGAATTCCGGTGGGCCATTGCTGAATTCGCACGGCGAAGTGATTGGCATCAATAGCGCGATCTATTCGCCTTCGGGAACCACGGCGGGCATCGGCTTTGCTATCCCGGTGAACACGGCAAAGCGCGTGGCCGATGATTTGATCACGCGAGGGCGCGTCCGGCATGCGACGTTGGGCGCGGAAGGACGCGTTCTCTGGCCGCGGCTGGCGGAGGCGCTGAACCTTTCGGTGCAGCAGGGAATTTTAATTGAGCGCGTGGAGCCGGGAGGCCCGGCGGCGCAGGCCGGGATCCGCGGAGGAACGAAGTCCGTGCTCGCGGGCATGCAGGAATTGCGCGTGGGCGGCGACGTGCTGATCGCCATCGACAATAAGGCAATTACGAACCAAGGGGATTTGAGTCTGCTGCTGAACCGTTCCTTGCCTGGCGATACGGTGACCGCCACGATTGTCCGCAACGGGCAGAAAATGAACGTGCCGGTGAAGCTCGGATCCGACTGAACCGCTTCGCCGATTCCTTGTGCGACGCACCTGAAGCCAATGAAAAAACCTGACTATGGTCTCGATGCACCCGGTGTCGTGCGTGGATTTCTCATTGGCGGCCCTGCGCTCTTTGTGGCGGGTTATTTCCTGCTCGATTGGGCCAAGCCAAGGAACTTCGGACCCTTCATCGGATTTGGCCGCGCCATGTTTTATACAGGAATTGTTCTCTTCATCGAATCGTTTTTGATGATGGGCAGCAGTTATTACGGAAAGTTCCGCGCGCGCGATAAGCTGCTCGATAGCTTGCAGCTTCGCGGGGATGAGACTGTTCTCGATGTAGGGTGCGGCCACGGATTGTTGCTCATCGCCGCGGCGAAAAGACTTCCGCGCGGCCGCAGCATCGGGATCGATTTGTGGTCTCAGGTGGACCAGGGAAATAATTCGCGCGAAGCCACGCTGGAAAACGCGAGGCTTGAAGGCGTGGCCGAGCGCGTGGAAGTGCGCGACGGCGACATGCGAAAACTGCCTTTCGCGGATGCCTCGGTGGATGCCGTGATAGCCAATCTCGCTATCCACAATATTTCGAGCCGCGAGGGACGCCGCGAAGCCATTGCAGAAATCGTGCGCGTGCTGAAGCCGGGCGGGCAAGCCGCGCTCATGGATTTCAAACACGTTGGGCAATACGCGGAAGATCTGCAGAAAAGCGGCATCGCGGATGCGCGCGCTTCGGGGCCCAGCTTTTGGATTTTCCCACCTGTTCGAGTGGCCCGCGGCCGCAAGGCCTGAGCTAATCATTTCGAGACGAATCTGCCGCTAACCGGCGCTAGCGATCTACGAAAGGCCGAGGCGTCCGTCGCCTCCGGTTGAAAAAAGTGGCGCCAAGGATAGCCGCGCCAATTATTGCCAGAATTCCCGCTCCACCTTTCTGAATGGAAATTCCTACGCCATAATCCTCCCAAAGTCCTCGTGGAATCTGCACTTTAATCGTAGGATTGTCGACATTAAGCATGGAAGCGTCCTTATTGACATGAAGGACCAGCGAGTAACGGCCACCCTCACGCCCTTTGAATTTTCCGATCGTGCCTTCCAGAGCGTCCGAGTAGCTCGTCCATTCATTTGTGACGGAGTTTCCTGCAGAGACCAAATTACCACCCTCGAATAGTTCCCACGAAATATCGATGAGATTTGGCACCCATTGTGCGCCGCTTGACGCGGAATGAGTATCTGGGCGCAGTCCGGATGAGGGGATTATTTTCTGGCCTTGGATAATGAGGCCCTCCAAATCGAGAACGATGTCGTAATCGTAATTGAGATTCGCCTTTATTTCTGTGGTCTTGATTGTGCCCGGTGCCAACGACACCGGGAGAATCAAGGGTTGTGAATCGTGAGTATGTTCCCGAATTACAGCGCGGACGTATAACCACGCGGCGAGGATCAAGAAAGCCGCGCCTATTAGAACGCCGATTGTTCTCGACCGTATCATCTGGGTGGTATCGAAGCGGCGTCCGGGCGGTACGGCAGCTCCCGCAAGGGGCTGGCGCCCCATTCCTCGCGCAAACGGTCGCGCTCGCTTTCGCTCAGATGGAACCAGGACTCGGCGGCATCGCGCACGCGTTCGAGCGCGGCCTGCATTTCCGTCTGCTTTTGGTGGATGGTCTGGCTATCGGCGCCGGCGGGCATGCGAATGGGCGGAGCGAAGAACATGACCGCGCGTGAAAACGGAAACGGAAGCTGAAACAAATCCCAGGATTTCTTGAAGGTGTGCGCGTGCTCGAGGCCGATGTGAAAAACTGAAATCGGGCTGCCGGAGCGGCGCGCGAGAATCACGGGGCCCGGTTTCGCAACGAAGCGCGGGCCGTGCGGGCCGTCGATGGTGAAGGCGACATGACGCCCCTCTTCGAGGCGCTTGCCCATAATCGTGAGGCCCTCAATCGCGCCGCGCGTGGAACTGCCTTGCGCGGTGCCGAAGCCCAGACGCTCGATGACGCGACGAGTCCACTGGCCGTCGAAGTTGACCGTATTCATCACCACGATTCCGCGTTTGCGCCAAATCCAGATGGCCGGAAAAATGCACTGGTGCCAAAACGCGCCGATGGCCGCTTCACCGGCGTCGCGGATTTGCACCGCGTTCTGCAAGCCGAGGAATTCCACGCGAAGCGTGGGGCCGATGAGCCGCACGATCCAGTACACGACCCAGGCGATGACGGGAATCTGCATCCTCCGCCAGCGGGAAAGCTCGGGCGGACTCGAATCGAACAGCGGGTTGGCCCGTGGGTCCTGGGGGACCGTGGATGTCGCGTCGTTTGCCACTGCGGTGTAGTATAGATGAACCCCGGGCAGGTCTCGATGTCATCCCACATACAATTCGAGCGCAGGGATGCAGGCGTGTGGCACGCCGCCAATTGGCGCGGTGGGCTCGCTTTGGCGTGCGCGTGTATCGCGTTCGTGCTGCTATGCGCGTCTTCGCTGCGCGCGCAGCAGGCCCCGCCGGGCACAATTGGCCGGGTGGAGGGCGATCAAGTTTCGGTGGAGGGCGGAGTCGCCGGGAACGGTGCCTTGGGCAATGCTGATTCCGGGCAGCCGTCCGCAATGTATGTTTCAAACGGCAGCATCGTGACGGTGCATGCGGGCCAGGCGCGAATGACACTCCTGGCCGGCGGGCAGATCCAAATCTGCGGCCCGGCGAAATTTACGGTGCTCGAATCTGGCGGGTCGATCACGCTCGCGCTGAATTTTGGGCGCGTGCGCGCGGAGCTTCCCGCCGCGACGGCAGTGCGCATTTTCAGCCCTACGATTGTGGCGACGCCGCTCGATATCAGCGGAGCGGCACGCGACGTCACGGTGGGTCTCGATTTGAACGATTCTCTGTGCGTCCTGGCGAAAAGCGGCGCCATTCGCCTGGAACAGCAATTCAGCGGTGAAGGAATCATCGTGCCGCAGTCCGGTGAATTTTTCTTCGCCGGCGGAAAGCTTGTGCCGATGGCGGGCGCGCCGGGAAGCTGCGAATGCGTGGCGATGGAAGCACGTGCTGCGGCTCCTCCATTGCAGCCACCGCCCGATGCGCGTGGCGCGGCTATTACGCAGGCGCAAGTCGCCGCGGCGCTGTCCGAGGCGCCGAAAGTGGTGCCGCAAACGCAGCTGAAGCCTGAACCGAAACCGAGCGAGCCCCCGCCCCCGAGCATCGAAGTCGGGGTGCTCGCGCGCGCCAACGAAACGCATCCAATCGCGCCGCCGGCGAGAAATGCGGCGCCTCAAGCTCCGCCGCTAACCGCGTCCGATTATATTATCGTGGCGCAGCCGCTCGTCATGATGGCGAAAGACCCAACGCCGCCGGACTCGCCGCCGGCGGACGTCGCGCTGCTTGTGCGCGTGGCGCGCGTCCAGCCGGAGTGGGAATTCACCGGACACATTGCACAGCCGGAGTTCGCGATGGATGTGCAGCATGCGCTGGGACAAGTCGCTCCCGCGCCGAAGGTTCAACCGGAGAGTCAGCCGGCAAAGAAGAAGCGGGGATTCTGGGGCGCGCTGAAAAGCGTCTTCGTTGGGAACAGCGAGACGCGGGAATAGTTTCGTTGCGCGACGGAAAAGAAGAAGAAGCAGATCCTTCGTCGCTTAGCTCCTCAGGATGACTATCCTCGTCGGATCGTCACATTCCTTCGTAATTCGGGCCGCCGCCACCTTCCGGCGGGACCCAATTGATGATCTGGTAGGGGTCGGCGATATCGCAGGTCTTGCAGTGGACGCAATTCGAAGCGTTGATTTGCAATTTCGGCGCACCCTTCTCCATGGTCATCTCGTAAACAGCCGCAGGACAAAAATACTGACACGGATTTCCGTATTCGCGGACGCAGCGGTCCACGCAGATATTGGGCTCGAGGACGATGAGGTGGCAGGGCTGATCCTCTTCGTGGCGCGTGCCGGAATGATAGACGTCGGTGAGGCGGTCGAAAGTGAGTTTGCCGTCGCCTTTGAAACGAGTGGACTGATCGACGAGCGTAGCGTCGCGATGGAGCTCTGTATACTCCTTGTATCCAGCCTCGCTTCGCATGGGATCGACCAGGCCGCGGCCGCCGGTGACGAATTGAATTCCCGATTTCGCCAGGCCGGTCCACAGACCACCGTGAAAAGCCTGATGGAAATTGCGGACGGCCCAAAGCTCGTCTTTAATCCAGCTTTGCTCGAGCTTGGTTGCATACGCTGACAACTTCTTCGCGGAAGTGTCGCCGGCGCAAAGCGCTTCGTAGATCGTTTCGGCGGCGAGCATGCCGCTTTTGATGGCCGTGTGAATTCCCTTCAGGCGCTGCGAATTCAGCAGACTCGCGGAATCGCCGATAATGAGTCCGCCATCGACGTAGCTGCGCGGCATGGAATACCAGCCACCGTACGGGACCGTCTTCGCGCCGTAACGAACCAGCTTGCCGCCCTCCAGGATTTTTTTCACGAACGGGTGCGTCTTGAATTTCTGAAACGCCTCGTGCGGATCGAAAAGCGGATTTTGATATTCGAGGGCGACGACCATGCCGAGCGAAACGCGATTGTCGCGCATGCCGTAAACCCACCCGCCACCGTATAAATCGGGAGTGAGCGGCCAGCCCAGCGTATGCGCGACGTAGCCGGTGTCGATGCGCCCCGGCTGCACGTCCCACAATTCCTTGATGCCGATGCCATAAACCTGCGGATTCAGGCCGTCGAGTTTCAGCTGGTTGACGAGCTCTTTGGTGAGCGAGCCGCGCGGGCCTTCGGCAAGCACGGTGACTTTCGCGCGCAGCTCGTAGCCGGGCGTGAAGTTGTCCTTGGGCTTGCCGTTTTTGTCCACGCCTTTGTCCTCGGTGAGGACGCCGGCGATGCCGCTTCTTCCGCCGTCGGTGTCGTAGATCAGGTTCCTGCCGGCAAATTGCGTGAAGAGATTAACGCCTTTTTTCTCGACCAGGCCGCCGAGCCATTTCGTCAGCTTGTTGACCGAGACGACATAATTGCCGTGGTTTTGCAGAGGCGGCGGCGTGATGGGAAGTTTCCAGGAGTCTTTTTCCGTGAAGTAGTAGGCGGCGTCGCCGGTGACCGGGGTATCGAGCGGCGCAGTCTTCTCGAAATCGGGAACAAGCTCGCGCAGTCCGCGCGGGTCCATGATGGCGCCCGAAAGCTGGTGGGCGCCAATCTCTCGCGCCTTTTCGAGCACGTAAATATTTTCCGCCGAGAGCGCGGGAGATTTATTCGCCTGGGTGTGCTGCTCCATCAAATTCGCGAGACGCAGGGCGCAGGCAAGTCCGCCCGGTCCCGCACCGATGATCAGAACGTCCGCTTCGAGCTGTTCGCGTTCGATGGGCATAGATTCATTTTAGCAACCAAAGTCGAACACAGATAAACACAGATATTGAAATATATAAACACGATTTCGGTGGCTACAGGGACGCGGGGCACGGCACGCTGCGTTCGCGGGCTTCCTGATGGGGTCTAGTTTGGTTTTTGTGCTTCGGCGGCGCGCTCTTTCGCGTGGGCGACCAGAGCGACGAAGCGAGGGTCTCCGTGCAACGATTTGAGGTCAGTATCCTCATTCATGCCCAAATCGACAGAGGGGGATAGCCCGTGGTCCGCGGCCTCGCGTAGGAGAGAAAGCGCCTCATCACGCTGGCCCCGCTGGGCCGCGATGCAAGCAAGATTGTAAGTAGAATCAGCGGTGCCCGGGCTTTCCGGCCCGAGGACACGACGTTGTACGTTGAGCGTTTGCTGAAGCAACTTCTCCGCTTCGGCGTAGTGGCCTTCGTCCTTCATTACGAGGGCCAAATCCTCCATCGTGTCTAATGTGTCCCGATGCTCCGGCCCGAGGACACGACGTTCTACATCGATCGTTTCTCGATACAAGCTCTCCGCTTCCGCGTAGCGGACTTCGTCCTCCAAAACGTTGGCCAAAGCGTGCATCGACTTTAATGTGGCCGGATGCTCCGGCCCAAGGACACGACGTTGAATGTCGAGCGTTTCCCGAAGCAACTTCTCCACTTCGGCGTAGTGGCCTTCTTTCGACAGAGCAGCCGTCAAGTTCATCATCAACACGAGTGTATCCGGGTGTTCCGGCCCGAGAACGCGACGTTGTACGTCGAGCGTTTCTCGATACAACTTCTCCGCTTCCGCGTAGCGGCCTTCGTCCAGCAGAACGATGGCCAGGTTGTTCATCGTCACCAATGTCTCTGGATGTTCCGACCCGAGAACGCGACGTTGTACGTCGAGCGTTTCCCGATACAACTTCTCCGGTTCGGCGTAGTTGCCCTCATCCTCTAGAACATTCGCCAAGCTGTTCATCGAACTTAGTGTGCGCGGATCCTCCGGCCCGACGACACGACGTTGTGCGTCGAGCGTCCTTCGAAGCAACTTCTCTGCCTCGGCGTAGTGGCCTTCGTTCTGCAGAAGGTTGGCCAAACCGTCCATTGTGTCCAACGTGTCCCGATGCTCCGGCCCAAGGACACGACGTTGTACGTCGAGCGTTTCCCGATACAACTTCTCCGCTTCGGGGTAGCGGCCTTCGTCCTTCAGAACGATGGCCAATTTGTTCACCGAACTTAGCGTGTCCGGATTCTCCGGCCCGAGAACACTCTGGCGAATCTGCAAAGCTTGCTGAAAAAGTAACTGCGCGCGCGCATAGAGACCGAGGTTCTCGTACACGCCTCCCATGACGTACATCATCTGCGCCCGCAGCTCAGGGTCTTTCGTCAGGCTGGCATCGATGCCCTTCGAGGCTTTGTCCAGAATTTCCCGCGCAGTGATGCTGTTGCCGCGCGCTTCGCTCGGGTTCGATTGCTTGAACATGCCAGTCATGAAGTCGGTGACGCGGTTGGCGCGGTCGCGCTCGCGTGTCGTGCGCCGCAATTGCACCGCCTGCAAGACGGCAACTCCTATGAGCAGAAGCGCAAATGCAGCCACCACCCCAACGGCGATACGATGCCGCCGGACATATTTCTGCAGGCGGTAACCCACGGCAGCAGGACGTGCAGCCACCGGCTCGTTGTTGAGATAGTGCGTGATGTCGGCGGCCAGCTCCGAAGGCGTGGCGTAGCGCCGGGTGCGGTCTTTTTCGAGCGCCTTCATGGTGATCCAGTCGAGATCACCTTGAAGCAGGTTCGCTAACAACTTTGGCTCCGTTCCACGCATCTCGGCGGCTGTGGTGGAAGATTCCTTTTGCGTTTCCACTTTGGTGCTTGGGCGCGGCGGGTCTTGTTCGCGCAGTTGCCGCAGCATTTCGTCCAACGGCAACTCGTGCCATTGCTTCGGGTCAAATGGGAGCGAACCGGTCAGCAGCTCGTAGAGAACAACTCCGAGCGAGAAAACGTCGGTGCGTGTATCCAGGTCGGTGACGCGCGGATCGGCCTGTTCCGGACTCATATATGCGGGGGTGCCGACAAAGCCGCCAACCTGTGTGAACATCGTCTCGCCAGGCGCTTGCGGCCCAATGGCTTTGGCCAGTCCGAAGTCGATGATGCGGGGCGTAGCCTTGCCGTCAATTTCGACCACCAGGATATTGGCCGGTTTGAGATCGCGATGGATGATGGCCTTCTGGTGCGCGTGCAGCACGCCGTCGCAAACTTTGAGGAAGAGTTCGAGCCGTTCGCGGATATTGAGCTTGTGCTCGTCACAGTACGTAGTGATCGCAAGGCCCTGCACGTACTCCATCACAAAGTAGGGCTGGCCATCGGGAGTGGCGCCGGCGTCAAAGACTTTGGCGATCGAGGGGTGATCCATGATGGCCAGAGACTGGCGCTCGGATTGGAATCGCTGCAGAACGGCGTGGTCGTCCACCCCGGAACGGATCAGCTTTAGCGCCACTTGCCGCCGCACCGGGTTGGTCTGCTCGCTCAGCCACACCTGCCCCATGCCGCCTTCACCGAGCTTTCGGATCAAGCGGTACGGGCCGATGGACTTGAATTCAAGCGGAGCCGCATCGAGCAACTGGCCGGAAAGCGGATGTTCCGAGAGGCCGCTCGTGTTCTCGTAGGCCGAGAGGAGCGATTCGACTTCCGCGCGCAGGGAGGTATCGTGCGCGCAGGCTTCGTTGAGAAAAGGCGCGCGTCCGGCGGGCTCGCGTTCCAGTGCGGCGCCGACAATTTCCTTAATTTTTTTCCACTGCTCCGGGTTTTCCACTTCTTCCTTTTTTCATCGCGCGTGACAGCCACGCTTTAGCCACGTCCCAATCACGTTTCACGGTGGCGGGAGAAATCCCCAGCACGGAGGCGGTCTCTTCAATGGTCAACCCGCCGAAAAATCGCAGCTCGACGACGCGGCTTTGCTGTTCATCCATTGCCGCCAGATCGTTCAAAACATCATCCAGCGCAAGCACGTCCACGCCCTGTTTTTTCGGCGTGACCAGAGATTCGTCCATCTCGACGCGGCAATTGACCCCGCGCTTGGCCGCGCCACGAGCGCGGGCGTAATCCACCAGAATCTCCCGCATCAGCCTCGAAGCCATGGCTGCAAAATGCGCGCGGTTTTGCGTGTGCGGAGGTTCCCGGGCCGCCAGCCTCAGATACGCCTCGTGCACCAGAGCCGCGCTTTGGAGGGTATGACCAGGACGTTCGCGTTGCAGGCAGCGGTGCGCGATGACCCGCAGCTCTTTGTAAACGAGGGGCACCAGCGCTTCGAGCGCCTTTGCGTCCCCTTCTCTCCACTTGACCAAGAGTTCGGTGACAGGTTGGGACGGCAATTGATCCAAGGATTCACCGGCCGCGGAGCGTTCTATTTTCCGACAAGTTAGCTCTCTTTTCAGGTGAAAGTCAACGCGGAGAAACCGGGGAAACTCATGCGACTCCGGAAGGTGCTCTGACGGTCGCGCGCAAAAAATATTTGAGCCAATTCGCCCCGGCTTTGCGCATTCATAAGTAGAGGCCAGATGCGGGCTCCCATCGTCTCGGCAATCGACCGTTTCCGCTTACCTGGCACTCAAACAAAAAGGAGAAAAGACGTGAAACTCAATACTTGGAACATTTCGCTAGCCTGTCTCTCACTGTTTGCGTTGTTTGCTGTATCTACTCCAGCTCAGAATCAAGCACTTCAGCTTCCCAGTCAGGTCCACGCGGCAAAGGCGCCCAACGGCGAGGCATCTGACGTCGGGAGGATACGAGGAATACCAAAAAGCGACGGGGCCAGTCCCGACGTAACTAACACATGCACATACACTTTCACCTCCGGTAGCGGC
This sequence comes from uncultured Acidobacteriota bacterium, assembly GCA_963749025.1. Lineage (GTDB taxonomy): Bacteria > Acidobacteriota > Terriglobia > Acidiferrales > UBA7541 > Palsa-295. The sequence continues at coordinate 931,455 of CAVVKO010000005.1, read as the reverse complement.
ACAACCTACCTGAAGTTTTGCGTGACGGTAAACGGCAACTTGGCTGAGTTTCAAAGCCCTGCAGGTGTCGAACAACTTGACCAGGACGGCGGCTTTGAGGGCTACGGCATATGTGACTCTACTAGCAGCACCCAGTATTACGACTACGCGTACGAGGACAGCGGGAACTGGGGTGCGCCGACCACGGTCTCGCACACCGCAACAGAGGTCAAAATCGAGCGGACCACGAGTGACGGAGCCTGGACTCTGACCCAAACGATCACCTCGGTCGCAGGAACGAACCCCTACGCAAAGGTTGCCATGGCGCTCAAGAACAATTCCGCAGCGACCAAGGCTGTCGGCCTGCTTCGCTGGGCCCTACCGGTTCCCGATAACGGTGGTTCCACAGGTAATTACGCCGAGTACTACGACGGAAGCCAAGATAGCGCCTGGGGTTACACTCCGATTGGCAGCACCTCCGGTGCGGGTCACTATGGTTTGATGATCCAGAACGTTGGGAATCCGACACCGGCTTCTGCGTTGTTTGGGCGTGAAGGGTTTGCACAGGCCATTTTTGACGGCCCCGCTCCTTGCGACGCCAGCGCGTATCTGGAATCCCCAGTGATCAACGCCGACGGATCAGCGGTGTATTCCTACATCCTCACAATAAACAAAGAGCAGACGGTTACCGTCACGGACAGGTACATGTCGTTCTGAAGGCGTAGCGTTGTTCGTTCCTGCGCGTGCGGCGTCCGTTCTGGCGGGCGCCGCACAGACTCCCGCCTCCTGCTCGTCGCAGCCTCCTGCATGGCCTCCTTAGAAGCTGAATTTGGGTGATCGTCACGGTTCGCGCACAAGAATAATTGAGCCAATTTGCCCCGGCTTTACGCATTCATAAGTAGAGGCCAGATGCGTGCTCCCATCGTCTCGGCAATCGACCATTCCCGTTCACCTGGCACTCAAACAAAAAGGAGAAAGACGTGAAACTCAATACCAGGAACATTTCGCTAGTGTGTCTCGCAGTCTTCGCGTTGTTTGCCGTATCCACTTCGGCTCAGAATCAGGCATTTCAGCTTCCGAGCGAGGCTCGCGCGGCAAAAGCAGTCATCGGCGATGGCTCAGAATCACCCGCCGGCAAGGCGCGTAAAGGATTAAAAAGCGACGGGGTCAGTCGCGACGCAACCGAAACTTGCACCTACACTTTCACCTCCGGCAGCGGAGCGACTTACTTGCAGTTTTGTGTGACCGTGAACGGCAATATCGTTGAGTTTCAAAGTCCTGCGGGCGTCGAACAAATTGACTCGCAAGACGAACCCTATGAAGGCTACGGCTTCTGTGATGGTGTTACAAACGTCGGATATTATGACTACGCATACGGGGAGAGTGGGACCTGGGCTCCGCCGACCACGGTTTCGCAAACCGCCACGGAGGTCAAAATCGAGCGAACCACGAGCGATGGACTCTGGACTTTGACCCAGACGATCACCTCGGTCGCGGGGACGAACCCATATGCTAAGGTGGTCATGGCGCTCAAGAACAATTCCACCACGACCAGATCTGTCGCCCTGCTTCGCTATGCCAACCCCGTTCCCGATAACGGTGGCTTGGAGGAGTACTACGACGGAAGCCGAGACGGCGCTTGGGGGTACACTCCGATTGGCACCACCTCGAGTGCTGGTTCCTATGGCTTGATGATTCAGAATGTTGGAAATCCGACACCAACTGCTGGGCTGGTTGGGCGCGAAGGGTTTGCACAGGACACTTATAACGGTCCAGCTCCTTGCAACTACGGCGCGAATACGAAATCACCGGTACTCAACGGCTATGGCTCAACGGTGTATTTGTATATCTTCACTCTAGACAAAAACCAGACTGCGACTGTGACCGACAGGTACATCTCGTTCTGAATTCTCAACGCCGGGCCAGTGATTTGTCCCGGCAGCTGACGGTGCCGCGGCTAGGGATTGCATCCGGGCTTGCGCTCGACCCAGCGAATTCCTTTGCGTGTGATTTCGAGCGCGTCGATCGGGCCTCCGACATCCGCTTTCTTAGGGTGATATGCCATAGTGAGTTGCACCAGGCGGATGGCCCAGCGCACGTCCCTGTCCCTCGCCGGGATATTCGCTTCGGTCGCGGCCCACTTTCTTTGTTCCGCTCTCGCGAAACCGGTCTTGTCTGCCACGACTTCGTTGACGATTTCGTTTCGCCCCAACGCGCCAAAATGAATTGTGCGCCGCCGGCGCTCGGGATAAAACTTTTGTTTTGCCTGCCGAGTGTCGGGATCGAATGCGATTTCCACCTGATACAGCTCGGGAGGCCCGTTTTCGAAGCCGGTAAACACTCCGGTGAGGAAGATATTGTTTTCCAGCATCAGCATGGAACCGGACGGATCGGTGGTGAGCGCTTGATTAATGCTCGCGACCATCCGGTCGCCCCAGTTTTTGGCGGCGGTTCTCAGGAGCCGCGGACTTCTTGCCGATTGCGCTTGCTTGAACGCTGCGGAGGCCTCTTCCTGAGCGTTCCAGAGCGCTTGTCCATCGCGAGCGTGAATGATATTTCCGGCGGCGGTAAATATGGAGTGGTCGTCGAGCCGCACGATTTTGCAGATGTCGTCACGATACTTGTTCCGGTCGTCGAAGCCTCGGCTGTCAACAGCTATGACGATCCTGGTTGACGACCAGCCGATAACCACGACGGTGCCGGTGACGCTTTGCCTCTCGAATTCTGCGAGCAAGGCAGGCACCAAGACCAAGAGCAGGAAGGCCAGCACTACCATTTTGCAGCTCACTGATTGAATCTGGCCATTGTGACTTTTCGGCATTCCCACTTCGTCGAGGCTACTGCGTGGCGTTCCCGTAATAGCCTTCGCGTGCGTGAACGTGAAGTTTGGAATGTCCCGGAGCGCTGGCGGCTACCTGGATCTTGTGAAACGTGGAATCCCCGCTGTGATTGGACGGCGCGTAGGCGATAACGTACCGGCTGCGAATATCCTGGGCGATTTTCCGGCAGATTTCGGGGAGATCGGAAAGTTTCGCGGGAGTGAAGTATTCTCCTCCTGTAAGAGTTGCGAGTCGCTTCAACACTTTGGGGTTTTTGTCGTCGTCCATCTCGTCAAAAGCGCCGATGGCATAAATCACGGCGCCGGACTGGTCGGCCATGCCTATGACCTGAGCGAGCGTGTGTCTGCTGGCGTTGTCGCCGCCATCGCTGATCAGGAGGATGGCTTTTCGTTCGAGCGGGGATCTGCCGAGATGCTCGATGGCATCCATGAGCGCGTCGTAAAGCGCGGTCCTTCCCATGGTATTGAGGTGGGTAAAGGCGTCGGAAAGCTCGCTTACATCACTGGTATAAAGAATGCCGGCAGGCAAGCCAAAAGAGACGCGAGTGCTGAAGGACACCACAAACATCTGATCCTTAGAATTGCTGGAGCGGGCGAAATCCAGAGCGGCTTCCACTACCTCGGCCTTCTTCGAACGCATGCTGCCACTATCGTCCACCACAATTCCGACGGTGACCGGAACGTCCTCGCGCGCGAAATAGGCAATCTTCTGCTGGACTCCGTCTTCGGTCACGCGAAAGTCGTCCTGACTCAAGTCCATCACGTTGTCGCCTTTGTGATCGCGGACACTCGCGTTGATTACAACCATGCGTGCGTCGCTTCGCAGCGGAACGGAATTGGGAGGCTTAGCGGAAGACCCGGTTGATTGCGTTGCGGAAGTGGAGGTTTGCTGGGCGCCCGTGCGCGTCGCGTGGACGATAAAGCGATCGGGCGCGCTGCCCACGTAGAAAAACGGGTAGCAAGTTATTAAAGTCAAATCCGATCCGGACTCGGGATCGAGCGAGTCCATATCGAGCGGGCTTACGATTTCGGCGTATTGAACTGCATACTCGGTGCTTCCGTGAGGCGTGGTCAAGATTATTTTGTCGCCGGGCATGACGTCTTTTAGTGGACGGAAAAACGTATCGCGATGGCCCGCGATGGCGATGTTGCCGGTCTCACCCGGTAATGCTGTTCCGGGCACGTGCCCCGGCCCAAGTTTCAGCGACTTATCGTCGGATCCTTCGATCACAACGGCGGAAATTTTGAGGCGCGGAATTTCCAAGCGCCCCAATGGATCTCCCAGGTGGGGAACCACTGAAGCTGCTGATGCCGGCGCAGATGATGCCGCAGAGTCGGCGGCTGTCGAAAGCGATTGAAGCTTGTGGCTGCCATACGCCTGATAGAAATAGCCCTCCAGGTAAAAGGAAATCGCTCCGAGCAGAAATAGGGAGCCAGCGGTAAGCAAAAGATAGTAGGTCCAGCGCGATGCATTTCTCCGAGTCGAAGTGCTGGTATCTCCCGCAGGGGATTCGGCAGCCGTGCCACGGCCGATTTCGGGTTTAGTCTCGGAAGACATGGCGAATTCTTGAGCTATCCTGAGGAACAACGACGGCTCGCCCCAACACACTTGGAGCGAGCCGCCGATTTGATCGAGCAGATTTTTCTACGCTACGCGCTTCCAGGAGTAACGCGCCGCGAAGGCGGCGACAAGGAGCAGCAAGCCGATGCCGGCGAAAAGCGGAGCCTCAGACCCGGTCTTGGGCAGTGTGTCAGCATCGAATCCCTTGGTGTCCTTCGCATCATTTTGGGCCAAGGGAGCGGCATCGTATGCCACTTCCTGTTTCTGAGGTGTTACCTCCTGGACCGGCGCCTCTTGCAAAGCTGGCGCCTCCGTCGGCATTTCTTTCGCTACCGAGGGGACCGGCTCGTTGCAAGCCGACGCGATTTCAGCCGCCTTGTCCTTCGGGTACACAAAGCGCTGGCCATATTTGTCTCCCGGGAAGAACCAGGACTTGAGAGCCATGGGGCCGCAGGTTTCGGTTTCACCGAACGTAATCACCGTGTGGCCGGTAGAGGTTTGGCGATAGTCCGAGATGCTCAGGATCGTTGCATAAATCTTGTTCCCTCTCGTGTTCGTAACCTGCACGATATGCCGGTCCGATTGAGAGTCCATCAGCCTGAAGACGTACGTCCCGGGCTGAAGCGTTGCTCCCGGTACGACGACAGGCTGGCTGAAGGTGATTTGAGTCTTCTTGTTGTGGGTGTCCGCCTTAATACCGACTGCACTAACGACCAGTGCTAAGCATAAAACCACACAAATGCACGCGATCTTTTTCATTGTAAGCATCCTCCTTATCCTCATCGTAATTGCCGAATTTCTCTGGGTCATAGGAAGTTGCGACTTCGGGGACGCGTGCACATCTGCGGACTGCGAAGAATGAATGCCGCGGACTCCTGCGAGCATGCCCCCCTGCCATAGCTCAAAACCCAGGATTAACGCTACTAATATCACAAAATCCCCATGAAACGTACAGGCTTTTCAAGCCAACTCTGACGTCCCGGCCTGAGTATGAGATACCCGAAGGGGAGCAGGGATCAATGAGTCGGCAGGCTTAGTTCGCGGCGAGATGCGCAGAATCCGCGGCTTCGAGCACCTGACTTGGGCGCGTGCGGACGAGATAATCTTCGGCGAGGTTGACCCAGCGGACCTTGCCGGTGGAATCCACTAGATATTCGGCGGGACGCGCAATGTCCGCTCCGCCAACTCCGGCTTTCGGATGCACGAGATCCCACCTGCGAATGACCTGCGTCTTATCGTCAGAGAGGAAAAGAAACGAATAGTGCGCGGTCTGGCGAAGATGTTCAGACTCAGCGGGGGTGTCCACACTAATGGCGACCACGCGGAGCCTGCGCGCGTTGAATTCGGGCAGCTTTTCCTGGAAACTCCGCAACTCGGAGTTGCACGCGGGTCACCAGTAGCCGCGATAAAAAATCAGCACGGCGCCGGCGGTTTCTCCGGTGGCGGCAGCAGAGTCGGGCCAATCGTTCGTCCCAAACGGCTGAGCCAGCAGGCTCGAAAGAGTCACGTCGCGCCCCGTGGAATCCTGGAGCGTAAAATCGGGGACGACGTCGCCCGCGCGCGGAGCGTTCTTCGAAGCCGGAAGATTTCGCGCGATGTAAAAGATACTCACGAGGAAAAGTCCCATCAGCGCAAAACCCAAAGAAGCAAGAATGGGGCCGGCCACTTTTCCGCGATACGCGTCTGACCGCTGGTAGGCGCGCAAAACACCCATGGCCAGCATCGATGCCGCCGCTGCGAGCAGGATCAGGTTGATCCACGGGAAATCGCGCGTCGCGGGAAAGCGGACGAAGAAAAGCGGGTAGCTCAGAACGCCTGCAACGGCCAGCGCGAATCCTACCCACAAGATCGGATTCCAACTGCGCTTCATTCCTGGGCCTCCAAACGTGGTCTCCTCGATCATACTGCTAAAGGAGATGTCCAAACCAGTTTCGGCGCGCTGAAAAATTTGACTGTTCGCACCAGTTCGGATTATCTACCTCGGTGCGGAAGAATCAGATAAAGGCAATCCTGCTATCGCTTGCACTGCTGGTCTGCGCCCGCCCGGCTACCTGCCAGAAAACTCCCATCCTCTTCGAGCATGTGCGGGTATTCGACGGCGTGAAGGTGATTCCGAGCACAAACGTGCTCGTTCAAGACGGCCTCATTCGGGATATTGGCCCGGAAGTGAAGGAACCCTCGGCGCAAATTGTGGACGGAACCGGCAAGACGCTTTTGCCCGGCCTGATCGATTCCCACGTCCACGTTCACGGCGCGGAAACGCTCGAACAGGCCATGATTTTTGGCGTCACGAGCGAGTTCGACATGATGATGGGGCCGCGCCTCATGGTCGGGCTCAAGAATTCTGAAACCAGCAGTATGGCCGATTTCTGGTCCGCCGGATGGCTCGCCACCGTACCTGGCGGGCACGGCACGGAATACGGCATCGAAATTCCAACGATCACGGACAGCAAAAAAGCGCAGGCCTGGGTCGATGAGCGCATCGCGGAAGGATCGGATTACATCAAGCTGGTGTACGACGACGCCAGCGAGTACGGCGGCCGCAGGACACGTCCCACGCTGAGCAAGCCACTGATGAAGGCGATCATCGACGCGGCCCACAATCGCGGCAAGCTCGCCGTAGTACACATCGGCAGCGAGTGGCAGGCTGAAGACGCCATCAACGCAGGAGCGGACGGGCTAGCACATCTTTTCGTCGGATCATCGTGCGAGCGCAATTTTGGCGCGCTGGTGGCCGCGCATCACGCGTTTGTGATACCAACCATGACAGTCCTGTATAGCATTTGCGGCCCCTCGGCCGCACGCCGCCACTTGATCTCCGATCCCAATCTCGAGCCGTACTTGACCCCAGCCAATATTGAACGATTGCGGGAAGCTTTTCCGTCGGCCAGTCGCGGGCTTTCGTGTGCGGGAGCCAGCAAGGCCATAAAAGAGTTGAAGGCCGCGGGAGTTCCCATCCTGGCGGGGACGGATGCACCGAACCCGGGCACCACGTATGGAGCAAGCTTGCACGAAGAGCTGGTGCTGCTGGTCGAGGCGGGCCTTACTCCGACCGAAGCGCTCGTGGCGGCAACGTCTGCTCCCGTTCAGGCGTTTCACGTGGCCGATCGCGGGCGAATCGCGCGCGGGCTGCGTGCAGACCTTCTGCTGGTTAACGGTAATCCCGATGAGAATATTTTGGCCACGCGCGATATCGTCGCGGTGTACAAGGCGGGAATCGCGGATGACCGCGACGCTTATCGCGCTGCGGTTAAAGATCGCAAGTAATACCTAGGCGATGCGCGGTGTCATTCGTGGCGGAGGGCGATCATGGGATCGACCCGTGTGGCGTGGCGCGCTGGGATGCAGCAGGCAACGATCGCGACGCTTACAAGAACGATAGTGACGGCGGCAAAAGTGACCGGGTCGCCGGGCGTAACGCCGAATAGCTGGCTCGCGAGGAAGTGAGTGAGCGCTAGCGCTCCGGCTACACCGATTGCCACGCCGACGAGGACGACGCTCATGGCTTCCCGCACGACGAGGCGTAGCACGTCGGACGAACGCGCTCCCAGCGCCATGCGAATTCCCATTTCGCGCGTGCGCTGGGCCATCTGGTAGCTAAGCACGCCGTAAATTCCAACGGCGGCGAGCACCAGCGCGAGCATCGCAAAAATTCCCATCAGGATCATCAGGAAGCGCTGCTCGGCGAACGAGCGCGCCATCACTGCTTCCATGGTGTCGATTTGGGCCACTGGCTCTTCGGGATCGACAGAGGCCACCAAGCTGCGAAGCTCGTTGCCGAGCGCGAGCGGCCCGGCCGTACGCACGAGCAGCGAGGAAGCAAACCAGTAATTCGTCATTTCGTTGAACGAGTCCAGCACCTGCGCTTGCGGGACGTAAATGGTGGCACGGGGCGGTTGGTCCAAGCCAATTTCTTTGATATCAGCGACCACGCCCACCACCTCGCGCGGCTTGTTCTGCGCCGACGAACCTTCAGCAGCCAGCAGCGGCTTGCCGATGGGGTTTTGCTGCGGCCACAAATCGCGCGCGAGGGCTTCGTTGATCACCACGACGCGTGCGGAATCTGCGGAATCGGCGTCGGTGAATTCGCGGCCACTCTGAAGCGGGATCGCGAGCGTGCGGAAATATTCGGGGCTCACGGAGCGGAATTCGATCGTCAGCATGTCGTGGCGATCGTTCGATTCCACGCCGTGCCGGAAGACGACCGTGTTCAAGCCGCGCTCGAGAGGCGTGGCCGAAGCCGTCGCGACGGAAATTACTCCGGGAAGCGCGCGAACGCGGTTGATTACCTGGCGCTCGAAATTCCATACCTGCGAAGTGCGGTTGTATTTTTCAGCAGTCAACGACATGCGCGCACTCGTAAGATTCTTAGGATCGAAGCCGGGTGGAACGCGGTAGAGATGAATTACGGTGGAAATGAGCAAGCCTGCGCCAACAAGAAGCACGAGCGATAACGCCACTTCGCTCGCCACAAGAAGACGTGAGAGCTTGCGTCCCGGCACTCCGCCGGCGCGCTCCCCACCTTCTTTCAGCGCTTCATTTGTGTCGCCGTGGAGAGCATGAAACGCTCCCACCGAGCCGCACACGATGGCGACGAACACTGAAGCTGCCAAGGTAAAGAGCAGCACGCGCCAATCGAGCGAGAATTCGCTGATCCGCGGCAAAGCGGCGGGCCTAAGCGCGATCAGCGCACGAACGCCCCACCCGGCAAGCGCCAGCCCTGCGGCGCCCGCGAGTATGGCGAAGACGAGGCTTTCGCACAGTAGCTGGCGGAAAAGCCTTGGCACGGAGGCGCCGAGCGTGGCACGTATCGCGATTTCCCGCTGCCGAGCAGTAGCGCGGGAAAGAAAGAGATTGGCGACGTTGACGCAAGCGATCAGCAGCACAAATCCAACCGCGCCAAAAAGGACGAGCAGGATCGGCCGGATGTCGCCGGTAAGCGCCTGCTGAAATGGCCGCACGCGGGCTTGAAAGGGCGCCGGCGGATCGTAGTAATCCGGATAAGCGCGCGAAAATTCGGTGGCAAGGCGATCCGCGTCACTTTGTGCCGCGGCCAGAGTGACGCCGGGTTTAAGGCGCGCGATAAGTTCGTAGTTCGTCCCGCGATCGCGCGGGGCGCTCGAAAGCTGGAGCGGAAGCAGAACCTCGGGATTCGCATCGAATGATTCGCCGGTGTCGAAGCTAAAGTTCGCGGGCAGAACTCCCACGATGTTGTAAGGAATTCCATTAAGTGTGGCCGAGCGCCCGATGACATTCGGATCTCCGCCGAACGCGCTGTTCCACAGGCCGTAGCTCAGGACCACGACCGGCTGGCCGCCCGGACGATCTTCTTCTGGAAGAAACCCGCGGCCGAGCATGGGCTGAATGCCGACGGCAGAGAAAAACTGCCGAGTAACTTTGGAGCCGCGCACGTGGACCGGTCCCGAATTTCCCACTAGGTTGAAGCCGCCCATGGAGCCGAAAACGGCGGCAACGGAATCAATCGCCTGGGAATGGTCGCGCCAATAAACGTATTGCAGCGATTCGACGTCGTCGCTGAACCCGCCTCCGGAGTCTTCGATGCCCAGCGTCACCACTTTCTGCGGTTCGGGGAACGGGAGCGGGCGGAGCAAAACGGTATTGACCAGGCTGAAAATGGCGGTGTTGGCGCCGATGCCGAGAGCAAGCGTGAGGATCACGACCGCAGTGAAGCCGGGAGATTTCGCGAGCATGCGGATGGCGTATTTCAAATCTTGCAAGATAGCGTTCATCGAGGTGACTCCAAATTTACCTTCGCGAGTCGCTCTAACAAATCATACGCCGAACCGCAGCGGAAAGGCTCCGCGGGATCTGGGATTCATCGCCCGTCATTCATAGTGCAAGGCAACCATGGGATCGACGCGCATGGCGTAGCGCGCCGGAAGATAGCAAGCGAGAAATCCGACAGCGGCCAGAAGAATCGACATAGCAGCAAATGTCGCCGGGTCCGCGGAGCTAACGCCGTAAAGCAAGCTTTCCATCATGCGCGTGAGGATCAGCGCGAACACCACGCCCGCAACAATTCCTGTGACGATGAGCCGGCCACTTTGAGCCAGCACCATTTTCAGAATGTCACGCGGCTGCGCGCCGAGCGCCATGCGGATGCCGATTTCCTGAATGCGCTGCGTGACGTTGAATCGAACCAGGCCAAACAAGCCAATCGCTGCGAGGGCCAGCGCCATTCCCGCGAACACTGAGAGCAAGGCGACCGCCGAACGACGCGACCCCATGGAGAGCGCGATGCGTTCATCCATGGTCACGAGTTCAGAGACGGGCTGCCCGGAATCCACGGAGTGGACTGCCTGGCGGATAATTTCAGCCGACGCCGCCGGATTTCCCGTTGTGCGCACAATCAGATAGAAAGCAGGCGCCAGCGACTGATAGATCGGGAAGTAATACACACCTTTTCCCGAACCTTCGATGCCTTCCGAAGAAGCTTCCTCGCCGACCACCTGCGTGTGCCTTACGGGCGCAACGATTCCGACAATCGTGGCCCACGGGTCTGTGTCGTTGATCCTAAGGTGCTTTCCGATGGGATCGTCGTTTGGCCAATACTGGCGCGCCATGTTTTCGTCAATCATGGCAACGGCCTGTGCACCTTGGCGATCGTCTGCGGTGAAAGTGCGCCCGCGAACGAGCGGAATCGCCATGGTTTCGAAATAATTGGGGCTGACCTGGCGAACGTCCCCGTGCGGGCCCGGATCGCCGGGCAGTTTCGCGCGGCCTTCTATTGCAAATGATGCCGAGCCTCCGAACCCGCTAAAGGGCAGCGGCACTCCCGCGGCGGCGTTTACGACGCCGGGAGAATTCGCGAGCCGGTCGAGGACGCCGCGCACGAACTGAATTTGCTTGGCCGGCGTATCGTAAGGACGCTCGGGCAGGCCGAGGGCTGCGGTCATCAAACCGTGAGGCTCGAAACCTACATTCACATTTTGTATCTTCGAGAAGCTCTTCAGGAAAATCCCCGCACCCGCCAGAAGCACGAGTGCGAGCGCAAGCTGGCCGATAACCAGGATGTCGCGGAAGCGATGATGCGCGCGGCTGGCGCTTCCCGCTCCGCGTCCTTCGTTCAATTGTTGATGCGGGTCGGTACGCGATATTTGCCAGGCGGGCGCGGCGCCGAAAACGATGGCCGAGAGCCCCGCCATGGCCATGGTGAACAGAAGAACATGAGTGTCGATGGGGATCACAATGCCGGTCGGCAGAGTTCCTGCGGCGAGCGATTCCAACGCGGAAATTGCGCCGGATGCAAAAGCAAGGCCAGCGACCATCCCGATAACCGCAAGGACCATGCTCTCGACTAGGGTCTGACGCGCCAGTCGCCACGACGAAGCTCCGAGCGCCGTGCGAACGGCAAACTCACGCGAACGACCCGAAGCGCGCGCAAGCAAGAGGCCGGCGACGTTTGCGCACGCGATCAGGAGCACGAAAGCCACGGCGCCGAGAAGGATCAGAAGCGGCGTGCGGACGTCACCATAAATAAATTGGGTGAAGGGCACGGAGAACATTCCCCAGCCGGAACTTTTCGGGTAACGCGAGCGCCCATCATTGACGACGCGCTCGGTGACCACGTTCATGTACGCAGCGGCCTGCGCGGATGACACTCCCGGCTGCAGTCTCGCTACCGCGAAGTGCGCCTCATTGAAAATGTTGTCGATGGCAAAATCGCCGGGCGGAAGCGCAAGAGGAGACCACAGATCGGTTTGCTCCGGCCATTCAAAATCCGGCGGCATCACTCCGACAACCAAGTAAGGCTGGCGGTTGAATTGAACCGAGCGGCCGATGATCGAACTGTCGCCGCCAAAAAGAGATTTCCATGTTTTGTAGGCGAGTACTACCTCTTGATCGGCGTGGGGTTGGTCTTCTTCAGGAGTAAATACGCGGCCGAGCATCGGTTTCGCGCCAAAAACCTGAAACCATTGCCAGGAAACCTTCGCGCCGCGAAGGCGCTGCGGAAAATCTCCCGCAGCGTAGTTGAAATCCGATGAATCCTCGAGGGCGGCGGAAGAAAAAATGTCTTTATTTTCGCGCATCAAATTGAAATCAGGCGCGGAGATGAGGATGCTTTTCAGATTCAGCTTTTCGTAGCGGACGCGGATGGCCACGACCTGCTCGGGATGGGAGATGCCACTTGGATGCAGGAAAAGTCCGTTCACCACGCTGAAGATGGCTGTGTTCGCGCCGATGCCGAGCGCGAGTGTGAGCACGGCAATGGCGGCAAACCCGGGCGACTTCGCCAGCATGCGGAACGCATAGCGGATGTCCTGCAGGGTGGTTTTCACGGTTCCCTCCACATGCTAGGCGATTCTCTGGTATCCGACACTCACGATCATCACTAATCAGGGCGTCATTCGTAGCGCAGTGCCACCATCGGGTCCACGCGCATGGCACGCCGTGCCGGAATGTAGCACGCAGCAAGCGCCACGCCGCTGAGGATGGCCGCCACGCTCGCGAACGTAAGCGGATCGATCGCGCTGACGCCGAAGAGCATGTTGGCCATCAAGCGCGTCAGCCCGAAAGCGGCCGCTAGGCCCACCGCCAAGCCCATGGCTACCATCTTCGCTCCATCCCCCAAAACCAAACGGAGCACATCGCCGCGCTGCGCTCCGAGAGCGATGCGTATGCCGATCTCGCGCGTTTGCTGCCCGACCAGGTAGGAGACCACTCCATAAATACCGATGCTCGAGAGAATCAGGGCCAGCCCGGCGAAGGCGCCCAGAAGAATCATGGAGAACCGCCGGCTGGCGATCGAGATCGAAATAAGTTCGTTCATCGTCTGCGCGCCTGCAACCACTTGTTCGCTGTTTACTTGCTGCACCGAGTGGCGGATCGAATCGAAAAGTCCCGGCTGAGGTCCCTGGGAACGCACCACGGCTCCCATGCCCATCGGGGCGAGCGCCATCACCGAATCGGGCAATTGCATGAACGGAAAGTACAGCTGCGCGCGGAGGCTTTCGGTGTCGTCCGTATCAAGGCCCCACTGTTTTACATGGGCGGCCACTCCCACAATTTCCGTCTGCATTTCGCCCTGGCCAATCTCCAAAAATAAGCGCTTGCCGATCGGATTTTCATTTCCGAAATATTTCCGCGCGAGCACTTCGTCGACTACCACAACTTTCGACGCATTCTCGTCGTCCTGGGCCGTGAAGAAGCGCCCGCTGCGCAGCGGCGTTCCCATGATCTTCAGGTAATCGGGATCGACCACGTAGTCGATGACCCAGTTCATTTCGTTTCGCGTCGTCGGTTTTGGTTTTCCGTCCATCCAGAAGAGCCATTCATCATCGCCGCTCAGTGGAAACGCTCCCCAGCTCATCGAGGCTGCCTGCACGCCCGGAGTCGCGGCCATGGCGGCCTCCGCAGCCCGAAAACCGGCGCGAATTGCAGCCGGGCTGGTCTTTAAGCTGGAGGGCGAAAGAGAAAAGCCGAACACCATCACGTTTTGCGGATTGAAGCCGGGGTCCACGTTCCATAGCTCGACCAGACTGCGCAGCGTAAGCCCCGCGCCAACCAGCAGAACCAGAGCCAGCGCCATTTCCACTACTACCAACGCACCGTGCGCGCGATTTCGCGCCCCGCTCGCTCCGCGGCCGCCTTCCTTCAAACTCTCCTGCACGTTCGTACGCGAGACCTTCAGCGCCGGGGCAAGGCCGAAAAGTATTCCGGCCAGCAATGCGACTGCTGCGGTGAAAAGCAACACGCGCAAGTCGATACCCACTTCTCCCGCTCGCGGCAAGGTCTCCGGCAAAACCTTCAATGCCGCGCGCGTGCCCCAGCTCGCAAGCAGCAACCCAAACGCGCCGCCCACAATTCCCAACAAAATACTTTCGGTCAGAAGCTGCCGCACGAGTCGCTGCTTCCCCGCACCCAGCGCCGTGCGAACCGCAAATTCGCGCGCTCGCCCCCCGGCCCGCGCCAACAAGAGATTTGCGATATTCGCGCAGGCAATCAGCAGCACAAAGCCCACGGCGCAGAAGAGCACCAGCAGAATTGGTTTCACATCGCCGAGCATCCGCTGTTTGAAGGGAACGAGCGCGGCGCCGATTCCTTTATTCACCTCCGGGTACGCGGCTGCAAGATTTCCGGTCACTCCCGCGAAATCCGCGCGCGCTTGTGCGATCGAGGCGCCCGGTTTCAGCCGCCCGATTCCGTGAAAGCCCAGACCGGCTCCGCGGCTGAAGAGCAGATCGTTGTTCCATTGCACCACGGGAGCGTACACGTCGCTGGGGCTGAAGCTGTCGAGCTTGAGGTCAAAGTCCGATGGAATTACACCCGCAATCGTGTATTCCCTGCCGTCGAGCGTAATGCTCTTTCCAACCACGTCCGCGGCGCCGCTGAGTTTCCGCTTCCAGAAGCCCGCGCTGATCAGCAGGACGGGAGCCGCGCCCACCCGATCGTCGGCTTGCACGAAGTTTCGGCCCAACACCGGCTTTACGGCAAGGATGGGGAAAAAATCCGGGGTCACAAATTCTCCCTGGATCTGCTCCGCTTCACCCAGGCCGGTCAAGCTGAAAGAGTAGCTCCGCGAAACCGCCATGGACGAAAGCGTGTGATTTTCTCTCTGCCAATCAAGGAAGTTCGGATACGAGATCGAGCCGGTGTTGAAATTCGGCTTGCTTTCGTGCAACGTGACCAATTGTTCCGGATGCGGATACGGCAGCGGATTCAGCAGCACGCCGTTGATCACGGAAAAAAGCGCCGTGTTTGCGCCGATGGCCAGAGCCAGCGTAAGCACCGCGACCACGGTAAAGCCGGGCGACTTCGCCAGCATCCGTACCGCGTAGCGCAGATCCTGCAGCAGCGTGCCCATTGCTGTGCTCCTCATGACGCCCGAAGGATCTCGGCAGGCGCACTAAACTGTGATAGCAGTGGCAAGTGGCGTTCCACGGGGAACATATGATAAATGCCTTACTGTCAGTAGCATAGGTGAAACTAAAGCGGCCAGTAGGTCATGGACTGCCCACTTGCGGGAGAGCTTCGTGGCGAAAACGGACACAACTCAACTGTGCGCGGTTTTCTCCAACTCCTCGATGATGGCGGGGACGATTTCGAAGAGGTCTCCGACGATGCCGTAATCGGCCACTTCGAAGATGGGCGCGTTCTGGTCTTTGTTGATTGCGGCGATGGTGCGCGAGCCTTTCATGCCGACTACGTGCTGGATGGCGCCGCTGATTCCAAGCGCAAAATAAAGTTTGGGCGCGACCGTTTGTCCCGAGCTGCCGATCTGGCGGTCCATGGGCAGCCAGCCTTCGTCGCAGATGGGGCGCGAGGCGCAGAGTTCGCCGCCCAGGAGTTTCGCCAGCTTTTCCGCCATGGGGATGTTTTCCGGAGCTTTGATGCCGCGCCCCACGGAAACAAGAATCGGAGCTTGCGTCAGGTCCACCGCTTGTTTCGCTTCGCGGAAAAGTTCGAGCGGCTTGGTGCGGATTTGTTCCGGCTTCAGTTCTACGCTGACGGATTTCACCGGTGCTTTGCCGCTGGCGTGCTTTGCGGCCAAATCGGCGCGAAAGGCGCCCGCTTGAAATGTGGCGATCCACGGAGCGTCTCCGGCAAACACGACGTCTGCGGCAGTGCGTCCCTGAAACATTTGCCGGACGAAGATGAGCTTGCCGTTTTCGTAGCGGTAGGCGATGCAGTCGCCAATCATTCCTTTGCCCAGCGAGGCGGCCAGCGCCGGAGCAAAGTCACGGACCTGATACGTGTGCGGCAGCAAAACCAGGTCGGGCTTGGCCGATTCAATTACCTGGCGCAGCGCCAGCGAAAATCCGTCGGGCGTGTATTTTTCAAGCAGGTCGTGCTCGACGAGCAGAACTTCGGCGAGTTGCGAGGCAGCAAGCTCGTCCGCGAGCGGCGCCACGCCCTTGCCGATGACGACGCCTGAAAGCGAGCCGGTGGTGTGCTGCACGATTTGCTGTGCCGCAGCGAGCGTTTCGAAGGTGACTTTGTTCCATTTGCCTTCGCGCTGCTCGGTAATGAGAAGAATTTTCATGGCTTAAAGCACCCGCGCTTCGTGCTTCAGCTTTTCGATCAGCTTGGCGGCGATTTCCTTGGGCTGGCCGGTGATGAATTCGGTTTTCTTTGTTTTTTGCGGCACGTAAATCCGTTCGACGCGCTGCGTCGGGGAATCCGCAATGCCGAGCGACGCGCGACTCACCGTGGCGATTTCTTTTTTCTTCGCCGCCATGATGCCCTTCAGCGTGGCGTAGCGCGGCTTGTTGATGCCGGACTGTATCGAGAGCACAGCGGGCAACGGCAGCTCGACCCACTGGAACCACCCGGCTTCGAGCTCGCGTTTGAGTTTCATGCGGCCGTCGATGACCTCAATCTGCATGATGATCGTTGCGTGCGGCCGCCCGAGCAGTTCCGCGAGGAGCACGCCGGTCTGGCCGAAGCCCTGGTCATCGCTCTGCAGGCCGGTGAGGATGAGGTCGAAATTCTCGCCCTTGATCGCCGCGGCAAGCGAGCGCGCCGAGGCCAGCGGATCGAGCTTGAAAAATTGATCATCGGAAACGTGGATGCCGCGATCGGCGCCCTTCGCCAGCGCTTCCTTAATGGTTTGCTTCGCGCGGTCCGGGCCCATAGAGATGGCCACCACTTCGCCGCCGTGCTTTTCTTTCAGGCGCAGGGATTCTTCGAGCGCGTAGCTGTCCGGTTCGTTCGTTTCGAACCCGATGTCGGATTCGCGAATCCATGCGGCGCCTTCGACGATGGCCAAGGGAGCGTCCTTCGCGGGAACCTGTTTGACGCACACGCCGATTTTCAAGACTGCCTCCGCATGACCGCTATTTCCCGCCCCAGAGTTTGAAAATCAGGGACGCGTTGGTGCCGCCGAAGCCGAAAGAATTCGAGAGCGCGTAATGTACCTCAGCCTTGCGCGCGTGATTCGGAACGTAATCGAGATCGCACGCCGGATCGGGATTTTCGTAATTGATCGTCGGCGGCAGAATCTGATCGCGCAATGCGAGAACGCTGATGCCCGCCTCGAGTCCGCCCGCGCCGCCCAGCAAATGGCCGGTCATGGACTTAGTCGAACTGATGGGAACTTTCTTCGCACGTTCGCCGAAAACGCGCTTAAGCGCCGCAGTCTCGATGGCGTCGCCGATGGGCGTGGACGTGCCGTGAGCGTTGACGTAGCTGATGTCGTTCGGTGTGATTTTGGCGTCGCGCATCGCCGCCATGGCCACGCGGTATCCGCCGTCGCCGCCTTCGGCGGGCTGCGTGATGTGGTAGGCGTCGCCGGACATGCCGTAGCCCACAATCTCCGCAATGATTTTCGCGCCGCGGCGCTCGGCGACTTCGAGCGCTTCCAGAATCAGAACGCCCGAGCCTTCGCCGACGACGAAGCCATCGCGCTCGGCATCGAACGGTCGGCTGGCGCGCTCGGGCTCGTCGTTGCGCGTGGAAAGCGCGCGCATGGCCGCGAACCCGCCGACGCCCATGGGTGTGATCGACGCTTCCGTGCCGCCGGCGATCATGATGTCCGCGTCGGAGCGCTGAATGATTTTGTAGGCGTCGCCGATGGCGTGCGCGGAGGCGGAGCAGGCCGTGGCTGTAGCGGAGTTTGGTCCCTTGGCGCCATAGCGAATCGAAACGTGGCCGGAAGCCAGATTGACGATCGAGGCGGGAATGAAGAAAGGCGAAATCTTGCCGGGTCCGCCGGCCAGATACTTGGAATGTTCACGCTCGATGACGTCGAACCCGCCGATGCCGGATCCGATGTAGACGCCGGTGGAGTCCGCCATTTCAGGCGTGATCACGAGCTCGGACATTTTCATGGCGAACTCCGCAGCGGCCATCGCCAGTTGAATGAACCGGCCCGTTTTCTTCAGCTCTTTTTTTTCAATCCAGTGCAGCGGATCGAAATTGCGGACTTCTCCGGCGATGCGGCAGTCAAATGCGGCGGGATCAAAATGGGTGATGGGGCCGATACCGCTCTTGCCGGCCAGCAGATTGCGCCAGACCTCTTCGGTCCCGATGCCGCATCCGCAGACCAGCCCAATGCCCGTAACGACAACTCGGCGATTCAAGGGAAAGTTCTCCTGTACGGAATGGGACGGCCGGCGGACTACTTGCTTGCCTTGGCGTGCTTCTCGATGTACTCGACAGCGTCTTTGACCGTGGCAATCTTTTCAGCATCTTCGTCCGGGATTTCGATGCCGAAATTTTCCTCGAAGGCCATGACGAGCTCGACGGTGTCGAGCGAATCGGCGCCCAGGTCGTCCACAAACGAAGCGGTCGGAGTGACTTCGCCTTCATCTACACCGAGTTGCTCGACAATAATCTGCTTCACGCGCTCTTCGACGCTGGCCATTCTGATTTTTCCTCCGGTATCGGCGATTCGGCCCCCGGGCCGCACAGCGGGGTGGGCTTACGCCCCCAAACAACCTGCCCATTCTATGCGCGGCTCATGGCCGGGTCAACCTCAAGCACCGCAATGCTTTCGAATGTTGCGCTACCCCATGTGCAGGCCGCCGTTGACGCCGAGGACTTGGCCGGTGATATAGCCGGCTTCGTCGCTGGCGAGAAAAATGATGGCGGCGGCGACGTCGCGGTCTGTGCCAAAGCGGCCGAGCGGGATGAGCGACTTCATTTTGTCCTTCAGTTCCTGCGAAAGCGGATCGGTCATGGGCGTGGCGATGAAGCCGGGCGCGACAGCATTCACCGTAATATTGCGCGAGGCCACCTCGATGGCGATGGCGCGCGTCAGGCCGATCAGGCCCGCCTTCGACGCCACATAATTCGCCTGTCCCGCGTTGCCCGTCTCCGCCACGACCGAAGTGATGTTGATGATGCGGCCCGCGCGCTGCTTCAGCATCGCGCCCAGCGCCTGCTGGATGCACAAATGCGCGCCGGTGAGGTTCGTGCGCAGAACGGCGTCCCAATCTTCGAGCTTCATGCGCAGGGCGAGTGTGTCGCGCGTGATCGCGGCGTTGTTGACCAGGATGTTGAGTTTGCCGAATTTCGCGAGCAATTGCTGGAAGCCGGTTTTCACTTGCGCCGCGTCGGCTACGTCCATCGGAACGGCCAGCGCTTCGCCGCCCGCAGCGGCGATTTCCGCTGCAAGCGACGCGAGCTTTTCCGTGTTGCGCGCGGCAATGGCCACCTTCGCGCCTGCTTCGGCAAGCGCAAGTGACGTCGCCCGGCCGATCCCCTGCGACGCGCCGGTGACGAGTGCCACTTTGTCTTTAAGCGAGAACATAGGATGTGAACCTATCTCATATCAAATAGAACGCGCAACAACTGGTTGAACTGGCGATTGTTTTCCGATCAGCGTTCCAACGGGAAGTGAAGGCGCAGCATCACCTTTTAGCCCAATATATTTCGCCCAGTCGCAGGAAATCCTTAAGTTCGAACCGCTTACCATCGCTCGTAGAGATTTCCAATCGAGCCGCTCGCACAAAAAACTCGTGGTATGCGGCATAGTTGTTGCGTGGACCGGAACCAAGCTGTCCGTCGATCCGGATAGCGAGAATGCCGTCGCGCGAAGTTGCGAGCGCCGCATCCAAAATGTAGAAAACGCCCCCATCTTCGCGATTCACTGCAGTCTCGAACTCATTCCATGAAGCAGATTCCTCACGCCATTTCGCCTGATACTCCGCAATGATCCTCGATTCCTCCTCGCGTGAGACCCCATCCGGAACCGAGCAACCACCAGGCCAAATGGCGGAGCGGACTACTCGCGCGGATTGCACATCCTCCAGCGTGAGAACGAATTGCACTCCTTCGGGCAATTCATGGAATGAGCGTAAATGTTCGATTTGACAGGACAGCGACACTGTTCTCTCCGCGAGATTAGAACTCAGGGAGACGAGGCGACCATCGTGCAAACAATCCCACAGAGAGACAATGGCAGCGCCTTGAGGCAGGTTTACCCAGTCATGTATGACCGCCGAACCATCACCCCAGTCCCGGTCCATTAGCTCCGCTCCTGCGTTCTCATCGTATTCGGATGAAATCTAGGACTCCTGGGATTCGGCGCGGGCTTGGGCGATCTTCTCGAGCGTGGCTCGCAGGCTGGCCTCGTCTTCGACGTTGTAGCAGCGCACCGAGCGGTCAATCTGGCGCATCAGCCCTGAGAGAACCTTGCCGGGGCCGACTTCGACGAAGATGGTTACGCCGGATTCGATTATTTCATGCATGGAATCGAGCCAGCGTACGGGAGAGGTGACCTGGCGGATCAGCGCTTCGCGCGCTTCGTCGCCTGTGGTGATGGCCTCGGCGTCCACATTGGTGACCAACGGAAATCGCAAGTCGCTGAATTTCGCCGCGCGCAGGTCGGGTTCGAGGCGCTTTTGCGCAGGCGCCATGAGCGCGCAATGAAACGGCGCGGACACGGGGAGAATCACGGCGCGCTTTGCGCCGCTCTGCGAAGCGATTTCAACGGCTCGCTTCACCGCCGCTGCGCTGCCTGAGATCACGGTTTGCTCGGGCGAATTCAGATTTGCGGGCGAGACCACTTCGTGGTCCGCCGCCTTCTTGCAAATTTCGAGCACTTCGACGGGCGCGAGGCCGAGGATCGCGGCCATGGCGCCTTCGCCTGGTGGAACAGCTTCTTGCATGTAGCGGCCGCGCGCACGAACGAGTTTCACTGCTGCCGCAAAATCAAGCCCGCCCGCGGCAACAAGCGCGGAGTACTCGCCAAGGCTGTGTCCCGCGACGAAATCGGGAGTGACGCCGCGCTTTTCGAGCGCGCGATATGCGGCCACTGAAACCGTAAGAATCGCGGGCTGTGTATTTTCGGTTTGCTTTAGCGCTTCGTCCGAGCCTTTGAAGCACAGCTCCGACATCGAGAATCCAAGCGCCGCCTCAGCTTCCTCAAAAACCTGGCGCGATTCGGGGAATTTTTCGGCGAGGTCGCAGCCCATGCCGGAATACTGCGAAGCCTGTCCCGGAAACAAGAATGCAAGTTTGCCCATGCTTGATTGCGGTTCCGCTCGAATCAGCCGCGAACGGCAGCGACCGCGGCAGCGGAAAGCTCCTGATCGATTTTTTCGTTCACGCGCGCGCGGCAAAGTTCGGCAGCGACGCGGATAGCGTTCTTCACCGCGTTGGGATTCGAGCGCCCGTGGCCGATGATGGTGATTCCCCGGACGCCGAGCAACGGTGCGCCTCCGGTCTCCGAGGAGTCGGTGCGCTTGCGGAAATCGTCGAAAGCACGCTTGGAAAGAGCGTAGCCGATCTGCGAAGTGAGCGAGCTCTTGATGGCTTTCTTCAGCATGCCCTGAACGTGCTCGACGAGCCCTTCGCTGATTTTCAGCGCCACGTTGCCGATAAAGCCGTCGCAGACGATCACGTCCACGTTCCCGCGGAAAACGTCGCGCCCTTCGACGTTGCCGACGAAATTGAGCGAAGATTGCTTCAAGAGATTGGACGCTTCGCGGGTCAGCTCGTTTCCCTTCATTTCTTCTTCGCCGATGGAGAGCAGCGCCACGCGCGGCCTTTTCACGCCCCAGATGGCGCGAAAATAAATTTCGCCCATGACGGCAAATTGCCTGATCTGTTCGGGCTTTGAATCCACGTTGGCGCCCACATCCAGGATCACCGAAACTTTATCCTTCATGTTTGGAAATGCAGCGGCGAGCGCCGGGCGGTCCACGGAAGGAAGCGTGCCGAGAACGAAGCGCGCGACGGTCATCGCCGCGCCCGTGTTGCCGGCGGTGACGAATGCATCGGCATTGCCATCGCGGACCAGGCGCGCAGCCACGTGCATTGAACTGTCTTTCTTGCGGCGAAACGCCTGCGAAGGCGAGTCGCTCATGGCGATCACGTCGGCGGCGCCGACCACTTCAATGGGCAGGCCGCGAATCCGGTGGCGGTTCAGCTCCTGCTTGACCGTGGCCTCGACGCCCACCAGCAGGATGCGCGCGGAAAGTTCACGTGCGGCCAGAATCGCGCCTTCCACTTCGGCGCGGGGCGCATGGTCTCCTCCCATAGCATCGATTGCAATGGTGGTCATTTGAACACCAACGGGCACCAGCTTCGGAAAGGCAGGCGAGGAAAACTTAGGCCGTCTTGGCCGCGGTGTCAATCACTTCGCGACCCTTGTACTGGCCACAGTGGGGACACGCCTGATGAGGCAGCTTCTTTTGATGGCAATGGGGACATTCGGACAGCGAAAGTGCCGTGAGAAAGTCGTGTGCACGCCGCTTGTTCTTGCGCGCATGCGAGTGACGCCGCTTTGGATTGGGCATTCCTGCTCCTCTGAGTTAACAGGCTGCGGCAAAGGCAGCCGAAATGAAAGAGGTATAGTGTAGCGTTTTATTGCTTTTTGAACCAGTCCTGCTTCAAGCGGGCAAGCGGAGCGAGCCGCGGGTCGGAGGCGTGCTTTTCGCAGCGACATTCTTCGTTGTTCAGGTTCGCGCCGCAGTGGGGGCAAAGTCCCCGGCAATCGCTGCGGCAGATCACCTTCATGGGAAGCGCGAGATTAATCTGTTCAGCCAGAACGTCCGCCAGGAACAGGCCATCGCCTTCAAAGAAAGCGATCTCCGTGTCGTCCAGGTTCAAGTGAAATTCTTCGTCCTGGGCGATAGAGGTCATGGGGCGGTAAAAGAGGTCGAAATCGCGGCTGATTTCCTCAACCACAGTGTCCAGGCAGCGCGCGCAAATCAGCTCCACGCGCGTATGCAGGTTGCCGTAAACGCGGATCTGCCCTTCCATCAGCTCGGCCGTGGCGCGAACTTCGAGCGGTTCCACCTGCCGAAACTCGCCGGAATGGAAATCGAGCGTACCCGGAACATAGCTCTTCCGGATGCGCACCTTCCGAACGGCGAGTTCATTTACATCCAGAAACATTAGCTTTCCTCACGCTGTTAAGAGTCAATTATATGACCAGTACCCACATTGTCAAGGAAGCCAGAAGACCAAGATTTTGCAACTGACACCTATCGGACAATGTCTTTCTTAGACTGGGTCCGCCGGACAAGATTTGTCCGTCCTGCGCGTAGCTATCTCTTGCCGCGTGTGACCGGCTCCGCCGGGGTGCCCAGCAGCTCGTGGCACTGGCGCAGCAGGAAGTGGTCCGTCATGCCCGCGATGTAGTCGCAGACGACCCTATGACGGGGCTGGGTTTCCGCCAGCTCGGCGTACTGCTTGGGCATGCGTTTGGGGTCATCGAGGAAGAAACGGAAAAGCGCGTCGAGAGCGGTCACCGAACGGTCACGATCCTCGGCAATGGCGCGATTTGAGTACACGTGGGCGTGCAGGAAGCGCTTCAGCGCGGCGTCCTGCCGCTCTACGTGGGCGGAGAACCCCACCAGCCTCTTTTGGTAGCGGCGCACATCCTCCACGCTTTCCACGCCGCTCGCTTCCACTTCGTGCCGCGTGTTTTCGATCAGGTCGGTAGCGAGTCGGTCGAGGAGATGCTTGAGCGCCTCGTTGAATTTCAGCTTGCGCTTGCCCTGCGGATACCGGCGGTCGATATCGGCGTAGGCCTCGCGAAATGCGGGAACTTCAGTGCGTAGCAAGTCGAAATCGAGCAGGCGCGCCTCGAAGGCATCATCCAGGTCCGCGGTGTTGTAGGCGATTTCGTCAACCAAATCGATGAGCTGGGCTTCGAGCGGCGGGCGCTCGTCGAGCATGTATTCCGCAAGCTCCGGAAATTCGGCCGCCGAATAATCGCGCGAATGCTTGACGATTCCCTCGCGGACCTCAAACGTCAGATTGAGCCCGGGAAAATTGAGGTAGCGCTGCTCGAACTGCTCCACGATGCGGAGCGCGTGGAGATTGTGGTCA
Organism: uncultured Acidobacteriota bacterium; assembly: GCA_963749025.1. Classification (GTDB taxonomy): domain Bacteria; phylum Acidobacteriota; class Terriglobia; order Acidiferrales; family UBA7541; genus Palsa-295. The sequence continues at coordinate 907,330 of CAVVKO010000005.1, read as the reverse complement.
AAGCGCTCTCCGTGCTCGCGCATGCGCGCATCGAGCTGCTTTTCGCCAGCGTGCCCGAAGGGCGGATGCCCGATGTCATGCACCAGCGCGAGGGCCTCGGCAAGATCGGTGTTGAGCTCCAGCGCGCCGGCCACGGTGCGGGCCACTTGCGCCACTTCGAGCGTGTGCGTCAACCGGTTGCGGAAATGGTCCGAGTACCGTGTGGAAAAGACCTGGGTCTTGGACTCGAGCCGGCGGAAAGCGCGTGAGTGCACCACGCGGTCGCGGTCACGCGCGTAATCGTTGCGGTAGGGATGCTGCGGTTCCGGGAAGCGGCGTCCTCGCGAGCGGCGCACGTCCATCGCGCAGGACCTGACCGACGTCGCCGCCATTCGCTGCGACCTCAGATTTTGCCGGGCAGGAGGTTGAGTTCCTGTTCGGCTTGCTCGGCGATAGGCGTGTTGGGGTAGTCAGACTTGATCTGCGCGAAGAGCTTCGAAGCTTCGGCGGGATTATTCGCGGTGTAGTGCTCGGCGAGCGCGAGCATTACCACGGGCTTGGGCACCAGCACGGCGGGCTTGGCGATCAATTGCTGATAAATTTTGACGGCCTCGTCGCCCTGGCCCTGTGGTCGTATAGTTGTGCGAGTTCGAAGCGCGCCATGGCCGCGAAATCCTCTGTGCCGCCATCCGCTACGCCTTGCAGCCATTTCTTTGCGTCATCGGTCTTGCCGAGATGCTCATCGCTGAGACCGGCGTAGTAAGCAGCGAGCTGGCCCGGTCGCGTCCGCGGATATTTCTTGGCGACATCGCCGAATTTTACGGCTGCGTCAGAATATTTTTTCGTTTCGTCGGTGTAGGCAACCTCACCGGGTTCTTGGGGCGGTTCAAAAGGTGTGCGAATACGCGCCTGGTAAACCTTCATGGCGTCGTCGTAGGCCGCCGCCGCCTTCACCGTCTGGCGCTCGGCATAGGTTCTCCAGCCGAATATGCCCAGAGCCACCAGGGCCGCAATAATGACGATGTAAAGCGTGGACTGCTGGTGAGACAGGACGACGTCTGCGCCGTGCGCGATAGTGTCGCGCACCTCGTCCTTTTTCAGTTCTCTGCGGGAAATATGCGCCAAAGCTCACCTAGAGGAAAACTTCAATCCAAAATCATACCATAAAGTCCGCCGCGGCTAAACACAGCCTAGGCGCAGGGCTGGTCAGTCCGTTCGCTCCGAGACGCCAGGCGACTCGATTATTTAAAGGCGCGGAGGGCCGTGTCTTCGTCCGATTGCACGTCGAACACAGTAAAAAGCCGCGTGATTTGCAGGATGTCGTGAACGCGTTTGGTGAGGTGCAGGAGCTTCAGCTCGCCGCCGGCGGCCTTGACCGTGGTAAACGCGCTGACCAGTTCGCCGATCCCGGAGCTGTCGATATAGTCCACGTCGTAGAGACTGATGAGGATCTTCTTCTGGCCGTTCTCGACCAGGCCCCGCACAGTCTTGCGGAGTAGCGAACTGGCCTCGCCCAGCGTAATTTTGCCGCTGAAATCAATAATGGAAATTTCGCCGATCTGCCGGCAGGTTCCCTGAAGTGTCACAAATCCCCCAGAACTCAATTCTACTCCGGTTGGGGGGTTCCGTTGCTCGAAACTTTTTCGGGGAGTTTTTTCACCATAACTAGCTCCGCTCCGCCGCCCGGAGCGGTATGCACGTCGAAATGGTCCATGAACGCGCGCATCAAAAACAGGCCGCGGCCGGAAGTGCGCAAGAGATTCTCTTCCGCCAGCGGGTTGGGTACCTCGTGCAGTTCGAAGCCCTTGCCCTGGTCCTTGACCCGCACGATCATGTGCTCGGGCTCGAGTTCGACTGTCATCAGAATTTTCTTCCGTCGGTCCTGCTGGTTGCCGTAGTTGTAGGCGTTGATCACACCTTCGCGCACGGCCATCCCGATCTTGTGGATTTCCTCTTCGCTGAAGCCGGCGGCCTCCGCGATGCGCATGGAGATGCTTTCCGCCAGGTCTACGCTTTCGAGCAGCGTCTCCAGCGTGACCTCAATCCGTTGAGTTTGGGCCGACATCCGAGGGCCGATGGAAGTCCTTGTGTGAAAAAGAGAGTGTATGGGTATCACAGCGCCCGAGTGCAAGTCAATGCAGTTCCGGTACCCGCGGGGTTACGGTTGAATTTCCAGTAAGCGGCCGGTCGGCGCGCCGGCCCGGCCCAATTCGTATTGCGCCGCACAGAAGCCGGACCATCTACGACACAGCATTAATGCAGCGTTATCGGGGATTTACGGGACTAAAGGCCATTTTCGGGGTTTTTACAGCGTTTAGCGTATGGCCGGCGCCGGCGCTAAATACGATCATGGACGCGCTAGTTTACAGTCCGATTTTAAAGGAGTGATTACATGAAGAAGTATTTCGCCGCATTTTCAGTACTGGCTGTTTTCTTGGTTATGCCGATCGTCTCGCGTGCTTCTGACAAGGAAGACGATATTAACCGGACGCAGAGTGCCGCCCGAGTTTTCCAAGAGATTATGGACGCGCCCGACAGCATTTCTCCGGGCGTGCTGAACAAGGCCCGCTGCATCGCCATCATCCCGGGCGACAAAAAGTTCGCGTTCATTTTCGGCGCCAACTATGGACGCGGCCTCGCGATGTGCCGCACCGCATCGGGATGGAGCGCCCCGATATTCCTGGCGGTCGAAGGCGGAAGCTTTGGCTATCAAATCGGCGGCTCGTCCACCGATCTGATCCTTCTCTTCATGAACGACCACGCGTTGCATAGTCTTCTCAGCGATAAATTCAAGCTGGGCGGCGACGCTACAGTCGCAGCCGGCCCGGTTGGTCGCGACGCAACCGCGAGCACGGACGCGAAGCTCACTGCCGAAATTCTTTCCTATTCGCGCAGCAAGGGCGTTTTCGCAGGCGTCAGCTTGGACGGCACCGTCGTTCAGGCGGACAAGAGTGCTGACAGAGCGATGTATGGTGACGTTACGCGCCATGACATTCTTGGTGGCAGCGTCCCCGTTCCGAATGACGCACGCCTTCTAGTGCGGGAACTGCAAAAGTATTCCCCCGCCTCTGGCGACTAATAGCGTGGGCTAAACGGGGAGGCAAGCGCCTCCCCGTCCTAGCCCACACTTATTTTCTATCGATGGCCTTGCCCGACCAGAATTGGCGGTCAACGCCGATCCAATCCAGCGCTGGCAGACTCCAGTCCGGATGCACGGCAAAGACACGCGTCTCCGTTCCGGAGGCTGACGCTTCCGCGTCTGCCTGGTTGCGTGTTCGGGCAGGCCTCACGATAAACCGGGTTCCATCCTCGGCCTCGAAGACGGTGCCTGCGATTTCAGTTTTACTCAGCGTCACCGTGATCACGAGAAAACGTCCGTGTCCCATAATCCAAGGTGTGCCGCTGCTCAATTGTTCCCGATAGTCCGTAAAGACGTTTGCCGGCGCCGACGCCAACAGTCCGTTGTTGCTCGCGCTGATTTGATTCAGCGCCGCGGTGAGCCCGGCATTTCTCGCGTAATCGTCGCCGACTTGCTTTTGTTCCGCCGCTGAAACGTAACCATTGAAAAACCAAACCTCTTTTGGGCCGCTGAGGGACTCAATCGCCAGATAAGGATGCGGACACCCGAGCTCCTTGCACGTGCGCGCAGCGTCCTGCTCGATCTTTGCGTACGCAGCATCACTTCCCGGCCGCAGGAAGTCGCGATAAATCTGCAGAATTTGCGGCGGACGTCCCTGCGTATGGGGCAACAAACCGAAAACCATCAGTGCCACGAAGCACCTGAACATGGGCGGAATATAGCACACGAGCAACGACCCTTGCGTCGAGACGCAAGCAGCAATTGGGGGCCTGCGATTATCGGGATTCCGCTATTCTGCGCGCAGCACTTCCACCGGGTCGAGCGAGGCTGCGCGGCGAGCGGGAACGTAGCTAGCCAGGAGTGTCGAAATGCCAAGCACGGCAGCAACCGCAGCCAACGTCGCTAAATCCCAGGAACGTACGCCAAAGAGCAGCCCGTGCATCAAACTTGCGGTAGCCACCGCGCACAACGAGCCGATCAGGATGCCAACGGCAGTCAGCCAGCCCGCTTCTTTCAGAATCAGCCGGTACACCGTGCCGGGCTGGGCGCCGAGCGCCAGCCGAATTCCAATCTCACGAGTTCGTTGACTTACCGAGTAGGCAACCACACCGTAGAGCCCGACCACGCTCAGGAGAAGCGCCATCACGGCAAAACCGCCGACCAGCGACGCCGAGGAACGATACAGGTAGGCGCTCTGCGAGTCATCGATCCTTTCCATCATGGTCCCTTCGCCGGCCACACCGATTGCGGGGTCGATTTGACGGATGGTGGCGTCGAGCGTCAAGAGCATCGACTGCTCAGCCTGTGACGTACGAGCGACGACGGCGAAAAACGTGTCGGGATTCTGATTAAAAGGGTAATACACAGCCGGCCAGTTTTTCGAATCGAGCGACCCTTCCTTTATATCCTCCACGATTCCGATAATTTCCTTGATCGACTTCGGCGATAGATCGTCATCACCCATCTTCTTGCCGATGGCATCCTCGTCAGGAAAGTATTGTTTTGCCAGCGTCTGGTTGATGATAACTACGTTTGGTTTCGAGGAGTCTTCTGCGTCGCTGAAATAGCGGCCGCGGAGTAACTTCGCCTGTAGTGTTGTGAAGTAGTCGGCGCTCACATGCCGTTCGTTCACTTCATTGTGCTCGCCGTGGTATGGCCGGCCCACAAACCTGATCCAATCCGTGCCGCCATTTCCGCTCAGAGGCAGCCTCATCGAGATAGCCGCCGATTTCACGCCGGGCAGACTAGAGATCCGGCTCACGACCTGCCGCCCTAGCGCGACAACCTGCTCGTCCTTTTTGTAGCTCGCGTCAGGAGCTACGACGAATAGTGTGGCCAGATGGTCGGGTTGAAATCCGACGTCCACACGGAGCAGATGGTAGAAGCTCTTGCCGAGCAACCCCGCGCCGACTAGCAGCACCATGGCGATGGCTAATTCCAGCACTACCAGATTCGAACCCATACGGCGCCACAGTGTTCCCGCGGATCCGCGGCCGCCTTCCATCAGGCCTTCTCGCAAGTCCGACAAGGGCAAGCGCGACGTGGGAGTAAGCGAGAACAGCATAGCTGCGAGCGCCGCGATTGCGGACGCAAACACCACCACGCGAAAATTCAAACCGAGTCCCTGCAAATACGGCATACCGGCCATCATATCGGCGGGAATGAGCCTGGTGAGAAGTTCCATAACCCATCCCGCGGAAATAAGTCCCAGGGTAGCGCCGATTGCTACCAGCACCAGCCCTTCGGTCGCGAATTGACGAATCAATCTAGCGTACGAGGCGCCAAGGGCGCTGCGCACTGCGATCTCGCGCTTGCGGCTCTCTGAGCGCACCAGCAGCAGGCTTGTCACGTTGACGCAAGAGATGAGCAGCAGCATCCCGGCTCCGCCAAGCAGGACAAGGAGTATGGGGCGGATGCTTCCAACAATCACTTCGGACAGCGGCAGCACGCTTGCGCCCTGACCGCGGTTGGAATCGGGATATTCCGTTTCGAGCTGTGCTGCAATTGACTTCATGTCGGCCAGCGCTGTTTGGACGGAAACGCCTTCTTTGAGCCGGCCTATTCCTTCGTACTCGTGGCAGCTTCGCCGGATGTCGCACCCCTCGGTGGCGTGAATCGTGGTCCAGAACTCCGCCCGCTCTCTGGGTGCGAAATGGAAGTCACGCGGCAGCACTCCGATGATCGTGTAGGAAACGCCGCTTAAGGTTACTGACTCGCCGAGCACGTCTTGTCTTGCTCCGAAATGCTTCTGCCATGCCGCGTAGCTCAGCATCGCCGTGCGAGGCGCGGACGGTAAATCCTCGCCCGCATAAAAATCGCGTCCCAGCGCCGGCACAATGCCGAGCGTGCGAAAAAAACCGTCGCTCACGCGAACCCCAGGCGTCATTTGTGTGCCCGTGGGAGTCATCAGCAAATAACCGTCTCCGGTCCACATGTCCATCGAGCTGAATACTTTGTTGAGTCTTTTCCAGTCGAGGTAGTCAGGATAGGAGAGATTGGCCCACGGAATCATCGCGACGCTTTCCGTTACGCCGACAAGTCGAGTGGGATTCGGATACGGTAAAGGTTTGATCAGTGCGGCATCCACAAAAGCGAAGATGGCCACGCTGGCGCACATTCCCAGCGCCAACATGCACACAGCGGTGATGGTGAATCCCGGATTCTTGCGCAACTGGCGGATCGCGAAACGGAAATCCTGCAGCACGGTCTCGAATTGAAATCCAACGATCTCGTGGCTTTGTTCTTTCATCTTCGTCGCATTGCCAAATTGGCGTTTGGCGGCGTAGTGCGCCTGTTCCAGCGCCATACCGTCAGCGCGAAATTCCTTCTCCGCTTGCTCGCGGTGGAAGGCCATTTCCTCGTCCAGTTCGCCGCGGAATTTTTGACGGCGGACGAAGATCCATAGCTTCTTGAAGAAACGGGCAATCGAGTCCATCGCGGTACCTACGCGTTTTGCAGCACGCGGCCAATGGCTGCAATCATTTGTTCGAATTGCGAGAGTTCAGCGCCGAGCTGCTTGCGGCCCGCGGGAGTCAACGTGTAAAAGCGCGCGCGGCGGTTGGTTTCGGTCTTGCGCCACTCCGTTTTCACCCACCCTTGTAGCAGCAGCCTTTGTAACGCCGGATAAAGCGAACCTTCTTCCACCGTTAAAACGTCGTCGGAGAGATGCTTGATCGAAAGCGCGATCCCGTATCCATGCAGGGGGGCGCGCGTAAGCGTCTTCAGAATCAGCATGTCCAGCGTGCCCGGCATCAGCTCGGATTTATTCGCCATAGGGTTCTATGTATAGTCTATCTATGGATAGGTTGTCAACTAAACAGGATGGCTGGTATGCCCGCGAAATGTTTCTTAACGAAACTACGCCCAGTAGGTGCGGTCGAGGGTGCGGTACTGAATGGCCTCGCTCAGATGTTTGGGCTCGATCGAAGGCGCGGCTTCGAGGTCCGCGATGGTGCGCGAGACCTTCAGGATGCGGTCGTGCGCGCGGGCGGACAGCCCGAGACGCTGGATGGCGGTTTCCAGCAGTTTTTCGCCCTCGACTGAAATCGCGCAATGCTTGCGGATGAGCTTTGGCGGCATCTGCGCGTTGGCATAGAGCTTCTTCTCGCCTCGGTAACGTTCGAACTGAATCTGCCGCGCGCGCAGGACGCGCCCGGCCACGCACGCCGAGCTTTCGATCTCGCCTGTGCCGCGCAGCTCCTTGTATTTCACCGCGGGAACTTCGATATGGATATCGATGCGGTCGAGCAGCGGCCCGGAAATCTTGGCCACATAACGCTGGATTTGCGTGGGCGAACAATGGCACTCGCGCGTGGTGTCGCCGAAAAATCCGCAGGGGCAGGGATTCATCGCCGCGGCCAGCATGAAGCGCGAAGGAAAATTCACAGACAGAGCCGCACGCGCAATCGTCACGCTGCCGTCTTCGAGCGGCTGCCGCATCACTTCCAGCACGTTGCGCTGGAACTCCGGTAGCTCATCCAAAAAAACCACGCCGTTATGCCCCAGCGAAACTTCGCCCGGTCGCGGCACGGCTCCCCCGCCAATAAGGCCCGCGTCGCTGATGGTGTGATGCGGCGAGCGAAACGGACGCGTTCCGACGAGGCCGCGCGAATCCTCCAGCACTCCGGCAACGCTGTGAATGCGCGTCGTCTCGATTGCTTCGTCGAGCGACATCGGCGGCAAAATCGTGGGAATGCGCTTCGCCAGCATGGTCTTGCCCGCGCCCGGCGGCCCGATCAGCAAAATATTGTGACTGCCCGCGCAGGAAACTTCGAGAGCGCGCTTGGCCGACATTTGTCCCCGAACGTCGCGCAAGTCCACGGAATACTGGCCGGCTTCGCTGAGCATCTGCGAAGTGTCCACCGTAGTGGGATGAAATGATTCCGGAGCGTTCACCAGATCCACCGCTTGCGGCAGTGACTTCACTGCAAACACCTGAATTCCTTCGACCACCGCCGCCTCGCGCGCGTTCGCCTCCGGCACGACGACGTTCTTGATGCCGCGCTCGCGCGCAGCCAGCGCCGCGGAAAGCGCGCCACGCACGGATCGCACACTGCCATCGAGCGAAAGTTCGCCGAGGAAAACGTGCGTGTCCAGAATCTTGCCGAAGAAAGTTCCCTGGCATCCGGCCACGCCCAGCGCCATGGGAAGATCGAACGCCGAGCCCTCTTTGCGAATGTCAGCGGGCGCGAGATTCACGGTAACTCCGTGGCTTGACGGAAAATCAAAACCGCAATTTCGCAGCGCCGAGCGAATCCGCTCGCGGCTTTCCTTCACCGCGATGTCGGGCAATCCCACGACGTTGAAATATCCCTGATACGCGGGGGCGACATCCACCTCGACTTCGACAAGATAGGCGTCGATTCCGAACACAGCGGCGCTGAATGTTTTGAAAAGCATCCCAAGATGCCTCGACAACCAAAGCCGTGAGGAAGGGGTTCCTCTAATGTTGCGCAGAGCGTAACTCAAAATGGCAAGTGATGCTAGCGATACTCGCGCGAAGTCCCTGCGGCCGGTTTTTGGGATATGTTATCCTCCGGAAGGTGGCGAGGGCGTAATCCGGCCTTGACGCAATGAAGGCTCTTTCCATTCACGTCGTTCTCAGTTTCGCGGCAGGTTGTCTTCTCGCCGCTGCAAGCAGCTCTGCGCTCGCGCAAACGCAGGCTATCGGCTCGGGGCAGGCGGTATCCCTGAACAATCGCGGCCTCGAGCTTTACCAGAAAGGAAAAGTGGACGAAGCCATCGCGCTCTTCCGCCAGGCCCTTTCCATCAATCCGAATTTCCCGGAAGCACTCAGCAATCTCGGCCTGGCGCTCGACGCCAAAGGAAAAGACGCCGAAGCCGTCGACGACTTCGACAAAGCGCTCGCGCTGAGGCCCACCGACGCGGTCACCGAAAGCAATTTAGGCCTCGCGCTTTATCACGAAGGAAAATTTGCGGAGTCCATCGCCGCCTACCAGAAAGCGCTCGCTCTGAATCCCGGCTCTCCGCAGGCGCACAACGGCATGGGCGCCGTACTTTTTGCCTCAGGCCGGGCGGACGAGGCCATCGCGGAGTATCGCAAAGCTCTCGAGATTCAACCGCGTTACGCCGACGCCCTTAACAACCTGGGCGTCGCGCTCGATTCCAAGCAGCAATGGAACGAAGCCATCCCGGTCTTTCAGCAAGCGCTTGAGCTTGCGCCCAAAGCCCTCGATGTTCGCGCGAATTTTGCGTCGGCGCTCCAGGGTGCGGGGCGCACGGACGAAGCCATCGACCAATACCGCCAGATTGTCGCCGCGCAGCCGAACGATGCGCACGCCTGGTTCCAGCTCGGCCACCTGCTTTACATGCAGGGCCAGCTCGATGAGGCCATCACCAGCCTCGAAAAATCTCTCGCGCTCGATCCCAAGCAGGCCGAAGCGGAGTTCAATCTCGCGCGCGCTTATCAGGACAAGGGTTCGCTAAGCGTCGCCGTGGAAACGTACCAGCGTGGCCTGGCCATGAAACCGAATGACCCGCACGCACTCTACAACCTCGGTAATACCTATTTGAGCTTGAAAGAGCCGGCGAAGGCCGAAGCGACGTTCCGCAAAGCGCTCGATATTCAAGCGGATTTTCCGCAAGCGCAGTTGGGCCTCGGTATCGCGCAGATTCAAGCCGGCAATCTCTATGCGGCGGAAACAACTCTCGGGAAGCTGGCTTCGTCGCACCCGGATTACCCGGAAGCGCACTTCAATCTCGGCAACGCTCTCTTCAATGAGGGGAAGTATGGGCTGGCGGCAGACAGTTACCGCGAAGCCATTCGCCTGAATCCGAAACTCGCGCACGCACATTACAACCTAGGAATGGCGCTCGCGCGGCTAGGCGACGCCGCTACGGCGGAAAAAGAATTCCAGGAAGCGCATCGATTGGACCCCACACTCGCATCTGCCAAGTAACATTCCCGCGAATCCCTTTACACCGCAAGATGTCCGCCGTATGCTGAACACGGGTCAGAAAGAACCGTCCAATCCCAGCGACTTCCGGAGGGCACGTGATCTGGATACTTCTCGGCGTTGTGGCCCTGGCCATCATTTTTGTAATCAGCATGTACAACGGCCTGGTCGGCCTGAAGGTACAGTGCGACAACGCATGGTCTGACATTGACGTTCAGCTCAAGCGGCGCTACGACCTGATCCCCAACCTCGTGGAAACCGTGAAAGGCTACGCCGGCCACGAGAAGAGCACGCTCGAAGGCGTGGTGGCCGCGCGAAATCAAGCCATGACCGCGCAAGGTCCGGCAGCGAAAGGCGAGGCGGAAGGGATGCTCGCATCCGCGCTGCGTCAGGTGTTCGCGCTGGCCGAAGCCTATCCGCAGCTCCGCGCCGTGGAATCTTTCACCCAGCTTCAAAACACGCTGAATCAGATTGAAGATAGCGTGCAGAACGCGCGCCGCTATTACAATGCCGTCGTGCGGGACTTCAATACGAAAATCGCCGTGTTTCCCTCGAACATCATCGCGGGGATGTTCAACTTCAAGCCGCGCGAGTTCTTCGAGATCACCGCGCCGGCCGAGCGCGAAGTTCCCAAGGTGAGCTTTAGCGGCACATCTTAGTGCCGACGCGGCCTGGCTCTCGCATGCACTCACCGCGTCACATTATTGCCGTTTGCCTTCTCGCGCTTCTCACTGCGCTGCCCGTTGCCGCCGCGCGCCAGCTCGCAATCCAGCACTTCGACGACGAAGTTCTGGTGAACGCCGACGGAACCATCGACGTCACCGAAACAATCGAGGCCCGCTTTACCGGCGGACCCTGGCACGGCATTTACCGCACGATTCCGGTGGAGTACACCAATCCGCAGGGACTCAACTACACACTCTTCATCGAGCCCCTCAGCGTCACCGACATCGGTGGCCAATCACTCAAATACGAGCAAAATCGCGAAGGCCGCTACACCAAGTTTAAAATTTACGTGCCCAACGCGGATGATTCCACGCGCACCATCGTGTTCCGTTATCGCGTCCTCGATGCCCTGCGCTTCTTCGATGACCACGACGAGCTCTACTGGAACGTCACGGGGGACGATTGGGAAGTTCCCATTCAATTCGTCACGGCGCACATCGAATTACCCGCCGGCATCACCGGTCTGCACGCCACGGCCTACACCGGCTCGGTTGGTTCGCGCGCGCAGGATGCTGTGGTGGAAGTGAAGGACAATTTGGTGGACATTCACACGACGCGTCCGTTGTCGTTTCACGAGGGCCTTACCGCCGTCGTCGGATTCGACAAGGGTTTCGTGTATCCGCCAGCCGCGTCCGCCAAACTCATGCTTTTCCTGCGCAGCAATCTGCCTCTGTTGATTCCCGTCGTCATTTTCTTTCTGATGCTCTGGATCTGGTGGACGCGCGGGCGCGGTCCAGAACGTCAGGCCATCACCGTGCAGTACGAGCCGCCGGACAAGCTCAGCCCCGGTGAGTGCGGCACGTTGGTCGACAATGAAGCGGCCATGCGCGACATCACCGCCACGCTCGTGGACCTCGCTGTAAAGGGCTATCTGACCATCGAACAAAAAGAGGAAAGCCACCTGCTCGGCCTGAGCCACAGCAAGGAATATATTTTTCATCTGAAGAAGCAGCCTGCGGAATGGGCCGGAGCACGCGCGCACGAGCAGCAAATGCTCTCCGCGCTTTTCGATGATGGCGCGACTACGGACGTGACGCTTTCGGCTTTGCAGAACCACTTCTATTCGCATCTCCCGGGCATCCGCGGCGCCATCTTCGACGCCCTCATGACCGACGGGTATTATCTGCACCGCCCGGACACCGTGCGCCAGGGATACATCGGAGTGGGCATCTTGATCGGTTTTCTCATGGTCGCGGGAAATGGTTTTCTGTCCGCGGCCACGGGAATTACTTCGGCCACCTGGATTATCGCCGGGGTCTTCTCCGGCCTGGTGATTTGCATCTTCGGCTACTTCATGTCCGCGCGTACCGCCACCGGGCAACGTGCCCTCGAAAAAGTGATTGGCTTCGAGGATTTTCTCGGGCGCACGCAAAAAGATCAAATCGATCGGCTTGAGAAAACTCCGGAGCTCTTCGAGAAATATCTGCCGTATGCCATGGCACTCCACGTCGAAAAAAAATGGGTGCAGGCGTTTTCCGGCATCGCCTTGCAGCCCCCGCAGTGGTATCAGGGTTACTATGGCAGCGGCTTCGTGCCTCTACTTCTTGTAAACGATTTGAATATGATGTCGATGCAGGCCGGCAGCACCATGGCCTCGTCGCCGCGCAGTTCCGGTGGTTCAGGATTTGGAGGCGGTGGGATGTCCGGCGGCGGCTTCGGCGGCGGTGGTGGCGGAGGATTCTAGCAGCGACCAATCTTTTCGCTCGTCACTCGGCAAAGTCCGTGCTTCTTGTTGATTCGAGCATTTCGCGCGATTCCAGCCTCGGGCGTTTTACTGCAAGTTCCCGCATCCTTTCATTTTGACACTCATCTAAATACTGAAATCGCAATAAGGCCGGCAGCCAAGTCCGCTGCCGTTCCCCAATAATTCATCGGAGGATCCCGTGAGTCGTCTCAATGGAAAAGTAGCCGTCGTTACCGGCGGAAATAGTGGTATCGGATTGGCTTCAGCCCAGCGTCTTCAGCAGGAAGGCGCCCGTGTTGCCATTTCCGGACGCAGCCAGAAAACTCTCGACGAGGCATCGAAACTCCTCGGCAAGGACGCCCTCGTTGTTCAGGCGGATGTATCCAAGCTTCCCGAGATCGACAAACTCTTCTCCGCCGTCGCCGCGAAATTCGGGAAGATCGACGTTCTCTTCGTTAACGCCGGCGTCGCGGTCTTCGCTCCCTTCGCCGGATTCACCGAAGCGGCCTACGACCAACTCTTTGACATTAACGCAAAAGGCGCGTTCTTCACCGTTCAAAAAGCGCTCCCGCATTTGAACGACGGCGCTTCCATCATTCTCAACACCAGCGTCGCCAGCCACATTGGCAACCCCACAGGTGTCGCCTACGGAGCCACAAAGGCTGCCATGCGTTCGTTTGTCCGTAGCTTTGCGGCGGATCTTGCCGGCCGTAATATTCGCGTGAACGCCGTCGCGCCTGGTCCGATTGAAACGCCCATCTTCGATCGCCTTGGCTTACCCAAGGAACTGGTGGATCAAACCAAGCAGGGGTTTATGTCCATGGTGCCCTTGAAGCGCCTCGGAAAGCCCGAAGAGGTTGCGGGCGCAGTCGCGTTTCTCGCTTCCTCGGATTCATCGTACGTGACAGGCATCGAGCTCAACGTCGGCGGCGGCGTCGCCGAAATCTAAATCGCGTTCTCGCACGCAGCCCATCCGGGCGCTGACACCGCCCGGATTCTTTTTTTTCAGAAAAGCCGCGGAAAGAATGCCGGGACGCGCCTCGCGTACTCCTCGAACTTCGCTCCAAACGCTTCGCGCAGCAGTTTTTCTTCGCTGCGAATGCGCAGCTCGTTGCCGATAAGGAAAAGAACGATACCCGCCGTGAGCCCTTCCCAGCGGCTCACGGCCAAGCCGGTCGCGAGCAGCAATCCGAACATCCCCAGATAAATCGGATTTCGCACGATTCCGTATGGCCCCTGCGTAATCAGCTCGTGCCCCTCTACAACGCGCGCAACCAGAGCCCACTGCTTGCCCAGCGTTCGCACTGCCGCGAGGCAGAACCAAATAGACGCAATCGCAATAAGAATGGTAAGCGCAGCGAGGCCCGCCTCGACCGGATTGGACATGGGAAAAAGCGGAGAAAAATAAGTCCTGGCCAGCACAAAACAGGCCGCATATCCCAGACTCTGCAGCAAAAGTCCCGTACTGAACATTCCCGCCCGCTTCGTTTCTTCCGTCGCCGCTCCGCGTCTTCCCAGCACAAAAATTCTGCCAAACACAATCCAGCATAGCGCCACCACAGCGCAGACGATCTCGGCAGCGGGGTCAGTATTGAATTGCATCAATTTTGTTGGTGCTTCGAGCGTTCACAAGTCTTTGCGGAACGATTTCTGGGTTTTGAGGTGCTGGTAGCCGTGCCGCTCGTAGAAAGCGTGCGCCCGCTCGCGAATCACGTTCGAGCGCAGTCCGATGGCGCGGCATCCTTGCTCACGCGCCCACCGTTCCGCGCGCTCCAGCAGACGCCGGCCAATCGCCTGCGAGCGATAGCGCTCGTCAACAACCAGGCCGCTGATCTCGGCGCGCGCGTCAGCCTCCACCGTGCGGTAAACGAACACCGCAATCCATCCGGCAATTTCTCCTCCCGTAAGCTCCGCCACGAACACGGCATGTTCCTTCGACGGCTGCATGTCTTCGAGCCGTTTCGCGATATCGCCGGCCGACGACGCATACATGAGTTGCCCGGCAAGTTCCGCGATGCGCGCGTGATCCGCCGCGCGAGGCTCGCGAACCTCCCCCGCGAATTCTCTGGCCGGTGAACTCACGCCTGCGTCCATTCAGCGTCCGCGAACGAACATTTCATCCGAGAGCCTTCTTCAGTACGGCGATCTGCCCCGCATGATAGAGGTCGTGCTGCACCAGTCCATGAAGCAGCACGTAGCGCGAATAGTTCTCGCGCGCAACGATTTCATCGAGCTGGTCGTCGCGAAAGCTCTGGACCAGCTTGCGCAGCCGCGCCCTGTTCTCCGCTAGGTTCTCGAGCGACCGCCTCCACGCGATTTCGTCCGCCTCCCAAACCGCCGGCCAGTCGCGCTCCGCCGTGACCTCGACCTCTTCATCCTTCAACTTGTGCCCCGCGATCGTGTTCCACGCGGCGATGTGATTCACTAGCTCCCAAATGGAATGCGCGCCGTGAATGGAGTGCCTCGAAGCATTTTCGGCCGACACGCCATCGAGCACCTGCATCAGCGGAGGCCCGTGCCACGCGTCGCCCGAAAATGCGCGGTCCATCTGATCGACGATTCGATTGATTTCGCTCATCGCGTGTCTCCCGGAAAAGCGTAAGCCAGCAGAGTGGCCGGCGCAAGCAGAAGAAGTCCTCAGAAAAGTTTGTCGGAGTCGAGGAGAATCGTCACCGGGCCATCGTTTGTGAGCTCCACCGACATGTGCGCCTGGAATACGCCGGTTTCGACGCGCACGCCAAGCGCCCGCAGCGCGCGCACAAATTCTTCATAGAGCGACTTGCCGAGCTCGGGTGGCGCGGCCTGCAGGAAACTCGGCCTGCGCTGCCCGCGCGCGTCGCCATACAGCGTGAATTGCGAGATGGCCAGAATCGCGCCGCCGGTATCGAGCAGCGAACGGTTCATCTTACCCTGCTCGTCAGCGAAAACGCGCAAGTTAACGATTCTTTCCGCCATCGACGCGGCCGTGGCCGCCTCATCCGCTCGCCCCACGGCCACGAGAACCGCAAGCCCCGCCTCGATTTCGCCCGTGACCTTACCGTCCACGACGACGCGCGCACGGTTCACCCGTTGCACAACAGCCCGCATAATTTCCTTCCGCCGCGCCCTCACTTGCGTCCAGCCGTACTGAATCGTTATGCGCGCTCAGACTCTAGTTCCCGCCCGGTGCGCCGGGCGTTGCTGGCGGAGCAGGCTTGCGGGGCAGCAGATCCGGCAATTGCGCCACGTTGTACGCCCACGCAGCCATCACCTGCGCGCCCTCGATGAGATCCGCTTCGTGCGCCTGATCGAACGTATCCGCCTGCGAGTGGTGCGTCTCGAAGTATTGCGCCGGTTCCTGCACGCAGAAAAATCCCGGCACGCCGGCTTCCTCGAACGAAGCGTGGTCGCTTCCGGTCATCCATCGCATGCTCAATTCGAGCAGGTTCAGCGACCGTAGCGGCGCGACAACTTTGTCCATCACTTCGCGGTCCTGATAATTTCGCATCAGGCTGATGCTGACCACGCGTCCCGTGCCCGTATCGTGAATCAGCGCCGCGGATATTTTCGGCAATTCGTCTTTGTGCGCTGCCACGTACGCACGCGATCCGTTCAGGCCTTGCTCCTCGCCCGAAAATAGCACGAACCGAATAGTCCGCTTCGGTTGCAAGCCAAGTTTCTGCAGCGCTCGCGCCGCTTCGAGCACCACCATCGAGCCCGTCCCGTTGTCGGTCGAGCCCGTGCCCAGGTCCCACGAATCCAGGTGCGCGCCAAGGACCACGATTTCATCCGGCTTCTCACTGCCGCGAATTTCGGCCACCGTGTTGTAAACCTCCACTGGCTTGTCCCCGATCGAATTCTGGATGTTCAGTTCGAGTTCCACCGGCCCGCGCTTCAGCAGCCGCCAAATCATTCCGTAGCTCTCCGACGAAACGAACGCCGCGGGAATCGGCGCGATGTCGTAATTGCGCCCACCCATCCCGGTCATGTTCAGCAATCCGTCGGGTTTGCCTGAATCGGTAAGCGTCGCTACGACGCCTTCGCTCTTGTAGAACTCCGTGCGCGCTTGCATAAACTGCCGAAATCCCGGCCCGAACGCAGGCTGCGGCGGCCCGGGCCGCTTCGGCGCGACGAGCAAAAACGAGTCGAGGTAGGCAACGTCCTGCGGGTTCACCGCGGGCTGATCCGGAGCCGGCAGCGGCGCAGGTTCTGCCGAAATCACGATCGCGCCCTTGAGTTTGCCTTTGTATTGGGCCAGATCTTCCACCGTGCGGGCGGTGACGTACACCACCGGCCCGTGCACCACGCCGCTCGTCGAAGCCGCCCAGGCATACGAGGCAATCCCCAGCGGATGGACCGCCGGGCTCACGATCTGTCCGCTCGCGCTGACGCGCGTCCATGTATGCGCGATCGTCCACGCTTCCAGGTGCGGATTCCCGAGGCCGTAGTCCGCGAATTTCTGTCGCGTCCAGTCATTCGCTTTTTTCAGGTTGTCTGTGCCGGTTAGGCGCGCGCCGATCACGTCCGAAAGGTATTCGAGATTGGCCATGATCTCGTTGTGGTCGTGAATCTCGGCAAGAATTTTGTCGTCCGCGTCGGCATTCGCATCTTTTGTCGGGGCTGCGCCCTGTTGCGCCTGAACCGCGGCCCAGCCGCCGCCAAGTCCGAATATCGCGGCCAATGCACATACAGCCATACGTCGGGATTTCATGAGGTACGCCTCTCCGAAAATTTGCATTCGTTTTGCATCAGAAACCGACAATTCTAAGCGCCGCGTGGATCGAAAACAACACGCAGAAAATCTCGGCAGCGAGTCACTTCCCGTGACTTATGCACCGCTATGCCCGGTTCACCAGGATTCGGATGCCATGGTCGGCTTCTTCCTTGTCGACGCGCACGCTCGAGAAATCCGAAATACAGACGTCGGCGTCGAGCTGTTCCGGGGGCAAGGTAGTCGTTATCCCCAAAACAGACATTCCCGCCCTCCGCGCCGCCTCTACCCCAGCAATGGAATCCTCCACGACAAGGCACCGTGCCGGAACTGCCCGGAGCAGTTCCGCGGCCGTGAGATAGCCTTCGGGATCGGGTTTTCCTGCTCGAACATCTTCTGAAGATATAAGCACCTTGGGAATAGGCAGACCTGCAGCGAGCAACCGGACCCGCGCGAGCTCATTCGATGCGGAGGTAACGACGGCCCACTGGTTGTCTCTAAGACGGCCCAAGAACCCCAAAGCGCCATTGACCGCTCTAATTCCATCAGTGTCTTCCACCTCGGCTCGATCGAATGCTTCGGCCTCCTCCGTGGTGGCAAGGTCGGGTGCAACGATTCGTATCGTGTCGAGTGTGAGGCGGCCATGCGAAACAGAGAGAATCCGCTCAAGAGGAAGGCCATGTCGCTCGGCCCAGAGTCGCCACTGTCGGATCACGCAGCTGGTCGAATCCACGAGAGTCCCGTCCATATCCAGAAGAACTGCATCGCAGACAAACTCTCTCATCTTCTCCTTTGGCAACTTTTCCGTATTGGACAGGTCCGTTCTGCTTCCCAACTCCTGATTTATACGTTAACAAGAAACCGATCCACTACCGGAATTCTCATCCCACTAGACGCGCTGGGCGGCGAAGGCGTTTCGCTACCGCCGTTCTCTCAGGGACGAAAGTGTGCTAGATAGAGATGACTCGCGCAAAGGCGGAAAATTGAAACTCGCACTCATCGGCACCCACGGCGTCGGCAAGACCACCCTCGCGTACGAAATCTGCACTCTGCTGAAGAAGCGGGGCTCGAACGTCGAGCTGGTCACCGAAGTCGCGCGCCAATCGCCTTTTCCCGTGAACGCAGCCACGACCCTCGAAGGCCAGCTATGGATTCTCCACGAGCAAATTGCCGCGGAACTTGACGCTGCCCGCCGTGCGCCCAACGTCATCACCGACCGCGCCGTCCTCGATAATTATTGCTATCTCGTCAACAAATTCGGCCGCCAGCTCAAGCTCGAGGCCTGGCTCGCCTGGTGGATGGACTCCTATTCGCTCCTCGTGGGAGTACCCATCCTCGAGTCCGGCATTCCGTCCGACGGCTTCCGCTCCGAAGACCGCGCGTTTCAGCAGCGCATCCACGAGCTGCTAATCGAATTGCTCGCGTCCCCGCCGTTCGATAATCTGCACGCGCCAGTTTTGTGGCTTGACGCGAACGACCGCGCGCGCTGGGCCGATCGCATTCTCACCGCGGCCGTGCCACTGATCGGCGCCTCTAAGGTCTTAATGTAGCGCCGCCGCCTTTAGGCACGATCCGCAGGCGGGCGGGTTAAACGAGAGTAGACGATACTATGGACCTTTTTCCTCGCAATCTACTTTGGAACCTGAAACGTGCTCTCTCATCGGGCGAGCTTAAACTGGAAGATGACTTGGATGGAGCCGCAGTAGAGCTATCAAGGATTTTTCAGTGTGATTCTCTGGATCTCGTCGAACTCATAATGACTGTGGAAGAAAAGGGCAGGACACCGAAGACTGTGGGTGAACTGCTCAAGGTGCTCGAAAGCAAGGGCACGGACGACTCACCCTCTCAACCTCTAAGAAAATGACGGAGCCCGCAACGGCAAATCCTTCGCCGTCTTCCAAACGCTGGCTCACCCACGGCGTTCTCGGCATCGGGCTCGCCAGCCTTTTCTCCGATTGGGGTCACGAAGCAGCGACGGCAATCCTTCCGGCGTTCCTCGCCAGCCTCGGCGCTCCGGCCTACGCGCTCGGCATCATAGAAGGCGTTTCCGACGGCCTGTCGAGTTTCGCGAAATTGGCCGGCGGCTGGATTGCGGATCATCCCTCCTGGCGAAAACCAACGGGTATCGTCGGCTATCTCGCCACCGGCCTTTCGACGTTCGCTTACGCTTTTGCGCAGAGTTGGCCCGCGATCCTTGTCATGCGCGCGCTTGGATGGACGGGCCGCGGCAGCCGCGGTCCTTCACGCGACACGCTCCTCGCCGATGCCGTCGCTCCGGGTCAGGAAGGCCGCGCCTTTGGATTCGAGCGCGCCATGGACACAGCCGGCGCCGTCCTCGGCCCGCTCTGCGCCACCGCACTCATCGGCACCCTCGGCGCGCGCGGAATCCTCCGCTGGTCGCTCGTTCCCGGGCTTTTGGCGGCGCTCGCATTCGCCTTCCTTGCGCCGGTGGGAAAGCGCGTCGAAGGGCACCGCGCTCCCAGTTTCGTTTCAAGCTTCAGCCAACTCTCAAAAACTTACTGGCGCTACCTCGGGGCAGTTTTCGCCCACGGCATCGGAGATTTCGCACCTACGCTCTTGATCCTTCGCGCGACCCAGATTCTCACTCCGCGCTTCGGAACTGCGCGGGGCGCCACGATCGCCGTCGGCCTCTACACCTTTCTCAATCTCATCAACGCGGTGGCTTCGTATCCCGCCGGAGCGCTCGCCGACCGCATCGGCAAGCGCGGGCTGCTCGCAACGGGATACCTCGTGGGAACTCTTACGTATGCGGGTTTCATTTTCGAAACGCCGACCATCACCGTTCTCACTATTCTTTTCGGCTTGGCCGGAATTCACGTGGCCGTGCAGCAGTCCGTCGAAAAATCGCTCGCCGCGGAGCTGCTCCCGGCGAACGCGCGCGGCTCAGGCTTCGGCGTCCTGGCAACGGTAAATGGCGTGGGCGACTTGGTATCGAGCGTAGCAGTCGGAGCGTTGTGGTCCAGCGTAAGCCCCAACGCCGGCTTCTTATACGCAGGAATCTTCACCCTGGCAGGAGCCCTGCTAATCTATTTCTCCGTCCCACGCAAGGACCGAAAGGATTAAATGTAGGGCGCGGTCTTCAGCCTGCCCGCCGTGGCGGGCGCGGCATCTTCCGTCGCCGCCCGGCCCTAGGCGCACGCTGGCAGAACGGGCAAAAATAACTACTCCGCCCGGCCACAATAATTCGCTGGATGGTTTTACCGCACCGCGAGCATTTCTTCCCCTCGCGTCCGTACGCGCGATGCCGAATCTGAAATTCGCCCGGCTGCCCATCCGCGCCCACGTAATCGGAAATGGAAGATCCGCCCAGCCGAATCGCCTCGTTCAACACGCGGCCCATGACCGTATAGAGCCGACGCAGTTCCTGGTCAGTCAATTTCGCGCCAAGCCGCCGTGGATGGATGCGCGCGCGCCACAAGCTTTCGTCCGTATAAATGTTCCCCATCCCGCGCAGAACGCGCTGGTCGAGCAGGAGTGCCTTGATGTGCGCGCTCCGCGCCCGAATCCGCGCGTGAAAATCTTCTTCGCTCGCTTCGAGTGGGTCTAGCCCCAGCCCGCCGAGCACGCCCTGGTGTTCTGCGTTCGCCAGCATCCGCATTTGGCCGAAGCGGCGGATGTCCGTGTAGCGAAGCTCGCGGCCATCATCCAGCGCGAAGAAAACGTGTGTGTGCGGAAGAATGCGTGTCTCCGGCGGGCAGGTAACCAGTTGGCCGGTCATCCCCAGATGGATCAGCAGCGCTGCCCCGTTTGCCGATTCCAGATCAACGACGATGAATTTCCCGTGGCGGCGCACGCCGGAAACTCTGCTCCCCGGCAATTGCAGTTCCAGCGCGGCGGGATCTTCAATGAAATCGGTTTTGCCCAGGCGCACATTCAGGATGCGCCTCCCCGGGAGCACTCTTCTCAGACCGCGCACCACCGTTTCAACTTCGGGCAACTCCGGCATCCCGCACCTCACAAGAAAGGTATCACAACCCAGAAACTGTCTCGCTCTCGAGATGAGTTCGTCCGGCGATGCGCGCCGCCTGTGTTAGACTCTCGCCGTTTCGAGCGAATCAGAAAGCGAGGCTACAAAATGCGTAAATGGCTGCTCGCGATGTGCTTGCTGCTTGCCGTCCCGGCATGGGCGCAGACGGTCGCCATCCGCGCCGGAAATCTGATTGATCCCGCCACCGGTGCCGTTGCGAAAAATCAGATCATCCTGGTGAAGGACAAAAAAATCTTGGAGGTCGGCCCGAACGTCGCAATCCCCGCGGGTAGCCAGGTCGTCGACCTTTCGAACGAATGGGTGATGCCCGGCATCATGGACGCGCACACGCACGTCACTCAGAGCGTAAAGCTATTCGGCGAGCTCGATCACAATTATCTGGTGGAGGCCACCGGTCTCCGCGCCCTGCGCGGGCTTTACACCGCCCAAACCCTGCTGAATGCGGGGATCACCACGGTGCGCGACGTAGGCAATGACGCGAACTTCGCCGCCGTGGACCTTCGCAAAGCGATCGACGCCGGATGGTTCGTCGGACCCACGGTTCAAACCGCGGGCAAAATCATCGCACCCTACGGAGGCCAAAGCCGCGGCATCCCGCAGGAGATTGGTCCGTTCTGGCGCTTCGAATACTACGACGCGGACGGACCCGAAGAAATTCGAAAAGCCGTCCGCGAAAATATTTTCTACGGCGCCGATCTGATCAAGCTCGTCGCGGACAACAGCGATTACCATTATTCACTGGAAGAAATTCGCGCCGCCGTGGACGAAGCGCACCACGCGGATCGTCCGGTCGCGGTGCACGTAATGGGCGGCAAAGCCGCCGACAACGTAATCGCCGGAGGGGTTGATTCCATCGAACACGGATTTTTCCTAACCGACGATCAGCTTCGACGCATGAAAGAAAAGGGGATTTTCCTCGCCAGCACCGACTTTCCCGCCATTCACTTTGAAGGTGGCGGAGTCGCAAAAGCGAACCAGCTCGGCGCCGTGATCATCGACCGTCTTCACCGCGCTTACAACGTCGGCGTCAAACTTGCCTTCGCCACCGACATCGTCACGGATTACAAAGACGAGAACCGCGCGGAAATGACCTGGGATTACTTGGCCGTCTGGCGCGCCGCCGGTGTACCCAACGCGGAAATTCTGAAGTGCATGACCACGAACGACGCCGAACTGCTTCGCATTCAAAAGCAGCGCGGCGCCATCACGCCGGGCCTATTCGCCGACATTATCGCCATGCCCGCGAGCCCGCTCGAGGACATCGAGTCGCTGCGGAAGGTGGATTTCGTGATGAAGAACGGCGCCATTGTGCGAACGCCGCACTAATCGCGAGAGCTATCTCGGCGGCAGCAACGCGAACACCCGCACTGGGCCGCCCGAGCCGCCTTCAAGCTTGATCGGCGCGGCGATCGCGAACGCTCCTGCCTCCGGCAGTTGGTCGAGATTCGCCAGGTTCTCGAGATTGAAGAGCCCCGCCGGTAGATCCACATGGTGCACTTCAAACGTCTTCGACGCGCCATAATCAATGCTCAGCGTGTCAATGCCCAGTCCGACCACTCCGCGCTCCATCAGCATCTTCGCCGCCTCCACGGAATATCCCGGAAAGTGCATCACGCCGTTCGCGTCCATGTTGCGGTAACGGGTCTGGTCCGGCCAGCGCGAAGCCCAACCGGTCCGCAGCATGACGATTGCCCCCGCCGGAACGCGCCCATGCGCCGCTTCCCATTTTTCGATACGCGCGGTCGTCAAACGGTAGTCCTCGTCTTTGGCCGACTCCTCACGCACATCAATCACCACGGCGGGCCCGAAAAAATGTGTGTCCGGAATTTTGTCCAGCGTCTCTTTCCCAGGAGGAAAATGCGCCGGCGCGTCCATGTGCGTGCCGTAGTGTTCCAGCATCCAGAAGCTGCGCGTGAAGTATCCGTCCTTCTCGAACGTGGCGTTCGTCTGCGCCTCAAATGTCTTGTCGTCGCCTGGCCACGCAGGCAATTTCCCGTTGATGGCGTAGGTCATGTCCACCACCACAGTTTTGCCGCTCGGAATTCCGCGCAGCCAGTCTTCCGATGCCCCCGCCCCAGGCTTCCTCTCCTGCGCCGCAACGGTTTCCTGTGATCCCAGCCGCAGCACGGCGAAACCAAGCGCGCCGCAACAAATCGCCACCATCAGCGGTATGTAAATTCCTCTTCGCATTGACAAACCCTCCTATTCGCGCATCGCAGAGCAGCCAGGCGCAACTCCACGCAGCGCGTATCTTAAGCTTAATTTGGTATTTCAGTTTTGCGTTTCGTCGCCGTCGGTCAGGGTAGAGGAATTCCAGGGGACGCCACAATGCCCGCCATGCGCAAAATCTCGGCGTACTCTTCATCCGTCAACGGACAAATCGTCAGCCGCGTATTTTTCAAAAATTTAATCTTCCGCAGCACGCGATTTTCGCGCAATTCAACGAGCGAAACTTGCCGCGGCAGGCGTTCGATCGCTCGCAAATCCATCACCATTTTTTTCGAGTCGTTTTCGTGCGGATCGGCGTAGGGATCGCGACTCACTTCAGCCAGCGCATAGACGGCGTGCTCCGCCTTGCCGTGATAGCAAAGCGCGCGATCGCCCTTGTGCACCAGCTTCAGCTGCCGCAGTGCGTCCGGACGGTGCCCCGCATGCCGCCACATCTCCTTGCCCTTGACGAAAAGAGTATCCCAGTGATAGACGCGCGGGTCGACAGCGAGCAGCCAACGCTTTGGTTTTGTAGGAGGTTGCGTCATCCGTCAAAAAGTGTCGCGCGCACTATAACGGAAAAACGCTGAAAATGGCGAAATTTGTGACCGGGAAAGTTAGGGTGTGCTACGCAAATAGCAAGATGTGAGTTAAGTCTAATGTTATCCCGCGTCTACGAATATATCGTCCCCTCGGACCTCTACCGCATAGGTCTCCACTCCAACTGTCGGGTTGGTGGTTAGCTTTCCAGTGGAAACGTCGTATTGCCAGCCGTGCCACGGGCACGTCACGACCTTCCCCGCAAGCTCGCCTTCCCCTAGCGGCCCGCCCCGGTGCAGGCATACGTTATTGATTGCAAATAGTTTACCGTCCACGTTGGCCAGCGCGAACACCTTCCCATCGATCTGAAACTCGCGGATCATCCCTGGAGGAACTTCGTCCTTCTTCGCCGCGCGCACAAAAGCCATCGTCTCACCCTCTCAAAATCGCTCTTGCCTTACCGTGGCGCGGGCGACTGTGCCACCATCACGCCGCGCTTGAAGTCTTCAACCATCGCCGGCTGCAGCCGCACTTCCGTCGGCCGCTTCGCCAGCGTCATCTGGTCGATTTTGTCCTGCAGCTTCAGCAGCGCGTAGAAAAGTCCCTCGGGACGCGGCGGGCATCCGATCACGTACACATCCACCGGGACAATCCTGTCCACGCCCTGCAGCACCGAGTACACATTGAACGGGCCGCCCACGCTCGAGCACGCGCCCATTGAGATGCACCACTTCGGGTCCGGCATCTGCTCCCACACTCGCTTCAGCACCGGTGACATTTTCAGCGTCACCGTGCCCGCGACGATCATCAAATCCGCCTGCCGCGGCGACGGTCGAAACACTTCCGCGCCGAATCGCGCAATGTCAAACCGCGACGTCGTGGACGCGATCATTTCGATCGCGCAGCACGCCAGCCCAAACGTCAGCGGCCAGATCGCGCTCTTGCGCGCCCAATTGAAAACGTAATCCACCGTCGAGAGCACGTAGCTGCGTTCGAACCGGTTATCGATAACTCCCATGCCCTATTCTACCTCACGTATCCGCCGGACCCTTGCAAAGACGCGAAGTATATCCACGCCCCTCACTGTAGTCAAACCGCCGCGAGCGTGCTCTTACGAACTACCGCGGATTGGAAAGTTCACGGAATCTCGATAAGTACGAGCGACATATCATCGGCGGCAGGACCACTGCGCCAGGCTTCGATTTGATCCAAAATCCGGCGCTTCATTTCAGGCAGCGGCAACTTCGAAGCTTCTCGAACAATTTCCGCGAAGCCATTGACGCCGAGCATCTCCCTCTGGGAATTGAAGCTTTCCGTGAAGCCGTCGGTATAAATTACGACGCGATCGCCCGGTTGCACCGGAACTTCTATCTCTGCTTCGTTGTCCACAGCATCATCGAGCAATCCAAGCACGGCGCTCCGCGATTCAAGCAGCCGCGGGGCTTGGCCCGGCTGAATGATCATCGCCGGCGGATGACCCGCCCCGGCGAATTCGAGGCTGCGATCGACGTAATTCAGCCGCGCGGCCACCATGGTGAAGAAGAACACTGAGCTGCCGAGATTCCCTTTTACGAATGTATTGAGGTGTTTCATCATCGCGCCGAGCCCCACACCGCGCTCGATTTGCGACATGGTCTCCGTGTAAATGCGGTTCGCCACGAGCGCCGAACCGATGCCATGCCCCGAGACGTCGCAGACCATCAGGCTGAGTTCGCCTCCACGCGGCGCAACCAGCCCAAAATCTCCGCCAATCGTCCGCACCGGCTGATAAAACGTCTCGACAGTGACTTTGCCCCAGGTCAATCGGCTGGGCGCGAGACTCTGCTGTACGCGCGCCGCGAGCAATAAATCTTCTTCAATCTCTCGATGGCGCTGTTCGAGCTCTGCATTGGCTTCGCGTAGGGCATTTTCGGCCCGCTTCTGTTCGGTAATATCCGTGGTGGTGACCACCGCAAACTTGTTGCCATCGGGATCTTCGATTCGCTGCGCAGTTATCAGCACCGGCAGTTTTCCTCCGCCTTTTTGCGGCAGGTAAAACTCATGCTGGCTATGCCCTTCCGCCTGTCTTCTCTCGATGCGCTTCTGCAGCACGGCGGCATCTTCGGGTGCATACAATTCGGTGACGGGGCGCCCCAGAAGCTCTTCCGCCGTGAAGCCGATCATCTTCAGGAAAAGCCGGTTTGCGAAGACGATTCGGTTGCGATCGTCGTTGATGATTACGCCCTGGTTCAGGGTCTCCAGGACGCCCTTCATTTCGTCCACCCACTTGCGTTGTATTTCGCCCAAATGAAATCTCCGATCACTCAGAAGCCGAGGAATCGCGATATATTTTAAGTGCGAGCTACATCATACCGTGCCTCTTTGCCGCTGTGAAAACTCATCACTAGCGCTGGGGTAGCAGGACGAAGTCTTTGCTTGCCTGTCTTGAGGGGGCTTTCCGAAGGATCTGTGGTTATACTTTCTGGTCTTTTGTCATGGGCAAAGCCAAACTCATCCTCGTCCTCGCAATCGTTGCATTGGCCCTCGCTGCGGGTTGGCAAATAGTTTCCTGCCACCTCGCTAACGCCGAATTGCAAGATGACCTGAACGACCTATCCGCGCAAAGTGGCGCCCAAATCGGCTTGTCCGCGCCAACCGCAGAAGACGACCTCCGCAGCGCCGTCATCCGCCGAGCCAAAGAACACGGCATCGAGCTCACGCCCGAACAGGTGACCGTGCATCACACCGTCACCTCTGACGCCTCCACCGTGACCCTCGCCGTGGACTACGATGCCCGCGTGAACCTCCTCGTCTATTCCTTCACGCTCCACTTCACTCCCTCGAGCACCAAAAAGATCGGAATCCAATCCTCGCCATAGATCACGCCAACCCGCGGTGCTCCCGTTAAGACGTTTCCTGAGTCTGATCGAAAAATCTTGCGCCAAAGATGGAAACGCAAATGGAAGAAAAACTCTGAGGAGAGTGCCCTAAGATTTGAGGGTGCCGCATCCTTTGAGTTTGTGAAGTATGCGGGTGTTGATTCTTCTTCGCCGTCAACTTTGAACTGTCAACTGTGAACTAATTCGTGTCTACGATTTTTTGCTTCCGAACACAAGCAACGCTCCAATCGCCCGAAACTCGGCAAGCTCCTTCGCGTCGCGGAACCATCGTCCCGTGTAAATTTCCGGATTCGGCGTGGGATCGGGAATCAGGCGATGCCCGACGTCCGCGAAGCCTGCATCGCGAAACATTTGCTCCCATTCAGCCGCGGAAAGCAAATGCGTCGGGACCGCCAGTTTTTCTCCCCACTGGTGTGAATGAGGATTGTCGCGGTAATAATTGATCAGAATCCAGGCCGAGCCGCCCTCGCGCAAGACGCGATAAATTTCGCGAATCCCTTTTGCCGGGTCCGGCCAGTAATAGGAAGACTCCACCGAAATCACGCGCGTGAAGAAATTCGCTTCCCACGGAATCTCTTCCACTTCTCCCACAACGAAAACGAGATTCCCAATGTCCACGCTCGCGCGCCGCGCGCGATGGATCATCTCGTCGGAAATGTCCATCCCCACGACGCGCCCTTCGGGGACGCGCGGCGCCAGAATGCGCGATAGCCAGCCTGCGCCGCAGCCTACGTCGAGAATGTTGTCCGTGGGAGCAATCTGCATCAGGCCGAGCGTGGGCTTGGTGATGGGCCAGTGCTCGTGCTCCATCGACTCGCCCTTGCCGGACTCGGCCCAGCGATTGAATTCCTCTCGCAGATTTTGATCGGTTTTGGGTTCCGCCACTAACGCACTCTCGCAGACGTTCGAGTCACAGCGGACGGGCGCACGCCGGGCAGAAATGCGCGCCGGCGATGGGCGTGCCGCACCGGCTGCAGTAACGCGCGTGGCCCGCATACGCGTAAACGTACGGTCGCTCTTCCGCCGCGCAGGCCCAAACCAGCGCGATGATCCATCCGACCACGGTCCAGCCAAAGAGCAGATTCACGATGAAAACCCCCGTGAAATCCCGCTTTTTGTGGCCAATGATCGACGGCAGAAAATACAGCAAAGTCGCGCAAAGAAGAAACATCATCGCAGCACCATTTTGCCCAGGACAAGCCTGCGGCCCGGGCTCCTCTACTCTGTACTACGTTTCGCGCCCCTATTTTGTTCCACTTGCCACGCTTCAGGGTGTTGCTGCAGGCTTCGTTTCCGGTTGCACCTTCTCGAGAAGCTGCGCGAATTTCTGCTCGCGTTCCTTTTGGTCGTGCCCCTGATAAAGTTCCGCGATCTGCGTAGTATTCATGGAGCAAAACTTGGGTCCGCACATGGAACAGAACTTCGCCTCCTTGTAAAAATCATCCGGCAAACTTTCATCATGCATGGCGCGGGCGGTGGCGGGATCCAGGGAGAGATCGAATTGTTTGTTCCAGTCGAAGAGGAAGCGCGCGTAGCTGAGCGCGTCGTCCCGATCGCGCGCGCCGGGACGATGGCGCGCGACGTCGGCGGCATGCGCGGCGATTTTGTAGGCGATCACGCCCTGGCGAACATCGTCCGCATTCGGCAGTCCGAGATGTTCTTTGGGCGTGACGTAGCAGAGCATGGAAGCGCCGTGCCATCCGATCATAGCTGCGCCGATGGCGCTGGTGATGTGGTCGTAGCCGGGCGCGATGTCGGTGACGAGCGGACCAAGCGTGTAAAACGGGGCTTCGTAGCACAGCTCGTTTTCTTTTTTCACCTGCAGTTCAATCTGGTCGAGCGGAATGTGGCCGGGCCCTTCGATCATCACCTGCACGCCGTATTCCCAGGCCTTTTTCGTGAGCTCGCCGAGAACGCGGAGCTCGGCGAACTGCGCTTCGTCGCTGGCATCGGCGAGGCAGCCGGGGCGCAATCCGTCGCCTAATGAAAAACTGACGTCGTGCTTCTGGAATATCTTGCAGATGGCTTCGAAATTCTCATACAGAAGGTTCTGCTCTTTATGGAAACTCATCCACTGCGCAAGCAAAGCGCCGCCGCGGCTGACGATTCCGGTGATGCGGTTGCGCACGAGCGGCAAGAACTGGCGCAAGACGCCCGCGTGGATGGTCATATAATCGACGCCCTGCTCGGCCTGCTCTTCAATCACTTCGAGCATGACGCTGAGATTCAAATCCTCCGCGCGGCGGACGCGGGAGAGCGCTTCGTAAATCGGTACGGTGCCGATGGGCACGGGCGAAGCGTCAATGATGGCTTTGCGGATCATCGGGATGTCGCCGCCGGTGGAGAGGTCCATCACGGTGTCCGAGCCGTAGTGCACGGCCCGATGCAATTTTTCGAGCTCTTCGCTGACGTTCGAGGTGGTGGCGGAATTGCCGATATTGGCGTTGATTTTGCAGAAGAATGCGACGCCGATGCCCATGGGCTCGAGATTGCGGTGGTGGATGTTGGCAGGAATAATGGCGCGGCCGCGGGCAATTTCGCTGCGCACGAGCTCGGGCTCGAGCTTTTCGCGTTTAGCGACGTATTCCATCTCTTCGGTGATGAGGCCCAGGCGTGCGAAGTGCATCTGCGAGAAGTTTTTCACGCCGCCACTCATCGCCGCCGCACGCTTTTCAATCCACGCATCCCTCAGAGCCATGGCAACCCCCAGTGAACCAGAATCACGGAGCGCGTTTCTGGAACCCGCCATTATCACACCGGGACGGGCGCGCGGGCAACATCGCGGGATGCGCTGAAAAAAATGCGACCACAGACCCTTCGGCTGCCGCGACGGAGGCCTCAGGGCAAGTGAACACAGATAGGACCAGACAAGAAGGTTTCGCGTGGCTGCAGAAATCCTATGCGGAACATTCTTCTTCTCTCACGGCCATGAAGGTTGACCCGCGATGCGATCCTCTGCGGAGTGATCCACACTTCCAGGAGTTGCTACGCCGCATTGGACTAGCACCGTAGCGGCAAGGGTACTGAGAGCCGCCTCTTTGTTAAACACGTTGTGCGATCAACGGTGTGCCAAAAATACGACGC
Source organism: uncultured Acidobacteriota bacterium (assembly GCA_963749025.1). Classification (GTDB taxonomy): domain Bacteria; phylum Acidobacteriota; class Terriglobia; order Acidiferrales; family UBA7541; genus Palsa-295. The sequence goes on along the minus strand of CAVVKO010000005.1, from coordinate 877,535 downwards.
GGCTGATTATTTCTGCGCTCCGGGCGTCGCGGCAGGCGAGATGGACGCATGGGCGGTGAGCTCGGTTCCAGCGATGATGGCATTCCGAATCTGGCTATATATGTCCGTCAGCGTGTTCGGCGTGTGCGGGACCAGAATCGTGTTGGTGTGATCGTTTGCCGCGATTTCCTTGAGCGTGTCGAAATACTGGGTCATCAGGACGAGCTGCATGACGTCCTGTGGCGTGGAACCCGGAACGGTTTTGGCGAAGTCTTCCACGGAATCCTTCAGCCCGGTGATGATCGCCTTCCTTTGATTGGCGATACCTTCTCCCTGCAGGCGTTTTGATTCGGCCTCGGCTTCGGCCTGTTTTACCAGAAGCATTTTGTTGGTCTCCGCGCGGGAGACGGTGGCTTCGCGTTCGCGCTGCGCGGCGTTGATGTCATTCATGGCGGCCTTGACCTTCTGGTCGGGAACGATGTCGGAGATCAGGACTTTCACGATGGAGTAGCCGTACTCCTTCATGGAAGCGTCAAGGTTGTCTCGCAGATCGCTGGCGATATCGGCTTGATTGAGGAACGTATCGTCGAGCTTCATTTTCGGAACGTGGCCGAGAACGACGTTGTAAACCATGGACTCGATCTGCTTGACCGGGTCGGACAGTTTGTAAAACGCGGCTTCCACGCCTTCGGGGATGATTTTGTACTGTATGGAGACGGGGATCTGAACGAATACGTTGTCCTGAGTTTTCGTTTCCACCTGCACGTCGAACTGCTGGACTTTCATGCTGAGGCGGCGAACCACAGTTTCGAGATAAGGAGTTTTCCAATTCAGGCCGGGACCGGCGACGCGCGCAAACTTTCCGAGACGCTGAACGATGGCGACTTGCGCGGTCTCAACGGTGAAGAATGAACCGAGGACGATGCTCAAAACGAGCAGAGCTACGATGAGCATGAAAAACAGAGCAAAGGTGGCCATGTTCACTCTCCGAGTTCACTGCATCCGAGCCGCACACCACTCACCCGGAAATCTGGGGAACGATGGCATTCTACCTTAGTGACGTGTGGTGCGAAGAATCGGAAAGCACGGGTGCTAGCGCGAAGAGCTTTTGCTCAGACACTCAGCAGCAGCCCATACGAATTTCGCCGTCGACTACCGGAGGGCCGAAGCTTTGCTTCGGAATTGGCGCGCCGTGCAGAGTGAGCCAGCAGCGGCGGCCGGCATCGAGCAAGACGAGGACAACGCCGACGACGAACATGGCCATGAGGATGGAATCCATGTAGCCAGTGAGTCTGGTGGTGGGGACGTGAGTGAGCGGCCAGAAAATATTGCGAATGGAAAGGACGCCGGCGGTAAGCGTGGTGGCGCCGACGAAGAGCATGGGCACGGCGGTGATCCAGGCGTACTTCGCTTTGCCCATGTTGACCAAAAACGTGGTGCTTACGGCGAGTGCAATGGTGGCCAGGAGCTGGTTTCCGGTTCCAAAAAGCGGCCACAGTGTGGAAATCGAGCCGGTATAAATCAGATAGCCCCAAGCGCAAACGATAAATGTGGTGGCGACGATGTTACCCGGCAGCCACTTTGTGTTTGCAAACGGCTTGCTGATCTTGCCGAGGAGTTCCTGGAGAACGTAGCGAGCGACGCGCGTACCAGTGTCGATGGTGGTGAGAATGAAGAGCGCCTCGAACATGATGGCGTAGTGATACCAGTAGCCCATCAGCGTGGACATTCCCGGCAGGCCTCGAAAGATCTGCGCCATGCCGATTGCCAGCGAGACCCCGCCGCCGGTTCGGCCGGCAAGGTTCTCCCCCACTTGGGCAGAGAACATATCGAGGTTCACCGTATGCAGGCCCAGCTTCGCGTAGGCGGCGGCCGGTACGTTGATGGCGAAATAGTCTCCGGGGAACATGGAGCAAGCGGCGATCAGGGCGAGCACGCCGACGAGGCCTTCAGCGATCATGGCGCCGTAGCCGATCAGGCGGGCGTCAGTCTCTTTGTTGATCATCTTCGGAGTTGTGCCGGAACTGACGAGCGCATGAAAGCCGGAAATGGCGCCGCAAGCGATGGTGACGAAGAGGAAGGGAAAGAGAGCGCCTTTGATGATGGGGCCGCCGCCATGGATGTACTGGGTTACGGCGGGAAACTTGATGTCGGGATGAACGATCAAAACGCCGACCACCAAAGCGGCGACCGTGCCGAGCTTCACGTAGGTGGAAAGGTAATCGCGCGGTTCGAGCAGCAGCCAGACTGGAAGCACGGAGGCGATGAAACCGTAAGCGGCCATGAGAATGGTGATCTGGTGCGCGGAGAACGTGAGATGCGCGGCGAGCGGAGTCAACGCGATCCAGCGGCCACCGACGACGGCGCCGATCAGAAGAATCACGCCAACTGTGCTGGGTAAGCCGACTCTAACTTTACCTGGCGTGCTCTTGAACATGTAAAGTCCCATGACAATGGCGATGGGAATCGTGCTGGCGATGGTGAAGACGCCCCAGGGACTATTTGCGAGAGCATTGACTACAACGATTCCGAGACCCGCCAGCGAGACCACCAGAATGAACAGAATGGATAGCATGGCTACGAAGCCCGCGAACGGGCCGATTTCGGTCCTGGCGATTTCCGCGAGCGATCTGCCGGCATGGCGCATGGAGGCGACCAGAACGATGAAATCGTGCACGCAGCCGGCCAGCACCGCTCCCATCAAAAGCCAAATGAATCCGGGAGCAAAACCGAACTGCGCGGCGAGGGTGGGGCCTACGAGCGGCCCGGCGCCGGCAATGGCGGCGAAATGGTGGCCAAACAAAACTACCTTCGGCGAAGGCACATAATTGTGGCCGTCTTCGAAAATGTGGGCAGGAGTGGTGCGGCGGTCGTCGAGCTCGAGCGCCCGGGCGGCGATGTAGGCGCTGTAGTAGCGGTACCCGATGGCAAAAACACAGAGCGTGCCAAGCATGACAGGGAATGTATTCACGGGAATTCCGGTTCGCCTCTAGCTCGCGCATCCTAATGCTACTGCATCCCGCACACAAGGATTTTGTCGGCGGAGGAAGAACTGGCCCTTCGTACAGGTAACACGGACGATGATTGACTCGAGGGAGAGCGTTGACCATGGGCGGAGGAGGACATAACGTTGTCTTAAGATCCTGTTGGTCCAAGAAGAGGAGACAACGATGAGCGGAATCCGCGAAAATAGCGCGTCACCCAAATCTCTGTTTGCCGGGCATCCTGTTTGCAGCCTGCGGCGCACCTCTCGATTCTCAGCGATTCTGGGAACTTCTTCCGCCGTGCTCATCCTGGCGCTGAACCTCGCGCCTGCGGCGTTTGGGCAATCACAATCGGGGTCTTCTTCGGCGCCGCCAGCGCAAGCGTCTGGTCAAGCCTCCGGGCAAGCGTCTGCCCCGGCGCAAGACCAAGCGGCTTCCGCGTCGCAGCAGGGACTGCAAGACCTATCGGCTCCCACGCAATCGCTGGGAGACGCTGCACGCAAAGCCCGAGCCCAAAAACCAAAAACCGAGACCTCGAAGGTATATACCGAGGACAAATTGTCGGGTTTGTCGGGCCACGGTATTTCGTCCGTGGGACAAGGGAGTCGCGGGGGCGGAGCTGCCACCTATGGCGGGAATTCATATGCCGGGTCGGGCGGCGGGAATGCTGCGCCGAGCTCCGGATCAAAGGACGAAACGTATTGGCGCGGCAGAGCGGGCGCCATCCGCGATCAAATGGCCGAGCTGGATCGGGAAATCTCCCGAATCCAGGACGAGATCAAAGAGAAAGGCGCGGTGAGCGTCGATCCCATGAGCGGAGCGTCGGTTGGCGTGATTTATATTGAAGACCGCAACCGGCAGATCAAGCAGATCGAAGCGCAAAAGGCAAAGCTGCAGAGCGATCTAGAAGCGTTGGCAGAAGAAGGGCGAAAGGCCGGCGCAGATTCCGGCTGGTTCCGCTAGAGCCGCAAGGAAGAATGCACACCGGTCAGGCTCGGCGGAAGAATCGTTTGTAACAATCGTCGCAAAGAAACGGAACGATTCTCGGGACGTAGTCCGTCCATCGCTTTGAGAAACGAGAAATTCCGCACGAGTTGCAACTCGCTCGTAATAGGCGAAGATATTTTTCGTCCACTCCTGAACTGAATAAGCACTCGTCACGAATTTTACAACTCTGTATTCCCTTCGGGATTTGACGAACGGTCGGCTTTGGCCGCTGTGCTGTCGATGGGAGGAAAAATTCGCCGAATTCAATGCTTGATCCCGGGATTCACGACTTGCATCTCGCTCGGCCGCGCATGGCAGCCCCTTTCCCCGAGCGGGATACAATGCGCGAGTACGCATGTAGCTTCCGTTGCGCATGATGCAACGGCCCCGCCTGCATTCTAAGCGATTATAAATAATGGACTTAGTACGATTGCGAGTCGAGGAGGCGAGGCTACACGCCTGCGGCGCCGGCCGGGTTCGTGCCGACTTCCGCCAGTAGCGATCTCAATGCGTCAGGATCGGTGACGGGCGGGTGGCAGGTGGTTTCGATGCAGACGAGGGCTTGAGGCTTTGCAGCGTCCAGATTAGGCAAGGTTTCGCGGAGGGCTGGAGGCAGCGAGGCGGATGCGAGGCGTTCAGGAGTAACGCGCAAGATGGCTTTGCCGAAACGATAGATTTCGTTCGCGGCTCTTTCGAGCGAGGAGGCTGTTGCGTCGCTGGCGGCCCCGAGCACGACGACTTGCAGAGGATGGCGCGCGTGTAGAAGCGCTGCCAAACCATAGGTGGCGGCGAATAATCCGTATTGTGGGACCAGGCCGGCGAATGCTTCGAGCGTTTTCTCCGCCCAATCGCGATAGAGTTTTTCGCCGGTGAAGGCGTAGAGACGATCGAGGACGATGACCGCCGCGGAATTTGCCCCGGGCGTGGGCGAATCCTGAATGGGCTTGCGGCGAACGTCGAGGCCGCCCATGGGCGCAGCATCTTTCGCGCGATCGAAAAATCCGCCGCCTTCGGGATCGCCGAAGCGTTCGATGGCAAGTTGCATGGCGCGCTCGGCCTTCGCGAAATATTTGGGGTCGAGCGTTGCTTCGTAGGCGTCGAGCAATGCGGCTGCGGCGAAAATTTGATCGTCGAGCGCGCCTTCCAGGCGCGGGCCGCCGACGCGATGAATGAAGCCCTTCGATTCGTCCCAGGCTTCGGCGAGGATGCGGTCGAGCGTTTTGAGCGCGAAATCGCGGCAATCGTCGCGTCCGAGCACACGGGCGGCTTCGAGGTAAGCGGAAATGAACATCCCGTTCCAGCCGACGTAAATCGTAGTGTCCACGGCGGGCGTGGGTCGGCGTTCGCGTCGCGCGGCGAGCAATTTTCCTTTGGCGCGCGCGAGCAGAATTCGCGCGCCGGCTTCGTCGAGCGCAAGCTTCTTCGCCAGTTCTCCGATGCTCGACGCGACCCACAGAACATTTTTCTCCGGGTTGTGGTGCATTTCGCCGCGAGGGGCCACGTCGTAATAGATTTCGATCGCGCGCGCTTCTTCGGGAGAAAGCGCGGCGCGCACTTCCTGCTGCGTCCAGGTGAAATAGTCGCCGTCGTCATCGAGCGTCTGGTCGGCATCCTGGCTTGCGTAGAAGCCGCCGCGCTGCTGATCGGAGAGCACTTCGTTGACCCAGGAAATAATTCCCTCGGCCGTTTCGCGGAAGAGCGGCTTGCGCGTCACCTGAAAGCCATGCAGGAAATTCCGCAGCAGCTCGGAATTGTCGTAGGTCATTTTCTCGAAGTGCGGGACGCACCAGCGCTCGTCCACGGAGTAGCGATGAAATCCGCCACCGAGCTGATCGTAAACGCCGCCGAGGGCCATGGCTTCGAGCGTGCGTTCGGCGACGCGCAGAAGATTCGGATCGTGCGAAGACTGATGGCGCTCGAGCAGCAGATCAACCGCGCTCGCGTGCGGGAATTTGGGGGCCTGGCCGAAACCGCCATGCGTTTCGTCGAAAAGACTCAGCGCGGATTCGATGACGTCTTCCACGATCGCCGCGTCGAATGTGCCGTGCGCGGTGCGAAATATTTCGGCTTTGGCGACGGCTTCTTCAAGCGCGAGCGCTGAAGAGTTCACTTCCGCTCGGCGCGTCTTGAAAGCGTCGGCGATGGCGAGGAGGATGCGTTTGAAGCCGGGGCGGCCCATTGCGTCTTCCGGCGGGAAATAGGTGCCGCCGAAAAAGGGCTTGCCGTCGGGCGTGAGGAAAGCGGTGAGCGGCCAGCCGCCCTGTCCGGAAATTGCGCTGATGGCGGACTGGTAGCGCGAGTCCACGTCGGGGCGTTCGTCGCGGTCCACTTTCACCGGGACGTAAAATTTATTTATCATGGCCGCGATTTCGGGATTTTCGTAGCTCTCGCGGTCGATAACGTGGCACCAGTGGCACCAGACGGCGCCGATATCGAGGAGGATGGGTTTCTCTTCGGCGCGGGCGCGAGCAAATGCGTCTTCGCCCCATTCGTGCCAGTCGATGGGCTGATGCGCGGCGGAGCGCAGATACGGGCTTGCGGAATTTTTCAGCCGATTTTCGGGGGCGCTAGTCAAAGGGTAGTCTGGTTACTGGATTGGATTGTTGTAGCCGGCGTCGCGGGGATCGATAGGTTTGCGGCCGGAGAAGCCTTCGTCCTGGCGATGGTAGAAACGGATGCGGTCTTCGCCGAGGCGCCAGCAGAGATACACTTCCTCGTCATCGATGCGCGAAGGAAAATCGAGAAGGCCGACTTCGAGATCCTTCACTACACATCCGGTGGAAGTGATTTCTTCAAGCGCGGCGCGCACGGCTTCTTCCGAGCGATTGCGAGCCAGGCGCACGCGCGCGGCGCTTTCATAAGACACCATCAGGCCGCCCGAGCGCTGGATGCGTTCGGCGAGCGAATTGAGCTGCTCCTCGGCGTCCGCCATTTTGCGGCGCGACTCCATGGCCTCGATCAGAACGGGCTCAAGCTGGGCGCGCAGCCGCTCGGCTTCGGTGAGCGAGAAATATTTTTGTTCTTCTTCGGCCATGCGATTGGGTTCCTAAGCGATTTGCCGCGCCATACTTTTCTAGCCGCCGATAAAAACCATGGTGCGGGAAGGCGGCACGAAATCGGGCTCGTTGATGCGATGGCCCTTTTCTTTCTTTTCCACGATGGCGCGAATGGCGTCGCCGATTTCGCGATCGGTGGCGCCGCCCCGCAGCATGAATTTTAAATCATGATCTTCCTTGCTGAAAAGGCAGGTGCGCAATTTGCCATCGGCGGTGAGGCGGATGCGCGAACAGTGTCCGCAGAAAGGATGCGTCACCGGGGCGATCAGGCCGATTTCGCCGCGCCCGTCGGCGAAGCGGTACTTGCGCGCCGTTTCGCTGCGTTCGTGCACGACGGGTATAAGAGGCCAGAGCGCGGAGATGCGGCGGTGGATTTCGTCGGCGGTGACCACCAAGTCGCGAGTCCAGGCGCGGTCGGCGTCGAGCGGCATGAACTCGATGAAGCGCATGACGATGTCTTTCTCGCGCGCGAATTCGGCGAAGGCTTCCACTTCGTTGTCGTTGATACCGCGCACGAGCACGGCATTCACTTTTACCGGCCGCAAGCGCGAAGCCTGCGCCGCTTCGATTCCGGCCATCACTTGGTCGAATGTTTTCGTGCGCGTGACTTCCTCGAATTTTTTGCGGTCGAGCGAATCGAGGCTGATGTTGATGCGGTTCAGGCCCGCAGCCACCAGGCGGTCGCAGCGTTCGGCGAGCAGGTGGCCGTTGGTGGTCATGGAAAGATCCTGCACTCCGAGGGCTTTCAGGCGCGCGATGAAATCCTCGACCCCTGGACGCACTAGAGGCTCGCCGCCGGTAACGCGAATTTTGCGAATGCCCATGCCGACGAGAATGCCAGCCAGGCGCTCGAATTCTTCCCATTCGAGCAGGGCGTGTTCGGCCATGTGATTTTCGGGATTAGCCGAGCGGCAATAGACGCAGCGGAAATTGCAGCGGTCGGTGACGGAGATGCGCAGGTCCGTAATTTGGCGGCCGAATTTGTCAGTAAGAGCCATCAGTCCCTGGATGCCTCCGCGCATGAACAATCTGCAAACCGCGCCAAGCGGGCAAAAAGTTTCCCCGGCGAGCGAGTGGAAAAAAAACGCCCAATCCGCATTCGGAATTGGGCGACAAGTTCAGGGGCGCTTCGCGCGAGCTGAACTCTCTCCTTTCCAAACGCGGGAGGCTCGGGCGTTTCCGCCCAAACCGTAAGCCCGTGAAATCCAGGCGTCGTTCCCGAGGCCGTGGGGTTTCGCTCCGTTAGGCGGCGGGAATCGGAGAAGCAAGGCGATTCTACGCTGCTGCCGCGGTGCTGGCAAACGATGTCTGCGGCGTGACCGGGCGGGGTGAACTCCAGGGAGCAGGAACGGCGGCCAAGGCTCGGGCGGCGATTGGATGTGATAGAGTTTCGAGCCGATGCGGATATTCGTTTTGGGGGTGGGCGGCACCGGCGGGTTGCTGGCACATTTGCTGGTGCGCCAGGGCCATACGGTATGGTGCGGCGACCGGGACGTCGAGCGGGCGCGGCGCTTCCTGGGCAAGAAAAGCGAAATCAAAGTGGTGGCCACGAACGCGCGAAACGTGTGGTCGATTGTCCGCGCGGCTCGCGGATGCAATCTGATCGTCAACGCTTCCCCGGCGGTATTCAACGAAATCATTCTCCGCGCGGCACTGCGTCTGCGCGCGCATTACCTGGATTTGAACAGCCACCTCACGCGCAGCCTTTTCAAGCCGGAGCAGCTCCGATTTCACAAGCGCTTCGTGGCGAAAAACCGCGTGGCGCTGATATGCACGGGCGCGGCGCCTGGATTGACCAACCTGCTCGGAAAGCGCGGGGCCGAGCTGCTCGATTCCGTGGAATCGATCCAGATTCGTTTGTTCGAGAGCACGGAGAGCAAGGATCCTGTTTCAACCTGGTCAGCCGAGGGCGCCTACGACGAAGCGATTTCGAATCCGCGGATTTACCGCAACGGCAAATTCCTGCTGGGGAAGCGATTCGCCGAGCGCGAGAAGTTTCGCTTCCCGCAGCCCATCGGCGAGGCCACCGTGTATCTGGCGGCGCAGGACGAAGTCTGCATGTTGCCTTACGACATTCCCATGCGCGATATGGACGCGAAAATCGGCGGAAACGATTTCGACCGCTTGTACCGCTGGTACCGGCAGGGGCGTCTCAACCGGTCGCAGGGCATCGTGCGCAAGAGATTTCCGAAGACGCTCACGCCCAGAAATGTGGCGGCGCTGATTCGCAAGGGCATTTTGTACAACGCGCGGTTTGCCGCAGCCGTGCTGGTGCGCGGCGCGAAGGACGATCACCCGATGCTGGTGCGCTTTGACGCGAGCTTCCCGACGCTCTACCAGATTCGCATGCGCGGGCTGAGTTCCACGCCGATCTCGTACGCCACGGCCCACGTGGCCGCGATTTTCATCAAGCATTTTCCGCGCGAGGAATCCGGCGTCATAGAGCCGGAATCGCTTCCGGCGGAGACGCGGCGCGCGATTTTGGCGGAAGTGCGTTCGCGCGATTTCCGCATTCAAATGAAAACTACCAAGCTGAAGAAAACGGAAGACGAAGAATCCTACGAACCCTAGCTTGAACCTCAATAAGGCGAGACCAGCGGTTTGAGCAGGCCGAAATCGGTGAGGCCGTTGGCCACAAACTGCACGGCCAGCGCCACCAGCAGCAGACCCATTAGGCGCATCATGATGCGAATTCCCGTTTGGCCCAGAAAGCGTTGCACCTGCCCGGCCCCGACCAGCACAAGGTAGGAAACGAACGAAGTGAAAATAATCGTGGCGTAGATTACGCCGTGCTGCCAAACGGCGTGTGACTCGCCGATCAGAACCATCACGGTTGAAATCGCGCCGGGCCCCGCCAGCATGGGCATGCCTAGAGGAATGATGCTCGCGTCCTCTTTCGTCGTGCCTTCTTGTGCTTCCTCCGGCGAAACTTTGGTGCCCGACTGGCGCGCTTGCAGCATGTCCAAACCGATCTGCAGCAGGATGATGCCGCCCGCGATTTTGAATGCGGGAAGTGTGATGCCGAACATTTTGAAGATCAGGCTGCCGGCCACGGCGAAGGTGGTGAGCACGATGGCGCAAGTCCACGCGGCGCGCCGGGCCATCTGGTGGCGTTCCGATGCAGGCGAATCCGCGGTGATGGCGAGAAAGAGCGGGATGACGGCAAAGGGGTCCACCAGAAATAAAATGGAGGTTACCGCCAGCAGGGCGAATTCGAGAACGACGGTGATGTGTGCGCCCATCGGGGTTTTGGCGACGCCAGATGCAGAATGCGACCGCGCCACGTTAGCATTTTTGCGCGGAAGAGTGTAGCGGTGCCGGGGACAGATCTAATTCGTGGGGGTGCTGAGCGTCCCGAGCAGTGAAATAAAATTTTGTTTCCGGACCCAGCGGCGGCCGAACGAAGTTTCTTCGGTCATGGGAGGAAAGGTAGGCATCGATTTTGGAAGTACGATGTAGTCCGTACAGACGCGCACGCCGTCACCGCACCGCTCGGCGGTTGTATTTCCATCGAAAACGCATTCATAAGACGTCATCATCGAGGTATAACCCTCATTGAAGATTTCAGAATAACGGATCGTGCCATAGCTGGCATTCGAGGTAGAGTTCGGCGCAATCGGTTGAGTCACGCTGCGCAGGAACAGAATGTACTCCCATCCAATTCTTTCGACCACGTAGGGCCCGAAGTAGATGCTTTCTCCTTCCGAGGATCCTTTGAAACTCTTAATCACCCGGCCCTTATAAACGGTAATTTTGTAGTTTTCTGCATCCCCCGAAACGATCTTTACGAGCGCTATAGTATCGGCCTGCTTGAATAGGCGTTCCAGATTGATGACCGCTGGTTCCGTGATGGTGGCCGTTTTCGACTTTTGGACCGAAATTACTCGAGGTGGAAGCACCGCTACCATTAATAGCAAGAGCTTGGTCCACAATGAGGTCATGGGATGATATTCCTTTCGCTTTCTTCGAACATTAACTGATGTGTGGACGGACACCTATAGCTATCGGAGAAAGCCACTGTCACTCGGGAAAATAGGCTGCTAGAAGTGGCGCAACGCTCAAATCTAGTGAGGTGACGGCGGAGGAGTTTGCGGGCCGGCGGGCTGCGAAGTCGCCGCGGGTGCGGGCGCGGATGAAGTTGCGGGTTGTGCCGGCGACGCCGCGCCTGCGTCAACGGTCGCGGAGTGCAGCTTGAATTCAGTGGAGCGAATCACCAGGCGCACCGGCACATCCTCGTCCTCCGCGCCCTTGATGTAATCGTCGGAGCGCGTATAGGTAGGCAGCCAATACTTGCCCTGGAAATTTTCGCGGTAGGTCTCGAACATGGTGAAGGGCAAGCTCGAGCCGTTGCCCGCAATCTCGCTGACGAACTTGCCGTAACTCTTGACGATGGCGAAATCCTGATCGTCCACCCAGATCACGCCTTCAAAATATCTGCGCGTTCGGCTCAGCAGCTTGGGCTTGACCTGAAAAATGTAGGTGTTTAGCTGGTCGAGCTTCTCCTGCCCGGCGTAAAGGAAATTGTAATTGCCGACTTGCTCGCCGGTCAGGGCAAAGAGCGGCAGGCTGGCGATGGCGCGCACATCCTCGAGCGAGAATTTCTGCAATTTCAGATTGGACTCGGCGGGCTGGGTGACGCGCATGTAACGCTGGCCGTCGGGCCGGCTGTACACCTCGCCGGTGACGCTGAACTTTCCGCCGGGGTCGGACATCTCCTCGATGCGAATCGCTTGCGTGAAGTCATACTCGTCGTAGGCCTTCTTCATCACATTTTCATTCGCCGAGAATTTCTGGATGATTACCTCGACCGGAATGGGAGGAGGGCCTGGATGAGGCACGGACGGAATCCGCTTTACTTCGAACTTGGGCGGCGGAGCGGTGGGACCGGCGGTCGCTTGCGCGCGCGTATTGGAAGTGATGCAGAGGAGCAGAGCAAGGAGAAGAATCGAGAATGAGATGTGTCGTGACATCGTATGTGCCGTGCAATTGCTTAGATGCAGTTTGCGTTTGCCAGGTTCGCGCGCGCAAAGGCTCTCATTAAGCCCCGCTCGAAAAGTATCACACCGCTCGGTGACAGAGTGCAAAACGAAACGCGGCGGAGTAGAATTCGCGATTCGTACTGGAGCCACTAGTGAAAGAACGCGAAAGTCCGTCCCGCCGCGACGCTATCAAGTATCTGATCGCGGGTGCTGCTGCGGCTGCATGCCCAATGCCCGAAAGCTTGCTGCGGGCGGAGCAAGCAGGCGCGCTCACCGAGAAACTAGGCAGCGAAGAAAACAAATTGTGCCATCAGGTGCGTGACGGGTACGCGTTCAAGTTTCCGCCGCCCTCGGCCGAATGTGAAGTGGCCATTATCGGCGGAGGGCCCAGCGGGCTGATGACCGCCTACCGGCTGGCCGGCACGGATTTTCAGGTCTTGGAAAAAGAGCCGAGGCTCGGCGGCAATGCCATCAGCGAGCAGTGGAACGATATGTGGTATTCCACCGGCTCGGCGTACAACAGCGATGAAGATGTCGAAGCGCTTTGCCGCGAGATCGGGATGGAGATTCACCGGATCAAGAGCGTGGATTCCGCCATCATCAACGATCAACTGGTGCCGCAGTTCTGGGCCGGCGGATTGTGGAAGTCATCTTATCCGGACAGCGTGAAAAAGAATTTCGACGACGCGCGCAAGACTATGGTCGCGATGGACCTTGAGGCGAATGCGCAAAAACTCGACAACATGACGTTCGCCGAGCTGCTGAAGCCCTACGGGCCGGAATTGACGGCCTGGTTTGACAATTACGGGCCCAACAATTGGGGCGCGGACACGCAAAACACTTCGGCGCTGATTGGCGCGGAAGCGTTCCGCTGGGGCGGCGGCGTGGAAGAGAACCGGTTTACGTGGCCCGGCGGACTCGGGCGCATTTCGCTCGCGCTCGAAGCCGCCGTCGATAAAAAATCTCCGGGGCGGCTGCACAAGGGTGCAACCGTTCTTCAGGTCGAGCCGAAGGGCGACAAAGTCAACGTCAGCTACTCGCAGAACGGCGAGATGCACACGCTCGCGGCAAAGACCGCCGTGATCGCCTGCCCAAAATTCATCGCCAAGAAGATTATTCTTGGCCTCGATGACGCGCATGCGAACGCGATGGACGAACTTCGCTACGCGCCTTATCTGGTGGTCAACGTCTGCTTCCGCGAGGTGATTTACAACGCGTCCTACGACACGGATATTCCCGCGCCCAGCCCCATCGTGGATTTCAACGTGGCCGACTGGGTGATCAACCGCGACAACAAAGTGACGCAGCGGCCGTCCATTCTCTCGTGCTACGTGCCGCGGGCGGAACGCGAGCGGCCCAAAATATTAAGGGACGAATATTGCCTGGGACTCGGCGAGCAGTGCGTCGCACTCCTGGATCACTGGTTTCCGGGCTCACGCGCGAAAGTCGAGGAGGTCCACATTTACCGCCGCGGGCATCCGATGTACATGGCCGCGCCGGGTGTGATGACGCGCGTCGCCCCCGCCATTCGCAAGCCCATGGGCAATATATTTTTCGGGCACTCGGATTCCGAAGGCGGCATCTCTGAATATTCCACCGCGCTGCAGGCCGCCAATCGCAGCAGCAAAGAAGTCCTCGCGGCGCTGGGCAAAAAGGCGGCGCGCAGCAGCGTCGGCGCAGGATTCTGACGCGCGAGCGCAGCTTCTAAGGAGTCGGTTGCTGTTGTGCAGGCTGGGCGTCTGATAGAATCGCACGCTTGCGGCGCGGGGACCGCACCGTTCGTGCAAGAAAGCCGGGAAACTCGCCAAGCCAGGCGCTACTACGTCAGCGGGAGCGTGCAGGGAGTGGGCTATCGCTACTTCGCCAGCCGAGTGGCGGAGCGGCTCGGCGTCGCGGGCTACGCGAGGAACTTGCGCGATGGGCGCGTAGAGGTTTATGCCATCGGCGCTCCGCCGAAACTGGACGCGCTGCGCCAGGAACTCGAGCGCGGACCTCGGTCGGCTGTGGTTTCGGGACTCGCGGAAGAGGATGCCGCGATCGAACCGCAATTCGAGAATGATTTTTCCATCGAGCACGGTCTTCATTAAGAACTGAGCGCGGCGCAGCGCGATAGTTGGTGAGAGGAGACGAATGGACGAGCTGAAATCACTTATCCGCGAAATCCCGGATTATCCCAAGCCGGGAATCCTGTTCTACGATCTGACCACGCTGCTGAAGGACCCCAAAGGATTTCATTCTCTCGTGGACAAGCTTTGCGAGCACTACAACGGGCGCAAAGTGGATCTCGTGGCTGGAATCGAGGCGCGCGGATTTATTTTTGCTCCGGCGCTGGCTTATCGCCTGGGCGCAGGGTTCATTCCGGTGCGCAAGCCGAAGAAACTTCCGGCCAAGGTTTCGTCCGTCACATACCAGCTCGAATATGGTACGGATCAGCTTGATATTCATCATGACGCAGTCGAGTGCGGCCAGCGGGTTCTCGTCTGCGACGATTTGCTCGCGACCGGCGGCACGGCGGCCGCCGCCGTTCAGCTAATCAAGCAGTTGGGCGGTGAAGTTGCCGGAGCCGCGTTTGCGGTTGAGTTGAGCTTCCTCAATGGCCGCGCGAAGCTGCCCGGCGTGGATGTCTTCTCGCTGCTGAAATACGACAAGTAGGAACATACCAGAACCAACAAGCTGTTTTCAGATGGCCATTGCAGACGATTACGCCGAGACCGCCAAGCGATTTGCAGCTGTCGCGCAGCGATACTGCGCAATCGTGGATGGCGCAGCCCAGTCCGAGCAGAGAGAATTCCTCGTTCAGCTCCACGTGGTTCTTGCCGGACTGATCGACGAAGGGGTTCATCTTCCGCTTGTAAATCGTTGGCGCCCGGACGCACCTCAACCTCCCAATGAGGATTTGTCAAAGGCCGATGCTCTGCCATACAGAGAACATCAGGATTGGTTCAAGCTCCATGGTTTCTGGCTGCGCTGGCGGACGACTTCGAAGAGCACGACTCCCGCGGCAACGGAAACATTGAGAGCGCGGACGGGTCCCGTGGTGGGGATCGAGACGAGGAAATCGCAGCGTTTGCGCGTCAAGTCGTGCAGCCCTTCGCCTTCACCTCCCAGCACGATTCCGACCTGGCCTGAAAAATCCGCGTCAGTGTATTTTTTTTCCGCGCGCTCATCGAGGCCGATGAGCCAGTAGCCCGCCTCTTTCATCTCTTCCATGGCGCGAACGAGATTTTTCACGCGCGCGACGGGCAAATGCGCGAGGGCACCGGCCGAGGCGCGTTCCACGGTATCGCTCAAGCCGGCAGCGCGGCGTTCCGGAATCACGATGCCGTGCGCGCCCGCGGCCAGCGCGGTGCGCACGATCGCGCCGAGATTGTGCGGGTCTTCGATGCCATCGAGCAAAACGAGCAGGCCCTGCGGCGTTTTTGCGGCGAGCAAATCTTCAAGTTCGAGGGCTGGCTTTGCGGCGGCAAGGGCGGCGATGCCCTGATGTTCGCGCGTGCCGGCCAGGCGATCGATCTGCTGGCGGTCTTCGAAGCGCACCGGAACGCTTTTGGAGCGCGCGAGCTGCACCACCGCCTCCACGCGCTCGCCATGTCGCCCGCGCGCGATGATGATGCGGTCAAGCGCGCGGCCGGCGGCCAGAGCTTCTTCCACCGCGTGAAATCCGGTAAGCCAGTTCATCAGCCTTCGAGCGTGGCGATAGTGTGTGCCGCGATGGCTTCGCCGCGGCCAATTTCGCCGGTTCCTTCGTTCGTCTTGGCCTTCAAGTTGATTTGCTCCGGCGCGATGCCGAGCGATTTCGCCAGGGCCGCGCGCATGGCCGGAAAGTGCGGGCCGAGCTTGGGGCGTTCGCAGATGACGACAGCGTCAAGGTGAACGATGCGCAGGCGGCGCTCGTCGAGCAGTTTTCGCGTGTGCTCGAGAAAGAGCAGGCTCGACGCGCCCTTCCATTTCGCGTCCGTGTCCGGAAAATGCGTGCCGATGTCGCCAAGCCCCGCGGCGCCAAGTAGCGCGTCGCACAGTGCATGAGCGAGCACGTCGCCATCCGAGTGCCCGACCGAGCCTTTATCGAACGGGACGTCGATCCCGCCAATCATCAGCTTGCGTCCCTCGGCGAGCCGATGCAGATCGTAGCCAATTCCGGAACGTGTCATGGCGAGCGGCGCTCCTGTTCAAGGTAGAAGCGGGCGAGGTCCATGTCGGCGGGACGCGTGATTTTCAAGTTGCGCTCGGAGCCGAGAACCACGAAAACGTCGTGGCCGAATCGCTCGACGAGCGAGGATTCGTCCGAGGCGGTGACGCCATCCTGCTGCGCCTTGCGAAACGCGTCACGGAGGAGCGAATACGAAAACGCCTGCGGTGTTTGTGCCAGCACAATCCGCTCGCGCGGGATCGTGCTGGTGATGAGCGCAACATCCTGGGGCAGGCTCGCGCGCTTCACTTCTTTCACCGTGTCAATCGCCGGGATGCCGAGGATCGCGGCTCCGCGCGCTCGCGCTTCGGCAATCACGCGCTCGACCTGCTCTAGGGTTACGAACGGGCGGACCGCATCGTGCACCAGAACTATTTCGGTTGCCGGGTCCACTTGCGCCAGGGCGTTCGCCACGGACTGCTGGCGCGTGTCGCCGCCGTGAACCACGCGCGCGGAGCGTCCCAGTGCAGCCTTGGCGACCTTGTCCTGCAGCGAAACGATATCGTCGGCGCGTGTCGAAATAAAAAAGTCAGTAATCGAGGAGCAAGCCGCCAGGCGCCGCAGCGTGTAGACGACGAGCGGCATGCCGTCAAGTTCGAGAAATTGCTTCGGCATTTCAGCGCCCATGCGGGTGCCGAGTCCGGCGGCGGGAATGATGGCGGCGATTCGAGTCATCGAAGGTGCAACAGTCTATCGCAACTGGGCCGCGCTGGGCGAGGAAACGCGGCGTGGGCGGCCTCCCATTCGGTTTGGAATCTGCGCGCGCTAGGAGCGACCGGATTCGGGGAACAGAGGGCGCGGCGGACGCTCGCCGCCGGTATCCACTGCGCGAGGGCCCGGCTGCTCGATCTGTGCGGCAGCGGATGCTGTGCGCGAGGCATTCTGTTCGCCGCGTTCGTCGTAGCGGCCGAAGATCATTTTGCCCGCCGTGGTCTGATGCACCGAGGTCACCGTGATGTCCACGGTCTTGTTGATCATCTTGCGCGCGCCGTCCACAACGACCATCGTGCCATCATCAAGATACGCGACGCCCTGATTGTATTCCTTGCCTTCACGCAGGATGAAGACGCGCATGGTCTCGCCCGGCAGAACCACGGGCTTGAGCGCGTTGGCGAGCTGGTTGACGTTCAAGATATCGATGCCTTGCAACGTGGCGACCTTGTTCAAATTGAAATCGTTGGTGACAATCTTCGCGTCGTAGCGCTTGGCCAGCTCGATGAGTTTCAAATCCACATCCGCTACGTTCGCGAAATCGTCTTCAGCAATTAGCACTTCAAGGTGCGGCATTTTCTGGATTCGTTGCAGCACTTCCAGGCCACGTCGGCCGCGCTGGCGTTTAAGGGGGTCAGCGGAATCCGCGACGAGCTGCAACTCGTGCAGGACGAACTGCGGGATGACCACCGTGCCATCGAGAAATTGCGCGTCGGCGATGTCGGCCACGCGGCCGTCGATGATGACGCTCGTATCGAGCACCTTGAAGGAATGCTTCAGGCTGCGCTCGCTGCCGAAAAGACCGCCGAGCGCCTGCAGGTTTAGCATGTCGCCTTTATTCGCACCCAGGATCAGCCCGATGTAGGACATCACCAGGAATGTGGCCAGACTGAAAAATGAGCGGGTGCTTTCCGGCATCGAAGTGTGCGAAAGCACGAGGGTCGTAAAGTAAGCGCCCACGATGCCGAGAATCGAGCCGATGGCCGCGCCGATCAGACGCCGGAGGCTTGCGCGCCGCAGCCGGACTTCGAAGAGGATGACCGCGAGCGCAAACAAAAAGCCGGCCGCTGAGCCTGCTTCCTTCGACACGCTGAAGGGGCGGAAGTGATAGCCCGCCACCACACAAATCGCGGTAAAAATTATGCGAATGCCCAGCATGTCCCAGAACGTGCCGACTTGTTCCTGAGCGCCACGCGGGAAAGCACCAGATTTTGAACCTGCGTTTTCCGTAGCGGAATTCGCGGAAGGCCGAATGGGTAGATTAGGAGACCTTTGCATCGTTGCACCTTATGAAACGTATGAATGAATCGACTCGGGAGCCGTCTCACTCCGCGGAGCACATTCTGTTTCAGTCCGGCTTTAAGAAATGTTACTTAGACGCCGGAATCAAGTGACGCCCAAAACGAATGAATATTATTAGCGTAGTATACCACCGTACGCGATAGATGGGTAACGCCGGTAGTTGCGGTGAAGGCTGAGACGAAGTCCTATAGATAAAACTTGGGGACGCGGCGGCCGAGCGCGCAGAGCAGGTCCGAAGTGACCGTGCCGATTTCGCGAGCCACGTCGGAAACTTCGATGGCGGCCTTGCCGTCTTTGCCGTAAATCGTGACCACGTCGCCGAGTTCGGCTTCGGGCGCGTCGGTCACATCGAGCATCGTTAGATCCATGGAGATCGTTCCCACGAGCGGCACGCGACGCCCGCGAACCAGCGCACAGCCGCGATTGGTGCGCGCCCGCACAACGCCATCGGCATAGCCTGCGTTGATGACCGCGATGCGCGAAGGGCGTTCGGTGACGAACCGCGCACCGTAGCCCACGGCCTGGCCCGGCGGAACATCGCGCAGTGAAATAATCCGCGCGCGCAAGGAGAGGCAGGGCTCGAGCGGCATTTCGCACATCACTTCCTGCTTTTTTTGTGGCGGATCGAACGACTGGTGGTAGCCGTAAAGAATCGCGCCGGGACGAACCATGTCACCCCAAGTGCTCGGGCGAGCGCAGATGGCGCCGCTATTGGCCATGTGCACGATGCCCGGAGAAATTCCGAGTGCGCGCAAGCGCGCGAGGCATTCGCGGAAGATCTGCTCCTGCACCTTGGTCTGTTCGGCGGTGAAATCCTCCGCCGAAGCGAAGTGCGTGAAGGTTCCTTCGAGCTGGATGTGGGGGCAATCGCCGAGGGCCAACGCAAACGCGTCAATTTCTTCGGGCGAAATTCCCAGGCGGTTCATGCCCGTGTTAATTTTCAAATGAAAGCGCACGCGCGCGGATTTCGCTGGAGATTTTCCGTGCAGGGATTTCGCGGCGCGTTCAAGATCGTGCAGATCGCTCACGCGCGTCACGGTGGACGTCAGGTGATTCCGTATCAGCCGCTTTTCTTCTCCGGGCCAGAAACCGGTGAGGACCAGGATGCGTTTGCGAATGCCCGATTCGCGCAGCTCGATGCCTTCATTCGCGCAGGTGACGCCGAACCACTCGGCGCCCGCTTTTTGCAACGCCTTAGAAATCGGGACGGCGCCCAGGCCGTAAGCGTTCGACTTCACCACCGCCAGCACCATGCGCTGCGCGCCGACGTGCCGGCGAATTACGCGCAGGTTTTGCAGGATGGCCTTGAGCGAAATTTCCGCCCAGACCGGACGTCCCTCGAAGTGGATCGCTTTGGGCATCGCCATTTAGAATGCCAGACTCGGCGTCAACGGCGCGAACAAAATCCCGAATAGCCAAATTGGAGCGCCGTTTAGGTAAACACCTCACGTGAGCCAGTTGCAGGCCGCTAGCCAATCGGCCGGCGGAACGAGCTTGCCCCCGGGATGGCGGCGAACATTAGGAAACTACAGCGGTTACGAGCGGTAAACGCATGGATGCGAAAACGACGGAGCGGCGAATGTGCCACGTGGAACGCGGATGCGGCGACACGATTGTGGCAGCGGAACGACAGAGCCGCAGAACCGGCTACTCTTCGGGGACTGGGGCATTCCAGGAGTCCGGAGCGGCTTCCTCAAATCGGGTGTGGCGCGCCAGGAAGACGAAATTCATGGTTCCGGTGGGGCCGTTGCGCTGCTTGGCGATAATGAGCTCGGCTTTGGCGCGATCTTCTTCGGGCATGTCGGTCTTGTAAAAATTCGGGCGATTGATGAAGAGCACGACGTCGGCGTCCTGCTCGATGGCGCCCGATTCGCGCAAGTCGGAAAGTTGCGGCTTGCGGTCGTCGCGTTCGGGCGCGCGCGTCAACTGGCTGAGCACCAGAACCGGCACCTTGAGTTCTTTCGCCAGGCCTTTTAGGCCGCGCGAGATGCTGGACACTTCTTCCTGTCGGTTCGTCCCGCGGCCGGTGTGCGAGGGAATGACGAGCTGGAGATAATCCACGATCAGGAGTGAAAGTCCGCGGTCGCGCTTCAGGCGGCGCGCCTTCGCGCCGATTTCCATCACGGTGGATGACGCGGAGTCGTCAATCCACAGCGGCGCATCGGCAAGGCTCGTGAGCGCGCCCGTTACTTTTCCCCAGTCGTCGCGGCTCAGGTGGCCAGTGCGGAATTTGTGAGCGTCCACGCGTGCCTCGGAAGCGAGCAAGCGCAGAAGCAACGATTCCTTTGACATTTCCAGGCTGAACACGGCCGCCGGTTCGCGCTGGCGCAGCGCGACATTTTCGGCAATGTTCAAAGCGAGCGCCGTCTTGCCCATAGAAGGCCGCGCGGCGAGAATGATCAGCTCGGATGGCTGAAATCCGGCGGTTTCGTTATCGAGGCCGGGATAGCCGGTGGCCAAGCCGGTGATGCGGCGGCCTTCGCTGAAAATCTTCTCGAGGCGCTCGTAATTTTCGCGGACAAGTTCCTTGACGCCGATGAGACCAACCTTGACGCGATCTTCCGCCAGCTGAAAGATGGCGGACTCGGCCCGATCGAGAATCACATCGGCGTCGTCACCCGCAGCCAGCGCCTGCTCTTGAATGGCCGACGCGGAAAAAATCAGGCTGCGGAGGACGGACTTTTCTTTGACGATGCGCGCATAGTGTTCGACGCTGGTGACGCGCGGCAGCCCGTCCGCCAGCTGAGAAAGGTACGCGACGCCGCCGGCGGCTTCGAGCTCGCCGCGGCGCGTGAGGTCTTCCATGAGCGTGACCACGTCGATGGCCTGTTGCTTCTCGCCAAGCTGAATCATGCGCTCGAAAATCTGGCGGTGTTGCGAGAGGAAGAAATCCTCGGAGCGGATTTTTTCGATAGCGGCGTTCAGTGCGTGATTATCGAGAATGATCGCGCCGAGGATGCTGCGCTCGGCTTCGAGGTTGTGAGGAAGCGGACGTTCGAGAGAGGTGTCGCCGGACATTATTCGCCTTTTATTCGCCTTCGATTATCGCGCAAGGCGCTCGGCGGCGCAAGACATCCCGTCGGGGCGCCGCGCACGCCAGCCAGAAAATTTTTTGTGATGTGAAGCGCCGACCATTGTGACAGTCCCGGCGCAAAGGTCAACGGGTTGGAGCCTGTGGACGCTTTCGGAAAAGTGGAAAACCGATTCGCGCGCTTATTCTTCTTTTTTCACAGCGAGCTTCACGGTTGCGGTGACTTCACGGTGAAGTTTCACGGGAATTTCGTACTCGCCGACGAGCTTGATGGGATCGGCCAGCGTAATTTTTCGCTTGTCGATAGTGAAGCCCTGCGCGGCGAGCGCTTCGGAGATGTCGGCCGTGGTCACCGATCCGAAAAGCTGCTCGTTTTCGCCGGACTTGCGCGCGAACGTCAGCGAAACGCCCGCCAGCAATTCGGCCAGCTTCTGCGCGGCGTCCTTTTCGGTGGCTTCCTTCTTCGCAAACGTGGCGCGCATTCTTTCCAGCCGCTTCATGTTACCCGGGGTGGCTTCGAGCGCGAGTTTGCGCGGCAACAGGAAATTGCGCGCGTAGCCCGCGGCTACTTCCACGAGCTCGCCGCGGTTCCCGAGTTTTTCGACGTCTTCCTGCAAAATGATCTGCATGGCTTCCTCTCAAATCCTCTTGATAATTTAGCTTCGTTCGTCGCGGGTTACAGCTCCGCGGCAAACGGCAGCAGTGCGATGTTCTGCGCCCGCTTGATGGCCACGGTGAGCCAGCGCTGGTGCCGCGCGCAGGTTCCCGTCATGCGGCGCGGAAGAATTTTGCCGCGCTCCTGAATGAAGGGCGCGAGAATTTCGGCCTTCTTGTAATCAATGAAGTCGGCCTTGTCCACGCAGAACCGGCAAACTTTCTTCTTGCGCACGAAGTTCCGCTTGCCGCGTTTCGCGGGCCCGCCCGGGCGTCCGCCTCCGGGTCCGGAAGGACGCGGCCCTCCGCCGCCCCCGGAAGGCGCATACGACTGCTGTGGTGCGTTTTCTTCTGCCATTCGATTTCTCCTGACCGCAATCTTGAATAAGTTAGACGGCTGGAGCCGTCGGTGGCGCTGCCGCTTGATCCGTCGCGCCGGGCATGGATGGAGCGGGCGCCGGCGTTTTGCGCGGGCGGCGTGCGGCGCGGCGTTCGCGATGCCGCTTCAACTTTTCCTGGCGCTTCAATTCTTCATCGAGCCGCACGGTGAGGTACTTGATCACCACGTCGGCAACCTTCAGCCGGCGCTCGAGCTCTTTGACCACTTCGCCGTGGCTCGAACGAATGACCATGTAAACGAAGTAACCCTCGCGCAGTTTTTGAACGCGATAGGCCATGCGTTTGCGGCCCCACTTGTTTACGGACTCGACCTTGCCGCCCTTTTCCGTGGCGGCGTGCTCGAGTGTGGCGATGACTTTGTCGATTTCCGCTTCCGGCGTATCCGGCCGGCAAATAAAAATCAGATCGTACTGGCGCTCTTCCATATGTCCTCGATTCCTCTGCTCTCTCGAACTCGATGCA
Source organism: uncultured Acidobacteriota bacterium (assembly GCA_963749025.1). Classification (GTDB taxonomy): domain Bacteria; phylum Acidobacteriota; class Terriglobia; order Acidiferrales; family UBA7541; genus Palsa-295. Next base: position 854,802 of record CAVVKO010000005.1, on the reverse strand, counting down.
AGACTGCCAATCCCCGCTCGAAACTCTCTACTGCAAGTCCTCTTCCGCCGGTGTTACACGGCGATTAAAGCGCGTCATGGCCTTGCTCACGCCCTCGGTCAAAATCAATTCCACTGCTTCGCCGGCATCCACCGCCATTTGCTGCGCGATCTCCCGCTCGGCGCGACGCATCGGCGTCAGCACGTAATCCGCGAGGTCACCCACCGGATGCTCCGGCTGGCATCCCATGCGGATGCGGATGAATTCATCCGTGCCGATGGCCCGCACGATCGATTTAAATCCGTTGTGCGTGCTTCCCGTGCCGCGCTCGCGAATTCGGAGCATGCCCCACGGCAAATCCACTTCGTCGACCAGCAAAATCATTTCCCCGGCGGAACACTCGTGGCGCTCGAGCAACTCTCGCACGGCCATGCCGCTCAGATTCATCATCGTCTGCGGCTTGGCCAGCACCACTTCCTGCCCCGCCAGCTTGCCGCGGCCGATGTAAGACTTTGCCTCCGGCCGCGTCACTCGAATCCCCGCGCGCTCAGCCAGTCCATCCACTGCGAGAAAGCCCAGATTGTGCGGCGTCCACTCGTATTCCGGACCGGGATTGCCGAGGCCGACGATCAATCTCATAACGATCCCGAGCTTCGCCGGGCGATTTACTTGTCCTTGCCCTTCTTCTCGCCCTTTTCAGCCTTGGGTGCGGCTTCCGCACCACCTTCAGCTTCGCCCTCTTCCGTTTCCTTCTTGCCCTTCTTGATGACTTCGGGCTCGGCAGGAGCGGTTTCCGCAGCGACCGCCGCTTCCGGCGCCGGCTCTTCTTCCTTCTTCAGCACAACGACGTGGGCAATTACGCGAACCGGATCGGTGATCAGCTTTACTTTGTTCGGGTCAAACGGCAGGTCTGAGGCGCGAAGCTGTTTGCCGATGAGCATCTCGCTGACGTCCACTTTGAATTCTTCCGGGATATCGCCCGGCAAGCATTCCACTTCCACTTCGCGCGTGACCATTTCGAAAATTCCGCCCTGCATCTTCACGCCCTGGGGTTCGCCGAAGGTGTGCACCGGCACGCGGACGCGCATGCGCACGTCCATGGCGATGCGGAACAAGTCCACGTGCAGCAACTTCCCGCTGACGGGATCCACCTGCCAGTCCTTCAACATGGCCCTTTCCCCTGCGCCCTCTGCCACCTGCACGGTGAAAATGGTGTTGTGCCCGGTCTCGGAGCGAAGAATGCGAGCGACCTGCTTGGCATTCACCGCGAGCGAGATGGAATCCTTTTTCCCGCCGTAAAGAATGGCCGGGACCATCCCGGTCAGCCGCGTGCGGCGCGCGGGACCCTTCCCGCGGCCTTCGCGAACTTTGCCTTCGACTTTAAATGTCTCCATTACGTCCTCGTTGCACTGCGCCCGCTTGAGCGGGAAAAAGTCCGGGCCAGGCCCGGTGGTGCCAATTAAGTAAAGAGCTCGCTGATCGAAGTCTCTTCGTGAATCGATTGAATCCCGCGCGCCAGCAGCGGCGCCACGCTAAGCACCTTGATCTTCGATACTTTCTTCGCCTCGGCGCTTAGCGGCACGGAATCAGCCACCACAACTTCTTCGATCGCGGACTTCGTGATGCGTTCGGCGGCCGGACCCGAAAGAACTGGATGCGTGCAGGCCGCGTAAACCTTCGTCGCGCCGTGCTCGATCAGCGCTTCCGCCGTTTTCACCAGCGTCCCGGCGGTGTCGATAATGTCGTCAATCACGAGCGCGGGCCGGCCTTTCACGTCGCCGATCAAGTTCATCACTTCGCTCACGTTCACGTCGATGCGCCGCTTATCGACGATGGCCAGCGGCGCATCAATCTTCTTCGCGAAATAGCGCGCGCGCTCCACTCCACCCGCATCCGGGGAAACAATCGTCATGGGACCAAGGTTCATCTTCTGAAAATATTCCACCAACACCGGCGAAGCGAACAAGTGGTCCACCGGGATGTTGAAATATCCCTGAATCTGCGGCGCGTGCAGGTCCAGTGTCAGCACGCGGCTCGATCCTGCGGTTTCGAGCAGGTCCGCCACCAACTTCGCGGAGATGGCCACGCGCGGCCGGTCTTTGCGATCTTGGCGCGCGTACGGGTAATACGGAATCACCGCCGTGATGCGCCACGCCGAAGCGCGCTTGAACGCGTCAATCATCAGCAGCAACTGCATCAGGTTGAAATCCACCGGATGTGAGCAGGGCTGCACCACGAACACGTCCGCGCCGCGCACATTTTCCAGAATCTGGTAGCGCGTCTCGCCGTCGCTGAACTGGCCGTGCTCGGCCAGGCCCAGTGGCACGCCGACAAATTTGCAGATAGCTTTCGCCAGAGCGGGATTCGCGGTCCCGCAAAAAATTTTGAACTTGTCGTCGGCCAATTTATTCCTCAGCCAGCCACACGCCATCCGAGTGACCGGCCATAGTCTTCCCTGGTTAGAGTTTCGACGACGAAGACCGAATCTTCCGGGAATGCACGAGCGGCTCGGCGCGCCTGCGCTGGGTTTCGGAAGATTCCGAACACCGCCGACCCGCTACCCGCCAGCGCGGCATCTGCGGCTCCTCGCTTGAGCAATCCGTCCCGGATTTCTCCGAGTCGCGGATGGCGGCGGAAGACGGGCCCCTCGAAATCGTTCGAGACGCCTGCCCCCTGCCGGCTCCAGCACAGAGCGCAGAACCCCCAAATTCTAGGGGGTTCCGCGCGATTTGTCAATTCCGCAGAAATCCACTGGAAGGCGTCCTTGGTGCTGACGCCGATGTCCCTCGGCGACACCACGACGATTGTTTGCTTCGGGGCGTTCGGCAGCGGATAGATTTCGTCACCGCGATTGACGGCAAGAGCGCGGCCGCCGAAGAGGAAGAACGGCACGTCGGCGCCGAGGCCCGCGGCGATTTCTATCAGGCGCCCGAGCGGGATTTTCTTCTTTGTCAGCCGCAACATGCCAATGAGCGCAGCGGCCGCATCGCTCGATCCTCCGCCCAGGCCGCGCGCTACCGGGATGCGCTTTTCCAGGTGCGCGCGCACTCCGCCCCGGATCCCGATTTCGCATCCGATCGCGTCGATGGCGCGATGCACGAGATTCTCAGGCCCGGCCGGCAATGCGGGATCGCTCGCCTCCAGAAAAATCCCCGGCTCGGGAACGAGCGCGAGCTCGAGCGTATCGTGAAGCGAAATGGCCTGAAAGATTGTACGCAGCTCGTGATAGCCGTCCGCGCGCTTTCCCATCACGTGCAGGCGCAGATTTATTTTCGCGAACGCCGGCAGGCGCACCAATTTTTTCCTGGCTATTGCACGTCCCATGCGGGTGAGCTTACTGCGGTTTAACCGCTTCCGGGTTGGATTTCTGTGCGGTGTGATGCTTCGAGCTTTTTAGTTGCGCGTCGAGGTCGTTCACTTTGTCCGCCTCGTAGTCGGCGGGCACGGACTTCTGCCATTCCGTAAGCGCGCGCTCCCAATAATTCACCGCGCGATCCTTTTGTCCGAGCTTGTTGTACACATCGCCGAGGTGGCCGAGGATGGTCGGGTCGTGGCTTTGGCGTTCGGCGGCCTTGCGCAAATATTCCTCCGCTTCGGCCAGCTTGTTCTGCTTGTAGTAGGCCCAGCCGAGGCTGTCGAGATACGCGCCGTTGTTGGGCTCCTGAGTCACCGCGCGCTGGATCATCGAAGTGGCTTCCTCCAGTCGCAGGCCGCGGTCCGCCAGCATGTATCCGTAATAATTCAGCACCGGAGCGTTGTTGGGGTTCACGTCCAGCACTTTGCGAAACTGCTGCTCGGCCTCGTCGAATTTTTTCTGGCGCTCGTAAATGGCGCCGAGCATGAACCACGCCGTTTCCCGATCGGAATTATCGTGGGCGAGCTTCTCGGCTTTCTGCGCCGACTGTTCGGCGTCGCCGTATTTCCTGCCGCGCTCCTGGACTTGCGCGATATCGACATAAATTCCCTGGTCGGAATCGGTTCCCTGCAGCAGGCTGTTCAGCAGCTTGGTGGCGGCGTCCGCATCGGATTTTTCGCCATAAAGCATGGCCAGCGTCACAATCAGATTCTGATCTTTCGGCGAGGCTTCGAGCGCCTTCTTCGTCTCGGCAATCGCGCGGTCGAGATCGCGGCTTTCGCGGTAGGTATCGATCAAGAGCATTTGTGCGCGTCTCTGCGCGTCGGGTCCGAGCTTGGCCATTTCCTGGAACGTGCGAATCGCCGCGGGGAAATTTTCCTGTTCTCGATAGGCGTGGCCCAGCTGCTCGTAAAGGATCGAAAGCGCGCTGCCGTTGCTCGCTTCTCCCTCGCCTTTCTGACCTTTCATTCCGTTGATGGCGTCGTTCAGGACTTTCACGGCGTCGTCGAAACGCCCCTGCTCCTCGTAAAGCAGTGCTTCGTTGTAGAGAACTTCCAGGCTCGCGGGAGCGATCTGCTTCGCGTGCAACAAACTCGATTCGGCTTCGTCGAACTTGCCGAGCTCGCGATAGAGCTGTGCCATGCGCAGAAAATTTTCGGCGGTGCTGGGCTCGATCTGCGTGAGCCGCTTGTATTGCTCGAGCGCCTCGGCGTACTTGTTCTGCGCCATCAGGGCCTGCGCCAGCCCGTGGAGATGGCCGGGATCGTCCGGATCCTCTTCCACCGCTTTGCGATAGGCTTCTTCGGATTTTGCGTAATTCTTCGATTGCGAATACGCGTCACCCAGAAGATCGTAGATTTCGGGCGATGCGGAATCCCCGGCCGCCTGCGTCAGCAGATCCACGGCCTCCTGCGAACGCCCTTCGTCAATCAACAGCTGGCTCAATTGCTCAAGCGCAGGTCCGCTGTCGGGATCGCGCTTTACCAGGTCGCGCAGAACTTTTTCCGCTTCCTCATGCTTGTTTTCGAAGCGATAGAGGCGCGCAAGCCACAGCGCCGAATAGCTGTCGTCCGGCTGAATTTTCAGAATGGCCTGGAATTGCTCGATAGCCTTGGCCAGGTTTTCTTTTTGCACGTCCCCGGCGCTTAAATCGCCCAGCGTGCGCACGTAAATTCTGGCCAGCAGCCGGTGCGCATCCACGTTGTCCGTCTCAATCTTCAGGACTTCCTGGGCTTCCGCCACCGCGTCGCGAATGTGCTGCGACTTGGCGTAAATCTCCGCGAGGCGCTCCATGATGACCGGCGAGTTGGGCGCGAGCTCGAGAGCCTTTTTGTAGGCCTCGATGGATTTTGTGGCGAGTTCGCCCCGCCCGGTGGTCTCGTACTCCTGCTCGTCCAAGTGGCCCATCGTGAAGTAATAATACGGGTCGGCGTGCGCGGACTGGCCTGCGGGCGTGGCATCCTGTTTCGATTGGGCTGGTGCCGGAGCAGCAGCAGAGCCGGAAGGCGCTTGCGCGCCGGCTATCGGCGCAGTACAGAGAAACGTCAAGACAGCGAAGGGGAGAATTGTTTTCATGCGTTGACCGTTAGACTCCATTATCGTATACGGGTGCGGGGCCGTCAAAGCATTACCGTTCGGCGGTTCCTCGTTTCACACACTTATTCGACGCTTGAAAGCGGGTTGGGGATACGCGGGCGCCGAAAAAATATCCGAAGACCGCCAAAGGAATGCTCCAGAATGTTTCATAAAGCTGTGAGAATGCAGGGACATTTGGGCAGACGAGGCCAAATCGAAGGGCCAATACCCGGAGGCAATAGATGATCGGTGCGAAGAGAGCCGCAGTCCTTGCGCTCGCTTTCGGCGCTTTGCTCGCGTCTCCTGAATTTTGCGGGTCCGCCGCGGCGCAAAAAGCGGCGGGATCGAGCGGAGCGCAAGGATCAAAACCTCAGGCGCAAGGCGCCGCCCCGGCTCCGGCAGATGCTTCCGCGCCAAAGCCTGCCATCGCGAACTTTGCGTGGCTTGAAGGGCGCTGGCGGGGCGAATGGGGGCCGCGAGTGGCCGAACAAGTTTGGCTCGCGCCGAAAGCAGGCGAGATCGTCGGCCTCTTCCGGCTGGTCGAAAATGACAAGACGCTGGTAATCGAACTCTTTACGCTGGTGGAAAAAGATGGCGGAGTAAATTTTTATTTCCGCCACTTCACGCCCGAGCTTTTGCCCTGGGAGAAATCAGACGCCACGGTGCTGCATCTCGCGGACTTCGACGCGAACAAATTCGATTTTGAGAACCCAGTGAATGGAATGCCGAAACGCGCCATCTTGACGCGCCTGGATGCGGACACCTACGTCGCGCGTTCGGAAATTATTCCGGAGAACGCCGAAACGCAGGTAATCGAAATCACCTACCACCGGCAGAAGCCGGCCCCCGAAAAACCTAGTGCCGGAAGTGGCGCACACCGGAAAAAACCATAGCCATTCCCAAGTTGTTCGCCGCCGTGATCACGTCGGCATCGCGCACCGAGCCGCCCGGCTGAATCACGGCCGTCGCGCCGGCCTTTCCCGCCTCTTCCACGCCGTCGGGGAACGGGAAGAAGGCGTCGGACGCAACCACGCTTCCCGCAAGAGCGAGGCCCGCCGTGGCCGCCTTAATCACCGCAATCTTCACCGAATCCACGCGGCTCATCTGGCCTGCGCCGATACCGACGGTTTGCCCTTCGCGCGCGAAAACGATGGCGTTCGATTTCACGTGCTTGCACACGATCCAGCCGAAAAGCAAAGCGCGGAGCTCGGATTCGGTCGGCGCGCGTTCCGTCACTACCTTTAAATCTGATTGGTTCAGCTCGTGGCGGTCCGGTTCTTGAACCAGAACGCCGCCGGAAATTCGCTTGAGCTCGAGTTGTTCCGGCGCGGCTTCGCGCGGCATCTCGAGCAGGCGCAGATTCTTCTTCGACGCGAATTTTTCGAGCGCCGCCGGTTCGTAGTCCGGCGCAACGATGCACTCCACGAATAATTTCGCCACTTCCTCGGCTGCCGCGGCGTCGAGCGCGCGATTGAACGCCAGAACGCCTCCGAAAGCGGAAACAGGGTCGCAAGCAAGCGCTTTCACGTACGCCTCGCGCAACGATTCCTGCTCCGCCGCTCCGCAGGGATTGTTGTGCTTGATGATGGCGACGCCGGGGCGCCGGAATTCTCTGGCGAGCGCCCACGCCGAATCCAGATCAACGAGATTGTTGTACGAAAGCTCTTTGCCCTGAAGCTGCCTGGCACCTGCGAGTCCCTCCACCGGGCGCCCGGCGGGGACGTAAAGAGCCGCAGCCTGATGAGGATTCTCGCCGTAGCGCATCGTTTGCCGGCGTTCGAGCGCGATGTGAATCCGCTGCGGCAGTTTTTCGAGAGCGCCGATGGCGACGCTTCCGTTGGCCGCCAGGCGCTCGAGTTCCGTTGCGATTTCGCCGTCGTAACGCGCCGTGCGCGCGAAAGCTTTGCGCGCGAGCGCCAGCCGCGTCGCGAGTGCCAGCTCGCGCTTCTCGCGCAGTTCGGTGGAGATGGCCGCGTAATCTTCCGGATCGGTGACGACTCCCACGCTTTGAAAATTTTTCGCGGCTGAGCGCACCATCGCCGGGCCGCCGATGTCGATGTTTTCGACAAGTTCTTCGGCCGTGACGCCCGGCTTGTTGGCCGTGGCCGAAAACGGATACAGATTCACCACCACGAGGTCGATCGGCACGATGCCGTGCTCGTTTGCTTGCTCGCGGTCTCCGGCCTTGGCGCGCTGAAACAGAATCCCGCCGTGAACCTTCGGGTGCAGCGTCTTCACGCGTCCACCCAGCATTTCCGGCCAGCCGGTCAGTTCGGACACGTCGCGCACCGGAATCGCAGCCTCGCGCAAAAGCCGCGCCGTGCCGCCGGTCGAAACGATTTCGATGCCAAGCGCCGCGAGCGCGCGCGCGAATTCAATGATTCCAGTTTTGTCGTAGACGCTGACGAGCGCCCGTTCTGCCTTCACGATGTGACCTCTGACGATGCGACAAGCATCGTCATCCTGAGGAGCATCGCGACGAAGGACCTCCTCAAGATGCGAGCCTGACGCAAACAGGCCAACAAGTGTATGCGTTTGCGCAGAATTTCGGAAGGGGGCTAAGCCATGCGATGCCTCTGATTTTTCTGTCGAGTATGGAGTCGAACCCGGCAGCGATCATCAACAGCGGGATGACAAAGCTCACCAATCTCCACCGCGTTTGCCGCAGCGTGTCCGTAATTGTCCACTTCAGTTTGAGGATTGTCTTGTCAAGCGAGTAACACAGGAACAGAAAGACGCCTAAGCTGGTAATCGGAGGAACCCAAAAGAGAAAAATCTCCGAGGAGAATATTCCAATCGTCCCTGGCCATCTGTGTTCGATTAGGGAAATCAGATCGGAGCGGCCGCGCAAATGCCAGATCACCCACCAGCCGGTCACGGTAAGCGCGAGGATAAAGCGGCTGAAACTACGATAGGCAGTCCAGACTGCCTCTCGTTTCGCTCCCGGACCTTGCAACGCGGCCTGCCGGAAACAAAGAGTTAAAACGACAGGCAAAAGTAGAACTACACCTGGAACCAGCAAGAAAGTGATCGATCCCTCAGCGACAGGCATCTTCGTTGGATTGCTACTTTATTGAAGTGTAACTAATTTTCGCAAGTATTTTGGGCTAGGGTTCGATTGCTGAGTCATTTCACTGAGAGGCCAACTCCTATTCAGGCCGTCGCGCACCGGAAACGCAACCTCGCGCGGATAGCTCGTGGATGTACATAGGGCCGATTGGTGTATGCGTTTGCACAGAATTTCGGAAGAGCATGAACAGTCATCCCGGGATTATAATCTTGCACGTTTATTACGCTCGCCCAGTTCCGAAACCTCTTTGAATTGGGAAATGCGCGATCGCTATTTTCGTTTGCAGCCAAGGAGTATGTAGATGAAATACAGAAAGCTGGGGAATACCGGACTCATCGTAAGCGAGGTGGCCCTCGGCACCATGCAGTTCGGCGGCAAGATGAACATGGGGAACCTCGGTCAGGAAGCAGCAACGAAAATGGTGAAGGCCGCGCTCGATAAGGGAATCAACTTCATCGATACGGCGGACGTTTACAGCCTGGGCGAGAGCGAAACTCTCGTGGGCAACGCCTTGAAGGGCGTCAGGCAAGAAATCGTCCTAGCCACCAAAGTCCGTCTCCCCATGAGCGATAATTTCAATCACAGCGGCGCGACCCGCGTGAACATCCTCCGCGAAGTGGAGGCGAGCCTCCATCGGTTGCAGACGGACTACCTCGATCTTTACCAGGTCCATGGATGGGACAGCAACACGCCGCTCGAGGAGACCCTGCGCACACTCGACGATCTCGTGCGCCAGGGAAAAGTCCGCTATATCGGGCTTTCCAACTACATGGCCTGGCAGGCGGCCACCGCGGTCATGTTGCAGGCCCGCCTGGGCCTCGAAAAATACGTCACGGCGCAGATGTATTACAGCCTCGTTGGCCGGGGACTCGAGTACGAGTTCCAGTCGTTCGCCGAGTATCACAACATCGGCATCCTGGTTTGGAGCCCGCTCGCCGGTGGCTTCCTCAGCGGCAAATATAGCCGCGCCAACCCTGCTCCTTCCGGCACGCGATTCGCGGAGGCGGGCGCGTTCGTGCCTTTCGACACGGAGATGGGCTACCGCGTGGTGGATACGCTGAAGCAGGTGGCTAGCCGGTATAACGCAAGCGCCGCCCGCGTCGCGCTCGCCTGGGTGCTGGGAAGGCCGGCGGTCAGCAGTGTGATCATCGCCGCCCGAAAGATCGACCAATTGGAGGACAACATCAGCGCCGTTGACCTGCAACTCTCGGACGAAGATGTCCGGCTTCTCGACGCGGCATCAGATCCGGGCGTTCCGTACCCGAAGTGGATGGTCCTGCAGCTCGACACAGCGGAAGACCCGCGCCCGAAGGTGCTGTATCCCGAGCGCTACGCGGACGGCGGTGCCTGGAAGGACCTTCGCGGAAGTCGTTGGTCCGGCTGAGAGAGCTGTGCGGCTCGCGCGGACAGCTTCCGGTGTTCCGATCTATCGGGATCGCACGGCATCGTCCGACGAATAGGTAATCACCGTGCGTCCTGGCACGCCGGCTGGCAGGCGCCGCAACACATAGAGAAAAGGTCTTGCTCCGGGCTGTTCCGACGCAGTCTCCAGGCGATAGTAAGTGTCGTTGCAACGGATGATCCGCGGAGGCTCCCATTCCGACTTGGGCCGCGATGAGCTGACGAACATGACCTCGCCGGTCGCGTCGCTTGAGTATTGCACGTCATCCCCAACGACTGGATGGCCAAGGAATACGCCTCGTTGCCGAATCCACGAGAAAAAAGATGAAAACCCACTCCGCGTGTTCGGAAGACTTTCAGCGCGGCCGCGTGATGTGATTTGCAATAAAATTTTATCCAGAACGTAAAGAGGAAGAATTCCAATCACATCCCCCGTAAATGCCGCCCCTAGAAATCGAACGATCCCTTCGAACGCGCACAGGACAATTAGCCATGTGAGTGGATGAAGAAGCATCACCGCGTAGGCGGTTACACCTTCCGCACCCGGACGGATGTCGGCGCCCGCATTAGCCGCCGTGCTGACCGCGTCCGCGGCCCAGTGCGTCACGGAGTACGAATACCAGTACACGGACGCGAACAACATTAGAAACGACTCGACGAGCCCGCTCAGCGCTGCGGCTATACGCCAGTGAATCGACGAGAACAGTGGAAGCGCTTCCCGCCAGCGCCGGGGAAGCAGGGAAAGAACAGGTCCAAGAAGTAGTGTCTTCACGCGGGCTAATAAATCGTGTGGATCTGCGACGCGAAACTCAGCTCGAAACGCGGGCCTTCAGTTTCACCTTGCCGCTTTCGATGCTCACTGTGTATTCGATTTCGTGGCCGCCCTTGTCTTTTAGCTCTTTTGTTTTGTTGCGAACGAAGCGCTCGAAATCCTTCAGGCTGGGCGCGCCGGCTTTCTCGCCCGTTTCGGTGCGCGCTTCGATCAGCTTCTGATACAGTTGCTCGACCTTATCTGTTTCGCGCGCGGGATCCGAAAACGACATAGCAAACGCCTGGGCCACTCTTTTTGCTTCGGCAGCGCGCGTGGCTGCATCCGCCTCCGCGACGGCCACGCCATGCTCCCGGGCCGCCTGCGCTGCGGGTTGGGCCTGCGCTTCCGCCTTGCGTGCCCGCTCAGCCTCGATTGCTTTTGCCGCGGCGCCGAAATGCCGTGGCATGGTGCCGGCTTCCCTCTGAGCGGTTTTCTTGCGCCACATGTCCGAATACTTGGCATAGGTCTGCGCCAGATTGTTGTAGCGGAACCGTTGTGCAAAGCTCATGTCGCCCATGCGCTCGTTGTAGCGGCGCATCAGCGTTTCCGCGCGCCATTGCGTGTCGGTGGGAGGCCGCGAGCGCCCGCCCCCGAAGAACTGCTCGTACTCGATCTTGAGCGTGCGGATGTCGCGCTCGATAGCGTTCAGGTCTTCGTCGATAGAAGCCATGGTTTGCCTGGGAAACAGGACTACATTCGAGCGTAGAGGCTGCGCCTGCCCGCGTCAACGTAGGCGTTTGCGCGTATGTCGCAAGAGAAATCCCCTCGAAAATCCGCGGCATTGCCAGCTTGTTTGCGCTTGTGTTCCAATGCTTCCGCGATGAATTCGCCGGCCAATCCGCGTCCCGAGGCTAAAATGCAGGGCGATTCGAGCGCTCGCTTCCGCGAGATTCCCTCCGTCGATGATTTGCTCGGCCGGCCGCGCCTGGTTGCGCTTGCCGAAAAGGTCGGGCGCCGCATCGTGACGCAAACGGCCCGGCGCGTCCTTGCGGATTTTCGAGCCGCGTTAAAAAGCGAACCTGCCGCGGCGGCCGCCCATATGCTTGATCCGGCTGCGCTTGAAGCGCGCGTCGTCGCGGACGTGGAAGCGATGCTCGCGCCCTCGTTGCGCCGCGTCATCAACGCCACCGGCGTAATCCTGCACACGAATCTCGGCCGCGCACCGCTTTCCGCGGATGTGGCCGCGCAAATCGCCGAGATTTCCACGCACTATTCGAACCTCGAATACGATATCGAAAGCGGCCAGCGCGGCAAGCGCGACGTGCACACCGCAAGTATGCTCGCGGAACTTGTCGGCGCCGAGGCCGCCATCGTGGTCAACAACAACGCCGCCGCTGTTTTCCTGGTGCTGAACACGCTGGCCAAGGGCGCGGAAGCGGTTGTCTCGCGCGGCGAGCTAATCGAAATCGGCGATGGCTTCCGCATCCCGGACATCATGTCTGAAAGCGGCGCGATCGTGCGCGAAGTGGGAACCACGAATCGCACGAGTATTCGTGACTATGAACGCGCCATCACCGACCGCACGCGCGTTCTGCTGCGTGTGCATCCTTCGAATTTCCGCATCACCGGATTCACCGAGCGCCCGTCGCTCGAAGAATTGGTCGCGCTCGGACGCCGCTCTCAAATCCCCGTGTTCGAAGATCTCGGCTCCGGCTGCCTCGCCGACCTTTCGTCGAGCGGAATCGCTGAGCCGCTGGCGCGCGCAAACTGTGCGGCCGGCGCATCGATCGTCTCATTTAGCGGAGACAAACTTCTCGGCGGGCCGCAGGCGGGAATCATCGCGGGGGAAAAAGAAATCGTCGAGCGCGTGCGCCGCAATCCGCTCTTTCGCGCGCTGCGCGTGGACAAGCTCACTATCGCGGCGCTGGAGGTCACATTGCGCGCCTATCTGCGGGGCGCCTTCGACGAGATTCCCACGCTTCGTATGATCCGGATGGATGCCCACGCGATTGGAGAACGCGCAAGACTGTTGATCGAAAAACTGCGGGCATCGATGCCGGAGGGTGTAACTCTCGAGCTGTCTGCAGGGTTTTCCGTGATTGGAGGCGGCTCCACGCCGGACCAGCAATTGCCCACACACCTGATTTCAATCTCGAGCCGGCGCTATTCCGCAACGCAGCTGGAAGAGCGCTTGCGCAAGCCCAGGAGCAGCACACCCGTCATCACGCGCATCGAAGAAAACCGCCTCCTCCTCGATTTGCGGACTGTGCTCCCCGGAGAAGAATCCGAACTCTCCGCCACGCTCGCCTCCGCTCTAGCTTGATGCGAGGTTTGCCCCAGAGACACTGAGGCACGGAGAAAAACAGGCATAGAAAGTAGAAGTATCGGGAATTTATTCTGATTTTGTTGGGCCCAGTGTCTCTGTGCCTCTGTGGCTAAGCCCGGTTGATCGCGCTCGCCACGCAGCCCGCGCCAAATCCATTATCGATATTCACCACGCTGACGTTCGAAGCGCAGCTATTGAGCATCGCGAGCAGCGCGGTCAACCCGCCGAAGCTCGAACCGTATCCAGTGCTGGTCGGCACGCCGATCACGGGCGCGGCAACCAATCCCGCCACCACGCTTGGCAGCGCTCCTTCCATTCCGGCTACGCACACGATCACGCGTGCCTCGTCGAGTTTTTCGCGATGCTTAAGCAAACGATGCAGACCTGCGACGCCCACGTCGTAAATCGCTTCGGTCCGATTTCCCATCGACTCTGCCGTGACCTGCGCCTCTTCCGCCACGGGAATATCGCTCGTGCCCGCGGTAACCACAAGAACGAGCCCTTTGCCGCGATTCGCGCGGCTGCGCTCGATGGTGATCGCGCCGGAAAGTGCATGAAACTTCGCCGCGCGCGCCATTCGCTTCACGCCTGCGAAGATCTTTTTGTCCGCCCGCGTGATCAGAATATTGTGCGAAGCCTTCGCGCGCAGCATTCCCCGGACGATTTCGCTCACCTGCCTCGGAGTTTTCCCGCGCGCGAAAATTACTTCGGGATGGCCTTGCCGCAGGCTGCGATGATGATCGATTTTCGCGAACCCCAAATCTTCAAAGGGAAGCTGGCGCAGGCGTTCGACCGCAGCCTCGGCCGTTATACGGCCGCTCTTCACTGCTTCCAGAAATTTTTTTACGTCGTTCTCGTCCATGATCCCTTTTTTGCCGCGCCCGCATTCTAGCATCTCTTTTCGCGCCGCTTCGTGCTGCGTCGGCGTCCGTTTGTGCTAGAGTGGCGCCAGTTGGGGCGCCCACAATCCCACCGTCGGAGGCGCCTCGCAGATCGACGCAACTCGGCTTAACTCGACTTTACTCAGCTTGGGGAGGCTTCGCCATGTGGCTACTTTGGGAAATCCTGATTGGTATCGTCGTCGGATGGCTCGCGGGGCAAATTGTAAAAGGCCGCGGAATGGGCGTGCTGGTGGACTTGATCGTCGGGATTATCGGCTCGCTTCTAGGCGGCTGGATATTCGGGCTGCTCGGGCTTGCCGCTTACGGCCTGATTGGACAATTGGTAATGGGAGTCGCGGGCGCAGTCGTTCTTCTGCTGCTCATTCGCCTGATCAAGAAGGGCTAGTCCCGTCGGGCGCTCAATGAGGAGCGCGCTCGCTTCATCCTGCGTCCCGGGCTATCGGCACGCAGCTTACTTTCTTGCGCAAGCCAGAGCCGCTCTAATTCTCTTGCTTCCCGGTGACGTCCACCACCGTCACGGTGCCATATTTCGCAAGCGTGTCCTGGATCTGCTTGCGGTCGCCCACGGCAATCCACTGCATGTGATCGAGGTCCACGAATTTCTTCGCCGCTGCCTGCACTCCCGCTGCGTCAATCGCTCCGATGCGGTCCGGATACTTGTCCCAATAATCCATGGGCAGGCCGTAATGCTCCACGGTCAGCCAGTCGTTCAACAATTGCGCCGGCTGCTCGAGCGATAACGCAAAATTCGCGATGATGGCGCGATGCGCGTCATCAAGTTCGCTCTGCGCCACAGGCTCGTTGTTGATGCGCTTGTATTCGAAGAGGAACCGGTCCATGGCGTCGCCGGTGACCTTGGTGCGCACCGGAGCGAATCCTGACCAGTCGCCGGGATAAACGTCGGCGTTGAACCGGCTATAGGCGCCGTAGGTCAGACTGTGCTCTTCGCGCAAATCGAGGAAAAGCCGCGCTTGCGGGCCGCCGCCGACGATCTGGTTCATCACCACCAGCCCGTAATATTCGGGATCGGCGCGGCGGATACCCCGGTTGCCGCCCGCAATATATGTCTGCACCGAGTCGGGGCGATCCACGAGCGTGATCTTTGTGGCTTGCGGACTCACGGTTGCCGGAAACGACATGGGCGCTTCCGCCGCGCCCTTCCATGATCCCAGATATTTTTCCACCAGCGCGCGCATTTCGCCGCTCTTGAAATCTCCGGTCACGCCCAGAATCGTATTGCCGGGAACAAAGTGCTGCGCATGGAAATGCTTCAAGTCTTCCGCGGTCACTTTCTCGATGAATTCTTTTGTGGGCGAGGTGATGGCCATGGCCGTGTCGCCATAGAGCACGCGGCGGAAGGCCTGCTGCCCGAGGAAATTCGGATTCGCCAGCCGCTCTTCCAGGCTCGCTCCCTCGCGCTGCTTGTACTTGCCGAGTTCGTCCGCCGAGAAGGCCGGATGCAGCACGATGTCGCTCATCAAATCCAGAATTTGCGGCGCATCGTTGATGAGTCCAGAAGCATTCACCGTCGTGTAACTCGAGCCAAACCGCGATGACGCATCAAGTGTCGCGCCCAGTTGGTCCACCTCCGCCGCGATCTGCGCGCTCGTCCGGCGTTCGGTTCCTTCGCGAAGCATCCCGGCGGTAAACGACGCAAGGCCCGGCGCATCTTTCGGATCCGCCAGCTGTCCTGGACGAATCCACATGGTGAAGGCCACGGTCGGCAGCTTGTGGTCTTCCAGCAGCACGAGTGTCAGCCCGTTCGGCAGCTTCTCGACGCCCGGACGCGGCAGTTGCACGCGCAGGACGTCTTTGTTCACCGGAGCGCGGTTCAGCCGTTGCACCGTGCTGAGAGGCGCGGATTTGTCCTGCGCCGTCGCCGCCACAGGCGATAGCAGCGCGCCCAGCAGCATTGCCGCAACGATGGTGTATCCCATGAATTTCGAAGACGGCCTTTTCATCGCGCGCTCCCTTTTGATTAGGCTCTCGTTCCTCAATGGCGCCATGGATGTGCTCATTGTCCCGCCTTTTTCGCGCCGGATTCGCCGGCTGCCGGCAGAGTGATCACCACCGTGCGCTGGTCTTTGACCAGATATTTCTTCGCCACCGCGTTGGCCTGTTCGAGCGTCACCGCGTTTTCTTTTTCCACGATGGTGTTGATCAGATTTGGATCGTCGAAGTACACCGTGTAGTTGCCGATCAGAATCGCAGTAAAAAGGGCGGAGCGGCGCCGCTCGATGAACTGCCGCAGAAGGTGGATCTTGGCTTTGGCGAGTTCCTCCGGCGTCACGCCGTCTTTCGCGATCGCCGCAATTTCTTCGTCAAGCGCTTTCTCCAGATCTTCCACCTTCACGCCCGGCCGCGGAGTCGCCGTGATGTAAAGCTGGCTCACGCCGATGCGCGCATCATTTTGTACGGACACCTCGGAGGCGAGCTGCTTCTCTTTCACCAAGTGCTGATAAAGGCGCGAGCTTTCTCCCTCCCCCAAAATAATACCTACTTGCTGCGCCGCATAGTTATCCGGCGTGTTGCCCGCGGGAATGTGGTAAGCGATGTCGATTTCCGGCAGCCGCGCCAGGGGATCGGAAATCACTTCGCGGCGTTCCCCGTAGTGCGGCTCTTCATCCAGCAGCACCTTTGGCGGTGGGGGCTGCGAAGGTATCGACCCGAAATACTTCTTCACCTTGGCCAACGCATCGTCGGGATCGAAATCCCCCACCAGCGTCACCACCGCATTGTTCGGCGCGTAGTACGTACGGAAGAAATCGGTGACGTCCTGGAGGCTTGCGGCGTTCAGGTCCGTCATCGAGCCGATGGTCGAGTGCTTGTACGCGAAGTTGTCGTAAGCGAGATTGTCGATATCGAGGTTGGCCCGTCCGTACGGCTGATTGTCCACGCCCTGCCGCCGCTCTTCCTGCACCGCGTTGCGCTGGTTGTCCAGGTTGGCCTGGTTCAGGTTGAGCGAACGCATGCGGTCGGCTTCGAGAAACAATCCCAGGTCCAGTTGGTTCTTCGGCAGCTCTTCGAAATATGTGGTGCGGTCTTCGTTCGTGGTGCCGTTCATCCCGCCGCCATTATTCACCACCTGGATGAAATGCTCGCCCTTGCCGACGTTTTCCGAGCCTTGAAACATCATGTGCTCGAAGAGATGGGCAAATCCCGTGCGTCCCGGCCGCTCGTTGCGGCTGCCGACGTTGTAGCAAACGTCGATGGCATACACCGGCGCGCTGTGGTCCGGCACGAGGATCACGCGCAGCCCGTTGTCCAGCTTCAGATCGCGAAATTCGATTTTGGGCAGTTTTATGTCGTTGCCCGCAGGCGAGGCACCCAGCGCCGCGCTCAAGCCAAAACAAGCGGCGAGTCCTGCGACGAGAATGAACGCCGGTTTACGCTTCACATGCATTGTAAGACCTCCCAAAACGCGAGCCATATTGTGCACATTTCCAGCGGGCATGGCAAACCACACGTGTGGCTGCCCGTCTTAGACGCACAAATTCCAGGGGCGGTAGCGCGAGAGAGTTATTTGTTGCGGGAATTGCGGGAGGGAGAAGATTCAGGGCCGCCCGCCGGCCACTCGAAAGCGAACCAGCGGGCTGCCCCAAATGACGCTTGTTTAGTTTTCGAGCTGGGCCTGCAGGATTTCTCCCGGCAGACGCGCCATTCTCGACGTGGAAACGATCCGCGGCCGCAGAGGCCCGCCAATTCGGCTGATGACCACGGGTGCACGGTTCAGGGTTTCGGGACCAGCGGTATCGGGTTGCATCCGCTCGATCCGGATGCCCAGCGTGCGTTCGAGCTGCATGCAGCTCCGAGCGTTGTTCGCGACCGAAAAGCGTGGACGCGATTCCGCGTTCCGCCCGCGCGTCCGGTGCGGCCCACTCGATGGATGAAGTTCTCCGCAATCTCCGGCAGATCGTAGTTAATGACGTGCGCGATATCCTGGACGTGAATGCCGCGCGAAGCCAGATCGGTTGCAACCAGGACGCGATAGCGTCCCTGCTGAAATCCGGCCAGCGCTGCGGTCCTCTGCGATTGCGACCGGTCCGCCATGAATCATGGCCGCGGCGATCCCTCCCGATCCAGATTCTTCGCGAGTCGCTCGGTTCCGCGCTTGGTGCGCGCGAATACGAGGCATCGGCCCGTCTCGTTGGCCAGCAGCCGGTGCAGCACTCCCAGCTTGCGATCGGCGGAAACTTCGAAAGCTTGAAGCGCACGTTCTCGGAAGGCTTCAGCATGGACCCGAAAGCGAGACGCACTGGGTTGCGCATGTAGTCGTTCACCAGATGCGCCACGGAAGCTTCGAGCGTCGCCGAGAAACACATCGTCTGGCGCTCTTTCGGCAGCACTGCCTGCGATTCTGCGAATTGCTGGCAGGAATCCCATATCCAGCATGCGGTCGGCTTCATCGAGGACCAGCACTCGCAGCGATCGGAAATTCACGAGCTTGCGGCCGAGGAAATCCTCGAGCCGTCCGGGTGTGCGACCACCAGCGCGAGCTCCGCGCCGCAATGCGGTCAGTTGTTGTCCCTTCGGGCAAGCCGCCCACCACCAGAGCCGCGGGCGAAAGCTGCTTGCCTCGCAACGCGTTGTACTGCTCCAATACCTGCATGGCGAGCTCGCGCGTGGGAACGAGCACCAGCGCCGCGATCCCCGGCGCCTTCTGCTGTAAGCAGCTGCTCGATCATCGGGATCAGGAACGCGAGCGTCTTGCCGGTTCCCGTCTGCGCGGTGGCAAGCACGTCCTTGCCTTCGAGCGCCTGCGGGATCGCCGCGGATTGCACCGGAGTCGGCGTCGAAAAGCCTGCATTCGCCAGCCGCTCCTTGGTGTAATCGGAGATCGCCATGTTTGAAAATAATTCTGACTTCATTTCTGTGGAACTTTGCATCATTTGCCTTTTCTGTCTGGCGGAGCCGTCGCCGCGCACACACGAATCTTCCGTGGTGTCGCACCAACTAGCATGGCCAGTCTTTGTTTTAAATTACGCTGAAGACTTACGGAGGAGACTGAAGGCGGGTATTCTCGGATCAACCACTCAGAGGGACCACACCAACCACAACCGCTGTATTAAGCGCAAACGCAGTATATCACATCCGCATCGAGAATTCCGCTCTCTTTTCGATGGCGGATGTGCGCTAAACGATATGCCGAAAAGCCCATTTTGGTGCGGTCACGAACCAGAGCACGTTGCCACAGCACCGAATCTGTCTCACGCGCCCGCCATCCGAGAGTTAAACCTGGCAACGACCTGCTGCGTGCGCCGGCTAAAGATTATGTATTCTCCGGGCGAACACGACTGCAGCTCCTGGATCCTGGCCTCGGCGGTCCGCAAGTCTCGAACGACATCAATCCATTCGAAATTCAAGACGTCCGTCTTTTTCAGAATGTCCAAGGGCGATTCCATGGTGGCGCCTCTCTGCAACAGATCGAGCACCCCTCCGCGCGAACGCGAGAATCACAGGGCATTTAGTCCGCGAGTGATTCGGCTAATCGGGATTTTTTGCCGCTTTCGGGTACTCCGCGCAAACGTGAGATGCGAACTCCTTGTCGCGCTGCTGTTCGTAGTGCGTCTTCATTTCGTCAATGGATTCGCCGACCAGCGGCCCGGAAGGTCTAAAGGCCCATGCGCATTCGCTGCAGACCCAGCCCTGGAAATTCTGCCTTTTAACCCAATCCAGTTTGCGGCGCGCTGCCGCCATGCCACACCTCCAGGTTGGTGCGCAAATTACCGCTTCTTGAACGCACATCGAGACCACCACACAAGGGCTGAACCTTAGCGATAGAAAGTGGCTACTGTCTGTGGGGTATCCAACATTGGCAGAAAAATGTTATCTCAGCCCGAGATCGTCCTCAAACTGTCGAATCACTTCGTAACACTCACACGCGGATTTTTCGAGTTTCCTGCGGTTCACAATCTTCACGGCGCCCGGCACGTAGTCTATGATTCCCTTTTTTTGCAGCACGGACGCCGCCAAGCTCACCGTGGACCGGTCCGTTCCCATCATGGTCGCAATGAAATCGTGCGTGATCGGAAGCATTCCAGCATCCACCCGATCCATTGTCATCAGCAGCCACCGGGAGAGACGCTGCTGTATGTCGTGCAGCCGGTTGCACGCCGCGGTTTGCGCCACTTGCATTCCTTGAAGCCCCGCATGCCTGTTCAATATCAGACGTAGCTGCTGGGCCGCACGCAGAACCCGTTCCAGCGCGCTCCCCGTCATCCGGAAGCCATCACCAGCTACTTGGATTATTTCCCGCACGGGACTTCTGCGCAACCCGGCTGCCAATCCCGCCCCCACGTAACCCTCTTTGCCCACCACGCCCACTTCCACGGTTCGACCGTCTTTAGTCACCACAACTTGAGAGACCATTCCCCGGTTCGGGAAATAGACGAAATCGATACTTTGCGTCGGCTCGTGCAGACTGAGATGGCCCGGCAAGTCGATATAGGTCAGCTCCGGTCGCATCAACTCGTATTCATTATCGGGCGTGGCCAGCAGTATTCTGTTCGTGACCGATTTTCCGTCGGCGCTGGTCCGGTCGCCTGCCTTTGCGGCTCGAAAATTCTTTCCACTCATGGCAATCCCAAGCGGCGCGAGACTTCCCTTGCATTCATTCGATGATCCTTTATGGTCTGAGAGCCCACGTGAATTCAAACAGAAGGGAGGTCAACAATCTGTACGAAACGGGACACCTTTCAAGCTTCTCCGCGCGCCCTAGCCTTGGCTTCGGCTTGTCTCGCTTCAGAGGTAGAACCAATCGCTGCGATAGGCCACCCACCAGCTGATGATGCCAACCGGAATGGTTGCCGCGAGCGCCCACCACAGAGGCAGGAGGAAATCCGCCGTCAGACCCAGGATGGTGAACGTGATCCAGAAGATCTTCCGTTGCATTCCTCTATTTTAGACGACTGACCTTGCCCTAAGTCGCGAATGTGCCGGCAAGTTCCATGCAAGCTCTGGCCCCGGCCAACTGGCGAATGGGTGTTGTACGGCATTCTGATCCGCGTTAGGCCAGTGACGGCAAGAGCTCGGCAAGCCGGTCGTAACTCGCAGCCACACCCTTCTGCATGCCGGTTTTGAGCACCCCGTCGCGGGCCTCTTTCGATTCGTAACGCACTGTGAGCGTTAGTATGGTTTTGTCGCCCTGCTCCGCCAGGACGTTCGTTACGAGCGCTTCGCCCGGGTACCAAGCCTGATCGAACTTCTCTGTGGCGACGAATCTCTCGGGCGGGGCTATCTCGCGATAAACGCCGCGTATGCCCATTTCCGTCCCATCCGCGGCGCGCCACAGGAAGCGATAGGCGCCGCCCACCTTCAGATCAATCTCGCACACCGGCATCGTCCAGCTCGGCGGCCCAAGCAGCCATTTCTTGAGCAGTTCGGGCTTGGTCAGGGCCTCAAAGACCAGGCGCCGCGGCGCATCGAACACGCGGGTCATGGCAATCTCGCGGTCGCTCGGCGTGCTGACTTTCAATGTTTCGGTGCTTCCGACCGCTGGACTAGCGCTTTTTGCTTCCACGTTTTTTCTCCTTTGTTTTCAGTTCTTCGAGCACACCATCCAGGCGCTGGAAGTTGCCTTCCCAAATGCGCCGGTATCTCTCCAGCCACTCGTGCATTTCCTTCAGCGCCGCAGGGCGCAGAGAATAAATCCGGCGCTGCGCATCCACGCGAACGTCAACTAAACCGGCCTCGCTCAGCACGCGCAGATGTTTTGAAACTTGCGGCTGGCGGAGCCGAAGCCGCTCCACCATGTCCCCGACAGGGCGCGGCCCGTCGCGCAAGAGTTCCACGATCTGAAAGCGGTTGGGTTCAGCCAGGGCTCGCAGCGTCTCAATCATGACGAGTCTTAATATGCCTGAATACGTATATACCTGTCAAGGAATATTATCGCGGCGGCGCAAAATAATCTGCCCTCTCAGTATGATCCTGGGGACCGAGCCAACCGGAAACGGGCCACTGTTGCGCGCCGTCGCCTTGACTTTGCCGAAACCGCCCACCTAGACTCAACGATTCGGTCGCAGCGATGGCGAAAAGCAGAGGAACCTACATCACGGTTGGGGTAACCGGCGCGAGCGGCGCCATCTACGCGCAGAGCCTCCTGCGCCTGCTCGATTCCGACAAACGCGTCGAGCGCGTTTTCCTCATCACCACCGACGCCGGCCTGCGCCTGCTTTCCACCGAGCTCGGCATCGTCTCCGCCGACGGCAAAAAACTCGCCGCGCTTCTGACCGGCACGCCCGCGAAAAAAATTGAATACCTGCCCAACAAGGACATCGGCGCCAGCATCGCCTCCGGCAGCGCCCTCGTGGATGCCATGGTCGTGATCCCCTGCTCGGCCGGCGCGCTCGGCTCCATCGCCGCCGGCGTCGCCAACGATTTGCTCTCGCGCGCCGCCGACGTCTGCCTGAAAGAGCGCCGCCCTCTCGTTCTCTGCCTCCGCGAAACTCCCCTAAACCGCATCCACCTCGAAAACATGCTCCGCGTCCACGACGCCGGCGCCACCCTCATGCCCGCCATGCCCGCGTTTTATTACGCGCCGAAATCCCTCGACGACATCGTCGAGCAGTTCGCCTACCGCGTCCTGGCCCAGCTAGCCCTGCCGCAAGAAAATCAATATCGCTGGAAGGGCGCTAAGCCCTAGGTTTTAATGTAGCGCCTGCCCGCTGTGGCGGGCCGCGGCCTTCAGCGCGGCAGGTTTCGCAGCGCCGGTTCAGTGTTTGTGCGAGAGCTCCACAATCTTTGTGGGTCGTGGCTTTAGCCACGACGTAAGCCGCCTGGAATAGATCGGCCTTAGCCGCTGAAGTTCCGTCCGGCAGTTGGCTTTACGGTGATCCCGGTTGCCATTTGCGTCACCGCTGCCCGCAAGGCCAGTAGACTTTTCCCGCGCGAACTATCTAGAGTGAACTCTGATTCAAATATTCTCCTTCAGCACCCCGGTAAAATCGAATGGCGGAAAAGGTAAAAAGCACGCTCGAACCCGACCCGGTTGCCGACTTCAAAGAAGGCGTCGCCATGCTCAAGAACGGCTACGCGCGAGACGCTCTCGAACACCTGCGCCGCGCCTTCGAATGCGAGAAGCGCAACCCCTACTATCTTTCTTTTCTGGGATTATCCATGGCTCGCGCGGAACGCAAGTGGGACCAGGCCGCCGAATTTTGCGAAGTCGCCATACACATCAAGCGCCAGGAACCCCAGTTCCATCTCAATTTGGCGGAAGTGTATATAGCGGCAGGCCGGCGCGCCCAGGCCATCGACACGCTCGATAAAGCTCTCGAACTCTTCCGCAACGACGCGCGCCTGAAACGCGCCAGAAACCGCGTCGAAGAGCGCCGCTCCCCCGTCCTGTCTTTCCTCGGCCGCGATCACGTCTTGAATCGAAAACTCGGCAAGCTGCGCCATCGCGCATTAAAACGCGCCGCCAAAAACAAAGACTAACCCGCCCATTTGCGCGCTTTTCTCTTTCTTTTTGGAATTTTCCCGCTCGCGTCCACTGGACCGACAAGGGCCACTTAGGGAGTAAGATGTGGTCATGTTGCGTGCCCTCTTCGCGGCCATCAGAATTGACTTCTTCGCCGTTGCAATGATTTTCGGGGCCCTCACGAATCTCTGTGCCTTTTTTGTCCTGTATCGTATGCGGAGCTTGGGCTTCTCTGTGGGTATTTGGCGGTCGGCGCGAAAGGATTTCCAAATCTATTCTGGCTACTGGAATATCGCGCCCAACAGAGGTTGGTCGCGACTCCCTGTCATCGTCATGCCCGTTTCTTTTGGCATTGCAGCGATCTTCTTGTTTCTTTCCGTTAGGCCACGCTGAGACCACGCACGCTATTTCAGCCAGCAAAAGCGTAAACTCTCCTACATGTTCATCGGCCACTTCGCCGTGGGTTTCGCCGCCAAGAAATTCGCGCCGCGCACCAACCTCGCTATCCTCATCGCCGCGCCCATATTCCTCGACATGCTCTGGCCCGTCTTCCTGCTCCTCGGCTGGGAACAGGTGCGCATCGATCCCGGCAACACGCGCTTCACGCCCTTCGATTTCGTCAGCTACCCGTGGTCCCATAGTTTGCTGATGTCCATCATGTGGGCCACCGCTTTCGCGCTGGTCTACCAACTCCTCACGCGCTACTGGCCCGGCACCGTCGTCATCTGGATCGGCGTCGTCAGCCACTGGATACTTGACTGGATCACGCACGGCCCGGACATGCCGCTCTATCCCGGCGGCCCGCGTTACGGTCTGGGATTGTGGAATTCGATTGCAGGAACGATGGTCGTGGAGTTCCTTATGTTCGCCGTCGGCATCTGGCTCTACGTGCGCACCACGCGCGCCCGCGACCGCATCGGCCAATACGCATTCATCGCCTACGTTGCTTTATTGCTCGTGTCCTATATCGGAGACCGCTTCAGCAGCCCGCCGCCGAGCGTCGGAGAAATCGCTTGGCCCGGCATCATCGCGGTAGCAATCCTCACTCCCTGGGCCTGGTGGTTCGACCGCCACCGCGCCTTGCGCGCGACTCCTTCTGTCTTGCCCTCGTAGCGGCCGCCTTCTTGCCCTGAAGCGAAGCTGACGCTGCGGAGGGTGACCTAACGTGTCGGCGGTGTGCGCCGCTGAATCCTTCGCCTAGATTTTCGCGTTCCAGGCGCGTGCCGAACCCGCTCTCGCGCCTCCGTCCACAGGCTCCAACCACTGGACATTTCCGCGCGCATAGTGCTAGCGTGAATCGTGATTATTTTTGGCAAATGCGGCGCGCAGTCGGAGCAGGTGGGCGAGGGTCTCGCTCGCTCGGCCGCACTCGTTTCGCGGCTTTCGCTTCCAACTATTGACTATCAACTACCGACTGTAAACCGCACTTCTAATCGCCAAACGCTACGATTAGAACTCCAGCTAACTTATAGAAAACAAACGATGGCGGCTCGTTCTAATCGCCAAATTTCAGCACTTTTCAAAATCCGCCTTTCGAGCGCTTTTTCTCTCAATTTTGACGCCGCAAACGGGATCGCGCGATGAAAAAGAACCCCATCCGCACTGTCCTCGAGATGATCAAATTCGAGCACTCCGTTTTCGCGCTGCCTTTTGCGCTCGTGGGAGCGCTTCTCGCCGCCCGCGCCGCCGGCAGCCTGCCCACTTGGCGGCAAATTCTGTGGATCGTGGTTGCCATGGTCGGCGCGCGCTCCGCCGCGATGACCATGAACCGCATCGCCGACTTGAAATATGACGCGCGCAATCCCCGCACCGCGAATCGCGCTCTGCCGCGCGGCGAACTTTCCGTCGGCTTCGCCTGGATGTTCACAGTGATTGCGTCGGCACTGCTCGTTATCGCCGCGTGGCAACTCAATCCGCTTGCGCTCAAACTTTCTCCCGTCGCGCTCGCGATACTGTTCTTTTATTCCTACACCAAGCGCTTCACTTCCTGGTCGCACTTCGTGCTCGGTTTTTGCCTCGGCATTTCGCCCGCGGCTGCATGGATCGCCATTCGCGGTTCGCTCGATTGGCGCATGCTGATTCTCTGCGCCGCGGTCACGCTCTGGGTCGGCGGCTTCGACGTGCTCTACGCTTGTCAAGACGTGGAATTCGACAAGACCGTCGGGCTGCATTCGATTCCGAAAAAATTCGGCGTTGCGCGCGCTCTCGTCTTCGCGCGCTTGATGCACGTCGTGATGGTCGGATTGCTTGCGTGGCTTGCGATCAGCTTTCATCTGCCGTGGCCCGCGTGGGCCGGCATCGCCGTGGTCGCCGCACTTTTGGCCTACGAGCATTCGCTCGTGAAACCCGACGACCTGAGCAAAATGAATGCTGCGTTTTTCGCCGTGAATGGCTATATTAGTTTATTGTTCCTGCTTTTCTGGGGCGCGGCAACATTCGTGATGCGGCCCTAGCGCATTAGGCGAAACAATGGCGACCAAAGCACAACTCGACGCACCAGCGGTTCCAGCGGCCCACGCTTTCCAGGACGCGCGGCTCGAGCCGGTGGCGAAAAAGGTTCTCGCCGGCGAACGTCTCTCCGCGGAAGACGGCCTCGCGCTCTACCAGTCGCACGACTTGCTCGCCGTGGGCTGGCTCGCGAATTTCGTGCGCGAGAAGAAGCACGGCAACGTCACCTACTTCAACGTCAATCGCCACATCAATCCCACGAACGTCTGCGTCGCGCACTGCAAACTCTGCGCCTTCGGGCGCTCGCCCGATTCTCCCGGCGCTTACACATTCGCACTCGACGAAATCTGGCAGCGCGCCGCGCAAGGCGTCAGTGAAGGCGCCACGGAATTTCACATTGTCGGCGGCCTGCATCCCGATTTGCCGTTCGAATATTACCTGGAACTAATTCGCGGCCTGAAGCAGCGCTTTCCGCAGGTGCATCTGAAAGCCTTCACCATGGTCGAGGTGGGCTACTACGCGCGCATTTCAAAACTTTCCATCCGCGACACGCTGCTCAAGATGAAAGAGGCGGGCGTGGATTCGCTTCCCGGCGGCGGCGCTGAAATTTTTCATCCGCGCGTCCGGAAAATTATTTGCGACCACAAAGTCAGCGGCCAAATGTGGCTGCAAATCGCGCGCACCGCGCACGAAATCGGCCTGCGCTCGAATGCCACCATGCTCTACGGCCACATCGAAACTAACGAAGAGCGCGTCGATCATCTGCTTCAGCTTCGCGCGACGCAGGACATCACGCACGGATTTGTCGCCTTCATTCCGCTCGCGTTTCATCCTGCGAACACGGGGCTCTCGCACATTCCGAATCCCACGGGCTTCGACGACCTGAAAACCATCGCCGTCTCGCGCTTACTGCTCGATAATTTCGATCACATCAAAGCTTACTGGATCATGCTCACGCCGCGCATCGCACAGGTCGCGCTGCGGTTTGGCGCAAACGATCTCGACGGCACCGTGGTCGAAGAAAAAATCTACCACGACGCCGGCGCCACCACGCCCGAACACATGTCGCGCGCCGAGCTGGAACGTCTGATCCGCGCCGCCGGCCGCGTTCCGGTCGAGCGCGACACGCTTTACAATCCAGTGGACCGCTCGAAAATGCCGCTTCCCGCGCCAGTCCCGCAAACCAGCCGCACCGACAATTTCATCCCCGCAACATCGCTCACGCTCAACATCTAGCTAATAAATAAGGCAGCGAAAAAAGTTAGGTAGCGAAAAAATGGCAGCGAAAAAATCAGGCGTGCGGGTGGGCTTTGTCGTACACCGCCATGAGCTGTTCGATGCTGGCCTGCGTGTAACGCTGCGTGGTGGAAAGCGAAACGTGGCCGAGCAGTTCCTGAATGGCGCGGAGGTCCGCTCCGTCGGCGAGAAGATGCGTGGCGAAGGCGTGCCGCAAGGAGTGAGGATGCAGGTTCCAGTTCACGTTGGCGAGGCGCGCATATTTTTTCACGATCACGCGAACGGATTTTTGCGTGAGCCGGCCGCCGCGATGATTCAGAAACACGGATTCGGGAGCGGGCGTTGTGCGCGGGTGCTCCAGAAGCTGGGCGCGAACGTCCCAGTAAGCTTCGAGCGCCTCCTGCGCTTTTCCGCCGTAGGGGATCACGCGCTCCTTGCGTCCCTTGCCCAGGACGCGCAGCATTTGCCCACGCCGGTCGAGGTTGCCGAGCGTGAGGCCGACGAGTTCGCTGACGCGCAGTCCCGAAGCGTAGAGCAATTCCAGGATGGCGCGATCG
The DNA here is from genome assembly GCA_963749025.1 of uncultured Acidobacteriota bacterium. GTDB lineage: Bacteria > Acidobacteriota > Terriglobia > Acidiferrales > UBA7541 > Palsa-295. The sequence goes on along the minus strand of CAVVKO010000005.1, from coordinate 827,283 downwards.
CGGCGGGGAATCAGCATGGCGTCCTGGTTGGTCTGGTGCTTGGCGCGCTGAGCGTACTTCGTCCCGCCGGGGCCGCCGGCGAGAGTGTCGAGAAAATTGTTTAGCTCTTCCGCAGTCAGAACGCGAGGTACGCGCTTGGGAAGTTTGGGAGTGCTTACCAGGCGCGCAGGATTTTGTTTCGTGATGCCTTCGCGCACGCAGAATTTGAAGAAAGTGCGCAGAGCGGCAAGTTTCCGCGCTACGGTCGTTTTCTGCAGCTTGCGGTCGTAAAGCCAACTCACGAATTCGCGGATGATGCGGTGGTCCACGTCGGTGAGGGACGGCGTCTTTTCTCCGGGCGGCGAAAGGAATTTGCGGAAGAGCTCGATATCGCCGCGATAATCGATGATGGTTTGAGGAGAAGCGTTGCGTTCGTAGCGCAGATAGTAGATGAATTTTTCGAGGACCTTTTTCATGCGGCGAGTCCGCTCCCCGCGAAATTATAGGCCGAAGCGGATGCGAGCGCAGGAAAGAAATCGCGGAGGTTGCGTGAGCGCGGCGACGAATGAGCCCAGTCTATCTCTCGCTGCTATTCGGCGACCCCGGCGTGCACGGACGGACTGACTGCCGGGCGGAGCGTGAGCCAGTCAGTGCGCACGCTGTCCCACTCCTGAATCAAAAATCCGTGCGACTCCAGGAATTCGCGGACTTGCGGGCGCTGCCATCCGGCAATTTTCTGCAGAATCGGCACGAGCACGACAATGGCGTTGTTGCCGAGCACGGTGCGCTTGGCGATGTGAGCTACATGCTTGGTCTCGGAAACCGCGATGGTGAAACCGTCGCGGGCGTTGACGTGCAGCATGACGTGAATGTCCGAGCTCCCATCGCCCGCATAAATGATATGGTCGGGGCCGATTTTCAGATTGGCCTGGAGCTGGTCGAGTATGGCGACCTTGCCGAATCCGGCGCGGGCGCGGACGATGGTATCGATTTCGCCAGAGCTCTTGTACTTGAACTCCGTTCCGTAGATGCGTTCCGGCGGAATGATTCCTTCGAGTGCCGAAGTGATGACCTCGACCGGAGCGGCGGAGACGATGGAGAAATCGAAATGAAATCCGTCGATGCCGTGATCGAGAATCTCGTCGAGCATGCCGATATTCTCTTTCAGGCGAATGCGCTTCCCGACTTCATACAAATGCTCTTTGCGGACGCGGGAGCGGAATTCAGGATCGTGCAGCAGGAGATAAGCGAGCTCGGCGCCCTGCTGGACCAGATTGATCTTGGCCATCCCGGCGGCTTTGCGCTCGAATTCCTCGGTCGGGATGCCGACGATTTCGCTCAGGACGTACCCAGAGTCGTTGAAGGTCAAAGTCTGGTCGAAATCACTGGCGAATAAATAGTGCTTCAAAGTTTTATCGTTCATAAATATAGAGACTCCTCGCTCCTTTACTCCTGGAAAACCCTGGATTGATGGACTTGTCCGAATTACGGTTATGTAGATTGGATGCGCCCAACTGGCGCACCGACCTATTTCGATTTCAAATCGCTGTTATCAGACCACGCAATGCGTGAAGGGACCGTGACGCGTTAGCAAAATTCACGGAACTCCTAGCGAGCGAGCTGCGGCTCGGGAGAAGCAGGTGACGCTGCAGGCACAGGAGGCGCGGGCAGCGACTCGGGCGTGTCAATCTCCCAATCGCATCCCTCTTTGATGCAGGAGCGGAAATTGCCGGCCTTCGTGCGCTTTTCGACGATAAATGGAGCGCCGCATTTGGGGCACGGCTCGTTGATTGGTTCATGCGGCGTGGTGAAATCGCAATCAGGATAACGGCTGCAGCCGTAGAAGACGCGTCCGCGCCCGCGGCCTTTCGCGGTTCCGCGGCGAACAAATTCTCCTTCGCCGCACTTGGGGCACTTGATTCCGAGCGTGATGGGCCGCGTGTATTTGCACTTGGGATAATTTTCGCAGCCGATGAAATCGCCGAAGCGTCCCTGGCGTCGAAGCAGCTGGCCTTCGTCGAGCGGGCATTTTTCGTCGAGCCGAACGTCGGGCTGGCGCGCTGTGCGCGTGCCGGTGACCAGGCGGCGAGTGGTTTTACATTCCGGGTAGCCTTTACATGCGAGGAATGCGCCGAAGCGCCCGCGCTTCATCACCATCTCTTGTCCGCAGTTGTCGCAGTATTCGGTTTTAACTTCGCCCTCAGTTTCGGCAGGCAATTCGGGCGAAAGATCTCTGATGAAGTCGCACTCGGGATAGCGATTGCAGCCGAGGAAAAAGCCGTGGCGGCTGATACGCTCGAGCAATTCGCCTTGGCCGCATTTTTCGCATTTCTGTCCCGTGGGGATGCCGGCCTTGTAGGAAAGCATTTCGCCGTCCGCGCGATCCAAGTCGAGCACGAACGGATCCCAGAATTCCTTCACCGCCTGCCGCCAGGGAAGTTTGCCTTCTTCAATCTCGTCGAGCTCTTCTTCCAGGCGGGCGGTGAAGCCGACGTCGAAGATATCCTCGAAACTTTTGACCAGCAAAACGCTGACGCGTTCGCCGAGCATGGTGGGCGTAAAGCGGCCCTGGTCCTTGGTGACGTACTCGCGATCGACGATGGTGGAAATAATCGTCGCGTAAGTGGACGGGCGGCCGATGCCCTTTTCTTCGAGCTCCTTCACGAGCGTGGCTTCCGTGTAGCGCGGAGGAGGTTCGGTGAAATGCTGCTCGGGACGAATTGTCTCGAGGCGAAGTTCCTCACCCTCGCGCACAGGCGGGAGGCGATTGCCCGCCGCGTCCGCTTCGTCGTCCTTCTCCTCTTCTTCTTTCACGGCCTGATAGGCGGCGAGATAGCCGTCGAATTTCTGGACGGAACCAGTGGCGCGGAAAGTGTAATCGTTGGCGTCCACGTCGATGCTGGTCTGATCGAAGACGGCGGGAACCATTTGCGAAGCCACGAAGCGCTGCCAAATCATCTGGTAGAGCCGGAACATGGATTCGTCGAGATATGGCTTCACGCTTTCAGGGGTACGCGCGACATCAGTGGGGCGAATGGCTTCGTGAGCTTCCTGCGCGTCTTTTTTCGATTTGAAGAAATTCGGCTTTTCCGGGAGATATTTCTCGCCGTAAGCGGAACCGATGTGATCGCGCACTTGCGCCAGGGCGTCGGTAGAGACTTTTACGGAGTCCGTGCGCATGTAGGTGATAAGAGCGACGGAACCTTCCTGGCCGAGTTCGACGCCTTCATACAGTTTTTGCGCGAGCGTCATGGTGCGCTTGGCGGTGAAGCGCAGGCGATTGTAACCAGCCTGCTGCAGCTTCGAAGTGGTGAAAGGTGGCGGAGCGAAACGGCGCTTTTCTTTTTGCGTGACGCTCGAAGCGCGCCAGATCGCGTGCTGAACGGCAGCCAAAATCCGCTGGGCTTCGGCTTCGTCCGGCACTTCGATGTCCTGGCCCTTGTACTTAATGAGCTTGGCTTCGAACGATGGCGGCTCGCCGGCGCCTAAGAGTGCGTGAATGGTCCAGTATTCCCGCGGCACGAACGCGCGGATTTCGAGTTCGCGCTCGACGATGAGCCGCAGCGCGACGGTCTGCACGCGCCCGGCGGAAAGGCCGCGGCGAACCTTGTTCCAAAGCAGCGGCGAAACTTTGTAGCCGACGATGCGGTCGAGAACGCGGCGAGCCTGCTGCGCATCCACCAAGTGCGCATCCACTTTTTGCGGATGCTCGAATGCGGCCTTGATGGCTTTCTGAGTAATTTCGTTGAACATCACGCGATGGATCGGCGGAACTACGAGTTGGGCCTTGGTGATTTTTGGTTCTTTCTTGGGGGCTTCCCCGTTTTTCGCTTTGTCGCCGTCTTCTTCGGCCTTGAGATTGGAATACTCGCGAGGGTTGCTCAGGATTTCTTCGAGATGCGCGCAGATGGCTTCGCCCTCGCGGTCCGGGTCGCCCGCGAGGTAGATAGCGTCGGCGCCCTGGGCCGCTCTCCTCAGCTCGTTGATGACTTTAATTTTTCCCGGAATGACTTCGTACTTGGGCTCGAAGATGTTTGTCGAATTGACCACGACCGGCTTCGGGGCCTTCTTCTCCGGAGCGCTTTCTGCGCCCTTGCCTTTGCCCTTGGCTTTGCGCTTCTTCTTTTTGCCTTTGCCGTTTTGTTCGCCGGGCAGAAGGATACCTATCGTCTTCCTCGGCAGGTCCATGACGTGGCCGTAAGAGGCCTTCACGGTATAGTTGCGGCCGAGATATTTATTGATAGTTTTCGCCTTGGCAGGCGATTCGACAATTACTAGCGATCGTCCCATGCTGCTCTCGTGTCCCTCGTTAAAAAGTCCGTAATGAATTTCGGCGCCGGCAGGCTATCCGGCGCACTCTCATCCTAGCCTGCTATCCCCTGGAAGGTTACAACAGGACTTTCAAGAATTGCTTACCCGGCAACTGGCGTACCACGCCTTTCAGCTCCAAGTCAAATAGCGCCGCCAGCACTTCGGAGGATGTCAGCCCTGAAAGCTCCATTAAATCGTCAATATGGCGCGATTCGTCTTCGGCCAAGAGGTCGTAAAGCGACCTCTCCGGCGGCGCCAAGCTTTGTTGCACTAATAGGGTTCTTTCTTCAGAGTTCGCCGACTCAACCGGCAAAAGCTCGGCCCGGATTGGAGTGGGCAGCTCCTCGATGACGTCCTCCCAGCCGGTTACCAGCTTAGCATCCTGCTTGATAAGCTGATTCGGGCCGAAGCTGGAGGGTTGCGTGGCGTTGCCCGGCACGCCATAGACTTCGCGACCGAATTCCATGGCCAGGCGCGCTGTAATCAAGGAACCAGAATACTGCGCTCCTTCGACGACGACAACTCCGAGCGCCATTCCCGCGATGATCCGGTTCCGAATCGGGAAATTCTGGGGCGCCGGAAACGTGCCCATGGGAAATTCGCTGATGATCGCGCCGCGCTTGGACATTTCCTCGAAAATCTTCTTATTCTCCTTGGGATACACGACATCGATGCCGCATCCGAGGATGCCGATCGTCGAGCCTGAACTCGAACTAAGGGCGCCTTTGTGGGCGCTCGAGTCGATTCCCCGCGCCAAGCCGCTCGAAATCACGAGGCCGCGATCGGCCAAATCCCTGGCCAGCCTTTCAGCCATTTGATTCCCATAAGGGGTCGGACGACGCGCCCCGACGACAGAAATCAAATGGCGACTTAGAAGATCAATGTTTCCAGGGACATACAGGAGAGGTGGAGGATCGTAAATCTCGCGGAGGCGCTGAGGATACTCAGGCTCGTCCCACGTAAGGAGCCGGCAACCAGCAGCTTGCGCTTGCGCCAATTCCTTCGCCGCAGCGCTCAATGGCTGACGCGAATGGATGGCCTGGGCGACAGCGGCGGGCAGGCGGTGGGCTTCTAGCGCCGTGAGCGAGGAATTAAAAATGGCGTCAGGGCTGCCCATTTCGCGGAGCAGCTTTCCGGCCGTGCGCGCGCCGAGACCTGGCGTCAAGGCCAGCGCCACCCATCCCAAGTATTGGTCGGGTTGCATCGAGAGGAAAGATTCGCCTAGTGGCAGAGGGTACGCAGGGAGTTGCTGGATTGTCTACCCGGAGTAATACGTAGGGGCTGCGTGCGCACTGTGCGTAGTCTTACCGTTCGCCGGAGTGTCCTTGTCAACTGGTGAGAGGTCGTACTGGACATAGCACGATTCTGACGTGAGAATGTCGGCGCGTGGTTCGAAGGAGATTCAAGTGAAGATTGCGTTCGCGCTCGCTGCTTTGCTGTTTGCTGCGGCCGCTGGAATAGGTGCGTTGAGCGCCTTGGCGCAGAACACCCCGGCTAACAAAGGGCTCGAAGGCATGTGGACTGGAACGCTGGGCGGCCAGCTTCACCTGATCGTAACAATCAATAAGGCGAGCGACGGCACACTTTCCGGGCAACTCAACAGCGTGGACCAACACGCCGTGCTACCGATTGAGAAAGCTTCACTCGACGTCAACAAAGTGAAATTCCAGGTGAATCGCGTTGGCGGCCTGTACGAAGGCAAGCTGAATAAGGAACGCACGGAAATTGAGGGCATGTGGACGCAGACGGGCGTTCCGGCGCAACCGCTCGATTTCAAGCGCGCGAAGGCCGAGGAGACGCCGAAGTCAGGCGCCGGAGCAGCCGAAACGCACGAGCATACGCCGAAGCCGATTGCGGTTCCGCTGGACGTGGTGATTCCTATCGCGCCAACGGCGTTCAAGGCGGACGGCAAATGGCATCTGGTTTATGAACTGCATGTAGCGAACCTGGGAAAGTGGGATTGCGCGCTTACGCGCTTGGATGTGGTTGCGGGCGATTCCGCAAGCGACAGGAAGACACTGGCGAGTTTTGCTGGCGCGGACCTGCATGAAATGGTCGTTCATCCAGGAGACGAGCCGAAGGATTCTGCGACGATTGGGCCGGGGGAGTTTGCGGTCATCTATATGTGGGTGAACTTTGACAAGCTCGAGGACGTGCCGGCGTCAATCGGCCACCGCATCAGCGCGAAGATCGGAGATTATCCCGAGGCGCTTTCGGTTGATACGCAGCCGGAGACCGTGGAGCGTAAGCCGGTGAGAAAAATCGAGCCGCCGGTGAATGGAGCGGATTGGCTTGCGGGGAACGGCCCATCGAACGCTTCGCTGCACCGGCGGGCGCTGATTGCCGTCAACGGCCGCGTCTTTATTTCGCAGCGCTTCGCGATTGATTGGGTGGAGTTTTTTCCGGATGGGAAGACGTACCACGACGATCCGAGCGACAACAAGAATTACCGCGCGTACGGCTCGGAGATTCACGCGGTGGCCAGCGGAACCGTCACCCAGATCAAGGACGGACTTCCGCAAAATACGCCGGGGGCAAAATCGCTGGCGGTGCCGATCACGCTCGAGACGATTGGCGGAAATCACGTGATCGTGGACATCGGCGACGGGCTATTCGCGTTTTACGCGCATATGCAGCCGGGATCGCTGCGCGTGAAAGTCGGCGACAGCGTTCACGTGGGACAGGTTCTCGGGCTTATCGGCAATACCGGGAATTCGTCCGAGCCGCATCTTCATTTCGATATTTGCAACGCGAGCTCGGAACTTGCGTGCGAGGGAATTCCGTACGCTTTCGTTTCGTTCGAAGTGCAAGGCAAGGGCTGGACCTGGAAATCCTCGGAATCGCACGACACGCCGGTGGTGCACGAGATGGAAATTCCCACGGAAGATGAAGTGGTGCGGTTTCCGCCGTGGCCCTAAAAGCGCTTTTCCTCGCAGCGAAAGAGCTCGAAGTTAATGTGCTATATTGAGTTTTTCGACGTTTTGATGTCTTGAGGATGCTGGTGCCGAAACTTCGCATTTCGATTGTCGAATTTCTGAATACAGCGCCGCTGGTGTGGGGATTCACGGACGGGCCGCTCACGGGAAAGTATGATCTCTCGTTCACGCTGCCATCGCAATGCGCCGAAGCGTTGCGCCGTGGCGATACGGACGTGGCGATCATCCCGGCGATCGAATACCAGCGCATCGAAAATATCGTCGTGCTGCCGGGAATGTCTGTGGCGGCGAAGGGTGAGGTTCGAAGCATCCTGGTGGTGGCGAAGAAGCCGATTGAAATGGTGAAGCGTTTTGCGTTGGACACGAGTTCGCGCAGCTCGGCGGCGCTCGTGCGGCTGCTCGCGGCGGGAATGTGGAAAATCGATCCGGAATTTGTGGACGCCCCGCCGAACCCGTCCGAAATGCTGAAACACGCGGATGCCGCTTTGGTGATCGGCGACCCGGCGCTGCGCATCGCGGTGAAGATGGACTCTCTGTCAGGCAAGCTGCCGAGCGGCGAGCAGTGCTGCCAAGGCGATCCGGACGAACTGCCCGTTCCCGGATTCGAAACGATTTTCGTTTACGACGTGGCGTACCAGTGGCAGGAAATGACCGGGAAGCCATGCGTGCTGGCGATTTGGGCGGCGCGGCGCGATCTGATCACGCCTGAACTTGTGGCCGATTTCGAGGCGTCGAAGGAGTACGGCGTCGCGCGCAAACGGGAAATCGCCGAAGGCGCTTCGATCAAGCTCGATTTACCTGTGGGCGCGCTTGAGCGTTACTTGACGGAGAACGTTCACTTCGATCTGGACGAAGAATACTTGGACGGCCTGCGCATCTATTACGAGAAGGCCGCGGCGGCCGGACTGATTCCGCGCCTGAAGCCGGTCGAATTCGCCGCGTCACCCGCGAAATCCACGGCGCGGCGCGGAGCGTGATGATTTGGAGCGCGTCGGCCAGCTAAATATCCTGCGCAGGTATCCGGTGAAGAGCATGGCGGGCGAGGATTTGGACGAGGCGCGCGTGAGCTTCGCTGGCGTGGTGGGCGACCGCGTTTTCGCTTTCATCGATAACGGCAACCGCTCGAATTTTCCGTGGATGACGGGGAGGCAAGGGCACGAGCTGATTCTTTTTCGTCCGCGGTTTCTCGATCCGCCGCCCATCGCGGAGGAAAATCCCGATGCGGAACGGTATGCTACGGAAGTGACGACTCCGCAAGGCGAAAAATTCGGCATGGGCCATCCGGAGTTCACCAAGTACCTGGAGGAACGATTCGGGCGGTCGCTGCGGCTGCGGTTTTCAGAGCGCAGCCAGACGGACGCGCGCCCGATTTCGGTGTTCGGGCTGGCCACGGTGCGGGCGCTCTCGGAAGAAACCGGTATAAATCTCGATCCGCGGCGATTTCGTGCTAACTTTTATGTGCGTTGGGACAACGAGCGGCCGTTTTATGAGGACGAGCTTATCGGGCGAGAGCTGCAGATCGGCGATACCGTGACGCTGCAACTGGTGAAGAAGGACGAGCGCTGCGTGATGATCACGCTCGATCCGGATACCGCGGCGGTGGCGCCCCAGGTGCTGCAGAAAGTGGCGCTTCGGCATGAGGGATGCGCGGGCGTTTACGGCGTGGTGCTGCGCGAAGGAATCGTAAGGACACACAATCCGGTTTACTTGATTTGATTGCGGTCGTAGCAAAAGGGAAATGCAAATGGGGCTGACTCAGCAGGAAGCACTCGATCTTTTCAACTCCGACGATTTGATCGGCATCGGCATGGCTGCGAACGAAGTGCGGCGGCAGAAGACGGACCCGCGCGTGGCGACATACCAGATCGACCGCAACATCAACTACACGAATTTCTGCACGGAATACTGTTCGTTCTGCGCGTTCTACCGGCCGCTCGGCGCGAAGGACGGCTACATCCTGCCGCTCGAGACCATCTACGAAAAAATTCGAGGAGATGCTGGACCTGGGCGGCACGGGCGTTCTGATGCAGGGCGGTTTGCATCCGGACCTGCACATCGAGTTCTACGAAAACATGCTGCAGCTCGATCAAGGAGCGCTTTCCGCAGGTGCCATCTGCACTGTTTTTCAGCGCCGGAGATCACCTGCATCGCGGAAGTGTCCGGGCTTTCCCTGCACGACACGATCGCGCGACTGCGTGATGCGGGGCTGGATTCGATTCCGGGCGGCGGAGCCGAAATTCTGGATGACGAAGTACGCGCGCGGATTTCACGGTTGAAGTGCCGGTCCGAGGAATGGGTAGAGGTGCATCGCGCGGCGCACTCGCTCGGCATGCGCACCACAGCGACGATGATGTTCGGCTGCGGCGAGGAATATTCGGCATCGCGTGAACCATCTCGAACTGCTGCGCAGGATACAGGAAGACACGGGCGGGTTCACCGCGTTTATTCCCTGGATTTTCGCGCCGGAAAATACGCCGCTGGGAAAAAAGATTCCGGAAACCACGGCGTTCGATTACCTGAAGACGCTCGCCATCAGCCGGCTCTATCTCGACAACATCGACCACATCCAATCGAGCTGGCTCACGCCGGGAATCAAAATCTGCCAGGTCGGATTGCAGTTTGGCGCCGACGACGTGGGCAGCATCCTGATCGAGGAAAATGTGGTGTACGCCGCCGGAGTGCGCAACCGCACGAACGAAGAGGAACTTCGGCGCATCATTTCCGACGCCGGCTACCTGCCGGCGCAGCGCGACACGCTCTACCGCTCGTACATTCTGAAAAGCCCCGCAGTAGAAGACCACGGAAAATCAGATTCGAACTTGATGGCGCAGGCGGCCAAGCAAAACTAAGCTAGTTAAGCGGACAGTCCGATGACGGGCTGTATCGCGGACACGGCTACGGGCAGCTCCAGGGTGACGCTCGCGCCATAGGGCTGCTTGTTTGCGAGGAGGATTTCGCCGCCGCATTCCTGTGCGATACCGTAGCAGATGCTGAGGCCGAGACCGGTGCCTTTGCCCACGGGCTTGGTGGTGAAGAAGGGATCGAACGCACGGTTGAGTTCGGAGAAGCCCGGACCCGAATCTTCGAACTGAATCACCACGCGATCGTCGTGCCGCGAAGCGCGGATACGAATGGAGCGCTGCGCGCTTTCTTCCACTGCGTCTATGGAGTTGTTCAGAATATTCAGCAGCACCTGCTTCAATTCGTCTTCGCCGATGGCGATTTTCGGGAGATTGGGATCCATCTGGACGTCAATGGTGATGGCGAGCTTGCGAAGATGGTATTCGCGAAGCTGCACGACGTCACGTAACGCGGCTTCCATATCCGCAGCGCGAGTTGCGGGATTATTCTGGCGGGCGAACCGCAGCAGGCCGTCCACGATGCGTTTCATGCGCTGCGCTTCGTGCCGGAGTTTCTGCAACCGCTTCGAAAGTTTTTCTTCCTGAACTTCTTCGACGAGCAATTCCGAATAGCCCAGAATCCCGGTGAGTGGATTGTTGAGTTCGTGAGCCACGCCCGCGACCAACTGGCCCAGCGCGGCGAGCTTTTCCGCGCGCACGAGCTGATGGTGCAGCCGCGTGTTTTCGATGGTGACGGCCAGGTCGGAGGCCAGCACCTCAAGCTTCACCATCTCGGAGGGGTCGGGCAAAGGGCCGTCCGACGCGCCAAATAGAAAGAGACATCCTACGTAGGAGCCGCGCCAGGAAATAAGAGGAATGAGGACTTCATTGTGCGGGAGCGACAAAAGATAGGAATTGTTTCCCACTTTCGCGTCGATGTCGCACAAGGCCTTGAGTTTTTCGACGGTGCAATTTCTCGCGCGTTCCTGCAGGGCTTCGATCTCAGCCGCGGTGAACCCGTTCGAGCCGGCGACGTGGAACGAGCGGTCGTCGCGCGCCAGAAGCAGCGCGGCTTTGCGGAAACTGCTCGCATCGGTGACGGCTGCGGCGACTTCCGCACAAAGCGCGGCGGGATCTTTTCCCGCAAGCAGCCGCGAAGTGATGTGCGAAAGGCGCTGCAAGAGCATATTCTCTGCGTGTTCGCGCGCACTGGCTTGTTCGACGATGCGGGACTTGTCTTCGAGGAGGGTCAGCACCATGCCGAAGGCCACGAAAAATTTCGGGACGTTCCAGAGTTCCGGATTCAATTGCAGCTTTGGCCAGTAGGCGGCGAACATCGCGCCGAGTGGGAACACCGCGCCCCAGGCGATGAATCCGCCGGAGACGGCGATCACTCCGGGCGAAGACCGCGGGTAGCGTTTCCAGAACAGGAGCCCGCAAAGGGCGAAGAAGAGCGTAAGAATTGCGGTGATGCCGAAGTCCGCGTTGCCGCGCAACTGGTCATGAATAGCCCAGACGCCCGCGAGGCAGGAAATTATCGCAACGCCGATGTTAAATGGCGGCGGCCTTTTGTAGGTCAAGAGCGAAAAGGCGGCGCCGCCAAGAAAGATGAGACCCAGGGCTGCGGACATGAGCCAGGGCATGTGCCAATCGAAAGTGGCCGCGAACGCGTGAAAAACGGTTGGCACCCCGATCACCAAAAAGAGTCCCAGGCGCTTTGCGCGGTTTTCGACCGCCACTCCCAAAGAAGCGACAAACACAACTCCGGAGAGTTCGAGCGCGGCGAGATCAATGGATTCGAGAACTTGTTCGAGAGTGCCGGTGTGGGTTTCGAATGCCTGCAGGAAGAAGTGCAGAAAAATCAGGGCCCAGGCGTAGGTCCAGAGACGGATGCTAGCCGAAGGGGCGTGCTTTCGCAGGGATAGAAAGATCCCTACCAAAACAGCAAGAATCAGAATCGTCGGCAGCTTGTCGAGTAAGGCAGTCACAGTTTATTCCGGAAGAACTAAGGTAACGTCCGGTTATAAATATGAACAATAGAGCGTTGGTACCAGGGTCCGGGGAATCGGATTCGTGGAAAGTGTCGAGGAAAGACGGTAAAGCCTATTTATTCAGTGAGATACGGAGATCGATGGTGACTTCGCTTCCTTCCGGAAGATCCAGCGGTTCGGCCGGAACCAGCACACCATTCTGGAATCGAGCGCGAAAAGTTGAAGTCGTTCGGGAAGCACTCGCGGGCGAATTTGATGAAGCGTGGTGAGGCTGCCCTGCGTTTTGCGCGGACGCGGCAGTCCTCGAAGTTTTGCTCTCGTACTTCGCGGCGCCGGTTTGATCCAACGCGACGTTTGCGAGCGCGTCCGCGTCCGTGTTCAATTCGCGCCGGACGTGCTCGATCTTGAAATATTGCAACTGCCGGGCAAGTTTCGCGGCGCGCTCGTGAAGAGGCTTCAAGTCCGCGCTTTTCACTTTGTAACGGCCCTGCATCTGCCGGACGAGAAGTTCGGAATCGCTGCGAATGCGCAGGGCGTTAATGCCGTGCGTAGTGGCGTAATCGAGCGCGGCGAGCAGAGCGTAGTATTCCGCGACATTGTTGGTTTCGCGGCCGATATTTTTTGCCAGCTCGAGAACAATCTTGCCGTCGGGACCGCGAAGAACCACGGCGTAAGAAGCGGGGCCAGGATTGCCGCGCGATGCGCCATCAATATTCGCGATATGAACGGCTGCAGGCGGCGCGGGAAGATGCGAGTCCGAAAATAATTGCGCGCTGCCCGGCGGTGAGGACTTCGAGGACCGGGTCATATTGTTTCATGGCCTTTGAGGTGGCAGGCGCGCGGCGCGAATCGCATTCCGCGTGCTTCCGCGAGCAAGCTATTCATTGGGGAGCGAGTTCGCCGGAGCGTTGGTGGGAGCCGGGGAAGCCGAGGCCGCGGAAACGGTGGGTTCCACGTAGTAGAGAATGCGCGTGCAAGTTTCGCAGTGAAACATTTCTTCGCTGTTCAAGCGGCGCATTTCCTGAAAGACGTGAGGCCGGACGCGCATGCCGCAGGCGGTGCATTTCTCGTCGCGAACCTCGGCCAGCGCCACGCCGTTGTGCTTCTTGATGATGCGATCGTAGTGATCCAGCAGGTCTTCCGGAATTCCTGTGACGGCACGCTCGCGCGCGGCATCAAGTTCCGCGAGATCCTTTTCCGCGGCGGCTTTTGTGGATTCGATCTTTGAGCGCTCTCCGCGGGCAACTTCCTCCACTTCCTTCAGCGCCTTTTCCGAGGATTTAATGCGGCGGTCATATTCTTCGGCTGCAACCATTTGTTCGAGGAGGCGATCCTCGGCCTTGGCAATTTCTTCCTCGGCCATTTGCACTTCGTGCTGCAGGGCTTTATAGGCCTCGTTTGTTTTTATTTGGGAGGTCTGGTCTTTGTACTTGCGGACTTTTTCTTTCCAGCCCTCGACGTCGAGCTCGTATTTCTTGCGGTCCTTTACGGTGGCGAGCTGCGCGGCTTTGCTGTGTTCGACATCGCCTTTCGCGGCGGCGACGCGGGCATCCACCTCCGCGATTTTCTTCGGGAAGGTGGCCAGCCGCGCGCGGACATCGTGCAGCCGCGTGTCCACCGCCTGCAGGTCGATGAGGCTCTGAAGAACCTTCTGCACTATGCGTCCATTCTAACACGGCAGCGCGCTATGCGGCTTCAGACCGAGCTTGCCGGAGGTGAGTCTTTTTCAGGGGCTCGCCCGTAGTATGGATATGATAGGCAGCGCAGCCATATCGTGGGAGGGGCGCGTGGGGCTCGATAGCGATGTTGCCCAGCTTCGGCGTGGGGACCTGGACGCGCTCTCAGCGCTGCTGGCGCGCTATCAGAACCGGCTCTACCGTTATTTGCTGCGCCTTGTGCGCGAACCCGCCGAGGCTGAGGACCTGTTCCAACTGACCTGGCTGCGCGTGGCGGAAAAAATTCGGAAGTACGACCCCAGCCGGAATTTCGACGCCTGGCTTTTTACGCTGGCGCGAAATCTGGCCATCGATCATCTGCGGCGAATGCGGCCCGAGAGTTTGGACGAGCCGATTCCCGGGGCGCCTGGCGAGTCGGCAGCAACGCGCTTGCCGTCCGGCGAGCGTCCTGCCCTCGAGGGCATCCTTGACCGCGAACGCACGAGCCGCCTGGCCATCGCGCTTGATCTTTTGCCGGTGGTCCAGCGCGAGGTGATGACCTTGCGATTCGAGGAAGAAATGAAGCTTGAGGAGATCGCGGACGTAACGGACGTCCCGCTTTCCACGGTGAAAACGCGATTGCGCCGCGGGCTGGAAAAGATGCGGCAGACACTTGAAACGAACTACCCGGGAGAGAATTGGCAATGAACGATCACGAGAAAATCCGGGAATTGCTGGCTCTGGCGGCCGCGGGTGCGCTCGAGCCCGCGGAAGAAGAGCAAGTGACGAAGCACATGCGCTCTTGCGAGGCGTGCGCTGCGGAACTCGAGGACTGGCGGCTTCTAGCCGGAGGGTTGCGGCGCCTTCCGACGCCCCAGCCCCGAGGAATCGTTGTGGAGCGAGCGCGGGCGCGAGCGGAAATCGGGTTTGCGGAAGAAGCCGAGCGGCGGTGGCATCGCATCGTGATGGTCAGCGTGGTGTTGTTTGCCTGGGCGCTGACGCTGCTGAGTTGGCCTTTGGTGCGGCTGGTTAGCGGCGGCTTGCTGGGAATGCTGGACCCGCGGTTGAACCATGCGTGGCTCGGGTTCGCGGTGTTTACGTCGGTTGTGTGGCTGGCGGGCGGCACGGCCGCGGTTGCACTGTCGCTGCAAAAGCGGCGGGAAAGGAGATTGGCATGAGCGGATTTCGGAATGAGCTGCGGGTGATCCCGCGGGCTGCATGGCTAACCGGCTTGAGCATTTATCTGGGACTGGGGACGCTCATGTTCACGGTCCTGGTGCCGCGCGACCACGAGTTGCGCACGTGGAATCCAGGGTTGCAATTCCTGTTTAGCTACGGCATCCCGCTGCTGATCCTAGCGAGCGTGCTGTTCGCCGGCTACATCTATGGCGATGCGAAGCGGCGCGGAATGCGCTACGTGATGTGGACGCTGCTGGCGATTTTTATTCCCGACGGCATCGGCATCATTCTTTACTTTATTTTGCGAAGTCCGATGCCCAAGGCGTGCCCGGGCTGTGCACAACTAGTGCCGTCCGGATTTACGTTCTGCCCGCATTGCGGCACGGCGCTGCAGCCTACGTGTCCGAATTGCGGGCGCGGCGTGGAGCGAAGCTGGTCGAATTGCCCGCAGTGCGGGACGAAGCTGCCGGTGGCGTCCGCGAGTGTGGCCTGACGCGAGGAAGCGTTTTCCACTTTGTGTGAATTCTCTGTAAAATGCGGGCGAAATCTTAGGAGGCGGCATGCCGTACGTACAGGTCACCTGGGTTGCCGGACGCACGCCCGAACAAAAGCGCAAACTGGCCGAGCGCATCACGCTGGCTCTGATCGAAGATGGCCGCGCGAAACGCGAAAACATCCAAGTCACGTTCGTGGATTTGCCGGCGACGGATTACGCCGAGGCCGGCGTTACGGTGGCGGACCAGAAGCGCACACCGTAACGCCCCGGCAGCCGCCGAGTGCGGCGCTGAAAATGGCGAAAGTCCGATAGCGCGCTACGACGATGGGTGCATTTCGCGGCGCACGAGCGCGGCATCCAGAAAATAACCGATGCCGATGCAGATGGGAATGATGCCGAATACCGCCGCTTCCATTGCTTCGCGCTCAAATCGCGCGAGCAGCACAAACGTCAGAACGTAACCCAACCCACCGAGTGTGAGCAGAATTCCAGCCTTGCGCGAACGCGCGTGCGGCGGCAATTCTTCCGCGATGGGTACCGGCACACCTTTGGCAATCGCCGCGAGCCGCTCTTCGGTGCGCAGCTTTCGAGCGCGATACCAGGCGTAAATAACAGCGAGAGGAACTGAGAACGAGAGTACGACGGCAACAAATCCGATGGGCTCCATGTGAATTCTCCTTTAGGTGAAGCTTCGGATAGAAGTACGAAGGAGAGTGCCGAGATGTTCCCTGAAGCGAGGGCGTGCGTCAGCCGAGAATCTTAAGGCAGGCGCTGAACTTCCATGGTCTGATCCACGAAGTAACTCTCGCAGCCGGGGTTCGTCGCCGCCGGGCAGTGCGCGACAGCGCGAAACCCCAGGGCGGAAGTTTCCACATCGTAGGTGTAGCCTTGGCGGCTGCGGTTCTGCATCGTTAGGGCGCCGCTCGATGTAAGGTCATTGAGAGAAGCGTAAGAGCCGTGCTCGGCTTGATAGGCGCGTTCGGCCTGTGCGATGCCCACCAGATCGTTCTTGACGCCCACGATGTTGATGGTTTGCGCGGGAGTTTCCACGCCGGAAGATTGCGCCTTCGAAAAGTAAAATTGATAAGCCAGAATCACGATTACGACCACGACGAGAAGCCCAATCATGCTTTTCATGTGCACCCCGCGGCTGCCTGCATCGAATGGTTTCAGAGTACGCCATTTTCTTGGACAATAAGATTCAGCGAGGCGCGGTGTTTCGTGCATGCAAACGCCGGCAATCTTTTCCGGGTGGAGCACGTCTAATACCAAGGACGAGCGAAGATTGTAACGGTGGAAGGGCGCGGGTCGGGCGCGGTAGTTTGACACTCGCGTATAGCGTCGAGGATACTAGGCCTTTACCTCTGGATGTCTTCAGGCGAAGTAAGTCCTATTCGATGGAGCAATCGAGTATGAAGAAATGGATGCGGCTGAGTGTGGCCATATTTTGGGCGGCGGGTGTAACCGCATCGCTGGGGACGTTTTTCGCCGGTGCGCTCTTCGCGCAGGGGAATGCGCAAGAGAAAACGGCTGATGTGCGTCCGCCCAAGCTGGCATACACCACGCACACACTCGCAAACGGCCTGCAATTGATACTTCTCGAAGATCACGCCGTTCCGGTGATCAATTTGCAGATTTGGTATCACGTCGGAGCGAAGGACGAGCGGCCCGGCCGTACCGGCTTCGCGCACTTGTTCGAGCACTTGATGTTCAAGGGCTCGGCGCACGTCGCGCCGGATGAACATTCGCGGATCATTGAAGCCGTCGGGGGATTCGACAACGCCGAAACCGGCGACGACACCACGAACTTTTTCGAAACTTTCCCGAGCAATTATCTCGAGAGAGTTCTGTGGCTCGAAGCGGACCGCATGGGCAGCCTCAATGTGGACGAGGCGAATTTCAAGTCCGAGCGCGAAGTGGTGAAGGAAGAACGGCGCGTGCGCGTGGAGAACGAGCCGTACGGATACTTGCAGGAGGACCTGCGCGCGGCTGCCTTCACCGTGCACGGCTATCATCACACGCCCATCGGCAGCATGGACGATCTGAACAAAGCGACGATTGAGGATGTGCGCGGTTTTTTCAATACGTTTTACAAGCCCAACAACGCGACGCTCGTGATCGTCGGCGATTTCAATTCCGCGGAAGCTCTGGGGTGGGCAAAACAATACTTCGAGGGCATTCCAGCGTCCGCGAAGCCGATTCCGAGGCTTGATGCCTCGGAGCCGCCGCAGACGGAAGAGCGCATCGTCAAGAAATCGTATTCCAACACGCCTCTTCCGGCAGCCGTGATCGGCTACAAAATTCCGGCGCGTTACGCGCCCGACTCCTACCCGCTCGATCTTGCTTCGAACATTCTTGCCGGAGGCGAAAGCAGCCTTCTCTATCAGGCGCTGGTTTACAAACAGCAGATCGCCGTGCAGGCCGCGGGCTTTGGCGTTTTCGCCGAGGACCCGGGTCTTTTCTGGGCGTATGCGATCATGAATCAGGGGCACACGGCGGAAGAGGGTGAAAAAGGGATCGAAGCAATCCTGGACGAGCTGAAAGCGCAGCCGGTCGAAGCGAAGGAACTCGAGAAAGCCAAGAACCAGGAAATTTCCGGATTCATCCTGGGCCGCGATACGGATGAAGAGAAAGCCGTGGCGCTGGCTTCGGCTGCCGTAATCGGGAAAGATCCCGCTCTGGTCAACACCGAGCTCGACCGCTATCTGAAAGTAACGCAGGCGGACGTGCAGCGCGCCGCGAAGGAATATTTTGAATCGCAGCATGCGACCGTTTTGCTCGTTTCTCCCGCCGCGCCCTCCCAGTAGATTCTTTGGCGAGGGAAACGGCCCGGAAAAACAATTTGAGGACACGAAATTGCAAATGACGATGATGAAGCGCGCCGCAAAGCGCTCGGCTGTTTTTCTTGCGATGACGCTATTCGCCGTTTCACCGGCGATGGCACAGCAGCCGCAACCGGCATCGGGCGCAAGCCAGCTCGCGGCGGACCAAGACCAGAAAACCGGGACGGGTATCATTCCGCCGGGCGTGAAGCTCGTGCCCGAGATGCCGGGCCCTACGGCCCCTCGGCCATTCCACTTTCCAAACGCCGCCACCAAGACGCTCACCAATGGTTTGCGTGTTTTCGTCGTGAGCGACAATCGCGAACCTGCGGTCGCGGTGCGTCTTGTAATTCTTTCCGCCGGAACCATTAAGGATCCTCCGGGAATGCCGGGCGTGGCGCAGATGTCGGCCGAACTCTTGACCCAGGGAACTGAGAAGCGTTCGGCGCGCGAGATTGCCGAGGCCATTGATTTTGTCGGCGGCTCGCTCAACGCTTCGGTGGGCAAGGACGCCACCACCGTCACTCTCGACGTGGTGAAGAAAGATTTGAACACGGGGCTCGATCTGATGTCCGACGTCGTGCTGCACCCCGCCTTTCGGGCGGAAGAGCTCGACCGGCAGCGCCAGCAGCTTCTCTCGAACCTCACGGTGCAATACGGAGATCCGGACTATCTGGCCTCGCTCGTCTTCAGTCGCGTAGCGTATGGCAACTCGCCGTATGGCGTGCCCGCCGAAGGCACGCCCGCAACCGTGAAGAAGATCCAGCGGGAAGACTGCGTGAAATTCCACGACGCGAATTACGCGCCGAACCAGGCGTTGCTTGGAATCGCCGGCGACATCACACCGGACGAGGCCTTCGCCGTCGCTCAGAAATATTTTGGCGCGTGGCAAAAAATTGACGTGCCGGCGGGCGCTCCACCATCCGCCGGCGAGGTTGCCTCGGGCCGGCGCGTCTGGCTTATCGACAAGCCGGACGCGGTGCAAACGCAGATTCGGGTGGGGAAACTCAGCATACGCCGCGGCGACCCGGATTATCTGCCTCTGGAAGTGACCAATCACATTTTCGGCGGCAGCTACAACAGCCTGTTGAATACCGAAGTGCGAATCAAGAAGGGGCTCACCTACGACGCGTATTCGACGTTCACACCGCATCGCTATGCGGGCTCGCTGATTGTCGGAACTTTCACGCGCACCGAGGCGACCGTCGAAGCGACAAAGCTCGTCGTGGACTTGCTCGATAAAATGGCCTCGGGCGACGTGACGCAGAAGCAGCTCGACTTCGCGCGCGATTTTCTCGCGGGCGTCTATCCAATCCAGTCGGAAACTCCCGAGCAGGTGGACGATCGCGTGCTCACCGCGGCTACGTTCGACCTTCCCCCGGACTACAACCAAACCTACCCGCAGAAAATTCTGGGCATCACGCTCGAGCAGGTGCGCGAAATGGAGCGTCGCTATTTCACGACCAAGGACCTCGACATCGTTCTGGCCGGAAATGTGAGCGCCTTTCGTGACGAACTGAAAAAGGCCTTTCCGGATGCACAATACAACGAAATTTCGTTCGATCAGTTGAACGTGCTGGCTCCCGATTTGCGCGAGGCGAAGGCGTCGGCGTCCGCCGCGACTCCCGAATCGCTCGAACAGGGGAAAGCCTTGCTTCTGGCGGCGGCCAAAGCAGCCGGCGGCGATGCTTTCACATCCCTCAAGACTCTGGGAATCACGGAAAGCGGAAAGCTCGCCGGCCCCTCGGGCGAGACGCCCCTCGATGTGAAGTGGCTGGTGGCGTATCCGGACCGATCGCGCGGAGAAGTCATGCTGGGCGGCCAGAAAATCCTCCAGGTTTGCGACGGAACTTCGACCTGGCTGCAGTTCGCGCAGGGTACGCGAGACACCACGCCGATGATCTCCGAATTCAAGCGCGGCATTCTGCTTTTCGGCGGCGGCTGGGGACTTTACCAGCAGGTGCTCGAGGGGAAAATCGCGGGCCAGGCGATCGGCGAAGAAGAAATTGAGGGAAAGAAGACTCTCGGCGTGGCCATCGACGGGCCCTTCGGCGCAGTGAAGCTCTATTTCAATCCGGAAACCCACTTGCTGGCTGCGGCGCGGTTTCAATCCGCCGGGCAGCACGGCATGAGCGACAACGAACAGCGCTGGAGCGACTATCGGAAACTCGAAGGCCGGACTTTCGCATACTCGACTGTCACTTACCGCGACGGCGCAAAATTGTTCGAGTCCACGGTGCAGGACGTGCAGTTAAATCCACAGATCGATGAATCGCTCTTCGCCAAGCCCGAGCCTGCCGCCGCGAAATGAAGCATCGCCTATTTCAGCGTAAGGACAACTTTCCCGATGTTCTTCCGGTCATGAATATATTTGTGCGCGGCCGCGGCTTCCGCGAGCGGAAACGTTTTCCCGATCACCGGTTTGATCTTGCCCGCGGTGTACATCTGGAAAATTTCGTCGAGCTCGCTGCGCAAAAGCGCGCCGCGGGAGGCCAGACGCCCAAGGTTCACTCCGATGATGGCGAGATTGTCGCTCATCAACTTCAGCGGATGGAATCGCGGCGTCTGCGCCAGCGCCTTCAAGCCGCGCCCCAGGCTTCTCTTTCCGCTCGGGCCTGCGGCGGCGGAAAATCCGTACACCACGAGGCGGCCGGTCGGGCCCAGGCATTTGCAGCTCCGCGAAAACGATTTTCCTCCGATCGCGTCCATGGCCATCTCGATTCCGTCCGGGGCAATTCTGCGCACCACCTCGAGGAAATCGCTTTTGGCGTAATCGATGGGATGATCGACGCCAATCTTGCGCAAATATTCTTGCTTCGAGGGCCCCGCGGTGCCGAAAATCACGAGGCCGTGCGCTCGCGCCAGTTGCACGGCGGCGATGCCGACGCCTCCCGCCGCTCCGTGAATGAGTATGCGCGCGCCGGGCTGCAGATTGCCCATGACGAACATCGAGTGGTACGCGGTGAGATAGTTCACCGGAATCGCGGCGGCATCTTCAAACGGCATTCCGGGCGGCAGGCGATAAACCTGCTTCGCGGGGACGGCAACCCAGTCCGCATAAGCGTTGAATTGCGTCAAAGCAGCGACGGCGTCGCCAGGTCTCAAGGCCCCGCCTTCGCCGGGCTTTCCGCCCTCGGCGATTTTCTCCACGACTCCGGCGATTTCGAGGCCGGGAACGAAAGGCGGCTTGGGCGTGCCAGGGTAAATTCCCATACGCTGCAAAAGATCGGCGAAGTTCACGCCGACGGCTTTCACGCGAACGAGCACCTCTCCCGCCTTAACGTGCGGATCAGGCACTTCGCGCGATTCGAAAACTTCCGGAGCTCCATACCGCCTAACGACCATGGCGCGCATCTAACTCTCCTCTTGCCGGAAACAGGCTCGGACGCGGATTCGTGCGAGCTGCGCTTTTGCCGGGCTGGGGTCGAAACCGTACCGGCATTTGCATTGGATTCGAGGGCATCCTATCTTAAACTGTTAGACTTTGTGCAACGATGAAAACCAAACTGAGAGCTAGAGCTATTATTACCGGTGCCGCTGTGCTGCTCGCGGCCTGGGCTTCTGTGGCAGCGGACCGTCCCGCGGATACGAGCGCGCCGCCTGTCCTGACCGCATTGCAAGAGGAGCTGGACCGCTCGATGGCGGGCTTGTCCAAGGCCGATTCCTCCGTTTATTTCATCAGCTACACGGTGGCCGACCGCCAATACTCCGAGGTTTCTGGCTCGAATGGCGCGCTGCTATCCAGCACGGAGAGCCGTGCGCGCTGGCTCGAAGTGCAGACCCGCGTGGGAACCTACCAGCTCGATGACACGCACAAGCTTGGCGACCGCCCGCCCAGCTGGACCAGCCCCGGCACCACCATGGCGCTCGATAACGATATCCCCGTTTTGCGCCGCGAAATCTGGCGCGAAACCGACCGGCAATATCGCGCGGCTACCGAGGCATTGATCAAAGTCCAGACCAGCCAGCAGGTGCAAGTGCAGACCGCGGAAGGCAACGCTCCGGATTTTTCGCGCGAGAAGGCCCACGTTTCAGTCGGCCCGGGCGTGGAAATTCGCGTGGACCGCAAGCCGTGGGAAGAGCGCGTGCGGAAATATACGGCTGCATTCAGCCAGTCTCCGGCGGTGCTGAACTCCATCGCCACCTTCACCGCGCTCGGAATGAATCAATATCAGGTAAATACGGAGGGTACCAAGCTCTCCTTCGGCCAGGTGCATTATCGCCTGGAGCTTTATGTGCAGAGCAAAGCTCCGGACGGGATGGACATCAACCGCTACGCGAATTTCGATTGGCTGACGCCCAAAGACGCTCCGTCCGACAAGGAAGTTTTCGACCGCATTCAAACCATGATCGCGGAGACGGAAGCGCTCGATAAAGCGCCGCTCGTGGATCCCTACGCCGGGCCGGCGCTGCTTACCGGGCGCGCCGCTGCCGTTTTCTTTCACGAAGTTTTCGGCCATCGCGCCGAGGGATTCCGCCAAAAGGACATCAACGAAGGACAGACCTTCACCAGCAAAGTGGGTGAAAAGATTCTTCCTGATTTTATTTCCATCAAAGACGATCCCACCGAAGCCGCTTTCGGCGGCCAGATGCTGCTGGGCAATTATCCGTTTGACGACGAAGGCGTCCCGGCCGAAAACGTTGCGCTCGTCGATCACGGCGTGCTGAAAACGTTTCTGATGTCGCGCTCGCCGCTCGTTACCATTCCGGCATCGAACGGCCACGGGCGCCGCCAGCTTGGATACGTTCCCGTTGCGCGCCAGGGGAATTTGATCGTCTCGAGTTCGCACGCAGTCACGAACGCGCAGCTTCGGCAGAAACTCATCGAGCTAGTGAAAGCGCAGGGAAAGCCTTTCGGCCTGTTGATTGACGATATCGCCGGCGGCTTTACGTTCACCGGACGCAGCCAGCCCCAGGCGTTCCAGGTTCTACCGCTCGTGGTTTACAAAGTTTTCCCCGATGGCCGCCCGGACCAGCTCGTGCGTGGCGTCGATATCGTCGGCACGCCGCTCGTTTCGCTTACGAAGATCGTGGCCACCGGTGACACGCCGGATATTTTCAACGGCTACTGCGGCGCGGAATCAGGCTCCGTGCCGGTTTCGGCCGTTGCGCCCGCGATTTTGATTTCCGAAATGGAAGTGCAGAAGAAGGAAACTTCGACGGATAAGCCGCCCATCCTTCCGCCGCCCGCGCACGACCCCGAGGGACATTATCCGGGCTCGAAGAATTCGCAGGCAAAGGGACAACAGCCTTGAGGAAATTTTCAGTCATAGCATTGCTCGCGGCTCTTGCGATTCCTCTGGCTGCGGCGCCGGGCCACGATGCGCGCACGGTTCCCGCCATTGCGGTTGCTGCTGCGGCGCGTCCGCAAGCTCCCGTGCCGGCTTCGGAAAGCGATCAGACGCTTCATGCCATGCACGATGAAATGGAGCGCGCCCGCACGCGCCTGCAACTTCCGGGCGTGGACAAGCCGTTTTATATTGAGTACCGGCTGCTGGATCTCGATGTGCGCAGCGTTACTTCCTCTTTCGGATCGCTCGTGGCCAGTTCCACCACGCGCAACCGCTTCATGAGCGTGGATGTGCGTGTCGGCGACTACCATCTCGATAGTTCAAATTTCCTTAGCGAGGACGGCTTCCAGGGGTTTCTCGGTTCGACCGGCGAAGTCGGCATCGACCGCGACTACAATTCGCTGCGCCAGGATTTGTGGCTGGCCACGGACCAGGCCTACAAGCAGGCCGTCACGCAGATGTCGCTGAAGCAGGCCTTCCTGCGCAGCTTGACCAAGCCGCCCGAAATTGACGATTTCTCGCAGGAACCGGCCGTGGTGCAGATTGGCCCGCACGCCGAACCCGATTGGACCTCGCGCAATTGGGAAGACGAAGCGCGGAAGGCTTCGGAAGTCCTGAAGACGTTTCCGCAGTTCAATGGTTCGCGCGTGAACTATTACATGGTGTACGTCACCTACTACCTGATGAACAGCGAAGGCTCCACGATACGCACTTCGCGCAGCCTGGCGGCGATTGAGGCGGCTCTCGACACGCAGGCTGACGACGGTATGCCACTCCACGATTTCTACTCGGTGTACGTCGCGCGCCCCGCGGACCTTCCGGACGCCGAAACGGTGGCCAAGTCGCTGGCAGAGACGGGAAGTGAGCTGATGGGCCTTCGCGCGAGCCCTCTTGTTCCCGACTACACTGGCCCGGTGCTTTTTGATCCGGCCGCGGCGGGCTCTCTTCTCGCGCAGGCCATGGCTCCGTCGCTTTCCGGGGCGCGGCGGCCGCTTTCGATGACGCAAACGTACGACGCCATCATGGAAAGATTCGGCGGGCGCAGCGAATGGTCCGGCCGTGTGGGAACGCGCGTGCTCCCGACAAGTGTGTCGCTCGTTGATGATCCGACGGCGAAAGAATTCCAAGGCCGAGCGCTGCTGGGAAATTACGAAGTGGACGACGAAGCGGTGAAGGCGCAGCGCGTTTCGCTGGTCGAGGGCGGCACGCTCAGGAATTTGCTGATGTCCCGGCGCCCCGGCTCTGATTTTGGAACCTCCAACGGCCACGCGCGTTCCGCGATGCTTTCGGACACCTTGCCGCTGAGCAGCAATTTATTTTTCCAGACGAGCGATGGCCTCGATTCGGCCGGCTTGAAAAAGAAGTTTCTCGCCGCGTGCCACGACGACGGCCACGATTGGTGCCTGGAAGTGAAGCGCATGGATAATCCCGCGCTCTCGTCCATCCGTCAGGAAGATTTCAACGATTTCATCGGAGGCATTGCCGGGGGAATCGCGAGCGGAGAGCGCATGCCTCTCGTTGTTTATCGCGTGTACGTAGCCGATGGCCGCGAGGAAATGGTCCGCGGCGGGCATATCGAAGGACTCACGCTGCGTTCGCTGCGCAACGTTCTCGGAATCGGCAGTGACCCGGCGGTGTTCACCTATATGCAGAATCCCGCGGGAGGATTTGCCGGCACCGCGCTCGGCGCTTTCGGCTCGGCGCAGGGCGGCATTCCGAGCAGCGTCATCACGCCGTCGCTGCTGCTCGACGAAATCGAAATACGCGGATTCCACGGCGAGCCGCGCCGTCTGCCCATCGTCCCCGCGCCGCCGTTCAAGTAGCCTCGGCGTCAGTTCCGATGGGACTATTTCATCGGCGAAAAATCCGTGGGGTGCATGTACGTCCCTTCCTCTTTCTCCACGAGTTTGTTGGCCTGTTCGGATTTGATTACCTCTTGAAACGCCGGGTCGGCCACAAACGCGGCCCAGTTCTTGTTCGCTTCCTCCCGGCTGGGGTAGGCCAGGATATCGACAAATGTATTGTCCCAGGCGGGAGAGCCCTCCGGGAGCCAGTAACCCACAACATTCAGATCGTGTTTTGCGAGCAGCTTGGAGGTCGTGTCGCGAAACCTGGATTCGAGCGCGGGCAGTTTGCCGGGTACCGCATGATAAACGCGAAGCTCAAACACGCGATTGCTATCGGCCCTCACTTGTTTGACGTGCATCAGTCCGGCGCTGATGAATGAGCCGGCGGCGAAGGAAAGCAAAGCAATGGCGGAAACAGACCATTTTTTGGATCTCCATGGATTGAGGGTATTGGCAGGCGACAGCTGGTTCGTCTTCATGAATTCGTCTCCCTTTGCGCCTTTCGCATGAACACGATTTAGTCTTACTGCCCTCGGCTGGCCGGCGGCACAATTCCGTTCATCCGCAAATACTCCACCATCTGGCCGTAATGATCATTGGCGTGAGACACGCCAAATGTTGCCAGATACAGCCGGGGAGAATTGTGTTTTCCCACCGGCTGCAATATGTTCTCAGGAGTTAAGGAAGCTGCGGCCTTGTGACCCAGGGCAAAAGATTCCTTCAGAAACTTGATGATGTCGGCCTTGGTCTTCAAGGCCTCCGGACCATTCCCGTCTTTCAAGCTTTCCGGCAGCTTGTCGCCGGCGATCGGCGACCAAATGAAATAATTGGCAGCGGCGACGTGCTTCACCTGCGCTGCAAAGGTGCGAACACCTTTGAATTCCGCGCCTGGAACGTTCAAGCTCTCGGGAGAGAAGTTAAATTTATCTTCCGGCATGGCTTCGGCAGCGTCCACAATTTGTTTTTCAATGGCGCTGATCTCGCCGTCCACGATCGAAGCTATGGTCGCAGCGGGCTGCTGCGATTGTTGCGCGGAAGCCGGCGTCGCGGCGCTCTTGGCGTCTTGTCCCAGGGTCGACATGCCAAAAATGAGTACCGCCAGCGGCAAGAAGATTCCTATTTTTTTCATTCGAGTTCTCTCCTCCCAATCAATTTGAATTCAAGAAATGTGAGCTATTCGTATCTCAGCGCGACGAGCGGATCGACGCGCATCGCCCGCCGCGCCGGAATGTAACAAGCCAGCAGGGCGACGCCGACGAGAAGAAGCGCCACGCCCAAAAATGTCAGAGGGTCCGTCGGCCGCACGCCGTAAAGAAGTCCGGCCATCAGGTGCGACACGATGAGCGCGCAAACGAGCCCCAGGGCAGCGCCGGCCAGAGCGAGTCCCAAACCCTGGCGCAAAAGCATGCGCAAAATGACGGTCCGTTGCGCTCCGAGTGCCAGGCGAATTCCGATCTCGTGCGTGCGCTCGCTGACGATGTACGAAATCACGCCGTAAATTCCGAGCCCGGCCAGAAGCAATGCCGTAAGAGCGAACAGCGCGACCATTTCCATTGAGAAGCGCCGCTCGGAGAGAGACTCGGATACCGCTTCGCTGAGCATCTGCGCGCCGAAAACGGGAAGTTCGGGATCGACGGATTGCACCTGCTCGCGCAGCTGTACGGGAACGGCAGCGGGGTCGAGCCGCCCGCGCAAGAAAATCGCCAGATCTTTGGCACGTCGCTGATACGAGCTCAAATAGATTTGCGGCATGGTCTCTTCTGCCAGCGATTCGGTTCGCGCATCGGCGACGACGCCTACGACGGTAATCCAGTCAGGACTTGCCGGATCGGTCTTCAGCTGCTTGCCGACGGGATTTTCGTTGGGCCAGTACGTGCGCGCGAATGCCTCATTGATGACCACGGCAGCCGGGTGCTTGTCGTCGTCGGAATCGTTGAATTGGCGCCCGCGCAGCACCGCCATGCCCAGCAAGTGGAAATATTCGGGCGTAACGATGGAATGGTTAATCGTGGGAGGCTGGTCGCTGCGAGTTTCTTGGCCTTTCAGGATCAATGGAGTCGAGTTTAGATCGTTGCGACCGTGACCCAGTGGAAGGGCTGCCAGATCTCCGATAGCGATTTCTTCAACTCCGGGTACCGTTTTGCCGCGGCGAAGCAGCTCGCGTACGAGCACTGATTCCTGGGCAGCGGTTCGATAGACGTCGGTACTGGGATCATTGGGAATGGGCAGCCACATCCGGACGGCCATTACACTCTGCGGATTGAAGCCCGGCCGGACGTTCAGCAAATCCCAAAAGCTGTGCAGCAGCAGCCCCGCGACGATCATCAGCACTAGAGACAGAGCAAATTCCGTCACGACCAGCGCCCGACGCGTGCGCGCCTGCTCCGCGGAGCCGGTCGAGCCGCGCCCCTCCTGTTTGAGCATCGGAATCAAATCCGGCCGTCCGGCATGCAGGGCGGGCGCCAGTCCGAAAATCGCACCCGCAACGAGCGAGGCGCCGAGAGCAAAAAGCAAAACGGACCAGTTGATCGATACTTCATTGAATCGCGGGAGACTCTCCGGCAACATTTGCAGCAGAAATCCCCGAGTGCAAAAGAGGATTGCCAAGCCGCCGATTGCACCGGCGAGAGAAAGTAAAAGACTCTCGGTCAGCAACTGCGCTATTAGCCGACTCCGCGCGGCTCCCAGTGCCTGCCGCACGGCCATCTCGCGTCCTCTTGCGCTGGCGCGAGCGAGCAGGAGATTGGCGACGTTCACGCAGCCGATCAGCAGCACCAGTGCCACGGCCCCGAGCAACAAAATTAACGACTGGCGAACATTGCCGACCAGAGACTCCTTTAGCGGAACCAGCCGCACCTTCCATGCGTTCTGCACCGGATAATCTTCCGGGTATTCCTTCTGCAAACCCGCCACGAAAACGTCCAACCGGTTCTGCGCTTCCCGGACCGAGAGTCCCGGCGCCAAGCGCGCGATTGCTTCCACCAGAAAATGCGATTTGCGCAACGGAGGAGGGGCAGGCGCCGCGGCAAAACCCGCAGCCGACCATACTTCGGTGTTCCTTTCTTCCACCATTTGGCCGGGATCGTGATAACCCGCGGGCATGACTCCGATCACGCGATACAAATCGTTATCCAGCCGCAGACTTTTGCCCAGTATGTTTGGATCGCCGCCGAAAGCTCCTCTCCACAGCCCGTCGCTGATGAGGGCTTCGAGCGTAAACCCGGGTGTCTTGTCCTCGGGATTGAACGCGCGGCCCAACTCCGGTTTCACGCCTAGTGTCGCAAAATAATTCGGCGATTCGGCGAGGAAGCTGGCTCGCGTCGGTTGCGACGCGCCAGTAAGATTGACGGACCCGCCGCCTCCCATCGGCGAAACATATTGAAAAATGCCGGAATGCTCGAGATCGTGCCACTCGGGCACCGACATCCCCACATTTTGCGCGCCGACGCCGGGAAAATCGTCGACCACGCTTACGAGCTGCTCCGGGTGCGGATACGGCAATGGGTGCAAGAGCGTGGCGTCGACGACGCTGAAAATCGCCGTCGTCGCTCCGATCCCCAAGGCAATCGTCAACACAGCGATGGCGGTGAAGCCGGGAGACCTGCGCAACATGCGTAAGCCGTAGCGGACGTCCTGGCAAAGGTGATCCCACCAGAGCGCGTGGCCGGATTCGTAGAAACGCTCCTCCGCGCGCGTCAGATTGCCGAAAGCCAGGCGCGCCGCGGTTTCGGCGTCTTCCTCGCTCATGCCCTGTTCGCGCAAGCGTTCTTTTTCCAGCTGCAGATGGGCTTCAATTTCGGCGTCGAAGTCGCTCATCTTCCGCTTGCGTCGGAACATGGACTAAGCCTCCTCGGCCGCGAGAATGCGCGCGATCGCTGCCGACAATCGATTCCACTTGGTAGTTTCTTTCGCCAGTTGTTTGCGGCCCGCGGAGGTCAGGGAATAAAAGCGGGCCTTGCGATTATTCGTGGAGATTCCCCACTTTGCGGAAATCCACTCGCGCTGTTCCAGGCGTTGCAGCGCGGGATAGAGTGCTCCGTGCTCCACTAGCAGCTCTTCGTCCGAGGTCTGCTGGATGGCGCGCGCAATTCCTTGCCCGTGCTGCGATCCGAAGATAAGCGTGCGGAGAATCAGGAGATCCAGCGTGCCCTGCAGCAATTCCAATCGTTCACGGCTCTGTTGGGTAGACATGTAACCCGAGTATGCGCACTTCCGGGTAAGATGTCAACCTGAAGAAGGCCGGACGGGGACATCCAAAAAATACAAATTGCGACGGCGATACCGGCTAACTCGAAGGATACCGTCACATTCATTGCTTGGAACGATTTGTGGTTTAGAAGCTGATCTTCAGGATCTGGCCGTTGTTGCCTACGAACCATCCGGCGTGCGGATTCGCGAAGGCCACAGCCCAGTAGCCGCTCACTCCGGGCAGCGCGTACCAGGTTTGTCCGTTGTCCGGGCTCCAGGCTCCATCCCCGGAGTCATAATCGGGTTCCGCCTCGGAGGTGACTACGACGGCTTGACTGTACGGGCTGGGCGGTGCTCCGTCGTATCCGTTCGGGCCGTGGGGATTTCCGGGGACCAGAGCGAGGCAGAAAATTGCTCCCGACACGGGCGGCGTGGGCGTAAGAGTCCACGTTTGGCCGCCGTCGCTCGAAGTGGCCACTTCCGCGGAGCTGTTGTTGCTCAAGTCCCCGCCGGCGAGGATGCCGTTCAAGGAATCGCGGAACGCGACGGAGACTCCGCCTGCGGCCGGATTGCTCACGAGCGGAGTGTCGTAGGCGTTCCAGGTGTTGCCTCCATCTGTCGTCGCCAGGATTCGCGCGATGGTTGAGCCGCCGGTCGTAATCCACGCGTTGTTTTGTCCTTCTGTTGCGATGCAGGTGCCGCTTGCGGAAAACGAGGCTTCGCCCGGCAATGCGGGCGGCATGTTCGCGGCGATCGATTCCCAAGTCTTTCCGTTGGTCGTGCGGATGGCAGGAAATACCCCGTTCACGGAATCACTGTGGGTGATGCCGCGCTCGGGCGTCCAGAACGAGAAGCAATCGTAGAATGCGCCCTTCAGCTCATTCTGGAATTGTCTCGCCCAGGTCGCGCCGCCGTCCTCGGTTTTGTAAATGCGGAAAGATTGCGCGTCATTTCCGATGGCCATCAGATAGGCGACTTTGTCGCTCACGCCCTGCACGTCGCGGAATTGCAGGTTCTTCGCTGACGGCACGACTCCGGCTCTCCAGGTGTTTCCGCCGTCGGTGGTCACCACAAACGTGCCGCCCGTTCCCGCGGCCCAAACTACATTCGCGCTTACCGGACTTACGGCAATCAGCAGCTGCGTGGTGCCGCTTGTTTGCGGCGTGAGCGTGGGCGCGGAAATGGTCCGCGTTCCCTGCGCAAAAGCGAACGTGGCAGAGATGCCAATCAGAAGAAACGTCACCAAAGATTTCAACATCGGAGTCCTCCCAAGTAAGGAAAGTCGCGTTGGGGAGGAGTATAGGAACGTGGCACAAGGGTGTCAAGCGGGCGAGGGGTAGCTTACAAGGCGGGGAAAATCTCTGGAGCGGACTTCACGCTTTATACAAAACCGGTGGACTGTTGACTATTGACCGTCGACTGCTTTTCTACGGCTTATACACCCGATAGTTTGAAGTGAATTTCCAGACAAATGTGCCATAGGTCGAGAAGAAGTACGTCTGAACCGTGTGGTTTCCGTGAGGCAGGCCCGCGAGACTCTGGGAAAACGAAATGGCCGTATAAGAGGAGTCCGTGGGCGTCTCGCCTGTGATGGGACAATCGGCCGCGATTTTGCCGTCAACGTAAAGGCATAACGCGGTTTCATTGCCGATGCTGTCCGAACCTCCGGTTTGAACCCACATGTCAGCTTGTATCGTACATGTCCCCGACGTGCCGGGGCAGGCCACGGTGAGCTGAGCGTCAACCGGTGTAAGGGTCCCTCCAGGGAGGAATTCGTCGTCGACACTACTAGTATTGATATAGGTTCCTTCGAGCAGGTGTTTGGTGGCGAGCGCTTCCGGGTTTTGCGAGACGAGTACGTCGAACGCCGGAGGGGTGATGGGAATCAGGCCTCTGCGCGGTCCGCGCTCCTGCGCCGCGCCGTAGCGATAAGCGCCGAAAGATACGAATGCGAAAGCCAGCAACAACGTTACCTTCATGATCTTGTTCATGTGATCTCCTCTTCGTGAACGAGAGTGCGTTTCGATCATGTGCGTTTTGCGTTTGCGGCGCGACGGGTCGAGAGCGGCGTCCTTCGATGCGGAAAGAACGAGGATCTTGCCAGACAGCGCCCGGAGACGATGCGCGGATTGTTAACTTTTCACCTGCTAACTGTCAACTGTTGGCTATTCGAGTTTTTGGCGTTTCGGATATACCCGTACGAGATTCATGCAAACTGCCACTTGTGGGCGATCTTTCGAGGCCTGTAGTTCGGTAGTGCCTGATTAACGCTGTTATCCCGTCAAGCTGGCAGTCCTCAGGCGCGGTCCGCCCGCGGTCGGACACGCCCGTCCCACCTCCGAACACAAGCGGCAGTCCACGTATTGTAATTACAGGATTAAGAGCGGCTTCGAAGTTGCTGATGATGTCACATCCCTGGGTGTGTGAGAAGGCCGCTCGGAACCTAGCAGGTTGCCGGGCGGTGGTATAATCCGCTCCACCGGAGGACGAAAATGTCATTCCTTCGCGATCTAAAAGTTGCAGTACGTTCCCTGTCGCGGGCTCGCGCCTTGTGGATCACCGTGGCCGTCACCCTGGCTCTGGGGATTGGCGCGAACGCAGCCATCTTCAGTGTCGTTCGCGGAGTGCTTCTGCGCCCGCTCGCGAATCGCGACGAAGACCGCTTGCTCTACGTGCGCCAGAGCGCACCCGGCATAGGCGACGACAACGCAAATTTTTCCGTTCCGGAAATCCAGGATATCGGCAGCAATCTCAAGACCATCAAGGAGCTCGGCACTTTTTCCGAGGTCGATTTCACCATGGTGGGACTCGGCCAGCCGCGCGAGATCCACGCGGGTGTTGTTGACGGCAACTACTTCGAAGTGATGGGGCTGCGCCCGG
Organism: uncultured Acidobacteriota bacterium; assembly: GCA_963749025.1. Taxonomy (GTDB): domain Bacteria; phylum Acidobacteriota; class Terriglobia; order Acidiferrales; family UBA7541; genus Palsa-295. The sequence goes on along the minus strand of CAVVKO010000005.1, from coordinate 794,868 downwards.
TCCTTGGCCGCTTGCTGACTCCCAGCGACGACGGCCCGAACGCCGCGGGCGCAGCGGTGCTGACGTATCGATTCTGGAGCACCTCCTTGCAATCCGATCCCAGCGTGATCGGAAAGACGCTCCGGCTCGGGAGCTTCGAAGGCACACGTTCCGCGGTCATCGTCGGGGTTTTGGAACCGTCGGTGCCTTATCCGGTCGAAACCGAACTCATCGCCAACATCGTCACCAGCCCTCATCACCTCTCGGCCACCATGGTCACCGGCCGCGAGCATCGCATGACCCAGGTGTTCGCACGGCTTGCCCCCGGCGCGGACCTCGACTCCGCGCGAGCGGAACTCGGCACTGTGTACGCGGTGATGCTGGCCGCGCATCCCGAGGTGTACAAGCCCGAGGATCACTTCAGAATCGATGTAACACGCCTGCACGACCAGATCAATTCGCGCGCGCGGACCATCTTGTGGGTGCTGTTCGCGGCCTCCGGCCTGCTCTTCGTGATTGCCTGCTCCAACGTCGCGAACCTTGTTCTGGCGCGAACGGTGCGCCGCGAATCCGAGCTGGCCGTACGCTCGGCCTTGGGAGCAACCACTGCCGCGCTGCGTCGTTCGCTCCTGGCGGAAGCTGTCGTGCTGTGCGGCACCGGCGCGTTGGCGGGCGTCATCATTGCGTTCCCCATGGTGGCCGTGCTGGCTCGCTATGCCTCGCGCTTTTCTGTGCGCGCTCTCGATCTCCGGCTCGACTCCAGCATGGTTTGGATTGGGGTTGCGCTCGCAATGGTCGCCGCCGTTTTCCTGGCGTTTGTGCCGCGATTGCCCTCCATGGACCCGTCACGTGGATTCGGACTCACCAGCAGCGGGCTTCGCGTCACTGGAACAAGCAGCCGGCGGCTTCGCGTTTTTGCCGTCACGCAAATCACCGCCTCATTTCTCTTGCTTGCCGGGGCTGGCGCGCTGATGCGCACTCTCTTGGTGCTGGAAAAGACGCAGCCGCCGTTTGAGACCGCGCACGTTCTCGCTGTGAACCTGCCGGTAATGTCCTACGGGCGAACGCCGGAGCAAGTGCGTGAATTCTATCGTGACGTACAAAGCCGGATCAGCGCGCTACCTGGGGTCGAGCATGTCTCTGAAGGCTTCAGCGTTCCGTGGCGCGATGCTCGCGCGCTCACCATCAGCTTCACCTTCGCCGTGGAAGGCGCGGCGCGCGAAAACGGCCGGGAAGATCCACGCGCGAAGTTCCGCACGGTGTCTCCTGGGTTTTTCGAAACTCTGGGGGTGCCGATCCTGGAGGGTCGCGATTTCAAGGACTCCGACCGGGACGGCGCCGAACGCGTAGTGATCGTCAGCCAGAGCGTCGCGCGGCAATTATTCCCGGGGCAGGACGCCGTAAACCGCCAATTGCGTTGGACCGACAGTGTGATGAGATTCATCGGCATCAGCTACGAGCCCCGGCGCATCGTCGGCGTGGTGCCTGACGTTGACGATGAAAACATCATCCCTATTCCGGCCATGACCGTGTACCAGCCGTCCGACCAGGAGGGCTGGAGCGGCCGCCTGTTCGTGCGCACGAAGAATGATCCCTACGCGCTCGTTCCTACCATCACCCGCACGATCCAGGAGATGCAGGCAGACCAGCCTGTGGAGCGAGCCAGCACGCTCCAGGACATTCGCGCGGAGGTCCTCACTCCCGACCGCCTCAATGCCATTGTGTTCGGCGGATTCGCTACCGTGGCGCTGCTGATTTCCGTGGTGGGAGTGGCCGGCGTGCTCGCCTTTTCCGTCAGCGGACGCACGCGCGAATTCGGCATCCGCCTGGCTCTCGGCGCGCAGCCGCGCAATATTTTGAGCGATGTTCTTTTAGAGGGCCTGGCGATAGCGAGCACAGGCGTAGTCGCAGGTGTCCTGCTTGGTTTTGTATTCGCACGTTCGATTGGCAAGTACGTCGCCGATGTGCAACTCCCCGGCGCGCTGGCTTTGATCGCCGCCGCCGCGGTACTCCTCGCTGCCGCTGTGATTGCCTCGGCCCTCCCCGCCGCTCGCGCGGCCAGGGTCGACGTAGTGCAAGCCCTGCACTCCGAGTAAGCCGCCGTTCTTGGGGAGAACCGCAAGAATCGTAGTTTCCCAATTTGGAACTGAGCCTTCTAACTCCCTCGCTCGAAAAGAGTTGCAAAGCGTCCACACCGAATCAGATTTGCGCCGTGTGTTAGCCTCGAAATGGAGCTATGTGGAACGCAAAAAAGTTCGAGGGAGTAAGTGCTCGAGAACGCGCGGACAGCTTGCATCCGTTGAGTTGCGAGCTGGCAACATCTGTCGCGCGACTTCAATCAGAAGGCTTATAGCTGCGATCTATGAGATTTTTAATCGCAACACATTTATTAGAAGTCGCCCGAACTCATAGAAAACAAACGGTGGCGACCCATTCTAATCGCAACAAATATCGACCTTCCGATTTTGCGCGTTACTCGCCGCTCGTCTGCATTCCAAAATCGGGAGTGCGCGCGGGCACCGTCCGTGATGCCATGAGTCCTCACTCACTCGCGATCCCGGCTCGGCGCAAACTCAAACTGCAGCGTATAATCCCCGGGAACATGGCGGAAACCGCGGAACATGCGACTCGCGAGAAACGGCTGGCGGCGCTCGGCTCCGTCGGTTCCGCTATAGTCCTCGTCTTCCTGAAGGTTTTTCTCGCCGTGCTCACCGGCAGCTTGGGAATTCTCTCGGAAGCGTTGCATTCGATTCTCGATCTGGTTGCCGCGGTCATCACCTACCTTTCCGTTCGCGTCGCGGATATGCCCGCCGACGCGGAACACCTCTACGGGCACGGAAAAGTGGAAAGCTTTTCCGCGTTCGTTGAAACGGGTCTCTTGCTTATGACCGCGATATACATCATGTGGGAAGCGATTCAGCGGCTTCTGTTCCATACGGTTCAAATTCGCCCAAGCCTTACCGCCATCCTGGTCCTTTCGCTCGGTATGGGCATTGATTTTGTGCGCGCGCGTTCGCTGAGCCGCGTGGCGAAGAAATATCCGAGCGAAGCGCTGGAAGCCGATGCGCTGCATTTTTCGACGGACGTTTGGAGCACGTTCGTCGTCATCCTCGGAATCACCGGCGCGTGGCTGGGAATGAAATTCGGTATCGCCTGGCTGGGCAATCTGGACGCACTCGCCGCGCTCGGTGTCGCCGGAGTAATCATCTGGATCGGCTCGCGGCTCGGCAAGCGCACCGCGGACGCTCTGCTTGACGTGGCGCCGAGCGGCCTGCGCGAACGCATCACGAGCGCCGTGGACGCGACCGAAGGCGTGCTGCGAACCGAACGCGTGCGAGTGCGTCGCGCCGGCCAGCGCTTTTTCGTGGATGTAACCATCAGCGTCCCGCGCACCTCCAGTCTCGAACAGGCGCACGCGGCCACCGAAGCGGTGGAGAAGCGCATCGCCCAGATCGTTCCTTCGGACGTTGTGGTGCACGTCGAACCGCGCGCCAAAAGCGACGAGCATCCCTTCGAAACCATCCGCGCCATTGCGCAGCGGCGCGGCCTGGGCGTTCACGAATTGTCCGCGCACCAGTACGACGGCCATCTTTTCATCGAGCTGCATCTCGAAGTCGAGGAAGGCGCGAGCCTGCGCGAAGCGCACCGCTGCGCCACCGAACTCGAAGACGAAATCCGCCGCGCCACCGATCCCGGCGCGCGCATCAACATCCACATCGAGCCCCTCGGAATCAAAATTGGCGGCGCGGAGGAGATGAAGGAGCTCTCGCGCGCGGTGCAGGCGTTCCTCAATTCGCTTCAATCCGAATATCACGAGTTGGTGGATTGCCACGAAGTTCACGTGCGCAGCGCCGAGCACAAAATTCTGGTTTCCTGCCATTGCGCGATGGACGGCGGCCTGCCCATCACGGAGGTACATGACATCACCGCCGCCCTCGAAGATCGTGTGAAGGAGCGCTTCCCGCAGATTTTCCGTCTGACCATTCATCCCGAGCCGGTCGAAGAGAGTTAACGGCGGGGCGAAAATACCTGCGCTGCGAGCGCGATCACCGCGGGAAAACATTCGAGCACGTAGCGCGGCTCGGGCGTTTCGACAAACGTGGTGAAAAACGCGGTTCGCACCAGAATGAAGACGATCAGGAGCGCCCACCCGGGACGGCCGCGCGCGATCCAGGCGCCCACGAACGCCAGCGCGACGTAAATCAAGTTCGCGCAAACCATGCTGAGCGTCGCGAGAAAATCCGGGCGGTCGTCTTCCCATTCCACGCGCATCGGCCATAGGTGTCCGGAATAAGGCAGAAGTTCCATGCGCGGCGTAAACCACAGCGTCAGCGCACGCAAAAACGGAATCTTCAGATACGTTCGCAAGGGATGCCGCTGCGTGCGCTCGCGCGCGATCCCGCGAAATTGCTGGTCCAGCGCCGGATCAATCGTGAGCTTGTCGTTGTATTCATCCAGCACGTCGGAAACGCGGGCGCGTTCTTCAGCTGAATCGAACGCGGACGCCGGCAAGTCCTCGATCGGAATTTCCTCCGTGCCCACTCTCCACTGCGTCAGATACACGTCGCGGAAGCGCCACATCCAGGTGTTGGTCCACTCGTTGAATCCGCGCGGCGTATATTCTCCCGGCAATTCGCTATAGCGCGGAGCGAGAAACTGCACGTCATGGAGCGTGCGCCAGTTGCGCGCGGCCCATGGCACGAGAGGCAGCAGCACGCCGACTCCCATCAGCACTCCGGCGCGCGCGAGCTTTCCCCAATCGCCAGGCCTGCGCCAATGCACTGCCAATATCAACCCGGCAGCAAATAATATAAGCGGCGTTTCAGGCCGCACAAGCGCACCGAACCCGGCGCAGATTCCGGCGAGCAGCCACGGATTCGAAAGTCCCGCGGAGGATTTTTCCGAAGCCGCGTCACTCGACTTGCCGAGAGCGGTTTCGAACAGGACCAAGATCGTGAGCGCGGTCAGGAATATGGTGAGCGTTTCGGTGAGCACCACGGCCGTGTAGTTCGCGGTGAACGGGCAAAGCGCCGCGAGCCACAACCCTGCGAGCGCCACGCGCCGACGAGCCGCCTGCGGCACCAGCCGCGCCGCGATCAGCGCGATCAGAAAACAAGTGGCCAGGTCCACGACTGTCTGCGCCAGCATCACGGCGCGCGCCGAATTTCCGGCGAAGGCAAATATCGAGGCAAGAAACGCGGGATAGCCCGGCACGCGCATGTCCACCGGCGTGAGCCGACCATTCACGGGGAAGCCGTACACGCCGTTCTTCAGCCAATTCCAGGCCAGCTCGATGTAGAATGGAGCATCGCCGGAATCCGTCACGGGAAATTTCAGGACGAAGAAAAGCCGCAGGGCCAGCCCGGTCAATACAGCGAGCCCGACATTTGTGCGCATCCTAGTAGTTGGAGTCATTGACAGCTTTTAAATGGACGGCTAGCTTGGATTGTCCCTATGCCTGAACGCAAGCCCATTTTCTACGACCAAGAACGCCGGCGCTGGCGGCGCACTCGCCGCGTACTGGAAATCACCGGCGGCTTTTTCACGCTCGTGCTCATCATTTTTCTGGTCAACGTCGGGCGCAATCCCGAGCTTCCGGACATTTTGCAGGCGGACACGCACGGCGGCTTGCACGCGATTCGTTCGCGTCTGACATTGAAACCCAAGCCTGTGCGGCCCGGGCGCAAACGCAAGATCGCCGCGCTGGGCAAGATCCCGCAAAATTACGATCCGGTGCGCGCGGCCTTCTATGAAGAAGACGACGCCTCGAGCCTCGCGTCCTTGCGGTTGCATTACCACGATATCGACTTGCTGATCCCCGACTCGCTGCACGCCGCGTGGCCTGACGGGCACCTGGAGGTTGACCGCAACACGAAGTTGAACGCCTGGATGCAGTCCATGCAGGCAAGCGGGCTCGAGCTCCCGGTGATGTCCATGGTCAACAATTACAACGGGAAAGACTGGGCCATAAAAGACATGGCGGAAATGCTGGCGCATCCCGCAGCCCGCGCGCGCCTGATCAAAGAGCTCACCGATTTCGCCACGCAGCAGCACCAGCCCGGCCTGGTCGTTGATTTCGAGCAAGTTCCGCAAGCGAGCATGGATGATTTCAAGCATTTCATCCACGATTTGGGAACGTCGATGCACGTGGGCAACTTGAAGCTGATGGTCGCGCTGCCGGCCGCGGACTGGAGCTACGACTACAAGTATCTGGCATCGCAGACCGACGCCATGATCCTGATGAACTACGACCTGCACTATCCGACATCCGATCCCGGGCCCATCGCGTCCCAGGATTGGTTCATGACCAACATACAAAATATAACCAAGCTCGTTCCGCCCGAAAAAATCGTGATGGGCATCGCGAATTACGGCTACGACTGGCAGACGAAATCGAAGGCGGCGCCGCATCCCATCGCTCAGCCTGTCACATTTCAACAGGCCATTGTCACCGCGGTCGAGTCGGAGACGAATGTCGAGTTCGATTCTGATTCTCTGAATCCACACTATTCTTACGAAGACGAAAAGAATCAAGTGCACCAGGTGTGGATGCTCGATGCTCTTACCGCCTACAATGAACTTCGCGCCGCCGAGCGCGCCGGTGTCCGCGGAACCGCATTATGGCGCCTGGGCATGGAAGACCCATCGATTTGGTCCATTTGGGACGCCACGCATCCGGACGACGCCATTCGCAGCAAACTCCAGGAAGTTCCGCCCGGCTACGATTTAATTCTCGAAGGCCAGGGCGATATCTGGCGCATCACCGCCACGCCCCAGAGCGGCCACCGCGATTTCGAATACGACGCCTCCACCGACCTTTTCACCGACGAAACGTTCACGACCTATCCGCTCTCCTGGCGCATCGACCAAATGGGCGCGCTGCCACACAAAATCGCGCTTTCGTTCGACGACGGCCCCGACGCCGAGTGGACGCCAAAGATTCTAAACGTCCTGCGCGAGAAGCAGGCGCCCGCGGCCTTTTTCGTGATCGGCGAATCGGCCAGCCAGGCACCGCAGATCGTGAAGCGCGAATTCGATCTGGGCAACGAAGTCGGCAATCACACTTTCACGCACCCCGATTTTGAAACGGTCTCGAAATCGCAAGTGCAATTCGAACTGAATCTCACCGAGCTTCTTCTCGAAAGCAATTTGGGCGTCAAGACATTGCTCTTCCGGCCGCCCTACGGCATCGACCACCAGCCCGAAACCGCGAGCGAAATCGCGATGCTCCCAGTCCCGCAGTCGATGGGTTACATCATTGTGGGCGCGCAAATTGACCCGCACGATTGGGGCGAGCCGAACGGCGGCCCGCCGCCATCTGTGGACACCATCGTTCAGCGCGTGCTGGCGGACGCGACGACCGGACGAGGAAACATCATCCTGATGCACGATGGCGGCGGAGACCGCAGCCATACCGTCGCCGCCTTGCCGCAAATCATCGATGGACTGCGCGCCAAGGGCTACGAATTTGTTTCCGTCTCCACGCTTCTGGGCCAAACGCGCGCGCAGGTGATGCCGCCGCTGAGCCACGAGGAATGGCTCCTCGCTCGCGCCGACGCATTCGCCTTCGAACTCTTCCGCTGGTTCCGTCTGGGCATCGGATTCATCTTCATGGCGGGAATTTTGCTCGTCAGCGGACGCGCACTTATTATCGGGCTGCTCGCGCTCGCCGAAAAACTTAGGCCGAGCCCGGCGGAGCATCCCGAATACCAGCCCGAAGTCACCGTGATGATTCCGGCTTATAACGAGGAATCGGTCATCGTCGATACGGTACGCTCGGCGCTCGCTTCCACTTACCCGAAGCTCGAAATTCTTGTGGTGGACGATGGTTCCACCGATGGCACTGCAGGCCTGGTACGCGCAAATTTCCGGAACGATCCGCGCGTGCGGCTTCTCCTTCAGCCCAACCGCGGCAAGCCCGCCGCGCTTAATAACGCGCTCTCCGAAGCGACGGGCGAAATCGCCGTTTCAATCGATGCCGACACCATCGTGGATCCCGAAGCTATCCAGCGGCTGGTCCGCCACTTTGCTGATCCCAAGGTCGGAGCCGTAGCCGGCAATGTGAAAGTGATGAACCGCAACAAATGGCTCACGCGCTGGCAAGCGCTCGAATACATCACCAGCCAAAATCTCGAGAAGCGCGCATTCGATCTGCTGAATTGCATTCCGGTTGTGCCCGGAGCCGCGGGCGCGTGGCGCACCGAGCTCTTGCGCAGAAACAGCGGATTTTCGGGCGACACCGTGGCGGAAGACACCGACCTCACGCTGACCATTCGACGCAACGGCTGGAAAATTCTGTACGACGAAGACGCCATCGGCCGCACGGAAGTTCCTGACACCGTAGAAGCTCTAATTCGCCAGCGGTTTCGCTGGACCTTCGGCACACTCCAGGCCGTTTGGAAGCATCGCGACGCCGCGGGGCGTCCGCGTTACGGCACGCTCGGCTGGATCGCCATACCCAATATTTTTCTCTTCCAGATCATTCTTCCGCTCGTTTCGCCCTTGATTGATCTCTTGTTCCTGCTTTCCATCGCTCTGTGGGGCCTGGCGCAGCTTCGCATTGCGCACTTGCCGCAACTCTGGACCCTGCAGGACGTGGAGCGCTCGCTCATCTTTTTCGCTATCTTCATGCTCATTGACCTGCTGACCTGCGTGGTGGCCTTCGCGCTCGAAAAGAACGAGGACTGGACCCTGCTTGCTCCGCTCATCCTCCAGCGCTTCTACTATCGCCAGATGATGTACGTCGTGCTGTTCCGCGCGCTGAAGGAAGCGGTCCAGGGACGTCCAGTAGGATGGCGTGGCGTCGAACCTCAAATGCCCGCGCCCGTCGCCCAGGCCTGAAAACAGCGTCCCTGCGTGGATTCCGACCGAGCGCCGCAACCATTTCTCGAGTTCCGGGTTAGGTAATCGGGGTGTATCTCGGTCGTGGAAGCCCCCGCGTGCCATTTGGAATTGACACGCGGACACGCCCGGGAATATAGTTTTCCCGAATTGCCGCCGCCCTTCGAAGACTCGCCTTTCCTGGAGGCCTGATCGGAACATTGTGCGAACGCGCTCTCGGGCGTGCCGCAGAGAGGTACGTTCGTTGGAGCAGGGTTCGGTGCAGAGGATCGTCGGCCGATAGCGGGTTATCGAACGCGGCGATGGAAAAAGTTGGATTGAATTTTCGAGCAGCACACGTTTTCGGTAGTGAAATCCGTGCAAGCTTCGGACAAAGAGGAGACTTCGATGAAATCAAGACGGCCGAGTAGATCGATTCCAGTGAAGTGGTTAGCTCTTGCGGTTGTGCTTCTGCTGCCGACCTTCGCTTTGGGCCAAAAGAATAAGAGTTCAGGTGGCGGCGGTGGGAGCCATGCGGCCCCAGCCCAGCATTCCGCGCCTTCTCATTCGACGTCAGGAGGCGGTTCGCACACCACAGCGGGTGGCGGCTCGCATACAACCACGTCGGGCGGCGGCGCGAAGACGACGACTGGCTCACACACAACCACGGCAGGTGGCGGCGCCAAGACGACGACTGGCTCACACACAACCACAGCGGGTGGGGGCGCGAAGACGACGACTGGCTCACACACAACCACGGCAGGTGGCGGCGCCAAGACGACGACTGGCTCGCACACGACCACGGCAGGCGGTGGCGCGAAGACGACCGGCGGCGCGAAAACGACGACGGCTGGCGGCGCCAAGACGACGACCGGCGGAGCAAAGACGGCCGGTGGTGCCAAGGGAACGACTGCCGGCGGTGCGAAGACGACTGCTGGTGCTAAGGGAACCACGGCTGGCGGCGCCAAAACAAATGCTGGAGCTAAGACAGGAGGGGCAGCCGGGAAGGGCGGCAAGACCGTCACGACCAAGAATGGAAATACTCGCTCAACGAACGGCGCCGGCAAGACCACCAGCGTGACCACCAAGAGCGGCACGAAAGCCAACTTCAATTCCAAGGGTAAGGTCAGCTCGATTCACTCCCACGGAATGACGATCAACCACGGGTCACACGGCGCGCGGTCGGTCACGAGCACGCGTCGGGACGGTGCCCGCGTGGTCAGCAATGGCAGGGGCCACGGGTACGTCGCGCACGGATTTAGGCGAGGCGGGCGTGGCTACGAGAGCCGCACCTATTATCGTGGCGGTCGCGCTTACTCTCGTGTCTATGGCCGGTACGGCTATCGCGGCTACTACTACAATCACTACGTTCCCGGCTACTACTGGGGCGGCGGTTATTACGGATGGGCCTACGGCGGTTGGGGTCCTGGGATCGGCTGGGGTTGGGGTTGGGGCGGATCTCCATGGTATGGATACTACGGCTACTATTTCAATCCGTACCCGGTCTATGCTGCTCCGGCGTTTTGGCTCACGGACTACCTGATCTCGGCGAATCTGCAGGCTGCGTACGCAGCCGGACAAGCTAGCGCAGGAGGCGGCGGTGGTGGCGGTGGTGGTGATGCTGACGCCGGAGACGGTGGCGGTGGCGGAGGCGGTGGCTCGAGCGCAGTTGTTCTGACGCCCGAAGTGAAGCAAGCCATCGCGGACGAAGTGAAGGCGCAAATCGCTGCGGAGCGAGATGCGGCAGCAGCGGCAGCCAATCAACCGGCAGCAGCTGCCACCGACGAGAACGGGCCAGCACCGGCGGAAGACCAGGCGGCTCCAGCGTCTGAGCAAGTAGTGCCCGGCGCGCTGGATCCCAAGGTACGCACGTTCATCGTGGCCGACACGCTCACCGAATCACAGGCAGACGGCACGGAATGCTCGCTGACCCAGGGCGACGTCCTCACGCGTATTGACGATACTCCGGACGCGAACCAGAACGTCAAGGTGATCGTCAGCGCCAGCCAGAAGGATGACTGCGCCTCGGGTGTACAACTTGCCGTTGGCGTGCAGGACTTGCAGGACATGCACAATCACTTCCGCGAGCAGATTGACGACGGTCTCGGGGAGCTCGCCAAGAACCAGGGCAAGAATGGGATGCCGGCCGCTCCTGCCGGTTCCACCACTCCGAAAGCAAATCCCGACGGCCAGGCAAAACCGGACCCCAGCGCCCAGGCTGACTTGCAACAGCAACAACAACAGGCCGACGCGGCGGAAAAGGAAGTGCAGGTGGCCGCGAACGACGGAATAAGTAACGACTGAGCGTCACCAACCGCGAACTAAGAACCGGGAGGGCCGGCCATCCAATGGCGGCTCTCCTGGTTCGACTTTTGGAATCACGGGATTCGTTAGGAACCGATCGAAGGTGATGTGGCAGGAAGTAGCAAGACACAATCTCTTTTTTACGTGAGGAAATCCTATGTTTTCGCCGCGCACAATCTTGAAGTCACTCGTCGCCGCAGTAATTGTGTTTTCATCGCTGGGGATAAGTCCTCGCAGCGCGGCGCAGGGACTTGAACAGAAATTGGAATCAACCTACGCGATCACGAAGCCGACGGACGACAAAAGTGACATCGTCACCGCGGGCGCGGTTTTGATACTCCAGAAAGACAAAATTATTATGTACAGCACCGCTAACCAAGTATTGCCGCAGAACACCTACAAGGCCGGAAGGCTTTCTGAAGGCGCCTTCGGTGTCCATGACAACGTACAAAAATTCGGCAGCTTCATCGGCCATCCTCCGCCACAATCTGCGCAGACAACGTCGCGGCACTTCGTTACCGGCGAAAAGTTTTGGGTCACCGGCATAGCCGTGCAGTCTGACGGAGTTGTTTTCACCTTGTTCAGCGACGCTATTAACGATGTGCGTTACCAGTGCACGCTCAAATTTGTTTACCCCAAGGGAGCAACGCCCTCAACGGATGACGTGCTGAAGACCGTTGCGGAAGTTTTCAAAGTCCAAGAAGATGATTCCGCGAAGTCGGACGATAAGGGAGGAGATCAACAGCAGCAGGGCGCAGCTCCCGCGGACGCGAACCAGCAGCCCGCCGCGGAACAAGCCCCCGCAGCTCCGCCAGCCACCGTTGAAATCGGCCAGACGCCCGATGAAGTCGTTGCCATACTCGGGCAGCCGGACAAGATCATCAACCTCGGCGCCAAGCAGATTTACGTGTACAAGGATCTCAAAGTCACGTTCGTGAAAGGCAAAGTCACAGACGCGCAATAGTCCGCAATATGGCGCTGATAGCGTCCGAGCGGCCGCGCCGGAAATCGTCTTTGCCCTAGGCCGTCGCTATTTGTTAGAATTGGGTTGTTGGATGGGCTGCATCCTGAAGTCTGGGAGCGGCACCGGAGGTTTCCATGAGTGTTGCACCGCGTGCGGGCAACGGAAAAATTACCGTGCCCGACATTCAGTCCCGCAAGTCGCGTTTCCTTTCCGGCCCGCCTGAAACAAAGCAGAAAATCACCTGCCTCACGGCCTACGACTATCCCACCGCGCGCCTTCTCGATGATGCCGGCGTGGACATTTTGCTGGTCGGCGACTCGCTCGGAATGGTCGTGCTCGGCTATGACAGCACGCTTCCCGTCACCATGGACGAAATGGTGCATCACGTTCGCGCCGTTCGCCGCGGCACGAAGCGCGCGCTGCTCGTCGCTGACATGCCCTACGGCAGCTTTCATGTTGCGCTCGATGAGTCCGTCCGCAACGCTGTGCGACTGGTGAAAGAGGGCGGAGCGGAAGCCGTGAAGGTGGAGGGCGGCGAGCGCCGCCTCGAGCTCATCGCGCGTCTGGTGGAATCCGAAATTCCCGTGATGGGCCACGTCGGCCTGACGCCGCAATCGATCCACGCGCTCGGGGGTTTCCACGTGCAGGGCAAGACCGTCGATGCAGCCCGGCAGCTCGAGCGCGATGCGCGAGCCGTGGAAGCCGCCGGCGCGTTTTCCGTCGTGCTCGAATCCGTTCCACGCGAGCTTGGCGCGCGCATCACCGAAAAGCTTCACATCCCCACGATCGGCATCGGCGCAGGCCCCGATTGTGACGGCCAGGTGCTCGTGCTCAACGATATCCTCGGCCTCACCATCGGGCACAAGCCGAAGTTCGCGCGCCAGTACGTAAATCTGGCGGGTGAAATATCGCGCGCGGTCACGCAATACTGCGACGATGTGCGGCAGGGCAATTTCCCTTCAGACGCGGAGTCGTTTCATTCGCCGGCCGAATTGCGCGAACAGCTGCTCGCCCGGCAGCGCACCTGACCACCAGGCGCGATTCCCGCGTCGCGCACGCGAACTTCACGCTCGCACGGAGACGATACACATGAACGTCCAAGATTTTCGCCTGCTTTACGATTACAACACCTGGGCCAATCAACGCACGCTCGACACTTGCGCGCCGCTCAGTGAAGAACAATTCACGCGCGACCTCGGCTCGAGCTTCCGTTCCGTGCGCGACACGCTCGCTCATATCTGTCTCGTCGAGTGGCTGTGGCTCGAGCGCTGGCTCGGCCGCTCGCCGGATAAATTTCCACCTGCGACTGATTTTCCTACGCTCGAATCGGTGCGCCGCCGCTGGTCCGAAATCGACCGCAATCTGCATGATTACATCGCCTCGCTCACGCCGGAAGATATCGAGCGTGTAGTGCACCACAAGACGACTTCGGGTGTGCCGCAGGCAGCGCCGCTCTGGCAGATGCTGCAGCATCTCGTCAATCACGGAACCTATCATCGGGGTCAAGTAGCCACTCTTCTTCGGCAGTTGGGCGCCAAGCCCATCTCGACCGACTTGATACTTTTCTATCGCGAGCGTGGAGCCGCACAGGCCCAAGCATGACGCTGCGAACTCACCGGCCAAATCTCCACACGGGAATCGCTTGATCATCGCGGCGGTCTGATTTCGCCCATTTCATGGAAACGATTCGCACAGTCGCGTGGATGAAGCAGGTGGGGCACGAGGCGCGTTTGCAGGACCGCGTCCTCGGCCTCGTTCCCACCATGGGCGCCCTGCACGAAGGCCATTTTTCGTTGATCCGAGCAGCCATGCAGGAATGTTCGCCGGTGGTGGTTTCTATTTTCGTGAATCCCATGCAGTTCGGCCCGACGGAGGATTTGCAGAAGTATCCGCGCACCTTTGAAGCTGACCGCGCGGCCCTCGAAAATCTTGGCGTGGACTATTTGTTCGCGCCGACGCCCGAAGAAATGTATCCGCGCGGCTTTCGCACCGCCGTGGTCGTCGAAGGCTTGAGCGACCGCCTCGAAGGGCGTTCGCGGCCGGGCCATTTCCGCGGCGTCGCCACCGTCGTGCTGAAACTTTTCGAAATTGCGCAGCCGCGCTTCGCTTACTTCGGCCGCAAGGACGCGCAGCAAACCCGCGTCCTTCGCCAAATGGCGGGCGACCTCGACCTCGATACCCAGCTCGTCGTTCGGCCGATTGTGCGCGAGCCGGATGGTCTGGCCCTTTCTTCGCGCAACGCCTATCTCGCGGGAGGCGCGCGCCGCTCCGCAACGGAGCTTTATCGCTCACTTGAAGCTGTGCGCGACGAAATTGCCGCGGGCGAACGCGCCGCCGCGCGCCTGCTGGCGAAATTGCGGCAGGTGCTCGATGCCGAGCGGGATGTCACAATCGATTACGCGGAAATTGTCGATGCGGAAACGCTGGAGCCGGTGATGAATCTGCGCGGCACGTGCCTGGTCCTGCTCGCGGCTGTCGTGGGGAAAACGCGGCTGATCGATAACGCTCTGATCGAACAGGAAAACGGCGGCTTCAAAGTTTCGTTGTAGCTTTCGAAGAAGCTCTCGCCGCGAGTTTCATCCCGCTTCAATCGCGGCAAGCACTTCCGCGGCGTGCCCCTTCGGCGTTACTTTGTCCCAGATCTTGCGGATCTTTCCGTCGGGGCCGATCCAGAAACTCATGCGCACGATTCCGAGGAACGATTTTCCGAGGAAGCTTTTCATCCTGCGCGCGCCATACGGCTCGATCACTTTGAATTCCGTGTCTGCCAGCAGCGGAAAATTCAGCTTGTGCTTGATCTTGAATTTCGTCTGATCTTCCACACTATCCCCGCTGCAGCCCAGGATGGCCGCGTTTGCCGTTTCAAACTTCTTGATGGCGTCGCGAAACTCGGACGCTTCGTTGATTCAACCGGGAGTGTTGGCTTTCGGATAAAAGTAGAGGACGACGTGCCGCCCCCGATAATCCGAAAGCGCCACGGTCTCCCCGTTGTCAGCGGTGACGCGGAAGTCCGGAGCCTTATCGCCTTCTTTCAACATGGCCTCTTTTTCTCGTTCTGCACCGCGAGTTGCCACAGGATGTTACTCCATCAGCACTCGCTTCAGAATGTCGTTCACTATTTGCGGATTGGCCTGCCCGCGCGTCTCGCGCATCACCTGGCCCACGAAAAACTTGAAGACGCCTTCGTTCCCGCTTCGATATTTCGCCAAATTGTCCGGGCTTTTGGCCACCACCGCGCGCGCGATTTTCTCGATCGCGCCTGCGTCCGAAATCTGCGCGAGTCCCTCGGCTGCAATGATTGCAGCCGCGCCTTTTCCCGTCTCAAACATGGTCGCGAACACTTTTTTGCCACTGGCCGCGGTGATGTCGCCGCCTTCCATCTTGGCCAGTAATTCCGCCAGCGCTGCCGGCGCGACGGGGCAATTCTCAATCTCTTTCCCCGCTTCTTTCAGCCAGCGCAGCAGTTCCGTGGAGATCCAATTCGCCGCAGCCTTTGCGGGAGCTCCCGCACGCACCGCCGCCTCGAAATAATCCGCCAGCGCTCGCGTGCCGGTCAAAACGCCGGCGTCGTAAGGCGTGATGCCGTAATCCCGTGCAAACCGTGCGCGCTTCGCATCCGGAAGTTCGGGCATCGCGCCGCGCACTTCCCCGATGAGCTTCTCCGAAACCGAAACCGGCAGCAGATCGGGATCGGGAAAATAGCGGTAATCGTGCGCGAATTCCTTCGAGCGCATCGGCTCGGTGCGTCCCGAGGCGACGTTCCATAGCCGCGTCTCTTGCGTCACGCTGCCGCCCGATTCCAGCACGCCGATTTGCCGCTCGATTTCGTATTCCAGCGCGTGCGCCAGATAGCGGAAGGAATTGAGGTTCTTCGCTTCCACTTTCGTGCCGAGTTTGGCTGCGCCGCGCAATCGCACACTCACGTTGGCATCGCACCGCAGCGAGCCCTCTTCCATGTTGCAATCGCTCACGTCCGTATACTCCAGCACCTGCTTCAGCGTCGTCAAATATGAATACGCTTCCGCGGCGGAACGAATATCAGGCTCCGACACGATTTCGACGAGCGGCACACCGCAGCGGTTGTAATCGATGTAGCTCCAACGGTCGGAATCGGCGAATCCCTCATGTAGATTTTTCGCCGCGTCTTCTTCCATATGTAGCCGCGTGATTCCAATCTGCTTCGGCGCGCCCTCGACTTCCACCTCGAGCCACCCCGCGAGCGCGAGCGGCAATTCGTACATCGAAATCTGGTAGCCCTTGGGCAGGTCGGGGTAGAAATAATTCTTGCGCGCGAAGACGGAGCGCTCTTGAATCTTGCAACGCAGCGCGAGTGAGGCGCGCACGGCCAGCTCTCGCGCCCTGCGGTTCAGCACCGGCAGAGCACCGGGCAAGCCAAGGCACACGGGGCAAGTATTGGAGTTGGGCGCGTCGCCGAAGCGCGTCGAACAGGCGCAAAACGCCTTCGTCTGCGTCTTCAGCTGCGCGTGCACTTCGAGGCCAATCACGGCTTCGTAACGCGCCATCACCTCGGGCGCAATCCTTAGTGTGTCCTGCGTCGCTCGGCTCATTCGGTCGGTTCGGAAGCAGCCACGAATTATACCATCCGGCCGCAGGGGCTGTACCGGAACGGTCTCTGGCGGCAAGCTTGCCCGTCCGGACATTGAGTCCCGGGTTGTGCAGCGCCTCCTTTACCCTTTCGCACCACCGCGTGCGACACATCGAACGGGACCGGAACGGGATGTTAATCTTGAAATTCCCCCTTCCGGAGGACGTGTGTCCGCATCCGTGCCGTCGAACGAACGCAGCGCAGAAAACCGCCGCACCACCCGAGTGATTCACGCTGTGCCGGTCACCATCCGTGGGACGGACGCGCTCGACCAGTCGTTCGAGGAACTCACTTCAACCGTGACGGTGAATTGCAACGGCTGCAAATATGAGTCGCGGCACTACGTTCCGAAGGGTTCCAGGATCACCATCGAAATTGGCGGCCGTGAAGCGGGATTGCGCCCGAGGAAATTCGCCGCCCGAGTCGTCTGGATCCAGCGGCCCCGCACTTACCGTGAGATTTTTCACATCGCACTCGAATTTGAAGTTCCCGGAAATGTCTGGGGCATCAAATCCCCGCCGAAGGATTGGTTTCCACACCCGGATGATGAGGAACTGGTCATCCCGGTGTATTCCGAGGCAGACGAGCCGGGGCTCGTGCCCATTCAAGCAAAGGCAACAGCTCACGTGCAAGCTGCCGCGCACGGCGTTTCCGCCATAGCCGCGTCCACGATTTCGCCACACGACATCGCCCTGACTCTCGTTCCCCCGGCTGCGCTCCAGAAGCACAAACCCGAGCTTGCGGACGCGCGGCAGATGTTGGGAATGGCCATAGAAGCGGCCATGGCCGAAGACGTGACCATGTTGCGCCAACTCCTGGAATTGAATCTTCAGGCGGCCGTGCATGAGACCGTCAAATCACTGGGGGATCGCATCGCCGATCAGATTCTGAAAGCTGTGGCAGAACACGCAACCGAACGCACTGCCGCGATTGTGGCTGGGGCACGCGAGAAATGCCAGGACCAGGCAAGTGTCGAAGAGCTGGATGCGGCAATTGGTTCCGCGGCGCGGGAAGCTTTGAGCGCGCAAGAGAAAAAACTGCGCAAACCGGCATCCGCCAAGCGCGTGCGTAAATCCCCCAAGTAGGAAAAAACGGGGTGGCCACGGAATGCTTTAGGCGCTGAATGCTGAGAAGCGCGACCTACTTTATGAATGGGAGATTCTCGTGAAAGAGATTAAAGATTCGGCGGCGCCCGCTAGTGGTGAGAATGCTTCGGATCGCCGGCGTTCACACCGCGTACAAATCATAATGCCCGTGGTCATCCGCGGAAAGAACGGGCAGGTACCCTTCACCGAAGAAACGCACACCGCTTCGGTGAATGCGCACGGCTGTATGGTACGGCTTGCGGCGAAACTCGCGCGAGGGCAAGAGCTCTCCATCGTCAATCCCAGGACGGTGGAAGAGCTCGCCTGCACGGTGACTTTCGTTGGCCAGAAGGATGCCGGCAAGACCGAGGTCGGCCTGGAATTCGTCGAGCCATCGCCGCTCTTCTGGCGGATCACCTTCCCATCCGAGGATTGGGATCCCACCGAGCGCAAACGCCATAGCACTCCCAGTGCACGTCCTCTGCCCCAAGCTTCCAAAGAGCCTTTGAAACCTTTGCGCAAACCTTAGCTCATTGTTCGACACCGTGAGCAAAGCAAAACCCGCCTGCCGCGGGCGGGGATCTTTCTTCAGATGCCACAGCCAGGTGTTTACCGCACTCCTCCCCAGATGTAGCGCACGCCCACACGATAGTTCAGCCGCAGCGCAGGATAGCCCACGGCGTCCTGGTAATGATTGTTAAACAGGTTTTCCACGTGGGCCAGCGTGGAAAGTCCGTGTCCCAGATTTATGCTGTTGGAAAGGTCCCAGCGAACATACGCAGGCGTGCTTGTGATACAAAAGCCGGTGCATACTCCGCCTACGGTAAAGCTATCGAAGTCGCTATCCGTCCGGCGTCCCACGTAGTAGCCGCCGAGATTCCAGTTCATTCGCAGGAACCGCGCGTTCGCGATTAGATTTGCAGAGTGCAGCGGCCGCAAAAATAGCCGGTTGCCCGCTACCAGAGCAGGATCCGTGGCGTTCGGAGACTTGATTACCTTGGAGTCGTCATAGCTGTAATTGCCGATCACCCGCAGCCAGCGCGTCACTTTCGCTTCGAACGCCGAGTTTGCGCCCGCCGCGCGCGCTAAATCCGTATTGAAAAAACTGCCGCCATACGCCGGGCAATTCGGAGTCGCACCGCCGAAGGCAAAGCTCACGATGTCGCGAAAATCGTTGTGGAAATAGGTCGCCGAAAAATGCACGCGATCGGAAGCGAAATACTGATCGACGCCCGCGTCCACAGTCGTGCTGCGCTCGGGATCGAGAATGGGCGTGCAGCCCAGAGGAAATATCTCAGGCTCCTTGATGCCAAGCCCGTAGGACACGCGCAGGCGGGTCGCTCCCCAAAAGCCCTTGCCGTAGCGTAACGCGTAGGACGCACCCAGGCGCGGCACCACGCGCGTTCCGAAAAATCCGTTATCCTCCGCGCGGACGCCGGCAATTGCGTTTAGCCGCCGGCCGAATCGGTAACGCGCCTCGAGATAGCCCGCTTGATTGTGGCGCGTCACGCCCGAACCATTTTCCACTTCATACATGTAGCCCGCGGTGACGCTGCCGTTATGAAAGGAATACGTCGCTTGGTCGTCGAGTCCTGCGCGGTTGTATTTTGTGACGTAGGCGGGTGGAAAATCTGGAGAAAACTCCACGTCCTGAAAACGCGATTCGTATCCCGTGAGTTGATTCTGCCAATGATCGCCTGCCTGCAAATTCCACACGAGCCCCGCAGAAAAATTGTGCAGGTCGCTCGTCTGCCCGGGTTCTGCCTCGTCTGGGAGCGCCGTCTGGCCGGGCTGTCCCGCATCGCTTGAGCTGTTGCGCAGCGAGAGGCGAAGCATATTCGTATCGGAGAATTTGTAGCCGAAATTTCCGCTGAGCGTCGTATCGCGAAAGAAATCCGCTGTCCCTTGGCCATTGGTATCGAAATACGCCGCCGTTCCCGAGTAATCCAATTTGCCCAAGAGTCCGCTGAGCTGCGCGGTCCCGCGTCCGGTATCGAAGGAGCCGCCTTCTCCGGTCAAAATGAGCTCCGGTGTCGGCGTCGTCCCGCGATGCGTGAAAACCTGCACCACGCCGGTCATTGCATCGGAACCGTATAGAGCGCTCGACGCACCATGCACGATCTCGATCTTGTCGATCCCATCCGTCGTAAAATTCGAAAAATCCACTGCGCCACCCGGTTGATTCACCGGCACGCCGTCGATCAGCACCTTGGTGTAATCCGAATTTCCGCCATCGAGAAAAAACGAGGTGATTCCGCCCATCGGGCCCAGTCGCGCAAAACTCGCGCCCTGGGCCGAGCCGAGCATCGTGACGAGCAAGACATCCTGGCGGTCGTCGATGTCGGGCTTGGTAATGACGTCAACCAGAGCCGGCGTTTCCTGTACCGTCGCAGCCTCGGCAGACGCCGTCACGATTACGGTTGAGGACATGATTGCGAGAGCGAGCTTCACGTCCCACGTCTTCACTTCGCCGGGCGCCAGCGTGAACTCCTGCTCCACTCGCGCGAATGAAGGATGTTGCACGCTGACGCGATATCGCCCTGGCGCGACCACCAGCGAATATTTTCCGTCCGCGTCGCTTTGCGAGCGCCACACTTTCCCGCCTACATCGAGCGCCCGCGCCTCGATGGACGCGCCCGTAACTGCCGCGCCGCTCGGGTCGGTTGACGATCCATTAATTGTGGAGTTTTGTTGCGCTTGCGTTACGCCCGGCGGGAAAAACAGAATTCCAACGCAACTTACAATGGCAAAAGCTAAAAATAGAAACTGTCTCATTTTGGCCTCCTCTCCCTCTCGCGCGGGAGTTGAAGGTTGTCCTGCCGGACATGTGACGGCGCGACTCACAAACGAACGCATCACACGCTGATCAGGATTGAGACTTCGCTCGGTTTCCTGGCTCGGCGGCTTGCCCCGCTTCGTCGAATCCACTCCGACGAAGCAGAACGCCGGCGCGGCCTTCCCATCCCGGCCTCGAATTGCGTAACTCGATGCAATTCAAAGCGCGGGACAGTGGCACGCGCCGAAAACTTCTCCGCCTTACAGTCGCGCGGCGGCGACGGATTCGCACCGTCTTCCCGTCCGCGAAGTCTCCTGTGATTGTGTACGGCGCCTTACCTGCAACAACGCCGCTCGCATAAGCGCGCTACACGCCCATGCTGTAATGCACGAACAAAAATCAAAAATCACGCAAATCAGTGGCTGCCGCTCAGGATCACGCGCGGCCGCCCGCTGTATCCGATTTCCACCTCCAGCGGCGCCTCGAAAACTTCTTCGAGCATCTCGCGCTGGTACACTTCCGCCGGCTTGCCCACGCGCAAGGACTTGCCTTTATGCAGCAGCACGATGCGATCGGAAAATTCCGCGGCCAAATTCAGCTCGTGCGTTATCACCACGACGGTGTAACGGTTTTCGTCCGCCAGCCTTCGCAGCCGCCGCAGCAATTCCACTTTCCCGCCGATGTCCAAATGTTGCGTAGGCTCATCGAGCAGAAGCAGCGAAGGCTGCTGCGCCAGCGCTCGCGCCAGAATCACGCGTTGTTTTTCGCCGCCCGAAAGTTGGTCCATCCAGCGGTCTCTGAAGCCATCAGCTCCCACCTGCGCCAGCGCGTTCCCTGCCAGCAGGCAGTCCTCGTCCGACTCGAACCGCAGCCTTTTTCCATAGGGGTAGCGGCCCTGCAGCACGTATTCCCACACGCGCAGCGGAAACAAAAGTTCGCTCTCCTGCGCCACCAGCGCAATTTTCTGCGCCCGAACGCGCAAATCGAGATCGCCCACTTCCGTGCCGTCGATTTCGATGCGCCCCGAAAGCGGCTTCAGCAATCCGGCCAGCAATTTCAGCAGCGTGGATTTTCCGCTGGCGTTTGGTCCGAGTATGGCTACCAGTTCGCGCTGATGCGCTTCAAAGCTCACCGGGCCGAGCGTGAATTTTGGCGCCGAACGATCCGTCGCCGCGTACGCATAGCTCGCCTGCTCCACCTTCAGCCGCAAGCTCGGGCTCGCGGAAAAAGGAACCGGTTGTGAGGCCATCGACGCTCCGCTCCCCGCGCCCGCGCTCATCGAATCCTCCGGCGCATCAGATAGATAAATACGGGCGCGCCGGCGAGCGCCGTCATCGCGCCGACCGGCAGTTGCGTGGGAGCCACGATGGTGCGCGCGAGCGTGTCGGCCACCACAATCGCAATGGCCCCGCCAATCGCTGACGTGGGAATCAGCAGCCGGTAATCGGTGCCAAACAACATGCGCATCACGTGCGGCACGAGCAAGCCGACGTAACCGATCGCCCCGCTCACGGAAACCGCGAGGCCCGTCAGCACCGACGCGGCCACATACACCACCAGCTTCACGCGGTTCACGTTCACGCCCAAATGCCGCGCTTCCTGTTCTCCGGTAAGAATCAAATTCAAATCCGAAGACGTGGTGTAAATCGCGCCCGCCGCCACAATAAAAATGAAAAACAAAAATCCGAACCACCCCAGCACATTCGTCGTGGGCGGAGGCGCCGTCAGGTCGCCCATCAGCCAGAACGCGATGCTGCGCAGCTCCGAGCCCGTGACCATGGTCAAAAGAAACATAATGATCGCCGAAAGGAATGATGCCGCCACAATGCCCGCCAGCAGAAGCGTGGGACTGTCAAGTTGCCCGCCGCGCCGCCCGAGAAAATAAACCGCCGCAATCGTTGCCGCTGCTCCCACGAACGCGGCAATCTGAATCGCTCCTACTACGTGCGGCGCAATGATCAGGCTCACGATCGCGCCCAGCGCCGCGCCGCTTGAAACTCCCAGCACGTACGGGTCCGCCAGTGGATTCCGCAGCAGCGCCTGAAATCCCGCCCCCGCGGTCGAAAGCGATGCGCCCACCAGAATCCCGAGCGCAATCCGCGGCAGCCGCAGCCCGAAAACCACCAGCCAAAACTCCGAAGGGATCTCGTCGCGGCGTCCCATCGCGCCGTTAAAAAGCGTCATTACAATGTCGCGCACGCCAATCGGGTACGCGCCCATGCGCAGCGAAATCACCACCGCGACGAACAGCACCGCGCACAGCCCGCTGCAGATCCACAGAATCCTCTTCGGGGTCAGCGGGCGCATGCAGTGCAATCCTTCACAATGTTGGTGGCTGCAGCGAACTGTGCGTGGTTCTCAATTCGCTGTTCTAGTTGCGCCGCCTTTCCTGCAAACGCCTCCGGATGCAATTCGCGCGCTAGCTGCTCGATGGCGCCAATCAATCCCGGCGACGGACGGATGAATTCCTCGCCCACCACTGCTACGTGCCCCATTTGCACCGCACGCAATCCTTTCCACGCCGGTCGCGCGCGCAAGTCCGCGATCTGATGCACTGTGCTCGATTCGTCGTGGTTGGGAGTGAGCACGATATATTCCGGCTGCAGCCGCACAATTTCCTCGATGCTCACCTGCGGCCAATTCTGTTTTGAGACAATCACCGATTCCGCTCCGGCCCAGCGCAACGCGTCGGCAATAAAAGTACTTGGCCCAATCGTGATCAGCGGATCCTCCCACACCACGAACAGCACGTGAACCTGCGGCAAATCCGCGAGCCGCGTGTGCAGCGCATCGAGGCGCCCCCGCAATTGCGCCACTAGCGCCGCGCCTTGTTCGCTCGCACCCATCAGATCCGCCATGCGCGCAATCGAATCCAGCATTCCGCGCACGGTGTGCGGATCGCTCGTGTACACCGCGATGCCTACTGCCGCGAGAGCGTCCGCCGTTTGCGGACTATTGATCGAAGTCGTCGCCAGCACCAAGTCCGGATGCAGCGCGACAATCGCTTCCAAGCTCGGATTCTGCGGCGCCCCCACGTGCGGCTTGTCTTTCGCCGCGGGAGGCGAGTCGCAGTAGGTCGTGTCGCCCGCCAGCCGCTCGCCGAGACCCAGCGCGTAAACTGTTTCCGTCAAGTCCGGTGCGAGCGTCACGATATTTCGCACGCGGAGCGGAATCGCCACGCGCCGCCCGGTTTCGTCCGTCACCTGCCGCATCGCGCGCTTGTACTCCGGAGCCTGTCGGCCTTTGTAGCGGCCGCCCTCAGGCGGGCGGTTCCTTGCGGCATAACTCGCTGAACAAAACACGAGAGCCGAACCGATGACCATGAAAATTCGTGCCGCGCGCGTAATATTAATTCTCCCCGTAAAATGAAAAAGCCCCGCGAATGCAGCGAGGCCAATCGCCACACCCTCTCTCGCGAAGAGTGTCAGCTTCGACCAGCTCGGGTACGTTCCTGACTCTCGGCTTTTTCGCAGCAGCATTCGCAGCGCAGGCCGATCACAGTGGCGGGACCGTGGCCGATTTTCACGGCCTTCCGTGAACGCCGAAGGCGTTCACCCTGGGAGCGCGTTCTTTGCGCTCGAAGGGACTTCCCGAAGCTAGCTAAGTTGTCTCGCCGAGTTTATGCGCCCCGCCTTTCACTGTCAATCAATCGCAGCTTGTGGTGTATTAATCCTGATTCGAGCGTTAACCTTCCATGCACGAATTGTTGCAATCAGGGGGCACCCATGGCTTTAGATCCAGCGCCTCGCGCTTCGTTCGCGTTTTCCATCGCGCCCTGGCTATCCATGCGCGATAGTCAGCGAGCCGTCGACTTCTACAAATCCGCATTCGGAGCGATCGAAACCTATCGCCACGAAGCCGATGGCGGCGTGGTGGCCAGGCTCTCGGTGAATGGCGCGGACTTTTGGGTAAGCCCGGCACCCTCGGAACATGGCGGCTCCGGCCCCGAGTCAGTCGGCGGAGGTTCCGTTCGCATGATTTTGACTGTCCCGGATCCGGATGCCTATTTCGCGCGCGCGCTGAAGGCCGGCGCAACAGAGATTTTCCCGGTCGCAGAAGAACACGGCTGGCGCTTGGGGCACCTGGTCGATCCTTTCGGGCTTCACTGGGAAATTGGACATCAACTCGCCGAGTAGTGTTCGGCGTCAGCGGTTCTTCCACTTCGGGGCGCGCTTTTCGACCGTGGCGCGCAACCCTTCCTGCGCGTCTTCCAGGTCGGCCAGCTCGTTCAGGAAAACTTTCATCGAATTGCGGACCGCCTCGCGCAGCGGCAATCCCAGGCTGCCAAGAATCGCCCGCTTGGCCATGGTCAGCACCGGCCCCGACTGCGATGTAACCTTCGCAATCACTTCGTCCACTTTCTTCTTCAACTCGGCTTCCGGGACGAGCCAGTTCACCAGGCCCACCTGGCGCGCGCGTTCCGCCGTCATCGTCTCGCCTGTTAGCACCAGTTCGAGCGCCAGTTTTGGCCCCAGAATGTGCGGCAGCACCGCGGCAGCCAGCGGGGGAAATGCGCCCAGCTTGATTTCCGGCTGCGCAAAGCGCGCGTTGGTTGTCGCAATCACCAGATCGCCCAGCGCCGCCAGTTCCGCGCCTCCTCCGTACGCCGGCCCGTTGACGACCACCAGTACCGGCTTCGCCGTCTCCACCATCGCGGAAAACGCGCTGTGAAACGCGTCCAGCAACTGGAAGACGCGCCGTGCCGTGTATTCGCCGAGCTCAATTCCGCCGCAGAAGACCTTGGCCGCCGAATCCAGGACGATGAGCTTGATTTCGCGTGTTTCGCTGACCGCGTTGATTCCGGCCACCAGTTCCATCAGCACGCGTTCGTTCAGCAGATTGTGTTCGGGTCGGTCCAGGGTGAGCCGCGCGATCTCGCCTTCCACCTTGAATTTGACGAACTGAAAATCCTCGGTGCGTGGCGCGTGGAGCGCCAGCGTCCCCAGCATTTCCGGAGTGGCCACGTCCACACCGCGTCCCCCGCGCTGCTCTCTCGTCATTGGCATCGAAATCGCTCCCCAGTGCTCTGAATCTACGAGCCTATCCTCTTCCGCTAGCCTCTGCCACGCGCTTCCCGCCCGCTGCGCCCAATCGGGCAATCCTGTCCTTTAGTACGGGTTCGCCCGCGCCTCTCCGTCGATGCCAATGGGCCGACAAAGCACTTTACCGAGTCGGTGTCCGAATTTGGCATGGGAACGGAGAAGGGTTGAGCTTGTACGAAGCTCAATGAGCACGTTGGCGATTTTGCGTCAACCGAGGAAGCGTTCTGTTGTCCAGATTTCGGAGTCACGACCTGGGCACTTTGCATCGATGCGCCGATTGCCAAATTGATTCGGGGTAGCTGGTTTGCTAAGGTCGTCGTCATGTCCGAACGTTCCATCGAGCAGATACGCGAATCGCTCGACTCCCTTTATCGCTTGGATTCGAGACGAATCCTGGCAACTCTGATCCGCTTGCTCGGTGATTTTGATCTTGCCGAGGAGGCGATGCATGAAGCCTTTGCGACTGCGCTGAGCCTGTGGCCGAGGAGTGGAGTGCCCGGCAACCCGCGACCATGGTTGATTTCGACGGCCCGATTCAAAGCCATCGATACTCTGCGGCGACGGGCTAGATTTGATGCTTCGCAAGACGAGCTCGTGCGCTATCTCGAAGCGCAATCGAGTTCGGCGGAAAAGTCCAATGAAGAGGACAGCCTTGAGGATGACCGGCTGCGCCTGATTTTTACCTGCTGCCATCCATCTCTCGCGGCGGAAGCGCGCGTTGCGCTCACCTTGCGCGAGGTGTGCGGGCTGACCACCGAGGAGATCGCCAAGGCCTTCCTCACCACTCCGCGCACGCTGGCGCAGCGCATTGTGCGCGCCAAGGCAAAGATTCGAGACACGCCGATTCGGTACGAAGTGCCGACGCCGCAGGAATTGCCGGAGCGGCTGGGCGGGGTGCTTCAGGTCATTTATCTCGTCTTTAACGAGGGCTACTCTGCTGCGGCGGGAGTGGAGGTAACGCGGGCCGAGCTGACCGGCGAGGCGATTCGACTGGGCCGGTTGCTGGCCGAACTCCAGCCAAAACCTGAACCTGACCCGGAAGTCATTGGGCTGCTCGCCCTGATGTTGCTGCAGGAATCGCGCCGCGCGGCCAGAATGTCACCGAGTGGGGAGCTGATTTTGCTGGAGCATCAGGACCGCTCGCTATGGAACCGGGAGCAGATCGCGGAGGGCGTGGCATTGCTGGAGAAAGCGCTGAAGTCCGGCCGCCTCGGCTCCTACACGCTGCAGGCGGCGATTGCAGCCGTTCATGCGCAGGCGGGATCGGTGGCGGCGACCGACTGGCGGCAGATTGTGGCGCTTTACGACCAGTTGGTTCGGATTCAGCGTTCGCCGGTGGTGCAGCTCAATCGTGCCGTGGCCATTGCCATGCGCGATGGCCCCGAGGCTGGTCTGGCGAATATCAACGCCGTCTTGGAACAAGGCGAACTGGCCGAATATTATCTGGCACATTCCGCACGCGCAGATATGTACCGCAGGCTCGGCAGGACTGCCGAGGCACGGTCCGCTTACGAGAAAGCTCTGGCGCTGACCCAACAGGAACCGGAGCGGCAATTCCTGCAAGAGCGGATTCGCCAGTTGAAATAAAAGTTGAAATAAAAAAGACTCGTCAGCGGCCCATGCGGATATCAGGTATAGGTCAATTTCCGATAACCGCGAGCCGGACTTTCATCGACAGCATTCTGTGGTACATAAGTGTGACGATCAGTTCTAGCGATTGTGGAGCGTGGGCGTGTTCACGGCAGAAGAATTGCGACAAGCAAAAATCCTTGCCTGTCTTGATGAAGCCGAATGCGCCCGACTGACGCAAACTGTCGCCGATGTGCGACTCAAGCCAGGAGAATGGCTCTTTCGAGAGGGAGCGCCCCCCGCATTCTATGTGGTGGTGGAAGGCCGTTTGCGGATAGTTCTAGATGTTCACGGAAAGCAGACCGAGTTTGCGGAGCAAGAATTCAAGAAGGGCGATTTCCTGGGTGAAGTTCCGCTTCTGATGGGCACTCCGACCTTCGGCTCATTGCGAGCCCAAACCTCGTGCCGCGTCGCACGCCTGGATAAGCAGCAGTTTCATCACTTGATTCGAGAATCAAATGAGGCCCGCGCGATTATTCTGGAGACGCTAGGTGAACGGCTTTTGCTGATTCAGCAACGTTCCCTTGCTTTACCAACATCGCGGGTGCTCATCTTCGGCCGAAACAAGGATGCGGACTGCCATAACATCCGCGCATTTCTTTCCGCGAACCGTATTCCTTACGAGTGGGTCGATCGTGATTGCTATCCGGAGCGCGTGCCCGCCGGCGTCTCCGACGACCCTGATTGCCCGGCCGTAAGTGTTGACGGGCAACTTTTCGTCGCGCCGCCGACAACGAGGGAAGTTGCCGAGGCCTTGCAACTGCAGACCAAGCCCGATCGCGACAGCTATGACGTGGTGATCGTGGGGGCCGGACCGGCGGGTATGGCTGCCGGTGTTTATGGGAGTTCTGAAGGGCTAAGGGTGCTGATTGTCGAGCGCTGTGCAGCAGGCGGGCAAGCAGGCACATCATCGCGTATCGAAAATTATCTGGGCTTCCCGGAGGGGATTTCAGGGGAAGACCTGACCGGCCGTGGATTCAAGCAGGCGACTCATTTCGGTGCGGAAGTTGCGCTGACGCGTTCGATTGAAAAGCTTACTCCCTCGAGTGAAGGCTATGTGTGCGAGTTTGACGGAGGGCAATCGGTATCAGCCCGAGCCGTGGTGTTAGCCACAGGCGTGGACTGGCGTCGGCTCCGGGCGGAGGGTGAAGACCGCCTGCTGGGACACGGCATATTTTATGGAGCGGCCCGGCACGAGGCGACCAATGTGGTCGGCAAGAAAGTCTTCATCGTAGGAGGCGGTAATTCAGCGGGGCAAGCTGCCTTATTTTTGTCGAGCTATGCGGCTGAAGTAAAGGTATTGGTACGGGGCGAAGGGCTGAAACTCAGCATGTCGCGGTATCTGATTGACCAGATTGCATCGAAGGCCAATATCGAGATTCTTCCCTTTACGCAGGTTGTTTCGGTTCACGGCGAAAATCACCTGGAACGAATTGAGGTTCGCGTGCAAGCGCCGCGTGAGGCGGATAAGATTCTCGGCTGCGAAGCCGATGCCTTGTTTGTGATGATCGGCGCCGATGCCAGCACGTCATGGCTACCAGGCGAATTGGAACGGGATCCACGCGGCTATATCTGCACCGGGCGCGACCTCACCACCTGGAAACTCGATCGCCACCCATTCCCGCTGGAGACGAGCCTGCCGGGCGTCTTCTGCGCCGGTGACGTGCGGCATAACTCCATCAAGCGAGTATCGAGTGGCGTGGGCGAAGGCAGCATGGCCATCGCTTTTATCCATCAATACCTGGCCCTGTAGGAAGAATCGGCCGCTGCCAGGATGGAGTAATCGAGCCTCCGAGTAAGGAGAGCAAGTTACTCGGCAGGCCGCCGAGGCCCGGTCGTCTTATGAAAAAGCTCTGGCGCTGACCCAACAGGAACCGGAGCGGCAATTCCTGCAAGAGCGGATTCGGCAGCTGAAATAAAGACCTCGACGGCTTGTCGAATTCAGGCGCGGCCGTTCGACTATATGGTGAAGGCCGGGCAACCGGCCCGCCAGAAAGTGTTTCCCGGGTGATACGCTACGCGAAAAATCTGTAAGTCGCGTGTCGATGCCCTATCACCCCGTTCGACTGGTAAGTGGAGCCGCACCGCGCGACAGGGCACACGAAACGGGCCACTCGCAACATTCAGGCTGCGGCGCGGTCCAAGCTTGTATATATCAAAGTAGCGGCGCTGATACGGCGTCCGCGCAGCACTCAAGGAGAAGAAAATGCGCTTCATGATGATCCACTATCCGAAAGTCTACGAAACCGCGAAACCCGGCTGGGTACCCGACTTCAAAGAAATGGAAGAAATGGGCAAGTACAACGAGGAACTAGGGAAAGCCGGCGTGCTGCTCGCGCTCGACGGTCTGACCCCGCCCGCGACGATGAGCGCGCGCGTCACCTTCAAAGGCGGAAAATCGAAAGTCACCGACGGCCCGTTTCCGGAAACGAAGGAAGTGATCGGCGGCTTCTGGATTATTCAGGTGAAGTCGCGGGAAGAGGCACTCGAATGGGCCTCGCGCATCCCCGGAAAGGATAATGAAATGGTAGTCGAAGTCCGCCGGCTGTTTGACTTAACCGATTTCGATCCCGAGACCCAAAAGGAGATCCGAAAGAAGTTCGGCGACGACGTCGCGGCTGAGATGGAGCAATAAAAAAACTCCCCGCGGTTTGTCGAATTCCGGTCCGGTCGTTCGTCTATGTAGTGAAGGCAGGGCGACCGCCCGGCCCCAAGACAGTTCCAGGAAGAGGAAAAATCATGGCGCACTATTTGGTTGCGATTCACCACCCTGACAGTTTCGATTCATCCACCGAGAGCGAAGCAACGGTCCGCGCTATCGACGCGCTCAATGAAGAGATGGCGGCTGCCCGTGTCGTGGTTTTCGTTGGCGGCCTGACTCCCGTCCGCGAGGCGAAGTCGCTGCGGGCGCAGCCCGGTGGGAAGGTGCTAACCACCGACGGCCCGTACCTGGAGACCAAGGAGCACATCGGGGGTTTTTGGGTGCTGGACCTCGCTGATATGGACGAGGCCCTGGCGTGGGGGCGCAAGGCTGTCGTCGCCTGCCGGGCGTCGGTGGAAGTGCGCGCGTTTGGCATAGCACCCTAAGGTTGCAAACCCGGGGGCACTCGCAACTAAACAGAATCAATAGGACTCGAAGGAGCAGGTGATGCGAAAAATTAACGTGCTCGAGTTTCTATCGTTGGATGGCGTGATTCAAGCTCCAGGCGGGCCGAAGGAAGATACCAGCGGCGGCTTCGCGCATGGCGGCTGGAGCACGCCGCATGGCGACGCTGCAGAAGGCGCGGCCATGATGAAGCAAATGAAGGTGCCGGCTGACGTCTTACTCGGGCGTAAGACATTTGAGATGTTTGCAGCATTCTGGCCGCAACATGCCGACATTTGGCCGGAAGTCCAGACCGCGACCAAGTACGTGGCCTCGAATACCATCACCTCCTCCGAATGGAAGCCGACCGTCTTTCTGAACGGCGACGTCGCGAAAACAATCGCTGAAATCAAAAAGCAGGACGGCCCGAATCTGCACGTGTGGGGGAGTGGGAATTTGGTTCAGACACTGCTGAAGCATGATTTGGTCGACGCGCTCTGGCTGAAGATATTTCCGGTAACGCTGGGCGGCGGGAAAAAATTGTTTGCCGAGGGCACCATCCCGGCGGCGTTCAAGGTGACGGAAAGCACGGTCACTCCGAAGGGCGTCATTATCGTGAATTACGAGCGCGCCGGCGCGGTCCCGATCGGAAGTATGTAAACATTCGGCCGGGGTGACGACTAGAAGGCGAACGATCCAGTGGGCGAGGCCTTATAGACACGGATACATAAAGGGGAGCGGCATAACCAAATGCGGAAGCTAATCTACGCAGTCAACATGTCCTTAGATGGCTGCTTCGACCACACCAGCGTAGTTGCCGATGAAACGATACTCGAACACTTTGCGCAGTTCCTGCGAGATGCCGACCTACTCGTCTACGGGCGCAAAACCTATCAATTGATGGTTCCTTATTGGCCTGATGTCCTAAAAGACCCGACTGCGACACACGAGGACAAAGAATTTGCCAAGGCATTTGAGTCCATCAACAAAATTGTTTTTTCGCGATCATTAAAGAGCGTTGAAGATAGAAACACGAGAATTGTTCGTACGAACCTTCGAGACGAAATCGCCAGGCTGAAAAGCGAGCAAGGCAAAAATATTTTGGTCGGCGGTGTGGACATTCCTTCCCAACTGATAGAGCTTGGTCTAGTTGATGAATATCATTTTGGCATTCATTCGATAATTGCAGGACAAGGGAGACGGCTGCTGGAAGGGATCAGCTTAAAAGAGAAATTACAGTTAAAACTTGTTGAGTCCAAGATTTTTCCGTCAGGAAGTGTTGCCCTTCATTACGTGAAACAGTGACAGAAAAGTTTGTTACAGGTGCGCTGCTGGCTCCCACCGAGGGGAGGAGAGCGCCGGCAAGACATTTCAATTTCAGAAACGGGAGTCAACGATGAGTGAGCTAACGAGACGTGATTTTGTTCGCGGCAGTTTGACTGCGGGAATCGGGATCGGCATTGCGCCTGAGTTGCTGCGCTCCGGCGTCGCCCGGCAAGCGCCGCCGCAAGCGCCTGCAGCGGCGGCCGACCCCTATGCCATGGTCGATCCGGAGTTGCTTGACGCGGTCAAGAAATTCCCGACGCCGATTTTCACCAGCGAAGCTCTCGCTATCGCTCGCAAATGGCCGCCGGTGCCTCCGCTGCCTCCGCCGGCGCCGCAGCCATTTGAACGGCACATACCCGGTCCATCGGGCGCGCCGGACTTGCGGTTGGTAATTGTCGATCCTGCTCCGGGCACGAAAGGGCGTCCTGCACTTCTGCACTTGCACGGCGGCGGTTTTGTCACCGGCATGGCGGGACAATTCAATCCGTTTCTGCAAACAGTGGCGCAGAATTGCGGATGCGTGGTCGTTTCGGTGGACTATCGACTCGCGCCGGAAACTCATTTTCCGGGATCGCTCGAAGATAATTACGCCGCGCTGCGCTGGCTCCACAAAAATTCCGACGAGTTCGGCGTGGATCGCAAACGCATCGCCATCGGCGGAGAAAGCGCCGGCGGCAGCCATTCGGCGATACTCGCCATTGCCGCGCGCGATCGCCGCGAAATTCCCATCCTGTTTCAGTTGCTGATTTATCCGGCGCTCGACGATCGAACCGGCAGCACCCACCAGGTTCCGCCGTATATGGGACAGTTCATTTGGAACGCGGACTCGAATCGTTTTGCCTGGACTTCTTTTCTCGGCGTCCCGGCCGGTTCGCCTACGGTTCCGGCAGGCGCGGTTCCTGCGCGCGTCGAAAATCTCGCCGGACTTCCTCCCGCATTCATCGGCGCCGGCGCGCTCGATCTGTTTGTGGATGAAGATGTGGAATACGCGCGCCGCCTGATCAATGCCGGAGTTCCGACGGAACTCCATGTAATTCCGGGCGCGTATCACGGCTTCGATCTGCTCGTCCCCGACGCCGCAGTTTCGAAGCGATTCACGGAATCGTGGATGGTTGCCCTTCGGCGAGCGTTTGCCAACGGCTAGCCCGCGAAGCCTGATTTACTGGCGGCAAGCAACCGCATCCATCGAGGTGTTACACGGTCTCTGACGGAGGACCCGATGAAATACATCTGTTTGGGATATCTCGAGCCCGGCAAGTTCGAAAACATGTCGGAGAGCGAGCGCAACACCGTGCTGGACGAGTGCTTCAGCTACAACGACGAACTGCGCAAGAACGGACATTTGCTCGCTGAGCAAGCTCTTCAGCCCGCCAACACGGCGGTGACCGTGTATTGGAAGAACGGAAAGGTCGCTGTGACCGACGGTCCGTACGCGGAAACGAAGGAACAATTGGGTGGAATCCAGGTGCTGGAGGCGCGAGATCTGAATCACGCCATCCAGCTCGTTTCCCAATCTCCGGGAGTGAAGTTGAACTGTGGAACAATCGAGATACGTCCAGCGGAGGATATTACGGAAATGATGAAAGAGAGCGAGCAGCGACGGCGCAAGGATAGCGCGCGATAAGGAGACGAGAACCATGCCATTTTTCCGCGATCTAAGAATTGCGTTCCACTCGCTGATGCGCAGCAAAGGGCTGGCGGCCATTGTGGTCCTCACGCTGGCGCTCGGCATCGGCGCGAACGCCGCGATTTTCACGCTTGTGCGCGGAGTGCTGCTCAAGCCGCTCGTCAACCGCGACGAAAACCGGCTCATTTATATCCGCCAGAGCGCCCCAACCGGCGGACAGGACAACACCACGTTTTCCGTGCCTGAAATCAGGGACATCGAACCCAGCGTCCACTCCATCAGCGAGTTCGGCGATTTCTCGCAGATGGACTTCACGATGGTTGGACTCGGCGAGCCTCGCGTAGTTCACGGCGGCGTCGTCAGCGGGAACTACTTTGACGTAATGGGTCTGCGTCCTGTTCTGGGCCGCCTCGTTGGACCTCAAGACGCTGGTGCCGATGCCCCTGGGGTCATCGTGCTCACGTATCGTTTCTGGTCCACCGCTTACAGAAAAGATCCTAGTGTGATCGGCAAGACCGTTCGGCTCAGCAGCCTCGGTGATCGTTCGGCCACAGTCATCGGCGTCCTGGAACCCTCCGTGCCGTATCCGGTGGAAACGGAGATTATCGGTAACCTGGTCGTCAGCCCGCATCATCTTTCGGCCACGATGGTCACCGGCCGCGTCCATCGCATGACCGAACTTTTCGGCAAGCTTGCCCCCGGCGCTACTCTCGACCAGGCTCGCAACGAATTGCGCACGGTGTACGCCTCGATGGAGAAAGACCACCCCGATGCGTATCCCGATAACGAAGGCTTCCGCATTGATGCCAGGATGCTCCGGGACGAGATCACTTCCGGCGCGCGCACCGTTCTGCTTGTCCTGCTCGTAGCCTCCGGCCTGGTCTTCATCATCGCCTGCTCCAACGTTGCCAACCTGATTCTCTCGCGGACGGTTCGCCGCGAGGGCGAGTTGGCCGTCCGCTCGGCGCTGGGCGCAAGCACTGGCGCGCTGCGCCGAATGTTGTTAGCTGAAAGCCTGCTGCTCTGCGGCGCGGGCGCGGCAATCGGCGTGCTGATCGCGCAGCCGTTGGTCACCATCCTGGCCCGCTACGCCTCGCGCTTCTCCGTTCGCGCGCTGGATTTGACCGTTGATTTCAGCATGCTCTGGGTGGGAGTGGCGCTGGCAATCATCGCCGCGGTGATTTTGGCATTTGTGCCGCGCCTGCCGTCGATGAGCGCGTCGAATGGCATGAATCTCGCGAGCGGTGGCGTGCGCATCACCAGCAGCACCGGCCGCCGCCAGCGCGCCTTTGCCGTCACGCAAATCGCCGCGTCCTTCGTGCTGCTCGCGGGCGCATGCATGTTGATCACTACGCTGATCGCGTTGCAAAGAACCCAGAGCGGCATCGATACGCGCCACGTCCTGGCCATTGACGTTCCGTCGCCGTCCAACGGAAAAACGCCGCAGCAAGTTACCGATTTTTATATGGAATCGGTGCGTCAAATCGATGCGCTGCCCGGCGTCACCGAGACGGCGGTCGGGATGATCGCTCCCTGGCGTGATGCCAACGGCGGCTTCGGTATAGGTTTGCAATACTCTGGCGATGGTCACGTCCATGGCAAGGACGATCCTCGCGCGCTGTGGCGTACCATCTCTCCCGGCTTTTTCAGCGCACTGGGCGTTCCCATGATTGCCGGGCGCGATTTCAACGCGCTCGATGACCAGGCTCACGAGCCGGTCGTGATCGTCAGCGCGACTCTCGCAAGGGAGATGTTTCCCGGTCAGGATCCAATCAATCGCCACATCTACTGGACCGATCCGGTGCTCGAGTTCGTTTCCGGCACCCCAGAAGAAAAGGCGCGAGTCACTGCCCCGCACCGCATTATTGGCGTCGCCGCCGATATGGACGACGAACACATCGTCCCGGTGCCCACCTCCACCATTTATGGCTCGTTTGCCGACGGCGGAATGTTCGGCGGTCACCTCTTCATCCACACCACCGGAAATCCTTATGCGCTGGTAACGCCGGTGACGAAAATCATCCGGCAGATGGAGGCCGACGAACCGGTGGAGAACGCCGCCACTCTCGAAGACATCCGCGCAAAAGTCCTTGCGCCGGACCGGCTGACCTCCCTGGTCTTTGGCGTGTTCGCAGCGGTCGCGTTGCTGATCGCCGTCGTTGGCGTCGCGGGCGTGCTCGCATTTTCTGTGAGCGCGCGGACGCGCGAATTCGGCATCCGCATGGCGCTCGGGTCCCAGCCGGAAAATATCCTCAAAGGTGTTGTCGCGGAAGGCGTCGTGATGGCTGGCGTTGGCGTTCTGGCGGGCGCGGCGTTCGGGTTCGTCATTGCGCGCGTGGCAGGCAGTTATTTCGGCGACTTAAAAATGCCGGGCGCGTTGCCCGTGATCGTTTCTGCGTTTGTACTGATAGGCGCGGCGGTAGTCGCTTCGATGCTGCCGGCGGCGCGCGCCGCGCGCGTCAACGTCATGCAAGCGCTGCGCTCGGAATGATTTTCCCGGCACGCCGAAGTTTCCCGTAAGCTTGATAAATGCGGCTCTCGCCGATGTGAATTCGGCGAAACTGTTCGGTTCGAGCAAGTTTGTGGTGGCATAGCCCTCGCCGGGATAGAATTGGCGGAGAAGTCGTCGCCGCGAGCTCGCGCATTTCCCTTCCACTGGTTTGCCGCTACAAAACGCGCAAAATCGGTGCATTTCTAATCGTTACCGTCTTCGGACAGAAGTCCTGCTAAACTCATTCAAAACAAAGCATTGCGAACTTTCTACCCGTTCCTGAGAACGCCAGATTTGCGCAGCATTTTTGCGGCCTCCAAATCGCCCATTCGCGCCCCCTTCGGGGAAATTAGCCAATCGCGGACGCGGCCGCCGAAGTTTTGGCGGAGGCGGAGCACTAGTCACTAGCCACTCGCCACTGGCCACTGCTTTCGGTTATTCTGCTAAACCTATGCTCGATCTTGGTTACGTGCGAGCGCACATGGACGCCATCGAGAAGATGGCGCGCGACCGCGGGATCACGCTCGACCTTGCGCCTTTTCGCGAAATTGACACCGAAAGGCGGCAGCTCATCACTGCGGCGGAGAAACTGAAGGCCGAGCGCAACCGCGCGAGCGAAGAAATCGTGCGCATGAAGAAGGCCGGCGAAGACGCCTCGTCGCTGCTGGGGCTAATGAAGCAGGTTTCGGAGCGGCTCAAGAAAGACGACGAACGCATCAACGAGCTCGACGAAAGGCTGAAGCAATTTCTGCTGACGGTTCCGAACATTCCGCACTCATCTGTTCCTGTCGGAAAATCCGCCGCCGACAACGTGGAAGTTCGACGCTGGGGCGCCCCGCCGAAATTCGAATTCAAGCCGCGGCCGCACTGGGAAATCGGCGAGGGCGCGGGAATTTTGGATTTCGAAGCAGCGGTGAAGATAGCAGGCGCGCGGTTTGCGGTTTACAAAGGTTTGGGAGCGCGCCTCGAACGCGCCATCGCCAATTTCTTCCTCGACGTGCACACGCGCGAACACGGCTACACGGAAATTCTTCCGCCATTTCTGGTCAACACCGCTTCGCTCACGGGCGTGGGGCAGTTGCCGAAGTTCGCCGCGGACATGTTTCACATCGAGGGCACGGACCTCTGGCTCACGCCGACTTCTGAAGTTGAACTGACGAGCCTGCACCGCGAAGAAACGCTCGACGCAGACAAGCTGCCCATCAAAGTCTGCGCCTGGACCGCTTGCTTCCGTTCGGAAGCAGGAGCGGCGGGAAAAGACACGCGCGGCATCAAGCGGCAGCACCAGTTTCAAAAGGTGGAGCTTTTCAAATTCACGCGGCCGGAACAAAGTTACGACGAGCACGAATCCCTGGTGCAAAACGTGGAAGTGATTCTGCAGCGGCTTGGCCTGCATTACCGCGTGATGCTCCTCTGCACCGCGGACATGGGATTTGCCTCGGCGAAGACGTACGATATCGAAGTGTGGCTGCCGTCATCAGGCGAGTTCATGGAAATCTCGTCGTGCTCGAATACGGAAGCGTTTCAGGCGCGCCGTTCGGGGATTCGCTGCAAAGCTAAGGCCGGAAAAAGTGAATTCGTGCACACGCTGAACGGGTCCGGGCTCGCAGTAGGGCGCACCTGGATCGCGATTGCGGAGAATTTTCAGCAGGCCGATGGATCGATTGTAATTCCGGAAGCGCTCCGCCCGTTTATGGGCGTCGAACGAATCCCCGCGCTGAAGGAATGAAAAAAAGCGACCGCGAGTTACGAGACGGGTCCGACGAGAACCATCGGGCCAGTCGGCTGCGGCATCCCGCCTGAGGGTTCGAGCGTGAACGCGAATGCTTTCGCCGTCACGCCCTGCGGAAGTTTCATCATCCAGTGGTCGATGGGCCCGGATGGCGCGCTCAAGACTCCCGCGCTGATCGGCTTTCCGTCCATCGGAACGAGCCACAGCTGGTAGCTTTTGTTGGCCGGCGCCGGTTCCACCCACCCATCGCACATCAGCATCCCCATTTTTGCGTTGTACATCACGTGAACCGCGCCCTTGGGCAT
Organism: uncultured Acidobacteriota bacterium; assembly: GCA_963749025.1. Classification (GTDB taxonomy): domain Bacteria; phylum Acidobacteriota; class Terriglobia; order Acidiferrales; family UBA7541; genus Palsa-295. The sequence goes on along the minus strand of CAVVKO010000005.1, from coordinate 757,097 downwards.
TCCAGGCTGCGAAGCGAGCGCGACCGTGACCGTGTCTTTGGCCGACATGAGATCGACCTCATGGCGGGCTTCGTCGAGTTGCTTCCGCTGCGCTGCGATGGCCGCGCGCTCCTCGGCCAATTCGCGGTCGAGGCGAATGTCCTGCGTCCACAAGAGAATGGTGGCGAGCGCAAGCACCGCGGCCGCGGGAATCAAGATTGCGGCTCCCCAGCGGCCGAAGAATCCCGCGTTCGACTCACGCTCGCGCGGCGTGCGCTCGGCGCGCTGCGCGCCCGCACTCGATGGCGCGGCGTGAATCTGCCGCATGAGGCGCTCCTTCACGGCAGGTGAAGGTTCGACGCGCGGAGAGGCGAAGGCAAGCAGCGCAATGCGGCCCTGTGCTTCCGCGAGTTTATTCGCGCACGCTGTGCACGTGGCTACGTGCGATTCGATCGCCGCACGCTCTTCGCCTTCGAGAGCGCCGAGCGCGTAGAGATCGAAATCTTCCGGCCGAGTTGGATGTCCGTTCATGGCAGCAAATTCCGTTTTAGTGTTTCCACCGCCGAACGCAGCCGCGTTTTCACCGTGCCGAGCGGGTCGCCTGTCCTGCGAGCGATCTCGCTGTGCGTGAGTCCTTCAAAATATGCCAACTCGATTGCGGCGCGCTGCTCGACGGGAAGATTTTCCATCGCGCCCTTCACGCGGCCGATCAATTGCTGTTGCGCCACGGCGCTTTCGAGATTGGAGGGCAGAATAACGGTGTTTTCCAACAACTCTTCGCCCTCAGCCGGATTGTGGCGCCGGAGCCGCGAGATGGCGCGGTTGCGCGCGATGACCAGCAGCCAGCCCGGCAATGAGCCGCGTGAGGGATCGAACTGCGCGGCATTGCGCCAGAGCTGATAGAAAATATCCTGCAAAATTTCTTCCGCCGCCTGCGTATCGCGAAGAATGCGATTCAAGACGGACGAGAGCATCGCCGCGTAGCGGTCATAGAGTGTTGCCAGCGCCATCTCGTCGCGCTGAACAATCTTCTCGATGAGCGCCGCGTCCGTGGCCCTCAACTCCGCTCCCGTGGTTCCATTCACCAGGTTCTGGCGGCTCCATTAATTAAAGTACGCACGCGAAGGGTAGGCGGATTGCAATGCGTGCCGGAAACTCGTCGCTTGTTGCGCCGTGCACCTGCGACAAGAGTTTTCGCGGCGCACCCGCGAAGTACGGCGCGAAGCGTAACGTGCGAAAGGGGCGGCGGTCAACAAGCTTAAGGGGGCTATTTCTTGCACGGGGTTGCCAATCAGGAATCGGAGTTCATCGCTCCGGGTCGCACGCGTAAGTGTATTATATGCACATACTTATACGAGGCCCCGAGGGGCTATGGGCTGGAGTTCTCAAAATTTGACGCCGCCGATTTCATGATTTGCCAGTGGTTTCCATTGACATCCTTCACGGCTTGGCTAAACTTCGACTCGCGTGAGACTTACGGGTGCTTGACGACACGAAGATCATGCGAAGCAGCTCCCGGACGGCGAAGCAGCACTCGTTTCGCGACGTCAGGAAGGAAGATAGATGGCAACTGTTGCCAAGGCCGCTCCCCAGCCGATCCCCCGCATAGCGCCGCGCGAGGATTTAAATCCGTACCGCATCGCGCAAATTCAGTTTGATATCGCAGCGGAATATTTGAAGCTCGATCCGGGCATGCGCCAGATCCTGCGCACGCCCAAGCGCGTGCTGGAAGTGTCCGTGCCCACGAAGATGGACAATGGACAGATCAAAGTTTTCAGCGGCTATCGCGTGCAGCATAACATCGCGCGCGGGCCGGCCAAGGGCGGCATACGTTACCATCCCGCGGTCACGCTGGACGAAGTGAAGGCGCTGGCTACGTGGATGACGTGGAAGACCGCGACGGTGAATATTCCGTTCGGCGGCGGCAAGGGCGGCGTGATTTGCGATCCGAAGCGGATGAGCAAGCCCGAACTGGAGCGCATGACTCGGCGCTATGCGTCCGAAATTTTCCCCATCATCGGGCCGGAGCAAGACATTCCCGCGCCCGACGTTTACACCGATTCGCAAACCATGGCGTGGATTATGGACACGTATTCCATGACCAAGGGGTACTCGTCGCTCGGCGTGGTGACCGGGAAGCCGCTATCGATCGGGGGGTCCGAGGGACGCAACGAGGCGACTGCGCGCGGATGCCTGGTGGCTACCGAAGAGGCGTGCAAAATTAAGAAAATCTCGCTGCGCGGCGCGAGCGTAGCGATTCAAGGATTCGGCAATGCGGGCTCGGTGGCCGCTCGGCTTTTCGCCGAGAAAAAAGCGCGGGTCGTTGCGATCAGCGATTCCCGCGGGGGCGTTTTCAATTCACGCGGGATCGATCCGCTGAAAGCGGCGCGTTACAAAGAGCGCTCCGGGACGGTGGTAGGCATGCCGGGCACTTCGCGGATTTCGAACGACGACCTGCTTACGATGAAGTGCGACATTTTGATTCCGGCGGCGCTCGAAAACGTGATCACGCTGAACAACGCGGATCAGATCAAAGCGAAAATCGTCGCCGAAGCAGCGAACGGCCCGACGACGCCGCATGCGGATGAGGTTTTGGCGCGCAAGGGCATCATGTTGCTGCCGGATATTCTCGCGAATGCCGGCGGCGTGACGGTGAGCTACTTCGAATGGGTGCAGGACCTACAGAGCTTTTTCTGGTCCGAGGCGGAAGTGAACGCGAAACTCGAGATGGTGATGCGCCGGGCGTTCCACGAAGTGCACGAGACGGCGCGAAAGCATCGCACGCACATGCGCACCGGCGCATACGTGCTTGCCGTGGGGCGCGTGAACGACGCTACGCTCGTTCGCGGACTTTTTCCGTAGGACGCGCTACAGAACTCGGCGACGTTCCGAATATTCCAGAATTTTCCCACCGCAGAAATTTCTTCTTGCACATCGTGTGAGAACACGCGTACATTTTTGTTTAGCCGGTGCGTCCACGCGAAAAAGGGCGGCGCCGGCAAAGTTGTCTGCGGGCCTTGCGCGGAGGCACTGAGAATTGGGAAACCACACGAATCACGCTCCACCGATCCTGCTCACCATCGCCGGCTTCGATCCCTCGTGCGGCGCGGGGGTGGCTGCCGATCTGAAAACATTTGCGGCGCACAATTGCTACGGCGTCGCGGCCGTTACGGCGCTGACGGTGCAATCGACACTGGGCGTGGTGTCGGTGCATGCAACGCCATCCACGACGCTGCGCGCGCAGCTCGATACGCTGGTGGAGGACATCGCGCTTGCAGGCGTAAAAATCGGCATGCTGGCCAATCGCGCGAATGCGTCGGTCGTATGCGAATTTCTCGACAAGCATAAGCCGCCGCACGTGGTGCTCGATCCCGTTTTCCGGCCCACGGCGGGAAACGCGGAACTGCTGGATACTTCCGGACTAAAATTCGTGCGAGACGAGCTACTGAAGCGTGTGGACGTGATTACGCCCAACATTCCTGAAGCGGAATTTCTGACCGGGATGGAAGTGAAAGATCTTGCGGCGATGAAAACCGCGGGGCAAAAGATGATTGAGATGGGGGCACGCGCCGTGGTGGTCACGGGCGGGCACCTGGACAAGCCGATTGACGTGTTGTGCGTCGGGAGCGAAGTGGAAATGTTCGGCGGGGACCACGTGAGAAGCCCAAACACGCACGGGTCGGGCTGCACTTTTTCGTCAGCAATTGTCGCGCAGCTCGCGAGTGGCCAGCAACTTCGCGAAGCCGTGATTTTGGCGAAAGCCTACGTCACCAAAGCTATCGAGAAGTCGTATCAAATCGGCAAGGGCGCGGGCCCGCTGAATCAGCTTTTCCGGTTTCATCAGGAGCAGCCCCCACGCGGCATCCACGAAGTTCCCCAGCACGGAATGCATCCAGCAGCAGAGCCCGCCGCACACTAGAATTCCAGATCAAGAAATTCAGATCTCTTACGAGCGCAAATGCTCTTGCCGGAGCCCGTTTGCGCAACTATTATCGCTGGCGATAGTTCGTGTCGAGGTGAGCTATGAAGCGACTCGCAGGAATGATGTTTCTAGCGCTGGGGATGTTGCTCGGCGCGCAAACGGCGGCTGCGCAGGAATGGTCGCAGCCCTGGGCCCGCGAGCGAATCGCGAAATCGCCGCGCCATAGCGAATGGGTCACGGTGAAGCACGATGGCCGGGAAGTGGAAACGCTCGTGGTCTTTCCCGAGTCGAAAGAGAAGCGGCCCGTGGTGCTGGTGATTCACGAAATTTTTGGATTGAGCGATTGGGCGCAGGAGCTTGCGGACGAGGTTGCGGCGGCTGGCTACATCGCTGTTGCGCCGGATCTGCTGAGCGGCATGGCGCCGAACGGCGGGCGCACGAAAGATTTTCCAACGGGCGTCACTGAAGCTGTCAGCAAGTTGAATCCAGACCAAGTCACGGCGGATTTGAACGCCGCAGCGGACTATGGCCTGAAGCTGCCCGCCTCCAACGGCAAATTGTACGTTGCGGGATTCTGCTGGGGCGGCGGGCAGGCTTTTCGCTTTGCCACGAATCGCGCGGACCTTGCTGCTGCGTTCGTCTTTTACGGGCCGCCGCCGGAGGCAGACGCGATGTTGCGGATCAAGGCACCCGTTTACGGCTTCTACGCCGGGAACGACGCGCGGATCGGCGCCACAGTTCCCGGCACCATCGCGGCGATGAAGGCCGCGGGGAAAACCTATGATCCGGTGACCTATGAAGGCGCGGGCCACGGGTTTATGCGCGCGGGCGAAGCTCCCGACGCGAGCGACGCCAACAAAAAAGCCCGCGAAGACGCGTGGAAGCGGTGGAAACCGCTGCTCGCGCAGTGACGTTTTCCGCGAAACAGCTTCGCCGCAACGAGTCGCTCTTGAGATAACAGAAGACCACGAGGAACATACGCCGCTGGATTTGGCCAGTCGAAGTCAACTTGACGAGGCGGGCCAGGCACTACTTTCGGTCATTGCTTTTGTTTTGAGGAAGGATTGACGGCATCGATGCCACGGAACATACCGAGAACCTCGTCAGACTCCGCGGATTTCTTCGGGCCGAATGTGGAGCCGTCGGCAAAAACCACCAGGTCAACCGATATTTTGTAAGGGGCGAGAGAGCCGTCGGAGAGATAAGAAAACTTGCGTGGATCGGCGACCCAGGTCGATCCGGGAGCAAGAAAGTCAGACGGATTACCGTGCGTTTCAAGTTGCTTGGTTGAAACTCGGCGGATGCGAGTCCCGGTCGCGGGATCGAGAAAGGACGTCGTTAAGAGATATCCGCGGATCGGAGTGTCGCCTTCGTTGGTTACCGCGACAGCCAGCATGTCGCGGCCGTGCTCGTCGCGCCAGACACCTGACTCGATCTTCAGCGGACCGATCGTCTCCGATTGGACCGCCTCCGTCGGGAAAGGGCCTTTTTGCGGCAAAACAGGAGACACATACCTTTCCAACTCCGTTGTTATTTTTCCTTTGAAGTCGAGACCGTTAAGCATGCCGATAAGGCGATGAGACGCCGGCAGAGCCGCAGGTCCCCAGGTTGAACCGTCTGCAAAATCCAGGACGTCAATTTTTGGGGTGACGGTCGCAGAGTCCTCCGGAATTTTCATTGGCTCCGCGCAAAACGTACGTGTCCACTCCGCACCGCCCTCAATCATCGGTTGCTGCGAATCACGAGCCTCTTGAACGGAGCGTTCCTGAATGGCCTTGCCGGTCGTCGAATCAGCAAGAGAAAAAACGACCAGATATCCTCGCAGCGGTTTGGCGCCCGTGTAATGAAACTGCGCTACGAAACCCCTGCCACCATCGCAGTCCGCGCCGAGATCGGCGCCACGCAGCGCCGTGACACTCAATGGTGATGCTGCCTGGTCGTAGTCCTGCGCGGCGATATCCTGCAAGTACACAAATGGGGTTAAAACCAGTATCAGGAGAAATGCCGCGGATCTTAGGCGCATGTGTCCACTCCTCTTGCTTGGCTCTTAGCTAACAGACGTGGCGCAGCAAAAATGTGTTAACCGGTTGAGAGTGGCAGAACAATGAAGAAAATTCGCGGATTTTTGAGGCGTCAGGGTCATAAGTTCTCCCCGCCGAACTACTTCAAATTCAATAACAGCATTACTTCATTATCCGAGGTTATCAAGTAAAGATTCGAAGAGGTAAGATCTGGCACGGAACGAACTAACGGCGATAGAGGACGCGGCCCGCGACGATGGTGGCTACAGGCGCGCCGCGGAAACTGCGGCCGTCGAATGGTGTGTTGCGCGATTTACTGGCGGACTCGGCGGCGTGAAACGTCCAGGCGAGGTCCGTGGAGAAGATGGTGAGGTCGGCGGGCTGGCCGGCGGCGATTTTGCGGTCGATGCCGAGAACGCGCGCGGGGCCGGCGGTGAAGAGCTCGACCATGCGCATCAGCGAAATCTTTTTCGTGTGGACCAATTCCGATAGGGAGAGCGCGAGAGCGGTTTCGAAACCGGTGATGCCGAAGGGCGCGCGGTCGAATTCGACGTCCTTACTTGCGGGATGATGCGGCGCGTGGTCGGTGGCGATCGCGTCCACAGTACCGTCGGCAAGGCCTTCGATGAGCGCGGGGCGGTCTTCGCGCGAGGCCAGTGGCGGATTCATTTTGTAGTTCGAATCGTAGCGAACGTCTTCGTCAATCAACGTGAAGTGATGGGGCGTGACTTCGCAGGTAACGCGGAGACCATGCTTTTTTGCGAAGCGCACGTATTCGAGCGCGCCGATGGTGGACATGTGCGCGATATGAAGGCGCGCGTGAGTGAGACCAGCAAGCTCGACGTCGCGTCCTGCGCAGATGGATTCGGATTGCGCGGGGATGCCTTTGAGGCCCAGGCGCACCGAGCGCGGGCCTTCGCGCATGACCCCGCCGGCGAAGAGCGACGGATCTTCGCAGTGATCGATCACGGGCAAATCGAGCGAGCGGCAGTAGTCCATTACCTGGCGCATCAGGCGGGCGGTGGCGACGGGCTTACCGTCGTCGCTGACGGCAACGATGCCTGCATCCTTCATCGCTGCGATTTCGGCGAGGGCTTCGCCTTTGCTGCCAACCGAAGCGGCGCCGATGGGCCAAACACGTACGGCGGAAACTGCGGCGGCGCGTTCTACGATGCCGCGCGTGACGGAAGCGCTGTCGTTGACCGGCTGCGTATTCGGCATGCAGCAGACGGCGGTAAATCCGCCATGGGCTGCTGCGCGCGTGCCGGTTTCGATGGTTTCGGAAAGCTCCTGGCCGGGTTCGCGCAAGTGGCAATGAAGATCAATGAAGCCTGGCGCTACGATCGTGCCCTTCGCGTCGAAGATTTCCGCGTTGGGCGCTGAAAGATTCGCGCCCACCTGAGAGATCAACTCGCCTTCGAGAAGGACATCGAGCGCGGCGTCGGTGCCACTCGCGGGGTCCAGCAGGCGCGCGTTTTTGATTAAGAGCATGCGTTCATTCCTTGGCTGGTTCGGGCGCTTCCACGGGCGCGCCGCCCACGAGATGGTAAAGAAGGGCCATGCGGATGGCGAGGCCGTTGGTGACCTGTTCGAGGACGCAGGATTGCGGGCCATCGGCGACGGCTGGATCAATTTCGAGGCCGCGAATCATGGGTCCGGGGTGAAGCACGAGCGCGTCCGGGCGAGCGAGGCGCAAGCGCTCGGACGTAAGCTGATATTGCAGGATGTACTCCTCGGGGGCGAGCGCGGGCTCGTGAATTCGCTCGGATTGAACGCGCAGAACCATGATGATGTCCGCTTCGTCGAGAGCTTCTTCGATGCGGAACACGCGGCGAACATTGGGCGCGAGAGTTTCAAGTTCGCGCGGGACCCACATAGCGGGGCCGCAGAGCGTGGTGCTGACGCCGAATTTGCTGAGCAGGTGGATATTCGAGCGCGCCACGCGGCTGTGCAGAATGTCGCCCAGGATGGTGAGGTTCCAGGTATCGAGCTTGCCCTTGCGGTCGCGGATAGTGAGCGCGTCGAGAAGAGCTTGCGTGGGGTGCTCGTGCGTGCCGTCGCCGGCGTTGACGACGGGAATGTTGAGGCGCTGGGCCACGAATTCAGGCGCGCCCGAAGATGTGTGGCGGATCACAATGCCGTCGGGGCGCATGGCTTCAAGAGTGCGCACAGTATCGAGCAGCGATTCGCCCTTTTTTAGGCTGGAAGATTCGGCCTGAAGATTCATGGTGTCCGCGCCCAGGCGGGCTGCGGCCGTGGCGAAGCTGATGCGCGTGCGCGTGGAGTTCTCGAAGAAGGCGAGCGCAACCGTCTTTCCGCGCAACGTGGCCAGTTTCTTCAGCGGATGGCGGTGAAATTCCTGGAATGGTCTAGCCTGGTCAAGGATAAAAGCAATTTGCTCGCGTGTGAGGTCCTCGGTTCCCAGCAAGTGTTGCAAGCGCTGCAGCACGGTTTCCCTTTAAATCTGTTTTTCCCCGCGGCCCCCGGAAATCTTCCCGGCCTCAGGAAACGCGGTCCACCAGCATGACGCGTTCCTCGCCATCAATTTCCTGAAGGCGAACTTCCACGATTTCGGTGTCGCTAGTCTCGACGCTGCGGCCGACAAAGCTGGCCTCGATGGGCATTTCGCGATGACCGCGATCGATCAGCACGCACAGCCGGATGCGCTTGGGACGGCCAAGATCGAAGAGCCCGTTCATGGCAGCGCGTATGGTGCGGCCGGTGTAAAGCACATCATCCACGAGGACCAGGTCGCGGCCATCCACCGGAAAATCAATTTCGTTGGAGTGCACGATGGGCTGCGGTCCGACGGTGGAAAGATCGTCGCGATAGAGCGTGATATCGAGCGTGCCGACGGGGAGAGTGACGCCGGAGGAATCGCGGATGGTCTTCGCCAGGCGCTGCGACAAAGGAACGCCGCGGCGGCGGACTCCGATCAGGGCTAGATCCTTGGTGCCGCCGCTTTTTTCCACGATTTCATGGGCCAAACGCTGGAGCGTGCGTCCAATTTCTTCGGCGGAGAGAAGTTGTCGTTTTTCTACGACGCGCATCGCGCGACATCGTAGCACAGACCGGCGCGAGTTCGCAGCCGCGGAATCCCGGCGTCACTCTACTTGGATTTCCACAGCCGCGTGCGGAATCGCCGACTTAATTTTGGACCGGGCGTGCTAGACTAGCCGTTGTGAGCTCGACGCAGGCGGCCCGCATGTCCCAACGGCCCGCGGAAGTTGACCTCCGAGTCAGCGTAGGCACCCTCCTTCTCAAAAATCCAGTCATCGCAGCCAGTGGAACTTTCGGCTACGGAGTCGAGTTCGCTTCCCTTGTAAACCTGAATCGATTGGGCGGAATTGTGGTGAAGGGACTCTCGCTCGAACCGATGGATGGAGCACCTGCGCCGCGAATTTGCGAGACGGCGAGCGGGATGGTCAACGCGATTGGCTTGCAGAACATCGGAGTGCGGGCGTTCGTCGAGCAGAAGATGCCGGAGCTGCGGAGGTATGGCGCGACCGTAATTGCCAACGTGTTCGGGCATACGATGGGCGAGTACGTCGAGGTGATCCGGGTGCTCGAGGATGCCGAGGGCTTGGCGGCCTATGAATTGAACATTTCCTGTCCCAATGTGGAACGGGGGGGCATCGAGTATAGTACCGACCCCTCCCTGACTGCGGCCGTGGTTGCGGCAGCCCGGAAGGATGCCAAGAGGCCGTTATGGGTGAAACTGTCCCCCAACGTTAATACGATTGGACTTATAGCGAAGGCGGCGGAAGCTGAGGGAGCCGACGCCTTGGTCATTGCCAACACCTACCCTGCACTGTGTATAGATGTACACAATCGAAGGTCACGACTAGGTAGTACGACGGGGGGGTTGTCGGGTCCAGCGGTGAAGCCTATAACGATGAGGCTGGTTTACGAGGTGAGTCGGGTAATAAATATACCGATCCTAGGGCTCGGCGGTATAGAAAGCCCTGCCGATGTGGCTGAATATATGCTCGCCGGAGCCTCGGCGGTTCAAGTCGGAACGGCCCATTTCGTGGACCCACGGGTCTCAGAGAGGTTAGTGGGGGGCCTAGAAATGTGGTGCCGGGACGAAAATGCGTTTGAAATCAGCAAGTTACGGGGAGCCTTGGAGAGGTAAAGTGGTTGTTATTCGGGCGCCCGGAATAGTATAATTTGCTGATTCAACGAAGGTTAGGAGATCATGAGAGCGAAGCTATTTGTGGTTCTGAAGACGGTGTTCTTAGGAGTGGGTCTACTTGTGTTGATCCCGTCGGTGAATCCTACGTCCGCCGGGAAGCCGAGTAACCCTCTCCAAGATTCCCGCAACTCGCAGAACTTCCTTGTCAACTCCAACGCATCGACAACGACCGGCCAGCCGAAACCTCTGGCTGTTTGGGAATGTACTACGAGCTGGTACGGCGAGGATTTTGACGGCCAGCCGACTGCCAACGGCGAGACTTATGATATGTATGCCGAGACGGCTGCGCACCCGACGCTTCCGCTGGGGTCGATTGTACGGGTGGTAAATCCGCGGAACCATCGCAGCCAGGTGGTCCGCATCAATGATCGCGGGCCATACGTCGTGGGCCGCGAGTTGGACGTTTCTTACGAAGTGGCGCGAAGGCTTGGCTTTGACCAGCGCGGGCTCGCCAAAGTCCGTCTGGAGTTGCTACAGGTGCCCATACGGCCGGACACAGCTCACCACGACTGATCGTTGCCCTGGACGTCGATACCCTGGGGCGTGCAGCCGCATTGGCGCGGGACCTCCGCAACACCGGCGTTTTATTCAAAGTCGGCGCCCAACTCTTTACCTCCGACGGGCCGCAAGCAGTCAAGAGACTCGCGAGCCTGAGTGCCGAGATCTTCCTCGACCTGAAGTTCCACGACATCCCGAATACCGTCTCGAAGGCAGTGTCAGCCGCGGTCAAGCTGCCAAATGTTCGCCTGCTTACGCTGCACGCGGCGAACGGGCTGGCGGGGATGCAGGCTGCTCGGGAAGCGGCTGGAAATCGCAGCAAGGGGCCAAAGTTGCTGGCGGTTACCGTGCTGACAAGCTTCGATGAGGTGACCTTGCGGCAAATCGGAATGGCCGGCTCACTTGGTTCACGGGCGGTTGCGCTCGCTCGATTGGCTAAACGAGCGGGAATGGATGGCGTGGTTTGCTCTGCACATGAGGCGCGGGCCATCCGTCGCGCGTGCGGGCCGGGATTCGTGATCCTAATTCCAGGCGTTCGGCCAGCGCACGCAGCGGTTCAGGACCAATCGCGAGTGGCGACGCCATCCGAGGCCGTGCGAGCTGGCGCGAATTACCTGGTAGTCGGGCGGCCTATCACTGCGGCTGCCAATCCGCGAGAAGCAGCCCGTGCAATCTTGAATGAAATTGCATCCGTTTCAGTCGGTCCCCGCTAGGTATTCGCTTCTGTAACTTTTCTACCGCAGATACCGTAGCAATCTTTGATTTCCTTTTGATGTTGACAAAGCGCCGCTACAGGTACAATTTCGTTGCTTCAATTCCTCAATCGAAGGGAGCGCTCCATGCGCGTGGTGTCTAAGTGGGCTGCGAAATTAGTGTCATTGGCTGTTCTGGGTCTTGCGCCGATGGTTTGCGCGCAGGAAGTGGGCGCGCCGCCCACGCCGCCGAAAGCACAAACGGTGGAAGTTACTCCCAAGGACGCGAAAGTGCACGTCGGAGACAAGGTCCAATTTTCCGCGGTGGGAAAAGACGCGTCTGGAAAGGCGTTGGATGCAAAACCGATGATCTGGTTTGCCGCGCCGTTTGACGTGGCTGGCGCGGACAAGGAAGGCGTGGTGGTATTCCACGAGCCGGGCGAAGTAACGGTTGGCGCGGTGGTAGCGGGCAAGCCGGGATTTGCGACCGTGACCGTGCTGGCGAATCCGGTGGCCAAGGTCGAGGTGGCGCCTGTGAAGGAGGCGCTCGCGGTGGGTGGAACGACGGTGCTTTCGGCGACAGCGCGCTCGGATAATGGAGATCCGCGCAGCGACACGCCGATTCGCTGGACCTCGAAATCACCCGCGATTGCCAAAGTGGACGAAGCGGGGATGGTGACGGGCCTAGCGCCGGGTACTGCGACGATTGAGGCGAAGTGCGCGGAAGCGACCTCCGAAGTAAGCTTGCGCGTGGTGCCAGATACCGTCCAGAAACTTACCATCGAGCCCGAGACCACCAGCGCAAAAACCGGCGACGTGGTCCACTTCATGGCTTCAGCCGAAGGGGCCAAAGGCGCGACGGCAAAGGACGATCTCATAACTTGGAGCGTGAGTGGACCCCGAGCCATGATCTATCGCGATGGCGCGTTTGTGGCCGAGCTTCCCGGAACGTATGAAGTGACCGCGACGATCGGTCGGCACAGCGCGGTGGCGTCAATTGCGGTGGCGCGGCGAAATGCGGAACGCGAGATCGACGTGGTGGCGCACATTCCGACTAATGGCGCGGACGGCAAGCCGATTCAAACTTCCGAAGAATGGGTCATCGGCAACCATCTTTACGTTTCGACGATTGCGGACAAGATCTACGACTACGACATCAGCGATCCATCCAAGCCGAAGCTGCTCGATTCGATGAAGGCCGATGCGAGGTTGATCAACGACATCAGCACGACGCCCGACGAGAAGGTCGGAGTGTTCACGCGCGAAGGCGCATCCACACGGAAAAACGGGATCGTGCTGTTCGATCCCACCGATCCCGCGCACCTGAAAGTGATCTCGGAGTACACGGAGACGGTCACCGGCGGAGTGCACAGCGCGTTCATCAACACGCATTACGTTTACATCACGGACGATGCCACCGGCTCGCTCCGTATCATCGACATTCAGGACCCGCTGCATCCCAAAGAAGTGGCGCGATGGCAGGTGGAAAATGCCACGGCGGCAATGATCGCCGGGCCGATGGGGCCGACCTCGAGCGGGCGCTATCTGCACGACCTCTACGTGAAAGACGGGCTCGCTTATCTCGCCTACTGGCGCGACGGGCTGATTATTTTAGACGTCGGCAACGGCATGAAAGGCGGGAGCCCGGAACACCCGCAGCTTGTTTCGCAATTCAAATACAATCACTTCGAGCTGTACGGAAACGGCTGGCTCGCCGGGACACACACCACGTTTCGTTACAAGAATTACGTGTTCGTGGGCGACGAAGTGTTTCCCTCAACTTTCGATCTCGAAAGCAAAGAGCGCATTCCGGTGCGCGGGGTGCTGCACGTAATGGACGTCACAGACATCGAACACCCGCGCGAGGTGGCCATCTACGAAGTTCCCGAGGGCGGAATGCACAACGTCTGGGCGGACAACGATATGTTGTTTGCCGGCGATTATGCCGGCGGCGGACGCGTGGTCGATATTTCTGGCGAGCTTCGCGGCAATCTTTATCAGCAGGGCCGCGAAATCGCGCGCATCTGGACGGCGGATTCGGAAGGGTATCGCCCGAATTTGCCGTTCACCTGGGGCGCACAGCCTGCCAATGGCTTGATCTACTTCAACGACATCCACACGGGAATTTGGATCGCGAAGCTGGGTAAGCCCGTGTACAAAGGCTCGCGAACCGAACCTCCCTTGCAGATAAAGGCTGAATGATTATTCGTCCCGCAATTTGCCGCGCGGGCGCCTCGGATTGCTGAGGCGTTCGCGCGGTGCGATTTGACCCCTCGGTGTTCCTCCGCTAGCATCGGTGCGCGAACCCCACACGCTCAATGGAAGCCATCAAGCATGTAATCGCCGGCACCGCCGGACATATCGACCACGGCAAGTCCGCGCTTGTAGAGGCCCTCACCGGCACTAATCCCGATCGCCTGGAAGAGGAAAAGCGCCGGGGAATCACGATCGATCTTGGTTTCGCATTTCTCGATCTGGGAGACGTGCGTCTGGGGTTCGTGGACGTTCCCGGGCACGAGAAGTTCGTGCGCAACATGCTGGCCGGTGTGGGCGGGATTGATGTGGTGTTGTTCGTCATCGCCGCGGACGAAGGGATCAAGCCGCAGACGCGCGAGCATTTCGATATCTGCCGGCTTCTGGGCATTCCGCGCGGAATCGTCGCCATTACGAAATCCGACTTAGTGGATTCGGACGCACAGGATTTGGTGCGCCTGGATATCGAGGAGTTTGCGCGCGGGTCGTTTTTGGAGGGAGCGCCTATCGTTGCGGTGAGCGCGCGGACGGGTGCCGGGCTCGACGTGCTGAAGCAGGAGATGCTTCGGGTCGCGCGAGCCGTTCCGGAAAAAGATGAAACGCGCAGTTTCCGCCTGCCGATCGATCGCGCGTTTGCGATGAAGGGATTTGGCACTGTCGTCACCGGCACGCTCGTCTCGGGTTCAGTGAAGTTGGACGAGGAAGCCGAGCTTTATCCGACGGGGAAGATCGTGCGCGTCCGCGGGCTGCACTCGGGAGGAAAGCAAATCGGGCGCGCCGTCGCCGGGCAGCGCACGGCTGCAAACCTTGCAGGCATTGAGCGCGAAGAGATCGAACGCGGGATGGTGCTCGCCGCGCCGGGAGTTTTCGAAGCGACGGCGCGGCTGGATGCGCGCATTACGCTCTTGGCTTCCGCGCGGCCGCTGAAGAATCGCGCGCGCGTGCACTTTCACCAAGGCACGGCGGAAGCGATCGCGGAAGTGAATTTGTTGGGCGGAGGTGCAGAGCTGGCCCCCGGCGAGTCCGCGCTCGTGCAACTGCGATTGGACGCGCGGATTTTGCTGCTTCCCGGTGACCGCTTTATCCTGCGGCAATTTTCTCCTGTCGTGACTATTGGGGGCGGAGTGGTTCTCGATGCGCGGCCGAGCCGGCACCGGCGCAACGATGCAGCGGTCAAGCTTTTCCTCGAAACGCTAGAGCGCGGAAGCCGCGAGGAGATTCTTGGCGCGCTGGCTGACGCTTCGTCGCGCGTTCTGACGCTGCGAGCAATTCAGAGCCGGACTGGCTGGATGGAAGCGGAAATTCGCGATGTGGCAAAGAAACTCGCGGCAGCCGGGCGTGTCCGAATCCTGACGGAGCAGCCGCTCACAATCGTGTCGGTGCGGCTGGCCGAAGAATGTGCAGCGGCGGTGAGGAAGGCGGTCGAGGACTTTCACAAGGCGAATCCGCTCTTGCCGGGAATTCCGAAGCAAGAATTGCGAGGCCGCGCCGGGAACCCGGGCGGCGAAATGTTCCAGGCTGTGCTGGATGATCTGGCAAAGGCGCGCGTGGTAGTGGTTTCGGGTGATCTGGTTCAACGCGCCGGGCGCGAGATCGTGCTCTCGGCGGAAGAAGCGCGCGCCAAGGAATTAATCGAGCGAGAATTCGAGAGCGCAGGACTCGCCGTGCCGAGCTTCGCCACCGTGCTTGAAAAGCTGCCCGTGGAACGGCAGCGCGCGCAGAAAATATTGCAAATTCTCTTGCGCGAGAAGACGCTGATTAAAGTTGCGGACGATCTCGTGTTTCACCGCACGGCGATTGCGCGCTTGCGCGAACTGTTGGCGAAATACCGGAAAGAGCGCGGAGAGCGGCTCCCGATCGGCGCGTTTAAAGAACTTACGGGCGTTACGCGTAAATACGCAATTCCGCTGCTCGAATATCTCGATCGCGAGCACGTGACGCGACGCGCCGGGGACGAGCGTGTTATACTTTAGAAAGTTACCCTGGCTTGCGAATTATCTCTCATCGAGCCGGCAATGCCGGGAAGGCAGGTAGATATGGGTGAATTTAGCGCAATTCATTGGCTGATCGTTCTCGCGGTCATCGTGCTGCTCTTCGGCGGCAAGAAAATCCCCGAAGTCATGCGGGGCTTGGGCGAAGGAATTCGCAATTTCAAAGAAGGCATGCACTCCGGGACTCAGCCCGGACCGGGAACTACGCCTCCTCCGGCGAACCCACCGGCTGCAGTTCCCCCAGCCGCTCCCGTCGTTGACACCGACGACAAGAAGTAGCTGAGCGGGATTTCGCGAGAAGCCAAATCCGAAATGATTTTTGACGGCGGCCCCGGTGGCCGCCGTTTTCGATTTCAGGCGTTCTGACTGCGAATAGTGTTGTCCCATCCGAACTCGCGCAGCAAAGTCCAGAGCCGGGCGAGCGGCAAACCCATCACGTTGAAGTAGCAGCCTTCGATTCGAGTGACGTAACGCCCGCCCACTCCCTGGATGGCGTACGCGCCGGCTTTATCGAAGGGCTCGGCGGTGGCGATGTAGGCTTCGATTTCCGCGTCGGTGAGCGGGGCGAATTCGACGCGAGTGATTTCCTCCACCACGCGCTGGTCCGCTCCGTTTGGCGGCACCAGGGCCAGGCCGGTGTGGACTTCGTGGGTGCGCCCGCTCAAGCGCCGCAACATTCGTCGCGCGTCGTCGTGTGTGGCGGGTTTGCCGAGGACTTCTTCTCCCACGACGACGATGGTGTCCGCCCCGAGAATTAAAACTTTATCTTTTGAGGTGCGCTCTGTGGCCGCGACGGCCGTTGCTTTTGCGAGCGCCAGCCGGCGAACGTAATCGCCGGGAGCTTCGTGCGGATGGCGCGATTCGTCCACACCTGCTGCGCGGACTTCGAAAGGGATGCCTGCGTGACGCAGGATTTCGGCGCGGCGGGGTGAGCCAGAGGCGAGAACGAGCTTCATTGTGCGGGGTCAAACAACCACGGATTCGAGGTATTCGCCGAACGCGCGGCGCAGGGCGTCCGAAATCTCGCCGACAGTGGCGTAGGCTTCGACGGCTGTGAGGATTGCGGGCATGAGATTTTCGCTGCCGCGAGCGCGACGTTCGACTTCAGCCAGCGCGGCACTTGTTTTCGCAGCGTCGCGGCTGGCGCGCAGGGCACGAAGCCGCGCGACCTGCGTTTTCTCGATCTCCGGGTCCACGAGCAACGTCGGGATCGGCCGCTCTTCTTCCGCTTGGAAGCGATTCACGCCGACGACGACCTGCTCGCCGGTGTCTATCGCGCGCTGATATTCGTAAGCCGATTTCTGGACTTCCTGCTGGACGTAGCCGGTCTCGATGGCGCGCAACATTCCGCCCATGGCGTCAATTTTCGAAATGTAGTCCTGCGCGGCGGCTTCGATTTCGTTCGTAAGCGTTTCGATCGCGAAGGATCCGGCTACGGGGTCGATGGTGTTCACCACGCCGGTCTCTTGGGCGATGATCTGCTGCGTGCGGAGCGCGAGAAGCGCGGCTTGCTCAGTGGGCAGAGCGAGAGCTTCATCGAGCGCGTTCGCATGCAACGACTGGCAGCCGCCCAGCACGGCTGCAAGGCACTGAAGCGCCACGCGGACGATATTGTTTTCCGGCTGTTGCGCCGTGAGCGAAGAGCCGGCCGTCTGCGCGTGAAAGCGCAGCATCATCGAGCGCGGGTCGCGCGCGTGGAAACGGTCGCGCATGGTGCGGGCCCACAAGCGGCGGGCGGCGCGGAATTTCGCGATCTGCATGAGCAGCTCATTGTGGGAGTTAAAGAAAAACGAGAGCTGCGGCGCGAATTCGTCCACGGCGAGGCCGGCCGTGACCGCGGCTTCGACGTATGCAATTCCGTTGGCCAGCGTGAACGCGACTTCCTGCACGTCGGTCGAGCCGGCCTCGCGGATGTGATAGCCGGAAATCGAGATGGCATTCCAATTGGGCAGCTCGTGGCGGCACCAGGCGAAAATGTCAGTGACGATTCGCATGGCGGGCCGCGGAGGATAGATGTAAGTGCCACGCGCGATGTATTCCTTCAGGATGTCGTTCTGCACCGTGCCGGCCAGGAGCTGCAGGTCGGCGCCCTGCTGTTTCGCGACCGCGACGTAAAGCGCGAGCAAAATCGCCGCGGTGGAATTAATGGTCATCGAAGTGGAGACGCGCTCGAGCGGGATGCCGTCGAAGAGCGTCTGCATGTCCGCGAGCGAATCGATGGCCACGCCCACTTTACCGACTTCACCAAGCGCGAGCGGATGATCGGAGTCCAGGCCGATTTGCGTGGGCAAATCGAAGGCGACGGACAAGCCGTTTTGCCCTTGCGAAAGCAGGTAGCGGTAGCGCTCGTTCGATTCCGCGGCACTGCCGAAGCCGGCGTATTGGCGCGTGGTCCACAGGCGGCCCCGGTACATCGTGGGATAAACGCCGCGGGTAAACGGGAACTCGCCGGGATAGCCGAGTTCGCGCCCGGGATCCCAAGCGCGGAGACCCTCCGGCGTCACGACAGCTTCCATAGGCAGCCCAGAGGTCGACGCGAGCTTTCGCTCAGACAAATCGACTGGTTTCTTGGTGTCTTCGGGCATGGGAGACTTCAACGCACACGCCGGGCACGCAGAAACGACGACAAGGCAAAGCCTGCCATCATCACGGCGTAGACGATGGCGGCGCCCATCAGCCAGACGGCCACGCGGCTGTGCCATTGCCGCCATACCATCACGGCCGCATAGAATGCGAATACCGCGAAAATCGCTCCCGTGATTTCGTGGAAGAGTTGGCGCGCCGCGCGCCAAAGAACTCGCCAGGTTACTTTGGAGAGGCTCCAAAAAGATGTGCCCGGACCGGCAGCCATCCTTCAATTCTAGTGCGTTTCGAAGGAATCCTGCTGCACTTTTTCAAAACGCCGCTTCAATGACTGGCGCCGCGCTAGACCACGCCGCACCCGGGCTCTATACTCGTCGCATGGTATCGGACCCCGAGATTGGCGGAGCACTGAAGCGTTACTGGGGATATGACTCTTTTCGCCCAGGGCAAGAGCGCGTCGTGCGCACACTGCTGGAGGCGCGCGATGCCTGCGTGGTGATGCCGACGGGCGGCGGCAAATCGCTGTGTTACCAGCTGCCGGCGGCGCTGCTGTCAGAAAAAACGGCGATCGTCATCTCGCCACTCATAGCGCTGATGCAGGACCAGGTTGCGCAGCTTACGCACATGGGCATCCCGGCCGCGGTCCTGAACAGCTCGCTTACCGCCGCAGAGCAAACCGAAATCACGCGCGGCGCCTGCACCGGCAAGTACGACCTGCTTTATCTTTCGCCCGAGCGGCTCGCACGCGCCGACACCTTCGAGTGGCTGCAGCGCGTGCCTATTTCGTTTTTCGTAATCGACGAAGCACACTGCATCTCGGAATGGGGCCATGAGTTTCGGCCGGAGTACCGCCAGCTAAGCCGCCTACGGGCGGAATTCCCCGGCAGGCCGATTGCCGCCTTCACGGCCAGCGCCACGCAGCGAGTGCGCCACGACATCGTGGAACAGTTGCAGCTGCAAAATCCCGAAAAATCCATCGCGAGTTTTTACCGGCCGAATTTGAATTACATCGTGCGGGAATGCAAGGCCCCCGATCAGCTGGAACTGATGGTGCGGGCGATACGAAGGCACGCCGACGGGCACGTGATCGTTTACTCTCCCACAATTGCGCGCGTATCGCAGACGGTCGCTCATCTAGAAAAAAACGGAATCGCGGCCGTTGAATATCACGGACAAATGGATGCGGATGCGCGACGGCGCAATCAGGAACGCTGGATGGCTGACGAAGTGCGCGTGCTGGTCGGCACCATTGCTTTTGGCTTGGGCATCAACAAGGCCTGCGTGCGCGCGGTGATTCATCTCTCACTGCCCAAGGCCATCGAGCAGTATTACCAGGAAGCGGGCCGGGCGGGACGCGACGGGCTGGCCTCGGACTGTCTGCTGCTTTGGCAGAAAAGAGACGTTGGCTTGCTGACGCATTTTATCGGAGAGACTCAGGACCCGGCGGAACGAGAGAGAGCCTGGCAGCGCTATCATTCCATACGCCGCTTCGTGGATTCAAAGTCCTGCCGCCATCGCCAGATTTGCGTTCACTTTGGTGAGATTCCCAAGTGGGATTCATGCGGCGCGTGCGATATATGCGGTTGCGGTGCCGAGTGGCTGTCGCAGCCGGCGCAGTCCGCGCAAACCGCGCAGGTTACCCAACGAGCCAGACGCAAGAGCAAGGCGCCCAAGTCCGCGCGCGCGCCCCAAGCGCCGGTGGGCAATATCGACCCCGGGTTGCGCGAATACCTTCGCGAATGGCGGCGTGCCGCATCGAAAGAACAATCCGTTCCGGCCTTTGTCGTGATGCACGATACCTCGCTCGACGAATTATGCCGCCGGCATCCCCGCACGCTGGGCGAACTCCTGCAAGTCAGCGGATTCGGCGAACGCAAGGTGGCCATGTATGGCGAAAAGATTCTCTCGGCGCTGAAACAGTACGGCGCATCAAAGGACAGGTAACATCTAGGAAGCGCGTGGCGCGGCGAGCTTGTTTCGTACTTGCCGCCGAACTAGAATGGGTGTAGGAAGGGCTCTTCACAGGAGGTAACGCCCTTGCAACTCGACGACCGCATGAAGCAGTTGCTGCGAGAGCTGGGACACGCCATCAACGATACCGTGTCCGATTCCGAGCGCATCGCCGAAGCTATCTCGGGAGTGCGTTCCGCCGGATTCGATATCGTGCTGAAGCTCGATGCCACCATCGGCCTGGCGCGGCGCTCAGCGCAGGACGCAAAAATGACCACGCAAGACCGCCGCTTCCTAGAATCGCTGCATATCCGCGTGGACGACGAAATCCTGGAAGAAGAAACAGTCGAGAAGCGGGTGGAGATCACTCCGCAAGACATCAAGTTTCTGAAGTCCTTGAAGATTTCCTTCGATGAAGAGCTCTAGGATTCTCGCGGCGATCTCGCTAGCGCTGGGGTTGGCGCTGATTCCGACGCCTTCTGCGCGCGCGCAGATGAGCAGCTCCCCGCCCCTGGTCGTAAAGCAGAGGAAGCCAAGGCCCGTGTGGCTGAAGGCGGAAGTGATCCACGCGGACTCGCACACCCTGATGGTTCGGGAGCGAGCCAATACGCTGAACATTCACACGTTCACCTATGCGGACAAACTGCAGAAGAAGATGGGAAGGATCCTGGACGCAGGCGGCTATCAGGAAGGCGACAAGGTCAAAGTCCTGTGGATGGCCGGAGGCTCAGAAGCGCTCGACATCAAAGGCAAGCCATCCAAGGCGATTTAGTTTAGGGATATTCCTCGCTGCATTTTTGGCCGCGTCAGCTAGACTACCTGCGTTACCTGAGCCTGAACCTCATGATTCGCAAGCCCGCTGTTTCCGGCCGCTTTTATCCTTCTGACGCAAAGAAGCTGACCAGCGACATAGCCGAGTACCTTCCGCGAGGCGCCGAAAAAATCGCCGCGCGCGGGTGCCTGGTGCCGCATGCGGGCTACATGTATTCGGGCCACGTCGCAGGCGCGGTCTATTCCGCGCTCGCGATCCCGTCGCGGTGCGTATTGCTCGGGCCGCGGCATTTTCCGCGTGGCGAGCCGATGGCCATACTCTCGGAAGGAAGCTGGCAGACCCCATTAGGCGATGCGCAAATCGATGCCGCGCTGGCTGCGGAGATTATGCGCGCTTATCCGCGGCTGCGGGAAGATCCGGTGGCGCATGAACGCGAGCATTCGCTCGAAGTGCAGATTCCATTCCTGCAGCGGCTCGTGCCGGATTTTCGTTTCGTTCCCATTGTGCTGGGGACGGACCGCTACCCGCCTCTTGAAGAACTGGGGCACGCCGTGGCCAAAGTAATCGCCGCGCAAAGCGATCCAGTGCTGGTGATCGCGAGCTCCGATATGAATCACTACGAAAACGACGCTATCACGCGAGCCAAGGACGAGCGCGCTATCGCGCGGGTTCTGGCGCTCGATCCGCGCGGGCTCTACGATACCGTGCGATCGGAAGGAATTACAATGTGCGGTTACGCGGCTACAGTCGCGATGCTGGTGGCTATGCAAGACCTGGGCGCCAAGAAAGCTGAACTCGTTCGCTATGCGACTTCCGGAGACATCACGGGCGACCGCGATGAAGTGGTCGGCTACGCCGGGATGATTATCAATTAAGCTTGCGCCGAAAAGTTAGCGCGGCCGCCCGCCTGAGGCGCCGGATGTCGAATGCGAGCTTGACGAAGTTGCCGACGGCGAAGCAGTCGAGCTTCGCGGGGTGCCTCCAAACACGGAAGGCGGCAGGGAAGCTGCTGCGCTAATCATCGGCGGAGGCGGTGCTGGAGCATGCAGAGCCGGGGGCGCGCCATTGCGCAAGATGGATTGCGATGGCGGCGCGGCGAGGCGGGGAGCGCCTGCGCGCTTCGCATCAAAGGAGCCTTGCGATTTCAGCGCTGCGAGGTTCGCGGCCGTAGGGACCACAAAGCCCGCACCACCAGCGTTCACTTTCCCGTGCGGAGCTGGCGGATTCTGGAGCGACTGCAACTGATTCGTGTATTGTTCCGGCATGAGGATTTTGTTGGGGCCGTCCTTGCCCAGGCCTTTGGTTGCGACGATTATCGGGGCTGGCGCGCCGCTCGCAGAGCCGGTTCGCAGCGGTGTCCATCCGACGCGAGTGCCCACGCCGACCCACTGAACGGGCGCGGGATTCCATCGACTGTTTTCACCCGGAACCCAAACCCAACCGTGCGATCCAGCTGAAACCCACGAGCCGAAGTGATAGGGAAGCCATCCCCACGGCTCGGCGCTGAGCCAGGTCCAGCCGAGGCCGTCGTAAAAACCCCATTGGCCGGCGGAAAAAGGCATCCAGCCGGCGCCGATTCCAAAAGGCTGCCAGCCGTAGCCGAATCCGTCGTAGAAATTCCAGGCGCCATAATTCGAGAGATCGGCCATACCGTAGCTATAGGGCGCGCTGGCATATTTTTGCGACTTGTCCGCGCCGTTCACGAGATAGTTTCCGCGATTGTCCACCCAGCGGTCCCAATCATCTTTCGAAGGATTGTGGTTGATCGCCACCTGATCCGAATCGTTCGTGTTCAGCTCGAGCGTCTGCCCTTTGACGATTTCCTTATTGCCCGCCGGCGTGCCGGCCGAAATCTCGCCCTTGAAGACGCTTACGGAGCCGCCAATGCTGAAGAGATCGACGCGAAACTTGGATTTGCTGGGCGTGATTTCGAGGTGCGGCGTGGTGACCAGAAAGGAATCGGCGGCCGCGAGGTTGGCGTCAATCGTGGCGGTGCCCTGCGACAGAGTCACTTTCGTGATGCGCCCGCCATCGGAAAGCGCGAGTTCGGTGAATTGCAAGACGGAATGATCGGCCAGCCAGATCACGCCGCCATTTTCAAATTCGATTTCCGCGCGCCCGTCATTCGTTCCCAGCGCGAACCCTTGCTGGATAGGCATGTTGGCGACGGCAGGTTCCCACTTCGATTGATCGCCGCGCATGATTTGGACGTCGCCATCCACCAGGCTCAGTCGTACGATTCGCGCGTAACTGTAGCTGGTATCGTCCGCGCGTACACCCGCAGCCAGGACGCCGGCTGCGACGAGCATCAAGGAAAGAAAGAGAGCGGAAATGAGATCGCGGTGGCGCATCGGATACCGTCCTTCGAACTTCAGAGGCCGTCCCCCTGAGTCAGGGTCGATGATACTCCCGCGCGGCTGTGGCGATTCTTTTATTTTGATCGGAGCGGAGGCGTCCCTCCGCTCCCACGGGTTAATTCACGTTCAGCAGGAAGTAAGTCGAATGCGTATTCGTTCCATCCGTCAGCGTGACCACGACGGTCTGATTTGCCGTTACGGGCGTTCCGGGGTTGGTGCCGCCTCCGCCCCCGCCGCCTCCACCACCGCAAGCAGCGATGGCCACCAGTGAGAAAACCACCAGGAGACCAGCGAGAACGTTCCACTGGCGCCGCCGGGCTTGATATCCCAGCAGCAGGATGCCGATACACATCGCGCACAACTGGATCGCCCGGGCAGCAGGAGTCCACGAAATCGGGTTCGCGGGACGACGGCCAGGGAATAGCTTGCTGGCGGCCGTGGTTGTGACCATGAGTGTGGCGGAGCCGGTGCCTGTGATCGACGGATTATCGAAGCTGCAAGAACTTTCCGATGGCAGGCCGGAGCAAACCGCCGCAGTAAGATTGACCGTTCCGGTGTAGCCGTTCGCTCCCGTTACGTTGATCGTCACGGTAGCGTTTCCGCCGGGGCTATTCACCGTAAGGACGGGCGTTGGAGGACTCGCGGGCGTGAAGGAAATGCTGAAGTCGGGCCCGAATGACGCGGTGTTCCATTTGGTGACGAGGTTGTACGCGTTCACGGAGCCGAGGCCGGAGGCCTGGTCGTAGCCCGTCGTAGTGCTGTAGCCGGGCAGGACGCCGTATTTGTCGCTGCCAGTCGTCGTGCAGTTCGGTGAGCCCTTGGCACAGGGCATGGCGTTGGTGCCCGCCCCGGAAGCCAAATCGTAGAAGATGCAGTTGTTCGTGCCTGCTCCAACGGTGGCGGAATTGCAACTGGCTCCCGATTTTGCTGCCAGATTGTAGAGCGTCGCATTGGGATTGCCCTGGCGCGCGCCCCCCGCATGCTGGACGACCATAGCCATGATACCGGCCATGGCTGGCGTGGACACGGAAGTGCCGCCAAAGCCTTGGAAATCCAAGTACGGACTGTTCAGATTACAACTAGCAGTACTGCTGCCGGGCCCAGAATTGAAATCCTTCTGGCACACAATGTAGAAGTTCCCTTGAAATCCATTGCCGGCGAAAAGCGAAACGTCCGGAATGTCGCGCTTTCCGTCATTCGGGACGCCGGAACCTACCTGCCAGTCAGGCTTGGGGTAGCCGCCGTAGCATTGGCTTGGGTTCGCAACATCGATTAATGTGCAACCGCTGAGGCCTCCACTGCCGCCCACGGTGAGGACCGCGTCTTTCAGTTCCGAATTGTTGCACGCGTCTTCCGCGTCCGCGCCGTAGCCGAGAGTTACGAACAGTGGGTTGGCGCAAGAGTTATTCCAAATAACTTCCGGGATATAGGAGAGCGCCGAAGCTTGCGTCGTTGGATTGTTGCTGGCCGACCAATACAGACTCTCGTTCGCGCCATCGTTGAAATCCGTTCCACCGACTGCGACGTTGTATGGTGTGCTGGCAAACCCGCTGACCTGCAAGCCGTACAGCGCGGGGCTAGGTGGCTCGGCATTGTCATTGTCGCAGCCAGCTGAACCGTTGTCTCCGGTGGGCATGAACACGCTTATACCTTGCGAAGTCGCCTGTTGCCAAAGGTTGTTGTAGAACTGGTTTCCCGTTATGCCCAGCCCGGCTTCGCACTCGCCGTAACTTTCGCTCAGAATGGGAGCCAAGTTATTGTCCACGATGTATTGGGCGGAAAGATCGATACCGGCGCTGGCGCCTGTAGTCGCCGAAACGACGAAATCAATCGTGGCGCCCTTGGCGACGCCGCCCGACCATTGCGTATCGATGTCTGCTTCGGATTCGTCGCCGGTGATCCCAGGGTCAGTACCGTTGTGAATGATGTTCAGGCTGGGGCTCGAGGGCAGGCCGGAGATGCTCCGGAAATCAGAGTAATCCGTGGGGTTGATGTCCGTCTCGGCCACAACGGCAATAACGACTCCCGTGCCATCTATGCTCGACGTCCACAGCGGCGCGGTGTTGTAAATTGTGGCAAAATCGTACGGGCTCACTGCATAGCAATCCGTTCCGGAACCGAAGCAGTCGCCGAGGAAGGTGAACTGTGGCTTTCCTATGGAGGTCAATTTTCCGGTGGCCGTCTCTCTCCTGAACTCGCCGGCGTAATGATTCTCAGCCTTCCGAGGAAAGTTATGCAGCGTGTCCACGCCTGCAACTACAGGTGTAAGCGCCGTGGGAATCTGCGGATCCTTGGCGTTGGCCCAGTGCGCCACGCCGTTCACCACAAACTTATCAATCGGCGTGTGGAAAGCTCCCTGCACTTGGCCCGCATTGCCGGAAAACTCGATAATCGTGCGGCCCTTGGACGGCCCGGCGATCTGGAAACCGTGTGACCCAAGCCACAAAGTGATGGTTTGTATGTCCTGGTCGGCCGGACCGAACTGCTGGCCAAACTGCTCGGGCGTGAGCCACTTGTGGTAATTAGGCGAGGACTTGTCCAACTGCTGGCGCAGCAACGTCTGGAGCGCCGCTTCCTGCTCCGGGCTGCGCTTCAGCACGAGCATCATGCGCTCCATCGGCAGATCCGACGGCGCAGCGCCCTGGTCATACTCCGGGCGCGCCAGCGGATAGGTGTTGCCGGGAAGCAGGGTTAGTCGGTTCTCGTCCACGGCCTGCGTGATGCGCGGCACCGCATTGCTGCTCTGTGCTGAGGTGCGCAATGGGACGAGCGAAAGTACGGCAAAACCCAGGAAGATCAGTGTGGTGTAAAGCTTTTTTGGTCGCATAGGTTTGGCTAATTCAGATGCCGATTATCCTCGCAAGGGATGGATGCAGGTTAGTAAGAAGTTATAGAACGTGTCAAGTTGGCCACTAGGACAGGTACTTATATCCATTGGCTAGGATCGCGACGATCGGATGCGTCCGGCGAGCGTGCGAGCTCTCTGCCGCGCTATGTCGATGAATTTTGCGTCAGAGGCAAGTTGGTCGAGAGCGGCGAGCAGGCGCTCGGGCTCGGGGAAGAGCTTGTTGTTATAGTCCGCTTCTATTTGCTGGAGGACGTCGTTCACGCCCAGGCGGTCGTAGCGCATGGTTCGCTCTAAATCGGAGAGGTCGGTCTCCTGCCGGGCCAGACCTTCGAATATGCTCATCAATTGCGCGGCTGAATCATCGAGCGTGTAATTGAAGGTGACCTCGTGCACTTCGGCGCCCTTCTGGTAGCGAAAAGTCTTTTCGCCGAGACTGGCGATTCGCCGGTGAACGTCCAGTTGCACACCCTGAAAATTGTGCAGCTTGGCTGCTAGCGCGAAAATTCTCTGCGCCAGGGGTGCACCAACCTCGAACGGCTGCGGGTTGGCCTCTTCGTCGAGCTGGCGTATGTCGCAGGTTCCCGCCCCGGTTTCGTCCAGCTTAATTTCGACGAATTCGGGATAGCTGGACTTGAAGACTTTGCGGTAAGTGACGGTGGGTCCATCGCCGGCACTGCTTGCGGCGCTCGGGATCGCGAACGTGAAGAGAACGGCGAAGAATGCCAGCGCGATTTTGCGACGATTCATTGCGAGACAGTTCACCACAAATCCGGCCATCGGGAAACTACCTTCAGAGCTTAGAGACGCGCGCGGAGGCTGTCCGGTTGCCGCTTGCGATCGGCAGGTCTCGCGCGAGAGAGCGCGACGCCACTGCCGCAGCGCGCGGTCCCATGGCGACAACGAAACGATCTCGGGCGCGCGCCAAATGCGCGTGGCAGAGAGCCACCGCCAGCGCGTCAGCCGCGTCGGCCGGCTCGGGATACTCCGTGAGGCCCAGCGCCGAGCTCACCATTTGCTGCATCTGTTGTTTGGATGCTGCGCCGTAGCCCGCCACGCTCGATTTCACTTCGCGTGGTGAATAACTGTGCGCCGGAATCGAAGCCTGCGCTGCGGCGAGAAGCACCACGCCGCGCACTTCCGCGAGCTTCAGCGCCGTGCGCATATTGAGCGCGGTGAAAACGGATTCGACCGCGATAGCATCCGGGGCGAATTCGGCCAAGAGCCGCGAAATCAACTCGTGAATTTCGCGCAGACGTGCGGAAAAGGCAGTTTGTGCGGGAAGTTTGAGCGCGCCAAAGCGTACGAGCCGCGGCGCCGAGCCTTCGAATTCGACGATTCCGTAGCCTGTGGCACCGGCCACGGCTGGATCCACACCCAGGACGCGGAAGGCGTGCCCGTTTGTTTCCGGTTTGGAAGTGTGACGCGAAGGCATCTTGGCCCGCCCAAGTGTACGTGCGGGCCGGAAACGTTAGGTAGTGTTTTTTCGCTTTAGGCGACGCGAAGGGAACTAGCTGGCCACGGCGGCCTGGATTTCGTTCTCGTCGATATCGAAGTTCGCGTAGACGTGCTGCACGTCGTCGTGATCCTCGAGCGTTTCCATCATGCGGACCATTTGCTGCGCCTGCACGCCGCTCAGTTTCACGTAGTTCTTTGGCACGAACCCGACTTCCGCCGAACTCGGCTTGATGCCCGCTGCCAGCAACGCTTCGCGAACTTTCTCCATCGCGTCGGGAGGCGTGGTCACTTCCCAGGCCGAGCCGTCGTCGCGCAGATCTTCGGCGCCCGCGTCCAGCACGATGCCCATCATTTTTTCTTCGTCCGCAGCCTCTTTAGGCACCACGATGTCGCCCTTGCGCTCGAACATCCAGCCGACGGCGCCCGTTTCGGCCATGTTCCCGCCGTTCTTGGAAAGCATGTGGCGGATCTCGCTTACGATGCGGTTGCGGTTACTCGTCACCACTTGGACCAGCAAACCCACACCGCCCGGCCCGTAACCTTCGAACGTCACTTCGTCGAGCATCTCGCCTTCGAGAGTGCCGGTGCCGCGCTGAATCGCGCGCTCGATATTGTCGTTGGGCATGTTCTCGCCTTTGGCGGCGAGAATGGCCGTGCGCAGGCGAGGATTGGTGACCGGATCGGCTCCGCCGGTGCGAGCGGCGATGGTCAACTCGCGAATTATCTTGGTGAAAACCTTGCCACGCTTGGCGTCTGTGGCGGCTTTCTTATGCTTGATTGTGGCCCACTTAGAGTGTCCAGACATGAATGAACCTTTTACAGGAAGTGTGGCAGGAGCACCAGTTAAGCTCTTGCCGCGACATTCTAGCAGTAGCCCGGAAAACAGGCAAGGGAAGCGCGCGCAGACCATCGTACATCTATCACGGAGGAGGATTGGGATCAGATTTGAACGGCTCAGCGCGTGGAATAACGCATGGGCAGCACGTCGTCGCGCCGCAGCGCGAAGTCATCGAACGTCGCGGCGTACCCGTGCCATCCTGGCGTGTCTGCTTCCTCAGCGCGGACGATGTGAGCGGCGGTGCACATCTGAACGCGTCCCTGGCCCAGCGGGCGCTCCACCAGCGCAACTTCGAGCTCAATCGCCGTGCCCGGATCGAATTCGCGCGGCGCGAGGAAATAGATGCCGCTGGAGCTGATGTTGCGCGTTACGAGTGTGACTGGAATGGGCTCCACGTTCTCGCCGACGCGTAGCAGGCGAAGCGGCAGCGAAAGCGAAGCACGTGGTGAGCGACGCCGCTCACTTGCGACGCCGATTGCGTGAGTGGGGATGCGGGCGAACCTGCGCGGCCCGGGTTTCCCTGAGATTGCTACAGTCCCTTTTGTTTCGAGTTCAAATGCGCGAAACGGCGATGCAGCTACCTTCTCTTTTTGTTGCGGAGCAGCCCCCATTAGCTTCTCCCCCGATGCTTCTAGAATCCCCCGAGCCAGTTGTCCGACTATGAGCGTCGTTTAGTGTACCGTCAACCGGGGTGAGGGTAAAAGTGCCTTATGATGTAACACTTGGGAAGGCCCCCGGCAGGCTGCTCCCCGTGCGTGCTTTTCGCCGGAGTGCCACTCTGGCATGTGGAAAAGTTCCGCCGCAAGAAACGGATAGCACTCCCGAGAAAATTTGTTTAAGTTTGGACCATGCGCGAAGCCGGACGAGCGGTTCAGCACACGTTGCAAGGTGCCAGGCGAAAGCAAAGACCGGGCGAATCCCGCCGGGCAGACGCGTTCTGGCAGGCTGTCCAGACGCGTGATCGCGGCGCCGACGGAGAATTCGTCTATGCCGTGCGCTCTACGGGAATTTATTGCCGGCCGTCGTGCGCCTCGCGCAAACCCGGCCGCGAACAGGTGGTTTTCTTCCCGCTGCCGGAAGCCGCCGAGCAACGCGGATTCCGCGCTTGCCGCCGGTGCCGGCCGCGCACTGTGCATTCGCACGACCCGCGTACCCAATCTGTCTCGCGCATTTGCCGCGAAATCGAAAACCGCATCCTTTCGAATGGCGATGCCGGCGGCAGCGAAAATCGTCTAACGCTCTCGGCACTCAGCTCGACCGCCGGAATCAGCCCCCATCAACTCCAACGTGCTTTCCGGCGCGTGATGGGTATTACGCCGCGGCAATACGCCGACGCGCAGCGCATGCGCCATCTGAAATCGAGCCTACGAAAAGGAGACGACGTGACTACCGCACTTTACGACGCAGGATATGGTTCGAGCAGCCGATTGTACGAGCGCGCCCCTTCGCATCTGGGCATGACTCCGGCAACATATCGCCGGGGCGGCGCGGGCATGCAGATTCATTACACGATTGTCGCATCACCCCTTGGGCGCCTGCTGGTCGGCGCAACCACTCAGGGGATCAGCGCGCTGTATCTAGGCGAGGCAGACGTTGCGCTCGAATCGGCGCTCAGGAAGGAATATCCTCGCGCGGAAATTCGCCGCGATACCAACGGATCGAAGAATCTCGCGGGATGGGTGGACAAGGTTCTCGCGCACCTGCGCGGCAAGGAACCGCAGCTCGATCTGCCCACGGACGTGCAGGCTACCGCGTTCCAGCGGCGCGTGTGGGAAGAATTGCGGCGAATTCCCTACGGCGCCACGCGGACGTATACCGAAGTGGCCAAATCGATTGGGCACCCCACGGCGATACGCGCGGTCGCGCGTGCCTGCGCAACAAATCCAGTTTCCGTGGTGGTGCCTTGCCATCGCGTAGTTCGGCAAGACGGCAATCTGGCCGGCTACCGCTGGGGACTCGCTCGCAAACTTGCTCTGCTCGAACACGAATCGACTGAAAAAGCGAAGAAGGTTCGCGCAGCGAAAGCCTGAGGGATCGAACTGATTCCTGCGGAAGCCGGTTGGGGCCAATTAGCCTTGCGGCTTCACTCTTTCCGTGCCCTTAGGCCAATGAGGCTTGAATTCGGATTCGCCGATCCCTGGATTCCGCACAATCTTCGAGTAGCGGATGATGAAGTAATCGCCCGAGCCGGTCTCGAAGAATTGTTGCTGGATCGGCAGCCAGGACGACTCGTCGAGCCAAATCTGAATCTTGGAAATTTGATTGCGGACTTCCTGGGACTTCGGCGTCAATTCAAGCTCCACCGTTTTCTTGTCGTCAAGCATGGGTTCGCCCATCAGCGTGATCAGGTAGCTTTTCTGCAGTTCCTTCCCCGACGTGCCGAACCCGAGCAACAGAAACTGGTCCACCAGAGTGCGATTCTTTCCCAGGTTGTATTCTTCCACGCGTTTTAGGCCTGGCGTGTACAAGTAAAGCGTGTCGCCCGTGCGGAGAATCGTGCGCGGGTCGGGAGACTTCATCTGCAGCAGCATTTTGTCGCCGCGCACCAGGATGCTGCCGGTCTCGGTCGAGCGGTCGTTGACCACCACGGTGACCTTGGTTCGCTCCACGTCGGCCGAGAGGCTGCGAAAAGTTTTGTCCTGCGCGTCGAGTTGCCGCAGAACTCCTCCGAGCGTCCAGGGCCCATGGCTCTGGGAGGCAGCCCACGCGCCCGCGCACAACGTGCAGAGGACTAGACATGCGGCCAGAATTATGCTCGTTCGTTTTGCGACCAATGCTTCCCCCGATGAATGGCGTGCAGCGACAAAACCGCGCCATGATAGCACAGACGATTGGATGCGCCGGAGGCCCGCTAGGTTCCCGTGTGTCAGAGATGCACGGTCACGTCGTAATAGAGGACAGAGCCGTCGTCCCCGCGCACCGGGTCGATGCGCCGCACTTGAAATGTGCGTTCCTTCAGCTCTTCGACCGTGCGTCCGAGGATGTCATGCGTTTCGCGTTCGAGTTCAGGCGTCGCTTGGGTGGCGCGCTTTTCCGGCCGCAGCGCTCTGGCGTCGAGGCGGTAGGTGCGCGTCTGGTTATCGGAGTCTGCGGAAAGAAACTGCACGTCCGCGCTGACAACTGCGGTCGTTTGGGGCGCGTCGTGAAACCAGTGCCGCGGGGTCGCCAGGACGAACAAGACGATGGCGATAACCATCAAATCGTACGGCCAACTCCCGCGATCATAGGACCAGAAAATCGTGCGGCTGATTCCTCGCCACAATGTGCGCATTTCAGTGGATTGCCGAGCCGTTCACCACCTGCCCGTCGCGCATATGCAACACGCGGTTTCCGTAGGCGGCGGCATCGGGGTTGTGGGTGATCATGACGATGGTTTGCCCCAGGTCCTTGTTGAGCTGCCGCAACAAGCCAAGAACAATTTCGGAAGTCTTCGTATCGAGGTTTCCGGTGGGCTCATCCGCCAGAACGATTTTCGGCTCGCTGATGATTGCTCGCGCCAGCGCTACTCTCTGCTGTTCGCCGCCGGAAAGTTCCGAAGGCTTGTGATGCAGGCGTTCGCTCAACCCTAGCAATTTTGCGACGGCATCGAAGCGATGCGGGTCGAATCCGTTCCCGTGAATGTGCTGCGCAAGAGCGATGTTGTGATAGGCATCCAGCGTAGGAAGCAAATTAAACTTTTGAAAAACGAAGCCGACTTTATGCCGGCGCAGAAGGGTGCGCGCCGCGTCGGTCATCGTGGTCAGGTCGTTGCCGTCGAGCAGAACGCGCCCGCGCGTAGCTTGCGCCAGGCCGCCAATCACGTGCAACATCGTGGACTTCCCGCAGCCCGATGGCCCCATGATCGAAACAAACTCGCCGGGATAGATTTCTACGTCCACGCCACGGAGCGCCGGGAGCTCCAGTTTGCCCGTGCGATATACCTTCCACAAATCTTCGGTCTTGAGTATCGGCTCCAACGCCTGCTCCCCTAGGAGCGTAAACGAGTGCGAGGTGGACGTTATTCTAGTCGCGTTTCCCATTTGTGGCTAGTGCGGATGCGCTTCGGAATGCGCGCTGGAAACCAATCGCGCGCTCGTATGGGGCAGCGCATGTCCTGATAAATCATGTACCTAGAGCTGAACTGGAGCTCTTCTGATGCCGTCGAGAGTGACGGTGCCGGCGAGCCTATTCGTAGGCCAATGCTTCGACCGGGTCTTTTCGGCTGGCCAGCCAAGCGGGGTAACACGCGCCCAGCAGGCCGCCGGCGATAGCGATCAATCCGGCGCGCACAATCCAACCGGACGTAATCTGGATCGGCAAAGAAGGATGCAGAGCGTGGATAATCGACCGCAGGGCAAAGCTTAAACCCACCCCAGCAACCGACCCCGCCAGGCACAGCAAGGTCGTCTCGCTCAGAATGACCCTCACGATATAACTCTTCGACGCCCCTAGCGACTTCAGCACGCCGATTTCGCGCGTACGTTCGATCACCGTGGTGTACATGGACAGGAACGTCACCAAAAATCCGACGATGACGGCAATACTGATCATCACGCTTATGAAGGTGCCGAGGTATGGCACATTCGAAGACGTCATCAGCGCCATCAGATCCTTGGGCAGGCGGATTTCGTAACCCGGCAGGAGTTGCTTGGCTTCGTCCGCCACCGCAGCGGCATGGTTCGAACGGTCGCACTTGATCAGGAAAATGGAAGCTTTGTCGCGCGCGCCCATCATGTCCTGCAGTGTGGAAAGCAGCACGAACAGCCTCGCGGACTTGCCGTGTTCGACGATTCCGACCACGTGAAAATCGTGCGCCAGGATATGCAGCGTCTGTCCTACTTTGACGTCCTTCCCCTTGGCGTAAATATCGTCCACCAAAATGTCGTTGACGTCCTGCAGATCCCGGCCCGCGTAAAAGACGAATCCGCCTGAAACCGCACGGAAGCTTTCCGGGTCGATACCGAAAATGTTTTCGAGGGCGGTAACCGAATTGAGCGAAATCAGCACGGGAGCCACGGCCTGGACGTAATCGAGCCGCTGCAACTTGTCCGCTATGCTAATCGGCATAGGCGCGCCGCCAAAAGCCATGAACAATGAAGCCGAGGGCGGCTGCACCATCACGTCGGCGCCAATGCCTTCCGTGCGCTTGGCATAATCTTGCAGCAGCCCGGTGGTGAGGCCGACGACCATGATCACAAGCGTGACCTCCACGGCCACAGCAATCGCAGTGATAAGCGTGCGTAGCGGGCGGTGCAGAACGTTCTGCACGATCATGTAGCGAATCACGGCTTTGGGGGCTCCTTGGCGTCCTCGCCCACTTTTACAAGTTCGGTCCCGGACGGCTGTTGCAAGACAAAGCGCTCCGCACCGATAGTCTCATTCACGGCGATCTTTTTGATCCCGATGTCAAATTCGTAATCGTCGCTCGGGCGGCTCAGCGAAATCTTCCGCGGATAAAGGGCGTTTCCGGATCCGGATGGTGACGCCGCTTCCTGCGACGCTCCGGCCGATTGCCAGTCTGAGTAGTGGGCATCCGAAGTTACTCTGCCGCCGGCCGCAAAATTATCCAGCCTGGAGACGCGCAAATCCGCGCGGCCAAACCAAATCTCTTTCGCGATCTCCCAATCCGTCGAACCCGCGCGCGTTGGTTCGGTTGCGCTCTCGGCTCCAGCGGTTCGCGCCACGATTAACACGTAGTAGTGATTCGCTCCTTCGCTCTCTTCTTCAAAGAGCACCGGAACGCGGTCCGGAATGGCAGTCCAAAGCAATGCATCGACGAGATGCTGCGGCCTTAGGTTCTCGATCGGCTTAGTCGATTGCCTCTCGAGGTTCGCGGGACCTTCCAGAAATTTATTCTTCGAGGGGATGTAGATGTGAAATGTCTCGCCGTCGCTCACCATGTCGAAGATGTTTTTGCTTAGCACCGGGGCCTGGCCAATCACGCGGATGCTCGCCGGCTTAGTCGCGATGATAAATCCGTTGATTTCGTGATATTGCTCGATCAAGCCGGTATAGGCCGAGCCCGCGGTCAGCTTCATCGTGACCGTGGCGTTAATGGACGTGATCGCCCGGGCCTGTTGGTTGTAGCGCGCGATAAGCTCTTCTTTAGTCGCCTTCTGGAGCGGCGCCGGCGCTTCCGATGGCTTGATGGTGGTCTTCTGGCTGACGGCGCAACCCCCGCAGGCTAAACCCGCCGCCACAGCCATCGAAACTATCCGAGCGAATCCGCCGACTCTCAGTGTGTTGTCGCCTCAGGAACGCAAGAGATGCAATTTAGCAGCCGCGTTCGGGGGTGTCAACGAAACCCGCACATAGGTAGTGGGTCAGTTTCCGGTTACCCATTTTCACGGGAGTTAGAGCGGAAATGGTCGCATGCGGCGCAAATATAATTCTGGTCATTTGCTTTTCTGCGGCTTGGGGGCAAAGTATACGCGGCGAGCCTGCACCGTAAACTCACACGCCCCCACCTTGACCAAGTGGGACTATTTCTTGGCTGCGTTCGCTGCCATTCGAGCGCGGAACTGTTTTTCCTGCTGAATTTCTTCCTCGGTGAAAGCAGCTGCGAACTCTTCGGGCTCGAAGACCTGGCGGATCTCTATGTCGGTCTCGCCTTCGTTGGGGCAGCGCTTGACCCACTCGATGGCCTCTTCGAGAGACTTGACCTGCCAGAACCAGAAGCTGGCGATGAGTTCCTTGCTTTCGGCGAAGGGACCGTCAGTGACGATGGGGCGGTTCTTGCCTGAGAAATGGACGCGGGCGCCTTTGGAGGAGGGGTGAAGACCGTCATAGCCTATCAGGACCCCGGCTTCCAAGAGGTCGTCGTTGAATTTGTTCAAGTCGGCCATGAGCTGGGGATCGGGGAGTGCGGCTTCGTTTTCGGTGTCTTCCGTGACTTTGACGATGACCATGAATCGCATTTTGTTTGTCCTTTCGGGCTGAGTTGGGCTGACGTTCAAGTTCATAGCTTAATTGCTGCCCTACCCATAGTCGAACGAGAAGGTGCAGAATCGACACGGAGAACCGAGAATATCCTCGGTAGCTCCTGGTTAACGGCGTAATCGGAAACTGACCCACTACCCGCACATACGCGCCATAGGACTGCAATGAGGTGCTCAGCGGATAACGAAGCCGTTCGATTCCGATCCAGGAAGTCCTGCGCAATCACAATCTGCCTCATTCGTGATTGCCGCAGGACCTGGATCGCTCGGAGTATGGAGAGCCGAGTTAGTTCGCGCGCTTGGCCGTGAACTCCCTGCTAAACTGCCCGCCGGCCATAGTGCCCTTGATGGTGTCGCCGTCCAAGGTCGCCTTGTATTGAACCTGCATGGTGTTGCCGTCTCGGCCTGGGCGCTCTTCGGTCCATGAAATTGTGTTGCCCGAGATCGTGGCGTCGTAGCTGTTTTCGCCGCGCGACGTTTTGTGGGTGACTTTCAATTTGTCGCTGTTCTGCGTGATAGAGAGCGATTGCGGGCCTCGGCCACCTCGGTGTCCGCCTCCTTCGCCTTGCGCTTCGCCTCCTCTTGTTCGCCTCCACCACCTTGGCGGCCGCCGGTCATGGTCAGTTCCCACGTTCCGGCAAAATTGGCATTCTGGGGCGCGGCTTGCACCACTGTCACCGATAGCAGCATTGCAAGAACGCATAGCCCCGCTAGTACGAGTCTGAATTTCTGCATGACGCGAATTCTCCTTTGGCGTAAGTAATCACTTTCAGCTCCCCTTCGGCGTTGCTTCTCTCGAGCCATCGAGAGCTCAACACCGACTCGCTGGGCTGATTGTAATTACCTATCGGAGGAGAATAAGTTCCAAGACTTTGGACGCGCCAATGTGGTCGAGCAGAACGTGGAAAAGTAAATCAGACGCCGGAAAGAGGACCCGAGCGCGGAATCGCATCCGCGCCGCCGAGCGAGACCAGCAAGCGGCGCAACTTCGCGCGATCCTCGAGCCCCATTCCTACCAGCTCGAATCCGGCTTGTTGCGAGCGCACGAATCGCACCACCGCCTGCATGTTGATGGAACGAAGACCTGCGGGGATCTTGAGTGTGGCTTCGGTGCCCACGGGAATCTGTATGTCGCCGCTCAGCAATCCGCCGTCGAGGCTGAGCACGCTGATCGCCGAAGAAAATTTTCCGCGCGCGGACGTAATCACGGCGGGCACGTTGCGCGGCAGCCGGACCCGGCGATACCTGCGGTGTCGCACGAAATCGCGATCGGGTATGGGATCGAGCGGAGCAATGGCCAGCACCTTGGAGTCGAGCCCCGACTGCGGCAGAAACGCTTGTATCCATTCCGGATCGAGCTTCGCCAAAGCCTGCGCAGCCGCCATGCGGATTTCATCCGGGTAGGCCCACCCGAAAGTTTTTCGCGCTTCCACGAAATGCCGCAAGTGTCCCGCGGCCGCCGGCGCGCGCATCCGGCCTAAAGCTTCGATGGCTTTCACGCGAAGATAATCAGAACCCTGAGGCAGGATTTCCCCTTCGGCCAGGCGCAGGAGCTTGGGAGCTGTCTCGGTGTCTCCGCACATCCCAATTTCATCCAGCGCCAGCGGGATAATCATCACATCGAGCATTTCAAGCGAATCGGCCAGCAATTTCCCGCGCTCGGGCGCTCCCGCTATCGAAAGTTGCCGCACGACGGCATCGTGAAAACTTCGTCCGCCGTCTTGCAGACGAATCGGGAGCAAATCCTCCACTACCAACGGATCCAGCCGGCTCAGAAGCCCAACCACCGTTGCCGCCTTCGCGGGCACCTCATTCTTCAGAATTTCTTTCAAGTGTCTCGCGCACGGCGAGCCCACGGATTTCGCCAGCTTTACAACGCTCTCGCGCTCTGTCCGTCGCCCCGAGCGTGCCAGACGCACCGCCAGATGCTCTGCCGCGGATTGCGGCACGCGCATCAGCACGCCCACCAGCCCTTCCGGCATCTGTTCCGCTGTGAGCGCTTCTTCGATAAATTCCGGGATGCGGCTATCGACTCCCACGCGTGGCCGCAGACTCTGCACCCAACTCGGGCGCGATTCCTCGAGGTCTGACAGAGAATCGAGGGACTGCTGCATGGCGCGATAGTATCTGCGCGAAGCGGACTCCTGGCTCAGCCGCACGAAGGCCGCGCTCAAAAGTGTCTGCAACTCCGGATCTTTTTCCGCCGCCATTTGCTGGCCGATTTGTATCAGCGCGTCCTGCAAACGCTGGCTCGCCGCCTTGCTGAAAAGTTCCGCGAGCTGACCCAGGCCGATGGCAGCTTTTTTGCGCGCTTCCGCGTCCTTATTGCGCACGCAAGTTGCATATTGCAGAAGGATGTCGCCGGCCGCGTTGGCTTCGCCGCGGCCGAGAAGTTCTTCCACGTATTGCTGCACGTTGCGCGGAGGAATGCACCATGCCTCTGCGGACATCAAAACTTGTTTCTTGCCGGACTCCGGCACCGCCGCCCAGAACTGGCGATCCAGCACATCGGCGTGGGATTCCATGGTGATACCCGCGCTGGCCATCTTGTCTTCCCGCGCCCGCAAGAGTTTGCGGAGCGTGCTGAGCTCGTTGCCCATGCGGTCGAGCATCTGGCGCACCGCATTTACCTGCACCTCGCCGCGCTGATAGCGGTCAATCGCAAATTTGATTGCGAGGTCTTCGGCCAGTTTCAGCAGCATGGCCTCATCAAATTTGGAAGAAGGAGATTTCGCGGCCACGGAAGCGAGCGTTTGGCGCAGTGTTACCTGCGCATTCTGGGGTAGCGCGGCCAGCTTCAGTTGCCAGGAATTCTGATCGAGTTGCGGATTCTTCGCGTTTTGCGCCTCGCCGAATTGCGCGAGCAGCCGCAGCAAACTTTGCAGCTCGGCTTCTTCAAGCTGTGAGAAGCCTGTGGCTGATGTGGTAAGAGACTCTCCGCCTGATCCGGCTCCGGACCCCACTCCGCCGGTTCCCGTTCCAACTCCTGTCCCCGTTCCTCCTCCGCCACGCGTCCCCGATCCGGTTCCGCTCCCACCGCCTGCTCCGGGCCCGCCGTGAGCGCCTTCCGCCGCGGCAATTAGTTGAATCATCTTCTCCGGGCTGCGGAACCAGTCCTGGATGAGGTCCGCGTCAGCGCCGAGCGTTTTCGCGGTGAGAGTTGCGGCCACACGCGCTTCGGAAAATCCTGCATCCTCGGCCACGAAACGAATCTCGTTTACGCGGATACCTGCAACATTCTTTCTCCCAAAATGCAGCTCCAGCCGCTCGGAGAGAGTGGGCGCTTTCGGGCCAGTCTCCATGAAGGCCTTCACAAGATTGGAGAAGTCGTCGCGGGAAACGTCGCGCGTGAAACCGATGCTGGCTACCCCGGCAGTGGTGAGCAAATCGGCGAAGCTTCGCTCCGCGGGCGAAGATTCCAGGGGGACGCCATCGAGCAAAAGCTGCGATCCGGACGAACCCAGCAACAACCCGCCCTGGCCGGCGGCCTGCACCGCGTCCCGCAACTCGGTCCAGGAGGAGTCAAACTGCCTGGCCGAGCGCGTATGCTCTAAACCATAGAGGCGAGCGTACTTAAGCAAAATGTTCAGGCTGCGGATAAACGCGCGCGCGTTAGGGGCTCTGGATTCGCTGGACACTGTCAACTCGTGGGAAGGCGCTATCTCCATTTCCTTCCTAGTAGTGTACTAGGACGATTGGTTAGGGGAATGGTACGAATGGCCTAGGGGGTTTCAGCTTACGACACTTGCACCGTCGCTAGGAGGGCAGCCGGACCTCGACCTCCTGGCCTTCGAGCACGGGGCGGACCCGGCGAATTACCTCGCTGGCCCAGAGTTTTTCGCTGAGCAAGACCAGCGAACCGTCCTCAAATCCGCAGACGGCGCAGAAGAAGTAATTTGAGAACGCGGTATGGTAGGCGTCCACTCCGCGCCGAGCCAGTTCACCTTCGAGAGCGGGGTCATCCGTCGCCACCAATGCGCCTGCGCGGGCGCCAAACGTCTCGCCCTGAAAGCGGTCGATCAGCGGTTCGAGCACTCCAAGCTCTGGTGCCGGAATCACGATCGAGCGCTGGCTGGCTTCGCGATAGGCGATCTGATGTCTCTGGCAGTAATCACGCAGACGGTCGAGATGGCTGAAGAAATCGAGCGCCCAGGTTTCATCCGCGGCAGTCGCGCGCAACACGCGGCTCCAGATTCGCGCCGCATTCGCGCCCCGGACGGGCTCGCGATTTTCGTCCGCTTCCGTCAGTTCAAGGCCTACTGCGCGCACCTCCGCGCCCAGGTCGAGCGGCTCGACATCGAGGAGATACATCTACGCGTCCTCGTCCGAGCGCTGCGGAAATCTCTTCTGGAAGTCCGGAGACTGTTTCCTCACTTCGAGCCAGTCGAAGAATGCGTCGGGTGTCTCGAGCCAGATGCCGAACCAGTGCTCCATTTCTTCTTTTTCCGCGCGTTTCGTGGCATCCACTTTGTGATTCCGCGCGATCATCTCCGCGCGGCGGCGTCCCAGGCGCGCGACTTCACGGACGCGTTCGGCCGCGGCCTGCTCGCCCTCCAGGACAAATTTTCGCAGCAGCTCGTCGAGCCGCACCAGGCACATTTCCGCTTCGTCGAAGGTTGAAAAATGCAGCAGGTCGCTGAACTCTTCTTCGTAGCGGCCTTCAGTGTCCGAGCGCGTGGAACGCACCACGCGCATCCCCGCTTCTTCGAGAACGCTCACGATGTAATCCACTGAAGTTTTCCCTTTTTCCCCGAGATGAACGATCAACTGCCGCCGAATCTGCTCGATTTCTGCGGGCGTGTAGCGCGGCTTGGCAAGCGCCTTCGCCGCTTCCAGGATCAGCCCCTTCTTGGTGGGCGATCCGCTTTCGTGTTGGGAGTCTGAACGCTTCTCGCTCAAGACGGCCCTCGGTGTTTCGTCTTCGCGGGCTCGGGGTCGGCTGCCTGCGCATCGTTCTCGAGAAGATGGCGATATTTCACAACGTTGCGATTGTGCTCCGAAAGAGTCTTCGCGAAAAAATGCCCGCCCTGATCGTTGGCCACAAAAAACAGATAATCGGTCTGCGCCGGAGCAAGAGCTGCCCGCAGAGACGCTTCGCCCGGATTGGCAATCGGCCCGGGAGGCAGGCCGGGATGCTGGTACGTGTTATACGGCGAATCGACGCGCAAATCCGCGGGCCGCACGTTTCTCACGTGGTGCCCCGCCAGCTCCCAAGCGTATTGCACTGTGGGATCGCACTGCAGCGGGAAACCGGTTCGCAGGCGATTGTAAAAAACTCCGGCCACCATGGGCCGCTCTGCGGGCTTGGGCGTTTCGCGCTCGACGAGCGACGCCAGCGTAACTACCTGAAGAAGCGTCAGACCGCCTGGAAAAGCTTGCGAGCCCGAAGGGTTGAGCGATTCCCACTCGGCGCGAAAATCCTGCACCATCCTCTTTGCGATTTGCTCGCAGGTGGTGTGGCGCGAGAACTGGTAGGTGGAGGGGAAAAGAAATCCCTCCAGGGTTTTTGCGGTGGGCGCCAAATCAGATACAAGCGATGCGTCGTTTACCGCTTCCAGAAAAGCTTCCCGGCTGCAGATTCCCTGGCGGTCAAGCTCCGCGGCGATGTCAAACGAAGTCCATCCTTCCGGCACCGTGATGGTGTGGACGAAAATCCTGCCCTGCGCGATCTGCCAGAACACTTCCCGCGAATTCACCGGGTGGTCGAAATAATATTCGCCGGCCTGCAGCGGCTTTCGGTAATGCCACAGACTGAAAAATTCGAAGGCCAGCGGGCTGCGGATCACGTCGTCGCGCCGCAGGATGTACGCCACGCCGAAGCGTGACGTGCCGCGCGGGATATCCACGAACACTTTTTCCGGCCGGTGTCCGCGATAGGGGCGGCTGATTTGCGAATCGAGCCATCCCGCACCGGCTCCCAGCGCGGCAATGAAGAGCAACGAAATAAGGCCAAGGCGCCGCATCCGCTAACCCTTTTCCGCGCGGGCGGTCTGTGCCTGCGCGCCTCTGTGTTCGAGATAGTCC
The DNA here is from genome assembly GCA_963749025.1 of uncultured Acidobacteriota bacterium. Taxonomy (GTDB): domain Bacteria; phylum Acidobacteriota; class Terriglobia; order Acidiferrales; family UBA7541; genus Palsa-295. Next base: position 715,802 of record CAVVKO010000005.1, on the reverse strand, counting down.
CGCAAGAGGACCGCGGCGGCCACATCGTCCACCGAACTCCGCTTTCGTCGCGAAAACGGTTTTGTTTCGGCCACGGTTCGCTTCGCTTCCCAGGTAGTCAGCCGTTCGTCCAAGAGTTCCACTTCGATGTGCAGCTCCTTTTGCAACCTCGCCGCGAAACGCTCCGCCTCCTCCGCCATCGGACTGGCTTCGCCCGTGATGTGCAGCGGGTGGCCCACGAGGATACGCGCAACGCCATGCTTCCGGCAAATGTCGCGCAGGCGGCGCAGATCGTTTCGGCGATTCGTACGCAGAATCGTCCCGAGCGGCTGGGCCGTGATACCGAGTTCGTCCGAGAGCGCGCAACCGATCCGCTTGCGGCCGTAATCAATCGCCAGAATCCGCGGCGGCTTCGATTCCGTCGTGATAGTCGCTCGAGTCCCTTCGACACTTGGGCGCGCTGCGTGGTTCATTTTCGTTCGCCTATTATACGCGAGGGACGCCGGAAGGATGCTACGTCGCGGGTGGAGTCGTCCCGCCGAATCACACGCCAAGAGTTCAGAAATGAATGCTACGGCTGGCGGCCGCGGACGCTGTTTTCCCACAGGGGCCAGAAGCCGCCATCTTTTAATTCTTTGTCGAGGCCGGTCTCACTCATCAATTTCTCGATCTGAGCGCGCGATTGCCGCGGTCCAATACGCTCTTCACGGTCGGCCAGAGCGTAAGCGGTGAGGGCGGCGATGGCCACGTGGCGCTTGAGCTCGGCGATATCGACTTTATCGAAGGTGTCCGAGGCGGCGTGATAGTTCAGCATATAATTCGCCGGCTCTTGAATAGCTTCGAGCGTAGGCACGCCTTCCAGGATGAAATCGAAATTGTCCGTGTCCATCCCGGCGTCGAACGTGAAATTCTTCACGCCGAGTATCTGAATCGGCTCCAGCGCTTCGCGCACGGCGACTTCCACGTCCTTGCGTCCGCCGAGCGAGTACCCGGTGACCGCGCCAACCCCGGAGTCAAAAATAACTGCCGCGACCATCCGATCGAGCTCGGCGCGATGCGCGTGAGCATACGCCGCGGAGCCCAGCATGCCCTCTTCTTCTCCAGTGAATAGCGCGAACCGAATTGAACGGCGAGGGACGGCGCCTGAGGCGTGGATGACGCGAGCGGCGTCAATCAACATCGCCACGTTGCAGCCGTCGTCGAGAGCTCCGGTTCCCAATTCCCACGAATCCAGGTGCGCGCCTAGCAGGACGAATTCGTCCGGCTTCTCGCGCCCGCGAATTTCCGCGACGACATTCTCCGATTCCACCGGTCCGCCCACGTGGTTCGGCATATCGAAATGCGCGTGCACTTTCTGTCCCGCCTCGAGGAAGCGAGCGATCCGTTCCGCGTCCTCGCGCGCGACAACGGCCTGCGGCATGCGCTCGATCTCGCCGTTTATCGAAAGATTGTGACGATAGAGCAGTAGATTCGGCCGCGTGGACATCCAGAAAATCGCCGCCGCCCCTGCGTTCAGCGCGTGGTCGATGACTACGCGGTCCCGGTCGTATTCGTTGAGCAGGTCGTCCCAGGTGACCAAGAGATTGGAGTGCACCAGCACGATTGCGCCCTTCGCTGCTGCTCCCGCCTTCGCGAACCCCGCCTCATCGCCCATTCCGACGTCCACAATATCGGCGGTAATGCCGCCTTCGGGTGTCGCCGGTGACCACCCGATCGAAACCAGATGCACGGGAAACGGTTCAGGCGAAAGAATCTCGACGCGCGTATTGCCCTCGCTCCAGCTGACCGGGATGGTGAATTTTTCCGTGTGCACCTCGTCCACGCCCGCGTTGCGAAACGCCTGCACGCCCCAGCTCGCCGCGCGATCGGCCGCCGCAGAGCCGGTGACCCGCCCTCCGATAGAGTCCGTGAGGTAACGCAAGTTTTCGGCTAGCGGCGATGCGCCAAGGGCGCTTTGAACCATCGCCGGCGCCGCTTCCGCGCATGAGGCCTGCACCGAGCAGGCCCCCGTGCCTTGAGGCATCTGCTTCGACAGAGGAGCGGGCTTCACCGGCGGAATTTGCGCGAGAACGGAGCTGCCGAAGAAGGCGAGCACTGCAATGAAGGCGAGCGATTGGAAGATTCTGCGCATATGTTCCCTTTCGAAACTTTGTACTCGAGACTAGGGCTGGAGTTTACCTCGAAAAACTCCCGCGAGGCTGGTTCGTGCGTTTGAGTACTGCCAATACCAGGACTGCTGGTCCAATCTCGAAAATTCTTTCTGTGAGTGACGTCGTGATGCCGAGTGCGGCCCGAGATTACTCGCACAATTTTTTTTGTGAATGTTGAGAAGTGCTTTTCGCTCCGACTCCGGAAGATTTTGCAACACCTGGGAAGTTTCTACCTACAGCAAATTCCGCCGAAAAATCAGGTCATTCATATCTGTCTCATTTTGAGTCGTTTAATAAATTAAGCCTTTGGCACAGCACCTGCCACGGCCCCTCCTCTTATCCACGTTTTCATAGGGCAGTCCGGCTCTTAGGATGATCGAATCTGGATTCTCCGAGGAGCTACAGTAGTGTCCGTATAGCGCTGGCAACGAAGGGCAACGCAGCAGAAGTTAAATCCACTAAGCTTTGCCGGGCAATCCTGGGGAGCATACGGAAGGGTTCATTGTGAAGAAGATAGGTGAGTTTCCAAAACTGGTGCAGCGAGACAAGAAACAGCAGTCGGATCAGCCCAACGTATTCATTTTCTGCGAGTCAACGACCGGGGTGGCCCAGTTCCGAACTGAATCCAATTCCAACCTCGATCACACCGTGGAGCGGGCGGCAGGCCTGCTGGCCATGCAATGCCTGGTCAGAGGCCAGGATCCCCGTGATTTCCAGGTGCTCGTGCCGGCCGAAAAAGCGGTGATAGGCCGCTTGGTCTCCCGGGCGGAAGAGCTTCTGCAGGAAGGCCGGGCGATTGCTTGTCCGGCAACCTTAAGCCCCCGGCAAAGAGAAGTACTGCATTCCGTACTCTCCAACCGGGCGAACAAGGAAATAGCCTCCAAACTGAACATCACCGTGCGGACCGTCAAGTTCCATATCTCCACTCTCTTGAGCAAGTTTGGGGTTGAATCGCGCTCGGAACTCGCTCGCAGAGCGGCTGGATTCATGCGTCCAGCGGCTCTTGACCCAGAAGCTGCCATGATGGACCGTCCGATGCAGGTTTCCGATAGGAGCCAGGAGTTCGGGCCGGTGTCACAGAGGACGCCTCTGCAAATCTCCAACAAGGCGCGTGGCGTTCGCTTCCCTGGACGAGTTCTTACAGCTTAAGCCCGAAGACGAAAAGAGCGCTGGACGGCCGCGGCTCCTCAACGGGACCGCGGCTTTTTCTTTCTAGCGGCCAAACGAGTGGTATTCGAAGCCGAGTGCCTTCATCTCCGCAGGGTCCAGGAAATTTCGCGCGTCAATGATCAAGGGCCTGGCCATTTCGCTGAAGACGCGCTTCCAATCGAGCTTTCGAAACTCGTCCCATTCAGTGGCGAGGACCACCGCGTCGGCGTGCTCGAGGGCGGCATACGCGTTCGATGCAAGCGAAATCTGGGGAAGCAGCTTTCGCGTTTTCTCCATGGCCTGGGGATCGTAGGCGCGCAGGTTGGCGCCTTCGGCCAGGAATTTGCGAGCCGCATCGAGCGCCGGCGAAAAGCGAATGTCGTCGGTGTTGGGCTTGAACGCCAGTCCCAGAATCGCGATGTTCTTGCCCTTCAGCACCCACAGCGCCTTTCGGGCTTTCTCCATAAGGATATCGATGCGCTGCTTATTGACCTGCTCGGTGGCTTTCAGCAAAGTGAAATCAATACCCACGCGTTCGGCGAGACGTATAAAAGCCTGCACGTCTTTGGGCAGACAGAAACCACCGAATCCCAGGCCGGCACGAAGAAATGCAGGGCCAATGCGCGGATCCATGCCCACCGCCGCAGTCACCTCTTGCACGTCCGCTCCCAGCTGTTCGCACATATCGGCGAGAGCGTTGGCAAAAGAAATCTTGAGCGCCAGGAACGAGTTTGATGCGTGCTTGATGAGCTCGGCGCTGTTCACCGTGGTAGTGACGAAAATGGGCGCAGGCGAATCGGCGGGACATTTTCCCGCGTGCGCAGGACAATTGAATTTTCGGTCGAGGATGGGCTGGTAAATTTCGCGCAACTGCTTGGCGGCGGAGTCGTCATCCACGCCGATGACGATGCGGTCCGGATGAAGAAAATCCATCACTGCAGTTCCTTCGCGCAGGAACTCGGGATTCGAAGCCACCCTGAAGGTAACGCCTGATTTCCGGCTATAGACCGAAAGCGCGCGCTTCAGTTCCTGGCCCGTCTGGGCCGGCACCGTGCTTTTTTCGATCACCAGTTTGGGGCCGCCGCCTTCGGTGGCGATCATGCGCGCGACGCTATCGATGGCGCTCAAATCCGCATCGCCGTTTTCGAGCGGCGGAGTGCCCACGCAAATGAAAACTACGTCGCTCCCGCGCACCGCTTCGCCGGGGTTGGCCAAAAAGTGCAGGCGGCCTTCGCGCGTGTTCTTTTCTATCAGGGTATCGAGGTGCGGCTCATAAATCGGCAGCTTGCCCGAGCGCAGAATTTGAATCTTGGAATCGTCATTGTCGGTGCAGGACACATCGTGCCCGATTTCCGCCAAACAGGCGCCCGTGATTAAGCCAACGTATCCACATCCGATCACCGAAATTCGCAAGATTCCGCTCTCCCTTGCCTATATTTTCCAATATTACCTGTGACGATTACGGGACGCCACTTGGAGTGATTTCCTACAAGCCGCTATACCAGTGAAACAGCCCTGGAAAGAAAAGTCACGCAGATTTGACCGCACGGATTCTTGCGAGTTACCACGAACAACATCAAACGCGACGCCGCGCACCGCTCTTAGGGCGAGGGTTTTCGCCCCGACCGCGCGATTGCTTGCAGGGAAGAATCACGATTCTCGTAGTACGTCTCATAATACTTGCGGTAGTCGCCTCCGCGAACACCCGCCAGCCATTCCGTATTGCTGCGATACCATTCAATCGTCTGCCGCAAGCCCGTTTCGAGCGGGACCGTGGGAGCCCAGCCAAGCTCGCGCCCAATCTTTTCGGAATTCAACGCGTAACGCCGGTCGTGGCCCGGGCGGTCTTGTACGTAAGACAACAGCGTCTCGGGTTTGCCGAACAATTCAAGCAGGCGCCGGGCGAGAGTGAGGTTCTCGACCACGTCGACTCCGCCGAGATTGTAAACCTCGCCGATGCGCCCGCGTTCGAGCACCGAAAGAATTCCGCGGCAATTGTCTTCCACGTGCAGCCAGTCGCGCTGTTGCTTTCCATCGCCGTAGATGGGCAGCGGTTTGTCGTCGAGAGCATTCGTAATCATCAGCGGCAGGAATTTTTCAGGAAATTGATACGGCCCGTAATTATTGGAAGAGCGAGTGATGATTCCCGGAAACCCGTATGTTCTGACGAAAGACCGCACCAACAAATCCGAGCCGGCCTTCGAAGCCGAATACGGGCTGCTCGGCTGCAAGGGCGAGTCCTCGGTCGAGAAGGAACCTGCAGGAATGTCACCATACACTTCGTCGCTCGAAATGTGGACGAAGCGCTGCACTTCCAGTTTTCGTGCAACCTGCAGAAGCACGAAAGTGCCGGTGACGTTCGTTTCGATGGCCGGCGCCGGCTGATAAATGCTGCGGTCGACGTGAGACTCCGCCGCGAAGTGCACCACCGCATCGCAGCCCGCTATGGCCCCTTCGACCGCCGAGGCGTCGCAGATATCTCCTTTGGAAAATTTGTAATCTGGATTTGTTTCAACGGACCGCAGGTTTGCAAGGTTGCCTGCATACGTCAGTTTGTCGTAATTCACGATCGAGTGACCGCGGCCTTGTGCCAACGCCATCCTGATGAAATTCGAACCGATGAAGCCCGCGCCGCCCGTCACAAAAAGCTTCATTGGGCGGCCGCCTGCATTCTCAGTAGCAACTGGCTGTCAAATTCATTCATGGGTGTTTCGGCTACGAAAGTGATTCCGCGGGGCACGAGTTTAAATGTCGCAGCGTCGATCCGCATGGCTGAAGCTATGAAGGGGTACGCCGATTATGCTCCGGTAGCGTGCCAACCGCAAATGATGTTGCGGGTTCCGCTCCGCATCCATAAATCGAGAACCACAGAAAATCGAGTTTGCGTTTTTCTGCCCGAAACTTTGCGTCAGGTTCGGGCCCAGCGATCGGCATTAAACCAGACGCTCCCCGCTGCCAACACGCAAAGCGCAAGAACCACATGCCCGAACAACAGGGAGCGTCCGCTCACCGCCACAAGCATCCATTCCAGAAGTAGAGCCGCCAGAACGAATCCAAGAGCCAGCATAACTAGGCCAATCGAACTTGAATGCATCTCTCGGCGCGCCACGATTCCGAAAAGAATTCCGGAGGGGAAAAACATCAAAGTGTAATAGATATCGATGTAACCGTCGAGTTCGCTCGGCCGCACCGTCCGCAAAACCTGCGCGAGCGCTGATCCGGGACCCAGACGGTAGTTGCGCGCGACTTTTTCGCCGTCGATGTGGACGGAAAGGTCCGCGCCATCGTAGGAATAAAGTATGTCCCGAGCGCGGCCATCCGCGAATACGTTCGGAACATACCACGCCAAAATCGATCGCCGCACCGAAAGTGGGCTGCGAAACCAAAGCACAAGATTCGATTCCTCCTGCCGAACAGCCAAATCGGCCAGTGGCGGTGCCAATGACGGGGCTCCCGGCCGCACCCGCGATATCGAAATAATGTGCCCGATCCCACCGCGCGTTTCTCCGGGAACGCAGATCAAGTGCACGGAGAATTGATTCGATTTCTGGAATCTCTCGATCAAATTCGTTACCGGCGTCCCCGAGGTTAGCCACGCTTTGCCGTTTAGAAAGACCGCGTTCGATTCGGACGGAGTCGGCACAGCTGGCGTCCACGAAAGCGCCGGCAAGAACTGCTCGGCATCTTTGAAAGGTGGCGCGCCCGAAAAATCGTACGACGCGAGCGAGCCCGAGCCAGCCGCGCTAAGCGACTCCCCGGATGTCAATCGCCGGGCCAACCCGTCGGGAACGGGCCGATCCCAAATTTGCACCTCGAGTACCCGGCCCTTCCATGCGCTTTGTCCCGTAGCCTCGTTGCCGACGAAGAAGGAGCTCTCCGGATCCCAATTGCTCAGCCGCGAATCCCGCTGCAAAAAAGCAGAAAGCGCGAACCAAAGCGCGAAATAAAGTGGAAGCAGCACAGCCGCTCGCCGCAGCGTAATCCACGAACTAATCGCGATTTCACATTGAGTAAGGAACCGGACGATGGTGGCTCCGAGCAGTTCATACAAAAAAAACCCCGCGACGGCGCCCGTCGAGTTGGTAACCACGTCTTCCCAGCCGGAATCGCGCATCGGGATGTAAGCCTGGGCCAGCTCAATCGAATAAGAAAACAAAGTGCCCGACGCCATCACGATAAAAAATGTCGCGGTCGGCGACTTTCTATCCTCGCGAAGCTTCTCCGCCAGCCCGAAACCGAATGGAACAAAAAGGGCAATGTTCAGGAGAGCGTCAAACCAACCTGCAGTCTTCAAGCTGCCGCCTAGAAAGAATGGCGGAACCTGACCAGGCAGATTCGGAAGGGCGAATCGAAAGGGAAACAGTGTAAGGAAGAGAATTCCGGCGATGCCGGCGATCAAAAACCGGTTTGACCAACTGCAAAAGGGCGTTCGAGCGTTCGGGCCGATCGTTCGAGTCCGCATCATGCTCAGCGAAAAAATCCTCCGCTATCCCTTTTAAAGTCTAGCACGAGTGCTCAGCACCACGCGGAGCGCCGTCGTGAGTTTTTCGCGCCTGGAGGTGTGCCGAAGTGAAACGCGCCTCCATTTTTTGCAAGCGATACCAAAGTACCTGTCCCACCAAAATGTACAGCTGTACAAAATCGTTTTGAACAGGCGAAGCGCACTGAACTTCGTTGATTCCTCTGACCAGTATTCCGCAAGCCCTTATGGTTCCTAAACTGTGCGCGAGATGAAACTTCGCGCGAAGACCTTCGCCTATCGAATCCAATCACCGGCATTGAGAAATGGGGTTACACTCAACCGTTCGTCCGGGCCGTTTGTTTTCCTTGCGATGCTCGCTGCCATCGTCGCTATCGTCGGACTTTCCAGCTGCGCGGGCTTCACCAACGCCGCAGCCCAGCCGAAGACGCCGAACACGGGAGTTCTCTCGGTCAGCGCGGCCACCATCAATTTTGGCAGCGTCGCGACCGGAACCACCGCGGTCCAAAGCGTGACGCTAACGAATGTCGGAACCTCAACCGTTGACATTTCCTCGGCCGCACTAACCGGAGCCGGTTTCACCGTGATGAGCGGCGCTCCATCGGGTTCCATGGCCATCGGGGCCTCGGCTACAGTTCAAGTTCAGTTTGCACCGGCATCCGCGGGCGCTGCCACCGGAACCTTCACCGTGGTCAGCGACGCAACGAATTCTCCTCTGGTGATTACATTCAACGGGACGGGTACGCAACCAGGCCTCGCGATTTCTCCGGCCTCGGTCAATTTCGGAAACGTAATCGTGGGGCAAACCGGCACGCAGACCGTCACATTGACCAACACCGGCAGCGCAAGCGTGGTCGTGAATCTCGCGACGGTTTCGGGCACGGGCTTTGGCGTCAGCGGCCTCTCGCTTCCCACTACGATTCCCGCCGGGCAGAACCTGACTTTCAGCGCGCAATTCACGCCCACGGTGACCGGCAACGCGACGGGAAGCATCGCTTTCACTGACAACGCGCCGGGCTCTCCGCAAACTCTCGTGCTCTCAGGAAACGGAATCGCGACTGGTACGACGTTGGTTGCCAATCCAACGACCGCCGCTTTCGGCAACGTGGCCGTCGGCAGCAACGGACAGCAAACCATTACGATTACGAACACGGGAACGACGAGCGCAACAATCTCCCAGGTCACCACCAGCGGAGCAGGTTTCAGCATTACCGGCATCACGGCTCCGGTAACCATCGCTGCAGGCCTGAATGTAAACTTCACGGCGCAGTTCGCGCCCACAGCCACGGGAAGCGCATCCGGCAACATCGCGATCACCAGCAACGCGACCGATGCGACGCTCTCGATTCCGCTGAGCGGCACTGGCACGCAAGGGGGCCTTTCCGCCAATCCATCGAGCGTGAATTTCGGCAGTGTTCCCGTCGGCACCAGCGGAACAACATCGGTGACACTCACGAATTCAGGAACGGCCAACATCACCATTTCCGCGGCTGCCGCGTCCGGAACTGGTTTCAGCATGACCGGATTGTCAACTCCGCTCACGCTCACTCCGGGTCAAAACACATCTTTCGCTGCAAAGTTTTCGCCGGCTGCAACTGGCAGCGCGAGCGGCAGCGTTTCTATCACGAGCAACGCGCCCGGCTCTCCATTGGCAATCGCATTGAGTGGCGCGGGCGTCCAGGCACAACTTAGCGCAAGTCCGGCAAGCGTTGCTTTTGGAAACGTGGCCGCGGGCAGCAGCGCGCCGCAAACAATCACTCTGACAAATGGTGGGACCGCGAGTGTAACGATCACAGCCGCCGTCGCCTCCGGCTCGGGTTTCAGTTTAAGCGGCCTTTCACTCCCGCTGACCATAGCTGCGGGCCAGACCAGCACATTCACGGCACAGTTTGCTCCAGTCTCTACAGGTAGCGTCGCCGGCAGCATTTCTGTCACGAGCAACGCGCCTGGCTCACCACTGGCAATCGCGCTCAGCGGTACAGGAGTGCAGGCGCAACTTAGCGCGAGCCCGGCGAGCGTTGCTTTCGGAAACGTAGCCGTCGGCAGTAGCGCGCCACAAACAATCACTCTGACCAATGGCGGAACCGCGAGCGTCACAATCACGGCAGCCACGGCCTCCGGTTCCGGTTTCAGCTTGAGCGGCCTGGCGCTCCCTCTGACTATACCTGCCGGACAGAACACCACATTCACGGCGCAGTTTGCTCCCGTCTCGACAGGCAGCGTTACCGGCAGCATCTCGATCGCGAGCAATGCGCCGTCTTCCCCGCTGGCCATACCTCTGAGCGGCACCGGCACTCAGCCGCAACTCGGAGCCAATCCGACGAGCGCGGCCTTTGGCAGCGTTACGGTCGGCAACAGCAATTCGCAAACTATCAACTTGACGAACCCCGGCACCGCCGCAGTCACCATCTCGCAGGCCCAGGTTTCGGGCGCCGGATTCAGCCTTACCGGCATCACCACGCCGCTGACCATAAACGCGGGTAAGAGCTCCACCTTCAACGCGGTCTTTACGCCCACCGCCGCGGGAAGCGCCGCCGGCTCGGTTCTGCTGACCAGCAATGCCCCGGGTTCTCCGCTTACGATCTCGCTCAGCGGAAGCGGTGTCGCCGCCACATTTTTGCTTTCGCTCAGCAATTCGAATCTAAGTTTTGGAAATGTGAACGTTGGCAGCAACGGTCAAATGAGCGTTTCGCTCACTAACACCGGCAATTCCGACGTGACCGTGTCCAGCGTAAACGTAACCGGCGCGGGATTCACCGTGAGCGGCGTCAGCTCCGGCGAAACTCTCACGCCCAGTCAGTCAATTCCCGTGACGGTTGAGTTCGCGCCCACGAGCGCCGGGGCCGTAACTGGAAGCGTGACCATCGCGAGCAACGCTACAAATTCGCCGGCGACCATCACCCTGTCGGGCACCGGAGTCCAGTCCCATACCGTGGGCCTCGCCTGGACCGCGAGCACCTCATCCGTAGCCGGCTACAACGTATATCGCGGCACCGCTGACGGCGGCCCATATCCGTCATTGCTGACGGCCTCACCGGTAGCAACGACAGCCTTTACGGACTCGAATGTTGCGGATGGCACCACCTACTATTACGTGGTCACCGCCGTGGATTCGACCGGCGAAGAAAGCGTTTACTCAAACCAGGCGACGGCCCCGATTCCGTAGACTCGCCGCGGGATGAGACATATTCGAGGAGTTCGGCTCGATCCACGAGCCGGGTGCTAATTCAGGCCCCGAACGGCAGCTCCGCCGTGAGAACGGTATAGGCCTGTCCGGGCGAACAGGGTTCTGAACCTGTCCTAAGTGTGTACCCCTGGCCAGTAGTTCAAGTTGTGCGCTCCGTCGCACAATGCCCCTGGTCATGAGGGCTTCTCCCATCCTGGTGGATGCGCGCTCGTACGGGTCTCCGCGCTCGTCTAAGACGCGCGCAGCGTTTTCACTTCGCAATCTTTCTTTCCTGCTTATTGTCTTCGGAATGCTAAGCGCTGCGGGTTGCGTCGGCGTGGTCAGCAAGCCCGGAACTCCGCCCGTAGGAGAGCTGGACGTCTCGCCCAATCCCGTTAAATTTGGAAACGTGATGGTGGGTTCGACCGCCACACAGACCGTCAACGTGACCAACGCCGGTGTGGGCAATGTAACGCTCACGAAGATCGTAATGAGCGGCGCGGGCTTCACCATCTCCGGACCTGCCACGCCGAAGACTTTTACTCCGGGCCAAAGCGAGAATTTCACCGTCACCTTCAAAGCGACCGGCACGGGCCTGGAAAGCGGAAACATCACGATTACCATCGGCACTCTGGCTCCGCAGCTGGTCGCGAGCGCCACTGCCACAGGCGTGGCTCCCTCTCTTGGTGTCACACCCGGCTCCGTCAGTTTCGGAAGTGTACACATCGGCAGCCCGGCCAGCCAAACCATTCAGTTGACCAACGGTGGCACGGCCAACGGCACCATCAATAGCATCAGCGCGACGGGAGCCGGATTCACTGTATCCGGCCTCTCTACTCCGCATACCTTGAATCCCGGACAATCCGTGACCTTCACCGCGGAGTTCAATCCGACGAAATCGGGCGCAGAAAGCGGATCGATTTCCATCGCGACATCGTCCAGCTCTTCTCCTATGGATGTGAGTCTCACGGGAACAGGAGTTACTTCCACCTACATTCTCACGCCCAGCGCCACGAGTCTGAGTTTCGGAAGTGTGAAAGACGGGACCACCGTGAGCAAGCAAGTGACCTTGCAGAACACCGGCTCGGCCGATGTGGACATTTCCGGGGTTTCTATTTCCGGCAGCGGTTACACAGCCAGCGGCGTGGCAAATGGCACGAACTTGACGCCAGGCCAATCGGCAACGCTGACCGTCAGCTTTGATCCCAGCACACCGGGCAATTTGCCCGGCACGGCAAAAATAACGAGCGATGCTGCGGGCTCTCCTTTAGCCATTAGCCTGTCTGGAACCGGAGTTGCAGCCACCACCTACGCGCTCGCGCCAAGTCCCACGAGCTTGAGCTTCGGAAGCGTGAACGACGGGACTACCGTCACCAAACAAGTGAGCTTGCAGAACACCGGCACAGGCACTGTGGACATTTCCACGGTTTCTATCACGGGGAGCGGCTACACCTTCAGCGGCGTGGCAAACGGGACGAATTTGACGCCCGGGCAAACGGCAGTGCTGACCGTTAATTTTGACCCCAGCACTGCGGGAAGCTTGCCGGGCACCGTGACTGTTAAGAGCAATGCCGCAGGATCTCCCTTGGCCATCGGCCTGTCTGGAACCGGAACATCGGGCAGCACGCCGCATTCCGTCGCGCTCGCGTGGGATCCCAGCACTTCCTCGGTGGTCGGGTACTACGTTTACCGCAGCTCGAAACCAAGCGGGCCATTTAAAAAGCTGAATACCACCCCAAACTCGGATATCGGCTACACCGACAGCAACGTCACGGACGGGCTCATGTACTTCTACTATGTAACCGCGGTCAATTCCGAGAACATCGAAAGCTCCGACTCAAACCAGATCAGCGTCACCATCCCGTCCGACTAACTCCTCGGGCCAACCTCTATCCCCGACTACTGCCAGATCGTCCGTGGCGGCGTCGAATAGTCTGTGTTACTCCCAACGAAACACCTTCGCCGAGAGCGCCGTGCAAACGAAGAACACCACGGCCAGCGCGGCTACGTCGCCCAGGTGCGCCGACCACGCGTCGCCCTTCCACATTCCTTCTAACAGCGACACCGCGTAGGTCATCGGCAGCACTCGCGCCACCGCGTGCAGAACTGGCGGCATCGAGCTAAGGGGCGTAAAGAGTCCTGAGACAGCGATCATCGGATACAAAATCGCCGCGCCGATTGGCTGTGCAAAGCGTGCCGTGGGAACGATGCTGGCGATGAGAAAGCCAATCGAGAGGATGCTTAAGGTGCTGATGAGCAGGGCGATCGTGAATCCGAACCATGCAACGTGGATGCCAATCGGGTAATACCGTTTGCCCGCAAACACCATGAGGCCCAGCGTGGCCGCGGTGAGCGCGAGCTTGACGATCACGTGGGCGGTTAGGATCGTCTGCGGGTGCAACGGAGTTGCGCGCAGCCGTTTCAGGATTCCGCCTTCGCGGTAAATCGATACGATGGTCACCAGCGATATCACGGAGCTGACCGCGATCAAGAGTGCCGCGAGAACCGGCAGGCCCACGCGGAGAAAACCGCTGGCCGCGAGCGTGGGTGGAGGGAGGCTGCGGCCGGCTACTCGTCCGATCACGACGAAAACCAGGACCGGGAACACAATCGTCCCGAACGCCCCCAGCGGCTCGCGCAGGAAGACTTTGATCTCGATCCAGGTTAGTTTCCACAGTCCACGCAGCATCATTTTGTACGCCTAGTCGCGAATCGAGTGACCCGTCAATTTGAGAAAGACGTCCTCGAGATTCGGGAGAATCGTGCGGAAGTCCGTGACCCGAATGCGGTTCTCGGACAGGCAATGAATCACCTCGGTCACGAAATCGTCGCCCCGGCCGCGAATCGTGAATTTCAAATCCTTGCAGGTCACTTCCTCAACGCGCGGCATCGCGCGAAAGCGCTCGGCAGCGTCTGGGTCGTCGGTCACCAGCACCACGGTTCGCTCGGGGCAGTGCCGATCAACCAGCCTCTCCGGCGTGTCGATATCGATTATGCGGCCGTGCTCGATGATGGCCACGCGGTCGCACAAGCGCTCGGCTTCCTCCATCAGATGAGTAGTCAAAAATACGGTCTTGCCGCGCTCGCGGATTCCTCGCACCAGGTCCCAGATGGCGCGCCGCGCCTGCGGGTCGAGTCCGGTGGTGAGTTCGTCGAGAAACACCACCTCGGGATCGTTGATCAACGCAAGAGCGATGAAGAGCCGCTGCTTCTGGCCTCCGGAGAGGTTCATAAACCAGGCGCCGCGCTTCTCGGCCAGGCCGAGCTGCTCGAGCAGACGTTCGCCATCGACCGATTTCTTGCGGTAAAGCGAAGCCCACAGGTCAACGGCCTCCCACACTTTTATTCGCTTCTGCAATTGCGCCTGCTGGAGCTGCACTCCAATGCGCTCCTGCAGTTTGTAAACCTGGCGAAAGGGATCAAAACCCAAAACGGAGATGCTGCCGCGGTCGGGCGTGCGGAGTCCTTCGATGCATTCCATGGTGGTGGTTTTTCCGGCTCCGTTGGGGCCGATCAGGCCGAAGATCTCGCCGTCGTTCACCTCGAACGAGACCTCGTCAACCGCCACGGTTGTGCCGTACGTCTTTCGAACTCCGGAAACTTGAATCACAGGTCGAGGAGCCATGTGGGTGTTCATTTGACGCTCGCGCACTCTGCCATCAGTTTTAACTCTATTGACTACGAATACCCCTTCGAGGCATAGTCTCCCACGCTGCCGGATGTCGCCGACTAAAGCGATGTGTGGACGCGGCGAAACATCATACGAACGTTCTCGTTCTCCTGCACAGTGCTCTTGCGTTTCCGCTGATTGGGTTAGGCTCACTCGCAACCTTACATGGGAACCGTCGCTCCCGCCACTCACGGCAACGTTGATCAGATCCACTGGGAGAGAGATGGCGACGTTTCCGCCGGAGGAATTATGCCGAACATCTCAGCACAACGAGCGGGTTGGGCGCGATGCTCGCAGGCCTGCCTCATGGCTTTGGTGCTTTCCGCAATGCTTGCCCTATTTCAATTCCCGGCTCAGGCCCAAGGAAAGGAACATCCGATGGAACACCGCACTTTTTATCGCACCATAAAGATTGATGGTCTCTCCATCTTTTACCGGGAGGCCGGCCCGAGAGATGCGCCAACGCTTCTCCTGCTCCACGGGCTTCCCTCTTCCTCGCGGATGTTCGAGCCACTCTTCGCCCGCCTTTCCGACCGCTATCACTTGATCGCGCCCGATTACCCCGGCTTCGGACACAGCGACTGGCCCGACCCAAAAAAATTCGCCTACACTTTCGATCGCATCGCCGACGTCATGAACCACTTCACCGAAGCGCTCGGGCTCCCGCGCTACACGCTTTACATGCAGGATTACGGCGGCCCCGTAGGTTTTCGCATGATCTTGGCGCACCCCGACCGCGTGGAAGCGCTGATCGTTCAGGACGCCGTCGCCCACAACGAAGGCCTGGGTGCGAATTGGAATGCGCGCCGAAAGTTTTGGGCCGATCGCGCCGCGAATGAAGCCGCGCTGCGCGTAAA
The DNA here is from genome assembly GCA_963749025.1 of uncultured Acidobacteriota bacterium. Taxonomy (GTDB): domain Bacteria; phylum Acidobacteriota; class Terriglobia; order Acidiferrales; family UBA7541; genus Palsa-295. The sequence goes on along the minus strand of CAVVKO010000005.1, from coordinate 700,351 downwards.
TCTCCTCTCGCTGCCGACCACGCGCGCCCGCCATGTCGGCGACGATCCCGACGTCGAACGCCACGACCCCGATCTCTGGACCGACGAATATTATTTTATCAACCAGCCCGGCCAAGGCGACATTCAAAGCGATCTCTTCTACGACTACCGCACAAACGTGGAGAACTATCCGAAGTGGGATGCCTGGATGCGTGAGAACCAGCCCCGTCTCCTGGTCATCTGGGGCAAGTATGAGTCGTCCTTCGACCCCTCCGAGCCCGAATCCTATCGCCGCGACGTCCCCAAAGCCGAAATCCACATCGTCGACGGCGGCCATTTCGCGCTCGATACCGCAGCGGACGAAATTGCCTTCATCGTCCGGGAGTTCATGAAATAGCTGTGGCCATATCAGCCCGTGGTCCGAATGATTCGGAAGTGCGGACCTCACACTTTTTGTAAGGACGCCTCCCAAACAAGGAGATTCAAAAATGACTACGATCAAAATGTCTGAAGAAATCAACGATCATCGTCGCCGTTTCCTTGGAGCTACCGCCATTACCATCGCCGCCGCCCAGTTCGGCGTCTTCGGTTCTCCAGACGTCCAAGCCGGCGAGGCAAAACCGGCAGGTGCGAAACCGCTTCCCGTTAAGACGGACGCGGCGGCCGACGACCAATCAATCCGCCCTTTCCACATCAGCTTTCCGCAAGCGGACCTCGTCGATCTGCGCCGGCGCATTGCCGCCACGCGCTGGCCCGAACGCGAAACAGTTGCCGATGACTCTCAGGGCGTGCAGCTCGCGACGATGAAGGCCCTCGCGCGCTACTGGGGCACGGAGTACGACTGGCGAAAAGTGGAAGCGAAGCTGAATTCCTATCCGCAGTTCGTCACCACCATCGACGGCCTGGACATTCACTTCATCCACGTCCGCTCGAAGCAGCCGAACGCTTTGCCCATCATCATCACGCACGGGTGGCCCGGCTCGATCATCGAGCAGCTCAAAGTAATCGACCCGCTCACCAATCCCACTGCTTATGGCGGCAAGCCGGAAGACGCTTTTGATGTAGTGATCCCTTCCCTGCCGGGCTACGGTTTTTCAGGCAAGCCCACCGCGGCCGGGTGGGATCCCGCCCGCATCGCGCGCGCCTGGATCGTGCTGATGAAGCGCCTCGGATACACGCGCTATGTGGCGCAAGGCGGCGATTGGGGAAATTGCGTCACGGAGCTGATGGCGCTGCAGGCGCCTCCGGGATTGCTCGCCATCGCCACCAACATGGCCGCTACTGTTCCAGCCGACATTGACAAGGCTGCGTTCGCCGGCGCTCCGCCACCGTCCAATCTTTCAGGCGACGAACTGCACGCGTACGAGCAGCTCGCCTTTTTCTACAAGCACGGCCTGGGCTACGCCACCGAAATGGCCAACCATCCGCAAACGATATACGCAATCGCGGACTCGCCAATCGGTCTTGCCGCGTGGATCCTCGATCACGATATTAAAAGCTACGAGATGATCACCCGCGTCTTCGACGGAAAAACGGAAGGCCTCTCGCGAGACGACGTCCTCGACAACATCACGCTCTACTGGCTCACAAACACGGCGGTCTCGTCCGCTCGTCTCTACTGGGAATACAAAGGCGGCTTCTTCGACGTGCGCAACGTCACCCTCCCCGTTGCCGTGAGCGTTTTTTCCGATGAAATTTATGCGGCGCCGAAGAGCTGGGCAGAGAAAGCCTATCCCAAACTAATCTTTTACAACCGGCACCCCAAAGGCGGCCACTTCGCCGCCTGGGAACAGCCGGAATTCTTCGTCAGCGATCTCCGGGAAGCGTTCCGCCCGCTGCGCTAATTCAATTGGTCGCCGCCGCGGCGCCGCGCGGCACAGATGCGCCAATCGCACAGTCTTAACCGCCACAAACGCTTGGCGACAATGCATCCAACGCGAACGAATCCGATGCGCCCAACGTACAGTTCTGCAAAGACACTACGAACCAAGGAGATTCAAAAATGACCTCAATCAAAATGTCCGATGAAACCAAGCCTAACCGCCGCCGCCTCTTAGGCGCCATGGCCATGTCCGTTGCCGCCGCTAAACTCCTCATCACCGGTTCCGCCGAAGCGCGAGCCACCAAAATAAATCCGGCCGATGTGCTCCCAACGAAACCCGACACGAACGCCTCTTTCGGCCCACTAAAGCAGATCGATGCCGGCACCCTCAACATCGGTTACGCCGAAGCCGGCCCCGCCAACGGCCCCGCCGTCCTTCTCCTCCACGGCTGGCCCTACGACATCTACGCCTTTGTCGATGTCGCCCCGCTCTTGGCATCCAAAGGCTACAGAGTCATTGTCCCGTATTTGCGCGGCTACGGCACCACGCGCTTTCTTTCCGCTGACACTCCTCGGAACGGCCAGCAATCCGTAGTCGCGGTGGACGCCATCGCGCTCATGGACGCTCTCAAGATCCAGAACGCAATCATCGGCGGCTTCGATTGGGGCGCACGCACGGCCGACATCATCGCAGCGCTCTGGCCTGAACGCTGCAAGGGATTAGTTTCCGTCAGCGGCTATCTGATCGGCAGCCAGGCAGGTGGTAAAGCCCCGTTGCCGCCAAGCGCCGAACTGCAGTGGTGGTACCAATATTATTTCGCCACCGAACGCGGCCGCGCAGGCTACGATAAATACCGCCATGATTTTGCGAAACTCATCTGGCACCTCGCGTCGCCGAAATGGAATTTCTCAGACGCCACCTTCAATCGTACCGCCGCGTCCTTCGATAACCCTGACCACGTCGCCATCGTCATTGACAATTACCGCTGGCGCCTAGGCCTCGCGCCAGGCGAGCGAAAATACGACGACCTAGAAAAACGCCTCGCCGAAGCCCCAATCATCACCGTCCCCACCATCACCCTGGAAGGTGACGCCAACGGCGCTCCCCACCCGGATCCCAGTTCCTATGCGAAAAAATTCTCCGGCAAGTATGCCAACCGGATCATCACCGGCGACGTCGGACACAATTTGCCTCAAGAAGCGCCGCAGGAGTTTGCCAAAGCTATCGTCGATGTTGACGGCTATTGATCGGCATTCGCTTGTATAGGCGTCGCGGACTTTGCTCGCGAATTGAAGCGGAGGGAGCTTATGTCAGTGCAGAAAACCTTGAACAGTCTTTTGATCGTAGCGCTCGTCGTCTGCGCGACGTCTGTGCCGGTTGCAGCGCAATCAAACTCATCTGCATCTGGATATGACCAGCCGCCGAAAAACATTCTGGATGTGATGCTCGCGCCTTCACCGCCAACGCCCGAGGTGAGCCCGCTCACAGGACGCCATTCTCCTGGTGTCCTGGCAGGACTACCCGTCGATTTCCCGCGTGGCGACACCTTTCTTGCGCCTTGCAGGCGTGCGCGTAGAGCCGAAGAATCACAGCAAGCACGACACCCCGGGCGGTTACGGCATCACGCCCTGCGCCCGAGACTTCGAACTGGTTCACATCGCCGATGGCGCGCAAATTCATATCGCGCTTCCCGAAGGCGCGTGCCCGGGCGAGCCCATCTGGGCCGCTGACGGAAAGCGTTTCGCGTTCGTGAATATCGCTCCCGAGTCGGTCGAACTCTGGATCGGCGATGCCAAGACCGGCGAAGTACATCAAGTGCCCGGAGCGCGTCTCAACCCGATGTTCAACGACGAGATGCAATGGATGCCTGACCAGAAAACGCTTTTGGTAAAGCTGGTGCCCGAGGGAATGGGCTCCCCGCCGCCCGAACCAACGGTGCCGATCGGTCCGAGCATTCAGGAGACCGGAGGCGAAAAAGGACAGAGCAGCACCTACGAAAACCGCGACACCCTCGGCAACAAGCACGACGAGGACCTCTTCGATTACTTCGCCGCCTCGCAACTCGCTTTCGTCGATGCGGCCACCGGAGCGATCACGCCTGTTGGAAAGCCGGGGAATTACGAGTCGCTGGATCCCGCGCCGGATGGACAGCACATCCTCGTCACCGCGATCCATAAGCCGTACTCGTACGTCACTACTTACGATCGCTTCCCGAAGGAAGTCGAAGTCTGGGACACGGCAGATCGCTCGCACGTTCTCGTTCATACCATCGCGTCGCTTCCACTGGCGGACCGCGTTCCCATCCACGGCGTTCCGCTGGGTCCGCGCGATTTTTCCTGGCGTGCCACCGAACCCGGCAACGCTCGTCTGGGCGGAAGCGCTGGATGGCGGCGACTGGAATGTGAATGTTCCGGCTCGCGACAAAGTCATGCTTCAGAAGGCGCCGTTCAATTCACCCGCCGTCGAAATCACGCGGACCGAGCAGCGTTATGACGGCTTCTCTTGGAGCGAGCAACCGAGCGTCGCTCTTTTGAACGAGTACGATGCAAACCGGCACTGGAGCCGGACCTTCGTCATGGACGTTGATGATCTACAAGCGAAAGCCTCGCTTGCTTTGGGATCTCTCTACCGACGAGCAGTACGCCAACCCCGGCGATCCAGTGACGCGGCAGCTCGCGAACGGATTCTCGGTGATTCGCCAGGACGGTGATTCGATCTACCTTGCAGGATTCGGCTCTTCGCCCGACGGGGATCGGCCGTTCCTCGATCGGCTCGATCTCAAGACGCTGAAATCCGAACGTCTGTTTCGCAGCGATCAAGACTTCCTACGAGCGCTTTCTTTCCTTCACCGGGCCGGACACGACGGACGTTTCTCACCTGGCATCAATCGCCGACCGACCCGCCGAATGCGTTTACACGAACGCTTGGAAAATCCCTGGATGCGCCCGCCGGAGAAGCGATCTTTGCTTCGACCAGCGTCGCGATCACTCACATTCCCGATCCCACGCCGGAAGTGCGCGCGATCAAGAAGCGGTTGGTCAAGTACAAGCGCGCCGACGGGCTGGACCTGTCGTTCACGCTCTATACGCCGCCCGGCTATCAAGAGGGCACGCGCGTTCCCGCCATTCTTTATGCCTATCCTCTCGACTATGCCGACGCTTCGAAAGCCGGCCAGGTTACAGGCTCGCAGGAAACCTTCACGCGGCTGCGGGAATATCGGCTGCTGCTCCTCGCGGGCTACGCGATCATTGACAACGCGTCCTTCCCCATCATCGGTGATCCGAAGAAAGCCTACGACACCTATCTGGAACAGCTCGTCGCCGATGCCAAGGCCGCCGTCGATGAGGCCGTGCGCCTTGGCGTTGCCGATCCCGATCGCATCGGAGTCACCGGACACAGCCACGGCGCTCTAATGACCGCAAATCTGGTGGCCCATTCCGATTTGTTCCGGGCCGGCGTCGCTACCAGCGGCTCCTATAACAAGACGCTCACGCCTTTCGGTTTCCAGAACGAGCGGCGATCGGTTTGGGAGGCAACCGACGTCTATCTGAAAGTCTCTCCATTTTTCTCCGCCGACAAATTGAAGACGCCGCTCCTCATCATGCACGGCGCGGAAGACGCGAATCCTGGCACTACGCCGATACAAGCGAGCAAGCTCTACGAAGCAATTCGAGGCAACGGCGGCACCACTCGCTTGGTGATGCTTCCGCACGAGCCGCATTGGTACACGGCATTGGAGTCGAACGAACAGCTTGTTTACGAGATGCTTCGCTGGTTTGACAAATACGTGAAAAACGCGCCGCCGCGTTGAGTTTGCTCGCCGAGGCGGGCCATTCGCCGTGGCGAATGCGCCGCTGCGAAGGTTCTTACAGAGACAAGCGCCCTCGGTCGGAGAACTCGATGGCAAACAACTTACAATTGCCGGTCGCCGCTCAGCCGAAGGCGTGGCTCGCATGGAGCAGCGGGAAAGACAGTGCCTGGGCACTCCATACCGTCCGGCAGGCTCGCGAATTCGAGGTCCTCGCCTTGCTCACAACGGTGAATCGCACGCACGAGCGCGTCGCGATGCACGCCGTGCGGGAGACCCTGCTTGAAATGCAGGCCGCTGCGGCCGGCTTGCCGCTCGTGAAGGTTCCGATCCCATCGCCGTGCCCGAACGAAATCTATGAACAAGCGATGAGCGACGCGATGGAACGCGCCCGAGCCGAGGGGGTCCAGCACGTCATTTTCGGCGATCTCTTTCTCCTGGATGTTCGCTCCTACCGGGAAAAGCAGCTCGCGAAGTGCGGAATGACTCCCATTTTCCCGCTATGGGGAAGGGACACGCGCCGGCTTGCCGAAGATATGCTTGCGGGTGGACTGTCCGCGTATTTAACCTGCGTTGATCCGCGTCACCTTGATCGCGCGTTTGCCGGGCGCCGCTTTGACCGAGATCTGCTCGCGGCTCTTCCTCGTACGGTCGATCCCTGCGGAGAAAATGGAGAGTTTCACACGTTTGCCAACGCGGGGCCGATGTTCCGCGCGAAAGTACCGGTTACAGTCGGCGAAATTGTGGACCGCGATGGGTTTGTTTTCGCTGATCTTCTGCCACAGACGGCATCGGCCGGGGCAAAGTGAGGTAGCACTTCACTTTTCCGCCGAGCTCATTAATCAGCATGTAGGCTATTTCGGACTCGAACAAATTACTTGGAAGATTGAAAATCGTTGCGGGGAAATTATTGCCGGCGCCAGGTTTGGCCTTCATCAGCGGTGATCCAGACTTCACCGGCGGAAGTTGTGATCCGGCCGTGTTGCGCATCCGAAAACTCGATTCTTGTGACGTCGCCGGTCAGCGTCGCACCGTCTGCGGACGGAAGGACCCGCGCCCAATGCGCCCCCGAATCCGCTGAATGGTAAAGCATCGACGCTGAACCGCCAGCCCAAACTTCGTTTCCTTCGGCGGACACAGCGCGAAATCCCGCGCTCGGCTGTCCCTTAGGTTTCTTCTTCTCTTGCGCGTGCGTGTTTTCAGACGTGCTCGTCACCTTTGAACGGCTGGATACCGGCCCTGCGCTCACGTCCACGTCCGCCCACGTCTTGCCGCCGTCGAACGACCTTTGCAAAGCGCCATCCGCGCTGATGCCCCACCGGGGAGACGCGAGCAGCAGGCTCGAAGCTCCTTGTGCCGCGGCAAAATCCTTGGCGGCGACCACGCCGACGGCTTTAGGCGAATCGTACTGCCCAGGCTGCTGCTTCTGATTTTCAATGACCTGTTCCGAGGCCTGGCTTTCTCGTGTCGTAGTGACTGGCGCAGCCGGCGATTCCACCTCAACCGTCTGCGAGGAGGTGGGAACCTGAACAGCCCGGTTGGTGCTGAGATTTGGAGCGAGCTTAGCGGTCTCCTCGGGTGTTGCGCTCCTTAGATTCCCGGCAGCAGCGGAATTTTCGAGCGGAGGCGGCATCGGCGCAGGAGCTACGCCGCCACCCGAACCCCCGGACACGCCGCCTGCGGCACCTGAACGCACACCCTGCACGGCACGGCCCGCAGACGAGCTCGGATTCATCGGGCGAGCTAATCTGTCCACATTGAAATTATTGGGGCGGTTCGGGAGCGCCTTCTTCATCGTCTCGGCTTGCGCCTCTCTCCGTTTCCCTTTCTCCGCGGGCAGAATCACGATTTGCGTTTCAGGAGTCGATGGCGACGGTTGCGCGGCCGGCGCAGCAATTGCGTTGCGCGCCATAAGATTAGGAGCCGGGGTCTCGCTTTTCCGCGTCTGCCTGTATTGCACGATTCCGATCGAAATGACGGCGATGATTCCCGCCGCTGCAACGCTCCAGCGCAGACCTGGCCAGTTTAGCCAACCACTGCGTGAAGGACTGCTCGCAATTGCAGCCGCCGCCACCAACGCGACGCTTTCACTCGCAGGCACAGCCAGTTCCACCACTTCCCGGCAGTCGCTGCACTGTGCCAAATGTTCCACCACGCGTGCGCGCTCGGATTCGGCGAGCGACTCTTCGGCGAACGCGGTCAGGAGATTCGCGTCCGGATGAGTTTCCGCAGCCGCCGTTTCCTGCAAGCGCTTCAGCACGATTTTGGGAACGTCCTCCATCTTTAGCTCCGACCTTCCGTTTTCACTGTGTACATTCGCAATTTCTCCTAGCCTTCGGCCGGGGGCGCAATCTTCTGCTCGAAACGCACCCTATCCTTCTTCTCTGAGAACGCTTCCGGGGGAGATTCTTGCCCCAAACTGCGGCGAATGTTCACGCGCAGATCGCGCACATCCGCTTCGAGCGCCTCTTCGGCTTCGCGGCGATCCATTCCTTGTCCCACCATGCTCGTCAGGATTTCCTTGCGCAATGACTTGGCCAGCTTATCCACCTTGCGGCAGATGGTGGACTCGTGAACGCCGAGCATGCCGGCCACCTCCGCCAGCGTGCGCCCGTCGAGATAATAGGCGGCCAGTACCAAACGGTCTTCGCTCGGAAGCGCGGCCAAGGCTGCGTCGACGCACGATTCCAGCCGCGCGTTCACGACCGTCGTCGGCTCCGGCTTGGGAGCTGCAAATTGCGCGCCGTCTTCGATCTCCTGGTCCAGACTTACCAGGCGCTTGCTCCGCCGGTAGCGATTCACGAATTCCTGCGCCAGCACGGTCCGCAACCAGCCTTCGAGCGATCCTCGACCGGTGAACGATTCGAGCTTTGAAACGCGTTGGTCGTCGCGCGTGCTGGTGCCATACAGCTCGGCATACAGGCTGTCAGCGAGGTCGCGGGCGGCTGAATCCTCGCGCGCGATGCGTAGTGCAGCCTGATAAAGTTTTTCGCGGTAGCGCGTAAGAAAAATCTCCCAAGCGGAGTTGTTGCCGGCGGCGCAGGCCCGCGCGAGAGCGAGTTCGTCCACGCGCAGCGTTAGCAGAAAAACCCGAGCCTCGGATTGGCTTGTTTCCGGTGGCAGGTACTTCGTGGCCACTGCACGCAGAATCGCGGAGAAGCTTTCGCGGCTAAGGCCGAGCTTCTCGCACCCGCTTTTCGCGCACAGTTCGCCGAGCAGTTCGGCAACTGCCGACTGCACCGCGCCCGAAATGGGTGGCGTAGCGCTCATATAGTAGAAAAAGAGAAAACGACGGAGCCCGCCTCTGCTGATGCTATCAATTCATCAGATGCGCGCAACGTGAATTTTGTCTGCAAGGTTCCCCGCTCTCTGCGTTCTTCCCCTAAGCCGAGTTGAACGGCGCGGAGGTATAGCGGCGCACCAGGGAATTGAAGCCTTGGCGCCGCGGCGTACCCGTCCGCCAAAAGGAGGATAGCTATGCACGCTAAATTATTTGTGACCTTGCTCGCAATCTTGACCGTGGCTTCGATGCTGTGCCTGAGGCTGCGGCCGGTTCGCGCCGGACAGGAGACTTCTGCATCCGACTATCAGGTGCTGGAACCCATCCGTAACGGAAGCCTCACCGTGTTTCCGGTTGTCGCTTCCAAATCGTATCCCACCGGCGAGTTTCTCACGCTCGATGATGGGCTGCGCTCCGGCGAAGTCGTGGTCACCGAGTACGGAAACATTCGCGGGCTCGTGCGGCGGCCGAATGCCCCGGTGATCGAGCAGCAGAGCGCCCGGGTAAACCAACTGGTGCTCGTCAACAACTCCAAGCGTCCGCTGTTGCTTCTCGCGGGCGAGATTGTTGCCGGAGGCAAACAGGACCGCGTCATCGGCATGGACCGCATCGTTCCAGCGGAAAGCGATCCGATTGACCTGAGCGTGTTCTGCGTCGAGCCCGGGCGCTGGGTCGCGTCCAGCGATCGCTTCGGCACCTCGGGAGCGACCTATGGATCGGTTGCCGGCGGTGGCAATGGAGCCGTGCCCAGTCCCAGTGCAAGCAGCGGCACGTTGATGGCTCAGCCCTCGGTGCGTGCGAAAGCCATGGGCGACAAAGACCAGTCGCAAGTTTGGGCCGAGGTGAATAAGCAGAAGCAGTCGATGGCGACCGAGATGGTGACCGTGGAAGCAGAAGCAGCGCCCGTATCGCCCACAGTGGGCTCCGCCTCCAGCCAGATCAACTCCACAAGTTCGTACGCCGTAGTGATGGAAAACAAAGCGGTCAAAAACGAAGTGGACAAAATCGCCAAGCCCATCGAGCAGAACTATCAAACCCTGATCAAGCAGCTCCGCGACCGCCACGCGGTCGGAGTGGTAGTCGCCGTGAACGGCCGCGTCATCTGGTCCGATGTTTTTGCCAGCACCGAGTTGCTGGAAAAATACTGGCCCAAGCTGGTCCGCTCGTACGCCTCCGAAGCGGTGGTCACACGCACGAAAGGCGGAAGAGCGACCTTGGCGGAGGCTCAGTCGTTTCTCGAAAACATGCAAGGCCGCCGGGAAACGATCGAGAGCGAGCCGGGAGTCTTCCGACACACCGAAATCAACGGCGACGGCTTCAAGGCCTTCGCGTTGACCTCGCTCCTGCCGAAGACCGGCTTCGACGTGCACGTTGCAAAGATGGCCGAGTGAAAAGCAAGAGAGTTTGCCTTCGTAGCGGCCGCCTTCAGGCGGGCGGGTTTGCGATGAGCAGGTACTTGCCGCCGACCTCGCAAACAAATCACCGGGTTGGGTTCCCCACCCTTCGCACTTGAGGGTGGGGATTTTTTGCCAGTGGCGCGGGCGCTCTGCTAGAGCAATTTCCGGCAAAGAATCACACTAGAACGGCTACATCTTTAAATCTCGTCTCCTACCCACTTTTACGTATGGCCTGCCGCCGCCGAATGGCTTAGCGTGGCAATCCTGATCGTTTTTTGGGGCCGGCTGTCCGACGTGTAAAGCTGGAGACTCACAAAATTCGGGGACAGCTGGATTTTCAAGCTCACCTCTCGCTTAACGTTCGAGCGAGAGCAGGGTTGTCGATGATCAAGCGCAATTCACGATAAAACGGAGGACAAAATGACAAGTGCCGTGCATAAGTCGGCAGCAAAAGGTGAAGCTTTTCTTATAAGCGTGGCCGAATCAATCGGCTCGACGCTCGGAGCTGTGGCGGCGAAAGTAAACCCTTCACCTCGAAAGCCCCGCCGGCGATCCACTGCTCGCAGGGCCGCCAAAAAACATGGTTCCGCCATTCGAAAGGCCCGGCGGGTCTCCGCCGCAACGTCCACGCGCAAGGGTCGCGCCGGTGTCAAGCCCAGGAGTCGAAAGAAGTCTGCAAAGTAGCCTATTTCATATCAAGGAGTTCACATGCGACACCTCGTATCCGCGTCATTGCTCATGTTGCTTGCCATAGGGACCTTAGTCGGCTGTTCGTCTGCGCCCACGAAATCGCCTGACGTTACTGACGGCATTCGAAAATCACTGGATAATTCCGGCTTGAAAGACGTAACTGTGAGCCAGGATCGTGAGAAGGGCGTGGTCACTTTGGGCGGCCACGTTGGGTCCGCCAGCGACAAATCGCAGGCTGAAACGATTGCCAATTCCCTGGCCGCAGGACAAGTGGTAGCGGATCAGATCGTGGTCACCCCTCCAGGAGCCGAAAGCGATGCCAGAGAGGTGAACTCTGATTTAGATAAGGGCATCGAGAAGAATCTCGATGCTGCGCTGATCGAGAACCGGCTGAATAAGAGCGTGAAGTATGACGTCAAAAGTGGCGTCGTCACTCTAAAGGGTGAAGTAAACTCTGAAGGGAAGCGCGCCTACGCGGCCAAAGTCGCGTCCGGCATTCCCAATGTGGCGCAAGTCGTGAACGAGTTGCAGGTCAAGGATCAGAAAGCGAGTTCGACCAACTAGCAGGGGTATTGTATCTTCTCGAGATGTTGCGTTGACTTTCTACCATGATCCAGACGACACCATGGCGAATGGTTCGCATTCTCGTTTCCTGCGTGCTTGGAATCGCCCTCATGACGGCTATGGCGAGCTGCGTCGCGAATGAGACGGACCAGCAACGGAAAGAGCGCGAAGCCAGAACTCGCGAGAATGCTGCAAAGGCCGCCGAAAACGCCAAGCCGGAAATCCAGGAAGCAGGGCGTGAAATCGGTCGCGCGGCCGATGAGGCAGCGAGAGAAGCCCGCGCCTTCGCAGAAGGGGTCCGGCAAGGCTGGCTTCAGGGCGGCCACCATGTCGTCAACTTAAACTCAGCATCCCAGCGCGAACTCACGGAATTGCCGGGTGTTTCCAGCATAACGGCCCAAAGAATTATTCGAGGCCGGCCTTATCACGACATCCATGAATTGCTCGCGAGGCATATCGTGTCAGACGAGCAGTACGCGAAAATCAAAGATATCATCACGGTGGAATAGCCAAGATGCAGTGAGGGGCGTGCGGGTTTCGACCTCTCCTCCTATCCATTTGCCGCGAATTCCTCCTCAGAGTATATTGCTGCGTACCTTCAGCCAGCGATCTCAACGGAGGTTTCGCCAAATGACTTCGCAATTCGACGCGACAAGCGACGATCCCAAACGCGGCGCAAACACATCATCTCCTGAATCCCTCGGCAGCACGCAACACCCAACGCCGAACGAAGACTCGCGGCGAAGTTTCCTGCACATGACTCTGGGTGCAGCTGCCGCTGGACTAGCGGCTGCAAAGGGAATGGAGTTTGCCGCGCCGCGCCACGTTCTGGCGCAGAGCGCGCTCACCCCCGACGCCGCACTGCTGCAATTGATGGAGGGCAACAAGCGTTTCGCCGCGGATCGCCCCACGGTTTGCGAGCACGATCTCGCGATGCTCAGAGCGCACACGGTCGACAAGCAGGAACCCTTCGCCGCGGTGCTGTCCTGCGCCGATTCCCGCGTGCCCGTCGAGTTGCTCTTCGATCAAAGCATCGGCCAAATCTTTGTCACCCGCCTCGCCGGGAATTTCGTGACTCCGGAAATCATCGCTAGCCTCGAATACGGCGCGGCAGTGCTGGGAACAAAAATAATCGTGGTCATGGGACACAGCGCTTGCGGCGCGGTGAAAGCCACGATTCAAGCCAAAGAAGTTCCCGGACAGATCAGCGCGCTGTACGCGCACATCCAGCCCGCGGTCGATCAGGCCGGACCAAACCTCGAGGCCGCGATCAAAGCAAACGCAAAAATCCAGGCCGCCCTTCTGCGCCAATCATCCACCGTCGTTTCCGGCATGGTGAAGGACAACAAGCTAAAAGTTGTCGCCGCGTATTACGACCTCGGCAGCGGAACCGTATCGCTTTTGGAGTAGAGAGGAGATCAAGGCCGGCAATGAGCGCTACGTCGGCAATTTGAAACTCAAGGCCCGCGACGTCGTGGGCTGCGGAGTCCTGCAGCTCGCCGTGCACGTTCGGGTCGTGTCCTTCCTGTGCTGGCTCTTCGCCCGCCACATTCCCTACGTCCCGCCCATAAAATAGGCGTCGGATTTCGTATGGCCAGCATCCTGCTGGCGGTATAAGGATTTTGAATTCATGCCCAAGGACCAGAACCGAATCCCTCTTGCTCGGAGGGTCACATCCTATCTCTTGACAATAAGGATGACGTAAGTAAAGTGATGCCGCTGAGGGAGGGTACGGTGTCCGTAGAGCCATTCCATCACGTTTGACAGGCCATTTCCCAACCGAGAGGTCACACATGGAAGACAAAACCGTAGTGAACGCGAGCGTCGCGAAGGTTGACATGAAGCTCGAGGTCGTCGTCATCCCCGTCTCGGATGTCAACCGCGCAAAGGAGTTTTACGCGAAGCTCGGGTGGCGGCTCGACGCCGACTTCGACAACGGTAAAGACTTCCGCGTGATCCAGTTCACGCCTCCTGGCTCCGGGTCCGCGGTGATCTTCGGCAGGAACGTCACTGCGGCCGCACCCGGCTCCGCCCAGGGCTTGTACCTGATCGTTTCCGACATCCAGGCCGCCCGCAAAGCGTTGCTCGATCGCGGCGTCCAGATCAGCGAAGTATTCCACAACGACGGCGTGTACACGGGCACGGACGAGACTTACCTTTTTGGAAGCGTCCGGGTCAGCGGTCCGGATCCCGAGCATCGCAGCTATCGCTCGTTCGCCTCGTTCAAAGATCCGGACGGCAACGGCTGGCTGTTCCAGGAGATCACAACGCGGCTTCCCGGTCGCGTGGACCCGGCGACGACGACCTACGCGTCGGCGAGCGATCTGGCTTACGCAATGCGGCGCGCCGAGGCCGCGCACGGCGAGCACGAGAAACGCACGGGCCAACGCGATGAAAACTGGCCCGATTGGTACGCCAAGTACATGGTGGCCGAGCAGGCCGGCGCAGAACTGCCGAAGTGAGTCGACGCGTAACTGCGCAGAGCGAAGGGCGTGCTCAACATTTTAAAAGGAGGAAAATTGTGAAGCGGATCGCTTTCTTGCTGCTTGCAGTTGTAACTCTATCCGGCGTAGTCGCCTACATGCCCCACGCATCTGGACAGTCCGATGGAGACTCCTCCCCGATCTACGGAGTCAAAATCCCCGCCGGATATCGCGATTGGAAAGTAATCGCCGTGGCCAACCTTCTGGTACCGGGCAAGCTCGACCAGTTGCGCGCTCAATTCGGTAACGATATCGCGATCAAAGCCTATAAGGAAGGGACCCTGCCGTTCCCGGACGGCAGCATCATTGTCGCGGCTCATTGGACTCGTGTCCCGTCGGAACTTAACAACAGAGTCTTGGACGGCGCTTTCCCCGGCGCTCAATCTTCCGTTATCGGGTCCCGCGTGAATATCCAGATCATGGTGAAGGACTCAAAGAAGTACGCCGAGTCGGGCGGCTGGGGGTTCGCTGACTTCAAAGACGGAAAGCCGGGCGACAAGGCGCTGCACGAGACCTGCTTCCCCTGCCACACACCCGCGAAAGATCACGACTATGTTTTCACCCATTACGCACCTTGATACCGGGAACGAAATCCTTGTTCCTACACCAATAAACATAATCCCTTGATCCGAGCGCGGCGCGCCAAAATCTGTTGCGGCCGTCAATGCCTGTCGGCTACCATGCGCCGATCATGAAACGCTGGAGTCTGATTCTTCTCCTGCTGGTGCTGGCCGCGGTGCTGGCGATTGGCGCGGGCGTTTCGATGCTGCACAACGGCTTGAGCGCGCATGCCACACCGACCGCGATGGAAGCGCTGCTGGCGCGAAACGCCCGGCACCTGGCGATTCCCGCGAATGCCCGCAACGAGCACAATCCCCTCACGCCGTCCGATGAGAATCTTCAAGTGGCGATGGTGCACTTCGCGGATCACTGCGAACCGTGCCACGCGAACGACGGCAGCGGCGATACTCTGTACGGCAGAGGCTTATACCCGAAGCCGCCGGATTTGCGCCTGGCGGAAACGCAAAAGCTCTCCGACGGCGAACTATTCTGGATCATCGGGAACGGAATCCGCTTCACTGGCATGCCGGGCTTTACCCCTCCCCATGAATCGCAGGACAACTGGAAACTGGTGCTCTTCATTCGGCATTTGCCGCAACTGACGATGGAAGAACGCGCGGAGATGGAGCGCTACAACCCGAAATCGCTACGGGGACACGAGAAAGATTATCATTAGTGAGGGTTGGCGCTTTGTCGAAGAGCCCCCAACGTCCTGTCCGCTTTTCAATCTGGTCGCTAGCTCCTGTGTAGTCACATACTCGGAGAAGTGGTTTTGGCCGGGATCTCACTTGTCCGGTTTCCGCGTTTACCAGGCACTACAAGATCGGGCCACACAAAGCTCCGCTCATGTAGGTCTCGACTGGTACTGAATCGAACGGAACACGCGCAGGAGCACTGGACGAGCGCGCCGCCAATCAAGTGAAGCTAAAGCCCCGTCCAAGATTCCTTTACTTGCTCACGTTCGTGCCTGGTTAGTCGGTAGTGTCCTAATTTCAAATTAGGACACCACCGATTAGTCGATTACCGGACATCTTCGGGACCCACTTCTCCGATTTCCGCGTTCATCGGGAGTTACGTTTCGAATACCTTCGCGAATTCCTACAGCCGGCCCCGGCGGCGGCGAGTTATCTTAGCCGTGAGGATTAAGATGAAATCGTCGATCTTTCTATTCTGTGTTCTGTTTGCGTCTGGTGGTGCTGGTGCGCAGACGACCGCCTGGCAGCCGTCGCCGCCTCACACTCAAGTTCAGATATGGCCCGGAGCTGTGCCGGACGCACAGCCGGCCCCCGGCCCCGAGGATACGGTGATCGTAAAGGATCACCTGGTCGCCGGGAAGACGTGGCTCTGGGTGAGGAATGTGACGCAGCCCACGATGACGGTCTTCTCGTCAACGGGGAAAAATACGGGTGTGGCAGTCGTAGTATTTCCCGGCGGCGGTTTTGTGGGATTGGCTATCGACCTGGAAGGCACGGAGATTTGCGACTCGCTGACGTCGCGAGGGATTACCTGCGTGTTGCTGAAATATCGCGCGCCGAGCCCGCCCTATGACTGGCACTGCGATTGCCGGCCCAACCACGGTTTGAACAAATCGACACTGGCGCTGGAGGATGCGCAGCGAACGATGGGCCTCGTGCGATCACATGCCGCAGATTGGCACATCGATCCACACAAGGTCGGAGTGATTGGTTTCTCGGCGGGTGGGTATCTGGTGGCGGAAATCAGTACGGATCACGCGCACCGTTTGTATCAGCCGATCGATGCAGCAGACAAAGAAAGCGCTCGCCCGGATTTTGCCGTGGCGGTTTATCCGGGTCATCTGTGGACCGGGGACGAGACATATCGATTGAATCCGGAAGTTCCGGTCACTCCGGAGACGCCTCCAACGTTTTTGCTGCAAGCCGAGGATGACACGGTCGACGGTGTAGAGCAGTCGGTGGCTTACTACATCGCACTACAGAAGGCGAACGTTCCGACGGAAATGCATCTCTACGCTCACGGCGGACATGCTTTCGGGGTTCGACGCACGACGCTTCCGATCACGGAATGGCCACAGTTAGTCGAGAAGTGGCTCGTGACAATCGGTATGCTTCCGAACTAATCAGGTCGCAGGTTTGTGTCCTGAGAACTGACCAACCACAACGTCGGCGATGCGCTCGCCGGTGTGTCCATCCCACAGCGGTGGGACCGTGCCTTTTTTCGCTTGGCCGGCGAGCACCTTCGCCAATTCCGCGCGTAGCGTTGCGGCATCGCGGCCGACGAGGACGTTCGTCCCCATCGTCACCGTAATCGGGCGCTCGGTATTTTCGCGCACGGTGAGGCATGGGACGTGCAAGTAGGTGGCCTCTTCCTGGATCCCGCCGGAATCGGTGATGACCACGGTGGCGCGCGCCTGCAACGCTAGGAAATCAAGATAGGGCAGCGGATCGAGCACGCGCAGTTGCCCGGCATTCAATCCAAAATCCGCGATTCGTTTGCGCGTTCGCGGATGTGCAGGAAAAATCACCGCCAAATCGCGGTTCACCTCGAGCAGCGACTCCAGAATTCCCCGGAGCCGCGCGCTGTCATCGACGTTCGCCGGACGGTGCAGCGTCACTAAAGCGTAGCGATCCGGCAGGCCGTCGCGGCTGGTCGCAAGCGCCGCGGGCAGCAGGCGCACGAGCGAATCGATCATCACGTTCCCGACGCGGAAAATCTTTTCCGCAGGAATTCCTTCTTTGCGAAGATTTTCGTCGCCGTCCGCGGAAGGCGTGAACAGCAAATCTGCGAGTTGGTCGGTCACCAGGCGGTTGATTTCCTCGGGCATCGTACGATCGAACGAGCGCAATCCCGCTTCCACGTGCCCCAGGCGTATTTCGAGCTTCGCGCAAACCAGCGCGGTGGCTACCGTCGAATTCACATCGCCGTAAACCAGGACCATGTCCGGCTTGCGCTCGAGCAAAACGGGTTCGAGCCGCGTCATGATCTCCGCCGTCTGCTTCGCGTGGCTCCCGGACCCTACCGCCAGATTTACGTCTGGCTCCGGAATGCCCAGCTGCTGAAAAAAAACATCGGACATGTTGACGTCGTAGTGCTGCCCCGTGTGGATAAGCGTTTGCGCCACGTTCTTGTGCGCCTTTAGTGCGTTCAACACCGGCGCGACCTTCATGAAATTGGGCCGCGCTCCGACGATGTGGAATACGTTCATTTCGCTTGCACCGTGTGGCCGAAGACGGCCTTCAGCTCCAGGAATTCTTCAAGTCCGGCCTCGCCCCATTCGCGGCCGTTGCCCGATTGCTTGTAGCCGCCGAAGCTGCCCGCAAAATCCGGGCGCGCGCCATTGATGTGCACGTTTCCGGAACGAATTCGCTTGGCCACTCGCCGCGCGTGCTCGATATCCTTTGACGCCACATAGCCCGAGAGCCCGTACGGCGTGTCGTTCGCGATGCGCACCGCGTCGTCTTCGTCCTCGTACGCGATGATGCAAAGAACGGGCCCGAATATTTCCTCGCGCGCGATGGTCATGTCATTGCGCACTTGCGCGAACACCGTCGGCCGCGCGAAGTAACCGCTCGTGATGCCATCCGGACGCCCGGGCCCACCCGCCACAAGTTCCGCGCCCTCTATGACGCCTTTCGCGATCAGGCTCTGCACTTTTTCGAATTGCGCTTTGCTCACTAGCGGACCAATGTTCGTTTCTTTCGCCAGCGGATCGCCCACTTTCGTCGCCTCGGCAATCCGTTTTGCGATGGCCGCCGCTTCCGCCATCTTCGCTCGCGGAACGAGCATGCGCGTCGGCGCATTGCACGATTGCCCCGAGTTGCGAAGACATCCCTGCGTGCCATCTTTGACCGCCGCTTCGAAATCGGCGTCATCCAAAATGATGTATGCGGATTTACCGCCGAGTTCCTGCGTCACGCGCTTCACCGTAGGCGCTGCGGCCATCGCCACCGCGACGCCGGCGCGCGTCGAACCAGTGAACGAAACCATCGCGATGTCCGGGTGCGAAGCGATCGCCGCGCCCACCGTGGGCCCGTCGCCGTTCACCATGTTGAACACGCCCGGCGGAACCCCCGCTTCGTGCAGAATCTCCGCGAACAAATGCGCGGAAAGCGGCGCAAGCTCGCTCGGCTTCAACACCATGGTGCATCCCGCCCCCAGCGCCGGCGCAACTTTGCACGCAATCTGATTCATCGGCCAGTTCCACGGCGTGATCAGTCCGCAGGGGCCGAGGGGTTCTTTGCGGAGGAGGGTGGAGCCGCGAAGCTCTTCGAATTCGAAGGATTCCAGGACTTTGACCATCTGCGAAAAATGCGCGAGGCCGGCGCCGACTTGCGCGGTTCGCGCGAATGCGAGGGGCGCGCCCATTTCAAGTGAGATCGCTTCCGCCAATTCTTCGGCCTTCGACTGGTAGACTTCGATGATGCGCTTGAGCAGCGCAACGCGCGGTTGCGGCGTGGTTTCCGAGTAGGACTCGAACGCTTTTTTTGCCGCGGCGACGGCCTTGTCAACATCCGCGGCGCTGCCGAGCGAGATCGTGGCGATGGATTTTTCGGTCGCGGGGTTGATGACTTCGCGATCGTGGGGCGTTACGGGGCCGATCCATTTTCCTTCGATGTAGAAGCATCGAGTTCCTTCGATGTTTAGGCTTCGAGGGTTGTTCATGCTTTTTTTCCCATGCGGAGCTTCACAACTGCTCGCGCAGAATGCCGAGCATGCGTCGCAGCGGTTCCGCGGCCCCCCAAAGCAGCTGATCGCCCACGGTAAAGGCGCCGAGATATTCCGGACCGAGCTTCAACTTGTGCAGACGGCCAATAGCAACGTTCATGGTGCCGGAAACGGCGGTCGGGGTGAGGCAGCGCACCGTCGATTCCTTGTGATTCGGAATCAGGCGCACCCAGGGGTTGGCGTTCACGAGAATTTGCTCGACGTCGTGGAGGGGCACGTCTTTGGTCAACTTGATGCACAGCCCCTGACTGTGGCAGCGCATGGTTCCAACGCGCACACAAATGCCGTCCACGGGAACCTGGGGCGCGAGGCCCATGATCTTGTTGGTCTCCGCCATGCCTTTCCACTCCTCGCGAGTTTGTCCCTCGGGCATGTCGCGGTCGATCCAGGGAAGCAAGCTGGCGGCGAGAGGCGCACCGATTTCCCGCGTGGGCAGATTCGAAGCGCGCTGCGCTTGAACCATGGTGCGATCCACTTCGAGAGCGGCTTCCGACGGCGTGGCGCGTGTGGAATCGGCGAGGAATTCCATCTGCTTGACCAATTCCAACATCTGAGCGGCGCCAGCGCCGGACGCGGCTTGATACGTCATGGTGGTCAGCCATTCAACGAGGCCGGCTTTGAAGAGGCCGCTCACCGCCATCAACATCAGACTGACAGTGCAGTTGCCGCCCGCGAAAGTGCGAAGGCCGTGCGCCAGACCGTTGCGGATTACTTGTGCGTTTACGGGATCGAGAATAATCACAGCTTCGTCGTGCATGCGCAGCGTGGAGGCGGCATCGATCCAAAAGCCTTTCCAACCGCTCAGGCGCAGGGGAGAGTAGATGCCGGCAGTGAATTCACCGCCCTGGCAACTAATCAGAACGTCGCAGGCGGCAAGCTCACGAAGATCTTTTGCGTCTTGAAGAGCGCGGCCGCCGGCCTCTTTGGGCGCGGCACCGCCAACGTTGGAGGTGGAAAAAAAGACGGGCTCGATGCCGGCGAAGTCGTTTTCCTCGCCCATTCTCTGCATGAGAACGCTGCCGACCATTCCTCGCCAACCGATGAGTCCTACACGCAACATCGTGCCCTCCGGCATATTCTTAGCTTACCCTTGAACGATTCGCTTGGTCAGGAGAAATTCCGATGGAAGTGACGATGCCAGCCACACGCAACGGTTCTCGTGGCCTCAGCGGCTACCCTTTGACAAGCTCAGGGCAAGAAGCCGCGATGATGTTGCTCGTTTGCGGCACCACTACCCTTCGCGGGCTCGGGGTAAAAAGCCGTGCCCTGACGCGTGGCTATGCGGGTCGAGATGACCATTCCGTACTAAACGTTCCGACACTATCTGAAGCTGTATGTTATTGCTTATTAACTTGACTTGGCAATTCCGCCGCGCGTATATTTCGCCACCAGTAAAGTCTTCGCTGCCGCTTCGTGTCTTGGTCCTGGGCCTTCCACGCGGCGCTTGAAGTGTGTCGGGAGCGCTTCACATTTTGGAAAATTCCCGGCCTCTTTTAAATTGTTTCAGTACTGGTAAGACCGGAGGTTCTCATGCCGCGCTTGTTCAACTTTGTCCGCTTCGCCGCCGTTCTGATTTTGTTCGGAGGGCTGGCTCACCCGCTCTTTGCCGGCACCGACTTCCCTATCCCGCCAGGAAGAGCGAGCTGGCCCTACGCGATGGTTGTCGGTCCAGACGGGAATATGTGGTTTGTGGAGTGGGGCGGCCAGAAGGTTGGTTTTATCACGACCTCCGGAGTGATCACTGAATACCCCATCCCCAACGCCCAGGCCCTGATCGGCATTGCTAAAGGCCCCGATGGCAATCTTTGGTTCACCGACACCATGGCCGGCACAATTGGCCACATCAGCACCAGCGGCACGAACATCGTGCACTACTCTCTCCCGGCGGGCTCGTTCCCGCAGGGAATTACCGCAGGCCCGGACGGGAACCTGTGGTTCGTGGAGCAGAAGGAGTCCGGCGATTACGACATCGGCAAAATCACCACTGCGGGCAAGATCACTTCCTATTCCACGAAGGAAACGGCGGGGACCTTCCAGGTTTTCGCCGCCGCCCTCTACAGCTTTGGCGTCATCACTCCCGGCCCAGACGGCAACCTGTGGTTCGTTAATCCGCAGAACGAGCTGCACTCTCAAGTCGGCAAAATAACGACTAAGGGGGTGGTCACTTTTTATCCCACCTCCGATTTGCCTGTCAGTTTGACCGCGGGTCCGGGCGGAAATCTCTGGCTCATCGAGTTGAGCCACGTCGCGAAGATGACCACTTCAGGGGTCGAGACCGAATACGACCTTACAGAAGGCGGCTGGACGGGAATCGTAACCGGTCCTGACGGGAACATCTGGTTTTCGGAAATCAACAGCGCTTTCGGAAAAGTGGTTCCATCAACCGGCGCGGTAACGGAATATGCGTCCTTGTCCCCAGCCTTCAATTACCCTCCGGCAATAGTTTCAGGACCTGATGGCAACTTGTGGTTCACCTCATGGTTCAACAGCAACATCGGGCGCATGAACACGGCGGCGTCGGTTACCGGCAATTTTGCGCTGAGCACTGGTTCCCAGCCGTTCTATGACACCCTTGGTCCCGATGGCAATCTCTGGTTTACAGAGTCCTTTCCCGCCAATAGCGTGGGCAAAATGACGCCGGAGGGCGTGGTGACGACCTACCCGCTACCGACGGCGGGTGCCGGGCCCTCGGGGATTACAGCAGGCCCGGACGGCAACGTCTGGTTTCTGGAGTCCGACGTCGACCAGATTGCCAAGGTCACGACCTCTGGCGACATCACTGAGTATCCGGCCAACGGCTACCCCTGGTTTGGCATCATTACCGGCCCGGATGGCAATTTGTGGTTCCCCTATATCTACGCCAACAGTTGCGAGTGTTCGGCAATTGGCCGCATCACAACGAGCGGAACGACCACTGCGTTTCCGACCACGACGCCGTCGAGCTATCCGTTCGCAGTGGCTGTTGGACCCGATGGCAACATTTGGTTTACTGAGGAGGGGGTCAGCAAGATCGGAAAAATGAGCACTGCGGGCGTGGCCTTGGCCGAGTATCCGACCAAGACCAATCCCTCGAACCTGAGCGCGATTACCACCGGGCCGGACGGGAACCTTTGGTTTCTGGAAAATACGGAATATGGCGCGGTGGGGAAAATTACGACGTCCGGAAAAGTGACCGAGTACAAGGCACAAATGCAAAGTTATATAAACGGAATAACTTCCGGACCTGACGGGGCACTCTGGTTTGTGCAAGGCTATCCCAATGCCGTGGCGCGTGTGACCACTAAGGGCGTAGTGAGCACGGTGCCATTAACCTCGCTCAACGCCAGCGGTGATGTCGTGGCTGTAGGTCCTGATGGCAAGCTTTGGGTCGGTGAGGGTATCGCGGGAGCGCTTGCCCGACTTAGCGCGATTGGCGGCACAGGCCTGACCTTCACCGCCACTCACGCGGTGGAGTTTACCGGAAACGTGGCGAGCTTTGTCGATGGCACGCCGACCGCGACAGAGTCGGATTTCACGGCCACCATCTACTGGGGCGACGGGACCACTTCGACATCGGCGGGCACAGTCACCGGCAGCCCCGGCGGTCCGTTCGAAGTAAGCGGAAGTCATACTTACGCGGCCGCAGGAACGTTCCATCCGTACGTCACGCTCCACGACACGGTGGATGATTCCACCTACACTTCCACGAAAGGCAAAGCAACAGTGGACTAGGCAGCCCTAAGCGGAATGCCTAGTTTGAACGGGGTCGGCACAGTTCGCCGTTGTTGCTTACAGCGGCACGTTGAGCACCTGCCTCGACGGAAGGAACCATGACGCTCACTCAAAACCAAAGCTGCACTTTCACCGTGTAGTTTACGCATGCCGCGGACTCGAACTCGTTTACCACTTACCTAAACATTTCCGACAATGGTGGAGCGAGTCCGCAGCTCGTTCACAGTTGATAGTTAGGAGTCGATGAAGCCGGGAGCAGTTTAGCTCCCCGCTTTTGTTATGCGTGGTGCGTCTCGTTCCGGCCGGCGTGTTGCCTTCTGCAGTGGCAGAACTTCGCCCGCCTGAAGGCGGCCGCTACAGATGCAAAGAAAAACCTCCCATTCTTGAGCGGGAAGGGTGGGACACTCGGTCACCCGGGGAACCGAAACAAATCACAAAACGCCCCGCCACGGGCGTAGGCACGATCCTGGGACGCAGCAGCGGGCACAGCCCGCCACGGCGGGTCTTCGACATGCTGTGCCCCTACGGAATTATTCGAAGCGTGTTGCGGAAAGCTATTCGTTGAGGCGGAGTTCGCGGTGGATGGTGGCGAGCGCGGCCTTCATGTCCTGTTGCGCCACGACGAAGGAGATGCTGCATCCCGAAGACGGTTGCGCCAGGCCCAGGATGTTGACGTTCTCGCGGCTGAGTGCCCCGAACGAACGCTCGACGATTTGAGAAATGTTGCGCATGTTGCGGCCAACCACGGTAACAATTGCAACGGCTTCGTTGAGCGTAATGCTCTCCACGTGGCCGTGCTCGAGATCGTGGGCGAACTCGAGGCGCAACGCCGCCAGCGCGAGTTTCGCGAGAGCGGACGAGACCACGATGCAGACTTCGCTTTCCGAAGCAGCCGATTGCGGCATCAGGCGCACTTCGGCTCGCACTGCTGCGGCGGCTGCGAGCGTTCGGCGCAAGACATCCCGCGCCCCCAAGGCGCTCGAGATGCGCACGGTGACGAGCGCGGCGTCGCTTGAGGCGGTGACCGCCTTCGCGCTGGCTCCGTTCGAGGAGCCATTCGCTGTGATTTTTGTTCCCGCCCGATGCGGAGCGAACGTGTTGCGAATGGAAAGCGGAGTGCCGCTTTGCATCAAGGCGCGCAAAGTTTTCGGATGCAGGACCTTGGCGCCCAGGTCCGCGAGGTCGGTGGCTTCGCGATAGGACATCTCGGGTATGGAGGAAGCGTTCGGCACAAGCCGCGGATCGGTGGAGAGAATGCCATCGACGTCGGTCCACAGCGTGACTTCATCGGCGTCGAGAGCCGCGCCCATAATCGTCCCGGAGTAATCGGAACTGTTGCGGCCGAGAGTGGTGAGCACGCCGTCAATGGTAGTGGCGATGAAGCCGGTTACAACGGGAACTACGCCGCGCAACACGAGCGGACGCACACGTGCCTCGCAACGTTCGCGCGTGAGGTCCATGCGCGGTTCCGGTGCGCCGTCGTAAAGCTCGGTGATGATGAGTTCGGTCGCTTCGATGGACTCGCTCGGCACGCCTTCTTCCTCGAGCACGGCAGCAAGCAGAGGAGCGGCGAGGCGTTCGCCCAGGCCCGAAATCGCGTCACGCGCAGGAAGCGTCAGCTCGCGCCGAAGAAAGACTTGCTCGGCCAGGCGTCCACCTTCGCTGAAGATTTCTTGCATCTTGCGGGCAAGACGCTGTCGCCTATCGGCCGAATGGATTAGCGCGTTTGCCGCCGTTTCGTGGCGCTCGCGGAGCTCGTCGAAGATCGCGGCAACCGAATCGCGATTTCCTGCCGCTGATTGGATGGCCGCCTCGACCAATCTGTTGGTGACGCCGCCCATGGCGGAAACAACCACCACGAGATCGCTTTCCTGCGAAGCAGCGCGGACGATAGCAACGACTTTTTCGATGCAGGATGCGCTATCGACGGAAGTTCCGCCGAACTTCATCACGTGCAGTGGCTTCCGCGCGTTCGGGCGAAGCTTGTCGGGGACCAGGCGAGGCTGCACGATGTGGGCGGGATAGGCCGCGCGGCGGGCAGGCTCTGCGGAACCAAGCGCGCAGGAAGAATCGTTCAGATATTCTGGTGCGCCTTCACTGCAGATATCGGGATTTAGTTTACTTCGCAATCGAATTCGCTCCGAGCCGTCTGGAAATGGAATCGTCACGTGCGAGGCAGGCGCGCGACGGAAAGAGCCTGCACACGACTTTGTTGCGAGTACCAGGCGCGTTGCTTCCGGCGCGCGCGGACGCAGGCACGAATCAGTTCGGGCTTATCCCACGGAACATCGTGATAGGCGGATTGCAGAAACGGGCTGGCCGGATCCCGGATCCACTCCTGGGGAAAGAGCGCGAATGTATTTTCCTCCGTGACTTTGGGAGCGGGGCTGACGGCGTGTCCGGTTACCGCGGAGAATAGCGCGGCGGGAATGTCGCGGCCGGGGCCTAGCGTCAGATGTCCCACTTGCGTCAATCGCGGATTTATTTCCAGGAGGTAAGCGTCTCCGGTCTGCGATTCCAGCATGAAATCAAATCCGTGCACGCCCGAGAGATTCAGCCGGTGAGCGATTTTCGCGGCGGCAGCAGACATTTCCGCGTTTTCAATCGCGCGTACTACGGTGGCATGGCCTGATGTCGCGACTTTATTGAGCACTTCGAATTGGAGGCTGGCGAGGACTTCACCTTTCCAACAAGCGACCGCGCTGGTTGCTTCGCGCCCGGAAATAAATGTTTGCGCGCTCACGACCGGGCGGCGGCGAAGAAGTGAGGGCCACACAAGGGTCGGGTCGCGATCGATCAAGGCGCGCTTCGCCGCTCGCGCGAGAAGAGGAGGAGCTTGCAGAACGCGCAAGGCGTGCCTGGCGTCTTCGAGCGTGCGGACTACTCTGACGCCGTCGCCGCCGGATGAGCCGTCTGCTTTCAGCACCACCGGAAAATCCACGCCGGCCAGAGCCATCCATTTCTGGAGGTCAGGGATGTCGCGAATTACTTGCGTCTTCGGAACGCGGATGCCTTCTTCCCGGGCCAACTGGATAAATGTGGCGCGAGCATATAGGAGCAGGAAATTCTCATGCGCTCCGAGAGAACGTTCGATTAGCGCGCAGACAGCTTTGCCTGCGTCACCCTTGCGCTGTTCTTGATAATAGAGCAGGTGCAGCTGCTGCGTGGCCAAATCGTCGCCGGGAACAATCAAATCCGGCTTCGACGCAGCGATAGCTTCGCCGAAAGAAGCGAGCGCATTGAGGCCGCGGTATTTATAAATTTTGCGTACAGCGCCGGTCTTGCTGAGAGGATGCCCGGACGGACAGACAGCGTCTATCGTAAATCCCGCGTTCTCCAGGGCAACGACTAGACGAGCAGTCGGGATCCAGCGAGCCGTAGTCGCTATCAGAACCGTTGGTTTCACCGTGCTGCGAGCCTCCCTCAGACTTCCGGACTGTAATCGATCTGCCGCCATGATGCGCAGCGCGCCCATTCTCGAACATGGTACGACGGTTTAAAACGCAATCTACCTGCCAAATCAAGTCTCCGACCTCGCTGAGAACAAGGCACTTAGCCCACTATCCAGGGTACTTGGGGTGCGTTCGACGGGTGCGGAAGAAAAACACTTTCTTTTTGTGGCATTTTCATTCCCAGAGTTCCCCATCGCGAGTCCTCGATGGCGCGATGAGGCAGAGCCGCTAGCTGCTCGTGTTAGACTCGCGATGCTACGCGCGCAATTTTCTGTGGCTGCTCGAATTCCGCTTATTGCGCGGAGAGGATTACTGATGGCGCTGCCCGCCCCGAAGAATTTGTTCACGCCCGAATTCGTCCAGGATCCGTATCCGACGTACCGGGAACTCCTGGACCAAGGGCCGCTGCACTACGTGGAAGTGAGCGGCGGATCGTGGCCGGTGTGGGCGGTGCTCGGTTATGCGGACTGTTCCGCGGCGACGCGCGATCAAAAACTTTCGGTGAAACGAACGGGGAGGCTCCTGCTCACGATGCCCGAAGAGCAGCAGGCGGAATTCCGCGAGCTGACGCGCATGATGGGGATGTGGATGATCTTCATGGACGCTCCGGAGCACACGCGTTTGCGGAAACTGATGAATCAGGGATTTTCGCCGGCGGTGACGGAGGGGCTTCGTCCGCAAGTGCAGGCGGTGGTGGACGGCATGCTGGAGCCGCTCTCGCGTGGCGGCCAAGCGGACCTGATGCAGGTGATTGCCAATCCCATGCCGGTGCGAGTGATTGCAGGAATGTTGGGAGTGCCGGAGACGCTGCACGGGCGGTTTATCGAGTGGTCGGAAGCGATCGCGAACTTCATGGGCAATCCGAATCGTACAGCGGAACATGCGCGTGCGGCTCAGAATGCGGTGTTCGCGCTGACAGAATTTTTCAAGCAAGCGGTGGCGGAGCGGCGGCGCAACAAGGGCAGCGATTTGATCAGCCTGCTTCTCGATATTGAGGCGGACGGTGAAGTGCTGACGGAAGAGGAGCTGTACGCGCAGTGCGTGATGCTGCTTTTTGCCGGGCACGAGACCACGCGCAATTTGATCGGAAATGGAATGTCTGCGCTATTGCAAAATCCGGAAGCAGCGCAGGAGCTGCGCGAGAATCCGGAAATTATTCGCACGGCGGTGGAAGAAATCCTGCGCTACGAAAGCCCGATCCAGTACACCGCGCGAATGGTGAAAGATGAAGCGGAAATCTGCGGCCAGCGATTGAGGAAGGGGCAAACGATCCTGTGCATGCTCGGAGCGGCAAACCGGGATGCGCAGCAGTTCAAGGAGCCGGACCGGCTGAATCTGAAGCGCGTGACCAATCAGCACCTGGCATTTGGAGCGGGCGCGCATTTCTGCATTGGGAATCAACTGGCGCGTCTGGAGGGGCAGGTGGCGATTTTGCGGATGGCGCAGCAGTTTCCGAAGATGCGGCTCGCGAGCGGGCGGCCGGAGTGGGCGCCGAACTTCGGATTCAGAGGGCTGAAGACGCTTCCTGTGGCGCTGTGATTTCGAGCTGGTGATCAGGCTGCGGGATTCACTGTAGAGCTGCGCCGTTTGTCGGACTTCTCCATCCAGAAAAATGCGGGCGCGAGAATGGCGAGCGCCAGGAGGAAAAACACAAAGCCTCCCTGGCGGTGAAGCCTCCCGGTGAGGAAGTCCGGGTCGACGTGAATGCTGAGCAGCGTCAACGTCGCGATGCGGATTCCATTTTTGACCACGGACAAAATCATTCCTAGAACGACCAGCGCCACTTTTTTCCAGGCCGTGCGCAGATATAAGTGAGCGGCCAGCAGGCAAGTGATGAAGAGCGCGACGCTGGACCGGATGCTGCTGCATTCCTTGGCTACTTCGATAGTGATGCCCGGCACAGTGAGAAAAAAGCCATCGCGGGAGACAGGAGTGCCGACCGCCCGGAAAATCCAATACGTAATTTCCGTGGAGCCGGCCTGCAAAGCATAAATCACGCGATCCAAAATCGCTTCCGGGAACGGAACCATCAACAGAAGAAGCAACAAGGGAAAGGCTGCGGCGCGGAGCGCAGCGAATCCGTAGCACGAAAGAAATCCGCCCATCCACACCAGAACGATTGAAAGTGTTTCGAGAGACAGCGGCCAATTACCCTGCTGCGGAAACGAACCGGTATTAGCCAGCCAATAAAATGCGATTCCTACGAGCGACAAGCTGATCCCGGGAGCGATGCTCGTACGCGTTACGGCGAACACGCGCTGGCGTTCCAGGTAGATCAGGAAAAACGCGATGAAAGGAATGAGGAGGATGTGAGAGCTGGAGCCGTCGCTGAGGGAATAGCGAACGAGTGCGGTGAGCGTTTTGTAAAAAGCCAGACTGGAAATCGCGATAAATGCCGCGAAAATAGCGTGATTTTTCGAGTTGGCCGTGAACACACGCGCCGCAGTTGTGGTAGAGATGGCCACAGCAGACCTCTAAGAGAACCATTCTAGCGCGTCTTGATTTGCGGCAGGCAAAGTTGGAAAGGAATGTTGTTAGAAACCGAAACAAATCAGCCGAAGAATCGAGCTAGCGTTTGACCTCCGCCGCTTTTCCGGCAGCAGCACGAGCGGTTTTTCGCACGCGGTCCATGGGCTCGGTGATGCTCGGCATGTGGGCAGTGATCCAGATAACCGCGCGATTGACGAGAGAGAGCGGAAAGATGAGTGGGCGCACGACGTCGACGAACAACACCACGCGATACGCATCGGAATCGTTCCAGGCTTCATGCTCGTGGCTGTCGTCGAACACCAGGCTTTTTCCTTCCTGCCAGCCGCGCACATCCTGGCCGACGCGAATCCGGCAGCTGTCCTTCGGACCCGGAACGATCAGGCCGAGGTGATAGCGCAGCATGCCTTTCCACATGCCGCGATGCGGAGGGATGTGTTTTTTGGGCGCCAGAATCGAAAACATAGCCGTCTTCATGCCGGGAATGCGCTTGAGGATGCGCACGGTCTCGGGGCACCGCTTGCAGTTTTCCTCGGCTTCCACGCCGTAGCCGTAGAGAAAGAAAGTCTTCCATTGGTCGCCTTCGGTAAGAGGCTTCTGCTTTTCGGAGAGGTCCTGGAAATTTGGGATTTCGTCGCGGCGAACGAGAAGGGCGTCGAGTTCCTTGCGAATGGCCATCCAGTCGGCTTCGACAGGAGCGACCCAGGGATAGGATTCAGGCTCGAAAAATGTGACGTTGGCGGTGGGGAAGAAAAGCGTTCGTTCTACTAGATCGCGCAACATCTGGCGCACCTCGCGTTCAATCGCTCAATGGCTCGAAGACGGCCGGGCCGTACTGGTAATCGGGCTTAGGAACCGGTGAAAAATACGTTAGCAAAATGCGGGCGGGCACTCAATGCTGGAGAAGGCGCGGGTTGCGAGAAACGCAAAGGGCATTATCGAAATGTGGGCTCCGGCGCATGGCCGGCCACTATTTCGCCCGACCTTTGCATATAATGTCACTCGAACTTGAAATTGGCGGGTGTGAAGAATGGACCAGGCGAAGTCTTCGGTTCGAAATGTTTCCGATACGGCGAGATGGGTGGCGTATTTTCGGGCGCGCGAAACCGAGCGGCCAGATGCGGTGTTCCGCGATCCGTTTGCCGAGCGGCTGGCGGGAGAGCGCGGATTCGAAATTGCCAACACTTTGGCGCAGGGGAACAAGCACGAGTGGGCCTGGGTGGCGCGGACGTATTTGTTCGACCACTTTCTCTTGCGCGAAATTCAAGCGGGAGCGGACCTTGTGTTGAATCTGGCCGCGGGCCTCGATGCAAGGCCTTATCGCATGGAGCTTCCTGCGACTCTCCAATGGGTGGAAGTGGACTTTCCGGAGATCGTCTCGTACAAGGAAGAGATCCTGGGAAACGAAAAACCGAAATGCAGGCTCGAGCGGGTGAGCCTGGATCTTTCGGACACGGCGGGACGGCGCGCGTTTTTTGCGGAGATGAACGGGCGGGCGAAGAATATCGTGGTGATGACCGAAGGGCTGCTGATTTACTTCACGCCGGAGGATGTGGCGTCTTTGGCGCGCGACATTGCCGCGCCCGGACACTTCCGGAGCTGGTTGATCGATCTAGCTTCGCCGGGGCAGCTTAAGTTAATGCAGCGTTCGACGGGGAAGCAACTGAGCGAGGCGGATGCGGCATTCAAGTTTGGTCCCGCGGAAGGCGCCAATTTCTTTTCGCCGCACGGCTGGGAACCGAAAGACGTGCAGGGCTTCCTGAAAACCGCGTCGCAATTGGGACGCGCGCCCGCCGAGCTGCTTGCTTTATTGCCGGAACCCAAAGTGATCGCCGGAAACTATCCGTGGTCCGGCGTCTGCCTGCTGAAGCGGCGCTAAGTCGCTCCCCAAATGGGCTTGAGTAAACGGTAGCCACGGACGGAAAATAGTTTCCCTTCCGGAAGCTTCTCGCGTTCGGTAAGCCATTTAGTTTAAGCGTGTTACCGTGCAAGCGGTCGGCAATTGGATTGCACTAATCGATACGGTTGTGCTTCTGTAGACGGCTACCTCAGAGGGTACAGACCCGCGCAGAGCATCTGGACACACACCCGATTTCGCGTCAGTATCGTATGTGGCCTCTCTTTGCAGACTGCGCGGGAATCAGCAATCAAAAGTAGCCACGAAGCGAGGTTCTTTCAAAATTTTATGATCGAAACCGCAATCATCGGCGCAGGTCCTTACGGGCTTTCCATCGCGGCCTATTTCCGGAGCCGCGGAATTCCATTCCGGATTTTCGGGCGTCCCATGGATAGTTGGCTGGCGCATATGCCGAAAGGCATGATGCTGAAATCGGACGGCTTCGCTTCGAACATCTACGATCCGGACGCGGAATTCACACTGGAACACTTTTGCGCAGAGCGCGGGATTGAATACGCGCACATGGGAATTCCGGTGCGGCTCGGCACCTTCGGCGATTACGGGCTCGCGTTCCGAGATCGAATGGTGCCGGAACTGGAAGACAAGATGGTCGCCGGAATCGAGCGCGCAGCCGGTGGATTTCGTTTGCGGTTGGATGATGGCGAGGAAGTGCAGGCCCGGCGTGTGATTCTCGCCGTTGGAATCACGCATTTCGAACACATGCCCGAGAACCTGGCGCACTTACCCGCGGAATTTCTGTCTCATAGTTACCGCCATCACGATCTTGCGCGATTCAAGGGCCGCGAAGTGGTGGTGCTCGGTGCAGGATCTTCGGCGATTGACCTGGCTGGATTGTTGCGTGACGCGGATGCGGACGTGAAACTGGTGGCGCGCGCCACTTCGTTGCGATTTCACACTGGCCCGAAGAAAGGCAAGAAGCGGTCCTGGTGGCAGCAAATACGCCATCCAAATTCGGGGCTCGGCCCCGGTTTGAGGTCGCGCTTTTTCTCCGATGGACCGGCGGTGTTTCATTATTTCCCCGAGAGCTTGCGACTCGACCTGGTACGCAAGACTCTGGGTCCTTCCGCGGGATGGTTCGTCAGAGATAAGGTGATGGGGCGCGTCCCGCTCGTTCTGGGACACGGCGTAGAGCGCGCCGAGGTTCAGGGCGGCAAGGTGCTGCTGCACCTGCGCGGGTTGGACGGCTCGACGAGCGAAATTACGACTGAACACGTCATCGCGGGAACGGGATACAAAGTGGATGTGCAGCGCCTTGCATTCCTCGATGCGGGGATTCGATCGCAGATTAAGTGCGTCAACGGCACGCCGGTGCTGTCGTCTGCGTTTGAGTCATCCGTGCCGGGACTTTATTTCGTGGGTTTGGCGGCGGCGAATAGCTTCGGGCCGGTAATGCGCTTTGCTTTCGGCGCTCATTTCGCGGCAAAACGGCTGACGCAAACCGTGGTGGAATCGCTGGCGCGGAATCCGAAGGCCGTTCGAGCGCCGAACGTGGCGACCATCACGGAATAACCATCACGCTGAGGCCATGGAACGCATGAAGCGAGAGACCATCGCGCTGCACGCCGGCTATGACGGCGATCCCACCACGAAGGCCGTGGCCGTGCCGATCTATCAGACGGTTGCGTTCGAATTCGACGACGCGGCACATGGCGCGGCCCTCTTCAACCTGGAAGTTCTGGGCAACATCTACACCCGCATCGGAAATCCCACGAATACGGTGCTGGAAAAGCGTGTGGCCGCGCTCGAGGGCGGAGTGGAAGCCCTGAGCGTAAGCTCCGGAATGGCCGCGATTCACTACTCGCTCATCAACATCGCCGAGATGGGCCATAACATCGTTTCCACACCGCAGCTTTACGGCGCCACTTACACGCTGCTGGCGCACATTTTGCCGAAGCAAGGAATCGCGGGAAGATTTGCGGAGAGCGATCATCCCGACGCGGTGGAGAAATTAATCGACGAAAACACCCGCGCGGTTTTCTGCGAAAGCGTAGGCAATCCGGCGGGGAACGTAGCGGATATCGAGGGACTGGCGCGGGTGGCGCACAAGCACGGCGTGCCGCTGATTGTGGACAACACGGTGGCGACGCCGATCCTGCTGCGGCCCATCGAATATGGCGCGGACGTGGTGGTGCATTCCATGACGAAATTCATGGGCGGGCACGGGACCACTCTCGGCGGAATGATTGTCGATAGCGGAAAATTTCCATGGCGCGATCATCCGAAGCGCTACTACATGCTGAACGTGCCGGAAATTGCCTATCACGGCGTGGTGTACACGGAACATTACGGAGCGGCCGCGTATGTGGCGCGTTGCCGGACGGTGGCGCAGCGCAACACGGGGTCCACACTTTCGCCGTTCAACGGTTTTTTGCTGCTGCAGGGGATCGAGACCATGGCGCTGCGTGTGGAACGCCACGTGGAGAACGCCCGCAAGGTAGCTGAATTTTTGCGCGCGCATCCTCGAGTGGCCTGGGTGAATTACGCGGGATTTCCGGATAGTCCGCTATATCCCATGGCGCACAGGTATCTGGGCTCGAACTTTTGTTCGCTGCTGACGTTCGGAGTGAAGGGCGGCTTCGAGAAGGGCGTGAAGTGTTTTGATGCTCTGCGGCTTTTCAAGCGCATGGTCAACATGGGGGACGCGAAATCGCTGGCTTGCCATCCCGCGTCCACAACGCACCGCCAACTGACGCCGGAAGAGCAACTGAAGGCCGGCGTGACGCCGGAGATGCTGCGGCTGAGCGTAGGCATCGAGCACATCGACGACATTCTTGGCGATTTGGCGCAGGCGCTGGACCAAGCGAGCTAGCGAGGCAAGTGCGGCGGTGGGCTCATTGGCCGCGGAGTAGCGAATGCCGATCGTAATCGACGGAGGGCGAGTTCCGAAACTTTTGTCGCAGAAAAATCGCGCGCGCTCTACGCGGCCGGCTGACGATCGAGAGACACGGCGCGAAACGATCCGAATCGCGCTGATTAACAACATGCCGGACCCAGCGCTCGAAGACACCGAAGTGCAATTCTACGAGCTCCTGGATTCCGCGGCGGGGGACATTCCGCTTTCGCTCAAGCTTTATTCGCTACCCGAACTTCCTCACAGCGATGCGGGGCAAAAACACCTGAACGATTGTTATTTCGAGATCGAAGACCTGCTGAACAGCCGGTTTGACGGCGTGATCATGACGGGAACCGAGCCGCGCCAGCCGGACTTGCGCGAAGAGCCTTACTGGCCGGCGCTGACCAAAGTTCTGGAGTGGGCCGAAACCCACACGGCTTCGACCGTGCTGTCTTGCCTCGCGGCGCACGCAGGAGTTCTTTACAGCGACAGCGTTCCGCGGCACCGGCTGAGCGAGAAAAAGTTCGGTGTGTTCGAGCACAAGAAAGTCCGCGACCATGCACTGACGAATGGCGCCGGGAACACGATGAACATTCCGCATTCCCGGTGGAACGAACTGCGAGCGGACGAGCTCACCGCGCGCGGCTATGAAATCCTGCTGCAATCGGCGGAAGCGGGCGTCGATTTGTTTGTGAAAAAGAAAAGGGAGAGCCTCTTCGTTCACTTTCAGGGGCATCCGGAGTACAGCACGAAGACTCTGTTGAAGGAATATCGCCGGGACATCAAGAGGTTTCTGAAGAAAGAGAGAGAAACGTACCCAGGCATGCCGCACGGATATTTTGACGCTGCGGCGACGAAGCTTTTGTCCGCTTTCCGCGAGAGCGTGGCGGCAAACCCGAGCGAGGAGTTTCTCGCGAAATTTCCGGAGGCTGCAGTTGCGGGTACGCTGCGGGAGAACTGGCAAACATCGGCGGCGTCCGTATATCGCAATTGGCTGGAGTACCTACTTTCGAAGAAGACGGAGGCGTCGTCCGTTTCGGCGATGACTCCAGCCGTGCGCAACTGACTTCATGAATGCGAATCATGTGCGCCCATGACTGAAATCCAGGCGTCCGAACTCCTGAAATCCCTGCCGGAACGAATCAGCGACGTGATTACTCCGTGGGTGGAGAACTCTCCCGACTGGCTCGCCGTGGCGGAAGCATCCGGCTCGTGGAGCTACAAGCAACTGGACGCCGTGGTGACAGAAACTCGCGCGTGGCTGCGCGATTCAGGAGTACGCCCGGGCGATCGCGTGCTGCTCGTGTGCGAGAATTGCCGGGCCTTCGTGGCGATTTTTCTGGCCTTGACCGGGATGGACGCGTGGCCGGTGCTGGCCAACGCGCGGCTTTCGGCCCGCGAAATCGACGACATCCGCGACCACTGCGGGGCACGGCGCGTGATTTACATGACCAGCGTCTCTCCGCAGGCCACACAACACGCCAAACGGCATGGCGCGACGATCGGGGAATTTGCAGGATTGGGGCAAATCGGTTTCGGCGCGCTCGATGAAAAAGTGGAAGCCGAGCCAATCGCGAGTAACAGCTCCGACCGCGTCGCAGCGCTGATCTACACTTCCGGCACTACCGGACTTCCGAAGGGCGTGGTCCTAACGCACAGGAACTTGCTGTTCATCGCCGCAGTTTCCGCGCAGATACGTTCGCTCGTTCCCGATGACCGACTTTACGGAGTGCTGCCGATGTCGCACGCTGTGGGACTTTCCGTGGTGCTTCTGGGAACGCTGCTCAGCGGAGCGACGCTTTATCTGGCGCCGCGTTTCGATCCGGTAGCGACGATCGCTGCGCTCGAACGCGACCGGCTCACGATTGTGCTGGGCGTGCCGGCGATGTTCGCGTTATTCGTGGATTACGCGAAGGCAAAGAAACTGATTGGGCCGCTAAAATTTCCCGCGCTGCGGATCATTTCGTCTTCGGGCGCACCGCTGCAAGCGGCGGTGAAATCTGCGGTGGAGAGTTTGTTCGGAATGACGCTGCACAACGGCTACGGAGTGACTGAGTGCTCGCCTACGATTGCGCAAGCTAGAGTTGATGAACCTCGCACCGATCTTTCGGTCGGCCGAGTGCTTCCAGGAGTTGAAATCAGGCTGGTGGGCCCGGACGGCGAAAAAATGCGTGAAGGAGAAGTGGGCGAACTATGGGTGCGCGGGCCGAACGTTGCGAAGGGCTACTATCGGGCGCCGGAAGAAACGGCTGCGGCCATCAATCCCGAAGGATGGTTCAATACGCGCGACCTTGCGCGAGTGGAAGGCGGGCATCTTTTCATCGTGGGACGCACGAAGGAATTGATCGTGCGATTTGGAATGAATGTTTATCCGGCGGAAGTCGAGGCGGTGCTCAATACGCATCCCGCGGTAGTGCGTTCCGCGGTGATTGGGCGTGCGGTGCAAGGAGTGGAAGGCGGCGAAGAAGTGATCGCTTTCGTGCAATTAGCGCCGGGTTCCGCGGTTTCGGCTGCCGAAGTGGCCGACCACGCGTCAAAAAATCTGGCTCCGTACAAACGGCCCTCGCAGATTTTGCTGGTCGCTGAAATGCCGCTGACGCCTACGGGAAAAGTCCGGAAGGAAGAGCTTACGAAGATGGCGGCGTCGCCTGTGCAGCCGAAGTGATTTCCACCCGACCGCTCGGCTTATAGCGGAACTTCGATCAACGTAGGGCCATCGCTTTCAAATCCTGCCTTCAGCGCTTTTACAAATGCATCGAGCGTAGTGACACGGCTCGCGGGAACACCCATGCCTTGCGACAACTGCACCCAATCGAGCGTGGGGCGGCCGATGTCGAACAATTCTGCGGCACGCGGGCCGGGAGCGCCGACGCCGAGGCCGGCGAATTCCATCTGCAACACGGCGTAGGTGCGGTTGGCGAAGAGCACCGTGGTTACGTTCAGGCCCTCGCGCGCCATGGTCCAGAGCCCTTGCGGCGTGTACATGGTGCTGCCATCGGCCGTAAGGCACAGCACGCGCCGATTGGGCGAGGCGACTGCCGCACCGACAGCGAGCGGAAGGCCGATGCCGATCGAACCGCCCGTATTGCCAAGCCAATCGTGCGGAGGAACTCCCGCCGTCGCGGCCATGATGCCGCGGCCGGAGGTCATAGCTTCGTCAACGACGATCGCGTTTTCAGGCATGACCGCTGCTATGGCAGCTGCGAGGCCGTGCAAAGTGATCTCGCCGGTGGGTTGCGGCAGGCGTTCGGCTTTTGCGACTGCCGCAATTTTTGCGTTTTTGTCCAGGGACATCGCTGACGCCAGGGCGTGGAGCGCGCCGACGTAATCTTCGCCGGGCTTCGCCAGCGTGTGGATTTCGCATTGCGGCGAGGCCATCTCGCTGCTTTTGCCGGGATAGGCGAAGTAGGCGACCGGAGGAGTAGAGCCCACCAGGATCAAGTTGCGAATGTCTTTGAGGACCTCGACGGCTTGGCTGAGCAGGTAAGGAATGCGCTGCACCACGGGAAGGCCGGCGCCACGTTCGAGGCGCGCGACGGGATAGGGAGCGAGGAGTCTCGCGTTCGTGGCGGCTGCGATGCGTCCGGCGACTTGCAGGCCTTCGCCATACAACGCGTTGCCGGTGAGCAAGAGCGCGGTGGGCAAGCCTGAGCGAAGCATGGACGCGGCGCGCTCGACAGATGCGGTGGACGGCAACGGTGCGCGCGGCACAGCGGGGATTGCGGCGACGGCGCCGCCGTCAGACCAGGCCACGTCGGCGGGAACAATGAGCGTGGCGATTTGTCCCGGAGCTGTGCGCGCTACGACGATGGCGTCGGCGGTGTCACGGCCGAGTGCAGATGCGGCGGACGAAGTGCGCAACCATTTGGAATCGGGGCGCGCGATGGCTTCGATATCGGAAGTGAGGGGAGCGTCATAGCGCAGGTGATACGTCGCGTGCTGGCCGACGATGTTGATGAGCGGGACTTGCGCGCGGCTTGCGTTGTGCAGATTCGCTACGCCGTTGGCGAGCCCCGGGCCGAGATGGAGCAGCGTGCAGGCGGGCTTTCCGGCCATGCGCGCGTAGCCGTCCGCGGCGCCGGTGACGACACCTTCGAAAAGGCCGAGCACGCAACGCATCTCGGTGACGCGATCGAGCGCGGCAACGATGTGCATTTCGGAGGTGCCGGGATTGGTGAAACAGGTGTCCACGCCTCCGGCGACGAGCGTGCGAATCAAGCTTTCTGCGCCGTTCATATTATTGGGCGTGCGCTCCTTCGTGCGCTGGTTGTGATGATCGTGCTCGTCGGCTTAGCATACGCGATTTGGCGCTAAGACGAAGCTTCGCGAAGGTAACGCGTGACGACGGAGGCGAGGGGCTCGAAATGTGTGCCGAGGATGCCGAGGTGATCGCCGGGCACGGTTTCGGAATGAAAGCTGCGCGCCAGGCTGGACCAGACCGCGGCGGGATCGTCGGGGAAATCGGTGAGGACTTCGGCGCGCGCAAATTTGATTGCGCCGTCATAGAAGCGCGGACGATAGCGCGTCAAGGACCGGTAAGCGCGCTCACGGGCGCGTTGCATTGCCGGAGTGTGCGACGCCCCGGCGGGGATTTGGCTGGGCGCGCTGCCGTTGCCATCGGCGTCGCGAGAGACGTAGAGGCGGCGCTCGGAGGGGCGGATGATATAAGCGAGAGCGTCTTTTATGGGTAACCTTCCGACGGTCGTGGCGCGTTGTGTAGCGAGGCGGGTCCCGAGGCGCACGCGCTGCTTCAGCGATAGAAAACGCGAGTGCGGATAGGTTTCGAGCATGGCGAGCAACGCGACCTTTTCTCCGTTTTTCGTGAGGCGCTGGGCCATTTCGAAGGTGACCAGGCCGCCGAGCGAGTAACCGATGAGGAAGTAAGGGCCGCGCGGTTGGACTGCCTTGATGGCGTCGAGATGGAATTGCGCGAGGTCTTCGATGCGGTCGAAGGGTTCGTCCACGCCGTCGGTGCCCTTGGCTTGCATGCCGTAAACGGAACTTTGCGTTTGGATGTGTTTCACAAGTTGGAAAAAATCCAAAGCAGTGCCGCCCAGACCGTGCGCGAGAAAAATCGGCGTCGCGCCAGACCCCTCCTTCAACTGCACGAGCGCAGGGAAGCGCGGGGCGCTGGGTTCTTCGAGAATGGCGGCGAGCGAAGCGATGGTGGGCGCGCAATAAATCGTGACCGGGGCAAGTTCGCGGCCGCAAACTCGCGCGATTTCCGAAAACAGCTGAACGGCGTGCAAGGAATCGCCGCCGAGATCGAAGAAATTGTCTTCCGGGCGGATTCCCGGCCGTTGCAGCACGTGCTCCCAAATCGGAGTCAGCGCTTCGGCCATAGTTGAGGTGGTTTTTTGCATCACAGGCCGCCTGGCATGGGACAGCGCACTACCGATCGGGATGCGAGCTCAGCGCTTTCCCGAAGGGCAAAGCGATCATGAATGAGCGAAGGCCCAATAGAGTTCGCGTGCTTTGGCATACAAGGGACCAAATGGAAGTGTACGACCATCAATGCGGGTTACTGGGACAACTTTGGAATAATTTCCAGTAGAGAAAATCTCGTCGGCTTCCTGGAAATCTTTATAGGTGAGAGTTTTTTCGAGCACGGTTATGCCGGCTCCGCGCAGCAATCCCATCACGCGGCGGCGAGTGATGCCCGCTAAAAAAGTCCCATTCGCAACCGGAGTAAAGACCACGCCGTCCTTGGCCATGAAGATGTTGGAGGTGGCCAACTCGGCGACGTTGCCCAACATGTCGCAGACGACGGCATTGTCGAAGCCGCGGGCATGGACTTCGAAAAGAGCGCGAGCGTTGGTGGGATACAAGCATCCGGCTTTGGCGTCGACGGGCATGGTATCGATGGTCGGCCTGCGATAGGGAGACAAAGTCACCGAGAAACCTTTCGGGGGACGCATGGGCGCTTCGTAAATCGAGAGACACCAGCGGGTTGATTCGGGATCGTGCGCTTGAACCCAGGGCCCTTCCTTCTCCGCCCAATACATCGGACGAATGTAGAGCGCAGCATCTTTATCGAAGCGAGTGAATCCTTCCCGCGCGAGCTTGATCCAGGTTTCGGTGGAAACCACGGGCTTGAGGAAAAGCTTCACCGCGGACTCATTGACGCGCGCACAGTGAAGATCGAGATCGGGCGCAACGCCTTCGAAATGCCGCGCACCATCGAAGACTATGGAGCAAAGCCAAGCTGCGTGGGTGCGGGGACCCATGATGGGCACGTTCCCCTCGTGCCAGGCGTTTTCAAAGAACGTCCAGGTTTTGGACCAATCGCTGGGAGCTGCCATCAATTCCTCCAAGCCATTATATGTATATGCGCCCGACAGGCGATGCAAATACGGAATGGGAAGATTCGGGCCGCAGGCGATTCGCGGATTCGCTATTTACGAATCGCGCCGTCTATGACTTTCTTCAGCGCGACGGCAAGATGCTTGACGAATGGTTCAAGGAGCATGCCGGCAGGATAGACGGGAAGAACGACGATGTTTTGTCCCTGCAACGCGAGACGTTCCCATTTCGCGTCGGGTTTATCGAGCGAGCGATACTGCTTCAAGGGGCGAAAATCGGTGAGGACGCCGGGAAACGGCTGGGGAACGTAGTTTTGGCAGGCGACGTCGTTCGCTTGCCAGATCTGTCCCAGCACACGCGGCCCAGAAACCTGCTCGGATTTTTCGCCGAACTTGGCGAGTATCATTCCCCACCAAACGGGCAGGCGGCTCTTGAGTGCGTGGATCTTTTCTCGAAAGAAACTGGATTTGCCTTCAAAATCCAGGCGCATGAAATTGGCGGCATGAAACCATAGCCGCTCGAGGTCATAGTAGGTCCGGCTGGCCACCGAGGGAGGCTGAATCTTGCACGGGTTCATGGTGTCAAACAACGCGAGGAGGGCGATTTCCTCTCCCGCGCTGCGGAGTTGTTGAGCCACTTCGTACGCGACCAATCCTCCGCCGCAGTAGCCGCCGACCATGTAAGGCCCGTGCGGTTGTTGCCTCCGGATCGCTTTTACGTACAAGGCTGCCATATCTTCGATTCTTGTGAGCGGCGGGCAACTGCCGTCCAATCCCTGAGATTGCAATCCGTAGAAGGGCTGGTCGGAGCCCAAGTTCTGCGAAAGCTCGCGATAAATTAGAACGTTTCCGCCGGCGCCATGGATGCAGAAAAACGCAGGACGCGAACCTGTTGGCTGAATGGCGACCAATGGATTCCATCCGGTGGATGGAACTTCGCTCTGAACAATACGGGCCAGCTCCTCGATGGTGGGAGCTTCGAAAAGTGTGGCTAGGGGCAGTTTGACTCCGAACGACTTTTCGATTTGAGCGAAAAGGTGAACGGCGAGGGCTGAATCTCCGCCAAGATCGAAATAATTCTGATCAAGGCCGACGGACTCCACGCCGAGCAGCTCTTGCCAAATGCGGGCGAGCTGGCGCGTGGTCTCATCTTGCGGGCTGTTGACCAGGGTGCTCGAGTGGGTGACGGGCTCGGGCATTACGTTGGTCGTGGGTGTCACTTCTGATTCCATGGGTGTTCAATCCCGGCGCGACTGGGTACGCGCGGATCGGGAGTGGTCTCGCCTAGTAGCATAGCTACGACTGAATTATGCAATTTCCTGGCCATGTCTTCTATTGCTCAAAGTACTGAAAATAATGTCTTTGGTGTAGAACTCCGCTGCGAGCCGGCTGGCCCCGACGGCAGCCAATGGAAACGTTTTTCCCTAACGCGATGCCCAGCACACAACCGGTCCAGAAGGGCTTCACCTGACCTTACTCTGATAGCCGGAACTCAAGTTTTCGGATATTTGGATATGTGTCCGACTCGGCAGGAGCATGGTTGTTACGCGGCGCGAAGCCGCGTCTGCTAGAAAAAATCTGTCGAGGTGCGCCAGTCGGATAGCCGATCGGAAAGATCGGTAAACATATGAAGCCATCAGGCGGAAAGATTGCCGGGCGGCGAGCGCGAACCATGCCGACCTT
Source organism: uncultured Acidobacteriota bacterium (assembly GCA_963749025.1). Taxonomy (GTDB): domain Bacteria; phylum Acidobacteriota; class Terriglobia; order Acidiferrales; family UBA7541; genus Palsa-295. Next base: position 658,676 of record CAVVKO010000005.1, on the reverse strand, counting down.
CCGATCGATGGCTGTCCGGAAGTCTTCCACATGGTCGAAAGCATGCTGAGGCGTTCGCGATGACTCACTCGAATTTTCACGCCCTTGGAAGCGATAAGGTCAAAGGTTCTGCCTTCCTGGAACGCGGACCAGACGCCCTTGAGGAAACACTCGGCCAAGGAAATTGAAATGGCATGTTGCACGACGGCGTCCGGAACAAACAAGGGAAGCTCGCCGTCCAGCATCAGAATGGCAAGGACAAGCGTGTCTTCGGCTCTGCGTGCGGCGGGATCAAATACAAATCCTTCGGTGTTCACTCTCGCTCGCCGAATGGCGAATCCGGCCGTATTCAGGTAGCGAATGCAGCCGTTGGGTTGAAGCAGATGAGCCTGAAGTGTGATCAGGCGCAGCTCTTCCATTCTGCCGACGGCGCTGGAGGAATCTCCAGTCAGGCGGAGCTGAAAACAGTCATGCTGCGGCGAGGCGGAGACGATGGAACTCAGGACAGCGAGGCAGTCCGCTTTGAATCTGCAGTCTGCATCTGCGAACAAAAGTATCGAGCCGCTGGAGAGCTGGACGCCTCGATTCCGGGCAGCTGCAACTCCCGCATGAGTCTGGCGAACGAGCTTCAACGGGTATTGGCTGTTCCGGCGCTCGATGGATTCGGGGGCGGCTTCTTGGCTGCCGTCGTCCACTACGATGACTTCAAAGCTTGGGGCATTCGTCTGTTTGCCTAGGGAGGCCAGACAGTGGTCGAGCGGAGCCCAGTCGTTATAGGCCCCAATGATCACGCTGAATAGCGGAGGGGGAGCCGAGATCAAATGGTTCGTAACCATAATGTGCCTAGACCATCGAGGACTTGAGCGAACTCTGTAAATCCGCCATTGGCCGAAGCGCGCCCAGGCGAGCGCAAGGCCGAAATTTGGCTTTGCTAAACCTGCAAGCCAATGATACACACGAGTTTAGCGGCCTACAAGAGTACCGTCGTACCAACAGCGTTAGGACTGATGCCGATGCGAGCCCCAACGATAGTTCCAGGACGTGAGACGAACTCAGGATTTCGGCATCACCGACCACGGCCCGCATGAGCAGTCCGGTCGAGTGGCTGTCGCCGCCTGAAACGCCCCAGCTAGCGGACGATACGATCCACGTGTGGCGTGCTTCGCTGGCAATGGATTCGGCGGCGCTGCAGCGGCTGGAAAACACGCTGGCGGAGGATGAACGCGTACGCGCGGGACGATTCATCTTCGAACGGGATCGAAATGCATTCGTCGCCGCCCGCGGAATTCTCCGCGATTTGCTCAGCAGGTATCTTTCATGCGCGCCGCAAACGATCGAATTCGTATATGGCCCACGTGGCAAGCCCGCAATTTCCGACAAGCGCCAATCGCCGCAGCGGCTCTCTTTCAATCTTTCGCATGCGCAGGGGCTCGCGCTGATCGGGATCGGCCGCGATCGCGAAATCGGCATAGATGTGGAGTTGATCCGGCCGGAATTCGGAGGCGAGGAGATCGCGAAACGCTATTTCTCTCCGCAGGAAATCGACGAGCTCGGCAGGCTTCCCACCGAATTGCGAGCGGAAGGATTTTTTCTTTGCTGGACGCGCAAGGAGGCCTACATCAAGGCCAAGGGCGATGGACTGCACATTCCGCTCGAGAGCTTTGACGTTTCACTCACGCCGGGACTGCCGGCGAAGCTGAACAGCGACGATCAGGCTCGATGGGGTTTGCGGTCGCTCGCGCCGGAGCCTGGTTACGCCGCAGCCATCGTCGCGGAAGGAGACGACTGGCAATTGCGGCAGTGCCGTTGGACTCCCTGACGCGCTTCTGTTTCTCATGCGCTTGCGTTGCCGGGGACACTGTAATAAGCTTCGTTCCCCCGCGAGGATCCCATGGCTACCCTTGACCCATCGCAAGCTCGGCAGTTCGACGCCCCCATTCCCTACAAGGAAATCTATCAGGGCGGCGAATATCTGCAGAAGAACCCGACCTGGCACGTGGAGGAATCTCCCTTCAAGGCCAAGTACATCCTCCAACTGCTAAAACGAAATGGAATTTCGCCGCGGACCATTTGTGAGGCGGGATGCGGCGCCGGCGAGGTCCTAAGGCAGCTACAACTGCAGATGCCCTCGGAATGCGAGTACTGGGGATACGACATCTCTCCGCAGGCACATGCGCTTTCGCAATCCCGTGCGAACGTGCGGCTCCACTTCGAACTCGCGGACATCAGCAAACAAGAAGATGCCTTCTACGACCTCCTGCTGGTTCTCGACGTCGTCGAGCACCTGGAGGATTACTTCAGCTTCCTGCGGGCAATTCAACCGCGCGCGAAGTTCAAGCTGTTCCATTTCCCGCTCGACATGTCGGTGCAAGCAGTCCTGCGCAAGAACGGAATGATGAAGCGGCGAGAAGACCACGCCCACATCCACTACTTCACAAAAGAGCTGGCGCTCGCGGTTCTCCGCGATACGGGCTACCAGGTGATGGACTATTTTTACGCGCCACGGTCCAACGAACTTGGCACGCAATGGATTCAGAAAATCTTCAGTCTTCCGAGACGGCTTGCGTTTTTAATTCACCAGGACTTGGCCGTTCGCGTCGCGGGCGGATATTCGCTGATGGTCGTGGCGAGATAGAGGCACTCACGCCTTCTGCGGTGCTTTGCTGAATCATATTTTCTGACATGGCTTGCTCAACGGGCGTCGGTGACGGCGCCCGACCGGCTGCGGGCCGGCGGGGAATCGACGGCGCCGGCGTGAGCTTGACCTGCTACGCAGCGAACCAGCGCTTGCGAGGCGTAATGAGTGCCGGATACGAATTGCATCAAGGGGCCGAAGCTCCACGCCGCCGGAGCACCGAGAATGTGCAAGCCTGCCACGGAAGTTTCCAAACCTGCTTTCAAAACCGGATAGCCGTTGAAACAGCGGATGGACTCTTTGAGTTTCGCCGATAAGAAATCGTATTTGGAAACGTTCACTCGATAACCTGTTCCGAGCAAGACGTGGTCCACAATTCGCTCAGTTCCATCGTCCAGGCGCAATTTTACTTGCTCGCCTACGGTCTGGACTGAGCTCACCGAGCGGCCGAGCTGGATGGGAACGCCCTGAAGTCTTTCTACCAGCCAGCGAGCACCGGCGGGACGGACGGCGCGTTTACGCAAGCGATCCTGCAAATTGCGGGGAAGGCACCGCACCAAGTCAGGGCGAGCAAGTAGCTGGCTGATTCCGGCGGGGCCGACGTCGGTAGGGGCATAAAGAACTCGCCGAACAAATCCGCCCATCCTGTGATGGAGAGTTTTCGAGGCCCAGCCCTGGAGCCAGTGAATCTCCTGCGAGCGGGAGATTACTTCGGGTTCGCCGCCTGCCTCGCGCACAAGTGCGGCAGATTCGAGGGCGCTCTGCCCGCCGCCGACGATAAGGACCTTCTTGCCGGCGAAACCGCGAAGGTCGCGGTGCTCGGAAGTGTGAGACGCGAGCGTCGACGGGAGCTTATCGAACTCCGGAGGCCGCCAGGCGAAACAAGCGATGCCGGCGGCGACGATCACTCGACGAGCGCGGAGCACCTCGCCGTCATTAAGGGTTAGGCAAAATCCATTTGCGTCAGACTCGATGCGACTGACTGCGCGCTGATCGAGATCCGGCACCGCCTGCGATTGATACCATTTGCCGTATTCCACAAAGCGTTCGAGCGGCACAGGCATGTAAAACTTTGTGCCGCTCGCGTCCTGAAATGCTTCCAGGCTGAGCGACGGATCCGGGCCGACGATCTGGGTCGCAGTCCAATTGGAGCGGAGCAGCATGCCGCGCGGCATTTGGCGATCCCAAAAAGACATGGGCTGGCCAAACACTCGCACGTCCAGGCCTTTCACCGTGCGCAAATGCGCGGCGGCTGAGAGACCGTAGGGACCGGCGCCGATGATGGCAACGTCACAATTCGACATGATTTTCTTTCCGCAGCTAGAAGCCGCGCTTAAACGCCAAATAAGGGATTAATGCGATTTCGACCAGGCCGGGCATCGGATCATCGCGGCTGAAAACAGCTTCTTCGTCGAAGCTGCCAAGCGAGCGAAGATAAGGGCCGGTGCGCAATTTGCCCTGCAGGATGCTCAAGAAACCCACGGGCAAATCGGTGACCAAGCGAATCCAACGGATTCCAGCTTTTCCGCGCGATTGTTCGACCGGCTTGTTCAGCTGATCGAGGAAAAGCAAATAGGGGAAGTCCACGCCGGCGAGGCGTCCGATGGTGTGATATCCCCAGGTTCGGCCGTTCACATCCAGCAAATAATATTGGCCGTCGCGCGCGTCGTATTTGTATTCGAGTTCGACCAAGCCGTAGTAATCGATGGCGCGAAGAAATCGCTCGGAATATTCTTCGAGCAACGGCAGCTCGATAGTCTCGACGTAGGTGCTCGACTTTCCGAACTCGATGGGATGCTGGCGACGGCGGCAGGCGACGAGATTCGAGACGGCTTGGCTCTTTTTGAAAAATGCGCAATAGGAATATTGATTGCCGCCGTCGCCGGGAATCAAATCCTGGATCAAGAGCTCGTCAACGGGCATGAATCGCGAGGCGCGTTCGAAACACTCTTTGAGTTCCGCGCGATTATTGGCGCGCCAGGCTTTGACGGCGGTGGCGTACACGAAATGTTCTTTGATGGCCGGCTTGATGGCCACGGGAAACTTCACGTCGAGATGGTCCAAGTCTTTTTTGTCGCGAACGCGTTGGGTACGAGGCGCGGGAATTCCGAGGCGCGCTGCCAGATCGTAGGTGTTTCGCTTGTCCCAAAGATTCTTGATCGTGTCCCAACGAGCGGTCGGGACACGGTAGACTTTTTCGAGCTCCGCTTTGTATTGGGAGATGGCGGCGACGGTCTCGTCGCGCGTGGGATACAGGACCCAGCCCTGCAAGTCTCGCTTTCGCGCCAAATCGAGGAGAATTTCGACGGTCCTGCCCGCGTCACCAAATGTGGACACCTTTTCCGCAAAAGAGGCGTAGCGAGAAAAACGTGCGATGGAAAGTTCATTATCAATCAGCCCGACGGGCACCTGGTGGTGACCCAGACTGCGGACGATGCCGAGTCCCTGGAAATCGCCGCCGATCACGAGGGCGCCCACTTCATGCGTGAGAGCTTGGTGCGTTGAGCTCATAGGCAAGCGAAGGGGAAGCGCTTCAACAATTATCCACGCACTTCCTCTCGAGCGGCTCCGGCGATTTCGTAGGTCAGGCGATCGCCGTCGAGAACAGCGTAGGCCAAGCGCGCCCGCTCTTTTTCAGGGCCGACAATTTCCCAGCCGCTTTCGCACGGCACCAACTGCATCTGAGCGCGAGCGCGCCACCAGCGGTCCACATCTCCGGGCAAAGCAGCCCAGATCTTTTCGCGCGCAACGATTTGTTGCAGGTAAGCGAGTAAAGTTTCATAGACCTTGCGGTTACGCGAACCGATCAAATAATCGGGATGAGCGATAAAACTCATGAGCCCGTTCTTTTGCCGGATGAGCTCCAGCTGCGTCTTCCACAAATCGATGGAGCGATCGTTCAGGATGTAGAAGAGCGAATAATCCTGGGTGGTGGTAAGGGGCAGCTCGAGGATGTTCCCGACAAAATACGGCATCACGGTGCAACAGCCACCACGCTGCGGCTCGAGGTGCGCAACGCTCGGCACGGACATGTCGTAAGAAAACTCGTACGCGCCGTACCAATCCAGATTGCGGTACATGACGCCCGCACGGAAGCCGCGTGCTTTGAACTTCTTGACGTGGTCGTTAATTTTCCTGGCCCGCTGGAGGAACATCTTTTTCTCTTGATATAACCGCCCGTCATGGCTCAGGTCATGCACATTGAACTCGCAGCCGCCAGCCCGGATCTGCCGTACATACTCATCGGGAACCGTGTAGCGCTCTTCCGGGACCACTTGATAGGACGCTTTGATTCCGTACGAAGCGTCAAGGGCCATCAACGTGGGGGTGAAATCACGGCCTGCGGCAGTTTCCACGTCGTGGGTCATGATCAAGCAATTGGGCGCGGCCTCCGGCCAGAACCAGATGAAGGGGACTTTCTTCGTTCCGCTCGTTTCCATGGCCAGGCGCAGGAATCTCTCGTGAAGCGTGTCCACAGTGTAATCCACGGGCCAGATGGGGAAGGGCAGCTCCTTCCAGTCGCGTAGGTAAACTTTCTGCAACTGGCGGCGGACCGAAACCGGCAACCATTCGCGGACGAGGTAATACAGCCTGCGGACGGGTTCGCTCGCGGCAAAAGTCTTCTTGAGCGGAATCATATTCCGCCGGTAGCGTTCCATGCGGAGATTCTCGATGACTTCGGCGAACTCAAATGGGAGTCGAATCGATTGGCCGTCGAAGCGAACGTGTTTCGAGGCGTCGAATTGTCGGGAGCCTGCGACATCCGCAGAGACGCCCGACGTGCTGCGTCCGAAGCAAATATTGCCGCTGAATTGAAAGAAACCGGCTTCCGCGGACGCAGAATCAGAAATCGAGGATATGCCGTTGAACAAGCCGGCGGGCAGGCGGTAGTAGTCCGAGAGAGCTCGAATCACGACTTGACCTCTTCTTTTTGCTGCGGAGAATGTCCAGAAAACCCAAACAGCTTCGACGGTTGGCAATACGCCTCAGTGGCCTCGTTCCGCAATGCGCAAGCTGCAGACCCCGGTCCGGCAGCTCGTTCCTTCTTCTTGCTACGCTCGCTGCGTCGCACGCTTTGGTTACTAGCCGATATGGCGGTAGATGAGCCTTCCACTGATGGTGAGCAATTTCTCCGGCATGTATGAAAATATGCGCTTGGCCGCGTTCAATTTCCAGCGATCAAAGGAAACCAGCGCCGGAGAATCGGGGTATTTCCAGTACACCAATCTTTCCGGCTGGTGCACCCAGTGGTTCTTGAAAGCCAGCAGGCCCGCGTTGTCCTCCTGCGTTCTGCCCATGTCAAATTCGTTTGCGCCTTTCGCTTTGGCGGAGGCGACCGCGTTCCACAAAAGCCAGGGCGTGGCTCCGAATTTATTGAACTGCTTATCGGAACATCCGTACTTGTAATATACCGTGTTCCTGAATTGCAAAGTAAGAATGGCGGCGATCGGACGATTGCCCTTATAGGCCATGCGGATCTCGAGCGCGTCGCCCTGGGTCTGAATCAGGTTTCGGAACCAGTTGTATGGAATCGGCGGCAGGTGGTGCCGGCGCCGGGTCATTACAAACAAAGTGTAGAACTCCTTGAGCAGTTCCTCGGAGCTGCCGCATTTCTCGACCAGCCCGGCCCGCTGGGCCCGCCGGATCCGGCGTTGAATGGAGTCTTTGTCGAGGCTGCCGAAAATATGATCCAGAGCCGGGCGCAGGTCCATTCTATGCAGGAAGAATGCGGCCGTGGGATGAAAGGCCATGGTATCGCCGGATGCTTCGAAATTTCCGCGGATGGGGCGAACTTCGAGATATTTCCATTTGTGTTGTTCCATGGCAGCCTGCAAGTGGCGCATCATCAAATGCACTTCCCCGGGGGTATCGCAAATGGGTTCGCAATGATCTGAAAAGGGCAGCGATACAAGACGACGTCCCGTAAGCCAACTGTTAATGTCACAGAACACCAGCCCATTTTTCAGATCTTGAGACGGCGACGAAGTCGTGAACGCCAGTGGCGAATAACCGTAGGTACGCTCCAGCGCTCTAAGCCAGCCTACGGTATGGAACACGGAAGCTTTGGGATGCCGGTCCACAAGTTCCATCCATCGCGCGTCCGTTGTCGGATCGATTTGATAGACTTTCATTGACTCGCCTAAGGTTGTGGCGGCGGCACGGATTTGAGCGAGACGTTCCAAGCCATCGAACAAATCCTCGCTTTGCGCGCTGCTTATCCGCTGAATCGTCACGACAGTTTCCTATGCAACGGGCGAGACCGGCTGGCTGGACAGCCGCAATTCGCTCGATAGTTTCTTAAGGGACAGGATCTCCTCTCGTACAGGAGGTATAAGAGCCGAAAGCGAATAGGCTGCAGCGAAACTCAACGCGATAACGAGAAGCTGCGAGAATATACGCTGGGGGCCGATTGAGTGTAAGGCAAGTTCGGCAAGAAAAATACCGGCAAGGCTCAGCGAAATCGGATACAGAAGAGCACGTCCAAGGCGCTGCAAGGTCAATTGCGTGCCGCGGAAGCAGAATTTGAGCATCCACGGGAGAATAGCGAGCAGAACCAAGGAGCCGGATAAAGCCACGCCCTTGATGCCGAAGGGCAGGCCGATGGCGTAGCTGACTACGATTATGGGACCAATGACCAGCAAAAGCCGGAGAAGTTGATGCGATTGTCCGCGGCTGACGAATAGCCAGATGGTCGACTCCAGCAGCAGCTGCGCCAGCGCAGAGATAGCCAGGATCTGAAAAACAGGCGCGGCCGCCCGCCACTGATTTCCCAGCATGAGAATGATGACCGGCTGTGCAGCCACGAAAAGAAATCCGAAAATGGCAGCAGCTACCCACATGATCAAGTTCACGGTGCGTAGATAGTACCGCGCAAAGCGCTCGGGATCCGACTGTGTTCTACTGAACGCCGGGATGGCTACGCTGCCGGCCGGCGCGCTGAGTTGCCGCACGGGAAGCATCAGCAGATTATAGGCTTTGGAATAAAGACCTAACGGGCCCGCCCCGAGATATCGGCCTACCAGAACGTTGTCTGCACTGCGGGCTACCGCAATCAGGAAGTACGAACCGGCGACATTGCCGCCGAACGCGATCATCGAACCAACGTGTGCGTCGCGGCGCGGCAGGCCCGGCCGCCACTTGACCATCAGCCACGAAAGCACCATTTGAGTGAAATTCAAGATCAATGGCAGTGCAACCAGCGCCCAGTAACTCGCTCCGCGCCACGCCATCGCGATGGCAACGGGGACCGCCACAACACAACAAGCTACGTCACGAATGGCGAGCCATGAAAAGCGCATCTGACGCTTCAGAATGGCATCGGGCTGGACCCTCAAACCTCCGATCACGAACACGAGAGACACCACCAAGGTGATGTTTACAATCCGCGCATCCCGATAATATTTCGCCAAAACCGGCGCCAATGCGATGGTGATGAGCATGAGGCCCAGCCCGATGGCGAGGTTCAGCCAAAACAAGGAGCTGACTTGATCGTGAGTGATTTCCTTGCGCTGGATGGTAGCTTCAGAGAGGCCGAGATCCGCGAATGCCTGGCCGAGCCCTGTGATGGTAGAGACCATGGCGACTAATCCGAAGTCTGCGGGAGTGAGGAGCCGCGCGAGGAACACCGTTGAGATCGACAAAATAAGGAACTGGGCGCCCTGCGAGGTGACATTGAGAACGCCTCCGCGAACGGAGTGTCCCTTCAGGTCTGCTTGCAAATGATCGGTGCTGAGAAGCGCGTCCAGCGGCTGTTGCTGCACGCTCATGAGTGATCCCGCATATCGAGCGAGGCCTTTGCCGGCTCGCGCGGAGCCAGTTTCCCGGGAGAAGGCATCCGGAGCAAATTTGCGTAAACGGCCATCGTGATTTGGCCCACCTCGTCCCAGGAATGGCGCTTCGCTGCGAGGTCGCGTATACCCTGCCGTCGGACGTTCAAATTTGCGAATAGGTCGCTCGAAAAGTAGCGTTCGAGAGTCGCGGCCAAGTCGGCGGCATCTGCGGATTTAAATACGTAGCCCGTTTCGCCATCGACGATGTCGTCTTTCAGAGAGCCAACGTCGGACGCGAGGATTGGAAGGCCAAAACTGTACCCCAGAAAAAGAATCCCGCTTTGGTAGATGTGCCGGTAAGGCAGGACGAGAACATCGGCGGCTTTGAAGTAAAGCTCAGTCTCGTCGTCCGGAATATGATCGGCTCGGATGTGAACTCGGCCGGTCCGGACTTCATCCTGGAGCTCGTTCTGAATGGCGTTCCAGTAGTTTTGTGCGTCGTTCTCCGGCCTCCCCGCGATGATCAAGCGGTAGTCATCGCGCCGGGCGCGAAGCTGCTGAAATGCGGCGACGAGGAACTCGAGCCCTTTATAGGGGGCGATTCGGCCAAAAAACAAAATCGTCTTTTTGTTGTCTGGGATGCCCAGCCGCTGCTTTGCTTCGCTCTGGGAGAGGCGCGTGTTCGGGATTGCGTTATTGATCCCGAACGGTATGACCACTACGGCGGCTGCTTGTACGCCAAACTCTTCGCAGAGTTCGAGCTTCATCTTTTCGGTGTGAACGAAAAGGCGGTCAGCCAGACGATACTGGGTTCGCAGACTCAGCCGGTTGAGGCGCGTATCTTTGGAATCGCGCCTGCCTGCGTTCACGTTGTGGACGGTAAGGATGATTTTTTTACCCAGAAAACTGAAGAAAGGCGTCAGCACCATGCGATCGAAGATCTCGAGCTTGCCATTCCACAAGATGTGAAAGATTTTTGGCTTGGCGGTGAAGGCGTAGCCGATCAACCTGGCGTAATACTTTAGAAGCCGGAAGACTTTTCTCAGCAGACTGACGTCCGGGCGCTGGCTGCCTTGCAGATTGAGAAAGTTTAATCGGGGCTTGCCATGGAATTCAGGGTCATCCAGGGTGTCGCTGCCGATCACATCCAGAGTTGCGCCCTTTGAGTGAAGCTCTGTTGCGAGGCCGAAGGTGTAGTGCTTGTCAATTCCGCCGGTGAGCAAGGCCACTTCGATCTTGGGGGCGGCCCCGGGCGCCTTCAAATCAGACAAATCCCCGGCGGTTTGGCGGCTTTCATTCTCTTCACGGATTTGAAGATTCTGTTTCAAGTCCAACTGTGCCAAATCCTCACATGCTATCGTGGCCGCTGCAAGTGTTCACGCCGCACGTCCTTGGCGTCTTACGAGCAGTACCACCTTGGAATCGTGGGCTGGGGGCGGCTCCAGCGCAACAGCTTTCCGTCAGGCCCCTAGGCTATGAGTTAAGTCCAGGGCATCGTTCGGGTTACAAAGTCAGGTTCCAACCTGTCCCAAGACTGTCCTCGCGTACAGTGGCCATGGCCGAGGCACACGGAGCAGAATGTATGCGATAGAGAGTAGGCTAACCATAGTTCCAGCCCTTCAAGGGATGGCGGCGGATGACCCGAATGCTGAAATTCTTCTTACTGGTTTCTTGCGTAATCGCGCTGTTTTGTCCGAGAGCAAGCGCGCAGACGATTAATGCCGCGAGCTGCTCTCAGTCGGATGTGCAGACTGCCCTGAACAGCGTGTCGGCTGACGGCACGACAGTTGTCATCCCTGCGGGCACGTGCACCTGGAGTACGAGCGTCAATTACAATCAAGTCTTCTCGACTACCATTCAGGGACAAAGCACCGTGACAGGGGCGTGCAGCCCCTCCAGCACAAGCTGCGTGGCCAACGACAACACCATCATTGTTGATAACCTGAATCATAGCGGCAGCGACCCGGGAACGTTTGACATCACGACCGCCTCGGGAAAATCCTTCCGGCTCACCGGGCTCACCTTCAATTGGGGATCGAGCACGTCCACCTACCACGGCACGGTGCAAATTCAAGGAAAGTCGCAAGCCGTCCGAGTGGACCACAATCACTTCAATCGAATTTCGGTGACGGACATGACCATCGGCGGCTGGACCTACGGCGTTGTGGACCACAACTTCTTTGACGTGCCAACGTCCGGCGGTTGGAACGGAGTCAAAGTCAATGAAGTCGGTTGGAACAATGAGACCGCTGGAAATGGCGATAACTCCTGGGCCGATACAACCACCTTCGGCTCCAATCGCTTCCTGTTCGTGGAAAATAATTATTTCAATAATCCGGCCAACATTTCCACCGCGCCGGCGAATGACTGCGATCACGGCGGCCGGTATGTTTGGCGCTACAACGTAATGAGTGGCGTCGAATTGCAAACCCACCCCACGGGGCCCGGTGGGGATCGAGGACGCGGATGCCGCGCCCACGAGGTTTACAACAACCTGGTCGTGGGCGGCAGCAGCAGATTCAATTTCATGTTCCTTTCGAGCGGTACCGAACTTATGTGGGGCAATACCGCCAATAATTCCGGCTCCCCTGTGTATCAGGAATTTGTGACGATCCACTCGATGCGCAAGGACAACAGCACGTACACGCAAGTAGCCACGCCCAACGGATGGGGCTATTGCGGAACTTCGTTCACGGGAACGGGCTCGAATTGGGACGAGAACCTTGCCGTCCTCACGGGATATCGCTGCATGGATCAACCGGGCCAAGGTGTGGGAGATTTGCTGGTTAACGGTTTCCCGAATGTCACTAACTCGGCGACGGGCTGCTCGTCTTCCTCGCCTTGCGCCTGGCCCCGACAAGCTCTCGAGCCTGTCTACGAGTGGATGGATACATGGAATTCGACGGGAGGCGGTTCGTTCTATCTGAACGACGACCCGACCGTCTTGATCCCCAATTCGGACTACTATCTCTGCACTACACCTGGAACCGGTTCTTGCACGGGCTTTACCGGAGTAGTCGGAGTCGGCGCCGGATCACTCTCTTCGCGCCCTTCGAATTGCTTGCCGCTGGTGGCTTACTGGGCGACCGATACGCAGACTCTCTATCAGTGCGCGACGGTGAATACCTGGACGACGTATTACACGCCTTACACTTATCCGCATCCGCTGGACACGGCTGGTTCCGGCGATCCTCCAGCCGCCCCCTCGAACTTGAAGGCTACGATTAACTAACCTAGTCGGCGAGAGACGCTACAGGCACGCTGGAGCGTTTTGTAGCTGCGCCTGTTTCTGCTTTGTCCAGGAAGAGGCGGTGGATCAGCTCGAGCGTCAGCAGCTTGTGTATCTCGTTGGTGTAATTGCGGTCGCCCTTCAGGTGACCTTGAACCACTTCCTCAATTCGCTTTCGTTCCACGTAGGGACGGCCGAGGCTGCGCGGGTCGAGCAGCGTTTCCCTCACGTAGCCAGCCAAGGCATCGCGGTACCAAATTCTGAAGTGGAAGACTTTGTGGCGCCCGAGAATGAGGCGCTCTAGGTGAAAGGCAGAGAAGGCGTGGTCGATGCGGGCCACGGCCTGGGGCATTCCCATGTCGTATGCGTACTCCGCTTTGAACAGGAATTCGAGGACGCTGCGGTGCGCCGCCGCTGAAACGCGGGTGCGTTCTCCGGCTAGGCCACGGTCGGTCGGAATCTCCAGAAGTTCCTTTTTTCCGTCGGCAATCAGACGGAGAGAGTCTTCGTTGCCTTCGAGCGCGGACGCGGGCGCGCGGAATACGGTGCGAACCAAATCATTGTCGAGGAATGGAGTGCGCAACGAGAGCTGCGTTTGCTCCAGCGCGAGAATGCCGTAGTGATTCCAAGGGCTCTGCTTGAACGCGGCGAAGGTAATTGGATTTCCGGCTATTAGGCCCGCATAGGTGTCGCTCGCTTGGCGGACGGAGCTCAGAACGTCAGATTGGAACAGCCCCGGCAGAGGAGCGACGGGTTTGAACGAACGCACCCCCCGAAGGATTTCTCCACCTAGATTGCCCGTCATTCGAACTGGCGCTATGTGGCGGGCTTTCTCGTTCAAATAGAGGTCGGGAGAGCGGCTGACGTCGGCGCAGCCGTCGGTGAGGTACACGGTGCGCTCGGCGTAGCGCGGAAACTGCTCGAGGAATTCCTTACCCGTGGTAAGCACCTGATGTGGCTGGCCGCACATGGCGGCCACTTGCCGACTGCGCGTGACGTCCTGGCAATCGCGGTACATACCTCCGAAGGTGTAACAGGGGAGAGATCCTGGCGGGCATTTTTGCCAGGCCATGATCATGCGTGTGTCCAGTCCGCCGGTGAGTGACATGGCGATGCGCTGGGGCCCTTCGAAATACCGCGGCAGGTTCTGCGCGAAAACTTTCAGAAGTTCCTGATAGTAGGATTCGGGCACGAGCGTTTCCTGACTTTCCCATTCCTTCGCGTGGAAATAAGCAGCCTTACTTTCGAGCGCTCCGTTCCGAAATACCCAGGCGGAACCCTGCGGCAAAGTGTGAATGCCCTCAAACAGTGTGCGATTTTCTAACACTGCGCCGCAGGAGATGAACTCTCCCAGAGCTCTTGGATCAGTGCTCCTGAGTTCGGGACGCACGGCCAAGATGGCCTTGGCCTCGGCGGCGAAATAGAACGCATCGTTTGATTGGTGATAGCAAAGCCTGTTCATGCCGTAGCGATCATTGAAAAGCGTCGTGGTTCCGCGGCTGCGCTCGACGAGGAGGCCGTGAAATCTGCCATTCAATCCAGCAGGGAACGAGGAGTCTTCTTCCGCGAAGTGAACCAGATAGGAAGGCCCGGCAGCGCTGAATTCATGACCGCGCTGTTTCAGATGCTGGACCATGCCGGGCTCGGGGAATTCCTCTCCCGCGAAAACGAGTACAACGTCTCCGCGCTCACTGCGCAGCGGCATGCCATCGGCGAAGGAGTCCTTTCGCGCGACCCAGCCGACGTACACTCCCAGGGACTCGTCCATCCAAGTGCCGCTCACGTAGAAATCCTCGTGACGCAGGGCTTCGACCATGCGGAGAAGCTCTCGCTCCGCACGTTCGCGCGGCATCCCGGTTATGAGGCCTACAATTCCTGGCATAGGTTCTGTCTAGCGTTCGAGCAAGCGCTTCCTCAAGATTGCGACGGAGATTCCGGCGCTTCTTTGGGCTCCGCGTTCTCCACGCCGGAAGGTTTTCTTTCATACCATTGCTTGCGCAATTTCCGATAGGTGGCGGCGATGGGCTCGGGAATCAATTGCGTCATGCCGTGATGCAGGCCCAAGCGGAATGCCATGCGGCCCGCGACGGTCAGCGGAACGTAATATCTGGGCAGCTCGATTTTCTGGAATCCGTTGTGCCGCTTGAAGTCAGCCAGGCCGTCGCGCTGTTTTTTTCCGTAAGACATATTGGCGTACCACAGGTATGGGATGCCGCGCTCGGCGCAGGATTTAACGGCCTGGGCGATCAGCGCATTCGTCGGAGCCTTATCCTGATGCCCGATCATGGAGACAATCTGCATCAGGCCCGCCTGATTTTTATTTTCATCAAACACGAGTTTGACGAAGCCGATGAGGTTGCCTTCGAAATATGCGCCGATGAAGATGCTGCGATCCATGAAAGTCGCGTTCATTTTGCGCACGGTTTCAAGGTCTTTGCCGTAGTGCCAGAAGGGCTTTCCTTGACGGACGGGAGACTCGTTGTAAATGGCGTGTATCCCTCGAACGTAAGCATCGTCGAAGACCGCCTCGCGGACATCCACTCCTTTTTTCGCGGCCTTGCGCGCCTTGTTCCTGACCTTGAAATCGATCTGCTTGGTCATCCAGTCGTCAAAGGTCGTCACGCGGAGTGCGGCCATGTTGTCGAGTTCCGCGGGGTAGTTCAATTTCGCCGGAGTATCGGAGAGCCTCTGGATAAAGGTGAAAAGGTCAATTCTCTTTCCAGACTTGCGCAGAGACACGAGCGCAGCTTCCGAGTCCTCCAGAAACTGATAGCCCTCTGCATCAATGAATCCGATTCGGATCAACTTCCCATCGATCCGGAGTTCTTTGCCGCAAACTTCCAAAGTTCACCTGCCTCTTTTCTGGCGGTCGATCTGCGACGCAGCCAGCGATAAATCTTTTTCGGCCATTCGGCGGTTAACGGTACTTGCCCGTCAGGCCGTTCCAGCGAACTTGCAATGGATCCAAAAATCCCTTGGCGCCGAGCAGCATGCTGACCTTAGTGCCCGCCACGTCGTTCCAGCGCACGGGGACTTCCAGGGTGCGGTATCCCAGACGCTTGGCGATGAACAAAACTTCGACGTCAAAACCAAAACCATCCAGGCGCTGACGTGTGAAAATCTCGCGCGCTGCGGATGTTTCGAACAGCTTGAATCCGCACTGCGTGTCATGGAATGGCAACCCCGTCTCCAGGCGCATGAGCAGGTTGAAGACGCGGCCCATCCTCTCGCGGAAGACCGGCTGATGGA
The DNA here is from genome assembly GCA_963749025.1 of uncultured Acidobacteriota bacterium. Taxonomy (GTDB): domain Bacteria; phylum Acidobacteriota; class Terriglobia; order Acidiferrales; family UBA7541; genus Palsa-295. Next base: position 642,814 of record CAVVKO010000005.1, on the reverse strand, counting down.
CGCCGATGAGCGAGCGGTCCAGCGCGCGTGAGCCGATGACGCACTGCGCACTTTCGCGCTCCGCAGCGCTCCACAGCGTTTCCAGCTCCTCGATGGGCGCGGACAAATCGGCGTCCGAAAACAGAGCCCAGTCGCCTTTGGCTGCGAGCATGCCGTGGCGAACGGAATATCCTTTGCCGCGGTTGCCTGGGTTCCGCAGGACGCCCACTCCAGCGGCCTCGGCTACTCCAGCTGTGTTATCGCGAGAGCCATCGTCCACCACCACGATCTCCGAGAATTCCCAGGAACTCGCGGCCAGATACCCTTTCACCTTGGAGAGCGTGGAGGGCAAACGCTTCTCTTCGTTGAAAGCCGGAATAATGATGGAGATGGATCGTCGCAATAGAATCCTAGTTCGTTCCTCGCCCGGCTATTTCTGAGAATTGCCGATCCACACAGTGGCGTCGCCCGCGTACCTGGCTCCAACTTGATATACAGGCACAGAGTTCGCCAGCGATGCCCCACCAAAAGTCATCGTAGCAATCCCGCCCTTGTCATCGGGGCGCGCACCCTTCTGGCACCGCAAATCGGAGTCCCAAAAATGCCGAACGTCTTCAATATCCGCGGGCGGCCGATTCCGCCGGGTTATCGCGCTTTCCACATCCTCGATCGGGCTGCCCGCTTTTTCAGCGAAGGCGATGTCGTAAGCGCAATAGTCCGAATCGTGCAGCCAGGCCAGAATATGCTCCAATTGATAGGTTCTTTCACGCTCGGCGAGAAGGGGATTTGCGACTTTAGTCACTACCGGAACGTTGATACCCACCCGCACCATTATCACGACGATCGCCAACGCAGCGATCGCGCCGACGACATATTGAGTCTTGATAAAAGAGACGGCCTTCTCAGCCTGCACCCAATCCAAAGACGTCGCGTAAACCGATACGATTATTCCAAAGAGCGCATAGACCGGAGTTCCGATTCCCCCGCCCAGTGGGAGCACTGCGGCCGTGAGCATTAAGAAGAAAAGGCTCCAGCGGCGCAGACGGAATAGTTTCACTAATACCGCCAAGAACCAGATAAACAGCAGCGGCAGGCTTCTCAAGAAAAACACAACGCTCAGGGCCGACACCAGGAGACAAGCGGCGAATTTCAGCTTGGGCGAAAGCCGCGTGCTCAGGACAACCGCCAGGGCCAACAGGAAGGCCACAAGCGATGCAGCGCGATTGACCTCATTGGTTTTGTAACTTACCAGGAATCCAAATAGCTTGGTTTCGAGCGGCATGTGGGCCCGCGGGAAAATAACGACCAGAGCAGCGATAAACAAGGTGCCCACGAGCAGGATGGTGATGGCCTGGGCGTGTTGCGCGATGCTGCGCCGCCGAAACGTGCTGAGGTAGTATCCGAAATAAAAGCCGACAAAGAGGCCGGTGGCAAACGGGTGCCAAAATGCAAGTATTGTGGCGATGACCGCGAACCACACTTCCCGCTTGCCAAAAGTGTCCAAAGCATCGGAGCGGATCAAAGCCCCCAGCATCAGGATCACGGGCACGTAGAACATTCCGTAAATGTGAAAAAGATGAACGTAGCCGGAAAAGAACACGCCGCCGCCGACGAATGCGATCAGGGCAAACACGCGCTTCTGCGGAGCCGCGGAGTAAATCAGCCACCAGGCGAGAACGAACATTGCGTATATAAAACCCTGCAGCAAAGCCTGACGTGGAACGCTGGTGGGGAAAATCCGCGGATCCAGAAACACGAAGCCAACGCGCGTCACTACCTGGGCCAGCGGTCGATAGGTGGAAGACAGGCCGAATTCGAATTGTTGCGCGAACGTTTGCGTATGAACCCAGGCCAGCCACGAATAGCTTTCCCGGTGGCTGGCGAACGGCACGACCATAAAAAACCAGAAAGAGAATCCCAGCACGGCGAGCATGAAATAGCTGATGGTCTCAGCGCGTCCGTTCAGATTGGACGGAGAACCACTCTTAGGCTTGGAAATGGCGGCGACCTCGTTTTGAACCATTGAAATCATCCCAGGAAGTTCTTCCGAGGCTGCGCCGGCAGGGCGCCACGAACGAAAGTATCTTTCCGCTTTTTGGCGGAGGGGCGTTCGAACAAAGGCTCCCGAGCCGGGGCGCTGCCCGGTGTGGCCACAGCGATCGAGCCCAACAGGAAAGTAAGAGACATGAAAGGCGCCTTAAAGGCGGCCTCGGTCATGTTGTAGAACAGCGCGATGGTCCACAGAGCCACGAATAGCGAGGCCGAATTGGAATACGGCGTAAGCTTTTTACAGATGGCCTGGTAACTAGAGATCAGCAGTATGGTGAGAAGCACGAGTCCTACGACGCCGAGGTTGAGATACACGTCCAGGTAGCCGTCATGCGCCTCGGTGACCGGGCCGGCTAGTTTCCAGACCTGAAGCAGCCGAGGACCCAGCCAGAAGCTCTCGTAGCCCGTACCGACTAGGGGATTGGTGTTCGTGCTCAGCACGGCTTGCCAAATGTTTGTTCGGCCGGTAAGCGACGGGTCGCGACCGACTCCGCGGGCCAGCTCTCCGTTGAGACCTAGGCCAAATGCCAGAATCAAATACAGGATGAACGAGGTTGGCATCATCACTTTGATCAAGCCGGGATGGCGCTGGCCCCATCCGCTGTGAGTCACCAGGATCACGAGACACCCAAGCACCAAACAAACGCTGGAGGTCGCACTCTTGGACATGTCCAGCAGCCATACGGTCATCACCATGAACGCGAGGTTCATGAGCAGGATCTGTTTTGTGCGCTTGTCCTTCCGTTGCGACCAGCGCGAAACGGTGTCCCAGAAAAAAAAGATTCCGCTCATCAGGCACAGAACGCCGAGCGTGTTCTTGCTGGTCGCGGCCCCCACGAATTCGGGAGCCCCGGTCCACGGGTTATAGTGCTTGCCCACTTGTGCGTAATACTTGACGAGCAAGACAGAAAGCGGGACCAGCAAATAGTGGATCCGTCTCAGAAAAAGTCGGACCGCCTCCGAAGGATGTGGATCGGACAGAACCACGAGAATCATCAAATAGTTGCCGAGGTCGCGGAACCACCTTTTAGCGGCGATGAATGTGAAGTCAGACCAGAAGACACTTACCAGAGCGAATAAAAGAAATAATGTCAGGGCCCGGTTGCGCCGGAAGAAGACGTCCCATTTGAACGATCGAGACAACAGAATCCCGATCGCCAATATGATCAAAACGGAATAAACAGTACGATCCAGAGGATTTCCCGTTTCGAGCGCCAGCGCCGCCTCAAAGTCCTGATCTCCGAGCCACTGCGAAGGCAGCCGCGATCCCATGATGAACATCCACATCACGGGCACCCACAACGCGGGCGAGATGCCGGTTTCCTTGGCGGGATCAAAGCGCAGGAGTGCCAGCAGAAGAACCAGCCAGAGAGCCAGCGCTATTGTAGGTGGCATTATGCTAATCCGCTCGTGGCCGATTCGATCTCGGGTTGACTAACTTTTGCTTCAATGGTTTCGTCCACCGGCTTGTCAACGTAGTTCACGGAACCGTGCGGAACGTCTGCGCCAGGCTTCCGCGCTGCGTGGCTTCGCAAGCGCAAACCGGGAAGGTTTTCGCCGCGATCGACCGAGACCGTGGCGCGCACGCCGCCCGGCTGACTGGAATCCGTCTCGAATCTCGTCGAGCGGCGCTTTTGAAACCAGCAGGTCGCCTGCCCCGCGGTCGCAAACCATGCGCCGCGGCCCTGCAAATCTCGAATCAAGTCGCGATAGAAACCGCCCCACAATCGTTCCGGAGCGAGGCTGCGATCGTGCCAGTTGATCGTGAGCGCGCCGCCGAAATGCTCGACATTTTCCAAAATCGGGCCGACAAGTGTTTTCGCTTCCTGCGCGGAAAGGCCGAGATGATTGGGATAGAAAAGCGAGGTGTCCATCACATGCAGCGGCAATTCAAGCAGCTGGGTGGCATCGAGCGGCTTATACACCTGCGTTGTGCCCGCGCGATATCCAACCGTTTCATTGTAACCAATGGTTGAGTCGTAGGCTGCACCGGCTGCTTCCAAAGTTGCCGGCGATTGTTGACTGTAGTAGAGCCAGTGCGTGCGCACGCCGATTTCGGGGCTCCCCGTTATGCGGCGAATTTCTTCCAGCTCTTCATGTCCTCTGGAACTGTCGCGCCACGCGTCAATCCCGTGCAAGCCAACTTCGTCTCCGGCTGCAATGAGCCTGCGGAGCGCATCGGCGATGTCCTGCGCGCCATAGCCAGCAGCGCGAATCGCAGGGGCCGGACCATGAGAGTTGCTTCCCGGCTGGCCCTCGAAGGGAATCACAAAGAAGGTGGAGCGAAGGCCTTTTTCCACTTCCAGGTAGCGATCGTCGAATTCGCGCCAGATGTCTTTCGCCATACCCAGGTGAATAAACGGCAGCTTCAAAGCCGCGGCCCAGTTCGCGAGCAGATCCCCAAAGGACATTTCCCTGCGAATCAGTTTTTGGAACGAACCGAAGACGGTGCGATATAGAAAACCGAACATGGTGTGGTCCCACTTGTGGCGGCGAATCGAAGGATGGTCCACGTCGTGGGTCAGGCAGGCGATGAATCGATGACCGTCCGGAACCGGTGGAATTTCCACCAAGGGAACTCCGCACCTGGTTATCAGGTCGCGCAGAAACGCGATGTGCAGCTCGAGCGCTGGCATGGCGGCGTTCGCGGCCGGCTGCCCGGCCGTCAGCAAAGAGCGAACCTCGCTGAACAAGTCGTAGCCGATTCGCGCCAGTGTTCTGCCGTCTGACTCGTCGAGATATGCTGCGCACTCGCGGGAGCTTTCTTCGGTCAGCGGGGCGTCCGCCATCTCCGGAAAAGTGACAGCGTCCCCGTAGATGGGGATTCGCCTTCCCTGCTGTGTAAGGAGAAAAGTCTGGTTACGCTGCGAAACGGTGCGGAGCTTTCGTTCGCGGTCAAACTGAATGTTTTTGCCGGCGTAGAAGAGGACAAGCCTGGCGGTCCCGTCGAACGGGGCTTCTCCGGCGCAGAGCACGACGTCGTACTGCCGATCTCGCCGATAAAATCCCCACGGAGTTTTGAAGAGCTCGAAGAACTCGCGGACGACGCCGTGTTCGGCAGGATCTGCAATGACGCCAATCATCGCGAGGCTCCTAGCTCAACGCCGCTACGGGTTCCTCGTGCGCCCGAAGCCATTCTTCAAAAACGACGAGACTGAAGAGGACCTTATGATTATCGTTTTGACCGGAGCGATGCTCCTCGAAGATTTGCTTCACGGCCGACGGGCGCAGGTAGTTGTAAATCTGGCTGTCTTTATCCAACAGAATTTCTTCCATTTTGCGATTGGCGGTGCCGCGAAACCAATCATCCACAACATTCACGCCAAACCCTCTTTTTTTCCGCTTCAAGATCGCCGGGGGAAGCAGCGCCTGGCAAACCTGGCGATGCACCCATTTTCCCGACCCATTTCGAACTTTCAGATTCGAGGGTAACCTCTCGGCATACTCCACGATTTCCTTATCCAGAAAGGGCACGCGAACTTCGAGGCCGTGAGCCATGGAAAGCTTGTCTGCGTACATGAGCAGTTCATCTGGTAGCGTGGATCGCAGCTCCACGAACTGAAAACCTCCGAGTTCGTCCGTTTCGTCCATCAGCGGCGGCAGATCCTGCCAGCACTCGAGGATTTTGTCGGATGTCGCGGGAGGAAGAACTCCATCCTGGAAGAGTCCATCGATTTCGTTTCCCGGCAGCAGCGATAAAACGTTCTGATAGCGCCTCATTCGTTCGGGAAGATCGAGCGAGTAGATACCTCGTTTCAGAGTCTCGTTGCGCGGCAGTGCGGTGATCATCGAGCCAACAGCTGCGCGCACGGACTTGGGCAAGGCTCCCCAATACGACCCGTACCGCACACCGAGATGGCGCCGATAGCCGCCGAACAATTCGTCCGGGCCCTGGCCCACAAGCGCGACTTTGACGTCTTCGCGAGCGCGTTTGCACACAAAATACATGGGCACGATAGACGAAGACGCGATGGGCTCCTCCAGGCACGAAACGATATGGGGGAGTGCGTCCTCAAAAGTCTTCCGGTCGAGCAGCACGGAAGTATGTTGCGAGCCAAAATGAGCGGCGGTGTCTGCGGCGTCCGCAAGCTCGTCATCGGCAAAGCTCGAACCGTATCCAACCGTATAGGTGCGCCAGGACTTTCCGTACATATTCATAAGCGCAAGCAACAGCCCGGAATCGACGCCACCGCTGAGCAAAAGTCCCAGCGGCACATCGCTGAGCAGCTGACGTTTCACCGATTGCTTGTATAGCTCACACAACTCTTCGATAGCTTCTTTCGGAGACTTCGCCGGCGAAAATGGCGTGGGCTTATAGTTGTACCAACGCCGCAGGCAGTAATTACCCTTCTCAAAAACCAGCATAGTTCCCGGAGCGAGCTTCCGAACGCCGCTGAATATTGTGTAAGGCGAGGGCGTGTAGCGGTAGCGGAGGAAGAGATTCAGCGAAACCGGATCGACTTCAGACTTTTCGTCCGTGGCGGCGACTACGGCGCGAATTTCGGATCCAAACGCAACGCTGCCGTTATCGATCTTGTAATAAATCAGCTTGATGCCGAACGGATCCCGAGCGATGACGAGGCGCTGCTTGCGCACGTCCCAGATCGCCAGTCCGAACATCCCGTTCAAGTGATTCAGGACATCATCGCCCCACTGCTTGTAACCGTGGATGATGACTTCGGTATCGCATTTGGTTCGGAATATATGCCCGAGGCCTTCAAGTTCGCGCTTGAGCTCCGGGAAATTATAAATTTCGCCATTGAAAATCACCCAGACGGATTCTTCGCGGTCGGACATGGGCTGATGCCCGAGCGCAAGATCGATGATCGAAAGCCTACGGAAACCGAACCCGAGCGGGCCCGCTACGAAATAGCCTTCGTCATCCGGCCCGCGATGGATGATGCTTCGCGTCATTCGCTCAAGATTCTGGCGAAGGACCGGAGCCTGGCTCCCGAAGTTAAATTGTCCGCAAATGCCGCACATAAAATTGACTAATTCCGTCCTGGAGACTTGAGTTCGGAGTCCGGAGTGTTGCGATAGAGCAGGAAGCTAAGACTTCGAAACAATTGTGATTGAGCCCAGCGATGCATCGGAACGTCGTCCCAACCGAGGAGAAGCTGGCGGCTGCGGAAGGAGCCGTCGGACTTCTGCCATCCTTCCAGACTGGTGACGCGCGCTAGAATTTCGTCGAGCGCAGGGAAGCGGCCGGCCAGCAGCACCCCTACATTGATGCACTCGGCATAATCGTACAGCTCGCGCCGATAGACGGTCATGCGAGGCCTGCGCGAGAAAGGCTTGGGCAATCCCTCTTCATCGAAGAGATTTTTGACGTAGTAATCGACCCCGCGCTCGATAGCTTTGGTGCACTGCGGGATTTTTTGTGATGGCCTCGATCTTGGCCAGCGCTTTTAGCACGAAACAAGTATGGAAGTGATCGACGAAAAGCCTCTCTTCATCCGTGGAGTAAGGCCACGAACCGTCCGCATTTTGCGCTTGCAGCACGAAGTTCAAATTGCGGTCGGCGACTTCTTGATAACGCTCGTCGGAAAATTCCTGCGCGGCGGAGGTAAGCAGAAACGCGCGGTAAGCGCTCGCGTTTATCACGCCGCTCGAGTCCTCAGGTCCAGGGTTATAGAAACAGGAGGAAGCGTTCGGCGAAGTCTCGACATCCTGGTAGTCCTTCATGGCGTGCCGCACGATCGAATGCATGATTTCCCGCCATTGCGGATCCCCATCGATCTGGTAAACCTCTCGAAAGGCCTCGTAGACGTAGGGCACGGTGGTTATGAGCGGAGTGTCTTGCCACATGGTCCCGCGCCGGGTTTCCCAGTTGAAGGGATATCCCCAGCAGTATTCGTCATAACCGGGAGCCCGGGTTTCCTTCAGAACCTCAAGAAAATGCACCGCTCGCTCATAGTACTGCCTCTTTCCAAAGGCGCGCGAGAGGAAAGCGAACCCCATCGCGTAGTGAGCGTCGGCGATCGGGAATCTCTGCGGTTTCCAGAAGAGCCTGCGGGCCGAGGGCACAAACGCTTCGCAGAAGATCATGGGAGAAACGGCCAGAGTTCCGAGTAGCGGCTTTTTGTAATACAAAGACTTGGCGCCGCGCGCCAGATCGCTGGCAAAGAAGCTCTGGTGATCGTAGGAAGTCTCGCCGAACTGGTCGAGCCAATTCGTAAAACGGACGACGGCCGCCTGAACTTTCGCGATTTGAGTTTCGTTCACGATTTGAGCTTGATCAGTAAGAGTAAGCAATGGGCGCCTATTGGGGGAGGACTTTGAACTTATCGATCGGTTTGAACGACACCAGAGATTTCAGAACGACGGACAGCTTGCGCATCTGTTCTTTGCGGTGAAAGGCAATGAGCTGCTTGGAAACGGGCCTGTTGACGCGTCGCAGCATGGCCCAGCCATAACCCAAGCCCAATGCCAGCCCGTCCAGAATGTAGGGCGGCTTGGACAGCCGATACGTGACGCGAAATAGCTCCCAGATGGGATGGCCGCCCAGGTAGTAGTCTTTCTCACCGTACGAAAATGAGGAAGCCAAAACGCCGCGCTCAGCCGTGCCTAGATGCCTGAAATGGAAGAATGACTTCTCGCGATAAGAACGCGTGGTCCAGCCCATCATGCGGGCGGTGGTGACTGCAATCCAATCGATGCCCCCGGCTTTGTTCGCGAAATACCCGCCAATTTGTTCGAAGCATTCGCGCCGGAATATCTGGCACTGGCCGGACACGTGGTTCTGCCCTTCAAAGCTGTTCGTTTCCGAGCTGTAGCCGCCTTCTTCTTTGAAAATTGTTCCGGCGACTCCCAGGCGAGGATCATCGCTGAACTTATTCAGGAGAAATTCAAAATGGTCTTCATCCAAGCCAACGTCGCCGTCCAAATTGCCGATGATTTCGTAACGGACATCCTTCAATCTATCCAGGCCGGCGTTGAAAGCATAAACTTTCGCGGCGAAATTCCGCTCTTTGCGCACCGGAAGATTCACTAATTCTATCCAGTCAAAGCGCGCGGCGTACTTTTCTACGAGACTCCCCGTAGTATCGGTCGAGCCATCGTTCACGATCACCCACTTCACCGGCAGGACGGTCTGACGAATCATCGATTCGATGGTCTTCTCGATGAAGGCCGCTTCGTTTCGAGCGGGGGTGACCAGAACATAAGGCAGGAGAGAATTCCGTTGATCCATTTTATCCTCACTCATGCGAGCAGCGGCGTTCGCCGTTCGGGCACTTCGAGCTATCTCTTGCTGAGAATTCCGCTCACCCGGCTGAGCAGTGTCTCTCTCTCGCAGTCCCAGGTGTGCTCCCCATAAACTTTCTGCCCGGTTCGCACGATCTCGGTAACTTCGCGAGGGTGGGAGAATACGTATTCGATTTGTTGCGCGAGATCGACGGCGTTTCCCGGCTCGAAGAATAGAAGAGATTCTGTGCTGAAGTAATCGCGTATGCCCTGGGTGGATGGCGCAATTACAGGTTTCCCCAAGGCCAGATACTCGAAAACGCGGGTCGGAGTGTTGATCTCCGTAAAAGCATTCCGGTGGTTGGGTATGATGCCCACATCGCACTTCTCGAGTTCGGGGACGAGCTGCTCCATTTGCTTTCGTCCGAGATAGTGAACTGATTCCTGCAGGCCGCGGCTCCGGGCCAACTCCATCACCTGATCAAGAAACGCGGTGGGCGTGCCAAAAATGCGGAGTTCCGCGTTCGGGATTGTCTCCCGCACTCGAGCGAGCGCGTCCAGAGCGACGTCCAACCCGTTCCGCTCGACCAAAGATCCGTGGTACATAATCACGAAGGGCCTGTCGCCAGCCTGATTCCGTGCGCCTTCCGACTGTGGCGCGCGTAAGGGTAGAATCTGGCTGTCCGGAGCATTCATGACAACTGCAATCTTTTCCGCCGGACAACTGCGGGAGGAGAATATACGCTTGCAAGCGATATTGACGGTCACAGCGAGGTCCGTTCGCGCGATACTCCATTTTTCGAGCCGTTTCAGCCAGCGAACGCTGCTATTCGTCTCGGGAGTGCGGAAGATAGTCATCATGAGTTCGGGCATGGGATCGTGTAAATCAAGAACCACCTTGGCCCCGAGCGCCTTGGGTATCAGTGAACTCGCAACGAGTATGTCCGGCATGTTGTGGACGTAAACCAAATCGTAGCGGCGGCGCAGAGAGCGCGCTGCGAAGATCGCCGATGTGATCAGGATGAAGGCGCCATACCGAAACGCGTATTCCAACTTTCCGCGCCGGGGATGTTTGAGCTTAATCCGCAGGACGTTGATACCGGGGAAGGCTTCGCGCCGAAGTTCGTTTGGGTTACCCAGGCAAATCAGATCTACGGTGGCGCCCTCTCCCACGAGCGCATCCACGGACCGGCGAGGCCTGGGATCGAACGGGTAAGTTGAAAACGTAACCATGGCCACGCGCTTTCCCGCGAGCCGTTTTCCGGCAGCGGTCGTCGCAGTTTGCGCTTGCGAAGCGGGTTCCATCGTTGGGGTCATGAGAGATCTAGTCATCATTATTGTAAACGTGTAACCGGCGACCTGGAGTGTTTCCCCCTTAGTCGTCCGCCGCAATAGGAGTCTTAACTACTAGACCGGGTCACGCCGACGGTCTGATCGCTCGATTTCTTGCGCGAATCACGTTCAATTTTCTCACGATTGGAACTCTGGATGGCCCTTAAAAGCGAGGAATCGTCAAACTTGCGGAGAAGGTCAATATTGGGCATGACACAGTGCCCACCGATGACTCCGGGAAAATACTTGGTCTTTGGAAAAAACGAAATCTCGTCATAGAAGGCGACGACTTCTTCGTAGGCCTGCCCCGATTGGTCGCAATACCGTTCCACCTCCTGCGCCCAGGCGATCATCAAACCGAAGTACGTTGTTTCCGTCAGCTTGGCTACTTCCGTTGCTTCGGGAGCCGACAAAACTCTCGTTTTCAGGCCCGCGCCCTGGAAATGCTCTGCCGCGAACTGGCCACTGGCAGAATCGATTGGTCCTACGAATTTGGTGTAGGTGCTGAGCTCCTCCAGCATGCGCACGTGCTTGCCGCGCACCGGGCTGTGCGCCAGCGCCGCACCTGTTCGCTCCGCAACCGCTCGAGTGGTGCCGACTGCGACGGTGCTATTGATGACTGTCAGCCTGGGCTTGAAAAGATCGATGTAACGCGCGGTCTCGCCGATAAAATCCTTGATCTCGAACGGGAAGCAGACGTGCAAAACGTCAACCTTCCCCATTGGTCCGTCAGGCGGCACGAGGTCCACCCCGATCGTTTTATAGTGCTTGGAGAGGAGTTGCAGGAGGGGCCGGCCCACTTCTCCGAGTCCCACGACAACGACATTGTTTTGTTCCTTCACTGCGCGTCCTCCTTGAAATAGTGCGCAAATACTGGACAAATATTCGTGATGAAATACTACCCGCGATTCCAAGCGGTGCAGCGGCCGAAAACGAATCGTGTTGCCAGCACGTACTCAGAAAGAAACGACCTAGTAATGGTACTGCCATCCGTCAAGTGAGCTTCGCCCCAACTTCGCGTGCGCGAAAAGTGAAATCAGGCAACGCGCTTTAGAGTTGGAAAAACATCGCTAGCGAAGGGCACCAACGGGGGCAAATTCCTGGATCTTCTGGACCACGCGTGTCTGCGCCGCGGGTTGAAGTTGCGGATACATGGGAAGCGAGAGGATTTCTGCGGCAACTTTTTCGGTCACCGGAAAGTCGCCCTTCTTGAATCCAAATGCTTCATAAGCCTTCTGCAAATGGAGAGGAATGGGATAGTGAATGCCGGTGTCAATCTTGGCGTCCGCGAGGTGCTTCTGTAAGCCTTCGCGATCCGCGACTCGCACCACGTAAAGGTGATGCACGGGACGCGACCATGACGGCTGGTGAGGAGTGACCAGGCCATCCACCGACCACAACATCTGGTTGTATCGCGCGGCCGCTTCCTGGCGCTGCCGATTCCATTCCGTCAGGTGGCGCAGTTTCACGCTGAGCAAGCCCGCCTGCAGCGAGTCCAGCCGGCCGTTGTATCCTTCGATGTTGTGGTAATACTTTTTGGCCTGGCCGTGGTCGCGCAACATTTTCATGTGGCGCGCCATTTCCTCGCTGTTGGTGGTAACGGCGCCGGCTTCTCCGCACGCACCAAGATTCTTGCCGGGATAAAAACTGAACGCTCCTGCGTGGCCCATGGAGCCCGCTTTCCTCCAGCGATTTTCCTTCTGCGAAAAATACTCCGCGCCGTGAGCCTGGCAGGCGTCTTCCACCACAATCAGGTTGTAGCGCCGAGCCAGATCCAGCAGAGGATCCATATCCGCGCACTGGCCGTAGATGTGCACTGGCACAACGGCGGTGACGGGGGCGCGATACTTCTTGTGGTAGGGCATTCCCGTCTCGCGGTCGAGGTAGCATTCCCGCTCGAGATATTCTTGTAACCTCGCAACGTCCATCGAATACGTCTTCTCGTCGATGTCCACAAAATCGGGGCGCGCGCCCGCCTGGCTGATTGCTTCCGTGGTGGCGATGAAGGTGTGCGGGACGGTGATCACGATGTCGCCGGGTTGTACGCCCGCCGCGGTCAAGGCAAAGCGCACGGCGTCAGTGCCGCTGGCCACGCCCACGCAATATTTGGAGTCGCAAAACGCGGCGAACTCGTTTTCAAAATTTTCGACCATGGGACCGCCGACGAAGCCGGCCGTGTGCAGCACTTTCTGGAAGACGGCGGTGAGCTCGGCTTCGAGCTCTTGGTGCGGGGTAACCAGATCCAAAAACGGGATTTTTTCGGTAAGGGACATTATACGATCCTCGACTCCTCGGTGATGTACCGCAACAGCTTTGCGGGATTTCCAGCAACGATTGCATTCGCGGGAACGTCTTTGGTGACCACGCTTCCGGCGCCCACGATGGCGTTCTCGCCGATGGTGACGTTCGAAAGGATTGTAGAGCCCGATCCGATGGAAGCGCCTTTCTTTACGATCGTTTTTTCCACTTTCCAATCCGCTTCGGTTTGCAATTGCCCGCCCTCGGCAGTGGCGCGCGGATAGGAATCATTGATGAAAGTTACGCTGTGGCCGATGAAGACGCCGTCTTCGATGGTGACGCCTTCGCAGATGAACGTATGGCTGGAAACCTTGCAATTTCTGCCTACTGTGGCGTTTTTTTGAATTTCCACGAAGGCGCCAATCTTGGTGTCGTCCCCGATTTCACAACCATAAAGGTTGATGAACTTCGACAGCTTCACGTTTTTGCCCAGTTTCACGTCTGGGCCGATGGCTAGATATGGATCCATAGATTGGAGCTCTTTCCTTTCTGGCAGAGCTGAAACACGGAGGCGGCGCGCCACCGCGCTTCTTGCCGCGGAGCAGGGATTACTAGAGACGGACCAGCTTGCCTTTGTGCTGAAGTGATTCGTCGGCGGCCTCGAGTACTTTCACCACTTGCAAGCCCGCGGCCCCTCCGTTGAAAGGCTCCTTGTTGTTCAGAATGCAATCGACGAAATAGGCAGCTTCGAGCTTGAGGGCTTCCACTTGCTCCACTCGCGGCGCCCACATATCGCCGGAACGATAGCTAACCAGCAGCTGATAAACTCCGTCGCCGCTCATCTGAACGCCTTTGTCGTAAATCTTGATTTTCTCGTCGGCTTCGAGGTCGTTCCACACCAGCATCTTGCGCTCGCCGCCGATCAGGGTCGTGCGCACCTTCACCGGCGAAAGCCAATTCACGTTTATATGCCCGATGATGTTGTTCGGATAGTAGAGCGTCATAAACGCGATATCCGCGACGCCGTTGAGGTGGCGTTCACCCGTGGCGACAATCGCTTCGGGCTTTTCCTTGATGAGGTGATCCATGATGGCAAGGTCGTGGGGAGCCAGATCCCAAAGCACGTTCACATCGTGCTGGAAAAGCCCGAGGTTCACGCGCGTTGAATCGTAGTAGTACAAATCTCCCAGGGTGCCGTCGTCGATCAATTCCTTCATGCGCTTCACCGCGCCGGTGAAAAGGAACGTGTGGTCCACCATGATTTTCAGCTTCTTGCGCTCGGCCAGCTCGATGAGCTCTTCGGCCTGAGCGACAGTGGACGTAAACGGCTTCTCGACAAATACGTGCTTCCCGTTCTCCAAGGCTGCCTTGGCGAGATCGAAGTGAGTCCACACCGGCGTGACGATGGCGATCGCGTCAATGTCCGTGGCGGTGAGCAGATCTTTGCACTCGTCGGTCGTGCGAATGTCCGGATAGGCCTGCTGAACGCGCTGGAGGGACTTGGGGTTCTTGTCACAAACAGCGACGACGTGCGAACCATCCTGCCCGTGGAAATTCCGGACGATGTTGGGTCCCCAATATCCATAGCCAATCACGCCGAATCGGATCATGTTTGTCTTTGACGCGCACTGCACGTGAAATCTAGATGCAGAATCAATGCTTACGTTGGTAGCCATCTTTTTTTCCGCCTTGAGTTAACTCTGAAACATTTCGACTACGTTACGATCCAGGAGGCCGACAGCAAGAAGCACTCAGTAGGCGCCGTCACCTGAAAAAACGGCGCGTGGAGTTTGCAGAAGAATCTTTAGATCCAACAACGGCGACCACATTCGGGAATACTGCAGGTCCAGGCGCACCATTTCATCGAAGGTCGTCTTGCTGCGCCCATGCACCTGCCAGAGTCCGGTGATTCCAGGCCTGGATTCGAGCAAACGGCGGCGATGCCAGATGTCGTACGCCTCGATTTCATAAGGAATCGGAGGGCGCGGGCCAACCAGCGACATTTCGCCTCGCAGAACGTTCCAGAATTGCGGAATCTCGTCGAGGCTGGTGCGTCGCATGAACCGTCCGATCCAAGTGACGCGCGGATCGTCCGTTATCTTGTAAACTTTCTTCTTACCTTCGTGCGATGGTTGCCCGGATTTCCCAGCGATGAACTTCCTCACGAAATCCCTATGAATTGACGCGTTGGTAGAAACGTACATGGAACGAAACTTGAGAAAGACGAAGCGCGAGCCGAACTGGCCGACGCGTTCCTGGCGAAAGAAGATGGGGCCTTTGGACGTCAGCTTGATGAGCAGAGCGAGCACCAGAAAGACCGGCGCGAGGATAACTAAGGCCAGCGCGCCGCCGACGATATCCATGGCTCGCTTCTCGAGCAAAGACAGTTTCTTTTTTTCTTTCACTTCGAATAGGTCGGGATACATCTTTGGGTCCACCGGACGCTGGTGCCCGTTGCCTTCCCATCCATCCGGGAAAGCGTAGAAGGAGATTTGGAAACTGCTCAGCTGTGTAGCTTTGAAAGCGCTCTGCAGTCTGGCTGCTACCTTCGATTCGATGATCTTCACGGCCGCGTTCACTTCGCAATCGCCGAATTCTGTGAAGATAACTCCGAAGACCGAATTCGATTCGAACCATCCCCCCAGGTCGGTCTCACGGACGGAGGTGCACAGAACTGCTGCGACCCGCTCGAGAAGGGGACCCGGCTTCTTGTTATTGAGCCCGCCATCAATCAGCATCAGAACCAAATGTTTTCGGGAGCGTTCAGACCTCTTCCGCTCGCGAGTCAGCATCCGGCGAAATTGTTTTTCGGCGAGAATGCCCGACGACGAGCCGAACCAGCTCTCGGGGTTGCCAGCCGGCTCCCTGGGAGTCTCGGCCATCTTCGATTTCGCTGTAGAAACGCGGCTCACTAAAAGTCCTCTTGGGTCAAACCCTTCTTGCATTTCCCTTTCACAAACTCTGCTGCGACATATTTCTAAACCGCAATCGAAACTGAACGGGAATGCTCATAAGCCTTTTCCGCGCGAAACATCTGCGTTGCGTAGGCCACACCCACGCACGCCGCATCGATTTCCACAGCAACGGAACGCTGGAGAAGCGTGATCGAAAGAATCAGCCGGTGGCTCCCTTTGAAATCCACCAAAATTCCTTCCACGCCGCGCAAAGAGCCCGATTCAATTCTCACTTTGTCGCCAATCTCGAGGTACGGCCATGGCTGATTCCGCACGCCGGTCGCCATCAGGGTCTGTATGGCTTGGATTTCAGATTCATCGACAGGGCTCGGGATGTGGTTGAAACCCACGATTCGAATCACCCCGGGCGTCTTCAGGATCGGCAGCCGATTCTGCGGATTGAATCGGCAAAACAAGTAACCCGGGAAGAGAGGTGTTTCCACTTCCTTGATCCGGTCGGACCAGCGCTTCCTGCACTTGTAAAGTGGGAGCAGCCATTCGTAGCCTTGCCCGCACAGGTAATCGGCAACGCCCAATTCGTGTCGCGTGCGCACTTGCAAGGCGAACCAAGGATGCTGGACCAACCTCTCAGTTGACTCGGCAACTGCTTCGTTCATGCCGCGAATTTGGTAGTTTGCTCTCATATTAATTCTTGAATCTTTAGGCTACCGCCATTAGAGTCCCAACCTCGACCCTTGCCAGTTAGCTAGTTTGCACGACACGTACCACCGTCGAGCTTCTAGCAGAATACGCCATAAACATCTAAATCTAAACCGCTTACCTTAGAATTAGGCCAGAAGCCCACCGCAAAAAAGACGCTCCAGACGGTATTCTTATGAAGATTGCTATCCCAGAGTTGCAATTGTTTTCCATTCTCTAAGCCGCACTTAACAAAGGGGATACGATTCCGTTGCTGCGCGTGGTCTTCCACCTTCGCATTTCGTTCGATCTGCACGCGGACCGCCATTTTATGCTGGCGCCTTTGCTTTGGAATCATCATGGCCGTAGCCATACCCGTATCGTTCATAGTAGCCGTATCCGTGGGACGTCTCGACGGCGTTCAACACAACGCCAACCACGTTTCTGCCTTGAAGCTCCTGGCAAGCCCTTTCAACCGTCACGGTGGGAGTGGATCCAGCGCGCACCACCAAAATCACTCCGTCGACCATATCCGCCAGCAGGCTTGCGTCCGCGACGGGAAGTAACGGCGGAGAATCGAGAATGACCCAGTCGAACAATGGAGCGACCCGGTCCAGGAGTGGTTTTAGGCGGCCGTTCAAAAGTAACTCGCTGGGATCGGCTACTTCTTTTCCGCCAGGGATGAAACATAGGTTCCCTTCCATCCCGTGTTGAATGACGCTCATTTCATCCGCATCGCCGCGGAGATAGTCGGCCAATCCCGGGGAAGGCGGCGCTCCCAATGGGACGTGCAGCCGCGAGCATCGCAAATCTGCGTCAATGATCAGACAGCGGCGGTCCGGTTGGCGAACCAGGGCTTGCGCCAGATTGTTTGTCACGAAGGTTTTTCCCTCGGCCGGCACGGAGCTGGCAATCAAAAGCGTGCGCAATTGTTGGCTGCCGCGCATTTGGTAGAGGCGCGAACGCAGAGTTCGAAACTGCTCTGCTCCGTGCGGGCTCAGCGACGGCGTGGCGAACACGTTGACATTGGGATCGGGATGCCACTCGACGTGCGAGCAACGCTTCTGCAGATCTTCGAAGCGCAAGAAATTGCCCACGGGCGGAACGGCTAGGCTGGTTCTCGCGAGTATCTCTCCGGCAGCATATGGCGCAGCACTCGGGCGTTCGGCAACCCCGGTGGCTGTAATGGGAGTCAGCGCCGGCGCCTCGGTAACATGCGCGGCGCGTTCCTGCTCGGCCTTTTTTAGAGCTTCGTGAATACGACTCATGGTTTCCTCTCGCGCACCGGAATCGGCATGATGTTCGCCTCGCGCAGGCGGCCGAGCAATTCGTCCAGGTTCTGCAGCAATGCTTGTGCATCGATAGTCGGCTTGGCTCCGTTCGAGTGCCCGGCCGGCGCAATCGGCTCGATCTCATCGAGCTGGAACTCGCGCGCCACTTCCTCCACGAGATGGGCCGGGACCGGACGCAAGTGATCGACGTAGGCATTAATCAGGGCATGCTCGCAGAGCAAGTTCACCACGCGAGGAATACCGCGGGAGTAGAAGTGGACGGTCTCGATAGCTTCCTTCGAAAAAATCGGTTCGCCATGCGCGCCAGCGATCCTCAAGCGCTCCGCGATGTAGCCGTAGGTTTCTTCGAGCGTCAAGGCGCTCGTGCGGCAGCGCAGCGTGATGCGTTGGCGGAGTTGGCGAAGTTGGGGCAACTTGAGTTTCTCTTCGAGTTCGGGCTGGCCAGTCAGCACGATCTGGAGGAGCTTCTCCGTCGAGGTTTCGAGATTGGTAAGAAGCCGGATTTCCTCGAGTACCTGCAGCGACAAGTTCTGCGCTTCGTCTATGATCAAAACCGCCGTTTCTCCGGCGCGATATCGATCGAGCAACCAGGCATTCAGCCGCAACAACACTTCGCTCTTGTGCCGCGTTTCGCAGGGAATCTCGAAGTCCGCCATGATGAAATCGAAGAGCTGGCTTACGTTGAGTTGCGAGTTGAATACGAAAGCGGTGGCCACGCGCTGTCCATGCAGCCAATCGAGCAATCGGTTCAGCAGCGTTGTTTTGCCGGTACCAACTTCCCCGGTAAGAAGGATGAATCCCTTGCGGTTTTGAATGCCGTAGGTTAACCCCGCCAGCGCTTCCTGAATTTGTTTCGTCAGAAAGAGATAGCGCGGGTCCGGATTTACATTGAACGGGCTTTCGCGTAGTCCAAAAAATTTCTGATACATTTTTTCCTCAGGCCCCCGCCCCGGCTTCTATTGCAGAATCGCCCGGTTTCTGAATAACGGACGTCCCGCTTTTGGTGGTCGGCGGTGCAACGGTGGGGACCATCGCGAGCACCGGCAATCGCAGTGTGAATTCGACGTCCCTTTCCGTCCGGAACGAAGTGTCGCGCATCTCCAACAAAAACGCGATTCCTACCCCCAGCGCCAAGCCGCCGCCGAATCCGGACAATGTAAATTCAATTCGGTTTGGAAAGGTCGGTTTGTCCGGCAGGTTTGCCGGATCCAGCACGCGGAATTGCTCGCCTTCCTGGTGACGCTCCAGATCGCCGGCCATGGCCGATTGATCGCGCTTCTTCAATAGGTCGGTATAGAAATCAAGCGCCGTCTGATAGTCGCGCGTGAGTTCTTTATATTGCTGTTCAACCGCTGGACTCGATTGCACGCGGTCTTGATAGACCTTGATGGCCTGCTGGATCTTTTCCTGCTCGCGGGTCTTCTCCGCGATCACCTGGTCCGTGGTGTGCACCTGCGCGCGCAATTGCGCAATTTGAGCGGGCTCCACGGCTTTCGTGGATTTTTGAGAGCCGGACGCTTTGGATTGCGCGTTGTCATCGGCGATCTTCTTTTGCAGCGCCGCAATTTCGTTTTTCGTTTTGATTACGTCCGGGTGATCTTCGGTATAGCGCGCCTGCAGATTCGAAAGCTGGGTCTGCAGCGCGGCCAGCTGCGCTTCGAGCGTCTCAGGATTGCTTCCGCTTTGGGTCGCTTGCCACGCCGCCAACTGTTGGGCCAGCATGGATTCGGCAAAGCTCTTGTCCTGCTGCGCGCGCGCGAGCGCCTGAGTTGCGGCATCGAGCTGCGACGTCAATCCCATCAGGAGATTCAAGTTCCCTTGCTCTTGATCCGGGAGCGAACCAAGGTAGCGGCTCTTGAACGCCGCGAGCTTTGAATCCTGCTCGTCGAGTTTCGCTTTGGCGTCCACCAGCTGCTGCGCCAGGAATTGTGTCGTGTCCGTGGAGCGTTGCTGGCGAAGGCGGTAATCCTCTTCGATAAACATGGACGTG
The DNA here is from genome assembly GCA_963749025.1 of uncultured Acidobacteriota bacterium. Lineage (GTDB taxonomy): Bacteria > Acidobacteriota > Terriglobia > Acidiferrales > UBA7541 > Palsa-295. The sequence continues at coordinate 623,156 of CAVVKO010000005.1, read as the reverse complement.
ACCGTCGTGCACACCTCTTGCGCCGTGCGCGCGTTGTCGAGTGTCACGCTGATGTGAAACCCCGGCAATTCCTGCGCCTGCGTCTCAGCCATCGGCTGCACCGGAGTTACTTCGATGTCTTTTTGCATGCGCGCGATCAATTCTTCCATCGGAAGGCGATTGATGTCCTTCGCATACAAGTTGTATTGGTGGATGATCGGCTCGAGCCGGCTGCGGCTGAGGATCTCTTCCCGCATGCTGGCGAGGCGTTCGTTGATCTCGGTGGTAATCACCGGCTTCACGTAGTCCGACGGAACCGTCGGCTGCTCGACCAAAACAAGTGTCTGCGATTTGTACCGGTTTGGAAGCAAGCGCGAGACCCCATAGGCAAGCGGTCCGCCAACCAGGGCCAGGACGGTGATTAATACCCACCGCCGCCGAAGAATTGCGATGTAGTCCGATTGTGTTAATTCACGCTCTGTCATTCCATCCTCTTTTGCCGTTCTTGATTCAATTTTCGTTAGTCAATCGGGATTGGCGGTTTGCGCCAGCCCACACCGAACGTGATTAAATTGCGCGTAAAGCTCGTTGCGCACGCAGTTCCGACACAGAACGAGGCGTCCGAGTTTTGATACTGGAACTGGTAGCCCAGATTCATGTACCAGGATCGCCCCCACAGATGAGTTAGGTTTGCGCCGGCAAAGAAATAATCGAAAGTCTGGTTCGGCGTGATTCCCGGCAATGCGGAAATGCCTAATCCGGTATTCCTGGCGTAGCCAAGGTTTCCGCTGCCCGTAAACGTCCGAGACAGTTGCCGCGTCACAGATCCCGTCACCGTATCGGCTATCGAGCCGGCCAATACGCCGGATCCGCCCGCTACTCCGTGGCTATAACTCGCCGAGAGTCCCGTGCGGGCCATCTGATACTGGAGTGATGTGAACAGAGACCAGTATAGGTTGGTGGTGGAGGTTGTCGATGGGCCACCAGTACCACCGCCAGTAGCCAGAGTGGTAAACGAAGCAATCTGCGGCCCTACTCCGGCCTGGAATGCCAGGCGTCCTGTGATTCTGCGGCCGTACAATAGTTGAATCGTATGGCTGTTGATGCTCTGATCGAAGTTCGAGTAGCTGAAGCCGTTATAAAGATAGGAGACTCCGATTGTGTCTTTGCGCGTCAGTTTGTAGTTGTATCCCGCCTGCGCAATCACGTCGCCGTAGTCCAGCAGGTTTTCGTCAAAAAAGTGCAGTAGAGAATATCCGCCGAAAAATGTGACCGATGAACGCGGCGTAAGATATACATCTACTTCGCCAAGCGACGTATTCATGAAGCGCTGGCCTTCCGCGGTGATGATGGACTGGCCCGGAGCGAAACCCGCGCCGGGTCCCAGGGCTCCGTTTCCCGGCAGAGGAATCCCAGGGAAACCGCCGGATCCAAACGGGATTTCCGGCGTGTAAGCGGCCTGCTCGATAAAAGTCACAGCCCAGCGCCGGAAGCCGAATCGATCGACCAAATTCAGGTCCTGTATGATTCCGTTGCTCACGCTTCCATCGTTTGAAAAGAGCCCGCCGCCGACATAACTCACCGTCAGGTCAGAACGTCCCGCGAGCCATCGCAGATCGGCACCGCCTGAAACGGTGGTCCAACTGGTCCATCCCGCTTCGGTGGACGTCGCGGTGCCCGTGCCTAGTTCGGGTGGCTGCGAATCGATCGTCTCTGCCAAATCAATGTGCGGGCTCCAATAGCTGTGGTTGGTGAGCGGAACACCGAGGGACAGATTCAGTGCGCCTGTCAGCGCGCGATCGTCCGGCGCAAGTTCCTGCGGGGGCGCGTTGGTATCGTCGGAATCGGCTTGCGAGGCAAGCGGAGACTTGTAAGCAGGAATGGGCTGATCCTGCGTTTGCTGCTGGGCTCGGGCGCAAGACGCACCTAGCGCGACGACCGCGAGTCCAAATCCGAACATGTAAGCAAACTTGCCCATTCTTTCCTCTATGGCACGACGATCGTGTCGCCGGCCTTCAGCAAAATGTCCTGCTCCGGATGCTTCCCGCCAATCACGTCTTTGTAATTCACCGGATACTTCTGCTGCTTTCCATCTTCCGTGCGCAAAACATAGATGCTCTTGGTCCGGGCGAAGGCGGTGAATCCGCCGGCGCTCGAAAGCCCTTGCAATACGGTCATTCCCGGTAACATGGGGAACGCGCCGGGACGGGTCACTTCTCCCAGGATGTAAATGCGCTGACTATTGATAACGGAGACGATCACGGTAACCTGCGGATCGGTCACAAATTTCTTCAAGCTGGTCGTGATCTGCGCGGCCAGTTGTGATGGCGTCAGGCCCGCGGCTTGTACATCATTCAGCAGCGGCAGTGAGATCCGGCCATCCGGGCGCACCGGAACAACGCGAGAGACTTCCGGCTCCTTCCATACACTGATATCGAGCACGTCCTGCGCGCCAATAATGTAATTCGGATCCTGCGGCACGGCCTTCTGGGCCGTGGTTGAGGCTTGCGCAGCGGCCTGAGCCGCCGGCTGTTTGGCACTCTTGTTTTGTCCGGCTCGCACCGGAATTGCGACGGCGGCGAGTGCGAGAACCATACCAAGATGTGATCGTTTGTACATCGTCTCTCCTGCTTCGGCTATTCGGTTCCGGAATCCGGCAAACCGATTTGCTTCAACTTATAAAGAAGCGATTTGTAGCTGATCTGCAATTCTTGAGCGGCCCGCTTGCGGTTCCAGCGTGTGCGCGCCAGCGCGTCGAGTATCATTCCTCGCTCCGCTTCCCGCGATGCCGCCCGAGCGGCCGCCTTCAGCGAATAACTGCGCGTCTCCACGGGAGCCGCCGGCCTTTCGGGCCGCGTCGTCATCAACTCCGGCACGGCGAGCTGCTCGTCGCCCAGGGCTACAATCTTCTTCACCACGTTTTCGAGCTCGCGAATATTTCCCGGCCACGAATGGTCCAGCAACATTCGAAGTGTCCTCGGGCTCAGCGAAGGGCGCGGCCGGCCAAATTCTGCTGAGTACTTGGTCAAAAAGAACTCGACTAGGAGGGGAATGTCGTCTTTGCGGTCGCGCAATGCCGGAAGGCGCAGGCAGACTCCGTTGATTCGATAGTAGAGTTCGCTGCGAAAGCGTCCGGCTCGCATCTCATCGTCCAGATTTCGATTCGTTGCTGAAATCACGCGTGCTCCGAGCAATCCACGCCGAGGCCGGGCATCTCCGTCTGGCAGGGCGTACACCAGGTTGCGTTGGCAGGTGCTGTCGAGTTCGCTGATCTCATCGAAGAAGACCGTGCCGGCGGCATGCGCGGCATCGCTCGCTGAGTTCCCATTTGTGCCTAACCCCAGGTCGGCTGAGAAAGTAGCGGAGTTCATGGAAGCGCAGGCAATCTTCATCATCGATGCTTCGCCGCGAGACGAGAGACGGTGAATGCGCTGGGCGAACATTTCTTTGCCCGTGCCACTCTCGCCTGTCAGCAACACCGGTATGTTGGTCGGCGCGATTTCAGCAATCACGCTTTCCAGAGTCTGCATCGCTGGACACATGCCCGCGACGAACCCCGATTCTTCATTCATTTCCGAGACGCCCACGCGGTTAGTCGCCATAGAAGGTCCTGTTTGGCTTCCTCTGATACGGTGGTCCCGAATAGATAGGGCACCGCCTGAACCGTATAGAGGCAATGTCGTTGCCAGTAAGAGCAATGCCGCCGGCTGGGTGATTTCCTATGTAAGTAGTTTTTTTACTTTGATTTACGGTTGACTTGGCGAACCTACGGGAGCGAGCTGTGGATCTTGAAAACTCCATCAAACTTCCACGAATGGGCAAATTGCTTTCTCTTTGTTCACCGGCTCAGGGATTATCGTGTAGTCTCAGTAGCGTCCTTTGTCAATGGCGAAATGTAATCGTCGACGGCCATCTGCTATAAGATACTGATTCCTAAGGCTTAAGAAGAGGTCGGCACAATTCACTCGTCTGGCGGCAGTTTCGCGCGAATAAGTGCATTCAAATGTTACATTTAAAGGAAGATTGTTGGGCACCGGCTTGGCTTCCGGGGGTACTGGATTGAACGTAATTGAGAGCGTAGAATCGCAAGCTGGGTCGAACGATGGGTCATCTAGGCCCATGGAGGAGCGAAGTTGCACTCTGGGAGTAAGGTTTCTTTCTGGCTCGGACTGATTCTAGCGGCTGCGCTCGCGGCTGGCTGTTCGTCCGACCCGCAAGTCCGAAAGAAAAAGTACTTTGACAAGGGTGCTTCATACTTCGAAAAGGGAAAGTACAGCGAAGCCACTATCGAGTTTCAAAACGCACTTCAAATCGATCCAAAATTTGCAGACGCGCATTATCAATTGGGGCGCACGCTGCTGAAGCAGGCCGACTGGGCGCTCGCTTATCAAGAGCTTTCAACCGCCGTGCAGCTTGATCCCGCCAACCTCAAGGCGCAACTCGATCTTGCCGATCTGTTTCTCGCGGGCCGCAGGTATCAGGATGCGCGCGACCACGCTCAGCTCGTTTTGCACGGCGATCCACAAAACGTGCAAGCGCAGATCGTTCTCTCCGATGCTGACGCATCGCTGGGCGATCTGCCGAAGGGACTGGCCGAAGCGCAACAAGCGGTGCAGACGGACCCCAGCCGTCCGCAGTCCTATTTGAACGTCGCGATGATGTACGAAAGGTTGAACGATTTCCCGGCGGTCGAACAATATCTTCTGAAAGCGGTTTCGTTGGATCCCAAATCGATGCCCGCTCTGCTCTCGCTCGGCAATTTTTATCAGCGGCAAAAACGATTCGCCGAGGCCCAGAAGGAATACGAGGCGGCTATGGCTCTCGACTCTCAGAACCTGATGCCGCGAGTCAGTTTGGCCAATCTTTATCTAGAGCAAGGCAACAAAGCAGCCGCGGAGCAGACAATTCAGGATGCCCAAAATGCGCTGAAGGATAATCCTGCAGGGTACCGCGTGCTTGGCGATTTCTATCTGCGGCAGGGACAATTAGACAAAGGTGCGGCGGAGTTTGCGGCGCTCAACTCGCAGCATCCGAAAGACGTGGCCGTTGCCAAGACTTACGCGGAGCTCCTGGTCCGGCAAAACCGCTTGGACGAGGCCGCAAGAATCAACGATGGCATTCTAAAGAACGCTCCGTCGGATACCGACGCGCTGATTCTTCGCGGAGAAATTTTAAACCTGGAGCAAAAACAATCCGACGCAATCCCGGTGCTGCAGTCCGCGATCAAAAACGCGCCGGACAACGCCATGGCGCACTACCAGCTTGGGTCAGCTTTTGCGGGTACCGGGAATTTGGGACAAGCCGAAGCCGAATGGCGGGAAACTGCCAGATTGCAGCCCGGAATGCCGGACGCGCAGCGGGCGCTGGCGACACTCGCATTGAAGAAACATGATCCAAAGCTCCTAGCCGAAAGCGGAGATCATCTGAAGACGATCGCACCCAGGGCCGCTGATGGGTACATCTACGAAGCGGAGGGCCTCTTCTGGCAGGGAAACCAAGCGGGAGCCGAAGCGGATCTGAAAAAGGCAATTGAGGTGGCTCCGGATAATGCGGCCGGCTATTTTGAAATGGGCAACCTGTTGGCAGGACAGAAGAAATATGACGAGGCCGAAAAATACTTCATCCAGGCGCTTCAGAAGGAACCTTCATCGCCGGACGCCCTGAGCGGTCTGGTGAACGTCAACTTGGTTCGCAAGCAGCCGGCTCGGGTGCTCAAACTCGTGCAAGACCAGATCGGCCTCGCGCCCAACAGCAGCGCTTTCTATGCGCTGCTCGGAGAAGTGGAAATTCGCAATCAGGACCAGGCCAAGGCGGAAGAGGCGTTCCAGAAAGCGGTCGCGCTGGATAAAAATAACGTGGCCGCGTTCCTCGGGCTTTCGAGCGTTCAAGTCGCGCGAGGCTCGGTGGACCAAGCCATCGCCAACTATCAGCGCGGCATCCAGGAAAATCCGCGTGATGTTCGCATCTACGTCGCTTTCGGAAGCCTGCGGGAAAGCCGCGGTGAATGGCAACAGGCGGAAGATCTTTACAAAAAGGCTCTGGAGATCCAGCCCGATTACGCGGTGGCGGCAAACAATCTCGCGTACTTGATGCTTGAGCACGGCGGTAACACCGGCGTGGCATTGCAGCTCGCACAGACAGCGCGTAAAGGCTCTCCAAACGTGCCGTACTCGGCAGATACGCTCGGATGGGCTTATTACCAGCAAGGCACCTACAGCGCCGCCATCGAGCTTTTGCAGGAGGCCGTCAAGGGAGACGCCACAAACGCGCTGTACCACTATCATCTCGGCATGGCCTACGACAAAGCGAACAATGCCGCGCAGGCGAAAAAGCAGTTTGAAACGGCCTTGGAGATAGATCCCAATTTCAGTCACGCCGCCGAAATCAAACGAGCCCTCGCTCAATCGAAGCAGCAGAAGAATTAAACTGGACACCGCGAAATACCGCATGCCCGGCTTGGTCTGCTGCAGTAGAATGCCTCGAAACATGGATGCGAAGGCCAAACAAAAAACGTTGCAGCTCCTGACCAACGGGATGTACGTGCTGACCTCTCGCAGCGGCAACCGTTTTGGAGCCGCCACGATTACCTGGGTTTCGCAGGCCTCCTTCAAGCCGCCGCTGTTGATGGCCGCGTTGAGAAAAGACGGCAATGTTTTTCGCTGCTTGATTGAAAGCCGCGCAGCGGCTCTACACGTCCTGGGTAAGCATCAGAAGGACATCGCGCAGAAATTCTTCGCGCCGGCCAAGGAATCCAAAGGGACGCTGAACGGCGTACCTTTCTTCCAAGGAAAAACATCCGCGCCGATACTCAAGAACTTCAACGCCTATCTGGAGTGCAAACTCGTCGAAGTATCCGGGGAACATGGCGATCATGCCGTTGTGATCCTCGAGGTCGTCGAAGTTGCGAACCATGGAGCGGTCGAACCGCTCGCGGTCAGCGATTCTCCCTGGAAATACGGGGGTTAGCCCGCAGTCTAACGTCCTCTCGGCCAGCGAGGCTCTCCGCATGAATCTGATTGAGCCTTCGGCGCCAACTCCACTATAATTAACTGATTTGTCTTCGCCAGAGGAGTTGCAAGAGATATGTTGAAAAGCATTCAGCAGCGAGATTTGGACCGCAACCGTTGGGTGAAGGTCACCATGTTCGTTCTTCTTGGCCTTATCTGCGCCAGCATGGTGATCACGCTCGTGCCCGGCCTGGTCGGTTCCTCGATGACCACGAGTCCCGATACCGTCGCTACCGTCGGTGGACAGGACATCTCCCTACTCGAAGTGCAGCGCCAGCTGAATCTGGCTCTGCGCGGGCAGAATGTCCCGGAAGTTCTGAAGGGTTTGTACGCCAAACAGGTTCTGGACCAAATGGTTTTTAGCCGCGCGCTTGAACTTGAAGCCCAGCGGCTCGGATTGAGCGTCACTCCGGAACAAGAGTCCGAAAAGATCAAGCAGATCCTGCCCGGCGCATGGGAAAGCGGGAGTTGGGCCAAGGACCGCTACGCCGCCGAAGTACAAACACGCACGGGAATGAGCGTCCCGGACTTCGAGACCTTCCTCCGCGATCAGATGGTCATGGACAAATTCCACCACCTGGTCACCGATTCCATCACCGTTAGCCCCGCCGAGGTCCAGGAAGAATTCCGCCGCCGCAACGAAAAAGTTCAGATCGAATACGTTTTGGCGAAGCCGTCGGATCTGGCTTCCACCATTCATCCGACCGACGCCGAGCTCGCCCCCTACTTCACGAAAAACGTTTCACGGTATCAGGTCCCCGAGAAACGTTCCGCGCGCTATGCCGTGCTGAATCTCGCGATTTTGCGCATGCGCACTCCGGTGAGCGACGATGCCCTGCACGCCTTTTACAACTCGCACATCGATCAATACAAGGTCGAAAATCGCGCTCACGTGGAGCACATCCTCTTCAAGACCATCGGCAAAACCGACGCTGAAGTCGCCGAAATTCGACAGAAGGCCGAGGAAGTTCTGAAGAAGGCCAAGAGCGGCGCGAATTTCGAGGATCTGGCGAAGAAGTATTCCGAGGACGACGCCACCAAGGTGAAGGGGGGCGATCTGGGCTGGATCGTCGAAAAGCAGACGGTCCCGGAATTTGAGCAGGCGGCCTTCAGCGTGCCGAAGGGGCAGATTTCGGACCTGGTGAAAACGCAATACGGCTTCCACATTATCAAGGTTCTGGACCGCGAGACTGCTCACACAAAAACTTTCGACGAGGTCCGCACCTCGATCATTCCGATAGTCACCGATGACGCAGTCAACGCCGCGGCGAATACTATCTCAACTCAGATGGCCGCCGCCGTCCGCCAATCAAATCGCCAATCCCTCGACGATCTGGCGAAAAAATTCAACCTCCAGTTGGGCGAAACGCCCGCCGTGTCCGCCACTGAGCCGGTGGGTGATCTCGGGAATACTCCGGAACTGCACCAGATTCTTTTCCAGCTCCATCCCGGGGAGTTAAGCCAGCCGCTCCAGATCCCCATGGGTTTCGTCATTTTGACTCCCAAGGACATCCAGCCGGCGCACCAAGGCACTATCGCAGAAGTCCACGACCGCGTCCTCGCCGACTACCAGCAGGATAAGTCCGTCGAACTAGCTCACGCCAAAGCCGACGAGTTTGCCAAGCGCGTCCAGGCAGGAGAAGCTTTCGACCAGGCCGCCAAGGCCCTAGGCCTTACGGTGACACGGCCGGACGCTTTCTCGCGAACAGGTTCCGTTCAGGACGTTGGCTCCGCCAAGTTGCTTGACGCCGCCTTTACCATGCCCGTGGGACAGGTCAGTCCCTCGACTCAGATCGCAGGCAACTGGCTGGTATATCGCATCGTCGCGCATGAACCTGTCCACCCGGAGGATCTCGCCAAGCAATCCGACGAAATCAAGCAGCAGCTCCTGCAAACCAAGCAGACTGCCGCCTTCGAATCGTTCAAAACCGCTCTCGAGGATCGTCTGACGAAGGAAGGCAAGCTGACCATGAGCCCCGACGCGCTGAAGCGCCTCACGCGTTCGAGCTAGCGCGGCCTGGCGTCTCAACGCCGGATGGTCCGAACAAGGCAAGTATCGCCGCAGGTCGATCCGCGCGTAAGTATCGGTAAATAAACATCTTAAATAATAATAACTCTCCCCTTGCCCCGTTTCCCGCCCTTCGCTAGAATATTCAAATCCGCAGAGCCTGCCCCGTCGCCAGCGGGGACTGACCCGAAGGCAGGAGTCTTCCCAGCCTTGTGCTCGCCTGGCAACAAAATGACTAGCGCGTCGCTAAGGAGCATTCCTATGCCGGCAAGACGGTCCAGGGCTAACAGGCTCGCAGTGGTCCCCGCGTCTCGAAAGAATTTACGTGCCTCAGCAAGCCAGATGGAGGCAGCAGCTGAAAGAGTAAATCTGAGGAGCACCGTGTCAACCAAGAAGCCAGTGTCGGGAAACGAGTATCTCTGTGCCATCGAAAAGAATCAGAACGGAAAATATAATATCCGGGTTCGTGCCACTTTCGGGCATGACGCCTGGGCCCTCCCGGTCTATTTCCTGGCCTCATCCTTTAATGCCGCCATGAAGAAGCTCGAGGAATCGTTGCAACTGCTCCAGAAAAACGAAGAGCGGTTGCAATTCTGGTGTGTCGAGCGCACCGATGACGTCAACGTCGCCGCGGATCATCTGCAGGAATTCGGCTTGGGGCTCGACCGCCGGAAGGACTTTCCGCGCAAAGTGGCCAAGATTTCCGTCGGGCGCGAGCGTTCTGTCCCCGCTTCGATGTTGGCGCCGCTCCGCCGGGTGCTGGCCGATTCGGTGTCCCAGGAACGCGTCTCCGTCGCCACCGCCGGCGACTAGCCGCGCATACACAAATCCGCGCCCTTTCACGCCTGCATTCCCGTTTTTCGTCCGGATTATTTCGCGCGGAGTAGCACTTCGCACTGCGCCACGATCACATCATTGAGGGACAACCGGTAGCGATACAATCCCGGGTTGAGGCCCGCCCGCGTCGGGCCGCTGAGCAACCTCACGCCCGGCGGGGCCTGGAAAACGTTCGAGGAAAACGGGCAACGCTGCGGATCAAATTCGATCTTCATGTTCCCGGCGTTCGAGAACCATTCCACCTGCTCTCCCGCGTCCACCACGATGACCTCGGGAAGCACGCCGACCATTACCAGCTTTTCAGCCACTCGATTAATCCTCTTTCGCGGTTAGGCGATGGCGCGAACGGCTTCCACGATGTGCCGCGCGGAGATTCCAAAGGCATCCACTAACTCATCCGGCTTTCCCGAGTGCGGCATGCCCGTCACGGCCAAGAGCTTGAACCTGGATGGTGCCACGCCCGCCTCTGCCAGCGCCGCCAGCACTGCTTCGCCCAGCCCGCCTTCCGGCCAATGGTCTTCCACGGTCACCAGGCGTCCGCCGGTCGCTTTGATTTGTTCCGCGATCGCGTTTCCATCGAGAGGTTTGACGCAATACAGGTCGATCACGCGAATGGCGATGCCTTGCGATTTCAGTTGCTCCGCGGCCTTCAGCGCTTCGTGCAGCGTCACCCCCGCGCCGATCACGGTCGCCTTGTCTTGCGCGCTTTGCCGCAGCACCTTGAATCCCGGCACCAAAAATTGCTCGCTCGTGGAGTAAAGAATCGGCATTTTCGGGCGCGAGGTGCGCAGGTAGTTGATTCCCGCGCGGCGGGCCATGAATTCGGTCAGGCGTTCGGTGGAAACGGCGTCACCGGGATAGAGAACCACGGAATCGTGCACCGCGCGGAACATCGCAATATCCTCGAGCGCCATCTGCGAGGGCCCGTCTTCGCCAATCGAGACGCCGCAGTGCGAGCCGCACAAATTGATGTTGGCGCGGCTGATGGCGGCCATGCGGACGTTGTCGTAGGCGCGCGAAAGGAAGCAGGCAAAAGTGTCGGCAAAAGGCACCTTGCCGCGTGCGGCAAGCCCCACCGCCACACTCACCAGGTTTTGCTCCGCGATGTAACCCTGGAAAAAATGATCGGGGTAGGCTACGTCAAAAATCTCCGAGAACGTGGAATTCTTCACGTCGCCCGAAATCGCCACGATGTGCGGGTTCACCGCGCCGAGGCGCTTGAGCGCAAAGCCGTAGGCTTCGCGGGTCGCCATTGTGCTTCCGGCGGGATAATCCGGCGCGGCAGGAGCGGGGAAATCCGGCGGCTTCGGCAACGAGATTCGCTCGTAAGACTTTCCGGGATCGGGCGGCACTACGGGCGCCGTTCCTCCTTGTTCTTTAATCGCCTCGGCGAGTTGCTCCTTCGAGAATGGCTTGCCGTGCCAGCCCTCTTTTCCCGCGACGAGACTGAATCCGTGCCCCTTGATCGTCCGCGCGATGATGGCTTGCGGCCGGCCTTTCGTCGCTTTCGCTCGGTCGAGCGCTGCAAGCACGGCCGCTACATCGTGCCCATCAATTACCTCGGTCGCAAAACCTTCGGATTCGAACTTGCGGCGATAAACTTCCATATCGTGCTGGTACATGGTGGGCTCGCTCTGCCCCAGCGCGTTGATGTCTGTCAGCACCGTAAGATTGTCCAGCTTGTAATGCGCGGCAAACGCCGCCGCCTCCCAGATTTGTCCTTCGGCGAGTTCGCCGTCGCCGGTCAGCACATAAACGCGCGTGTCGCTTTTATCCATGCGCGCGCCGATTGCCAGTCCCGCGCCGACCGACAGTCCCTGCCCGAGCGATCCCGTGGCCGCGTCCACGCCGTGAATCCGCGGCGTCGGATGGCCTTCGAGTTCGCTCGAGAATTGCCGCAGCGTCATTACGCGCGAAACGGGAAACACGCCCGCTTCAGCCAGCGCCGAGTACAGCACCGGAGCCGCATGTCCCTTGGAGAGAACAAACCGGTCGTCGTTATTCGAATTCGCGTTCTTGGGATCGAATTTCATCGCGTAGAAAAATACGCCGGCAACCAGTTCCGCGGCGGACATGCAGGAAGTCGGGTGTCCCGAGCCTGCGGCAGTGGTGGACATCATCGAATAAATGCTCAGCAGCCGCGCTTTTTCTTTGACGGCTGCGATCGTGGCGGCGGAAGGTCCTGCGGATGGAGTGGCGCTCATGTTGCTCCCTTCATTCTCTGTACAAATTATCTGCGCAGCGATTTTACTCTGTTCGGGCGCATCCGGCGAACCACTTTCTTTCTGCTGCAGTCGGCGCGAATGGGCTCGACCGGCGCGCAAAGACGAATTGCATTTCGCGCAGTCTAAACGTAAAGTTCTGCACGAGTCTCTCGCCGCCCGGCAACTAGGGGAAAATGAATGGATGCCATAGCCATCACAGTGAACGGCAAGCCGCATTCCGTGGAAGTGACTCCCGATACGCCGCTGCTTTGGGTCTTGCGCGACACGCTCGGATTGACCGGAACAAAATTCGGCTGCGGCCAGGCCTTGTGCGGGGCTTGCACCGTCCACGTCGATGGCGATCCCATCCGCTCCTGCACCACGCGTATCGCCGCCGTGGCCGGGCGGAATATCACGACGATCGAGGGTCTCTCGCCCGATGGGCATCATCCCGTGCAAGTCGCCTGGCTCGAGAATCAGGTCCCGCAATGCGGCTATTGCCAGGTCGGCATGATCATGACGACAGCCGCCCTGCTCTCGAAAAACCCGGCTCCCACAGACGCGGACATCGACGACGCTCTCGGCGGGCACATCTGCCGCTGCGGAACCTACCAGCGAATTCGTCAGGCCATTCATCAAGCTGCGTCGAAAAAATCCGCGAACGCCGCGCCGGGCGACGCGCCGAAGAATCTTTCTCTGTCGGGGGCGCGATGAACACGGCCATCAGAGTTCTCGCTAGTCCCACGCGCCGCGATTTTCTGAAGACGGGAGCCGCGGCAGGCGCCGGGCTGGTCATCCGATTTTATCTTTCCACGCACACTGCCGAAGCTGCGGCACTCGCCGAAGCTGACTTCGCGCCGAATGCGTTTATCGAAATCGCACCGAACGGCGACATCCAGTTGATCGTGGCCCGCTCAGAGATGGGCCAGGGTGTCCGGACTTCGATGGCCATGATTCTTGCCGAAGAGCTCGACGCCGATTGGGCGCGCGTGAAAATCGTGCAAGCCGATTTCGATGCGAAGTACGGCGACATGACCACCGGCGGAAGTGCCAGCGTGCGCAGCTCCTGGGGCCCGCTGCGGAAAGCGGGTGCGAGCGCGCGGGATATGCTGCTCACCGCTGCCGCTCAGTCCTGGAATGTCCCCAAGGAAGAGTGCGCCGCGACCGGCGGCAGCATCATCGAGCACAAGAAGACCGGCCGGAAACTCGGATACGGCGAGCTTGCCGCCAAGGCGGCGGCTGTTCCAGTTCCCAAAGACGCGCCGCTGAAGGATCCCAAGGACTACCGCATCGTTGGCACAAACAAGCATCGCGTGGATGGCCAATACATCGTCATCGGCGAGGCGCACTACGGGATTGATACCAAAGTCTCCGGCATGCTTTACGCCGTGGTTGCGCGCCCACCCGTGTTTGGCGGCCGCGTTAAGAAATTCGATCCTGCGCTCGCGCAGGCTGTCGCGGGAGTGCGCAAAGTTGTGGAAGTCCCGGCGGTCGAAATGCCCTCGCTCTTTGGCGAAGAGCGCCCCGCAAATTCCGGCCACCAGCACTATCTTTGGGGCGGCGTGGCGGTGGTCGCCGATTCCACCTGGCAGGCGATTGCCGGACGGAAAGCGCTCACTGTCGAATGGGAGAATGGCCCCGGCGCCGAGGAGTCCACCGAAAAGCAGCGCGCTACCTTGGTCGAGCTTCTGAAAACGCCGGGCAAGCAATTGAAAAAGATCGGCGAGCCGGATGCCGTCTTTGCCGGCGCCGCGAAAAAAGTGCAGGCCGAATATGAGACGCCTTTCCTCGCGCACATGACCATGGAGCCGGTGAACTGCACTGCTCTCGTGCGCGATGGCAGATGCGAAGTGTGGGCCCCGGTTCAGAATCCGGGCGGGATGGCCGCCGCCCTGCAAAGCGCGCTGGGTCTGCCGGCCTCGGCCATCACGATTCACATCACGCTAATCGGCGGCGGATTCGGCCGGCGCTTGAATATCGATTACGGCGTGGAAGCCGCGCTCATTTCCCGTGCTGCCAATGCACCCGTAAAAGTGATTTGGACCCGCGACGACGACATCCGCCACGACTATTACCGCCCTATCACCCGGCACGCCATGCGTGCGTCACTTGACGCGCAAAACCACGTCACCTCCTGGTTGCACCACATTGCAGCACCCGGCACCGACAGCACCTATCTCGGCGGCGACCTGCCGGACACCGGCGGCACCGAAATCGCTGGCACCGGACTTCCGGGTGGCACCGTGCCGAATTATTTTCTGGAGCAGAGCTTCCTGCACACCGCGGTTCCGCGCGGGTACTGGCGCGCTGTGGACATGAATTGGAACGTATTCGCGGTGCAGAGCTTCGCCGATGAAATTGCCGCCGCCACGGGAAAAGACCCGGTCGATATGCGACGCGAATTAATAGCGACCACGCAGAAGCCTTCCGAAGAAGGCGACAACGAATCCGATCTGCCTTCGAATGTGGCGCGCTTGCGGGCGGTGCTCGACCTCGCCGCGGAAAAAGGCTCGTGGGGCAAGCCGCTTCCGGCCGGGCGCGGGCGCGGCATCGCTTGTCTTTACGGCTTCGGCAGCTACGTGGCCCAGGTGGCCGAGGTGTCCGTGGCGAAAGACGGCAGCGTGCGCGTGGACCGCGTGGTCACCGCGATTGATTGCGGCCAGATGGTGAATCCGGACATGGTCGCGGCCCAAATCGAAGGCGGAGTTGTTTTTGGACTAACCGCGGCGCTTTACGATGAGATCACCATCGAAAACGGCCAGGTGCAGCAGAGCAATTTCAACAACTATCTCATGCTGCGCATCGCGGACATGCCCCGCGTGGAGGTTCACATGGTCCAGAATCACGAAGCTCCCGGCGGAATCGGCGAGCCCGGCGTCCCGTGTGTCGCGCCCGCCGTTGCTAATGCCATTTTCGCCGCCACCGGCAAACGCCTCCGGCGCCTGCCATTCCAGTTTCAAGAGTTAGCGCAGACTTAACCCCGCGCGAATCCGTCTTTGCCTTCGGCGGCCTTTTTACCCTGAACGCAGTGAAGGGCAGGCGCGCGTTGGTTTTCGCAGTAGGTTTAAATGTAGCGCCGCGGCCTTTAGCGCAGCAGGTTTCGCTTACCCCGTCGCCGATTGTGCGGATCTCCAACTCTATTCGTCCGGCACAGCGAAATTCGCGGTGGTCGAGAGGTCCGCGCCCTTAATTTCTTTTCCGCTAAGCGCGATGATCACGACCAGAGTTGCCACCAGCACGACAGTCCACGCCAGTACCGGAGCGTAATTCCCGCCGTAATGCTGCTCGGCGAGTTTTGCCTGAATCACGGAATTGCGCGAGGACAGCAAATTGCCGAGCTGATACGCCAGCCCCGGAAACGTAGCGCGCACGGCAGGCGGCGACAGCTCGTTCAGGTGCGCCGGAATCACGCCCCATGCGCCCTGCACCATGAATTGCATTAGGAAGCCGCCCAGCGCCAGCATCGGAGCGGTGTGCGAGTAGGCCCAGAGCGGAATCACGGGTATCGCCAGCAGCGCGGCGATTAAGATGGCTCGCCGTCGCCCGGTGCGCTCCGACCAGGACCCGAAAGTAATTCCGCCCAAAAGCGCGCCGATGTTGTAAACAATCGCGATAGTCCCCACGACGCTCGGCGAGAACCCATGGTTCACGCGCAGAAATGTCGGATAAACATCCTGCGTGCCGTGGCTGAAGGAATTGAAGGCAAACATCAACAAAATCAAGAACAGAAAGCTGCCCAGATAGACCCAGAGGTCTTTGCCGAAATGGCCGTTCTTCTTCTTTGCTACACGGCCCTGCAGCCACGCCGGAGACTCGTCCACCTTTGTGCGGATATAGATCACGAGAAGCGCAGGCAGCGCCCCGGCCACAAACATGCCGCGCCAGCCGATAAACCGAAATACAGTCGCGTAAACGACCGCGGCGAGCAGGTAGCCCACCACGTATCCCTCCTGCAATAGCCCGGAGAAAAAGCCGCGTCCTTCCGTGGGCAGCGTCTCGAACGCCAGCGCCGCGCCCACGCCCCATTCGCCTCCCATCGCGATGCCGAAGCAGGCGCGCATGATGAGAAAAGAATGGAAAGACGGAGCGAATGCGGAGCCAAGCTCGAAAATGGAGAAACAAATTATGTCGATCATCAGCGCGGGACGCCGGCCGAATCGATCGGCCAGGAATCCAAACAGGAATGCGCCGACGGGGCGCATCGCCAGCGTAAGAAAATTCGCCTCAAGGATGACCGAATTCTTCGTGTGGAATTCCGCTGCGAGAGCGCTTACGCAAAAAACCAGGATGAAGAAATCGAAGGCGTCGAGCGACCAACCGAGAAAACAGGCGATGAAGGTGTTGCGTTGCGTAGGAGTGAGCGCGCGAAAGCGACCGAAGAAGTTCATGACTGGCCCCGGCGTTTTATTTCGCGCGCGATACTAGCACATCCGTGACGCGCGCCACTTGCGCCATTTCAGCCACGTCATGCACCCGCACGATGTGCGCCCCCTGCAATATGCTCGCCGCGACCGTCGCCGCCGTTCCCCAGATGCGCTCGCTTTTCGGCTTGCCGGCACCGGGAGCGCTTTCGTTTCCATCGAGCGCCCGGCCAATGAAACTCTTGCGCGACGTGCCGACCAAAAGCGGAAAACCAAGCCGCGCGATTTCCGGCAGCCGCGCGAGCAATTCAAAATTCTGTTCGTAGTTTTTGCCGAAGCCGATTCCCGGATCGAGAATGATTTGCGACTTCGCGACGCCCAGCCGCCGCGCGAGTGCGAGCGCCTTGCGGAGCCCGCCGGTTACGTCGCGCACCACGTCGCGCGCGAACGGCCCTTTCTGCATCGTGCGCGGCTCGCCGCGCATGTGCATCAGGATCAACGGAAGCTTGCGCTTGCGTGCCACCTCGGCCATGTGCGGATCGTTTCGCAGCGCGGTAACGTCATTCAATATCTCCGCGCCGGCCGCCACCGCTCGTTCCGCCACTTCAGCTTTGCTGGTGTCCACCGAAATGGGAATCGCGATTTTCCCGCGCAGCCTTTCCAGCACCGGAAGAATCCGCCGCAATTCTTCCTGCGCGGAAATTCCTGCGGATCCCGGCCGTGTGGATTCGCCTCCGACGTCCACGATGTCCGCGCCCGACCTTTCCATCTCCAGCGCGCGATCCACCGCGGCGTCGGCGTCAAGAAAAAGCCCGCCATCCGAAAAGCTGTCCGGCGTGACGTTCAGCACGCCCATCACGAGCGTGCGCTCGCCGAGCGCAAGCGTTCGCGAGGGCAACCGCAGCTTGAATCTCCGCCGCTTGATCATGGGCGACTGATTAAATCACAGGATGCGACGGTTTGGGATGCACTCACTTTGCTGCCGGAAGGTAATACGCCGCGCGGTACTCGGCGGTGGCGTCTCCGTGCCCGAGAACTTCAACGCGCAAAGAATGCCAGCCCGCGCGCGGTGCAACAGCGGCGTCCGCATTCGCTGCCGGAGTAAAGCCGAGCGTGTACTCCGCGCGAATCTTCCGCGCAATCTGCCGGAACGTATCCGCCAGAGTTTCCGTTTCGCGCAAAAAATAAAGCTGGCCTCCGGAACGGCGCACGAGTTCAGCCAGATAAAGCGTGTAAGCCGGGATGTCCCATTTGCGCGCCGCGGGCGTCACGAGAGTATCCGTGGTATGCGCCGCGAGCCAATCAGCCGTCATGATCTTCGGCCGCCCTTCGGTCGAGACCGCAAACACTTGAATGTCCGCCGCGCCAAGCGTTCGCGCCACGTCATCAAACGTCAGCCGGTCGCTCGGCCCTCCCGACCGGGGAGGCGACGCGCTGGCAGCGTCAAGCGTGAGGCCGAGTCCGCTGTCCTGCCCGTCTGTAAGCAGCACGATGGCCTTGCGTCCGGTGCGTCCAGCAAAAAGTTCGCGCGCCGCGAGAAAAACCGACTGGTAGATGTTGGAGCCGCCCGTATCGCCGAGAAGTTGCCGCGCATCCACGCGCGCGACGGCCTGGCGGATCAAGCCCCAGTCGGTCGAAAACGGAAGCTGCAGGTAGGTGTGCGCGGAAAAATCCACCACAGCAACCTGGTCCGTGGGCGAAAGCGCGTCCACCAGAGCGCGCGCCGCATCTTTCATTTCTTCGGATTCGCGCAGCACGCTCGGGCTTGCGTCAATCACCAGCGCAATCGTTGCCGGCTGCGTGGACGCATCGAAATATGTGATCGCCTGCGCCGCGCCGTCATCGTAAACGCGAAAATTCTCGCGCGTCAGACCCGCGAGCGCGCCGCCTCCCGCATCGGCCACGCTGCACGTCACCGGCACGAACTCGGTCGCCACGTGGATCGCGTGTGCCGCCGGCTGCGCCAGATTCGAATTTCCCGCAGCCGCGCTGCCGGAAGCACCTGCGGCCAATTCTCCCGTCGCCGGATCGCGATGCCACACGACTCCCGCGTCCAGTTTGCGCGGCCGCGGAAGCTTTTTCTTTTGCTTTGTTTGTGAATGAACAAGAAGTGGCAGGACAAAAAGCAGAGCGACGCCGGTACAAAAAGCGAGCGACGCGAGCCGAAATGCAGGAAGAGACTTCGCGCTGCCGGATCTGGACGCGGCCGAAATAGGCATTCGTCCGCCGCCAATCAATCGAGATCGAAATCGCGGAGCGGCTTTTCGATCGGCCCGTCCTTCGCTTTCTTCAGGCCTTCCGCGAACTTGCGCGCCAGCACGTCTTCCTTCGTCTTTTCCGCCTCCACCGACGCGTGGAACTTCGCCTCCACCGCGGCATCGTGTTCGCGCAGCAGCCGCGCCGTGTCGTCGAGATCCACCGACGGCGGGCCCTTCGGCGGGGGAATATGCGAGAGCACAGCCCCTAGTTCGCGATCGACGTTGAGTTTGGCCCGGCAGCAGGGGCAATCCACTTCGAATGTATCCGCGCGCTTGTTGGCCATGCAGGTATTTTACGCCAAATTTAGCCTGGACGCGCGTTCGCCACGAACCGCGCAGTCTGCTCGCAGTAGCAACAAAAAAGGCGCCCGGAAGGGCGCTGTTAAGAAAATTGTCATTTCTAAGGTTGCTCTGAAAACTAAGCCGGCGCGGGCTTTTCGCCCTTGGCCATTCCAGGAATCGGCCGCGGCTCAGGACGCAGCGAGAGCTGCGGCTCCTTCGCCGGCAATGGTGGAGCTGCGGGAGGCGGAGGCGGAATCTTCTCAGGCAGCGGTTTCCCTTCCATCAGGAGCTTCAGTTCCGTCGCGTCCAGCACTTCCCGATCGAGCAGCGCTTGCGCAATGCGCTCGAGCGTATCGCGCTGTGTTTCCAGAATGTTGCGCGCGCGGCTGTATCCGTTGGTGACGATGCTGCGCACCTCGTTATCGATCTTGATCGCGGTATCTTCGGAATAATCGCGGTGCTGTGCGATTTCGCGGCCCAGGAAAATCGCTTCTTCCTTCTTGCCGAAGGTCAGAGGTCCGAGCGGGCTCATGCCCCATTCGCAAACCATCTGGCGCGCGATTTCGGTAGCGCGCTCGATGTCGTTTCCGGCACCGGTGGTGATGTGATGCAGGAAAATTTCCTCGGCCGCGCGCCCGCCCATCAGCACGCTGAGCTGCGACTCCAGGAATTCCTTGGTGTAGGTGTGCTTGTCGTCGATGGGCAATTGCATAGTGACGCCCAGCGCCATACCGCGCGGAATAATCGTCACTTTGTGCAGCGGATCGGCGCCCGGCGTCTTCGCTGCCACCAGCGCGTGGCCCGCTTCGTGGTACGCGGTGTTGCGCTTTTCTTCGTCCGAGAGAATCATGGACTTGCGCTCGACGCCCATCAGCACTTTGTCTTTCGACATTTCGAAATCCGACATGGCCACGAACTTGCGGTTCTGCCGCGCGGCCCACAAAGCGGACTCGTTCACCAGGTTCGCGAGATCAGCGCCGGAAAACCCCGGCGTCCCGCGCGCGATAACGGAAAGATCTACATCTTCAGACAAAGGCACCTTGCGCGTGTGAACGCGGAGAATTTCCTCGCGGCCCTTCACGTCCGGCCGAGGCACGACCACGCGGCGGTCAAACCTTCCCGGGCGCAGCAACGCCGGATCCAGAACGTCCGGCCGGTTCGTGGCTGCAATCAGGATTACGCCTTCGTTCGATTCAAAGCCGTCCATTTCGACGAGCAACGCGTTGAGCGTCTGTTCACGCTCGTCGTGTCCGCCGCCCAGTCCTGCACCACGATGGCGTCCCACCGCGTCAATTTCATCGATGAAAATGATGCAAGGCGCGTTCTTCTTACCCTGCTCGAACAAGTCGCGAACGCGGCTGGCTCCCACACCGACGAACATTTCGACGAAATCCGAACCCGAGATCGAGAAGAACGGAACGTTCGCCTCGCCGGCAATGGCGCGCGCCAGCAAAGTCTTGCCCGTTCCCGGAGGGCCCACGAGAAGGACGCCCTTGGGAATGCGTCCGCCGAGCTTCTGGAATTTCTGCGGGTCTTTCAGGAAGTCGATAATTTCGTAGAGTTCTTCCTTGGGCTCGTCGATTCCGGCGACGTCCTTGAACGTGGCCTTCTTCTGTTGCGCCGTCAGCAAACGTGCGCGCGATTTACCGAAGCTCAACGCCTTGTTTCCGCCCGCCTGCATTTGCTTCATCATGAAAACCCAGAAAAGCACGAGCAGAATCAGCGGAGCGAAATTCACGAGGAAGGTTAGCCAATCGGCGTTCTTCACTTCTTTGTAGGAATAAGGGACGTTGTGATCCTGCAGGGCCTTGGTGATATCAGGAATCGCCGTGTTGGCGATGGTCACGCCCTTGAACTTCGCGTTGCCTTCGCGATAATCGCCCTGGATCTCCGCGCTGTTGGGTGCGAGCTGAATGCTCACATCCTTGATGCTTCCGGCCTGCAGCTTCTGCAGAAACGCCGTGTAAGTGAGCTCTTCCTCACGCTGCGATTGGCCGCCGGTCGAAGCCATCTTCCACAGCACCACCGCGAGCAGAACCATCAAGAGCCAAAATAAAATAGTGCGGACTGTTGAGTTCACGTCTTACCTCACCCTCTGGAAACCTTGCGAGTGCTGCGTTTTCGTTCCCCGCCGGCCGCGCGCGTGCCGGCGCGTCCGGATCCCACGTACGGCAGATTCCTGTAAAGCCCGGCCCGGCCGCTCAATCCATACCCCACCCAATGTTTAGATGCGGCAGCGAACCCGGTGTATTCAGGCTGAATATTTACCTTGCGCGCCTCGGGCTTGTCGAACAGCACTGCGAGTCGCAGCGAGCGCGGCCGGCCCTCTTCCAGACGCTTGAGCAGAAAATCCTGGGTGACGCCGGTGTTCAGCACTGCGTCCACCACCAGCACATCCCGGCCATGCAGGCTCGGCGGCGCACTGAAAAAAATCTCGCGGCGGTCATAGCCGCCCATGCGCACATCACGCATTTCCGACCGCACGAAGTGACACACGATCGGGCGCGAAATCTCGCGAATCAGATCGGCGGCGAAGAGAAACGAATTCTCCAGCATGACCACTACGTCGAGCGTGCGCCCCGAATAGTCCCGGGTGATCCTACGGCCCAACTGGCCCACACGCGTTTTCAGTCGATGCTTGTTAAAAACGACCTTCACTCTCGCCCCAAAGCCGATCTTCTTCGATCAGCAATCCAACCCGCGTCTTTTCTCTCGCGCAAAAATCATCCGCGAGAGGCATCCCGCGAGCCCAGATTACTTGTCCCCCGCTTTCCAGCACCGGCCAACCAGCCCGTTTCCCGCTGGGAACGCGTCCCGCCAAAAACATCCGCTTCAATTTCCGCGTCTGACGGGAGCCGCAGGGCCGGTAGGCGTCTCCCGGCCGCCAATTCCGCAGAATCAAGGGAGCGCGGAGGAGGTCAGCATCGAGGGCTTCGCCGTCCCTTTTAGTGTCGCTCGCCGTTAAAGTCCAGTCAATCACTTTCAGGCGGAAGCAACTCCCAAGTTCCGGAATCGAAACAGTTGCCGCACCCAGGTCGGGAAGGCGTACTACGTATTCATACGTACTCAACCGTCGCCGGTTTTCCTGCAAGCCTGGCACTGTGCGCGCCGCCGCTCCGCGCGAGAAAATTAGCTCGCCGAAATTTCGTTCGGCCAGGATGCCGCCGGGCAGTTCCACGCGCCGGCCGCTCGTCGATTCGCTTGCCAGGTGAATCACCTGTTCGACGTGCGCTACGGCCAGCTCCCGGCGATCCCCGCGCACTCCTTCATAAAGACGGCGGATCAACCGTTCGGTGAGCGCCCGCAAAGGATTGGCTTCGCTGGCCTTAGGCTCCGCAGTCTGGATGTTGCGAGCGTTTGCGAGCGGAAGAGGGGACAAAAGATCACGAATGGAAACCGCGAACGTGCCGCCTTCCCTTCGTACGTGCGCATGAAAGCTATCTTCCACCATTGCCGACCAGAATACTTCTTCCTCGCGGGCGAGCCTCGACAGCTCCACAAGATGGTTGACGATGACAGGAGAAAAATCTCGCTCCAGTAAGGGAAGAAGCTGCTCGCGGATGCGTGCGCGCAAACGGCGGGTGTCTTGATTCGTGGAATCCTCGCGCCATGTTTGGCCGCGCTCGCGCAAATACGCGCGCAAATCCCGGCGGTACGTTTCGAGCAACGGCCGGATCACCCGGCCCACTTTTGGATAAATCCCGCCAAGTCCGGTCGGGCCAGTGCCGCGAATCAAGTGGGCCAGCAGAGTTTCCGCCTGATCGTCGGCCGTGTGCGCTACCGCAATAACCGTAGCTCGTCCCGAGCCACATACGTGTTCGAAGAAAGCATAACGCAGGCGTCGCGCTGCATCTTCGAGGTTCCATCCCCGGCGTCCGGCTTCGGCGGCAACATCCACGCGTTCGCTGATGAACTCAAGCCCGGCATCGCGCGCGAGTTCGGCCACGAATTGCGCGTCGGCATCGGATTCTGCGCCTCGCAGCGCGTGATCGAAATGCAAAACGAGAAGTGTAACGCCCAGCTCGCCGCGCAGATTTTCCAGCAACCGCAAAAGCGCCACGGAATCAGCCCCGCCGGAAACGGCCACGCCGACACGATTCCCCGGGGCCATTGTGTGCGCACGCCGGATCGCTTCGAGCACGTTTTGTTCGAGTAGTGTCCGCATGGAGCTCGCCGAGCGACCCGCAATCGCTACATTTGTTGGCGCGAGTCGGTTCGAGTAGGAACTATGGTAACAGCCGGAGATGGAAGGGTCGAGCGCCGCGCTTGTGAAGGAGCTGGAGAAGTAGAGGCCGGGCGCGCTGCGATTAGAGCCTATCGGCAACTTGCTGCGTGAAGAGGTCGCGACTATAGGAAATTCGGCGATCGAGCGCCACGGCGGCGAAATAGGAACAACTCTCGCGCTCATGCTCGGTCCAGGTGGCTAGCGCAGGCACCATCGGCCGCGAAATCCGTTCGATTACGTTAAGCAGCCCATAATAAGTGCCCACAGCGCGAATTTCGGTCTGGTCGTCGCCGCTCTCGGGGCAAAGCCGTACAAGCTGCAAGAGCCGCGCGAAATCTCCCGCGGCCACATGCTTGCTGTCAATCCCGGTTACTTCGCGCACTCGGTCCGATAGCTCCACGCTACGGCTCGTTGCCAGAATCGAGCGGCAGTACGAGATGAAGAATTGAAGGAACAATCCCGCGGAAATCACGCAAATAAATGCAGGAATTATCATCGGGCTCTCGCCACCAGTCGCGCTGTCGCCAGCCGCGCGTCTTCCGGAACTTTGAAAAACGTGTACGCCCAGGCCGCGGGCAGCCAAACGCCCACCAGCGGGAAAACCGACTTCAATATCGTGGATTCCAATCCGGGAAATAGATTGCGCAAGGCGTAGGTGCCGGCCGTCGCGCTGAAGTAAATTCCCAACGCAAGAACGAGCTGGATCAAACGCGTGCGCGTCTCTCGCAGCTTCAGGATCGCGCCCCAGAGTAAGTACGTCAGCACCACTCCCACGAAGTAGAGGTTCTGTCCCAGCTCCACTGCGAAGCGGCTGGTGAGGTGGTCTTTATTCTGGTGGATCACAGCGTACGAAAACCCGGCAGTGATAATGAGCAGCAGTGCCGCCGCGCCTCGAATGTAACGGCTCACTCGCATTTCTACGAAGGCGTGCTGGTAAAGCTGAATGACCACGAAGAACAGCATGATCGTCAGCAGGCTCTCTGTGTAGTAGTAGGTGTACATGTATTCGTGGGAGGAAAAGCCAAACTGACGCAGGCAAACGTACTGCGCGCAGTTTACGAATGCGGCGCAAAGCATGTAGAGACTGAAAGATAGGTACTTGTAGAAGATCTTACCGCGGAGCGCGCACACTACTACGCCAGCTTCCAAGAGGAAACTTACAATCCAAAGGACGTAATCAAACGGGCCAAGCTGCAAAACCTACTCACTTCGAGGCCTGGCCCATCAAGTCCGCTAAGCGGACTCCCTGGTTAATTCCAGGGTGATGGTGGAACGGGTGCGCCCGTGTTCGACCATGGTGAGGGCGGTACAGGTGCCCCCGTGTTCATCCAAGGTGAAGGCGGGACTGGTGCTCCCGTATTGGCTGCCAGCCATGGTGATGGCGGCACCGGCGCCCCAGTGTTTGACAGCGTTAGAGCCTTTACGCTCATCGCGCTGGTCAACACAAGTAGCGCCAGAACAACGACAACTAACCACTTACTCATAACCCCTCCGAGTAGCCTAACTACGCGGTGGAGTATATGTGGTCGGTTGCCGTCAAGAGGGAAATCTTAGGGGCGTGTGTCTAAACGGTACACACCCCTCCCTCCCTGGCAAAGCCAGAGCCTCTTCGAATTGTCCATGTCAACGTAGCGTTTCGGAGTGAACCGGGTCAATGTTACTAAAGTACTGATTTTCCGCTTATTCCGGAGAGGTTCGTAACGGGTTTTGAGGGTCAAGATCGTTGAATCCCAAAATGGTTCGTGGATATGTTCGAGTTCCAAGATCATCCCGTGTCTTGACACTTTGCGCGGGTAACCCTTAGCATCGTGAATTGCCCAAGTGCCGGTTTAGCTCAGAGGTAGAGCGAGGGTCTCATAATCCCTAGGTCGTGGGTTCGAGTCCCACAGCCGGCACCATTATTCCGCCGCGACATCTCCACTAGGCACGCCACAAAGAGACCACGATTCTGAGCTCGCAAAGGTGTGAATTTTTTTCGACCGAATTTTCAAACGCAAAATCCGCTATCGCGCTGCGGCGACGGGCGGAATGTGCTCTTCGAGATAGCGCAGGAGCAGGCTGTAAAGATGCAGCGTGGTTCCAGCACCCTCCGAGATTGCGTGCGTGCGGTTGGGGTATTCCATGAAGTCCACCGGCTTATCCAGTTCGATCAGGCGATTCAGCAAGAGCTCCGTGCCGGCGTAGTGCACGTTGTCGTCGCCGGAACCGTGAACGACGAGCAGCGATCCTCGCAATCCTTCCGCGAAATTGATGGCCGAGCTGTTGCGGTAGCCGTCGACATTTTGCAGCGGGAGCCCCATGTAGCGTTCCTGATAGATCGTGTCGTAGAGGCGCAGATCCGGAACGGGCGCCACGGACATTCCGACTTTGTAAAGATCCGGCGAGCGAAACATGAGATTGAGCGTGCTCGAGCCTCCTCCACTCCAGCCCCAGAGAGCCACGCGGGTGGGATCGGCAAACGAGTGCTCGCGCAGAAACGCCTGCAGCGCCGCGCTCTGGTCCTTGACGATCACCGGATGAATCGCGCCGTAAACAATTTTGCGCCAGGCGCGGCCTTTTGGCGCGGGTGTGCCGCGATTATCGAAGCTGACCACGACGTAACCGGCCGCGGCCACCACGCGATGGAAATACGAATTCCATGCTGCCCACTCGTCGAGGACGGTTTGGGCCGCAGGCTCGCCATAAACGAACACGAGCACGGGATATTTTTTCGCCGGATCGAAATGCGGAGGCTTCATCATCCACGCATCCAGGCGCACGCCCTCGCCGATATCGACCTTGAAGAATTCCGTGGGCGTGTTCAGAAGCTCCGCAGCGTTGGCGCGAAGAGCGGCGTTGTCTTCGAGAACGCGCGCGGAGCGCTGCGACGGAAGCTCGACGAGGTCGATCAGAGGTGTGACGTCGGCGCGCGAATAATAGTGAAAGGCCCAGCGCGCGTCAGGAGAAATATCATAGTAGTGGGTTCCCGGCTCGGCGGCCGGGCTTACGCGCTCCGAGGCGCCGGAGCCGTCCAGGTGCGCGCGGTAGAGATAAGATTGTGTGGCATTTTCAGGCGACGCCTTGAAATAAAGCCAGCCGCCTTTTTCGTCGATGCGATCGATGCCGATCACGTCGAAATCGCCGTGAGTGATCAGCTGGACGCGTGAACCATCGCGCGAGACGAGATACGCGTGGCGCCAGCCGTCCCGTTCGCTGAGCCACACGAATTCGGCTCCATTGTGCAGCCAGGTGATATCCGGCATGACGTCCACCCAGGCAGCGTCCTGATCGCGAAAAATCGCACGAACCGCGCCGCTCGCGGCATCGGCGAGAAGGACATCGTTCGTATTCTGCAGGCGGTTCAAATGCTCGAGCGCCAATTCGTTCGCGTTCGCGGCCCAATCCATGCGGGCGATGTAGTTGTCGCGCGGATCGCCGGGTACAGCCATCCACCGCGTGTCGCCACCATTGGCGTCCACGACTCCCACTCGCACCGCGGAGTTGGTGGTGCCGGGGATGGGATACGGAATTTGCAGAATCGAAGGATAGCGGCCAAGGCCGGGGTAGGGAAACCCGGTGACAATCTCCTTGGGTGCGCCCAAGTTGTAGATCAGCGAAAAGATTTCAACCCCGGTGGTGTCAAATTGCCAGTAGGCAATGTGCCGGCCGTCAGGGCTCCAGCGAAAACCGTCGCGGACATCGAGCTCCTCTTCGTACACCCAGTCGGAAGTGCCGTTCACGGTGGTAGCGGAACCGTCGTGCGTGAGCGCCAGCATTTTCCCGGTTTCGATATCTTCGACGTAGATGTTGTTGGCGCGAACGTAGGCCACTTTCGAGCCATCGGGTGAAAATTTCGCAAACATCAACGTTGATGCTGGAGCGTCTCCACCCAGCTTGCGGAGCGCGCCGGAGCGCAGGTCGAGAACCCAATAATCGCCGCGCGTGTTGCGCCGCCAGACCGGCGCCGAGTTGGTGTAAACGAGAAGCCGGGCCTTGTCCTTCGACCAGGCGTAGTCCTCGATGGCCAGCGGAGATTTTGCGCCCTGCGGAATCAGCTTCGAAGCGGAGACCAGCACTTCGCGTTTGCCCGTGGCGGTCTCGTAGCGAACGATATCCCTGACGTCCTTTTCGGCGGCGGAGGGCTCGACCGTGGTGTAGAACTCGCCACCGTCGAGCCAGCGCGCGGGCCCGAAGAATTTAACGTCGAAATCCGAGCCTGCGAACATGCGGTGCAGAAGTTTGTCGGAGTCGGGAGAAATTTGCGCCAAAGCCGGCGAGGCTGAAGCCAGCAACGCAATCGAAAAAACCAGGAGCGAAACCAATCTGTGTAGAAACGGAAGACAGCGATTTCGGAACCGTCCGGCGGCGGCGATGTTCATACGCATCCTCAGTGTTGGATTTCTTTACTTCTGAAAATTGCTCTCCTCGATCGTGCGCCCATTGGTGGGCTGAATCGGGCGGGCGTTATCGGGATACATTCTGGCAAATTTGGCGATCTGCGACGCGGAGAGCTCCACCGGCGTTTTCATGACGAACCATTTGACGCCTTCGCCGCAGGGAGGAATGGTTAGTGAGCCGTCGAAGGTGTAATAATTTTGGTCCGCCGGAAGAAAATCCGCGGCGTTGATCACCACTTTCTTGAATTCCACTTCCTTGTTCGTTTCCTTCGGCAGATGGCTCCAGAGGTCGCGGATGAGGGCATTTTCGTTTCCGCTTTTCAGCAGGATGGCGACCACCACCGTATCTCCACCCGGGACCTGATGCACCAGGTGGACAACCATATCGAATTCCTTGCCGTTTATTTCTTCCTCACTCGGATGATGGAAATGAAATTGGACGAGCGGATAGGATTTGCCGCCCACGATGACGCTGCTGCCGGGTTCGATGTTGATGCGAATGGTGTGGCCGTTGTCGATGATTTTGAGCGGCGAAAGTTTGTAGTCGAACCGCAGAGCGTGAAGATCCGCGGGCTTGGCGTCTTGGATGTCGATGGGCGACTGGCGCTGCCCCGTTTTGCACGTAGCGAAACTTGGATCGAGGTCGCCCCAATGATCAGGGCCATCGGCTCCGGAGTAGTTCCAGTGAGGCGTGCTTCCGGCGGCGGGCGCTTGCGCGGAAGCAGCGCTGGCGCAGACGACCACGAGAACGCAAACCATCGCGAAATTCAGCCAAAGTGCCGAGCCTGAAAGTTTCATGCGCTCACTCCTCGCGCAGCTCGCAATCCACAAAGCCGCCGTGCTTTCTCGAAGCGGCCCCTAGCATCCCACTCTTCCGATAAATCCACAACGCGCGGCAATTTGCAAACGCCGGGTCTGAGCGCATTCTCGTGGTTGACGCGAAGGCCAAGACAGCACAGAGTGGTCGCGGGAAATTGGAGGGAACGACGGCAAATGTGTGCACGCACCTCGATCAGATCCGTGCAGTGAAACCAAGTGCGAACGGCTGCGAAGAATGCCTGAAGATGCATGACACGTGGGTCCATCTGCGCATGTGCCTGTGGTGCGGACATGTGGGCTGTTGCGATTCTTCCAAGAACACGCACGCCACGAAACATTTCCACGCGACGAAGCATGCCATCATGCGCTCAGTGGAACCCGGCGAAGACTGGAAATGGTGTTACGTCGATGAAATCATGCTCGATTAGGATTCGGTTGTGAGACTGAGGCTGCATAGGAAGGCGAGGCGTAAGCATCCGACGGCGAATTGGCACTTTCGGGGAGAGGCGAAATTTGTTGCGATTAGACATGCCTGCTGTCTTTTGTCTTCTATAAGTTAAGCGGGATTCTAATCCATGTTGTTGCGATTAGAATTGCGGAAATTCGGGTGGGTGCTGCCGGGAGGCTACTTCTTTTTCGACCTATACCAGATTCAACCACGGGGCACGGCAGCACGATCGAAGAAAAACTTCCAGTGTGAATATCAGGGAAAATAAGAAATCGACAGGTAGACTCCTTCCGGTGAAGATGGCGGCTGACACACTTGTGATCGTGAATCCCGCAGCCGGCGGGGGGCGAGCGCTGCGCGCCGAATCGGCGGTCAAAAGCTTATTTGCATTACAGGATCGCGGCGCCGAGTTTGTCCATTCGAATAGCTCCGAGGATATTCGCGAGCAGGCTGCGCGCGCGGCAGTTGAGGGATTTCGATACGTGGTGGCGCTTGGAGGCGACGGCGCGTTTCATCATGTGGTCGAAGGGCTTTACGGCACGGACGCGATTGCGGGATTCTTTCCTGCGGGCAACGGCAACGATATCGCTGAGGGGCTGGGAATTCCCGCGGACGCCGTGCTGGCCGCTGACGCCTTTCTGAAATCGGTGCCGCGCGCCATGGATTTGGTACGCGTGCGATTCGCTGACGGAAACGAGGCGCACTACATCGGCGCGGGTGGCATGGGACTCGATGCTGAGGCGGCGCACCTGGCGAATACAACATTCAAAGGCTGGCCGGGAGTGACGCGATATCTGGCGGGCGCTTTCTGGACTTTTTTTCACGAGCCACCGTTCGAGTTGCGCGCCGAAATCGATGGCGAAATGTGGAGCGGGCAGGCAATTTTTGCCGCAGTGGCAAATGGGGCGCGCTACGGTTCGGGCGTGCGCATCGCACCTGACGCGAAGATGGATGACGGATGGCTGGACGTGGCGCTGGTGGGAGCGATCGGATGGATGCGCCTCATCGAGGCAATTCCAATCGTATTGGCGTCCGGCGATCTACGCGGTTTTCCCGAAGTGCAGAGGCATCGAGGCAAACGCGTCGTTCTCTCGACGGACCGCCCGGCGAAAGTGCACGGCGATGGAGAACTGCTGGGCGAGTCGCCTGCGGAGTTTGAAGTGCTGCCGGGGGCGTTGCGGGTGATGACGCCGGGCTAATCGATTATCACGGGAAGGCAGATTCCTCGTCGCTAGGCTCCTCGGAATGACAATCCCTGATCTTGAGGGAACCTATTTGTCGGGCTTCTTTTTGGTGACCTTCATGGTGACCTCAATGTCGCGGCGGGAATCGAAGCTGGAAATCGAGCGCGTGGAGGAAGTCATGTCGCCGTGCTCGGCATGTATTTGGTAATCGACGTTGGGATCGAGGCCACTGAAACGGTAGAGACCTTTTTCGTCGGTGAAGGAAGTTTTTACGGCCTGGGTCTTCACGTTTAGCAGGTAGACCACGCTCGAAGCCACGGGATTTTCATCTTTGTCTTCGACCGTGCCGTGAACGGTACGGAGTTGCGCCTCGGCTTTCTTCTTATCTTTGTCCTGTGCGCCGGCGGGCAGGGCAACGAGAAACGCGAGCAGAAGAATTGGCGCGGACCAAAGAATGCGGCGAGACTTCACTTGTCAATGTCCTCCGCGAAGTGCCGGCCTTACGAACATGCGGCTGGCGAGCGCTCCGGATAATTCGAATGCAAAGCTTTGAGGGCGAAAGCTTCTGCGGGCGATGCCGGCCTCGCATGCCAGTCCCGGATGCCAGGGACGGCGCGCAGAAGAGGAAAAAGGCACGCAATGATGAGAGAAACTACTCCGCCTCTTCTTCCTCTTCTTCTTCCTCTTTTTCCGTGACGCTCGACTCCTCGTCGGCTTCTTCATCGTCTTCGTCGTCCTCGTCGTCGGAGATGACGATGAGGTGCACGGGGTGGGTCTGCGTCACTTCGAGCTCGGAATCGCATTCGGGGCAGCTCAGAATTTCGCCTTCTTCCACTTCATCTTCGTCGAGATCGATTTCGGCGTCGCAATCGGGACATCTGGTCACGTGTTTCTCTCCTTCCTAGGGCTGAGTGGCACCGGACGCAGTATTATATAACGCCGCTGTCAAGGTTTGACGCGAAGGGATGTGTAAAGGTGACTGGGCGCGAGTATCCGGAACGGCCGGTGGTGGGAGTTGGAGGAGTGGTGATCGCGGACGAACGAGTGTTGCTGATCCGGCGCGGCGGTCCTCCGCTCGAAGGCGAGTGGTCCATTCCGGGAGGAACGCTCGAACTGGGAGAAAGTTTGAAGGAAGGAGTGCGACGCGAACTGGAAGAGGAGACCGGGATACGAGTGCGGGTGGGCGAATTAATTGAAGCGTTCGACAGAATTTTTCCGGACGAGAAGGCCGCGGCTGGGAGGCCGCGCTATCACTTCGTGATCCTGGATTATTTGTGTGAAGCGGTGAGCGGGACGGCAAGGGCAGGAAGCGACGTGACGGACGTGGCCTGGGCGCGCGAGGATGAGCTGGAGCAGTATTCGCTGACACCCACTGCGACACGGGTGATTCGCGCGGCTCTCGAGATGGTGCGAACGAGCAAGAGGCTCCGAGAGAACTAGGTGCCCGTACTTTTTTGCGTGGCCCGAGGCTTCTAGCTGGCGGCGGCTTCGGGCAAGCGTCCAAAGCGGCGCTCGCGGCCGAGAAAATCTTCGACCGCTTCCGCGAGGTCTTTGGCTTGAAATTCGGGCCACATGCGCGGGGTGAAGAAAAGTTCGGCGTAGGCGCATTCCCAGAGCATGAAATCACTCAGGCGGCGATCGCCTCCGGTGCGAATGAGCAGATCGACATCGAGCGCCGGGCCGCTTGCGTGCGTGACTTCGCCGAGACGCTTGGCAAATTCGCGCTGCGAAATTTCGAGGCTCGAAAGCATCCAGCAGGAAGCGCGAAGAATGGCGTCGCGCGCGGAATAATCCACGGCGATGCGCAGTTCGAGGGTGCGGCCGGCGGAAGTGATGCGCTCGGCGGAGTCGATGGCTTGCGCGAGGGATGGAGGAATGCGATCACGCCTGCCGATGACGCGCAGGCGAACGCCTTCGGCGGCGCACTTGGGCGCCTCCGCGCGAAAATATTCTTCGAGCAAGCCGAGGAGCGAAACGACTTCGCTGAGGGGGCGTCCCCAGTTGTCGGAAGAGAAGGCGTAAAGCGTGAGCGTGCCGATGCCGAGCGCGGGAGCAGCGTGAACGGCGCAGCGAACGGCTTCCACTCCGGCGCGATGGCCTTCGGAACGAGTGAGGCCTTTTGCGGCGGCCCAGCGGCCATTGCCATCGAGAAGAATGGCGACGTGGAGCTTGGGTTTGGGCATTAACTTCAAAGTGCTTTTATTCATAGAGTATGTAGGCAAAAAAAATTCTCCTAGCCTTCGCGTGTGGCGCGGATGAGAGCTTCCATATGGTTCAGATATTTTTCGAGGGCGCGGCGGCCGGCGGCGGAGAGGCGGTATTCGGTTTTCGGCAGGCGCCCGGCGAAGGACTTGGTGCAGGCGACGTAGCCCGCGTCTTCGAGTTTGCGCGCATGGACGCTCAAATTCCCGTCGGTGACGCGCAGGAGCTGCTTGAGCTCGTTGAAAGTGAGCGAAGCATTAACGGCCAGCGCGCTGACGATGGCGAGCCGCGTGCGTTCGTGAATCAGGCGATCGAGATTTGTGGCCGCCGCTTCCGCGGGACGCGCGAAAGAGCTTTTGCGGCTGGCGCGTTCGTCGCGCTCCGCACCCGCACGATATGCTGCTGATTTAGCCGCCATATTTCCTCGCAATTACCGCGCCAAAGATAATGTGGAATCCGCCGAATCCGGCGGCCAGAAAAATGTTACCCCAACTCCAAGGGCAGAAAAGCGCCACGGTGCCGAGCACCATGAAGCAAAGGCCCATCAACGGGACAATGCGAATGGAGAACGCGCCGCCGGTGACGACGCCGGTACCGTAGAGCAGAAGCCACTCGCCCGGGATCGCGCCGACCGAGCCGGTGCGGAGTTGCAGCACGGTCAAGAGTGCACCGACAAAGAGCGGAGGCGCAAATCCGTAAACAAATCTGCGGCCGGGGCCGGAGAAAAGCGAGGAGCCGGCGGCGCGCGCTTTTGAATAGGTGGTCCAGGAGGCGATGGCGATTGCCACGACTGCTTCGCAGATCCAGGTGACGAGCCAAGCCAAGGGCGAGTCCTGGCGCGAAGCGATTGTGGCGGCGCCGAGTGCGGTGATGCCCATGGCCACGCCGCCCCATCCGGGAACGGCGGTGAAGGAGCCGGCGCGTTCCATGGTTTCGCGGATGAAGCGCAAGTTGTCGCGGGCATGGTCATCAAGAGCGAGAGGGCCGGAAGGCCGCGGGCGATTTGGATCCGGGAGGGCCATGGATGGAGGATAGCATCCTGCGAAACTCTGTCAAGTACTTTGTGTTACAAAGTTACGTTGCTGCGGAACGGCACGGCCGGGCAACGATGCGGCCAATGCGGCTTTCCCGGCGTGGCCGAAACTGCTTGTGAGCCGCGCGCGGCGGGGACTATGCTCGGAACGCAGGAAAATGGAGGCGACAAAATGAAAAGAGCATTCCTCGCGATTTTGGCTTTGGCGTTCATGCCGTATGCAGCGGCCGCACAACAGGCAGCGCCAGCGGAGACGAATCCTGTGTCGAACACGGTGCGAAGCATTCTCGAGAAGGCGTCGAAGAACATGGTTGCGGCGGCGGACGAGATGCCCGCGGATAAGTACAGCTTCCATCCGACGCCGGCGCAAATGAGCTTCGGACACCTGGTGACGCACATGATCGGCTCCAATTATTTTCTGTGTTCGAAAATTTCGGGCGCGGCAGCTCCTGCCGGGGACAAACCGAGCGAAACGGATCCGAAGGACAAACTCGTGGGCCGGCTAAAGGCTTCGTTCGACTATTGCACGACGGCGCTGGCGAAGGTGGACGATTCGAACCTGGGAGAACAGATCGCCACGCGGGGCGACCACAAAGCGTCGCGCGCCGGGCTCATGATCGCGTTGACGAACGATTTCGCGGACCACTACAGCATGGCGGCAACTTATCTGCGACTGAATGGATTGCTGCCGCCTACGGCCCAGGAACAGCACTAGGAATACACTGGTAATTTTTCGGCGCGAGAGTTCTGTTCCGGTGCCGGAGCGTTCATTCCGGGAGCGGTTCTGGGGCTGTTATCTTCCAGCCGTGCTGCCCGAGCAGCGGAACGAAGCGGCAGGCATGGAGAGATTCCTGCGTCACGCGACTGCCGTGTTTTACGATGCGCAGCAGGTTTTGCCGGTCCGTGCTACCGACGGGTATGACGAGGCGGCCGCCTTCGGCTAATTGTTCGACGAGCGGTGGGGGAACGGAGGGAGCGGCCGCGGTGACGAGGATCGCTTCATAGGGAGCAGCGATGGGCCATCCAAGCGAGCCGTCGCCTAGTTCGATGCGCAGATTGCTGTAGCCGAGGCGGGCGACGCGCTCGCGTGCGGAAGCGGCCAGAGCGGGCTGGGTCTCAACGGCAATCACTTCGCGCGCAAGAAGCGAAAGAATGGCGGCCTGATATCCGGAGCCGGCGCCGATTTCGAGCACGCGCTCGTGACCTTCGAGCGCAAGCGCATCGGCCATGGCGGCGACCATGAACGGCTGCGAAATGGTTTGGCCGCCGCCGATGGGCAGCGGCCCGTCCGCATAGGCCTCCGCGGCGTGTTCAGCGGGGACAAAAAGATGGCGCGGCACTTTTGCCAGGGCGTCGAGCACGCCGGGTGCATGAATTCCGCGGTCGCGAATTTGCCGAGCAACCATTTCACGGCGGGCCGTTTCGAAATTTTCTGCGGCTGATGGAACGCGGCTGCCGTTCTCGTTCATATTTTGCAAAGCTATCACAGCGACCGCCACGCGGCCAATGCAAGCCCGTATCCGCGATAGTGGGGCGAACAAAATTGCTTCTGCCGTCTGTGTTCGATACGATTCCAAGGTACATAAGTCAGGGCAGGAGAATGTCCCGGACCGAAGACAGGAGAAATACATGAAACTCAGAATTGCCATTATTGCCGCCGTGCTGTGTACGGCGATCCCCGCGCCGGCGCAAACGCCCGCCAGCGGCGCGCAGCAAAAACCAGCCCAGCAAGCGGCGGCGCCTCCGGTTCAGCCGGGACAGACGGCGAAGCCGGACGCGACAGCTGCCGCGGCACCCGCGGAAAAATTGGACCCGGCCAAGGAAGCGGCGATCCGCCACTTATTGGACATAACGGGAGAGTCGAAGGAAGGTGAGAACCTCGTAGCCGGATGGACCAGCCGAGTCCACGACGGTATGAGCCGTGCGATTCCTCCCGACCAGCTGCCCAAGTTCATGGAGACGTTCACGGCAAAATTCAACGCCAGCGCGTCACCGACTGCGGTGACGGACTCCATGGTTACGATCTATGCGCGCCACTTTTCGATGGAAGATATTCAGGGCATCACGAAATTTTACGAATCGCCGCTGGGACAGCGAATGGTGAAGGAAATGCCGGACGTCAGCCGGGAATCGCAAACGGCGGGCGTGCAGCTGGACCAGAAAGTCGTGATGCAAGTGCTGTGGGGCATGGAGGACGAGTATCCACAGTTGAAGAAGATGCTGCCGCCCGACCCGTCGAAACCCACTCCGCCACCAGCTACGCCGGAAGCTGCTCCTGGACCGGGTGCCTCGGCTGCGCCTGCGACCCCGGCGCCGACACTTGCGCCAAAATCAACGCCGCCGCAGCAATAGCCTAGGCTGCACGCGACGTGCCGCGCGCCGCAACGGAGGAACCGCTTCTATGACTGACCGTACGCTGGGAAAAGGCGGGAGCTGTCTGCTGCCGCGCCAGCTCTGGGCCGCCGGCCTTGCTGTTCTGCTGTTTGCGGCGCTGGGACTTGCGGCAAACGCGCCGATGCAGCAAGTGCAGGTGCAGCCACAGACGTCGCTCACGGTCTCGGCGGCGATCAGCCTGAAAGATGCGCTGGACGAGCTCGGCCGCGAGTACGAGCGCGACCATCCCGGCGCGAAAATCTCGTTCAACTACGGCGGTTCGGGAACGCTGCAGCACCAGATTGAACAGGGCGCGCCGGTGGACATCTTCTTCTCGGCGGCGGAGAAGCAGATGGACGAGCTCGCAGCGAAGGGGCTCGTCGACGTGGAGACGCGGCGGGATGTGGTGGGGAATACGCTGGCGCTGATTGCTCCGTCTTCCTCGGACTCAATTCACAAATTTCAGGATCTCGCAAACCCGGACGTCAAGGTCATTGCGCTCGGCGATCCCGCGACCGTTCCTGCCGGAATGTATGCCAAGCAAACACTGGAGCACCTCGGCTTGCTTGCGGCCGTGGAGAAAAAGGCCGTGTACGCGAAGGACGTGCGACAGGTTCTGACCTATGTGGCCACGGGAAATGCCGATGCAGGACTTGTGTATCGGACCGACGCGCAGACTTCTCCGAATGTCCGAACCGTATTTACCGCCCCGCCTGATTCGCACGACCCGATCCGGTATCCCGTGGCTGTGCTGAAGGACTCGAAAAATGCGGCGGCGGCGCGCGCGTTTGTGGAATTCCTGGAAGGTCCCCACGCGCTCGAAATCTTCGAGAAGTACGGCTTCAACGACCCGAAAAAACCGGACGGGAAGGTCTGATCCGGCTACAATCCGCCGATGGATTGGTCCCCGCTTTGGATATCGCTCGCGACGAGCGCGACGGCAACGCTGATCACGCTCGTGGCTGGGCTCGCGGCAGCCGCGTGGCGCGAAAGTCGGACCCGTCCGGTGACGGCTCTGGTTGATGGCATCTTCCTTCTTCCCCTGGTGTTGCCTCCGACGGTCGTGGGATTTTTTCTGTTGTTGTTATTTGGCCGGCACGGTCCGCTAGGCAAACTTCTGCTGAAGTTCGGCGCGACGATAGTCTTTTCCTGGCCGGCGACAGTGATTGCGGCCGCCGTGGTTGCGTTTCCGCTGATGTATTTGACGGCGCGCGCGGCTCTGGAACAAGTGGAGCCGCACTTGCTGCAGGCGGCGCGAACTTTGGGCGCGTCGGAGTGGCGGGTGTTTACAGAAGTGGCGCTGCCGCTGGCCTGGCCGGGCGTGCTGGCGGGGACGATTCTTTCGTTTGCGCGAGCGCTCGGCGAGTTCGGCGCCACTCTTATGCTTGCCGGAAACATTCCCGGAAAAACCGAGACCATTCCGATCGCCATATATTTTGCGGTGGAAGCGAACGAAATCGGAAGTGCGATGTTGTGGTGCGCGGTGGATGTGGCTATCTCGCTCGCGCTTCTCGGCGGCCTGTATTACTGGACGCACACGCAAGGCCCGGGGCGTGCACAAAAATTGGCGCGATGATATGAAACTCGAAGTCCAAATCGAAAAGAAGCTTCCGGATTTTACGCTCGACGTTTCGTTTCAGGCGTCCAGCGCGCCGCTCGGCATACTGGGTCCTTCGGGCGCGGGCAAGACAATGTTGCTGCGGTGCATCGCGGGGCTGGAACGGCCGGACCGGGGGCGGATTACGCTGAACCATCGAGTTCTATTCGGCTCCGCGGAACATATTCGAATCCCCACACGCCAACGCCACATCGGGATGCTTTTTCAGAACTACGCGCTCTTCCCGCATCGTACGGTGGCGGAAAACATCGGCTTCGGGCTGCGCGATCTACCGAGCGGGGAGCGTGCAGCTCGGGTGGCGGCCCTGGCGGCGCGTACGCATCTTGACGGGCTCGAGCAGCGCTACCCACGGGAGCTTTCCGGAGGCGAGCAACAACGCGCGGCACTGGCTCGCGCGCTCGCGACTGAACCGGAAGCGCTACTGCTCGATGAACCGCTCTCCGCTCTCGATACGCACTTGCGGAGCCAGCTGGAAGCGCAGCTGCAAGAAACGTTCGCGGCCTACCGGCGCCCGACCTTGCTCGTGACCCACAACATCGAAGAAGCCTACCGGCTGGGCGAGGAACTGCTGGTGCTTTCACGCGGGCGCGTGGCAGCTTTTGGGACCAAGCAGGAAATTTTCCTCCACCCACCAAGCCGGGAAGTGGCGCAGCTGACGGGTTGCAAGAACTTTTCACGAGCGGGCGTGAGCAGCCAGGGTGTGGTCGAAGCGCTTGATTGGAAGTGCCGGCTTCGCGTGGCGCAATCCGTGCCGGAAGGGCTTGCGTATGTGGGCATCCGCGCGCATCACATCGATTTCGCCGAGTCGTCGAGCGGGAACGAGGGGGCCGAGAACGTTTTTCCCTGCTGGCTCGTGCGCGCTTCCGAGACGCCGTTTCGCATTACGCTGTATCTCCGGCTGCATCACCCGCCGAACGATTCCACCGAACATGATCTGCAAGCCGAGGTATTCAAAGAGAAGTGGCAGCGCTTTCGCGAGCAGCCGTTTCCGTGGCACGTACGGCTCTCGCCGGATTCGCTTATCGTGATGGCGAAATAATATCGGGCGGGACGGCGCTTAGTTGAAATGCTTCACAAACTTGATGTCGAAGCCATAGGTGCCGTTGATATCGCGAAGGAAAATGATAGAGAGATCGCGCCGGACGTGATATTCGACCTGGATGAGCTGCTCCTGGTCTGACGCCGCGTTTGACGAGTACGTGATGGTGAGATCGCGAGTGAACTGCTGTTCGATGGTGACGCGCGCGGCGGCGTTCGATTCAGTTGCGGTGCCGGCGAGGAAGGGGTCCACGCGAAAATGGCTGATGCCAAAAAGCCGTTCGATGCGCCCGCCGAGACCGGTGGAAATCGCCTCGGAGAGCAGAGCGGTTGCGCCGTAGTTTTGGCCGCCGGCAGACTGCGAGCGTAGCGCGCTTTCCTGTCCGGTGCTGCCGAGCGCGAGCAGAGCGATGATGTCCGAATCCGGAAGGGGCGGGTCGGAACGATAGTTGAGCGCGAGGCGGCTGGCGGGCCCGGAGAAATTGATGGTCACCTGATACTGGCTGATGACGGAGGTGGCCTCCACGTTGAGCACGGGATCCAGACGGAAGGGATTGGCGAAGTTGATGTCGCCGCGCGTCAGCGTGAACGTGTTGCCGCGGAATCCCATCTCGCCGCCGAGCAAGTGGATGTGGCCGAGAAGCACCGGACGATCCCAGGTGCCGCGCAAATGGAGGTCACCATCAATCTCGACGTGGGCGCCAGACCATTCAATCTGCGCGCCGGGAACGGTGTTTCCCGCGATATCGAAGGTTAAATTCCTCATGAACGCAGAAGACGAGACGGGACTCGCGCTGGTATCCGAGGATGAGGCAAAGAACGAGGCCAGATCCACGCCCTGGCCCAAGAGCAAGCGCTTTACCTGAATGCGGCCGGAAAGGACGGCAGCGTCCTGCGTTCCGGACAATTGCAGCGTGCCGCCCACGAGCCAACTCACTCCCACGGGATAGCGGACTCGCACCTGCGGAGTCTGCACGTTGATTTCGTAACGAAAGGAGCCCTCTCCGTAGGTCACACCGCCGCTGAGGGTCAATTGGCCGCCACCCGATTCAGCGGTGAGATGATCGAACACGAGGCGGCTGCGATCGAACACGAGATCTCCGTTCACGTGGCTGAGACCCGCGGGGAAATCGGAATAGTTGGCGGAAACATCGTGGACCTGCACGCGGCCGGTGATGCGCGGCTTGGACATGGTCCCTTCCACGGAAACATTCACGTCCGAGGCGCCCTGCGCCTCCAGATCCGGAACGATTCCCTTGGCAAAGCGCAAATTCACGCCGCCGGAAAGATTGAAACGCAGCGGGCGATCGCGGTCAAAGCGCGCGGAACCGCTGAGCTGCAAATCGGTGTTGGGTCCGTGCAGGTGGGCCTGCTCGATGCGCACCTCGTTGCGGTGATAGGTGAAGCGAATCGGGCCGTCGTTTTGAAGCTGCACGAATTCGTAGTCGAAAGAGATGCTCGCGATATCGGCCTTTACTTCGATAGTGTCCGGCTGGCGAAGAGCACCAGAGATTGTAAATTCACCGTCTACCACGCTGGGCCGCGTCAAATCTTTCAGGTGAAGTCCGGCGGAGAGGAAAACGTCGAGATCGAACTGATGGACCGAGAGATTGCCGGAAATGGAATCGTCGCCGGTGAGTCCGATGTTGATCTGGCCGTCCAGGCTGCCCTTGGACGTTTCGGATTTGATGTCAAGCCGGGCGAGCTGGCCGTCGGAAGCAACGTGCACACCGAAATTGCCTTCGAGGTCGGCGCCAATCTTCAGGCTTACGAGGCGGAGGTCTCCCCGGACGACCGGTGCGCGGATGGGACCGCTGCCGCGCAGCTCGAAGTTGAGCTGGCCGGCAATGGGTAACGAGGAGCGCTGCAGCTCCGCAAATTTTTCGAGCGGAATGCCTGTGCCGGTAAGATTGAACTCCGCGGTTTGTTCGTCCGGACGATACACCAGGTCTCCGCTCACGCGTCCGGTGTCTCTGCGCAACTCGCCATGAGAAATCCGAATTTCGTCGCGCGACAGATGCAACTGGCCGCCGAGACTGTCGAAGTGGATTCCCTTTGTCTCGATATCTGCGAGGCTGAAATTAGCGTCAAGCACCGGATCGGCGCTGGTTCCGCTGCCGTGGAAATCGCCGGTGAGAAAGCCGGTTAGCGGGTAGCTCATGCCGAAGATGCCTTGCACGTCGGCGGTGGGCGCGTGCTGGACGTGAGCTTCGAGCGTCCAGTGGCTTGTGGGCACGAAGCTCCAATCGCCGTCGAGCTGAAGGGTGAGGTCCACGGTGGCGGAGGATTGTCCGCGCTTGACTGTGGCGTTCGTCAAACGGAAGGCGTCGAGAGAGTATTCGAGCTGGCCATCGATGTCGTCCCAGTAAAAATTATCGTAACGCGCGTGCGAGGCATTGAAATGGCCGGCGAAAGTAGGGCCGGCGATGGGGCCCAAAATGCGGCCTCGGAAAATGACGTCACCCGCCTCGCGAGCAGGAACGGCACCGACGCCGCGCAGCTTATTGATGAAATCGTCCCATTCCGTCAGGTCGTCGGCATTGAGTTTCAATTCCAGCGCGGAATCGGCACCGCCGAGATAGCCGTCAAAATCAATTTTCGCTTTCGGAGTGGAGATCTCGCTTGGTGCGAAGGTCGCGGCCCTGGCATCTTCGGAATAGTCGTACCCGATCTGCGCGGTGACGGGAATTATACCGGGGGCGAGCGCCGGCCGCGGAGACCATCGCGAATTGCCGGTAGAGCGGAAGTGATGGAAGCTGCCGGACCACGTGTTCACCGAATCGACGTCCATGGCCGCGTCCCAGTGCAGCGGATCCACGGGGAAATCGGGGTTGTTCACGGCGTCGAATGCCGCGGCCAGGCTGAAGCCGCGGATGTGGGTTTCCGTGCGCACGGCCATGGTTTTTAAATCCATTTCTCCGCGGCCCTCGAGCGTTCCGCCCAGCGCTCGCGCTCCGATCGTTGGCACGACGAGTCGCTGCTTCGCGAGATCGTAGTCACCCCAGGTTTCAATTCCTTTGTCGTGGAACCAATCGTAGGGCAACTGAATTTCTTTGCCGGCGTAGTGGCCGCCGGCCGTCCATTCGCCAGCGAGATATTTGGCCTGGCCGGAAAAGTCTACTGTTGCGTCCGGCACGAGCGGTTGGTGGAAAACCGCGCGAACATCGGCGAGAGACACGCGACCGCGATACCGCAGGTTCCAGTCGGACTTCGAGAAGCTCGGAAGTTCGGCGCGCACATCGAGTTCGGAGTGGGGAAACTTCCAAATCAATTCATCGAGTTCGAAAGCATCGCGATGAAGCGTAAACTTCGCGGAGAGATCGGAGCGGGCTTTTACATCGGCCGATGCCGCGAACTCGACCTGCTGCCAGCGCAAATTTCCGGAGTAGATTTCCCCGCCGAGTGTGCGAGCGTCGTAAGACAGTTTGAATTGGAGATCCTGCCCTTTGACCTCGAGCGGGATTTTCTGGTCATTGATGATGGCGCTGCCATCCCGCAGCTCGAGCAAATGAATGCGCCAATCGAACAAGGTGTCGCGCCACGGGCGGTTCGACGCAATTTGGGGGGTGGGCAAATTGCTGCGTCCGTCCTTTTCAAATCGCACGACGATTTGCGGACGCTCGAAGACGAGCTGGCGCAATTCGAAGTCCCGGTTGAAAAACGACAACACGGTAATTCCCACGTCCACACGGTCGGCGTGAAACAACGGCGGTTTGTGCGCATCTTCCAGGCCGTGCAAAGTGAGATTCTCGGCGTGGGCGCGCAGTGGAAAAAAATCCAAGTGAAACGCGCCGAGCTCGACGCGCGCACCGGTGCGCTGTTCGAGTTGCTCGATCACCTGCGCGCGAACCCAGCGGGCTCCGGCGCCGGTTTCGAGGATGGCGTAGATCACGGCCAAACTCGCGAGGACCACAAGCAACGCGAAGATGCTCAAGCGCAGCCAGCGGCGACGGCGGCTCATGAGCCGCTCCTTTGCGGCGAAACGTCAATCTTCAGGCGCTGGCGCGTGTCGTCCAGCCATTTCGTGGCGCGTTCGGTGATGGCGCGCTGGATGAGCACCTCTCGAATGGTGTCGTCAACTTCTTCGAGGAGCGGAACGGGCTGTCCCTTGGCCTTGAGTTGCGGCGCGAATTCGTCGTTGTAATAGGCCTCCACCTGCTTGTCGTCCACTTGAGCGGCGGCGCGGAAACGGTAGTCGATAAAGTGCGCAAGATA
Source organism: uncultured Acidobacteriota bacterium (assembly GCA_963749025.1). Lineage (GTDB taxonomy): Bacteria > Acidobacteriota > Terriglobia > Acidiferrales > UBA7541 > Palsa-295. The sequence continues at coordinate 580,689 of CAVVKO010000005.1, read as the reverse complement.
AAATTGCTGCGCGAGCATTCGACGTACGGCGGCGTCGGAGAGGCCCACAGCGACGCGGCGCTTCTGGAATTCCTCGGGCGATCCGAACTGCTTGATGAATTCCTGATAGGCGAGATCTGCCTGTTCGGGCGTCGGCTGCGGAAATTTCGCCGTGACTGCTTCGCCCCGCACGATCCACTGGTCCGCTAGCTCGCGAATCAATTCCAGGCGCGGTTTGGATTCGCCGTCCACAAGCTGCTGGAAGGCAGCGAGCTCGCGGATTTCGCTTTCCATGATGATGTCGTCTTCAATACGCACGGCGACTCCGTCGATGGTCTGGGCCGCGGAGCCCTCCTGTGCGATTGCAGGCTCGGAATGCGAAACCGGCTGCGTCTGCGCGAAGCACGATCCTTGCGGTGCGCAGAGCCAGACCATGAGCCCGAGAATGAAAGTCGCGCTTCGCATCAGAAAACCGGTCCAATGTTGAACGAAAATTCAAAGTGCGGCAGCCGGAAGAGCTGCGGCGAAGTGGCCGGAGGAATCGTGGCCTGATACTGTGCCGGATTGATCTGCCAACCGAAATCCACGCGAACGGGGCCGACGGGTGTGGGATATCGCAATCCGAAGCCCACCGTGTGCGAAAAATAATCCAGATTCAAAGTGGAAGACGGTTTCCAGGCGAGCGTGATGTGGTTTACGTCGCTGTAAACGTTGCCACCATCGTAGAACAGCGTGCCGCCCAAGCGGTTTCCCACCCAGGGCAACTTCATCGGGAAACGCAGCTCCTGATTGAAGGCCAGAAACGCGAGCCCGCCGATAGGGAAACCCGTGCAGGGATCGCGCGGACCGGCTTCGTTTAACCCAAAGCCGCGGAGAGTAGTCGCTCCCCCGGCGAAAAAGCGTTCGGGCAGCGGGATGACTTCCTGATCCGGCGTTGGAGTGGTGGAAGTGCAATTCGTCGCGCCGCCCTCCGACGTGCCGCCTTCCGTTGTGTTGCCGAGCGGCTCCTCCAAACCGAATCGAGTGGCGCGCGCGAAGACGAAGGCGCGGCCGAAAGAATGGAACGAAGAATTCTGGAAGAATCCACGGAAGAAACTGGCGCTCGAACCCAGAGTGGTGGAAGCGACGCTCAAGTCCACGGTGTTGAACGTCCCGCGTTTGGCGTCGGCGGGATTATCGCGGCGATCCCGCGAATAGGTTATGCCGAATCCGGAGACCAAAGTCGGCTGGCTTAGGAGCGGAATTTCGTCCGGCGTGATGTGCAGGTCCGAGGCCGTCACCCGACGGAAAAAGTAGCGATAGAGGATTGAACTCGTGCGGTTGAGTGTCTCGGCCACTTGGAACGCGCCTTCGTAGCGCACGGAAGTGAAGGTCTGCACGTCCTGCGTTTTATCCGCGAAGCCGATCAACTGCAGGCCGATCTTCTGATTTCCGAGGAAATTATCGGCGGTGTAGCTGACGAGGGAACGATACTCGAGCGTACTCGCGCGCGCTTTGAAAGTAAGCGTTTGTGCCCGGCCGAACATGTTCGAGCGGGAAATTTCGAAAATCACGCGCGGGCTGGCGGCGATGACCGTGGCGTTGGGATTGCAGGTCGCACCGGAACTGCAACTGGCGCCGATTTGCTGCACTTCGAATCCCCCGCCATAGCCGATGGTGTAGCGCTTTCCTTCCTGCACATCGACGACCACCGTTTTGTCGGGATCGGATCCGTTCGGGTTCTGCGACTCGATTTGCACGCGATTGAAGACACCCAGGTTGTAAATGCGCCGCTGCGTTTCGACCACGTCACCTTCCCGAAGCGGCCCGCCGGGTTTGATTTGTATCTGGCGGCGGATAATTCCCGGCCGAGTGAATTGGTAGCCTGTGAGCAAGACCTTTTCGACTTCGATCCGGCGGCCTTCGGTGATGCGATAAGTCAGATGGACTTCGGTCGCGGTGACGCCGGGCGTGACTTGCTCCTCGAAGTGCGCTTCGGGAAAGCCTTCGTTGTAATACATCGCCAGGATGTTATTGCGGTCGCTGGCCACGCCCGCAGCCGAGTAAGGCTGGCCGGATGACGAGCCGACCACCGCGAGCAGCGTATCCCTGCTGAGCACTTTATTTCCTTCGACGTGGAGATCGGCGACAAGGGTTTGCGGGCCCTCCACGATGTCATAGGTGACGAAGAGGTTCCCTTTCTTGCCCTGGTAATTGTCGTCCACGGTCGAGTTGACTTTTACGTCGAGAAAACCGTTCGAAAGATACAGGCCGCGAATTGAATCTCCGTCGTCGTTCACCAGGCGCTGGCTGAATCGCCCGTTCGATTCAAACGAAGCGGGCTGGAGCTGCAGCCGACCCGAGAGCAAACTGGTGCCGAAATATTTATTGCCGGCAAACTTCACGCCCGCAAGGCGAAACCGGTCACCGCGCGCGACGGTATAGGTGATGACTCGCTCGCTGGTTTTGACGTCGCTGCCAGGGCTCACGGGAGCAGTTGCGGCGCCGCGGGCACTCACCTGCACGTCGGCATTGAAATATCCTTCGCGCTGGAAATAGTCGCGCAGGTTGCGCCGCCCTTCCTGCAATAAATCTTCGTCCACGGCGCCTTCCGCGTAGATCGGCAAGAGCGACTTCATCTTGCCTTTTCTCATTTTCGCTCCGACCACTTCCACGCTTACGCGCGGGCCTGCGGTGACATCCATTTTCACCGGGACTGTGTTCATTTTCGGGTCGTAGGTTCCGGGAGCGATCAGGACGCCCGCGCCCAGATAGCCCTGGTTTACCAGATATTCTTTGAGCCGCTTGGTGGCGCGTGAAATCTGCTCCGTGGTCGGCTGCTTTTTTGGTTTGATTTTCGAGCGGCGAATCAGCTCGGCGTCGGGATAGGGCGTCTTATTCTGCACCACGAAGGCGCCGACGAGGGCGCGGGGCCCTGGCACTACTGTTACGAGGATGTCCATTTGGCGCGTGTCCTCGTGCGGGGCCAGTGCAAAGGTTACTTTGGCTTGATACAAGCCTTCGCTGCGGAGCGCGTCTTGAAGGCGTTCGATCGCTTCCTGCACCGAGCTTTCGCGAAAGGGTTCACCGAGGCCTAGCCGCATGGCGGCCAGCGCCGCGGGTTCGCTCGGCGGGTCCACTAGTCCGTGTACGCGCACAACATTGTTGAAATAGTTTCGCCGGACGATGAAGCTCACGTGGAGCCCATCCGCGGAGCGGCCGGCCGTTACGCGAATGTCAGCATAGTCACCGGTGCGATAGAGGGCCTGCACGCTGTCGCGCTCTTTGGCGAAGTCAAATGGCTTTCCCATTTCAAGAGGTAGCGTTGCTCCTCTGAGTGCGACGCTTTTTCCGGCTTCATCCACGACCTGCACTTCTGCGACGGGCTGGCCTTCGAGCGCGATGTCCTGCGCCCGGAGCGGCAGGGAGCCAAGCAAGCCCAGGAGAAGCGTTCCGACGGCCCAGCGCGCAATGAAATCCGTTGAGTGCGCGTCCCGAATCGATTTTTTCCATGGAAGTCTCATTCGCCAGAGGAGTAAGAGGAAAGGTTAGCATGCCGCGTTGCCTGGCGCGAAAACGCGTTATGATGAGGTTCAGGATTGAAAACATCCAATGAAGAGCGAGCAACGCGAAAAATACTCGCGGCAGATTCTTTTCGCCGGGATTGGTGAGGCGGGACAGGGAAGGCTGCTGGCGGCGAGGGCGGTCCTGGTGGGATGCGGCGCGCTGGGAACGGTCGCAGCGAACCTGCTGGTGCGCGCGGGTGTTGGACGCTTGCGCATCATTGACCGGGACTTCGTCGAACTCTCCAATTTACAGCGCCAGACTTTGTTCGAAGAGGCGGATGCGCGGGAAGCGCTGCCAAAAGCCATCGCCGCCGAGCGCCGGTTGCGCGCAACTAACTCCGATGCGCTCGTGGAAGGAATTGTTGCCGACCTAACGCACGAGAATGCATGCGAGCTTCTTGCGGGGTTTGACGTCATTCTCGATGGCACGGACAATTTCGAGACGCGCCTGCTGCTGAATGACGCTGCCATATCGCTCCGGATTCCCTGGATTTACGCGGCCGCCGTAGGAAGTTATGGCGTGACGCTCACGATTCGGCCGGGCCAAACGGCGTGTCTCGCGTGCCTGCTCGAGGGGCCGGAGAAATCCCCGGCCATCGGGGCCGAAGCTACTTGCGATACCGCGGGAGTATTGAATGCAGCCGCGGGAGTGATTGCCTCGATCGAAGCCGCGGAAGCGACAAAGCTTCTGGCGGGGAAACAGGGAGCGCTGCACGGGCGGCTGATTTCCTGTGACGTCTGGAGCGGGAAATTTCAATCCATTGGTATCGCGCGCAATGCGGATTGCCGGGCGTGTGCCCGGAGCGAATTTACATACCTTGACGGAGAAGCGCAGCCGCACGTCACCATGTGCGGGCGCGATTCGGTGCAGATTCATGAACGCAGCCGCAAGCTCGATCTCGGCGAGCTTGGGCGGCGGGTCGAAAAGGCTTCCGCGGGAGACGTGCGCAATAATGAGTTTCTGCTGCGATTCCGCGTTCCCCCGTATGAAATGACCGTCTTCGCGGATGGCCGCGCCATCGTGAAGGGCACGAAGGATCCCGCCGTGGCGCGCTCGCTCTACGCCCGCTATATCGGTGTGTAAAGGGGCGGACGATGCAAATCGGGCGGGGTGCCTTCGCAAGTGCCGGCAGATTCTTCGAGCGTTTCAGCCTACAAATCTGCGGAGGGCCGACTGGCGCATGAGGGCGCGGTCCATGTTTTCGCGGGTATTCATAAGCGTCAGTAATGTACTCAAAACACGGGCTTTGAGCTCATCGGACATGGGGAAGCCGCTTGTAGCCGTGCGCACCAGTGTCTCGCCACGGTCGGAAATCTTGTGCATGAACCCGACCTGGCGTTCATGAACCGTCTGGCCCAGCGCGGTTTCCCGGCGCATTTCGGCGCACTCGTTTTCGATAAAAAGTGTGAAGTGAAGGATGCACATGTGCTCTGCAGCGAGGCCTGCGGGCACGTTGATCTTACATCCTTTGGCACTGCAATTTTCCGCCACGGGCACACCTAAGGAAGCCTTTTCGTTTGTAGCATCTTTCTCCGGTGGAATTCCAGTTTAGGTAAAGGTGCTGCGCTCAATCTGATAGCAGCCACTTCGCAAAAGGATGGGTGTAGTGGAAGACCGGCGGGCGACGCAAATTGTCTTTGGAACGAATTTTGCTCGAAGGTTCAGGCTTCATCGAAACACAAACTTGTGCCGGGCTATCGCGCATGCTAAATACGAAGCCGCACTGAAATTATAAAGTCATAGAGCTCCGGAATGCCCCACCTCACACAACACGAAGTCATGACTATGTTCATGGCTTTGGCCGCTCTGCTCGGAACCGCCAAACTCGCGGGCGAATTGATGCAGAAGCTCGGCCAGCCGTCAGTCCTCGGCGAAATCATGGCGGGAATTTTGCTGGGGCCCACGGTGCTCGGCCATTTCAGGCCAGAGATCTACGCGGCTTTATTTCCGAGCACCGGCGCCATTCCCATCGTGCTCGAAACGGTCACCACCGTCGGGGTCGTATTCTTTCTGCTTACCGCCGGACTTGAAATCGATTTGCGCAGCATTTTCCGGCAGGGCAAAAGCGCCCTGCTGGTGAGTTTTTTCGGCGTGATCATTCCGTTCACGTTGGGTTTTTCCGTGGCGGGGTTATTTCCGCGATTCCTCGGGGAGCAAGAAGGCGCCAACCGCTTGGTCTTTGCTCTTTTCGTGGGCACCGCGCTTTCCATTTCCGCTCTGCCCGTCATCGCCAAAATCCTGATGGATCTGAATCTGCTGAGAACAGAAATGGGGACGGTGGTGATGTCCTCGGCCATGTTCGACGACCTGGTGGGCTGGATTCTTTTCTCCATGATTCTCGGCATGATGAATGCCGGCGGCTCGCATTCGTTCGAGGGCGTGAAACGCACGATTATTCTTGTTTTTGTTTTTGCCGGACTCGCTCTTACCGTGGTGCGCTGGCTGATCGACAAAGTCCTTCCGTTTATCCAGGCACACACGAGCTGGCCGGGCGGCGTGCTGGGCTTTATTTTTACGCTAACGCTGGCGGCAGCGGCCTTCGCGGAGTACGCCGGGATTCACGCTGTATTCGGAGCTTTCATAATTGGAATTGCCGTGGGCGAATCGACGCACTTGAGAAAACGGACCTCCGAGCACATTCATTCCATCGTCACGAACGTGTTCGCGCCGTTCTTTTTTGCCAGCATCGGCCTGCGCACGAATTTCGTCACAAATTTCAATTGGGAACTCACGGCGACGGTCATCGGGGTGGCCTGCGTCGGAAAGCTTCTGGGAGCGGGCTGGGGGGCGCGCCTGGGTGGCATGGATCGCCGCACGTCGTGGGGAGTGGGCCTGGCGATGAATGCACGCGGGGCGATGGAAATGATTCTCGGCCTGCTCGCGCTGCAGGCCGGATTGATTCGTGAAGAAATGTTCGTAGCGTTGGTGGTGATGGCTCTCTTTACTTCGATTGTCTCCGCTCCCGCCATGCATCTCCTTTTGACGCGGAGGCGTGTCTCGACGCTGAAGGGTACGGTAACAAGCAAATTGTTCCTTCCGGCTCTTGAGCAGCAGGACAAGAGCGAGGTACTGAAACATATGTGCGAGGTTGCAGCCGACGCCGCCAGCAATTCGCCTGAAAGATTTCTGCGGCTAGTATCGGAGCGCGAACGCGTGGTGCCGAGCGGATGGGAAAACGGTTTAGCGGTGCCGCACGCACGGGTGAACGGACTTCCGCAGCCCGTGGTGGTGATTGGCAAATCGAAGGCGGGCATTGATTTCAACGCGCGAGACGGCAAGCCTTCGCGGCTCATAATATTGATCCTCACGGGAGACAATCAGTCGCAGCACGATTTGCTGGGGGATGCGGGAGAATTGTTCGAGCGCAAGGAAGCCATCGACCAGGCGCTAAGCGCGGCAACCTTCCTCGAGCTGGTTGCAGCGCTGAATGCTCCGGTGAAATGAGGGAACCAGCCTCCTCGTGGATTGCGGGAAATTAGGCCTACCCATCCTTTGTTCGGAATCCTACCGTTCTGTGGGCCGATCGCTATCTCACGAAGGGCATGGAATTTAGCGCCAAATCGGAACCCGGCAATCCACGTACCCAGCCTCCCGTACATCCGCATCTAAATAAGTGGGTACAGCAGAGAGGAAGAAAAGACATGAAAACAATAATTCGCAAATTCGCGGTCGGAATTTTCACCACGGCGCTTCTTGTGGCCCTGGCATTCGCCTCGGCAGGCAGCGCGTTCGCTGCCCCGAACACGAGATCGCCCGCGCCGGATTCGCCGCAATACGAAGCATGGCTCACGAAGCAGGTGCGGCATCAGTTGGTGATGCTGCCGTGGTATTCCGTGTTTGACAACCTGGAATACAAAGTGGAGGGGGATAAGGTCACGCTCATCGGGCAGGTCGTTCGGCCGGTGCTAAAGAGTGACGCTGCGTCTGCGGTGAAGCACATCGAAGGCGTGAAGGAAGTGGATAATCAGATTGAAGTCCTTCCAGCTTCGCCGATGGATGATCACATTCGCAGGCAGATGATTCGCGCGATCTACTCCTTCCCGTCGCTGCAACGCTACGGAATGGGAGTGAATCCTGGAATCCACATCATCGTGAAGAATGGAAACGTTACGCTCGAAGGTGCCGTTTCGAACCAGTCGGATAAGGACGTTGCAAATATCCGTGCGAATGGCGTCCCGGATGTGTTTTCAGTGACCAACAACCTGCGCGTCGAAAAGAGCTGACGCGCGCAACCGAGTTTTCCTCCTGGTGAGATGCATGGGTGCTTCCGCGAAGGCTGCGGGGGCATCCATGCATTTCATTTATGCGCCGCCCGCCGCCTAAGAAACTACGCTCGAATCTCTTTCGGCCGAACCTTACTTCAGATCACTGTGGGTTCGGATCGTGCTCGCCGGTGCGAAATTGCGTCCACGGCCCCGCGTCCATATCGGTCATCACCGGTGACTCCCAAGAATATTCGGGGTGGTCCTCGAGGAACTTCCTGGCTTTGAAATCCGTGCCGCAGGGGTGGCCGATGCGCGCGACGAACGTCATGGCTTCAGCCATGGTGCTATCCATCACTTTCCCCTGCACCGCGCCAGAGGGGTTGTAAGGGAATTTCGCGAAGCCCGGATCGCCTTCGGTGGCAACGTCACCGTGGCCGCACAGAGTGCGGCGGTTCGCTCCGGTTTTCTTGGTGTAGGTGTCGTAATGGTCGGAGAGAAAAGCTTCCGCGAGCGTGGTGTCGATCTTTCCCATGTTCGCGGCCATTAATTCATCCCAGCGGGCATGACGCGCGTTGGCCGAAGCTGCCGGATTCGCGGGGTCGAATGTGGTTTCGTCCTTGATGACTTCGGGATCACTTGCGAAATTCGAGCCCACAAAGTAGCCGTCCTTCGTGCGCCATAGCTTGGTGTGCTTCAGGCCCAGCTCGAAACGCGCGATCTCGCCGGTCTTGCGGTCGGCCAGCAGCCAATCGTTGGCATAGCCGCCGTTGTTGCCGTCCGTCATGATTTTCACGTAATCGTCAATCGATCCGGCATATTGCATGGCCTTGCGCGCGCGAACAAATTCGGGCTTGCCGTTGGGATCCCAACCGTGAAAGTCGGTGATGGTCGTCTCGGTGACCATCAATCCATTCGAGTTCACGCCGAAATCGTCGTCGCTGACGATGACGCCGGGAAACCCGTCCGTCAACATGCGATAACCCTGCTGCGGCGTAATATCGAAAATGATTTTCCAGCGTGCACCCTCGATGTAGCTGGTCCAATTGTTGTGCGCCATCACAATCCGGTGATCTTTCGTGTAGCTGCCGGTAGCGACGAACGCGCTGCAATGTTCAGGTGTGGGCCTCGGAGCCGTGCCGGCGCCCTGCACTTTTTCGTTCAACCAGGGCACGTAATAATCCGCGAGTTCCATGAAGGCATTCATGGCCACGATGTCGTCGAGATCGAGTTTCACTTTTTGCGCCTGGATTCCATCCACGATGCCTTGCAGCTCAGATTGATACTCGGAATCGATTTTGGGCCAGAGCATTTCGCGCGAGGCACGCCGGAAGAATTCCCAGTTGCGATTCGACGTGTGCGTCATTTCCAGACTCACCGCGGCAAAGGCGTCGGCGATTTCCGAGGCGAGCAGATAGCCGTGTTGGTAGCCGATGTCGTGCGGCGAGCCTTCCAGATGCACGTAGATCCACCCGCCGCTCTCGAAGCGATACGCTTTTGCCAAGCGCCCATCGTCGCCTCCGCGCTGCGCGAATACTTCAAGGCCCGCCGCCTGCGCTGCATTCCGGTTGCCGAGGGCGAGCAGTTGCGTTGCCAGCAGCGCCGAACCCAGTCCGGCCAACATTAAGATTGTCAGCGCAAAAGGCAGACCGCTCGCGGAACGCTTCATCGTTCTTCTCCCTCAAATTCTTCATCCATCGGATGAAAATATCTTTCGTGTACGCATGGTAGGCGCGCGCGTCTCGCGTGTCAAACGCGCTGTTCCCATATGAACCAGCGCCGACCGGCCGAAAACCTCCGTCCGCGCCTAACATCGTTGACACCCCTCAATACGACCGTATAATCAGTCTCTGGCCCGGGCGATACCCCAGCAATCGCAGGATGCACAATCATAGGAAGCCAGAACCTGACGCACACGACGGAGGCGCGCAGGCGGTGATGTGGCTGCACAATTCGGCAATGCAAACGGGCGGGTGGCTGGCCTCGGCAGCTAATCCGCTTTCCGATTATTGGCGCCGCAACACCGACCCGCTGATGAATCCGTTTCGCGGGCTGTACCAGCTGAATTCCTTCGATCTGGCCATCATGCTGCCGTATTTTTTCGTGATGATAATCCTGGCGGCCTACGGGATGCATCGCTACGCGCTGGTCTATAACTATTACAAAAATCGCAAGCGCGTGGCCGGGCCGCCGCCCGAGATTTCCGCGTGGCCCAAGGTTACCGTGCAGCTCCCGATTTACAACGAGCGCTACGTGATCGAGCGCCTCGTCGAGGCCGTTTCGCAATTCGATTACCCGCGCGAGCTGCTCGAAATTCAAGTCCTCGACGATTCCACCGACGAAACCCAGGAAGTCGCGCGCAATTGCGTGGAGCGCTATCAGCGCCTGGGCGTTCCGATCGCTTACATTCATCGCGACAATCGCGAAGGCTTTAAAGCGGGCGCGCTGCAGGAAGGCCTGAAATCCGCCTCCGGCGAATTCGTGGCCATCTTCGACGCCGATTTCATTCCGCCGGCCGATTTTCTGCGCCGCACGGTGCCCTATTTCGCGGGCGAAAAACTCGCCATGGTGCAAACGCGCTGGAGTTACATCAACCGCAATTATTCTCCGCTCACCGAAGTGGAAGCGATTCTCCTCGACGGGCACTTCGTCATCGAGCATTCCGCGCGTTTCCGCAGCGGCCTTTTCTTTAATTTCAACGGCACCGCCGGCATTTGGCGCCGCGCCGCAATCGAAGACGCGGGCGGCTGGCAGCACGACACGCTCACCGAAGACACCGATCTTTCTTATCGCGCGCAGCTTCGCGGCTGGCATTTCCTGTATCTTCCGGAAATCGAATGCCCCTCCGAGCTTCCTGTCGAGATGAATGCGTTCAAATCGCAGCAAGCGCGCTGGGCCAAGGGATTGATGCAGACGGCCAAGAAAATCCTGCCGCGCGTGTTGCGGTCAGACGCTTCCACCGCCGTGAAGGCGGAAGCCGTCTTCCACCTCACCGCCAATATCAGCTATCCGCTGATGGTGGTGATGTCCATCATTCTGCTGCCTGCGATGATCGTGCGGTTTTATCAGGGATGGTTCCAGGTGCTGGCGATTGATTTGCCGCTCTTCCTCGCCTCCACTTGCTCGATTTCGTCGTTTTATCTGGCTGCGGAACGCGCGCTCTATCCCAAGACGTGGAAGCGCACGTTTCTCTACTTGCCCTTCGTTATGGCCATCGGCATCGGACTTTCTGTTCGCAACGCGCTCGGTGTGGTCGAAGCTTTGCTGGGCGTGAAATCGGAATTTGTGCGCACGCCGAAATACCGTGTGGAAGCGAGCGCGCAAGGCAATGGCGAATGGGCCAAGAAGACCTACCACAAGAGCGCGGGCTTCATGCCCTTCGCGGAAGTCTTGCTGGGACTCTACTTCCTGCTCGCGGTGGTCTACGCGGTGCAAAACGAGAACTACGCCACCATTCCGTTCCTCCTTCTTTTTGTCTGGGGCTATCTCTACACCGGCACGATGTCTCTCGCGCAGACTTACTTCGAACGCCTGCGCTTCGGCGTCGAATCCGGCGAAGTTCGCCCGGCGTCCACCGGCGTGCCGGGTTTCTAGTTCGGTAAGAGCTGCGATATACTTCCGCCGCTCGCGTTCCTGATCCGTCTAATTGATTTAAGGAGCGTACCGTGAAGCTTCGCAATCCGGCCGTTCGCTGCGCGCTGGTGATTTTGGCTCTCGCCTGCAGTTCTCATTTCATTCAGGGGCGTTTCCGCCAGCCCAATTCCGAATACCAGGCGCGGCGGGCGAAGTTGCGTGCCATGGTCAATGGCCCAGTCGTGCTTTTCGGCTACACCAGCCGCCAAGACACCGGCGAACTCGCAGTCTTCTTTCAGGAAGAGAATTTCTATTACCTCACCGGGCACAGCCAGCCGGATGCTGCGCTGCTTCTCATCCCCGACCCTGCCAATGGCAAACCAACGGACGGCCCGCATGAGATTCTGTATTTGAAACCGCGCACTCCTGCCGAAGAAAAATGGGGAGGCCCGAAAATGGGCCCCGATGATCCGGACATTACTGAAAAAACAGGATTCCAGGCAGTCGAGCCGTTCGCCAATCTTCGCGGCGAACTGGTGAATCTTGCGAAAACGTATCCCACTTTCTACACCGAGCTGGCGCCCAAGGAAGAAGCCGGTTATCCGCACCTGACCACCTGGAGCGCGTGGGTACGGGACGTTTTGCCGCAAAGCAGCGTCCAGGATATCGCTCCGGCGCTCTACTCCATGCGGCAGATAAAGTCTGCGGGCGAGATCGCGTTGCTCCAAAAAGCCGTGGATGCATCCGTGGACGCGCACTTCGCCGCCATGAAAATGATGCGTCCGGGCCTATTCGAGTATCAGGTCGCTGCGCGCATGAAGGAAGTTCACGAAATGGAGGGCTGTTCGCGCGAAGCCTACGCTCCGATTGTCGGCGCGGGATTCTATTCCACCGTCCTGCACTACGATGCGCTCGACAATGAAATTAAGGACGGCGATCTGGTGGTGATCGACGTTGCCGGCGAGTACGGCGGTTACGCCGCGGACATCACCCGCACGCTTCCTGCCAACGGGAAATTTACGCCGCGCCAGCGCGAAATATACGAAATTGCTCTCGGCGCGCAGAATGCCGCGCTCGCGGTGATGAAGCCCGGCGGCACATTCTACGGCGGCGCGCAGAGCGCCCAGAAAACGGCCTACGATTACATCAATACGCACGGGCACGATCTGCACGGGAAACCGCTCGGCCAGTATTTCATCCACGGCGTGGGACACCATATCGGCCTCGACGTCCACGATCCCAGCGAGCGTGGCCCGTTTGAAGCCGGCATGGTGATCACCGACGAGCCGGGAATTTACATCCCCGAAGAAAATCTCGGCGTGCGCATCGAGGACGACGTCCTGATCACCGCGGACGGCAACCAGCTCCTCACCGCCAAGCTCCCGCGCACCCCCGAGGAAATCGAAAAGATCATGGCCGAAGGACACGCTCAAGCTGAGTCAGCGGGCAAGCCATAGAGGTTCGACTTAGCTGCTCGCTGCTTTATGCATGGCCTTAAGTGAATCTTGTGCAAATCGCTTTTGCAGCGCTCTCGAAATTGGATAGGCTGCTCGCGCGAGAGGACCAGGTCGCGAAAATGCGTAGATGTCGTACCACACCGTCTCGTCTTCCGAGTGAAATTCCACAGTAAACCGTTCTTCTCCGATTTCGAAGTGATCGGGCAACGTCCCGTAAGAGAAACCAAACCTCCGTACTGGCCCGCCTTCGTCCACTCCGTACACAACCCGACAGGCATTCAGCGAATAAAATCCAAAGTGCGATGCCAACACGGCTACTGTTGTCCCCACCTCGATAGAAGCATCCGGCCAGCACAGTTCGAGCCACCCAATGTCGAACATCCTCCACTCGCGCACCGCCCTTGCTGCTCGCTCGAATGTTCTTGTGCCCCCGCCCAACTGGATTCGGTTGTGATCGACGGTGTCGCCTTCGGGTGCGCGCTCGCGAGACGCACCCACCTCCGCATATGAGAACTGCTGTTCTCGTAGTGAGGCGAGGAACTCGCGAATAGCGACCGCATCGGGCTTGGATGAGAACAGCGTCGAAATTCCTCCGCGATGGAATAGAGGCTAGACAAGCTGTACTTCAACATTCTACGCCGCCGCATACGGTTTGACCGATTGCTCCGCGAGCCGCTATAATTGGTGCTTCGGCATCGCACAAGGTCTGCGATGTGTGTACCCCGGACGATTCAATGGGGTGCGCTGAGTGCGCTCCAGACGGTTTTACAAAGCGCGCCGACAGGGCTTCGCGATGATTCGCCGCCCCGCTGAAAGGCCCCGTACTGGGAAATTCCAGAAAAGAATTCAGGAGCACCAATGCTAAAGTCCACTCAATTGCGCCCGGGTATGATCATCATGCACGAGGGCGACCTCCACGTGGTGTACAGCGTGGACCATCGCACGCCCGGCAACAAGCGCGGCTCCATGCAGACCAAGATGCGCAACCTGCGCAGCGGCTCCATGATGGACTACCGCTTCCGCGCCGAGGAATTCGTCGAAAAAGTCACCGTGGACGAAATCGAGTTCGAATTCCTGTATAGCGACGGCGAAGGCCATCACTTCATGAACACCGAGAATTACGAGCAGCTACAACTTCAAAACGACATCGTCGGCGATTCGAAGGACTACCTCATTCCCAACTTGACGGTAAAAATCGAATACTACGACGACAAGCCCATCGGCGTCCTGGTTCCCGACACGGTTGATTTGACCGTGGTCGAGACCGAGCAAAGCATCCAGAAAGCTACAGCCAGCGCGGTGATGAAGCCGGCCAAGCTCGAGACCGGGCTCGTCGTCAACGTGCCGCCCTTCGTCGGCAACGGCGACAAAATAAAGGTGGACACGTCCGAGGGCCGCTACATCCAGCGCGTGCAGTAGCGGTTTGCGCGCAGTTGCGTGCTCTCGCGCTCTCCAGCCTCAAGCATCCAGAATGGGCGCGGAACATCCAGGTGTAATCTACGGTGCGGCGGAATATGAGAGCGAGCTCCTTTCTATTTCTTTTTCTCTTCCTCGCTGCGCCCGGAAGATCCCAGGCGCAAACGCCCCAGAAAATTATCAGCGACTATCTCCGTGCGGAAGGCGGCGCGAAAGCGCTCGCGAAGATTCAGACCGTCAAGATTTCCGGCAGCCTGCGCGAAGAATCCACGGACACGAACGGCTCCTACTCACTGATTGCGAAAGCTCCCAACAAATTCTATTCGGAAACGATCATCGAGCCCGCGCATGAGATTACTGCGTACAACGGGATGTCCGCCTGGGGCCAGGATGCGGGCGCAGCGCCGCACACGCTTACCGGTGCGGAAGCGGCAGAGTGCGAAGCGTTCGCGCGCTATCTGAATAGCCGGCTCGCGAACGCGAAAAAAGACAAAATCGGCGAGAAATTTATGGGCGTCGAGGATGTGGGGGGCCGCCAGGCTTACCACCTTGAGCTAACCCTCGCGCCGGGCATCACGCGCGAGGTTTTCTTCGATACGGAGTCGCATCTGATCGTCCGCGAAATCGTTCCGCCGCCATCGCGGAGGCCGTCAACGGAGAACGCGCAGAATGCGGCTTCGGTCGCCGATCCGCCCGAACCGGCAGAAGAACAATTCGATTACTCCGATTACCAGCCGATCAGCGGGGTTCCCGAGCCGCAGCGCTTCGAACTCCGCCGCGGCGGCCACGTCTATCAAATCGCGGTCACACGTGTGGAGATAAACGCTCCGGTGCAGGATTCCGTGTTCAATTTTCCGCGTTCTGAAGGGCGCCCGCTGCCGGATATCGCCAAACTGCTGTTTGACATCGAGAAGAACCAGAAGGCAGTCGAGGAAATCCTCAAGCAGTACACCTGCCATTTGAGCGAGGAGGAAGAGAAGACAGATTCGAACGGTCAGATCACCTCGCGTTCGGTGAAAGAGTACGACGTTTTTTACATCGGCGACGACGACGTGCGCCATCTTCTGGCCAAGGACGGTAAGCCGCTCGAGGGCGACGAAAAGAAAAAGGAAGATGCCCGTTTCAGCAAGGATTTCGACGACAAAAAGAGAAAGCAGGCCGAGCTCGCGAACGATCCCAAGAAGCAGGCAAAAGCGGAGCAAGAAGAGCAGGCGCAGATTTCAGACTTTTTGAGGGCCGAGAAATTCACCAACCCGCGGCGCGAGCTTTTTCGCGGGCAGGAGGTGATCGTCTTCGATTTCGGAGCGAATCCCGACTACAAGCCCAAGAACATGATCGAAAATCTCGTGCAAAAGCTCGTCGGCGTGATTTGGGTGGACGAGCAGGCGCGCGACGTTGTTCGATTGGAAGCGCGCTTCAGCGATAACTTCAAGATCGGCGGCGGAATTCTCGCGTCACTCTCGAAAGGCTCGAACTTCGTCTTCGAGCAGACCCTGGTGAATAACGAGGTGTGGCTGCCGTCGTACGCCGAAGCGCACGCCTCGGCACGCTTGGTGTTTCTGAAAGTGAAAGCCAATCAGATCGATCGCTTCAGCGATTACAAGAAGTTTTCGTCCGAAGCAAAGCTCGGCGCATCCACGCCCGTGCCCGAAACGCCCAAGCCCCAGCCCTGAGGCTTTATATCCCGCGAGTGCGCTAGACGGCAGCGGAGGATTTTGCGTCGAAGACGCGCCGAAAAAGTGCATCCACAGCGCGCAGTTGGCGGTGCAGGTCGAAAGTGTGGCCCAGCGCTTTCTCGTCCAGGAATTTGCGGATGTTGGCGTCCGCCGCCACGCGTTCTTTAAAACTTGTTTCTGATTCCCACGCGGCCATGGCGTGGCTCTGCACCCATTTGTAGGCATCTTCGCGTGGCGCGCCGTGTTCGACCAAGTCCTGCAAGAGCTGGCCCGAAAAAACAAGGCCCATCGTGGCGTCCAGATTCCGCTGCATGCGCTGCGGAAACACTTTCATGTTGGCGACGATTTCGGTGGTGCGGTGCATCATGTAGTCCACCAGAATCGTGGAATCCGGGAGGATCACTCGCTCGACCGAGCTGTGCGAAATGTCGCGCTCGTGCCACAACGCGATATTTTCGAGCGCGGCCATGGAATTCGCGCGCACCACGCGGGCCAGCCCGCAAATCTGCTCGCTCGAAACCGGATTGCGCTTGTGCGGCATGGCCGAGCTGCCGCGCTGCTCGCCGCCGAACGGCTCCTCCACTTCGCGCACCTCGGTGCGCTGCAAGTGGCGCACTTCGAGCGCAATGCGTTCGAGCGACGCCGCCAGAATCGCAAGCGTCGCAAGATATTGCGCGTGCCTGTCCCGCTCAATCACCTGCGAGGTGATGGGAGCAGTCGCCAGGCCGAGGCGTTGACAAATTCGTTGTTCGATATCCGGTCCCAAATGCGTGCAGGTTCCGACAGCGCCGGAAATTTTGCCGACGGCCATCTGGTCTGCGGCGGCCTGGAAGCGCGCCAGGTCGCGGCGGTTTTCAGCATACCAGTTCGCTATTTTCAGGCCAAACGTGATGGGCTCGGCGTGGACACCGTGCGTGCGACCGATCTCCGGAGTGTCTTTAAACTCCCATGCGCGGCGCTCCAAAACTGCTCCAAGTTGATGAAGCGCTTTCACCAGGATCGCCGAGGCTTCGCGTATCTGCAGAGCTTGTGCCGTGTCCACGACGTCGTTGGAGGTCAGGCCGTAATGCAGCCAGCGCGCAGCCTCAGGGTCGGCCACCGATTCCTGCACCGCGATGGTAAAGGCAATCACGTCGTGGCGGACCTTGGCTTCAAGCTCGTTGATGCGGGCCACGTCCACGCGGGCGCGCTCGCGCAACTTGGCGGCAGCTTCGCGCGGGACTATCCCTGCTTCCGCAAGTGTTTCGGTAGCGGCCAACTCCACTTCCAACCACTTCTGGAATTTGTTTTCTTCGCCCCAGACGCGGCCCATTTCCGCGCGCGTGTAACGTGCAATCAAGTTCGTCTCCCTGAGTGTCTGCTGACGGCGGGGAATTTCCCTGCTTCATAATACCCGAAATCGCGACGCGTGGACATCCTGCGGCGCGTGCCCAAAACCACCCGTAAGGCTCGCATTTTCTGGGAATTGGCGGAAATTCCGCGCTCAAGCGACTTAGATTCCAGCAGCACAAATTCTGATTCGAGGAGAATGCAATGAAAGTAACGGTTTCGTGGTTCAGCGTAGAGGATTTCGAGCGAGCAAAGAAATTCTATGGAGAGACGCTCGGGCTCAAGAAAACGTTTGAGATGCAGCAGTGGGCGGAGTTCGCCGGGGCGGAAGGCGAGGCGTCGATCGGCGTGGCAGGGAATTCGCACACAGGCAAGGAACCGGGTGCCACGATTGTCCTGCGCGTGGACGATATTGAGCGCGAGCGCAAACGCCTGGAGTCGCGCGGGGTTTCGTTCGAGGGCAAGATTGAGGAAATCCCGGGCGCCGTCAAGTTGGCGACGTTCCGCGATCCATCGGGCAACCGGCTGCAGCTGTGCCAAGTGCTCATGCATCCGTAACACCGACAGGGCCGCGTGGGTTTGCACAATCGTTGTAGACTGGCGCGGCCCTGCACCGCACTTCCGAGGAGATTCATGATGTCCATCCATCCACTGCCTCAAATTTCCCTAGACGAGGAATCGGCGCTGGTTGCGCGGGCGCGCCAGGGCGACGAGACTGCGTTCGGCTCGCTCGTGGAGCCGTGGCGCAAGCCGCTTTTCGGTTACATCTATCGCATGGTGACGCTGCGGCAGGACGCCGAAGATTTGCTGCAGGACGTCCTGGTGCGCGTGCTAGAAAACATTCGCGAGTATCGGGGCGAAGCGCGGTTCAAGAGCTGGGTTTTCGGTATTGCCACACACGTCTGCCTGGATCATCTGCGCAAGAAGAAGCGCTGGCGGGTGGAAGCGCAGCTCATCGGCGAAAAAGAGGCCACGGCCGATCCTGCGGAGGTCGTTGAATTGCGTGGACTGATGGCCCAGCCCGGATTCAACTACGAAATCCGCGAGCACATCGCATTCTGCTTCTCGTGCATTTCCCGAACGCTTCCGCCGGAGGAGCAGGCGGCGGTGATGCTGAAGGAAGTGCTGGGGTTCACGAACGAGGAGGCAGCCGGAATCGCGGGAATTTCGGAACCGGTGTTTCGCCACCGTCTTTCGGCGGCGCGGGCAAAAATGACCGAGGATTATGAGGGCTTGTGCGCGCTGATCAACAAGACGGGGATGTGCTACCAATGCCGTGCGTTGCGCGAAATCGCAAGCGAGGGCCATCGCGGAGCGGACCTCGTGCAGATTGAGGTGGCGCCCGGGTTGGCGGTGAATGCGGAGACGCTGTTGGATGCGCGCATCGGGATCGTGCGCAGTGCCGATCTCGAGTCAGGCGGAACGCGCACGATGCACGATCTATTTTTTGAAAGCCTTTCGCAACGCGAGGAATCGCGGTAGCACATTGGATGATCGATCCGTCAGCGAAAGTCTGCCGCGCTAAAGACCGGGCGCTACATTTAAACCTTTCGGAGCCTGCTGAATCGCACTGTGGCGGAGAACACGGGAACCGATCTACAGGTCGAAGGGGCCGAGGGGAGTGCGCTGCGAGGCGATGTGCAACATGCCGCGGAAGGCGAATTCGCCGGGGCGGCGGCCCAGCGCTTCTTCGGCGGAAATTCGCGCCAAGTCAGGGGTGTTATTCTGCTCGGAAAGATGCGCGAGGACGAGGTGGCGCGGGCGCGCGTCAAATAGCTCGGCATCGGCAAGAAACTCGCTTACTACCGTGTTCGAAAGATGTCCCGTGCGGCTCATCACGCGCTGCTTGATGTACCAGGGATAGGGGCCAACCTTCAGCATTTCCAGATCGTGGTTCGATTCGAGAATCAAGAAATCGGCGTCGCGCAAATAGTGCTTTACGAGTTCGGGCATGTAACCAAGGTCGGTGACGATCACGACTTTGGTTCCATTCGAGCGGAAACAGTAGCCGACGGGGTCGGCGGCGTCATGGGGAATGGCGAAGGCGGTGACTTCGATGTCACCGATTTCGAATCGCACGCCGGGACGAACATACACGATGCGCTCGATTTTCCTCACGGGACCGTCCTCAGACATTTTCAGAATTTCGCGGTGCGTGGGTTCGGTGAGGTACGCGGGACACTTCCATTCACGCGCCATTTGCGCCATGCCGCTGCAATGATCGCTGTGCTCGTGGGTGATCAGAACCGCGTCGACATGCTCGGGACGTTCTCGGCCGAGCGCTTCAAACCGCCGAAGCATTTCTTTGCGGCCAAGCCCGGCATCAATCAAGAGAGTCGTGCGCCCGGTTTCGAGCAACGTGGAGTTGCCCGTGCTGCCTGATGCCAGAATCGATATGCGGAACGAGATGCGGCTCTCTCAGTCAGGCGCTGCGAGGACGTATTAACGCAAAGCGCCGTGAAGATGATGGCAAAGTGAGGAGGCCGCGTCAAAGGAAAAACGAAGGCATGGAGCACAGAGGCAACGAGGCAAGGAAGCAAAGAGGCAGGGAAAAATCGATCCGTCGTTCTAGTCGATGGGCACAAACGAGAGAGGAAAAGAACAGGCAAGAAAAGGGCCACGCCGGGGAGGAGCTAATCGATGGGGTCGGAGTCGATGCCGATGTTCTTTTCGCCGGCAGCTTTCTTTTCGTTGTACTTCTTTACCCAGGCGGCGAAGCTTTTTCCGGCGGCGGTGTCGCGTCCGGTGAAGGCGAGCGCGGCGATTTCACTGTATGCCACGGAAAGCCTTCCGGGCCGGTCTTTGGGCATCACGCGAACCAGGCAGTCCGAAAGCTTTTCGTTCATTTTGCGATCGTAGATATAGCCTTCGATGGTGCTGCCGTCCTTGAGCGTAAGGGTCACGTCGCCGCGATAGTCGAACGCTTTTTCGAGCGCGTCGCGGACTTCGGACTCGGTGGCCGTCGAAGGAATCCAGCCTTCCAGATTTTCGTGCACGACGCCGAGTGTTTCTTCAGCGGAGTTTTGAGCGGACGGAGTGTCAGTCATCGTTCGTTTAAGTATGCAACCTAGGACTGAGCGAGCTAGGTCTTGGGCATCATGATCTGCACAAGCTCGCCGGTCGGTTTTTCCGGGTTGCCCGATGCGCCGCCCATCGCGTCGGGGTCTTTGTACTTGTTGAACAGGGTAGCGCGCACGGTGGCGAAGAAACCGCCGATGGAGCCAAACGTGTCGTTGACCGCGGTTGCTTCATAGCCGCTGTGGACCATGCAGTTGGCGCACTTGGGATTGCCGCTCTCAGTGCCGTAGCGTTCCCACTCGGTTTCGCGGATCAATTCATCGAACGTGTCGGCGTAGCCGTCCTGCAGGAGGTAGCAAGGCTTCTGCCAACCGAAGATGTTGTACGTCGGCATACCCCAGGGCGTGCATTTGTATTGGCGCTTGCCCATCAGGAATTCGAGGAACAAGGGGCTCATGTTGAAGCGCCACTTATCGGGGCGGTTGCTCAGAATCTGCCGGAAGAGGTCGCGCGTCTTTTTGCGGCTGAGGAAATGCTGCTGGTCCGGCGCCTTGTCATAGGTGTAGCCGGGGGAAAGCATCATGCCTTCGACGCCGAGCTCCATCATGTCGTCAAAGAACTGGCGCACGCTGCGCGGATCGGCGCCCTCAAAAAGTGTGGTGTTGGTGGTGACGCGAAAGCCGCGCTGGAGCGCTCGGCGAATACCTTCGACCGCCTTGTCGTAGGTGCCTTCGCGGCAGACCGAAAAGTCGTGATGTTCGCGCTCGCCGTCCATGTGCACGGAAAACGAAAGATATTTGCTGGGGGTGAATTCGTCGAGGCGCTCGGCCAGCAGAAGCGCGTTGGTGCAAAGGTAGATGTACTTCTTGCGCGCGACGAGGCCTTTCACGATTTCGGCGATTTGCGGGTGCATCAAGGGTTCGCCGCCGGGGATACTGACGATTGGCGCACCGCATTCATCCACCGCACGGAAACACTCTTCGGGCGACAGATTCTTCTTCAGGACATGTGCGGGATACTGAATCTTGCCACAGCCGGCGCAGGCGAGGTTGCAGCGGAGCAGAGGCTCGAGCATCAGGACGAGCGGATACTGCTTGCGTCCTTTCAGCCGTTGGCTGATGACGTACGACGCCACCGTGTACATCTGTGATACCGGAACGCCCATCAAGCTCCTCTAAGGTGAAGTATCCATCATACCGGGTTCGATGCGTTCTGTGAACCCAAGGGTTCAGGTGGAGTGCCTAAAGGAGCTTGCGGATAGCCACGGAGACACAGAGGCACAGAGACGAAGGAAGAAAGGAAGAAGCAAACCCAATCCCTTGAGGGCGGATCAAAAACCCGCTTAGAAGGCAAGCTGTTCGCGGCTCAGGTTGAAGCCGTCGAGGTTGCCTACTACGGAGGCGGCAATGGCGTCCGGCCGGAAGAATTCCTGGGCGAGCTGCTGGATGTCCGCGGGGGTGACTTCCTCGAGCATGGCGATCAATTCTTCGGCCGTATAGTGGCGGTCAAAATAGATATGGTAGCGCGCAAGGCTGTTCATGCGCTGCCCCGTGCCTTCGAGCGCCAGAAGCGTGGCACCCTTCAGGTGGTCTTTTACGCGGCGCAACTCCTCCTCCGGCATGAGTTCTTCCTTTAGGCGGCGGAACTCGTCGAGCACGGAGCGGACGAGCTGCGCGACAGTCTCCAGCGCCGTGCCGGCATATACCGAGAGGACGCCGACGTCGCGGTAAGAATTCATCTCGCTGAAAATCGCGTAAGCAAGTCCCTGGCGCTCGCGGATGTTCTGGAAAAGCCGCGAGGACATGCCGCCGCCCAGAGCGTTGTTCAGCGCGGAAACAACGAAGCGGCGACGATCGGTCATCGGCAACGCCGGAACACCGAGGCAGAGGTGCACTTGTTCAAGATCGTGCTTGGAGCGCAAGGTGACGTGCGGCGCGGGGAGTGGCTTTGAATCGGGCGCGACATTTTGTCCAGTGGCGCGAGATGCAAAGCGCTCGCCGACCAAGTCCACAAGCTGCGCGTGGGTTAGATGACCCGCGGCGGTGATGACCATATTGTTCGGCGCATAGCGCTCGTGAAACCAGGAGCGCAGCGTTTCGCGGTTGAGCGCCGAAACCGTTTCCGGAGTGCCCAGGATTGGCTTGCCCAGAGCGTGGGGATACCAGAAATTTTGGGTGAAGAGTTCGTGGACGAGGTCCTCGGGATTGTCCTGGGTCATGCGGATTTCTTCGAGAATGACGGATTTTTCGCGATCGATTTCATCCTCGGCAAATTTCGGCTCCAGGACCATGTCCGAAACCACGTCGAAGGCTTTGGGGAGATGCTCGTTGAGGACGCGCGTATTGAAGCACACCATCTCTTTGGAGGTGAAGGCGTCCAGCATTCCGCCGAGGCTATCGACTTCGCGAGCGATGTCTTCGGCGGAACGGCGCGTGGTGCCCTTGAACACCATGTGCTCGATGAAGTGCGAGATGCCGTTGAGATCAGCGGGCTCGCGGCGCGATCCGGAGCGGAGCCAGATGCCTACGGAGACGGAATGGAAATGCTCCATGGCCTCGGTAATCAGGACGAGTCCATTGGGGAAAACTTCTTTTTGTACTTTAGAGTTGGGGCCCGGCATGTATTTGCCTATTTTGGCACGAAGCGGGCAAAAATGTCATGGAAGCATCGCGATATTTTCCAAGCTGCTTCGGCAGCCGAACGCGCGCGAGTCGCTACATCAATTTTTCATCGGGGGAAAGCTTGCCGTATTCGCTGGAGTAGTGCAGCGGGACGTCGGAATATACGCCTTTATCGACGGAGTAGACTTCGCAGGAATCGTAGGGATGCGAATAAATGTGAACGCTGGTGGAGCGCTGGCCAAATTCGGGGAGATTCAGGACCTGGTGCACGGGCTCTTCCGGCTGCACCACGGCGGGATGCGTGGGGTCCATATCGTATGCGTCGCTGGGAACAAGCTTGCAGGTGGAATGCGAGGAGTCGCGGGTTTCCACGCGGAAATTCTGCACACGCAGGCGGCCGATGGGCGTCACCATCCAGCAATTCTGGCCGCGATGATTGTGAACGCGGCTGACTTGGCCACTTTCCCAACAGATGGCGAGGATTTCGAAGAGATTGCATTTGTAGATCAAGTTGCGGGTGTAGTGGCTCGTTGCGTAGAAGAGATAAGGAGAGAGTGTTTTGGCGTCGATCGATTTGCGCGCGGTGAAATCAAAAACTCGCGGGATGGTGAATTCCTTTTCGGGGATGGCGGAGAGCTGCTCGATCCATTTGTCGATTGACACGGTTTCCATGGGAACGCCTCCCGGGCGCGAGGGGGATAGGATTTCAACTTCACCAAATTATATCTCCGCGAGTCGCTGGCGGCAGCAAAAATTCGCACCGCGGCGGCATGTTATGATGGTCGGAAGGCCCTCGTATGGCTTCTGATACCCCAATTAATTTGCTCGGAAAATCGGTGGAAGAGCTGCGCGAGTTTCTGCAAAAGCTCGGCGAGCCGGCCTATCGGGGCGCGCAAATTTATCACGCCCTGTATGCCGAACGGCGGTTCGATTTTGCGGCGATGACGAGTCTCCCCGCCGCGTTGCGTGAAAGGCTAGCGCGCGAAGCGTCCATCGATTTGCCCAAAGTTGCGCGGAGATATGGGTCGGCTGACGGCACGGTGCGATACGTTCTTGCGCTGGGGTCGGCGAAAAGCGGCGACGAGAATCATGGCGATTCAAGGCCGGCCACGATCGAGACGGTCTTCATGCCGGAGGAAAGCCGGCAGACGATTTGCATTTCGACGCAAGCGGGCTGCGCGGTGGACTGCCACTTCTGCCTGACGGCTACGCTCGGGCTAATCCGCAATCTGACGGCGGGCGAAATCATCGGGCAGGTTCTCGTGGCGCTGGACGAAAACCGTGACGCGCTGAAGCCGCAGACCAATGTGGTGCTGATGGGCCAGGGCGAACCGTTGCTGAATTACGAGGCGGTGATGGCCGCACTGCGCATTCTGCTGGATCCGAACGCGATGGCGGTTACGCCCAAGCACACGACGTTGTCGACGAGCGGAATAATTCCCGGCGTCGAACGGCTGGCGCAGGAGAAGGTGCGCCCCAAGCTCGCGATCTCGCTGAATGCTTCATCCAACGAACAGCGGGACAAAATCATGCCGATTAACAAGAAGTATCCGATTGAGAAGCTGCTTGAAGCGTGCGAAGGGTATCCGCTCCGGCCGTGGGAACATTTGACGTTTGAGTATGTTTTACTGGGCGGTTTCAACGATACGCCGGAAGATGCGCGGCGAGTAGCCAGGCTGCTCGGCAATTTGCGAGCGAAGGTGAATTTGATCCCGTGGAATCCCGGCGATCTGCCTTACGAGAAACCTGATCCTGCGCGGACGGAGGAGTTTCGGCGAATTCTGGCGGATAAAGGCGTGAGGGCCTTCGTGCGTTTCTCGCGGGGGCAGGATGTGATGGCGGCCTGCGGGCAGCTCGCGCTGCTGGAATCCGCTGGTGCGGCTACGACTGTGCCGCTGTCGCAGATTTCGCAACCTCATATTTAGCCAACCAACGCTACGTTAATGCAGTTACTGCAGAAATGCGCTAGACCATGCCGATGGCGGCGATCATGCGGCCGGTAGTGTGTTCGCGGCGATAACTGAAGAAGAGATCGGGGCGGCACGCAGTGCAGAGGCCGGACGAGAAAATCTTCGCAGGTGCAGTCCCTGCGGCGGCCAGGATCGCGCGATTGGCGGCGATCAAATCGAGTTGAACGCGCGGCGGGGGAAGCTGGTGGCCGGGCGGCATCATGGTGAGCCAGGGGAGCCACGCTGGATCGTTTTCGTCCCGCGCGAGGGCGTCGAACGGACCTTTGAACCACGCACTCGCATCAGGGAATTTCGCGGCGAACTCCTTCGCGACTTCGGAGCCGACTTCGTAACAGCACGGGCCGATGCAGGGGCCGAGCGCGGCGATTACGTCTTGCGGATGCGTGCCAAACTCCATCTGCATGCGGCCTAGCGTCTTGGCGGCGATGCGCTGCAGCGTGCCGCGCCAGCCTGCATGGATGGCGGCTACGGCGTGGCTCTTGGTGTCCGCAAGAAGAATGGGGACGCAGTCGGCGGTCTGGATGACGAGCAGGACGCCGCGTTCGCGGGTGATTAGCGCGTCGGCTACGAGGGGCTCGCCCGGAGCCTTCGCCGAATTCACCACATGCACGATGTCGGAATGAATCTGCTGCAAACCAATGACGCGCATTTTTTTCGCGCTCAAAGCCGCAAAGAATTTGCTGCGGTTTTCCAGAACGCGCGCGGAAGAGTCCCATTCCGTGAAGCCGAGGTTCAGAACTCTTTCGGCGGCTTGACGTTGATCGGAGTTCGTCTTCAGTTCGCTGGCTCCGCCGGGCCTGGTGCTGAATCCGTGGACAAGCCAATCGAGGTGCGCGAGCGGCGGGGCTTCGACGATCTGCAAGCCGCCAACTTTGCGCAGACTCCATTCCGCAGACTTTGCGAGTCGTGTTCGCCGGGGAGTTTTCTTTTTTGCTGCTAGTGTCGGCATTTTCTTGGTTACAGTCCGCCTCGTTGCAAACCCAACCGAGAGACCCCTCGGCGCGTCAAAGTCACGCGCCTCGGGACGACGACCCTCGTCGGATCGTCGATTATAGGTATAATCGCGCCGCGGCGCATTTTTTACGAGCGCTGAAGGTCGCTGTGATGTGCGACCGCGGCCGAGGGCAAGTGATCGTAGGGCTTGGATTAGATATCGCGGAGATTGACCGGATCGAAGCGGCCATCACGCGGCATGGCGCGTCGATTCTCGAAAGGCTTTATACGGTTCGCGAAGTCGCTTATTGCGAGAGCCACCGCAATAGATTCGAGCGCTACGCCGGGAGGTTCGCGGCGAAAGAAGCGGCGATGAAAGCGTTGGGAACGGGCTGGCGGCGGGGCGTGCGCTGGCGTGATATAGAAGTGAGACGAGAGCCCAGCGGGAAACCGACACTGCATCTCGAAGGAGTTGCGCGAGAATTTGCGGAGCGGCTGGGAGTGAAGAATATCTCGCTGACGATTACGCATAGCGGGAATCTGGCGCTGGCGGAAGTTATTTTCGAGAGATGAACGGGACGGAATTCCGAATCAACTTATTCGGTTGCAGAGACACGAGTGTCGTGCCATTCGTTCGCGGGGCGGCGCCCGGCGATGCGAACCTTCAAGTAGTTTCCGGTGACAGCTTCGGTCCAGTTATCGCCACTGCGCGCGAGGGTGAGGGCGCGAAGCGTGCGCCCTGCCTGAGACGCGCGAAATGCTGCTGATTTTTGCTGCCCGAGAGAACGCAGGGCGCGGGCGCGTTCGCGGATGTCGGCATGACGCACCGGCGAGCCGAGGACGGCAGCTTCCGTACCGGGGCGCACGGAAAACGAGAATACGTGCAGGTAGGTGAAAGGCAGGGCGTCGATTAGGTCTACCGTCGATTGAAAGTCCTGCTCGGTCTCGCCGGGGAATCCCACGATTACGTCCGCGCCGATAGCCGCGCCGGGAAGAGTGCGCCGGATCAGCTTCACGCGCTCAGCATAGTGCGAGGCGCGATACCAACGATGCATGGTGTGAAGGATACGATCGGAGCCGGATTGCAGCGGTACATGGAAATGGGGCGCGAGCCGATCGGATGAAGCGACGAGCGCGATGAGCTCTCCGGTGATGTCCTGTGGCTCGATCGAACTCAGGCGAAGATGTTCGAGCGAGGTTTCGCCAAGAATACGCTGGACCACATCGGCGAGATGAACGCGGGGAGAGAGGTCGCGGCCGTAGGCGCCTAGGTTGATACCGCTCAGAACAATTTCGCGGGAACCGCGCGCGACGAGTTTTTTGACTTCATCCAACACAACGTTCGGAAGCAAACTGCGGCTGCTCCCGCGAACAAATGGGATCACGCAATACGCACAGCGATTGTTGCAGCCATCTTGAATTTTCAAGATTGGCCGTGTGCGGTCGCCCGCGACGACGTCGGCGGGCGCGAGCTGTACGTCGGTCTGGGCAAAAATGTCGCCGGTTAGGATTTTTGCGGGGCCACGCGCGAGGGACATGGAGTCATCGTCCCCAAGCGAAGGCGCGAGCCGAGCGAGGGGAACGAAGTCGGACGTGGCGGGAGCCGATGCGGGGGCAGCGTGGGGACCGACGGCGTTGCGAATGAGTGCGGGAATTTCCGTCTGGTGCGAGTTTCCGACGACCCAGGCCACGCCATCGAGCGCGGCGAGTTCCTCGGGTGCGCGCTGCGCGTAACAACCGGTCACGACGATGCAGGCGCCCGGATTCGCGCGATGAATTTTCCGCACCGCCTCGCGCGCCTGCGAGTCCGCGGCGGAGGTTACCGTGCAAGTGTTCAAAACAATCACGTCGGCGCGCGTGTGATCGGGGGCAAGAGTGAGACCGTCTGCCAGCAAGCCGTGACGAAGCGCGGCCGCGTCAGCTTCGGTGGCGCGACATCCGAAGTTCTCGATGGTGAATGTGGGCATTCTTTGTACGAGCGCTCTCTACGCGGGAGCGGCAACGCAAAATTATAGCAGCGAATTCAACGTGCCGAGTCTTTTGATGCGGAGGCAGGAAAAACGACAACGCAGTGCAATAAGGAAATTAGGTTCCCGCACCGCGCCTTTGGTAACAGAGCAGAATCAAGTCGGCCCGGCGACGCACTCCAAATTTCGCGAGCAAGTTGGACACGTGAAATTTCACCGTCCGCTCGGAAATGTGCAGGCGGTCGGCAACTTCCTTGTTGGCCAGGTTTTCGAGCAAGGCGCTCAGGACTTCCTGCTCGCGACGGCTAAGTTCGGTGGGCGAATCACCACGCAGGCGACGTCCCTGCGTGGAGTTGAGAATCGAGTCAACGAAACGCGACAGGACGGTGCGCGGCACCCAGAAGCCACCCGAGGCGACGAGCGGAAGAGCGCGAGGAAGCTGTTCGCGCGCTTCGTTATAGTTCAGGATGCCTTTCACGCCTTGGCGGAGAAGCGTGTAGCTATCGGCCTCTTTAAGATTGTCTCCCACCACCAGCAATCGCGCAGTGCCGTTGTGATCGAGGATATTGCTGAGAAGCGCGCCGGTAGCCTGCTTCGCGGCATGAGCGTCGATGACATAAACGCCGGCTCGAGGCACCTCGAGATTGCGCAAATCGGGCGCCAGCATGGAATCGAGCTGGCGCGACACGATCTGGCACCCGGAGTCCGCGAGTACGCGGCGGAATTCCTCGAGCACCATGGGGTGCGGCGAAAGCAGACAAACTTTCAGCGCAGTTTTTGCGGGAGACTTTGCCATCTAGGCTAGGCTAGCGGAATTGACCTATGCGAGCAAGGCGGTCAAGAAGGGTGGATTCCTACCAGATACGGGTACGGTAAGAGCATACAAACGAAATAATTCCGGGTTCGGCGATGAAAATCAGCTCAAAACCCTAAGCAATTGACGAAGAGGATTCATCTTCGTCGATGCTGGGGTTCGGGCCTGGCTTACGCTGGGGGCGCTTAGCGGGAAGCCCAGCCTGGCGGACCTTGTAGAGCAGGGCGCGATAACTAATTTTCAAGACTTCCGCGGCTTTGCGGCGATTCCAGTGATTGGCCTGAAGAACCTTCAGGATCACGTCGTGTTCCATTCGCCGTGTGACCTGCTGGGCGATGCGCTTGAGGGGGATGTTGCCGTCTTCGTTGAGCTCGTAGGCGAAACTGACGTGCTTTCTCTCCGTGCTTTGGTTGCGGTCGGAATAAAAGGCTTCCTCCGAACCCAGGATCACGTAGCGCGCCATGCAGTTTTCGAGCTCGCGAATGTTGCCGGGCCAGTCGCGTTGCTGCAAAAGGTGAAGCACGTCTTTCGAAACGGGACCCGCGTCGCGCTGAAAGCGACGATTGAATTGCTCGCGGAGATACTCGACGAGATAGGGGATATCTTCCCGGCGATCGCGCAAAGGTGGAAGAGTAATGCTGATCACGTTGATGCGGTAAAAAAGATCGGCGCGAAAGCCGCCGCTTTCAATTTCTTGCGCGAGGACACGATTGGTGGCGCAGATGACGCGCGCGTCCATGCGCCTTTCTTCATGATCGCCAATACGCGTGAAGTGGCCGTCTTGAAGAACGTGAAGCAATTTCGCCTGGAGACTCGCATCGAGCTCGGCGATTTCGTCCATGAAGAGAGTGCCACCCTGGGCCAATTCCATGCGGCCGGGTTTTGCGGCGTTGGCGCCGGTGAAGGCGCCTTTCTGAAATCCGAACAATTCACTTTCGAGCAAGCTGCCAGGGATGGCGGGACAATTTACCTTTATGAACGGTCCCTCATGCCAAGGCGAGCGGTTGTGAACGAATCGAGCCAAGACCTCTTTGCCCGTACCGCTTTCGCCGAGGATCAGGATGGGGACATTCAGACTGGCGGCGCGGTCCACTCGCTGGCGCACAGCCTGCATGGTTTCCGAGGGGCCGAAATACACGTGTTCGGGTGGTAGTTCGACCGGGTGAGTTGAAAGTGCAGTTCTAGCTTCAGCAGCAGAGGCCATTGATGTCCAGTTGCAGGGAGTGAGGCAGTACGCGCCCCGCTTGTGCTTTGCACATAAATCGCCAAACGCCGAGGGCGGCAGCGTTTCGCGGGTGCCGATGATACAGGCGGCTGACGGATTTAATTAACTCGTTTTCATATGCTTAGGAGCCGAATAAGGCCGGAAAGCGGAATCCGTAAACGTACTGTTACAGTACGCACAAGGACAGGCTGCTAGAAAATTCTGGGCACTTTAGGGAAGGGCATTTCCCTGTTCAGCCCCAACGCTTCGATTTGCCGGGCTGAACCGAGCGGTGAGTCGTTCGGCACCTTAAGGGCCGAGGCGGGAGGCCCGAACTCGTTCTATTGCGACCGATGCAATTTCATCTCACCGTTGTGGAAAAATCAAGGCTTCCAGCATATCGGCGCGGGCCTTCTGGTCCGAAGCGAATAGCTGCAGGAGGTCGGTCACCGAAATCATTCCGCGATAGCCCTTTTCGCTATCCAGAACGACCAAGTGATAGATGCCGTGCTGCTCCATTAATCGCAAGCAATCCTCGAGCGAGGTGTCCGGCGTGGCGCTCACGAGCTGGCGCGTCATGATCTCGGAGACATGCATCCATGCGGGGCACTTGTTTTCGGCGGCCACTTTATCGGAGACATCGCTTTGCGAAATGACGCCGAGAAGGACGCCCTGCTTGTCACACACGCCGACGGCGCGAACCTGACGATCGCGGAGATAGCGAGCTGCGTCGTGCACAGTGGCATCTTCGGAAACAAAATAGACTTCGCGGCGGGTTGCAATCAGGTCCGCTACTCTCATGGCATCCTCCTTGAACGAATTGCCAGGGATCCTAGCGCGGCTTCATCTGGCAGAGACTACTCCGGAGACTGTGCTCTTGCAAGAGACAGCGGCCAATTTTGCGCGGGAGTTGTTGGCCTTCAGGCGCGCGGCCTATGCACGGCAGCCACGAGCAATCGCTCCCAGCGCAGAAACAAAAAGGGCCCAAACCTCGCGAGAGGAAGGGCCCGAAGAACCTTCGTTAGGCCGGAACCGAAGTGAGGAATCAACCACGCAAATCGCCTCGTCCGGGAATGCTGTTTGTGATTCTAGTTCGGAGACGCTTCGCCGCGAATGATGTCGTAGCGCTCAATGACCGCGGCGACTCCAACGGTTTCGTGTTGTTCTTCATTCTGCCTGTCAACGCGGACAACGCGTCCATGAGCGCGAACGAAGACTTCTGTACCGCGAGTTATCTCAGCCGGCAGCGTGAGAGTGAAATCAACTTCTGTGCCGGGAGCAAGGTCTTTTTCCATTGTGAAGTAAACGCCCCGCGTGGAAATATCCCGAGTCTGGCCGTCGTGCGCCCCAGGCTCTCGATTAATCGGCAGGCGAACGCTTACCGGAAGGGAAAGGTCGTACCGGCGTGCCATGCGACGCTCCGTCATCCCCGCTGCTCCTCCAAGGCTAGTTTGAAGTTCACAGCATTCCCCCGTGAGTCAGAGTAGCAATCCCCATTCCAAAGGTCACTAACGTTTCATAATGAATGTGCGCCATTGGCCAAGGCATAAATTCACCGTGCGCTGTTCGGCCAAAAAACGGCGCATGGAGCAAACCCTTTGAAAACAGTGCGATCGCTGCTCCGAGATCTCAGCTGGGCGTCGAGGCCTCGGACCCTCTCGCGCTCCGACCCCCGAGAGGTTGATGCTGGAGCCGAATACTAGACTAACGAACGGGAGTATTGGTAGTGCTATTTCTTTGAATGTGCTCTAGATATGCAACAGTTTGCCGGTAATAGGACTAAGCGCTTGTTTACTGAAAAGAGGATATTCATTTCATTTTGGGAAGGAAAACCAGGCTGCGGCTTTCAGAATACTGCGCCATTCGTTCGCCTGTAAGCGAACGAATAGCGAGATGATTTCGAGAAGCGGCAATAGCTGAGAATCTAGGAAGTGCGAACGGCCGGAGCGCTTTCCTTGGCCTCCGCTTCTTTCGCTGCAGCTTCCTTCGCGGCTTTGGCGGCAGCAGAGCGTGCGCCGCGACCAGAATCGAGATTGAACTGCCGCATCTTGTAGAGCAGCGCTTTGTAACTGATGCCGAGCATTTTGGCGGCGTCTTTACGGCACCAATTGGTCTTCTCGAGCGCATCGGCGATGGCTTCCATTTCGGCTTCGTCCTTCAAGCCGCGCACCAGAGCCTTGAGTCCCTGTTCTTTGGGAGCTGGAGCTTCGGCGCGAGGAGCCATGCGCTGCTGCTGCCCGGTCATCTCGAGCAGCTCGCGGAAACTGCCTTCGTCATCTTCGAGAATCACGTAGCGCTTGACGAAGTTTTCGAGTTCGCGCAGATTGCCGGGCCAGGGATAGCGCAAAGCGGCTTCGAGCAAATGCTTGGACGGATCGGGCGCTGCCTTTTGATACTTCTCGCTATATTTCACGAGGAAGTGGCGGAAGAGCAGCGGGATTTCCGTGGTGCGTTCCCGCAGCGGCGGAATGTGGATGGAAAGAACGTTCAGGCGGTAGTAGAGGTCTTCGCGGAAGCGGCCGGAGCGCATGGCGTCTTTCACGTCCATGTTGGTCGCGGCGAGGACGCGCACGTCGACGTTAACCACGGCGCGTGCACCGAGACGCGAATATTGGCCGTCCTGGAGAACGTGAAGCAGCTTGGCCTGAAGGTGAGGGCTCATTTCGGCGATTTCGTCGAGGAAGATGGTGCCCTTATTGGCCAACTCGAACTTTCCAGGCTTGGAACGCACCGCGCCCGTGAAAGCACCCTGCTCGTAACCGAATAGCTCGGACTCGAGAAGTTCGCCGGGAAGCGCCGCGCAGTTGACTTTTACGAATGCCTGGACGCGGCGCGTGGAGCGCAGGTGAATCATGCGCGCGACGACTTCCTTGCCCACTCCGCTTTCGCCGCTGATGAATACCGGGACGTCAACCGGAGCAATCTGCAAAATCTGCTGGCGGATTTTCAGCATCTGGGGGCTGGCGGCGAGGAATGAAAGATCCTCGGTGAGGGCTTCGCAGTATTCGCGCAGCGCCTTATTTTCCGAGCGAAGCTGCTGCTTCTGGCGGCACTTTAGAAACGCAGCATCGAGCTCGGGCTTCTCGAACGGCTTGGTGAGGTAGTCCAATGCGCCGAGGCGGATGGCCTCGACGACGGTGGTGACTTCGTTCGAGCAGGAAAGCATGATGACGTTGAGGGTTCGGTCAATCTGCATCAATTGGCGGAGCGTTTCGAGTCCATCGATCTCGGGCATCAAAACGTCGAGGATGATGAAATCCGGGCGCAAGCCTCCGCCGACTTTTTCGAGGGCTTCTTTGCCGCCGGGAACGGTGGCGACATCGTAGCCATCGACTTCCAGCAAGGTCTGAAGATATTTGCGGATACTAGGTTCGTCGTCTACGACAAGGATTTTTTCTTTTTCAGCCATCGTCCATTCCTGGGGAGCGAAACGAGCCCGCTCCGGATAAATCAATTTTTACTCGACATTGATGGGTAGAAGGAAAGAAAAAGAACTTCCGCTTCCAAGAACGCTATCCACCCATACTTTGCCGCGGTGCGCTTGAATCAAACGTTTTGTGATGGCCAGCCCCAGCCCCATGCCTGACGAGGAGGAGTCAACCCGCACGAACTCTTCGAATATTTCCTGATGAAACTCGGCGGCAATTCCACTGCCGGTATCCGATACCGCGATGAGAACGCTGTTGGGACGGCCTCCCATGTTGCGCCGGCGGTCAGTGGAGGGGGAAGCTTCCGAGACGCGACGCTCCCAGAAATGAGGTTCGGCAACTAGGGTCACGCAGCCCTCTGCCGGCGTGTGCTTCAAGGCGTTGTCGAGCAAGTTCGCGATGCATTGCTGAACCTTCTGATAATCGAACTTGAAGGAGGGCAGGTTCGGGTGAACCTTGATTTCGAGACGGACCTTGGCGCGCTGAAATGCGTCTTGCCAGCGGCAAGTGAGATCGTTTATGCAATCGCGGAGATCATTGTCACGCAACTGCAGGACGAGCTTGCCGCTTTCGAGCGCGGAATAATTGAGGAACATGGAAACGAGACGCACGAGGCGATCGCAACTCTCTTTTGATTCCTGCAGGATTTCGCGCTGGCGGTCGCTGACCTTGCCGAGCGAACCCGAGAGCAAAAGGTCGTAGTAACCTTTCATCACGGCCAAAGGAGTCTTCAGTTCATGCGCGGCGGAGGCCAGGAAAACCGTTTTCTGGCGATTCACTTCCTGGAGCCGCAGGTAGGCAGCGAGAAGATTCCGATATGTAATCTCGCGCTCCTGCATCAACTCCTGCACCGTCTGCCGCATCTCCGCTTCATCGGCGGGCGCTTCAGGATGCGCGGGCTCCACGTAAACGACGAGCCAGTCCGGCTCGGGCAGCCAACGAATTCTTGCGCGGCTTCTGCCGGTGGGAGAATCGATCTGGAGATTCACTTCCTGCTCGCCGCTCTCGAGCTGACCGACGATGCCGCGGCGATCAGCGTGCAAAATATCAGCAAAAAGATTGAGTTCAGGACTCGAAGTTATGCCCTTGGGGTTCAACCTGTCCTGCGCGTGCAGGTTGGTAAACAGAATGCGGCCGCCACGGTCGGCTACGACCAATGGGCGGTCAAACGCGTCTAATAGGCTCGCGACAAGGTGAAAAACCTGCTGTCCAGTCGCCTGCGGATCGGCTGTGATGCTTTTCGTCAATCTCGCTCCACGGGTTTTTCAGTCTCAACGCAAAGACACCAAGATGTAGCCTTCGCTTAACGGCGAAGGGGATCTCTGCTTGAGGAAACTCATGCTCGCAAAGGGGCCAAGGGGAGTCAATGGTAAATGCGTCCTAGTTTGCACAAAGTTGGAAAACGAGTGGGCTAAAGTTTCCCAATTGACTGCCGGTCATTTTTTTTAACAGTAGTTAACTATCGTCAAAGTACTGATACTGTGGTCGTTAAGGGATCTGCGATTCAATTCCCAGACTTGCATTGAAATTGCGTACTGGTATGAGTACTAAAACTGGGGTACTAATGAGCGTTAAAGAAAATCCCCTCCATCACAGAGTAAGCATGTCACCCCTTGATGACGAACGCAGACGATTCCAGCGAATCCATTTGCAGATACCGATGTTCGTTCGAGGACGGGACGCACATGGGGAGCAATTTCTGGAGCTGGCCAAGACACTGGATATAAGCGGCTTAGGGGCGTTCGTAACCTGCCCGCGGCCCCTCGCGGTGAACGAGATCGTGACCCTGACAATCCCGGCCCCGTCGATAACATCTTCCGCGCTAGTGCCGGCTGGCATGGCACCCATCCAAGCAAGGGTGAAGAGGCATCAGCAAGCCGGGGATGTCTACTTGGTGGGCGTCGAGTTCCTAAAGCCCATCGGCTGAGGATTTTCCGCAGCGATTTCCACAACTCGAGGTTTTTCCCACATGGCGCGGGACGGCGGCAGCCTGCCACAAAGTGGAACCATTTTGCACTGTCGGTTAGGCTACGCTGGCAATTCGCCATTGACGCGCGCCATATTCCATGTAATTTTCATCCTGGCAGCCACTTACAGGTTCCCGCCCGGCCTCGATTCTTGTCCGGGATTGGACTGTCCCTTGCTGTAGGTACTCTGCCCCGCAGTGACCCCTGGAATCAGGGTAGAGCTCACTATTTCGGAACCCTTAATGCCCCAGCCCGGCGAAGCTTTGCAGCCGCAGCCTTCGGTCGAAGACTCTTACTTGGATCTCCTCGCGGAGACCCTGGACGGTCTTGAAGACTTGGCTCGCGGACAATTCCTGCGACAATTCTTCCGCACCATCGCGCAAATCGATATCAGCGATGCTCAGAGCAACGAATATTGGGAACGAATACTCCTGAAGCGGCGCGAACTCGCCGACAGCCTCGGCAGGAGAGTGTCGCTTAAAACAGCCATCGTCGATGTACTGGCCTCCACGAATTTTCTGCGTGTTCCGATCCTGATGGAGTACGACGAATTCAAGAAGCTGCAAATCAATGCGGCCACTGACGCGCTCACCGGGCTCTACAACCGCCGGCTATTCGACGAGTACTGCGAAAAGGAACTGAATCGCGCGAAACGGTATGGCCACCAGCTCGCAGTCGTGATTCTCGACGTGCACAAACTCAAGGAAGTGAACGACCGCCACGGCCATTTGCAGGGCGATCAAATTCTGCAGCTCGCTGCCGCAACGCTGCGAAAGACCCTGCGCGCATCCGATTTCGCTTTTCGAATTGGCGGAGATGAGTTCGCTCTGCTCTTGCCGCAGACAGATCCCGAGCAAGCCCTCACGCTTTGCCGCCGCGTCCGAGCGCAATACGAAGGCGATATTCATTCCTTGAAGCTCGATCCTGGCGTGACGCTTGATTTCGGCATTGCGGTTCAGCCCCAGGATGGAGAGCAGAAGAGCACTCTCATGGGTTTGGCCGACGAGCGCTTGTACCAGCTGAAACATCCCGAGCGCACAAGCGCCCGTGTGATTCCGCCGGAATCTCATGCGTCGAGGGAAAGCAGCGCCCGGCCGTCGCGTGTCGATGCGTCGCCTGAAGAAGTCCACGAGCCCCCCGTGAGCGAAACGCCGGTGCAATCGCAACCCCAGCCGCCAAAATCGCCGGAGGTCGTCGTCCAGCAGGGGCAGGAGAGAGTCGTAACACCACAACCGGTGCCCACGAGAGAGCAGCGCAAATGGGAGCGCGTTTCGCTTGCAGGCACCAAGGCGTACGCTCTCTTGACGGACGATGGGCAGAAGACAGCTGCAGTGATCGATTTAAGCTATGGCGGTGTCGCATTATTGTTCGCCGGTAACACCGAAGAAGTTCCGGACCAATTCAACGCAATTCTCCACGTGCCGATACTGCCGCCTGTGCGCGTCATCCTGCGCAAGGCATATACACAGCGGCTTGACGGCGGGCGCGCGCGCGTCGGCTGCTCGTTCGTTTCTTAGTCTCCTACCCAGTACCTGTTACAAAGTTCCTTCATGGTCTGTCGACCTCCGTTCACAAGATGTGCAGAACAGTTTGCTCCTGCAGGAAGCGAAAAGCTGGAGTATGCTCTTCCGGTGAAAATCTAAAGCCGGGTCGCCCGGAAAGGGCCGCCGTCCCGGTGGTCAAAATCTTCGGGGGAGATTGTGGCGCATGACAAGCGGGATCGCGAACTCGGGATGGACCGTAGCATCACGCGGCGCGACTTCTTGAATGGATTTGGAATCGCGGTTGGTGGATCTTTGTTGTTCCCGAATCACGAATGGCTCGATTCCTTCGGTTTACCGCAGTCGCCTTTCGCGCCGGAAAAAAGCCCTGACTATTATCCTCCGGCGCTGACGGGAATGCGCGGGAGCACGAATGCCGCCATGCAAGCAGGCCACGCGCTCCGCGATGGCGAGGAGTGGGGGAACGCGACACCAGATTCCGAGTCTTACGATCTGATCGTTGTTGGGGGAGGAATCAGCGGGCTCGCGGCTGCTTACTTTTTCCGCAAGATCGCGGGACCGAAAGCTCGCGTGCTGGTCCTCGAAAATCACGACGATTTTGGCGGCCATGCCCGGCGAAACGAATTTCAAACCGGCAAGCGCATGATTCTGGGTTACGGCGGAACGCAATCCATCGCCGGGCCGAAGCTCTACAGCAAAGAGGCCATAGGGCTTTTGCGCGAACTGGGTGTGGACGTCCATCGTTTCTATAAGTATTACGACCGGAATTTCGAGAAGTCGATGGGGCTTTCGCGCGGCGTCTTTTTCGATAAGGAAACATTTGGCGCGGACAAACTCTTGGCCGATGTGGGCAAACCTTCCTGGCCGGAATTCGCGGCCCGGACCCCGCTCTCCGCCGATGCACAGAAAGATCTCGCGCGGCTCTACACGGACAAAGTTGATTATCTGCCGGGACTCTCGTCGTGGGACAAGAAGGTTCTGCTGGCGCGCACGAGCTATAAAGACTATCTGCTGAAGTATGTAAGAGTCCATCCTGAGGTGATTCCCTACTGGCAGACGGAAACGTTCGGGCTTTATGGGGTCGGCATCGATGCCGTTCCCGCGGGCGACCTCGCAGGACTCGGCTATCCCGGATTTCAGGGCATGGATTTATCGGGGCCACCGGGACCAGGACTGGGACTCGAAATCACCAAGCAAACGCAAGACGAGCCGTACATCTTTCATTTTCCGGATGGCAACGGATCGATCGCGAGACTTTTGGTTCGGTCGCTCGTTCCCGGCGCGGCTCCAGGGCACACGATGGAAGACATCGTGACGGCGCGGATGAGTTACGCGGTCCTCGACGATCCGGGCTCTCCGATTCGGATACGATTGAACAGCACGGCGGTGCGCGCGCGGAACGTTGGCGATCCTGCCACGGCGAAAGAGGTTGAAATTACGTACGTCCGTGGCGGGGAGGCGCATTCGGTTCGCGGCGCGGTTTGCGTGCTGGCCTGCTGGAACACGGTTATCCCCTATATGTGCCCGGAGATGTCGCAAAAGCAAAAGGATGCGCTGGCATACGGAGTGAAAATTCCTCTGGTTTACACGAACGTGTTGGTTCGAAATTGGGAGGCGTTTAAGAAACTGGGAATCAGCTCGGCGCGATGCCCGGGAAGTTACTTCGAATCGGTGACCATGGATTTTCCAGTGAGCATGGGAGACTACAAGTTTACGAGCAATCCGGCAGAGCCTTGCGTTCTCCACTTGGAAAAAGTGCCGTGCAAGCCCGGACTCCCGGTGCGCGACCAGCAACGAGCGGGACGCGAGGAGCTTTACCAAACTCGCTTCGAAACATTCGAACGGAAGATACGGGATCAGCTCGGGCGAATTCTTTCGCCGGGCGGATTCGATCCGGCAAACGATATACAGGCCATCACCGTCAATCGCTGGCCGCACGGCTATGCTTACGAATACAATTCGCTTTACGATCCCGATTGGCCCGAAGAGCAGCAGCCGTGCATCATCGGTCGGCAAGCCTTTGGGCGGATTTCTATCGCGAATTCAGACGCCGAGGCATTTGCTTACACGAATGCCGCGATCGATCAAGCGTTTCGCGCGGTGAATGAGGTCACGCGATTCAAGAGTACTACGAACGCCTAGGCGGATGGCGAAGCGAACCTTGAATCGATGAATCGGATGGACGGAGCTAACAGAGTGCCGGAACAGCCAACTCAATTGCTGGATCCCTTGTTTAGAAGCGAGGCGATGCGAGAGATTTTTTCGGACCGGCGCCGGCTGCAGGGGATGCTCGATTTCGAAGCCGCGCTTGCTCGCGCACTCGTGCGCGCGGGAATCGCACCCAAGAAAATTCTGCCGGCCGTTGAATCCCAATGTGACGCGAAGCTTTTCAATATGGAATCGCTGGCCGGGGAAGCCGCGCTCGCCGGGAACCTGGCGATTCCGATGGTGAAAGCATTGACCGCGCTCGTTGCGAAGAAGGACGAGAAGGCGGCGGGGTTTATTCACTGGGGCGCGACCAGCCAGGATGCCATTGACACAGGCGTGGTTGTGCAGCTCCGCGATGCAATGGATTTGCTGGATCGCGATCTGAAGAAATTAGCGGACGTACTGGCGCGGCTGGCGAAAGAGAACAGTTCGACGCTCGTTGCCGGGCGTACTTGGTTGCAGCACGGCCCTCCCGTTACGTTCGGACTAAAGGCCGCGGGATGGCTCGATGCAATCGAGCGCCATCGCGAGCGAATCGCTCAGGCCCGGAAGAGAATTCTGGTGGTACAGTTCGGCGGTGCCGTGGGCACGCTGGCTGCGCTATGGGATCGCGGACTGGACGTGGCTGCGGCTTTGGCGGATGAACTGAAGCTCGCGCTTCCGAGCTTGCCTTGGCACGCGCATCGCGATCGCTTCGCGGAAGCGGCAACGACTCTCGGGTTGCTGGCGGGCTCCCTGGGCAAGATCGCGCGAGATATTTCTCTGATGGCGCAAACCGAGATTGGCGAGGTGGCTGAACCGGACGCACCGGGCCGGGGCGGGTCGTCAACAATGCCGCACAAACGAAATCCGGTGGGCTCCGCTGTGGTGCTGGCGGCGGCGATTCGAGTGCCGGCGCTGGTTTCCGTGATGCTTGCGTCAATGGTGCAGGAACATGAGCGCGGCCTGGGAGGCTGGCATGCCGAATGGGAGACGCTCCCTGAAATCTGTACACTAACGGGGGGGGCGCTGGCTCAACTGAGTAACATTATGGATGGTCTGGTGATTCATGAAGATAGAATGGCGGCGAATCTTGCAATCACCAAGGGCCTAAATCTCAGCGAGGCGGTCGCGGTTGCACTGGCAGAGAATGTCGGGCGCATGCCGGCGCACAACATGGTGGAGCGGGCGAGCCGGCGCGCGGCGGAGAACGGACGGTCGTTGAAGGACGTCTTGATGGATGACGCTGAGGTCCGCAAGCATCTCTCCGCGGCGGATCTTACGCGGCTGTTGGATCCGTCGAATTACATTGGGTCGGCGGAAAAGATGATCGGGCAGGTTCTGTCCGAGAAAAAGAAACGGAAGTGAGCCTGCGAGTGCGAGAGTGACTTTCTATGCCCTCTGTCGAAATTAGTGGGGCGCGCTTAACCTATCGATTCGACGGCCAGGATAACGCGCCGGTCGTGGTGCTCTCCAATTCTTTGGGTACGAATTTGTCCATGTGGGATCCGCAGGTGCCGGCCCTGGCGGAAAAATTCCGAGTGCTCCGCTACGATACTCGCGGGCACGGTCAATCGACAGTCACGCCGGGGCCGTACACCATTGAGGGTTTGGGGCGGGACGTCATTGGCCTTCTCGATTCTCTAAAAATTGAAAGCGCGTATTTTTGCGGGCTCTCGATGGGCGGAATGATCGGACAGTGGCTCGGACTGAATGCGTCAAATCGAATGAAAGGGCTGGTGCTTTGCAACACGGCCGCGCGGATCGGCTCGGCGGAAGGCTGGAACGCTCGCATTAAGGACGTGCAGGAACGCGGGATGGCCGCGATCGCGACAACCGCGGTGCTGCGATGGTTCAGCGAAAATTTTGTGAAGAAGTCACCGGAGGTTGTCGAATCCATGCGCCAGATGCTGCTGCAAGCGCCGCCGGAAGGTTACGCCGCGTGCTGCGCCGCGCTGCGAGATGCGGACCTGCGTCAGGCGATCGCCGGCGTGAAGGTACGCGCGCTCGTGATCGCGGGCGCGCTCGATCCGGTGATTCCTCCGGCCGACGCGCATTTCGTTGCGGAGACGATTCCGGGCGCGCGCTATCTCGAACTAGAAGCCGCGCATTTATCGAACATCGAAGCGGCGCCGCAATTCACCGAAGCGCTCCTGAAATTCGTATCCGAGCCGGAGGGAAAGTGATGGATGAGCGCGAGCGGCATTCTGCGGGAATGAAGGTGCGACGCGCCGTGCTCGGCGACGCACATGTGGACAAGGCCGAGTCGACCAAAAATTCGTTCAGCGAGCCGTTCCAGGATTTGATCACCCGTTATGCCTGGGGTGAGATCTGGGCTCGGCCGGGACTGCCGCGTCAAACGCGGAGTCTTCTGACCCTGGCAATGATGGTGGCACTGAATCGCAACGACGAATTTCGGATGCACGTGCGCGCGGCGGTCAGTAATAATGTGACGCGCGAAGAGATACAGGAAGTCCTGCTGCAGAGCGCGATTTACTGCGGAGTGCCGGCGGCGAATACCGCGTTCCACATTGCCCAGGAAGTATTCGCAGAGATGGACGCAGGCCGCTGATGCGCGATTGATTGCAGGATGCCGCGCGTTACCGGCTGAGTTGTCCGCGTTGAATCCTCGTCGAAATCGCGATGCAGCGGCGAGCACCTTAACCATTCATCGACGAACTAATTTTCCGGAGGAATGAGCATGCCGATTGAGAAAGTGGGAGTGGTGGGATGCGGCTTGATGGGTTCGGGGATTGCGCAGGTAGCGGCGCAGGCCGGATGCCAGGTCACCGTACGCGAAGTTTCCCCACAACTTGTGGACAAGGGGATGCAATCGATCGACAAAAATCTTCAGCGGTTGGTGGACAAAGGAACGCTATCCGCCGGGGACCGCGACCAGGTTCGCGGACGCCTTCGCGGGACAACAAGCCTGGAGGACTTGAAGGACAGGGATCTGGTGATCGAAGCTATCATCGAGCAATTGCCGGCGAAACGGGAATTGTGGACCGTCCTTGACAATATCTGCCCGAAGCATACGATCTTTGCAAGCAATACTTCATCGCTCTCCATCACCGAGATGGCTACGTTCACGCAGCGTCCGGATCGTTTTCTAGGGCTGCACTTCTTTAATCCAGTGCCGGTAATGAAACTCGTGGAAGTAATCCGCACGATTGCGACCGACCCCAAGGTGAATGAAGAAGCGGTCGCGTTCGGGGTGCGCCTTGGGAAAACTCCCGTGCGAACGACCGACCGGACAGGATTCATTGTGAACCGTCTGCTGGTGCCTTACCTCCTGGATGCGGTTCGCGCGCTGGAAGAAGGCGTGGGATCGGTCGAAGACATCGACAATTCCATGAAGCTTGGCTGCGGCCACCCTATGGGGCCCCTCGCGCTGCTCGATTTCGTGGGCAACGACACCACCTATTACATCGCCAACATCATGTTCGATGAATTCAAGGAGAAGCGCTTCGCGTCCCCGCCTCTGCTGAAGCGCATGGTGCTCTCAGGATGGAACGGGCGGAAGGCGGGACGCGGATTTTACGATTACAGCGATCCGGCAAAACCGAAGCCCATGCAATTGACCTGACGCCCGAACTGCCGCCGGTCAGCTCTTAGGCTTAATTCCCGCATTGTTCGCAGAGAGCCGCTCGATGACCTCGGCAGGCAACGGGCGGGATTTCATCTTGCTCGAATCGTGGGGATCGGCCCCGGTCCAAACGCGCGTAGCGAAACCCTCGA
Source organism: uncultured Acidobacteriota bacterium (assembly GCA_963749025.1). Lineage (GTDB taxonomy): Bacteria > Acidobacteriota > Terriglobia > Acidiferrales > UBA7541 > Palsa-295. The sequence goes on along the minus strand of CAVVKO010000005.1, from coordinate 538,162 downwards.
CCGCAAGGGTACCGGCCTTGAAGATCTGGTGCCGGATTACGAAACTACTCTTCCCGAATTCGCCAACCTGCGATTCCGCCAGCAATTTGTCCCCGAACGTAGACGGCACAAGAAAACGAGCGCGCAAATCGACAATGGGGACTCCGATTACTGCGTGCCTCTTGAAGAGTTCCGGTAGGGGCAGTCCGGCGTCCGCGAATAGTGCGGTCATGCAATCGTCGAACCAGACGAGATATTGCGGAAAAAACACGATGCCCGCGGGATCGCAGTGGCCCCATTCGACTAAAAGATGCTTTTGACTTACGAACATTTTTGACTTTCAGAACCGGCAACGAGTTCCGAACGTAAGGGCGCATGGTAACATTCGGAGCTTGGCCGTCCAAGCTTTCCGGAATGTTCCACGGGGAACAAATGCGCACTCAGGTTGGGATCGTCGGAGCGGGGCCTGCAGGGCTAGTTCTTTCGCAGCTTCTGCATCTTCAAGGCATCGAATCCGTGGTGGTTGAGTCTCGCAGCCGGGAGTACTGCGAAGAGCGAGTCCGCGCCGGCGTCCTAGAGCAGGGTACGGTGGACCTGCTGAATGAAATGGGCGTTGGCGAGCGGATGCGCAAGGAAGGCCTGGTTCATTATGGAGTGAACCTGCGTTTTTCCGGCCTCACCCATCACATCGACTTCGAGGAGCTTACCGGCGGGAAAGCGATCACGATTTATGCGCAGTCCGAGGTGATCAAGGATCTGGTCAACGCGCGTCTTGTAGCCGGCGGACAGGTTCTGTTCGAGACAGAAGAGACGAGCATCCATGATTTCAACGGTGCGAAATCGTCAACCAAACCTATCATCCGATTTCGGAAGGACGGCCAGCCACAGGAGCTGGTCTGCGATTTCATCGCCGGATGCGATGGTTTTCACGGGGTGTGCCGGCCGTCTGTGCCGGACGGTGTGCTTACATTTTACGAACGAATCTATCCCTTTGCGTGGCTGGGCATTCTGGCGCAAGCGCCGCCCTCGTCCGAAGAACTTATTTACGCTTATCACGAACGCGGGTTCGGCCTCCTGAGCATGCGTTCGCCGCAGATCAGCCGTCTCTACCTGCAGTGCGCGCCGGACGAAGACATTAACGAATGGCCGGACGAGCGGATCTGGAAAGAGCTTCAGGTCAGGCTCGCTTCCACCGAAGGCTGGACGCTCACTGAGGGACCCGTGCTTCAAAAAGGCGTTACGGGAATGCGCAGCTTCGTGGTCGAGCCTATGCAAACCGGGAGGCTTTTTCTCGCAGGAGATGCTGCGCATATTGTTCCGCCCACTGGTGCCAAAGGCCTCAACCTCGCGGTTGCGGACGTTCGAGTCCTGGCCCGGGGAGTCGCGGAGTTTTATGCCTCCGGACGCCGCGACCTGCTCGAGGCGTATTCCGCAACCTGCTTGCGGCGCGTGTGGAAGGTGCAGCGTTTTTCCTGGTGGATGACTTCCATGCTCCATCGCTTCCCCGATGAGAATGCGTTCGACCAGCGCCGCCAGCTTGCCGAGCTCGATTACGTCACCAGCTCGCGAGCTGCTTCGCAAACGCTCGCCGAAAACTACGTCGGACTACCGATCGATTGACTTTCCTTTTGTTTCGCCGGGGCGGAGCTGCACCGTTGTGGAGCACTCCGAACCTCAGACTTTCGTACCAGCAGTTTGAAACCTCCGGGCCATAGTCGGTACTCCCTTGCCGACGGTACTCTCGCCTTGTCAGGGCAAATGGCGTGGGCGTCCCAAACCAAATAAGGGATCGTCGAACGGGGGATTCAAAATGTTAAATCAGGGGCTTCGAAATTCCGCACGGGGCTTGATGCTTCTTGCGGTGGCTGGGATCTTCTGCCAAGCAGTACGGGCGCAGGAAGGAATGTACTTGCCGCTGCCCGTGAGCGAGGGCGGCCAGAAACCGATCAGCTTCATGCGTGCGCCCTACGTAATTCATCAAATCACGAGTGATAACCTCGCGAGCCCACCTTATTACGCGTTTGCGCCCGCGCAGATTCGCCACGCCTACGGTTTTGATCAAGTCACGAACCAAGGCGCCGGACAGACCATTGCGATTGTGGATGCGTACGACGACGCGAATGTCGAATCCGATCTCGGGGTATTCAGCCGCCAGTATTCGTTGCCTGCGGCCACCACCAGCAACGGACTTTTCAGCAAGATATATGCGACCGGGCATCGCCCGGCGGCGAATGCGAACTGGTCGGTGGAAATATCTCTGGACGTCGAATGGGCGCACGCCATCGCGCCGAAAGCCAAGATCGTTCTGGTTGAAGCCGCGAGCAACAGCCTGAGCGATTTGTTCAAGGGCGTGGATGTGGCTGTTCGCGATGGTGCGTCGGTGGTTTCCATGAGCTGGTCCTCCGGAGAAATTTCGGGCGAGCGCAGTTTCGACAATCACTTCGTCACAAACGGCGTGACCTTCCTCGCCGCTTCTGGCGACAGCGGCACCGGCGTAGGCTACCCCGCAGCATCGCCGGATGTGATTGGAGTCGGCGGCACATCGCTTACGCTGGATGCGAACGGAAACTACTTGAGTGAAGCCGCCTGGAGCGGTAGCGGCGGGGGTTTGAGCAAAGTCGAACACGAGCCGCTTTTTCAGGAACAGTTCGCGATCCCCGATGATGGGCGCGGCGTTCGCGGCGTTCCAGATGCTGCTTACAACGCTAATCCAGGGACCGGCTATGCGGTGTATGACTCAGTAGGAATCAACGGAGCCAGCGGATGGTTCCAAATAGGCGGAACCAGCGCTACCGCGCCTCAATGGGCCGCTCTGGTTGCGATAGCTAATTCGATGCGCACAGCATTACGCAAGACGAATCTGACGGGCACAGATGCGGCACTCTACGCTTCCGGGAAGTCAAATCTCGCAGAGTACTTTCACCCGGTTACGCAGGGTGACAACGGAGCCTGTGGGCTCGTTTGCGATGCATCCGTCGGATACGATTACGTCACCGGCCTGGGCACGCCTCGCGCCAATGTGGTGATCGCTGCGCTCGTCGCGCATCCGTAAAACCAAAAAGGTTTTCTTTCTCTGGAACAGGAATTATTTCCGGGTCGCGTGCGGGAGAGAAATGCGAACCTTCAGCGTCGCGCCAAGACCCAGATGCCCGCAAGGCCGACCGCCAGCATCAACAACTCGTCGGGCTCAGGCACAGGAGGCGGCACGATCGGAGTTGTAGGGGAGACTCCGCCACCTAGGATCGGGGGGCTTGGTGGAATGAAAATACCGCCACCGGGTCCGGGCGGTGTGACCGCCACCGGTGGAATCTCGGACGAGGGCGGAATAGTCAAAGGCAATTCGGGAGGAGGACTGTTCTCAGCTACCAGGACCGGCGGGCCCGCGAGCACCTCCGCTTCTTCGGGCAGCGCACCTATAGGTGCAAGCGGCACCTCTGAGATCTGGTTTCCGCAGCGAGTTCTAGCCATATGCTCACCGTCGGTAATTACAGTCTCGCCCTTCAGAAGATTTAATCGTTTGCTGGTCCAAAAGACACGATTACCCACCCGGTAGGAAACGTAAACAGCCTCGCCCTCGTTTAAGCGGACGACCTGCGCGCTGGCCAAGTCGAATTTCGCGTAGTGGTCCGCGACAACTGGATCGTGAGCGATGGCGTTGCGCAATTCAGCGGAGCTCTCGATGCCGCCAGGAATGACGGAGTAGGGGTACAGGGGACGTGACGCGTCCAGCGTATCAAAAGCAGTTTGCGGGCTTACGACTTCGGAAGACAGCGAAGATGATGAGTGCGGAGTCGCTCCTGCGAAGCCGCCATGGTTTTGGGGGCTCAAAGCAAGGGCGAACGAAACCAGGAGGCACTCCAAGACCAAAACTGCCAGCGCAGCAATGCGGCGGAAGTCAGTTTTGCGGGCAGAACTCAGCCCCAATTTCTGGTCCTTCTCCATCTCCCCTGGTTTGACGGCAGAGTGAAATTGCTGGGCACCTGCGTCGCTAATGATTATGCAATCTTTTCGCCATTCCTGCCAGCGTAGATTTCGACGGATTCGAGGCCGCTTTTGGAGCTGGAAGTCTCTGCGAGGGTGTGCTTTACACAATCGGGAAGGGCCTGCGAGAGTTTTTGGCGAGGAACGGACGCTTTTGGGAGTTACGGAACGTATTTTCCCGAAAAGGGTACGAACGTACTAGCCTCGAAAACTACGCGCTTGATCCAGGCCGATTATTTGTGGGACGAGCCGTCAGCAACGCGCTCGCGTAGCTGCGCGTGGTGGCTCGCCGAATCCCAAAGCTCAGAGCCGCCGGGGCTGCCTTTCCAAAACGCGCGACCCAAGCTCAAAATGGGAACGAGAATTGTCCCGATAATTGCAAGTAGGAAAACAATTTGAAAGAGAAGCACTATCACTATAGCCGGCATCGGAACTCCTAGTTGTCCGGCCAGCCGCAACACTATTTTCTGCATCCTGATTGCGGTGCCGGGCATCTCCCATCAGTGACCTAATTAAACCCACTTCGGGCCCGAAAGTTGCGGCCGAAAATCCAAATCGTCGAACCGCTGGGGCCGCTCCTGACAATGGATGAGATGCCCGGAAGCCCTCTCAGGTTTCGGCTTTGTGAGTAACCGGAAAAGCGCCGAGGCCGTCTAAATTTCAAGTGGGCATGGACCGTTCACAATCAGGCGGCGCAGGTTTGTCGTGCGGCAGTAGTAGATTTTGAAGTCTAACGTGCAAGCAAGAATGCTGCCGCGGTATCCTGTGCCCACGCTCGGGAGAACCGCAATCTTTCCAAAGAATTTGAGGAACGCTGAATGTGGATAGTTCGACTAGCATTACGCCGGCCTTATACATTCGTTGTGGCTTCGATTTTGTTGCTGATCCTGGGGCCGGTCGCCATACTGCGCACTCCGACGGACATCTTCCCGAATATTGATATTCCTGTTGTCAGCGTGATCTGGAACTACACGGGACTATCGCCGGAGGAGATGTCTAACCGAATCATTTTTAATTATGAGAGATCGCTTACTACCACGGTCAACGACATCGAGCACATCGAATCGCAATCGCTAGCGGGTATCGCGGTTGTGAAGATATTTTTCCATCAAGGCGTGCAAGTCGCGAACGCCATAGCGCAAGTCACGGCAATTTCGCAGCCCATCGTGAGGACGTTACCTCCAGGAACCACGCCGCCTTTTATCATCACCTACAACGCATCGACCGTGCCGATTCTTCAGCTCGCTTTATCCGGCAAGGGATTATCCGAACAGCAATTGGGCGACATCGGCTTGAATTTTCTGCGCACGGGGCTGGTGACCATCTCGGGAGTGGCCATTCCATATCCCTACGGCGGGAAGCAGCGGCAGGTCCAAGTGGACCTGGATACCACAGCACTGCAGTCCAAGGGGCTTTCGCCGCTCGACGTAGTGAATGCCATCAACGTCCAGAACCTGATTCTTCCGGCGGGCACAGCCAAGATCGGCTCTTTCGAGTATCAAGTGGACATGAATGGTGCGCCCACCACGGTGGACGGAATCAACAATCTGCCGATAAAGACGGTGGGATCCAGTACGATTTACATTCGCGATGTAGCTCATGTGCGAGATGGCTTTCCTCCGCAGACGAACATCGTCAACGTCGATGGGAAACGTGCGTCTCTGATGTCCATTCAGAAGAATGGAGATGCCTCGACGCTCGATATCATTTCCGGAATTAAGGCGTTGCTGCCGCAAATACAGGCCGGCCTCCCTCCGCAACTGGAAATCAAACCGCTCTCGGACCAATCCATTTTCGTTCTCGCGTCGATCCAGGGCGTGGTTCGCGAAGCGATCATTGCCGCGTGTCTTACCGGCTTCATGATTTTGGTTTTCCTGGGGAGCTGGCGCAGCACACTGATCATCGCCGTGTCGATTCCGCTCTCGATCCTCACTTCGATCATCGTGTTAAGCGCGCTGGGCCAGACTATTAACATCATGACGCTCGGCGGCTTGGCTCTCGCCGTCGGAATCCTGGTGGACGATGCGACGGTCGAGATTGAGAACATCAACCGCAACATCGACCAGGGCAAGGAAATCGTACAAGCCATCCTGGATGGAGCGCAGCAGATCGCCGTGCCTGCTCTGGTTTCCACGTTGTCCATCTGCATCGTGTTTGTGCCGATGTTTTTCCTTTCGGGCGTCGCGCGCTACCTCTTCGTACCTCTGGCGGAAGCCGTCTCGTTCGCGATGCTGGCATCGTATCTGCTCTCGCGCACGCTTGTGCCGACCATGGCCAAGTACCTGCTCGTGGCGCAGATCCAAGAGAGCCGCGAGGATGCCCCGAAATCGCGCAATCCTTTCGTGCGGATTCAGCAGCGATTCGAGGTCGCGTTCGAGGGCCTTCGAGACCGTTATCATCGTCTGCTGGACGCCTGCGTCCGTCACAGTAAAGTGTTTGTGATCTGTTTTTTCTCGGCCTGCGTGCTGTCTTTTGCGCTGCTGCCCATGGTTGGCCAGGATTTCTTCCCCGCCGTGGATAGCGGCGAATTCAAGCTGCACTTGCGAGCGCCGACAGGCACTCGCATCGAGGAAACGGCGGCGCTCTGCGAGCGCGTGGACGATGAAATGCGCCGGTTGATTCCCTCGGACCAATTGGCCACCATCATCGACAACATCGGCTTGCCTTACAGCGGATTTAACCTCTCCTACAGCAACTCCGCGCCGATCGGGCCGGGCGACGCGGATATCCTGGTGGAACTGAAGAAGGGCCACAGCCCCACGGAAAAATACGTCCATGAACTTCGCGCGAAATTGGGCCATGATTTTCCCGGCGTCACTTTTTATTTTCTGCCCGCGGACATGGTCAGTCAAATCCTGAACTTCGGACTTCCCGCTCCGATCGATATTCAGATCGTGGGGAGGAATTTGGTCGGCGACCGTGAGTTTGCAGACAACCTGATGAATCAGTTGAAGTTCGTTTCCGGAACTACCGACCTCCGAATCCAGCAGGCCTTTGACCAGCCCAAGCTGCATATCGACGTGGACCGCACCAAGGCGCAGCAAATCGGGTACACGCAACGCGACGTCGCGAACAACCTTCTGATTTCGCTCAGCGGCAGTTTTCAAACTGCGCCTACCTTCTGGCTCGACCCGAAAACGGGCGTCAGCTATAACATTGCGGCGCAAACGCCGCAGTACCGCATCGACACTCTCCAGGATCTCGAAAATATTCCGGTTACCGGCCCGAATCCGAATGCTCCGCCGGAGATTATGGCGAGCCTGGCTTCCTTCAGCCGGGGGGCGGAGATGGGTGTGGTGTCGCATTACAATGTGTTGCCTGTCATCGATATCTACGGCGCGGTACAGGGGCGCGACCTCGGAGCGGTCGCGCGGGAAATTGCTCCGATCATCGACCGCAGCAAAAAGGATTTGCCGCGCGGCTCGCAGATTATCGTGCGCGGGCAAATTGCGACCATGCAAGCATCGTTTTCCGGTTTGCTGTGGGGGCTGGCGTTTTCGATCGTCCTCGTCTATTTGCTGATCGTCGTAAACTTCCAGTCTTGGCTCGACCCCTTTATCATTCTCACCGCGCTACCCGCCGCGCTGGCCGGAATCGTCTGGTTTTTGTTCGTTACCAGGACGACGGTCAGCGTGCCGGCCTTGACGGGCGCGATCATGTGCATGGGTGTGGCCACCGCGAACAGCATTCTTGTGGTCAGTTTTGCGAGGGAAAGACTCGATGAAGGGAGGACCGCCTCAGAAGCAGCGCTTGAGTCGGGATTCACACGGTTCCGACCCGTCATCATGACGGCTTTGGCCATGATTATCGGCATGCTGCCCATGTCGCTGGGACTGGGAGAGGGCGGAGAGCAGAATGCGCCTTTGGGACGCGCCGTCATCGGTGGGTTGCTATTCGCTACGGTGGCGACACTTTTCTTCGTGCCTGTGTTTTTCAGCATCGTGCACGGCATGCGCGCGGAAAGAAAAGCGGCGCAGACTAGATGAGTCTCGGGTGCGTCGAATATCGTCTAAAAAGAACGGGAAGAAGGGGAAATGACTGACAATCCAGAGAGGAAAGTCCCGGAGACCGGAGAACTCGGTTCTGTTGCCACACCGCCCCCTGGTTCAGGCCATGGTGTGGTGATCGCGATTCTGGTCATGATTATCGTCGCGGGCATCGTGATCGCGGGGGTGGTGCCGCGCCTGAAGGCTCGCGCGGCCCTGCGCACGGAGACTCATGAGCAGGCGGTTCCGACAGTGTCCGTGATACATCCGAAGAAGGGCGCACCACAGCAGGAGATCGTCCTTCCGGGCAATATGCAGCCCTTCACGGACGCACCCATATACGCCCGCACGAACGGTTATTTGAAGAAGTGGTACTTCGATATCGGGGCGCACGTAAAATCTGGCCAATTGCTGGCGGATATAGATACGCCCGAGATAGTTAAGCAACTCCAGCAGGCGCGCGCGGACCTCAACACAGCGCAGGCAAACCTCAATCTTTCCAAAATCACCGAGCAGCGTTATGAGGGCCTGAAGAACACCGATGCAGTCTCGAAGCAGGACGTTGACAATGCGCACGGCGACTTCGAAGCGAAGCAAGCGATGGTCGCCTCGGCACAGTCCAACGTTCAGCGGCTCGAGGACACGCTCGCATTCAATAAGATTTACGCGCCGTTCGACGGGGTAATTACCGGGCGCCAGACCGATGTGGGGCAACTCATCGATTCCGGATCCGGAGGACCCGCAAGGGAACTCTTCCATATGGCGGCCACAGCAACGCTGCGCGTTTATATCAATGTTCCGCAGCAGTATTCGCCTGCAGCCAAACCCGGACTCACGGCCGACCTCACGCTGGCGCAGTTTCCCGGAAGGACGTTTAAAGGCGAACTTGTGCGCACGGCAAACGCGATTGACTTATCATCGCGCACGCTTCTTGTGGAAGTGGACGTGAAGAATCCGACGGGTGAACTCCTTCCTGGTGCGTTTACCGAAGTTCACCTGAAACTTCCGGAGTCGACGCCTGCATTTATTCTGCCCGTCAACGTGCTGATCTTTCGGTCCGCAGGATTGCAGATTGCGACGGTGCAGGACGGCAAACGCGCGGCTTTGATTCCGATTACGCTGGGACGGGACTTCGGCAGTGAGGTCGAGGTGATCTCAGGGCTGACGGGCCAGGAAGACGTGATCGTGGATCCCCCCGATTCGCTGGTGGCGGGCGAAGAGGTCCAGATCGCTCAGCCGGCACCGACTCAACCGCAACCAAGCCAGCCACCATCGAAAGGAAGCAGCTAAAGAGGGCATTGGAGGTACAAGGCATGAGACGTTCCTATTGGGGAGTCACCGCAGTTTTGTTCGCCGCCATCATAATGACCGGTATGTATCGCGCCGAGTCTTCCGCGCGCGAAGCCCGCTTCCTGGCGGCTCCGGTTGATAACAAAAGCCCTTTTACCGACTTTCGCGGAGAAAATCCCGGAAACATTCACCACATCACTCCCGCGGATCTCCCCCAGCCTTACTCGACGAAATCGGTCGAGAACCACCCGCGAGTTGTATCCAGGCCGTCGAACGCCTGGCCGCAGGCGCCATCGGGTTTTAAAGTGGAACTCTATGCCCAGAAACTCAATAACCCGCGCCTGATCCGCACCGCTCCCAATGGGGATCTTTTTGTGGCTGACAGCGCCCCGGGCCGTATCCTCGTTTTCCGGGGGATTGCCAAGGACGGAAAGCCCGAAGCAACGGAAACTTTTGCGACAGGGCTGAACCGCCCATTCGGTATCGCGTTTTACCCTCCCGGGTCGAATCCCAAGTACGTGTATGTGGGTAATACGGACTCGGTGGTGCGCTTTCCGTATGGGAACGGAGATTTGAAAGCTCGAGGGCCGCAAGAAACGGTAATCGCAAAGATTCCGAGTGGTGCTGAACGCGTAGGCGGCGGAGGCCATTGGACACGCGATTTGGCGTTCTCGTCCGACGGAAAGAAGATATATGTCGCGGTGGGCTCTCGCAACAACATCGCAGATACCGACACGGATTCGAGCGAGTATCACAGAGCCAACATTCTCGTCGCGAATCCGGACGGCTCGGACGTGCGAGTTTATGCGTCGGGAATCCGCAATCCGGTGGGAATAGCTGTTGACCCACAGACGGGCGTGCTCTGGACTTCGGTGAACGAGCGAGACGACCTCGGCGACAACCTCCCGCCCGATTACATCACTCACGTGCAAGACGGTGGCTTCTATGGCTGGCCCTGGTATTACATCGGAGGCAACGAAGATCCCCGTGTGAAGGGCAAGCATCCGGAATTGAAGGACAAAACCATCGTCCCGGACGTGCTTCTCGAGCCGCACAATGCCTCGCTCGAGTTAACGTTTTACGAAGAGCAGCAATTTCCGCAAGAGTACCGCGGAGGTATTTTTGCGTCCGAACACGGATCCTGGAACCGGTCCGTTAGAACAGGCTACGAAGTAGTTTTTGCGCCTCTGAAAGACGGCCACGCGAGCGGCGAATACGAAGATTTTCTCACCGGCTTTGTGACGTCTGAAGGAAAGGCCTGGGGTCGGCCGGTCGGTGTCGCGGTTGCAAAAGACGGCTCGCTGATGGTGAGCGATGATGGATCGAATTCGATCTGGCGAATCAGTTATGAGAGCAAATAGCAAAGCGGTGTTTCGCGCGATCGAGCCGTCCATGCAACGGCGCTCGGGCCGTGGAGCGGTAGCATTTTGTTTGTCGGCGCTCCTGCTTGGCGGCTGCACCGTGGGACCCAAATACGTGCGGCCTACGGCAGACGTCCCTACCGATTTCAAAGAAAACGCGGATTGGAAACAGGCGCAGCCGGCCGACGGGCTGATAAAAGGCAAATGGTGGGAGGTCTATCAGGACTCCCAGTTGAATTCACTCGAAGAAAAGGTCGATGTCTCGAACCAGAGCTTGAAAGCAGCCCAGGCGCAATTCTTGGAAGCGCGGGCCGCGCTTCGTATCTCCCGATCGGGCCTGTTTCCGACCGTCACAGCCAATCCCTTGATCAGCCGCGACCGCGTATCCGCAAATCGGCCTCTGGCTATTCCTGGGGGGACGACAAATTATTCTGATTTTCAATTCCCGGCGGTCGATGCTTCTTATGAGGCTGACGTTTGGGGCCGCGTGCGCCGCACGGTGGAGGCGAGCCGCTCGGAAGCCCAAGCCAGCGCCGGCGACCTTGCCAGCGTGGGGCTGAGCCTGCACGCCGAACTGGCCATGGATTATTTTCAGCTTCGCGGGCTAGATGCACAGAAGCAGCTTTTAGATTCGACCGTAGCGTCGTATCAGAAGGCGCTCGAACTTACGCAGGCCCGGTATGGCGGCGGGCTTGCCTCCGCCGTGGACGTGGCTCAGGCTCAAACGCAACTCGAAACCGCACGGGCTCAATCCATCGATGTCGAAGTGCAGCGCGCGGCTTTCGAACATGCCATCGCGGTGCTAATCGGGCAGCCTGCGTCAAAATTCAGCCTGTCCGCTTTGCCGCTTTCGACTCCACCGCCGCCGATTCCGCCGGGCTTGCCGTCGGACTTGCTTGAGCGCCGCCCGGACATCTCCGCGGCAGAAAGGCGCATGCAGGAGGCGAACGCTCAGATTGGCGTGGCCCGAGCTGCCTACTTCCCGACCATCACGCTCAGCGGCGGGGGCGGATTTGAGAGCATCGCCCTGGGCACGCTGTTCCAAGGACCCAGCGGCCTGTGGGCGGTAGGCGGGGCGGCCGCGGAAACATTGTTCGACGCCGGACGCCGCCGGGGAGTCTCCGAACAAGCCAAGGCTGCATACGATCAGTCCGTCGGCAATTATCGCCAGACCGTACTGACAGCATTTCAAGAGGTCGAAGATAATCTCGCGGCGCTGCGTATTTTGCAGAACGAGGCCCAGACGGAAGACGTGGCGGTGGCAGCGGCGCAACACTCCGTCGATCTCTCTCTGACGCGCTATAAGGGTGGAGTCACAAACTATCTCGAAGTGACCACCGCGCAAAGTGCGGCGCTCACCGACGAAGTCACTGCCGTAACCATCCTCACCCGGCGCATGACTGCTAGCGTCCTGCTCATCAAGGCGATTGGCGGCGGCTGGAACGTGTCTCAAATCCCGGCGGTGTAGGCGATCTCGAACTGATTCATGCGTTCAGGAATCGGCGGCAAGCATTGATTCATGAATTCAGATCTCGCTCAGCGAACACCTTGTTCCGCGAGAGTGCGGCTGATAAAATCCCTTGTCTGCGCTCCTGGAAGAGCCGCAATCCGAGACACCCTTCCACGCATCTATTGGATCGGCGGGACTGAGAAACGCAGGGAGGATTCGTTTGGCTAAATATGATGTCGTGATCGTGGGGAGCGGACCGGGCGGCTACGTCGCCGCGATCCGCGCCGGGCAGTGGGGCTTGAAAGTGGCTGTGGTCGAGAAGGACTCTTTTCTCGGCGGCACTTGCCTGCATGTCGGGTGCATCCCCACAAAGGTCTTCCTGCACCATGCAGACATCTACGACCATTTCAAGCGCGCCGAAGAGTTTGGATTCGAAGTAAAAGACGTCAAAGTGAAGTGGCCGAGCATTCTCGCGCGCAAGGACAAGATCGTAAAGAAGCACGCGCTGGGTATCGCCTCCCTCTTCAAGAAAAATAAAGTCGAATCCATCACGGGATGGGGAAAAATCGTCGGCCCCGGCCGCGTTTCGGTCGAAAAGGACGGCAAGACAACCGAGCTTGAGACCGCAAACATTGTGCTCGCAACCGGCTCGGAGGCGCGTTCTCTGCCGGGGGTTGAAATCGACGGGAAAACCGTCCTGACGAATCGCGAAATTTTGGGCCTGCAGGAAATCCCGAAATCCATTGTGGTTGTGGGCTGCGGCGCGGTGGGAGTCGAGTTCGCGTCGATTTTCCGCACTTTCGGTTCCGATGTAACGCTGCTCGAAGTTCTCCCCCGCGTGGTACCGCTGGAGGACGAAGACATTTCCGCCGAGCTCGAGAAGGCCCTGAGAAAGAAGGGCATGCGCATCGAGTTGGAAGCGAAGGTCGAATCGGTCACCAAGGATGCGAACGGCGCCACTGTTACGTACAAGGACAAGACGGGTAAGTCGCAAACGATTAGTGCGGAAAAAGTTCTGATCGCGGTGGGACGGCGCCCGCTGACTGAAAACATCGGCCTGGAGAAGACGAAAGCGAAACTTGAGCGTGGGTTCATACACACGAATGCGTTTCTCGAAACAGACGAGCCGCACCTCTACGCCATCGGAGACATTGTCGCGGGCCTGCCGCAGCTGGCCCACGCGGCATCGATGGAGGGCATCATCGCCGTCGGCCGCATGGCCGGAAAAGAAGTACAGCCCTTTGATCGCAAGCGCTGCCCGAACGCAACCTACTGCGAGCCGCAGATCGGCTCCATCGGGCTTACCGAACGGCAAGCCCGCGAAGCGGGCTTCCAGGTGAAGACGGGAAAATTTCCGTTCATTGGCAACAGCAAGGCGACCATTCTCGGCCAGCATGAAGGATTCATCAAAGTCGTGGCCGAAGAAAAATACGGCGAAATTCTCGGCGTACACGCGATCGGGCCGCTCGCTACGGAAATCATCGCGGAACCCGTGGCGGCGCTGGGGCTCGAGGCCACGCTCGATGATATGGCGGCAACAATCCATGCCCATCCGACCGTCTGGGAAGCCATGGGCGACGCGTTCAATGCCGTCCGCGGACTGTCGATAAACATCTAAACTGAGGCGCTGAGAAGTTCGTCCAAAAGACTCGTGACTCAATCTGACAAAAACTGCTGGGTTGTGGAACTAGGGCTTGTGCCTTACGGTCCCGCTTGTGAATTGCAGGAGCGGCTGGTCCAGGCGCGCAAAGCCAATGCTGTGCCCGACGTACTGCTCTTTTGCGAGCATCCACACGTCATTACACTCGGGCGCAACGGACAGCGCGAACACTTGCGAGTTTCGCGCAGCTTGCTTGAGCAAATGAATGTCGAATTTCAACTTACCAACCGCGGCGGCGATATCACGTATCATGGTCCGGGACAGATTGTGGGCTATCCGCTGCTGGATTTGGCTGAACACCGGCGCGACGTGCGCTGGTATGTCGAACAGCTGGAAGAAATCATGATTCGCACCACTGCCGCATATGGCGTGGCCGCGAAACGGTTGGCCGATAAACACGGTACCTGGGTCGACACCCAGGCCGGCGAGGAGAAGCTGGCGGCGCTCGGAATTCATCTGAGCCGCTGGGTTACCTCGCACGGGTTCGCGTACAATGTATCCGCCGATCTGCGCTACTTTGATTTGATCGTGCCGTGTGGGCTTGTGGGCAAGGGCGTCACGTCGCTCGAACGCACGCTCGGGCGGGCGGTGAGCGGCGAAGAAGTCCGTGGGAGCCTTTCCTGGCATTTCGGAGAAGTGTTTGAGCGCGCCATGATTCCGACATCGCGCCACGAGCTCGAACAAGTGTTGTCGAGCTACGAGCTATTGGCAGCGGCACATGGGGCCGCATACGAGTGCGCGCCGCCCGAAGTTACAGCTGCAAAAGGGAGCCAGGCATGAGCTATCCGCTCACGCGGGAACAAAACCTCGAGCTGTATTATTTCATGCAGCTCAACCGCCAGCTCGAAGAGCGCATGGTGCGCCTATTCCGGCAGAATAAAATTGTGGGCGGACTTTACTCCAGCCTCGGCCAGGAAGCTGTTTCGGTCGGCACCTGCTACGCCCTCGAAAAGCGCGACTGGATTGCGCCGATGATCCGCAATATCGGCGCGTTGCTCGTAAAAGGGGTTCCTCCGCGCGATATTTTCACGCAGCATATGGCGAAATACACTTCGCCCACGCAGGGCAAGGACGGCACCAGCCACTTTGGCGATCTGAAAGTGCGGCACATCGTGTCCCCTATCTCCATGCTCGGCGATTTAATTCCGGTGATGACCGGCGTGGCCATGGCGGGGCGGTATCTTGGCCAGAAAATCGTCGCGCTTACCTGGATCGGTGACGGGGGCAGTTCCACGGGCGCCTTCCACGAAGGGCTCGGCTTGGCGGCGTCGCAACGCGCCGCGTTTGTGCTGATCGTCGAAAACAACCAGTGGGCCTATTCCACGCCGGTTTCGCGGCAAGTCCCGGTGAAAAATCTGGCTGATCGCGCCGTGGCCTACGGAATTCGAAGCTGGATTGTGGATGGCAATGACGTCACCGCGGTATATAAAGCCACGAAGGAAGCTGTAGACGAATGCCGCGCCGGGCGCGGGCCTGCGCTCATCGAAGTGAAAACGATGCGCATGAGAGGCCATGCGCAGCACGACCCCGCCGAGTACGTTCCCAAGGAAATGTTCGAGTATTGGAAGGCGCGCGACCCGATTGCGCAATTCGAGAAATATTTGACCGAAAATAAAATATGGGACGCGAAGACCAAATCGGAAATCGATGCTCGCATCGAGCGCGAGCTCGATGTGGAGCAGAAGTTCGCCGAGGAGTCGCCGATGCCGCCGCCCGAGCTCGCCGAAGAAGGCGTTTACTGCGAGGGGTGCCACACCATCGAGGCGGATTGGAAGCGCTCCAAAGCGGAAGTCACTCCACCTGGTTGTAGCATCGATCCCGCCTGGAAGTTGAAGGACTTTGGTTCGTTCGCCGAAGTGGAGATGATCCCAAAACAATCAGCCGCTGCGGGCGGTGGCAACGGTGCGAAGACATCCAAGAGAATCGTGGCCGCCGCGCCGGCCAAAGCCGCAGCCAAACAGCCTGTGCGCTTGCAAGAGCCGGAAGAGCCTAGCGTGCCCCGGGTTCCATTCGGCCGGGGACCGAAGGACAAGTCCGTACGCCAGGCGCAGAACCCCCGCGACCGGCATCAAAATTCCCGCGACAAACAGGGGAGACGCTAACTCGTGGCTCCCATAACGATGATCGAGGGAATTCGCCAGGCCATGTTTGAGGAGATGGACCGCGACCCCGCCGTGGTTGCCATCGGAGAAGATATTGGAGTGTACGGCGGAGCGTTCAAAGCCACGGAAGGTTTGATCGCCAGATTTGGCCGCGAGCGCGTGATCGAAACGCCGATCAGCGAGACGGCCATCGTGGGCGCGGCATGCGGCATGAGTTTTCTCGGCCTGCGGCCGGTCGCGGAAATGCAGTTCATCGATTTCATCGCCTGCTGTTTCAACCAGGTCACGAATTTCGTCGCTAAGTCGCACTACCTCTGGGGCGCGCCGGTTCCCATGGTCATCCGCGGGCCTTCGGGCGGCGGCGTGCACGGCGGTCCGTTTCATTCGGCCAATCCGGAAATGTATTTCATGCACACTCCGGGGTTAAAGATCATCTATCCGTCGACGCCATCCGATGCCAAGGGTTTGTTGAAGTCCGCCATCCGCGACAATAATCCGGTGCTCTTCTTCGAGCACAAATTTCTATATCGGCGTATCAAGGAAGAAGTTCCCGCGGGCGATCATCTGGTGCCCATCGGAAAAGCCATCGTCCGGCGCGAGGGCGGCGATCTGACCATCATCAGCTACGCCGCCATGGCCCACACGGCCATGGAAGCCGCGGAGCAACTCGCGAAAGAGGGCATCGACGCGGAAGTGATCGACTTGCGCACGCTGCTTCCGCTCGATCGTGAGGCCATTCTTGCTTCGGTGAAAAAGACGAACAAACTGCTCGTGGTGCACGAGGACACGCGTACGGGTGGCATCGCCGGTGAAATTGCTGCGCTCGTGTGCGAAGGCGCGTTTGAAGATCTCGACGGGCCCATCGCGCGCGTCACGGCGCTCGACACGCCGGTGCCTTACGCGCCGACGCTGGAAGAAAGGTTCCTGCCGAATACGGAAAAGGTTGTCGCGGCAGCGCGCGAATTGGCAAAATACTGAGGGAGGCGAGACGAGATCCGCTATGGGAAAAACTAAGGGCGTTAACAATGCAGAGTTTGAGGTGGGCGTCGAAGTGCGTATCGCGGACCGCGGGTTCCTCGAGAACTTCATGGAAGCGGGTCAGTATCACAACGAGCTTGAACCGGAACAGTTGGAGTTCGCCGGCCGCGTCGCCAAAGTGAAAGAAGTTGCGTTTTTTCACGGTGGCGATGAGATCTATACGCTCGTGGGCGTGCCGGGAGTGTGGCACGAGGAATGTCTTACCGCCGTCTGAGTTTGGAGTTCTGAGGAGAAGACCATGGCTGTTGACGTCATCATGCCCCAGATGGGCGAGAGCATATTTGAAGGAACCATTACCAAATGGTTGAAGAAGCCGGGCGACAAAATCGAGCGCGACGAGCCGCTCTTCGAGATCTCGACGGATAAAGTTGACGCTGAGATCCCCTCGCCGTCTGCGGGAGTGCTTAAGGAAATCAAAGTGAATGAGGGCCAGACCGTCCCCATACAGACGGTGGTGGCCGTGATTGATGCTGATGGGGCAGGTGCCGCAACGGCGGCTCAGGCGCCAACTCAAGCCGCTGCAACGCCGGCCGCTCCGCCTGCGGCAAAGACTGAACCGCAAAGAACCGTTTCTGCCCCCGTTCCCGCGTCCGCTCCGGGCACACCGTTGACCTCCCAAAGGCCGGCGGGTGGCAATGGCGAAAAAGTACGCAGTTCCCCGCTTGTCCGGCGCATTGCACGCGAGCATGACGTGGACCTGACGCAAGTCCCCGGCACGGGCGCGGGCGGACGCGTGAGCAAGCGCGATATTTTGGCTGCGGTGGAGGGCGGCGCTCCATCTGCTGGTCCTGCTGTGGCCGCGCCTGCACGCGCGTCGGCTCCTCCTCCGGCGAGCGGCGGCGCTTCGGCTTCGGCCGCGCTCGAAACTGCCGTGCCGCGCGAGAAGATGTACTTCGGGCACTATCAGGTGCAGCCGATGTCGGTGATGCGCCAGCGGATCGCCGAGCACATGGTGCTATCGAAGCGCGTTTCGCCGCATGTGTATTCGGTGGATGAGGTCAACGTTTCGGGCATTGCCGCCGTACGCGCGAAAATGAAAACCAAGTTCGAGGAAGCTTCCGGGACCAAGCTCACCTTCATGCCTTTCTTCGTACGCGCCGCAGTGGAAGGGCTGCGCGCGTTCCCCACGGTGAATTCTTCCGTGGATGGGACGAACATCGTTTTGCACCAGGAATGCAATATCGGCATCGCGGTCGCGCTCGATTGGGGCTTGATTGTTCCGGTGATCAAGAACGCCGAGGAAAAGAATTTTCTGGGCATTGCGCGGGCGATGAACGACCTGGCGGAACGCGCGCGCGCGAAAAAGCTCAAGCCCGAGGAAGTGGCCGAGAGCACCTTCTCGATCACCAATCCCGGCGTCTTCGGCGGATTGTTTGGCTTGCCGGTAATCAACCAGCCCAACGTGGCCATCCTCGGATTGGGGACTATCGAGAAGCGCCCGGTGGTGGTTGACGACGCGATCGCCATTCGCTCCATGGTTTATCTCACGCTGTCTTACGATCATCGCGTGGTGGACGGCGCCGTGGCCCACCAGTTCATGGGCAAGGTAAAACACACACTCGAGAATTGGACGGAAAGTATTCTTTAAAGACCTGTTCAGAGTTGGCAGCCGACTGTTGACCGTGTTTGGACAAGTCCAGGGCGGAGCGACGCGTCGGCTCTGCGTCAACTCTAGACTTTGAACCGTTAGCCATTGTTTTCGCGCGATTCCCGGCATAAGACATCCCAGCACCGGCCATGTCCACTCCTCCCTATCCTCACCACAACTGGGGCGAACCGCCCTGGCAAATTAATTTCATTCTATCTCCCCAGCGCGCGCCAATTCCTGAAGTTCTGGATTTTGCCGTCATCGGCGGCGGTTTCACGGGGCTGGCTACGGCTGGCTGGCTGCGTCAAATGGCGCCGGATAAATCCGTGGCGGTGCTCGAAGCTACGAAGATCGGTGCTGGCGCGAGTGGACGCACGGGAGGTTTGGCCTTGGGCGAGACTGCTGCAGGGGATCTTCCTGGCTTGGGGGACGTTCTCGCGGGCTTTACAGATATTCTCGACCACCTCGGCGTGGATTGCGATCCGCAACTGCACGGCGCGTGGGAGATCAGCCGTAAGAAGCCCGATGCGCTCCCGAATTCGCCCATCTCGTGGGACGATTCCGGTACTCTGCGCGTGGTGAAAGAAGTCCCGGGTGGAACAATCGACCCGGGAAAACTTGTGGCAGGCCTGGCCCGCGCTGCGGAAAGCCGGGGCGCGCTTATTCTGGAGGATCATCCGGTCGGACAGATTCGCTGGAGCGATCCCGTGGGTATCACTCTACGGGGCCATGCTTCGAATTCGACAGAGATCGCGGCGCGAAAAATTATTTTTGCTACGAGCGCTCTTTCCCTGGATCTGGTTGGCCTGGGCGACGGCATGCATCCGAGACTGACCCTGGCGATTGCTACAAGGCCCCTGCGCGAGGATCAGTTGCAAGCCATAGGTCTCGCAGGAAGAAAGCCGTTTTACACCGTGGACTTCCCGTATCTTTGGGGCCGCGTGCGCCGCGACAATACCATCATCTTCGGAGCCGGGCTGGTGCAGTCGCCCGATTCGGACGATTTGGAACGAGTCGATGTTTCCACGGAGGAGCCTGCGCGCACTTTTGCTCTGCTCGAGCGGCGCGTGCGCGGCCTGCATCCCGAACTCGCACGAGTCGAGTTTACGCATCGCTGGGGCGGCCCGATCATGTTCCGGGACACCTGGACTCCCATCTTTGGCTGGTATCCTCGAAGCGAGGGAAAGAGGAACGCAATTCTGATTTGTGCCTATGCCGGACATGGCGTGGCGCTCTCATCCTATCTCGGTCGCTGGGCCGCGGAAGCTTTGCTAAGCGGGCGAGACTTGCCGGAGTGGGGGGCAGTTCCCGTTTGATCGCGCGCCGTAGCTAATCGACGCTCGCTACATCGAACGCCCTCAAACGGCTGGCCTACCGGATCCGTCTCCGCAGCTCCTCGGCGAATTTCTCGGCGCGGTTGAGCGATACGGTCGAGATATCGTAATCCTCGAAAAGCCGCATCACGAATTGATGCCGCGGGTTTTCCCGCGCCGGCTCCGTCTCGGTGATGGCTGTGAACTCGCAATCGCCGGCCTTCCTGCGGATCGATTCGGCGGTGTAGGCCAGAACCTTCGCTTGCGACGAATCGCGGCCGAGCGCCACCGCCTGCAAATAGCCGCGCACGCCGTTTCGATATCCATAGTCGAGCCGCAAGGGATCGCCCGGCTGGGTGAACTCTTCCACGCGGATATTGCGTTCGAGCCGTGGGACTCGGTGGCGAAGGAAGATGTCATTCAGCCGCGCTTTGATCCAGGCACGGGTGCTCTCGATGATGCTGCCGCGTCCCCGGGGCGGCGGGGCGACATGATCGCGGTATAGCCGATCCATCTCGGCGTCAAAATCCTGGGCCAGAAGTCCCTTGGGCGAACTCAACTGCAAAGCATTTGATAGACTTTGTTCCAACTTCTCGAGATAGGTCTCGACACTCCCAAGGGGAGCGTGAAGCCGTGCGTCGAATTCCGCAGGCAGGGCGCGCAACAGATTTTCGTCGGCGCTTGGGTGCAGCCGGCGGACGCGCGCAAGCTCGAATGGTTCTTCAATCACGCGCATGGCCCGGCGATCGCCGCGCACCTCTTCGAGCAGGATTCCGACGTTTACCCATTCGTCCCGCACGAGATTCGGGGTATAGCGCAAGACCCGGTAGCGCAGTGTGTTTCGATGTTCTTCAGGCATGTCTCATTCCCCCGTCGTGTTGAGGCATAAGAATCATTTCCAATTGGGAAAGGGTTGTAAAGATGACTTCCAGGCCGAGATCAAAAGTTCGCGGACAATTCTTCGCCGCCGCAGGAGATGCTCGAGCATTTTATAGAGCGCGTCCGAATCGGCACCGTACCATTCCGGCGGAATTTCTTTCGCAATATCATCCAGAGCCGTCTCCGTGATCTTGGATTCAATGCGCGTGAGCCACTGCTCGAACGCCTCCAGGCCGCGCACCGATTCATACACTCGATGGCGTGCGTAGAGGCCGCGCAAAGGGGCGTCCGGAAAGCTCCAATCTTCCGCGTTGAAGCAGAACCCCTGATCGATCATCTGAGCCTGGTAGCGCGTTTCATCCTTGGAGCGGAAAAAGATGGCCTGGCGCCCGTTCGTGTTGCAGGTCCATTTGTCAAAAACGAGCATCCCGCAGAAATCGGTGAGGTTCACCACTTCACGGAGCTGCTCGTCCGGAAGAAAATCGTAGACTACAATTTGCGCCGGAGGTCCCGGATAACGCGATCCGAATTGGAGGCCGGCCTTGCAGGGGGCGCGCCCGCGCCCCAGTTGCATCACAAGGTCGTCCGTATGCGCGATCAACTCTTCGCGTACTTCCACCACCGCAGCCGCCGGCACGGGCAAACCCAATCGCGCCGCTAGCCTCGTCCCGAGCAATTCGTTCGCCAGAATCCGTGTCCCCTGCGGATTATTCTGGAACTTCACAACGTAGTACGCATCTTCATCCGCTGCCTTCGATTCGCAACGCATCAGATGCGATTGTGCCCCGCCGCGCATCCTCCGGATTTGTTCAAGCACCAGCGCCATGGCCCGCGTATGCTAACGACCTAAATGGGTTTACGCCAACAAAAACATTTTCAAAGTGGAAAACACGCGGAGGGTGTACTCCTTTGATACTGCGGATACTGAAATGCTTGTTCCGAGGCGGAACACCTCCGCGGCCAGCGCCTCCCGATGGGGGACTCGCGATTACCGCCGCTTTCGTCAGTGTACGCGTGAGAGGAGATCGTTGCGGAACTGCGCACTAGAAACTTGTACAATTCCGCGACCCATGACAGGTTCACCAAAGCCGAAAAATTTTCAGCGCTTCTTGCGCTTGCCGGCTTTTTTCTTGGGCCGGGATTTCTTCGCCTTGGCTTTCTTCTTTGGCTTCGCTTTAGCCTTCTTTCTGGGACGCGCCTTCGCCGACTTCTTTGCTTTGCGCGCAGGTGCAGGCGCGGCTGCAGGAGCTTCGTCCTCGCCCCCATCCTCCTCGACGATGATTTCCTCTACTTCTTCTATGATCCCTCCCGTGGGCCGCTCACCCACTTCATCTTCTTCCTCTTCGTAGCGGGGCAGCTCGTCATCTTCCTCATCGTGCAGTTTGCCGTGGAACATGTGATCCCTCCTGGTCCCAGTCTTGCCGGACGGGCTATTAGTCCTTCGGCGCTTATAAACGGAGTCTCGGAAGTTTGTCAAGCCGAAGGAATCAAAAAACTTGCGGATGAACGTATTTCTGTGGATTGAGTTGATCCCGGCCCTGTTACAAATTGTTACTGACTGGGGGTAAGACGCAGAAATTAAAACGCTTAGAATGCGGATGTCGCTGGAAATTCAGCGGCTAGCGTTGAACCTTTAGAACGTCTCCAGCCTTTAGCGTCCGACTGGCGAGGAAGGGATTGGCCTGGCGTAGAGACGCCACGGTTGTTCCGTACTGCTGCGCGATGGCATAAAGCGTCTCACCCGGCTTCACATGATGCTCCACCGCTTGGCCGCCCGCAGGCCTTTTCGTCGACACATCCTCGACGGCTCCGCCGCGATTCTGCGCCGACTTTGACTTTGCGTGCGATCGGACGTCATCCTGGGCTCCGCCCGCATAGATACGCAAGCGCGAACCGCGCGCAACGCTCGAGCCGCGAATGTGATTCCATTTCTTCAGTTGCGAGACGGATACATCGAAGCGCTCGGCAATCCCTTCGAGAGAATCGCCGCGTTGCACCCGATAGCTCACCAGATGAACGACCGGCGGAGCTGTCGGCACGTTCAGCAGGAAACCCGCCGGCATGCTGGCATGCGGCTCCAAGTGGTTCGCATTCTCGATGGCTGTGACCGTCACACGGTAGCGGCGGGCGACATCGGACAGGGTCTCGCCTTCCTCCACGGGATGTAGCCGCCAGCTCGTCCACTTGTCCGTGGGAACCTGCTGAATATTCTCTTCGAATTTCGCCGCGGTTCCTGCCGGGACGTTTAGCTCGAACTGGGAATCATTCGGCGTCACGCCGCGCAGGAGTTGCGGATTGAGCGCGCGCAAATCATCCAGGTCTGCACCGGAGGCGTCCGCCACCAGATGCAGATCGATCGAACGCCCGGGCCGCACCGTCTCCACCTGCGCCGGTTTTTCGGGGTCGACCTCCACGCCATAGAGCGAAGGATCCTTGGCCACCAGCGCCAGCGCGATGATAATCGGCACGTAGTTCTGCGTCTGCTTCGGCAGCGCGTGAAGCCTTTGAAGATCCCAGAAATCGGCGTAGCCGGTGCGCTCGATGGCTTTCACCACGTTCATGGGGCCTGAGTTGTACGCCGCCATCACCAAATACCAGTCGCCGAACATGTCGTAGAGGTCGCGCATGTGCCGCGCCGCCGCGCGCGTGGCCTTCTCCGGGTCACTGCGCTCGTCCACCCAATAAGTCCTGCCCAAGTCGTATTCCTCGCCACGGAACGGCATGAATTGCCAGAGTCCGCGCGCTCCCGCCCGTGAAACGGCTGAGGGTTGAAATGCGGATTCAGCCTGCGCCAGATAAATCAGGTCTTGCGGCACACCTTCCTGCCTCAACACCCGGCGGATCATGTCGTTGTAACGCCCCGCGCGGCCCAGACCACGTTCCACGACGGCGCGCCCTTTTGTCGTCGAGAAGAAGCTCAGATACTGCAGGACGGAATCGTTCACAGCCAGCGGCAGGTCGTGCGGCACTCGTATCAATTCCTGTTCGGCTTTGGCCGCGAGCTGAGGATCGCCTTTCGGCAGCGTCATATCCGCGAGAGCATCAATCTGCGCCGGAGTGCCCGTGCCGGCTTCGTCTTCCTGGGCATTGCTCTCCGCATTCAGTTCGTAGGAGTGGAGCGTTTCGCCGATCTGATCGAACAGGTCGGAGAGTCTCGGATCGAAATCCACCTGAAAACCGCTGCGGAGAATCAGATCCACGGCCTGGTCGAAGTTTACGCGCGCCTTGTCGAAGTCCCCTGCTTTGTACTTCTTTTGTCCATCGAGGAAGCTTGCCTGTACTCTCTCCACCAGTATGTCAATCGCGGGCCGCGGATCGCCTTGCAAGGGCGTCAGATAGTTTGCGTGTTCCGGGAAGGGAAGCGCCTCGTGTACGAACTCCGGCACCGGCGCAGGAGTTGCCGCCGGTGGACGAACCTTGGCCTGCTTAGTGGATACCGTATCTTCGCAGCCCGAAAGAAACAGGGCGCCGGCCGCCAACAGAACCCAGGTTGTCGCGCGCTTGGTCATGCTCCTCGCTCTGAATCTCGATGTGTCGTGGCCACTGAAGTGAGACGCTACCCGGCTACGGTTCCGGCGTCAGAAAAATATTACGGAGTACTCAGGTTCCGGTCAATGGGACTTGTCCTACCAGCCGTTGACCACATCAGGACATCGCTTCTGACGAAACCGCTCGCAGGAAATGGTCTGCACGATCCACACTGCCAGCTCAGGCTTATACCACCAACCCCGGTTAGCTCGCCAGTTCAATGCTTTGTATCGCCAAAATCTAAAGCCTGTAATTTTTACATTACGACCGGCCTGAGCAGTCCTCTATCACCTTTTTTTTCAATGGCTTAGAGGGAGCACTTGTGGAACAGCGTTTGCCCCGTTAAACCGTGAAAAGAGTCGTTTCGGAGCCTTGTCTCAAGAGGCCCAGGTGACCTCAGCTAGGGTGAAGCCATCGAACTATCTGGGAGGAAATTGGCAGTGAAAGGACTTGCCTCAGTCGCAGCTTGGTTCCCGTCGCCGGAAGTAAGGGCGAAGCGCGCGCTTGCTATAGCTCTGTTCCCATTGATGGCTGCATGTTTCGTTTTCTGCTTGTGCGCGTCCCAGGCGCACGCCGACGTAGGAGTTGTGCTGAACGAGACTCTCGACGTCAGCGTAGCTCGTATCACGGGCTCCGGCCACACCGCCGTCTACTTTTCGCGGATTTGCCCGGAGTCGCCGGTAAAGCTTCGCCTCTGCCGTCCCGGAGAAGAGGGTTCAGTCATGAGCAATTACATCAATTTGGGCGAAGACCAGCCGTTCGAATGGAATATCGTGCCGCTGAGCGTCTACGTGTACGGTGTCGAGGACCCGCGGTACCGTCCCCTTTTCGGTTCGGAGAAAATAAAAGCCGTGCTGGAGGACAGATACCGGGAAAACGTGTTGTCCGCTTATTGCGCATCGCAAAGTTGCAAGACCAGCGATAAGTCCGAGTGGAGAGAAATGGCTGGTGCCGGATTTTCCCGCAGCATGTATATCTTTGTCGTCGAAACCACTGTGCAGCAGGACCTCGACCTGATCGAAAAATTCAACGCCCTCCCCAACGAAAACCACTTCAACGGGGTCACCAATAATTGCGCCGATTTCACCAAGGGAGTGATCGACACCTATTTCCCGCATTCCGCGCACCGTGACTACATCAACGACTTTGGAATGACCAGTCCCAAGGCTGTCGCGCGATCTTTCACGCACTACGCCGAGAGTCATCCGGATGCGCGCTTTCGGGTTCTTCACTTCTCGCAATTGCCCGGCACCATAAAACGGAGCAGCGAAGCTCATAGCGGCACCGAGCAGCTCTACCACTCGAAGAAACTTCTGATTCCCATGGTCGTCTTTGCCGATCACGAGTTGGTCGCGGCGGCCGCCGCCTATGCGCTGACCGGCCGATTCAATCCGGAGCACGAGTTTGAAAAGCATCCGGCGGTTCAGGATGCGGAGGCTATCCAGGTGAGCCTCGCGAAGTCTGAGAATGGCGGCGGAGACTCCGAAGAGTTCGTTGCCGTCGAGAGTCAGGATCGCGAACAGATCGTCGGCACCTCAGACGAATGGAAGGCGTATCGCAAGCAATTTGATTCGATCGTAGAGGAGGCGGTCCGCGAAGAAATCATACCGAGTCGCAGCTATCTCAAACGTGTTTTCAAACATCTCGATGCCACACCCGCGGCTGACTCGAACGGCGCCATGTGGATGGAAATCTCGGATGACAGCGGAACCTCGCGTGTAGGACTCAGCGCCAACAACATTCTCGCGCCGGATTCGGATGCCAGACTGGCCTATGAGTTGCTTCTCGCGCGCACTGCCTACGTCTTGAAAAGCCCTAAGCACGGCCGCGAGACGATGCTCGAATTCAAAGAGGACTGGGCGCTTCTGCAGTACGCCCGCGTGAAATGTCTGGGACCTCTCGCGGAATCTGGTGCGCCCCCCGCGGCAGCCATCCTCATCGTCCGCGCCGCAGCCGCAGGCACCTGGCGCTAATTAGCCCAAAGTACCGGTAGTAATCCTCCGGCTTGTTCTGTCACTGCACGTTCCTTCGTTCACCTGTGGTCGCCTTGCAACCTCTTCCGTGGGGGCATCCGTTTTTGCTATGATCCGTCCATCGGGTGCTGCAAATGCGTGCCGCGTTTCTCATTTTTCTCTTGTTCCTTTCGATAGCCGTTACTCTTGGCCAGACTGGCTCAGCACGGCCGGTCAACGCGTCGCCTCCATCTGCCGCGCCCGTCATCGTCGTAGGCTTCGTCGGCGGTTTTATTAAGCACGACAACTTGGTGCACAGCGGAGTGCTGCTCGCTGCGCACCTCCGCGAGGATTACACCTCTGGCGTGGAGGCTGAAGTTTTCGAAAACCATCGCGGCGAAGACGCCCACCAGGATATCTTGCGGCTGCTGGACACAAACCACGATGGGACGTTATCGGCCGAAGAGAAAAGGAATGCTCGGATCATCATCTACGGGCATAGCTGGGGCGGATCGGAAACCGTCACTCTCGCGCGAAAGCTGGAACGAGACAGCATCCCCGTGTTGCTCACCGTCCAGGTGGATAGTGTCGCGAAGTTCCACGAAGACGACTCCGTCATTCCCACGAACGTGGCGCAGGCCGCCAATTTCTATCAGACCAACGGATTGCTTCACGGCCAGCACCAGATTCGCGCCGCGAGTCCTGCGCGCACTCAGATCCTGGGGAATTTCCGCTTCGATTACGACGCGAGCCCCGTCCGCTGCGCCGGATATCCGTGGTTCGCTCGCGTGTTTGAAAATCCCCACATCGAAATCGAATGCGATCCCACCGTTTTCAGCCGCGTGGAAGAGCTGATTCGCTCGAAATTGCCTGCCGAGAATCCAACCCTCTCGGCAAAGTAACTACGCCAGCGCCTGGCGCAAATCGTCAATCAAATCTTCGGGGTCTTCGAGGCCCACGGAAACGCGCACCGTCCCGGGCTCCACTCCGGCGGCACGCAGTTCCGCAAGTGACATGTGGTAATGCGAAGTGTAAATAGGCAGCACGACCAGCGACTCAACGCCGCCGAGGCTTGCTGCCAGCAGAAAGACTCTCGTGCGATCGCAGAACCGGCGCGCGGCCGCAAGCCCACCCTTCAAATCGAATGCCAGCATGGCGCCGAAACCCTTCATTTGCCGTTTCGCCAGCGCATGGTCCGGATGGGAAGCTAAACCCGGAAAATGCACGCGCGCGACCTTGTGATGCTTTTCCAAATATTTCGCCACAACCAGCGCCGTTTTGCACTGGCGCTGCACGCGCACTTCGAGTGTCTTCAACCCGCGAATCAGGAGGAACGCCGCTTCCGGGTCCATGGACCCGCCGAGATAGATAATCATGTCGCGGACCTTATCGATCCGTGCCTTGCTCCCTGCCGCAGCTCCAGCGATCACATCGGAGTGCCCGGCGAGATATTTTGTCGCGCTATGCAGCACTAGATCGAAGCCCATCTCGATGGGCTTCTGCAGCACCGGGCTGGCGAAAGTGTTGTCGATGAGCGTGATCAGGTCCCACTCTTTGGCGAACGCCAGGGCTTTGTGCAAATCCACCAGGCGCAACGTGGGATTGGTGGGTGTCTCGATATAGAGCACTCTCGTCCGCGGATTCACCAGCCTCTCGATTCCCGCCAGATCCGATTCGACGTGCCGCACTACGATGGCCATCCGCGGAAAAACATCGCGCATCATCCGATAGGTGCCGCCGTACACCTGCCGCGAGGCGATTACTTCATCGCCCGCCTTCAGAACGGAAAGGAGCGCGCTCGAAATCGCCGCCATTCCTGAAGCCGTGACGATGGCGGCTTCCGCGCCCTCCAGCGCGGCGAGTTTCTTCTCCGCGATCGCCAGGGTAGGGTTGCCGTAGCGGGTATAGATGTAAGCCGTGCTTTTCCCTTCGGCCCAGCGCTTCATTTCTTCCGTGCTGGAGAATGTGAAGTTTGCCGTGCGCGCGATTTCCACGCCCACCGGCACACCCAGGCGGAATTTTTCTTGGCCCGCGTGGATCGCGAGCGTGGCGTCGCCCGCGCGCCGGATTTTCGTTTTGGGCTTCTTCATTGCGCAGCAGGATGGCGCGGTTGGCCCGTGCCTCGCAAGCGCCAATTTGGTTCGGGCCCGCGCTGCACCCGCCGTTGGAATTCCGCGCTAAAGCTGGAGTCTGCAAACTCACGCGATTCATGCCGGGCCGCCCACTGCTGAGTGGAACAGCTCTCGCAGTTCGCAAATATCGCGGGTGACGCCCCCTCCCTATTTTTCGGCTCGCCTTCGAAGGCGAGCAAACGGAATGCTTTCTCGCGCAAGGGTTTGACGGCGTATTCAACGAGCGCAAACGCCACGCCCACTTTTGTCCGCCGGGATTCTCCGAATGGCTCACACAAAACCCTGCCCGGCGCACTCCTGTACGAAAATCGTCCCGGCCCGGTGCGAGTTTTGCCTTTCATTCGCTGACGGATTCGCCCCACCACCCTAACCAAATTTTAGGAACCTCCCGAATTTGTGCCAAGATGGGAGCATCGAGTTCTAGCCGTGTTTCCTTACAATTTGCGAGCATTCGAGAGGAACCAGAGATGAAGAAAAAGGCCGCGGGCGTGCTGATTCTGGTTTTATCTACGCTTTCGCTCTCATCGTGCCTCTATTTCCGGCCCACAGGGCCCTGTTTCGGTGTAGGTTGCCCGTCTCATACCGTGGGCCAAAACGGTCAGTACAAGGCCGGTGAAGCGCCAAAGACGCAGAATGCGAATGACCAGCCTGCGAACCAGCCGACCGCGAACGCCCAAGTTGCGACCGCCCAGGACGCGACCGCTCCAGCTGCCAATGCGCAGGTTGCGAACAGTGGAACCGCGACACAGCAATCCAAGCAGGGAAGGATTGCAGCATTCCTGCAGCAGTCGAAAGCTCAACTGAAATCGTTATTCTAAAAACTGCACGAGCCGCGGCCCGCTTGAAGATTCAGGCGGTTGCAGCTTCCTCGTCTTCCCCCGCGTGATGCGGTTTGTGAGCGGCAATCACTTTTTCGGCAATTTCGTTCGGTACGAAATCGTAGTGCGAGAACTCCATCGAATAGCTTCCCCGCCCTTGCGTCATGGAAATTAATTCGTTCGCGTAGCTGAGCATTTCCGAAAGTGGAACCTGCGCTTTCACCACCACGCTTCCGCCGCGCGTTTCGCTTCCGCTGATTTTCCCCCGGCGCCCGCTCAGGTGGCCCATCAGATCTCCGGAATATTGATCCGGGGCATACACTTCGACGTGCATGATGGGCTCGAGCAAGGCAGGGCGCGCCTGCTTCATGGCTTCCTTGAATGCTAAGGAACCGGCAATCTTGAACGCCATGTCGCTCGAATCCACGTCGTGATACTTGCCGTCGTAGAGACTCACGCGGAGGTCGGTGACGGGAAAGCCCGCCAAAAATCCGCGTTCTGCTGAGTCGCGGACGCCCTTTTCGACGGACGGAATCCAGTTCTTGGGAATCGCGCCGCCGAAAACATCGTCCACAAATTCAATTCCCTTGCCGCGCGGGAGCGGCTCCATCTTGATGCGGCACAATCCGAACTGGCCATGCCCTCCGGTCTGCTTCTTGTGCTTGCCTTCCGCGTCGGCTTTGCCGCGAATTGTTTCGCGATATGGCACCTTGGGCGGATGAAGTTTCAATTCCACGTGGTAACGCTTGCGGAGCTTGGCGACGACGACTTCGATGTGCTGTTGTCCGGCGCCGCTGAGCAAGAATTCCTTGGTCTGCGGGTCGCGCCCAAAACGCAGGGCGAGGTCTTCTTCGAGGATCTTGTGGATGGCTACGCCGATACGGTCTTCATCGGCACGCGTTGCCGGCTCGATGGCAAAGGTAATGGATGGCTCCGGAATGCGTGCCGGCGGATAAAAAATAGTCGCGCTCTTATCGCCGAGCGTTTCGCCCGTTGTCGAATCTCTCAGCTTTGCGACCGTCCCGATATCGCCTGCGTGGAGGTCGTTCACCGCAGTGGCAGTTTTACCCTGCATCACTTGAACGTGCTGCAGCCGCTCCTGCGAACTGCGATTGAAGTTATTCAGCGTGGCGTCATTCTTCAGCACGCCGGACATAACCTTGAAATACGTGATGCGCCCGGCGAACGGATCGGCGAGCGTCTTGAAAATGAAGAGTGTGACCGGCTCGGAATCGGCGATCTTGCGCTCGATCGTCTCGCCCTTGTGATCCGGTGTCTTGTGGCCGCTCGCCTTTCCGCGGACAGCCGGAGCGGGAAAAATCTCAGTCAGAAAATTCAGGATCGCGTCGCTCCCGACGTTGTGCAGTGCGGAACTGAGCAGAATGGGAAAAATACGCTTGGCGAGTACCGCTTCGCGCAATCCTTTCTTCAAATCGTCGACCGGCAGCGTGCCTTCATCGAAGAATTCCTGCATCAGCGCGTCGTCGCCTTCGGCCACCATTTCGACAAGCGCTTCATGCGCCACTTTGGCTTCTTCGGCGAGGTCTGCGGGAATTTCCTCGATTTTGCCTTTGCCGTCGCCGTCACGCGTGTAAATCAGAGCCTTCATCGCGATGAGGTCCACAACACCCTTGAAATTCCTTTCTTGTCCGATCGGCAATTGAACCGGCACGGCGCCGCGACCGAATACATGTTGGACGGAGTCGAGTGCACGCTCGAAGCTAGCCAGTTCGCGGTCCATCCAGTTCAAAACGAAGGCGCGCGGCTGATCGTATTCCGTGGCGTAGTCCCACACTCGCTCGGTGACCACCTGCACGCCTGCTGCGGCGTCCACCACGATCAGCGAGGCGTCGGCGGCGATCAGCGAGGATTTTGTTTCGTTGATGAAGGTAGAGTAGCCGGGCGTATCGAGAAAATTAATTTTCACTTTTTCTGGCTGATTAGCGACGGACCATTCGGCATAAGCCAGGCCGGTGTTGATCGAGATCTTGCGGGCAATCTCTTCTTCGTCCCAGTCCGTGATGGTTGAGCCGTCGGAAACTTTGCCCATGCGCGGGGTCATCCCCGCGGTGTAAAGCAACGACGACACGAGCTGGGTTTTCCCCGTGTCGCCGTGGCCTACAATGCCCACGTTGCGGATCCATTCAGTGTTATAGGATTTCATTTTTCACCTCACATAATGAAAACCATTTGTGGAAGAAAATTCGCCGGGCCAAGAGTGACCACTGTAAACGGAGTCGTCCGGACAGGCATTTCGTGGACAGAAGTTCCGGACTGCGAAATCGCGGTGTGTGAGAAGACCAACATCACGGCGCCGCTCCCCGGCGGCTGCGCAGATGACCCTGCGGCCCTTAGGCGCCCCAGGACGATTAACGGCGGGATGCTAGCACACGGGCCGCGTCCCATTCAACCAAAGCCCGAGGCGAAGACGCGATTGAAAATTCCACTGCCTGGCGTGACCGGAGCGCCAGATCAGTTCTTTTTAGAATCGGCGGGAGCTTGCGGCCATGCCGGACTCGTGAGCTCTATGCGCCAAATAGGGCCGCCCTCATACATCGGGCCTTCCGATTTGACGAAGACCGGGACCTCGCCCCGTAGAATCCAGATGTGAGTGTCGGGGGGCTGCTTTCCAATAATTGGCGCGACCAATCCGGCGGCACCGCCGATGTCCACTTTAACGTCGTAGCGCATGGCTTTGCGCTCGGAACCGGCGACCGAAAATGAATCCTCGACCTCCGGAGTGATGATTAGTTTCACGACGCGCGGCTTTGGGGTAGCGACAACCATCGACAGCGTTGTTTTCGGCGTGTCGTACGGGACGTTCTTCATTAGAGTGAAAACGATTCCGTTTGCGGCATCCGGCGTTAGTTTTACGCGGTCAGTCGTGACCTTTTCCTTGCCGTTGTCGTCTGTGTAACGGACGGTGACCTGGCCAGTCGAGCAATTCGTCGTGACATCCATCGGACGTTTGAACGCTGGACCCTTTTGCACAAGGTGATCGCTCAAAAGCCGGAAAGTACCTCGTTGAGAAAAGACGGCAGTTTCCTCAAGGACGGAGCCGTCTTTGAAATGGAAAGCGAGCTTGGTGGTCACGCGATCGCCCCTGGCAGTTTGAGTGAGGTCGCCGGCCGCTATCGTCTCGCCATCCATTGTGCTTAACGCGAGGAATCCGTGGACCGAACCCTCCCTATATTTCACGACTACCTGATCTGCCGGAAGAGCCCAAGGTTGAATCAATGCAAGACCAGCCAGCAGCACACCAAGGCGATGCGGGTGCACACGTTTCATCATCCGGGCATGATGAGGTAGATGCTCGACCGGGGCAACGGGGTGAGTCATGTATATTTCGGCGTGAATTGATTTAGTTCCGGAAAGGCACCCGTCGAACTAGGGGGCGATGCAGAATGAGGAGTCGGCCTTCACATAGCCAAAGGCCATGCGAGAAGTATTGAATGCCACGGCGGGACGGCCTTCGCGATCGAGTAGGATCAGCCCTCCCGTAGTGTGGGCGCGAAGAGCGAGTTTGCGCACACAGGCGTCAGCAACGGCTTGTGCGAGAGAGAGAGGCCACGCTTCTTCCGATGGGAGACGAGGACGCGCTGGTCGTGCAGGAGATCGGTGGCCATTTTAGCCATTACAATTTTCATGATGCCTTCGCCGTGACCGGTGCAGGAGACTCCGCCAGCTTCGGAATCCGCGTAGCATCCGCATCCGATAAGCGGCGAATCTCCAACACGCCCCGGAAATTTGCAGCAAGTGCCTCCGGTGGAAGTTCCGGCGACAAGATGCCCATGTTGGTCAAGCGCGACGGCGCCCACAGTACCCTGATCGTGGCCGACGTGGTGCTCGGCGGCGTGCGAGTCCTCAAGGCAACGGCGCCAGGCAGCGCGTTCGCTGTCAGTGATGAGTTCGTCCGGCGGGCAAAGTGGGATCCCGTTCTCCGACGCAAATTCTTCCGCACCGGCCCCCACGAGCATCATGTGCTCGCTCTTTTCCAGCACGCGGCGCGCAAGGCGAATCGGATTGCGGACGTGTTCGACCGCGGCGACCGCTCCCGCTTTCAGTGTGCCGCCATCCATGATGATCGCGTCGAGCTGGACGCGCCCGTCGCGATTCAGATGCGAGCCGATGCCCGCGTCGAAAGTGGCATCGTCTTCGAGGATGACGATAGCAGCTTCTACCGCGTCCATCGCTGCGCCGCCGCTGGACAGAATTTTCCAAGCGGCAGTCAGCGAACGCTGGATACCGGCGCGGCAGTCTTCCAGCGCTTCATCGGGAATGTTCCAGGCGCCGCCGTGGATGATGAGAGAAGGTTTCAAGGCTTAGAGAGACCGTCAAACTCGATGATACAGCATGGCGTGAAGAGTGAGACGAGGAACGAAGCAAATGTGCGCAAGGATGTTACCAGAGAGTCTTCGACCCGATTAGCCGCCCCGTCTGGCCGAACGAGTCAAGATGGATGAGCTTCCGTGCGTCTGGATAGACGCCGGAACAGTTGGGCGAAGTTGAGTCCGGCCCGCAGCCGCGTTCGCTGCTAGCGCTTGGCTCGGCAGCGGTTGTTGCCCCGCTTTAGTTTGATTCCACGTGTGCAGGATGCGATGGATAACTGTGATGTTCGGCCCGATCGCAAGTATCCAGAGCACGGGGGGCATACGGTTCGCGACCGCGCCGAGGATCATCAGGACCAGGCGCTCGGGCCGGTCCCAGAAGCCAACTTCAGACTTCGGCACCAGCGATTCGGCGCGCGCCTTGGCATAGCTGACCATCACAGCTCCGGCCATCGCTGCACCCACCAGCACAGCGTACATAAATCGATTGACTCGCGCGTAATAAACTAGAAGGCCGAGGAAAAGAATCAAGTCAGCATAGCGATCAAGGATGGAATCGAGAAAGCCGCCGAACAACGTCACGCGATGCTGCCGCCTGGCTACTGGGCCATCCAACAGATCGCATAAGCCTGCTAGGACCATCATGCCTCCGGCAGCGGCGAAACGCCCTGCGGCAAAAAGAATGCCGGCCCAAAGATTCAGAACGAGTGCCGACCAAGTGATGACGTTCGGGGGGATTCCCGTAGGAGCCAGCAGCGCCGCCAGCCGGTCGGAAGGCCAAGTGAGGAGCCGGCCGATGGTACGAGTCAGCATGGAATGAAGGCCACCGTGCTATTTCTCATCGTAAATGGTAGATAATCGGACCACTTCGTACTCCCGCTTGCCGGCTGGAGTGATAACTGTCACTTCATCCCCAGGCTTCTTTCCGAGCAGCGCTTTCCCGATAGGGGAACTCGTGGAAATCAAGCCCTTCGAAACGTCGGCTTCTTCGATCGTCACCAGTTTGTACTCGATTTCGGTGGACTTAGCAACGTCCAGAACCACGATACGTGACCCATACGCCGCACGGTCTTTCGGCAGGTTGGTCAGGTTCATCATCGAAATGTCAGCCATGCGCTGATGGAGCTGGCCAAGCCGGGCCGAGACGTAAGACTGCCGCTCTTTGGCGTACTTGTACTCCGCGTTCTCCGAGAGATCGCCATGAGCGCGGGCTACCTTGATTTCCTTGGGTAGCTCGTCATGCAGCTCGTGCTCGAGTGCGGCGATCTCGGCCTTCAGCTTCTTCTTAATTTTCTCGGCAAGATCGATCATTTGAGTTGCGGCGTTTGCAGGACCGAAAGTCCTGAGTGCCCTGCAAGCTAATACTTGCAGTTACTCCAAGATTATAGAGGAATTGCGCGTAATACCGCAAATCACAGGGTTCCACATGAGATTCAGCAGATGCCTCATTCCAATCGCAGCCCAGTTCAGGCAATATACGCTGCGCAAACCGGAGGGAGCAATGATTCGTACCACTGTCGTGGCAACGCTCTGTTTCGCGGGCCTTTCGCTCGCGGCTATCGGAAGCAAAGTCGTTGCCGACGAGTCACAACTTGCGGGTTACACCGCGGAATCGTCACGAGCGGAGCGGCAATGGGAGGAGAAGTTTCGCGCCACACCCGATCCCGCGAATCTTCGCGCCTATATGCAGCGCCTTTCCGCGTACCCGCACAACGTTGGCTCGCCCTACGACAAGGACAACGCAGAATGGATCCTCTCGAAGTTCAAGGAATTCGGCCTCGACGCGCACATTGAATCTTTCAGCGTGCTTTATCCCACGCCCAAAGAGCGCCTGGTCGAGTTGGTCGAAGGCGGCCCGCATTTTGTGGCCAAACTCCAGGAGCCTGCTGTGCCGGAAGATCCTACTTCCAATCAGCAATCCGAGCAGCTGCCCACCTACAACGCATACTCGATTGATGGCGACGTGACTGGGCCGCTGGTGTACGTGAATTACGGAGTTCCCGAGGACTACAAAACGCTCGACCGACACGGCATCTCAGTGAAAGGCGCCATCGTGATCGCGCGTTACGGTCATTCGTGGCGCGGGATCAAGCCCAAGGTGGCCGCCGAGCACGGCGCCCTGGGCTGCATACTTTATTCCGATCCGCGCGATGACGGCTATTCACCTGGCCAAACTTTTCCCGCCGGAGCGTACCGTCCCAGGGATGGCGTGCAGCGCGGCAGCGTGCAAGACTCCACCGAATTTATGGGCGATCCGCTCACGCCCAATGTGGGCGCCACTCCCGACGCCAAACGCCTCGACATCAAGAACGCTCCCACGCTGACAAAAATTCCGGTGCAGCCGATTTCCTACGCCGATGCCCAGCCTTTGCTCGCGGCCATTACCGGGCCTGTCGCGCCCCCGGAATGGCGCGGCGGCCTTCCGCTGACGTACCGGCTCGGCCCCGGCCCCGGGAAAGTTCACCTGAAAGTCTTTTCGAACTGGGACATGAAGCCGCTCTACGATGTGATCGCGAAAATTCCCGGTGCGCAGTATCCCGACGAATGGGTGATTCGCGGCAACCATCATGACGCCTGGGTGAACGGCGCGGAGGATCCTATCTCCGGCCAGGTGGCCTTGATGGAAGAGGCGCGCTCGCTCGGCGTGTTGGTGAAAGCCGGATGGAGGCCGAAGCGCACCATTATTTATTGTGCGTGGGACGGCGAGGAGCCCGGCCTGCTCGGTTCAGTGGAATGGGGCGAAACGCATCAGGACGAGCTGCGCAAGAAAGCCGTCGCCTACATCAATTCCGACAGCAACGGTCGAGGCTTCCTGGGCGCCGAGGGTTCGCACACGCTCGAGAAGCTTGTGAATAGCGTTGCACGCGACGTGCAGGACCCCGAAACGAAACTCACCGTTTGGAAACGCTGGCAGCTTGGCGAAATCAGCGAAGCGAAATCGGACGAAGACCGCAGAGAACTCCGCGACCGCGGAGACCTTCGCATCGGCATTTCCGGCGGCGGTTCCGATCACGCCGGGTTCCAGAATTTCCTCGGCATCGCGGTGCTCGATCTCTCGTTTGGCGGCGAAGACGGAGGCGGAATTTATCATTCCATCTACGACGACTTCTACTGGTACACACACTTCAGCGACACCGATTTCGTTTACGGCCGCGCGCTATCCCAGGTGGCCGGTACCACGATGATGCGGCTGGCCGACGCCGATCTTCTGCCGTTCGACTTCACCGATTTCGCGGATACGGTGCAGACCTATGTGACCGGACTTCAAAAGTTTTCCGCCAAGATGCGCGACGAAATTACCGAGCGCAATTTGGAGATCGAGGAAGGAGTCTTCACCGCCAGCGCCGATCCCAAGGAGACCTACGTCCCGCCGGCGAAGGAAGAAGTCCCACCGCATCTGAATTTCACTCCGTTGCAGAACGGCGCAGATGCTCTCACTCGTAGCGCGCAGGAGTATCAAAAGGCTCTGGCGCATGCCACGGAAAATGGAGGCGCCGCGCTCGCCTCCGCCTCCATCGCGGAAGTCAATCTGATGCTCATCGAAAGCGAGCGCAAACTCACCAATCCCGCGGGTCTGCCCGGACGCGCCTGGTACAAGCACCAGATTTACGCGCCGGGCGTTTACACCGGATACGAAGCGAAGGCCATTCCCGCGGTGCAAGAGGCCATCGAGCAAAAGAAATGGAAGCTCGCTGAAGACTCCATCGCACGCGCGGCCGCCGCGCTGCAGGACGAAGCCACGCTCGTCTCGGCTGCCGCCGCAAAACTCTCCGCCGCGGCGAAATGAGGGCGTCCAAGCGGAGCGTTCTGCAGCGGCGACGAACTCAGGAGCAAGCGGGCAGGCGATCAGAGAAATTTCATGAGGGCGTCGGTGGTCTCTTTGGGCCTTTCTTCCATCACCCAGTGTCCACAATCTTTGAGCACGATCATCGTCGCGTTCGTAGCAACGACTTTCATTTGCTCCCCCAGCAAAGTTCCATTGGCCTTCTCGCCGCCAATCGCCAGGACCGGCATGGTCAGCTTTGTTTGCGACAATTCCGCAAAATCTTTGGCTGCCTGCTGGAAGGAAACGAAATAAGCCCAGCCCGCGCGCATCCGTCCGGGACGGGAATACGCCGCTGCATAAGCCGCGCGATCGGCTTCCGATAGCGAGTGCGTTTTATCGGCCGCGAAGTCGTTCCAGAAATAGTCGAAATAGGTCCGCTCGCGTCCGCGTACGAGCGCCTCTGGAGTCGGCCCGTTAAATCGGAAATGCCAGATACCCGGGTTGTTGTACACGCTCTCCCACCCGGCCACGCCGGGGAGGAACGCATCCATCACCACCAGCTTTTCCGTTTCTGCGGGGAATTGCGCAGCATACGCATAGGCCACCATCAAGCCGATATCGTGGCCCACGACTCTAGCTTTCTCCACGCCCAACGACTTGGCGAGCGCGTGAACGCGAATGGCCGCCGTTTTCATGTCCAGGCCGTCCGCCGGAATTTCCGAATCGCCAATCCCCGGCAGGTCCGGCGCAATCACCGTAAATTTCTCGGCAAGGAATGGAATAATCGGCCGCCACATGCGCGAAGTCTGGGTGTAACCATGTAGCAGAATCACCGCCGGGCCATGGCCGGCGGTCAGATAATGCAGTTTAACGCCGTTGACCTCTGCGGTTTTTGAAGCGATTGTCTCTGGTGGCGCTGCGATTGTAGCTTCAGTGAAAATTGCGGAGGAGAAAGAAAAGAGGCTCAGCACGGCGAATCCGAAAAACACTACGAAAGCCCTCTTCATGCGATCTCCTTCACGTTCTGGTCGCCTGCGTGGGCCTTGCCGTTCCCTTCACAAAGCAAGAATCGCAGACCCGCGTGCCGTCCTTCAGCGTGAAGTCCACTCGGCGGGTCGGGTCAATCTCTGCTCCGCATTTTCCGCATCTTTCTTCGTTTGGCTCCGCCATGCGCATCTCCCAAACTACGCAGACATTGTACTTCATGATGAGCGCATAGAAGAATTGGGTGGAATGCCGTTGCTCTGTTTCCGCCGCAGCTCACTTGCTTATTTCCAGGCCGATCACTTCGCCGCTGACGATGATCTCCACGCGCCGGTTCAGCTTTCGTCCCGCCGGCGTGCTGTTGTCGGCGATGGGATCGGCGTCTCCGAAGCCTTCCGCGGTGATTCCGTCAGGTGATAATCCCTGCGCGATCAGGAACTGCCTTACCGTATCCGCTCGTTGCTGCGAAAGCTTCATGTTGAATTCCGCCGTGCCGGAGCTGTCCGTATAACCCTCAATGGCCAGATTCAAGCCCGGATGCGCTTGAATGATGCCGGAAAGCTTGGCTAGCTTCAGTTTTGCGTCCGAACTCAGCGCGTACTTGGCGAGCTCGAACAGCACGTCGGCCATATTTACCACCAGGCCGCGCGGCGTATCGGTCGTCTGCAGGACGGCGTTGAGCTGCGCTAGAAGCTGTGCGCGCAACGCCTCCGTGGCCGCACGAGCGCGCGCCGCTTCTTCGCGTGCAGCTTGTTCCTTGGCTTGCAAAGCTGCCTGTTCTGCCGCCGCCTTTGCCGCGGCTGAATCGGCCGCCGCCTTGGCTTCCGCCGACTGCGCGGCGGCGTCCGCTTTCATCTGCGCTTCCTTCGCGGCAGCCTCCGCCTTCATCTGCGCTTCCTTCGCCGCGGTCAATTCCGCCTGGCGCTGCGCTTCCGCGGCCGCCTGCGCGTCCGCATCTGCTTTCGCCTTTGCGGCCGCCGCTGACGCTGCCGCCTCCTTTTCGGTCTGGATGCGCGCCGCTTCCTCTCGCTGCGCAGCCAGGGAACGGGCATCCTCGGCGAACTGGATTGTCTGGCGGGCCGCTGAGATTACTTTATTTTTGCCGGAATTCCGCGCCAGCACATCTTCCGCGGACTGCAAACTGGTCTGTGCTTTGGAGAAAATCTCCGAGGCATATTGCTCGGCTCCACGCGACTTCGCGATGTCCACAGCATTTCGTGCTTCGTACATGGCTAGGGGCACTTTCTTCAAATCCGGCTTCAACGCCAGCGGATTTCCCAGCTTGGAGTACTCGCTGCGCTTCATCAACTTGTAGGCATTGTCAGGGTAAACTTTGCCCTTGGTATCTTTGCGCGTCTCGTTCGCCAGGACCACGAGTTCACTGGGAATGCGCACCGCATAATACGGCTCTGCAGTCACGATCAATGCAAAAGTCTGCGACTGCGCTTTGACTTCGAGCCTGCCTTCCCCGTTCTTGTCAATGGGGACTTCACCGAGATTGGTGCTCGTACCGTCCGGAGTAACCGTCCACAACACATAGGTCAGAAATTCGGCGCCCAACACAGTGGGTTGCGGCATCCTCGCCACTTGTAGCTCGATCGCGGTCCCTCCCAGCTTGGCCGCCACCTTGGCGTCGCCGCTCGATTCCGGCGAAGCGGGCGTTCCCACCATGGTAACCATGGTGCTGCCGCCGCCGATGGTGTAGCCGATCGCGGCCACCGTGCCGCTGATCACGTTTGCAGATGGTTCCGGTTGCTCCTTGGTCTGCGCCGCGCAGATTGCCGGCATCAAAGCCACACACAGCAGCGACAGAATCATCTTCCAATTGCGCATCGTTTTCTTCTCCGCGACCGGAAATTTCGTTTCGAATTCCTTATCTGCGAAAAACGATACGTCCGCCGCTGTTTCGTGTCAACCTCGCGTAGCGCAGGTTGCCTGATCCAGCATTCTGAGCGGTTTCAAACGATGCCTGTTGTTTTGTTAGGTATGGCGGAGAGGGGGGGATTCGAACCCCCGATCCCGGTTTTGCCAGGATAACTGCTTAGCAGGCAGCCCTGTTCGGCCACTCCAGCACCTCTCCGCAGCTTCGGAGGCGTTCAGTTTACTTTAGTTGTCGGCGATTATCCATCCGGCGTCGAAGGCTGCTCGTTTCCCCGATGCGCGGTGAACTGGTGGAAAGTCCGCTAGCATGCAAGTTCGGAGGGCTTGGCGAGAGCCGGGACACTGAACGACCTCTCGAAATTTGTTGCGATTAGAACACTCGCCGTGCTTTGTTTTGAATGAGTTACATCGTTTTCTAATCCATCATGTTGCGATTAGGCGGTGTCACTCCGGCGGCTTTTTGAGCTGCGATTTTCAGAGAACGAGAGAGGAAGGCGCAAGTACAAGCATGCCGAGCGTTGCGACTCTGTAGAGCGCATTTTCTTTCCCGTTGTTTGTCGTCCTTTGTCACGCGAAAACACTAGCATGACACGAATCCGAAGACGAGGGGTTAGAGCCTGTGGACCCGAGAGGTCATCCCGACGATTACTTTTGCCAAAGGTGTCTCCGTGTCCGATTAACTCGATCGTTCCTAGCGATCGGGCTACCGGTACGGGTATCGCAATGAAATCGAAGTTCAAGCGAATGCATGCTTAAGTGCACTTTGTTGTAATAGTGCAGACCTTTTTCCACAGCGAACGCAAATTTTTTCAAATCCCTGATTGACAGGATTTTTGCGTTGCCCGATACTCCGCCGCGAAACGATTCAGGCTGTGCTACAGCTTCAACTCAAACTCCAATGGAGGCTCCACGATGACAAAGGCCCGTTTTTTCCTGGTTTGTTTAGTGGCGATGTTTGCTTTCCTGGCGTGTACTCAACCCGCGGCTGCGCAATCGGCCAAGCGGATTCACGTGAAGGCCGTACCAGCGAAGCACTCGGACGCTAGCCGAGGCGTAGTCAGCGACGCAGCACTCGCTCCTGACCTGTACGCGCTCGAAGCGGCGTTTACCGCCTCAAGCTACCCGACGGTCAACACCTCCGATGGTACCGAGCTGTGGCCCTGCTTCGGCGGCAGCAGCGATTGCCCCGTAATAGGCGATCCTCAGATTGCCTTTCCCGATACTGGAGTAGTTGTTGGTGGGCCTGCATACGTCTGGTCGTTGCCGGACTGTGACGGGACCACGAACGGGTCCAGCGTCGGCGGAGTTCCTACGTACGTTCCTTGCGGTCAAGTCGAAACGTGGTACGAAGACGACTCGAATGACTCCACTGACGAACTCCTTTACACGGTGGAAGTCGAGCAGGGCACGAGTGTCATTTATGATTCGGGCACACTTGATTTCGGTCCCAATGTGTTCGGGGGCGCGGTCCCGCCCTACGACATCGTCTTCTCAGGTGACACGAACTTTGGCACCCTAGGCCAGACGGGCAAGAACAACGGCAACTGCGAGGCTGACTTCAATTACCCCTTGGCAGCAGCTGCAAACCCGGGAGTGACGTACAGCGTTCAGGCCAACAAGACCTGCGTTAACCCAGTCGCGGGAATCGCGACCGTCACCGCGACGACCGAAATCGCGACACCCAAATATAGTGCAAAGAAAACGACGGTCGCAGCGTGTGCCCCCACCGCCCCTCCTTGCTACACCGTCACATACACCAAGGTGTATTCGATAATACAAAAGTGGAACATCTATTTGCAGGCAGCAGCTGACGACGCTTCCCGGTAAGCAGGTACGCCTTAGCGAGCCGCTTCGGTAAGAATCACTTCAACCAACGTCCCAGGCTCAAGCTCGACCTTGAGTCTGGGACGTTTTTTTGTGGGCTGATTATTTCTGCAAGGGAATTGCGCGGAAGCGGATGAAGAGAAGCACTCCCATCGGGTGATCGCCGTAAACCGAATCAAGGAACGCCGGCTTCGCGTAGAGCGTGTACTGGCCGCCCAGGGCGCTTGAGACGCGGGGAACGAAGTTCCATTCGTGGTCGTAGCCGAAGGTATAGGCCTGCACGCGCGCGAGAAAGCGCTCTTCGAATCCCGGTGGAATAGGATTTTCGCCGAGGAGCAATTCGTTCGTGCGGTCCACATTTTCGATGCGCGTCCAGGCGTAGTTGTGATGCGCGAACCGCGCGGTGCTCTCCGCGAGATAGCTGTTGTAGATTTCCGCGTCCGGGATCGTGCGGTTGCGCCCCCAGAGCAGCATGGTGGCCCAGTTGCCCCAGCCGTTCTCCCCGAGCGGCCGGT
The DNA here is from genome assembly GCA_963749025.1 of uncultured Acidobacteriota bacterium. Classification (GTDB taxonomy): domain Bacteria; phylum Acidobacteriota; class Terriglobia; order Acidiferrales; family UBA7541; genus Palsa-295. Next base: position 495,807 of record CAVVKO010000005.1, on the reverse strand, counting down.
TGTAGGTGACGGACGCCGTCATGCGCAGCTCGTCTTCATTCGGGAAAAGCTGCTCGGGGCTGGTGAGGCGCGTAATGGAATATTGGCCGCTCCAATTGGGCGCGGGGTTCAGCGTAAAGCGCGCGGACCAGGAATCGATCGCGCCTGCGCCGATAGTCCAGCGATTCTCGCCCGGCTCGCGTCCGTGGAATCCGGAAACTTCGATGCGCGCAATTTTGTAGGCCAGGCCCACGGTGACCACGTCATCGGCGATGTGCGTGGAATCCTGCAAATGGTGACCGAGCGGCGCGAGAGGGTCTTCGCTCGCGGAGACGCGGTGCGGAAATGCCTCCGGCCCGATGGCGGGATCGCCTACCGGCGCGGCGTAAAAAGACAGCAGTGCGCTCTCGCCGAGCTTCCAATCGTAAAGCAGCGCAATCTCCATGAAAAAATTGTGCGGGTGCTGGCCATCGACGATGGGCTTGCCGAAGGCTGTTTCGCCAATCTGAAATAGCTCGGGATACTGCCGACCGGTGATTGTGGCCGGTTCGAGGCTGAACATGGCGCGTGCCGTAAGCGTGCCGTTACCGAGCGAACGCTGCGCCATGGGCATGAGCCAGCTGGTCCCGAAAACTTTGTCGCCCCCGCGAGGACCCGTTTGCTGCTGCGCGTTCGCGAAGCCGACGCCGTGGAACATCAGCGTCCACGCGCCCTTCTGGGTCATCAGCATGTCGTGCGGGGTCGAGCTCGGCTCCGCGGTTGTCCCGGCAGTTGCGTGACTTACGATTTCCTCGATGAATGTCGCGGGATGATTCATGTCCATGCCGCTCATCGAAGCCATGGACTGCGCCGGATCGTGTTGCATTCCCTGCATGCCGCTCGTGGCGGCCACGCCAGCGGCCTCGTAGCAAGGGCAGAGTACGGCTGACGCGCATGGCGGCTTCGGCGATTTGCGGGCGAAAGTAGGCAGGACTGCCAAGCCGGCGGCGAGCAGAACCGAAAATCCGCGCTTAGAGAGCGACATTTTTCACCGGGCAGTTCGCTTCAACCTGGTCCCACGAAAAGCATAGCAGAAAAGCCGTGTCAGTTTGGTTTGGCGGGCGAGTCTTGCACCGTTGCAGCGCGATCCTCGCGCGTCGTGCGCAGCACTCCGCTTTCGTCGGCGTAGAAATTGGCGTAGCCGAAATTGCCCGCGCGCGCCGTGAGCGTATAGCTTTTCACGTGGCCGTCCGCATCCGGTCTCCCCGGAGTGTATTGAATGATGTAGCGCGACGATTGCGCCGTTTCTGCAGCGAAGCGCACGCCGTCGCCGAGCGCTTCGAGTGATGACGGGAAATTTCCCTCGCTCGACTGGTAGGCCGCGAGCGACTCTTGAATTCCCGCGATGGCCTCGCGCGCGTGAGCTTCCGCATCCGGTTGCGTTCCGGAAATCTTCCAGGGAAAGGCGAACCAGGCGGTCGCCGCGAGTATCGCAAGAAAAACGCCCAGCAGGATCGCGATGCGAGCGGGAGAAGTCTTTTTCTTTTGCGCGCCGACGTTGGCGAATTCGCTGCCGTCGGGCGCGTTGGTCACGTCCGCGCCGCAGTAGGGGCAAACCTGGCTGGCCTGATTGATCGCTTGCTCACACTCCCGGCAGGTAAACATTTCCAAGTTATATTAGCAGGTTGCACCGGCAGACCTGCACATGGCGAACTCGCCGGGCCTGAGCGCGCGATTAGGCTTGGCAACTCCAACCGGTCTCATCTATATCTCTCTTCAGGCCGCTTGTACGGGCACGAGTTTCAGGGAGCTGCGCGGAACATGCGCGACCGAAATGGAGTGCAAGAATTTTGGCTCGCGCCGATCTAATGTATGCAGGACTCGGTTCAAGGAGATAACCCATGCGCAAATGGAATTTCAAGTTGGCGATTGTCGCGGCGTTTTCGATTTTTGTTTGCTTAGAGTTTTTCGGGCCGGCCTTTGCCGCGGCCCAGCAGAAAGAGGAAGCCGCCGCGGCGTCCGAGCCCGCGTCCACCACCGAGAAAGATCAGGTGGACCTGAACGTCACGGTGTACAACTCGAATGTGGCGCTGGTGCGCGACGTGCGCCAGATTCATCTGGCCTCCGGCGTTTTTCCGCTGCGTTTTGAAGATGTGGCCGCCTCGATCAATCCCGCCACCGTGCATTTTCGCTCGCTTACCGACCCTGCGAAGCTCAACGTAATCGAGCAGAACTACGAATACGATTTGCTCGATCCGCAGAAGCTTTTGCAGAAATATGTGGGCCGCGAAGTCCGCGGTGCGCGCGGAACGCGACGCCGGCTCAACGATGGGTGGAGACAAAGGCGCTGCTTGCTCTCCGACAACAACGGCCCGGTCTGGAAAATCGGCAACGAGATCGTCACCGGCATGCCCGCCGGCTCCTATCGCTTTCCCCGAGCTGCCCGGACAATCTTTACAGCCGGCCCACGCTCGTGTGGACGCTCGATAATCGCGGCGCCGCCGCGCAAAAAGTAGAAGCCTCCTATCTCACGGACAATATGAATTGGAACGCGGATTACGTGCTCACCGTGGCGCGCGACGAAAAAACCGCCGACCTCGACGGCTGGGTCACGCTCGTGAACAACAGCGGCGCCGCCTACTACGAACGCGAAACTTCAGCTCGTCGCCGGCCAGGTTCATCGCACGTCGCGCCAACGGTGTATCGGCAGTAGCGGGACGGCGCGATGAGAATGGAAGTGGCCAAGGCCGCGCCGCAATTCGAGCAGGAATAATTTTCGGAATATCATCTCTACACGCTCGACCGCCGCACTTCGATTCAGAATAACGAATCGAAGCAAATCAGCCTGCTCACCGGAACCGGCATTCCAGTGGAAAAATATCTGTCGGTCGAAGGGCAGCCATACTACTACCGCAACGCTCAGGGCATCGGGAACCCGATCCCGCAGCCGGTGAAGGTTTATTACCGCTTCAAGAACGACGAGAAAGCCAGTCTCGGCATGCCGCTGCCCGCGGGAACGGTGCGCGTCTATCAGGCGGATTCAAAGGGCGGCACGCAGTTCGCGGGCGAAGACAACATCAGCCACACGCCGAAGGACGAAACGTGCAGAATTTATGTGGGCGACGCGTTCGATGTGGTGTGCGAACGCAAGCAAATGGACTACAAGAAGCTCGCGAACAATCTATTCGAAATGGAATATCAGATCACGCTGCGCAATCACAAGGACGGCCCGGTGACCGTGGAAGTGCGCGAGCCGGTCGGCGGCGATTGGGAAGTGGTGAACTCGAATTACAAATGGACGAACTCGATGCGACCACGATCGGTTTCGAAATTCCCGTGGAGAAAGACGGAACGGCAACGCTCGATTATCGCGTGCGCGTGAAGTGGTAGAGAAACAGCTGCACGGAAAAAGCGGTCAGCGCTTGCAGCACGGTTTGTTGGCTGATCGAGCAAGAGCAAGTTCGCGGGCGAAAAGCGGCATTGGTCGGGAACTGAACGGCGAGCTCAGCGAGCAACACACGGGCGCGATCCTTTTGATGTTCGCGCTCGTAGGCCAGCGCCAGCATAACTTTCGCGAACGGCTGCAGGTAGTGGCCGTCATCCGCGGCAAGCTGCATCTGCTCCATGCCGCGCAGGCGGTCGCCATGAACTCCGCCGAACCACAGGAACGCGCGTTTATAGCCGGGCAGGCAGCCGATCACGTAATTGCTCGCGCCGAGCGCCACGTACGCGTCCTTTGCGTCCGGATCAATCGCCAGCAAAGTATTTGCCTCGGCTTCCGGCCTGGCGCATCATTCTGAGACCGGCAAGCTGTTTCTTCTCAATAATCGCGTCGTAATCCGACTCCATTCCGTCGGCGATCGTGAGGCGAGAAGGGCGTGCGCGATCGTGCGGGTTCGATTTCAGGCGCTGCCGGGCCATGTTCGCGGGCTTGATGATTGGTTGTCGAGGAATGCGGGATTTCGGTTCTGCGACGCTTTGCCGTCCACGCCGCCGAGAAACTTGTCGTCGTTCAGGAAAAATTCCGACGTGAACACGCCCTTCGCGTTGAACTGCTCGTAGAGATAGCTTGCGGCTTCCGCGGCTTTGCCAAGGGGTCGTCGGGCTCGAGCTTCTGGTAGGCGAGAAATTGCGCGCGCGCACCCTGGAAATCCAGTTCGTAGAGACGGCGGAATCCCGTTTCAAGCATGCCGCGGACGGATCCGCTTCGATGCGCGGCACGCTGCGAGGTCGCTTGCTTGCGGCGGGCATCTTGGCGGCGTATGCCACGGCGATCCGCGCGAGGACGCGAAAGCGCAGGCTCGCCATGCTCGCGATGCCGCGTCGCGATTAATGCCTCACTTCGCAGATTTGGCCTGCTCAATTGCCATCGTCTAGAAAACTGCTCCGTGAAACGTTGCGCAGCCCGCGCGGGAACGAGGCGTCGCTGGTGATCGTATCATTATATTCGGCTATGCCGAGACTCGCGGGCAGTTGCATGGCGTGGATTCTGATGACTTAGAGATTATTCAGGAAGAAATCGGTGATGCCTTCAAAGAGTTGGATGCGCGCGGGCACGATCGCCGATCGCGTGGCCGCGGCCGGGAAAAATCATCACATCAGTCCGGATAGTGTCCGGCGTGCGATGAGTGCGTTGAGCACTTCCGAAGTGTTCGCGAAATGGACGTTGTCGTCGCCGGTGCCGTGCGCGAGCATCAGCTTGCCTTTCAGATTGGCGGCCTGATTGACGGGCGAAGAATTCTTGTAGCCCTCGGGATTATCCTGCGGGCGGCCCATGTAGCGCTCGGTGTAAATCGTGTCGTAGAGGCGCCAGTCGCTCACGGGCGCGACCGCGACGCCCGCCTTGAAAACATCGGGCGCATTGAACATCGCGTCGAGCGTCATGTAGCCGCCGTAGCTCCAGCCCCAAATGCCGATGCGCGAGCCATCCACGTAAGGCAGCGATTTCAGATATTTCACGCCCGCGAGCTGATCCTCCAGTTCGATCTTTCCCGAACTGGTGATAGATGGCGGTCTCGAACGCGTGGCCGCGTCCGTAAGAGCCGCGATTATCGAGCGTGAAAATGATGTAACCCTTCTCGCGCCATCATCTCGAGCCAGAGAAAATCGGCGCCGCCCCACTCGTTGCGCACGTTCTGCACCTGCGGGCCGCCGTAGACGTTGATCAGCACGGGATATTTCTTTGCGAGGCATCGAAATTCGGCGGCTTGATCATCGCGGCGTAGAGCTTCGTGCCGTCGTCTGCCGAAACATTCAGAAATTCGACGGGCGAAAGATGATAGTCGGCAAGCTCGGGAACTTTGTTTTCGTTGATCACGGCGATGCGCGAGCCATCCATGCGATAGAGATCCTGGCGCGGCGGCGTCATCGCGGTGGAATACGTGTCCACGAACGCGGATTCGTCGGGCGAGATGATCACGTCGTGCGTGCCGGGCTCGCGGGTGACGCGCGTGACGCTCTTGTCCTGCAAGCGAGACGCGATAGAGCTGCGTGTCTCGCGCACGTCGTCCTTGTTCGAAAGAAAATAAATGTAGCCGTCGCGCTTCATCCACGGCCGGATGGCTGAGCGCGCGCCGGGCCGAAGCCGCCATTGCCGCTGATGCCCCAATCGCCGCTGGTCAGTTGATCGAGCTGCTTGCCGGAAAGATCGTAAAGATAGATAATGGCGGAAGCCGGTGCGCTCGCTCGACCACAGAAAGCGCTTGTTGTCCGAGAAAAAATAGAGATCGTCGCTGATGTTGACCCAGTATTTGTCCGTTTCGGTGAGAATGGTTTGCGATGCGCCGGTGGCGGCGTCGCAGAAAAGCAGATCGAGCCGGTTCTGCGCGCGATTCAGGCGCTGGATAGCGATGCGTCTGGCTATCGCGCAGCCAATCCACGCGCGGGAGATAAACGTCCGTGTTCGCGCCGGTGTCCATCCATTTCGTTTCGCCGCCCGCAACCGGGACCACGCCCACGCGCACGATCGGATTCGCTTCGCCCGCTTGCGGGAAGCGCGTGTATTCCATCGCGCCGGCGGGCGAACTCATGTCCATGATCGGATAGCGCGTCACCGGGCGCTCGTCCATTTCGTAATAGGCGATTTTCGAAGAATCGGGCGACCACCAATACGCCGTGCGTCGCGTCGAGTTCCTCGGGATAGACCCAATCGAGCTTGCCTTTCAGAACTTCTTCGCTTCCGCCGGTGGTCAGTGCCTTCGACTCGCCGCCCGCGACGTTCACGACCCAAAGATTCGAATCGCGCACGAAGCTGACCCATTTGCCATCGGGCGAAAATTTCGGATCTTCGATTTCGGTGTTGCCGCTCAGGAGCGGCTTTGGCGTCATCGTTTTCAAATCCAGAAGCACCAGGCTGTTGCTCCCGATGAATAGCAACGAATCGCCGCCGGGCGACCACTGATAATTGTCGGCTTGCACTCGCCCGAGTCCGGTAGCTTGCGTGGTTTTTTCTTTCTCCGGCTGCGTAACGGCTTTCAGGGTGGCCGCATCGACCAGCATTTTGCGTTCGCCCGTCGCGGTGTCCATGGTCCAAAGCTCGGTGACGGCGTCCTTGCCCATGCCCTTGCGCTCGAGATAGGAGAAACGCTTGCTATCTGGGCACCATTCGATTCCTTGTGTTAGCCGGCCACTAAGGCTTGGCTGGCTGTACAACCGCTCGAGCGTTAACAATTTTCCCGGAGCGTTGTTTTCTTGTCCCTGCGCGAACGCCAGTGAAACCACGGACGCAACGAGGAGGGTTGTCAAGGGCAGAACTTTGAAAGCGAGAAAGCGGGAAAGGCGGCGCATTGGTTGCTCCTCACGCGAAACGCGACATTCTATATCGCGCAACAGAATTGCGGTACCGCTAAGCGTAGAATCCCGTGGCCGGGAGCAAAATGAGAGGAACCGAAAACTCGCGGAGCGCTTGCCTTAACTCGCGCGCTGCGGAGCTGGCGCAGAAGCAGTTGCGGAAATTGCACTCTCGGTGCGAGTACGGCGTATTAGAAATGCGCCAATCGTGACGACAAGCGCCAGGGCCAGCATGGAGCCGTCGCGAAGCAAAGTTTTCCATCCAAGCTGTTCCCCTGGGCCGAAACATCCGCAATTGACTTCGATGCCCTTGGCGAACGTTCGGACCATCACGACGAAGAAACCGCTTAGCAACAGAGTTGTCGCGAGAGATGAAAAGCGCAGCCAGAGCCCGGTTAGCAACCAGAGCCCCAGACCCAGCTCGAAGAACGGCAAGGAACGCGCCACCAGCTTGACTGCTTGTGGCGGCAGCATTTCATAGGAGCCGACCTGCATCGCGAACATCGAAAGGGAAGTCCTTATCGACGCCGGCGACCACGGCATGGCGGCTTGCGGTTTGAGCTTGGCGTAGGCGGCGAACAGAAAAACTCCCGCGAGCACGAGCCGCCCCAACAAAAGAAAAATCCTCCAGGAACTTTCGCGCGATGAGTTTGTCGTGCCCATAATCGGCCGCGTACCTCTCTATTGCTGGAGCAGCGAGTCAAAATAATCTTTCAAGAGCGGCCACGCGATATTGCCGCCCGATGCTGGATACTTCTGCCCTTTGTAAGTAATCGAAATCGTCGGAGTCTGAGTTACGGGTATCTGCTTGCCGAGATTTACGTCCTGCTCGATGTAGTTATCCAGAGCACACGCGTGTCCCGATGGCCCGGCAGGAAGGTTCGCCGGATTGAGCACGGGTCCGGGGTCATTCATGCACGCGCCCGCCATCAACGCCTGGACGCGCTTGAAATCCGTAGCGCTGAGCGTGCCCGAAACATACTTCTCGATGTCGCCGCTGCCCGACCACAAAAGCTGATTGTCGAAGAGCGCGGCGTCAACATCCTGGAATTTCCCGATCTTCGCGGCCGCATTCGCCCAGCGTGCCGCTTCCCACGAGTGCGTGTGCGCCGCGATCGGCAACGGGAAATCGCGATGAATCAAATAAACCTTACCCGACGCCACATAATCGTTGATCATGGGCTGCAGCGTTCCCTCAAAGAGGCTTCGGCACGCCGGACACTGGTAGTCGCTGAAAACTTCCATCGTGATCGGCGCACTCTTGTTTCCCAGTGTCTTCACCGGAGGCGCGGTAGCGGCGGAATCAACGGACGCATGTGCGCGCTTTTGCGTTTGGCCCGCAGTCTGCGTCGAAAGACCAAGCGCGAGGGATCCGAGTAGGACGAGCACGGGAATCATCTGCGAGCGCAGGGCAACCTGATTTTGACGGATCAACTCTGCCTCCTCAATCTTCGTTCAAAGCGACCCAGTATTGTAACGCGAATCGCCCCATATGCAGCGGTGGTTGCGCCCAGTTCTAAATGGACCAAGCTAATGATTGATTCTGATGCGAGTTCCGGCGAGTTGGTTAGACAGGCTGGCCGCCCCGTGCCCTGGGTGCCTTCAGCCGTTTGGCGGCGAAAGAAACGCTTAGGTTGCAATGTTGCGAACGTAATGCCAGTTAAATCATAGGAATACGGACACACAAGAAACTTGACAATGATACGCTCAACGTGTATTATTGGCAAGTTTTCACGAGCCACCGTTCGGGCAAACATCCCCGCACGTTACAGGAGAGCATTTAATGAGCAAGATTATAGGCATTGACCTCGGCACGACGAATTCGGTCGTAGCCGTGATGCAGGGCGGCGAACCAACTGTTATTCCGAACCAGGAAGGAGCAAGGACTACTCCCTCCGTTGTCGCCATCACCAAAAGCGGTGAGCGCCTGGTAGGCCAGGTGGCCAAGCGGCAGTCCATTACAAACCCGGAAAACACCGTCTATTCGATCAAGCGCTTCATGGGGCGCCGTTTCGACGAAGTGCAAGAAGAAGCCAAGCGTGTGCCTTACAAGGTCGTAAAAGGTCCGCACGACGATGCACGCGTTGAAATTTCCGGCAAGTCGTACAGTCCGCCGGAGCTATCCGCGATGATTCTGCAGAAACTGAAGTCTGCCGCGGAAGATTTCCTCGGCGAGAAGGTGAGCAAAGCAGTCATCACCGTGCCCGCTTATTTCAACGACAGCCAGCGCCAAGCTACAAAACAAGCCGGTGAAATTGCCGGCCTCGATGTGCAGCGCATCATCAACGAACCTACGGCTGCGGCGCTCGCTTACGGTCTCGACAAGAAAAAGGACGAAACCATCGCCGTGTATGACTTGGGCGGCGGCACGTTCGACATTTCGATTCTGGAAGTCGGCGAAGGCGTGGTGGAAGTGAAGTCCACGAACGGCGATACGCACTTGGGCGGCGACGACATCGACCAGCGCGTGATCGAATGGATCGTGGCTGAGTTCAAGAAAGAGCAAGGCATCGACCTGAGTAAGGACCGCATGGCCATTCAGCGCCTGAAGGAAGCGGCGGAGAAGGCAAAGGTTGAGTTGTCTCAGTTGATGGAGACGGAGATCAATCTTCCGTTCGTCACCGCCGATGCTTCGGGCCCCAAGCACCTGCAATTGAAGTTGACTCGCGCAAAGCTCGAGCAATTGATGGAAGACCTGCTGCAGCGGACCGTGGGTCCCGTCAAGCAAGCGTTGAGCGATGCGGGAGTCACGCCGGACAAAATCGACGAAGTCGTTTTGGTCGGCGGTTCAACCCGCATTCCTCGAGTGGTGGACATCGTCAAGGGCCTGTTCAACGGAAAAGAGCCCCACAAGGGCGTCAATCCGGACGAAGTCGTCGCAGTAGGCGCCGCAATTCAGGGTGGCGTGCTCGGCGGCGAAGTGAAAGACATCCTACTGCTCGACGTGACGCCGCTTTCTCTGGGCGTTGAGACGCTCGGCGGAGTGACGACCGTGTTGATTCCGCGCAACACAACGATTCCCACGCGGAAGTCGGAGACCTTCTCGACCGCGGCGGATAATCAGACATCCGTCGAAATTCACGTGCTTCAAGGCGAACGTCCGGTAGCGAGCGGCAATCGGTCTCTCGGGAAGTTCCACCTGATCGGGATTCCTCCTGCTCCGCGCGGCGTGCCGCAGGTCGAGGTGACGTTCGACATCGATGCCAATGGCATCTTGAACGTCTCGGCCAAGGACAACGCCACGAACAAGGAGCAGAAAATCACGATCACGGCTTCGAGCGGTTTGAGCAAGGAAGAAGCCGAGCGCATGAAGAAGGAAGCGGACGCGCACTCCGACGAAGACAAGGCGCGGCTTTCGGAAGTCGAATCGCGCAACCGACTGGACAGCCTTGTTTATCAGACCGAGAAGATCATCAAGGAAAACCGCGAGAAGCTTGCCGAGGCGGACGCCAAAGCGGGCGAGGAAGCAATTGAAGAGGCGCGGCGCGCGTTGACGGAAGGTGGCCTTGATCGCTTGAACGCTGCGGCGGAGAGCTTGACGAAAGTGTCTCACCGCATCGCCGAATCGCTCTACAAAGCACAACAGAGTCAGAGCGCCGCGGGAGCAGGAGCTCCTGGAGGCGCGGGGGCTGCGCCCGGTGGCGGGGGAAGCACGCAAACTCCCGGACAAAGCGATGTCGTTGACGCCGAGTTCGTTGACGTGGACGATTCAAAAAAGCCGAACTAAATCGCAGTGCTATTTCAGTCTGAGAGCCGGCAATGCCGGCTCGAAGCCCCTCTCCGATTCGTTACTGAGAGGTTCTTCGGGCCGATGTTGCCGGCTTCAGCTGTTGACTAAGAATTACTGGAAATATTGACGATCGATTCCCATACAAATGGCATCCACCACTAAACAGGACTATTACGAACTTCTCGGAGTTCCACGCAAAGCTTCGGTAAAGGATATTCGCGCCGCTTATCGCAAGCTCGCGCGAAAATACCACCCCGACCTGAATCCCGGCGACAAATCCGCCGAAGAAAAATTCAAGCAAATTCAGGAAGCTTACGAAGTTCTTTCCGACACCAAGAAACGGCAGATGTTTGACCAGTTTGGCTTCAACGTTCCCGGGCCCGGCGGCGGCCCGCCTCCGGGTGCCGGCACGGCAGCGCTTCGCCCGAAGACATTCATTTCGATTTCGGCGGCTTTGATTTTGGCGGGGCGGCGCAGGAGCGGCCGGCGGCGGAGCAAGTTTCCGCGATCTCTTCAGCCAGTTTTTCCGCGGCGCAAATGCAGCGCAGGCGCGGCGGAAGGCTGAGCCGGGCACGGATCTCGAATACCAGATCGACATCACCTTCGCCGAAGCCATGCGTGGCACGGTGAAGAAAATCAGTTTCACGCATCTGGATGTCTGCAACGTGTGCCACGGCACCGGCGCCGAGCCTGGCGACGAAAAAGTCTGCCCCACCTGCGGCGGCTCGGGACAAGTGACGCAGGTCAGCGGCAAGATGCGCTTTCAAATTACGTGCTCGCGATGCGGCGGCACGGGACGATTGCGCACCATGTGCCGCAATTGCGGCGGTGAAGGACGCGTTGCCCGCGTCGAATCTCTCGACGTGCGCATTCCGCCGGGTGCGCAGACCGGTTCGCGCGTCCGCGTAGCCGGGCCGAGGCAACGCCGGCACGTCACGGCGGCCCCCCGGGCGATCTCTACATCGTCATGAAGGTTGAGCCACATCCGTTTTTCGATCGGCGCGGCGACGATCTCTACACCGTCGTGCCCATCACCGTGCCGGAAGCTTCTCTCGGCGCCAAGGTCGAGGTGCCCACGATCGATGGGCGCGCGCAGGTTCGCATTCCTCCGGGAACGAATAGCGGCAAGAAGCTGCGCTTGCGCGAAAAGGGTGCGCCCTCGGCGCGGCACGCCGGCAAACGCGGCGACCAGATTGTGGAAGTACAGGTGGTCGTGCCCAAGCCGGAAGACGAGCGTGTCCGGAATCTGTTGAAGGAGCTTGACAAGATCGACCACGAAGACCCGCGCCGCGATATTTTCGCTCGCGCCGCAGTTTAAGAGAGCGCAAGGAGACGCTCGCTGGCAGCGCAGCCCAAGAAAGAGAGCGAAAGCGGGCTACATGATTAGCGCCGTCGCCGAACTCTATCAGCTTCACCCGCAAACGCTGCGTTTGTACGAGCGTGTGGGCTTGCTGAAGCCTTCGCGCTCGCAGGGCAACACGCGCCTTTACACCGATTCCGATCTCGAGCGTCTGGAAGTGATTCTGAATCTGACGCGCGAACTCGGCGTCAACCTCGCCGGGATCGAAATCATTTTGAACATGCGCGACAAAATGGCGGACATGCAGTCGCAGATGGAAGCGTTCATCAAATTTGTCCGCAACGAAATGGGCCGCAGTTTTTCGGCGGCGGACGACCGCAAGGTGCGCCATGCGATCGTCCGCACTGTTCCTCGCCACGCCATTCGCGTCGAAAAGTAGAACCCGGCAGATCCTCTCTTCACTTCCTCGGACTATTTCCACATGACGCTATGGTTTGCACAGAGCAGGTGTGCTTGCACTCCTCGCGCGCCGCATCTATTCTTTCAGGATGGCTCAAGCGGATTGTCCCCAGTGCCAGGGCAGCGGCTGGAAAATCGTAGAGAGGACTGCGGAAGGGGCGCAAGCGCTTTCTGCGGATAAGCCGGGTCCTTCCGTCGGAGACCCGAAAATGGTTTGGGCCGTCCCGTGCGATTGCACTGTCGATGGCCGCAGCGAACGCGCACTCGCGCGTGCACGCGTCCCCGAACGATATAGGCATTGCGATTTCGAAAACTTCGAAACGGACAACGAAATCGAGAATGTCACGCGCGAGCAGCTCGCCGCCTGGAATCGAAGCCTCACGCAAGCAAAACTTGTTGTGACGCGATTCGCCGAGGAGTTCTCTCCTGTTCGTGAACGCGCCGAGCCCGGCTTGTTGCTGATGGGGCCATGCGGAGCGGGCAAGACGCATCTCGCCGTAGCAGCACTCAAGGACATCGCCCTCCGCGGTTACTCCGGACTTTTTTACGATTACCGCGAACTGCTCAAGCAAATTCAGGACAGCTACAACGCCGAGAGCCAGTCCACGGAGATGAGTGTCCTGGAGCCTGTGTTGACGACTGAAATCCTGATCCTCGATGATGTAGGCTCAAGCAAGCCCTCGCTCTGGGCCCTCGAAACCGTTGGACACGTATTGAACACGCGCTACAACGAAAAGCGCGTCACGCTGCTCACCACTAACTTTCTGGACCCCGATTCGGCGCTCGCGACCTCCTCGGCTTCGCCGGCAAGCTCGCGAGTCGCGGGCATGCGGTCTCCCACCATCGAAGATTCCCTTACCGAGCGCGTGGGCAAGCGCATTCGCTCGCGCCTCTACGAAATGTGTCGCACCGTAGAAATCTCGGGCCCGGACTACCGCAAGGAAATCCGGCAGGCAGGCCGCTCCCACGCATAAAGATTGAACCTCGCGGCAGAACTCTCGCTCAACGGACGCCAGGCAACGCTTTTTCTAAACCGCTGCTGTGTCGGGCTTTTTTTCTGGCCTGTTTTTCCACACCATGGTTCGGTTGACAACCCATCAAGCGGGCGCGTATCATTTCCGAGATATGAGCGTCGCGCACAGACGCTCAATCCCCTTCTTGCTCTGACCCCCGTAGGGTGGAGTAACCGAGGTCGCACTCTCGGCAAGCGGACACGATTTCGCACGGAGGCCGCTCATAATGAACCCCCAACACGACCCCAATCCTCAACCTGCCGCTGCTGAAGCCGCCGCCGCAGACCACATCGCCGAGAATTCGAACGTCGAATCCTCTCCCGCCATGGAAGCTCATCCGGCGCCGGCTATGGCCACTTCTTCGTCAGGCGCCGCGACTGCTGCGGTTCGCGCGCCGGCTGCTCCGCTAGCCGAGGAAGAAACACCTTCAGCCAACAACCCAGCACCAACCGCAGTTGCGGCTGAGCCTGCCCTGCCTCCCGCTGAACTTTCCGGCGCGAACGACCCATCCGAAGCGAACGCCGCGAGCACCGAAACCGGTGAGGCGCGCGAAACTTCCGAAACAACCGAGACGATGGACGAGCTCCTCGATCAGTTTGCCGTTCCGGAGCCGGTCGTTGCCGAGGGCGAAATTTTCGATGGCCGCGTAATCGCCGTCACGGACGCGGGCGTGATTGTGGACGTAGGCGGGAAGTTCGAAGGCCTCGTCCCCGCGCAGGAATTTGTGGATTCGGGCAGTCCGATTGAGTTCGGCCAGGGCCAGACAATTGAAGTCGAGCGTTTGCACGAGCAGAAGGACGGCTACGTGCTTCTCTCCCATGTGCGCGCGCACCGGCGGCGCGTTTGGGAGCGCATCGAAAAATCGTATCGCGAGCGCGCCACGATCACCGGCAAAGTGACCGAGCGCATCAAGGGCGGCTTGGTTGTCGATATCGGCGTGCGTGCTTTTCTGCCGGCTTCGCAAATCGAACTGCGGCCGGTTCATGATCTGGATGCTTGGAAAGACCGCGACATCGAAGTCCGCGTCCTGAAGCTGAATCGCAAGCGAGGCAATGTTGTCGTCAGCCGCCGCGCCATCCTCGAAGAAGAGCAAAAAGCGAAGCGCGATTCCTTGATGGCGCAGCTTTCGGAGGGCTCGGTCGTAATCGGGCGTGTGAAAAATGTCACCGACTATGGTGTTTTCGTCGATCTCGGCGGAATCGATGGCTTGCTCCATGTGAGCGATCTCGTCTGGGGACGCGTTCCGCATCCTTCTTCCGTGGTGAAGCCTGGAGAAGAAATCGAAGTCCAGATCCTAAAATTTGACAAAGAGAAGCAGCGCATTTCCCTGGGCCGCAAACAGCTCCTGCCCGATCCTTGGGCGACTGTTCCAGAGCGTTTTCCCGTTGGCACGCGGGTGCACGGAAAAATTGTGGGCGTGACGGACTATGGTGCTTTCGTTCAAATCGAACCCGGCGTCGAAGGGCTGGTTCACGTCAGCGAAATGAGCTGGTCCAAGCGCACGAAACATCCGTCCAAGATGGTCAAGCCGGGAGATGACGTCGAAGTCGCCGTGCTCGAAGTGAAAACCGATCAGCGCCGCATTTCTCTCGGCCTCAAGCAGACCATGCCCGACCCGTGGGAAGCGGCGGCGGAGAAGTATCCGGTGGGCGCCATCGTCACCGGCCGCATCCGAAACCTTGCCGATTTTGGCGCCTTCGTGGAAATTGAAGAGGGCATGGAAGGTCTCATCCATATCAGCGATGTCAGCTGGACTGAACGCATCAAGCATCCCAGCGAGAAATTCAAGAAGGGCGACCCGGTCGAGGCCAAGGTGCTCAAGGTTGATTCGCAGAACCGGCGGCTATCGCTCGGCATCAAGCAGGTGAAAGACATTTGGGCCAATTGGTTCGCCGAGCACAAAATTGGGGAAGTGCTGAAAGCAAAAGTCGCGCGTACGACCGACTTTGGCGCCTTCGTCGAGCTCGCCGATGGCATCGAGGGGCTTTGCCATATCTCCGAAATTGAAGAAAGACGCCCCAAAGGCGAGCGTGACAAAGAGAAAGGTCCTCGAGGCGCGCGTGTTACTTCCGTGCTGGCGACGGGGACCGAGTACGACTTCAAAATACTTCGCGTCGAGCCCGAGCAGCATAAAATCAGCCTGAGCTATCGCGCGGCGCGTAAACAGGTGGAGCGGCAAGAGATAGAAACATTCAAGGTTGCGAAACCGCCTAAATCGTCTCCCAACGCCACGATCGGCGATGCGATAATGGCTAAGCGGCAATCGACTTCGTAGGTTCGGAGTTTCCGCGGAGCCCGGGGGAACGCTTCGCGTAGGCCTTCCCTGGTAGGAAAATCATTTACCTTGCGTTAAATTGGTGATATGCAAAGACCTGCGGTGCCCGGCCCGTAGATGGCGCATAATAGCTCGAACGTTGTGAGAGGAGGCTCTCATCCGATGGCAGAGGCTGCGGGAGGGCGTGAAAACAAGGACCATACAGTCACCAAGGCCGACCTAGTGGAGGAAGTGACCCGAATCACCGAACTTCCACGCAAGGAATCCGAGGCTGTGGTAGAGACGATCTTTGAGAGCATCATCGCCGCTCTCCAGTCTGACGACAAAATCGAGATTCGCGGCTTCGGCAGCTTCCGTACGCGCGAGCGTCGCGGACGCACGGGGCGGAATCCGAAAACCGGGGCCAAGGTGGCCGTGCCACCAAAGAAGATCCCTTATTTCAAGCCCAGCAAAGAACTTAAGGACTACGTCAACACCCCGCGTTCGTCTTCCTCGGAACCCGGCGCACAGGGCTAGGCGGAATGGATTATCTGTGGACGCCGTGGCGGTATCGCTATATCGCTGACGCGTCGAAGGACGAGGGCTGCATCTTCTGCGCCGCCATCGCGGCCGGAGATGACGTCAAAACCCTGATCGTTCTGCGCGGCTCGAAAAGCTTCGTCATCCTGAATCGTTATCCTTACACCTCGGGCCACGTAATGGTCGTTCCCTACGCCCACGTCGCTGATCTCTCCGCCGCCGATCCCGAAACACTTGCTGAAATGATGCGCATATCTCAGCGCGTTCACACAGCGCTGGAAAAAACCTATCATCCGCAGGGATACAATCTGGGCATGAACCTTGGAAGATCGGCGGGCGCCGGCGTCACCGGCCACTTGCACTTGCATGTGCTGCCGCGCTGGGAGGGTGACACAAATTTCATGACCGTTGTCGCCGAAACCCGCGTCGAACCCGAAGAACTCTCTACGACCTACGAGAAACTCCGCAAGGCTCTCACGTAGCCCGAAACACGATGCGATCCAGTGTTACTTGACTCTGCGGGCAATATCGGCGCAGAATCCGCGAAAGCCCAATGCCTGGTCCACCTTCCATGTTCGACGCGCCCCGCGCGGCATCTTCAGAAACGTTGACGCCGATTAATTACGTTCAACCAAATCTCGGACATGGACTCCGCATCTGGTGGGCCTTTTTCTGGCCAACCACTCTAATTTCGACGTTCCTGACTCTTGTAGTGAATTATTGGCTTCTTCACCTCTACCAGAATTCTTATGTATCGGGCAGCGCCGTTCGCCCTTTCTTGAGGTACGACAATTATTTTTTCGCATATGCCGTGGCGTTCTTCGTAATGCACTACATTTTGCGCAAGAATTTCCGTCATTTCCGCATCGGCCTGCTCTCGCGTCGCGGGGGTGAAGGTAGCGAGTCGCTTGAACCCACGCTTCACCGGACGCTGCGGGTGTGGTGGACATACAGTTGGCGAACGCTCGTCTATGGCCTGATTGCCGTGTTTGTAACCGCCATTCCTCGCGGAGTGCTGGTCGGCGCGTTTGGTTGGAATCATCGCTTGGAAGCTCTGGTCGGATTCCTTGTTAGCCTGGTCTTGGGAGGCGCTGTCGGGCTCTTCGTCATCTATTCAAGTATTCTCGATGAGGATTTTGGCGATTTCCGCGTTTGTCTGCTCCCTCGCCAATCCCCGATTGTTGTACCCGCAGTTCCCACCACGAATCCTATCGCGAGCTAGCAGGTCTCGACTTCCCGTCGGAATTTAGTTTCCTTATTGCCGCAACGCAGCCTAGAATTTGGGTTCTCTCTCATGGCGGAATTTGCCGCCGGAAGGCAGCTGTGTGAATCTCGAATTAAGCGAAGAACAGGAGTTGCTCCGAAAGAGCGTGCGGGAGTTTGCGGAGGCAGAAGTGAAGCCGCACGCGAAAGAAATTGACGAGACCGGCCGCTTTCCGCGCGAGACTTTCCGCAAGGCTGCAGAACTCGGCCTCACCGGCGTCGCCGTGCCTGAAAGCTACGGCGGCGGGGGCATGGACCACGTAAGCTACGCAATCGTCGTCGAAGAAATCTCGCGCGTTTGCGCTTCCACCGGCGTCATCCTGTCCGTCCAGAATTCGCTTTATTGCGATCCTATTTTCCGGTTCGGAACGGAAGACCAGAAGCAAAAATTCCTCGTGCCGTTCGCGCGCGGCAAGAAAATCGGCTGCTACGCGCTCACGGAGCCCCAGGCTGGTTCCAACGCGGCGGCGCTCGCCACTAAAGCGGTGCGCAACGGCGACAGTTACGTCGTCAATGGCACAAAAGCCTGGATCACGAATGGCGGCGCGGCTGACGCGGCGATTGTGTACGTCAATACGCATCCAGAAAAGGGCGAGAAGGGCATCACCGCGCTGGTGATCGAGAAAGGAACCCCCGGCTTTGCCGTGGGCAAAGAAGAAAAAAAGCTCGGGATTCACGCAACCGCTTGCACCGAACTTTCTTTTGCCGATTGCGTAGTTCCCGCCGGCAATCGCATCGGCAACGAAGGTGAAGGTTACAAAGTCGCGCTCTCGACTCTCGACGGCGGCCGCATCGGCATTGCAGCCCAGGCTACCGGGATCGCCCAGGGAGCATTCGAAGCCGCTCTCGCCTATGCGCAAGAGCGCCAGGCCTTCGGCCATCCCATCGCTGATTTTCAGGCCATTCAGTTCATGCTCGCCGATATGGCCACGGAAATTGATGCGGCTCGATTGCTCGCTCGCCGCGCGGCGTGGAAGCAGGATTCCGGAGCGCGTTTCACCATGGAAGCTTCCATCGCCAAGCTCTTCGCCAGCGAGATGGCCACGCGCGTGACGCATAAAGCCATACAGATTCACGGCGGCTACGGCTACAGCCGCGAATATCCTGTCGAGCGTAATTATCGCGACGCCCGCATCACCGAAATTTATGAGGGCACCAGCGAGATTCAGCGCCTCGTCATCGCCGCCTGGGTCTTGAAAGCTTACTAACAAACTCTCGTAGCGACTTGCCTCCCCGGCCGTACGCCCCCAGTGTATTCTTGTGCATATGCTGGAGCTCGATTGTGGGCAGCCATTCGACGCGACGCGCGACGCGGAATTTTTTGAGCTATTGCCTTCGCGCCCCGGTGTATTGCTGCTCGAGATGCAGGATGCAAAGGCGCACCCCTATCTCGCGCGCACCGCGGACATTCGCCGCGCCGCCGAACGTCTGTTGCTCCCTCGCGATCCCGCCGTTCCTTCCAAGCGTCTAAACCTTCGCGACGTGGCCGCTCGGATCCGTTACCGTGTCACCGGTTCGAAATTCGAGCAGACGCTTGCCTTGTACGAGCACGCGCGCGTGCATTTCCCGCAGCGGTATCGGGACGTCATGCGCCTGCGCCCGCCCGTGGTTTTGAAAGTCAATCTTCGCAACGAATATCCGCGCTGTTACGTCACTCGAAGCATTCGTGCGGACGACGGATTTTATTTCGGCCCGTTCTCTTCGCGGCGAGCGGCCGACGCCTTCGCCGAAGGCTTTCTCGACCTCTTCAAGATTCGCCGCTGCCAGATTAAAATCCGCCGCGATCCGGAGTTTCCCGGCTGTATTTATTCGGAAATGAAAATGTGCCTGGCGCCCTGTTTTGCCGGCTGCTCAAAAGAGGAATATGACGTCGAAGTGGACCGGGTGCTCGAATCGCTCGATACCTCCGGTGCGTTTTTGACCGCGGAACTTGAACGCGAGCGCGAAGCCGCCAGCGAAGCTCTCGATTTTGAACGCGCCGCCGCACTCCACAAGCGTCTCGACAAAGTTGCTGCCGCGTTGCGCGGCTTGCCCGAGCTCGCCCGGCGCATCGAAGACCTCAACGCGGTCATCCTGCAGCGCTCCGCCGAAGAAAAAACAATCTCCGTTTTCCCCGTGCTCGCCGGCGTTCTGGCCCAGCCTGTTTTTCTGCGCTTCGCTGAATTATCAAGCCAGCCAAGGTCTGTGGAAGCAATCTTGAGGCAAGCCTTCGAACCACAGAATCCAGCGGAAGCCCAAGTTCCGAAATCGGATGAGATGGGGTCTCAGCGCGCCCGATTCGGATTGCGCCACGCCTCGCCGGAGTTGTCGGAGCATCTCTCTCTCGTATCGCGTTGGTTTTACTCTAAGCCCCGCGACGGAGAGATTCTCTTTCGCGAAGGTGATTGGCCCTATCGCCGCATTCTTCGCGCCTGCGGACGCCTTCTCGCCCCGCCGGAGCGCTCCTCACCGAACGCTCCGCCCCGAGCGCCGGCCGGCGCTTAATCTCTGTCACTCTGCCTGCCGAGAAAATCTGAACGTAACCCGCCATGCAATCGCAGCCGTCGCAAAACCAATTGCATCGTACAATTGATACGATGGCGAAACCCCGCAAACAGAAATCCGAGAAATCCCCGCCGTCCGCAGGAATCGAACGATCGCGCTTCCGCGATATGGGACGTTCGCTACGCCATCGCAACTTCCAGCTTTTCTTCAGCGGCCAAATGATTTCCCTCATTGGCACCTGGATGCAGAACATCGCGCAATCCTGGCTGGTCTATAAATTGACCGGATCGTCGCTCCTGCTCGGCGTTGTCGGATTCGCCGGACAGATTCCCGTGTTCCTCCTCGCGCCCATCGGCGGCATGGTGGCCGACCGTTGGAACCGCCATCGCATCGTCATCGGCACGCAGACGACCTCCATGATTCTCGCGTTCATTCTTTCCATGCTCACGCTTTTCCACGTCGTGCGCGTTTGGGAAATTGTCCTACTTGCCGCCTCCCTCGGAGCTGTCAACGCCTTTGACATCCCCGCGCGCCAATCCTTTCTCATCGACATGGTGGGCCGCGAAGATCTGATGAATGCCATCGCGCTCAATTCCTCGATGTTCAACGGCGCACGCGTGATCGGCCCGGCCATCGCCGGACTATTGGTCGCCTGGATCGGCGAGGGCTGGTGCTTTTTTGCCAACGCCGTGAGCTATATCGCCGTGATCATCGGTTTGCTGTTGATGAAGCTTGGCCCCATGCGCAAAGTATCCAAGGAAGCAACTCCCATTGAGCACATCGCGGAGGGTTTTCGTTTCGTTAGGCGCGCCGCACCCATTCGTGCGCTCATGCTTCTGATCGGAGTGGTCAGTTTCGTCGCCGTTCCTTATTCGGTATTGATGCCCATCTTCGCCGACCGCATTCTGCACGGCGGCGCACGCGGCCTCGGCATCTTGATGGGCGCCAGCGGAGTCGGCGCGCTGCTCGGCGCTCTCACGCTCGCTATGCGCCGCGGCGTACAAGGTCTCGGGCGCTGGATCGCATTTTCCGCGGTAGGTTTTGGAGCGAGCCTGGTTTTGTTCTCATTTTCTAAATTGTTTTTGCTTTCGGTCGTGCTCCTGCTTCCGGTGGGCTACTTCGTCATGTTGCAAATGTCCAGCTCGAACACGCTCATCCAGGCCATGGTTCCGGACGATCTCCGCGGCCGTGCCATGGCCGTTTACACCATGATGTTCATGGGCATGGCGCCGATGGGTTCGCTCTTTGCAGGAGCGGCGGCGGATCATATTGGCGCACCGTGGACGGTCGCCATCGGGGGACTCTGCGCCGTCTTGGGCGGTTTGATTTTCCTGCGGCATCTCCCCAAGCTCCGATTCGAAGCGCGCCAGATGCTTGTGGCCCAAGGACTCGCCGGCGCCGAGCCTCAGTAGCGGTTGCGAAATACGCCGGGCGATTATTTTCCATGCAACTCCGGTCAAGCGCCGCCAAGCCGCGTTCTGTTATACTGCGGCGCAATTGAAATCTCCGGTTGTATAGAGCGAGGATCTGATGTCGTCTGCTTCGCCCCTTAGTGCCGAGCGCAAGACTGGCTTCGCCACTCCCGAAGGAACTCTGCGCTATGCGGCGCGATTTCAGGGCCGCGCGGCCGCCGGCCATTTTCGCGAGATTCCGGGCGGCTTGGTGCTCTCCTCCATCGGCATCGGCACCTATCTCGGCGAAGCGGACGAGGCCACGGATGGCGCTTACACCGATGCCGTGGTCGCTGCCGTTAAGGGCGGTTCCAACGTCGTGGACTGCGCCATTAATTATAGATTTCAGCGCAGCGAGCGTGCTGTGGGCGCAGCCTTGAAGGAACTCTTCTCCAAAGGTTTCTCTCGCGACGAAATCGTCCTTTGCACCAAAGCCGGGTTCCTCACGCCCGATGGAGGCATGCCCGCGGACCCCAACGAATATTTCGCGCACGAATTCCTCGAGCGCGGAATTTTTCGCGTGGACGAAATTGCCGCCGGCTGCCACTGCATGGCTCCCACGTACCTCGCCGATCAGCTCGAACGCAGCCGCCGCAATCTCGGCGTCGAAACCATCGACGTTTTCTATCTTCACAATCCCGAAACTCAGTTGAGCGAAGTGCCTGCCGACGAATTTCGCCGGCGAATTCGCGCAGCGTTCACCTTTCTGGAATCCGCTGTGTCAGAGAAAAAAATCCGCGCCTACGGCATGGCCACCTGGAATTCTTTTCGGGAAGATCCGAAAGCGGAGGGCTATCTCTCGCTGGAGGAGATGGCAGGCATCGCCGCCGAGATTTCCGGAGCGGAATCCCATTTCCGCTTTGTACAGTTGCCATTCAATCTGGCCATGCCGGAAGCTCTCACGCGCCCGAACCAAATGGTGAACGGCAAGCTCGTGCCTATGGTGCAAGCCGCGCGTTCGCTCGGAGTCTCGCTCATCACCAGTGCGGCGCTTCTCCAGGGGCAGCTCACGAAAAATCTGCCGCCATTCGTCACCGCGGCGCTGGGCTTGAGCGGCAATTCTACGCTGGCCTTGCAATTCGCGCGCTCCGTTCCCGGACTCACCACCGCGCTCGTCGGTATGAGCCAGGTCGCGCATGTGAATGCGAATCTGGCCCTCGTCGGCGTCGAACCCGCCTCTCGGGAACAATTCCTGAAGTTGTTCGAGTCGCGAGACAAAAATTAACCCGATATCTTCGCGTGTCTCGTATGTTCTTCCCGTAGGGGCACAGCATGCTGTGCCCGCCCCGCAAGCCAGAAAACTCCCGCAATGTCCAAGATTTCAGACCGGAGGGTCATCCGAGTGTTAGAGCGGATGTTTTTCATCAAGCCACGCGTCCATAGCCGCGCTCATTTCTCCTATCCTGCCGGTGAAAAAATGATCGGCTCCTTCGACAAACACAAGCCGCTTCGGCTCCGGCAGTGTATGGAATAGCGCTTCGACCTTGTCGCGCGAGCCGAATTCGTCGTTGCCGCCCTGAACGAAAAGTTTCGGCTTCGCGCACGCGCGCAGATATCCGAAATCGGAGCTGTCCACCGGAATTCCCAATCCGACAAGCTCGGTTACGCGCGAATCTTCGCAACCCACATGCAGTCCCACCCACGAACCGAAACTGAATCCCGCGAGCAGAATCGGTCGCCCGGGGAATTCCTTCGCCAAATAATCGAGTGCCGCCCGAACGTCGCCGCGTTCGCCTTCGCCGCGATCGTGAAGGCCCTCGCTCAATCCCGCGCCGCGAAAGTTGAATCGCAATACCGGCACGCCGCGCCGGTGCAGCGCCTTCGCCGCTTGATACACGACCTTATTGTGCATCGTGCCGCCAAACAAAGGATGGGGATGGCAGACCACTGCCGCCATGTGCGGATTCGCTTCCGGCACCGTCCACAGCATGGCTTCGAGACGTCCCGCCGGTCCCTCGAGAAAAAAGCTGCGATGAAATACTTCCGCCATAGAAGAGTCAGCCGGCGAGTTTAGCGAAGAGTCTTTCGCGGCATAAAGTTGGGCACCGAGCGACGGCTGGCGGCTTTCGCAGGCAAATCCCAGTGGATTGCGATTATGCTCAAAGCACCGCTCTTGCTTCCGGCAGATTCAGTCGAAGTGCCAGCATTCGCCGAGGTTTCCGCCGGTATAACGCGCACGACCCGCGCTGCGATTTCGCCCGCTTGCTCCCACTCGCCCCAGGGAATTTTCACGAACACGGTATCGCCGCGTTCGTGTCTGTGCATAGTCTCAAGGCGCCCGCCGCACCTCGCGATGTTTTGCGTCATGCACTCTTCGGGCCACGCCGAGCCTCCTTCGCGAACGAATATCGGCAGGGCAGACGGGGTTCGCGCGAAAGCGCGGCGCTCTCGGCCCATCGGGCGCGCCGAATTGCGAGCGTCCGATGGCAAATGCAACGCGACGTGAAATCCGCCGTCGGCCTCCTTTTCAACGCGCACAACTCGCGCCGGAATTTCCGGCTGCACAACGGAAGCGAGCTTCGAGTTGTAGGGCATGGCCAGCCAGACGCAGGAATGGACTTCGCACGGCTCCACGCGATGCAGCGAAATACCCTCCCGCGCAACGTCTACTGTGTGCGTGCTCTCGAGCCGCATCCCGAGCGGGCCTCGCCAACGAACGCGGACCGGCAGCTTGAGCTGTGCGCGAGGATGCTTTCGTTGCTCTGCGGCTTTAACGGGCTCATTCATGGTGCCATATCCTAGCCATTGGAACGCACCCGGTCAAATTCAAAGCGTAGATTCGCGATATTTTCACCTCCGCACAATCAGACGTTTCCCGAAATCCGTTGCATGGAGACGCCGAGGGGTGGTAGCTTGGCGCTAGCTTCCATGCTTGGGAGGGCTGATGGAATCTGCAGTCGAGCGTCGCGCCGCCCGCCGGTTTTCCATGATGTTGCCCTTGAAAGTCCGCTTTTCGGCCGACAACGGAGTCATCGAAAAACGCGGCGAAACGCGCGATGTAAGTTTCCGCGGCCTCTATTTCATGATTGAGGCCATCGTCGAAGCCGGCAGCCCCATCGAGTTTGTCCTTACCCTTCCGCAGCAAATCACGCTCGCCGGCGACGTCCACATTCGCTGCTACGCCCGCGTCCTGCGCGTCGAACCCCACAATGGAAGCCGCGGCATCGCCGCCCGAATCGAACGATACGAATTTCTTCCCTCCCTTGCCTGACGGTTTTCACGAAACATTGTAGAATGAGTTTTCCGTGAACGTCACGGGAGGTCACATGTATCACTACGACCCGAATGCAGCCCTGGATGAATTGCGGGACGACGCGGTGCTGCCGCATCCCGTTCATCTGCGCGATATGATCCTGCGCACGAAGCTCGATGCTACCTCCGCGCTCGATCTCAATCGTGAGTTCCAGGATTATCTCACGCGTTTTGGCGAGACTCAGAAGATCGCCCGTGGCATCCTGGAGCAGTTGGTCGTGGGCGCGCGAAAAGCTTCCGCGTCCTGAAGCGGTGGAAGGGCGCGAAGAGCCTTTCCCTGCCGTTCGGGCTGAGATTGCCTTGCGTTTCGCTCTTTTGTTTCTTTCTCTCGCTGTGCGGCTGAGGTCGCGGGAATTCTTGCATGGCACGTCATACACTACTCATCGACGCGGACGACACGCTCTGGGAAAACAACATCTTTTTCGAGAAGACGATTGATCATTTCATCACCCAGCTCGAGCATCTCGGCTATACCCGCGAATACATCCGCCACATCCTGAACGAAACCGAACGCCGCAACATCCGCCAGCACGGCTACGGTGTGCGCAGTTTCCGGCGTTCGCTGGAAGACACCTATATGAAGCTCGCCGGCAATGCCGCCAAGCGCGAGTTAATGCAGGAAATCGAGCGGATGGCCAAGGAACTCGAAGCCACTCCGCCGCACATCATGGACGGCGTCCCGGAGACGCTTGCCTACCTTGCAAAGCATCACCGTCTGATTCTGCTGACGAAAGGCGAGCCTGCCGAGCAGGCCGCCAAGGTCGAGCGCTCTGGTTTGCAGACATATTTTGAAGCAATCGAAATTGTCCTCGAAAAAGAAGCGACTGTGTACGAACGCATGATCGAGCAGTTCAAGATTGTGAAGTCCTACGGCTGGATGGTGGGGAATAGCCCGCTGAGCGACATCAACCCCGCGATGCAAGTCGGATTGAACGCGGTCTTCATCCCGCATTCAAATACGTGGCACCTCGAACACGCAGAACTCGAAAGCGGTACCGGAAAACTTCTGATCCTCAACAGCTTTCGCGATCTGCGCGGGCACTTCTGACGCGTAGCCTCGGCCAATTTGTCCCTCTTGCATATTCTTCAGCGAGTTGGAGAATGCCTTCTCCTTCCCGCATAATCAGAGCCGCCGCATTGTTTGTATGAATTGAGCGTGACTGAATGCCCTCGCCAACAAACTTAATCGGTCCGAACGCTCGAGTCGCCGTACTGGGAGCAGGTGCGGTGGGCTCTTACTTCGGCGGAATGCTCGCGCGCGGTGGAGTTAACGTCACTCTGATCGCGCGGCCCGCGCACGTGGAAGCAATTCGCGCCGGGGGACTCTTCCTCGACACAGTTTCGTTCCAGGAGCGCATAAAGATCGAAGCGTCAACCGAGGCGTCGGCAGCGCGCGGCGCGGACGTAATTCTTTTCTGCGTCAAGACCACCGATACAGAATCGTCCGCGCGTTCGCTTGTGCCCTATATCGCGCCGGGCGCGATCGTCGTCAGTTTGCAAAATGGCGTGGACAACGTAGCGCGAATGCGCGAGGCCGCGGGAATCGACGCCGTGCCCTCGGTTGTCTATATCGCGGTGGCCATGCCCGAGCCCGGCCACATAAAACATCTAGGCCGGGGGGAACTCGCCGTGGGCGAGTTGCCCGGCAGCCGTCATCTCACCGAGCCCCCAGGAAGCGCACGCACGCAACGCGTGGCCTCGCTCTTCACTTCCGCGGGTGTGCCGTGCCAGGTTTCCACTTATATTGAAGCCGATCTATGGTCGAAGTTCATCCGGAACTGCGCGGGAAACGCGGTGGCCGCAATCGCGCAAACCTCTTACGCTCAGGCCGCGCGGAATCCGCAGTCGCGCGAGCTCATGGGCCGTGTGATTGCGGAAACCGTCGCTGTAGCGCGAGCATCCGGCGTGCAACTTGCGGATGTGGATATCGCCGAAGTAATGGACTTCTTTCAAAGCATGGGCCAAGCGACCTCGTCCACCGCGCATGACCTAGCGCGCGGCAAACGCACGGAGATTGATTCGCTGAATGGCTACGTCACCGGACTGGGAAAGAAATTTGCCGTGGACACGCCCGCGAACTTCGCGCTGTACGCCCTGGTGAAGCTGCTTGAAGAAAAGGCCGCGAAATAGCGGTCGAACGAGCGCCTCGGCTCCAATCCTCGGCTGCGTTCTATTTCTCTCGCTGCACCGCTGGTTCACAGAATTTCGTTTCGAATCTATTGTGGTTCGCTGAAGTGAAATGGAATATGGACTACCGCCTCAATGTCCACGGGTTGGCCTTCGCGAGTGGCCGGACGGAATTGCCAGCGCGACAACGCTTCCATCGAGTTCAAATCCAATTGCGCGTCGATGCCTCGCACCAGTTGAATGCTATCCACCGAGCCGTCCTTGCGAATGATGGCGTAAAGAATCACTTCGCCGTCGATGCGTTCCTTGATCGCTGAAGGCGGATATTTCGGGTCCACTTTTCGCAGCGCCACGGGACTGGTCAATTTCGCTTTCGGCCTCTGATACGGCGGCCCGTCGTCATCCAGTTGCGCGAAATTCAAAATCCAGCTTCCGCTCGCGCTCGTCAGGTTGGGCATGTCCACGTGCATCGTGAACACTTCTTTTCCTGAGAGAATTTTTTCCGGAGGCAGGCTTGGATCGATGTTGCCCACCTCAAGCGGCTGATTGCGTGTGGGTGCCCCCGAATCAGTACGCGAAGGGATTTTCGGCATGGGCTGTAATCGGATACCGCCGGAGTGAGTTCCCGCGCCGCCAATTCCCGGATGGCCGTTGCCTCCGCTTATGCTCACACCTGCCGGGGAGTTCGAGTTGCCGCCGGCGGCATTTTTGTCCGTGCCACCCACGCTCAAAGGCGTGCCGCCGGAGCCGCCATTGCCAGCCGCGCCGTGTTCCGCGCCGCCGGTCACTCCTGATTTCATTCCGTCAGGCGATATCGCCACGCGCGCGGAAAGATTTCCTTGCGGCACCCTGACTTCTGGCGCAGGCGGAGCGGGCGCTGCCGAAATCGCGATCAAGCGATGCAAACTCGCGTCGCCAGGCGAAACCGCAGATCCGACTTCGGGAGCGGCGCCAGCGTAAGCCTGCGACGCGCGGCGTTCCGCGACGGGCTTCGACATGGGACTCACCGGCAACTGCGGCTGCGAATTCGTCGCAGTCGAGGCAACGATGTCCAGCGGCCCCGCATTTCGTTCCGTGTTCGTAACATCCGGCGCGGCGGCATCGCTCACGGCCCTGTGCTGCATCCGCGGCGCAACAGCGGTGGGATTGATTCGCAGTCGTGGATTCGGCGCGGGCGAAGTTGCCGCCCATTCAGCGATGTTGGGCATCTGCGGAACGATGGTCGGCGGGGCCGCTGGAGCGCTGGGCTGGATTAATGTCTGGCGCGGATGCGTGATGCGCACAGGCTGCGAAAGAATGGTTTGGCGCGGATGATAAGCATCGGCGCCTCGGACCGGCAGCGGTTTTGCCGGGTCGCCCGCGGGGCTGGCCTTTGGTTGAACTCCGGGCAGCGAAATCGGCGGGAGATCCTGAGCCGGAACATATGTGAGCTCGATGCGCGGCAGCGCGAGATTCGGTTGCGCGTTCGCGAGAAATCCCCATATCGGCAACAGCAGCAGCGCGACCGCGAGAACGTGCGTGAGGGACGACGCCGCGAACGCGCGGCCGGGAACTTTGCCTTGTATCCAGTGAACGCGCAGATATGGATTTGGTTGCGCCTCGCCATCCACTGGCGGCTTCGGGCCGGAAAAAAAATCGCGAACGCTCGAACGAAATTCGCGCCACGGGGATTCCCAGTCGACGCCCAGATCGAGCCTGGGCAAGCGCGAATGCACGGGAAGCTCGACAACGGATTCGTCAAAATTCGCGCGCGGTGGCATGGGTATGTGTCGCGGGCTCGGAGGTGTGGGTTCGGTGTGCATGCGCTCGGGCATTATACCCGATGGACTACGATGCGCCGCTCACGTATGCGGCTGTATCTTGAGGGTCACAGAGCGGCACTAATTTGGCGTTCTGAGTAACGATTAGAAATGTCGCGATCCTTTATTTTGAGTGGGTTACGGCGATTTCTATTCGAAGTCACTATCGATTAGGAGTTCACTGTGGGGTGGCACTCACCGGAGGGAGAAAGGCGACGGATTTAGTGGGTGGCCCACACGACAGGGAACATCTTCCCGGCTTGCTCGGACGAGAGTTCGACGCCCGCCAACTTTGCGGCCGCGGCAAGCACAGGATCGCGACCTTCGGCGAAATCGGTGGGAGTGGGAAGGATGGTAACGTCGGGGGTGACGCCTATCCCTTCCAAGTCCCCTCCGTCGGGCATTCTCAGCTGAGCAATCGATATCTCAAGGCCGTAAAAGATGATGTTTCCTCCTTCTTGGCGCAGACGAAAAATCTTCGGTATCCGCACGCCGCCCTCGGTTTTGTCGCCCAAGACTGTTCCTCGTTTTTCAAGCTGCACGGTACGCGCGAAGATCTCCGCTGCCGAACCCGAGGAGCTGTTCACCAGCACGATGAGTTTTCCGCCAAATGCTTTTTCGCCGCGCGACGCGGCGCGAAGCGGCTTGCTTCCGGTGCGTTTCGATGGCCTCTCCGACCGTGATGTCGTGATCGAAAACATTACCTATCATCGAATCCAACACATCCACCGCGCCACCACCGTTGTCACGCAGGTCGAGTATTAACGTTTCATGCTTGTGAGCGGTTGCGAAGAGGCGTTCGGTCTCGATTTGCGGCAGGTTGAATCGAGGCAATTTCCATATCATCAGCTTATCGCTTACTTCGCTGGTTCTTGTTTTGGTCAAGAGCCGGTAACCTTCGCGCTGGTGCTGGATTTGGTGTTGAGCGTCGCCGCCCGTGAAAAAATTCGTCGTTTGCGGCAGCGTGATCAACTGGCTTTTTGTGGTGACTTGGCGGGAAGCTTGCCCGGGGCTGGCGACGACCAGATGATATTCCACCAGCTGCAGAAACTCATCAATCCGCCCCCGAATGATTTGAAATGTGGCCAGCGTAGGTTCGTACCCCTCGA
Source organism: uncultured Acidobacteriota bacterium (assembly GCA_963749025.1). Taxonomy (GTDB): domain Bacteria; phylum Acidobacteriota; class Terriglobia; order Acidiferrales; family UBA7541; genus Palsa-295. The sequence continues at coordinate 466,279 of CAVVKO010000005.1, read as the reverse complement.
CCTTCAAGAGTCGATCGCCCGGCCGAAGGCCCTTCTTCGACGCGTCCGAGTTGGGCTCGACGGCGGTGATCAAGCAGTCCGCGCCCACCATTTGCATTTGCCATCCGCTGTACACAACCACGTTGCGCGCCGGGGGTATGAAGAAAGTGTGGGAATCATTCAAGCCTTCGACAGCCCAGTTGATCACGCCAAGACCCGCGACAAGGGTCGGTGCATCATTGATTTTTTTGTCGGCCTCTTGGAATCGTGCGTGCAGGTCGTAGCCGCGGAGGGCGGGATCGAAGTAATTTTTCTCGATCGTTTCTTCGACCTGGCGAAGGATCGAACGCGCCTGTTCTTGTTCTACGCGATTCGCCTTTTGCTGCCCAGGCGCGTGCGTAGATGCCAAGAGACAACCGAGAGCTATTATGATCATGAAACTTGTGTTTCGAGTCATCCGCTTACCATACTCGGGCAAGTTTTTGCTGGCCGCTCCGCACCGACGAGCGCGGGTTTTGCCGGTTACAGCAATGCTGCGGCCGTTATATTAGGGGCAAGAAAGATAGTAGTCAACACAGAGCATCTCGAAGGATCCGGTCAAGCACTTCCGTTACTCATTGACCCAGAACTCTGTCGAAAATACCGGCGCCGAGCCTGGCAACGAATAGACTAAGCGTAAGCATGGCGCCGGCATCCGACAAACCCCGCAAGTATCCTCGCATCCGTGCCCCCAAAGGCACGTGGGTGGCCTGGAAATCGCTCGGAAAAACAACCACGTCGCGCATGGAGACGATGGGGCTGGGCGGCCTTTACCTGCATGACGCGAACCCTCCGTCGGAAGGTTCCACTATCGAATTGTTATTCAACTTGCCTGCCGGGCAGGTACGCGCCCGCGCGATTGTGCGAAATACAAACCCGGGAAAAGGAATGGGCATTCAGTTCGTGCAGATGCAGCCGGAGGATCGCGCAAAACTGCATCAGTTTCTATCGCGGCAGGACACGATGCAGGTGACGCCAGCGTCTCCCCCGGTTGGTAGCTTGCGGGCCGCGAATCCGCGAGCCGCAAACTCCGCGAATTCGCAACTCGCTCTTTCGCCCCGGAGGCACGAGGCGGCCAAGGTTCGATTCGAGCAAGATGTTAAGCGCCTGATCGAGCTGACCGGCAAGGGCACCTACTACCAACTGCTCGGAGTCACATCCGAATCTCCGGAGAGCGAAGTCAAAAAGAGTTATTACGCGATGGCCCGTAAATTTCATCCGGACAACCACATGGGCAATCGCGAATTGATTGCGCCGCTTAAAGATCTGATGGTCTTGGTTTCGGAAGCTTACCGAACGCTGGGGAACGAAGAGAAGCGGGCCATGTACGACAAACGCCTGGCCGCCATGGGCGGCTTCACCATTCATCGGGACAAAACCGAGACCACGGAATCGATCGAAGAATGGCTCAAGCGAGCCAACGAATGCCTGCGCGCAAAAAACTTCGTGGGTTCGGTTGTGTGGCTGCGCAAATGCCAGGAAGCCGCGCCGGAGCAGGCGTTGTACCGCGCCTTGCTGGCACGCAGCCTCGGAACGATCCCGCAATATCAACGAGAAGCCATCGAACATTTTGAAAAGGCCATCGAGCTCGATCCGTGGCGGGAACCTGTCTTGGTTCAGTTCGCCGAGCTGTTGGAGAGGATGGAACTGCCGTTACGCGCTTGCGAAGTCTATTCGAAGATCGTAGAAATTAATCCCACCAATGCCGCCGCTCGCGAGCGACTGTCCGCTCTCGGTAACGTCGAAAAAGGCGAGAAGCATCCGAAAATGGTGTCCCAGTTCTTCGGAAGGAAAGGCTGATCGGCGGGGACCGTAAATGCGAGAGTGTGTTCTAGAAGAAAAGCCCGCAAACGGTCCTAGTCACATTTCGCGAGCGGTAAGTTTGCGCCACGCGGGATTCTGGATCCGGTTTGCTGCGACGATGATCGATTTCGTGATTCTGGCGCTTCCCCTGGCGGTTTTTGTTTCCTTTTGGTCCGTCGCTACAGGACCTTGGATGGCTTTCTTGAGACTTCATCCGGGCGAAACTCACGAGGAAATTGTCGCTCAATTCGGCTCCACATTTCTTCCGATAAGCCTGGGCTTTTTCGCGCTCATCAGTTGGGCATATTTTGCAGCTCTAGAAAGTTCGAATTTGCGTGGAACGCTGGGCAAGCGCGTGTTCGGTTTGTATGTGGGCGATCTTGGCGGGAACCGAATTGGATTCTGGCAAGCGAGCCGGCGCTTCTTCAGCGGGCGTTTGCTGATGCAAGTACCGTACGTCGGAATCTACTACTTTGTTGTTGATTGCGTGTGCGCCGGGCTGACTCCGAGGAAACGAGCGATCCACGATATGCTCGCCGGATGCCTGGTGCTGCGAGACAGCTGATAGCGCTTCCCGCTTGGCCTTAGCGAGACCACGTGAGGCCGCGTCCGAGCACGAAGATGAAGAGCAAGCTGGCGATAGCGCCCGCGACGATCCACACGATGCTTCGGCGAATTGGCGCAACCTGCTCGATGTCTTTTTGCTGGCCGCGGCGGCGCCAAATCCCCATCATGCTTGGAAGAGCCAGCAGTCCCGCGTTTGCGCCCAACGTCGAGGGCAGCGCTGACGCGATCACGTAGAACAATCCCAAGGGGCTCAGCAAGCCACCCAGACCGGCCAGCATTCCGTCCGTGATGTATGGAGTCCAGCAGAGTTGCCGAAGTCTGTGCGAAATTGCATCCGTGCCGCGGAACGCCTTCAGCTGCGCGCCGACCAACACCATCGAGACGTAGTAAGTGATCACACCCAGCACAACAAGTCCCAGCCTCCACATCCAGTACGGTTGCAATCCGGCGATGACCGCAGCCCAATCGCCAAAATTCGAGACTCCGGAAAAGAAAAAGTATCCGGTCCCGGTAAAAAGGTTTCCGGCGAACGCGAGAACCAGAAAGTAGCGAAAGGCGGGCTTGTAACGCTGCGGCTTCAGCAGAAGCAGCCAGAAAATAGCCGCGAACAGAAGATTTACGAGGGTGCCGTTCGCCGAAATCCATCGCGTGTCGATATCGCTTTGCATCGCGACTGTACTGATCGTCACGCGATGCGCGCCGCTCAACCAAGCTGTAACCGCATGGCCCAGGCCTTCGTGCAAAACGTCCTGCAAAATGCAAGCGAGCGAGGAGATTGCGATTACCGTGAGACGGTCGTCTTGGGGGGACGTCACACCGGGAGCGAGCATATGAGGGAGCATGTTACGAGCGCGCTGAAGGACAAGTCAACGAACTCGCGGCGAGGAACTTGGAGGAGTTGGTTACGCACGATTGTTCCCAACTTGGCGTTTCCGTTTGGACACGAACTGCCCCGGCGTATATTCTGCTGATGATGACGACACCGAATCCCGAGGCAGAACGACAGCGGCTGGCGCAGGTATATGCCGAGATGAGCGACGGTGAGTTGGAGAAGCTTGCTCAGGATGCAGCCTCGCTGACCGAACTGGCGAGAGAAGTACTTGGGCTCGAGCTCACGCGCCGAAAATCTAAAATCACGCTGACTTACCCGCCGCCTGACGCCGAGAATCTCAAGCACGAAAGCCCAGTCATTGTCGGCCGATTCAGGGACTTGCCGGAAGCGCTCTTGGCGAAAAGCGTTCTCGATTCGGAGGGCATCGAAAGTTTCCTGGCTGACGAGAACACGATTCGAATGGATTGGTTGTGGTCGAATCTAATTGGCGGCGTGAAGCTTTGGGTGAAGGCGGAGAATGGCGCCGCAGCGGCAGAATTGCTGCGCGAGAAATTTCCGGAAGGCATCGACGTGGAAGGCGAACCGGAGCGCAGACAAGACCGCTGTCCCAAATGCCAGTCGGCTGACATCTCTTTCGAGGAATTGAATCGCCCTGCTTCCTATCTGACGGTATTGGTTGGAGTGCCGGTCCCAGTCAAACACATCGGATGGAAATGCCACGCATGTGGACATCAATGGGAAGATGCGAGCGATGCAGCGCCCGAGAATCCTTGAGAATTTCAACGCCGAAGAGCTTCCCCGCTTCGCGCGGAATGACAATGAACGGTGCTAGGCAGCGGCGGCGAGGCAATAGAAGCTGAGCGCGGCGTCGCCCTGTTCGAGGAGGCGAGTGCGTTCGAGGCGCTCGAGGCGCTCGGGCAAATCGAGGCGCGAGCTGTGTTCGGCGATGACGATGCCATGGGGCGCGATGAGATGCGAGGCGTCCAGATACTCCAGCGCGTTCCAGTAGGCGTCCGCGTCGTTGTAGGGCGGATCGAGAAAAATGAAGTCGGCGATGATGTGGCGGGGGGCCAGCTTGTCGAGTCCGCGTTCCACGTCGGCGCCGATTACGATGCCGCTGCGAATTTCGAGTGCTTCCAGATTCTGGCGCAGGAGTTTGATGCAGGCCGGATTCTTCTCGATGAAAAAAACTTCGCGCGCACCGCGGCTGATGGCTTCGATGCCGACGGCGCCGGTTCCGGCGTACAGGTCGATGAAGAGAGATTCTTCCACCGTCAGGCCAAGGATATTGAAGAGAGTTTCGCGCAGGCGGTCGCTCGTGGGGCGCAAAGGCAATTTGCCCGGACCTTTCAAGAGACGGCTGCGAAATTTTCCGGCGATTACGCGCATGGTCGTTTGCGTATGGTTGGCAGATAGCTTACCTGAAGTCGCCGAAATAATTACAGTTCGCTATCCGACGGAGGCAAGGTGGTAGCGCTTCTGCCAGGAGGCGCTCAGCGATTCCAGGCGCCGCACAATTTCGGCTGCCCGCGCGGGATCCTCCGCCAGAGCGAATGCTTCGCGGCGCGCGAGTTCGAGAAGTTCGTGGTCGCGGAGTGGTTGCGCCACTGAAAATGCGGCGTCGCCGTGCTGCCGCGTGCCGAAGAATTCTCCCGGGCCGCGCTGCTTCAAATCGCGTTCCGCGATTTCGAAACCATTAGAAGTAGCAACCATGGTTTCGAGCCGCTCGCGCGCCTCTCCGGTAATTTTCTTCGAGGCAATCAAGATGCAATGCGATTTCTCGGTGCCGCGGCCGATTCTCCCGCGAAGCTGGTGAAGTTGCGCAAGACCGAAGCGCCCGGCATGCTCGATCACCATGATGGTCGCGTTGGGCACGTCCACGCCGACTTCGATCACAGTGGTGGCCACCAGGATTTGGATTTCATTCCGGCGGAATTTTTCCATGACCTCGTCTTTTTCGACGGTCTTCAAGCGGCCGTGAAGCAGGCCCACGCGGAACTTTGGAAACACATTTTTTGCGAGACGCTCGTATTCCGCGGTGGCAGCTTTCAACTCTTGTTTCGACTCTTCAATGACGGGATATAAAACGTAAGCCTGGCGCCCGCGCGAAACCTCGCGGCGGAGGAATTCCCACACGCCGGGGAGCTGCGACTCTTCGCTCCAGCGCGTTTCGACAGGCGTGCGCCCCGGCGGCATTTCGTCGATTACGGAGAGATCGAGATCGCCATAGAGTGTGAGCGAAAGCGTGCGCGGAATGGGCGTGGCGGTCATGACCAGAACGTGCGGCGACGCGCCTTTCTCGATGAGCCGCTTGCGCTGCAGAACGCCGAAGCGGTGCTGCTCGTCCACGATGACTAGCCCGAGGTGCTTGAAGGTAACCGGATCTTCGAGCAGCGCGTGCGTGCCGACAACGATTTGCGCTTCGCCGGATTCGGCTCGCGCGAGTGCGGCGTCTTTCGTGGCGCGCGTTCTGCCGCTCACGATCAGTTCGACGCCGTATCCCGCGGACTCGAAAATCCGCCGCGCCGAAAGGTAATGTTGGGCGGCGAGAATTTCGGTGGGCGCCATGAGCGCGACCTGGCAGCCGTTCTCGATGACGATGGTGGCGGCCTCGAGCGCGACGATGGTTTTGCCGCTGCCCACGTCACCCTCAAGGAGCCGATGCATGGGATAGGAGCGCTCGAGGTCGGCGGCAATTTCGGCAAGAACGCGTTTCTGCGCGGCAGTGGGTTTGAACGGAAGAATGCGTTTGATCGCGCTGCGGATTTTTTCCTCGCGCACGCGCATGGCGATTCCACGGCGCTGGTGATCGCGCGAACGCCGCAAGGCCATCGCGAGCTGGTAGTAGAAAAATTCCTCGAAGATGAGGCGCATCTGCGAAGGACTGCGAAAACTGTTGAGCAGCTCGATGCTTTCGTCCTTGGGTGGGAAGTGCGCGTAGAGCAGAGCTTCGCGTCGCGTGGGGAAGCGATAGCGTTCGCGGATTTCCGGCGGAAGCGGGTCGGGGATATTGCCGTCGAAATTATTCAGGATGCTGTAGATGATGCGACGCAGCATGCGCGAACTGATGGCTCCGATGGCTTCGTAAATCGGAACGATGCGGCCAACCTCCGTGGAATCCGACGCCGCGCCAGTCGCTTCGGTTGCGCCCACGAGCTCGATCTGCGGATTGACCATTTCCAGGCGGCCGGGACGATACAGATCGGCGTCAACTTTGCCGTGCAGCACGAGGTGCTGGCCTTGTTTCAGCCTGTCGGCGAGATACCCGCCGTGAAAAAAGCGCGCGTGGAGCGTGCCGGAAGCGTCTCGAACGGTGAGGTGAAAGATCGGGCTGCGGCCGCGGACAAAGCGAACGGTGCCTCCTCCTCCGCTCGCCACTTCCGCGTAGACGGTATAAACCTGGCCGGGGATGATCTCCGCGATGGGAGTGAAGCGGAGACGGTCTTCATAGCGGAAGGGAAGATAGCCAAGCAGATCTCCCACAGTGGCCAGCCCGCGTTCTTCGAGCAGCGCGGCACGATGCGGCCCGACGCCCTTCAGATATTTCACCGGATTATCGAGAGAGATGGCCATGCAATGAGGCAATGCTATCATTGTCGGATGAGTTCGGCAGCGTAGGTGCGATTGCAAGTTGGCGCTCGCTGCCCTATATTCGCAGCGCCCTTCTCGGCAGAATAACAATGGCGCAGAAATATCTCGGAGCCACGCCCCGGCGTTGGCTTGAATACGTCGCTGCCATCCTCATCGGCAACGGGATCTATTATTTTTCCCTCTTCCCCCACTTGCCGCGAGCACTGCAGCACCAGGGCTTCCTTTTGGATTGGGGCAGCGCGCTCGATTTTGCCGTTTGCGTCGCCGTTTACGGACTGATTTGGCTCGGCGGAAAACTCTGAATGGCGCGTCCCGTGCAAACTAAGAAAAAGGCGAATTCCGTGACGCTGTGGCGGCGGGCTCGTAGGACATTCGTCGAGCGTAAATCCCGCCTTTGCAACGTTTTGGGACAATCGCGCATCGCAATCAAGGACGCGCAGTGGGTCAGCTGTCCGATAGTGGGAAATCAACGTCCGCGGGTGCTCACCAACGGTCACCACAGCCGTCTATTTACCCGGTACCCGCAGAAAGGCTGGAGGCCGGAGAAAGCGGGCTTCGCGACTCTAATCCTGAGCGAGGATTAAGAGGCGAATCCCAACCGGCAATAAACACCATGGGGATGAGCGTCGCACTCGACGGAGATGCGCGCCAAGCAGCGGCGGTGAAGCACGCGGAGGAGCACGCGCTCGTCCGGAGTGCGCAAGCGGGTGACCGCTTGGCATTCGAGGCCTTGGTTCGTCGGTTCGATCGCGAAGTTTTGCGGCTGGCGTTGAACCTGGTTCACCGGCCGGAAGACGCGCGGGACGTTTATCAGGAAAGCTTTTTGCGTGTTTACCGCAACCTGCACCGCTTCCGTTTCGAGTGCAGCTTCTATACTTGGCTTTACCGAATTGTGACCAACGTGGCGCTCGATCACCTGCGCCGCCGGACCAGTCGCCGCGAAGATCAAGCGCCCGTTCCGGAAGACGCCGGAGGCGGCACGCGAGATTTCTTCGACCGCCAGCCGGAGCTGAGGCCTGCAGCTAATCCGGAGAAACATCTGCTGGGGCAGGAACTCGGCGAGCACATCGCCACCGCACTCAACCGGCTTTCGCCGCGGGAGCGAATGGTTTTCGAGATGAAGCACTATCAGGGATTGAAACTGCGGGCCATCGGCGAAATGCTGGGGACCTCAGAAGAGACAGTGAAGAATTCGCTGTTCCGGGCCACGCGAAAATTGCGCGCCAGCCTGGACGGCATGCGCTAAGCGCGGCAAGCGAGGACGACCAGAATGGAGCAGGACGCTAGGGATATGTCGGCGAATCAGGCGTGCGGCGAATTTGAATCGCGCCTCACACTCTTTGCCGCCGGCGAACTGGATGCGGCAGAGATAGCAGAAGTGAATGACCATCTGCTGCACTGCGCCGGATGTAATGAAGCGCTGGCCCGGGAAAATGAGCTGCTCGCGCTACTCGCTTCGCGTCACGTGGAACCAGATGCGACTCTGCTGGCTGGTTGCCGCGCGAGCCTGGAAGATGCGCTCGATCAAGAAGAAGAGCGCGGATGGCTACGTCGCACGATTGGAGCGCTCGTTCCTTTCAATTGGATTGCGCCGGCGCCGGCATGGAGCGCCGCGCTGCTTCTCCTCACCGGGTTTGCAGTAGGCGTCCTAGGACCAAGGCTTTTGCGGCATCCCGTCGCTCCGGAGACGGCAATCACTCCCGTAGCTTCCGCTTCTGCCGGCACCGTTGCGGGCGCCACGAATTCGGAAAATCCCTTGGACACCACACCGGGCTCGCTCGATCTTCATTCCGCGGATGTGGCCGGACTCAACGTATTTCCTTCCGGCGACAACGAGCCGCCGCAGGTGGAATTGCAGTTGAGAGCGCAGCGCCCGTTCACAGTGCAAGGCACCGTGAACAACGACAATGTGAAGCAAGTTCTGATGTACATCATGCAGAACAACGAGCGCTTTGGTCCTGACGTGCGCCTGAACGCTGTGGATCTGCTGCGCGCGCGAAACAACGATCCCGATGTTCGTTCCGCTTTGTGCCACGCAGTGCACACAGACCACAACGCGGCCGTGCGGATGAAGGCGCTCGAAGCGCTGAATGGCGCCGAGCCGCAGGAACTTGTGCAGCAGACGCTGCTCGATGCGCTGGTCGACGATGCTAATCCCGGCGTGCGCGTGGAAGCGATCAACGCGTTGCGAGAGATGGCGGCGAAGGGGCAGGTGGAGTCTGACGACCACGTCCTCGCAGTTCTGCGCGATCGCATGCAAAAGGATCCGAGCACTTACATTCGCCTTCAGAGCGCCGCGGCGATTCGCGATCTTGGGCCGCGCCAGAAGTTCTAAAAAATGAAAAGCACGATGCCGACTCTTCTGCCCCGTCGCGCTGTGGGAAAATTCGCCGGCATTTCTCTCGTCACCTTTTCCGTAGCTGTTCTGATTGCCCTGGCAACACCCACGCTTAATGCAGCAGACGGAAATCCCAGGTCCAAAGCACCCACGCAACCGAACTCAGGTCCCCGGCTCACTTCGGATCTCAGAGGTTCGGTCGCTACACGCGATGGCCAGCGCCTTCACCTGATCCTCGACCTCGGCAACATCGTCGTGCACACGCAGGACGCCGGCAAGATCGATTACACCGTACACCTAGAGACAGACGCATCGCAGAAGGACGCGAAAGAACTCTTAAAGCGCTTCACGATCAGCGCGCGGGGAACCTCGGAGGGCGTTTATTTCCGCGGAAAGACATTCGGACGGGAATGCAGCGGGCGGCTTTGGGTCACGGTCACCGTGAACGTTCCCAAGAACTACAGTCTGGATATGTCTACAGGGGGCGGGAATATTGAAGCCGAGGACATCATCGGTCGCGTAACCGTGCTCACCGCCGGCGGGAACATCACGACGGGAAATATTGGCGGCGCCGCGCGACTCGAAACCCAGGGCGGACACATCACGGTGAAGAATGTCACCGGAGAATTGGTGGCGACGACCGGCGGCGGCCACATCACCACCGGCTCAATTACGGGCAGCGCAACACTTCACACGAGCGGCGGACACATCCGCATGGCTTCTGTGGAGGGCACCGCGAAACTCGAAACGGGCGGCGGGAACGTAACCGTAGAGCATTCCGGAACAGAACTCATCGCTTCGACGGTCGGCGGCCAAATAGAAGTGGGCGAGACTGCGGGCCTTGTTCGCGCAAAAACGGGCGGCGGCGGAATTCGCGTGGTGCGCGTCTCGGGCCCGACAAATCTTGAAACGGGTGGCGGCAGCATCTATCTGACGCAGGTGGATAGCGCGGTCAAAGCCTCGACTGGCGCGGGCGCCATCACCGCATGGTTTGTCTCGCCGGTGAAAACGCCAAGCCGCTGCGAGCTGCAATCGAACGACGGCGACATCGTTGTTTACATTCCGCGGCAGATGCCGGTGACGATTGACGCGCAAGTCGAGCTCGGCGATCAGCATCGCGTGATTGTTGACCCGGCGTTCGCTCTGAAGGTGAGCTACGAGGGCGACTCCGACCGCGGGCACATGGTTCGCGCGGAAGGCCCGCTGAACGGCGGAGGAGAAGTGCTGCACCTGCGCACGGTCGCAGGCAACATCCAATTGGTGGTTAGCGACGCCAACAAGCAAGTTCAACTTTACAAACAACAGATGGAACAGCTCGAGCAGAAACTGCAGATGCAGTTGCGTATGCTCGAGAAGTCGCAGCGGTCAAGCGAGACTGCGCCGTAGCCTGAAAGCCGGCGCGTGGGCTGCTTCGTGACGAAGCGCGCCGGGCGAGCGCAACGATTTCCGGCCGAAAGAGGGCCGAACGTTCAAGGCAAGCGGGAGTTCGACTCGAGGGGGCGTACTGTGCGAACAACCATGCAGGACCATCGGCGACTTAACAGCTTTTCTCGGCTCATGAGAGCCACAACGCGCGCGCTTTTAGTGCTAGCGGGCATTCTTTCCGTGTGTTTGCCCAGCCTGGCCAGCAACGAACTCTTCAAGCAAACCTATCATCTCCCTTCGGGTGGAAGCTTCCTGCTGGAAAATGTAAATGGGTCCGTGCAGGTGGAGGGCTGGGCCCGTGATGAGGTGGAAGTGACTGCGGTAAAGACGGCCCAGAGCGATGCACGGGATCTCGAGCGGGTGAAAATCGAAGTTGATGATAGCCAGCCGGGACAGGTGACGGTGCACACACGCTACCCGAAAGGGGAAGGCGTCGAAGTCGCCGTGGAGTATCACGTCCACGTGCCTTATCGCGTTTTGCTCGGCAGCGTCGAGACCGTGAACGGAAGCGTGATCGTGCGTGGCGTGGAAGGCGGTGGCGAACTTCGGTCGGTGAACGGCAACGTGGAAGTTCTGGACAGTTCCGGAAGATTCAGCGAAAAAACGACGAACGGAAACCTGCGGCTGGAGCTTCGCCAATTGCTCGACGGCGGCCCGATGAACCTCGAGACGGTGAACGGCTCCGTGGTGCTGGGATTGCCGCCCTCTGCTCGCGCTGACTTGAAAGTGCTGAGCATGAATGGAGACGTTTATTCGGAATTGCCGGCGAGTTCGACCGTGGGGTTTCCCGGCGCGCGTTCATTGCACGCGAAGCTGGGAACCGGCGGCGGGCAGATTTCGGTGCGCACAGTCAACGGCGGAATTCGGCTGGTGGTACAGCGTCCAGCCGTTTAACGGGGCGTAATTCAATACAAAGTGAGGACGAACACATGAATAACTTCGGGTTCTCCGACCTCGCCACTGCCGGCGTCCTGCTGCTGACCTTGGGCAGCACACCTGGGACGCTTCACGGCCAAACGCCAACGCAACCTGCAAAGCCGGCTCCGCCTGCCGCCGTACACACGCCCTCCGGGCTTGAACAGGCCTGCCGAAACCTAAACCTCTCCACGGAACAATTCCAAGACCTGGCTCGTACTACTCAACAGGAATTGCAGTCGGAGCTCGCCAAACTGCAAGACCAGAGCAAGGAGGCCATTATGAGCGCGCCCGAACTCGCGAAACTCCAGAGTCTCGCGGCTCAGCTGGAGGGCCGGCAGGGAGAGTTGGAATCGAGCGCAGAGGAACTGGCCTCTCACGCCGCCGAGCTTTCCGCACTCGCCCAGGAGAAGGCGGAAGAATTTACGGGCCAGGAGCCGCGGGTCTTCGTGAATTCCGAGGACGATGGCGGGGGCTGGCTCGGCGTTGAAATCGGCGAAGTCACGCCGGACAAAGCCAAGGACCTAAAGCTTTCAGCCGCCCGCGGCGTCCTGCTGATGGATGTCGAGCCCGATAGTCCGGCGGCGAAAGCGGGCCTGAAAGAAAATGATGTCATCACGCAATACGACGGGCAGGTTGTGGAAGGCGCAGTGCAGTTCCGCCGGCTGGTTCGCGAGACGCCCTCGGGCCGCACGGTGACGCTCGCAATTTCGCGCAACGGCAGCTTGCAAAACATTCCGGTAGAGCTCGGCGACCGGGGCTCGTTCTTCGAGAAGAAGATGAAAGGCAAGATGCGCGATTTCGGCAACGCCTACGCCTTTACCGAACCCAGCCTGGACTTGCATTTTGATACGCCGGATGTGTACAACGCGTTTGACCTGCGCACGCCGGTGCTGGGTATCAACGCCGAGGATCTTTCAGGCCAGCTCGGCGCGTATTTTAGCGCACCCGATGGAGAGGGGATTCTGGTGCGTGAAGTCCGTTCCAGCACTCCGGCGGAAAAAGCCGGGTTGCAGGCCGGCGACGTCATCACCAAAATAGACGGCAAGCAAGTTCGCACGCTCAGCGAACTTCGCGAGCAATTGCGCGATAAGAGCGACCAAAAAGCAGTCAGTCTCGGAATTCTTCGCAAGGGTTCCGAGTTGAGCGTGCTGGTGACGATCGAAAAGCCGCAACCGGTCGGGTCCACACGCACGATTCACCGAGCGCAACTCTAGGCTTCGGCGTTATCCATCGGCAGTACCCCACCCAAAGGCCCGGGCACGCTCCCGGGCCTTTTAGTTTTCGCGGCCTGCCACAGATTCCAGAAATGGAGTTATTCGCGGATGATTTCTGCGTTGGCGCTAGGGGCGACGAGGCGCATGACCTTCGGGCCGTCGAGGAATACGTCGATCTCGTTGTCTTCGGTTTTGACGCGCAATTCTTCCAGATCCGAGCTTCCAGTAGCGCCAGGTTGTTTGCCGAGCGATTCGACTGTGATCGTTCCCGGCGTCATTTCCTGCGGCACAAGCACGGAAAACGATTGCGCTCCCTTCTTAGTCCAATCGTAGAGGTGGGCCAGGATGGTGTACTGGTGATACAGATTGTCATCGAGAACGACGATGATCGGAGAATTGAACGTGAACTGCTGGGTATAAGGACGCGCACCCTCAAGGCGGAGATCGATATTGGCACTCGAGCCGCTGAACGCAACCGTCGCGGAAGCTTTCTTCGCGCCTTCCGAGGACCATTCGTAGCGCACGGGTGCGCCACTCGCGCGAACGTTGAGCGTCCCGCTGACGTGCGATGATCCCTGCGGCGTTTGAATTTGCGACGTGCCGTGTGCAACCCAGCCGCCGCCGCTTGGCCCAATCTCAAATTCTTCCTTGCCCACCTCTTGTCCATTCACGAGGATGCGAAACTTGCCCTTATCGGGCGAAAAGGCAGAGCCTGCGTTTTGAGATGCAAGTGAATTGGCCGCAAGAAGACCGGCCCGTGCGTGAGAGGGAACGATGGCAACCAGCAAAATCGCGGCTGCGCCCATAAGCAGGGCCAGCGGTCCAGTCATTCTCGAGAGTGGGACCCGATTAACCTTCGTCGTCAGGTTCATGCAGTCACCTTTGGGAAAATGCCCAGCGCGAGAATCTGTTCGACCACGCGCAGGGGCTCGGTGTTGGTTTCGACACGATAATCGGCTAACGCATAGGAGGGCAACCGTTCGTCATATAGTTTCCGAAAACTCGCTTCGTCGCGGAACAGCGGACGGTTCGTGATGTGCGCGGCGCGCTTCAGCAAATCGTTGACCGGGCAGTGCAGCCAGATCAATACGGCGCCGCTTTGCCGCAGCAGCGCCACATTTTGCGGCTGGGCCGTGGTTCCGCCGCCGAGCGATACCACGCGGGATGTTTGCTGCTCGGCCGATTCACCCAGGATGCGCGCCAGCTGTTCGTGTTCCATGCGGCGAAATTCCGGTTCGCCGAGCTTGACGAAAATGTCGGGGATGGTTTGGCCCGACGCTTCGATGATGCGCTTATCGAGGTCTACATGCTGCCAGCCGATTTGGCGAGCCAGGAGCCGCGCGACGGTGGACTTGCCGCTGCCCATGAATCCGGTAAGGCAGACAAGCTTGCGCGCGCGAATATCAATCATCATCGAGCGGGGCACCGAGTTTGAGGCGTTCGTCGCCGGAAATGGCGCGATTAATCACGCTTCAATATGTTGATTGTACCATCGAAGGAGGTCAGCTCAACTTTGGCGCGGCCTGCGTTGAATGTGCCAAATAGGCTGTTGCCAAACTTGCTGTAGAAATGTTGCTCGTGGGCCTTGGGAGTGAGCCTCGCTTCGTTATTGACTTTGCCCTTCAACGAAGTGGCGCTCAGGTCGAAAGAATCGCCCGGCGAGAACCGCACCTCGATCACGCCGCTGTAATTCTTCAGGTGGTAAAGGCCGTTGGGAAGGAATTCGCCGGAGAACAGAATGTTGCCGGTGGATGTCTGCGCATGGACGTGATAGCTGTGCAGGTCCCACAGGCGGAAATTCCCGCTGATCGAAGAAGCCTCGATGCGTCCTGTGCAGCGCAGACATTGGAATGCGCCCCCAACGGTTTTGACCGTCAAGTAGCCCGCAGCATCTTCGAGGTCGACACCGGCGGCGACCGTTTCCACATTCATGTCGCCCAGAACGTTCGTCACGTTCACTTCCCCCGAATCATTGTGAATCTGGAGCTCGGCGTCTTCCGGAACATTAATTTGATAGTCGGCGCGCATATCCTCGGGCGAGACGTTATCGGAATTCGCGTGCGTGGAAACGTCCACGCGATTTCCCATCTGCTCTGCGTCCACTTCGACGTTGTCGCTTGCACGGTTCGAAATGATCATCACCTCGGCCTTGGTCCAGGCCTTGACGGTGATCATGCCGTTCGGATTGTGAATGGTGACCACGGGATGCGCTTCCACTTTGAAATGCTGCTCCTGGCGGCGCGAGGGAGTGGCACCTGAGGCCATGCTGCACAACAACAGACTCGGAACGATCAAGCCCATCGCCTTCCAGTTTCCATTCCAAATTTGATCGGGAACAAAGTCGCTCGTGCTCATTGGATGGTCTCTCCGCGTTCGGTCATTTGCGCAAGCAGGTCTGCCTTTTGCTGATAGGCTTCATACAGATAGTCCCGGGCCATTTCGTTCTGCGGTTCTTCTTGTACGCTTTTTTCACATAAAGCAATGTAGTTGTCAACGATAGCCAGATTCTGGTGCAGGGAAGCAGCCACGGCGGGATCGGAATTGTGCAGGGAGTAAGCCGCGTTTTGCTCGTTGGCGAGTTGCGCGCTGAGGGGCGAGGTGGAAACCTCCGTGCCCTCAAGCCAGCGCGCTTCGTTAATGCGCTTGTCGATTGGCCGGCTCAGCGCAAATGCCGCGGCAATCAGGACCGCCAGGTAGGCGCCTGCCAGCGCGGGACGCGGAAGCCCTCTAAACCATCCGCTCAGCCAGCCGGTTTTCGCCGCGGCGGCCTCGTCCTTCACATCCACATGGATTAGCCCTTCTTGCTCGAGTCGCGCGCGAAGCGAAGTCCACACTTGCGACGAAGGCTCGACCTCTGCGGCAATCCAGCTTCGTGCCTCGTGGCGGATCGCGTTCAGGTCCTCGACCAGGCCGCGGCAAGCCCGGCAATCACGGAAGTGCGCGGTGGCATCAGGGTGATGTTCTCCCCCGATCCATGCTTCGACGTGATTCAGAAAGTCCTTGCAAGTAGTGGCTGCCATTTCTTTCAGTCCTTGCCGCCGGAATCGGCGCCGGCGGCCTTGCGGTCCTCACGTGCCTTCGCGCGCAGAGCTTCGTGCAGCAGCTCACGAAGCCGCATGCGGGCTTTGTGCAATTGTGATTTCGAATTCCCGATGGAACACTGCATGATGTCCGCGATCTCGTTGTGCTCGTATCCCTGCACGTCATGCAGGACGAACACGGCCTTGTAACCCGGTGGCAATTGCTCCACTGCCCGCTGCAGGTTCACCCGGTCGACCGAGCCGCTCAGCCTCAAGTCCGGCCCGCCGAAGTCCCGGCGGGGCCCTCCGGATTCCTCATCCGGCTCGGTCATCTCATCCAACGAGGTTTCCGTGCCGGATTTCTTTCGCAGCTTCATCAAGACGACGTTAACTGCGAGCCGATGCAGCCAAGTTGAAAAGGCCGACTCGCCGCGGAAGGTAGCGATCTTACGAAAGAGCTGGAGGAATGCTTCCTGAGTCAGGTCCTCCGCCTCGGCCGTATTCCCCACCATTCTCAAACAGAGCGAGTACACTCGCCTGCTGTGCAAACGGTATAACCGCTCGAAAGCCGGCGCGTCGCCTTGCTGGGCGAGCCGGATGGCGTCCGCCTCCGGCATCTCGCCATCTTCGATTCGTCTCGTTCGGGCCACGCTACCCGTTGGGACGCATCCCTAGCTGCGATGCGTCGTTCGCTTCAGAAGTTGTACTTGTGGTTCTTTTCAGCCAATAGCAGCCGCAGCCTGACAAATTATGACCGCCCTGCGCGGATACAAACCCAAACCCATTTGTGATGTTGCAATCTCGCATTGGTTCCCGAGTATTTTCTTCGGAATCCGAGCAAACGTCTAGTGCTGTTCAGAATTGACGCAGTTTCACTCTTCCAGAAATGGGAGATTCCCGGCGATTAGACTCAGACGAGATACATTAGAAAGCATATTCATGCGTGGGAGGCTGGAACACCGCTAGGCCGAAACACGGAAGGTTCGTTGGCGTGCCCGCAATTGCTGGCGCACGCGCTCGGCAGCGGGGAGGCTCCCCAACTCAGCACAGAAGGCGGCCAACTGTTCAGCAGGAAGCGCGCGCAGAAAAGCCTTGAGGACGATTTCAGACTCGCAAACACAAGTATTGAAGTCGAAGTGCAGGCAAGCGAGGGCTTTCCAGCCGTCGGCCGTGAGGATCGAGACACCCTGAAATAAGTCTTCGGCGATGTTATCGAACTCGTGAACGAGCCTCACGACGGTATCCGAGAGGATTCGCAGCTTTTGAAAGAAACGCGAACGATCGGCGAATAGCACAGTATGGAGTAGTAGGTTCCATTGAGCGGCGTTCTGCGCAATCTCGCCGCGGAAGAAGTCCGTATTTAACGGTTCAACGAGTGGCAAGTCGCTGACGTGTCGCCCGCGATCGGAAACAGAGTCGCATGCAACTACGAGTGTCGCGGCCAGACGAGCAAACAGCTCTGCGGCAACGGAGACCTGCTCGCGGGCGCACACGAGTTCGCCGCGCGCACGGAACGAGAGAGCTTCGTCGAGCGCCACGCTCATCATTGCGTGTGAGAATTCCCACTCCCGGACGACGGTCTGAAATATCTGCAGCCTTTCACGCGGAAGGGACGCGATCCAGTCCTCTGATACACTACGCCTCTTGAACGAAGCGTCTCGCTTCTGTCTTCCGAACACCTTGCCCCCGAGCTGACCCCAAACTGACGCGGGATTATACCATCCCTTTGCACGCGCGGCGTTTTCTTGACGCTCGCGGAAGCCGCCCGCTATACTGCGCGCGAGCCATCGAAAGAGCTAAATCACGGGTAAACCTGCTCGCCGAAAGGATTGTGACCATTTGGAATTTGAACCGCTCGACCAGTTTCAGCAGCGCCGCAAAAAACTGAGCGAAATCGAAGCCCTGGGGCACGCTGCGTATCCGCGGAAGTTTGCCTGGTCGCATACCGCGAGCCAAATCGGTGAACGATTCGGGACTCGCACGGCCGAGCAGCTTGCCGCTGATTCCGTGAACGTACGGGTCGCAGGGCGTATTATCGCGCTGCGTCCTCACGGAAAAGCCGCCTTTGCGCACATCGTCGGTGACGGCGCGCGCCTCCAGATCTATATCAAACTCGACGTGGTAGGGCCGGAGGCTTTCAAGCTTTTTCAGCTTCTCGATCTGGGCGATATCGTCGGCCTCTCCGGCCACCTGTTTCGGACGAAAACGAACGAGCTAACCGTGTGGGTCGAAAAGCTCGAGTTGCTCAGCAAGGCCTTGCTGCCGCTGCCGGAAAAATGGCACGGGCTGGCGGACGTGGAACAGCGCTTTCGCCGGCGCTACCTCGATCTGATCGTGAACGAACACACGCGCGAGATATTCCTTCGTCGAGCCCAGATCATCCGCGAGATCCGGGATTTTTTTGACGCGCGCGGCTACATCGAAGTCGAGACGCCCATGATGCATCCGATCCTGGGCGGGGCCACCGCTCGCCCTTTTGTGACCCATCACAATACCTTTGATATGGACCTCTATCTGCGCATCGCTCCAGAGCTCTACTTGAAGCGGCTCGTGGTCGGCGGCCTCGACCGCGTGTATGAAATTAACCGCAATTTCCGCAACGAAGGGATCGACTCGATTCACCAGCCCGAATTCACCATGCTCGAGTTTTATCAGGCCTATAGCGACTACCTGGAGTTGATGGATTTGACGGAAGAATTGTTTCGCATGCTCTCGGAGAAAATTCGGGGAAATTCTAAAGTGAAGTTCGGAGAAACCGAGATCGACTTTGGGCATTTCGAGCGCCTGTCCATGCGCGAGGCTATCATTAAATACTGGCCCGCTCCGGCAGGTGCGGCGCCGTCCGCGGCGGAACTCGGAAGTTCAGGCGGCCCGCGCGGCATCGCCGAGCGCTACAATAATTACGCTCGTTCGCGCAGCCTCGACCCGATCCATGTTACGGCCACCTTGACCGACGGGGAACTCACCGGAGAACTCTTCGAATTCATCGCGGAACCTCACCTCATGCAGCCGACATTTATCTATGATTTCCCCACCGCGATATCGCCCCTCTCTAAGCCCAAAACGGATGACCCGGCGGTTGCCGAGCGCTTTGAACTTTTCGTCGCAGGAATGGAGCTTGCCAACGGCTTCTCGGAATTGAACGATCCCTTTGACCAGGAAAGGCGTTTTCGCGCGCAGGTCGAAAAGGGGGGTCACGAAGCGCCCAAGGAAGTCGACACCGATTACATCCGCGCGCTGTCCCACGGCCTGCCACCAACCGCGGGCGAAGGTGTGGGCATTGATCGCCTGGTCATGCTGCTGACCGATTCTCACGCAATTCGCGAAGTTGTCCTTTTCCCGCTGTTGCGCAGCGCAGCCGTTGAACCCGAAGAAACCTCGCCCGCCGAAGCAAGCGGTGAACCAAAATGACATTTGAATGGCTGGTGGCGCTGCGGTATCTGCGCTCGCCGAACCGGCCCGCGGTACTCCGCATCGTCACGTTTCTGGCGATGGTAGGGGTCGCCGCAGGCGTGACCACGCTGGTTATCGCGCTGGCCATGAACACCGGCTTTCGCCAGGCCATCCGCGACCGCCTCTTGAGCGTCACCGCACACGTCAACCTGAAGCCCATCGGCACAGAGGGCATCCGCGACTATCGCCACCTGATGGATCACCTGTCTGACACTCCCGGCGTTCGCTCGATCGAACCCGCCATCTACGACACTGTGTTGCTTTCGTCGGGAGCCCACGCTCGCGGGATCGTTCTAAAAGGCGTGGACCCCGCGCTGGAACTTCGCGCGAGCGAAGCCCTCAGGCACATCGTCAGCGGCTCAAGCGACTTTGGCGCGGATGCGGACGGAATTCCGGCGCTGCTCGTCGGGCGAATTCTCGCGGGCGATCTGAATATTTCCGCGGGCGACTATGTCACGCTCACCAGCCCACAGGGAAACTTGACCCCTTTCGGGATGCTGCCGCGCTCGCGACGCTTTCGTGTAGCGGGAATCTTCGATTCCGGTTTTTATGATTACGACGCCAATTGGGGTTTCGTCACACTCGCTTCGGCGCAGGGACTCGCCGGAATCGGCGACGTGGTGAGCTTGCTCGAAGTGCGCGTGGATCACATGGATGACGCGTCCGCCATCGCCGGGACGCTCCTGCAGCGCGCTGGCAGTGGTTTCACCGCCACCACGTGGATGGACGAAAACCGCGCGCTCTTTCGCGCGTTGAGTCTCGAAAAGCTGGTCACCGCGATCTTCATCGGCCTGATCACGTTCGTCGCCGGTCTCAACATTCTCGTCGTGCTCACCATGACGGTCACCGATCGCGCCCGCGATATCGCCGTGCTGATGGCCATGGGCGCGCGCCGCCGCCAAATCCGTAAAATCTTCATTCTGCAAGGACTCGTAGTGAGCGTCGCGGGAACTGCCGTCGGACTTTTGCTGGGTTACGCGTTTGCATGGATCGCCGACCGCTGGAGATTAATTCCGCTGAACCCGGAGGTCTACGCGATTCCTTACGTTCCGTTTCACGCGAACGCTTCCGACGCTCTGTGGATTGCCGCCGCGGCACTGGCGATCAGTTTGGCGGCGACAATTCTTCCGGCCCGCTCCGCGTCACGCATCCTGCCTGTTGAAATCCTGCGCTTCGAATGATTCTCCGGCATTTTGCGGGCATGCTAGAATCGAACAAGAGGCGAAGTAACGGTCGCCACAGAATGAGGCAGGGAGCCTCTAGCGGTAACGGTACGGCAAAAAAGTGAAATACATTAGAGTCCGGGTGGAGAAGGCCCCGGCTGAGAAATCCTTAGTCATATGTAAAAAAAGGACATACAGGTTTGGCAGTTCGGCATCTAAATTGAGATAGGTAGAGCCGACGGTAATGCTGAAGCAAGCAAGCTCGAGTGCAGCTGTTCTGGACGACTCTCCGTACGGAGCCGCCTCAATCTCCGGCACCTTCATGCGCGGCGAAGATCTGCGCAAGACATTCCTCTCCGGCACGCAGGAAATCACACCTCTCGACGGAATCGACTTTTCGGTTGAACGCGGCGAGATGATCGCGATCGTCGGACCGTCAGGCTCCGGAAAAAGTACTCTGCTGCACCTGCTGGCTGCGCTGGACACTCCGACGAGCGGTACAGTATACTTCGGCGGGAATTCGCTCCGCTCTTTTTCAGAGACGGAGCTGGCGGAGTATCGCAATCGCGCCGTGGGTCTTGTGTGGCAGCGCCACCACCTCCTGCCGGATTTTACGGCGGCGGAAAATGTTGCGATGCCCTTGCTGGTTCGGGGCGTTGAATTGGGGCAAGCGCTTCGGGCCGCGGGCGAATGGCTGGGAGAAGTGGGGTTAGCTAGTCGTGCGGAGCAGCGTGTCGGTGAATTATCCGGAGGCGAACAGCAGCGTGTGGCCATCGCGCGAGCGCTGGTTAACCGTCCTGCTTTGCTGCTTGCCGACGAACCTACAGGCGATCTGGACGAACGGAACGCCGGAAATGTTTTTGAGCTGATGCAGCGACTCCATCAATCTCATCACTTGACTTCCATTCTCGCAACGCACAATTTGTCACTGGCACGGCGCACGGATCGTGTTTTGGTTCTCGAACACGGCAAACTGGCGCCGGGCGGAGAAGTGCTCGCTGGCTCCGCGACCTCTCTCGCGCGGCAGGCAAGCACTGGGACCGTAACCTTGGGAGAAACCCGTGTTTGAACGCTATACAGAGAAGGCGCGGCGCGTTATCTTCTTCGCACGCTACGAGGCGAGCCAGTACGGGAGCCCCTACATCGAGACGGAGCACCTGCTGCTGGGTTTGTTGCGCGAGGACAAGGCGCTAGCGAACCGCTTTTTGCGTTCGCACGGCTCCATCGAATCCATCCGCAAGGAAATCGAATCGCGCATCACGGTTCGCGAGCGCATTTCCACCTCCGTGGAAGTGCCTCTCAGCCAGGAGTGCAAGCGCATCCTCAATTTCGCCGCCGAAGAGGCCGAACGCCTGGGCCACAAACATGTGGGCACGGAGCATCTACTCTTAGGAGTGCTGCGCGAGGAGAAATCCTTTGGCGCGGAGATATTGCTGGAGCGTGGATTGCGGCTTTCAGCTGTGCGTGAGGAATTGACGCGCAGCGCAGGAGAGAAAGTGCCAGTCAACCGCCCGAAAGAGGCATCGCTGTTAGCGGAATTCAGCCGTGATCTGACGCAAGCGGCCATGGAAGGCCAGCTCGATCCGCTTGTGGGACGCGATCGCGAGCTCGAGCGCGCCATTCAGATTCTTTGCCGCCGCACCAAGAACAATCCGGTCCTGATTGGCGAACCCGGCGTAGGCAAGACCGCCATCGTCGAAGGGCTGGCGCAACGCATCTCCGACGGAGATGTGCCGCCGTTCCTCGCCGACAAGCGCATTCTTTCGCTCGACCTTTCTCTGATCGTCGCGGGAACGAAATACCGCGGCCAGTTTGAAGAGCGGCTGAAGACGATCATGAAAGAGTTGATGGAGAGCCAAAACGCCATCGTATTTATCGACGAGCTGCATACGCTGGTTGGCGCGGGCTCGGCCGAAGGCTCGCTCGACGCCGCCAATATTCTGAAACCCGCCCTGAGCCGTGGCGAAATTCAGTGCATCGGTGCGACAACTCCGGCGGAGTACCGCAAATCCGTGGAGAAAGACCGTTCGCTCGAACGGCGCTTCCAGTCCGTGAAAGTTTCCGCGCCCAACGAAGACGAAGCCATCCGCGTGCTGCAAGGTGTGCGTGACCGCTACGAGAAATTCCACGCGGTCAGCTACACTGACGAAGCTATCCGCTATGCGGTCTATCTTTCGAACCGCTACATTCCAGACCGCTTCCTTCCGGACAAAGCTATCGACTTGTTAGACGAAGCCGGCTCGCGCGTGAAGTTGCGCCAGGCCATGCTTCCGGACGAAGTGTCCGAGGTGCAGAAGCGCGTGAAGTTCATCACCCACCGAATGGAAACCGCCATCGCCAACCACGAATTCGAAAAGGCCCGGTTTTATTCCGAAGAAGAGCGCAAGGAAAAAGAGCACCTGCGCGTGTTGCGGGAAAAGCTCAAGATCGACGATTCCACCACGGGCATCGTTACGCGCGAGGACATCGAGGAAGTTGTGGCTCGCTGGACGGGCATCCAGGTATCCGCAATTAAGGAGGACGAGCAGCAGAAGCTCCTGCGCATCGAAGAAGAATTGCACCGGCGCGTCATCAGCCAGGACAAAGCCATCACCGCGCTGGCTCGGGCCATTCGCCGCAGCCGTGCGGGCCTGAAAGCTCCAGGGCGGCCCGTGGGCTGCTTCCTCTTCCTCGGACCCACCGGCGTGGGCAAGACCGAAGTCGCGCGCCGGCTCGCCGAGTTCCTTTTCGGCAGCGAGAAATCCCTCGTTCGCTTCGATATGTCCGAGTACATGGAAAAGCATTCCGTATCGAAATTGATCGGAGCGCCTCCAGGATATGTGGGATATGAAGAAGGCGGCCAGTTGACGGAACGCGTGCGCCGCACTCCGTATTCTGTGATCCTGCTCGATGAAATCGAGAAGGCGCATCCCGATGTGTACAATATCCTGCTGCAAGTTTTCGAAGACGGCCAGTTGACTGACGGGCTTGGCAACACGGTAGACTTCCGCAACACCATTATCATCCTGACCTCGAACCTCGGCGCTCGCCAGTTGCAGAAGCAGAGTGGCCTTGGGTTTGCCTCCAAGGAAGTTGAATCGGTGGCGAAGAGCCAGGACGACATGGTCATGGGCGAGGTCAAACGCGTTTTCAATCCGGAATTTCTCAATCGGCTGGATGAAGTGATACTCTTCAACTCGCTCGCGGATGATGACCTGCTGCGGATCATTGATTTGCTTGTCGGCCAGATAAACGAAACGCTGGTGCATCGCCAGGTGCAGATTGCTCTGACACCCGAGGCGCGCCAGTGGATTCTCGAGAAGACCTGCAGCGATCGAAATTACGGCGCGCGGCCGCTCCGGCGCGCGTTACAGAAGTATGTCGAAGACCCATTGTCGGAAGCTTTGATCCAGGGTGGATTGCAGCGGCCTGCTACGCTCGAGGTTTTTCTCTCCAGTGAAGGCCTTTCGTTCCGTCCCGTAGTTGAAGCAACCCCAGTGGCCCACTAAGAATCCTACGCGCAAGCCGAACGGGAGCGGTTCGGCGGGGGAGCACATAATCTTGGGCGGGGTATCGCGGCCTTGAGCGGAACCATGGCCGCTAGCAGGAAAATTTGTCTGCGCTTAACTAAACTCCTCGTCGTTGTGTATCTGTGCTTCCTTGCGTTCGCGCATCCCCTTTCGGCTCAGCCGGGTCAACAATCCACGGGACACCAGTACGTAATCGGCCGCATCGATTTCGTCGGCAATCGGCGTATTCAGACGGAAACTTTGCGGGCGCGTATTTTTTCCCGCGTGGGCGACCCTTATAGCGAAGAAGCCGTTCGCCGCGATTTTCAGGCGCTTTGGAATACGCAGTTCTTCGAGGATGTTCGTCTCGAGGTGGAAGATAGTCCGGACCAGCCGGACACGAAGATTGTGGTCTTCTACCTGAAGGAGCGGCCTATTATTCGCCGCATCGAGTACAAAGGCATCAAGTCGATCACGGAGTCGGATATCCTCGACGCCTTCAAGGACAAGAAGGTCGGCCTCTCGGTGGAAAGCCAGTTCGATCCCACGAAAATCAAGCGCGCCGAAGTTGTGATCAAGGAGCTGCTCGCCGAGCACGGGCGCCAATTCGCCACGGTCAAGCCGACCTACGAACGAATCGCCGCCACCAACGCCGTCAAGCTCGTCTTCAACGTGGATGAAGGTCCGAAAGTAAAAGTGGGCAAGATCACCTTTACCGGAAACAAGGTCTTTTCCGAGCGCAAGCTGTTGCGTGCCATGCGCCACGACCGTCCCTACGCCATCCCGCTGTACATCACGGAAATTCCCGTGATGAACAAGACCTACGATCGCGAGAAGCTTGACGAAGACATCGCCGTCGGCATTCGCGGTCTGTATCAAGACAACGGTTATTTCAAAGCGACCACCGGCGACCCGATTCTGAATACCGTGGATGAAAATCAGAGCGGAATTCCCGGGCCCTGGCCCATGGTCGGCGCCAAGCACGGCAAGCGCGTTGACATCACCATTCCCATCGAAGAGGGCGAACAATACCGCATGGGAACGCTGAAATTCCGCAGCAGCGATCCGGATGTGGGCTTGGTTTTCAAGCCCGAAATCCTCGCGCGCGTCTTTCCGCTGAAGCAGGGAGAAATCTTCTCGGCCGAGAAGATCCGCAAGTCCCTGGACAATTACAAGAAGCTCTTCGGCGAATATGGCTACATTGATTTCGTTGCCGAGCCGCTCACCGAATTCGATGAATCCAAGAAGCTCGTCAATCTGACCATGGAGTTTACGCAGGACAAACAGTATTTCGTTCGCCGCATCGAATTTTCCGGAAACACAACCACGCGCGACAAAGTGATTCGCCGCCAACTTCTTCTGGACGAAGGCCAGGTCTACAACAACCGCATGTGGGAATTGAGTTTGCTGCGCCTGAACCAGCTCGGCTATTTCGATGCCATCAAGCCCGAGAACGCCGAGCTAAAGCGAAACAGCAAGGCCGGAACGGTGGACATTAAGCTGAAGGTGCATGAGAAGGGTAAGCAATCCATCAGTTTCTCGGGCGGCGTCAGCGGAATTGCCGGCACGTTCGTCAGCGCCTCTTATCAGACAAACAATTTCCTCGGCCTCGGCGAGACGCTCACGTTATCGGCGCAAGTAGGAACTTTCCAGAAGGGTTACACTTTCGGCTTCACCGAGCCGTACCTCTTCGACCGTCCCATCACCACGGGCTTCACCATCTTCGCGAATAAGTACGACTTCAACCAGGAAAAACAATACGGCCTTTTGCTCGGCGAGCAGATTGCCCTGAATCCCGCGTTGCAGGAAAACTATAATACGGACACCAAGGGATTCACTCTGTTCATGAGCACGCCGCTGCGAAAGTTCCGTTTCACGCGAGTCGGAATCACCTACGGGTGGTCCACCACGGACATCACCACTTTCAGCCAGTCTGCCGAGCTGCTCTTTGACAGCATTCAATTCACCAGCCTGGCGGGCCCTTCCGCGCTGAACGGAATTCATTCGAGCAAGGTTACGCCCACAATTTCCTACAGCACGGTCAATAGCCAGCTGAATCCGACGAACGGAAAGGAATTTTATTACGGGTTGAGTTTTGAAGGCGGCCCGCTTCAGGGAAATGTCAACACCGTGAGCAATACGTTCTCATACAAGTACTTCCATCCCACCTACCATCACCGCAATGTGATTGGGCTGCGTTACCAGACCGCGATGATCACCGGCTACGGCGGCAAGGATATTCCCCCCTTCAATCGCTACTATCTCGGAGGCGAAAACGACGTACGGGGATTTGACTTCTATACCATCTCGCCCTTCGTTTCGATTCCTTATTCCACCAGCACCAGCGTCATCTATTACGATCCCCGGAAGATCGGTCCGACGGGCACGCCCATACCACAATCGCTGACCGTTCCGCTCCTGGAATTCATCCCCACGCGCCCCGGCGGCGATTATCAAAATGTCTTAAATCTGGAATACATCATTCCCATCGCCGGCCCAGTAACGATGGTCTTGTTCAACGATCTCGGTCTGAACGGCATACTCCGGAAATCTCAATTGTCCCTGAATCCTCAGGCCGTGGCTCTATATCAGGAGCAATACCCGAACCCTGATTTTCCCAATACTCATATCACCGCCAATCTTCCCATCATACCCGGCACGAATTTCCATCCGCACACTTCCGCCGGTGTCGAGTTTGAAGTTATATTGCCCATCGTCAATGCGCCATTCCGGTTTTATTACGCCTACAATTATGAGCGGCTGAACGGGACGATCGTCGGGCCCTCGGGCGCCTATGACCTCACCGACGCAGTCAAGGGCACGTTGCCTCCCGGTGTGTTTGAGACGCAGATCGCTCCTCAATTGCAGACAATTCTGGGTGCGCAGTTGCAACATATTCCGGCCGGATTGATCGAGCCGAAGCAGACGTTCCGTTTCACGGTAGGCAAAACATTCTGATCTACGCCAAGCTCACGAGGTATCGAATGCACGCGGGAAATCGAGTGGAAAGGGTTGGAGTGAAGAGTATGAGAGTGTGCAGGATTGGGGTTGTCCTATTTCTGGCTGCCTGGGTGGCCGGCTGCGGCGGTAACTCGACGCCTGTCGGCGTCACCGTTTCACCCACCACCGCGACCGTGCTCGTGAACACGACGCAGCAATTTTCCGACACTGTAACCGGCACTTCGACGTCGGCCGTAACCTGGTTTGTCTGCCTGCCCGCTGCCACTACGACCACCTCGACTACAAAAGTTCCGCCGCCGATCGACTGCGGCATGTTGACGGGATTTGGCACAGTCAGCTCCACCGGCCTCTACACCGCGCCTTCAACCGTGCCTTCGCCTGCCACTTTCGTGGTAGCGGCCCAAAGCGCGGTCAACACGACTATCTATGGTGTGGCCACCGTCACAATCGATTCCGGCATACGTGTGTCTCTTTATCCGACCAATGCCACCATCGGTGTCGGCGAACGCTTCCTCTTCACTCCGACCGTCACTGGCACGCCAAACACCGCCCTCACCTGGAGCGTCACTTCCGGAACCACGACCGTTGTCGGCGGCAACTCGACAGTCGGCTTCATCTGTCCGAATCCGGATGCTCCTCAGCCGTGTCCGGCGGGAACTTATGTCGCTCCGTCGGTTTCCCCGGGTACTGTCACAATCACGGCGACTTCTGCAGCCGACCCTTCGCAATCAGGCACGGCGAGCGTTACCGTAGCGGCGGGCGCGGATCCCACGCTCAGTTCCATTTCGCCCACTATGGCGTCGGAAGGCTCTGTGCAGCAGGACGTCTATCTGAACGGCTCGAACTTTCTTTCCACGAGCCAAGTCTTCGCCAATGGCGTTGCAGTTCCGACACTATTCATCACCCCCACGCTTCTGCGGGCCACGATTCCGGCGGCTCAACTGGTTTCGCCGGTCGCATGCACGCCCCAGACTGTTGCTCCACAGATTCCGATTCTTGTGCAACGCCAGAACGGAGATGTTTCGCAGTTTAAGGATCTGACGATCGAGCCCTCGCGTCCGGCGGTGGTCGCTTCTTCTCCTGAGAGCACCGTGGTGAGCACCGCGAGCGTCGGCGTGATTTTAACCGGCGGATATTTCTCTCCATGTACTTCGGCGTTCTTCAATGCCCAGCCGGTCGGCTTCAGCCTGAGTGGAACGACGCGCGTGATGAATATGACCATCGCGGCCCCCGGCGTTCCCGGCCTGTATCCGATCGTCGTGCAAAACACCGACGTCGTTCCGCCCAATCCTCCGATTTCCGCGGTGAATTTGGCCGTCGAACCTGCCTCGTTCCCGTCCTCGCCAGGTGCGACCATCGGTGTCGGGCATAGTCCGTCAGCCATCGCCATAGATCCGGCGTTAAACCTTGCTGTCGTCGCTAATTCAGCCGACAACACCGTCAGCATCATTAATCTGGCCACGAACACGCAAGTGCCGGGCTCGCCGGTCGCGGTGGGCACGGATCCCACCGGTGTCGCAATCGATTACGAGTTGGTGGCGCCGCTTCATCACATCGCGGTGGTCGTCAACAGCGGGGATAACAGCGTCACTGCCATTGATCTCGTCAACCTCACGACAGCTACTTTGACTCTGCCGAATATCGCGGTGCCTCCGGCCGTTACCCCTCCGCCTTTCGCGATCGGCATCAACTCTCTGACGCACCGCGCGCTTGTCGCGCTGCAATCCACCAATATGGCTGTCGTGCTGGATGTTTCCACCGGCGCGCCCACGCTGGTGCAAACAATCGGCGGCAATTTGACTACCTATGGCACGGGCGTGAATCCGGTGGTCACCGTCGACCCGCGCTTGAACTGGGCCATCGTTACGCCCGGCGGCTCAGGCTCCATCAACATCGTGGATCTCGGCCGCGATCCAATGCTGGGAGACGTAGGACGCCCGCCGTCCGTGGTTGCCAACCTCTTGATTACCTCGACCATGCAAGGCGCGGGCATCGATGCCGAAACGCATCAGGTCCTCCTTACCGATCCGAACAGTGGAAATCTGCAGTCCTATAGCATGGTGGACAACACCGTAAGCTCCGTCCCATTTTTGCTGAACGGAGAACCCTTCAGCCAACTCGGCTTTACCTCCGCCGCTATAAACCAATTGTCAAACGTGGGCATCGCTCTCAATGCAAACGCCGGCTCGGCGGTCCTGGTGGACATGCAAAACAACATCGTTCTCCAGACAATTACCGGCTTGAGTACGCCTCAGGCCGTGGCCATCGATGCGGTTTCGAACCAGGCTTTTATCGTAAACGAGGGCAGCAATACGGTTTCGGTTGTTTCGCTCGGAACTCCCGGACAATTTCGCTCGCTGCAAATCGTCGAATCCAGTCCCACCGTTGCGTTCGTGGCTAGCCCGCCGGTGCCGCTGACTCTGACGATTACCGGAGTCGGATTTTCGGCCGGCACTCCGCAGGTGATTCTGGATAAGACTCCGCTCCCTTCCGGCGATGTAACTGTCCTGAGCGACTTGCAACTTGTGGCCACGATTCCCGCGAGCATGCTCACCAATCCCCGCCGCTACATCGTGTACGTGCAGAATGCAGGGCAATGGTCCAACGTGACTGAACTTGCCATCCTGCAAGCCGTCACCGTGGGAAATACGCCCGTGGCCGTTGCGGTCGATCAGGCGCTGGATCAGGCCGTGGTGACGAACTACGCCGACAACACCGTATCGATTGTGAACCTATTGACAGGCGCGCCAATTTCACCGGGTTCGCCCGTATCGGTGGGATCGAATCCCGAGGGCGTCGCCGTCCTGCCGCGGCTGGGTTTGGCAGTGGTGGCGAACAACGGAAGCAATAACGTGACGATCGTGGACGAAAGAGGCGTCGGCGGCGTTTTCAACGCGCCGACAACTATTCCGCTCTGCCCTTCGACCTGCATCCAGCCAACCGGCGTCGGCATTGACGCGGACACCGGTTTCGCTGCCGTCACCAATCCGAACACGAACGCGGCCCCGGCGTCATCGACGGTAAGTTTCGTCACGCTGCCCGACACCGGTACGACCGGGACACTCGGCGACAGCCCCCTGGTGGACCAGGATCCGGTGGCCGTGGCATTTGATCCCACGCTTGACTACGCAGGCGTGGTCACCGCCTCGCAATCAAGCAGTCTGGATCTGCTCGATGCTGCCAGCGTTTCGATTATCAAGGCCATTACCGGCTTTCAGCTGCCGACCGGCATCGTGTTTGATCCCGTCAACCAGGATTTTCTGGTGGTGGATAGCGTGGTGAACGAGGTCTATATTGTCGATCCCGCCAGCTTCATCGTCACCGGAGTCCGCGTGGGCATCAACCCAACTTCGCTGGACTACAATTTCCAGGACAGCACGCTGGTCACCGCGAACGCCTCGAGCAACACGCTCTCGGTCGTGAGCTATGTATGCCCGCCGATCTCTGGTGGTCCGGTGATTTGCGCGGCTCCTCGCGCGCGCGATGTCCTTGCCGTCGGTGGTTTGCTGGATCCTGCTTCCGTGGTTGTTGGCCCGAACTCGATAGCCGTCGACCTGCGGCTCAATCTCGCCGTAATGGTTGATCAAAGCAATAACCGGATTCTGCTTGTGCCGCTGTCGCACTAACGCATTGCGCGAACGTTCGTCCCGCCGGCGTCTAGGGCCAACCAGTTCGCGCGCCGGGGCATCGGAAGCAAGCAGGGGCGGAATCCGGTTGACCTGTTTCTCCGGCCACAGCTATAATCTTCGATTTGTGCATAGTGAAATATCTGAATAAGGAGTAAGTGAGAATGAAGATTCGATTTGCAGTTCCGGCCCTGGCGGCGTTCTTGTTGGTGCCGGCCATTTGGGCTCAGAGTGGCGCCGCCGCGCCGGCGAACCAGAAAGTTGGCGTTATCAATATTCAGGTGGCGATCGGGAGCACCGCGGAAGGCAAGCAGTCCCTGGCCGAAATGCAGTCGCAGTTCGCGCCGCGCCAGACCGAGCTCGATAATCTCCGCAAGCAGATTGAGGATTTGCAGACTCGCCTGCGCACCGCCTCGAACACCCTCAGCGACGACGAGAAGGCCCGGCTGGCCCGCGAAGGCGATCAGCTGACGCGCACCTACCAGCGCAAGCAGCAGGATTTCCAGGATGACGGCACCGAAGCGCAGCGCGATGTGATCGACCGCATCGGCCGCAAGATGATCGACGTGCTCGACAAGTATGCCAAGGACAACGGCTTCACCGTGATCCTGGACACCTCCGGGCAGCAGACCACGGTTCTTTTCGCCGCGCCTACCGTCGACGTCACCCAGGACATCATCCGGCTCTACGATCAGGCCTATCCGGTAAAGAGCGCCACCTCGGCGAAACCGGCCGCCCCCCGGCCAGCCGCTCCGAAACCGGCAACACAACAGCCGAAGCCGCAAAACTAACCTCGCGCATTCGCAAAGGCCTCGCGGCTCAATCCCGCGAGGCCTTTTTGTTTTTTATCCTAATTTCTTATGCAAGGAACTACGGACGCCTGGAAGTTAGTTCGGAAGCCACTCAAACGGGAAAAGCTTGCCCGCTGCAGCAGGTTCTAAATTTAGCCCGGCCATCTCTGCCGCACGAGCAAGAGCCGGGTCGCGTCCGGTGGCGAGATCCTGCGCGGTGGGAATCACGATTTCATCGGGCGTCACGCCGGTATGCTCCAGGCTTTTTCCGTCCTTCATGATGAGGTCGGCTTCCGTAATCGAAAAGGAATAGAAGATTTTGACGTCCGCTCCCTGTGCACCCGAGTAGCCCAGGGCTTCCATCACTGCGCCGGCCGAGCGATCACCCACCACCGTGCCGCGATGCTCGATTTGTATGACCCGGGCGAAGACCTCCGACGCGGAAGCCGAGCCGCTATCCACCAGAACGATTAACTTGCCGGAGAATGTGTCCCCTTTGCGCGTCTTTGCTATCGTCGGTTTCAGCTCCTTGCGACCTACGCGGTCGGCAACTTTCACGTCATGATCCATCACATTACCAAGCATCCTCTCGAGTGTGGTGACCGCCCCGCCGGGGTTCCCGCGAAGATCCAGGATCAGCGTCTTGTGCTTGCGGGCAGTGCCGAAGATGTGGTCCACCTCGCTATCGCTCAAGAAGAATTCCGGCATTTTCCAGATCATCACATCGCCCATTTCGACGGAGCGTTGGCGGACCAGGTGGTCGGAGTTCTCCATATCTCGTATGTAATTCCAAATGTCCGTGCCCCCGTCCGAGCCCGTAAAGTCCAGCTGCCTCTTCAATTCGCGCACCTTGGCGTCTACGGTGACTTCCCGCTGCTGGCCCGCGGGATCGCGCAGGTTAAGCAGCGAAGCCTTTTGCGGCGCCACGCTGTTGAAGTAGTAGTCCATCTTCCACAGGTCGCCGCGGTTCACCGAAAATGTGTTGTAGGTGATCACCTGATCGCCCGTGTGCAGCTTCGTTTCGGCGTCGGTGCCCGGACGCACTCGGGCCACGAAACAATCGTCTCCGAACATCTGCATGCGGAATCCGTAGTCCACGCGATAGGGGCGCGACGGCGGCTCGAAGAAAGTGTGGGAATCGTTCAGGCCTTCCAGGAACGCTGCGACCACGCCCAGCGCCTGGCTCAGGCTCGACGCTTTCTTTATTTTTTCATCGTACTCATGAAATCGTGCATCGATATCCAGTCCGTGATACTTAGGATCGTAATAATGTTTCTTCAGGTCGTCGTAGGCGTCGCGCAACATGCCCCGCGATCGGTCAAGGTTAATGCTGTCCATCTTTTGCTGGGAGTGCAGCGGTCCGGCAGCCAGGACCGCCAGCACGATAGCCGCTAATACTGAGGTCCTCCGGGCGCGATGCGTTGGCAGAAAGGCCTCCACTTACTCGTTGAGGGACGTATCTTGGGGATATATACGCGAAGACCGCCGTTGTGCCAAGCCTTATTCGCGCGGCCGACTTTTCGCCGGTCGCTAAGCGCATTTCCATCTTCAGCTTATACGGCTGGACCCCTTACGTTTCTGAGTCCCGGTTCGCTCTCAAGCGGGAGGCGCAGAGCGCGCTCTCTCGAAGTTCCGCCCGGGCCCTCCTGATACAGCAACTTGCGTTTTCGCCGCATCGAATTTATACTGGGATGCTTCCAGATAGGTCGCACGGTCCAGTGGGCGCGAGCCCACTTTTTTGTTGGGCGCGATAAATGGCCCGAGGGGCCCAACTGCCGGTCGAAGTCCCGGCCGGAAGCTTGAAACGGAGCTAGGGCCAGGAATGGGGCCGCGGCGTTCGGGAAGCGTGGCGCGGGCGGGTCGGGCCGCTGTTAGCCCGTTAAAACGGATGGACTTGGCAAAGGTTCGTGAGGCGGCAGATCGGGTCGCAGGATCGCTGGGCCTCGAGATTTTCGACGTAGAGTGGAAGATCGGCAAGCAACGGTTGCTGCGAGTCTATATTGACCGTTTGCCCGGCCCGCAGAATCCGGAGGGTCTCGGTGTCACCCACAAGGATTGCGAGCGGGTGAGCGAGCAGTTGAGCGTGATTCTGGATGTCGAGGATCTCGTGCCGGGACCGAGTTACGTTTTGGAAGTAAGTTCTCCGGGGCTCGATCGCAAGCTGATTAAGCCCGCGGATTACGAGCGCTTCGTCGGCAGGCTTGCGAAAGTTTGGCTGAACGTGCCAGTCGAGAATCAGAACTATCTGGAAGGACGCTTGGCCGGTTACGCCGACGGCGTTGTGAAGCTGGCGGTGAAGAATCGCGACGTCGAAGTGCCGTTCGCCGGTATCAAGAAGGCGAACTTAGTGGTTGAAATTTGATGTCTCTGCTAATCGCAAGATCTTGGGATTGCTGTTTTGGGAGAAACGCAAATGGCGAGTCTGCTGTACCAAACAATCGAGCAGATCAGCCGGGAAAAGCACATTGAACCCGAGATCATTGTCGCGGCCATTGAGGACGCGATGGTGGTCGCGGCGCGGAAGTATTATCGCACCGAGGAAGAGCTGCGCTCAAAGTTCAATCCAGAATCCGGCCAAGTAGATGTGTTTTCGGTTCACACCGTGGTTGAGGAAGTCACCGACCCCCTGCGCGAAATTTCGCTCGCAGATGCGCGCAAGCGCCAGCCCGAAATTGAAGTCGGCGGCGAAGTAACCGAAACCAAGCCTACCGACGTGCTCGGCAGAATCGCCGCGCAAACCGCCAAGCAGGTTATCCTGCAAAAAGTGCGCGAAGCCGAGCGCGATACGATTTACAACGAATTTCACACCCGTGTCGGCGAGCTGATCAATAGCGTGGTGAAGCGCATGGAAGGCCCTGACATCATCGTGGACCTCGGCCGCACGGAAGCGCGCTTGCCTAAGCGCGAGCAGTCGCGCCTGGAAGCCTACAACGTGGGAGACCGCTTGCGCGTCACAATTCGCGCGGTCGAACGCGCCGCGAAAGGCCCGCAGGTTGTCGTGTCGCGCGCCGATCCCGCCCTGGTGCAGCGATTGTTCGAAATGGAAGTGCCCGAAATCTACGACGGAACGGTTCAGATCCGCGCCGTGGCACGCGAAGCCGGCGAGCGCACGAAAATCGCGGTTGAAAGCCGCGACAAAGATGTGGATCCCGTGGGCGCTTGCGTGGGCATGAAGGGCATGCGCGTGCAGTCCATTATCCGCGAACTTCGTGGAGAGAAAATCGATATCATTCCGCACAACGAAGAAACCATCGCGTTCGCGCAAAAGGCATTGAGCCCGGCAAAAGTTACGCGCGTGCAAATAGTTGACCCGGAAGAAAAGCGCCTGGAAGTGATCGTGGAAGACACCCAGCTTTCGCTCGCCATCGGCAAGAAGGGCCAGAACGTGCGGCTCGCGAGCAAGTTGATCGGCTGGAACATCGACATCAAGAGCGAGGAAGAGAAGCGCCGCGAAATCGAAGCGCAGATGGCCGCGCTCACCGCTCCGGGCACGCCGCTCACGGAGCTCGAGGGTGTCGGCCCCAAGACCATTGAAAAGCTCGAAGCCGCCGGGATCACTTCGATTGAAAAGCTCGCGGATATGACGCCCGAGCAGCTCGTCGAAATCCCCGGCATCGGCGAAAAGATGGTCGAGAAAATTCACCAGTCCGTCGCCGCGTACTTCGAAGCTCTGGAAGCGGCGGCATCTGCGCCTCCGGAAGCGGCCCCGGTCGAAGGCGAAGCCGGAGTGGGAGACGCAGCTGGAGTTGCGGCGACAGAAGATGCTCCGGCCGCGGAGGCCAACTCCGAGGCGGAAGCCGAATCCGTGGATGCGGCAACGGAAGAAGCGGAAGAAGAGGTAGCGTCGGGTGGCGAGAAAGTCGCCGGCGCAGCGTCGCTCGAAGAGACGCCAGCCGAGGTAGAAGCAGAGTCCGTGGATGCGGCAACCGAAGAAGCGGAAGAAGAGGTAGCGTCGGGTGGCGGGGAAGTCGCCAGCGCTGCGTCGGTCGAAGAGACACCGGCCGAAGCAGAAGCAGAGTCCGTGGGCGCAGCTACCGAAGAAGCCGAAGAAGAAGTGGACGGCAGTTCGCTGCCGGGCTCGGAGAAGTAACGCAAGCGCTTTCTACCTGTTATTTGGCAGCAATCCGAGAAATGTAAGAAGAAAGAGGATGATGGCAGATTCGAATCAAGTTCGCATCAATGAGCTGGCCCGGGAACTAGAGATCAAGGCCAAAGTCCTGATCGAGTACCTTCCGGAAATCGGAGTCACCGAGAAGAAGACGCACTCGAGCTCAATCGACAATTCTCACGCCGAGCTCGCGCGCAAGCATTTCCTCGGCCTGGCGGCGCAGGAAGCTGCGGCGGAAGCGGACAAAGCCGCCAAGGCTGCTGCCGCAAAATCAAAGAGCTCCGCTCGTCCGTCCGCTGCTGCGCCGCCGTCACCAGCAGCGGCAAGGCCCGCAGCCGGCCCAACTCCCGGAACGGGTGTGGCCCCCGGACTTCGTCCTCCCGCGCCTGCCGCGCGGCCCGGCGCTACACCTGCCTCTGGCGCTGCGGCGGTCCATTCGCCTGCGCATCCTCCGGTTGGAGCCAAACCCGCAATCATTCCGCCCGGCGCACCTGCGTCTGCCGCAGCCGCGAAGCCCGGCGCGGCACCTGCAGCACCAAGGTCAACTGTTCCCGCGCGTCCGGCGGCTCCCGGGGCAACACCAGTACAGCCCGGCGCTCCTGCAAGCCAGCGCCCAGCCGCGGCTGCACCCTCAACACAGCGGCCAGCGAGTGGCACTTCTCCTTCGGGTCAAAGATATCCTGTGCGTCCCACATCGCCGTCGGGCCCGGGTCAGCCCCGCCCCGGCGCTCCTCAAGGATTTCGCCCGGCCGCAGCGCCTGGACAGAGTCGCCCCGGTGGAGCAAGTCGCCCTGGCGCACCTCCGTCGCGTTTCCCGTCGCGCCCTGGCAGTGGCGGTGGTGGCGGCGGACGTCCCGGCCAGGGGCCCGTCGGCACACAAAGGCCTGGCGCTGGTGTTCCCAAGGCTGAACCGGGCAAGCCTCTCTATGCGCGCAAACCTCCCGCTTCGCGTGGCCGCCCGTTAATCGAAAAGCGCTACGCTGAAGGTGAACGCAAACTTCATCCTGTGCGTCCACGTGCGGGAGCAGGCCCAGGCCGCGCAACGCAAGTTGAGCCGGTTGCGCCCGTTCAGCGCGAGCCACGCGCCGTCACGGTCACCGAAGGAATCACGGTACGTGAACTCGCCGAAAAACTTGATATCCGTGCCAAGGATTTGTTGAAAACCTTGCTCGATCGTGGCGTCTTCGCCAGCATCAACCAGGCGCTCGATGTGCCTACGGCGACGAGCCTCGCGGAAGCCTTCAACGGCATCGTGCAGGTTGTCACTTTCGAAGAGCAAGTCGTTCAGGAAGAGAAAATCAAAGAAGAGCGCACCGGCAACATGGTTCCGCGTGCGCCGGTCGTCACCGTCATGGGCCACGTCGATCATGGCAAGACCAGCCTTCTCGACGCTATCCGCACCACCGATGTCGCCGCCGGAGAAGCCGGCGGAATCACGCAGCATATCGGCGCGTATGAAGTTCGCATCGACGACCGCCGCATCGTATTCATCGATACGCCGGGCCACGAAGCATTCACGCGAATGCGTGCGCGCGGCGCCAAAGTCACCGATATCGTAGTCCTGGTGGTCGGTGCGGATGACGGTGTGATGCCCCAGACCGAAGAAGCCATTTCGCATGCGCGCGCAGCAGGTGTGCCCATCATCGTAGCCATCAATAAGATCGACAAACCGGACGCCCAGCCTGAGCGTGTGAAGCGCCAGCTGTCCGATAAGGGACTCATGCCCGAGGAATGGGGCGGCGACACAGTCATGGTCGAAGTTTCCGCCAAGTCCAAGAAAAATATTCCCAAGCTGCTGGAGATGATTCTCTTGGTCGGTGATCTGCGCGAGCTAAAAGCCGATCCCGATGCTCCAGCCAGCGGCACGGTCCTCGAATCTCGCGTGGACAAGGGCCGCGGCCCGGTTGCCACCGTTCTCGTACAGAACGGAACTCTGCACGTCGGCGACGTTTTCATCGTCGGCTCGGTGTACGGCAAAGTCCGCGCCATGTTCGATGATCGCGGCACTCCGATTAAGCAAGCCGGTCCGGCCACGCCCGTCGAAGTGCTCGGCTTGCAGGGCGTTCCGGAAGCAGGCGATCAGTTCCAGGTGGCCGACGAAGCCAAAGCGCGCCATATCGTCGAATATCGCCAATCGAAACAGCGCGAGGCTTCGCTCGCCAAATCCGCCAGCGGCCGTCTCACGCTTGACCAATTGCACGAGCAGCTCCGTTCCGGCGAGGTCAAGGATCTCCCGGTGGTCGTCAAGGCGGACGTGCAAGGCTCCGTCGAAGTGCTGAACGAAATGCTGCCGAAGCTCTCGAACGATCAAGTCAAGCTGAAAGTGCTCCAGGCCAGCGTCGGCGCGGTGACGGAAACGGACGTGCTGCTCGCTTCCGCTTCGAATGCCATCATCGTGGCGTTCAACGTGCGCCCCGAGCGCAAGGCGTCCGAGCTCGCACAACGCGAAGGCGTGGATATCCGCCTGCACACCATCATCTACGAATTGCTCGATGAGCTGAGGCTAGCCGTCGCTGGATTGCTCGCGCCGATAATCAAAGAAACCTATCTCGGCCGCGCCGAAGTTCGCGACACTTTCCGCGTCAAGGGCGTCGGCATGATTGCCGGATGCTCGGTCCTCGACGGCATTTTGAAACGCGACGCGGACGTTCGCGTGCTGCGCGACAACACGGTCGTCTACACCGGCAGAATCAGCTCGCTGCGCCGCTTTAAGGAAGACGCGAACGAAGTGCGCCAGGGCTTTGAATGCGGTGTCGGCGTCTCGAATTTTAACGACGTCAAAGTCGGCGACATCCTCGAGTGCTTTAAGATGGAAAAGACGAGCCCGCTCGGGGCCAGCATCAGCGGTGGCCCGGCAATCGCTGGCTCGATCAAAGGTGCACGGCAGGAAAGCGCGGAAGCTCGGCGCAATTGAAATAGGATTCTCGCCCGGAAGTTACGGGGGGCGAAAATGCCGATAGGCCTCCTCACCCTGGAAATTCAAATCTCCGATGCGCAGTCCCTCAAGGACAAACGGCAAGTCCTGCGCAGCTTGAAAGACCGGCTGCGCGCCCACTTCAACGTGGCCGTCGCTGAGCTCGAGCACCAGGAGCTCTGGCAGCGCTCGCGGGTCGGCGTAGTGAGCATCTCGGGTGACGGCAGGCATCTGGAAGAATCACTCACGGCCATCGCCGCGGAATCGGAGCGCATGCTGGGTCGCGATTTAGTCTCGCAGGAAATTGAATATTTTGAGGATAGTGAATCATGATCGCTGGACATCGTCCGGAACGCATTGCCGAAGAAATTCGAAACGAAGTGAGCCTGATGCTCGCGGGAGAACTCAAGGACCCGAGGCTGGCCGGCCCCGTGATGGTCACCGAAGTCCGTTTGGGCGCCGGCATGCGCGTCGTGCGCGTGTTCGTCCAGCTTGCGGAGGACGATACCGAACGCGCGCAAACTCTGGCCGGTTTGAAAGCGGCGTCTGGTTACGTGCGTCACGAGCTGGTCGAGCGCCTCAACTTGCGGCGCGCGCCGGAAGTGATTTTTCTCCTCGATCAATCGGAAGAATACGGCCATCATATTGATCAGCTCCTGAAAAAGACCAATCCATCCGAGAATTTGTAGCACCGTCTTTTAGCACCGCATGTTTTCCGGCATGCGTGTGGGCTCCGGTATGGCGTGCCGCAGATGCCGACGCTGTAGAAAACGACTGACCTATGCCCAGAACTTTACAACCCCCGCCATTCGACGGAATTATCGTCATCAACAAGCCGGGCGGAAAGACTTCGCACGACGTAGTCGAAGCTGTCCGCCGCCTAGTTGGATTTCGTGGCATAGGCCATTTCGGCACGCTCGACCCGCTCGCCACCGGCGTGCTGGTACTGGCCTTGGGACGCGCCACGCGCCTGGCACGCTTTTATGCCGGGCGGCGCAAGCGATATACCTGCGCCGTCCGCTTCGGATTCTCTACCGATACGTACGACGCTGATGGCGAACCGCTCGGCCCTGATGCCGCGCCCGAACTCAACGCCGAAGCGCTGCGGGCCCACGCCGAGCAGTTTCTCGGCAAAACTCGGCAGACTCCGCCATCCTTCTCCGCGAAAAAAATCCACGGGCGCCCGGCGCATGAGCTCGCGCGCAAGCACAAGCCTGTAATACTCGAGCCCGTCGAAGTAGAAGTCTTCGAGTTTCGCCTGACGGGCATCGAAGGAGCGCTCGCGCGGTTCGTGGTCGAATGCGGCGCCGGAACTTACATCCGCTCGCTCGCGCATGAACTCGGAAAACTTCACGGAGCCGGCGCGCATCTTGCCGAAATTACCCGCACTGCCGTCGGCGAATTCACGCTGGACCAGGCCGTGGGGCTTCCGGAACTTGAAGAGGACGCCAAAGCCGGCCGCCTGATGGAACGAGTGATTCAGCTCGAAAATCTGCTTCCAGAATTGCCCCGCGCCACCGTGCTGCCCGTTATCGAGAAGCGCGTTCGCCATGGCGCGAAATTCAATCTCCCGCTCGCGCAGATTCAGCCCGGGCGGACAGCCTCGGTTCAAGGTTCTCCCTCTGAGCTGGATTCAGGCGACTGGAAGCCGACGCGGTTGCGCGTCTTCAATCAGCAGGGAAAGTTGATTGCGATTGCCGATCCGGTCGTGCCGCGCACCTACCAACCCGTGGTAGTTCTCGATGCCACGCCTTAACGCTCCGGGAGTTGCTCGTACATTCTTGCATTGCTACTGCTGTGGAGGTTCAGGCTGCGGCTCCGGTTCGGGCTCCGGCTCCGGTTCGGGCTCTGGTTGTGGAGGCGGCTCCGCTTGGCTCGGAGGCTGAGGTTGAGGTTGAGGTTGTGGCCGAGGCTGGCGTAGCGGGGCCTGTCGCTCTTCGCGCGTGGGGCCCAGCGCGCCGGGTCCCTCCGGTGCGCCGCGTCCAGCGTAAATGACGTGGTCCTTGCGCGCTTCGCGAGCCACAATGCGCGGCGTAACGAGTATCATCAGCTCCGTGTCTTCTTTCTGCGCGTTCACATCCGCTCCGAGCAGCCCCGCGCCGGGAACGCCTCCCAGCGCTGGCACGCCGTTCAGCGAACGAATGTACTGCGGCTCGCGAAATGCGCCTATCGCCGCCGTTTCATTCTCTTTCACCCGCACCGTCTGATGCAGAGTTTGGTTTGAAATCACCGGGATGTTGTTCAAGCTCGACCCCGCCAGGCTGCTGATTTCAAACTCAAGCTGCAGCGTTACTTCGTCGTTCAAATGGATGCGCGGCGTTGCCTTCACCTTCAAACCTACATCGATATATTGCGAGCTCGGAAACTGCGTTCCTGCCAGCCCATTTCCGATCGAAAATGTCGTCGAATTCAGGATCACCGACACAGTGTTTGATTCGTTGTTGGCTACTGCCAGATCGGCCTGCCCCGTGGAGTCGAATTCGGCCGTCGCTATGGAGTCGGGATTGGTCTGCACCGGCAGCTGAAAGAATTGGCCGAAGGTGCCCTCGCCAAGTCCCAGCAGGATGGAAACTGCGTTGTCGCCCTGAGCGGACACCGCCAGGTCCGGGATACCGTCAACGTTGAAATCCGCGACCGCAATCGAAGTAGGAGTGGTTCCCGCCGGAAAATCCGTTCTCGGCACTGCCGCTGTGCCGAACGTGCCGTCCCCGTTGCCCAGCAAAATTGACACATTGTCGCCAGTGTTCGTCGCGGTCGCCACTCCCATATTCGCAGTGGCGATATCCAGAAGACTGTCCCCGTTGAAGTCGGCCGTCGCCACGAAGACCGGCGTCTGGCCGGTTGCATAGGTATGCGGTGTCTGGAAGGTGCCGTCTCCGTTCCCCAGATAGACGGAGACCGAATTGTCCGTCTGGTTCGTCACCGCCACATCCGGAT
Source organism: uncultured Acidobacteriota bacterium (assembly GCA_963749025.1). GTDB lineage: Bacteria > Acidobacteriota > Terriglobia > Acidiferrales > UBA7541 > Palsa-295. The sequence goes on along the minus strand of CAVVKO010000005.1, from coordinate 425,112 downwards.
TGCCGTCGCCATTGAAATCGCCCACTGCCAGGCCGGTCGGGCCGTGTCCCGTGGGGTAATCGTTCGTGTGCGTGAAAGTTCCGTCGCCATTTCCCATGAACACGGAGATCGTGTTGTCGTTCTGGTTCGCGACGATCAGATCCTGAAGCCCACTGGGCTTGAGCGCGGACGCCACCACGAAGCTGGGATGATTGCCTGTCGGTACGTTGGCCGCCGCCGTAAAGGTTCCGTCTCCATTCCCCAACAGGATCGAAAGCGTGTTGTCGGCCTGGTTCGCCACCGCCAAATCGACGTTCGTGTTGTTATTCGCGTCGAAGCTTCCCGTCGCGATGCAAACGGGATTCTTGCCGGTAGCCGGCGGCGGCGTGATCGGATTCTGGAACGTCCCATCGCCGTTGCCCAGAAAAATCGAGAGTGTCCCGTCCGTGAAATTCGCGGCGATCACGTCCTGGAAGTTGTCGGCGTTCACGTCTGCGGTGGTCACGAAGTCAGGATTCGTTCCGGTCGGCAGATTAGTAGTCGGAAAATTTACACCGTTTACGCCCGGGACGTTCACGCCGGTCCCTCCCAGGCTCGGAGAATACTGCGCCAGCGACACCGGAACGCGGCTGCCCACGAAGAACGTTGCCGGTTGCCCATCTTCGGCGCGCAGCAGAATGCGCCGGCCGTGGCGCACGGCTGAAAGCATTTCCGAAAAGCTCGCCGCTGCTCCGGGAAGCGTGGCAAGAAAAGTCGTTGCGCCTCCGCCAAACGCGATCAGCGGAGGTATGAGTCCTCCGACGTTGAGCTGTCCCGAGCTGATCAGCGAGGAAATTTGCGTCGGTGTGAGTCCCGCGACCGACGATGGCTGGCCGAATATCTGTGTGAGGACAGCGATCAATCCTTGCAGTCCCGATTGCGCCTCGGAAACGGCGTTGGGGGGAATGGTATAGACCTTGGCCGTCTGCGGCGGGGTGACCCCAAGGTTCCGCGCAAAAGTGCGGTCCAATTGCAGAATCTCGATTTCGAGCACGATCTCGCCCGCCGGCTTTTCGATGTCTTCGATCACGCTCGAGGCCAAGGCAATCGCTCGCGGCGAGGCCCGCATGGTGAGTGTGCGGCTGCGTTTATCGAGATCGCTGCGCGTGATCCCGGCAACCTCTCGCACGAGCCGCGAGATCTCGGTCATCTGTTCGTCCGACTCCGTGGACGAAAAAAGCACCGTGCGCACGATGGAGATGTCGAAATCCTTCCGTTTCTGCAGCGTATCGTCCGCCACAAAAAATAGATGCTTGGTCAGGGGCCGCCAGAATGTCTGGGTTGCCTCTCCCAGGATTCGCATCACCGTCGCAAAGTCCAGATCGTCGGCATCCAGACGCACCGGAACGGAGCGAAGGTCCGCGTCAAAGGCCACCTGCACTCCGAATCGTCGCGCGACCTCTTCGTAGGCGTCTTTGGTTCGTCCATGCAGGCGGAAGTTCTGTTTGCCCGGCAAATGTTCCAGGTGCATTTCGGACGCGAGTTCGAGCGCTGCCGCTACCGGTTTTGGCTGGCTAGGATCGAGCGCTGCAAGCTCTTTCAGGCGCTCGCGAATCACTTTGTTCGAAGGATCGAGCTCCCGCGCTTCCCGAAGAGTACGAAGCGCCGCAGGAATCTCGCCGGAAACTGCCTGGCGCTCGGCGAGGTCGAGCTTCTTCTGCACCGCCTGGCCGTGTGCAATCGCGCGGTGCAGAGCATATTCGCTTTCATCGGGCGCCCAGTTTGACGCATCGGAATAAGCTTCGTAGGCCGCGTCCCAATTTTCCTGCTTCTCCGCGCGAAGCCCTCGCTTGTACGCTTCCTTGGCTTTCTTCAGGTCGGCCTTAGTCGTCGGAGAACCCGCGCCGTTAGCCCGCGCCTTCTTGTCGGGCACATGCTGTGGCGTCGGGGAACCGGAAAAAGAACTCTGCGGGGTTGTAGTAGTTTGGCTCGGCCCATTCGGCCTTGCGGTCGCCCGAAGCGCTGGCAACCTACCCAACAAAATAATCGCGAGCAGCGCTACGATACGTGCCGAACAGTAAGATGGCCGATTGTTTCGCCCGGATGCCATAAGTTACTTAGACGCTCGTTCCTACGCTATCGCGTTGCCACCCACTGCGATTTCCCACCAGCTATTGTACAGGGAATGAGCGGGATAGGCCTTTGAACACCTTTGGATTTACTTGCTATTCCGCATCTACCGCGATAAACTCCGACTTCCAGTTGAAACCGATTTTCAACTGGCATTTTATGCTCTCTGCTCTTCTCGTAGCTCTTCGTGAAGGCGTCGAAGCCGCGCTCGTGGTCGGCATCGTCCTCGTCTATCTGAACCGCACCGGTCGCCGTGCCCTCGCGGGATACGTCTGGGGCGGCGTGACTTTAGCCTCGTTATCGAGCGTCCTTGCTGCCATCCTTCTGCAGCGCTGGCGGGTCAGCGAGGACGGCTTCGAAGGCCTGCTGATGCTCGCCGCCGCCGCCCTAGTGATCACCATGATTATCTGGATGAACCGCGTGGCGCGCCATCTGAAAAAGGAAATCGAACAGCGCGTCGAAATTTACGCCCAGCGGTCCAATCGCGCGGCAGGGTGGGGCATTGGATTTTTTGTGTTTCTCATGGTTTTGCGCGAAGGAGCCGAGCTCGTGCTCATCCTGCGCGCGGTCGAGCTATCTAGCGCTGGCGTACAGGTTTGGATCGGCACCGTCCTCGGCATCGCCATCGCCGTCGCCGTGGGACTTTTCTTCTTCCAGGGCACCCTCCGAATTCCGCTGCACCGTTTCTTCAAGGCCACCAGCGCCATCCTGATGGTGGTCGCTTTTCAGCTCGCATTGACCGGCATCCACGAACTCAGCGAGGCCATGTGGATTCCGTCGAGCAAGCGCGAGATGTCCACCATTGGCCCCATCGTGCGCAACGAAGTATTTTTCTTCGTCTTGATTCTGGGCGCTGCCGCGCTGCTCGTCTTGCGCGAATGGTTCAGCGCCAGGAAGCCACCCGCGGAGGAAGCCGCGAACTCAGCTGATCGCCGGATGCGCGAGTGGCAATATCGCCGCCAGCGCCGCTGGAGTTTCGCCGCCGCCGTCCTGTGCGTCCTCGTGGTCCTTTCCTTTGCTGCCGATTACGTTTATGCGCGCGCAGCAGCCGCGCCGGTGCCTGCACAGACGCTCGTAGCCCAGAACGGCCAGGTCCGCGTCCCACTTGCCGAACTCACCGACTCGAGCCTCCACTATTACACTGCCGACGTGGATGGCTCCGTGATCCGCTTTCTCGTGATCCACCGGCAGAATGGTGATTTCGCCACCGCTCTTGACGCTTGCCAGATTTGCGGCGCCTCCGGTTATCGCCAGGAAGGCCAGAACGTCATCTGCCGGAATTGCGGCGCAGCTATTTACATTCCTTCGATCGGCCAATCGGGCGGTTGCAATCCCATCGCCGTGAAGTCGCGCGTGGAAGGGGGAGAAGTGATTGTGGACCTTTCGGCGCTGTCCGATGCCGCCGCGAAGATTCACTCCTGACCCATGTTCGCCCGCCTCGTACGGGAATCCTTCGTTCGTAATCCGCGCCGCAAAGTTCTCACCGCGGCCGCGCTAGTAGTGGGTATGGCCGTGGCCACCTCTACGCTGACCATCGCCCTGGAAGTCGGCGACCGCCTGGCTCGCGAATTCCGCAGCCTAGGCGCGAACTTGCTCGTCACTCCGCAAGCCGACACTCTTCCGGTCGAAATCGGCGGCGTGGATTATCGCCCCGTGGATGAAGGCGCCTACCTGAAAGAAGCCGACCTCGGCAAACTGAAAATGATCTTCTGGCGCCACAATATCCTCGGCTTCACGCCGTTCCTCGATGTTCCAGCCTTCGTTGGCGCAAATCGCCCCGTGAACACGACCGTAATCGGCACGTGGTATGAGCATGAAGTCCCCGTGCCGGACGGGACCACCTTCAAGACCGGCCTAAGTTCGACGCATCCGTCGTGGAAAATCCAGGGCCGCTGGTTCCGCGACGGCGCAAACGAAGCCGTTATCGGCGCAAGCCTCGCTGCGCGCGATCCCGAAGCACTCGCGATCGGGAAAAATATCCAGGTGAGACACACGGAGGCGGCGAGCGACGCATCGACTCTCGTTGTCACCGGAGTAGTTTCAACCGGCGGAGCAGAGGACAACGCCATTCTCGTTCCGCTCTCGTTCGCTCAACAATTTGCCGGCCATTCGGGCCAATTTCGTCAGCTTTTCGTCAGCGCGCTGACGAAACCCGCCGACGCATTTTCCGAACGCGATCCGCTCAAGATGACGCCCACGGAATATGATCGCTGGTTCTGCTCGCCATACATTTCGTCGATCAGCTCTCAAATCAAGACCGCCTTCCCCGATACGGACGTGCGCACGATTCGCCGTGTCGCAGACACCGAAGGCCGCATCCTCTCGCATGTGGGCACGCTGCTTTGGATCGTCACCCTGGCGGCCCTTGGCGCGGCGGCCCTGGCCGTTGCCGCCACTTCCGCAGCCACCGTCCTCGAACGCCGCTCCGAAATTGGCGTAATGAAGGCTCTCGGCGCAACGAACGCGCTCGTCACCAGCATCTTTCTCGCGGAGCAATTAATGCTCGCCATCGCGGGCGGAGCAATCGGATTTGTCGTAGGCGCCGCGCTCGCTCGATCCTTGGGTGCGAGCGTCTTTGGCACTCCCGCCGCTCCGCGATTGATTCTGCTTCCCGTGGTTCTCGGTCTCGCGGCCATCGTGGCATTCGCCGGAAGTTTGATTCCACTCCGGCGCGCGGCGCATTTCGATCCTGCGCCCATTCTGCGGGGCGAGTAATGTTCTGGCGCCTTCTGTGGAAGCTTTTGCGAGGGAGCCGCGGTCGCTTGACCGTCGCAATTCTTGCCTTGGTAAGTGGCTCCATGGTGATTTCCGCGCTGCTCAATCTCGAGCTTGATGTGGAACGCAAGCTCACGCAGGAATTTCGCATGCTGGGCGCGAACCTGGTGATTTCGCCGGGCCACGACGAGCAAACGCAAATGCCCGGCGCCGCTTCCTCCGCTCTCACGAACGAAAGCGAAGTGCTACCGGCAGTCCAGCAACTCAAAGATCCGGCGGTTGTCGCCGCCGCGCCGTTTCTCTATATTGTCGGGCGCGCCGGCAAAACGCTGGTGGTTGTCGCCGGAACCAAGCTCGAAGAACTCCCGAAGCTCGAGCCCGCCTGGAAGATCGAAGGCAAATGGACGCCGCCTCGTGGCGAGCGGCTTCCGGCCGTGGTCGGACGCAACGTCGCCCGGCAACTCCATCTTTCTCTCGGCAGCCACCTCCCTTTGGCATACTTGGGCAAAAGTGCCCAGTTCATTGTCGTCGGAATACTGGAGGCGGGCGGCGCCGAAGATAATCAAGTCTTCATGAACTTGGCCGACGCGCAAAAACTCGCTGGGCTGCCCGGGCAAATCGGCCTCGTGCAGTTGAGCGTCACCGGCACGCCAAAAACCATCGCCGATTACGCCGCGCGGCTCGCCACTTCGCTTCCGTCATTCGAAGTGCGGCCCATCCGCCAGGTGACCCAAGCGGAGGGCGAGCTCCTCGATCGCATCCGTCTGCTCATCGTTGCAATGGTCGTGCTGATCCTCGTGCTCACCGCGCTCTGCGTGCTCGCCACCATGGCCGCCCTGGCCATGGAACGCCGCGAAGATGTGGGCTTGATGAAAGCTCTCGGCGGCTCGATTTCCCGCGTTGTTGGATTATTCATGGCCGAAGTTGGCGTGCTCGGCGCGGCTGGCGGCATTCTCGGAACGATTTTAGGTGTCGCATTGTCACACTGGATGGGCCAGCGCGTGTTTGGCGCTGCGATTTCGCCGCGCTGGGAAATTTTTCCGCTCACCATCGCGCTGATGATTGCCGTCGCTCTGGCTGGAGCCCTGCCTTTGCGGCTCTTGGGAAAAGTTAAACCTGCGGTAATTTTTAGAGGGGAATAGTGCCGCCGCTCGTACAAGTCGAGAGCTTGAGCAAAGAGTACGGCAGCGTCCGCGCTCTCGCCGGGGTGTCCTTTAGCGTCGGAGCCGGAGAATGGATCGCCATCATGGGGCCGTCCGGCTCGGGCAAGACCACGCTCATCAATATTCTCGGCGGCCTGGACACTGCCAGCTCCGGCCAGGCCGTCGTGGACGGCACCGATGTCGCGCGGCTCAATGAATCAGGGCTGACGCGTTTCCGCGCCGAAAAAGTCGGCTTCGTTTTCCAGCAATTCCACCTCGTCCCCTACTTGACCGCGGTGGAAAACGTGATGCTGGCGCAATATTTTCACAGCACGACGGATGAAAAGGAAGCGCGCGAATCGCTTGAGCGTGTCGGCCTGGGCGATCGTATCGAGCACCTTCCCGGAGAGCTTTCCGGCGGCGAGCAGCAGCGCGTCGCCGTAGCCCGCGCGCTCATCAATCATCCGAAGCTCATACTCGCCGACGAGCCCACCGGAAATCTCGACGAGGCCAACGAAGCCACCGTGATCCAGCTTTTCCGCGAACTCCACGCTGGAGGCCACACGATTCTGATGGTGACGCACGACCCCTCCATCGCGCGCCTCGCCGATCGCCGCATCGAATTCGCCCATGGCCGGCTTACGCACATCACGCAATCTCTCAGCGTCGAACCCGCCTGAATCCTTGCGTCAGTGCTGTTTTATTCCGAGTTCGAGAAATAGAAAGCTGAGTATGTCGGTGTTCTCTTCGATCTGTTTGGTAAGGGGACGCCCGCCGGAATGCCCGGATTTCGTATCGTAAAGCAAAAGGATTGGACGATCCGACGCCGTGGCCGCTTGCAGCCGCGCAGCCATCTTGCGCGCGTGTAGCGGGGCCACGCGCGTGTCGCCGTCGCCGGTGACGAAAAGTACCGCCGGATATTTCACATCCTGCTTCACATTGTGGTATGGAGAATAAGCGTAGAGATATTTAAACTGCGCGGCATCGTCGGCTGAGCCATATTCCGCGATCCAGAATGGCCCTTCTTCGAACTTGTGGTAGCGCAGCATGTCCAGTAGCGGGTAGTCGCAAACAACCGCTTGAAACAGCTCCGGCTTCTGCGTCAGCGCGGCACCCACCAGGAGTCCACCATTACTCCCGCCTTTGATTGCGAGCTTTTTCGCGTTCGTGTAACCGTTCGCGATCAACCACTCCGCGGCGGATTCAAAATCGTCAAACACCGTCTGCTTCTTCTCCATCATTCCGGCATGATGCCACGCTTCGCCGAACTCGCCGCCGCCGCGCAGATTCGGCTGCGCGAAGATGCCGCCCGCGTCCGCCCACACGATTGCCGAAGGGTCAAAACCGGGCGTGAGGTTCACGTCGAACCCGCCGTAGCCGGTCAGCAACACGGGATGCGGCAAATCTCGCGTCAAACCCATCTTGTAAACTAAAAACATGGGCACCCGCGTCTTGTCCTTGGATTCGTACCAGACTTGTTCCACCGTGTAGGCGCCGGTGTCGAGCGGCACCTGGGGACTCGCCCACGTCTCCATCTTTCCGTCTTTAACGTCATAGCGATAGACGCCGGCCGGAATGTTAAATGATTGGAAATTGACGAAAACGTTCTTTTCTTCCCATCCGCCAATGGAACTCGCCACGGCCCCAAGTGCCGGGAGAGCTACCTCACCGTCAGATTTTCCATTCGTTTCGAATATCTTCAATTGTGAAGTGGCGTTACGCACGTACTGCACAAGAATTTTCCCGCCCACCAGGCTGACGTTTTCAATTGCCGCGTCGCTTTCGGGGATGATCTCCTTCCAGAATTCGCGCGTGGGGTGCTGCAAATCGGCTCGGAACACCTGCCAATTGGGAGCTTTCCAATTTGTGTAAACATAAAGCGCGCCGCCCTCGATGTCCCCCTGAAAGACTGAAGGCACGCCACTCACGATGGGCTTGATTGGCCCTCCGCGCTGCAAGTCTTGAAAATAGAGATCAGCTTCCGTGCTGGCGGTTCCATATACGAGTTGAATCAATAGATAGCGGCCGTCTTCGGATAAACCGACCCCAATACCCATGTCTCGGCCATAGCCTTTTCCAAAGATTTCCTTATCGGCCGTCAGAGGCGTACCCATCACATGGTGGTAAGCACGAGGCCCCTCAGGCTGCATGAGCGAATAATAAACACCTCTATTATCCGGTTGCAGTGCGATTCCCTCGTACAGTGCTTTCGGGAGCTGCTCGGGCAATTCCGTGTGTGTTTTTGTATCGAGAAAATGAATGGTCACTTCGTCTTGCCCGCCGGCGCGAACACCGTAAGCCACCACGCTCGCGTCATGCGAGACGTCCATCAGCGTGACGCTCGTGGAGTGGTCGGCGCTCAGCGAATGAGGATCAACCAGCACTTCGTCGCTGCCCAGCAAGCCGTGGCGCTGGTAGATGACGAACAAATCCTGGTCCTTGCGGCGTTTAGAAAAGAAAAAGTACCCATTGCGTTCTACAGGAAGACCGAACGAGTCCACCTTCATCAGTTCGCCGAGCCGTTTGGCGATGGATGCGCGATCCGGCACGGCGCCAAGGACCGCGGTCGTGCAGCGATCTTGCGCGTCGATCCACGCGCGCGTTTCCGGGCTGTCCTGGTCTTCGAGCCAGCGGTAGGCATCGGCGACCGAAATGCCGTGAATTGTTTCCACTGTCGCGTCCGTTCGCGTCGGTGGAGGGCACTTTCCAACGGGAGAGTTCAGCTGGGCGAAAGTCGCACTAGGACTGAGACTTGCCACAGCGGCCAGAATCGTTACGAGAAACAGGCGAATGCGCGCGCTTGGCATTCGAGTCCAGGTCTTGTCCACAACGAGGTGTCGGACGCTACATACTTCCAATCGTTTCATCTGATTTTCTCTCATTCCGGCTGTGTTCGACGCGGGCTTCATGAGGTGGGAATGGCCGGCCCGAGAAGTATCGCAAAGGTGCCCATGAATTCCAATGCTTACGCTCGATTTGTGAGGTGGGTGCCGGCCAACAAGTGAAATTGGGCAAGTCTGTTAGAATTAAGGGATGCCGATACCACAAGATTCGCGCAAGAAACCGAAGGACGTGAAAGTGCGCGTCTCCACGGGCGAAGGGGTAGAAGTCACGTGGTCGGACGGCCATACCAGCCGCTACGATTTCCCCTATTTGCGCGACCATTGCCCCTGCGCGCTCTGCAATGACGAGCGCGAAAAAAAGGCTCGCATCGGAGAGAAGGCCGGTGGACCAATTGCAGCAAGCGCGTTGCTGCCCATGTTCAAGCCGCGCGTCACCGCCAAGGGCGCCACCGCCGTCGGAAGCTATGCCATCCAGATCGAATTTTCCGATAGCCACGCTACCGGCATCTACAGCTTCGAGCATCTGCGGGAAATTTGCCCCTGCCCGGATTGCGCCCGTGAGTTCAGATCACGCACGGCATAAGCGGCAATATGTACAGCTAGCAGCACCGGCGCGGCGCAAAGCTTCCTTTTTGGTGTTGTTTCAACGTATAGTGCTTTCCCACGTCTCAAAATAGCGTATGGCATCCGACGACTCCAAGGGCCACATTTTCACACCGCCGAAGGCACGCCCCATCGCCAAAGTCCTGGTGGCCACTACGGCCATGCTCGCCTTCATCTCTTTCTGGCGCGCGGCAGCCATTGTACTTAACGATCTAGCCTCTTCGGCCTATTACGCCGGCGGCGAAGCCGAGCAGTTCATCGGCAAGACCGCTCCCTGGTTCATCCTCGGCATCATGTTGTTCTCCTACGCAGTGCGCGCGATCTATGTGGAAAGTTGCAGCATGTTCGTCCGCGGCGGCGTGTATCGCGTAGTCAAAGAAGCGCTGGGCGGGACGCTGGCGAAATTCTCCGTCTCCGCGTTGATGTTCGATTACGTCCTCACCGGCCCGATTAGCGGCGTGTCCGCGGGGCAATATCTGGCCGGCGTTCTGAACGAACTCTTTGTCTACGCGCACATTCCCATTCACCTCCACGTCAACGGCGCCGCCGCCGCGGTGGCCATCATCATCACCGTGTATTTTTGGTGGGAAAACATCAAAGGTGTGCCGGAATCGAGCGGAAAGGCCCTGCGCATCATGCAGCTCACCACCGTCATGGTGGTGATGCTGATTAGCTGGTGCTTTTACACCTTGTACGTCCGCGGAGGCTGGCATCTCCCCCCCGCGCCCCTGCCGCAGAACATGAAGCTCGATAAGGGCTCGCTCGGCTGGCTCGACCGCTACCAGTGGGCCCATATGATTACGCTCATCGCGATCTTCGTCGGCCTCGGCCATTCCGTTCTGGCCATGAGCGGCGAAGAATCCCTGGCGCAGGTGTATCGCGAGATCGAGTCTCCCAAGCTAAAGAACCTGAAAAAGGCCGGGCTGGTGATTTTCATTTACAGCCTGGTCTTCACTTCGCTCGTTTCGTTTTTCGCCGTGATGATTATTCCCGATGATGTCCGTGGACATTTTACGGAGAATCTGATCGGCGGCCTGTCGATGCATCTGGTCGGCAGTTTTTCGGTTCGACTGGCCTTTCACGTATTCGTTGTGGTGGTCGGCACGCTGATTCTTGCCGGAGCCGTGAATACCGCGATTGTCGGCTCGAACGGCGTGCTCAATCGCGTCTCGGAAGATGGCGTTCTCACCGACTGGTTCCGCCACCCGCACCCGCGTTTTGGAACCACTCACCGCATCATCAATCTCGTGGTCGTCTTTCAGATCATCACCATTCTTGCCAGCCGCGGCGACGTCACCTTCCTTGGCAACCTGTACGCTTTCGGCGTGATTTGGAGTTTTGCCATGAAGGGCATCGCGGTTCTGGTGTTGCGCTACACCCACCCGCAGGACCGCGAATATCGCGTTCCGCTCAATCCCGTGATTTTCGGCAAGGAAATTCCGATCGGGTTGGGACTTATCACGCTCGTGCTCCTGGCCATCGCCGTCATCAACCTCTTCACCAAGCCTGATGCCACCATGGCGGGCGTCACTTTCACCATCATCCTCTTCACTGTCTTCGAGATATCCGAGCACCGCATGCACAAGCGCCAGGCCGGCGCGGCGCACGTCGAGCTCGATCAATTCAATCTGGCCAAGGAAGCCGAGCTCACGCCTACCAGCGTCGGAGTGGCTCCCGGTAACATCCTCGTTCCGGTGAGCACCTATTACGGCCTGTACCATCTCGAAACCGCTCTCCGCCGCGTGAAAGACCAGGATATCGTCGTTCTGCACATGCGCGTTCTGCGCCGCGCGGCTTCGGGGGAATACGATCTCGACCCCGATCAGCTTTTCAGCACCATCGAGCAGTTGCTCTTCACCAAAGTCCTCTCTATTGCGGAAAAGGAAGGCAAGCCCGTGCGCCTCGCAGTCGCCGCCGCCAACGATTTGTGGGAAGGCATTCTGCGCACGGCCATGAACCTTCAATCCAGCACCATCGTGGCCGGAAGTTCTTCCAAGATGTCGGTGACGGAACAGGCCCGCGGAATAGGTTTGGCCTGGGAGCGCATGCCCGAACCTCGTCCGCGAGTAACACTGGAAATCTTCACGCCCGCCGGGCAGGAGCAAATCTTCTATCTGGGTCCGCACGCGCCGCGCCTGACGCCCACGGAAATCGATCAGCTGCACAAAATGTGGCTCGATTTAAGCGAAAAGCTGCCCGACGAAGAGGTTCACCACCACGATATCGTTCATTTCGCGCTGACCGAAGTCCAGCGGGAGCTTGCCGAAGGCGAGACTGGGGGCGTTCTCGAACGCCTTCGCGAACACCTGCACTCAATTCAGGGCCGCCGCCAGAATCCTCCGCCGGAACCGCGAAACATCTCTGAGAAAAAAGATGGCTAGGCCGCCGGTCTGCGAGGCCAGCATCCTAATTAGTTATTTGCCACTGCTTTTACGCCCGAAGCTCCGAAGTGCAATTCGGGCATCGCGTCGCCTTCAGCGGGATCGTCGAAGCGCAGTACGGGCACTCCTTCGTTGTCGGCGCCACGGGAGCAGGCTTCTGCCATTTGTTCACCTGCCGGATGATCAAAAAAATTACAAACGCCACAATCAGAAAATCGATCACGGTGTTCAGGAACAAGCCGTAGTTAATAGTTGCAGCTCCCGCCGCCTTGGCTGCGGCCAGCGAGTCATAGTGCTGTCCCGAAATATTCAGGAAAAGGTCGGAGAAATCCACTTTTCCAAGAACGCGTCCGAACGGCGGCATAATCACATCGCCGACGAATGACGTCACAATTTTCCCGAACGCGGCCCCGATGATGATGCCAACGGCCATGTCCAGCACATTCCCGCGCATGGCGAATTGTTTGAATTCTTTAAGCATGGGTATCTCCTCTCGCAGAATCTGCTGTGCGCGAGAGTAGCCGGAAGCCGTCAGGCTGGCAAGAGCGAAGGAAAGCATTTCTGCCGTCCGAATCGCCGCCAGGTCACGTGCTTCGAACGAAGAGCACCATGCCGAGAATTCCGCGCAACACAAGCACGCCGCCCGCAAGTCCAAGCAGCGACGGAGCATTTCGGAGCGGCGCGAGCGGTATCGCCAAAATGAGGATCCCCACGAGTGCGAGCGACCCCGCGCGAATTTTCGATTGCAAACGCGCAACCTGCGGTTCCGGTCGCACCCATGCGCGAAATCCCCAGTACAGAAAGAAGACACCCAGCGCGATCAGCGCTGTCGGCCGCGAAGGCAATCCCACGCGCCCGGACCGTGCCAGCAGAATTAGCAGCGCGCCCAGCAGCAAAACGATGAATTCGTTCAGCAGGCGGAATAGATTCACGGAACTAGGCATGGACGCCATCTCGCTCGCGGCATTATCGCGCAGCCGATTTCGCCGCGCAAATTGCCAATTCGCGCGACGCGAAGTTTTTTGTGGGTCGTGGTTTTAGCCACGACGTAGTGTTCGACTGAATCCAGTCCGCTTTAGCCGCTGAAGCTCCCTCTTGCGCTCCGCACGCACGCGGGATGGTACAATCAGGCTCTTCGGCCCTGAATCAAGGTGCCGCTTGTAGTCATCCAATAGAGCGAAATCATCGAGGAGAATTCTGTGGAGAAAGTAATAGTCATCGGAAGCGGCTGCGCCGGGCTTACGGCGGCAATCTATGCGGCGCGGGCCGATCTGAAGCCGCTCGTGCTCGATGGCTACGAACCCGGGGGCCAGCTCGCCCTGACCACCATGGTCGAAAACTTCCCCGGGTTCCCAGACGGCATCCTGGGCCCCGAGTTTATCGAACAAGCGCGCAAGCAAGCCCAGCGTTTCGGCGCCGAATTTCGTTCCGGCGCGGTCACTTCCGTGGATCTCAGCAACCGCCCTTTCAAAATCGTAGCCGGAAAAGAAACTTACGAAAGCGAGACGCTGATCATCGCCTCCGGCGCGTCCGCGCGCATGCTCGGCATCGAATCCGAGCACCATCTGCTCGGCCACGGCGTTTCCACCTGCGCCACCTGCGACGGCTATTTTTTCCGCAATCGCGATATCGTCGTGGTAGGCGGCGGCGATACCGCCATGGAAGAAGCCACCTTCCTCACCAAATTCGCCAAGAGCGTCACACTGATGCACCGCCGCAACGAGTTCCGCGCCAGCAAAATCATGCTCGACCGCGCCCGCGCCAACGAAAAGATCAAATTTATGACGCCCTACGTCATCGAGGAAGTCCACGACATGGACAAGAAGTCCGTCGAGCGCGTGACCGTTCGCAACACGGAAACGAAGGAGATTAAAATTATCGAAACCGAAGGCGTCTTCGTCGCCATTGGACACGATCCCAACACCAAAGTTTTTAAAGGCCAGCTCGAAATGGACGCCGCCGGCTACATCATCACTCACGACGGCCCCCAGACCGCCATCCCCGGCGTTTTTGCCGCGGGTGACGTTCAGGATCATCATTACCGCCAGGCCATCACCGCTGCCGGCTCCGGCTGTATGGCCGCCATGGACGCCGAAAAATTCCTCGCCGAGCATAAGATCTAATAACAGTGGCCCGCGCGGCTCTAGAGCGGAGCTGGATCGCGCCCGGCTGTCTTCGTTGACTTGTTTCCGCCTGCAACCTAAGATGTCCGTCCTGTGGCGGATCCTTCTTCACTCATTGGCCAGACCATTTCGCACTACCGCATCGTCGAAAAGCTCGGCGGCGGCGGGATGGGTGTCGTGTACAAAGCTGAGGACACCAATCTCGGCCGCTTCGTCGCGCTGAAATTCCTTCCCCATGAATTGGCTGAAGACGCGCAAGCGCTCGAACGCTTCCGCCGCGAAGCGCGCGCCGCCTCCGCGCTGAATCATCCCAACATCTGCACCATTTACGATATCGGCGAAGCTAACGGCCAGACCTACCTGGCCATGGAATGCCTCGATGGCAAAACTCTAAAGCACTCCATCAGCGGCCGCCCCATGGATTTGGAACTCCTTCTCGACCTCAGCATCGAAATTGCCGACGCGCTTGACGCCGCCCACGCCAAGGGCATTGTTCACCGCGACATCAAGCCCGCCAACATTTTCGTCACCGACCGCGGCCACGCCAAAATTCTCGACTTCGGATTGGCCAAGCAGCTTCGCCGCTCCGTCGCTCATACCGTCACGAAGGACGTCACCATTTCCGCCGCCATGACCGCGGGTGTGAGCCCCGAAGACCTCACCAGCCCCGGCGTTGCCGTCGGCACCGTCGCGTATATGTCGCCCGAGCAGGTTCGCGGCAAGGAACTCGACGCCCGCACCGACCTGTTTTCCTTCGGCGTGGTGCTCTACGAAATGTCCACCGGCGCCGTCCCGTTTCGCGGTGAAACCTCCGGCGTGATTATTGACGCGATTCTGAATCGCGCTCCCGCAGCTCCGATTCGCTTGAACCCCGATCTTCCCCCCAAGCTCGAAGACATCATCAACAAGGCGCTCGAAAAGGATCGCGACCTTCGCTATCACTCCGCCTCCGATATCCGCACGGACTTGAAGCGTCTCCGCCGCGACACCAGCACCGGCCGAATTTCCTCGTCCGCAAGCAGTGCCGTGGCCGATTTTGCTCCAGAGCCCGGCAGCGGAAAAAGTTCGAGCGTCGCAGTCGCCGCGCAGCCGGCGTCTGCATCTGCCGCCAGGAAATACGCTGTTGTCGCCGCGTTCGCCGTTCTCCTGCTCGTTGCAGCTGCATTTGCCGCGTATCACTTTTTGCACGGCTCCGGCGCTCCCGGCGGGCCGGCGAAGATTACGCAAATCAGCCATTGGGACAAGCCCATGGAGAATGCCCGGATTTCTCCCGACGGCCACACCGTGGCATTCACCTCGCAAGTGGCCGGCATTTCGCAGGTATTTGTCATACTCACATCCGGTGGTGAGCCTCTTCAGCTCACAAATGACGGTGGCGATAAAGTTGTGGATAGCTTCTCCACCGACGGAACCGAGATCTATTACGGGAGATTCCAAGGTAACGACGAAGGTTGGGCCGTCCCCACCCTCGGCGGAAAACCCAATCGCGTGGCTTCGGGTTTCGCGTTAGTTCCATCTCCCAATGGCAACTTCATCTACTACCTAAAAGCAGACAGCCGCGGCATCTTCCGCACGCAAAGATCCAGCCTAAGCGAGGAGCAGATTTATGCTCTCGATGCTGCGCTGTTTCCGCCGCGGCGACTTTTGCCCTTCCCTGACGGCAACCGTTTGCTGGTATTCACGCACGACGCGATCGCTTTGATCCCGCTCGCACACGTGTACGTAGTGGATTTGTCCAATCACTCAATCGCTTCGCTGGGTGATCTGACTGCGGAAACCCTGGACCTTGCCTGGGGTGAGCCCGGCAAGACCGTGCTGTTCAGCCGCACCGTAAGCGGCCTGACCAACATCTGGAAGTACACCCTGAGTGACAAATCGCTCACGCAGGTAACCCAGGGAACCGGACCCGACTTTTCGCCTATGTATGACCCCTCCGGAAAAGGAATTTATTTCGTCAACGGCAAAGCCACCGGTTTTTTGACTGCGTACAATGTACGCACGAAGCAGACCACCGACATCGCATCGGAAAATGCGACGCAACCTTCCATCTCGCCGGACGGAAAGCGTGTGATGTACGTCACTCAGCCCGCCAGGGACCGCACCGAGGTTTGGACCGCAAACATTGACGGCAGCAACCCGGTGAAAATCGCCACGGGAGAATCCCTGGCAACTACAACGTGGGCGCCGGACAGTTTTCATCTGGCTTTTGTGGTATCGCAAAACGGCGCTACAGACAAACCATATACCGTGGGAGCCGATGGGAGCGACCTTCACCAGATTCCCTGGTCCGGCGCGAGCGTCTTTACTGTGCTTTGGACCCGCGACCAGAAAACTCTTTACATCACCGGTTTCGAGAACGGTTCTCCGGTGCCGACCATTTGGAGAGCGAATCCGGACGGTTCCGGTCAGGAGAAAATCGGCGGCGATTGTGGCAACAGTGCGGAAATCTCACCCAACGGGCAATACCTGATCGGTGCGGTATGGAGAGGAGAAAAAACTGGGATCTACGAGTTCTCCATCCCTGAAAAAAAGTGTATTCCGCTGTTGCCGGGTGTCGCCACCTTCCAGTCTGTATTTGCTCCTGACGGGAAGTCCCTCTTGTACGCCATCCCTTCGGAGCACGAAGTCACGATTTACCGGGTCGGCTGGCAGGACGGAAAGCTTACAGGTTCGCCGCAGGTGGCGGTGAAGCTCCCCTTCGCTGTCCCCTTTAGCTCCGGCGGCAACGGTTACGACTTCGCTCGCGACCTTTCCACCGTCGCTTTCGCGCGCCGCGCCGGCCACGCCGACCTCTACTTGCTTAGCCAAAAATAATCTCCGCGCCCGTCTTAGGCTTAAATTTGGCGCGGTCCGCTCGCCACAAGGTTTTAATGTAGCGCCGCGGCCTTCAGCGCGGCAGCTGTAACCGCAGGCTCAAATGCAACGGCATATGAACTTCAACGCCATCTACCAGAGTGCTATGATCCGTCTTCCGCAAGCGTCAAGAAGCCAAGAATGTGATTTTCAGTTCAAATTGGCGCCGATGCGAAGCCTGGCTCACAGCCTATTCCAGGTTCCCAAGTGGACCACCACAATGAAACGATCGCTGATACTCGCTATTTCGACATGTCTGCTGATGCCGCTGTCAGGACCGGCACAGAGCAATCCATCCGGAACGTTGCCGTTCTATCGGCAGTAGCTCCGGTCTATCCACCAATAGCCCTAACCGCAAATACGTCGGGAGATGTACAGATTGCGGTTACGATTGCTAAAAGCGGCAGCGTGACGAACGCTGACTTCATTACCGGAAGTCCTCTGCTGCGCAAAGCCGCAGTCGAAGCTGCGAAGAGATGGAAATTGGAGAAGCTCAAAGAGGAAGCCAGCGCGCAGCTGACATTTTCGTTCCGCATGGTACCCAAGGACACTTCGGCAGAAGACATGACGCCTGTATTCATGCCTCCGTACCATCTGGAGGTCAGAGGTAAGCTGCCCGAACGAACCGTTAACTATTAGCACGCGATCGGGGAGCGCACTCCTGCTCCACACCCCAATTCAATTAGGACCACTGACAAAACCTCAGGTTTTGTTCTCAGTCGCTCGGCGTTCCTACGTTTGGCTTGGCCCTGTCTGTGTTCATCTGTGGTTGGCGGGCGGCGCAACCTTCCACCCAGCACCTCAAATCAATCAGCGCGGATGAAATTGGGGGAAGTTAGTAACCTTAGTAGTGAACTATCGGTGTGGTACTATCCGCCTCGCCGTAGTGTCAACAGACGTAATCTTTGGGGCGCAAGGGTGGGCCACCCGCCCGATGGACGGATTGCGCCGATGTGGCAGGAGATCGCCGAGTGAAAAGAAGTGAATGGCGGGTTTTCCCTGTGATCGCAGCGTTGATTCTCATCGGAGTATTCGCAAACTCGCCCGCTACGCTTTTGATAGGCATCGGCTGGTTGGCAACGGCTGGTTTCACGTTCGAGTCAAAGGGGGCTAAGTCTGCGTGGTACCTCATCGGTGCGGTCTGATGGTTTACGTTGCATGGCAGAATCCGCTGGGTGCGGCTCTGACGCCTATAGGCGGCGAGATGGAGTCTGTGCCTGTAGCATCCTTCTGGATTATATGGGGCGTCATCGCAATCGACGCGGGACTCGTCAATTTCTTCCAGTGGATATCGGACCAGTGGCGCACACAGGGCAAAATGTGAGCAAACCCCACGAGATTTCGGGTGGTGTTGGGGTCGGGCGAGCCAGGCCGGATCGGAGGGTGGCGCACCCTTCCACCGCACACCCAATTCAACTAGGCCACGCGTAAAACGCAAGGGTGCCGCACTTTTTTTGTGGTGTGTGCAGAAAAGGTGCGTCTTTTGACGTTGTTTTTCAATCCCTCGCTCCTTCTCTCTCATTTGTTCGTTCCAATCTGTGTGTGTCTGTGTTCTCTTGTCCTGAGGCCGCCGTCGCGCGGCCGAAGGATCTGTGGTTGCAGTTTTGACTCCATTGTCCACAGCCCTCAACTACTAGCGCTCCAAACATAAATGTGCTACCGTTTCTCGTGGTTAAACGCGACAAAGTCGGAAAAAGTTGCCGGAACGAAGCGGCCCGCCGCAAAAGACCCCTCCCCGAGCCCATTTCTAATCGTTACTGTGTTCGAATAGAAATCCCCGTAACCCATAGAAAACAAAGCACGGAAACTTTTCTAATCGTTACTCAGAACGCCACATTTCAGACACCAAATAATCCTTCGCCCGGCGCAGGAATCAACCGCACCACGGATCAATTTTGGGCGCGCCTTGCCCTTCGAACGCTAGTGTGCGGGCCTGCTTCGCGGCATAATCTCCCATGCATGCAAATTAAGCAGATCTCCATCCTCCAGCCGCGGCGCGCTTCCTTCTAATGCGCTCCTTCCTGCTGAGTCTCTCCGAGAGCAAGCGGCTCGCTCCATTAATCATGCGCAACGGTGTCAGCAGACGTGTGGCCAGGCGCTTCGTTGCCGGTGAAGGGTTGGACGATGCCGTGGACGCCGCCCGCGAACTCAATGCTGCGACGCGCCTCGCCAGCCTCGATCTGCTCGGCGAAAACGTGTCCGACGAAGCCGGCGCGCGCCACGCTGCGGAAAACTATCTCGCGATTTTCGAGCGCATCGAACGCGAGAAACTCGACGCCAATGTTTCCCTGAAGCTCACTCAGCTTGGCATCGACCTCGACGAGCGCCTCTGCCAGGACCTTCTCGAAAAAATCGTGGCGCACGCCACCGCCCACGGAAATTTCGTGCGCATTGACATGGAAGGCTCGGCCTACACCCAACGCACCGTCGAGATCGCCAAGCGCATGCGCGCGCAATACTCCGGCGTGGGCACCGTGATGCAGGCCTACCTCTATCGTGCGGAAAAAGACGTGCAGGATTTGCTCGCGGCCGGCTGCCGGCTCCGTCTCTGCAAGGGCGCGTATCAGGAGCCTCCCGATATCGCCTTCCCCAAAAAAGCGGATGTCGACGCCAACTACGTGAAGCTGATGAAAATTATTCTACCCAGCGGGATTTACCATGGCATCGCCACGCACGACCCCGCTATGATTCAGGCCACCAAGGATTTCGCGCGCGAGAAAAATATCGGCCGAGACAAATTTGAGTTTCAAATGCTCTACGGCATTCGTACCGACTTGCAGGCGCAGCTCGTGCGCGAGAATTACAGACTCCGTGTTTACATCCCCTACGGTACCGATTGGTTCCCTTACTTCATGCGCCGCCTGGCCGAGCGCCCCGCCAACCTCGCCTTCTTCCTCCGCAATCTCCTCCCGCGCTCCTCTCGCCCGTCATCTACGTAATATGTATCTCGCGCTCCCTCGATCACGCTTTACGGCAAACAGCGACGCCATCGCGCAACGGAATGATCACAGGAAAAAGTTCAGCCGACGAATAAATCAACTTGTTGAATTTCTGAATGGCGCGCGTGCTCGCGTCTTTCGCCGCGCCTGCAACCTTCCCGGACCACAAAACATTGTCCGCAATCAACAGCCCGCCCGATCGCAGCCTCCCCACCGCCTTCTCCATCGCCGCGGAGTATTGGGGCTTGTCGACGTCGATGAAGATCAGGTCAAATTCTCCGGGAACCTGGTCAATTAATTTGACCGCATCGCCGACGAGAATTCGGATGCGGGATTCGACGCCGGCCCGCTCGAAGTAGCCGCGGGCGCGGGCGGCGTTCGCAGGGTCGCCGTCGGTGTAATAGATTTCGGCGTCGGGGCCGGCGGCGCGCGCGAGCCAAATAGTGGAATACCCAATGGCCGAACCCATCTCAAATATGTGTTTTGCGCCGGAAATCTGTGCAAGCAGGTAAATCAAGCGTGCGACGGCGGGGCCGATGACGGGCACGTCGTGTTTTTTTGCGTAGCTTTCCATTTCCGCGATGACGGCGTCACGCTTGGGCAAAATATCGTACATATACTTCTCGACTTTTTTTTCGGTGAACGATTTCATGGTTTTGTCCTTTTGAATCTGCTTAAGTGAGGGCGGAATTAGACCAGGAACGCGCCGGGATCAAGGGCGTGAATTTCGAGGCCGGAAATGTCCTGGGTGAGCCGCCGAAGCTGCTCTGGCCGGCCGGTAAGAACCGGGAAAGTGCCGAAATGCATGGGGACGACGTGGCGAACTCCCAGGAGACGAATGGCCATGGCCGCTTCGCGCGGGCCCATGGTGTAGTGGTCGCCAATCGGGAGGAGCGCAAGGTCGGGCGAGTAAAGTTCGCCGATGAGCTTCATATCGCCGAAGACGGCGGTATCGCCCGCGTGATAAATGGTGAGCCCGCCGGGAAGCCGGATGATGTAGCCACAGGCTTCGCCGCCGTAAACGATCTTGTCGCCGTCCTGAATGCCGCAGGAATGCACGGCATGCACCATGGTGATTTCGATCTCCCCGATCTTTTGCGTGCCGCCTTTATTCATCCCGTTGGTGTTGGTCACGCCTTTCGATTCGAGCCACACGCAAGTTTCGACAATCCCGGCGATCTGCGGCTTGAACTTCTTGGCGAGCTCGACGGCGTCGGCGATGTGGTCGAAATGCCCGTGGGTGATGAGCATGGTGTCCAGGCGCTCGAATTTCTTGAGCGGCTCGGGGCACATGGGATTTGTCTGAATCCAGGGATCCACGACGATGACCTCGCCCGACGGCGTGGTGATGCGAAAGGCAGCGTGGCCGAGCCAGGTGAGCTTGTTTCCGTGAGTTTGCAGCATAGGAATGCCCCCTTCTTTGGATTATGAATGGAAGAAAGCTACGGTTTGCCCGATGCGCTCGTGTTGCCAGCGCTCGTCGGCGCTGCGATTAGATCGCGAAAGGCCTGCTCGAATTCCGGGCGGGGCCGCGTCCCGAGGAAATAGCCGGCGATGCGGCCATCGCGGCCATAGAAGACCGTTTGCGGCATGGTGCCGTTCCACGCCGGATTTACGGCGCGATAGAACGCATCAAGATCGATTCCTGGTTTCTGCCGGTAATTCGGGAAACCGGGCTGCGTGCGCGCGAGGAAATGGCGCACGAGGTTCATGTCCGAATTGTCGTCCATATTGATACCCACGACGCTGACGCCCTGCGTTTTGAATTGCTTGGCGAGTTCAACGATCATGGGATATTCGTCACGGCAGGGCGGGCACCAGGTGGCCCAGAAATTCACGACCAGCGGCTTGCCGCGATATTTCGCGAGAACTTGCTGATATCCAGCGAGGTCCACGAGCGCAAGATCGGCAGACGCGGGTTTGCTTGCGCTGTGCGAAGGCTTGTCCGCCGCCGTCTGCGTCTGCGCGGGACGTACCGCGAAAAGTGTGAGTGCGAATACGATTGCGAAACCCGCAGGAGAATAATGCCGATGTGGATGCAAGACTGTCCCTCCCGGAGACATTCTATCGGTTTGGTTATGCCGGCGGCAACCCGCCGCGTCTGCATGCAAGTCTTTGAAGCGCAATGACCAAGGGAGACTTTTCGGAACGATACCATGCGGTCTACTCCGCTTTGAGTTATTGACTCTTAGCACAATTCGAAAAGTTCCTGTATTACGGGCCTTCTTTCCTCGGTACTAGTTATACAATTGATTCTGGCTGAGAACGAAGGATTGATGGCTCGGATCGTTCAACCGCGTCGGGCCTGCCAATAGCGGACGAGTGCTACCGCCTGACCTCAAGTCATCTTCAGGCGACACGTTTGAATGCACAAGGCGCGAAGATAGGAACCTCTGCACCCTATTTTCGGATACGTTGAACATGAAATCTTCTAAAGCTGATGGTCTGGGCAAGATTCACTCGCTAAAGGTCGGGTTGCGGCGAGTGGAACGAAGGCAATGGTGGCTTTCGTTTTCAGGGGTATTGGTCACTCTGTTACTCACTTCCGGAATCGTTTCCCTTTCTCTTACGATCTATCTCCTGCAACGCCAACTCTGGGACCAGATGAATATTCATTTAGCGATGCGCGGATTAGTCGGGATGGTTTTCCTGTTCATCGTGTACGTGGTCTATCAACAACTGCAAATTCACCGTTTTCGGACGCATCTTTTGGCGCAGGAAGAGCTGTTTAGTTTGATCGGAGAGAATGCAGCCGACATGATCGCGGTGGTGACCGTTCAGGGAGAGCGTCTTTATAGCAGTCCTTCCTACGAGAAATTGCTGGGCTATACCGCGGAAGATCTGGAAAAGACCTCCGCTTACGAACAAGTCCATCCGGAAGACCAACCGGCGGTGAAAAAGGCTGCCGACGAGGCAAAAGAAACCGGGATAGGGCGCCGGGTGGAATACCGCATTCGTCACAAGAACGGCGAGTGGCGAGTATTGGAATCCACAGCAAGCGCAGTGAAGAACTCGAACGGAGTCGTGGAAAAACTAATCATCGTGAATCGCGACATTACGGAACGCAGGCACCTGGAACAACAACTGCTTTTGTCGCAACGCCTGGAAGCGGTGGGAAAGCTATCCGGTGGAATTGCTCACGACTTCAACAACATTCTGGGAGTGATTATCGGCTATAGCGAAGCGTTGCAGCAGATGATGGCCGCGGACGATCCCATGAGAGAAGCCGTGGATGAGATTGAGAAGGCCGGCAGGCGCGCCGCGGCGCTGACGCAACAACTCTTGGCTTTCAGCCGCAAGCAAGTTCTGGAGCCCAAGGTCCTGGATCTCAATTCAATTGTGGCGGACGTTGAAAAGATGCTTCGGCGGCTGATTGGAGCCGACGTCGAGCTGAATATTCTCCCGGCTTCCGAGTTGGGAAGAGTGAAGGCAGACCGAGGACAGATCGAGCAAGTTATCCTGAACCTGGCTGTGAACGCGCGTGACGCCATGCCGCGCGGCGGGAAACTCACAATCGAAACGATGAATGCCGATTTGGACGAAAACGACGCGCGGCGGCTACGATACGTTATTCCGGGACATTACGTAATGTTGCAAGTAAGCGATACCGGAACGGGAATGAGCGCCGAAGTGCAGGCGCACATATTCGAGCCTTTTTTCACAACTAAGGAACAAGGAAAAGGTACAGGCCTTGGGCTGGCGACGGTTTATGGAGTCATTAAACAAAGCGGCGGTTACATCTGGCTCGAGAGCGAGGTGGGAAAGGGCTCTCGATTCCAGGTTTATCTTCCTCGCGCGGAAGGCGCTGAACCGGAGGCCGCCCGCAGCAAGGAGTCCACTCAGACACATGGGCCCGCGACGATACTTGTGGCGGAAGACGAACCATCTCTGCGTAAGCTGACTTGCAATACGCTAAAACAAAGCGGCTACAAAATTCTCGAAGCAGAAGACGGAGCAAAAGCGATTGAGATCGCGAGGAACTTTCCGGACGACATTCATCTGCTGTTGACCGACGTGGTGATGCCTGGCATGAGCGGCCACGAACTCGCCGAGAAGTTGTCGCGTGAACGTCCCAAGATGAAGGTTCTTTACACTTCGGGATATACCGACGGGGCAGTGGCGACCCACGGAGTGCTGGATTCGGGAATCGTGATTCTTCGAAAGCCGTTTTCACGCGCGCAGTTGGAACAGAATGTGGCGGAGATGCTGGGGAACGATTCCGGCAAAGGGGGAACCGAACAAAATGCCGAACACGCTGAACGCAAAGAATGAAGTGGGCCCAGGCGAGAAACGAGAGATCGCGACGCCGAAGTTGCTGATTATAGACGACGACGAATCCGTACGAAGGGTGATGAGGTTCCGGCTGAAGGATTCTTACAGCATCATCGATAGCGGTTCACCGGAAGAAGCGCTGGCCCTGGCCCTGCAACACAAGCCCGATGCCATCCTGCTGGATTTGATGATGCCGAAATATTCCGGATTCGAAGTGTGCCAGACGCTGTCCTCTCTGAGCTTCACATCGCACATTCCGATTCTGATTGTCTCGGGAGAATCGAGCGAACGATACAAGGAGTATTGCGAAAGCCTGGGAGCGAAAGGCTTTTTTCAGAAGCCGGTCAATATAGAGGCCTTGCAGAAAACATTGGCAGATCTCATCCATCGCAGCCACGATGCTCCGCAGCCGGAGCCACGCGTCAGACTGAGGGTCATGCTGAAGATCCGAGGGATTGATGCGGCCAACAAGTCGTTTGAACTGCTAACACCCACCGAGAACGTAGGCGCCGCCGGCTTTCTCTGTGGATGTCAGGCCCAGGTGCGTGTTGGCACAACCGTCGAAGTATCCTTTGCAGCGCATGGAGACTCACCTCCAGCAAAGGCGCGGGTCATGAGGGTCGATTGGCCGGGAACAGAGGGCCAAAGATGCGACTTTCAGTTTTTGGAGAAGCCGGCTGATTGGATTTTGAAGTAGAGCCGGATTATCAGGACGAGAGAATGTAGTGAACGTTTTGTGAAAAGCGGAAGGCCGAGTGATTATCTCGACCTCCGGTCAACTGCCGTGCACGACACGGCGGGCAGGATGACGGCGGCGCTACATTTAGACCTACGACTAATCCCGGGCGACTAGGGTTGGTCCCTCAGCGGCAAGGAAACATAGGCCAGTTCATTTTCCGCGTTAGCGCGTGCCAGCTGTTTTTCGCGGCGCGACATTTCCAGTTTTCGTCCCTGGCTCTCTCCGCCCCAAATCTCGGACAAAAAGCATTCATCGGCGTAGCAGTGGAAGATGAGTTTCGGTTCGACATTCTTGTCGGCGGTGTCCACGGGTTCGGTGGCCACAAACGCCGAAATCGAAGAATCGGTGAGCTGGATCCGCTGGAGTCTCTTTGTGCCTGAAAGACCGCGCTCGACCTGGTATTCGCCGGCCGGCATCATCGTATCTCCGGCCTGGAACTCGAAGGGAACGCTGGCTCTGACCTGCTGCGCATGGCTCTGCGCGGGCGCGAGAGTGGTAAAAATCAGGGCGGCGGCAACCGCGAGAAATTGGCTTTTCATGGACTTTCTCCCGTCTTCTCATTCGCCCGGCGGCAACTGAAATCGGGTTGCCATCGAACTGCGCCTACTTTCGCGCTGCCCCAGAAAAACAACAATGCACCGCGAGTAGACTGTGAGCGAACGTTGGGTGAACCACTAACTGTGGAGGAACACGCGACTTAGCAGCGCGGGAAGGCTCGGTGGTGTATATTCGGAGCGAGACGTTTATGCCGGAATCACCCCCAGGCCCCGCAATCGTGCGATTTGATGCCTACGCGGTGCATCTGCGCGCGGGTGAACTCTACAAGAGCGACATCAAGATCAAGCTACAGGAACAGCCCTTTCAGATACTGGCGATGTTGCTCGAGCATCCCGGCGAGGTGGTCACGCGCGAGGAGTTGCGCCAGAGGCTTTGGTCCGAGGACACATTCGTGGACTTCGATCACAGCCTGAATACGGCGATCAAGAAGCTGCGCGGGGCGCTCGGCGACGAAGCTGACAAACCGCGGTACATCGAGACGCTTCCGCGGCGGGGCTATCGTTTCATCGGTTGCGTTGCGGAGAATGCGCCGCAGCGCGCGAAAACCGCAAGTGCCGCGTCAAGCGAGAGTGCAGGAAATCTGGTGGGCAAAGAGCTCGTAATCCGGGATCAATCGGGCAAGACGCTTGTTTCGCTTCCCGTCGATGAGGTGGCGCTGAAAGAGAAAGAAAAGCTCGAAGCAGTGGCGGACGATTTGGGGCTGTCGCTTCTATTTGCCGCGCAACAAGTGTTGGTGGTGCAGACAGGCACGCGCGTGAAAGTGCTGGAGGGGCCGTTGGCGAGTTCTTGTTATGAAGTGCGCATTCTCGAGGGCGAACATACTGCCAAGACCGCGGTTGTGCCAGGCGACAATCTCGTCGAACCAGACCGTACGGGAAACGCGCAGGCGGGCGGCTGATTTTCACTCAGGGTAAACCCTTCACCAAATCACTCAAGGTAAACCGGCGCCACAAATGCCAATCCGCTACATTCTCGAAATAAGCGCGGAGAGCGTGGAGGGGGCGCTGGCCGCGGAGCGCGGCGGAGCGCAACGCATCGAATTCTGCAGCAATTTGCGCGAAGGAGGCACGACTCCGAGCGCCGAGTTGCTGCGCGGCCTGCGCGAACAAGTGCGTCTGCCGATTTTCGGTATGATTCGTCCGCGAGGCGGCAACTTTGTCTATTCCGAGGACGAATTCGCGGCCATGCAGAGCGACATTGAGACGGCCAAAGAGCTACGGATGGATGGGATTGTTCTGGGATTGCTCAGCGCGGATGGGCGCTTGGACATCGCGCGCACGCGGCAACTTGTAGAGCAGGCGAGGCCGCTCGAGGCGACGTATCATCGCGCGTTTGATGAATGCGCCGATTTGCGCACGGCGCTGGAAGATGCGATCAAAACTGGAGCCACCAGGGTGCTCACTTCGGGAGGGAAGAGGACAGCGCCGGAAGCGCTCGACGCGCTGGGCGAGCTCGTACGGATTGCCGGAAAGCGAATCACGGTGATGCCAGGGAGCGGACTGCACGCGGGGAATATTCTGGAAGTGGTGGCGAAGACGGGCGCGCGGGAATATCACGCCGGATTGAGTTCGGTGATCGAGGCTCCCAGGGACAATCTGCGGGGCTTTGAAGCGGAAGTGGTCAAACTTGCGGGGGCACTGCGGGATTGCAATTAGATCCCCGGCGGCGATTGACACTGCCCAGGCGGCTCATGCTTGTACCTGCTCCAATTTGGTGATATAAAAATTTAGAGGTTATAGAAGGTGCTCCGGCTAGGCCGGTAGAGACCCTCTCTTCTTAGGAGACCGCCATATGGCTTACGTAATTGCCGAGCCGTGCATAGGAACGAAGGACACCGCCTGCGTCGATGTGTGCCCAGTGGACTGTATCCACCCGCGAAAAGACGAGGCGGATTTCGCGAACGAAAAGATGCTCTACATTCACCCCGACGAATGCATCGATTGCGGGGCGTGCGTTCCGGTTTGCCCGGTGACGGCGATTTTTGCTTTGGAAGATTTGCCAGAGAAATGGGCCGGCTTCACTCCGATAAACGCGGACTGGTACAAGAACAAGAAGGCGTAAAGGAAGTTTCGCTACGCGCGGACGGGTGAATGGCGCAGAGCGTGGCAGGGCGGAGACTCTTAGCGCGGCGGACCGTGTGGTTCGCCGCGTTTTCTTTTTTGTGGGTACTTAGACTTCGAGGCCGAGAACTTTGCGGCCGGCCGGGCTGATCATGCTCGGATTCCAGGGCGGCTCCCAGATAATTTCCACGTTGATGTCGCGGACTTCGTCGAGGGCGGCGACGCGGGCCTTCACCTGTTCGGGAATAGCCAGCGCGGAGGGGCAGCCTTGCGTGGTCAGCGTCATTTTGACTACGACGTTTCCGGGCTCGTCGAATAGCACGTCATAAATCAGGCCCAGATCCACGATGTTGATGGGGATTTCAGGGTCGTAGCATTGCCGAAGTGCGTCGAGGATTCGTTCACGGTCGAGCGGCATGGTAGTTCTCTCCTTGGCGTCCTTCGGGGGCTGGGTCGAATCTATCGCTGCTAGATTCGATGCGCGGGCTGCGCAATCGATGCGAGTAGGCGCACGATCAGCGTTTCATACACGCTTCGATGTGTCAACCACATGAGGCTTTGGGGAGTTCAGCGGAACTGAGGGGAAATGAACAGATAAAAAGCCAGGAGGCGGGTTCGCCTCCCGGCTTCGGTTTATCGCACTCGGCAAACTCTGCCGAGAATCAACGAGGCTTTTCTTCTTTACTGTTGTTTTTGTCGCGGTGAATCTCCTTGCTGGTCTTGTTCTGCTCTTTGTTCACCTGTTTCTTTTCCGCGGGAGTCAGCTTGCCACCGTTGGCCTGCCGGTCCGCGTGAACTTGCTGATTGATGTGTTCCTCATTCCTTTCGGTCCTGGCGGTTTCGCCCGGCGTCATTTTGCCGCTGTCGACGCCATTGGCAATCCGCCTCTGCTGGTTCTCCTCGCGCTCGCCGACTCTGCTCATCGCAGGATTTGCGGGGCGTCCGTGATTGGCCGAGGCGAAATTGGACTTGTCCGTGCTGGCAGAGTGTTCATGGGACATTTGTTCGGAGGTCGGTTGGACGTGCTCCTCATGTTCGGCTGAGCGCTCCTCGGCCGTTGCTGTTGCCGTGGTTCCGCCGGGCCCGCCGTTGAAGCTGGCGTGGCCGCTCACTCCGGTGTTGACGACTGTTCTATTGACGTACGTGTTGTGGATTACTGTGGTGTTTACGCTCACGACAGCAGTGTTATACGCGAAGTGTCCGCCGCGCCATTCGCCGCCGACGAATCCCACGCCGCCATAACCGAATCCGTAGTTCACGCCGCCGTAGAATCCGATGTGGGGACCCCAGTATCCGGCGTGAAATCCATAAACGCCGCCGGCGAATCCCCAGTATCCGGGGGTCCACAGAAGTCCTACGCGAGGCGGGGCCACCCAAACGCCCGGCACCCAGTAATAGTCAGCATCGCCATAAGCCCAATAACCCGGCGTCCAGAGATAGCCATCGGTGGGGCAAGGAGGCTGAACGTAAACAGGAATTGCCGGAGGTGCTACCCGGACCGAGATTCCTACCGCGATTTGCGCCGAAGCAGAAGAGGCCACAAACGCGAGCCCTAACGAAAGAGAGAGAGCAAAGAGAAGTACTCGAACCAATGTCAGCTTACGCATTGCAAATTCCTCCCTTGAACAACTTAGTTGAGCGCAATTCTATTTTTAAGAGTGCCCTGGGAATTCAAACGCGCTCGATCCCTACTACATCTAACACGGGAATCCGAAGAAGGTTTCGAGCTGTTGGGCGCAAAATCAGGTTCGCCTAGCCCCGCATACAACAATTATAAAAGAGGAGAAAAAAGTGGGAATCCTGAACTGGGAGAGTACTCCCCCAGTCGGTTAACGCAATTCAAAGTTATCTATAACAGGAGGCTTGTGAAAAAAGGCGGGTCTCGCCTCCTATGGTCAAACCTGTACTTGCGTACACTGCGACGCTGGGACCTTCGGACAGTATCCGATGGGCAGGCTACTCAACAGCGACGACGAGATCAGGCCGCCTGTTTCAAAGAGCCTTTGGATGAAGCGCCTATTAGAACGAAGCGATGGTTGCAACTCATGCAGCGATAAGGGTGAATTTGGAGTGCACGCAGAACGTAGTGTTCCATGAGTCCACGGCGCCGAGATCGCGAGATTTCGACGCTGCCGCATTC
The DNA here is from genome assembly GCA_963749025.1 of uncultured Acidobacteriota bacterium. Taxonomy (GTDB): domain Bacteria; phylum Acidobacteriota; class Terriglobia; order Acidiferrales; family UBA7541; genus Palsa-295. The sequence continues at coordinate 395,656 of CAVVKO010000005.1, read as the reverse complement.
AGGGCAGGTTCGCTTATTTTTCTTATCCGCGCCTTGCATGAAATCCTTGCTGTAAGCCCCTTGCTGGGTGGGCGTCGAGGCAGATGATTGCAGCTATTGTGACGCGCGCTTGGAGGTACAGGGCTGCCCACTTCTTGTTGGTGGATCAATGCAGCTCAAAGACGCCCGTTTCGTGACCGTTCCGGTTGTGACTTTTGCGCAGAGCAGCGTCCGCTTTCCTCAACCACGCCCCTAGATGATAACCCTCAGTTTCGCTATATACCAGCCGATAGATTTGTCCGCAACTCGGGCACTGAAGGATGCGTTCGTTTCGCGCCACGTCACTCGCAGGATAACCATCTGCAATTTTGGCGAGCAAAACCATGCGCGAATGATCCTCTCTAGTGAAGCGAGGCAATCATGCACGGTACATATTATCGTCCTGCGACAACTTCATTAAAATGCGGTCACAAGCTGCCGGGTTAGCGGTGTTTTGAGAATCTTCAGGCCAACGTCCACGCATCAGTTGTTCATGCCCATTTGGGTCAGAAAGTATGCGTAATCAAAAGCCGTTTCATGCAGCCGATCGTAGCGCCCGGAAGCGCCACCGTGGCCTGCAGGGTTCATGTTCGTCTTCAGAATCAGAATATTGTGATCGGTGCGGAGGGCGCGCATTTTGGCCACATATTTTGCCGGCTCCCAATACATTACCTGGCTGTCATTGAAGGAAGTCCTCACGAGCATGTTGGGATAGGCCTTGGCCGCGATGTTGTCGTACGGCGAGTAAGTCAGCATGTAATCGAACGCAGGTTTTTCCTTGGGATTACCCCACTCTTCGAACTCGGTGACGGTCAGAGGCAGGGATTCATCCAACATCGTGTTCATCACGTCCACGAAGGGAACGCCGACCAAGGCCGCATGGAATAGATCGGGGCGCATATTCAGAACCGCGCCCATCAACAAGCCGCCCGCGCTGCGTCCTTCAATCACCAAGCGATCTTTCGAGCCGTATCCCTTGGCCAGGAGATATTCTGCGGAGGCAATGAAATCGGTGAAAGTGTTTTTCTTGTGCATCATGCGGCCGTCATCGTGCCAGGCCTTGCCCATTTCTCCGCCTCCGCGAATATGGGCGACGGAGACTACCACGCCGCGATCGACCAGGCTAAAAATTTCGGAGTCGAAGCCGATGTCGTAGGAATCGCCGTAAGAACCGTAGCCGGTCAGATAGATGGGCCCTTTGCCGTCGAGCTTGGCCCCCTTTAGATGAACGACGGAGATGGGGATTTTCACGCCGTCGGATGCAGTGGCGTAAATTCGCTCGACCTGATATCGCGTGCGGTCGTAACCGCCGGGCACTTCTTTCTGCTTGAGCAGGGTGGAAGCCCCGCTCGAGGTGTCGTATTCGAACACCGACGCCGGAGTGATGAACGACTGGTAGCCGTATTTGAACTTCGCGGCGCCATATTCGCGATTGATGTACGGGTAGCAAACGTAAGCGGGCTCGGGAAATTCGACGCGCCGGGAGTCTCCAGTTTGCAGGGTCGTGACGCGAAGTTGCGGCAAACCCTTCTCGTGCTCGTAGGAGACGTAGTAGTCCTTGAAGAAGTCAATGTCGTCGAGCATTACGTCGGGGCGCTGCGGCACGACTTCCTGCCAGTTTTTGGCGGCGGGATCGGAGACAAGCGTTTTGACCAGGCGGAAATTGCGTCCGGTGTCGTTGACGCGAATGTAAAAGTAGTCGCCGTTGTGATCGGGATAGTATTCGACACCCTGTTTGCGAGGTTCGATCACTTTCCATTCGGCCATAGGCTCGGCGGCGGGAATGTAACGCGCTTCGCTGGTGGTATGGCTGCCGGAGACGAGAAATAGGTAGGATTTGCTGCGCGTTTTCTGGACGCCAATATCAAACCGTTCGTCCTTTTCTTCATAGACCAGGGTGCCGGGGCCGCCCGTGCCGACGGTGTGGCGAAACATCTGAAAAGAGCGCTTGGAGACCGGGTCTTCGAGCGTATAGAAAATTGTCCTGTTGTCGTTGGCCCAGGCCACGGAGTCCACTCGTTCGGCGTGGTCCACCAGCAATTTCCCGGTGCGCAGATCCTTCACGGCCAGAGTGAACTGGCGAAAGCCGGTGTTGTCCGTGGTGTAGGCCAGCAGGTTCCCGTCATCGCTGACCGCGAAATCCTGCACGGACATAAATGTCTGGTCCTTCGCGAGTTCATTTACGTCGAGGATAATCTCTTCGGGCGCGTCCATACTGCCCTTTTTGCGGCAATGAATGCCGTACTGTTTGCCGGCTTCCGTGCGCGTGTAATAAAAATAGTCACCGTCCCGGTAGGGAACTTCGACGTCGGTCTCCTTGATGCGGCTCAGCAGCTCGCCGTAGAGCTTTTTCTGCAGGGGTTCGGTGGGCTTCATTACGGCGTCGGTGTAAGCGTTCTCGGCCTCGAGGTAAGCCTTCACTTCGGGGTTCTTCTTGTCGCGCAACCAATAATAGTTGTCGACCAGCTTGCGGCCATTGATCTCAGTGACTTTGGGCTCTTTCTTCGCCACCGGAGGAGCGGGGAGCGAAGCATTGTCGGCCGCGGGCCGAACGAACTCAGAGGTAAGCCCGAGCGAAGCCAGAATCAGCAGTGCGAGATAGATTTTGCGGAGATGAGATTTGTTCACCGGGATGTCCTTCGGGAGGTTGAGAGCCGCACCGATTCTATACCAAGTCGCTCGTGGGGGCATTCGCAGGCGCGCTCTTTCGGGCTCACGCGTGTCTTGCAACCCGCTTGCGAAAACTAGTAGGCTAGTGCCGCAAGCGGCCGTCCGCGAACGAAACCTCTTGGGGAGAATTGAAATGCACACAAGAAAAGCCCTGGGCTTCCTCTCTCTTTTGCTCTTCTCGCTGTTGGTCTTCACTCCGAGAAGCAGCGCGCAGGAAACGAACTTCGATTGGCCACGCGAGATTGATTCGCCCATCGGGCAGATTATTATGTACGAGCCGCAGCCAGATTCGCTGGACGGCGATCTCATCACCGGGCGCGCTGCCGTCTCGCTGCATAGAACAGGAGAAGAGGAACCGGTGTTTGGCGCGCTGTGGTTCCGCGTCCAGGTCGCGGTAGATCGTGACGCCGGAACGGTGACGTTCATAAATATGAAGGTCCTGCGCGTCCGGTTTCCCGATGCCGACGCCGACGAGACGCAGAAATTCACGGATGCGGTTGAGACCGAAGTGCCTCAATGGGAATTGGTGCTTTCGCTCGATCAGCTTGAGGCGGGGCTGGCAGCGAGCCAGCAGGAAGCCGCTTCGACTGAAAATCTGAAAAGCGATCCGCCGCAAATCATTTTCTCGCAGACCCCGGCTGTACTGGTCAGCTATGACGGCGACCCGGAACTGCGCGCCATCCAGAATTCGCCGTACCAGCGCGTCGTGAATACCGCGTTCCTGATCATTAAAGACAAATCGGGAAACTATTATCTGAGCAACGGACAGATCTGGTATTCGTCCACGAATCCCACGGGCACCTGGAAGGAACTAAAAAATCCCCCGGAAGATATAGAGAAGCTTGTGCCGCCGGACAAGGACGAAGCGCCTGCCGAGCCGGGCCCAGCGCCTCGGATTATTACCGCGACTACGCCGACAGAATTGATCGTCACCGATGGCGCGCCCAAGTGGACGCCGCTGACCGGAAACGAACTCTTGTACGTAAGCAACACAGAGACCACATGGATCAAGGAAATCGCTACGAACAAGCATTACCTATTGCTCTCGGGACGCTGGTTCAGCAGTCCGTCGCTCGACGGCCCGTGGACTTACGAGCGCGGCGATCAACTGCCTTCGTCGTTCAAGAGAATTGCTCCCGCTTCTCCGATTGGCGACGCTCTGGCGGCAGTGCCGGGCACGAACCAGGCGGAAGACGCGGTGATGGATTCTGAAATTCCGCAGACGGCAGCCATCAAACGGAGCGAAGCAAAAACGGAAGTGAGCTATGACGGCGATCCGCAGTTCCAGCCGATTCCGAGCACGGATATCCAATATGCGGTGAACACGGATGCGTCGGTTCTCAAAATTGGCGACCGCTACTACGTTTGCGACAACGCCGTGTGGTTTGCCGGGCTGACGCCGACAGGGCCGTGGGTCGTCGCTGACAGCGTTCCGGATTCGGTAAAAAGCATTCCACCGAGCAGCCCTGTTTACAACGTTCGGTACGTGCAAGTGTACGACTCAACTCCTGACATCGTTTACGTGGGATACACGCCCGGCTACATCGGCACGTACAGATATTACGGAACTGTCGTATATGGAACTGGCTGGGTGTACCGGCCGTGGATTGGTCCCGTTTACTACTATCCGCGCCCGTTTACTTGGGGATTTAGCGTGGTGTACAACCCATGGACTGGCGGCTGGGGATATGCGCTGGGATACAGCACGAGCTTTATCAACATCAGCATCGGCTGGGGCAATCGATATTATCGGCGGCCGAGCTACTGGAATGGAGGGTGGTGGGGACCTGGCGGATATCGCCCCGTGTATCGGCCGCGGCCAGGGTACCGTCCGCCGCATTATCGCCCGCCGTCAAACGTGAGACCAATTCGCCCAGGGCGGCCGGGCAGGCCGGGAATAAATCCGCCGGGGGGACGTCCAAGGCCAACGCCGAGAGACAACATTTACGCGCAGCCTGTAAATAGAGACCGCGTAACGCGCGATGTGCCGAAAGGCGGACGCGTTCCCAAGCCGGCGCGGAACACGCGGGACAACGTGTACACGGACAAAGATGGGAACGTGTACCGCCGCGACAATAAAGGCAATTGGCAGCAGCGCGACAAGAACGGCTGGAAACCTACCACTCCTCCAGCGGGAGTGCCGGCGAAGCCAGAAAAGCCCGGAACCACGCGTCCATCGCCAAGGCCGGCAAAACCGGGGACAAATCCACCGACAACGCAACCGGTGAAACCAGAAAAGCCCGGGACAACCCGTCCGTCCCGGCCAACGAAGCCGCAGCCGGAGCCGGGAGCTCCGTCCACGCAACCTGTGAAGCCAGAGAAGCCGGGGACGACACGTCCGTCACCACGGCCAACAAAACCGCAACCCGGGACTCCGACCACGCAGCCGGCGAAGCCGGAGAAGCCGGGAACCGCGCGACCGTCGCGTCCAGTGAAACCGCAACCGGAGCCTGGGGCTCCCTCGACCCAGCCGGTGAAGCCAACACCCGCGAGGCCGCAACCGAAGCCGACTCCTCCGGCGGCGCAGCCTCCGAAACCGGATCGACCGGCGACCACGCGGCCATCGCGTCCTGCGAAACCGCAGCCGGACGACAAGGGCGGTCCAAGCGCGCAGCCGACGAAGCCAGCGTCCACACGGCCGCAGCAGAGGCCGGCTCAACCGTCAGCAAAGCCAGCGACAAAGCCTGCTCCTGCGTCAAGACCGCAGAAGCAGCAGCCGAAACAGGACAAGCAACAGGACGGAGACTCCACGCCAAAGAAAAATTAGAACGGATGGCGTCGAGAGGTGCAGCGTAGCGACAACCCGTCTGACGCGGCGTACGTCGTGAACCTAAGGCCTGGGTTGTCCACGGTTGGGAAGATTTGGCGTCAGCTTGGGGATGAGAAACTCTTGAATGAGATTGGACACGGCGGCTCCGCCAATCCCAATTCCTTCGTTCTCGAAGACTAATCCCGCTCCGCGGTCTTTCGGCGGGTAGTAAGCATTTGAGATACCGCCGGAGGCGAGACCCCCCAGGATGCCGGAATAATTAAACTGCCAGCGCCCGTTGTCGCCCTTGCAGATAACCGAATTCGCGATCGCGTACAGAATGCGCGAGCGCGTGCTTCCGGTTCCTTTGTAGAAATAGCGCGGATCTTGCTTCATAAGTGATGGCAGGACCGCGCCCCCAAGGAATGTGCCGGTAACCGCGTCGGCGTAGGCGGCGCCATATCGTTTTCCATAGCCTTGCGCGCCTTGTCCGTATCCGCTGAACTGATTTAGTCCCTGCTCAAATCCGGCGGTGGCCCCGACGATTACGAACGTGACCGGATCGATAGTCGTCTTCCAGGCCAACTCGTATTTCTGTTTAGGCGTGAGAGGAGCTGCGTCCGGGATGTAGCTGACATAGAAATTTGGAACGAAGCCGAGCACGCGCTGTTTTTCCTGCTCTTTGATTTGTTTTTCTGCCAATTCGGCGGTCGGTTCTACGGTTACCTCGGTGACTGCGGTGGCCACAGCCAATGTAATCGGCGGGACGACGTGAAAATCGCCCGGTCGCAGGGTTCCGGAGTATGTTTGCGCGGCGAAGCCCGCCGAGGTAATGGTGAAATAAAAGGGGCCGGGGGCGATGTTCACGAAGGAGAAACGACCGTCGTCATCAGATACCGCTTCCTGGCTCGGAAATGGATCTTCGCGCGCGAGTTTGATTCGGGCTCCGGCAACGGCTGCTCCCGTTTGATCAACGATTGTCCCGCTGATCATTCCGGAAGATTGCTGGTCACTTTGCTGCGGGTTGCCTGAGGCGGCGGCTTGTGGCGCACTCTGTTGAGACTGAGCCAGCGCCGGAAAAGCGCACAGAAGCACAGCGAGGCCTAACCAGGGAAGGCTCGCGGGAGGACCGACCGCACCCCGGACATTACGGCCCGGCAATTTTCTAGACGAATTTCGTTTGGCGAAATTCATGGTTAGTAGTTTATCGCCTTAGCTCCGAAGTGCCGCACAGCTATGTTTGACTGTGTGTGGTGGATTGAGGTTGCACCGCGCGCCACGCTAAAATACCGTGAACCGGCTAGCCCGAATTAGTATATTAATGAGCTACTGAACGAGTGTGATTAGTTGTAAGGTGGGTTTGGTGGGCGTAGACTTGGGCAGCTTCGGCGAGGTGCACATGACCCGCTTGTTGCATTTGGGTGTCGGTTTTCTCTGCGTACTGCTGACGGGCGTTGCGGCTTCGGGCCAAGCCGTCACAAACTCAGCCCCCCCATCGCTACAAGCTGAACTGACTACCGCAATCAAATCCAAATCTGCAAAGCCGGGAGATGCGATCAGCGCCCGGACTGTCACCGCTCTAATCATCGCACCCGGCCAAGTGATTCCGCTCGGGTCTACTCTTCGCGGACACGTCCGGCAAGTGGAGTTCGCATCAGATAAACCCCACGCGTCGCTGATTTCCATTTCGTTTGAGCAAGCCGAAATCCCGAAAGGCCCGGCGCTTTCGTTGAATATGACGGTTCAGGCTGTGATGATGCCCTCCGCCTCTGGTTCGCAGAATGACGGAATGAAGACGCTGGCCTCTCCCACGTCCGGCCCGTTGCCCAACGATCATCCCTTATCAGGCGGCGCCTACAGATTGTCCGATACGACTAGCACAATGTTGAAGGATCCCGCCTCTTTGGGCCACGAAGGAATTACGAACACCAACAATCCTGCGAAGACCTCCAACACAAAAGTCCAGGCAGCGCATGCCGGGTCCGTCATTGGAATGCCGGGCGTCACACTCGAGGTGAGCGACGGCCCGGACCACTCTTCCGTTTTTCGCTCCGCCAAGTCGCTCGAGCTTAGTTCCGGTATTCAGTTGATCCTGACCGTTGCGCCGAACGAAACCAAATAGCCCGCCGCTGCGCCGATTCTTTACTTTTTGTGAGAGTGCGGCAGTCCGGACGCGGAAATTGTGGGCAGCTCGCCCCGGCTGGGATTTTTTCCTTCGCCGAGGATTCGCGCCCACTGCTTGGCCGCCGAGCGCAAATTACCGATGGCGAGGCCGCGATGCGCTTCGGGAAAGCGTGAAAGTTTGACGATGCCTGCGGCGAGCAGGGATTCCGCTCCGGCGGGATTTTCGTGGCAATAATGGTGGAACGCGGCGGCAATCTGGATGATCCCCTGCAGAAAAGTCTTCTCCGGCTCAGCTTCGATCAGCCAGATTTCCTCCCAGACCTCATGGGCCTCGAAAAATTCGCGTGCATTGAAATGCGCCAGACCGCGCTCGAATTTTTCGTCTTTTTCCGCAGATTTCATCGCACAAGCGCTCGTTTCCCGTTAAGATTTCGGGAGTCACGATACATCATAGCAGCCGCGAAACGAGTGAGTGCGAATGGAAATTCGAATCGAATTGCCCGGAGTGAAACTTGGGACGGTCGAAGCGGATGGCGTGCGAGTGGTTGCCGTCGACACAGAACTCGCGGAGCGGATGAACGAAGTGTGCGATCGCAAGCGGCGCGAATTCACCGTCGAAAGCCTCGCGGAGGCGGAGCCGGTTCGCGCGGTGCGAGCCATGTTCCGGGAGTGGGGCATGGACCCGTCGAAGTATCGGCCGTCGTCCGAAGCACTGCTGCGGCGCGTAGTGCAAGGGAAGGGACTGTATCGCGTTTCGAACGTGGTGGACATCGGCAACCTGGGGTCGATCGAAACGGGCTGGCCGTTCGGCTGCTACGACCGCTCGCGAATTCATCCGCCGATTGTGTTTCGGCATGGCGCTGCGGGAGAGCGCTATGAAGGCATCGGCAAGCAAACTTGGCACCTGGAGGGCCGGCCGCTGCTGGCCGATTCCGAGGGGCCGTTTGGAAGTCCGATCAGCGATTCCACGCGCAGCATGATCACGGAATCCGCCGCTGAGATTCTTATCGTGATGTACGTACCCGCTCGCGCGTCCGACGCGTCCCTAGAAATGGCGATGAGCCGGCTCGGGGAGAGGCTCACGGAGTTCGCCGGAGCTTCCGCGACGCGCAGTGGAGTTCGTCGCGAGGGCGCGGTCTGAGATACGCTGCCCGGAGGTTCCCATGAAATTCGCCAAGATCGTGTTTTGGATTGCAGCGATTTGGGGTGTAGTTGTGCTCACCCCACTCTATTTCATGTTTGATTTGATTGGCCGCCAAGACCCGCCGCCGATTACTCACCCTGCGTTCTTCTACGGCTTTGTGGGTGTCGGTCTCGCGTGGCAATTTGCATTTTTCGTGATCGCCCGGGACCCGGTGCGCTTCCGACCTATGATGATACCTTCCGTATTCGAGAAGCTGAGCTATGGAGTCGCCGTCGTCACGCTTTATTCGCAAGGGCGAATGAAGGCGGGAGACTTGGTATTTGGTGGCACGGATCTTCTCCTGGCAGCGTTGTTTCTGGTTGCCTTCTCCAAGACTGCGGCTGCAACGCGAAGTTTGTAGGGCTCGGAGGTTTCAAACTCGCGTCGCGCTGCGGCTCGTTTTTGTGAAGTTTGCGGATTCAGGCTATCCTGTAAAGTCCGAGCGAGGTCGGGTAGTGGCGAAATTCCAGCTTGTCCTTCTAATTCACGCGCATCAGCCGGTGGGAAATTTTGACGACGTGCTGGAGCGCGCCTACAAACAATCGTATTTTCCGTTCGTGGAAGTTTTGGCGCGCCATCCTTCGATTCGCATCGGGCTGCATTATTCGGGTTCGTTGCTCGAATGGCTCGAGCGAGCCCACCCGGAATATTTCGAGCAACTCCGCACCCTGGTGAAGCGCGGGCAGGTGGAAATTGCCGGCGGAGGTTTTTACGAGCCGATTCTGGCCGTGATACCGCCAGAAGATCGCCTGGAGCAAATCACTCGGCTCGCGGATTACGTGGAAAAACATTTTGGCGCACGCCCGCGCGGGGCCTGGCTTGCGGAGCGTGTTTGGGAGCCGCAGCTTCCTTCTTCGCTGCGGCCAGCGGGCGTCGAATACACGCTCGTCGATGATAATCATTTTCTCGGCGCGGGCTTTGAGCTCGAGCAGCTCTACGGCCACTACACTTCCGAGGACCAGTGCCATGCCGTGAGCGTCCTGCCGGGGCTGAAGGCGCTGCGCTATCTGATTCCGTTCCGTGCGGCCGAAGAGACCACGCAGCTTTTGCGGCGAGCTGCCGGCGCGCATCCCACTGGCTTCGCGGCCATGGGCGACGATCTGGAGAAATTCGGCGTCTGGCCCGGAACCTACGACCATTGCTATCGCGACAAGTGGTTGGAAAAATTCTTCACTGAGCTAGAACGGAACGCCGACTGGCTCGAAATGAGCACGCCGGGTGACGCCATTGCGTCGCACCCGCCGCTGGGACGCGCGGACCTTCCGACCGCCTCTTACACCGAAATGATGGAGTGGTCGCTACCGACGCTCGCGCGCAATCGCTACCATGCCTTGACAGGTGAATTTGCCTCCCGGCCCGAGGATTTGCCGTTTCTTCGCGGCGGGACCTGGCGGAATTTTTCCACGAAGTATTGCGAATCGAATCTTCTGCACAAGAAGATGCAATATGTGTCGGGAAAAGTCCGGCGGCTGGAGCAAGGGCGGCGGCAGGACAAGGCGTTTCTGGCCGCTCGCGACGAAGCGAGGACTCTGGTTCTGCGCAGCCAGTGCAACGACGCCTACTGGCACGGAGTTTTCGGCGGACTCTATTCGCCACACCTACGAACTGCTTTGTGGCGTGCCCTGGTGCAGGCCGAAGCGATAGCCGATGGCCTCTCGCATCGCGGGCGGCACTACGCCGAGGTGGCGCAATTCGATTTCAATGCGGATGGGCGCGAAGAAATTTATTTCAACTCCGATCGCTATGCGGCCGTTCTGATGCCGGATGACGGCGCAACGATCTGCGCCATCGATTGCCGGCAGGCGAATGCCGCGCTGGTCAATTCGCTGTGCCGGCGGCAGGAGTCGTATCACGCGGCCATCAAGAATTTGCCGGCAAAGAGCGCGACAGGCGTGCAATCGATCCATCAGCAGACGCGCACGAAGGAAGAAGGCCTCGAACGCTGGCTCAATTACGATCGCTGGCCGCAACACGCATTCCGTTTGCTGCTCTTCGGGCGCGGCAAAACTTATCATGATTGCGCCGAGGTGCGCCTGGACGCGGATGCGGCCCTGGCGGGCGGAAGATATCGTGTCGCAAAAGTCTCTCCTACCGGTGCGACACTCATTTCGGAGGAAAGCAAGGACTGGCCTGCCGAGAAGAAGTTTTCGTTTGCGAGCACAGACTCGGGATTTGACGTTGTTTGCGATGTGGCGCTGCGCCGGACTGCTCGGGGCGCGGCCTCCGTGTTTGTGGGCATCGAAACCGTCGTGAATTTTCTGGCGCCCTCCGCGCCGGATCGGTATTTCGAAATGAACGGCCAGCGCTATCCGCTGCGCTGGGGTGCGGCGACTCCCGCTTCCGAATTGCGGATCGTGGACGAATGGCAGGGCGTCAGTGTGACGCTCGCCGCGCCCAAGGCTCAGGATTTCTGGGTAGCGCCGATTGAAACTGTTTCGGAATCGGAAGACGGCTTCGAGCGAATTTACCAGGGCTCGCAGATTATTGCAGTATGGCCCGTGGAGTTGGCCCCGGGCCAAGAATGGAATGGGCAATTGGCAATGAAGGTCGCGCACCTCAAATCCTGAAGGCTGAGGCGGTGGCTGCACCGTCCCGGACAGTTGCTCTGGGACGCGAGGCTCTGCTAGAGTTTGCCAGTAGAAGAAGCGGAGGCAAGGGATGGCTGTTTCGCAGGAGCTGCTTGATATTTTGGTCTGCCCGCTGGACAAGACGCCGGTGAAATTGACGAACGATAAAAATGGACTGAAATGCCCGTCGTGCAAACGCGTCTACCCGATTCGCGACGACATCCCCGTGATGCTGGTGGACGAAGCGCGCATTGAAGCCGAATGACCCATCGCTTTTGCTCCCCGGCCTGCCGCACGGCGCGGAAATTCTAATCGCGCGTTTGCGGTCCCTGGGAGACATCGTCCTTGAAACGCCCGCCATCGCCGCCTTGCACGCCTGGCGGCCGGATTTGCGAATTTGCGTGTTGGTCGAACCCCGCTTTGCCGCCGTCCTGGAAGGGAATCCGGCAATTTCGGAGATTCTATTTTCTCGCGGCCTTGGCGCCACTGCGCTCGAGTTGCGGCGCCGGAAATTTCCTGTCATGTTCAACCAGCACGGAGGGCCGCGCTCCGCTCTGCTGACGGCTGCATCGGGATCGCCGCGGTGCGTTTGTTGGGAAGGATCACAGTTTTCGTTTCTTTACGACGTTCACGTTCCCGGCCCGAAGAAGCTTTACGGAACCACAGACATCCACACTGTCGAGCACCGCATTTCGCAATTCTATTGGACCGGGCTGCCGCGCGGGCCGATTCCGCCGGCGCAGATTTTCCCCCAGGAGGAAGCGGCGGAGTCGGTTGCGCGAAAACTCGCGCAGGCGGGGATTGCGCGGGGCGACGCTTATGCCGTCTTACAACCAGGGTCTCGCCTGCCGGGAATGCGCTGGCCGGTGGCAAAGTTCGCTGAAATCGCGCGCTGCCTGCGCGAGACGCACAACATTGCGAGCGTAGTGAATTTGGGAGCGCGCGATGAGGATATCGCGGCCGAGACGAGGCGAGACATGAGTGGCCTCGCGGTGATTGAGGACGCGCTCGACGTGAGAGAGTTAATCGCCTTGATTGCGGGGATGCGGCTTTTTGTTGGCAACGATTCGGGGCCGGCGCATATTGCGGCCGCCGTGCAACGGCCTAGCGTCGTGATCTTCAGTGTGACCGATCCGGTGCAGTGGCGGCCGTGGCAAGCCGAACACCGCGTGGTGCGAACCGGAGCCGTGTTCGATCATCCGCGCGGCGACAAGAGCGTTGTCGTCAGCCAGCTGCGCCCCATAGAAGCGATCACGGTAGATGAAGTCCGCGCAGCGTGCGAAGAGTTGCTGGCGGCGTGACGTTTATGGCGGGAAACTTAACGATTGATCTTTGAATTCGACCCAGAGACGGACTTCCTTCGTTTTACTCGCCTTGGCATCGTGATCGTCCGGGAACGGCTGATCGGGGCTCACCGCGACAACGACAATTACTCCGGATGATCCATCTTTCAAGCGCTCGGCGCTCTCGATGCGGTAGCTCTTCACCGGGCCGTAGTAGCCGTCCGGTCCAAAGTCATCGAGGAAATCCTTCATCGAATACGAAGAGGAAGGCCGCCAGATGCGGTAAGCCTCGTCCATTTTTCCGGCCACCACCGCGTCCATGAAGTGGTGCACGGTGTGCTTCTCGGTGTGAAAACGGAGCAGGTACCAGCACGCGCCGGCGACGAGGGCGATGAAAACGAGAGTCGTAATCAGGTAGCGCAGAGCCTTGGAGGGCGGATGCTCTTCGGTCCCGTCAAAAAGTGCCACGAAAGCTCCTTTGCATCACAGTTGGCGTTTGAAGAGCGCGAAGCACCCTCCAATCATCACCGCTGAAATCCCCAGTAAAACTAACACGTCCACGTAAATTCCTTCAATGCCCGTTCCTTTCAGCGTGAGGTTGCGCAATGCATGCACGGTGTAGGTGAAGGGATCGATGATGGCGATCCACCGGAGCCAGCGCGGAAACGCTTGAATCGGGTACACCGCCCCGGAAGGAAAGAAGAGGAGCGTGTTCAAAACGCCGAATGTCGCGCGCGGCACGAGCGGGTCATCCACGCGAACCATCAGAAGAAACATGAAACTCATCATGGCGATGGAAGCCACGGTCACAACCATAGCCAGATAAAAAAGCCGCACCGGATCCCAAATGTGCGGAATACCCGCAATCATCCCGCCTATCACGGTCAAAACCATCCCCGCCATCAAGCCTTTCACGGTTCCCGCGCCTATCAATCCCAACACGAGTTCCGTCTTCTTGATCGGAGTAACCAGATATCCTTCGTGAAGGCCGCGAGCTTTGTCGTCAATGAAAGTGATGCCGCCGCCGATCATAGCCACCACGAATACGGAAAGCGCGATGGAGCCGGCCAGCAAATATTTGATGTATTCGACGTACGGATAAACCTCCACGGTGTCGAGCTGCACTTGTCCCGCCAGGCGCGGCGTCACATCCGGCGCATTGAGCTGCTCCACCATCTGCTGCACGCGCTCCAGAATCGAGCTCGAAATAAATTGATCGGTGTTGTCCTCCATGAAGGCGATGCGCGGGCGATCGCGATGGTAAAAGCGGCGCGAGAAGTCCTCCGGCACGCAAACCACGGCCCTAACGTAGCCATTCTTAAGATCTTCGACCGCCTTTGGCAGCGAATCATATTCGATCACTCGAAATGTGCGTGGGCCGGTGGCGATGCCGTTAAACATCTCGCGTATGTTCCGGGATTCGACGGAGTGATCCATGTCCACAAAAGCAAGGTTCACGCCGACAATCTTGCCGCCGAATGCGTAGCCCAGCACGACCAGCTGCATCAGGGGGAACACCATGGAGGTCATCATCAGCGCGGGGCTGCGAAAGAATTTGCGCAGATCGCGTTCGATGAGCGCCCAGATACGCTGGAAGTTCATTGCTGCGCGCCCCGCGAGGCTCCGAACTGTGCTGCGCTGCTACCGGTAAAGGTGGCCAATGTCATAACGCGCGCCCTCCTTGGCTGCATCGCGCAAATCGCTTCCGGTGTAATGCACGAAAACGTCGTCGAGCGTCGTGCCGTGAACGGAAACTCGGTGTACGCTCACGCCTCGCGCGCGCGTCAAATCCATCAAGGCAGCTACAGTGGCGGGGCCATCGTTCGAGGCAATGTGCACGACTTCATCGCGTTGCGTCACGCCGGCTGAATGCGCCAGGCCCTGGAGTTGCTCGATCCAATCGGCAGGCGCATTTTCAAATTCGGCTTCTACCGTGTCCGTGCTGGGCACGCTGTCCTTCAGCCGCGTGGGCGTATCGAGCGCCGCGAGCTTTCCGTGGTCCACAATGGCGATGCGGTCGCACAGCTTGTCGGCTTCGTCCATGTAATGCGTGGTGATCAGGATGGTCAGGTCGGATCTCTCGCGGAGCGCGCGAATCATTTGCCACACGTTGGTTCGCGAAACGGGATCGAGTCCCGTGGTCGGCTCGTCGAGGAACAGAATCTTGGGTGAATGAACCAGGCCGCGCGCAATTTCCAGCCGCCTGCGCATGCCACCCGAAAAAGTGCGCACCAGAGCGTCCTTGAATTTGAGCAAATCGACCGATTCCAGCAGATCGTGAATCAGGCGGTCGCGATCCTGCCGTGGCACGCCGTAAAGCTTGGCGTGAATCAATATGTTCTCTACGGCGGTGAGCTCGGGATCGGAAGTCATGGCCTGCGGAATCACGCCCATCGCGTGGCGGACTCCATCGGCATCCGTGCGAATGTCGTGTCCGGCGATGCGAGCCGTTCCGGAAGTCGGAGGAGTCAGCGTGGTCATCATGCGGATCAGCGTCGTTTTCCCAGCGCCGTTCGGCCCCAGCAGGCCGAAGATTTCCTTTTGCGCCACGTTGAAGCTGATGTCGCTGACGGCAACCAGATCGCCGAACTTTTTTGTCAAATGATCCACTTCGATTGCATTCATCTGAGTTTTCCGTTTAACTCATAACCGCGCGAGCCAGCCTTTCCTTTCCGGCGCGGGCATCAGAACCGTGGCGGTCATTCCGGTGAACAAGCGGTGGTCCGGATTCGGAACGGCTACCTTGATGGCAAAAGTTTTTATATCGCGCTTGGTGCGGCTGACGTCTCGCTGCGTGGCGAAATCATTCTCCACGCCCTTAAAAAATACCTGGCCCTCCAAGATGTCGCCGGAAGGAAGTCTTACGCGCAACTTCTGGCCGAATCCGATCGAATCGATATAGGTTTCTTCCACTTCGGCGCGCACCCACAAATGGTCCACGTCGACCACCACAACAATGGGCGAACCCTCCGCCACCACTTCGCCCTGCTTCGCGACGCGCACGGACACGACGCCGTCGAGCGGCGCGTAAATTTTCGTGTAGCCAAGCAGCACCGATGCCTCAGCTTCGGAGGCGCGCGCCTGCTCGAGCTGCGCGATCATGGTCGAAACCGTACTCTCTCGCACATCCACCTGCTTGCGGTTTGCCTGCGCCACGCCTAGCCCCGCAGACTGCGCCTTCACGGATTGCTGCAGCGCATCCATGTTGGCCCGCGACATTCTGACGCCAGCTTCGGCGTGGTCGCGGTCCTGCGCCGAAATTTCGCCTTTGTCGAAAAGTTTTTGCGCGCGGCTCAGGTCCATTTGATCGCGCCAAAGCTGCGCCTGCGCTTGTTCCAGTTGCGCCTTCGTAGTGGTCACCTGGGCCTCGGCCTGGGTGAGCGAGGCGTCCGTTTGGTCGTTGGTCCAGGAATAGTTGTGATTGGCCCCGTTCACCTGTGCTTGGAGGCTGTCCACGTTGGCTTTTGCGGCGGAAAGGCTGGCCTCGAGCTCCTTGGGATCGAGTTCGGCAATCAGATCGCCTTTCTTAACCACCGAGCCTTCGTCCACCCTGAGATTTATAATGCGTCCGGTCATCTGCGGGCTCACCACGACTTCATTTCCATCGATCACGCCGATCAGTGGAATGTCGCTGCCTCTCGGTGTGGTGAAGTAATACACGACCGCGGTAATCAGAAAAATCACTCCAATGAATCCTAGAAATTTTCGTCCGGTCATCGGGACCTCGCTTGTGAGCGGAATAAGCCGTGGCTGACAAAATCAAGCAGGGCACGCCTGCGCGTTTCGAGCCCCTGCGGAGAAAGCACGTTGTGGCCGGAGAGGCGGCTCATGACCGGAGCGGCGGCGAAGTAGAACACAGTCATGCCCAGCAAGGTAAAAACAGTTTGGTGCGCATCTACTTTCCGGAATTCGCGGGCCGCTACGCCGTCCTCCACGATGGCGACAAGCCGCTTGTGAAACGGGCCGAAGTATTCGCGCACAATCCACTCAAATTCGGGCGTCATGTTCATGGCCTCGCGTTGGACTAGCCGCGGATAATTCGGATGCGTCGCCAGAAAATCGAAGTAGCCGTTCACCCAGGCGAAAAGACGATCTCGAGGCGTCGCGCGAAGCGGGGCAGGCGCAAGCGCAATCTTGCGAAGCTGGCGAAAGAGATTCTCCAGGACGGCGCGGTGCAGGCGGCGTTTGTTCCCGAAATAATAGTAAAGCATGGCCTTGTTCGCGCGGGCAGCCACGGCAATCTCTTCGGTTCGCGCTCCGGCCATCCCTTGCGCGGCAAAATGTTCCTCTGCGGCAGCCAGAATGCGCCGCGCCGTCGCTGGATTTTCGATTTTCTTGCGTCCTCGTCGCATTCGATTGTTCTCAGACTCCAACCCGCTTCATCATTTCTTTCGAATAGCGGTCGCCTGTCGCAACACCGCGAGGCGCAAGTTCCTCGATGCGGGCCAAATCCGCCGCGGAAAGCGAAATGTCGAGCGCGGCAAGATTTTCGTTGAGGTTCTTGCGCTTGGTCGTGCCCGGAATTGGAACGATGTCCTGGCCCTGCGCCAGCACCCAGGCCAATGCCAGTTGCGCCGGAGTGCAGGACTTCTCGGCGGCCATTTGCCGGATACGCTCGACGAGCTCGAGATTCTTCTGGAAATTACTCCCCTGAAATCGCGGCGAGCTTCTGCGGTAATCATCCTTGGCAAGATCTTCGAATTTCTTAATCTGCCCGGTGAGGAACCCGCGCCCCAGCGGGCTGTAAGGAACGAGTCCGATTCCCAGCTCACGGCACGCAGCCAGAGCTCCATCTTCCGGATCGCGCGTCCACAGTGAATACTCCGACTGCAGCGCCGTGATCGGATGAGTTCCGTACGCGCGCTGGATCGATTTCACGCCGGCCTCGGACAATCCCAGATAGCGCACTTTTCCTTCTTCGATCAGGCGCGCCATCGCGCCGACCGTGTCTTCGATCGGCGCCTCGGTATCGACGCGATGCTGGTAATAGAGATCGATGGTCGAAATGCGCAGTCGCCGCAGGCTGGCTTCGCAGGATTGGCGCACGTAGTCAGGATGCCCGCTCACACCGCGTGCGGCAGCGTTGCTAGGATCGCGAACGATTCCGAATTTTGTGGCGATAATCACCTGGTGGCGGCGCTTTTCAATGGCGCGGCCAACGAGTTCTTCATTGCGGCCCACGCCGTAGACGTCGGCGGTATCGAGCAGGGTAATGCCGCGATCGATGGCATGGTGAATTGTGGCGATGGATTCGAGCTCATCGGCCTCACCGTAAAACTCGGACATGCCCATGCAGCCGAGCCCCAGGGCGGAAACGATCAGAGAGCTCTTGCCTAGTCGGCGGTATTGCATCCGTCTCTCCTCAGCGGAAATTAACTGAATTGTTTAACCAACCAGTTAGTTTAATAAAGCCATCGCCTTACAGTCAAGCAAAAATGGCCCACTGTAGGTTATTACGCTGGAGCGGGGGGAATTATTACTACGCGTCGAGGGCGCCGCCGGCCCCGGCAGGAAGTTCGATGGAGTATTTCGTACGCGCCTTTTCCCGATGCAGCGCGAGAGCCAGCTGAATCAATTCATCAATCAGTTTGGGATAGCTGAGACCGGAGGCCTCCCACAACTTGGGGTACATACTGATAGCGGTAAATCCCGGGATGGTGTTGAGCTCGTTGACGAAAATCTTTCCGGTGCGTTGCTCGAGAAAGAAATCGCAGCGGGCCATGCCAGTGCCATCAATGGCGCGGAAGGCGCGTACGGCGTGATCCTGGAAGATCGCGACCTGTTTCTTGGTAAGCGCCGCGGGGATCAGAAGCTGCGTTCCACCTTCAAGATATTTCGCGGTGTAATCGTAGTATTCGCGGTGCGGAACGATTTCGCCCGGAATCGAGGCGCGGAGCTCGTCATTTCCCAGCACCGAAACTTCGATTTCGCGTCCAACGATCCCGCGCTCAACGATGATCTTCAGCGCGAACTCGGCAGCGAGATCCATGGCCCCGGAAATCTCATGCGCCGCTTTCACGCGCGTCATGCCCACCGACGATCCCAGCGTGGCGGGCTTCACGAAAAACGGAAAGCGGAATTTCTTCTTGATGGCCTTCAGAATTCTGGCGCGGTCATACTCCCATTCCGAGCGGCGCACGGCGAGAAACGGCACGATGGGCAGCCCAGCCTGCTCGAACAGGCGCTTCTGGACGTCCTTGTCCATTCCTACGGCGGAGGCGAGCACACCTGCGCCCACGTAAGGCAAGCCGGCCAGCTCGAGCAGACCCTGCACCGTGCCATCTTCTCCAAACGTTCCGTGCAGCACAGGGAACATCACGTCCACGGCGACACTCGGACGTCCGCCGGACGATCCGGAGATGGGAATTAGCGAGGCTGAGGTTGGATCGGGCGGAAGCGAGACCCGCTCGCCCGTTCGCAAAACTTCGGGAAGGAGTTTCTGCGCACCAGTGCCCACGAGCCACCGGCCATCTTTTGAAATGCCGATGAGCACAGGCTCATATTTTTCAGGATCGAGGGCGCGGATTACGGATGCGGCCGAGGCCAATGAAACTTCGTGTTCGCCGGAACGCCCGCCGAAGAGAACCCCCACGCGCAATCGCTTCTGCGAGATCATCGCGATATCCCGATGGTTGGCCGAAACGCGCGCGCAAACGTCACAGGATTTTCTTCCCCAGTCCGGAGAGAACGAGTTCGACGCCCAGAAGCGCGGTCGTATTGTGCAGATCGATCACTGGATTAATCTCCACCAGCTCGAAAGAAACCATCGAGCGGCTGTCCGCGATCATTTCGAGCGCGAGGTGCGCTTCGCGATAGGTCACGCCGCCGCGGACGGGCGTGCCGACGCCCGGCGCGTCGCTCGGGTCCACAAAATCCATGTCGAGGCTGACGCAGATTCCGGCAGTGTCATCGCTGGCGAACCTTATCGCTTCAGCCATCACTTCGCGCATGCCGCGCTCGTCGATATCGCGCATGGTGAAAATGTGAACGCCCGAATCCTTCACTAGCCGGCGCTCTTTGGAGTCCAGATCGCGTATGCCCACGAGCGAAACATTTCGCGGCTCGACCATCGGCTTGATGCCGCCAAGTTCCGTGAGCTCGGGCGGGCCGTAGCCCATGATGGCCGCAAGCGGCATGCCGTGGATGTTGCCTGATGGCGAAGAATCCGGCGTGTTCATATCGCCGTGCGCGTCGAGCCAGATGACTCCGATGCGCTTGGATTGTTTATGGAAATGCGCAGCCGCGCCGGCCGTGGTGCCCACCGCAATCGAATGGTCTCCGCCCAGAACAAGCGGAACCATATCTTCGTCCAGCGATTTATTCACCGTATCCGCCAGGCCCTTGCAGGCCTGCGCAATCTCGTCGAGATATTTTGCGTTCTTTTCGCCGTAGTGTTGCTCTTCGGGCTGCGGGACGGCGACGTTGCCGATGTCCTCAACATGGCGTCCCAGCTGCTTGAGGCGCGATTGAAGCCCGGCAACGCGCAACGCGGAAGGCCCCATATCGACGCCTCGGCGGCTTGCGCCCAAGTCCATCGGCACACCGATGATGCGAATTTTGTCTGGCATTTTGTTGTGTCTTTCGCGACCCCGCTGCAAGGGGAGGGAACGCTAAGGATAAACTCGATAGAGCATCCGTGGGAAGGGGATGACTTCGCGAATGTGCTCCGTTCCGCAAATCCACGCCACGGTGCGCTCCAGGCCCAACCCGAAGCCCGCGTGGGGCACGGCTCCGTAGCGCCGCAAATCTAGATACCACTGGAAAGCTTCCTCGGGCAGATTGTGCTCGCGCAGCCGCCGCACGAGCGTCTCGTAGCTCGCCAGGCGTTCGCCGCCGCCGATGATTTCGCCGTAGCCTTCCGGAGCGATCATGTCGAAGCTGAGCGAAAGCTCTGGACGCTGCTCGTCAGTAGCCATGTAAAAAGCCTTCATCGCCGTGGGGTAGCGGTGAATGATCACCGGCTTCTCGTATGACTTCGAAAGTAGTGTCTCTTCGTCGCCGCCAAAATCATCGCCCCACTTCACTGGGTTTCCCGCCTTCTGCAAAACCTGGATGGCTTCGTCATAGGTGAGCCGCGGAAAAGGTGGCGCGATTTTTTCGAGCTTGGACGCGTCGCGTTCGATGGTGGCCAGTTCGCGCGTGCGATTCTTTACCACGGATTGTACCGCGGCGCTTACCAGGCCTTCACCGAGCTGGATCATGTCCTCCAGATGCGCGTAAGATGCCTCGGGCTCGAGCATCCAGAATTCCGTCAGATGGCGGCGCGTCTTGGATTTCTCGGCGCGAAATGTGGGGCCGAATGTGTACACCTTGCCCAGAGCCGCGGCGGTCGCTTCCACGTAGAGCTGGCCTGATTGCGTGAGATACGCTTTCTGTTCGTCAATGTAATTCACTTCAAAAAGCGTGGTGGTGCCTTCGCAAGCCGCAGGAGTGAAGATCGGCGCGTCGGTCAGCGTATAG
Organism: uncultured Acidobacteriota bacterium; assembly: GCA_963749025.1. Classification (GTDB taxonomy): domain Bacteria; phylum Acidobacteriota; class Terriglobia; order Acidiferrales; family UBA7541; genus Palsa-295. Next base: position 374,602 of record CAVVKO010000005.1, on the reverse strand, counting down.
CCTTGGTCATCCATGTAATTTCTGGCGGCGCGTTCCACTTCCGCACGAATGCGCAGGATGGCAGCTTGGCGCGGCGTGCGAATCCACAGATGCCGCCGGTCGAGCAGAAAATCCACGCCGTGCTCTTTGAGCTGGATGGGATACGGTTCCGAGTCCGCCACGCGCTGCACCACTTGCGCGCCGCTGATGTGCATTTCGAATCCGCCCGGAGCGCGCGGCTCGGCGCGAACCACGCCGGTAACGATGACGCTCGATTCCTGCGTGAGGCCTTTCAGCGCCTCGAAAGCTTTCGCGTTTTCCTTCTGCGAGACCACGCCCTGAATCACTCCCGTGCCATCGCGAAAAATCGGGAAGAGCAGTTTGCCCGATTCGCGCAGATTGTAGAGCCAGCCTCGAATCGTGACGCTGCGGCCCACGTGCTGGCCGGCTTGTTCGATAGTGACGATGGGTGCGGCTGGTTGGGTCTCAGATGTCATGGTTTTTCCGTGGATTATTTTGGTGCGTTCAAGACCGCTCGGCGCGGGCACGTTTGGCCGTGAAGTTCTTTTCCAGCTTATCAAAGGTCGAGCGAATTTGGTCTAGCGTAGGCGAGCCGCCGGGCTGCTCTTCGAGTTCGAGCACAAACGCAACCGGCTGCGGAGCTGTCGCGATGGCGGCGAGCGCTGTGTCCCAGTCGATGGTGCCTTCATACGGGAGCAAGTGCTCGTCCTTTTCGCCGTGATTGTCGTGAATGTGCGTGGTGGCCACGCGTTCGCGCATGGCATCGAAGCTTACATCCACGCCTTCTTCGATGTGCGCGTGGCCGGTGTCAAAGCACAGGCGCAGATCGTGCAAGTGCGTGTCCGCGATGAAATGCTGCAGCGAAGCGGGCGCGCCGAGCTCGTCCGTGGTGTTTTCAAGCGCGATCGTAACGCCGCGTGCTTTGGCGAACACCGAAAGCTGCTCGAGCGAGCTGAAAGCGGCATCGAGCTTGCGTGGGTCCGCGCTCTGGCGCCCATGTCCCAAATGCTGGATCAAATAACGGAAAGGGATTCGCTCGGCGACTTCGAGCGCGCGCTTCACTTCGTCTACGGCATCGATGCGCCGGATGCGCTCCGTATCCGAAATCGAAATCGGCACGCCGCTTTCGCGTCCCGGCGCAAGGTCGCGCTCGGTGGGGGAATGTAGCGCGTGCACTTCGAGAAGGTATTCGCCGAGTGCGTCGGCGAGTTCCCGCACGGCCTGCGGCTCGCGATAGCTAAAATGCTGCGGAGCGCAGTAAATTTCGATGCTCGATATCCCTGCTTGCGCAATTCCGGCCAGCAGCGCCGGACCCAACGGCTGGTTGACATACCGGTACGTCGAAACCACGCGTTGCATTCAGCCCCCAAGGCGGTTCAAGCGAAGAATCACTATGGTCAATGGAAACGGAGGTTCCGTCAATAGTCCTGCACGGCAGCGGGCGTGTTTCCGGGAGTGCGTTAATCGCGGGGCCAGATTCATTCGTCCATCGAAATCTCTCGTTGCCAAGACTTGGCGCGCGTTTTGCCTGCCGGCTCTGTATAATGCGGTCGCATAATGACGCTCTCCTCCGGCACGAAACTAGGTTCCTACGAAATCGTCGCGCCGCTTGGTGCGGGCGGCATGGGCGAAGTGTATCGCGCCAGGGATTCGAAGCTGAGCCGCGACGTCGCGCTTAAAGTTATTCCGCAGGCATTTGCGCATGACGAACAGCGCATGGCTCGCTTCCAGCGCGAGGCGCAAGTCCTCGCATCTCTTAACCACACGCACATCGCTTCCATTTACGGATTCGAAGAAAGCGGTGGCGTGCGTGCGCTGGTGATGGAGTTAGTCGAAGGCCCCACTCTCGCCGAACGGATTAAGCAGGGCGCCATCCCGATTGAAGAAGCGTTACCCATCGCCAAACAAATCGCCGAAGCGCTCGAATGCGCCCACGAGCGCGGCATCGTCCACCGCGATTTGAAGCCCGCAAACATCAAGCTGACGCACGATGGCAAAGTAAAGGTGCTCGACTTCGGGCTCGCCAAGGCTTTGCTGGACGGTTCTTCTTCGCAGGATATTTCCAATTCTCCGACGCTGACAATGGCATCCACCAAGGAAGGAATCATTCTCGGCACCGCTGCCTACATGTCGCCGGAGCAGGCGAAAGGCAAGGCGGTGGACCGCCGCGCGGACATCTGGTCGTTCGGCGTTGTGCTGTTCGAGATGCTCACCGGCGAGCAGACGTTTGGCGGCGAAACCGTGTCGGACGCGCTCGCAGCGATCATCAAAGATTCTCCGGACTGGAACGCGCTTCCCAAGGACACGCCGAAGGCAATCCTCGGCCTGCTCCAGCGATGCCTGCAGAAAGACCCTCGGCAACGCCTGCAGGCCATCGGCGACGCACGGATCGCGATTGAAGAAGTTCTCTCCGGTTCCGCTTACGATGCCGATTCCGCCTCTACCGTGCCAGTTTCATCGTCAGTGTCTGCTGCTCAATCTTGGCGCCGATTCCTGCCCTGGGCAATTGCCGCGGTTCTGGGCGTCGCACTGGTCGTGTCACTGTTTGCATGGCGGCAAGCATCGCAGCCTTCAGCACGGCGAATCGTGGAGCTTTCGATGTCGATTCCCCCGGATCAGCAGCTCGATAGGGGAAACGGGCCGGCTGTGGTGATTTCTCCCGACGGGTCGCGGTTCGTGTACGCGACCCGGGAGGGAGGATCCGGCGTGGGGCGGCTTTACGTGCGCGAGATGGACAAGAGCGCCGCTTTGTTGCTAGACGGCGCCGGCTCTGCTGCTTCGCCCTTCTTTTCTCCCGACAGCCAATGGATAGGATTTTTCAACGACGGAAAATTGAAGAAGATTTCTGTAAGAGGCGGTGCGGCCATTGCGCTGTGCGACGCCGCCGGATTTCGCGGAGGAGCCTGGGGCGAAGACGGTACAATTATCGCTCCGTTGCTATTTACGAGCGCGCTCTACCGGGTCCGAGCGGACGGAAGCAAGCCGGAGATGGTAACGCATCTTGATAAGACGCGTTCCGAGACCACGCACCGGTGGCCCCAACTCCTGCCCGGCGGCAAGGCGGTTCTCTTCACGGCCTCTTCGGATAACAACTTCTTTGGGCATGCCGCTGTGGAAGCAGCTTCGCTCGATACTGGGACACCCAAGGTGCTGGTCGAAAATGCGTATTTTGGACGCTATCTTCCGGGCGGATACTTGGCGTACATGTCCCAGGGCACCATCTTCGTTGTTCCCTTCGACGCGCAGGGACTCAAGGTAACGGGCGCACCGATTCCGGTCGTGCAGGGCGTTGATGCTGATCTCTCCAACGGCGGAGCACAAATCAGCTTCTCGGATGGCGGAACAGCCGTTTACCTCTCTGGTGGAGCTTTGGATCGAAATCCGAACGTCGTGCTGCTGGACCGCAAAGGAAATGCATCGGTTTTGATGAACGATCAGCCGGAGGCCGCTTCACCAAGCCTCTCTCCGGACGGGAAGCGGCTCGCCTTCCAGAAGACCTCCGGCGTCTGGATTCATGACCTAGCTCGAGGGACTACGTCGCCTCTCAATCCGGGGGCCGCTCCAGCGATCTACCCGGTCTGGACACCCGACGGCGAAAGACTCGCCTACGAGCGTCCCGAAGGCACGGGCGCGGGAGCACTGCAAGGCATCTACTGGAAACGCTCTGATGGAACCGGAGAAGAGGAGGCACTAACGCCCCTCCGGCACAGTGTGATGTTTGCCCCTTCTTCCTGGTCGCCCGATGGAAAGACTTTGGCGTTCTGGGGCTTCTCCGAGAAGGATGGGTCTTGCTGCGAAATGTGGACCGTAACCATGAACGAAAAGGGTAAACCAGGGGAACCACGCCGATTTCCGTTTCAAGAATCGTCTATCGAGAACGGAATCCTACCGCGGTTTTCCCCCGACGGACACTGGGTGGCGTATGTTTCCACGGAACTCGGAATCCCCCAGGTTTACGTGGTGCCGTTCCCGGGTCCGGGAGGAAAATGGCAAGTCTCCGCGGACGGAGGATCGGAACCACGATGGTCCAAGACCGGGCACGAGATCTTTTACGTCCGCGGGAGTTCCGTGATCGCAGTGCCATATTCGGTAGAGAAGAACTCCTTCCAGCTCGGGAAGCCCGAGAAGCTTTTCGACGGCGTTGAGTTGCGGGCTCCCTTCACTTCTTATGACGTGATGCCCGACGGCCAGCACTTCGTGATGTTCCAGTTTGCTGGCGGAAGATCAGCGCTCCTCTCCCAGCCGACCGTGGTCCTGAATTGGCTCGATGAAGTTCGCAAGCAAGTCGCCGCCGGGCAAGGCGACGCGGGTAAGTGATCTTGCCTTGCCGCATTGCTGTGGTAAAAATTCGCCGATCCCGCTTCACGATTCTATGGCACCCCGGAAGTGATGCCAGTTAGAGAAACCTGCTGCGGGCTATTCGTGGCGTTGTCAGAAACCGATAGCGAGCCCGTAAATGTCTTCGGCTTCGGCTGTGACCTTCTCGCAGGCCCATCGAAACTGAGCGTGACGGTGCAAGACTCCCCCCGTGCAAGCAAGCTGGGGCAATTGTTCGCCTGAGCAAAGTACGCTCCACTGATGCTGATCTCGATTGCGCTCAGCGTCACAGTACCCGTATTGGTCAGCGTCGCATTCATCGGAGGCGTGCAACCGCCTCCAACTAACCGCGCTGCGCACACAAAGGTCATACCGCTGGGGCTGAGCGTCGCCGTCTGAATGGGATGTTTGTGGCTCGCTAAAGGTGATCGCATTCCAGTCATCAGTTCGAACGGCGACAATTTGCTTGCACTCGCAGCTGTCGCTGGAGACTTAGAATTCCTTGCCGACTCCGCCGCCTCAGAATCCGCAGTCGCGTTCACCGGGCTATAGTTGCAGCCCTCTATGTTTGGGTGATTCGCGTCGCACGGAATCAGCAGCACCGCATGATCGTTACCCGCAGCGTCCAACGCGTTAGCCACAATCTCGCCGCGATCGTTGATGTTTTCAGCGACACGCACATGAAAACCGGAATGATCGGGAATGAGCTCATTCAAATTGACAAGCGATCCGTCCTCCCACAAGACCGCACGTGCGTAGTCAAAGACACAGGTCGGTGACGAGGCACCCACGACCTGCGTTTGCGCGTTAATCGCTCCCGCAAAACTGCACGCATCCTTGCCCACAACTCCGAGGTCGGTCATTTTCCCGACACCCGTCCAGAGAGCCGCGTGATACGCGGAGTCTCCGGCAAGATACGCGTAACCGACGGATTTCCCGACATAGTTCAGCGCGAAGGCCCCTGTGTAATCCCCTCCCAACGAGCCGCCCAGGTCTTGCATGGAACCGTTTTGCCAGAGGAAAGCGTGTTGCTGTGTATCGCCAGTGAGATTGGATGACCCGACGACTTGACCTCGAGCGTTCAGAGCTCCAGCCAGCGTGCAAGTGCCGCCCAAAGTGCCCAGGTCCTTCATTCCGCCTTCTTTGTTCCAAATGAATGAGTCGGTGGTTAGAAATCCATCAGCGCAAAACGGGCTTGGATTCGAACTTATATACGACCATCCGATTACCTGTCCCGCCTCGTTAATAGAGATTGCCTGGGCGTCGGTTCCGGTACCCAACGTACCCAAATCCTGCATCTTTCCTTTTTCCCAGATGAATGCTCGCGTCTGATAACCGTATGGCACCTCGTACAGCCAATATGTGCTCTGGGCCATGGAATTGGCGTCAGGTACGGTATTCAGCGCCGCTCCGACCACCTGGCCTTGGCTGTTGACGGCATTGGCTTCGCTTTCGTATCCGCCCGCCGGCAATGTTCCCAGATCGATGATGCTACCCTTCTGCCAGAGGACTGCATGTTCCTCCGGGAAGCCCGGAAACAACGGATCGAATTCACCGGTTTCCGAGAGCCCTGCTATAAGGCCGTTTGGAGTGATCCAAGTGGACGCGCTACTTCCGCCTCCGGGAAGCGCGCCCAGATCGGTCGCCACACCGTTCTGCCATTGAAATACGTGGCTGACAAAGCAGTCCTCGAAACAGTCTGGTGCGAGGGGGTCGGGTGTAGTGGTATCCGCCCAGCCTGTGACCGTCCCGCCGTTGTTTATGAGCGGGGAGGACGATCCAATCTCAAGTCCATTGTCGGGGTCGATATAGCTCTGGGGACCGCCGAACGTCCCCAGATCGATGAGCTTGTAATGGTGGTGCTTTGCCTTCTCCGACTGCCCGTGCATCCTGAGGGGGATTACGAGAGCGGAGATCGCGCACATGAAAACGACGAACTGGGCAATCCTGGCATTCATCACATCCTCCGTTTACCTTTCTGTCATTTCAGTGAGATCGAAATTAACTGCGCAATCCGGGATTGCCAATGATAGGAAGGCTGAAATTTATCTGAGAGCTTTATGAGAGGGCATCCCATTGAATCTCTAAGACTTCCCGTCGATCAAGATTCCGTTCGGACGTTTATCGTGCTTGTAAATTAATTGAGTGGTAGAATCCCGGCACTTCCTCGCTGGAGTCCTGATGGCATCGCCAGCCCAGCCGCCGTCTGTAATTCGTTTCGGCGCATACGAACTGGACACCGCGCACGGTACTCTGCGCAAGTCCGGCATCTCCGTGAAGATGCACCCGCAGCCCCTGCGAGTCCTTCTCCTGCTAACCGAATCTTCCGGTCAAATCGTGACGCGGGAACAAATTCAGCGTTGTCTCTGGGGCGACAATACGTTTGTGGACTTCGAGGGGGGCATTAATTTTTGCGTGAAAGAAATCCGAGCCGCGCTCGGTGACGACCCGGAGAAACCTCGATACATCGAAACGCTGCCGCGCCGCGGCTATCGTTTCATTGCTCCGGTAACCAGCGAATATCGCGGCGAGCCCGTCGCCACTTCTATGTCCTCTGCAATGACCGCGTTACCACTTCGAACCTCCGACGGACGGGAAGTGACCGAACTGGCAGTCCCACGCGAAACCGGTTTGCACGTCGCCGCCCGTCAGACGGCAATCGCCGATCTTCCCACTTCGAGGCGAAACTCAAGGGTGGTGCTCGCGTGCATTCTTGCAGTGATCGTGGTGCTCAGCGCCGTTTTGTGGATCGCCAATGGCCCATCGCGGCCGGCCCTCGGTTCCCCGGAGTTGAAACAGACGCAACTCACAGACAACTCCAGCGAGAATGCGGTCACTTCGGGCTCGATTTCTCCCGACGGAAAGTACCTAGCTTATGCCGATCCGAAGGGGATTCACATTAAGGTCGTTGAAACCGGCGAAACCCAAGATGTTCCGCAGCCTGAAAGCTTGAGCGGTATGCAAGTGAGTTGGAGTATTGTTCCCAACTGGGTCCGCAACGGTACGCGATTCATCGCGACTGCGGATGTGCCCGGGCAGCCCCCCAGCATTTGGTCCGTCCCCCTGCTCGGAGGAGCGCTGCACAAGATTCGTGACAATGCCTCCGCGGGGTCGGTTTCGCGAGATGGTTCTTTGGTGGCCTTTACCGCCAATTTGAGCCGAGTCGGTGATGACCGCGAAATTTGGACTATGACTCCTGAAGGGGAGCATGCGCAGAGAATTTATCAGGTTGACGAAAACTCCGGTTTCGGAGGACACCTCGAATGGTCGCCGGATGGGCAGCGGCTCGCCTACATATGGCATCACGAGGAAGGCGACAAGACCGATCTTTCGCTCGTAAGCCGCGACCTTCATGGCGGGCCTCCCGCCGTAGTGCTTCACACTTGGCCATTTGGCGATAGCTGGTCGCCAGATGGGCGCATGATCTATTCCCTGGAAGAGCCGGGCCCGATCGGCGAGAGCTGCAATTTCTGGGATGTTCGTCTCCATTCGACGACGGGCCAGCCCCTCGACCAGCCAGAACGATTGACTCACTGGGCCGGATATTGCATGGATAGTTCCAGTACGACAGCGGATGGCAAGCGACTCGCCTTTCGCAAGTGGGCGTGGCACGGAAACATCTACGTCGCTGACCTCGAAGCCGAGGGCACGCGCATCAGCAATTTGCGACGATTCACACTGCATGAGGGGCGGAACTATCCCGCCGCCTGGACTCCTGATAGCAAGGACGTCATTTTTGGATCGTACCGTGACGGCCAATGGGGCCTCTTCAAGCAGCCATTGGCGACGGATAAAACTGAGGCCATCGCTACAGTGGCAGCTTCCAAGAGCCTTAGCGATTACGGTCTTGACGATTTCTGGAGCGCCACCGCACGGGTGAGTCCGGATGGAACGTGGCTTCTATACCTTACGGCCGATCCGGAAAATGGTTCCACCTCTACTGTGCTGACACAAACGCGCCTGATGCGGGTTTCGATCGCAGGAGGTGCACCCGATTTGGTCTTGAAGGCGCGCACGTACCACAGGCCTGCGTGCGCCGCGCCTCCTGCAAGCTTCTGCCTTATTTCTGAACAAACACCAGATCTGAAGCAGCTTATCTTCACGGCCTTCGATCCAGTAAAGGGCCGCACCCACGAACTCGCTCGCTTTGACACCGATCCGGTTTCTCGCTATCCGAACGATTACCTGTGGGATCTTTCTCCTGACGGCTCCTCTATTGCAATTATTCAACGCTCTGGAGCGGCGATTCACCTCCTTCGCCTGGGCCGCGCAAGTTCGAGTGTGATCTCCGTCAAGGGATGGAATAGTCTCCAGAGCGTGAATTGGACGTCGGACGGAACGGGATTATTTGCCTCCAGCACCACCAAAACCGGCGCAAGTGTGCTGCGCGTCGATTTGGATGGCAATGCGCGTGTCCTGTGGGAACAAAAGGGAAATATTGGACCGGACGTGGCTCCAACTTCAGCGCCGTGGGCCTTGGCTTCCCCGGACGGCCGTCATTTGGCGATTTACGAGTGGAGTCTCAGTGGCAACATGTGGATGCTCGAAAATTTTTGAAATCCATCGCGCTGTGATTCTTGGCTGAAATTCACCACGAGCGATCAATACCCGACGGCGGCTCCCTGGCGCCGAGGATCAGGCGCGCCGAGGCGCTCGCCGGTTTTGGGGTCGATGCCGATGGCTTCGACCTCGCCAAGCCAGTGCCGCTGTGGCGCAAGGTGGTAGCCGCGGCCTTCGAGATCCTTTGCCACCGCGTCTGGAAAATCAGGTTCGAGGACGACTGCGTCAGGCATCCATTGATGGTGGAAGCGCGGAGCGTTGATTGCAGACTGCGCGTCCATGCCCAGTCGCATCCAGTTCAGGATCGAAAGCAGCGTCGCGGAAATGATGGTGGGCCCGCCGGGCGAGCCGGTGACGAAACTCAGTTGTCCGTCGCGCAGCAAGATCGTCGGCATCATCGAGCTTAGTGGCCGTTTGCCGGGTCCAACCATATTGGCGACGGATTGCATTAGCCCGAACATGTTGGGCGCGCCGGGATGTACGGTGAAATCGTCCATTTCATCGTTGAGCAGAAAACCATCGGAGGAAGTTACGCCTGAGCCGAAACTGTCGTTGAGAGTATAAGTGTTGGCCACGGCGTTGCCTGCGGCATCCACGACGGAGAAATGAGTCGTGTGGCCGCCACGCGCTGATTCCGCGAGAGCGAGCGCTCGCGCCTCCGCAACTTGAGAGTCCCGCAAATCGGACCCCCCGCTTACCTTCGGGCATGGCCCGGATGCCGCCCCATCCTCATAAGGAGCGGGATTTCCAGCGGTGACGAGCTCGGGATTCCCCGTCCCAACCAATGAGCTGACGGACGCGCGCGCCGGATAAATCCTCGCTCGCAACGCGTCCGCATAGCATGATGAAGTCAGGCCGTGAACCGGGATGCGCGCGAAATCCGGGTCGGCCAGGTAAGCAGCGCGGTCCGCGAAAACGCGGCGCATGGCTTCGAGCACCCAATGCACGGACGAGGGATCGCTCCAGGATTTCAATTCCACAGGCGCGAGAATGTTCAGGGCCTCTATCGTGGCCACCCCGCCGGAACTTGGCGGAGGGCTTGTGATCACCTCCCAATCGTGGCCGCCGATTTTGTATGCGGCGCTGAGCGGCTCGCGAATTTTCGGAGCGTAATGCGCCAGATCGTTTAGTGTGACCAGTCCGCCTTCGCGCCGCATTTCCTCCGCCAGATCGTGCGCCGTCCGGCCGCTGTAGAATTCCGCCGGACCGTTCTGCGCGATGCGGCGGAGCGTGGCGGCGAGTCCGGGCTGTCGAAAAATTTCTCCGGCTCGGTAAAACGCTCCGTCTTTCAGGAAGACGTTCCGACTGACCGCGAACTTGCTAAGTACGGGACTCAATTCGCGCAGCAACCGCGCGAACCTATCGCTCACCGGAAATCCGTCTGCCGCCAGACGAATTGCGGGCGCCATCACCTGGCCAAGATTCATCGTGCCGTAATTCTTCAGCGCGAGCGCAAGGCCGGCAACCGTCCCCGGCACGCCCACCGACCGATATCCAACGATGGAAGCCTCCGGATCGGGCGTGCCATCCGCTCGTAGATACATATCGCGCGAGGATTTCGCCGGAGCAATCTCCCGATAGTCCACGAATTCAGATCGCCCGTCTTTCAGCCGCACGAGCATGAATCCGCCGCCGCCGATGTTTCCCGCCTCAGGCTCAACAACGGCGAGCGCGAACGCCACCGCTACGGCGGCATCCACGGCATTGCCGCCCTGCCTCATGATTTCGACACCCGCTTGCGATGCCAGCGCCTCGTCGCTCACCACCATCCCTTTCGAGGCGCGCACGGGCGCAGCCGGCCAGTCCGGATACGGCGCCGCAGTGGATGTCGTTAGCTCGCGTGACTCAGCAGGTTGCTGCGCGGCGGCGATCGCCGGCGCCAAAACGAGCAAGCCGCATGCGATGAGAATTTCTATGTGTTTTTTCAAGTTTGAACTCAGCCGGAAAACATGCCGACGAGAAATATTGCTACGAGCGCGCCGAGGAGCAGGGCTATCCCTACCCACACGGAAACATGCCACCGCCGGGGCACCAGGCCTGAAGGAGGCGTGTTGGCATCATGGGGATCTAGAAGATCGGCGCTGATTCCTTTGAAAGGCGGACGAGGGCCGCGGCTGGAAGCGCTTTGCGTCTCGGGCTCAGAGGGATAATCGGTGAACTCGTGAGGCATGCCGCGATGCTAGCACCAGGCCCGCACGGCGGCAAGTTCGCTAGAAATTCATAAGCGCCACGATAGCCAGCGCCAGCACGATTCCCGCGCAGAAGGCGAGGGCAAACCAACTCCGGAATACTCGGCGCTTTCTGGGTGGGTCCAGGACGAAGGCGTCCGTGTCAGCCGTGTCGAGTCTGACTTGCCGGGTCCGCGAACTCGATTGATGGGCTCGGTGGGTAGAAGCGCGTTCTCGTGGGAATTCGGAAACGCGGTCAGTGAGGTCTTGCGCCATCACCGAAATATTAGCATCGCCTGGAGACAATGGCGGCGTAACGTATACAAACAGTACACACTCCCTTTTACGCACGGTTTTGGCAGGGCAAACAGCGGAGAAAGGCCAGTCAGTTGCGAAAGGCTTTTGCAGCGGTCACACAGGCTCGCAACTTCTCGATGGCTTCTTCGGCTGTGCGCGTCTTGAGGCCGCAATCCGGGTCCACCCATACGCGCTCTTTCGGGATTATGGTCAGAGCCTGCTCGACGCGCTTGCGCACGGCCTCGGCGCTCTCCGTCGCGTGCGTATGCACGTCCACCACGCCGAAGCTAATGTCCTTGGTGAAGGGATGCCGGCGAAAAAGCTCGAGAAGATCCAGATCGCTGTTGGACATTTCGAGATCGAAGTTGTCCACCGCCAGGTCGAGCATGGCGGGGTAAATATCTTCGAACGCGCCATAGCAGGCGTGCGTCACGAAATAGGCGGCCAAGCCTTGGGTGGTGAATTCCATCGCCTCCAGGGCGATGGGCAATTCCTCGGGACGCACGGAAAGCGCGGGCTCATCGATTTGGATGATTTTGCATCCGGCGGCGATGAGAGCTTCCACTTCCTTGCGAATCACTGCCGCCAGGGCCAGCGCCGCAGTGCGACGGTCGGCGTAAAATTCGTTGAAGCTCCAGTCCATGATGGTGTACGCGCCGGTTAGCATCCCTTTCACCGGTTTTTTCGTGAGGCCCTGCGCGTAATTCCACCAATCCACGGTCACCGGGCCGGGCCACTTGACCTCGCCCGAAATCACCGGCTTGTGGTAGTAGCGATTGCCGTAGCTGCGAACGAGTCCGCCCAGCGTGAATCCCGGCAGGCGCTCGGCAAAATAGGCGACCATGTCGCCGCGATACATTTCGCCGTCCACCAAAACGTCCACGCCAAGTTTTTCCTGCGTCTCGATCCAGAAAGCTGTGGCGCGGCGTTCGAGTTCGCGGAGTTGCTGTTCCGAAATATGGCCTTTGCTGAATTCCGCGCGGGCTTTCGCCAGATAATCAGGTTTGGGGAAGCTTCCGACGGACGTGGTCGGGAAGAGCGGCAGCTTCAGTCCGAGGCGTTCGAGTTTTTCGCGGCTCATTTCGATTCTTCAGCCTTTTAGCGCAGCGCGGACTTTCGAGAGCAATTCGAGCTTGGCAAACGCGCGATCGCGCGGAAGGTACTCGAGACCGGAGGACGGCCCGAGATACGCGCGGCCGCCTTTGATCTTCGGCAAGATGCGCTCGACTTGGCGCGCCACGGCCGCAGGATCCTCGAGCCGTGTATTGCGCCCGTCCACCAGCCCCAGTGCAAGAGGAAGCGGCGAACCGGCCGCGGCAATCATGTCCACGAGGTCCATGTTATAAGTGAAATCGAGACCAACGATATCCACGGGCAGCGCGGCCAGCTTCTCATAAAGCGGTGCGCAATCATGGAAGTAAACGTACAGCGCGATTTCGAGGCGGCGTCCCTCGGCGATGACTTTGTCGCGCGCCTGAATAAGCGGCGCGAGCGAGTTTTCGAACACCGCCCAGTCGCCCGGATACTTGATCACGGCGGGCTCGTCCACCTGAATCAATTCCGCGCCCGCCTTTGCCAGAGGATCGATTTCCGCGGCGAGGATTTCCGCGTAAGCCTGGGCACGGGCTTCCAGCGCGGCGAACGGCCCGGCCGCGCCATTTTCGGAATATTCGGAAAGCGAAAATTTCGCGAGTGTGTACGGCCCGGTCAAAACCGGCTTGATCGCGAGCTTTCCGGCCTTGCCCTCCGGTGTTGGGACATGGCCGAGGGCGTTGCGCGCGAAATTGTAGTCCCCCACGACGAGCTGGCGCCGCTGCACAGGTTTGCCGGCAAACACGGGCTGGCGAAAGTACGTGTTCGTATCGAAGAAGCGTACGAGCCCCTTGATTTGAATGTTGTCGAGCTTGCCGGCGAGATGCGAGATGGGATCGTACCAGCGGATTTGGCCGTCCGTGATCACGTCGAGCCCGGCTCGCACTTGCTGGGCGATGGCCTGGCGCGTCAAATCATTTTCGGCGTCAAGAAGATCAGCCGTGGTTCGGTCGCCGCGATCGAGGGCGGCAATCGTCCGGCGCAGAATCTGCAACTCCGGCGAGTCGCCGATACGCGGATAGCTCCCCGTGCTCGAAAGATAGATTCCAGCGCCCGCGCTCATTCGCTAGTCTCCGAATCACGGCGGGACGCGAGTTCCGCCCCACTATCTTCTTTCTTGCACATACCGGCCTCGCAAAAACGAACTCAGAATGTAGTCAGATTGGGCGATGGAAGCAAGGAATTGCCACGGAATGGCGAGAATTGAAACGTCAAACACGAAAATCGAGCGCTGACCGTTGTCCCCGACTCCAACGCTGAAGCGCACAAGTAATCGCGTCCCACCGTGTTCGCGTCATGGAACCGGCCGCATCATAGAGCGTTGGCAACTCGCCGGTAGGCAGCTAAAGTTGGCATCGATAATTCTGGTCGCTTGCATCCGGAGGGTTGATGCTTCCCGGCACAAAACGTCGCTCTCCTACGTGGCAGCAATCGCTGCTTCTTCTGACCTTCGGCATCATAGTTGGCTATCCGTCTTGCGTGGGAGTAGGCCAGTGCATGTGGGGCGGGGCGAGTCCACACCAGGGTCTATATGTGGTCGGCGCTTTCGCCGCCGCCTTGGCTTTCATCGCGGGGATCCTCGGCTTCCTGGAGACTTCCGTAAGGATGCTCACGTCGCCTCCTGCAATCGGCCCGGCCGCCACTCCGTTGCGGCACGCATCCGCGGGCCCCGTATCTCGCGCTACACATTCTCAGCTATTTCCAGATGCAGGCGTTGAACGCCCAGAGCCCATTTCGAGCGAGACCACGGCCGCGCTCCTTCGCCTCCGCATTGCGCTTGTTGGCACAATTGTTTTCGCCGCTGTCGATCTATGGCGCTCAGGAGGGCCGAGGCTTAGCTCCAGCTACGGCCAACATTACTTAATCGTTTCTGTCATCGCCTACGTTCTGAGCCAAGTGCCATTCGGCGCCGCACTCTTTCGCAAGTGGAACATGCCCGACCGCGCCGGTCTTGCCCTCGCCATGGTTGCGGGCGCCGCGCAAGTTCTCATCCCCTTGGCATTTTTCGACACGCTGCGATATTCACGTGCTGCGCAAGAATCGTGGTTGGGGAGCGCATTGCTCGGTCTTGCCGTGGCCTTACTTGCGTACATGGTCTGGCGGCCTTCGCTTTCGCGCAAAGGCGATGCGGGCATTCTGATTTCTATGTTCTTCGCGTTTTTGGCCTACACCGGGATCACGCAAATAGCGCGCAGCATTCTTGCTGCACACTGGCACGTATGACCTCGCGCCGGCGCGGCCCGCTCATCGTACTCTTCCTAAAAAGCGCAATCGAAATGCGATCTCCAGATGGCTACGCGCCGGTCAGGCGATACCACGCTAAACCCGCTTTCGCCGCCAGCCAACGGAACGGCTCGTTCGGAATGTAATCCAGGTTCGCGTTCAAGAAAGGATATAGTTTCCACTGCTCCTCGCGGCCGGCTTCGAGATCGGCGATGATTCTGCCGAACACGGAAGTCAGATTCACGCCGTGGCCGCTGTAGCCCAAGCCGTAGAAAACGTTGTTATTTTTTCCGGTGCGTCCGACGGAGGGTGCTTCATCGAGTGACCAATCAACTATTCCGCTCCATGCCGCTTCAAATTCGATGCCCTCGAGTTTGGGATAGAGCCGCGCCAACTCGCGCTGAAGCTGCTTATAGTGAGGCGCAGCGTCGCTGGGATCGCCAACCCCATTATTGAAGAAGTAGCTGGGCCGTCCTCCGCCGATGTGGATGCGATTGTCGCGCGTGAGCCCGAGATAAATTACTTCCGTGCGGCTATCGTTGAACGGTGCGTGCCTCTGCCATCCGATCCCGGCCAATTGCTGCTCGTTTAACGGCGGAGTAATAGCCACGTACTCGTGCACCGGCACAATCGAGTTTCTGAAATAGCCCAGTCGCGGCGTGAATGCATTGGTTGCCAGCACCAACGATTTTGCTTTTACGATGAATCCGCGCGACGTCTGCAAGACGTGTTCGTGGCCTTCTTCGATGTTCGCCACCACCGTGTCTTCGTAAATCTCCGCGCCCGCGGATTCTGCGGCTGCCTTCCACATGTGCACGAGTTTCATCGGATGAACGTGGCCACCATTCGGGTCGAAAAATGCTCCTTCATACAGCCCCGTTCCGATTGCGTCGGCAACTTGTTGCTTGCTCCAGAACTCAACCGGAATGCCCGCGGACCTTGCCGCCTTCACATATTCCCGCGCTGCTTTCACTTCGTCGGAATAGTTGAGCACTTGCAGCGCGCCATTCGTTTCGAGTTCGCAATCGATTCCCGTCGCCGCGCTGAGCTTGAGCAGAGCCTGAATATTCTGTGCCGTAAGGTCATAAATTCGTTTATCGATCGTAGGGTCGGCGCTGAGTTGCATGTAGCGGTCGTCGGTCATGTTCAGCACCATCGCGCCGTTTCGCCCTGAGGCTCCGCTACCGCAGCCCTGGGCTTCGAGGACGACCACGCGTTTATGCGGCGAAATGGTTCGAATGTAGTACGCGGCGGAAAGTCCGGTGAAGCCGCCGCCGATTACTGCGACATCGGCATTAATGCTTTCCGCGAGCGCCGGATTCGCGGGCGGCTTGCTTCTGGCCCAATAGCTGCGGTTGGGATCGAACATCATCGGTTCACGCCAGATCTTCGGAGAAATCTGGTTCAATCCCACGGCCCCAAGCGCCATGCCGCCTCCCGCGAGCGCGGAGTTCTTCAAGAATCGGCGACGGCTTGAGCTCTCTTGCATGCGGCGATGTCGTAACGTGCGAGGTTAAAGCGCGCCGTGCACTTGGGCAAGTTAATAAACAGCGCGATTTGCGCGGCGGGGGCGAGCAATGTAACAATACTCTCCCATGAGAAAACAACTTACGAACGCAGTAATCTTATTAACAGCCGGAATGATGCTCGCCGGAAATGCACGCGCCCAACAGCCGGCTCCCAACACTCCACAAACCCCCGCTCCCAAGGCTGCACCTGCCTCCGGGGCCAAGACTGACCAGGCCGCGGCGGCTGAAAGCCAAGATTCCTCGCCGCTCAAAACAGACAAAGAAAAGCGCAGCTACGCGATCGGGATGGATCTGGGAACCAAGCTGCGCAAGCAGTCTGTTGATGTTGACAGCGAAATCTTGATTCAAGCCTATAAGGACGCGTTAGCTGGCGACAAGATGCTGCTCACCGACGAAGAAGTCCACGCCATCTTCGTCAAACTGGGAGCCGAGATACGCAAAGCGCAGGAGGAAAAAATGAAGCAGGCCGGAGAAGCGAACAAGACAGAGGGCGAAGCGTTTCTCGCCGATAACAAGAGCAAGCCGGGCGTCGTGGCATTGCCCAGCGGACTGCAATACAAAATTCTCACCGAAGGCACCGGACCGAAGCCCACCGCGGGCGACAGCGTCGTCTGCAATTATCGCGGCACGATGATCAACGGCAAAGAATTCGACAGCTCCTACAAGCGCGGCCAACCGGCCACGTTTCCGGTCACCGGCGTGATCAAGGGTTGGACCGAAGCGCTGCAACTCATGCCCGTGGGATCGAAGTGGCAACTTTTCGTCCCCGCCGATTTGGGCTATGGAGCTCGTGGCGCTGGCGGCGACATCGGACCCAACTCCACTCTCATATTCGAGGTCGAACTGATATCGATTAAGCCGAAAGCCGAGCCGAAAGCTGAGCCGGGAGCAGGCGACGAGAAAAAGGACGACACACCAAAAGACAAGCAGAATTGAGGCGAGATTTTCGCCTCGTTCCCGCTTTTTAAGAACTTGCCAGGTAGCGATGCACGAAGGTGACCGCCATGGCTCCTTCGCCGACGGCGGACGCACAACGCTTTACGGAACCGTGCCGCACATCTCCGGCCGCGAACAATCCGGGCACGCTTGTCTCCAGATAATAGGGACTGCGCTCGAGTGGCCACTTTTTCGGATAGTGGCCGTGTTGCTGCAAATCGGGCCCGGTGATCAGATACCCGTCCGTATCTCGAACAATGCCGGCCTCCGCGGCCCATTCCGTGTGGGGCTGCCCGCCCAGGCATAGAAACAGCCAGCGTGTCTCGACCACCTGTTTCTCGCCGGTCTGTTTGTTAGTCAGCGTGACCGTGCGCAACATGTGATCGCCTTGCAGCGCGGTGACTTCGGTAAACGCCAACACCTCAATTTTCGGCGAGGCGGTGATGCGGTCCACCAGATACTGCGAGAGAGTTTGCTTTAGGCCGTCGCCGCGAATCACTATGGTCACCTTGCTCGCGTAACGCGAGAAGTGCATAGCCGCTTGTCCGGCGGAATTTCCTCCTCCCACGACCAGAACGTGCTCGTTGGTGCAGAGCACGGCTTCGCTGGCTCCCGCGCCGTAATACACTCCAACTCCGTAGAACTTCTCTTCGTTCTCGAGATTCAGGCGTCGATAGCTCACCCCGGTGGCGCAAATCGTCGCGTGCGCCACGATCTTTGCGCCGTCAGCCAGATAGCCGGTTCCTTTGCCGGGCTGGAACTCGCCGCGCACGCCCTCGCGCAACATCAGGATTTCAGCGCCGAACCTGCACGCCTGATGGCGCGCTCGCTCGGCCAGATCGGCGCCGCTGATTCCGTCGGGAAAGCCGAGGTAGTTCTCAATCTTGGAACTGGTTCCCGCTTGTCCGCCTACTACGTACCGCTCGATCAACACTGTCTTCAATCCTTCCGAGGCGCCGTAAACCGCTGCGCTCAGCCCGGCGGGTCCTGCGCCATAAATCGCCAGATCGTATTCCGACCGCCTCGGATCGTGGAACCAGCCGAGCTTATCGGCAATTTGCCGGACGGTGGGACAGTCCATGCGAGTTCCGTCGGCGAAAACGCACACCGGCAAGCGCGGATCGTTTAGAGATTCCACTCCGAGTTCGCGGGCCTGCTCCTCGCTTTTGAGTTCGACCCATTCGAATGGGACGTCACCCCGATGCAGGAAGTCGCGAAGAGAATAGGCGCGCGCGGATTCGGATCGTCCAAAGACTTTTACGCTGGGAGACTCGTTCACATGGTCGGCCATGACTTCTCCTTACCAAAAAACCGTTTGTGAGTAGGAACCAAAGATAAAGCTTAGATGTGGCTGCACGCAAATCGCTTCACGCGGGCAGCAGGCGCACAGACTCTTCGCAATTCCCGGCTTATTTGCTTTGCAGATCTTCCCCGGAGCGGATCTTCCAGAGAATCTGGCGCATCATGCCCAGCCAGATCACGGCGTCGCGCGCGGGCAAATTCAGCCGGCGGACCACGCGGCGGATGCGTTCGTCCGCGTCAGTCACTCGCCGCATTTCGAGAAAACCGCTGGCATGCAGCACCTCGAGCAGTTTGGCCGTGATGCGCTCGACTTCGGCAGCCGTCGCGCGCGGCACTTTTTCCGACTGTCTCGGCGCCTTCGCATCGCGAATGAGTTCGTATAGGCACACCGCGACAGCTTGCCCCAGATTCATCGAAATGTTTTCTTCGTGCGTAGGAACGCGAATAAGCCAGTGGCAATGGCTCAGGTCTTCGTTCGATAAGCCGAATTTTTCGGAGCCGAACAGCAACGCGACGCGGCTGGACCGCAGCCGTCTGCGGATCAGGCGCCCACCTTCTTCGAGCCGCCGCAGGGGATGGTGCAAGTTTCGGTGGCGCACCGCCGTCGTCCCCACCACTAGCGTGCAGTCGGCCACCGCCTCGGCCACGCTCTTGTACTGCTCGGCGGACGCGAGCACCGCCGAAGCGCCCACCGCGGAACGCGCCTCGCGAAACGCAGGTTCGTACGGATTCACCACCCGCAAGCGGCGAAACCCGAAGTTGCTCATCGCGCGAGCGGCCGCGCCGATGTTGAGAGGATTGCGCGTGGAGACGAGCAGAACGCGCAGACGGTCGAATTCAGCCGAGGTAGCCAAGGTTGCTTATTCTAAAGCATGCACGCGCTTTTGCTGCAGGAAAGCCGAGAACGCGCTCGCCGGATATCGATGATTCCGTCGCTACTGCTGCGGATCCGGCTGGTCGCCGACGGTGAAGTAGGTGCAATCAGGATGCTGGAAGACGAGCGCGCTGACGCTTGCTTCCGGGTCCATCATCATTCCTTCGGTGAGATGTACGCCAATCTCTTCCGGCTGCAGGAGCATCCAGATGCCCGCCTGATCATCGAGATTGGGGCACGCGGGATAGCCAAAGCTGTAGCGCTTGCCGCGATACCGCGAGACGAAACGCTCGGCCATAGTCAGTGTGGGCGGATCGGGGAAGCCCCAGTCTTCACGGATCCGGCGGTGCACCCATTCGGCGCAAGCCTCGGCCGTTTCGATCGCGAGCGCTTGCATGCCGTGCGAAAAAAGATAACGCCCGGCAGCTTTGGCTTCTTCCGCTTTCTCGCGAACGCCCGCGCCGGCCGTCACCACGAACAAGGCCAAATGATCGCGACCAGTTTTCCCGGCTGGCAGAATGTAATCGCTGAGGCATAACTTGTCCGCGAGGCGCTGGCGTTGAAAATGGAATTTGTGAGTGGGCGCATCCTTGCCAGACGCGAAAAGCGCAATGGAATTACCCCGGCGCTCGGCTTCGAAAAATTGCCACACCGCTGAAATTTTCATGAACGTGGCAGCCTCGGCCTTCACTTCTTCCATGCTGTGGAAGAGCTCGAGCGCGCGAGGATCGCGTTCGGCCAGTGCCTTCTCGAAGTTGCCACGGAAGCCCAGATGGCGCCCAAAAATCATGTAGGGATTGATGTAGCTCCACACCTCGTTCAAGTCCGGAACCGCGCGCACTTTGCGTTCCAGATACGCTACCGGCGGGATGGGCAAGTCCGTGCGGATGCGCGGGGAGCGCTCTTCACCAGCCGGCCCCAGCGGAAGAGGCGCAGCTTCGTCGATAATCGCGGTCCCGACGTGCGTATTTTCCAGGAGCACGGCCGCTCGCTGCGCGGGATCGCTCAAATGATTCATCAACCGCAAGCCGGTCATGGCGTCTTTCGCGTAGCAGACGGCGGTGGCGTACTGCGGTGCGATCTTCAGCCGCGTGAACTTTTCTGACAGCGCCGCGCCTCCCACGAGCAAAGGCACCTGGATTCCGGCTTCGCGCAGATCCGTGGCAGTGGTCACCATCTGCTGTGCGCTTTTCACCAGCAAGCCGGAAAGCCCGATCGCGTCGGGCTGATGTTCACGATGCGCGCGAATCAATTCTTCCGGCGGGACCTTGATACCTAGGTTGATCACGTCATAGCCATTATTTTTCAGAATGATTTCGACCAGGTTCTTGCCGATATCGTGGACGTCGCCCTTCACCGTCGCCAAAATAACTTTGGCGCGCTTTTCGACATCGGCCTTCTCCATGAATTGCTCCAGGTGGCTCACGGCAGCTTTCATGGCTTCGGCCGATTGCAAAACTTCCGCGACGATTAGCTCATTATTGTTGAAGAGCCGCCCGACCTCGGCCATTCCGGTCATCAGCGGGCCATTGATAATGTCGAGCGGCGCAATTCCTTCCGCGCGCTTCCGGTTCAAATCATCGACGAGCCCGTCCTTCGACCCTTCCAGAATGTAGTTCGAGAGGCGCTGGTCCAGCGGCAAGTCCGCGGCACGCTCTTTCTTGCGCGAACCTGACGCCCGGAAGTGCGCGGTAATGGCCGTGATGTGAAATTGGTTGATTGAGGCCTTCTGCTCGGGCGATTGCGCGCGCCAGTCTGTGGGGGCGTTGCGCAGATGCTCGGCTTCCGGATGTCCGCCGGGTATGGCGGACGGCGGATTGTTAAACAGCAGATCCTCCGCGAGCTTCCGTTCGTGCTCCGGAATCGACCCGAAGCGTTCGATGCGCTCGGCGTTCACGATGGCGAGATCGAGCCCCGCTTTGGTGCAATGGTAAAGAAAGACGGAGTTCACCACTTCGCGCGCTCCCGGCGGCAAACCGAAAGACACGTTCGAAATCCCCAGCACGGTGCGCACGTACGGGATCTGCCGCTTGATGAGGCGAATCCCCTCGATAGTTTCCACCGCGCCGCCGATGTAGTTCGTGTCGCCTGTCCCGCACGGAAACACCAGGGGATCGAAAATGATGTTTTCAGCATGGATGGCAAATTTCTCGGTCAGCAATTTGTCGGAGCGCTCGGCGATTTCGAGCTTCCGCTCGCGCGTGAAGGCCTGCGCCTGCACCGGGTCTTCGTCAATGCATCCGACGATGATCGCCGCCCCATACGTCCTCGCCAGCGGGCAAACGCGCTCGAACTTTTCCTCGCCATCCTCGAGATTGATTGAATTGATGATGCTCTTGCCCTGGCAGTAGGTGAGCGCCAGCTCGATGGCGCGAGCGTCCGTCGTATCGATCATGATGGGAACTTTGATTTTGCGAATGAGCTGATCGTAGAACGGAGGAATGTCGTTCATTTCATCGCGGTCGGTGCTCTGCAGGCAGACGTCCACGATGTGCGCGCCACTTTTCACCTGCCGCCGCGCGATTTCCGTGGCTTCTTCCCACTGCTCCGCCGCGACAAGGCTCTTGAACAGGCGCGACCCGATTACATTCGTGCGCTCGCCGACCACCAGCGGCCGCGTGCTCTCTTCCGCTTCGATAATCTCGATCCCAGAATAAACTGCACGGTGCGCGGCCCCAGCCGGGCGGCGGGGAGGCTTGCCCTGCGTCATCTGCGCGATGGCGCGAATGTGTTTTTCCGTGGTGCCGCAGCATCCTCCAACGATGTTGAGCCACCCGCGGTCAACGAAACGCTCAAGCTGCTGCGCGAGCGACTCGGGAGTTTCCCTGTAAATTCCTTCCTCGTTAGGCAAGCCCGCGTTGGGATAGCAGGAAACTCCGCGGTTGGTAAGCGATTGAAGCGTGCGCACGTGATCGGTCATGAATTCCGGCCCCGTGGCGCAATTCAGGCCGATCGAGATCAGGTCCACGTGGTCGAGCGAAGCCCACAGCGATTCGATGCCTTGCCCCGCGAGCATCGTGCCCATCGGTTCGATGGTCACCGAAATCATCAGCGGAATGGGCTGGCCCAGTTCGCGGCTCAGGTCCTGAATCGCCAGAACACCGGCCTTGATGTTGCGCGTGTCCTGGCAAGTTTCAAGCAGCAGCACATCCGCTCCGCCTTCGATGAGTCCGCTGGCCTGCTCGTGATAATTGTTGCGAAGCTGTTCGAAGCTGATGCCGCCGGTCACGCTGATGGCCTTGGTCGTCGGACCCATGGAGCCGGCCACGAATCGCGGCTTGCCCGGCGTCGAAAATTTGTCCGCCGCCTTACGCGCGAGCTCGGCCGCCACGCGGCTGATTTCCCGCGCGCGTTCGCCCAAGCCGTATTCGGCCAGCACGACCGGCGTGCTCCCGAAAGTATTCGTTTCGATAATGTCTGAGCCGGCCTCGAGATATTTTTGGTGGATTTCCAGTACGACGTCAGGCCGGCTGATCACCAGGTACTCGTTGCATCCTTCCAGATGCGCTCCGCCGAAATCAGCCGCGGTGAGATCGGCTTGCTGCAGCATAGTGCCCATCGCGCCATCCAGAATAAGGATGCGCTCGCGCAACAATTCGCGTAGGGCCAGGCCCTGTTGGATCAGGTTCCTCATTTTCGCAAAATACTACCTTGAAGGATTCTAGCAGGGGACGCGGCGGCCCATCGGCAGCCATGCACGCAGCGGTACGAGCTTGCAACCTCTAGGAAGATCGCGAAGGCGTTTCACTCACATCGCTGCTCAGAAACTCCACGGGAACGGACTTGGGCACCATGCCGGCGGCGGCGCCTCGCGCGAGAAGTTCCCGCACGGCGCGGCGTCCCTCTTCGCCGTAATCGAGCGTCCAGCGATTCACATACATCCCAATAAATTTATCGGCCAGGACCGGATCCATGTCGCGCGCAAACTGAAGCGCATAGTTAAGTGCCGGCTCGCGATGTTCCAGCGCGTAAGAAATGCTGTCGCGGATCACGCGCGTAATCTGGCGGCCAAGCTCCGGACCGAGCTTGCGGCGAATCGCGTTAGCCCCGAGCGGAAGCGGTAGGCCAGTCGCCTCCTGCCACCACTGGCCAAGATCCACCACGCGATGCAATCCAATCTGCGAAAAGAGCAGCTGGCCTTCGTGAATCAACAAGCCAGCCTCGACTTCTTTCGCTTGCACCGCGCCGAGAATTTTGTCGAACGGCATCGTGACCGTCTCAACGTTAGGCTCGAAAAGTTTCAGCGCCAGATACGAGGTCGTGAGCATTCCGGGAATGGCGATTTTCCGCCCGGCGAGGTCGTTCTTCTTGATCGGGTGCCCGGCAACTACGATTGGGCCGTAACCTTCCCCGAAACTCGCGCCGCAATCCATCAGCACATACTTATCGGCCACGAAAGGATAGGCGTAAAAGCTGATCGCGGTGACGTCGTACACTTCCTTGGCTGCAGCCTGGTTCAGCGATTCAATGTCGGACAATACGTGGGTGAATTTCACCCCGGGCAGGCGCACTTTCCCCGTCGCCAGGGCATAAAACATGAAAGCATCGTCGCTGTCAGGCGAGTGCGCGAGACGAATCTCCGCCGTCTTTGGTGAGGTTGCCGGTGTGGACATGCGCGTCCGTCCTGGCTCCCACAGGAAACGCGCACCCCGCGTAGGGCTGGGGAGACGCTGGTGCCTGAGCGCCGTGCCCGTTGCGGTGAAAATTACTTCGGTGTGTACGTCTTCCGGCGTGAGTGCCGAATACTGCCACCAAAGAATAGCACACGCCGCTGTCGCGCGTACAGGCCCGGCAGAAAACCTCGGCAGGCCGTTCGAACGCGAAATACGATGCTGGACTTATTTCAGGGGCTGGCCCCCGCGCGAAATCCAGGCCGCGATATCCGCAACCGTTTCTTCCGCCACGTGACTCGGTTTTTCGTATTCCTGCGGAGTCGAAGGCCCGCTTCCGCTGATGAAAAGATGATTCAAATCGGGGTAAAGCCGCAGCGTCACGTTCTTCTGCGTCGAAAGCGCTTTCTTCCAGTCTTCGAAGTTTGACGGAGTCACCTGATAATCCCGCCCGCCCTGCAAAACCAGCAATGGAATCGTGAGTTTCGCGGCCGTCTGCACCGGATGATAGTCGCGCAAGTCGAGCCAGTAGGCGCCGGGCGTGCTCGCGCCCAACAGAGGCACGCTGTCGCCGGGCTTCAGGTCCGGACTTTCGATTTTCTTCTCGGTTTCTTCGGCCGCGGCGATCTGCTTTTGCGCCTCCGCGTCCGGCGCGGCAGTTTGCGAGGCGATATAGCGAATCTGCTCGACAATCAGCTTCTCGATGGGGCGCGTGTTCGCGGCCAGCATTACGATTCCGGCAATCTGCGAATCGCCCAACGCAATTCGCGGCGCCAGATACGCGCCCAGGCTGTGCCCCAGCAGAAAAACCCGCGCGGGGTCGATCTTCGGCTGTTTGGCGACGAGCGCGACGGCAGCACGGGCGTCGCTGATCACTTCATCATCCACCGTCAGCTTCGCCGGATCATCGCTGCTCTGAATTCCGTACTTCGAAGTTCGCTTGGTATAGCGGAACACGGCAACGCCGCGGCTGCCGAGCCCCCAAGCAAGGTCCTTGAACGGTTTGTTGGGGCCGATAGTCTCGTCTTGGTCATTCGGCCCCGAGCCTTGCACCAGCACGACGGCAGAAAAAGGCCCGTTGCCTTTCGGAATCGTCAGCGTTCCGGGCAATTCGAATTTCCCGTTCACTAAAGTCAGTGGCTGCTCGGTGAACGAATCGGGCTTGGCGTACGCCGGAGGAATCCAATCTGGCTCGGCTTCCTTATGCGGACGAAAATTCAGGCTGGCGATCTTTCCATCGGCGTCGAATGCGATGTGCGCTTCCAGCACCACATTCTTAAATTTGCAGGTCAAGGCCACAACGTCCAGTCCCTGCGTCTTGCTGGCTTTTGTATCTAGAATCGATTCAAACGGCCCGACCTGCTGAATCAACCCCTTCCAACTTTCTCCCAGTTTTCCAGGAGGCAAAGCTGCGGCCACGCGCTGATCGTATTGTGCCTCGATTTTCTCAAATTGCCCTGCAGCGAGTTCTTGAATCACTTGCTGCGCCGCAGCCTCCGCGGAAGAGGGATTCGGTGTTTCTTGAGCCCCGGACGTGAAAGCAGCGAAAAGGCAGACAAGAGCGGCCACGCACGTTTTCATCATGAAGTCCTCTCGATTAGGCGCGAGGAGTGCCTCCGTGAAGAATATTTCTCGATCACTGAACGGTGGATTGCCCTTGATTCGGGAGCGGCGAAGCGTGGTGCGCCGCGAGTAGCCATCCCTCATCGCCGCGCACAAAAATATTGGTGGCCTGCACCATGGCGTCGTCAAAGCCGTCCGCAAACGCCGTCGTCACGTGTTCGGTGCAAGCGACCCAGCCCACATTTCCTTCGATGCGTACCCAGACGGAACTCAGCGCGATGCGCACGCGCCTGGCATTGGCGAAAAGCCGCGCCCAGCGCTCGCGCACTTCGTCCCATCCAAGCAATAGCTCCCAGCCCGGATGGACGCACTGCACTTCTTCATCGTGGGCCCACACCGCTTCCATCTCCGCAAGGTCCAGCGATTCAAACGCGGCATAGAACCGGTTATTTGCGGCGCGAACGGCATCCTCGGGAGTCTGCTTTTGCGGCGCGGTCTCGGTGGACATGGGATTTGAACGCGGAAAACTTAAATCAGAAATGCCAAGCGAAAATTCGCTCCACCTAGTTCTGAAACTTCCGTCGGCCGTATCCGAAGCCGCTCACCGCAGCCACGATCAGCGCCATCTTCACTACTTCGCCGGGCAAGAACGGCAGCGCCCCTTCGCGCCAGGCATTGCTCCAGCCAATTCCCATCCACACAGCGAGCCACGCGCAACCACACGCAAAAATTATGGCTTCGCCGGTCAGAAGCGCGCCGAGCATTCTAATGTCTGCGAATCGCGACATCGCCGCTCGTGAGTCGCGCGTCCTATCGGCAAAGCGCTCGACGATCCAGCCGGTCGCGAACGCCGCAGGCGGATAAGCCAGCAAATAGCCTGCCGTCGGGCCGAAAAACCGCGCGGGCCCGGGCAGTCCGAGCGGTTGAAACACGGGCAATCCGGCCGCACCTTCGAAAAGATAAAGCAGAAGTGCGAGCGCGCCACGCCGCGATCCCAGCAGGACTCCGACCAGAAGCACGCCAAAAGTCTGGCCGGTGATCGGCACCGGCGTCCATGGCAAGGGGATTGCAATGTGTGCGCACAACGCTAGCAAAACATTCGCCGCAGCGATCCGCAGCGCGTCAGCGGCGAACCCTTCCGCCGGGTAAATTCTATCGGCCAGCACCTTGGCTTGGGACATCCGTATTCCTCGTCGAAGTTCTTTCGAGCGTCCGGCTAAAATTATCTGGCGGGCATTATACCTGAGGCTACAGATTGTTACGGCGTCTTTTCGTTCGCGAGCGGCGGATCGTCGGGGGTCGCCACCGCGCCATGCTTGTCCGCCGCGTGAACGTTGCCCTCGGCATCCAGAAAGAACGAACGTCTCCCGGTTTTGCCGTAGCTTTCGGGCGTGGCTGCCAATTCGCATTTTGTGTCGTTGCCATTCGGGTCTGGGACGATGCGATAGCGAAATTGGTAGCCGCCTTGCTTTCCGGCAGCCAGATTTGCGTTCACCAGCGCAGCCTGCTCCGGCGAGATTTGATCCTTGGGTGCGGGGCCCAGCTCCGCGAGCGATTCCGGCATCCTGCCGAACGCGCGATAGTAAGTCTGGATGGAATCCGATAGCGAGCGCAACGTTGCCACCGCAGCTTCTTCGCTCGCGATCAAATCCTGCTCCACCCATTGCTTCGAAAGCTGCGGAATATCGAGCAGCACCAGCCCGAGCGAAATCAAATGCCAGCCTCCGTTTTCGCGCACCAGGCCGAATTCAGCTTCCTCGCCGCTGTTCACCACTGTCACTGGGATGAACGCCAAATTCTCGTGGACCCGCGCCGGGCCAAATCGATATTCCACGGAGATGCTCGGCGTCTGGCAGCGGAGAATTGCGCGATTCTGTTGGTCGGCGGAGCTGAGCGGTTTGCCCGGAAGGTCGGAAAGCGCGAAACGCTTCAAGAGCGCTGCGCGTTGCTCGGCCGGCAAAGCCCGGAAGGCGGCCGCGCTGTCGCTCGTAAGATAATTCGCGAATTGCGTTTCGTTCGCGCGGCACGCAGCAACAAGCGCTGCAGAGAGAGCCGCGGAAGGTTCCGCCTCTCCCTGTGCATTTGCTTGCGGCGCGGCCAAAAAGCAGAGCGAGCAGGCAACTGACACCGCAGCCGCCGCAAACCGCGAAACTTGTCTCATGAAGGCTCGGATTTCACGCGCGCCAGTATGATTGCCAGGTCGCGTGTGAAAATCGATCGCGGCACCACTTCCTTGCACCCCGCGGCCCGCGCTTTTTCGGCCAGCTCGGTCTGCACGTGCGAGAGGAACGCGACCAAGGGGATGTCGGGCGCGGCCCTGCGCATTTGCACGATCGCTTCCAGCGCCTCGCTCCGCGAGTTTAAATCCACGACCACTAGTTTTGGCGCTTCCTTGGCCAGTTCGGCGAGAAGTGCGCCGGGAGTTGTGCAAGTGCGTAACTCGACTTTGAGCTGCCGCGCCGTCTCCGCGATCTTCGCCTGAAAGAAAAGGTCGTCCACCAGCGCTAATACCTGTGCCAATTCCGTTCACCTCATTCTTCGGTTTACCATGCGCGCGAGCCTGATACAAGCGCCGAGCTTCACTCGGCGAGCAGGCTAAGGTATAAAAGACGGGAGCATTTCCTGGGAGGTGCTTATGTCCGCGTCACCAAGCCCGCACGCTTTGCCGGGTTTGCCCGTTCTCGAGCAAACTCCCATCATCATCGAAAAAATCGTGTGGGCTGCTAATGATGACCAGATGCATTGGAAGCCCGCCATGGATCGCTGGTCCATCAGCGAAGTTCTCGCGCACCTCGCCGACGTGGAAGTGGTGGGTTTCCGCGATCGCATTCAAAAAATGCTCGATAAGGACAATCCGCACCTCGAGCCCTACGATCAAAACGCCGCCTACACCGAGGGAAAATATTCGAGCGGCAAAGCCCGTGAGAATTTGAAGAAATTCTGCCACGAGCGCGACCGCAGCCTTTCCATGCTGCGTTACGTTCCCGCCACCATGATTTCTCGCGCCGGGAACCACGGAAAAATCGGGAAGATTTCGATTGGCCAACTGATGAACGAGTGGGCCTTTCACGACCTCGGCCACATCCGCCAGATCGCCGAGCTCTATCGTTCACGCGCGTTCTTTCCTTCTATAGGCCCGTTCCAGCAGTTTTATACAATCAAGCCTTAGGCGCCGGAGAGACCAAGCCCATGGAAAGCAAGATCGGCCTGCGAATTCTTTCGACTTTCGATCAGCTCGAGCGTGATTCGCTCGACTTGCACACTCTCTTCGAACTAGTCGGCGGCAATCCACCGGCCGAGCGCGAAGCCGTTCTGGATGCCGTCACCGATCTCGTGCAGCGTGGCTTGCTCCGCGAAGATGGCGGTGGAGATTTCTTCCGCCGAACGGAAGACGGCCGCTTGGCGTTGGCCGACCCGCGCGAAATCACCTTCTACACGCGCGAAGGCTGCCACTTGTGCGATGTCGCCAAGGCCGGCATCACGCCGCTGCTGGCCGAATTTCGCGCCAAGCTCCGTGAAGTGGATATCGACCGCGATCCCATTCTCCTCGCGCGCTACAACGATGACGTCCCCGTAATTTTCCTCGGCCAGGAATTGTTCGCGCAGCACCACGTAGACGCCGAACTCCTGCGCCGCCGGCTGGAACGAAGAAAATCTATAGTGAGGTAGTGCGCGGAGTCGTTTGCGGAAGTATTTGAGACGCAGGCCAATTCAGCCGAAACTTAATGTCCCGCTTTTTCTTCTGCGCCCACGGTTTCGTCCGGCACATCTCCCGGGCGGCCCTTCACGCGGTCGTAGACGGTTATCTGGCAGGTCGATCCCAGCGCTTCGTTGTAATACGTGGGCACGCCAAGCGCGGTGCGCAGTTCTTCGTTGAACACGCGCAAGTCGGCGAGCTGCCCTCTGTGCGCGGGAAATTTTTCGCCGTCATGTGCGAGTAGAAACTTTTGGTAGCCGGCGTCCCACAGCCGTGCGAACTGCCCTTGCACCATAATGCAGGGAATCTCGGTCATCTGAAACGCGCCTTCCGGCGTTTTGCGAAGCTCCGCGCCGCAGTCGTACTTCTCGATGCGCACCACGCCGCCCGAGCTGCGCACCAGAAATCCCTTGGCCGATAGCGCTTCCACTTGCTGCTGGTTGAACAATTTGTTGACGTACCACATGGCCACTCCAGAGTATGAACTCCGCGGGCCGCTGTAAAGCCAAAAATCTCCTTCGCGCCCGTGCTCTGCCCCCGTTTGTATCAAGCCCTCGGACGATCTGCTAAACTAACCAAACGAAGCTGAAATGCGAGACTCTTGTCCGCATCTAATTCTTCCGAACTATGGGCGCGACGAAAAAATCATCACTTTCGCACGAGAGCCGGGACCTCAAGGAAACTGCGGGTGCTCGCGCGCACATCGGCCAGCACTTGCTTGAACGTATCGGCCATACGCCGCTGCTGCGATTCGAGCGCGTCGGCTCTGAATTCCCGAACGTCGAAATTTGCGCGAAGGCGGAATGGTTCAATCCCGGCGGCTCGGTGAAAGATCGCGCGGCCTATTCCATGATCCGCGATGGCGAACGCCGCGGTGACTTGCTCCCCGGCAAAATTATTCTCGACGCCACCAGCGGCAACACCGGGATCGCTTACGCCATGATCGGCGCGGCTCTTGGCTATCGCGTGAAACTCTGCTTGCCCTCGAGCGCGTCGCCGGAGCGCAAGCAGATTTTAGCCGCCTATGGGGCGGAAATCGTTTTCACGCCCGGCGACGAAGGTACAGACGGCGCCATCCGCCGCGTCCACGAAATTTACGAGGCCGATTCGGAACAATATTTCTATCCCGATCAGTACGGCAACGCCGCAAATCCGGCCGCGCATTACAACACCACCGCTCCGGAAATTTGGGAGCAGACCCGCGGCCAGATTACGCATTTCGTCGCCGGCCTGGGCACCAGCGGCACGTTTGTAGGCACCACGCGCCGCCTGAAGGAGCTGAACCCGTCCATACGTTGCATCAGTTTCCAGCCAGACTCCGGATTTCACGGGCTCGAAGGATTGAAGCACATGGCCACCGCCATCGTGCCGCGCATTTACGATCCGTCTCTGGCCGATGAAGACATGGCTGTGCGCACCGAAGACGCGCACAAAATGGCCAAGCGTCTCGCGCGCGAAGAGGGAATTTTGGCTGGTGTCAGCGCCGGCGCCGCGCTTTGGGCCTGCCTAAAAATCGCGGGGAACTTGCCGCCCGCGCAGCGCGCCGTGATCGTCACCGTATTCCCCGATTCCGGCGAGAAATACTTGAGCGATCGATTCTGGAGCGAGGATTGACCGAGCCCGCGTCAAAATCGAACGCGCTGAGGATTGCGGAGGCCCTCGTTCGCCGTATTCACGCGCACGGCGTGGAAACCTACCCGTACGAATGCTGTGGCGCGCTTCTGGGCCGCGACAACGAAGCTGGCGCTTCGCGCGAAGTGCTCGATCTGCTGCCCCTCGCGAATCAGCGCAACGATTCGCCGCGCAATCGCTTCGAGATTACCTCGAGCGACGTGCAGGCCGCCGAAAAAATGGCGCGCGAAAAGGGAATCGAGCTCATTGGCTGGTATCATTCCCATCCCGACGCGCCGGCGCGCCCGAGCGAATTTGACCGCGAGCACGCTTGGCCCTGGTACAGCTACATCATAGTCAGCGTACAGGCGCGCGAGCCGCGCGACACGAAATCCTGGCGCTTGCGCGATGATCGCTCGGCGTACGACCCGGAAGCTCTTGAATCCGCGGCCCACTCGGCGAGCATCTAATGTCTTGAACTCGATCGAACTGCGCGAACGATTTGCTCTTGGTGTGGCGCAAAGACAAAACAAGGAGAATGACCTCATGGCAGTGAAGGTAATCATACCCACGCCGCTGCGCCCCTACGCCGGCAAGCAGGACTCCGTGGAATTGCAGGCCGCGACCGTCGGCGAAGCGCTAGCCGCTCTCACCGATCGTTTCGCGGACCTGAAGAAGCATTTATATTCCGATGACGGCCGCCTGCGCAGCTTCGTGAATGTGTACGTGAACGACGAAGACGTCCGCTACCTGCAGAAGGACTCGACCAAATTGCGCGAAGGCGATACGGTGAGCATCGTGCCTTCCATCGCCGGCGGCGCGCACAATTAATCAGGAGATTCTTTCGTGGCATCGAACACAAAAATATCGAATTCGTCCGCGCCCGATAAAGTTAAACCCGCAGTGACCCTCTCGAAGGAGGAAATCCTTCGCTACAGCCGCCATCTCATCATGCCCGAAGTTGGCATGGATGGGCAGCTCAAGCTGAAGCAGGCCAAAGTGCTCTGCATCGGCACCGGCGGGCTCGGTGCGCCGCTCGGACTGTATCTTGCGGCCGCGGGAGTCGGCCGCATTGGTCTCGTCGATTTCGATTCCGTGGACCTGACCAATCTCCAGCGCCAGATTCTATTCGACACGGCCGACGTTGGCCGCCCGAAAATCGAAGCAGCGGCCGACCGTCTGCGCAGCATGAATCCCGATATTCAAATCGACACGTTTGAAACGCGACTGACGAGCGACAACGCTCTCGACATCCTGAAGGACTACGACATCGTGGTGGACGGCACGGACAACTTCCCCACGCGTTACCTGGTCAACGACGCCTGCGTCATCCTCGGCAAGCCCAATGTTTACGGTTCAATTTTCCGCTTCGAAGGCCAGATCACCATCTTCGGATATCCGTCGGGGCCCTGCTATCGCTGCTTGTATCCTGAGCCGCCCCCGCCCGGCCTCGTCCCGTCGTGCGCCGAAGGCGGCGTGCTCGGTGTCCTTCCGGGAATCGTCGGATCGATTCAAGCTGCCGAAACGTTGAAGCTCATCATCGGCAAGGGCGATTCTCTCGTCGGGCGTTTGCTTCTCTTTGACGCGCTGGCCATGCGCTTCCGCGAATTGAAGCTGCGCAAAAATCCGGAGTGTCCGGTCTGCGGCGAACATCCCACCATCACCAAGCTCATCGACTACGCCGAATTCTGCGGTGTTCGCGGCGAAGAATCTTCCGGCCCGCAAGCGAACGTCCCGGAAATCACGCCGCGCGAACTCAAGACGCGCCTCGATCGCGGCGACGACCTTTTCATCCTCGACGTTCGCGAGCCCCACGAATTTCAAATCTGCAATCTCGGCGGCCATCTGATTCCGCTCGGCGATCTCTCGCGGCGCGCGCACGAGCTCGATAGTTCCCGCGAAATCGTGGCGCATTGCCGCACCGGCAAGCGTTCCGCCGAAGCGGTACAATTTCTACGCAGCGCCGGCTTTCGCAAGGTCTTGAACCTGAAGGGTGGTATCCTTGCTTGGTCCGATGAAGTGGACCCATCGGTGCCGAAATACTGACGCATCCCGATGGCAGCGCAATGGCTACAAGAATCGCTCCAGCAATTTCACACGTTTCGATCGGAGGATTGGATGTCGGACATAAAAATCACGGTCGCCAACAACGGGCCTTTGCTCATAGACGGTGAAGTGCAGATCGTGGATCAAGACGGCAAAGCTTACGGCCTCGGCGGCCGCATGAAGATCGGTCTTTGCCGCTGCGGCGCGTCTGAACGCAAGCCCTTCTGCGATGGCACCCACAAGAGGACCGGCTTCCAGAGCGTCGTCCAGGCCCACGAACTCCCGCCTCCTCCAGCCAAATCCTAGCTCGTCAAATTGGGTAGGGCGCCACCGGGGTGGTAACTTTTTCACCCCGACCGCGCCCGGGTTCGTGCCCTCTACCAGCTCCCTCGCCTAGCTTCTTCGAACTAAAGTGTTCATTGCAAATGTATTAGCTAGTACTAGAACCATGCTCCGGAACGGCACATAGCTTGCTCCGCATATTGCGGGCACGTGTTGGGTTTTGGGGGGTAGTTGTGGGTCGTCCGGGCAAAATTTGGGGAGTTCTCCATCGCTTTCGCGTCGTCCTTCTTTGGACGATTGCCGGGGTGTCTTACCTTCTCTTGATTTGGATCCTGCGCAATTCCTCGTATCTTGCCGATCCGTTGCTAGATACCTATCTGGAGATGTCGGGAAGTCTGATCGCATTCACGTTCGCGGCCAACGCCCTTGTCCGCTTCCGCGGCACTCATGACCGCATCTCGTTGATTCTCGCGTTCGGATTCGTCCTGGCCGGTTTGATCGAAGCGGGCACCAGCATGACGTTCTATCGCGGCATGCTCGTCACTCCCAGTCCCGGAGATCACATTTCGCTTGCGTGGCTCGCAGGGCGAACGCTTCTCGGAGTTTTGCTTCTTGCCGCGCTGGCCGTGGAACGCCGCATTCCCGTTTCCCGCGACCCTGCCAAGGAGATGGCCGGCGCCACGCTCCTCGTTGGTGCGGCCGCCTATCTTACCAGCGTCTTTTATTTCATGCTGCCAACTGCGCCGAAGATTCATCCCGGCGCTGTGGTGCCGCGTCCTTGGGACTTGGTGCCCGCCGCCATCTATGTGGCTGCCTCGGTTGGTTACGCGTGGCGGCTGCGCCGCGGCAATTCGAGCTCGTCGCTCGATCGCTCGCTTTTCATCGCCGCCGTGCTCAACGCCCTGTGTCACATCACCATCAGCCAGTCGCAGCGCGTGCTCGATGCTCCCTTCACGCTCGCTCACGTAATGATGGTCTGCAGCTACGTCGTCGTTCTCGGCGGAACGCTGCTCGATAACGCGCAGCTGTTCGATCAAGTCAGCCGCTGGGCCGCTTCCGATTCGCTCACGGGCTTGGCCAATCATCGCCGTCTGCTCGAAGTGCTCGAAAATGAAATTCAGCGCTCGCGACGCACCGGCCGCAGCTTCGCCGTTTTGCTCTTCGACCTCGATAACTTGAAAAAGATCAACGACAAATACGGACATCTCACCGGCAGTCGCGCGATCAAGCGTCTCGGAACGGCCCTGCGTAGCGACAGCCGCTCGATTGACACACCTGCTCGTTACGGCGGCGATGAATTTGCGTTGATCCTTCCGGAATCGGGCGAGCAGGAAGCTCAGGGAGCCGCTCTGCGCATTTGCGAACGTCTTGCGCGCGACGGTCAGGAGCCGCACATCACCGTCAGCGCGGGACTCGCCGTGTATCCTGTGGACGGCATCACCATCGAAAAGCTCTTGGGCGCGGCCGACCGTGCGCTCTATCGCATGAAAGGCCGCAACGAAAAGAAATTCAATCTGGGGCGCGTGGCCGCCTGTCTTTAAAAGAACTGGGGGGAAGCGATGCGATTTGGGATGGGGGTCCCAAAGCCGTTTGTAGCTCCGCGTCGGGAAACGCGGGTTCCCATGGAAGTAGGCGTCCGGATTACAGGGCACTTAGCCTTGCCCGGCACGGAAACCACCTTCACGGAAAATGTCAGCGCTCGCGGCGCTCGTGTATTGAGCACGCGCCCCTGGAAAATCGATGACCAGCTCACCATCGCCACGGTGACCGGTTCGTTTCGCTCGATCGCCCGCGTCGCCTATTGCGAGCACATGCCGCAAACCGGCTTCGCCGTCGGCCTCGAATTCCTAAAGCCCAGCGGCCGCTGGGTCGTAGCCGACTCCCCCGGCAACTGATCCGCTGTCTTGAAAAGTCATTCGGCTCGAGACATCACTCGCTTATTGAACGAATCCGACATTTGGTTCCGGACCTGGCCCTGGGCCTTCCGGCAGCGTCCCGAACTGTGCTTCAAATCGTGACACGTTTTCCTGCAGCGCGCGCGCCAGGCGTTTCGCATGGGCCGGACTCAGGATCAGGCTGCCGACGAGCTTCCCCTGGGGAACGCTGGGAAAAAGATAGATGAAATTCAGCGTGAACTCTTCCGCATTATGATGAACAACCACAAGATTGGCATACTGGCCGAGCAGTTCTTTCTCGTCGGCCTTGATCTGTACCTGCTGCTGTGGTTTCGGGGCTTCCGTCATGTTTTCTCTCTCCTTCGTCTTCCTTTTTACTATAGCAGAGACGCAATTTGTGTCTCGCTGATTTTTTGGCCACACTCCAGCCCTCAAAGGTTGACCTGAAACATAGTTAAGCGTAGTTTAGATAAGGAGTTTAGCCCGGTTAACTCATGGACGGCCCCAAGAACCAGCCCATCGCGCCATCCCTCATCGCACATCCCACCACGGAAACTGCCGCTGCGTCTCCTGCGGCACCCGAACTTGCCGGCCTTTTGACTCATGAGGACGTGGACCGCGCGCGCGACCGCTGGCAGGTCGCCCACGCCCGGCGCAAGGGTCGCCGAGCGGCGAAATTCGGCGGTCTGCGTGTGCTGTGGCTCCTCATCGGTCCGGGAATCCTGGTTTTTCTCGGTGAGAACGACGCGCCCAGCATGCTTTCGTACTCGGCGGACGGCGCGCGCTTTGGAATCGGCTTTTTTATTCCCTTCGTCATCCTCACATTTGTCATGGGATTTATCGTGCAGGAGATGACCGTGCGCCTGGGCGCCGTCACTCACCGCGGACACGCCGAACTCATTTTCGACCGCTTCGGAAAGTTCTGGGGCTTCTTTTCTATGGGTGATTTGGTGCTCGGCAACTTTCTCACACTGATCACGGAATTCATCGGCGTGCGTGCGGGCCTCGGCTTTTTTGGCATTCGCCCGCTTGTCGCGGTTGGCGGAACACTTGTGATCGTGGCCGCGGCCATCACCACGGGCCGCTACTGGACCTGGGAACGAATCACTTTGAGCCTCGCCATTTTCAACGGCCTTTTTATTCCCGCGGCGATTTTGGCGCGCCCGGATTGGCACGCGGTAGGCCGCGCGCTCGTCACTTGGATGCCTTTGCCCCGCGGAAACCACTACGAAATTCTCGTCCTGATCCTCGCAACGATTGGCGCGACGGTCACACCGTGGATGCTGTTCTTTCAGCAGAGCGCCGTGGTGGACAAGGGCATGCAGCCGCGCGACATTACCGCTGGACGTGTCGACACCGTAATTGGCGCAACTCTCGCCGCCATCTTTGCGATTGCCACCATTCTCGCCACCGCTCCGCTCTTTCATCACGGCATTGATGCGTCGCAATTTCAAGGTGCGGAGTTCGCGCAGGCGCTCGAGCCCCTGATCGGTCACGTTGGCGCGGCGCTTTTTGCTCTCGGAATTTTTGAAGCAGGAATTGTAGCGGCCATCGCGATCTCTACTTCCTCCGCCTAT
Source organism: uncultured Acidobacteriota bacterium (assembly GCA_963749025.1). Taxonomy (GTDB): domain Bacteria; phylum Acidobacteriota; class Terriglobia; order Acidiferrales; family UBA7541; genus Palsa-295. Next base: position 338,023 of record CAVVKO010000005.1, on the reverse strand, counting down.
GCCTTCGGCGAAGTTCTGCAAACGGGCCATAGCCTGAATCGTCCGCTGCGCGACGCGTGGCCTTTTTATTTGACGCTCTTGGGTTCGGCTGCAGCCGCTGCGGCGCTGGTTTTGATCCCGCACTTCCCGCTCGAGTTCATCGTGCTCACCGTAAACGTCATCGCCGTGCTCGCCATGCCTCCGGCGTTGGCATTCCTATTGCTTTTGGTGAACGATCGTGAGGTGATGGGCGAGCACGTCAACGGCACCTGGGCGAACGTCGCAGGAATCACCGTGACCGTGCTTCTGATCATCGCCGGAATCGGATTTGGCATCGCAACCGTCTTTCCGAAATTGCTGGCCGGGCAGGGCTGAGTTGAGTTAGGAAGCCGAAATTGTTTTGAAAGGTGGCATCGAATTCATGGCGCAAGAACTGAATCCGAATTATCCGGACGGCACTGGCAGCGAGGCCGCGCGCGATCCCCTTGTCGGCCACGCGGTGAAGCCGCATCTTGAAGATCCGCGCCTGGTTCTGTCGCTGCTGGAGGCGGACCAGGTGGTCGCCGCGAAGCAGCGCATGCGTTTTGGTCCGCGACGACTCTCTCGCGGAGTGCGGGCCATGCTGTGGGGCTTGCGTGTTTACGTCGTGATCATGATGGTGCTGGTTCTGATTTCAGTTCTCCGCGCCATTCACGCGGCCTACTGAGCGCAGTTTCCGCGCCGGTTGATTTTGAAATTCTGAGCCTGCATGCGAAAATTCTCTCGCGAGGCTGAATTGTCCCAGGACAAGAATATCCCGCCGCAAAAGAACAAGCTTCTGCTGATCGTTTTAATCGTATTCGTGATTGTGGCCGGCGGCGGCGCGGCATTTCTTTACTTGACGCGCGATTGGAACGCTCCCGAGCAGGCCAAAAAACTTCAGAATCCCGTTTCACCCACCGAAGACGCCATCGATGCGGGAATGATGACTTACATGGACCGCTGCAAGAGCTGCCACGGGGAGAACGGCGACGGCAGGGGCGAGCGCGCGGAAAAACTTTCCATTGCCCCGTCAGACTTTACCGACGCGCACGCCATGAGCCTGGCGACCGACGGCGAACTTTTCTGGAAAATCTCGCGCGGCCACCGCCCCATGCCCGGTTTCCAGGACAAACTCACTGAAAACGAGCGCTGGCAGCTCGTGGACTTCATCCGCACGTTCGCGCAAAAAAAGGTCACCGCGCCGAGGCAGCCCTAATTTCTGCCGGGCCGCGACGAGACGAGAACTAGTTCACCTTCGCAAGCGCGTCGGCAACTTCTTTCATGTCCGGAAGCGTGGGGATATCGTAATTCTTGAACCACGCGACTTTCCCAGAACGGTCCACAATCGCGATGGCGCGGCCGGTGATGCCCTTGTCCGCAAGGTACACGCCGAATTTTTCGCCAACAGCGCCGCGCGGCTGAAAATCCGCGAGGAGCGGGTAGTGAATCCCCATTTTTTCGGCGAAGGCCTTGTGCGACCACGCGCTGTCCACGCTCACGCCGAGCACTTGCGCGTCCAGCTGCTCGAATTTCTTCATGTCGTTCACCAGACAAAGGTGCTCGTTGGTGCAAACCGGGCTCCAATCGAGCGGGTAAAACACGATGACGACGTTCTTCTTGCCCTGGAAGTCGGAGAGTTTTACTTCTTTCTGATTTTGATCCTTCAGCGTGAAATCCGGAGCTGCTGCTCCCACCGAGATGGCCATTCAAATTCCTCCTGTTCGCTTCCGCGATAAAGTTTCGAAAGATTGCGCAGCGTCAAAATGCGGCGCAATCATGATAGCCGAAGGCGGCGAGCCAGACAAACTCACGCGCGCTGATTTCGGTGCGGCGCGCGGCATTGCGATTGGCAATCTGTTACCATACCGCTCGGAAGCGCGGAGCGCACGGAACAAATTGGCTCGCATTTTGCATGAAGTGGCGTATCCGGGAATCAGGCTTTCTCCGAGCAGCCGCAACTGGTGGGCCCGGCTGAAGGGCACCGCTCCCGAGTGCATCCATTTGCGCGAGGATGTGAGCTGGATGGCGGCGCTGCTGCCGGACACGCTGTACCTGCGCGGCAAGCGCGCGCAGAAACGCGAGCCGCCGAGGCCGGAAGTTTCGGTGTGCCGCGCGTGCTTGTTCCAAACGATTGCCGAGGAGCTTGCATCGTTTCCGGGCCGCGTCGTCGCGTTCGAGCCGGATGCAGAGATTTTTACGCAGTACTTTTTTGTGGCCTCGGACGATTTCGAGGCGGTGGGACTGGCGCCGGAAACGGCGGCGGCCATCGGGAAGCGGCTGGAGCAGAGCGGGGAAGCGTGCAGCGAGTGCGCGAATCGCGCCAAATGGCTGTTGTTTTCGCGCGCGGAAGTTGCAAGCCTCGATGAAGTCGAAAAGATCGGCGGCTCGAGCGGCGAATGGCTTTGCGCCAAGCACGGCGCGAAGAAGTTGCTCGCCGCGTTCGAGGCCATTCCGGAAGCCAACATTTTTTACATGAACCTTCCGTACGGCGAAGCGGGCGCGTACGTCTGGATTTGAAGATGAACTTGAAGGAACTGGTCGCAAAATATCTGGCCGTGGCCGGCGGCTACGGAAAGCAGACGCCGATTGCTTCGCTCGGAATGTCGCGCGAAGAAACCGAGCGCGTTTTCGACTTCCTCGACGAGGATTACCACATCAGCCGGTTCTTTCATTTCCGCAACACCGCAGGGGAAGGCCCCGCTGCCATTTTTGAAATCAACGGATTTCCGCAGACGCATGTTTCCATCGACGGCGAGATTCAAGAAAATCTGTAATCGGCGCGGCGAAGCCAGCTCGCGCGAATTTGCTCCATCCCCGGCTGAACGGCGACCTTGGGTGTTTTGAATTGCCATCGGATGCCGGTTATTTCAGCGGAGGATTGAAATCGAATTGCGGATCTATGTCCACGGGGATGCTGGAAGCTTTGGCGAGGACAGCCGAAAGCTCCGGAGGCATGACGGCATACTTCTTAAACCAGGCTTCGGCGCGAGCGCGGTCGCCGGTGGCTTCCTGCTCGAGTAATTCCTTCGCCAGCGAAGCGAGCGCTGGGGACATTTTGCCGAAATCAATTTCATACAGGCCGGTTGCGGCGTCGCGGCGGATGGCGCCCTGCTCGGCCAGGTAATTGAACTCCATCATCTCCGCAGCGCCGTGTGCCTCCGCGATGCCGAAGCGAACCGTGCGGAAAATTCCGGCCACATATGACGCGTAGGCTGGGCGCAGCTTTTCCTTGGGCAGTGCTCCGTGGTCCACCAGCCACTTGATGCAAACTACGCCGACAACATCCGCCTTGGCTTCTTCGAGCGCAGAAGCCTGCGCGCCGATGGCTTCGTTGATGTCCACTTTGCCTTTTGCCGTGCGGGCATAATTCGGGCCGAGGCCGTGGGAGATTTCATGCATCAACGTGTCGGAGAGATAGCCTTCGCCGCTGGCGAGCGAAGCCTGATCCGCGCGCATCACGAGCTTTGCCAGCGGCAAAATGATGAAATTCACGCGCGCGTCCATGAAATTCTTCCAGAAGATTTTCTTCGAGCCTTTTTCTTCGTGGATGCGCGGATCGTTGGGCAAATTGTCAGCGACGGCCTGGTAGCCGTGGAGCAGGTCGCCCGCGCGATAGGGCGAGTCCACGACTTCCATGGGCGATTGTTTTCCGCGCTTGGTCGGCAGATCTTCGGGCGCGAGCGGCAAAGATTCCTGAAGCTCAGGAACATATTTCTGATAGATAGCCAGCTTTTTACTTTCTTCCTCGTTGCGAATCATCACCGACGCGCCGTAAGTAGTTTTCACGCCGAGAAGCGCATCGGTATAAGTTTCCATGGGCGCGAAGACGACGTCGAATTTCGGATTGTCGAGATCGAGCCAGGCCACGTCACTCGCGTAGTAATCGTCGTTGAGCAAAGCATCAGCGCGCAGAGTGAGAAATTTCTTAAACGCGGAATCATCGCTCAGTTCCGCAGCTTCGCGGAGGTCCTCAGCCATGGGGACGAGGAATTCCTGGTAGGCAATATGATAGGGCACAGCTTCAAGCGCATCGCCCTTTCTGCGAATGATCGTGAACGCATTGTAGATGTCGTTTTTTTGCTGCGGATGTGCAGCGACGTAGGCTTCGACTTGTTCGCGGGTTAAATCTTCGGGATAAAATCCGCGGCCGGAAGGCGCGGGGTGGGTGCCGACGAAGGGTTTCTCGTCGTCGATCAAATCGAAACGGCTGCCGTTGATTTTGAGATAGCGGCGCAGCAATTCGTCCTGCGGATTTTTGCTTTTCGCCAGCGAGAGATAGAGTTTCAATCCTTCGGGATCGCTCTGGCGCCAGTAAATGCAATCGAGCAAGCCGGAAGCGTCCACGAGCTTATCGATCATTTTCTTTTCGCGCGCGGTGAGGCCCTGCGAATTGAAGGGCATGTGCACAAGGCGAAATTTTGCAACGCGTTCGGCGAGATCGGGCACGACGGCAAGCTTCGAGGAAGCAGGTGCGAACGACGAAGCTGCGGATTGCTGCGAATTCGCACGATTTGGCAGCACCGCGACGGCAGAAATGGCGACGATGGCGGCGATCAGGACACCAAGCGACCCCCCGAAATTTGTTGCGATTAGAACGTGTCGCCGTGCTTTGTTTTCAATGAGTTGCATCATTTTCTAATCCATGTTGTTGCGATTAGCCCGCCTTCGCCAAGGCTTCGGCGGGCAGGCCCGCCTTTTCGAGCTGCGCAGGCCGGGGCAACTTCGCTGAGGCCGTGGCGTCCGGGGCCGCTCTGCCGACTGGAGGTCGAGAGTGCGGCTACGGCGAACGGTGTGCCTCGTGCGCTTGTTTTTCTTTGCCGTTGTTCGTCGTTCATCGTCACATGAAAACACTAGCATGACGCGAGGACGAAGGCGAGGGGTTGGAGCCTGTGGACGCGTAGGCGACGGTTACGCTCCAGCACCCGCTCCTCCCTTCGTTCCTGCTGCGCAGAACTCAGGGCAGGCAGGATGACAATCTTCGTCGGATTGTCACTTGAGTTTGGCGAATTCGGATTTGGCGGCGATTAGGATGGGGACGTCAGGGTCGGCGTCTTTCCAGAGCGTGAGAAAATCCTGGTATGCGGCGCGGGCTTTGGTGGTGTCGCTCTGCATCGCGTAGGCTCTGCCGATTTGGAGATTTGCAAGTGCTCCGATGGGTCCGTTTCCCACCGCGCCACGGTGGTCGAGAATTTTCTGGAACTCAGCGGCGGCTTCTTTTCCCTGACGGGCGGCTAAATTAGCTTCCCCCCGCACATAGACAGGATAGAGAGTATAAAAGTTGCCCACGGTGCCCAATTCATTTGCAGCAGCGGGCTGTAGCACCTCAATGGCTTTACCTGCATCGTCGTGGTTGAGCGTCAGTTGAGCATGTATCGTCGGCAGATAGTTAAACTGGACGACGGTGCTCTCCGGAAACCGCTTGCCCAAGTCATCGGCCAGAGCCTGCGCGCGAACAGCATCCCCTGCAAAGGCCAGTGCAAGTGCCGCCCCGTTCTGCACATCCCGGCCACTCGATAGAGCGAGCGCCACTGCGGCTCGCTGTCGGGCTTCGACTGGATTGCCGAAGAGGACTTCCCGCATGGCCGCCTCGGCTTCGTAGCTCGCTGCCACTTCCTTCTCTTCCGCGCGCTGGGCCGAGTCCACCGCGCGGCGCGAAAGCCCCCGAGCCATCCGCAGTTTTCCAGAAAACGCTGCCGTGTCGGCCTCGTTGTTTAACACCACGTCTTCCACTCCCGGCTTGCCCGCAGCCCACGCCACCTGTTGCGCCATCCCTGCCGCATCTTTCTTCAAGAAGGCGAGCTGGTACAGATAGAAATGCAGGTCCGGCGAATCAAGCTTTTTGGCCTGCGCCGCTTCGGCCGTGGCCCGAGCCTCGTCCAGCCGATCCAGGTTGATATACGTAGCTACGAGGTTGGAATAACCAATACCCGTTGTTGGGTTAAGGCGAGAGGACTCGCGGGCTTCCGCAAGCGCTTTTTCATATTGCCCGAGGGCACTCGAGACGGCGTATAAGGGGGGCAGCGGATGCCAATCTCTCGGATACGAATCTACCCAAAGTTGAAGGACTTGGCGTGCCTTCTCCAGGTCTCCGGTGGCATTCTGATAGTAGTGAGACTCGATGTAGAATTTCTCCCTCTCGCTCACCGGGTCGCGCAACTCATATGCTTTCCGCGTATTTTCGGCCCCCAGAGTAATCTCGCCTAGATTCGTATAGCAGGTCCCGAGCCTGGCATAGGCCATGGCGAAATTCGGGTCGAGACGGATGGCTCGCTGGAAAAGCGGCAAGGCAGCAGCCCAGGAGCTTCCTGCGCTGGCTTTCCGCCCCAGGCTATACGCCTGAAGGGCTTCGAGCGAGGGTGTGGTGGCTTGCTCAAGAGGTGTATCGAATTTTTTCACGGTGCTAAGCGACTCGCCCAGTTTGTTCCGAATTTCCGAAGCGGCTTTTCCCAAAGCATCGAGCACATGATTCTTGTCGCTGGCCTGAGCTTCTGCGCTCGCCAGCGATTCGCCGCTTGAGCAGTCCACCGCCTTGACGGTCAGAAGGTATTGCGTGCCAATCTGTGCGATCGAACCGTCGAGGACGGCAGCGCTGCCGGTTCGCTGGCAGAGTTCCCGCGCAATTTCCGAGGTGAGCTTTGCATCCGGCTTCTGGTCCATCATCTGTAGCATTTGCTGGACTTGCTGGTCAGAGATAATGCTCAGGAAGGGAGATTGTTCCAATTGTACGGAAAGCCCCTGCCGTAGCGTTCCGTCGAAGACCGGGTCATCGGTGGTGTTGGTGAAATCGGCGAGAACGATCGTGTCCTTGTCCGTCAGCGCGTGTGCCTTGCGCGAGAAAAACAACCAACCGCCGACCGCGAGTCCCACAACCAATACTGTTGCACCGGTGACCGCCATCCATCGAAATGATTTGCGGGCGGGCTTCACCTCGGCCTCGACTCCAGCGATGGCGGACCGAGCCGAATCTGAATCGCGCTTCAGCCGCTGCAAGTCCGTGCGGATGTCCGCGGCGTTCTGGTAGCGGAGCTTGCGGTCTTTTTCGAGCGTCTTATTGATGATTTCTACGACCTTCGGCGAAAGATCGGGATTGAGCCGCACAGGCGCGACGGGCGTGCGATTGAGAATCGCTTCGCAGATCACGCCAGTGGTGTCTCCACGAAAGGGTAGGACGCCAGTCACCATCTCGTACAGCACCACGCCAAACGAAAACAGATCCGTGCGCGCGTCCAACTCTTCGCCTCGTACTTGTTCGGGTGACATGTAGGTGACCGTGCCCACCGCCGTGCCCGCTCGTGTGAGCTGCTCCAGCTCGCTGGCAGTGGGCATCGCAGAGACGTTTGGGGCGCCGGGTGACGCGAGCTTGGCCAGGCCGAAGTCGAGGATTTTTGCGTGGCCGCGTTCGGTGATGAAAATGTTGGCGGGCTTGATGTCGCGGTGAAGGATTCCCTTTGCGTGCGCGGCTTCGAGCGCGTCGGCGATATCAATCCCCAACTCATGCACTTGGTCCGGCGGAAGCGGCTTGCCGGAAATGCGATGTTTCAGCGTCTGCCCCTCGAGCAACTCCATCGCGATGAAGGTTTGGCCGTCGTGCTCGTCAATTTCATAAATCGTGCAAATGCCGGGATGGTTGAGTGCGGAAGCGGCGCGAGCCTCGCGGTGGAAACGGTCGAGAACCTGGCGGTCCTGCGCTAGTTCCGGCGGCAGAAATTTCAACGCGACGAGGCGCTTGAGTTTGACGTCCTCAGCCTTATAAACCACGCCCATCCCGCCGCCACCGAGTTTTTCGAGAATTCGGTAATGCGAGATGGTGCTGCCGATGAGAGGCTTTGCGTCCGGCATTTGCGCCATCTTATGGCGCGCGGACTCGGCAAGTCAACGTGAGCGAACCCAAGCGGACGCGGGCTGGGCCCTGCAACCGGAGTGATGGCGGCCGGCGGCAACTCCATGATTGAAGATGGACTCGCGGCGTGGTTTCGTGGAGGATTCAAGCTATGGCGGAAACTCCCGTCCACATGTGGGCGATATTTTGGGGCGTGGTAGCGCTGGCACTGGTGCTCGACATTGTTGTGCTGCATCGAAAGGCGCACAAGATTTCGTTGAAGCAGGCGCTGGGAGAAAGCGCGGCGTGGATCGGACTCGCACTCGCTTTCAACCTGTGGATCTATCTCGCGCGCGGGCCGCAAGCGGGCGTCGAATTTCTGACCGGGTATTTGGTTGAAAAATCGCTGAGCCTGGACAATGTTTTCGTGTTTTTGATTATTTTTCGCGCGTTCGGCGTTCCGGCGCAGCTGCAGCATAAGGTTCTCTACTACGGAGTTTTGGGCGCGCTCGTTCTGCGAGGAGTTTTTGTGCTCGCGGGAGTGGGGCTGCTGCAGCACTTTCATTACACCGTGTATGTGTTTGGCGCGATCCTCTTCCTGGTGGGGCTGAAAATGCTTTGGCCGGGGGAACGCACGATCCAGCCGGAAAAAAACTGGCTCGTGCGGCTGGCGAAGCGAGTGGCTCCGGTGCAGCACGAGTACGAAGGCGGCGCGTTTTGGGTAAAGCGCGGCGGAAAATGGAACGCGACGCCGCTGTTTCTTGCGCTGGTGGCGGTGGAGGCCATGGACATTGTGTTCGCGGTCGATTCAGTGCCGGCGGTGCTGGCGATTACGCGCGACACGTTCATCGTTTTTTCGTCCAATGCATTCGCGATTCTGGGGCTGCGCGCGCTTTATTTCGCGGTGGCGGAAGTATTGTCGCGCGTGCGATTCATTCACCAGGGGCTTGCGGCGATTCTGATATTTGTGGGGGCGAAGATGGTGTCGAGTGAACATGTGCCGATTTCCGCGGCGCTTTCGCTCGGAATTATCGCGGGGATACTTGTTGTAACGATCGCGGCTTCGCTGGCCTTTCCGCAAATCGAGCGCACGCAGAACACGCCCGGGTAAATTCTGACGAGCCCGCGACGAGAAAAGGATGTGCATGTACAATGCGGGCGATGCGGGGTGGCTTGGCACGAACAAAGGCAAAGTTTCACGGCACTCGCGGTGCATCACGGGCAGGAGCAGGAGGCTTACTTTCATGAAAGAGTCCCGAACCATTGTCTTCGCGATCTGCGCGCTGTGCCTTGTGCCAGGAATGTCCATGTCCAAGACGGACACGCCGCCCGACCGGCAGGTCGCCATCACGATTGACGATTTGCCCGCAGGCGCCGCGAATGCGATGACCGGCGCAGCCATCACGGACATGACCGCGAAATTGCTGGCCACTCTGCAGCAGCAAAAAATTCCGGCGGTGGGCTTCGTAAACGAAAAGAAAATTTACAAATGGGGGGAAGTGGACCAGAGAATCAAAGCACTGCAGATGTGGGTGGACGCCGGATTCGAGCTGGGCAATCACACCTACAGCCACGCGTCGCTGAATCGAGTGGGGCTGAAAGAATGGGAAGACGAAGTAGTGCTGGGCGAGCCGGTGATCAAGCTGCTGCTGGCGCAGCACAACATGAAGCTGCGATATTTCAGGCATCCGTATCTCGACACGGGGCGCGATCTGCAAACGCGGCGCGAGGCCGAGGCGTTTCTGGTCGCGCGCGGCTACCGCATCGCTCCGGTGACGCTGGACGCGTGGGACTGGAATTTCGCGTACGTGTACGACGACGCCAAAAAGCGCGGCGACATGGCGGTGCAACAGGAAACCGCGAGCAGTTACCTTTCGTATTCGGACGCGGTGTTTGCTTACAGCGAGCAGCTATCGAAGCAGGTGATGGGTTACGAGCCGAAGCAAATCCTGCTGCTGCACGCCAATCAATTGGAGGCCGATCACATCGGCGATTTGGCGGAGGTCATGCGGAAGAGGGGCTATCGCTTCATCACGCTGGAAGACGCGCTCGGCGATCAGGCTTACAGTTTGCCGGACACGTACATCGGCGAAGAGGGAACCGGCTGGCTCGATCACTGGGCCATCGCGCAGGGGAAGCCGCCGATGGGAGCGCCCGTCTTTCCGGCAGAGGTGACGGAACGAGCGAAAGCCGTGCCGAAAGCGGATTACTAATCCCGCGCTTCAAGACAACTCACCAGACGTGGCAAACTTTTTCGGCCGGCTTGACCATGGGCTGCCCCGCCTTGCACGAGAAAGCTTTGCCGAACTCGGGCATGTTCACCACTACGCCGTTGATGCGATATTTTCGCCGGAGAGTGCGGATCGGTGATGGCGTTCACGCGCTGATTTTCGGGGCGATGATTTTCGCAGGCCCACTGAGCGAAGCCGATGAAAAAGCGCTGGTCGGGCGTGAGGCCGTCGCGTTCCTGCAGAGTCATATCTTTGGTGGCGTCCTTCCAGGCGATGTAGGCGAGGATGGTTCCGCCGAGGTCGGCAACGTCTTCGCCTTCGGTGAGTTTTGAATTGATGTGGATGTCGTCCACCACGACGTACTGGGCGTATTGATCCACCACGCAGTCAGCGTGCTTGACGAATTGATCGGCGTCGTCCTTGGTCCACCAATCTTTCAGATTGCCCTTGGCGTCGTACTGGCGGCCTTCGTCATCGAAGCCGTGCGTCAACTCGTGGCCGATGGTCGAGCCGGTATTGCCGTAGTTCGGGGCCGTCGTCCATTTTCGCGTCGTAGAGCGGAGGCTGCAAAACGCCAGCGGGGAAATTGATGTCGTTCATCTGCGCATCGTAGTAGGCGTTCACGGTGGGCGGCGTCATGCCCCATTCGGTGCGGTCCACGGGCTTGCCGACTTTGTCCAGCTCGCGATGAAATTCGAATTCGTCGGCGCGCGTGTTGTTGCCGTAAAAATCGGTCGGCACAATTTTCACCGAAGTGTAATCGCGCCAAATGTCGGGATAGCCGACTTTATTGCGGATGGTGTGAAGTTTATTCAGAGCCTGCTGCTTGGTTGCGGGACTCATCCAGTCCAACTCCTGAATGCGAAGGGCCATGGCGTCTTCGATGCGGCGGCGTCATGTCAACGGTGGCAGCCTTGAGGTCAGGGCCGAAAGTTTTGCGGACGTAGGCTTGGCCTAAAGCCTCGCCGAGGTCGCGATCAACGTAACGCACGCAACGCTTCCAGCGCGGCTGAAGTTCCTTTGCGCCGCGCAGGTACTGGCGGTAGAAGTCGAAGTCCTCGTTGACGAAAACGGAAGAGAGATAGGGCGCGCGCGAGTTTGCCAGGTGGAAACGGAGGTAGGCTTTCCAATCGCTGAGGGAATTTGATTTCACCTGCGCGTTGACGTCCTTGAAGAAATCCGGCCAGCTGACATTGAGGATCTCGAATTTGGGCGCATGGTCCGCGGCGAAATAGGCGTTCCAGTTGAAGTCGGGAGCGATTTTGTAAAGTTCGGGAACGCTCATCTTGTGCTTTTGCTTGTAGGGATCGCGGCGCTCGACGCGAGTCAGCGACGCGTTGGCCAGGCTGGTCTCGATGCGCATGACCGTCGCCGCATTTTTTCTAGCGGCATCCGGCGCGTCGCCGATAAGCTCGAACACTTTCTGAACGTGCTGCAAGTAGCGCTCGCGAGTCTCTTTGGACTTGGCATCGTCCTTGATGTAGTAGTCGCGATCGGGGAGCCCGAGGCCGCCCTGAGACACGTCGACGATCATTTCGTCGGAATTATCGGGATCCTGCGACGGCCGCGCATTGAAAAGAACGGAACTGCCCTGGAGCTGAAGAGTGGCGATCAGCGACGCGAGATCTTTTTTGTTCTTGAGAGCGCGGATGGAGGAGAGTTCGGGCTCGAGCGGCTGCGCGCCGAGCTTCTCGACCTCCGATTCGTCCATGCAAGAAACGTAATAGTCGCCGATTTTTTGGGTGACCGCGTCGCGGTCTTTCGCCGTGGCGGCCTCTTCGAGAATGCCGCGAAGATAATTCAAATTGTCTTCGTAGAGCTTGCCGTAAACGCTCCACGAAGTCTGGTCGGCGGGAATCGGATTCATTTTTCGCCAACCGCCGCAGGAATACTCGTAAAAATCCACGCAAGGGTCGGCGGTGCGGTCCATAGCGGCAGGGTCCAGGCCGGGAGTGTAAGGCAGGGTGGGTTCCCCGGCTTGCTGCGGCGCCTTCGTGTCCGCGGCAGCAATTGCGGCGGAAGGCTTCGACTGCTGAGCGAAAGTGGACATGGCGAAGAGGCTGATGATGGCGAATGTTTTTCTGAGCACCTTGGATGTCCTCCAAATGGGGCACGAGCATATCAGAGGCGGGGCTTCAGAATCACGCACCGTTTCGGCGGCCCGCGATCTGTTCAGCGTGAAGAGACTGTAGCGCGCTGGAGACGCGCGGCGAGGCCGGCATGCTCCGCGCGGATTTCCTCCGGGAGGCGAGCGCCGAACTTCTCGAAGAACTTTCCGGTGGCGTCAAGTTCGCCGGCCCAATCATTCGGATCCACGCGCAGCAATTCGTTGAGCGAATCGCGCGAGATCGAAAGGCCCTCGAGATCGAGCGAGTCGGGCGCGGGGACATCGCCGATGGGAGTTTCCGTGGCGGCGGCACGGCCTTCGATGCGGTCAAGCATCCATTTCAGGACGCGAACATTCTCGCCGTAACCGGGCCACAGGAATTTTCCGCCGGCATCCCTGCGGAACCAGTTTACGTGGAAAATTTTCGGGGGATTTTCGAGCTTGGGGCCGGTTTCGAGCCAATGGCGGAAATAATCGGCCATGTTGTAACCGCAGAAGGGAAGCATGGCCATGGGGTCGCGGCGCGTGACGCCCACGGCTCCGGTGGCGGCCGCAGTGGTCTCAGAAGCCATGGTGGCGCCGACGAAGACGCCGTGCTGCCAATCGCGCGATTGGTACACAAGCGGCGCAACGTGCGCGCGGCGCCCGCCGAAAATAATCGCGGAGATGGGAATGCCCTCAGGGTCTTCCCAGTGCGGAGAAATCGAGGGCGATTGGCTGGCGCGGACGGTGTATCGCGAGTTGGGATGCGCTGCGGGCGCCGATCCCGGCGTCCAGGGCTGGCCTTTCCAATCGATGAGTTCTTCCTTCGGCACGCCGTTGATGCCCTCCCACCAAGGCTCGCGCGAGTTGGCGGTCATGGCGACATTAGTGAAGATGGCGTCGTGTTGCAGCGCCATTCGTACGTTCGGATTCGTTCTTGCGTTCGTGCCGGGGGCGACGCCGAAGAAGCCGGCTTCGGGATTGACGGCGCGAAGTGTGCCGTCGGAAGCGATGTGCATCCAGGCGATGTCGTCGCCGACTGTCCACACACGGTAGCCGCGATCCTGCAGGGCGGAAACCATCATGGCCAGATTCGTCTTTCCGCAGGCGCTGGGAAACGCGGCGGCCATGTATGTGACTTTGCCGGAGGGATCTTCCAGGCCGAGAATGAGCATGTGCTCGGCCATCCAGCCCTCTTCGCGCGCCATAAAGCTCGCGATGCGCAGGGCAAAACACTTTTTGCCCAACAGCGCGTTTCCGCCGTAGCCCGAGCCCACGCTCCAGATAAGTTTCTCTTCCGGGAAGTGGAGAACAAAGCGCCGGTCGGGATTCAAATCCCCGAGGGAGTGCAGGCCGGGAACAAAATCGTCGGAGTTGCCAAGGCGATCGAGGGCGGCCTGGCCCATGCGCGACATTATCCGCATGCTGGCGACCACGTAGGGCGAATCGGTGATCTCCACGCCCACTTTACTGTAAGGCGAATTCACCGGGCCGAGAATGTAGGGCATCACGTACATCGTGCGGCCCTTCATGGCGCCGTCGAACAGGGGGCGAACTTTATTCCGCGCTTCCTGGGGAGCCATCCAGTTGTTGGTGGGACCAGCGTCTTCTTTTCGTCGCGTGCAGATGAAGGTGACGCCTTCGGTGCGGGCCACATCGTTCGGATTGCTGCGGTGAAGGTAACAGCGCGGGTGGGTCTCCTGATTCAGCGCGATGAGGGTGCTATCGGCAAGCATTTCCTGGATCAGGCGGTCGTTTTCGGCCTGGGAGCCGTCGCACCAGGCGATTTTTGCCGGCTTCGTCAGGCGCGCGGATTCTTCAACCCATCTTTCCAGCGGTGTGGACACCGAACCTCCCGAGATTCTCGTGCGGGGAACGGCGCCGGCGGAGACCACGGACGCGTTCACGACAGAAAAAGCAGAGGCACTACAACACAAAAAGTGTAGGTTACGGAGACGAGAAAAGCAAGGCAAGGGGGCGGCGTGAAATGGGCGAGTTTCCGATTATTCACTGCCAGCGCGAGGGCCCTGGATCGGCCCAAAACTCGCTTAAGGGGACCAGTTCACTCCTCGCGCAGCAGGATTACGGGGTCAATTGAGAGAGCGCGTTGCGCCGGAATCCACGTGGCCAGCAGCCCCAGAAACAACATGGCCAGGACGACTCCGGCCAAGACCAGCGGGTCGCGGGGAGTGGCCTGATACACGATCGAACTCAGCACTCGGCTGGCCAGAATCCCCAAGAGCAATCCGGCCGCGGAGCCAAAAGCCAGCAGTTTGAATGCGCGTCCCAACGCCGCCTGCAAAACTTCCTTGCGCTGCGCGCCGAGCGCGATGCGAATCCCCAATTCCCTCCGGCGCTTGCTCACCGAGTATGCCGCCATCCCGAAGATGCCGGTCACGGACAGCATCGCGCCCATGACGCCGAGCAAACCGAGCGCGACGGTAGCCACATGCGAAGGAAATAAAACGAAGTCCATGGCTTCGTTGCGCGTTTGGATGAGTACGTCGAGCCCCGTATCCAAATCCCGCAGCTTGCTCCTTACAGCCGCCGAAAGTTGCTGGGGATCGACACTCGAGCGCACGACCAGCGCCGTCTGGCTCGAGGGCGCTTGCAGTATGGGAAAAAACATGGCCGTCTGCGGAGCTTCGGTCAGGCTCGCATATTTCCCTTCTTCCGCCACGCCGACGACTTGTATCCGCGTTCCGTCCGGCATTTTGAAATATCGGCCCACCGCGTTTGGCACAGAATTGAAAACTTCGCGCGCAAATTCCTGGTTGATCACCGCAACGCGCGGCGTGTTTTTGTCGTCATCCCAGGTAAAGTCTCTGCCTGCTAGTAATGAGGTGCCCTCCGCGTGGAAATATTCGGGAGAAACGCTGAAAACGATCGCGTCCGTCGCGGAATTCGCCGGGCGCAGATCTGTCGTTGCGTCGGCAAATACGATCGAATCGCTCGGTCTTCCATTCGATAATGGCGGCTGAGAATTGAGTCCCACGGACGTAACGCCAGGGATGGTTCGCAGGGCCTCGATCATGCGTTTTTGCATGGTGGGCACCGCGTCGCCCTTGTAGCCGATGATATTCAGGTCGATTTGTACCAGCAGTGAATTCTGTGGATCGAAACCGAAATTGCTGTGCAGCGAGCGCGAAAGCCCGCGGACGGCCACGAATGAAGAAGTGACCAGCACGGCGCAAATCGCAATTTGCACGGCAATCAAAAGGTCCCGGAAAGTAATTCTTCGTCCAACCCTTCCAGTCGATCCGGACTTGATGACCCCGTACGGATTCGTCTGCAGAACCTGCCTTACGGGTACCGCGCCAAAAATAAATCCGCTCGCCAATGCCAGCAGCAGAGCGACCAAATAGACGTTGGCATCCGGCGTCACCGGCAAGTTGATGGGGAATTGTGGAAAGGGCTGCCACGCGCGCAGCCACTGCAGCAGAATAACGCTGCCCCACAATCCGGCAGCACCTCCCATCAGTGAAATGAGTATGGCTTCGGTGAAAAGTTGCCGCAGAACGCGCAGGCGGGTCGAGCCGAGCGCGAGGCGCAGCGCAACTTCACGCGAACGATCGGCGGCGCGCGCGGCAAAGAGGCTGCCCAGGTTGGCGCAGGCAGCCAGAAGAATCAGCCCGGCCAGCAGCATCAATGCCGTCAGGAATGCCTTTGCCGGACGGCCGAGGTAATCGCCGTAAAGACTTGGCCGTGCCAACATAAATGTCATGTTGCCATCGTCTTTGGGATAGGTCTTCTCGAGATAGGAGCCAATCGAGTTCAGATCCGCAACCGCCTGCGCCGGAGTGACGCCTGGTTTCAGGTGCCCCAGGCACATAAAAATCCAGCGGTTCCCGCGCGCGTCGAGGGAGCTCGACCCTTCGATCTGCTCTTCGTTCACCATGGGCACAAACGAATCAGGATACAAAAACATGAGCGTCCCGTGGAAATCAGGCGGCGCGACGCCGAGAATGGTGAAGGGATGCTTGTTCAACTGGACCGTGCGCCCTACCACGCCACGATCGTCCTGAAAATGGCTGTGCCAGTACGCGTAAGTGAGGACGACGTACGGAGCACTGTTCGGGCCGTGCTCGTCAGAGCCGTGAAAAAAACTGCCAAGATATGGCTTTATTCCTAATACGTCGAAGTAATTGCCGCTCACTTCGTAAACCCAGTCGGGAAATACGCTTTCGCCCGTGTCGAGTCCAGCGACTCCGATGTTGTAAGCCGCCAGGCCGTCAAATGTGCGGTTGCGATCCCGCAGATCGAGATAGTCGGGATACGATTGCGCCGGGAAATGATCCATGCCGCGCTCGATTCCGTAGAGGCTCTGCGCCTGCGGCACATCGAGCGGGCGGAGTATCAACGCGTTCAACGCGGCAAAAACCACGGCGTTTGCGCCGATCGCCAGCGCCAGCGTAAAAACAGCGACAGCGGTGAAGCCGGGAGCTTTGCGCAGCATGCGGACGGCGTAGCGCAGGTCCTGGAAAAAAGTTTCGATGAACACAATCCCGCGCGCGTCGCGATAATCTTCTTTAACGGCTTCCACGCCGCCAAACTTCAGTTTGGCCTGGCGCCGCGCTTCCACGGGCGACAAGCCGGCGCGAAGATTATCGGCGGTCTGCAGAGCCAGATGCTCCTCAATCTCTTCCTTCAGCCGTGCGTCCTGCGCGCGCCTCGTCACCAAACTGGCCAACCGGGAGAAAAACCGTCTCAGAGATTTCATGACAAATCCTCCGCCTTGGCTTCGAAGAACCGGCCGATAATCGCCGCGGTTTGTTCCCAATCCTGGGTCTCAACCTGCAGTTGCTTGCGTCCTTCGCGTGTGAGCCGGTAGAAGCGCGCCCTGCGGTTATTCTCGGAAGCGCCCCATTCGGATGTGATGGCCCCTTCCTGCTCGAGTTTCAAAAGCACGGGATACAAAGTCCCCTGATTCACGCTCAGCAAATCTCCGCTGATCTGCTCGATGCGCCGCGCGATGCCGTACCCGTGGAGCGATCCTAGGACATCGAGAGTCTTGAGGACCATCAGCGCCAGCGTGCCTTGCAGGACGTCCGTTTTTTGTTTCATGCCATTACCCATTTTGGTTTCCAACAGGAGAGTGTCATACTTCCTTTGGGAAAGCAACAGGTAATTTACGGGAGGCGGAATTCCCTGGGGTCGTTCACTGATTGAGGAACGGCGCAGGACTAGCTATTCTCGGAGTTGAAATAGGAATCCTGGCGGCCATGTCCCTTTGGGAGTGACTGCACACGGTAGCCCGAGCGGGCCTTTGCAGTTTGACCGTTTGGAAGCTGCCCTTGGCCGCCAGATTCCGAAATTGGCTGCCGGCCTAGCTTGCTCCGTGCGGCTTGTGCAAACCGGTGCAAACCGAGACGGCACTGTTGGGATTCACAGCGCTGTCGCCTTGCTCCACGTGCTGGATTTTTCCTTCCTTGTCCACGACGATCGTGGTGCGTTGCGCCCACTGATATTTTCCGCCTTTGACGTCGTAGGGCTTCAATATCTGGTAGGCCGTGAGCACGTCTTTATTCATGTCGCTAAGAAGCGGGAACGTAACACCGATCTGTTTTGCGAAAGCGGCGTTGGCGGCGGGACTATCTATGCTGATTCCGAGGACGACTGTGTCGCTTGATTCGAGCTTGGCCATATCAGCCTGATAGGCTTGTAGTTCCTTGGTTCAACCACCAGTGAAGGCCAGAACATAGAAAGCGAGAATGACATTCTTCTTGCCTCGGAAATCACTGAGCTTCACCTGTTCCCATTTGTCGCTCAGGAGCGTGAAATCCGGCGCGACATCACCGACCTTCAGGTTTGTCTTGGCGATGGCATCTTCCTGTGCGGCGACGGGAAAGTGGCCGGCCAGAATCAACAACAGAAACATCATGATTCGCTTCATCGAGTCCTCGATTTTCCGAAGAGTTTTTCGGAGCGCACTGATTATATATGCAAAGGTGTTTGTTCTTGCTCGATCAAACTGAAAGTAGGTTGAATTTGAGCCCAGACAAACGGAAGCTAGACATTCCTCAATGTTATACTTCGGCGAAATGTACGCGCGAAAACTGCTGGCGGAGATTGTGATTGGCGGCGAACGCCGGGCCGCGCCGCTCGAATGGCTCGATAGCTTCTGCATGCGGAATTTCACGGGGTCGGCTGAGTTTGACGACACATTGCCGACCGGCGAAGGGAAACTGGAGGCTGGGCTCAGCGTCGAACCCGCGCGGCTTGCAGCGGCTATGAGTGAGTGGTTTACCAAGCGCGGCAAGGGAAACGGGCAGAGCGTGACTGTGGAAATCCGCGAGGCGATTTAAATCCCACCCAGAAAGAATCGCGCTCAAAGTGCGCTGGTTCTTCTTCCAAAATTCGGATCTGCGAGATATGAAAAATTGCTAGGAGGAGAAGAGCCGAACCCTTCCTGCGTATGACTGGGGCGTTGCAGCGGTCATCGCTGGAGAAGTTCGGCTCCTCACAATTCATTCGACGCGAGAGCGCGAGGATGGTTAGCAGCGCCCGTGCGGCATGCGCGGAGGAATTTTTCCAGCGGAAGAATTCAGACTTTCGTCAGGAGCTAGTTGTCTTCAGAAGTGCCGGATGCTGCGCCATCTCCGACGAGCTGGTGTGGCCCGCGGTCGAGCGCGGCCTTTATGAGCGGCATGGCGGCATGCGTGGCATCTTCCCCGGCGGCGATCAGCTGCGGAGTCTTCACAAATTCATCCCACAGAACGTGTTGCACCGCGGGCTCGATGAGCACGTCGGTCTGGGATCGCCAAGGCTGATTGGCCACGGTCTGAATGATGGAAAAGGACCGGCTAATTACTTCGATGGTGTTGCGCGGTTTCGAATCCAGCAGGCCCGGCTCGAGGTGCACGGAGATGACCAGCTCGGCGCCCATGGCGCGAAGAGCCGGCGCCGGCACCTGCTCGGTGAGAAAACCATCCACCAGAAAATGGCCGGCATATTCCACCGGCAGGAAAAGGCCGGGATAGGCGCAGGAAGCCCGCAGAGCGGGGCCGATTTCGCCTTCGGTGAAATGAACGGATTCGCCGCTGAGCAGATCGGTGGCCACGATGGCGAGCGGAATTTTCATCTGGCTGAAATTTTTCGCGGTAGTAAAGCGATGGAGGAAATCTTCCAGGCGCTCGTTTGAGGCCATGCCCATGCGCGAAAGCGTCCAGCGGCCAAAATCTCGGAAGCGGGTGGAATTCCCCTGGCGGGCCATTTCGTCGAGGGACGTCCCGCTGGCGTAGGCCGCGGCAATCAGTGCGCCCACGCTGGTCCCGGCGATGAAATCAATGGGAATCTCTTGGTCTTCAAGAATGCGCAGGACGCCAATGTGCGCGATGCCGCGCGCAAATCCACCGCCGAGCGCGACGCCCACTCTGGGACGCTGCCCTTCGGAGCCATAAGCGAATGAGCGCAGGCCGCGTATTGCTTTTCCCAGCCAATTGGAAGTAGTTGGCATTTGTAAGGTCTTCGCTCCTTCTATTCTATACGCACTTCGGAGATGCGGAGCCTTTCAGGTTGACCCCGCGGTACCGCTTTTGTAACCTCAACGGTTGACCTTGGAGCAAATAACAAGACATATGACGAAGCGTCGAATCGAAAAAGTGGCCGTGCTGGGTGCGGGAACCATGGGGGCGCGGATCGCCGCCCACCTGGCGAACGCCGGGATTCCGTGTTACTTGCTCGATATCGTTCCTTCGGAGCTCACTCTGGACGAAAAGCGCAAAGGCCTGACGCTTGAAAGCCCGGCGGTGCGGAATCGCATCGTCCTGGCCGGACTCGAAGGCGCGAAAAAATCGCGGCCTGCGGCATTTTTTACGCCGGAAACGGCGCGGCTCGTCACGCCGGGAAATCTGGAAGACAACCTCGGATGGTGCGGCGAAGTGGATTGGATTATCGAGGCTGTGGCCGAGAATCTGGAGATCAAGCGCAAACTTTTCACGCGCGTGGAAACGGTGCGCAAGCCGGGAACGATTGTCACCTCGAACACTTCCGGCCTGCCGATTCGCTTGATCGCCGAGGGACGCTCGGAAGATTTTCAGCAACACTGGGCGGGAACGCATTTTTTCAATCCTCCGCGCTATATGAAATTGGTCGAGCTGATTCCGGGGCCGAAAACGCGGCCCGAAGTGCTGGCATCGCTCGATGAGATTTGCGATCTGCGGCTGGGCAAGGGCGTGGTGGTGGCCAAGGACACCCCGAATTTCATTGCCAACCGCATCGGGACCTTTTCGATGTTGAACGCGCTGCGGCAGATGCAAGCGCTCGAAATGACGGTGGAGGAAGTGGACGCGTGCACTGGCCCGGCGGTGGGCTGGCCGAAATCGGCGACGTTCCGCACGGCGGACATCGTGGGGCTCGATGTGCTGGCGCACGTGGTGCGAAATATTTACGAGAATGTGCCGGACGACGAATCGCGCGAAATGTACCGTTTGCCGGAATTCGTCGAGGAGATGCTGAAGCGCGGCTGGCTCGGGGAGAAAACCGGCGGCGGCTTTTACAAGCGTGTGAAGAAGAGCGGCGAATCGGAAATCCTCACGCTCGATTGGCAGAAAATGGAATACCGGCCGCGCCAGAAGGCGAAGTTTGGTTCCATCGAAGCAGGCAAGGCCATTGAAAGCACGCGCGAACGATTGCGCGCGCTGGTGGCTCCCGCGCTCGAAGGCAAAGGCGGCGACAAAGCGAACCGGTTTCTGTGGGCCGGGCTAAGCGAGATGTGCCTTTATGCGGCGCGGCTGGCACCCGAGATTGCCAACAGCATCGTAGATGTCGATCGCGCGATGCGCTGGGGATTTGCGTGGGAGCTGGGCCCGTTCGAAGTTTGGGACGCCATCGGCGTGGAGCGCATGGCCAAGGCGCTCGAACGCGATGGCAAGAAGATTCCTCCGCTGGTGAACAAAGTGCTCGCTTCGCCGAAGAAAGTTTTTTACGAGAGCGAAAAGGGCAGCACGCGATATTTCGATTTGGCAAGCGCAACGCTGCAACCCATGGAAGAGCCCGCGGGCGTGATCATTTTGAAATCGCTCAAAGATCGCGGCCGCACGATTCAGCAAAACCCCGGAGCGAGCCTGATCGATTTGGGCGACGGCGTGGTGTGCTGCGAGTTCCACTCCAAGATGAATTCGATCGGCGGCGATATCGGCGCGATGATTCACGCGGGAATCGCGCGGCTGGATTCGGAATTCGACGCTATGGTGATCGCCAACCAGGCGGTGAACTTTTCCGTCGGCGCGAACTTGATGCTTCTGCTGATCAGCGCGCAGGAAGGCGAATGGGACGACATTCACATGGCCGTCCGGCAATTTCAGCGCGTGAACATGGCCATCAAGTACGCCCCTCGCCCGGTTGTCGCCGCGCCGCAGGGAATGGCGCTGGGCGGCGGATGCGAAATCAGCTTGCACGCCGCGCGCATCCAAGCCGCTGCGGAGGCTTACATCGGGCTGGTTGAGACGGGCGTGGGCTTGATTCCCGGCGGCGGCGGAATGAAAGAGATGCTGATCCGCGCGAACGAGCATTCTGCCGGAGGCGAGAATCTGGATTTATTTCACGCGCTCAAGCCCATTTTTGAAAATGCAGCGATGGCGAAAGTTTCCTCGAGTGCAGAGGAAGCGCGCTCGTTGGGCTATCTTCGCCCATCGGATTTGATTTCAATGAACCGTGAGCGCCAGGTAGCCGACGCCAAGCAAACGGCGCTGGCCATGGTTCGCGCAGGCTACCATCCGCCCGCGCCCGCCGAAATTCGCGTGCTGGGCGAAGAATTCCTTGCGGCGGCGAAGCTTGCCATTCACATGCTGGTACGTGGCGAGTATGCGACGGAATATGACGGGGTGGTTGCTCGCAAACTGGCGTATATTCTGGCCGGCGGCGGGATTACGGCACCGCAGACGGTCTCGGAACAATATATACTCGACCTTGAGCGTGAGGCTTTCGTTAGCCTTTGCGGGGAGCGCAAGACGCAAGAGCGCGTCGCGTACACGCTGAAAACCGGAAAACCCTTACGGAATTAATTGCCTGCACGGATACGATTCTAAGCCAAATAACGAAAAGCAACTTTTTGCCGGCGCGGGTGTTTGTACAACCGGGGAAACCTGTTTGCGCGAACAGGAATCTAAGGGCTGGGGTTGAAATCGTGTCCCGAACCTTTGCAGATGCGCACAATTCCCTGGAACTTTTCATCAGTACTCAGGCAATGAAACTAAGATAGGGGTTAAGGAGAAGCGAATGAAACGGTGCAAATTCTTGAATTTATTGTTTGTGGCGGCCATAGCGGCGGTACTTTTCTCCGCGACGAGCGCCAAAGCCCAGTCGGCGGCATCATCCACGGCCACGGTATCTGCCACGAACCAAGTCTTCCCGGCGCGAGTTTACAACGTCTCTAAGGAAATCAAAGTTCAGGGAACGATCCAAAGTGTTCAAGCGAGCACTTCCGGAGCGCTGAGCGGCACGCACGTGCAGATCGAGACAACGAAGGGCGTCGTGGATGCGCACTTAAGCGTAAGCCCGAACGTGAACGCTAAGACGCTCGACCTCTCCGCCGGCGAGACCATCGAAGTGACCGGCATGATGGCGACGGAGGGCGGAAGCAACGTTCTGTTGGCGCGCATTCTCACGACCCCGAGCCGCATTTTCATTCTCAGGAATGAACGCGGTGTACCGATTCGCGCGGTTCCAACCCGCGCGAGCTCCGCAGCCGCGAAGACGGCGAAAGGGGGCCTCTGATGCTTAAGAGACTGGGGCTCCATTCAGTTCAGGCCATCGCGATTGCGGGACTATTGTTCGCGGCCGGATGCGGCAGCGGAGGCGGCGGCCATGTCACGCCACCGACCCTGACCGGCCTTTCGATCTATCCTGGTTCCGTCACAGTCGCTCAAACCCAGACGGTGCAATTGACCGCATACATGGGAGCGGCCACGACCGCGGCTACGTGGACTGTGTCGAGCGGCACCGGAACGATCACGAGCACTGGACTTTTCACCGCGCCCGGCACATCCGAAACCGACACGATTCAAGCTACCGCGGGATCGAATGGAGGCACCGCGACAATTATTGTGAGCGGCGGCGCGCCACCCGTGCTTATAACTCCCTCTGCGGTGGCCGTGCCTGCGGGCGCTCAAACGCAATTTTCAACCACCACGGCGGGCGTCACTTGGACCGTGAACGGAAATGGCGGCGATGCGATCCATGGATTTATAAATGGTACGACGGGGTTGTACGTCGCCCCGCTGACTCCGCCTCCGACAGGCTCGGTGACGATTAGCGCGTCTGCCGGTGGGAACTCCGGCACCGCGACAGCAACAATTGTTTTCTCAAATGCCTCCCTGAATTCTTATGTGAGTCCCTACAACTCCGGGAATCCCCAGCCCTACGCTTTCGAGTACACTGGAGACGATGGATCCGGCTTCCTGTCTGTGGTGGGGAGCTTTGTAGCTGACGGAAACGGAAACATCGTGAACGGCGTAGAGGACGTCAACAGTGCAGCCATCTCTCCCACTACCACGCAGATCAATCCGAGTACCTACACAGTGGGGCCTGATGGGCGCACCACGGCAAACATCACGACTGGACTGGGTG
Organism: uncultured Acidobacteriota bacterium; assembly: GCA_963749025.1. Taxonomy (GTDB): domain Bacteria; phylum Acidobacteriota; class Terriglobia; order Acidiferrales; family UBA7541; genus Palsa-295. Next base: position 314,316 of record CAVVKO010000005.1, on the reverse strand, counting down.
CTGGAATCGTGTGGCAGTTCACGCTGATCTCGAATGCCCACGCGCTGATGGTCCGCTTCGATCAAACCGCCACAGGCAGCGGCACGATTGATATTCAGGACCCCTCGCAGTTCACCAATCCGCTGGCGCTGGGGACTTACGCTTTCAGTGCCTCGGGGCTCGATCCCAGCTTGTTTCCACTGGGAGTTGTCGGTAGATTCTTCGGCACGGGCGGCACAATCTCGCTGAATAACGCAATTCTGGACCTGAACGACGGCGGAACCTCGGCCACGGATGCATCGGTCACCGGAGGCTACGCCATCGACATTACGCATCCGGGAACCGGCCGCGGGACACTCTCCATCGATTGCCCGACTTTCGACACCGCTTTCGGTGACGGAGGGGCCGGAAGCGGAACCGTCGTTTTTCTTTTTTACATCGTGGACGCCACGCACTTGAAAATCGTTGAAGGGGATCAGATTGCGTTGCTTGCGGGCGATGTTTACAGCGCGCCGGCCACTCCGGTGAATTTGAATACCAGCGCGTTCGTGCTCGGCGGCTCCGACAATAACGGCGGCGCCGTGGGCATCGGCGGAGTTTTCGTCACCAGCGGAGGCGCTGGTTCCGGCGGCCTTCTGGACATCAACGATAATGGCGGGCATTCTCCGAATGGCGAGGCCATCACTTCCACCTCGGCGGGGCTTGATACCACCACCGGCCGCGTCAACCTTACAATTACGGATATGAACAGCTCGGAGTTCACGTTTGCGGCCTATTCGTTCAATTACATCGCGCTCGATGGCTCGCCTGCGACGGGCGCGGTGCTGCTCGAGAATGACGACAACGTCACCGTGACGAGCGGCGTGGCCTACTCGCAGACGAGCACGGCGACTCCGCAAGGCAGCTTCGCTCTGAACTTGACCGGCGTGGCGGTCAGCTCGGGTGGGGAACAGGACGTCGCCGGGCAATTCACCACCGGAACGGCTGGAGCGTTGACCGGCACCCTTGACGTCAATAATGCCGCCAACACCGGAGGGGTCGTTTCGTCCGTGGCGCTCAATAGCAGCAGCACGATTACGACCGTGGGCGCGAACGGGCGGGGAAATCCGCTGAGTCTGTTCACGAAGTTCCCGACGTTCGCTCTTTCCTATTACGTGATTGACCAGAACACGGCACTGTTGCTCGAAATGGACGGCTCTCGCGTAATGGTCGGATCCATCGGCCAGCAGTTCTAGCTTTCGGGTCGGCGCGCAACTAACCATTCATCCGGGGCTCGCAAACGCGGGCCCCGTTTTTTACTCATCACACCGCAGGGCGCGTTCGCAGTTTCGGTCCGGCGCGTTCTGCAATTCGCCCCGCGGTTCCAGTTCTAGGCTGCGAACGCCGCGTCTCTTCGTGCGCAAACAGTCCCCTCTAGGTACTTTGGTACTATTGCCGCATAGCCTGAACCCCTCGAAAATCCATATATCAAGCGTATTTCACTTTTCTTTCGGGGGACGGCTGCGGCCGCTGAAAAATCATGGCGCCACTAACCAAAGATACTCTGGAAGCCGCAAACACAACTACTGAGGCGGCTGTCCCGAAAATTGGCGCTCCAGCAAAATCGACCCAGGCCGGCGGTAATCTACGCGCCGACGCTGTCTCGCTCGAGATTCCCGTAAAAATTCACGGCTCCAAAGTGACCGAAGTGGTGCGCGAAGTCACGCCGCACACTGAGCCGTTTGAAGAACAAACTTTCACCATGATCGTATTTCCGCAGGGCGGCGTGTTGCGGATGTCCACGTCTGTCAGCGTCGGCCAGATGCTCGTAGTGACGAATTCGAAAACGCGGCAGGATGCAATTTGCCGCGTAGTAAAAGTCCGCACATTTTCGAACCTGCAGGGCTACGTCGAAGTCGAATTCACGCACCCACAGCCGGGATATTGGGGCGTGTATTTTCCGTCCGATGGCTCCTCGCGGCCGAACAAGGCCGCGCCGTCCGTTGCAACTTCCACGCCAGAGTCCAGCGCGCATGAAACGCCCGCGCCGCCTGTTTCATCCGCGCCGGAAATTTCGTGGGCTCCGGCAGCTTCCAACATCTCTTCTACGCAGAAGCCGCTCGATGCAATTCCGTTTGCGGCGAAGCCTGCGACGGCCGCTCCTGTGCCTGCCGCGCCTGCAAGCAAACCCGAAAGCACTTTCATCTCGATCGGCTCGCAGGAGAAAGTGCAGCCTTCAGCCTCGGCTACCGTCACAACCAGGCCTGCGGCGCCGGTAAAGACGCAGACCGAGAGCGCGCACGAACCCGCTATCGAACTTCCGAAGCCGATCAGCGTCTTTAATTTTCCGTCGGCGCCTCCCCCGCCCGCGTCGCCCTCTCTTTCGATGGATGAATTGCGCGGAGACGCGTCCGCCGATTCGTCCGTTTCGCTTGCGGATTCTTCCACTGATTCCGATTCCGCGGTGGCCGAAGAAGAATCGCCGCGAACGGATAATGCGCGAGGCACGTTTGGCAGTTTTTCTGGTGGCGCTAGCCTGGGAACCAGCCGTCCGGGGTCCCCTGAACTCTTCGCCGCGGGAGTGGAATCGGCCGCGAATGCTTCCGCGGATCATGCCGCTGTGCCGCGCCAGAATGGAATGCTGATTGGCGTTTGTCTCCTCGTGTTGTTTGGCGGGGTGGCGGCCGGCGTATTCTATTTCCGCAATTATGTGAATCGCCCGGTCGTGAATTCGAATCCCGCAGTGGTGTCGCAACCGGCGCCGGCCGCGAGTGCGACCGCGCCACCGGCAGCGACGAACGTGCCGCTCGCCTCGCATCCAAAGACAAACTCCGCGCCGGCAAACACGGCCAGCACTGTTACTCCAGCGCCTATCGCGAACTCAAGCGCACCTGGAACGCCCGCATCTGCGGTTGTAAATACGCCGGAGCCTTCCGCGACAACTCAGCCAAGCGCTCCGGCAAAACGATCGGCATCGTCCGTAACGTCCAAGATGATGGACGGGACGCTGGCCGGTCACCCGGTAAGTTCACAACGCGCGGCGAGCGGCGACACCGATGCCGATGTGGCGCCTTCTGTGGATGCCACGCCTTCGCCTTCGTCCGCAGCTGATGGAGCGATGCCCGGAATCATGGGCTCCTCACGCGTTGCGGCACCGCCCGAGCCTGACATCAGGCCTCAAGGTCCGGTCGTAGTCGGCGGCAATGTGAAAGAGCCGCGCCTGGTTTATTACGCGCCGCCGGTTTATCCCCTGGTGGCCCAGGAAGCGAATGTGCAGGGCGACGTCGTGGTCAAGACCACGGTTGACGAGGCAGGGCACGTTACGCACATGGACGTCGTCTCCGGCCCGACCATGCTGCGGCAGCCCGCCATCGATGCGCTGAAGCGCTGGAGATACGAGCCTTCGAAGTTGAATGGCCAGCCCATCGCCATTCAGATGCTTGTTACGATCAAGTTCCACCACTAGAATTAAAGTCCATCGCATCGTGAGGCGTCCGCGTTCAAAACGCGGCTTCATCCCCGCTGTTGCTTTTTTGCCATTCCTGCATCCAATATGGAGTTCAAAGCAGTGGTACATCGCCCGATACAACGAGGCCCAAGATGAGAGAAGCCGTTATTGTGAGTTCCGTGCGTACGCCGGTGGGCAAAGCCACCAGAGGGTCGTTGCGCGCGACGCGCCCCGATGACCTCGCCGCGCTCGTGATCAAGCAAGCCGTCGCGCGCGCGAACGGTCTCGACCCCAAAGAAATCGAGGACGTGATTCTCGGCTGCGCTATGCCCGAAGGCGAGCAGGGAATGAACGTGGCGCGAATTGCGTCATTGCGCGCAGGACTTCCCGTGGAAGCCTCGGCCATGACCATCAATCGCTTCTGCTCGTCGGGACTTCAAGCCATTGCTCTCGCCGCCGAACGCATCATGTCCGGCCAGGGCGACGTGGCTGTCGCGGGCGGCACCGAATCGATGAGTATGGTTCCCATGGGCGGCAATAAAGTTGCCCCGAATCCTACCCTGATGGATAGCTACCCCGACGCATATCTCGGCATGGGTCTCACCGCGGAAAATCTCGCGAAGAAATACGGCATTACGCGCGAACAGTCCGACGAGTTTTCGTTCGCGAGCCACCAGAAAGCGATCGCCGCCATCGCGGCTGGAAAATTCAAGGACGAAATCGTGCCGGTGGAAGTGAGTTACACGGCTTTTGAAAATGGAACGAATGGGGCGTCGAACGGCGCAAAGCCGAAAACCGTGAAAGCCACGTTTGATACCGACGAAGGTCCGCGTGCCGATACTTCGGTTGAGATTCTCGGCAAGCTGAAGCCTGCGTTTCACGCGCGCGGCGTGGTCACTGCCGGAAACAGTTCGCAGATGAGCGACGGCGCCGCCGCGTCGGTGGTGATGAGCGCCGAGCGTGCCCGCGCACTCGGTCTCAAACCGCTCGGACGATTTATTGCCTTCGCCACGGCCGGATGCCTGCCCGAAGAAATGGGCGTCGGCCCGGTTTACGCGATTCCCAAAGCGCTCGAAGATTGCGGGGTTAAAGCTTGAGGATATTGATGTGATCGAATTGAACGAAGCCTTCGCCGCGCAAGCCTTGAGCGTGATCAAGCTCGCTGGCCTCGATCCCGCGCGCGTTAACGTGAATGGCGGCGCCATCGCTCTCGGCCATCCGCTTGGCTGCACCGGCGCGAAACTCACGGCCACGATTCTTCGCGAACTTGAGCGCCGCAACGCACGCTACGGACTCGTGACCATGTGCGTCGGCGGCGGCATGGGCGCGGCCGGCATCTTCGAGCGCGCCGCATAATTCATAAGCTCGCCGCGGTAGCGGCGCGCTACTTCCTGGTCGCCACTCCCTTCCATATTACCTGGGACGGCGCGTCACCAACCTGCGAGGACTCTTCCATGCGCGTGGATTTATCCTTGATGTCGGTGTACATGCTTCGCATATGCATCGTCACTCCACCGGAGGTGAACTCGGTTTCGGTCACCAGATTGTCGCCGTCCCAGTGCGATTTGCCGATGACTGCGCCCGGAAAATTCCCCACGATTACGGAGGTGTACGCGTTTTGCTTCTTGTCCCACGCAATGATCTGATGGCCGATCTCCTCCCCAAAGGGCCCGTCCTCCGAGAAATCGGCGATAATCGAAAACCCGCCCGGCCCCAACTGCGCTTTGTACCAGCCCTTTGCTTTTCCGCCCTGCGGAACCATCGGCGTTTTCAGGTACTCGGCGTCCCAATCCCACGAGCCAATCAGAAATTTCAAGCGTTCCATCTCCGTTCCGGGCTTCGGCATTTGCATGGCTGCCTCAGCCGGCTCCTTTTTGTCTTGATAGGGCCGCCAGGCAGACACGCAAAAAACTAACAATCCCGCGGCAATCGCTGCAGTTCCGGCTTTCCACCATACGCGTTTCATAATGTTCTCCTTGTGTTGAAAAATGCCGGAACTATTTCTTGGCCGGCTTCCAGAGCCCTACCGTGTTTCCTTCCGGGTCTTGCATCCATGCGAATTTTCCCGCGGGGATATCAATCGGAGGCACCAGCATCTTTCCCCCCAGCGCGGTGGCCTTGTCCAGATACGCCTGCACGTCGTCCACTTCGACGTAAAAAATCGTGTAATGGAAGGGTTCGTGCCCCAGCTCCGTGATGTGTCCGGTGACCGCTCCTCCGGTGTCAATCATGGCCGCGGGGCCGGCTTGTTGTATTTTCCATCCGAACAACTTCGCGTAATAATCCTGGGTCTTCTGGCTCTGCCTGCATCCGATCTCGAAATGGACCACTGGGTTTGCCATGGCTTCTCCTTTAAGAACCTAGAATTGTTTCCAGCACGCCGGCCCAGCGCTTTTCGATTTCGCTTACCTGCGCTTGCGGCAATCCGTACGTCGAAAACCAGAGCTGCACATCATGTTCTCCGCAGCCTTCGATTGTCAGCCAGGCCAGCGCGTCGTTCAGCGAATCGACGCTCACGCAGAAGCCGCGCGACGGCACCACGAACTCCGTGCGCCCGGTCCACAATTCGCCGATTGCATTTTGAAGCGCGTAACGCGTCCCTTCGTTCAGAAATCCCTGCGTCCCTTCCTCGAAGATCCCGCGCGCTCCCGTCAATTTTTCGTAGATCGCCTCGCGCGCGAGCGAGGTTTTGTATCGCGCCCATGCCACCAGACGCGCCTGTCCGGCATGCCGCTCCAGATAATGCCGCAGATTGACCAGCATAAAGCGCCATCCGTAGTCCGTGGAATCGTAGAATTCCTGCTCCCAGTCCGCACCGGTAAGAAAGCCGGACTGCGTGATCGTCACAATTGTCTTTCCGCCGCGCGCCTCCAGAGTCCACTCCACGGAGACCATCTCGCCTGCCGTTCGCAATCGGCGATTCGGTTCCCACACGTCAATCGGGGACGAAATTTCCCATCCGGGCCCCCAGGAAAGGGTGAGCTTGCCGCCTTCTCCGGGTTCCACACTCGCTTCGAGCGGAAACCAGCGGGTAAGCTCTACGGGGTTTGATAGCGCCCTCCACACTGCTTCGACCGGCGCATCAATTTCAATCTGTTTCACGATCTTTCGTTCTTCGCGCTTTGGTGTGTCTTCGCTCATGACCTGTCCTTGAACGGAGTTTTTTGTGACGCAGCTGGATCCGGTGACTGGCCGGCCGGAGCGGGAAAAAGTGCGGCCAACCGCTCCACGGCTGGTTCCATCTGCTTTTCGAGCTCCTTGGCTTTCGATGCATCGAGCTTCCAGCTCATCATGCGCACGCCCACCATGCGTTGCGGTCCCATGGAAAAGCCTTTCAGCTCGAGCGTGCCGCCGATTTCGTTCCAGGCGAGCGAAACTTCCCGCGCGGTGATGGTGAGAACTCTTCCGGTCAGCTTGCCGGCGTCTCGGAGCGTGAGCTCGCAAGCATCCCCGACTTTGCCGATGGAGCCTGACGTCGTCAGCCACTCCGCCAGCTTCGGACCTTCGAGAAAACTCTCGCGCAGCCTGGCGTCGGTGAACGCGGCCGGCCGCAGAATCATGCTCATCGTCCTGCTGCGGCCAAAGTAACTTTCGAGATAGTGCTTGAGGATGGCGAGTGCCATCTTCCATCCCGATACCGTTCCTTCGTATTCGTCATTCCACGCGGCATCTTCGCGAAAGCCCGAGTTGATCAGCTTCACCAGAGTTGTCCCGCCCCGGCGCTCGACGTGTACTTCCAGAATGCCGGAGTTTCCCTGCGGCGGCTCCCACTTCAAGACGAAGAGCGATCCCGGCACGGCGTCCAGGACTCGGTACGGAAGCACGTAACCAAAGTGATCGAAGAACCACGTCATGGTGCCGCCGGGCTTTGCTTCGCCGCTCGCACGATCCACGAACCATTGCGAGATTTTTTCCGGATCGGCCCAGGCCTCCCAGGCTTGCTGCGGCGTGGCGGTGGTTTGAATTTCGTCGCGAATAATGCGGCCCTTGTGATCGAATGTTTTCTCAGGAGTCATGGTCATCGATTCTCCGTGAGATTTTCTTCCGCGATTTTGGGTGGAATTGGGTAGCAGCCGAGTACCAGCCGGTAAGGTCGTCCGTGTCCGGAAGAGCCGTCATCGAGCGTGTAGGGGGAAGCGTAGCGCCCGATGGCGTCCACAACTGTTCGCCGGAGTTCCACTGCAAATTTCGCGCGTTGCTCCGCGCTTTCAAATCGCAGTTCGGAGCTGATGGAAAGTGTCGTGATCCGTTTGCTCTGTGCCGCGGCTTCGCGGCTAGCTCGCCCCAGCTCCGACTGCGCCAGAGCCAGCACGCCCAGCAAGTAGGACGCGCTGAAAGCATCCTCGGCTTGCGGCAGCGATAATCCCAGACGGCCGAGAAGTTCTGGGGAAAGGATGTAGCCTTGCGCCGTCGTGCGGTATCGTTGCTCAATCATGTTGCGGCGGCGGCGCTGCCCGGCGCGCTCCAGAAAGTGGTTCCGCGCGAGCTCCCGCATGTGGTAGTTCACCTTTTGGCGGGGAAGCCTGAAACGCCGGGCCAGGCCGGCGGCCGAATCCGGCTCGCGTAGCGCATCGAGGATGCGCAGGCGCAGCGGATGCAGGAGTGCCGAGGCGCGCGGCATCTCCGCGACAAGGTCCCAGCCCGGGTTCGTGGCCGTGCGCGTGTGGGCAGCTGCGTTCACGGCCAGATTTCACTACAGACTTATTTTATTGTCAAGACAAATAAATTTGTCAGCAGAGAGACCGATCGCGACTGCCAACGCGGGCCCCCGATGGGCCTCCATCCCCTCGAATTCGTCCGGGGTGATGTTGTTTCTAATCGTTAGTGACTTCGAATAGAAATCCCCGTAACTCGCTCAAAACAAACGGTCGCGCATTTTCTACTCGTTACTCTAAATGCCACATTGCGCGCACCTCCTTTTGTCGTAGAATTGCATTTATCGCTGGATTTTCAGGCGGGAGGAAAACATCATGGCCACCACAACTGTCTCAGCCGCGCTCAATCGCGGCGGCGCTTTCTTGATTACCTCTAGCCGTCCCGAAGATATTTTCACACCCGCGGACCTTTCCGACGACCAGCGCCTTATCGGCCAGACGGCCGAAGAGTTTGTGACCAAGGAACTCCTACCCGAAATTCCCGCGCTCGAGCAGCACAAAGAAGGACTGATGGCGAAGATGCTCAAGAAGGCCGGCGAAATCGGCCTCCTGGGGGGCGCGATTCCGGAAGAGTACGGCGGGTCGGGGCTGGACAAAGTTTCCGCCACGGTTCTCGCAGAAAAGCTTGCGGGCTACGCGTCGTTTGCGGTTTCGCACGGCGGCCACGCCGGAATCGGAACGATTCCCATCGTTTATTTCGGAACGGAAGAGCAGAAGAAAAAATACCTTCCGAAAATCGCCACGGGCGAACTGCTTTCCTGCTACTGCCTATCGGAGCCGCAAGCAGGTTCGGACTCACTCGCCTCTCGAACCCGCGCCGTGCTTTCGCCGGACGGCAAGAACTGGATTCTGAACGGCCAGAAAATGTGGATCACCAACGGCGGATTCGCCGACGTCTATGTGGTCTTTGCCAAGATCGACGGAGAGAAATTTTCCTGCTTCATCGTAGAGCGCGGCATGCCGGGATTTTCGGTGGGCGCGGAAGAAAAGAAAATGGGCATCCGCGGCAGCTCCACCGTGCCGATATTCTTCGAAAACACGCCGGTCCCCAAGGAGAATTTGCTGCACGAAGCCGGGCGGGGACATATCGTCGCATTTAACACTCTGAATGCGGGGCGTTTCTCGTTGGGCGCGTACTGCCTGGGCGGATCGAAAGAAGTCCTCGAAGCGTCTTCCAAGTATTCAAAGGAACGCGCCGCGTTCGGCAAGCACTTGTGCGATTTCGGATTGATTCAGGCCAAGCTCGGCGAGATGGCCATCCGCATTTATGCCGTGGAATCGATGATTTATCGCTCCGCGGGAATGATCGAGGCCGCGGTGGCGAACCAGGATCCTGGCGCAGACAAAGCCCAGCAGGCCATGCAAGTTCTCGAAGAGTACGCCATCGAAAGTTCGATCAGCAAAGTGGTCGGCAGCGAGACGGTGGACTTTTGCGTGGACGAGGGCGTGCAGATTTTCGGCGGCTACGGTTTCCACGAGGATTATCCGGTGGCGCGCGCCTATCGCGACAGCCGCGTAAACCGCATATTCGAGGGCACCAACGAAATCAATCGCATGCTCATCATCCAAATGCTGATGAAACGGGCCATGGCCGGAATTCTGCCGATTATTCCGGCGGCCATGAAGCTGGCCGACGAAGTGCTGGCCGGGCCGTCGTTTGAGGAATCCGCTTCCGGGCCACTTGCGGAAGAAGAGAAGTCTGTCGCGCAGGCCAAGAAGATTTTCCTATTGGCGGCGGGAACGGCAGTGCAGAAATTCCGGGAACAGCTGGCGGAGCACCAGGAAATCGTGGCGGCGCTGTCCAACGTAGTGATGGACGTTTACGCCATGGAGTCCAGTCTGCGCCGGGCGCAGAAAGCGTTCGCTGCGCGCGGCGAAGCAGCCAGCGTGATGTGCGATGCCGCCCGCGCGTTCATCTATGACGCGATGGATCGCGTGGAAAAGGAAGCGCGCACGGCGCTGGCGGCTACGGCGGATGGCGATACACTCGTCACGCAGCTTGCTGTACTGCGTCGCTTCGCCAAACATGCGCCTATCGACACGATTGCACTGCGGCGTCGCGTGGCGGGCGCGGTTCTAGCGCAGGATCGCTATCCGTTCGACGGCCGCTAAACTCACAAGCAGGCGAAGGTAAGCGAAAGTTGGTTTACTGTAGCCGCAATATGGCAACAAGGATCGTCTTCCAGCGTTTTTTCCCGCGCAACAAAAGAGTGTCCCGTTTCGGAAACGAATTTCTCTTTCGCCATGTGTTTCACTATGGATTTCTCCGGCCTTCCTAACGATTAGCAAGGACTTACGCCAAGCCCCTTTGGTCTCTCGCTTGCTTCTACACAGGTGTGTCTAGGCGAGGTCCAATGACAGGTTCCATGACTAAAGTACTGGGAAGGGTAAAAGCATTCGCGAGTGCGTTCGCTGCGAAAGCAAAAGTGCGCAAGGGAACGGTATCGATCCTAGCGGTGTTTTTCTTCCTGCAGCTTTATTTCGTGCGCGAGTTGCTGGCCGCAGAACTTCTGTTTGCATTGGGATTTGGCGTTCTCTTCATTCTTGGCAGTACCGCATATTTGCTGGGAGCGGCGGGCGAGCGCGGCTGGTATCTGGCCGAAGCGGGAATTCACGTGATCGCGCGGTCCGCGCGCCGCGGATACATCAGCTTGGAAGAGCTCAGCAGAAAGTCATTCCGCCATCCACGCTCAGAGTCTGCCCAGTAATCGCGCTGGATTGATCGGACACGAGAAACAGGGCCGCGGACGCGATTTCCTCCGCGGTCTGCGGCCTGCCCTGCAAAATCCCCTGCAGCATCTGCTTGAATAGTTTTTCGCCGTCAGCCTGAAAATATTCGGCAAGCTGGCGTCCCAATTCCTGAGACATCTTCGTTTCCGGCACGGGCCCTGGACAGAGGGCATTCACACGCACTCCCTTGCGTGCCGACTCAGCGGCCAACGTCCGCGTGAGGCCGAGAAGGCCGGCCTTGGATGCCGCGTACGGCGCATTGAGCTGGAACGCCGCTTTGGCCGCGACACTGGAGATGTTGAGAATGGCGCCCGATCCGCGTTCGTACATTTCCGGCAGAACAAGCCGCGCGAGCAGGAACGGGCCGCGCAGATTCACGGCAAAGACCTCGTCCCACTCTTTCGCGCTCACTTTCTCGACCGGCTGGACGGGGCCGAGAGTTCCTGCATTGTTCACCAGGATGTGAACGCCGCCGAAGGCCTTGCGCGCCGCGCGGACAACGGCCTCGCAGTCTTTTTCAAGAGAAACATCAGCGGCGACGTATGCCGATTTGCCGCCTGCGTCCTGAATCTCAATCGAGACGCCTTCGATTTCGTTTTCGCTTCGAGCGCTGACGACCACGGAGGCGCCTTCTCGAGCGAACTTCAGCGCGATCGCGCGTCCGATTCCACGGCCTCCGCCGGTCACGAGCGCCACTTTTCCTTTGAGCAACACGGTTTTCTCCTCCGAATTACACCGAAAGCCGACCGAGCATCTTAGCACCGGAGACGACGAGGGTATGGCTATGAATAGGGAACCGGGCAACGAACGAATTGGCAGTCCGGCGACGGTTCAGGTAAAATAAACCTGTTTGGGGAGCGTGCATTGACTCTTACTACTATTCAGGGAACGACGAACGGGGCGAAGACACTGGTGCGGGTGCGACCGCGAGGATTCTGCGCGGGAGTGGTGCGCGCGGTTGATATCGTGGAACTTGCGCTCGAGGCCTACGGCCGTCCAGTTTACGTGCACCACGAAATCGTGCATAACCGCTATGTGGTGGACCAATTGCGGCGGCGCGGCGCCATCTTTGTTGAATCCATCGAGGAAGTCCCGGAAGGGGCTGTGCTCGTCTTCAGCGCTCATGGAGTGCCGCCACGCGTGCGCACGGAAGCGCAAGAGCGCCAGTTGCGCGTGATCGACGCGACCTGCCCGCTGGTAACCAAGGTGCATCTCGAGGCGCTGAAATTTGCGCGCGAAGGCCGCACTCTGATTTTGATCGGCCATCGCGATCACCAGGAAATCGTGGGGACATCGGGCGAAGCGCCGGACCAGACTCTTGTGGTCGGCAGTGTGGAGGAAGTAGATCGGCTCGAAGTGGAAGACCCGAATCGCCTGGCGTTTCTGACACAAACGACGCTCTCGCTCTATGACACGCAGGAAATCGTGGCTCGCTTGCGGCAAAGGTTTCCCACCATTGTAGGGCCCGCGTCGGACGACATTTGCTATGCGACGCAGAACCGACAGGAAGCCGTAGAGGCGCTCACGCGCGAAGTGGAATTAATTTTCGTTGTGGGGTCGGCAAATAGTTCGAATTCGAACCGTCTGGTGGAAGTGGCCAAGCGCGCCGGCGTCGCCGCCCGCCTTATCGAGGATTCGAATGACATCGACGCTTCATGGCTCGAGGGCGTGAAAACTTTGGGACTTACGGCGGGCGCCTCGGCGCCGGAAGTGCTGGTGGAACAAGTGAGCCAGCGGCTATCGAATCTTGGATTTACGAACCACCGGGACCTAGATTTGATTCGCGAGGACGTGCGCTTCACCTTGCCGCCGGAACTTGCCGCGCGGCAAAATCCCGTGGCATCTTGAGCCGATTTCGGCGAGTTGAAAAGGTTCGAACTCGAAGGAGTCCGTGAGTGGCGGTTAAAGTAGTCCGCCAGCCGAATAAGATCGCTCTACTAGGCGCGCCGACCAGCGCCGCGGCAATGTCGCTCGGCCATGAAGGAGCCCCAGCGGCCTTGCGCGCAGCAGGATTAGTAGATCGTCTTCGCACGATTGGTTACGACGTTACCGATCTTGGCGACGACGCCCCCCAGCTCTACAAGCCCGACGAAGAAAGCCCGCGTGCGCGAAACCTCGTGCGTGTGGTAGCGGCACTGGAAGCGCTGAAGCCGCGCGTGGAACAAGCGGTGAAATCCGCCGCGCTGCCGCTGATCCTAAGTGGCGATTGCTCGGTGGCGCTGGCGACGGTGGCGGGTGTGCGCCGGTATTTCCGGCACGTGAGCATGATTTACATGGACCGCGACGCGGATTTGAATACTCCCGCGACAACGCCTTCGGGCTGCGTGGACGGAATGACGGTTTCGCACCTGACCGGACGCGGCGCAGCGGAGATGGTGCGATTCTGGGGCGAACCGCCGCTTGTGCGGGAACCTGACTTAGCTCTTTTTGGAGTCGCCCGGCTCGATCCGGCGGAAGAGGAATTGCTGCGGCAGTCGCCGATCCGGCGCTATCTGGCCGAGGATGTGAAGCGGATGGGGCCGACGGCTGCGGCGCAGGCGGCCATCGAGAGAATCCACGGGAATGGCTACGAATTCGTGCTGCATCTCGATGTGGACGTGATCGCAGATTTTCCGTCCACGAATTATTCCGGCACGGGAGGCCTAGCGTTCGAGGAAGTTCGAGAAGCTTTGCTGGTGTTCGCGCAACAGAAGCATCTTGCTGCGATTGAATTGACTGCTTACAACCCGACGAAGGACGCTGACGGAAGCGGCGCGAAGTTGATTCTCGATTTACTGGCGGAGATTCTGGCGGCGAGACTGAAAAACCTGAGCGCGACAACGGCGGTTGCTCCGGCCGCGACTGAGGCGGCTACAACTCCAGCGCCAGGCGCTGCACAAAGCAAAGCGGCTGCGGCCGGCGGGGCCGAGAAGCAATCACCTGCGGCGGTTTCGGGAGAAGCCTGGTCGTCGGACATGCTCGAGGAATCGGGCGAGGATGCAAAAGGTGCTGATTCCGAGTCATCGCATCAGGAACCAACGAAAGACTCCAACGAATCGGAAGGCTCTCCCTCCTGAAGAATTCTCTGGTTCGAAGCAAACTCAGCACAGGCCGCTCGAAGGCGACGCCATTTAGTCCCCGTGTGATTATTTTCGATGTGGACGGAGTCCTGGTAGATACGCGAGGCTCGTTTCAACGCACGACGCTTGAGACGGTGAGATTTTTTGTGGGCAAGCGGGTGTCGCGCCGCGAGCTGCATCGTTGGAAAAATCGTCCGGGCTTCAACGACGACTGGAAACTTTCAACGGCGTGGGTCAATGCGCTAGGCCGGGATTTGAAGTACGAGGAAGTAAAGCAAAAGTTCGTGGAACTATACTGGGGTAAGAACGGCAAGGGCAACGCGACGGGTGAGAAATGGGTGCTGCCGAACGCGAGCTTGCGACGGCTCTCGAAAATGGCGGAGCTCGCCATCTTCACTGGCCGAGTGCGGCAGGAACTCGATTACACGATGGCGCGATCCAGGTCCCGAAAATTCTTCAAGAGAATCATCACGGTGGAAGACGTCAAGCGGGCGAAACCTGCTCCGGACGGCCTGCTAAAGATTCTAGACGGGCGCGATCCGAGCGTTGCACTCTATATCGGTGACAATGTGGACGACGCTCTTGCGGCGGAAGCTGCGAAGGTGGCGTTCGTTGGGATTCTACCCAGGGGAAGTGAGGAGCGGCGGCAACGAGGTAATCGTCTTCGCAAGCTCGGCGCGTTGACTATCCTTGGCGATATCAGCGAGTTGGAGACTTGGCTCAAAGGCCGGAGGCCTGCTTTCCATCCCACCAGGCGACCAAAGGCACTCCCGGCGCGGTACTAAGGATTAGTACTAAGATGGACAACCGTACCATTGCTCGTCCCGCTTCTAACCCTCATATTTTCTAAAGAGGCGGGGACCTCTGAGCCCCCTACAATCGTGATAAATCCGAACACACGACCTGCAGCGGCGCGCGCTTTCGTGCGCAGCCTGAACATCCTACTCAAATTCGCGCGGATGTACGACTTCGGGCATCCTCGCACGGCAAAACAGTACGAGACGGCGTGGACCGAGCTTCGCACGGCGCTTGGGTCGGACTCGGACAACGAAGCCGGGTTACTTCTAGGCGTTTCGGGAGACCAGCTTCTGCTCGATGGCACGCCGCTAGAATCAGCCGCGGCTGAGAAAAGTTTCGCGCGGATGCTTTCCGCCGCGGGCATCGCGAGCATTCACTTCTCACCCAAAGTATCGCAGGCCAGCCTGGCGCGCTTCGTGCGCGGCTTTCCAACCGGCACCGGCGCAAAACCAATTCAATTGGCAGAGCAGTTGAAGGCCGCACTCCAGGGCGATCCACACATTCACGTAAACGAAGTGTGTTTCGTCCCCGCGGATTCTGCCGTCGCAAAATCGACTATCGCGGCGCAAATCGCGGCGCGCAGCATCGGTCTGGACGCGGAGAAATCCGACCAACTTTTCAACGATCCGGAAAAATTGCTACAGCTGATTATGGCGGCTGAAGGCGGGACAAAAGGCGGTCCTGGGCGAGGCACGGCCGGCCCCGGCGGGGGCGGACAAGGGTCGGGCGGCGGCGAAGGCGATGGAACCGGCAGCGGCACCGGCGGTGGTGGCTACGGGCCTGCCGGCCGAGGCACCGGCGGCGGTTACGGCTACGGGCCGGGCGGTGGCGAAGGCGGAGCACGGGCTGGATACAGCGCCGGGGAAGATACCGAGATCATCCGTGGATCGCCGGAATACGGCGAAGGTGGCGCGTACGTTGCGGGCTCGGTGAGCGCCGCACATGGCGGCGGTGGCGCGAGCGGCGGAGCAGCTGAATCCGGCACGTGGAATATTGTAGGCGGCAGCGGCGAAGGGACTCCGCTAGCTCCCGATGCGGGAGGGTTTTGGTTTAACAAAGATTCGAATCAATCGGCGGGTGCGGGAGACGGATCCGGCGCCAAAGTGCAAGGCGGCGTGCCCGTTCAAGAATCAGGCGCTGTAAGTGAAGGTGGCAGTGGAAGCGGAGCAGGGAGCGGCGGCGGCTCGGGCACCTGGAATATCGTGGGCGGGAGCGGCGAAGGAACTCCACTCGCGCCAGACGCCGCAGGCTTCTGGTTCAACAAGGGTGAAACGAAGGAGTCCGGTTCGCGTCAATCGCGGGGCGGAGGCCCGGGCGGGAATCCGGTTCATGCATCAGGGATTCAAGGTGAAGGCGGCACCGGCCAGACCGGCGAGGGCGGAGTTGGAGGCGGGCCTGGCGGAGGTGGAGGTGGCCGTGGATCCGGCACTGGCGGCGGTGGCGGCGCGGAATCGGGCGGGCGGCGACCAGGCGGATCGAGCGCACATGTCTGGAAAGCTCCGGGCGGCGCGGGAATGGAAACCGATGTGCGTGGAACCAGTCGCTGGGGAAACGCCACCGCAGAAATCCGAAGCAGCCGTTCGGCTCGCGGAAATGCGGGTTCGATGGCGGTGGAAACCGGATTGATGACGCTGCAGGAGGATGAACTGCAGGGAATTCTGCAGATGCTGGGGCAGATTGCGCGCACGACCGAAGGTTCGAAAGAAAAGATCGATCCCGCTTCGTTTCAAACGCGCTTATCTACACTGCCGCGGCGAGCTCGCTTTACCGTCAGCCAGGCGCTGTCGGCGCTGGCGGCGCAAGCACCCTCCGAAACTTCGGACAAGCCGACGCTTCTGAAACTTGCAGAACACATCGCCATTCGCTTCGCGCTCGAAAGCTACGAGCGCGGAGACATCGAAGTGAATGCGGTGCGGCAGGTGATGGACGAGATGAGCCAGGAGCTCGACGGCCTGCGCAAGATTCTGGGTGTTTATGAAGAAAAGATGGCGCGCCACGGAATTGAAGTGCAGTCGCACGTGGACATGCTGGCGCAACAATTTTGGGCGCAGGTAGCGGACGACAAGAAGAAGGCGGTTCTGGAATCTGCCGACGCCTGGTGCGTGCCACCACAGAAGGTTCGAGAGTACGTCGAGAAATTGATCGAACGCGGCGAGAACGAAGCGGCGGAAAAGACACTGCGCAATTATGCGAAATGCATCACGAATTCGTCGCCGGAGCAGAGGCGACAAACCGCGATGGGACTGTCAGAACTCGCGAGCTTGTACGCCAAGAGCGACGAGCGATTACTGGTGGACACCATCCGGCAGGTTGGCGTGCAGCTTGCCGAGGAGCGCGATTCCGAGCTGCAAAGCCTGGTAGGAGCAGCGTTTGTACGCTTGTCGCAGGAAGCGACTACAAGACGTTCGTTTCCCGCAATTCAACGCGCCGTGGAATTGGTGGAATACGTCGAGACCGAACGGCCCGGGCTGGGGAAAAATCTGCGGCCGAGAATCGCAATTGAGAATCGGCTACCGGAATTCATCGAAGAAGCACTGAAATCCGGAGACGTTCCGAGCGGGCTGGCGGATTTGATACGTCGAATGCCGGTGCCGGCGTCCGAACATCTCGCCGGCCGTTTTAGCCGCTCCGGGTTCCGTGAAGACTGCGACCTGCTGGTGGCGATGATGGAAGTGCTGGGGCCGGAAGGCTTGCAACACTTGCAAGAGCACCTTCGGAAGGGAAGTCCGACCGAAGCAATTGACGCGATTGGAATCCTGGCGCGCATGGATGCGGGGATGGTCGAGGAAGTCCTCCCGGGACGAATGGTGGAATGGAAGCGGACAGCTCATGACCGAGTGGTGCGCCAGATTGCTTCGAGCGGCGCTCCCGACCGAGGCCGGTTGCTCCTGAAACTGTTCGATCATCTGGATGCGCTCATCCGGCCGCTGGCGGTGGACGAGATCGGCATGAGCGGAGAACAGACGGCCGACATGCGGCTCTTGCGGCTGGCCGAAGGTGATTTGCCGAAGGACGGGACGGGCTATTTGCGGCTGAAAGCGATCGAGGCTCTAGGCCGGCTGCGCACCGCGGGCGCGGAAGCTATTCTGCGGAAAATTGCAGAGGCGCGTAAAGCGTTCCGGTGGGCGAACCCGAGCGAGTTGCGTGTGGTGGCTGCGCAGGCCATGGAGAAAATCGATCCGGAATGGGTGCGCAGCTTCCTTTCGCGCAGCGGTCTGAATATTGCCGAACTTTCGATTGAGCCATTGGACGCGGATCCGAATTCTTCGGCCATACGCCAACGCCGCTATCCGCGGCTGCGCCTGGAGCATTCCATGTCGGCGGTCACTACCAACCTGAAGGAAAACCACCGCCTGGATATTCCGGAAATGACGCTGGGCGGCGGCGTGGCCATTTGCGAGCAAAGCTTGCATCCCGGCAGCGTGGTGGCGATGAAAATGAACGCGGGCCAGAAGCAGATAAAGGCGCAGACGATCGTGCGCGACGCAAATACGCAGGCGCGCGCGTTTGAAGTGGTGGACATGGACCTGGAGGAGCGCGCCAAGCTGCGCAGGCTCCTGGTGCAATTGGGCGACATTCAGAAGCAGTCCACGGCAAAAGAGCGCAGCCGTCGCGGCACGCGCACCATTAATACGACGAAAGAAAGCTAAGCGCGTACGGCTCGAATCCCACGCGCGCCTTCCGCGTTCAAGTCCGAACACGTTCTGTAGGCGAAGGCGAATCCTTCGATCGCAGCGATCCCAGCCGCAAAGCCCCGATCAGCAGTGTCCCCATACTCAGGATATAAAGCGAAAATGCGTGCGTGAATTCACGCCGTAGGCCGAGCCACGCAACGAGGCACAGGGTTGCTGTCAACGTGTAGGAAGTGAGCGCGATCTTTCGCGATGACCACCCGGCGGCACTCAGCAGGTCGTGAGGAACTACCTTTTTAAAATCTTTGACAAATTGGGTGTGTCATCCCGCGTGGAGTTGGTTCTTTACTGTTTGCAGGAGCGACCGCCGGGCTCGGACGAAATCGCGAGCTGATCCAGGCGTGCGCCACACGTTTCCTGGCTTTCGAATTTGCGTCCGTGGCTTGCTTCATTCCTAAAAGAGAAACTTCAACCCAAGCTGCAGAGTCCTCGCGCGATGAGCCCCTGATGGGTGCAGGAAATTGTTTCCCGCAATACACGATGGATCACCGGCGGAATAGGGCGGCGCATCGCTGTAACAAGTCGCTACGGGGTTGATGCCAGACCACTGCACGTTGTTGAAAACGTTAAAGGCTTCCACCCGAAACTCGAAAGCCATTTGTTCGTGCACCGGAATGTGCTTGAACAATCCGGTATCGAAGTTCCAGCGCCACGGATTGTTCAGGATATTGCGTCCGGCGTTTCCGAACGTCAGCCCTTGCGGTGCGCCGAATGCGGCGGGATTGTAGAGCAGGGGACCAGCCACACCCGAGATGTTGGACTGCGCGGGAGAGGAGTGGATGTTACCGATGACGTCGGGAAACGACTGGTTGCCGGAGGAGGAGTTTACGCCGTTCGCAACGCCGGCATTGTCGCCGAGACCGTTGTTCGAGTTGTAGATGCTGAACGGAGTGCCGCTCTGCACCGTGGTGATCCCCGAAAGTTGCCAGTTCCCGAAAACCGCGTGGAGTAAACCGGAGTCCTTCAGCCAGGGAATGTCGTACACGTATCCAACGTTCAGCAGGTGCCGCTGGTCAAAGTCTGAGCTCGCGTAGTTCGCGCGAATGTTGTACGCGTTGACCGTAGCCGCATCATACCGGTCAGAGGAATCATCCATTGAATGACTGTAGGTGTAGGCTCCAGTGAGCGTCAGCCGTCCAACGTTCCGCTTTACGCTCACCTGTAATGCGTTGTAGTTCGAGTTCGCTTGGAAGACCAAATTTGTGATAGAGGAAATCCCATAATACGGTCTGTACGGATCATTGGTCGGAAGCAGGTTGCAGGCTACATTCAGATTGATCGCCGCCTGCGTAGTGATGTTCGTTCCGTTCACATTGTCTCCCGCCGCGAATGGCACGCTCGCGTTGTTGCAGGTGTTTGTGAGCGGCTGGCCAGGCCCGAATGGATTTTGGCCTGCCGGAACGGGCGTAATCTGATTGATGTCATTTTGCAGAGCGAGGTGCGTTCCCTTGCTGCCGACATACGCAACGGTTACGACCGTACCGGGCGCCAGTTCCCGCTGAACGTCCAGATGCCATTGCTGCACATACGGCCAGAGAGCTTTGGTCCCGATGGTGATTGGGCTGATGGGAAATTGCAGCGATGGCCCGCCCCCGGTGCCAATGCTTGTGTAACCACCCATTCCACCTACAGGACCAGTAATAAAATTCTGGCTGGGATCCTGAATGAGAGGCGGTGAGCCTTCGAGCGATTCTGAGTTTCCTTCATCGCCGTTGGAGTGTTCGAAGAAGATGCCATAGCCTCCGCGGATGGACGTTTTGCCGGTTCCCCAGGGGTCCCAGGCGAAGCCAACGCGCGGGGCAGGGTTGAAGAGATGGCTCTTCAAGCAGCCAGCGGGAGCGCCGCCCACGCCGCACTGCACTTGACCGTCAAAGGGATTGCCAACTCCCGGGACGAGGGCGCCCGGAATTCCTGTGAGGCTGCCATCCACATCGATTTGAGGAGCGTTACCCGGCAGGTAAGCTCTGGTCTCGAAATTGTAGGCTTGATGATCAATCTCATGGTAGGTGCCGAACAGACTCAGACGGAGACCAAGATTCAATGTCAGACGCGAGGTAATGCGCCAATCATCCTGGATATACGGTTCCACAATTTTGTAACGGTTGTAATACTTCGTGGTCGCGCTGTTCTGCGAGAAGCTGTTTATGTACCCGAGCAACATATCGGCGAAGCCATTTCCCGTGCTTCCGGGCCAGCCGCTGGCGAAATTCAACGAACCCTGCAACTCCGATCCGGCATTCTCATTTTTTTCGGCGGCCACAACATACACTCCAAATTGCAATTCGTGTTTGTTGATGAGCTTGGTGACGTTCCCACGCCAGGTGTATGTCGGATTTGAGTTGTACTTCGGAGTGCCACCGCCAAACGGCGCCCACCCGATGTCTTCGCTGAACCCTCCGCCGTACTCGGCATTGCAGCAAACGTTGATGCTGGGAAGTTTTCCATCGAAATCGTCGAACAAGCCGGTCATGGTGAAGTTATCGGGCCTCTGCCAATAGCCCAAATTGGTAAAGTAAATATGATCGGTGGTGAAGCTCATCGCGGCTTCAAAAGACAAGGTTGGCGATAGAGTGCCGGTCAGCCTCCCTACAATACTTTCAGCCGGGCCCGCAAAGTTTGTCAGAACCGTCGGGAAGCTGCTGCTCCCGTTGGTCCACCATTGGGCATTGGAATTGTCGGGGACAATTTCGCTCCAGCTGTCGTGGATATACCGGAAGGTCGCGCGAAGCTTGGGGTTGAAGTCGTGGTCCACGCGCAGAAGTTCTTCGCGCCAGTTCTGCGGTTCGGAAACGGTATCCACGTAACCGTTGGGTCCGCTGGCGTTTGCTCCGTTGGCGTGCGGGATAAGTCCCAAGAGTATCTGTGCGTTTGGATCAATATACGGCAATTGGTTGCCGGGGTAGGGATTCCCGGTGCTGGGGTTGATCGGGCAATCCGGGCCCGGGCAAACGTCGCTGAAATTTCCACCGCGCTCCGCATCCGTGGGAACCTGCGCGACGTATTGCGTGGGATCCTTTTCCTTGCGCCACTCTTGCGACCAGAAGAAGAAGGTCTTGTTCTTTTCCGTGTTGTAGTGATGCGGGATGTAAATCGGACCGCCGAGGGTATAGCCGAAATCATTCTTTCGGTAGGTAGGCCGCGTCGAGGGGTCGAAATAATTGCGCGAATTGAAATCCTCGTTGCGCAGAAACTCGTAAGCGTCGCCGTGAAATTGCTTTGTCCCTGATTTCGTTTCGACTTCCACGGTTCCCGATCCGTTGCGTCCGTATTGAGCTCCATAACTGGATGTCAGCACGGTGAATTCCGCAATGGCGTCGATACTGGGATAAACATTCAGGCTTGTGTTGCTGCCGTTGTCCATGTTGTCGCCGCCATCCACTTCCCAGTTGTTGTACTCCGTTCGACCGCCGTTAATGCTGTATTGGACGTTGCCCGCCACACCTACCGCGCCCTCATCCTGCCCGGTCTGGTTGCTTACGCCGGGAGCCAGTGTGATCAATTGGGTGAAGTTGCGGCCGTTCAGCTCAAGCTGGCTGATTTCCTTGCCGCTGATGGTTGTGGCGACCTGCGACGCTTCCGTATCCACCTGGGCCACGCTGTCGCCGGAGACGACCACCGTCTCGGTCACTTCGCCTAGCTGGAGCACGGCGTCCAGGCGCGCGCTCTCAGCCACGCGCAAGACCAGCCCTTTGGCTTCGTACTTCTTAAAGCCCTTCGCCGAGATGGTTATGTCGTAGCTGCCGATCGGCAACGTCGGGATAATCCAGTCGCCAGTTGTATTCGTCTTGGTATTGAACACGCCGCCCGAGGAATGGCTGGCCGCTTTGACTTCGGCAC
Organism: uncultured Acidobacteriota bacterium; assembly: GCA_963749025.1. Lineage (GTDB taxonomy): Bacteria > Acidobacteriota > Terriglobia > Acidiferrales > UBA7541 > Palsa-295. Next base: position 292,139 of record CAVVKO010000005.1, on the reverse strand, counting down.
CCGGAACTACGGCACCCGAGCTGTCGCGTACAGTGCCGGTCAGCGACGCAGTGTCCTGGCCCCGCGCGATGAGGGTTGTTGCCAAACAGAACGACAAGAGAATCAGTGCCTTCATGACAGATTTCATATCCGTCTCCGTTGAATCATCAGGGCAAAGCCAGATAGGCGACGATATCCTACGTATGTCGGGCGTCCCGACGTACGAGATTCTTTTGCGCCATTAGAACAGGAATTCGGGACCCGATTGCCTGGACACCATCCGGAATACTTTTATTAAATTTATTAAAACGGATTTATATACAGGAGGCGCCGCATGTCAAGCGAAAAAACGCCGGTTGAGGATGCTCCGGGAATCGGTACTAGGGAATGTCCCTCTTAGTTCCGGAAGAGATGCTTTAAAAGTTTAATGCTGGCTATGAGTTAGAGCGGCATGATTTCGGAGCACCTCTAGCGCTTGCTTCCTGCTCCTGCAGACCCTGACCCCAGTTATCGCCTCTCGGAGTTAGCCTTTGGTTACATGCAGGAGCCTGGAGGATTCCGCACCTTCGAATTTAGTGTACAAACCCTATTGAAGCGCACCGTGGAAAATCGCCAAGCCGTGAAATCTCAAGTGGTTGCCGACGCTGTCCGAGCCTTCGGGGAACTGCGCCTGAGGGTCACAGGCAGTAGCATGCTCCCTTCAGTCTGGCCGGGCGACATCCTTTCGGTTCGCCAATGCGGGATTGCCGAAGTGCGCGTTGGTGACATTGTGTTGTTCGAGCGCGATAGCGGGCTTTGCGCGCACCGAGTTGTCGGCAAGATCCGCGGAACAGATCAAACCTGCTTGATAACCCAGGGGCACCAACTTCCGCGGCCGGACCCACCTGTGCCGGCGGAGGAGCTACTGGGGACGGTAACTCTGATCGAGCGCGGCGAGACGCGGCTCGACCCGCGAGCCAGCCTTGGGCTGTGGACGCGCATTGCCTCAAGAGTCTTGCTGCATTCCAGCCTTGCAACCCGGCTGATGCTACATCTGATCGCGTCGCGCCGAGTTACGTTGAGCAAAGAAGCAGAGTGGAGTATTTGAGCGCAGTCCGCTGATTGGAAACGTGCGGACATGAAGCCGGCGCCAGTAGGCATCACGCCAACGGCAGCATCCAAATCGCGTCCTTCGCCGGAGAAGCGCCACACGTATTGCGGTAAAATTTCCGTTGGGATAAGTTTACAAGCCTCGGCCCGGGTGGCGGAATGGCATACGCGGGGGACTTAAAATCCCCTGTCCTTTACAGGACGTGTGGGTTCGACCCCCACCCCGGGCACTTCTCGCGTCACGGTCGAGAACCCGCAGTCTTCCTGTTGCCTGATGCGCCCGCTCACCTGGCATTGATTTCCTGGATTTGCGTCCCGAACACCTTCGCCGCGTCGGACAAAAGCTTTCCCACTTTTTCTCGTTCGGTGTCGGTATTCCAATCGTGGTTGGCCATGGCCGCCTGTTTGAGCCGATCGATCCACGCGAGGAAATAGCGCGCGTCATCGGCAGAGGCCGTTGCTGTGCCACCGACGGTTATGTAAATCGGGCTCGTGGTTGCGTAGGGATACCCATCGAGAATGGGATACTCGGCCTTCTCGCTCCACGCGCGGAGCAAGCACCAACCGCTTTTCTCCACGGAAACTTTGCCGTCGAGGTCCGCTGAGGTTTCGTCGCCCGTCAGCGCCAGTTCTTGCGCGACGCGGCCGTTGCAAATAATTTCAAGGTGATCGATCGGCACGATAGAACGCAGCGATGCGGAGAAATTCAGTTGGTTTGATCCCGCGGGGAGATTGATTTGCCCGCCGATGTCTTGATCCGCGAGCCGAAATCTCAAGAGTGGTCCGTTCGTTGCAAAGGTGTTCCCGTTTTTCAATTCTTCCAGCCACGAATCGAGCTGAATCGCCCGACCAGACGGCGCGTACACGCGATTGAGCCCCACGGGGCCTCGCAGTGATGCGAAATTCATCATCGCGTCGGTTCCGGCGCCGGTCGGCAGATGGAAGCCGCAGTTCAGCAGACGATACCAAACCGCGGCAGTGCTTTTGTGATCGCTGAACCCGAGAACCTCGATGTAATCCACTTTGCCAAGCGCTACATCCACGGGTAATTCAGAGGTCAGGCTTTCGTCGCGCACCGGATCGGGAAAACTCTCAAAGGGATGCACGTAACCAACCAACGCGCCCTGCGCATGGCTCATGTCGGCGACAGCCGCATTCGTGGGATACAGGCTTGCGGAAGATGTGCCTGGATACCCGGCGTATCCTGGGATCAGAAAATTGAGGCCCGGGTGCAGCAATCCGAGATGCCCCCAAAAACTGGTATGAAACTCCTGGCCATGCGAGAGCAGCGTAGTCGACGTGGACGCCGGGTCCAGTCGCGTGGAAAAATAGCCGATATCGGGGATCCGCCCTTCTTTATTCACGATCAGGTTGAAGACGATCCCCAGATTTTCCGCCTGCGCTTGCTGCACAAGGCTTTCTGGAGTGTTGCGATAGTTTCCGCCGTAATTCATGTGCACGTGCAGGTCTGCGCTCACCCATTGTGCTGAATTATTAATTGGCCACTCGAAAGGATGCAGGTGGATAGTGGCTTCGGCTGTCTTTCCCGCTTCAACCGGCACTCGCAGGCGTTCCCATCTGTATTCGAAGCCTTTCATCACGTCAATTTCCACTGTCCCCGGTGGGACGAAAACTTCAGCCGGCCCAGTTGAGAGAAAGTAGTGCGCCTCGAAGCGCCTTTCCGATCTATCGAAGCTGTCATCGGCGCGAATCCAGGAATTTTCCGGGGCGTAAGCACGTCCGTCAGCGCCCATGACCGACTCGCGCGCGGGCGTAGGCCGGCCCAGTGCGTCCAAAACGGTTATCTTGAGTTCGCCCATCGGATGCAGATACCGCAGATTTTTGGCCGCGATTTGTCGTTGCTCGCCGGTCAACGCATCCTGAATCCACAGCGAAGTGTTTCCATCGCGATTGGAAATGAAACCAATGTTTTTTCCGTCGCGGGACCAGCGAGGAGCGGTCGCATCGAACTCACCGTACGATAGCTGCAGCGCCTGGCCTCCCGAGGCCGGGATGGCCCAAAGTTGGTTCCACTGGCGCCCAAGATAGGAGCTGTACACCACCCGCTTGCCGTCCGGCGACCAGTCGGGCCGCGCCTTCCACGTGGTTTCCTCGAAATAAATTTCACGCGCTTCGGCGCCGGGCTCGGCCTTCATTCGCCAGAATCCGCCGCTGCCGTAGATGTGACCGCGGTTTGAAATGAAGAAGATTTCGCTGCCGTCAGGGGACCAGCACGGGCTGATTTCAGTGTCGAACTCGCTGTAGTAGTAGCGCGGAAGGTCGCTGCGCGTTTCACCCGTCAGGCGCTCGATCGATTTCAACTCTCCATTTTCTACACGCGCGACAAAAATGTGGAATCGCTTGTGATAGGAAGTCGAGACGAAGCTGATGCGTTTCCCGTCCGGCGACCAGCGCGGTTCCACATTCACCGCGCCTCCGGTTGTCAGCTGCTGCGTGTGGCCCGTCTTGAGATCCAGAATACGAAGCTCGATCGCATCTCTATCGTAAGACGCGTAAACAATCCAGCGTCCGTCAGGCGACCAATCCGGCTGGTAATCGTAACCTGATCCTGCCGTAAGCTGTTCGGCATCGTGCGAGTCCAGCCGCTCACGCCACAGCGCACCTTGCATCGAGAAGACGACCGATTGCGAGTCCGGGGACCACGTGAACGAACTCGGCCCGGTCGTCAGTTGCGGAAGATACATCTCGCGATAGTAGTAGGGATGCGGCAGGTCGATCTGTTTCAAGACTGGTTCTCGCTGAGCATGCAACGCATGGATTGGCAGCAGCAAGAACGCTACGGCGAAAGCGATTGTCGGTAGGCGCATGCAATCTCTCGGGCGCGAAATCCTACTGCGCGGAGACTTAAAGTTCCACACATTAAATCAACGTCCCGCGGGAGAGCCCTTGGTTCGTCCAGCAAACGCCGAGAAAGCGGGTTGAGCTGCGTCAGCGCCCAGAGATGGAGAAGGCGTGCCATAGGTTATAGCGTCGCGAGTTTTGGCCAGCGGAGCATCGTTCACGAATCGGACTTTGTCGCCGTCTGGCACGATTCCCAGTTGGGCCCACATCGCGGGAAGATCGACGGCATACGGCTGGTCCTTCATCTTGTCGTAAAGTGGGCGCAGAACCGCCACGCCGGTCGCGCGATCGCCAATGTCCAAAGCCTTCTCCAGCGGCCATTCCTGTGTGATGTTCCCACCCGCATCGAGAATTCCACGCAGCGCATCTTCCAGGCCTTTGCGATTGCCCGTCTGGCGGTGAATTTCAATGTCCGCCAGAAAACAGAAAAGTGCGCCGCCCCAATACGTGCGTCCCCAGGTATGGGTATTGTCGAGGCCCCGGTCTCCCTCAGCAGGCAAGCCCTGATGCAGATCGCGAACCACTTCTTTCCACATCTCCGCCGCGTCCATATGTTTTGCGCGCACGCGCGCGATGGGCTCCACGTAAGTCGCGATGCCTTCTTCGATCCAATGATGATTTTCGGCTACGGAGGGGAATGCCAGGTGCACCATTTCGTGCGTCAACATCCAGTCGGTGGAAAGGTCCCCAAAAGTGGAATCGCTTCCTACGCGAATGGAGATGAACCCGCCGTCCCGTCCGAAAGTTCTGCCGTTGCGTACGCCTTTTCCGTCGAACGGAACAATACGCAGTGAAAGATGAGAAACGGGGAAACGGCCATAGTAAGTGCTGACGGATTCCGCCGCCCATTGCACCCACTTCAATAAATCTTCCTTGGATGTCGCGAGCTTACCTTCTTCCACCACCACATCAATTCGGGAATTTCCAATGAGGATCGTCGAGGTCATTTGGTCAGCCGGAAAGGCGCCTGCGGAGAGCATGAAGACGAGCAGGCAAAGAAAAGCCGCGTTTCGAAATTTTTCCGCGAATCTCATGCTTCGCGAGCCGTCACGAATCAGATTACCACGCCCGTTACATTTCCCGGAGCATCAGGCTTGAGCTGCATCAACCTTCGGGGATGGTTTTCCTCGCACAGCGCGACGGAGCAGCGTGTCCAGCGCGAATTTTCCCGGTCCGAAGATCAGTACCACCAAAGACGCAAAGAGGTACATGTATGGCGCGGCAGCAGAGAACTTATCCGGGGCGCTGAAAATCGAAAGCAGGGCCTCGCGATCACCCGTGACATACGCGACCAGCATGTTCACTGTTAGCACTAGACCCGTGAGGCGCGAGAAAAGCCCGATCGCCAGCAGCATGCCTCCCGCCAGTTCGATGATCGATACGAACAGCGCCGTCGTACCCGGCGCCGGCAGGTTCAGGCTCGCGAAGTACTCTGTCACTTTGGCCAGATTGTGCAGCTTGCCCCAGCCATCCTCCATAAATTCCCAGCCCCAGTACAGTCGCACGAAGAGGAGGAGAAAGGGCGACTGCAAACTCGAGGCCGCTCTCACAAATCCGTCGTACATTCGCAGAATCTGATTCCTCGCGTCGCTCATGCAGGGCGGCCTCCTCGGCGCGCTGTTCTCCGGCAAAACCACCCGAGCGCTGCCCAGGTGCGAAACCAGCGCTCCGCTTGCTCCGCCCGCTCTTCGAGCGCGACCGCGCTCTTGCGCAAGCCGGTCTCGATCGCCGCGCTCAGCGGTTTTCCGGCGCGCAGAGCGGACAAGATGGCGAATTCGTCGCGATCGAGCCGCCGGAAATAAACCGAATCGTCCAGCCGGTGCACCGCGAGAAATATGGGGCTCGGCTTCGTGCGCGCAACCGCGTGGGCGCGATTTCGCTTGCGGCGCTCGCTGAACGCGTTGCTCGCCACCTCGGTGTCGTCGTCATTCTTGCGAACTTCGAGCAGCAAGTCGTCCACCGGATAGCGCAGGTCCAGAAGTTGAAAATAGGGTTGCAGCCACAGGCGCAACTTGGCCGGGTTCGCGCCCGCGAGATCTTCCGGATTGAGCCGCGGCTCGGCCTTTCCATCGAACGCCTCGATTTCAGCCCATTCCAGCCGCACCATGTCGACGGCCAGTTTTTGGCGCGATCCGGCCGACTTGGGATGTTTGCGCAACCACTCTTCCAGCCGCGAGCCCAGATTGCGCAGCGTGAAGGACCGCGAAGGGCAATCCGACAAATAGGCTTTTGCCACCGCATCGAATTGCTTGCCGCCCAACACCGCGCGCAGACCGGGAAAATCCTCGGCGAACGCCGAAAGCAGCCGGAACCAATATTGGCGATTGTAAATTTCCAAGCGTTCGAAAGAGGTCAGACGGTCGTTGGGCTTGATGATTCGCGCTGCCACCGCACGTTGCGAGTGGCCGCTTGCGCCACTCGACTGCATGCGCTCTGACGGCGTCAGCGGCGTCATCACCGCGCGGGCCATTTGCCGTTGTAGGGTCAGGAGTTTCATACAGCGGTTGCCAGCGACGCGCTGGCGAGGAACCGGTTAGCCTTCAGCGCTTCGTCATGAACTTCTTCGAACGAGGGAATGCTGTCGTCCCATTCAAGTAGCGTGGCCGTGTGTCCGACGCGTTCAATCGCGCGGGCGTACAATTTCCACACAGGATCAATGACCGGATGATCGTGCGTATCCAGGATGTACTTGCGGTATTTCGAGTGCCCGGCGATATGAATCTGCGCCACGCGCTCCGCCGGAACGCTGTTCACATAGGTGTACGGGTCGAAACTGTGATTCTGCGACGAAACGTAAATGTTATTCACGTCCAGCAGAATTCCGCAATCGGCGCGCTCCACCACCTCATTCAGGAATTCCCACTCGGTCATCTCCGAAACGTGGAATTCCGCATAGCTGCTCACGTTTTCGACGACCACGGGCACTTCCACAAAGTCCCGCACTTCGCGAATCTTCTGCGCAGTAATCCGCGCGGCCTCGAAGGTGTACGGCATCGGCAGCAGGTCGTGGGTGTAGCGCCCGTCCACGCTGCCCCAGCAAAGGTGATCCGACAGCCAGGGCGTCTTCGTGCGCTGCACCAAAGTTTTGAGCCGCCGCAGGTGCTCGCGGTTGGGTTTCTCCGCCGAGCCAAAATACATCGAGACGCCGTGCTGCACGACTTTGTATTGCTCCAGGATTTGATCGAGTATGTGCAGCGGGCGTCCGCCATCGATCATGAAATTTTCGGAGATGATTTCGAACCAATCTACTACGGGCTTGCGCGTAAGAATATGATCGTAATGAGTCGCGCGTAAACCGATCCCAATTCCGTAGTCGGTGAAACTATTGAAACGATTTGCTGGCATTTCTGGCTCCGGCTGATCTGATAGGCGCTTCCGGCGGAGGTTGAGGACCGGCCATGCTCATCCGGCCCTCAACGCCGGAAACGTTGTTTGGAAATGGACTACTTGGGAGGCATGGCATCGGCCGGTGGCTTGGAACCATCGGTTGCGCAACCGCCCTTGCCCTTGCAAGAGTTCTTGCCCTTGCAGCCATTGTCGCTCGACTTACATCCACCCTTACCCTTGCAGGAATTCTGACCCTTGCAAGCGTGCTTTTCTTTTGCCTTTGCATCCGGCTTCTGGTCCTGAGAATGAGTTGCTCCGTTCAGTCCAGATAGCAGGTTTGACGCCTGAATCGTTGCGGTGGTGCCCGCTAGCAATCCTGCGAGCGCTGCGCCGGCAACGAAGGCCTTCTTAGATTTTGTCATTTCCCGAATTACCTCCTGTAGAGTTTGGACTTCAACCTCTTGTATTGGTACGTCATCCAAAGGCTTTTGGATGTAACGCAGTTGAGGGTTGATCGGAGACTGGGTGTTTTCCAAGCCCCGGCGTAATCCGGGGTTTTGCGCCGGGAAGCATAGCGCAGTGGGTCCCGTGGGACAATAGTCAATCGCCCGGAGAACGCCTCGAAGCCTAAGGGCCATCACACTGGGCGAATCGACGGTCCCGGCACGTTTGGCTGTTTCGTAAGAGCCACAAGTTGCATAGAATCAGTGGGGCGGAGGGCGTTTGAAACTGGCTCGCCGGAACTCAGCTCGTCGCGCATATGAGCTCAAGAGAGAAGGTCTATCCCACAGTGGACGCGGCCGTCGCCGGCATTCGTGACGGCGCCACTATTATGTTCGGCGGATTTGGCGGCGCGGGATTCCCGAACAATTTGATCCAGGGACTTGTGCGCCAAGGCGCTCGAAATCTCAAGGTGATCAGCAACAATTGCGGCACAGGAGATGGCGAACTTGGCCTGCTTTTCAAGAATCGCCAGATTCGCCGCGTTGTCGCCGCCTTTCCCGGACCCGGCGCGAAATATTTTCAGGAGCAATTCGACGCCGGTGAAATCGAACTTGAGCTCGTGCCTCAGGGAATCCTGTGCGAGCGCATGCGTGCGCACGGCGCAGGCATCCCGGCTTTTTTTTCGCCGGTCGGAGTGGGCACGGAAGTCGCGCGCGGCAAGGAAGAGCGCGTCATTCGAGGCAAGCGCTGCATCCTCGAACAAGCCCTCGGCGCGGATTATGCATTTATCAAGGCGGACCGCGCGGACCACATGGGCAATCTTGTTTACCGCAAGGCCGCGCGAAATTTTAATCCCATCATGGCCACCGCCGCAGGCGCAACCATCGTCGAAGTCGAGGAGATCGTGGCCACCGGAGAACTCGATCCTGAAGCCATCGTCACGCCTTCCATCTTTGTGGACCGCATCGTGAAGGTAGCGGGGAAGCGCTATGTCTAAACCACGCCTGACGCGAGAACAAATTGCCGAGCGCGCAGCGCGCGAACTCCCCGATGGCGCTTATGTAAATCTGGGCTGGGGAATTCCGAATTTGATTGCAGCCTACGTTCCTTCGAATATCACCGTATATTTTCACAGTGAAAACGGAATCCTCGGAATGGGGCCGCGTGCAAAGCCCGGCGAAGAGGATTTCGATCTCGTTGACGCCATGAAGGTCCCCGTGACGATCGTGTCCGGCGGCGCGTTCTTCGCCCAGGATGATGCGCACGTAATGACGCGCGGCGGGCATCTCGATATCTGCATTCTTGGCGGCTTGCAGGTTTCCGAAAAAGGCGATCTGGCGAATTGGCGCGTTCCGGGAGCGAAGGGCGCGGGCGGCATCGGCGGCGCGATGGACATCTCCGTCGGCGCGCAAAAACTGATTGTCACCATGGAGCACAACGCGAAAGACGGCTCGCCCAAAATCTTGAAGACCTGCACCTATCCGCTCACGGCCATCGAGTGCGTGCATACCATCGTCACCGATCTGGCGGTGATTGACGTGACGCCCGAGGGGCTGGTGTTGCGCGAAGTCGCGCCCGGATTCACTCCGCAAGAAGTGCAGCAGTTCACCGAACCAAAGCTGCGCTACTCCCGCACGGTCCCTTCCATGGTTCCGGAGGCGCGATGATTTTGTCGGATGCCCATTTTCGGCCAGCGCGAGAAAGGCGGGTTACGGTGTATCATTTTTAAGCGATGGAAAACGAACAGCTAGAACGCAAACGGCCGATCACCTACTGGATCGGTGAAGGCGGCGGCTGGTTGCTGCGCCACGTAGTCAGCGGCCTGGCAGCGACTGGAATCACGCCGAATATGTTCACGTTCCTGGGCCTGGCCGTAAATTCCTGGGCCGCGGTCCTTTTCGCCATGGGACGCTTTCGCCAGGCCGCCGCAGTGCTTTTTCTCGCGGGATTTCTGGATATGGCCGACGGGCAAGTGGCGCGCCGCGTCGGCCGCGTGACCGCGTTCGGCGCATTCCTCGATTCCACGCTCGACCGTTACTCCGACCTCGCACTCTACATGGGCCTGGTCGTTTACTACACGCTGATCGGCCGATCCTTCTACATGGCGCTCGCGGCCGTGGCTATGGCGAGTTCGTTCATGGTGAGTTACTCCAGGGCGCGCGCCGAGTCACTGATTCCCCTGTGCAAAGTTGGTTTCATGGAGCGCCCGGAGCGGCTTGTGCTACTGATCCTCGGCGGAGCCTTCAACCGCATGGCGCAAGTTCTTTGGGTGGTCGCGACGATTTCAACCATTACCGTCATCCACCGCGTGGTCTACACCTGGCAGGAACTTCGCGCCGGCCGCACGCTTCCTGAAGCCAGTGCCACTCAGACGTCTTGAGGAGGATTCTCCCGCAGAGATTCTTCCACCGGCGCGGCTACGATGTCCTGAACGCGCTCGCGCAAATCTTCGAGTTCCGCTCGCGTGATCCCGCTCGTGTCAATCGTATCGTGAAGGTAAACCGTGATTTTTCCCGGATGCAGAATCCAGTCACCCGTTTGAAAGAATTGGTAAGAGCCCACGATGCTCATCGGGACAATGGGCACCCCGAATTTGTGCGCCAAATTAAAAATCCCCTTCTTGAATGGATGAACGTGCCCGTCGCGCGTGCGTCCCGCTTCGGGGAAGGCGATCAAGCTGACGCCGGAATCGAGCGCGAGCTTGGCGCGCTCGGTCATGATTTCGAGACTTTCGCGGCTCGGCGCGTCGGGTACGGGAACGTTCCCGAATCGGCCCATCATCCAGCCGTAAACCGGAATCTTGAAGTGCGATTCGAGCTCGAAGCCGCGCACGAATTGCGGGATGGCGGAGTAGATTACAAACGGATCAAAAATATTCACGTGGTTGCATATAAAAATGCTCGTGCGCTTGGGATCGAAACCTGGCGCGTGCCGCACTTCGAATCTCACCCCGAGAAGACGCAGAATATTGCGGAAGAAAAAGCGCTGGGACCAGTCGTTCTTGCGCGGATCGATGAAAATGCCGAGCAGCACCAGAAACGTGCACACCACGCCGAAATGAATTCCGCTGACGGCCCATAAAACCAGCGACCGGACCGCAAGATAGGCCTTCTTCATACGATCACGTCCAGCACGCCGGGCAGAATTTCAAGCGAGCGGCATTCCAGGCGCAGAATTTCGCCGTCCACCATCGCGTTCACCGGCCCATCGAGCTGAAGCTCGATTCTCTTCGCTGGCGCGCGAAACGCAAGCGGGTGGTCAATGTGCGTGCCGGTGAAAAGACGCGGCAGCGTCCAGAGCAATCCCAGCCGCCCGATGGCGCCCCATCGCACGTATTCGATCAGGCCGTCTGTGGGATCGGCTTTGGGCGCGATCATCATTTTTCCGCCGGTGAATTTGCTGTTGCTGAACGAAAGGAAGAGCGTGCGGCCGCGGTCCCATTCGGCGGCGCCATCCAGACGGTGAGGAAACGAAAGATGCTGGAGGCGAATGAGCCGCGCGAATACAGCGAAAATGTAGCCAAGCTCTCCCCATCGTTTGAACCGACGGTTTGCGGTCTCGCCTACGTCCGCGGGAAATCCCAGGCTGAGCAAATTCAGAAAATAAAGTTCGCCTTGCGCGTGTCGCAGACGAATCACGTCGCATGCCCGGCGGTTTCCGTTCTTGATGGCTTCAATCGTGTGCTCCATGCCACGCGAGGTGAAATCTTTCAGGAACGAATTCCCGGTGCCCAGCGGCAAAAAACCAAGCGCAGGCCGCCCCGCGGTTTCCGCCTCCGGAAATAGACCGTTGATGATTTCGTACGACGTTCCATCACCGCCCACTGCGAGGAAGTTCCGAACGCCTTGCGCGTAAGCCTCGCGAGCGATTTTGGTGGCCTCTCCTCGCCCCGAAGTATTCGCAACGTCAAGCTCGATGCCCGCTTGCCGGACGGACTGCAGCGCAGCGCCGGCGAGTTTCCCGCAACGCCCGCCGCCCGCTGCCGGATTGACGATGGCGAGGAAGCGCGATTGCGTCACCCGAGTATCCTGCCGAAGCTGGCATCCGCCGGAATCACAGCGGCACCACCGCCGAACGATCGAGCGCCTGCCGAATTTGCTCGGCGAGTTCGCCGCGCTTGATTTTCATCGAAGCCGTCAGCGGAAACTCCCGGTCCCATGCGAGGTAGCCGGTGACGCGTTTGTAATTCAGCAGACGCCGATTGCGCTCGCCGATATCTGCGACCAATTCCGGCGTGATTGATTTTCCGGCCTCCGGATGCACGACAATCACGAGCTGCTCACCCACCATCGTGCGCGCGGGCCACAGATAGTTGGCGGCAAAAACGCAGAATTCCTTCACTGCCAGGCCATCGAACACCGTCTCGATGTCCTCCGGGTATATGTTCTTCCCTTCTTCGGTGACGATCATGTTTTTCTTGCGGCCGAAAAGTTGCAGGTGGCCGGTCCCATCGATGCGCCCCAGGTCTCCGGTCATTAGCCAGCCGTTCACAATCGTTTCGGCGGTCATTTCCGGCTCGTCGAGATATTGCGACATGATCGTCTTGCCTCGCGCCGCCACTTCGCCGATTCCTTCGGCATCCGGGCCCACGATTTTTACCTCCATGCCCGGCAACGGCTTGCCCACGGTATCGGCGCGGAACGGTTTGAAGTCGTTGAGCGTGATTACCGTGCTGGCTTCCGTGCACCCGTATCCATTGCCGACCGGAATTCCCAGATCGTAGAAAAATTGCAGCGTGGAGGGCTCGGTAAACGCGCCTCCCACAAAGAGCGCTCGAAGTTCGCCTCCGAACGCAGCGTGGACTTGGCCGAGCAGTGCCCGGCTGACGTGCAGATTCGGCCTGCGGCGCGTGAGCGCGCGGTTCACGCGAATCAGCGAATTCAAAATTCTGCGACGATTCTTCGGCAATTCCTCGAAGCGCTGCCGCAGTCCGCGCTCGAGGTTCTTCAATATCGTCGGCACCAGCGTCATGTACGTGATTTTGTAGCGCGTGAACGCCTCGCGGACATATTCGGGCCGCAGCGTGCGCAGGTGGACGACCGCTGCGCCACAAGTGAAGGGGCCGATGAAGCCGATCATGAAGTCGACCGCGTGGTTCGTCGGCAGGATGCTCAGATAGCGCACGCTCGGCCAGAATGGATAGAGTGCGGTGAGCGCCATGCACTGCTCGAGATAATTTTCGTGCGTCAAGACGCAGCCTTTCGGCCGTCCGCCTGTGCCGGAAGAATAGACGATGCAGGCTGGGTCCTGGCGGCTTCGAGCGACAAAGGTCGGCTCGCCATTGCCTCGGAACGCTTCCCAACGCTTTGCGCCGCCCAGGTCGGCCCCCGGAGGCGCCTCCGTGACCAGCACAAGACGCGTGGCGAGATCCTTGAATCCGTCCCCCTTCATGATCGCGCGCCAGAGATGGTATTCGACAATCAGAATCTCGGCCTTCGAGTGCGCTAAGAGTTTGAGTTGCTCCGCGGCCGTGAGTTTGTAATCGAGCGGCACCAACACTCCGCCGCAGAAGAAAATCGCGTAAGCGGAAATCAGCCATTTCGACTGATTGGTCATGATGATCGCAGCGCGAGTCCCCGCACGGAATCCTTCATTTTGCAGCGTGCGTGCCAGCGGCAGCGCCGCTTCCTTGAACTGGCGGTACGTCAGCCGGACATTTTCGCGCTCGCGATCAGCCTCGATCAGGCACACCTCGTCCGGCCAGCGCTCGAGTGCCTCGCGCAGCGCTTCACCCAACGATTGATATTTCCGTAGATCGAGGATCACAGGCGGGATTGTATACGTTCAGCCAGCGTGCGGAAATCGCTGACGCCCTGAAGTTCGTAGTCGGGAAGCTCGATTTGAAAGTGCTGCTCGATTCGAGTGAGCAAATCGAGCGTCTGCAGGCTGTTGATCCCGAGCTTTTTGAAGAAATCGTCGTCGGGGTTGAGCTGTTCGCGCGGCACTTTGAAGTGCTCGGCGGCAAGCCGCAGGACTTCGTCGGTCGTATTCTGAAGAGTATTCATCGCCTTCTATCTTGCCACATTTCCCGCAGGTTCTTCGTTCATGCTCGCCGCCGACCTACGGCAGATAGGGCAGCGCATCCGTGCTTTCAACGAACTTGCGCAATCCGGCCTCCACCGCCGGACGCGTGAAGAGCTCGCAGAAGATTTCAATCTCACGCCGCAGTTCATCGTGTGGCACGGGCTTGATGAAGCGTTTTGCGGCCACCGCGGTCGCACGGTCGAATTTCTTCAATTGCGAAGCCGTCACGCGTGCGACCCGAAGTGCGTCGCCTTCCGACGTTACCTGACTGACGAGCCCCACCGCCTGCGCCTTCGTCGCATTGATGCTCCGCCCAGTGAGCAGTAAGTCGCGCACGACCGCATTGCCCACATCGCGCTTGAGCCTCGGAATGCCGCCGAAGCCCGGGATCAATCCCAGGCGCAGCTCGGGAAAGCAAAAGCGCGCCATCTTGTCGGCAATGATCAGATCGCACGTAAGCGCCAGTTCGAACCCTCCGCCGAACGCGAGTCCGTTTACCGCGGCGATGGTGGTCATGGGAGCGGCGTCAATGGTATTCATCACGCGATGGATCCGTTCCAGAAAATCGTGAAGTCCGCCGAGCCGCGCGTCCCGATCCATGCCCTGCGTGCGGCGATAGAGTTCGCGCAAATCGGCCCCGGCGCAAAATCCTTCCGTGCGCGCGCTCGAAATAATCAGCGCATGAGCCTCGCTCTGCATTGCTGCGAGCGCAGCGGCAAATTGCTCGAGCTCCTCCAGCGTGGCCGAGCCAATTTCGTTGTACGGCGCGCGGTCCAGCGCGAGCTCAATCGTGCCGTCGAGCAACTGCCACGAAAGTGTTTTGCCTTGAAAAGTTTTCATGCCGTTTTCTTCTGATAGAGCTGTTCAATCTCTGTCGCAAACCGCGCGGCAATCGCGTCGCGCCTGGGTTTGCCGTTCGCAGTGAGCAATCCATTCTCCTGGCTCAGCGGTTCCGGCAGCACGAGAAACGCTCGAATCTGCTTATAGTGCGGCAAGCCGCCGTTCACCGATTCAATCGCCGACTGGATGCTGGCGTCGGCAAGGCCGTCCTGCGAAGCAGCCGTTATCAGCGCCGCGAGAAAACTTCGCTGATTGCCGAGCAATACAACCTGGTCTGCGGAGGAAATCAGGCGTTGCGCCAGCGCTTCTTCGAGAGGCTCAGGCGCCACATTGTGCCCGGAATTCAGGATGATCAAGTTCTTGATGCGCCCGGTTATGCGCCAGTTTCCGTTTGTGTCCACTTCGCCCTGATCGCCGGTGTGAAACCATCCGCCTTCGAGCGCCTTGGCAGTTTCCTCAGGCCGCTGCCAGTATCCCGGAAAGATATTCGGCCCGCGAACGAGGATCTCCCCGTTTTCGGCGAGCTTCATTTCGATTCCGGGAATCGCCGGCCCCACGCGTCCCGGCACGGCATGATCCGGATCATCGAGCGTGCAGATTCCGGTTGTCTCGGTAAGTCCGTAGCCCTGCAGCACTGGGATTCCGAGCATCATGAAAAAAAGCTGCGTTTGAATCGAAAGAGGCGCGGACCCGCATATCAGCGCTTTCAAATTCGCGCCGATGCTTTTGCGGATAGTGGAGAACATCATCGATCTCGCGACCCAAAGCCACAAGGAATCAAAAGAGCGGTGTTCCTGATTGTGGCCGCGCAGATACGCCTGCTGCGCCTTGGAAAATACCTTCGCCGCCAGGCCTCCGCGCTGCTGAATCGCTTCTGTGATCTTCGCGCGCACCCGCTCGAGCAGCGTCGGTACGTTCAGGAAATAGTCGGGCGCGGCGATTTTCAATTCATCCGAAAGCTTCGTGAGATCGGTTGAAAGCGTTAGAACGCTGTTGCGCGAAAGTGCGGTGAGCAGCACGATCCAGGAAGCTGCGAAGCAAAGCGGCAAATAGTGGAAAACGCCCTCCGCTTGGCCGCTCGTCCCGGTGCGGTCCTCCATAAGCTGATCCAGACGCGCGTTCGTGCATCCCAGCATGTAAGTTACGTTGCCCGCATTCAGCACTACCCCTTTCGGCTCGCCCGACGTCCCGGAAGTGTAAATGATCGTCACGGCGTCGGAATCTTCATGGTGCCGGGGCGGAACGAGCTTTGCGGCATCGGTAGCGAAGACGCTATCGAGCAGCGTAATGTGCGGTGCTGCCGGCCACAGATGCTTGATTTCTGCAGCGAGCGCTGCATTCGAACAACAGATTCGCGAGGGAGCCGAGTCCTTCATCATGACGACGAGCTCCGCCGGCGACTGCCGCGAGTACAGCGGAACCACGACGATGCCTTCCGCCATCATCGCGAGGTCGGCAGCTACCCAGCGAATGCTGTTCGACGCCAGCAAAGCGCAACGATCGCCCTTTTTCATTCCGCGCGCGACAAAAAAGCTCCGGGCCTGCTGCACCATCGCCAGAAACTCGTCGCCGGTAACGGAATGAACCGCTTCTCCGCGAACTTCACGCAGCACCGGCGCCTTCGCCGCCTTCTGCAGCCTCTCGAAAATGGACTCGAGAAAAGTCACTAGACCTCAGCCCCTCGGTGTCGCTGCGACATTCATCTTCGCCGCCGTCTCTCGGGAAACAAGCACGCCGCTATGCCTTTCAGCCAATTCGCACAAGGCAGGACTCAGCGCCGGAAGATAATCCTCCCAGCCAAGCACGCCTCTTCGAATCGGAAATTCCGGATAGCGCCGCGCGACCTGCTCCTCGAAATAAACGCCCATGCGCGCCATCAATTTCAGATTGCGCGCCACCGTGGCGCCCATGGCATCGCGAATTTCGTCGGCCTGCGCATCTAGCGTACACAGCGCCTCCACGATTTTATCCGCCAGATTTGGCTCGTCCACCTGCATCAACAGATGCTCGTGCCCGCGCTCGCGCATCAGGTTGCGTATGCGTTCGTCCATGGTCACGCCGGCCGAAGGCACGCCCGCAGGCATGGACGTAACAATCGCATGGTAACGCGAAGAGAGCATGCGATCGCACGTGCGCAAAATGCTCACCAGCTCATACATGTTGTACTGGTCGGAGGCGAAAATAGGTGCCCCGCCAAGTTTTTCGGCGACCCGCTCGCACGCATCGCGGTCCAGCAATTCCATCGCAATCAGAACGGGAAACACAGAACGCGATTCTTTGTAGCTGGCCACGCCCGACGCAACCGCCGAGAGATATTTTTCATAAGCCGCGTCCACGGCCCGTCCGGAGCGATGAAAATAAATCGTCCGGTAGTAGCTTTTTTTGTACGCGCCCGCCGCAGAGTGCGCGATCCACTTTCCGATCGAAGCTGTCACCGGCCACCAGAAGGGATTAATCGGGCACACCGCGAGCACCGGCGTCCGGCCGTCCCATCCCGCATCGCGCAACGCCTTGCGGCCGTATTCGGGGCCGAGGGGCTCGAAGGTCCAGGCAGTGTCGGTGCCCAGCTCCGTTGGAACGCCCAGTTTGCCCAGCACGGTTTGCGATTCTACGTTGCGTGTGATGACCAGCGAATTGTGGCAATAGCGCCGGCACATTTTCCGCAGCAGCGGGTCCATTTCCCCGGCTTCGGCGCCGTACGCCACGCTCACTTTGTTTTGCGCCGCGGCAATTCCCAGCGCGCCGATCATCATGGTCGTCAGCGCATTCGCGAATTTGCTCTTGAACATCGACCCTTCGCAGGCCACCACGCCGTCATTTTTCCTCACTTCGGAATGCAGGAACGGCGGGAAAACGTCCGGCAGGTACACTTGCTTCGCGTCGCCAAAATAGCCGCGCGTGAGCTCGAAGTTCTGCGACATCACGCTGAGCGCAATATTGTCTGCGCCCAATATACGCCGCACCTGCCGCAGCATCTCTTCCACGCGAACGTCCGAGCCGGTGTTGCGCGTGCCGTTGTATCCCGCGAAGAGCAGCTTGAGTTTCGTGCCCGGCTTCCAGGCCTCGCCCGCGCCGAGCATCCATTCAAACTTGTTCAGCTCGATCAGGCCGCTGACCCAGGCTTCGAGGGCGAGATCGGTCATCGGTGCGAATCCTGCGCGGCGCTGGCCTTTCGCGCCGCCGTCGGCACCGAGGCGTCCGCTGGCCATGCGTGGTACTTGTAAAGAAAATTGTTCTCGCGGCTGAAGCGCAGCAGCGGATAGCAATATTGTGAAAACGGCGCGGGTTGCCGCCCCATCTCCGCAACCGCGCGCGAATTATCGAACACTGTATTCCACACGAGATACGGCAAAAAGACCTTCAGCAAGGTAGCGAGTCCGCCTATTTTTCCAGCTCGCCCGGCCAGCGCGTTGACCACCTTCGAAGAAGGCCCTTCGAGGCCCGGCACGAACACCGGCCCGCGCTTTCCCTGCGCTTTCGAAAGCGCGTCCGTCAATTGCGAAAACGTCTCGGAGCCGGTGCCTGACGAAAGATGATAAATCTCGTAGTCCGGCTTTTCTTTTTGATGCAGTGTTGCAACGGTATCCGCGACGAAGTCCACGGGGACGACATCAATCCGATCCGTGGCGCGGAAGGGAAGCGCCGGCAGCCCCGCGAGAAATACAAACGCGCGCACCATGTCGAATTGATTCGTCTCGGGGCGCCGGCTGTCGCCCAGCACGATGCTGGGACGAAAAATCGTGCGCGGGACGTCCGGAAGAAGCTGCCGCACCATGTGCTCGCAGAATTTTTTCGTGCGCGCGTAGGGATCGTAGTCCGAGCGGTTCCAATCGATCGCCGTATCTTCCTGCACCACTTCGTCCGCGCGCTGTCCCGCGACCGCCACCGTGCTGACGTGGCTAAACCTTCGCAGGCCATGATGATCGCGCGCGCGCATGGCCAGTTGAATCACTTCCAGCGTGCCGCGCAGGTTCACGTTCAGGCAGCTCTTCTCCGATTTGCGATTGAGCGAAGCGGCGCAGTGAATGATCGAATCGGTCGAGCGCACGAGCTGCGTGTAATCATCATCGCCGAGCCCAAAGCGAGCATCCGTGAGGTCGCCGAGAAAAATGTGTATGCGCGAGTTCAAAAACTGTTCAAAGCGCGGGAAATCCAAATGAAGTTGCAGCGATCGCCAAAGACGCTCGCGCGCTTCCTGCTCGTTGCGCGCGCGGACCAGCAGGTTCAGCGGCTCGGAATGATCCGCGAGCAAATTGGACGCAATGTGGGCGCCGATATAGCCGGTGGCGCCAGTCAGAAGGATGGCCACGGTGGATGTCAGGACGTTGTCGCGGTTGCCGAGCCTGCCGCACCCGCGGCGTTCGCCCCCGTGCGAGCCGCGAGTGGCACGGACCGCCGGGGCCGGGCTTCCGGTTGACGTCCTTCGATGAGAGGATAGCACCACTTTCGCAGCGCAGGAATGTGCACGTTGATCCAGTAATCCCACCAGTCGAGCGCGCGAGCGTCATATCCGAAATCGGATTGCTCGTCCGTTGGCAATGCCGCGCTTAGCCGTTCCACGTTTGCCGCTTCGAAGATGTGGTCGTTGTGCAGGATGAACGGCTCAAAAAGCGAGATCAGCTTTATCACTTTCTCAAGCTCGCGTTCCCGGCGCGCCAGCGGCGGACGAGCGGCAAAGGGTTCCACCGTGCGATTGATTGCCTGCACGATGCTTTTCTGCGCCGGAGCGGAAAGTTTGTCGTACCGCGATTTCGACACGGGAATCGCATCGAATTTCAGGCGCAGCCGGTGATTGAGTCCCGTCTGCGCGCGATAGAATTTCCTGTGCCCCAACCCGGTCAGCTCGATGGAGCGCCGCATGTCGCATGGATTCGCCACCGAGGTGGCCAGCTGATACACGCGTTCGTGCCGCCGCGCGACCAGCGCTGCCGCAACGAGCGTCATCCCACGGCACACCAGGTCCACCGGAATCAGGTCCAGGCATTTGCTTTCCTTCGTGGGAAGCTGCCGGAAAAATGTGCCCAGCAGATACGAAAGTGACGCCGACGTGTTGATCCCTTCATTCCATCCGAGAAAAGGTCTTTCGATCGAGGATTCGACAATCGCCGGCCGCACCACCGCAACCGCCGCGTCCGGATTCGCGTCCAGAAAATTCCTGATAAGCGATTCGGACAGGCTCTTGGTGAACGTGTAAGTGTTGGGCCAGCCAAGTTCGTTCGCGCGACGCGTGCCTGCGTCGGTCAGCGTCTCCCGAAGCCAGCGGAAGCGGTTTTTCCGAATCTGGTTTTCGAGCGCGGCACCCTGCAGGTCCTTCGCCGCGTGCTCTTTCTGCAGCGCCGCGACGCGTAGCTCTTCCGCCACTTCCTTCGATTCCGCGCGCGCTTCGGCCTCGCAAATCGTCGCTTCGAGCGCTTGCCATTCCTTTTCGGCGTCGTAATCTGGCAGCCCGGCCGGATTGTAATTTTTCGGCAGCTCTTCCAGGACGCGTCCATCGCGCCGCCCGATCACATAGCAAGTGGAAAGGTGCAGCAGAGCCGCGTGATCGCACTCGCGCACAAAATTCAGCGTGTGGACCGTGGAGCGAACGTTCATGGCCAGCGCGTCGCGCAGGTCCGGGTTGAAATCCGTTAGCCCCGAGCTGTTGACGATCACATCGAGCGATTTCCCCAGCCGCTGGCGGATCTCCGGCGCCAGGCCGAGTCCCGGCTTGCTCACGTCGCCGTCAATGACCTCGATTCTCTCGCGCAGAAAATCCGCAAACTTATCGCCGTGTCGCTCGGCCAGCTGCTCGAATACGGGCGACTCCTCCACCATGCGCTGGAAGCGCTCGAGCGAACTTGCCGTGCGATTGCGTCGCACCAGCAGGAAAATCCTTCCGGCATCCGGCAAATCGGTGAGCAAGTTCGAGAGCCAGACTTTGCCGATGAAGCCCGTCGCTCCGATCAGGAGAATATTCTTTCCGCTCAGTGCCTCGCGAACCGAGAAAGGTGCGCGGCCGTTGCGCGAATCGAAATGAACTACGGGAAGCCGCACTTTCGCCGCCGGCCGCTCGACCGTCTGAATCGCATCTTCCAGCGCTTCGGGATTCTTCGTGAATCCGAGAATTCGAACGAGCGATTTTCGCGAAACGCGCCCGTCCGGCTGCCTGCCTGTGATTTTTGCAAACGCGCCGCGCGGGCGAATCACCGGATCGAGTAGCCGGCCCGTCGCAATACCGTCGCGAAAATCGAGCCGGTTGCAGACGATTCGCCGGACGCCAAGATGCTTCGCGAGCGGGCGCATGATGTGTTCCAGGCCCTGGCTCACGAGGATGACGTTGCCGCCCGCGCCTACAATTTCCATCAATCTTCCGACGCCTTCCTGCTTGAGCCTAGGCTTCAGGAAATATTCGAAGAATTCCTCGCCCAGCAAGTCCAGCCTGTCGCGGCTCACGCCGCGCAGGACGGTGTGCAGCAGCCTGGTCGCGACCACGCGATTCGTGCAGTAGAGCACGGGCCGCGCTGCGGCGAGAAAAGCCATTCCGCCTCGGCGCATCCAGCGCTGCAGGAAGCTCTGCGAGTTCCAGGCGAAGAATCCGACCGGCCGCACCGCCGTCAGATTCAGCAGGCTCCCTTCCACTCGCCAAAAAATGGGCGCGCGCGCCTCAGCGGAGGCTTCTGGTTCGAGCCGGTCTGCGTTCGAAATTGGTTCGATGGACTTAGACGACGACATCGTGGGTAATTAGCTGCAAGTAATGCTGGAGTATCTAAAATTATCACGCTCCACCGCGCCAATCAAGTGACGTGCCGCACAGTTACTGTTTGGGACTGGGCGCTGTTTCCTCTGGTTTCGGATATTCGAAGCGAAAGCTGTCGCCGGCGGGCCCCGCCACGCCCCGCGTGTTGTATTCGAGCATGTATTTCAAATGCTGTTCGTCCTCCGGGTAGCCCACGCCGTCCGGGTACGGATAGGGCACGAGCGTGTGGAAGGGAAGCGGCGAGACCGTATCGCCATGCGCGGCGTAGAAGTCCATATCCTTCGCAAAACCGTCGGCGTAGAAAAAATAATCGCGCGTCCAGCCTTCGGGCAGGTCCGGCAAATGCGTGGCGTCGAAGTCCACCGCGACTTCATCGCCCGAACCATAGATCACATACTCATCGTCCGACTTCCGAACCAAATCCGTCACGTCGCCATAGCGCGTGTAGTTTCCATTCTGGCGCGCGTAAGGTCCCGTCGCGCTCACATCCTCATATATGTAGGTCAAATCGTTGATCGGATCATCGTTCATTGGATTGCCTTCCACCACACGCGGATACCCGCGAAATTGCAGTTGCGCGCTAGCCAGAGGAATTTCCGTCAGCTTGAACGGAGTATTCACTGGCGAATTATCCACGCGAATGCGGTCCCAATAAATTTTCAAATTCGTCGTAATTCGGATAAAGCGCGTTCCCGGCGGCAATTTCCCGGTCAGGTCCGCGACCATGGTGCGCGCGAGCCCGGCCGGAAATCCCATATCGTCCACCACGCGAACCCACTTCGCCGAATCGTCCAGCGCTTCGACGAACGGCGGCACCGGCGGAATTCCCGCCTGCCATGCTGCATACATCGAGCTCGCGCTGAAATAGTCGGTAAAGCCATCCATCAGCAGCCGCAAAGGCCGCGAAGCGTCCCAAGGCCCGAGGTCAAGCTCGATCGTGTGCATCGTGGCGAACCCTGCGTACGGCTCGCTCGGGAAGTCCGTCACATATTTGTGATCGCGCTCGAGCAGCAGCGGCAGCAGATTGTGCCCGCGGTCGTCCCACGCGCCGAGTGGCGGGTGAGGCTCCTGGGTCGCGATCACTTTGAATTTTGGAAACGGAGGATTGCTCGCAAAATATTCGTTGGGATACACCTCGACATTCGCCGGATGATCTACCGCAATCAATCGCGCCGCATCAAGATAGTCCAGCTCCTCCATCGGCTCGACCATGCGAAAACGTATTCGGCCATCCTGGACCTGCACTTGCGATCCTGCCACCTTCAGATATTCATCCGGGTCCGGCGTGTTCCTCTCGTTCGGAGCGATCCAGTGCCCCACGATTCCCGGCCCGATCATGTCCGCGAGAAATTCGAACTTCTCGCCATTCCATACGAACACGATTGGGCACGAACTCCCGCGCCGGTCGATTTCGGTGATCGATTCCGTCTTGAACGCCGGAATTTCCATTTCGTCCTGCAGCACGCCGGTGGGCCAAAGCAAACGCACCACGTCCGCGCCGCGCTCGGGTCCGAGCCCCGCCACAATCTCCGTCGGCCCCTGCCCGAGATACCCCGATCCTCCCGCGATTTCCCATTTCTGCTGCAACGCCCCGGCGCTTAGCTCGACCTTGGTGCCGATGCCGGTCTTGTTGTCATTAGTGCCCTTGAAATCGAGCCGCACCCAATTGTATTGATTGCCTCCTTCGTTCTTCAGCAGCACGGGAGGCAGATGATTCTGCGTGATCAGCAAATCCACTGATCCGTCGCCATCGAAATCGAACGCGATTACCCCGCGCGGATTCTTCAGCGCGATTTTGTCGAGGCCCGTCTCGGCGGTCACGTCGCGGAAGCCTTTCGCGCCCTCATTGCGCAGCAACGCGAGGTGCCCTTCTCCGGAAAAGTTTTCGCCCACCGCAACGAGATCCATCCAGCCGTCATCATCGTAATCGAGCGCAGCCACGCCCCACGCGCGCATCCATCCCAGATCGGGCAGCGGTACGCGTTCAAACAATTTCCCCGGCACGTTGCGCCACAGACTCAGCGCCGGAATTCCCCAGTGCGTAAACGCGAGATCCATCCAGCCGTCTTTATCGAAATCGAGCGCGACCACACCTGCCGTCGCCGCCGGCATATCGCCGGCCCAGGGCGTTGTGGCGCGAAACGCGCCTTCGCGCGGATTCATGAACGCAACCGGCGCGTTCTGCCAGCCGGTCACCACGAAATCAATCGCGCGATCGTTGTTGATGTCGCTTCCAATCGCGCCGACGGAAGGCCCGCTCCCTGTGAGGCCCGCCTGACTCGTCCAATCGGTGAATGTGCCGTTCCCGTTGTTTCGCCACAGAATATTTCCCGGTGCCTTGGCATCCGCTGGAAACGAAAATGGCTCCGCCGGATTCGCCAGCGGAAAATCGGTGAACCGCGTGACGTACAAATCGAGATCGCCGTCGTGATCGTAATCGATAAAAGTAAGTCCCAGCGCGAGCCCGTCCATCTGAATCCCGGCTTCCTTGGTTACGTCCTTAAAAACTCCCTTTCCCTCGTTGTGGAAAAGTAAAACGCCGCCGTTCATGCTCACGGCTAGGTCCGGCCTCCCGTCGTTGTCGTAATCCCCAACTGCGCAGCCCATTCCCTGGCCATGAATTTCGAGCTTCGCCTCTTTCGTGACGTTGGTGAACTTTCCGTTGCCTTCGTTGCGGTACAAGGCGGAATTCCCGTCGCCATCAGCATCCACGAGAAAGATATCCGGCCGCCCGTTGCCGTCGTAGTCGATGATGCACGCTCCGCTTCCGAGAAATTTCGCGAGAGACTCGGGTGCGGATGTGGTTCCCGCGGCTCCGGGCTCTTTTTCGGTGGCTGCGTTTTCTTGCGCGTTTCTGTTGTGCAACCTGTGCCCCGCAGCCACAGGCCCCGTCGGCAACCCAGAGTTCCAAGTGACGTTGACGAAATGCACTGGCATCGCGGGAGGCACCGGCTCCGGCGTCGGCCACATCGATTCGGCGAGCGAATATTTTCCCTGCTCGCCGTAGGTGAAGCTGATCGGCTTGCCGAGCTTTTCCGAGGTCAAGTGCTGGAAGCGATCGAAGTGTTCTTTGGCCTGGTGTGTGTCATTTGAGCGCTGGAGCGCCTGCGCCAGTCCGAACTCCGCAGAAACGTGGAACGGATTCGCATTCAGGGCTTGCCGGTATGCCGCAATGGCCTTGCCGTATTGCTGTGCCTGCGAGTAGAGCAGTCCCAGAAAATATTGCGTGTCCGCATCGTTGGGATCGAGTTCCGCCACCTTTTGAAAATCGGTGATGGCCGCCTCGAAATTCCCCTGCGCCTTTTCAAGCAGCCCCAGATTGAACCACGCGCGCGGATTGCGCGCATCCCGCTCGGTATATTTCGTGAGTATTCGCCGCGCGTCGTCGAACCGCTGCATATTCAAGAGTGCGATGCCCGCGTTCAGGCAGCCGGTTTCCGATTGCGTATCGAGAATGCAGGCGCGCTGGAATTTCCCGAGCGCGTTTTCGAATTGCTGGCGGTTCATCAGCGCCACGCCGAAATTGTTTTCTCGAATGATTTCCGCGCGGGCTTTCTCGCGCGCATCGGCTTCCTGGGAAGCAGCTGCATCGGCGGCCTTGGACGCGGGCTTATGCTTGAGTTTCGTCTGCTGCTGGCCGGCATTGGCGCAGATTGTGGCAAACACGCACGCAAGCGCGACGAACAAAAGCACAACCCGCGCCACATGCCTTACGTATTTCAGTTGGGTCATTCCGGCCTCAGACATGAGTTCCGGCTTATTCTAGCGTTTTACGAGCGGCTTTGCTGCAGTGGCGCCTTCATTTTCTTTGACGGTCACAATCTGGCCGGCCGGCACGTTTTTCAAACGATCCACTTGCCCGCTCGGCCAACGAATCTCGATCGCATCCGCCTGCGTGTGCGCGGCGAGCCCGAACGTGAGGATGAGTTCGCTCGACGACAAGTAGCTAGAGCCGCTGCGCAGCATTTGAGATTGCGTATCGCCGCCAGCGCTTACCCGCACCACGGCGCCAATCCCGTCACGATTCGATTTCGTGCCGATCAACTTGATTCGCAGACTGTGATTCGTCGCGCCCGTATTGCGGAAGAGGGCGGCGGGGCCGCCATTTGTCGAGACCAGCAAATCCAGCGCGCC
Source organism: uncultured Acidobacteriota bacterium (assembly GCA_963749025.1). GTDB lineage: Bacteria > Acidobacteriota > Terriglobia > Acidiferrales > UBA7541 > Palsa-295. The sequence continues at coordinate 266,704 of CAVVKO010000005.1, read as the reverse complement.
GTCGTTGTTGATATCGCCATACGCCGCGCCACGCGCTACGCGAGGAGCAGCAAAAGACGTGCCCGCGGAAGCGGTGACCTCCTTGAACTTCCCGTCGCCGAGATTGTGAAAAAGGTGCGGCGGCTCGGCGTACCGTACGCGCGGTTGCACACGCTCGATGGCGTCCTCGATGTGTCCGTTGGCCACATAAATATCCAGCCACCCGTCGAGATCGTAGTCGAAAAAAAAGCATCCGAATCCGAGCGTCAACAGTGTTGCGTGGCCCAAATCCGATTGCGGCGCTTCGTCCACAAACAGCCCGTTGTGCTCGTTGTGATAGAGCGCGAGCATCTGGTTTGAAAAATTTGTGATCAGCACGCTCGGATAGCCCGAGCGATCGTAATCTCCCGCGTCCACTCCCATGCCCGCGCGTGCGATTCCATCCTCGCTGTACCCGACGCCCGCGGAGACTCCCTTCTCCGAAAATGTCCCGTTGCCGTTATTGATGTACAGTTTGTTCGGCTGCGTGTCGTTGCTGATCAAAATATCCGGCCAGCCGTCTTGATTCGCGTCGAGGATCGCCACGCCCAGGCTCTTCGACGTCGCATCGTACAGCCCGGCCTTCTGCGTCGCGTCTTCAAAAGTGCCGTCGCCGCGATTGTGCCACAGGCGCACGGAGGTGCCTTTGTACGCTTCCGGCGTGCAGTACGATTTCTTTTTTCCATCCAGCGCGCAGTAGATGTCCGTTTCCGGCGACCACTGCACGTAATTTGCGACCACCAGGTCCAGGTGCCCGTCGCGGTCGTAATCCACCCACGCGGCGCTGGTGCTGAATTCGTTCGGGCCCCACAGCCCGGCCTTCTTGGTCACATCGGTAAACGTGCCATTGCCGTTGTTGTGGAACAGGTGATTCTGCCCCAGCGTGGTAATAAAAATATCGTCGTAGCCGTCGTTGTCAAAATCGCCGATGGCCACGCCCATTCCGTACATCTCGACGCCGAGCCCCGCTTTTTGCGTCACGTCCGTGAATGTGCCGTCGCGATTGTTGCGATATAGGGCGAGAGTCGAATGCTTCCCCGGATGGCCCGGCCACGCCGTTCCGTTCACCAGCAGAATGTCCTGCCAGCCGTCGTTATCGTAGTCGATAAACGCCACGCCCGGCCCCAGCGTTTCAGGCAGCCACTTTTTTCCAAATGCGCCGTTGTTGTGGACGAAGTGAATTCCCGCCGCGCGCGTGATGTCCTCGAAATGAATCGCGGCGGGCGTTGCCGAAGTCGGCGGCGCTTTTTGCGGCGCGCGCCCGCTGGCTCTTCCCGCGTTGCCTGTGGCGCAGACCACTACAACCGCGCCCACAACGCACGCCACCGCCAGCCATCGTCCGCGCGAGCGTTGCTGCATCAATCGGAACCTTTGTTGGCGGCGCAGCCGCTTTTCTTTGAGGCGCAAAGGGAATCCGCCACGCGGGTCACGCGCTTAGGCGAAGCCGGTGTCGCCGTCACTCCGGAAACGTGCTCGTGGATCGGCTGGCGCTCGGTATTGTCATCGAGATGCGTGCGCAGGTACGGCCCGGTCAGCGTTTGCGCCGATTCATCGGCCTTGAAACGCAAATAGCGCTTCTGGAAGTCGCTCGCAACGTCCGGCCGCCCGAGCCCCGTATTGCACAGCATCAGATTGTAATTCGCTTCCAAATCTTCGGGATCGATTGCCAGTGTCGCGTTGAACTCCTTCACCGCCTCGTCGTAGTGCCGTTGCAAAAAGTAGATGCGGCCCAGATCGTCGTGGACCACGCGGTCGCGCGGATATTGCGCGAGCACGACGCGCAAATGCTCAGCGGCTTCGTCGTAGTGGCCTTCATTGCGTAGCATTTTGGCGTAGAAAAAATGCGCTCGCGCCAGGTTCGGATTGAGTGAAAGCGCATGCTCCAGCACTTGCCGCGCGGCGGACAAATTTCCTTCCTGCACGCGCGCCCGCCCCAGATTCACCCATCCGTCCGGATTCTTTGGAACGATCTGCGTCACTTTTTCGAATGCTCCTGCCGCGCCGGAAAGATCTCCTTGCAGAAACAGCCCGATGCCGTAATCGTTCCAGCGTGTCCAATCGCCGGCGTCGAGCGTGGCATTCGGCGCAGGTTGCGCCGCGCTCGTCGGCAGCACGTTCACATCCACGGTGTTTTCCGCCATCACCACAATCGGCAGCGACGGAATCCCCTTGTCCCCGCCCGGCACTTTCGACGGGTCGCCGGTGAACACGTAGTGCGCATCATCGAAATTGGGAGATCGCGGCTGGTCCTGGTCCTTCGCGTCGCGCACGCCCGCGAAAGCGAACTCCGTATTCCACCACGCGAACTTGCGGTAATTCACTCGCGCGGTCAGGTGGATGCGCCCGCCTGCGTCCGGTGGAATCTGCATACGAAAGTGAACTGTGTCCGCGGCCCCGGGAGGAATCAACCGCACATAAACCGCGGCGCGCGTGGCCCAGGCATTGCGCTTGTTGATGGGATTGCCGTGCGCGTCGATTTGCAACGAGCGGTAAAAATGCGCACCCGGATCGACCGGACCTTTGCCGTCATCCTCCGTGCGTCCGCTCCAGAAAATCGTCTCGCCCTTATCGTCCACCGCTTTAAGCTCGAGCCAACAGTCGTACGCATCTACCGTCCCGCCGGGGAAAAAGTGGCCCAACTTGCGCGTGCGCACCACCACATCCACGCGATACGTACCGCCGCGGCGCACGGATGCGCCGCTGCGATCGAGTGGCGCCGTCAGCAGCGCCACCGGCGTCGCTGATTCCGGCGAAGCGTTTGACGGAATCGAGGTTTCGGACTCTTCGCCTTGCGCAAACGTGGTTTCCAGATTGAGCGGAGCCGCACTCGCGCCGGCGGCGCCCTCTGCTCGTATTCCGCTCGCGTTTCCGGACTCTCGCGCAGCCGTTTCCGGTGAGATCGCAAAAACATCCACGCTCACCTCGTGGTCGGTCAGGAATTTTTCCGTGTCGCTCAGTTGCTCTTTGTCGTCATTTACAAAGGGCAGCGCCGTGTTCGCCGCCGGGAAGCGATGCGAATGAACATTTCCCGCGATGTTCCCCGCATCCGCCGAATGCGTCAGCGGCATGTGGCAGTCCGCGCAGGCCTGCCCCTTGGCCGGATAATAAAATGACCGCGCGCCTTGAAACGAAACGCCGCTGGCCTGCCAGTTGTCGTATTCGTTGAAGCCGCGCACCCAGCGATAGTGATTCACCGGGACGTCCAAATGTACTTTGTGGCACGTCGAGCAAAACTCCGCCGTCTGCGTACGCATAAAAGGCTTCAGGAAAACGCGCCGATGCGGCTCGGGATTCAGGTCTGTCAGAAAATCGTGGAAGCGGCGCACGAGCGGGTTGGGGCTCGCCGCCATCCGGTGCAGCGCCGGATATTCCAGTTCGAAATCTCCCTGGCCCATTGTGCTTTTCACTTTTGCAATCGAGTGACACATCATGCAGCCGAGTCCCGCCTGTCCAGCAGGAGTGTCTTCCACCTCGCGAATGGGATGGTCGAACATGCCGCTGAAAAGCAGCGCCGGATCGTGGCAGCCCGCGCACCACTTCGAGGGTTTCACGCCCACGGTGTCCTGCATGTATTCGACGCTCTTGCGGTACCACGCATTGTTGAACGAGGAAAAATGATGCGCCGAGCCTTGCCATTCTTTGTAGATGTCCGCGTGGCACCGTTGGCACGAAGCGGACTCCGTAAAATAATTCGCGGGAATTTGCCCGCCGTGGGCCGTCTGCGCGGAGCTCGGAAAGAACGGGCCGCCCGGCCCATCGCCTTCGCTGTCCATCGTTCCCGGCGCCATCGTGGGATTTTCGATGCGGTGTGCGCGTTCCCAGGGAACTGTGCGCAGCCACCACGCGCCCGAAACAGCCAGACCCGCGGCGACCAGGAACATGGCGCTGCGCAGGAACCCTGCGGCGAATCCTCTCGCCAGAAATCCGCGCTTGCCGGCCCAGCCCGAGGCCAGCAGCGCGCCGCCCGCAGTGCACGCGCCGATATGCGTGTATAGCAGCGGCCATTCTGCTCGCCGCGTGCCTTCGTAAATCAGAATCGCGCCGAGCAGTCCGCCAAGCGCCAGCAGAATCCACCCAGCGCGGGAAACCAGCGGAGCACCGCGCAGAAGCCTTGGAAGCACGAAGACAAGAAGAATCACGAAAACGATTCCGGCCAAAAGATGAGCGATCACTGCCGCAAAATAAGGCACATTCGCCGAGGGCCAGGCAAAGAGGTACGCCGCCGTCAGGAAGAGAACCGCCAGTGAAATAGAGGTGAGCCGTCTCATCGTTCGGGAATCGAACTTTGAACTCGAAATTCTCTGCTTATCACCCCGGCGTGTCAATTGCGCTTCTGCGGCACCGTCATTTTTGCTTTTGCACTCTGTGTGCTGCTGTTCTCTGCATGCTAGACTCGCCGCTCAGCTCAGACACATCGGGAGATGGAATTGGACGACATTGTTTACGCCTCGCTCATCGAAATGGCGAAGAACGTTCGCGAGAAAAAAATCTCTCCCGTGGAATTGGCCGAATCGCACCTCGCCCGAATCGCCCGCCTGAATCCGAAATTAAACGCGTTCGTTACCATCGATGCCGAGAGAGCGCGAGCCCAGGCAAAATCTGCGGAAGCGACCGTCTCTCGTAATTCGAAATCCGTTTCTCTCGGCCCGCTTCATGGCGTTCCCATCTCCATCAAAAGCTCCGTGGATGTTGCTGGGCTGCCCTGCGAATGCGGCAGCATCTTGCGCAAGGGAAACACGCCGCCGGTGGATGCGCCGCTCGTCGCGCGGCTGCGTGCCGCGGGAGCCGTCATCCTCGGAAACACGAACGTGCCAGAATTTTTGATGGCCTATGAAACGGACAACCTGCTCTACGGCCGCACGAACAATCCCTGGGACCTCGCACGCACTCCCGGCGGCTCGAGCGGCGGCGAAGCAGCGGCCATCGCCTCCGGCTGTTCTGCAGGTGGAGTCGGCAGCGATGGAGGCGGTTCCATTCGCGTTCCCGCGCATTACAGTGGAATTTGCGGGCTCAAACCCACGCCCGGGCGCATTCCGAGCACCGGGCATTTTCCCGCGTCGGCTGGACCGTTTGCGCAGCTCGGCGTGGTTGGTCCCATGGCGCGCACCGTGCGAGACGTCGGACAGCTCTTCGAAGTCATGGCTGGGCCGGACCCCGCCGATCCTGCTGCCGCCCCAGTCCCGCTGCGCCGCTGGAGCAGCGAAGAAATTCGCAGTCTTCGCGTGGCTTATTTCGAAGACGATGGCGCGACGCCCGTCACGCCCGAAACCGCCGCGGCCGTCCGTACCGCCGCGGACGCACTACGCTCGAATGGATTTCAAGTCGAAGCCTGGCGGCCGCCGAATCTCGATCGCGTGTGGCAGTTCTGGTGGAATTTATTTGGCCGCGCGGGACAAATGGCTTTCGCTCCCACGCTCGACGGCCACGACGAGGATTTGAGTCCCATCCTTCGGGCCTTCCGCGCGCGTGTTGCAGAAGAGGCGCCGCTCACCGCTCAGGATTTGTTGAACACGCTCCTCGCGCGCGACGTTCTGCGAGGCAGCCTGCTCGCCAAGATGGAGGAGTTTCCAATTTTGCTTTGCCCCGTATGCGCCGTTCCGGCGTTTCGCCACGGCGAGCGCGAATGGATTGTGCAAGGACGCAAGGTCGAATACCTGAAAGCTATGAGCTATTCGCAATGGTTCAACCTGCTCGGAAATCCCGCGGCAGTCGTGCCGGTGGGCCGCTCGCCGGAGGGCTTGCCGATCGGCGTGCAAGTCGTGGGGCGTCCGTGGGAAGAAGAAGCCGTCCTCGGCGTTTCAGCGGTCATCGAAGATGCCTGCGGCGGTTTCCGCCAACCGCCAATTTAGCCTTGAAAAAGTCGCAGCCTCCATACACTAACTCGCGGTGTTTGCGCGGGCCACGAGCAAAATCGCCAGAATGTAAAACATGAACATCAGCGCCAGGTAAGCTTTTGCGCGCGTGTTCGCGCCGGCGAATTCCTTCCACACGAAAATTCCCCAGAGGGCGGCGACCATCGGCGCCGATTGTCCTATGGCGTAGGAGATTGCCACGCCAGTGTAATGGGAAGCCACAAAATCGAAAACGAGTCCGGTGGACCAGATCGCGCCGCCGAGCAGTCCCAGTACGTGGCCGTGCACTGGCCCTCGAAAGAAATCCCGGAAATCAACCGGTTCGCCCACCAATGGCTTTCTCATGAAATAGAAATTCCAAATGAAACATGAAAGAAGCGCGCCGCCGGTGAGAAAGACGCAAACGCTATAGGGTCCGAGAGTATTTCCGTGGGTGAGAGCACGCGTAGAAAATGGGGCCCACAGTCCCATCAGACCTCCGCAAATGATGCAGATAATTACGCCTTTGCGCGAACCCGCCTTCCCCGCCTTGAGTTCGCCATACGCTTTGCCATCCAGAATCACGGCTACGACGGCACAGAGCACGCCGGCGGCCAGCATGGTCAGATCTCCCCGGCGTTCCTGCACGTAACTCAGCACCACGCCGACCACCAGCGCAATGCCGATTGCGACAGGGAAAGCCGTGGCCATTCCCACCATGTCGATTCCGGCCATGAGCAGAAGATTTGCAAGATTGAAAATCACGCCGGCGAGCAGCACCCAACCGATGTTGGAGGCGTCGGCGGAGCGCACATTATTGAGAAAGCTGTCAGGCCCATTGTCCACGCTGCCCATGGTGAACGCGAGCGCGAGCGCCAGCACGAAAATGCCGATAGCGTAGTCCCAGTAGAACAATTCGAAACGGTAGTTTCTGACGCCTTTGAAAGTGTTGGCCCATGATCCCCAGCAAATCGAAGCGATAACCATCATCAGCAGGGCCAGGGTTGCGTTGTGCGGTGTGAACATCGGTTTCCTCTGGTGTCGCTAGAACGCGGGCGCGCCTGCCGGGCTATGGGACTTGATAAACGAGAGAACTTCATCACGCTTGGACATGGCGCGGGCGCCCACTTTGGTGCAGCAGAGCGCGGCGCAAGCATTGGCGAAAAGCCCCACGCGGTCGAGGTCCCATCCTTGCAGCAGCGCGTAGGAAAGCCCGCCCATGAAGGCGTCACCCGCGCCGGTGGTGTCCACGACGGTTACCTGGAATGCAGGAACGCGGACCATCTTTTCGCGGCTGGCGATGATGCAGCCGTCCGCGCCCAGTGTGACGGCACAGACGTTGGGACCCATCCCGAGCATCTGCTTGGCGATCTCTTCGGGATCGGATTTGCCGGTGAGCTCCCGCGCGGCGGCCTTGCAGGGTTTAAGGACGTCCGCGAATTTTAATGCGGCCACCAACTCTTCCTGCGTGCCGAGGCCCGACTGGCAGAAAAATCCGGGTGTGACATCGAGGTCAAAGAACACGCGCACGTGCGCGTCCTTGGCCACGCGCATGGCCTGCTTCACGGGCGCGATGGGGAGCTGCGATGCCTCGGTATGAAAATGCTTCGCTTTACGAATGTGCGCCGCGAAGCGAGCGTCAACCTGGTGGACGGAAATTTTTCCGGTGACGTTGGGGAACATGTAAATGCAGCGCTCGCCCGCTGTGTCCACCGGAATCCAGGTGAGCGAGGAATACTCGCCTTTCACGACCTCGATACCGGAAAGGTCCATGCCGTCGTCGGTGAAGGCTTTCTGGATGAGGCGGCCGTTTTCGTCGTCACCGATCAGGCCGAGCCAGCCGGTGCCGGTTCCGAGGCGGGCGACTTGAGTCAGATTGTTGGCCGTTACGCCGCCCGCATGGATTTCCATGCGCGTGGCGTTTATTTTTTCTTCCGGGGCGAGCAGGCGCGGAACGATGGCGAAATAATCCACCGCGCAGCTTCCGATTCCGACGACGTCAATATTCATAGCCATGAAGGGCCTCGTTCGATTGGTGCGCGCTCGGTCGCGCCGCGATAAATTTGCCCGGAGTGAAGCGCCTCGCCCGATTCGCGCAGGCGCTGCTTATAGTTCTCTACTGGCGCGCGAGTCAAGCAAAAAGCCTGCGGCACAGACGGCCTGTTATAATTCGCGCATGTTTTTGCGCTGCGTCGCCGATCTCGCGCCCTTCCGCTATGCGCACGTGCAGTCGCAAATTGCTTCATGCGCTTTGCTACTGATGATTGGCGCGCATTTGGCAACTGCGCAGACTCCTCGGCAGGATGCACAAAGCTTGAAGGTGGAAGCGCAGGCCGCGGAAGCTGCGGGGCAATGGGCGGAAGCGGCTGCGGATTTGGAGAAAGCCATCCAGCTGTCGCCGCGAGACGCGAGTTTGCGCCTGGAGTTCGGCGACTTGCTGGTGAAAGCGGGCCGCTATGCAGACGCGATTGCGGGGTATCAGGTAGCCCTGCGGATTTCGCCGCGAAATTTGGCCGCGGAGATTGGACTGGCGCAAGCCTATCGCGGCGCGCCCAATTTCGACGAGGCCAGGCGCACGCTCGAGCGCGCGCACACCGAGCATCCCAGAGCCCGCGAACCTCTGGCCCTTCTCGGCGATCTGGATATCGAGCTGCAGACCTATGACGCGGCGATAAAACATCTGCGCGCGGCTCTCGCGCTCGACCCCGCAGATCTTGAATCGCGCAATCGCCTGGCGGTGGCTTACGAGGCCAAGGGTGACTCGGAAGATGCGCTTGAGCAGATCGCGAAAGTTCTGGCGCGCGATCCGAAGAATGCTCTGGCCTATTACACGCGCGCGAAAATCTATTCGGATGAAAACCAGGACGGGCGGGCACTGGCCGATGCGGAAAAAGTGGTCGAGTTGCAGCCGCAAAATCCGCGAGGGCGAATCCTGCGGGCCAAGATTCTGGTGCGTGCGCCACAAGACAATCCTGCCGCAGACGCCAAAGAGAGCTGCCAGCGAGCTGTTGCGGCGCTCGAACCGCTGCTGGCAACGCAGAGCAAGGACTCCGAAACGCTCTTTCTGCTTTCGAGAGCGTACGATTGCGCGGGGAACTCCGAAGAAGCGCAAAAAACACTGGCTGAATTCGAGGCCTCTTCGCAGAACGACCGCACCACGAAAGAGAACCAGACGCAGGCCAAGCACCTGGTGCAGCAGGCGAATGAACGCGCACTGAAAAATGATTTCGCGGGCTCGCTCGATCTGCTGCAACAAGCGATTGCGCTCGATCCCACTTACAGCGCTGCTTATTCGCAGCTTGCGAAGCTCTACTACTCCGCGGGTGACATCGAGAAGGCCAGCGACGCGATCGCGCAGGCGCTCGCGCGCAATCCCTACCAGCCTGACTTTCTCTACGTGCAAGGAAAAGTGTTGGAGAAACAAGGAAAGCCCGACGAGGCCCTTGCGGCATTTGCGAAAGCGGCGCTGGTAAATCCGAAGGAATCAGACGCATATTTCGAGATGGGCGCGATCTACCAGCAGCGCAACGACCGCGCGCACGCCCTGGCGGCGTACAAGAGAGCAGCTGAGCTTTCACCGGACGATCCCGATTATCAGCGAGCGCTTGCAGCGCTTTCCGGAAGCGCATCGCCTTCGCCGTGACGCACTCGAAAAATGCCAAAGCAGATTCCTCGCTGCACTCCCTTCGTCCTTCTGCGAAGCACTCCGGGCAGGCGGAATGACAGACGTGAAGAATAGAATTCGGCGCAGAGGGGCAGCGCGGAAAATCCCGGTTGAGATTTTTCAGGGCCCTCTGATTTCGAGTCATGTTATTGGGCCGGGTGGGTTGTAGCTGCCGGGGTAGGGCGGGTGAGCAGGTCCGCGAATTCCTTGTAGAATTTTGCTTTGTCGAGGTCGTCCTGAATTTCCACTTCGCGCTCTCCCATGTGCGGGCGGGTGTTTTCCGTCCAGATGAGCGTGTCGCCGTAGGACGTGCCGTGGTCGATGGAAACGTCGAGGTAGAACTTCTTCCATTTCGTAATGATGGTGGGATCGAGCCAGGCTACGGCGGCTAATTCGTCCCAGAGATAATTTCCCTCGGCGTATTTCGCGACGTATTGCCCGGCGGGATATTGGCTTTTGCCGATCTGCGAAATCAGATCTTTGTCCATTTTCGTCTTCACGGAAATATCCACGGTGGTGACCACGATGCGCGGCCAGGGCGCGTGCAGGACGATCCGCGACGCTTCGGGATCCATCCAGAGATTGAATTCCCGGCGCGGGGTCATGGTGAATTCAGGGTCGTCCGTTAGCGGGTTGAGGCTGCCGCCCATGAGGATGAGTTCCTTGGCGAGCGACGCAAATTGCGGATCGGCGGCTTGGGCGATAGCGAGATTCGTCAGCGGGCCGCCTTCGTAAATGGTGACCTGGTGCGGATATTTGTGGACCGTGCGCAGCAGGAATTGCGCGACGTTTTCGGTGGACGCTTTGGTGGTGGGCGCGCCTTCGGGCATGGGCGGAATTTCCGCGGGGCCGTGAACCGCGTGCCGTTTGGCGAAATTCCAGGCGCCCTGGTAAGTAACTTTGCCGTAGAGAGTCTCCCAGCGCGCGATGAATTCCTTGCTGTTGATGAGAGGGAAGGCGGCGCCGGGAACGACGGGAATGTCCGTGCGGCCGATGATTTCGAGCAGGCGCAAAGTGTGCAGGACTTCTTCGTCGCGCCAAGCGTCACCGGTGACCACGGTGATGCCGAGGACTTCTGTGTCCGGCGATTGCACGATGGCGAGGATGGCTTGCATGTCCGTGCCGCCGGGGCCGGCGCAATCCTGGTCGATGATGACTTTGCGTTTTTCTTGAGCGGCGAGCGGAGAGGCGGAGAAGATTGTGAATGCGAGGAGGAGGAAGGGAAGCAGGGAGGCACGGAGGCAGGGAAACAATCTCAGACTCGCGCGCTCGAGCGAAACGGCGGACGCAAAGGCCGGATTTTTGAGTCGAGATTCAGGAAACATGGGAATCGCGGACCCCCCTAATTTGTTGCGATTAGAGCGCGGCGCCATTGTTTGTTTTCTGCGACTTAGAGGGAATTCTAATCCATCGTGTTGCGATTAGAAAAGCGCCTTCGAGGCCGCTTGTCCCACCGTCGTCGTTCGACTTTTTATTTTTAATCACGGGCCAACGTAGCATTTTTCAAAGCGGAATGCCAGCCGGTGGAGGCAGTGGACGCCAACGCAGACGCGAAAGACGCCGGCCTGAAGGCCGCCGCTACGAAACCGTTGCCTCGCGGTCGCAAGCGCGCCGGATTTTACGCAAAATCCCCACCCTCAGAAACGAAGGGTGGGGCACCCAACCCAAATTTGCTGAGCCTGCAAAATACTCCGCGCGGCGCGAGAAGCAGAAGCGGGCCGAAGGGTCGGCCCGCCGGTGGTGGCGTGATTTTTCTCGCGCGCGCTTAGAACTGGAAGCGGGCGCCAAACTGAGCGGCGAAAGCGGTGGCGCCGGGAGCCAGTTCGTCAACCGTACGATACCCGGGAGTGTTGTGGGGTGTCGGGACGGCTGGAAGAGCCGGGCACTCAATGTTCGAATACAGCGTCTGATTCACAGGCGTACACACCGCGTTGCTCGTGGGACCTACGAAGCCGTACACATCAGGATCGGAATAGAGGTTGCTCGAGTTCGTAATGTTGAATAGATCGGCGCTCAAGCGCAGAGAGTAGCGCTCGGAGAGCCGGAAGTCCTTGGCGATGCGCATATCCCAGTTGTAGAAAGCGGGCTGGCGTCCGGGATATTCGGGGAGGAGAAACGGTTTGCCGCCGCCGACCTGAACGACGGGGCGGTCGTTGTCCGCAAACTGATTGAAGACGCCGTCGCCGTTTAAGTCCACTGCAGAATACGCAGGGTAAGCAAGGCCGCTGTGAAGGATGAAGTTCGTGCTCCAGGTGAAGCCGAAGGGAAGATCGGCGACCAAACCGCCCTTGAATTGGTGAGTGATATCGAGGCCGTCGCGGCCGTAATCGATATTGAGATTGAAAGGATCCTGGGGGCCGAAAAAAGTTTCGGTGTCGCGTTCGCTGGAGGCGTTGGAGAAGTTGCGCGACCAAGTGTAATTGGCGAAGAACTGAAAGCGGTTTGCGAAACGCTTGTTAACGCCCAGCACAAATTCGTGGTAATTCCCGCGGTCGAAGCTGGCCAGCTCGTTCGTAGCGAAAATATTAGGGTCGAGCGGGAAAGCGAACTGGTCTATCGGCTGGCCCGGGGCGGTCTGAGTAGCAACACCCTGGAGGAGGGTGCGGCCGAACTGATCAGTTTGAATCTTTCCGTTCACGATGGTGGGAATAAAGTTGCGGTACCAGTTGGTGGTGCTGAAACCGCCGGTTCTCAGATGGGTCGAGTGGACGAAGGCGTAGTTCGCGGTGACGGTCCAACTGTGCGAGAAGGAATGCTCCACGCCGACGGTCAAGTTCGAGACACGCGGATTCTGGAAAGACGGATCCACGTAGTCGGTTGACTGGCAACCGATGAAGGTGGTGCCGGCGGGCGGGTCGCAAAGTTGATCGACGCCGTAGGGCACGGTGGAGGGATAGAGATAGGGGAAACCGCTGGGCGGAACGCAATCGAATTGCGAGGGGCAGAATAGGGTTGTTTGCCTGGACGCGCCGACGGTGGGGAAAAAGATGAGCGGCGTCTGGGCGTAGTAGAGGCCCCAAGCGGCGCGCACGATGGTGGGATGCTCAGTGCCGCCCACGTTCCAGGCCAAGCCTACGCGCGGACCCCATTGCTTGAAATCGTTCGGAACACGCTGGGGCGGGGCGACCTGCTTGCTGGAATTTCCTTCGCCGATCCAGACGGTCTGTCCGGGTATGGCGGATTGGGGCTGCGGATACCAGGTGCCGTCCCAGCGGACACCGTAGGTCAGCGTGATGCGCTGGGTGACCTGCCACTTGTCCTGCCAGTAGAGGCCCAGACCCGAGGTGTAGTTGCTGTACAACGTGTTCTCTTGGAAGAGCTGGGCGAGTTGCTGCTGCTGCGTCGTTCCGGTGCCATTCAGACCGATGCCCTGGATGAAGAAATAGGGATTGGGGGCCGCGGGTACAGTGCCAGAGTAGCCTGCGCACCAGGGGGCAGTTGTGCTCGGCTCAAAATCGCACAGAGTATTGAATTCGTATTCGCCGACACTCCACCCGGCAAAGGTGTCCTTGCGGTCGGTGAAGGTGTTGGTGTCGCCGCCGAACTTCATATCGTGCTTGCCGAAGGAATAGGAATAGTTGTCCGCGGCCTGGAGCTTTCCGGCGTCGTTGTTGCCGGGGAGGTAGAAGCGCTGCCCGAAGGACATGCCGGTTTGGTTGATCAGGATTTGGGGCGCGCCGTTGTAGATGGCGTGGCGCTTGCGGGTTTCGCCGCTGACTTCGACGCGTAGTTCGTTGACCCTGCGGCCAAGCACGGTGGTAAGGGCAAACACGCCGCCGATGCCCTGATTGACGAAGTTCTCAGCGGCGCCGATGGAATAAGGAGTTTCGGTTTGACCCTGGCCGCCGGTGAAACCGTTGGTGTGGTTGCGGCTTCCCAGGCCGCGGATGCTGAAATGGTTTGCGGGAGTTATTTGATAATCGTAATGGCCAAGAAGCGTGAAGAAATTCTGATACTGATTGTGGCCCCCGGCTAACGCGCCAATGTTTGGAACGCCGTAGCAAGCAGGGAGAAGATTCTGGCCAATCGAGGAGGCTCCGCCACAGGCAGGACCGAGCACGTCTGTTCCCGTTTGAGGGCCAATAACCGGACCGGCCGAGGCTAGGAAGGCCGAACATCCGGGGACGGCGTCCGTGCAAAAAACGGTAGTGAGCGGGCCGTTTTCGCGCTGGATGTCGGTGGAGAGAAAGAGGAACTGACGGTCTTTGTGGATGGGGAAGCCGACGGAGCCGCCGAACTGATTCTGGTTGTCGATGTTGGAAGGCTCGCCGAGGGCGTCGTTCGAAGTCAAAGAGGCGCCGCGATAGTATTCATGCGCTTCACCGTGAATTTCGTTGGTGCCGGACTTGGTGACCACGTTGAGCAGACCTCCGGTAGCGCGGCCGAATTCCGGGGCGAAGCCGTTGGTGACGACCTGAAATTCCTGCACGGCCTCGAGTGGAACGGTGAGGTTCTTGGTTTCGAGCGAGCCGAAATTTTCACCGAAGTAATTGTTGGTGGCGTCGGCGCCGTCGATTACGAGGCCGCTATAGTCGCTCTGCTGGCCGCCCATGCGAAGGCCGCCGCGCAGGCCGGGGACTACCTGGACGGTCGGTGTTAACTGCGCGAGATCGCGGTAGTCACGTCCGGGAAAGGGAAGGTTTTCGACGCTTGTGGAATTGATCAACTGCGTGATACCGGCGGTGGTGGTGTCAACTACGGCGCCGCTGCTGGCGGTGACCTCAATGGTGGCGGACTGTGTTTTCAAGGGCATGATGATGTCCAACTGCCGCGAAGAGCCGATGCTGATGACGACCTGCTTGACGGTGGTGACGGCAAAGCCGTCGGCCACTGCGGTGAGCGTGTATTCGCCGGGAGGGACGTTGTCGAAGCCGTAGCTGCCGTCGGCTTCGACTTGCAATTCACGGCGTATGCCGGTGGAAGGATTGGTCAAGGTCACCTTGGCAGTGGCGACGGCGGCATGCGTGGTGTCGTAGACCGTGCCGCGAACGGCGCCGTTCTGCAGGTTTTGAGCGCTCGCGGGTCCAACGGCCGTCAGCAAACATGCAAACAACACCGCCAGAAACGCAATCTTCCAGATGTTCATCGTGAATCTCCCGGTGTGAATGGATCGTTCAAGCGAGAAAAGGTTCCGCGGGGCAAAATGAGCGAAATCGAGCCGGAGAACGCCGTCGCAACAGGAAAGGAAGTAAATTCCGCAAGCGAACAAGTGCTCAGGACAGGGCCCCCCAGCCCAAAGATGCGCGGTAGGCTAACGCCCATCACAGGCGGAGTCAACAGAAAAACGGAAAATGCGTAGAGTTTTCCACAGATGGTTTACGCAGAGATCACGTCAAGTAGTGATTCGAGTACATCGGGCAACAACGTGGCGGCGAGTTTGAGCAAGCTGCTAGAATCTGTGCCGAAATGAATCGTGGAAGAATTTCCGGATGGGGTTGGGCGCTAATTGCCGCGGCGACGCTCTTCGCCGGTTCCGGTGATCTGGTAGCGCGGGCGCTCGCTCCGGAACGCGACATTTCGCGTTACGAGAAAGCTTGGCAGACGGGAACCCCTGCGCAGACGGAGCAAACCGAGAGGCTGCGGCGACGGTCGGAAGCGGCGAATCCATTTCACGTGCAGTTTCGCGATGTGACGCGCGAGGCCGGGATTCATTTTCATCACGAGCGAGCCGCTTCCGCGGAGAAACTGTATCTCGAGACGATGGGAGCGGGCGTGGCGTGGATCGACTACAACCAGGACGGCTACCTCGACGCATTTTTTGTGAACAGCGGTTACACACCGTACTTTCATCCGGCGCAACCGCCACAGCCGGCACTTTACCGAAATAATGGAGATGGGACGTTCACGGACGTGACGCAGGCGAGCAAAATCCACACCGACGGAACGTTTTTCTTCGGCGCGGCGGTGGGAGATTACGACAACGACGGCTATCCGGACATATACATGACCGGGTACCGGCATTCGGTACTGCTGCACAACAACGGCGACGGTACGTTCACGGACGTCACAGCGAAAGCCGGAGTGGGCAACGACGGGAACTGGGGCACGGCGGCGGGCTGGTTCGATTACGACCACGACGGAAAGCTCGACCTGCTGGTGACGAATTACGTGCAGTACGACGAAGATCATCCGGTCGAGTGCGGCGACAATCGCCCGGGCTACCGGGCGTATTGCCATCCGGACAGCTTTCACGGGACGTCGATGCGGCTCTACCACAACAACGGCGATGGGACGTTTACGGACGTGACGGCGAAGGCGGGGCTCGTTAACAGCGACGGGAAGAGCCTGGCGGTGGTGCTGGCGGACCTGAACGGCGACGGATGGCCGGATATTTTCATTGCCAACGACACGCAGCGGAATTTTTTGTACTTCAACAACGGCGATGGCACGTTTCGCGACGCGTCGTACAAATCGGGCGCGGGGTTCAGCGAAGAAGGGCGTCCCGAAGCGGGCATGAGCGCAGACGCAGCCGACGTGATGAACAACGGCTTGCTGTATCTCTTCGTGAGCCATCTGGATTTCGAGCTGAACCGCATTTACCGCAACAACGGCGATGGGACGTTTACGGACTACACCATTGCTTCCGGGCTGGGGCAGACGAATATGTTGAACAGCGCGTTCGGCGCGCGATTTTTCGATTTTGATAACGACGGGTGGCGCGACCTGCTGGTAGTCAACGGCCACATTTTGGATAACATTCCCGTATATCACCCGGACGTGACGTACGAGGAAGAGAAAAAGCTCTACCGCAATACGGGCGAGGCACGTTTCGTGGACGCGACGAAGACGCAGGGTGCGGATTTTCGCGCGGGGCGGGTGGGTCGAGGGCTGGCCGTCGGCGATTACGACAATGACGGCTGGCAGGATTTCCTGGTCAGCAACAATGGCGAAGACGCGCAGCTATTTCACAACGATGGCGCGAGCGAACCTGCGGCGGCGGGGAATCACTGGCTGACGGTGCGGCTCGTCGGAACGAAAAGCAATCGCGATGGGAACGGCGCGGCGCTGAAACTGGTGGCGGGCGATTTGACGAGTTACGACCAGGCGAAAGGCGGGATGAGCTATTGCTCGGCGCAGGACCCGCGGATATTTTTCGGATTAGGCAAGCACGAGCGTGTTGATCTGCTGGAGATTCGCTGGCCCAGCGGGCAAGTGGACCGGCTGGTGAATCTTCCCGCTGATTATTTCGTCACTGTAGAGGAAGGCAAAACTGCAGCCAAAGCCGTGCGGTACGTGAAGCATCGTCTCTACTAAGCCGACGGAGACTGTCTTTGGGTTTACGGAATTGCCTCGAAGACGATGAGGCGCGCGACGGGCACTCCGGCTTCCTCCTGCTCGGGGGCATAGACGCGATGCGTGGCAGGATCGACGACGAGGCTGTGGATCGCGTGGGCTACGCTAACGTTGCCGAGCTTGCGATAATGCTCGGAATCGCGCTGCTCGAAGACGGAAATCACGCCGCTCGAGCAGGCGACGTAGATGCGATTGAGGCCGGGGTCGAATTGAACGACGTCGGCGCCCGCGGCGGTGGGGAAATAGGCGACCGGCTGGAGCTTGTCGAGGTCGAACACGGTCATCAAATTGTTTTCTTCGCAGGATAGGAACGCGCGGCGATGTTCGGCGTCGAGCGCCATGCCGTGATTGCCGCGGCATTTGCCGAGGGGATAGGTGGCTTCGATTTGGTTTGAGGCGGGATCGATGACGGCGAAGCTATCGAGGTCCTGCAGGTTGACGTAGATTTTTTTCGCCACGGGATCGTACTGCGGCATTCCCGTTTCGCTCTCGAAGTGCAGCGTGTCGATGATTTCGTCGCGAGTGACGTCCACGACGGCGAGGGCTTTGGCGCGCTCGTCGGATACGAAGAGTTTGTGGAATGGAGCGGCGTAGGCTGAGCCATCGGGCTTCGATTCGGTGGGAATCCTGGCGACAACCTGCATCGAGCGCAAGTCGATCACGCCGATTTTGTCCTCGTGCCAGTCCGAGGTGTAAACCTTTCTAAGATCGGGAACGTATTCGACGCCCTCGACGCCGGGCACGTCCGGAATCGCTTTCAGGACTTGATTGGTTTTCAGGTCGAGGACGTAAAGAATGCCAGGGCCGAGGTGCGCACAGAAAAGATAGTGGTCGTCGGGATCGATGGCGAGGTAATCGAAGCTCTGCCCTGCCGGGCCGGGGAGTTCGATGGATGCGATTTGTTTCAAGAGCTTCACGCCGAAGGGCCCGGCGGCGATGGCAGGCACGAGGGACGTCGAGACGGCGCAGATCAGCAGCGCAGCGCAAATCGCGGCAGGGGACGAACGAAGGTGCTGACGGTGCTTCATTCGTCGGTCATTCTAACGCTTCGCGAATTGGATTGCAGCGAGGTTCGCACGGAGCCGAGCCGCGTCGTTCAGGCGAAATCTACTGGTGAGCGAGGTGGCCTACCTGCAGGCGCGTTTGCAGCATGCGCAGGATGGAGTCGCGGGCGATCATGCCGACGATGTGCTCATCGGAGATCACCGGCATCAGGTCGATGTCTTCGCTTTGCATGCGCGTCAGGACCGCGAGGGCGGGCTCATCGGGCGACGCAGAACGAATGCGGTCGAGCGGGAGCATGACCGCTTGTATTGATGTGTTGGCCCACTCGTCTTGCGGGACCGTGCGGGCGGCCTGCAAAGTGGCCATGCCGACGGGAGTGCCCGCGCCGGTGACAATGTGGCAACGGCGGCCAGTGCGCAGCACTTCGTGGATGTACTGTTCGATGGACATATCGCGCGGAACGGTGGGAATGTCGCGAGTCATGATGTCGGCGGCCTTCACGTCTGTGAGCGTGTGGCGCATGGCCACCTGCATGAAGCTTTCCTGCGCCGCGCTCAGCAGGAACCATCCGATGAAGGCGGTCCACAGGCCGCCTACCCAATTGCCGTTGAGCGCCTGCCAGACTCCGATGAGGATCATCAGGTAAGCGAAAACCTTCCCGGCAGTGGAGGCGATTTTCGTGGCGCGGGTGAAGCTGCCGGTGATGCCCCAGGCGATGCCGCGCAGAATGCGTCCGCCATCGAGCGGAAAGCCGGGGACCAGATTGAATGCCGCGAGTATGAGATTGATTTCCCAGAGCCAGCCCGCCGCCGCAACCACCATGTCGTTGCCGTGAAAGTAGTGCGCCACGAGCCAGAAGCAGCCCGCGAGAAAAATGCTCGAAAGGGGACCAGCTATCGCGATGTTGAATTCCTGCCGGGCATTGTCCGGCTCGCGGCTGATGCGGGCAAGGCCTCCGAAGACGAAAAGCGTGATGGACGCCACTGGAATGCGGTAGTGCCTAGCCACCACGCTGTGGCTCAATTCGTGGAATATCACCGAAGCGAAAAACAGGATGCTCGTGATGATTCCGAGGGCCCAGTGCTGTGCCGGGGACCAGTTCGTGTGCTGCGAGGTGAATTGCGTGCGCAGCGAGAGCGTGATCAGAAAAAAGATGATGAACCAGCTGGCGTGCAGATAAATCGGGATGCCGAAAACGCGCCCGAGCAGCAGGCCAGTGGCGGGCGCTGCTTCCCGTGGTGAGCCCGGCTCTGGATTTGGCGGTGATCCCGGGGCAGAGCCTGGAATCACGTTTGGTTCAGGTCCTGGGTCTGAGGGCTGCGCCATGATCTCTCTGGCGCGATTCTAGCAGAGGCGCGCCGGAGGCGGAAACATTCCCGGATCGGTGAGGAGTTATCCCGGGATCCGCAGATTGAAAGGGAAAATCATCGCACATCACAACTGCAATCGTCCCGCAGTCCGGGCGATGCCTCACCGGGCACGGCGTTTCGTGCCCCTAGGGAATTGGCCGGACTTATCCGCGACGGATTATTCCAGACCTTGACGCGGGCCAATCTCCACGTTGTGTGTCAGCGGCCACGAACCGGCGCGGCTGCGTCCGAGCTAAGCCCTCTGGTGTCAATAACCCCGTGCGTGGCCATGGTCCTGCAATTCATCGCTGTGCCCAGCCGAAAGGATGGGAGGCGGCCATGGAAAACATGATGAGCTTCGCAGCGGTGGCAACAGCAATCTTCGTATCGTTCGCGGTGGCGCTGGTACTTCAATGGATCAGCTTGGTCGCGCTAATGCGCATGATGCCGGCGCGGCAAGGGCAGGGCGGCCTGCCGCAACTGGTAGCGGCACCGGAACAGTGCGATGCGGAGGAGGAGCAAGCCATTCAGGATGGACGCTCCCGTCTCGTGGCTTGAGCGGGGCACTTGACGGAGAACGCGGAATACCCGAAAGGAGACAGCCATGCTTTTTCTAAGGTTTTTGCTCTTCGTGATCAGCTTCGGATTTATCGCGGCGGCGGTTGGGCTTGTACTGTGGGACATTTTTCTTGCGTTTGAGCTCAGCCGGGTGCTGCGGCGCGGCGAGCGCTCGAAAGTGAGCGCTGGGGGCGGGCAAACGGGCGAGGTGTCCGAGACGCCTCCTGCACAAGCGGAGGAGGCGCCCGCCGCGAAAGTCACTGCTTCGCCAGCACAGCTTTATCTTTCGCGGCGGAGGTCGCCCGGCTCTGGGCCAGCGATTCGATGGGCGGCGGCCGGGAAGCTCGTTTTTGCGGCAGCACTCTCGGCGCTCGTAGGCTCGAGCATCCTGGTGGTGCCGGATGGCCAAGCGGCGGTGCGCATCAGCCAGATTTCCGGTGTGCTTCCCGGAACGCTTTATTCCGGGACGCATTTCATTTTGCCGCTGATCGACCGGGCGCAGCTCTACGACGTGCGCGACAAAGTGTTTTCGACTTCGTCCGCGGACGGCACGCGCGAAAAGCTGGAAGTGCTGAACGTGGAAACACGCGAAGGGCTGGAGGTGGGCCTGGCGGTGACGGTGCGTTATCGAATCGATCCGAAGCACCTCGATTACGTGCAGGCCAATCTTCCGCAGCCGATCGATCAGGAAATCGTGGAACCGGTGGTGACCAGCGTGTTTCGCGAGGTGGCGCCGAATTACGTGGTGCGCGACATCTTCGCGCTGAAGCGCGAGGAATTTCGGCAGCATGCTTCGCAGATCATTACCGACCGCCTGGCGAGCGACGCCATCGTGGTGAAGGAAGTGCTGCTGCGGAAAGTGCAGCTGCCCGAAGAATACGCGCAGGGGTTGCAAGGATTGCTGCTGAAGGAGCAGGAGGACGATCGCGTGTCCGTCGATCAGAGCATCGAGAAGAAGAAAGTGAACATTGCGGACTCGCAGGCGGAAGCGCAGAAAGTCCGGCAGATCAAGCACGCCGAAGCCGACGCGCAAACACGCGTCCTGATGGCCAAGGCTGAATCGGATTCGATGCAATACACGCTGCCGCTGAAACAGAAGATGATCGAGCAATCGCGGCTGGAAGCAGAAGCGCGAAAGCAAACGACAATTCAGGACGCCGAGGCTGCAGCGCAGGCCAAAGTCATCAACAGCAAGGCAGATGATGAAAGCGCCAAGTTGCGGTCGGAAACGCAAAACATTCTGGTGGTGAAAAATGCGGAGGCCTCCGCACAGGCCAAAGTGATTGACGGCAAGGCCGAGCTCGAGCGGCGCAACTTGATGGCGGACGCCGAGGCCAACAACATCCGCGTGACGGCGCAGGCGGAAGCCGAACAACTGCAGCTGCAGGCCGCGGCGCTGAAGACGAATCCGCTGCTGGTGCAATATACGGTGGCGCAGCGCTTGTCCGATCGCGTGCAGATCATGATGGTGCCGAATGACGGCAAGTTTTTCTTTACCAATGACGTGTTGAAATCGGCTGCCGCGCTCGATCCGCCGCCGGTGAAGGGCAAGTAACGCAATTGAGTTGCTCTCGCGGGCAAGTGATAGCGGTTTTCGGAGGTGTGCTATGATGACCATTCAACGCTTTGTGCAATTGGCACAAGCCGATGCGGCTCCTTCCGCGACTCCTACACCTGAGCGGTTCTATCGCTTTCCTGTTATCTGCCTCGCTCGGTTCGGTATGTCACGCGCAAACCCCAGCCCAAGAGGCATCCGCACAGGACTCGATACCGCTGCCCTGGCGTTGGGATGAGCCAGTGGACCGCCTCGCGGACAAAATTGCCGCTTCTGTGAAGTCGGCTAGAACAGTGTCGCTCGCGGTGAAAAACATCTCGTCGCTCGATTCCGAAAGCGTCGCCAATATTCGGAATGCACTCCTGGAACATTTGACCGCGCATCGATTGCGCGTGGAGCCAGCGACTTCGGGAGCTTGTGACATCCAGGCCACCCTGTCCGAATCGGGCGCAAATTACGTTTGGGTCGCGGAGATCAAGTGTGGTGATGTGCAGCAGGTCGTGATAGTTTCGGTGTCCAAGGGGGATCGATACGCTTTAATCGGAAACGGCGTGGCGTTGACCGCGCAACGCAATCTGCTCAGGACGCAGGACGAGCCGTTTTTGGATTTTGCAAAACCCGATTCGCGCATCTTGCCATCGAACGCATTGGAGGTGCTCAGCCGCGACTATCTGATGGGTTATGGATCGGTACCGGCTCCGATACCTGGAGCGCACCTCTCCAGGGATGCACGTGGCCGGCTCAGCGTGATCGACAAGGCCAAGATTGAGGCCCAGGTCGGAGAAACCCGCTGTACGGCTGCGGACTGGAGCATGATCCAATGCAGCAGCCGGGCCTCAAGCGAGCCTTGGATTTTTGCTGGTGGCTTGGAATCGCGTTATGCGGCCGGAAGAAATTATTTTACGGGAATTGAAAGCGAATCATCCGGAGTCGGAGCTTCAAATAAATTGAAGCCCTTCTATTCGCTGGCGACGCCCGCGCTCGATGACGGCACGTACAGGATTGCTACCGAATTGGACGGGAAGGCGCGACTTTACGAGTGGTCCGTGGATCCTACGGCAACATTTTCCGGGTGGGGAGATGACATCGCGTCAATTACAACGACTTGCGATTCCAATTGGCATGTTCTTGTGACCGGTACCGGCGACTGGACGCAGCCCGACCAGATTCAGGTTTACGACATTAAAAACCATCAAGCGATTGCGAATGGAACGCCGCTGCAATTTCCCGGGCCAATTCTGGCGCTGTGGCCCGCGGAAGACGGCAAAACGGCGCGGGTAGTTTCGCGAAATCTGAAAACAGGAATGTATGAAGCTTCGATTGTGTCTGTTTCTTGCGGCGATTAGCGCGGTGTTGGCGGGGGCGGCGACGCCGGGGCCGGCGCGGCGTCCTCGGTATGGCGGAACGCTGCGCGTCGAAATTGGGGCGACGGTGAATTCGCTCGACCCCAACGTGACTGCGGCGAATCCGCAAGAGGCGGAGGCCAAAGAGCAGCTGGATGCGCTGCTATACGATCGCAGCAATCCCGATGGGGCTACTGCCAGCGTGGCTGGGAGCGGGCCGTTTCGCGTCGCGTCATGGGAAGCGGGGAAGCACGCGGTTCTTGCGGCGAGCGAAGATTACCGCGAGGGCCGGCCATTTGTGGACTCCATCGAAATCGAGATGGGGCGCACAGCGCACGAGCGCGCGCTCGACCTGGAGTTGAATAAGACGGACTTCGCGGAGATTCCCGCGGAACAAGCGCGGCAGGCGGCGGATCGCGGCATGCGGCTGAGCACGTCGCGTCCGAATGAACTGCTGGCGCTGGTTTTTCTGGAGGCTCGCGGCGCAGCGGACGATGCGCGCACGAGAGAAGCGATTGCGCGATGTATCGATCGCGCGGCAATCGTAAATTTTATCTTGCAGAAGGAAGGCGAGCCGGCGGGCGGTTTGCTGCCGCAATGGTCGAGCGGGACCGCATTTCTTTTTTCGGCAGCGCCCGACGCGAGTAGCGCCAAGGAAATAGCGTCGCATATCGCGGCGCCGCCGAAGTTGGTGTTGGGATATGATTCCGGTGACACGCTGGAGCAAAGTGTGGCGGAGCGAATCGTGGTGAAGGCGAAAGAAGCTGGAATTGCGTTGGTAACGCGGGCGATTCCAGCCCCCGGAACGCCTCCCGTGCACGGGACCGAGGCGTTGACCCCCCGCACGGTTCATATGGATGCGCAGCTCATTCGTTTGCGGATGCCGTCGCCGGTGGCGCGTGTTTCGCTCACCGCTTTTGTGCAGACGGTGGGGCCGCTCGCGGGGATTGCCGACAGCCCGCTGCCGCAGAGCGCATCGCCGGAGGACGTTTACTATTCCGAGCGCAGTATTATGAATAGCGGGCTGGTGGTACCACTGGTTTGGCTGCCGCAAGTGTATGGCTTAAGCGCGCGCGTTCGGGATTGGACGCCGCCAGTGGCGGGCGAAAGCTGGCCGCTTGCGGATGTCTGGCTCGAACCGGCGGACACGCACTAATCGATTTGCGAGAAGGCAAAACTTCGTGACGTTTCGCTCGAAATTATTCGTGAACTTCATGCTGGCGCTGCTGGTGTCCGTCGGACTTGTGGCGGGCGGCGTGGCGGTGGTTACGCGGCGTGCGTTCGACGAACTGAACCAGCAGCATAGCGATGCGCTGGTGGCGCAATTTCACCGCGAGTTCGAGCGGCGCGGCCAGGAAGTGCTGCATCGCGTGCAGGGAATCGCGGATGGCGAGGCGACGGTCCGAATGGCGATTGATTTGAGCCGTCCGAACGCGGATGTTTCGGTGTACGTGAACGATGGGCGCGGCGTGGCGCAATCGCACCAACTCGATGTCCTGGATTTTGTCGCGAATGACGGCTCGATCATCTCTTCCGCGGAGTGGCCGGCGCGCTTCGGCTACAAAATGGACTGGGTGACGCAAAAAGAAGATTGGGCCTCGCGCGGAAGTTTTCTGATGAAGCTGGACACGCAGGATGGTCCGGCGCTGGCGCTGATGGCGGTCGCCGCCGTGCGCGTCGGCGATAAGAATCTTTTTGTGGTTGGCGGCGAGCGGCTGGGCAAGGAATTTCTCGCCTCGCTCGTTCTGCCTACGGAGATGCGCGCGCTGCTGTATCTGAATCTCGATCCCGCGTTCCAGCCGGCGAATTTGATTGATGCTTCCGGACCGGCCAACGAAGCGGAACGTTTCGCCCCGCTAATCGAACGAGAGAACAAACAGCCTGTGGAGGAAACTGCGAAAATCACCTGGACCATCGACGGCGCGAGCGCGGAGATATTTCACGCGATTCCGCTGCTGGGACGGCAGAACGAATTGCTGGGCGTGCTGCTGATCGGCAATTCGCAGCGCACAGTCGTGACGCTGGAGCGGCACATTCTATGGCTGGCGTTCGGTGTTGCGGCGATTGGCGTGTTGCTCGGATTATTGGTCAGCTGGTGGGGAGCGGCGCGTGTGACGCGCCCGGTGCAAAAACTCGCGGCGGGCGCACGCGAAGTGGCAGAAGGAAACTGGAACACGCGAGTGGCGGTGCGGGGCGGCGATGAAATCGGCCAGCTGGCCGCGTCATTTAATCAAATGACGCAGCAACTCGTGGAGCAGCGCGAAAGGCTGATCCAAGCGGAACGAGTGGCGGCATGGCGCGAAGTTGCGCGGCGTCTGGCGCACGAGCTGAAGAACCCACTCTTCCCGCTGCAGACCACGGTGGAGAATCTGCAGAGAGCGAAAGAGCAGAACCCGGCGCAATTCGAAGAGGTGTTCCGCGAGTCCACCGGGATACTGCTGTCCGAGATAGAAAATCTGAAGACGATTGTGGGCCGCTTCAGCGATTTCGCGAAGATGCCGCAACCCGAGCTGGGTCCGGTGAATTTGAACGATATTGTACGGAGCGGAGTGAAACTATTCGAAGCGCAATTCGGCGCCGTGGGGCGTCCGCCAATCACCTCCGAACTGCACCTGGAAGAAAATCTTCCGCCGATACAAGCCGATGCGGCGTTGCTGCATCGCGCGATCGAGAACTTGATTTTGAATGCGATGGATGCCATGCCTGCGGGCGGCGTGCTGATGCTGCGCACGACGCACGACGACGGCAACGTGCATTTGGAAGTTTCCGATACGGGTACGGGGCTGACGCCGGAAGAAACCGAGCGCGTGTTCACTCCTTATTACACGACCAAGCAGCATGGGACGGGTCTGGGCCTGGCGATCGTGCAAGCGGTGGTCGCGGACCATGGCGGACGAATTTCGGTTGAAAGCGAAACGGGCGTGGGCACAGCGTTTCACATCGACCTCCCGGCCAAGCCGACGCTTCATCCCGAGGCTCCTCCGGTTGAACACGAAGAGGAACAAAAAGAGGCGTAACCCCGCGTGCCCACGAAAGCTCATATCCTGATCATTGATGACGACGCGAATACGCTTGCTTCGCTGGCGCGCGCTTTTCGGCTTGCGGGACATGAGGCTACTGTTTCCGACAATGCTGCGCGCGCGGCCGAAATTGCCAAGACCGAGCGCTTCGATCTGATTCTCTCCGATGTGGTAATGCCCGGGCGCGACGGCATTGCCTTGCTGGAAGACCTCAAAAATATTGGCGTGACTGCTCCTATCGTTATGATGTCCGGGCAGGCCACCATCGAAATGGCGGTGAAAGCGACGCGGCTGGGTGCGGCCGATTTCCTCGAAAAACCGATTTCCACGGAGAAGTTGCTGCTGACCGTGGAGAATGCTCTGCGGGTGAAACGCCTCGAAGAAGAAAACCGCGATCTGAAGCGGAGGCTGGGGCGGCACCACATCGTGTGGGCCAGCGCTGCCATGCGCGAGGTGATGGCGCAAGTGGAACACGTAGCCGCGAGCGAAACGCGCGTTTGCATTCGCGGGGAGACAGGAACCGGCAAGGAGCTGATAGCACGCACGCTGCATGAGAAAAGCCCGCGCAGCACCGGTGCGTTTGTATCGCTGAATTGCGCGGCAATTCCGGCCGAGCTGATGGAGACCGAACTTTTCGGGCATGAGAAAGGCGCTTTCACCGGAGCCGCGGGACGCCACATCGGGAAATTCGAGCAGGCGCACCGCGGCACTTTGTTTCTCGACGAAATCGGCGACATGCCAATGTCGATGCAGGCGAAGCTGCTGCGCGTGCTGGAAGAGGGCGAGATCGAGCGCGTGGGCGGCGACAAACCGTTCGCCGTGGATGTGCGCGTGGTGGTGGCGACGCACCGCAACCTGGAAGACCAGGTCCGGCACGGAACGTTTCGTGAGGATTTGTATCATCGCGTGTTCGTATTTCCGATCGTTGTCCCGCCGCTGCGTGAGCGACGCGAGGATATTCGCGTGCTGGTGGAGCATTTCGTCCGGCAGTTGAGCGAACAAAACAATTGGAAGCCCAAGAGTTTTTCGCGCGAGGCGATCGAGGAAATGGAGCGCTATGCGTGGCCGGGAAACGTGCGCGAGCTGCGCAACGTGGTCGAACGTGCGCTTTTGCTCGGCGCGGGTGACGTGGTCGATCCTGCAACGGTCGCCCGAGCCCTTCCGCAAGGACTTCATGGAACGTCTGTGAGCGCCTCCGGCGGACAGGGATCTTCTTCGGACGCGCTCGGGACCGGTACGCTTGCGGAGCGCGTGGAAGCGTTTGAACGCGAGACGCTGCTTGCCGAGCTGAAGCGGCACCGTCACCACGTGACGAACACAGCCAAAGCGCTGGGCCTGGAGCGCAGCCACCTCTACAAAAAATGCCAACAGCTTGGAATCGACCTCCGCGCCGTAAGACAGACTGAATCCGTAAATTAACTCTGTGTGGCTTCCTCTAAATTAGGACTGTGGGTCTAGTGTGTTTTGCAAAGGAGGGAACATACGAGAGAGGAGCAAGTGGGTGGGGAGGTACACGACGCAGATGAGGAAGAGAGAAGTCACCGCGAGATGAACGGGAGCCGGCCCCCAAGCGCGATGGAAGAATGGATCGGTGAATGCAAAATTGATGTTCTTTTCGGGCGTGGACGCGATTCGCGTCAGCACTAAGACAATCGGCGCAATCGCGGATTGCAGCGCCCAACCACGGCGGTTGTAGCCGACGCGATGCAAGGCCCACAAGAGGAGAAACGGCAGGAACAGATGAAATAGAGACAGCAAGCGCACCCAGAGAGGAAAGCGCGCGTCGAAAAGATATTCAGTACCGCCGATCAAGTGGCGGCCGAAAAAAAGACGCCAGGCAACGTCAAGTCCCCACGCGAAATCGATTAGCAGCGACGAAATCGCCTGGCTCGATAGTAGGAGTGAATTACTGGTCCACAGTCCGATGCAGGTGAGACCGGCGGCGATATCGCAGAGAAACAGGAAATTTACCGGGCCCCAAACACGCCAGTAGGTGGGAACCCAAACGAGCAACCACAGGAGAGCGCTCCACCGCAGCCAGTCTGGGAATTTTTTATTAGCGGAGGAAGCTGAGAGCATGGGAGCGAAAGCCGGCGGCATCGTAACAGAACGCATGGCGAAATCACACGCGCGCGCGGAAAAGTATGCTTGCGCCGCGTGCGGCGTGGCGATATCGTCCCTTATAGGCAGAGGCGAATGGACGAAAAAAGGTATTACGACGAGAAAGAAGAAACGAAGCAGATCACGCTGGTGTGCCCGCATTGCCGGCAGGAAAGCGCCTTCCCGGTGCGATGGATCGTTCGCACGAAAAAGGCGCAAGTTCCACCGGGTGGAAACGAGGAAGACCGCGCGAAGTTCGCGAAGGCGCGATCCTATATGGTCCGAGTGGACAATATGGTGGCCTGCCGGAACATCCGCTGCCGGAAGCGCTTCGATTTAACCGGCCAGACTGTTTTTCTGATCTAGCTGGCTTCCATTAGAATGCCTGTTGGGTAAGAATCAGCGGGGATTCTGGCGGTCGTTGCCGGAATTTCCGCGTGGGACGGATGTGATGAGCTCGCCATCGAGCACTTCCCGAATCTTCCGTGCGATGGCCTTCAAGGTAAAGGGTTTTTGCAGGAAGGCCATGCCGCCTTCGAGCACGCCGTGGCGAAATACGCTGTCGTCGGTGTATCCGGAAATATAGAGGACTTTCAAATCTGGGCGGGCTGCGGTAAGCCGCGTGGCGAGTTCGCGCCCGCTGACGCGAGGCATGACCACATCGGTAATCAATAACTGAATGGGTCCGCGATGTGCGGCGGCAAGCTCCAGGGCTTGGATACCGTCTGGCGCGTCGAGAACACGATAACCGCTGCCGGCGAGATAATCGCGGACCAGTTCGCGCACCCCCTCTTCATCTTCCACAAAAAGAATCGTTTCGGTGCCCGGAGCCGGGCTCGGCAGCGCTCTTTCCATGTTGGGTTTTTCGGTTTGCGCGACGACCTTGGGCAGGTAAACCTTAAACGTGGTGCCTTGCCCGATCTCGCTGTAGACCCAGATATATCCGCCGCTCTGCTTCACCACACCGTACACGGTGGCGAGGCCGAGGCCGGTGCCTTTTCCGGCTTCTTTGGTGGTGAAAAACGGTTCAAAAACGCGCGATTGCGTTTGGACGTCCATGCCGCAGCCAGTATCGGTGACGGTCAACATGACGTAAGGACCAGGATCGACGATGGCATGTTTTGCCGAGTAGCTCTTATCGAGATCGACGTTGGAAGTTTCGATGGTGAGCCGGCCGCCTTCCGGCATGGCATCGCGAGCATTGACCACGAGATTCAAGAGTACCTGTTCGATCTGGCTGGGGTCCGCCTTCACGGAGCCGAGCTTCGCTCCCGGCAGGAAAGCCAGCTCGATATTTTCGCCAATCACGCGCGAGACCATTTGGATCATCCCCGCAACCACCTCGTTCATATCGAGCACGCGCGATTGCAGCACCTGCTTGCGGCTGAAGGCCAATAATTGCCGCGTGAGAGATGTTGCGCGCTCCGCGGCCTTTTCGATTTGTTCGACGTTCGTTCGCTGCGGAGAAGATGCGGGCAAACGCTCCAGGAGCATCTCGGCGTGCCCCTTCATGACCATCAGGAGATTGTTGAAGTCGTGGGCCACGCCGCCGGCAAGTTCGCCGACCGCCTGCATCTTCTGCGATTGGCGCAACTGGTCGGCGAGGTGCTTGCGATCGGTGATGTCGAGTGCCACGCTGATCACTCCGATGAGGTCTCCTTCTGTGCCGCGCAGCGGCTGGACGTGAGACTCAAAGACGTGGTTTTGCCAATCCACCTCGTAGGTAACGGACTCCCCGGCGAGCGCTTTTCTGTGCGCGGCGATGGGGCCAAATTCCGGATCCTTCGTTTGGTAGTACTCAAAAAGCGTTTGGCCTACCAATTCATTTTTGCGCAGCCCCAGGGCCTCGAGGCCGGCCCCGATCGCGGAAGTGAATCGCAGATCCTTGTCCGTGGTCCACAGAATCGCGGGCATTCTTTCCATCATGAGGTCCAGGCGGGTGCGCCCTTCGTGGCGTTCGGCCTGCGCCATGTCGAGATCCGCGAGCATTCCATTGATGGCAGTGCCAAGGAAGGACAATTCATCCTGACCCGGAACATCCAAGCGCGCCGAGAGGTCGCCGCTGGCGCCGATGAGCGTGACATTTGTGGAAAGGTTCGCGACGCGAGCGAGAACGGCGCGTTCGAGGAGGTAGAGCGTGACCGCTACGAACGTGAATGCGGCTGCCAGCAAGAGCAAAAGAAACTGCAGCAAACTGGTGTGGCCCTGCTGATAGATTTTCCGCGGAAGAAGAATGCGCAAAACCGCTACCGGCTTTCCGTAAATATCGTTCAACTCCTCATAAGCGGCCAGAGACTCGCCGTTGATGGCCTGTACGAGAATAGGCGCCGAGGCCGCGGTCGAGGCGTCAGGGGCATGCGCTCCGGGCCACGCCGTTGCTGACTCCGGGCTTTCGATGTCGAACGGCATGTGGGTCATTTCGCTCAGGCGCAGAATTTCGTCTCGGTCGAGCAAGCGGCCCATGATCAAAGTGCCCAAGATGGGTCCTTCGGCGTTGCTCTTTAGAATCGGATGGGAATCAACGAGAATGGGGCCCGAAGGCAGCTGAAGGATACCCACGACGTTGCCCGACTGACCGTGGTGAGTGGCAAGGAGAGAACCGGGCTTCAAATGGTCCCTAAGGCCATCGGGCAGGCCGATTTCTTCGTGCTTGGCCAAGCTGAAGCTCTTGGAGAAGACCTCGCGGCCCGAGGTGTCGAGAATGACTACGAAATTTATTTTGACCTCCTGGAAGGTCGCGCCGGGGAATTCGGATTTCACGTAACCCGGATTTTTCTTTTGCATGTACGCATAAGTTTGATCCCATTCGGCATACTCGCTCGTGATTCGATCCAACATTTCGAGTTCGTTCGCGAGCGCACTGGAGGCCCGTTCCAGGTTTTGACGCGCGAACTCCTCTTCGATCTTTGAAAACCCACGGAGAAGGACCACGCGTGAAAGCGCATACAGGCCGCCCACCAGACCGAGCATGGCCAGGCTGATAATGAGCAGCGTCTTCCGGCGAAGGGAAGAGGGAGCGCGCAGGTCGGGCTTGTGTAAGAGTCGCAAGTTCTGCCTGTTACATCAGTATATTCCCGGCACAGGACTGGGAAGCCATCGGGTGTCCTAGTCATACACCTCCCCGGCTCGCTAGCTTGCAAGAA
The DNA here is from genome assembly GCA_963749025.1 of uncultured Acidobacteriota bacterium. GTDB lineage: Bacteria > Acidobacteriota > Terriglobia > Acidiferrales > UBA7541 > Palsa-295. The sequence continues at coordinate 235,825 of CAVVKO010000005.1, read as the reverse complement.
CAGGTAGAAAGACAGGATAGTGAGGGTTATGCTACGTACATCTCGGCGCTGCCGAGGCGCATCATTCTGCAGAGCTATTAGATCCGGGAATAGTCGGGGGCGTATATGACAAGCCGTCCGGTTGGTCTGCTCCGCGCGGGAACGCTGGTCATGGTAATGGGAGCGGCTGCGGCGTTGGCGGTTCCAGCGCGTGCGCAACAGGATGGCCCGTTACCTCCAGCACCAACCCCAGAAGCTTCCGCTCCGAAAGCACCGGAGACGCCTACGACACAGACCGCGGCTGCCACGTCCGCGGCCCCAACTAGCGCGGCACCGTCGCAGAGTTCGAAGGCCAAGGTGGAAGTTCCGACCGGAACCCATATTCCTCTCGTTCTGCACAATGCAATCTCGACTCGTAGCGCCCGGCCCGGCGACCCGGTCTACTTCGAGACGCTCTTTCCGGTGATGATCGATGGGCGCGTGGTGATTCCGGCGGGATCGTACGTCAGTGGGGAAGTGACCGAATCGAAGCGGCCCGGGCGGGTGAAAGGCCGGGGCGAACTGATGATTCGCTTGAGCACCCTGATTTTGCCGAACGCGTACATGGTCAACTTGAACGCGGTTCCGGGCAATGCCGGAACCGGGGGCAACGAGACCACCAATAATGAAGGCAAAATTATCGGTGATTCCGATAAAGGCGGCGATGTGGGTACGGTGGCAAAGACTACGGCCGCCGGTGCCGGAATCGGCGCCATCGCGGGACAGGGTGCAAAAGGAGCAGGCATCGGCGCCGGTATCGGGGCGGCCGTGGGGTTGATGGCGGTGCTGCTGACGCGCGGTCCGGAAGCCGAATTGCCGCGAGGCTCGACGGTGGAAGCAGTTTTAGACCGCGGAATATTGCTCGACGCGGACAAGATTCAATTCACAAACCTGGGACAATCCTCAACACTTCCAGGGCCGCCAAACCGCGAGCCTGCTCGCAGCCAGTTTCCTTTCTGATTTCGTTTGGTCAAAGTCACGATAAGGCCGTGGCGCGTTTGGAATGAGCTGTTTGCGATTTCGCAGCGGAAAATCGCATCGGCGAAAACGCTTGGGCATTGGACGCGATCTTGCCGTTCACAATGCATTCTCTCAGGAGCTTTGCTGTTGCAGGCGCGAGCAGGATGCCGTTTCGATAGTGCCCTGTGGCGATGAGCAAGCCTTCGATGTCGGTGGGGCCGAGGATGGGGAGTTGATCGGGAGTGCCGGGTCGCAAACCGGACCAGGTCTCCGAGATTTCCGCGTCTGCCAGACCGGGCGCGAGTTCCAACGCAGCGTCGAGAATTTTGCGCATCCCGGCAGGCGTGACGCGATTTTCGAACCCGGCGTCTTCGAGCGTGCTGCCGGCGATGATTCGACCGTCGGGCCGCGGCACGAGGTAACCTCGCTCGGAGCGCGATACGCGGCGCAGGCTTATTCCGGACGTTCGCAATGCGACCATTTGTCCGCGGACAGGGTGCGTCGGGGCGTAGCGCGCGAGCCAATTCCCCCCGGTTGTGTTTTCATTCGTGATTGTTGCCGAGTAACAGCCCGCCGCGACGACGACGGTCTTCGCCAAAATCCTTTCACCGCCTGCTACCACGCCGGTGCAGCGGCCTTTCTCGCACAGCAGGGAAGTGACATCGCAGCCGGGACGAATTTCGATGTTGCGACGGCGGATGGCTGACAGCAGGGCGCTCATCAGCGAGCGAGGATCGACGGTCGCTTCGTCGGGCAGCCAGGCCACCGCGGCTGCTGCGTAGCCGAGTCCTTTTTCCATCTCGCGGGCGGTTCCGAGCGGAATCGGCTCGATGGGAATCCCCAGCCTTCGATATTCGGCGACCATTTGGTCGCGCTCTCGTTCACCACCGGGCGCGAAAAAAGCCGCGAGCGTTCCTTCGCGCGCAAAAGCTGCGGAAAGCCCGGAGGTTTCCTCCAGAGCGGCGATGAATTCGGGGTAAAGGCGCAGGCTTTCCTTGGCGAATGGGACGAGCGGTAGACTTTCCGGCGAGTCCGGCCCAGGTGCGAGCATTCCGGCTGCGGCCCAGGAAGCTCCTCGGGCGGGTTCGTCGCGATCCAGAACGACAACATTGAGTTTCTCGGCGGCCAATTCGAACGCTATCGAGCAACCGATTACGCCGCCGCCGATGATGACAACGTCAAATGAACTCACATCGCCCATATTAGCAGTATTTGTTAGGGAACCAGGATGTCAGCGATGCCACGAGCCTCGCGGTCTCACATCCGGACCTAGAGCGAATCAACGAGCTCAACAGAAAGCAGGCGGGCCTTCTGGGCGAGATTTTGCGCGCGGGCCCAGTCGCCAGCCTTGCTGGCATCGCGAGACTGCGACAGAAAACTGCGGATCTTCTCGACCAGATCGTGTTGGGCCGCGCTGAGCTGCCTGTCATTTATCTGCTGGAGATTTTTTTCCGCGACGTTGATGTCGTCGTCGGTCTTGTGTTCGTAGCTCGCCTGGTCGTTGGGCGAGAGTTGCGGAGAGATCTGAATGGCGGGCGGGCGCGAGGGCTGCTCGGAGGGCGTTTCCGCGGCAGGCTCCGCGGCCTGCCTGCGAGGCGGAGGCGCGGGCTTGGAGCGCGAAGGCTCAACCGGAAGCGTGCCAGTCGCAGCCGGGGGCGGAGTGGAGGGAGGAACCTCGGCGACCTCGGGTGGTGTGGCCGCAGTATCGGGAGCGATGCTGGTCAGCGGCTTGGAATCGGCAGGCTGCGGCATGGGCGCCGACGCCACCGGCGGAGACGCCTTCACCGTCCTTTGGTCGCACCCACCGACAAAAAGAGAAAGCCCGCAAAGCAAGAGGGCAGCCAAGGATCTAGCGTTCGTATTTCGGCTGGGCATTTACCTCTTTTCTTCAGCAAAAGGCTGGCTGAAGTCGCGGAGCTTACCGGCCGGTGACTCGATCGAACGAGCGAGCGGCAATTCCACCCGGAAGGTAGTACCGCGCCCGACCTCCGAATCGAATTCTATCCGACCATTGTGCAACTGCACAAACCGAAACGTGTTGGCCAGCCCGATGCCCGTTCCGCCGGGCCTGGTCGTAAAAAAGAGCTGAAAAATCTTCTTTTTGTCTTCCGCGGAGATCCCCACGCCGGTGTCGGCGACCGAGATTACCGCGGATTCACCGCTACGGCGCAGGCTCAGCATGATCTGGCCGCCCGGGCTCGAGAATTCGCAAGCGTTCAGCAGCAGATTGAAGACGGCCTGATGCATGAGCTGGTGGTCCACGAGCACGGGTGGAAACTCGGAAGGCAAATCCACGCGCAATTCGACGCCTGCACGTGAGATTGCGGGCCGGGCGGCATCGAGGACTTCATCGAGCAGCACACGCAAGTCGGTCTCTTCCAGCTTGAATTCGACCGGCTTGGTGAAATTGAGAAATGTCTTTACGGCGCGATCGAGCCGGTCGATTTCGCTATCAAGCATTTTCACGGCTTGCTGTGCTTCCAATTCCACGGGCATGTTGGCCTTAAGGACTTCCAGCCAGAGACGCATGGAGTTCAGGGGATTTTTCACTTCGTGTGCCACACCGGCGGTGACGCGGCCGAGCGCCGCGAGCCTCTCCGAAACCTGGAGCTGATTCCCGATGCGCTCGATCGATTCCACGTCGCGCAATGTAACGAGGGTACCCATGCGCACACCGTGTTCTCGAATCACCTGGGCGCTCAAGCCAATGCGGTGCCGCCCAGTGGCGCTTTCGAGTGTAACTTCCGCGCCCTCGATGGGAACGATGTCGTCACCTTCGATTCCCAGCGCGTTGCGGACCGGATGCCCGGGCGGAAAAATTTCGCTGACGCGGCGTCCGCGAAGTTCATCCGGACGGCCGTGCAGGAAATTCTCAACGGAGGGACTTACCAGTACCGCGCGGCCGTCGGCATTGAATAAAAGTAATCCGTCCTCCAGGCCGCTCATGACCTGATCTAGATTTTCGCGCAGGGTACTGAAGATTTCGCGCACATCGCGCAGCTGCTTTCCGATGCCGATGATCTTCGTGCTGACGGCTCCGAGTTCGTCACCTCGCTCCACGGGCTCGAGGTCGAATTCGCCGGCGGAGATGCGGTCCAATTGTGCCGAAATTCGCTCAATGGGGGCGAGCGAGGCGCGGCTGACGACGAATGCGAGCAAAGTTGAAAGCAGGACGGAGGCAAGCGCATACCATCCGGCCGACTCGAGCAGCGAGGAGATTTCACTCCGAATCAGGGTCGATGAGAGGCCGACGCGAATATCGCCGAAGGGCCCGGTACCGAGATTGAAAGGAAGGGAATCTTCGTAAACCTGCGGCGGCCCGTAGAGAGTGCGAAGCTGCTGAAAAAATCCGGCGCGCACGAGGGAAGGCACGCTCGGCCGCGAAGCTACTTTTTCGCCACGCAGAGAGGCGTCGCTGGAAATGAGGACGATGCCATCGCGGTCGCTGATCGAAACTTCGTAAATGGTCGGCGAGTAGCCGACCGCGGATTCCACTACGGAATTCAACGAACTACTGTTGTCGAGAGTCCGACGGACGTACTCGCGCACGTCGGCGGGGCTGGGAGACGCGGGGGCATCGCCGCGCTCGGCGGCGTCGGCCAGCGCGTTTTGGCAGGCCAGGAAGACCTGCTGGGCGACGAATCGCGCGCGCTCATCTGCCTGCCGCAAGGTTTGGCGCGTGAGCCGCGCGATGTAAAGGCTCGAAACTGTAGTGACCACTGCGAGGACCAGCAGTGAAGTCGCCAGTGTGAATTTAGTTTTCAGGCTGAGACGCATGGCTCCGCCCCGCCTCGTACTCTTTCAATTTGTTATGCAGTGTTTTCAGGCTTATGCCCAGAAGCTCTGCGGCGCGCGTCTTGTTCTGGCTGGTGGCGGCGAGAGTCTGCAGGATCAGCTCGCGTTCGACGGCGTCCACGGTTGTGCCAACGGGGAACTTGATTCCGCCGAGTCCGGAAGCTGAGGTTGCGGGCGCGCGGCCAAAATCCGACGGAAGATGCTGTCGGCCGACGGTTCCGCGATCGGACGCGATGGCGGCGCGCTCGAGTACATTGCGCAGCTCGCGCACATTTCCCGGCCAGGGATAGGACTTGAAAAGGTCCATCACGTCCGCGCCTATGCCGGTAACCTTCTTGTGATGCTTTGCGGAGATATCCGTCAGGAGGTGTTCGACCAGAAGCGCCAAATCCTCTTTGTGCTCACGCATCGGCGGCAGGTGAATGTGGAATACGTTCAGCCGGAAATATAAATCCTGGCGTAGGTGGCCGTCCGCGACAGCCGTCTCCGGATTTTTATTCGTGGCGGCAAGAACGCGGACATCCACTGGCGTCTCGACCTTGCTTCCGAGCCGCCGAACTTTGCTGTCTTCGAGTACGCGCAGGAGCTTGGCCTGCGTTTGAGCGGGCATTTCACCAATCTCGTCGAGCAAGAGCGTGCCGCCGTCCGCCAGCTCGAAGCAGCCTATGCGGCGCTCAGCGGCTCCGGTGAAGGCGCCCTTTTCGTGGCCGAAAATTTCGCTTTCCATCAACGATTCAGGAATCGCGGAGCAATTGATGGCGACGAACGGGCGATCGGCTCGCGGCGAGAGCATGTGGATGGAGCGTGCGACCATTTCCTTGCCGGAGCCGGTTTCACCGGTGATGAGCACGGAGGCGGTGGAGGGCGCGGCCATTTCGACCTGGCGCATTATGTCCTGCATGGCCGCGGAAGAGCCGACCAGGACGCCCAGCTTTCCCGCCGTACGCAGGTCGCGGGTAAGAGCTGCGACGGCTTGCTGGTCGCGCACCCGCCCTAAGGCGCGGTCGAGGAGCGCGCGCAGGACTGGCGGCTTCAAGGGCTTTTCGATGTACCAGTATGCGCCGGCTTCGATGGCTTGCACCACGCGCTCGTCGCTGCCGCGGCCGGTGATGATGATTACGGGAATTCGCTGGATTTCCTCGCCGAGATGGCCCAGCAATTCGAGGCCGTTCATTCCCGGGAGTTCGACGTCGGCGAGAATTACGTTCGGCTGAAAATCCTGGAATTTTGCAAGCGCGTCTTCTCCGGTCCCAACGCCCAAGACCTCAAAGTTCCATTTTCGGAGGAGCGCTTCGTAGCCCTTGCGGGCGTTGTCTTCGTCCTCGACGATTAGAATGCGCTGCAAAGGTGGTTTATCGGAAGCCATCACGACTGAATCTACCAGCAGTGCCTTGTAAATCCAAGGGAACACACTGGGTTTGCTGGCGGGAGCCCAGGGACCAATGGGCGGCAATGCTTGGTGATCTCGACGCGCTCCGACGGCTAGGTGCGGCCCATACGAAGCGGGCGCTCGAGGATGAGCTCGAGCTTGGTGTTCTCGTCGAGAGTGAGTTCTTGTCCAATGCCGGAGGTCACCATGTAGGCAGTGGCGGCGCCGATCGCAGCACCGATGGCGGCATCTTTCGTTTTCCCGGTGGCCATACCAGTAGCCGCTCCGGCGAGAGCTCCGGCGGCAGCCGCTTGCTCTGCCACTTTTCGCGTGCTCGACGTTGCTTCGATTTCGCCCTCGTGGTCGTAGGCCACGCGAACCGAGTGGATTCCCGGCGTGTCAATCAATTCGGCAACGAGCGGCACCCAACCATCGGGAGTCTTGATGTCATCGAATGCGAGCCAAATTCGCGCGCGACCCGTTTTTCCTGCAGCCACGACTTTGTCAATATGGCCGCGGACTTCCGCGCCCGCGGGGAGTGTGGTTCCGTCGGCGGTCTTAATGCTTTCGAGCGTGCGAGCCGCGAATTGTTTTCCGGCCTTGTCCGTTTTGGTGCTGAGCTTATCGTGGAGCGCGATTATGAAACGCGTTCCCGCGTGCACTTCATACGGCGCGACGTTAGGGTTTGTCGCCTGGGAATCCTGGGGTTGAGCGCAAACGGGCAATCCAACCGCAGCCAGCAAAATCGTCATCGCCGAAAGCATCCACGTGCGTCGCATTGAGTCCTCCTGAAATCCTTAGCTCGGCTATTCGCTGGGTGAACGCACAAGTTACTGGTAACGATAATATGAGATGGCAGTTCCGGGGACGGGGTGGCCTGAGGCGTGTCCAAAACTCTACTCCTGTTTCCAAACGCCTTGCCTTCCGTCGCAGCCCGCAGAAAGTAGTTCTGGAACCGGTGAGCGTGAATTATAATTCGCCCGGATTCAATGGTTTGCTTTGGGCGAGGCTCGCAGCCTCCCATTTTACGGTCCCAGGCATGTTTGTTGTGGTAGCTGTGTCTCTCGATAGTGCCGCCGCGGTGCGACTCCCGGATCGGCTTAAGACTCGAAGGTTCCTCCACAGGGAGGGGTGAATGAGATTTTCAGCACGCGGAGTAACGCTGCTCTTATCTGTTCTACTGCTAGCTTTGATTGGCCTCGCGGATGACAAAAAGCCCGTGGACAAGACCAGCGATACCGCTCCTTCGCCAGTCAGTGCTACAGCTAAGCCCGTGATCGCTTCGACCGCAGTTCCGGCTGCGGACGCTACCGCCGGGTCCAGTGCACAGGCCGGAGCCGCGCCAGCTGCAAATTCGGGCGGGGCGGATGATACGGGTCCCGAGCAGGCGCACAAGTGGGACCCAATGCCCGCGCTGGACGGTACTCCGGGTCTTTTCACTGTGGGGACGGGCGAAACTCTTCCGAAACATGCCTTCGATATTGTAGCCGGTGTGAACAAATTCTCGCGCATGCCGGGCGATATTACGGTTCTTCAGACCGTGCCATCCTTTGGCGTCGGAATTACGAATTGGTTTACGGTTTTCGCTTCACTCGACGCGAACGAACACATCCACGTGGACCAGCCCAGCCTGCTGAGCCTGAACTCGACAAATGGTTTGCAATATCTGAATACGATCTATGCGCCCTACCTTCCGTGCAGCACGGCGGCCTGTCCTCCCGCGTATGTCGAGGATTTTCCGTTTGCATCGCACAACGGCGGCGGGATCGGAGAATGGGACCTGGGATTCAAGATTGCGCTGCGTTCCGAAAGGCGAGGCAAACCGCTGAGTCTTTCGATTCGCAATGACTTCTACATTCCCACGCAGACGGGGTATTCCAATCTGCTCAGAAATGAGGTTCAGACTGGGCAGTTCAATTACGGGATTGGTCTGGAGGCCAGCAAAACTCTTTTCCATCGCAGCATTCTGGCGACGATCAACTGGGCTTATCGGTTTACGCGCGAATCGAATTACACGGTCACCTTCGATGGCACACCTACTCCAAGCGTCTTGCGGCTCGCGGATCAGATGCCGATCGGAGTGGGGCTTTTGGTGTTCCCGGAGAAGCGCTTTCAGATTGTTACGGAATACGACAGCCTGATTTATATCGGCAAGGGCATTCAGAACACCTCATTCGGCGCGCGGGACCCGGTGGACAACCTCATGGGGTTTCGCGTTTACGCGCTGAAGAATTTCGCGATGGACGTAGGCTATCGGTACAACATGAATTTGACGAATCATCAGGACCGCAATGGCTTTGTGGTCAAACTCGCATATTCGCGCTGGCCGGAAAAGCCCGTGCCTCCGGACAGCGTGACCGCCTCATGCTCGGTGGAGAAGTCGTCTGTGATGGAAGGCTCGAATGATTCAGTGGCGGCGACGGTCACAGCAGCCGATGCGAGCGGCCGTCCGCTCAACTACACATGGACCGCATCGGGCGGCAAAATCATCGGGATCGGCCCCTACGTGCGTTGGGATTCGAGTGGCCTCGCGGCTGGGACGTACAATCTCACGACGCGAGTGGACAACGGCGCAGGCAACGGTGCAAGCTGCTCGTCCAATATCACCGTCCAGCCTTCAACACGTTAACGAACGAACCCGTTAGTATGAATTCGAGATTTGTGTTCGACGAATAAGGCCAATCTTCCCACTTTGAAACGCCGGTTCCCTGTTTGCCTCCCGTATCTGTAAGATTATAAGAAGCTTATGTATTTTACGTATTAATACGGACTTGCTTATTGTTCCGAATCGACACTAAACTCACGCCTACTGCAAGCTCATGTTCATATCTAAGAGCTTTAATTTGAGCAGTTCGGGATTTTTCTGAATTGGTGCCCGTAGTGCATCTGTTTTACGGACTTAGGGCAGAAAGGGGAACCGACCTTGGCAAGTGGAGCAGGTACCGCTTTCACAGGTGAAGGGCCAATGGGCGTTACAGTTCTTATCGTCGATGATGAGGACGCAACACGAAGTCTTTGCCGCGAGGTGGTCGCCGAATCGGGCTTGCGTACAAAAACGGCGGCGACGACGGAGCAGGCGCTGGAAATCCTGGAGCACTCTCCCATCGAGATCGTCATCACCGATCTGCGAGTTCCGCAGATTGGCGGAATCGAATTGCTGAAGCGGGTTAAGGAAATATATCCGCAGACGGCGGTGATGGTGTTGACGCAATACGGAACGATTGAGAGCGCGGTGGAAGCAACACGCATGGGCGCCGCGGACTACGTAGCCAAGCCATTCCACATTCCCGAGTTGCGCAGCAAGCTCGATCGCATGGTTCGCCTGCTCGAGGTAGACCAAGAAAACCGGATTTTGCGCGAAGAACTTCGCACTCGGCCAGGATTCGCGGGCTTGATCGGTGTTTCACCGAAGATGCAACGCGTTTACCGGCTCATCGAGAAGGTGAGCCAGCACGCATATCCCGTTCTTATTCTGGGGGAGAGTGGTACGGGGAAAGAATTGGTCGCTCGGTCCATTCATTATTCAGGCGTGCGCAAGGGCAAGCCGTTCGTCCCGGTGGATTGTTCTGCCCTGGTTCCGACTTTGATCGAATCGGAACTATTCGGCTACGTGAAGGGGGCTTTCACCGGAGCGATACACACCAAGCAGGGACTAATGGAGGCTGCGGATAACGGCACGCTCTTCCTCGATGAAATTGGAGATCTTCCCGTGGACTTGCAGGCCAAACTGCTGCGTGCTTTGCAGGAAAAGGAGATCAGGCCGGTGGGCTCGACCGACCGGCGTCCTCTTGCGGTGCGCATTATCGCTGCTACAAACCGCGACCTCGAAGCGGCTGTTCGGCAGAGCGCATTTCGGCAAGACCTTTACTTTCGGTTGAATGTTGTCCAAATCAAGCTCCCGCCGCTACGCGAGCGTAAGAGCGACATCCCGATCCTGGTGAATTCTTTTCTGGAAAAGTACGGCGAAGCGAACGGCAAGACTCACACCGTTTCGGAGGATGCCATGTCGCGGCTGATGGCCTACGACTGGCCGGGCAATGTGCGGGAACTCGAAAATGCTATCGAACGAGCCATAGCCCTGGGGTCGAGCGCGATTCTGCATGTCGGGGACCTCCCTTCGAACCTCCAGTATGCCCGGGGTGAGCGATTGCCCCAGAACGACGAACTTCTGCCGCTCGAGGAACTGGAGCGGCGCGCGATTCTTCACGCCTTGCGCGAAGCCAGTGGTGACAAGCTTGTCGCCGCGCGTCTTCTCGGCATCGGCAAGACCACTCTCTATCGCAAGCTGAAGCAGTACGAGGCCCAAGAGCGGACGAATTAAATACCGCGTGGACCCGGCATCAGTTATTTGTAGTCCTTCGGATCGCGGATCCGCTCACAGAAAATTCCTAGACGGGGACGGTCGTATCGAACTGGGAAGCTTTTCTGGCAATTCTTCTCCGAAGATTCCCGCAAACACGTTGAAAAACCACGCATTAAGGATGCTTCAAAAGATTTTCTGCATGGTCAAGATTATGCAGTGTACTGCACATGTTTATCGCACTGGGTACCACGAAGCACAGCGTTTGGGCGAGAGTTCTCCGACGCACCTTGGAGTATGGAGTTACGGTGGCCACCGCGCTTCTTTGCAGCTTCTGGATTCTCAAGGGACGCTGGTAATAAGACGATGCGCGCCGGTAGGAAGTTGCGGGGAGCGGAAGCTGAACTTTCCAGTGTCATCGATTCTGTCCAGGCGGGAGTCATTCTGCTTGATCCGGTTGGGCGATTGCGATTTTCGAATGCGCGATTTGGACAATACTTCTCGCTGGGATTGCAAGATCTGGAACAGGTGGAACGGTTCGAAGAATTGGAACGTCTGGTGGCCCAAAGATTCCGCGACCCCGCGCGTTTTTCCGCTCCCTGGAAGTCCTTCGTGGCGGGCAAGGCACAGTCGAAGCACGACGAACTCGAGATAGTTCGGCCTGCAAATCGGGTGCTGGAACGGTTTTCCCGTCCCGTGCTCGATGGCGACGGTCGCGCAATAGGATGGCTGGAACTCTATAACGACGTCACTGGCGAGAGACAGATACAATCGAAGCTTCTGCAAACGGAGAAAATGGCTGCTTTGGGACAGCTTGTTTCCGGGATTGCGCACGAACTGAATAATCCGCTCACCACAATCATGGGATACGGGCAGTTGTTGCTGGGCCATGGACTGACGGTAGCGCAGCTCTCCGAAGCCAGAAAGGTGTTTCACGAAGCTGAGCGGGCCCGCCGAATTGTGAAGAACCTGCTCTATTTCGCGCGCGAAAATAAACCCGAGCGCACTCGCGTGGACTTGAATGAAATTGTCGAGCGCACTCTCGCGCTGCGCAGTTACGAATTAAAAGTCGAAAATATCGCCGTGGAATGCGACCTGGCGCCGGATCTTCCGGAAACGATGGCGGACCCTTATCAGCTCCAGCAAGTCGTGTTGAATCTCCTGGTAAATGCGGAGCAAGCTTTACTCGAGGATCGCGGCCAGGGGCATGTCTGGATCCGCACGCGCCGCCTCGGAGACAGCCGAATTTCGCTCGAAGTTTCCGACGATGGCCCGGGCATCCACCCAGAAGTCGCTTCGCGCATTTTCGATCCTTTTTTTACAACCAAGCCATCGGGGGTCGGGACCGGCCTGGGACTCTCCATTATTTACGGCATCGTACAGCAGCATGATGGGGAAGTAACCTTCGAAAATAGGTCGGGAGTAGGGGCGAAATTCATCGTGGAATTGCCTTTGATTGCGATTCCCATGAGAGATCAAGAGCCTGTTCTGTCGCATCCGGCCCGACAATCGCTCGATGCAACGGGTTGCCGAATTCTGGTTGTAGAGGACGAACCAACTGTCGCCCAACTGATTGTCGATGTGCTCCGCGAGGAGGGATATCAAGTCGAAGCGGTTCTCGATAGCCAGGAGGGACTCACGCAGCTATCGCGCAACTGGTACGACCTGGTGATATGTGATCTGCGAATGCCGCGCCTCGATGGGCCCGCTTTCTACGATGCTCTGGTTCGGGCGGGAAGTTCGGAACAGCACCGCATCATTTTCGTCACCGGCGACATCCTGGCGCCTCGCACCCTGGAATTTCTAGAGACGAATGGGCTGCCGTATCTGGCGAAGCCGTTTCTCATGGAGGAACTGAAGTTAGCGGTGAATCGCCGGCTCGAACGAAGCCGGAAATTGGCAAAAACAGTTCATTCTTCGCGTTCGTCGAAAACCCGCGGCGTCACTCGGAGGACTCGGGGAATATGAACATGAACACAAACGCGATCGCGACTCATGCGGAAAGGGGCGCTCTTCTGGGAATGGCAGACACGGATCTCGCACGGCGTCTGACTACCGAGGTGGAGCGCTCGGCGAAACGGGGCTCGATTTCCAGCGTCCAGACACTTGCGCTGCTGTACGAGCAGATGCAGCGTAATGCCCCGCGCGTGATCCTTCTGGCCGACGACTTTTTGGACGATCTTCCGATCGCCGAGATTTTGCGTCAGTTAACCGCGATTGCCCCCGTGATTTTGCTGGCAGATCCGCGGCGCCAAACCGAAATCGCAAGGCTGGTCGCTGAAGGTGACGTCGAGTTCGTGGCCCGGGTCGGAGACTTCGTACCTTTAGCCGCGAGCCTGATCGAGCGGAGATCGCGGTGGGCCGAGCGCTCGGAGTCCAAGGTTGGGCCCCCTTGGGTGGAAATGCCGGCCGACGTTGCCGACATTTTTCGGCACGAGATCAACAATCCCCTGACAGGCATTCTCGGCAACGCCGAACTGGTTCTGTCCCATGGCGACCGGCTCTCCAGCACAGACGCGCAGAGACTTCGGACGATCGTGAACCTCGCGGTACGCCTTCGCGAAACAATCCGCCGTCTGAGCCATGCCTGGCAAAATCAGCTGTAGGTTTTGAAGACGCGTAAGAACGAATTGTTGTTCCTTCCCCGCCGGTCAAGCGGAGAATGTCCGCGCGAACTCGGTTTTGTTACCATTCCTGTCGTCTGCTATTTACTTCGGCCGCGAGTTTCCCTACCATGTCCTGTCTGCCTGTTGCACCTGGGCGCGATGATCGCACCAGGACGACTGCGCACTCCTACAACCCATGGCCCGTGTTCCTCGACTTGTCGTGATCGAACCCAACGGCGTCCGCCGTGAGGTGCCCATTGGCACCACGCCGTTTCGAATTGGCCGCCAGGCCGGCAACGAACTCACGCTCCGCGATAGCCGTATCAGCCGCCAGCAAGCGCAAATCCTGTCCGTCAACGGCACGATGGTGCTGGAGGACATGGGCAGCCGCCACGGAACTTTCGTAAACGGCGAGAAAGTGCTGCGCCACGAACTTCAGCCGAGAGACCTCGTGGATTTCGGCATGCCGGACTCCTACAAGCTCACGTACGTAGGCGAGGGAGCCACAATCGAGGAGCTGGTAGAGCGCGTGGAAGCGCCAGCGCCTACGCATGCTGGCTCACGCGAACTTTATCATCTCGGCGTGTTGCTCGAAGTCGCGAGGACACTGGGAACGGGGCTCTCGCTTGAAGATGTGCTGACGGCGGTTGTCGATGCCGCGATTCAGGTCACTCGCACTGAGCGCGGCGTGCTCCTTCTCGCGAACGCGAACGGAGAATTGAACATGATTGTGGCCCGGGACGCGCAGCGGGGCACGTTGCGTCCGGATCAGTTGCAGGTGTCACAAAGCGTGGTCAAACGCGTGGCCAACACCCGGCGTGAGCTGATTGTCAGCGATACCGGCGAAGACGGAGGCATGAATCAGAACGAAAGCGTCGCGCGCCTGGAACTGCACACCGTGGTCGCAATCCCCATCGATAAACTCCCGCTGATCGAGACGCTCGACGCAACGATCTCCACACGCCAGGGGGAGCTGCTGGGCGTTCTGTATCTGGACAGTCACGTTCCGTCGAGTGCCTTCACTGATCTCGATCGCGAAGTGTTGCGTACCCTGGCCCGTGAAGCGGCCACGGTAGTGGAGAATGCGCGCCTCTTCGCTTCGTCGCGGGCTAAGCAACGCCTCGACCACGAGATCGAGATCGCCAGCGGCATTCAAAAAACACTTTTGCCCAAATCGCTGCCGAACCTGCCCGATGTAGCCGTTGCAGCCTCCACGCTTTCGTGCCACTCGGTGGGCGGCGACTGCTTTGATGTGATCGAACTCGGCGGCGGCCGCCACGGATTCTTTGTTGGCGACGTTTCCGGGAAGGGAATTTCCGCGGCGCTGCTGGCCACTTTGTTGCAAGGCGTCTTCTTCACCACGGCGGCGATGGACATTTCGCTTCCCGGCGTGTTTTCGCGCGTGAATCAGTATCTGTGCGAACGCAGCGGGGAAGACCGTTACGCGACGGTTTTTTACGGCATCCTCGATAAAATGGGCCGCTTCGAATATGTAAATGCGGGGCACGTTCCGCCGCTGCTGTTGCGCAAGGCGGGCGGGCTCGAAGGTCTCGGCTCGGCCAATTTTCCGGTGGGAATGTTCGCGGAGGCGGAATACCAAAGCACTCGCGTGCAATTGGAAGCCGGAGATTTTCTTGTGATCTACACGGACGGTGTTTCCGAAGCGTCCAATCCGCGCAACGAATTGTTCGAAGAGGCTCGGCTGCGCCGCATCATGGAAGATTTCACCGGCAAAACGGTCGAGGAGCTCTCGGAAGCTATCCGCGAAGGGATGCGAGCATTCACCGAGGGCGCACCGCAATCCGACGATATAACGATCCTCTCGATCGAGTACAAGGGGAACGCTGGATGAAGCGGAAGCCCACCGGGCGAAGCGCCTCCGCGTCACCGCTGAAAACGCTCGAGCAGGTCGTCACTGCACTCAATCCCGAAACGGATCCCGGAGCACTTGCGGCGCAAATGGTGCGCGCTCTCGTGGGACCCGGCCTGTTCGAGGGCGCGCGTCTGTGGAGAATCGTCAACGGCACTCCGGCGGTATGGGAAGAAAACGGCCGGCTTCCTCCGCCTAACTCGAAGGAAATCGAAAAGACTCTTAGAGGGAAGCATGACGGGGCGAGCGGCAAAAGTCAGTCGTGGATCCTGGGGAACGCCGCGAACCCGATTGGCGTGCTCGAAGCATCGCTGAAAGCGGCGGATGACGAAAGCGTTCGAACTTGGCTCGATCTATTCCGTCGATATGCCGAAGTGGCGCTGGAGAGCAGCGAGCGGCGGAACGCCGTTATCGAGCTCTCGACCATCGTCGAGGCCACCAAGCGCCTGAATTCGACACTCGATCTTGCCGAACTTCTCAATATCATCCTGCAATTGACCACGCGCCAGACCGGCGCGGAGCGTGGAACTGTCTTTCTTTTGGATCGGGAGCGCAACGAAATTTGGTCGCTCGTCGGCATGGGGCTGGACCAGCACGAGATCCGGCTTCCCATCAACCGCGGCATCGCCGGTTGGGTGGCGGAGCACGGAGAGACGGTAAATCTGGCGGAAGCCTACGCGGACCCGCGCTTCGAGTCGGAAGTTGACTTGCGTCTTGGTTTTCGGACGCGCTCGATTCTCTGCCTTCCCATCCGTAACAAGGACGGCGAAACCATCGGAGTGCTGCAACTCCTTAATAAGCACAACGGCCCGTTCACGCAAGCCGACGAAAACGTGCTGCGGGCGATCTCCGATCACGTGGCGCTGGCGCTCGAAAATGCCCAACTCCACCGCGAGTTGCTCCACAAACAGCGCATGGAACGCGACCTCGCGCTGGCGCGAAGCATTCAACTCGGCTTGCTGCCGGAGCGGCCTCCGCAGCTTGAAGGATTTGACATGGCCGTCTCGCACCGGCCGTCGCTGGAAGTGGGAGGCGACTACTATGATTTCATTCCGCTCTCGCCGGACACGATCTTGGCAGTTGTAGCGGACGTCGAAGGCAAGGGCGTTGGCTCGGCGATGGTAATGGCGAACCTGCAAGCCACGCTCCACGCGCTGCTGGCGCATCTGCATTCGCTCGAACGCCTGGTGGAATCGCTGAACGACATGATCCTCAGCGACACACGCGGGCAGAAATTCATGACCATGTTCGTGGGCCTGCTGGATCAGCCCCATCGCACTCTGCATTACGTGAACGCCGGGCACGTGCCTCCGGCTGTAGTGCGCGCGGATGGCTCAGTGGAATACCTGACCGAGGGCGGCATGGTCGTCGGGCTTTTCCCCAGCGTGCACTATGACCGTGGACACGTGCGGCTCAATCCCGGCGATCTGGTGGTGGCGTGCACCGACGGAATTACCGAAGCCATGAACAGCGAGTCGGAGGAGTTTGGCCAGCCGAGGCTCGTCGAATTGGCCGTACGAGAACGAGCGTTGCCGGCTCAGCAGATTGTGGATTCCGTGCTAACGCAAGTGGATGAATTCTCGCGCGGAGGCACGCACGAAGACGACCGCGTAATCCTTATCCTCAAAATCGTTTGATCGTTCTGCTAGCGTTCTTTGGATGGATCCTCGAAAAAGCTGACGACACGATTTTCGTATTCCGCTGGCGCTTGTCCGAGGGCCGAGGCGTGCCCGGCTCCTTGCACGATCCACAATTGTTTCGGGCCGATCGCCGCCCGGAAGATCGCCTCCGAATGGCGGCAGGGAATCCGGTGGTCTTTCGTTCCGCAAATCAAAAGGATCGCGAAAGCACGGCTGGCCACGGCTCTTTCCGGCGAAACTTCGTCGACGCTGAAGCCACCGGCTCTTCCCGCTGCGCTCATGGCGAAGATAGCTGCCGGACGAAACAGCGTCTCACCGAGCAGGGGACTTAGATCAAAGCCCGCGTAGTCGTAGCTTACTTCGCGTAGGTTGGCGAAGGGGTCCTCGGCAAACAACCGCTTCTATGCGTGGTTCGACGGCGGCTGACTGCAATGCAATCGCGGCGCCCATCGAAACACCCAGCGCGTAAAGATGGTGGACATTTTCACTTCTGTAAAGCGCGTCCGCGATCGCAGAGGTGTCGTAGCGCTCCTTCCATCCGTACGTCGCCATGTCGCCGCCACTTTCACCGTGGGCGCGAGAATCCATCATCACCGCGCTGTAGCCGTGTCGAAGCAGGAACTCGGCGTAACCCAGGACTCCCGTGCGATTGTCCGACACGCCATGGAAGAGGAGGACCCAATCGCCATTGGTCTTGGCTGGCCGAACTTTCCATCCGCGTAGATCGATGCCGTCTGTTGTTCGAACGGTGAAATCCTCTTTGGTTGCGCCGGTCCGCGCCAACATTTGAGCAGTCTGTTCCACGCGCATTGGGTTTAGCCGCATGGGATGAAGGATGCCGGGGCCGATGGAGTTCCCCACGAGCACTTCAACAGCAGGGACCAGCAGGATGACGATGATGACGGCCAGTACAAATTGGCGCATGAGAGTCTCTCTTGATGGTACGAGCGTGCGAGGCGGAGTGTTTCAGAAATGAGGGATTGATGTTCCCGTCAAGGCCGAAGCTCAGGATCCGGTCGAGGCGTAGTGGCGCGTGCCGAAATTCCAGACACAGATAGCCACGGTGAGGAACACCACCGCGACCACGGGCACGAACGGCGCATATTCCGGCGTCACCGTGCGGCCGAGCAATCGCACGCTCGGATAAAAAGAGGCCAGGCCGAATGGAATGATCCAGCACAGGAAAAATTGTACGACTCCGCTGTAAATCGAAAGCGGATAGCGGCCGAACGCAATCACGTTCCAAACCGGCGGGTGGACGCCGATGCGGTCCTCAAACCAAAACGAAACCGTGCTCAGCAGCAAAAAAATCGAGACGTAAATTACTGCGGCACAAACGCCGAAGAAGGCGAGCATAGCGAATTTTGCAGGCGTCCAGGCGAGGCCCAGGCGTCGTGAAGCCCACCACATGCAGAAAATGCCGGTAGCGACTTCCTGCAGCGACTCGATGCGAAACGCTTCGAACAACACCTGGAATAGAGACGAGACGGGACGCAACAGGACGCGATCGAACTTCCCCTCGATGATGTAATTGTTGCCGAAGTCGTAGAGATTCAGGCTGATGACGTTGAAAATGCCGTAGGGAATCAGCGTGAAGCCGTAAAGGAACAGCACTTCTTCGAAGCGCCAGCCGGCGAGCTGCGTAGCTTTCTGGAACAAAATCACCACGAAACCAATTCCAAACACTGTCGCAGCAAAGCTGGTTCCCAGACTGATGAAGAAGTCGCCGCGGTAGCTGACGCGCACTTTCGCGTACTGCGCGAAATAGTCCAGGAGCAGCAAGAGATGCCGTTTGGCGGCGGCAAGCAGGCCGAAGCCGGTTTCTTCTACAGCAGGAGCGCTCGGCGGCAAAGAAATGTTCATCGCGTTAGCCTCCGTGGATGGTGATCTTGCGCACCGAGCGTTCCCACCATACGTGCGCAAGGACCATCAGAATGAGGATCCAGAGCCATTGCGTCCCGAGGGCGCGCAATGCAGCTGCGCGGTCCAGCTTCCCCAGGTAAATTTGCAACGGGGTGTAGGCGATGTGTTCGAACGGAAGCCAGGCCATGATCTTTTGCGCGAGGCTCGGGAAAAACGAAATTGGAATCAGCAGGCCGGAGAGCAATTCTATCAGCCAGTATTTTGCGCGGATGAGCGCCAGGATGGACTTCAGCGGAATCGCGCAAGTCCCAATCATGAAATTGATGGCGCCCATCAGGAAGAAACTTCCAAGCACTGCGATCATAAAGAGGAAGAAATTCTCGCGCGACGCGGGCGCCTGAATGGGGAACACAAATGCGACCACGAGGGCCGTAGGGAGGGTCAAGAGCCCCAGCCGGAAAGCCGATTCGCCCATGGCGCGGAAAATCCACATCCATTGAATCGAGACCGGCTTGATCAAGTCCATGGCGATCTTTCCCTCAATCACTTCGTAGGCCATTTCCTGATCGATCGTGTTCCAGTAGAACGACCGGATAATCCATCCGATGCTGACGTAGGTGATGATTTGGGCCAGGTTGTAGCCCGCGATAGAAGCGGACGAGTGA
The DNA here is from genome assembly GCA_963749025.1 of uncultured Acidobacteriota bacterium. GTDB lineage: Bacteria > Acidobacteriota > Terriglobia > Acidiferrales > UBA7541 > Palsa-295. The sequence goes on along the minus strand of CAVVKO010000005.1, from coordinate 216,739 downwards.
TACACCGCGCTCCAAATGAAGTAATACACAGTCACGTTCAGGAAATACGTGATGATGCCGGTGAAATAGCGCAGCCGGAAAGCCAGGATATTGACAAAGCCGACGCGGCCAAACTCGGCGTAAGGCGCCAGGGCCTGCGCCCAACTGCTCATACGGTGACCTCGGGCAATGCTTCGCCGGCGTAGATTCGCTTGACGATTTCCTCGATAGGTTCGTCCTCAATGAGAAGATCTCGAACTTCGACGGAAGCCAGAATCTGGCGGATGAGATCGGAAGTCGAAACCCGCGCACGATCGAATCGGATGCGGTAGGTCAGCTCATCTACCTGGTCGACTTCAAGCCCCTCGCGCGAAAACACCTCAATGCCGCCCGCCTGTGCCCGGTCCTTCAGCGCGAACTTGATTTGTTTGGTGCGCAGGAGCTTCTGCTTCAGATGATCGAGTTGCCCATCGTAAAGGACGCGGCCGTGGTCGATAATCATGATCCGCCGGCAGAGTTCTTCGATGTCGTCGAGGTCGTGCGTCGTCAGCAGGACCGTCGTCCGAAATTCGCGATTGATGGCGCGCAGAAAATGCCGGATGTGATCCTTGGCTACCACGTCGAGGCCGATGGTGGGCTCGTCGAGGAAGAGCAGCGGCGGATTGTGGAGCAGCGCCGCGGCCAGGTCGCAGCGCATGCGTTCGCCGAGCGAGAGTTTGCGCACTGGCGTATGCAGGTAATCGCGAATACCAAGGATTTCGTCAAATCGCTCCATGCGCGCGTCGAAGTCCCGCTGCGGGACGTCGTAAATCCGGCGCAGCAGCTTGAACGATTCAACTACGGCAATGTCCCACCAGAGCTGCGTGCGTTGGCCGAACACCACACCGATGGTTTTGACGTACTGGCGGCGCTGGCGGTAGGGCACGAATCCGTTGATGCGAATTTCGCCGCTTGTTGGCACCAGAATACCGGTCAGCATCTTGATGGTTGTGGATTTTCCGGCGCCGTTCGGGCCGATGTATCCGACCATTTCGCCGCGCTCGATCGAAAAACAAACACGGTCCACAGCAGCGACGGTGCGGTAATCACGCACAAAGAGATTTTGAATTGAGCCCCAAACTCCTTCGCGGCGTTTGAACGTGCGGAAATGTTTGCAAAGGTCGTGAACGTGAATCAGGGAATCAGCGCTCATGAATAGAAGGATTCTAGCATCTGCCGGGCATGGCCAATCGCTTCCAGGAGCTCGGCGCAGAATCCGCGCTTGATTAGACGCAGGGAACCCCTTTTAGGCGCAGTCAAAGTCGGACGAGGATGGATTTGCGGTGCTGTTACTGCTAGATGACTCACCGGAGAGCGCCGAGAGCGCGACGGATTATACGATAACGAGGTATCTCAGCCTTTGTGGCAGATGGAGCAGTGCTTGGCTTCGAAGTTCTCCATGGTGACTTCGAACATGTTGTTGCAGCCAATGCACACGCGATGGATCTTTGGCGCAGATTTATCGCCCGGCTTAGGCTCGCCGGCGTGGCCGGAGTGTTGGTTTGCTTGCGGCTCGCTCATTGGGCAATTCTAACATGCTTAAACGCGATGCCAAAACAAGGCGGAGAGTTATGCTGCATGGCCTTTTGCGAGAAGGTCTCTAACGCGCTCGACGATTTCGCCGATCCGGACGGGCCGATAGAAAACGGCGGCGATCCTGCTGCCACTTCCAATGGCGTCCGAAGATGCAGCCGGAAGATTGACGGTTTCCGTGCGCGAGGCTATTAGAATTGAGGGAACGCGGCGCAAAAGTGTCTGCATCGCGTCACTCTCTACGATTCCGGCAGTGGCCTCGAGCACGATTGCGGCAGGCATCGTTCCAGAAGCGAGAGTGCGGCCCGCATCCTCGGCCGTCTCCATTCCTAGGGCTTCGATACCAATTTCACGCAGCTCGGCACGCAGGGCCATGCGCAAAATCCAATCGCGCGCGATCACGAAGACAACTGGCATCTAACCGCGCGAGTATAGCATCCTGCAAAAGAGTGCGGTTCGCGCACGCGCTAGGCGTTTGCATAGGCACGAGCGAAACGGGTCTGTTACAATTTTTACGATTTTGGGGAGCAGGCAGCGCCCGATGGCGCGGCCGATCATGGCGGGGAAAACCACCAATACAAGAGAGCGCATCGTAGTGGCACTCGCTGCGTGGGCGAGCGCTTCGATTTTCATGGTTCTTTTCGGATGTGCGCGCCCTCCGCGAGTGGAAGTCACCAGTGTCACGCGCGAAGACCTGACCTCGACGATTACGAGCAACGGCAAGGTCGAGCCGATTTCCCCGACCACTGCACGCGCGGAGTTTCCCGCGTTTGTTGACAAAGTGATGGCCACCGAGGGGCAGCCTGTCCACCGGGGGCAAGTGATTCTGACGCTTGGCGCAGCGGATGTGCGGGCGCAGCTGGCCCAGGCGCGAAACGACTTGCTGGCAGCACGAACGAGTTTGCAAAACGCGCGGGCGGGAGGGCCGCCCGATCAAGTGGCCCAGCTTTCGGGGCAGCTGCAGCAGGCGCAGTCGCAAGTAGCCAACCTCGAACGGAAACGAGCGGCGCTTGCAGAGCTTGTTGCCAAACAAGCCGCCACACAAGAAGAGCTTGCGCAAACTCAAGCCGCGCTGGTGCAAGCGCGGGCGAATCTACAGGCTCTCGAACAAAGAACCGCAGCCTTGGCGCAGCAAGCGAAAGTCGATGCGCAAAGCGCGGAGCTTCGCATGAAACAAGTTCAGGATCAGGTGACGTCGCTCGAAGAAAAGGTGCGTTCAGCCGAAGTCGTCGCCCCAGCCGACGGGACTCTCTATTCGCTTCCGGTGCACAAGGGCGATTACGTGAAGGTTGGCGACGTCCTCGCGGAGATGGCAGATTTGCGGGAGGTACGCGTGCGCGCTTTTGTTGACGAGCCCGACCTCGGATCGCTTGCGCCGGGCGAAGATGTGCAGGTGAATTGGGACGCCATGCCCAACCGCACATGGACCGGAACGGTGGAACAGGTGCCGAAGCAAGTGGTGGCGCGCGGGACACGTAATGTCGGTGAAGTGGTGTGCTCGGTGAAGAACGACAAGGGCGAGCTTCTGCCTAACGTGAACGTCGAAGTGCGCATTGTGGTCCGCAAGAGTTCGGGAGCGCTGGTGGTCCCGCGCGTGGCGGTGCAATACGATAAAGGGCAGCACTACGTCTTCGTCTTCGTCGGCGGAAAAATTCGCCGGAAGGACATCACGGTTGGCGTGGCTAGCGAATTAAAATACGAGGTGCTTTCGGGCCTCGCGCCGGGAGACAAAGTGGCGCTCCCGCGAGGCGATCTGAATTTGCAGGACGGGATGGAGATTCGAGCCACGGAGGCCAAATGAAGATGGGTTTCGCGCGAATCGGCAGAGCTATCCTGGGTACATTCCTGGCCGCTACTCTGTTTTTGGGGATGGCAGAGCCGGGAACGGGCGCGGCATTGGCTCCAGTGGCTGCGTCCGACGTCTCCGGCGCGATCCAATCCGCGCAACGACAGTTCAATGCCGGAAATTATTCCGGCGCGATCAAGACGCTGCAATCTGCTGCGGCACAAGACGCGAACAACGCCGCAGCACAATACTGGCTGGCGCGCAGCTACTACGAGCTACACGACTACGATAATGCCATCGCAGCGGGCGAGAAAGCCGTCTCTCTGGACCCGAAGAATTCCGACTATCACAAGTGGCTGGGGACTATCTATGGCGGCAAAGCGGACCGCGACCGAAGTTTTTCCTATGCGCGAAAGGTAAAGAAGGAGTTTGAAGAGGCGGTTCGTCTGGATCCATCGAACATTTCAGCGCGTCGCGATTTGGAAGAGTATTCCATCGAGGCGCCTTTCATTGTAGGCGGAAGCAAAGATGAAGCAAAAAGCCAGGTGGACGCGATCGCCGCACTCGACCCAATCCAGGGGCACCTGGCGCGCGCGATGTATGACCTGTCGGCGTCGAAAAAGCCCGAGCTCGCCGAGAAGGAATATATGGAAGTCCTCAGCGCCAAGCCACGCGACATGGATGCCTATTTCGATGTCATCATGTTTTTCATTCATCAGAGCAAGGCGGCGGAACTGGAAACGGCGATCCAGGCCGCATCGCAAGCGAATCCAAACGATCCGCGGCTCGGCTATGCTCGCGGTGTTTCCCGCGTGCTTTCCGGAACGGATATGCCGCGGGCGGAGCAATACCTGAAATCATATCTCGCCAGCACGCCTGACCGCAGCGACTGGCCTTCCCATGCGTCGGCGCGGGAGTGGCTGGGGCGGCTCTACGAAGCCGAGGGGAAACGCTCCGAAGCGGCGGAACAATATCGTGCGGCATTGCAACTGGACCCGGGACGCAAGGAAGCCAAGGCGCGTTTGCAAAAACTCGAAAAGGAATCCCACTGAGAACGCGCCGAAATCCGGAAACTCTGGCCAGCGAAAGCGCATCCCATTTAAGCGGCTAATATGCAACCTTTGCGAGGAACACCAACAGAGTGGGGCGAGACCTGGCAGCTTGCCTGGCAGGCGCTTCGTGCCAATAAAGTGCGTGCCATGCTGACTATGCTCGGCGTGGTGATTGGAAGCGCGTGCATCGTGCTGGTCGTCACCGTCGCTCTGGCCGGAAAGCGATACATCATCGGGCAGATCGAGGCAGTGGGAGCCAACCTGGTTTACGCGGAGCTGATTCACTCCGGCAGCGCCAGGTCCTTTACGCTCGCTGACGAAATCACTCCCGCAGATTTACAAGCGGTGCGGCAGAGTGTCGCAGGCGCCGTCGAAGCAGCCGGGACGGTCGATATCCCCATGTCGGTGAGTGTGGAAGGCCGCGAGCATCCGATCAATCTGGTCGGTGTCACTTCCGGGTTTCAGAAAATCCGCAACCTGGTCGTCCTCAAGGGCCGTTTTTTGGACCAGGACGACATGATGACGCAAAGCAAGGTTTGCCTCTTGACGCCAAGCCTGGCGTCGCTGATGTTTGACACAGAAAGCCCCCTCGGAAGAGACATACGCGTGGGTGAACTTCATTTTACAGTTGTCGGTGTGTTCAAAGAACGTGTGTCCACGTTTGGCCAGACCGAAATACGCAAGGAATCCGTAATCGTCCCTTTCTCATTGATCAAATACTACACAGGCACCGATTACCTCCACATTATTTACGTTCAGGCGGACGGGCCCGAGGATGTCCTGGCCGTGACAAATGAGGTTGCGGATGTCTTGCAGAGCCGGCATCGCCCCGAGGCGAAGTATAATGTGGATAATCTCGCCGGGATTCTCGAGGCGGCGCACAAAATTTCGCTGGCGCTAACGGTGCTATTGGTTCTAATCGCGCTGATCGCTTTGACCATCAGCGGCATCGGCATCATGAACATCATGCTGGTCACCGTGACGGAGCGCACACGCGAAATCGGAATTCGCAAAGCTATCGGAGCGCGGCGCGACGCCATCCTGTATCAGTTCCTAATGGAAGCTTTGCTGATCAGCGGGACCGGAGCGCTGGCCGGAATCATCATCGCGGTCTCCATTCCTGTCATGATCAATTCCGTTATCAGGCTTTTTCCGGAGGCAGGGGGAGTTACCATTCCTGTGTCGTGGGTCTCAGTGGTTCTGGCGTTCATAGTATCCTGCTCGACGGGATTGCTATTTGGATATCTGCCCGCCAATCGCGCGGCAAGATTGCATCCCACGGAATCGCTCCGCTATGAATAGAAGCTCGAAACTGCTGGCGACGCTCGCTGGAATTCTGCTGATTTGTGGCACGAAGCCCGCGCGCGCACAAGAAACTCAAAAGCTTTCTATGCGCCAGGCAGTCACGCTGGCGCTGCAGAATAGCCGCGATTTGGCGCTGGCCCGCGTGCAATACACCGTCGCTCTCGATGAAGCACGCCTGGATCGTGCCGCATTTCTTCCGAACCTCTACACCGGTTCCGGTGCGGCGTACACCTACGGGTTTCCTTCGATTTCCGGCGGTCCACCGGCCGTGTTCGAAATGGCTTACAACCAGGAGATCTTCAATCCGCTGTTGAAGGGCCAGCAGCGCGCCGCCGAAGATCGCGCCAAGAATATGAAGCTCGAGTTGGATCGCATGCACGATGACGTCATCGTCCGGACCGCTACGGCTTACCTGGAGCTGGCCAAGGTGCGCCATTCGCTCGACCTGATGCGGAAGGAACAAACCAGCGCAGGAAAGATTCTGGAGGTCATGCGGGACCGGGTGGCTGCGAATCAGGAACTCACCATCGAGGTAACCCGCGCGGAGCTCGCCCAGGCACGCATTGCGGAGCGAATCATAAAACTCGAAGACCGCAACGAAGTGCTGGAGCAGCAAATACGCAATCTTACGGGCGTCCCCGATGGACAAGCAATCGATGTCGAAACGGAGGAGCCGTCCTTCGAAAACAGCATGGCAGAAACCGAGATGATGAATCTCGGCCTCAAGAATGATTGGGGCGTTCAGGAAGCCGAAAACGAGCGCGCGGCGCGCCAGCAGCTTCTCCGCGGTGCACGGCAGAGCTATTGGCCCACGGTGGGAATTGTCGGGCAGTACAGCATTCTTAGCAAGGTCAACAATTACGACGAGTTTTACAAGACCTTCCAACGCAACAATTTGAACATCGGCGTGCAGATTACCATTCCTATCTTTGCCGCGAAGACGCGCGCCAACGTCGCGCTTGCGAATAGCCAATTGAAAGCTGCCGAGCTCACTCTGGGTAACAAGCGGCAGGAAGCCCGGCTGGACATCGAGCAGAAGGCTCGCGGAGTCCGCGAACTCGATGCCACCCGGGAAGTGGCGCGGCTCGATCTGAAGCTGGCCGAGGAAACGCTGACTATGACGCAGGCGAAATTCGACCAGGGCCAAGTGACCCTGGGCGACATGGAACAAGCGCGCTTGGATGAAAGCGACAAATGGGTGAGCTTCCTCGACGCCGATTTCGCGCGCCAGCAGGGGCAGCTGACGCTCTTGCAAGCGACCGGGCAGCTCGTAAAGGTGTTCCAATAGCGCAAAGCCAGCCTGAAAGCATGGCTTGGGCTGAGCGGCGATATCGAGTAAAATAAGCAGTTGGTGGTCAGGTTCCTAAATTTATGAAGGCTTTTGCTTCAACCCTGAGGGGGTAATCGTAGATGCCGTCTGTGATGAAAACGCTATTCTTAAATCCGCCGAGCTTCGAAAAGTTCGACGGTGGTGCAGGCTCGCGTTGGCCTGCCACGCGCGAGATCGAATCCTATTGGTACCCGGTTTGGCTGGCCTATCCGGCCGGGATGCTTCCTGGTAGCCGGTTGCTCGATGGTCCACCGCACGGCATCACGCCTGCCGAAGTCGTCCGTATCGCCCAGGACTACGAATTCGTAGTGCTGTTCACTTCCACGGTCGGGTTCTTTAGCGATTTGCGCATGGCGCGCGCGATGAAGGATAAGAAGCCCGGCATCAAAATTGCCTTCGTCGGCCCGCAGGTCCAGATCAAGCCGGCCGAGAGCTTGCTGGCGAGTCCCGACATCGATTTCGTCGTGCGCGGTGAGTTCGATCACGCAGTCGTGGAATACGCGCAGGGCAAACCGCTCTCTGAAATTCTGAGTGCGAGCTACATGAAGGACGGCAAGGTGGTTCACAACCCGCCGCGCCCGCTCCTGCAGACTGCGGAGCTCGACGAACTTCCGTTCGCCACGGAGGTTTATCAGAACAACCTCACGATCGAAAAATACAACGTGCCGTTCCTGCTGAATCCATATGTTTCGTTCTATACCGCACGCGGCTGCCCGGCGCTCTGCACTTTCTGCCTGTGGCCCCAGACGCTTTCCGGGCACGCCTGGCGCGTCCGCGGCACAGAGAGCGTCGCGCGTGAATTTAAGCAGGCGCACAAGATGTTCCCGCAAGCGAAAGAATTCTTCTTCGACGACGACACGTTCAACATCCGCAAGGACCGCGTCCTGGCCCTCTGCAAGGAATTCAAGCCTGTGGGCTTCCAGTGGTCATGCACAGCCCGCGTTCACAGCGATTACGAGACGCTGAAGGCCATGGCCGACGCCGGGGCTCGTCTGCTGATCGTGGGGTTCGAATCGGGTGACCCGCAAATTCTGAAGAACATCAAGAAGGGCGCCACGGTTGAAATGGGCCGGACCTTTGTCCAGAACTGCAAGAAGGTCGGTATCCACGTCCACGGCGACTTCATCATCGGTTTGCCGGGCGAGACGAAACAGACCATCGAGAAGACCATCGAGTACGCGAAAGAACTTGATTGCGAAACGATTCAAGTCTCGATGGCCCACGCCTATCCCGGCACGGAGCTTTACGACCAGGGCATGCGCGAGGGTTTTCTGGCCAGCGAAGCAGTCACGGACGCAAACGGCCACCAGTTGCCGCATCTTGAGTATCCCGGACTTTCGCGCGAATACATGGTGGATGCCGTCAATCGCTTTTACGACAGCTACTATCTGCGTCCCCGAGTGGCCTGGCGCATCGTGCGCGAGTCGCTTTGGGATTCGCATGAACGCAAACGCCTCTTCCATGAAGCCGTGGACTTCCTGAAACTTCGGCACGAGCGCCGCAAAATCGCGAAGAAGGGCGTGCAGAAGAAAATCCTCGTCACTGCGCCGCCGATGGAGCCGCGCGCGACCGTGGGAGTGCCGAGCGAAACTCAGAACGCATGAAGTCGTCGTCAGGCCTGCACCTCAAAACCTATATCTTGCTTTTGCTTATGGTCACCTTTGGCCCGGTGGGCGATGTCCTGCTCGGAAAGGGCATGAAGACGGTTGGCGTGCCCAACTCCTGGACTCCGGCGGAACTTCTGCATTTCTTTTTCCGGGCGTTTACGTCGGCGACAGTATGGCTGGGAATCGTCACGCTCCTGGCATATCTGATTTGCTATTTGGTGGTGCTGTCCTGGGCCGACTTTAGCTACGTTCAGCCGGCATCTTCCTTTTCCTACGCGATTGTCGCGCTGCTTGGCCATTTTCTCCTGGGTGAATCCGTCAGTCTTACCCGCTGGGTTGGCATCGTGATAATTTGCCTGGGAGTTCTTTTCGTGGGGCACACGCAGTTGCGCACGACGGAGCATCACACGTGAGGATTCTTGAGACGGCGCTTCTCCTCGTAATCGTCGTGGCCAGCACCAGCGGCGAACTTTGCATCACCCGCGCGATGAAGGTCACCGGCGAAATAAAGGACTTCCGTCTTCCCGAGTTGGTGCGAGTATTCGTCCGCGCCCTCCAGGTTGGTTGGATGTGGATTGGCTTGGCGCTCATGGGCACTGGCTTTTTCGCCATGCTCACTTTGCTGTCGATGGAAAACGTGAGCTTCGTAGTCCCGGCCACGGCGCTCAGTTACTCCGTGGGCGCCTACGGCGGCCGCTTGTTTCTTGGTGAACGCGTCTCTCATATACGCTGGGTTGGAGTTATTCTCGTGTGTATTGGTGTAACGCTCGTGTGGCAGGGAAGAGGGTAGTGTTCTGATGATGTGGACGGCGATTCGCGACGCGATTCTGATAATCGCGCTCGCGCCTCTCGCCTACTATTTAATCGCCGTCGTTGCAGCCCTTCGATTTTTTCCTCGCAACCCATCCGCTCGGCCTGTTGCCGATTTTTCGCCGCCAGTCAGCCTCCTGAAGCCCGTGTTTGGGCTCGATCGCGAAGCTTACGAAAACTACGCCAGTTTCTGCCGGCAGGATTATCCCGAGTTTGAAATTCTCTTTTGCGTGAGTGACGATCGGGATCCCGCGATTCCAGTGATCGAAAAACTTATTCGCGACTTCCCCGAACGCCCGATTCGCTTGCTCGTGGGAGCCGACCCGTTGGGCGCGAGTGACAAGGTCAACAAGCTTTGCCGCATGATTCGCGAAGCGCGCTACGACATCGTCATCGTGAGCGATAGCGACGTCCGCGTCGATCTCGGATTTCTCCGAGCCGTCACTGCGCCGTTTTGCGATCCCGAGGTAGGCGGCGTGACTTGCCTTTACCGCGGAATTACGGACAATTCGCTCGCCGCCGATCTTGAAGCGCTTGGCAATAGCTCCGATTTCGCCCCTGGCGTTCTGGTCGCCCACATGTTCGGCGATCTCGATTTCATGCTCGGCGCCGTGATGGCCACGACGAAACGGCGCCTCGCCGAAATCGGCGGGTTCGAATCGCTTGCCGACTTCTTCTGCGACGACTACGAGCTCGGCAATCGTATCGCTGCAAGCGGACATCGCGTGGAGCTCAGCACATTCCCGGTTGCAATCGTTTACCCGCATCAGACAGTCGCCGGTGCATTTCGCCATCAACTGCGCTGGAATTTGAGCATTCGATACTCGCGGCCATGGGGACATCTTGGACTGATTTTTACGCAAGGCCTGCCGTGGGCGGTCCTGGCTGCCGTAGTGGCGCCATCGCGTTCGGTCGCTGCGTACTATCTGGCGGCCTATTTAGTTTGCCGAACGTTAATGGCGCTTGTCGTTGCTATCAAGGGAATGAAAGACGGTCTCGCGCTTCGGCGGGGCTGGATGCTGGTGCCGCGCGACGCGTTTGCGTTCATCGTGTGGATCGCGAGCTTTTTTCCGCAGCGAATCCACTGGCGCGGCCGGGAGTTTTACGTCCGCGACAAACGGCTCGTGCCGATCATGCCCCGACTTTCCTAGGGCCGGCCCAGGTTTGGCTTGACCCATCCGTGGTCATCGCTTATAGTTTCTCTTCGGTTTGATTTCGGGAAATTGATCAGGCTGTAAGGACCGCGCAATGACATTGTTTTATTACCGTTTCGCCTTTATTTACCGCTTCTCCTTTACGGGGGAGCGGGCCGGCGAGACGCGCGCGGGAGCGACAAGAATCAGTAAGTAAAAACCGCACAAAGTCTCAAGACGCCGGCCGCGACCCTCCACCGAGGACGCGGCCTTTTTTATTTTCAGCGGAACCAAGGAGGCCAGATGAGCCCGATGAAAATCGGCGATTGGCGAGCGAAAATTGATGCGATTGACACGACTCTCTTGCACCTGCTGAATGTCCGCGCCGCCTTTGCCCTCGAAGTCGGCAGACTCAAGAGCGAGGAGGGTCTTTCCCTGCGTGTCCCCGCGCGCGAACAGGAAATTCTTTCCCGTATGAAGAGGCTGAGTCCCGGCCCTCTCGATAGCGTGGCCGTGGAGAAAATTTACCAGGTCATCTTGAACGAATCGATCCGCGTTCAGGAGAGCAAGGGATTCGGAAACACCGGACGCTCTGAGAAATATCGATCGCAGGCCCGAGGCAAACAGTGAAGGCGGCGGCATGAAACCATCGAAGAATGCACGCGTAGCATTTCAGGGCGAGCGCGGTGCGTTTAGCGAAGAGGCGGCCGTGAAGCTGCTGGGCGACGAGCCCGTGCTCGTGCCGCGGCCCACATTTGACGCGACGTTCGCAGCCATAGCAGACGGCGCGGCGGATTACGTTCTTGCCCCCATTGAGAACAGTCTGGCAGGTTCGATTCACAGGTCGTTCGACTTGCTCGTGGAAAGTGGACTCAATATCGTCGGCGAGGAAGTCATTCCCATCGCGCACTACCTGATCGCTGCCGCCTAGTGCGACGTTCGAGCCAAATTGTCGCGGTGGAGTCGCATCCGGCCGCACTGGCACAATGCGAGCAGTTTTTCGCCGCGCATCCGAATCTGAAACGGATCGCCGCAGAAGACACTGCTGGCAGCGTGCGCGAAGTCGTGCAATCCACGGATCGCACGCGTGCAGCGATTGCAGGAAGAAGCGCCGCGCAAATTTATGGCGGACAAATCTTGCGCGAGCATCTCGAAGACAATCCTGAGAATTACACGCGCTTTCTTTCTTCTCGCCTAGCCGCGGAATCGATCGGTGAAGCAGACAAACTTTCGCTCGTCTTTCAGCTCGCGCATCTTCCCGGGGCGCTCTGCCGGGCGCTCGAGCCCTTTGCGCGGCGGAATATCAATATGCTCAAGATCGAAAGCCGGCCTGTCCACGGGCGGCCCTGGCAATATCGTTTTTATCTGGACCTGCAGGCCTCGAGGAACGAACCGGACGTGGAGGAGGCTCTCGCGGAGCTGGCAAAAGACTCGCCGTCGAGCTCAGAATTTTGGGAGCATATGCTTCGGCAAAGATCGCGAAAGGTAACGCAACTTAGTCATCGGAAGAGGAGCCGAAACATGATCGTCAATATGGCAGTGGGTGCAACGGAAGCACAGATCAACCACGTGGTCGCACGCATCAAGGAGTGCGGATTCGAGGCGCACCTCAGCAGGGGAGAGGAGAGAACCGTGATCGGAGTCGTGGGAAAAAGCGATCAGCATAGAAGCGAGCTCGAAGCTTTGTGCGCGGCGCCGGGGGTGGAAGAAATCATTCGCATTTGGCATCCCTTCAAGCTGGCCTCTCGAAATTTCCGGCCGGAAGGCACCATCATCGATCTGGGCAAGGGGGTTTCCATCGGTGGCACGGAGGTAATCGTGGCAGCCGGGCCGTGCGCGGTGGAATCGGCGGCTCAAATCGACGAGATCGCAGAGCGCGTGGCGCAGGCGGGCGCAAAATTACTGCGAGGCGGCGCGTTCAAACCGCGTAGCTCGCCCTATAGGTTTCAAGGCCTGGGCGAGGACGGTCTGAAGCTGATGAGGGCGGCGGCCGACAGGAACGGGTTGCTGGTTGTCAGCGAGGTGATGGACCCGTCGCAAATCGAAGTCATGCTGCCGTACGTGGACGTGCTGCAAGTCGGCGCGCGCAACATGCAGAACTACCATTTGCTGCGCGCCCTGGGCGAAATCGATAAGCCGGTACTGCTGAAGCGCGGGATGTCCGCGACGATCGAAGAATTGCTGCTCAGCGCCGAGTACATCATGTCCGGCGGCAATTACAAAGTCATCCTGTGCGAGCGCGGCATTCGCACGTTCGATAATTACATGCGCAACACCATGGACATCGCGGCCATCCCGGTCATCAAGAGCTTTCGCATTTGCCGGTCGTGGCCGATCCTTCGCATGGGACCGGGCGCCGCGACAAGGTGCCTTCCATGGCGCGTGCGGCGGTTGCGGCGGGCACGGACGGGCTGCTGGTAGAAGTTCATCAGGATCCCGAGCGAGCTCTCTCGGACGGCGCGCAATCGCTCTATCCCGAGCAATTTGATCAGCTTATGGACGAGACGCGCATGATCGCTCAGGCCGTCGGTAGGCACGTGGCCGATTCCACTCATCAATCGCGTGCCGCCAGAGGTTGACGAAACCTGCTTCCCCCGTTAAAGTAATTGTGGGCCGCATTCTGCGGCCCTTCTTTTTGTCTCCCCTCGGCTGAACTCGCAGAAACCCTCAACGCTGCTGGTTGGACAGTTACTTCTTTCAATCGCGGCATCATGATTTTGGGAAGGGGCATCCCGGGACTCATGATCCAAATTAAGAGAGTAGAGAAAAACAACGGACGCGAGCGGGTGTTTTGCAACACGCTTTGATCCAAATCGGTTTTCCTACGCAAGCGGAGCTGGTACCTGAAATGGCGGATGATGACGTACTTTTATTGGTCGGTCTTAAGCCATAAAGCGGATTCTAAGAATTTTCCCCTAACTGCTTTGCATTTGAAATTAGGACATACCCCCGATTTGGGTAGTGGGTCAGTCTAAAATCCAGCGACCACCCAATGACTTGTAAACCAGCATCGTCCGTGCTACGGATAAGCCAATGCAGATCGCACTTCGTCCCGCGAGCACTCAAGATTTCGAATATTGCAAACGTCTGTACTTCGCCGGAATGAAGAAAATCATTGAGGAATTGCACCTGAATAGGGCTGCTCAAGCGGTTAGTTTTCGCGAGCAATGGGCGTTGACGCAGGTCCGCATCATCACTGTCGAGAGTTCCGACGTTGGCTGGTTGCAGAGCACAATGCAAGATGATGGTCTTTTTGTTGCTCAGCTCTTTGTAGATGGTCCTTTTCAGCGGAAAGGCATCGGCACTGAGGTGATGCATCGCCTAATCGGCGAGGCCGCACGTCTCAATCAAGCTGTGCGCCTGGCCGTCGTGAAAATCAACCCTGCTTTGCGGCTCTACGAACGACTCGGCTTTCAAACCACACATGAGGATGATCGCAAGTTCTACATGAAGCGCGATCCCGATAGCGCTGTGTCCACTTGAAACTGACCCACTACCCCGATTTGCGTGGTAGTGTCACGGCGATGTTTTTCGTTTATAATAAGTGCCACTCAAGTGCCACTTATGGGCGCAATCGGGGAGCCAACAGACGAGCCGCAAGTGCCACCAGAAGTGCCACTAGGGCGTTTCGTAAAGTGTTTGGGAAGCGCAAAGCTCCAGATTTCACTCAAGTTAGGGATCAGCAGCGAATCAGACTCTTGGGAGATAAAAACTGAGCCAAGAAAAAACCGCACAAGCCTCGTAATTTCAGTAGTTTCCACCGGATGGGAGGTCGTACAATTGGCAGTACATCAGATTCTGGATCTGATTATCCTGGTTCGAGTCCAGGCCTCCCAGCCAAACTTCTGATATTCCCTGCAAGGCAGACCCTTTTTTGATTTCCCCGGCCCCGAAGGTATCGCTTTGTGAGCGCAGTGAAGATTCGAATTGATTGCGTTGTAGCCGGACCGCGCCGTTATAATCTCCACCGTGGCACTGACGGAATACAAAAAGAAGCGGCGATTCGGCTCGACGCCTGAGCCGGCCGGCGGCGCAAAGCCGCCTCGCGGTAATTCGTTCGTCGTGCAAGAGCACCATGCCACGCGGCTTCATTATGATTTCCGCTTGGAAATGGACGGAGTAATGAAGTCCTGGGCCGTGCCGAAAGGCCCGTCGATGAACCCGGGAGATAAGCGCCTCGCCATTCAAACGGAAGACCACCCGGTTGAGTACGCGAAATTCGAAGGCGAAATTCCGACCGGAAACTATGGAGCCGGGCAAGTCATAATCTGGGACAACGGAACATACGACGTTGAGGGTGGTGTCCCAGCAAGCAAGCAAATTGAACGCGGAGAGATCAAGTTCGTCCTGCACGGGAAAAAACTCACCGGCAGTTTCGTCCTGGTGAAAATCCGCCCGCGACAAACGGGGAAAAGCGAATGGTTGATGATCAAGCATCGCGATTCCTCCGCGAGCGATAGTTGGAAAATTGACGAGCACGGCGGCTCGGTGATTCCCGCAACGCGCGGTCCCAAGAAGACGTGGATTTCCAATCGTCCAGCCTCCGGCAAAAATAAAAAGAGCACATTGAAATTTCCGGAGCGCGCGCAACGAGCTGCCATGCCCGGCTGGATCCAGCCTGCTCTGGCGTCGCTCGCGGACAGGCCATTCTCGGACCCCGATTGGCTTTTCGAGATCAAGTGGGACGGAGTCCGCACTCTGGCATGCATTCAAGGTAAAAAAGTCCGTTTATGGTCGCGATCTCACCGGGAGATCACGAATGAATATCCGGAACTATCCCAACTCGGCGAAAACGTCAACGCTCAGAATGCCTGGCTTGACGGCGAGATTGTCGCGCTCGACGGCGATGGCCGAAGCGATTTTCAGCTTCTGCAGCAGCGATTTTCCATCATCAAGCCAACGGAAGCTCTTCTGAAGCAGGTTCCGGTCGTTTACTACGTGTTCGATATTTTATACTGTGACGGACACGATTTTCGCCAAGTCCCGCTTCTCGAACGGAAGTCTTTCCTCGCTCAGGTCCTCAGACCCGACGCGCTGGTTCGGTATTCCGATCATCAACTCGAAAAGGGAAAAGAACTCTACGAAGTCGCCTTGGAGCGTCATTTGGAAGGCATTTTGGGCAAGCAGATCCATAGCACTTATCCGGAAGGCCGTACCACCTCCTGGCTAAAATTTAAATTGAGCAAGGAATTGGACGCCGTCATTGGAGGTTGGACCGACCCTCGAGGCACGCGCGAATACTTCGGCGCACTTCTTATTGGACTTTACGACGGTAAGAAGCTGGAATTTATATCCGGAGTGGGCAGCGGATTTTCTGTTCCGGTTCAAGAGCGGCTGATGCCACAGCTGAAGGCGCTACAAACGTCGAAGTGCCCGTTCGCAACCATCCCCGAGACGCGCGAGAAAGCCTATTGGACCAAGCCTGAGCTCGTTGTCCGGGTGAAGTACAACGGATGGACCGAAGGCCGCCATCTGCGCCAGCCGACCGTTCTCGGATTACAAGAGGACCACAATCCCGCCGAATGCACCTTTGCGCAGGAAGACGCGAAAGCTGGGAATGAAACCTTGCGAGCCACAAAATCAAAACCAAAAGCAGGCAAGAACGCGAACAAGGCCCTCGCGCCAAGAGAGTCAAAAAAGCCAAACGATTCGATCGCCGTTCCGGCTCCGCGAAATGCAACTCTAAGGACGGAAGCCGAGATCTCGCATGAGCTGAACAAAGGTTCCCGCGAGGAAGTTTTTATTGAGCTCGACGGCAACACGCTGCGCTTGACGCATCTCAACAAGGTTTACTTTCCGGGCGACGGCTACACCAAGAGAAATTTGCTCGCCTACTACTTCTACATCGCGCCTCTGCTGCTGCCTTTTCTGAAGGACCGGCCTCTCGTCCTGCGCCGTTACCCCAACGGAATCGAAGGCGAAGCATTCTTCCAAAAAGACGCGGGCAAGGATGTGCCCGGGTGGATGGAAACCGCCACAATAAAGTCGGAGGACAAAGGGAAGGCCATCCGCTATTTTGTCGCCAACGATCGGGCGAGCCTGCTCTATCTCACGAATCTCGGCTGCATCGATCACAATCCGTGGTCCAGCCGGCGTGACGACCTGGAGCATCCTGATTACATTTTCTTCGATTTGGATCCCACCGAAGGGACGGGGTTTGAAACCGTCACAAAGTTAGCGAAAATACTTGCCGACAAGGTTGAAGAAATCGGGCTGAAGTTTTTCCTGAAAACCTCGGGCGCTTCCGGTCTGCACATTTTTATTCCCGTTGATCGGCTTTATACCTACGAGCAAGCGAGGAATTTTGTCCAGACAATTGCATCGCTCGTCGCCCAGGAGCACCCGGGGCTGGTTACTTTCGAACGAAGCGTGCGCAAGCGCCCGCGGGGAAGCATTCTAATCGACGCCCACCAAAACTCCGAAGGGCAGTCGCTCGCGTCCGTCTATTCCGTGCGCGCATTTCCCCGCGCGTCAATCTCCACGCCCGTGAAAGCCGCGGAGCTCAATTCCAAGCTTCGCCCCGAAAAGTGGAATCTTTCGTCTATACGCAAACGCATTGACGACGTGGGGGATCTTTGGGCCGGTTTTTGGAAATCCCGTCAGAAGTTGGATGCTGCCGTTCTTCGGCTCGAACGCAGCCTTAAAGCAAAATAATAAACCTACGGCTTCGATTCCTGCCGCCTCAGCTACTCGCGACAAAAGGGTTATGACGCCGTGTTCTTCGCCTCGCGATAAGCGCGCTCACCGGCCTCAGCCGCATCCCTCACTCGCTCTTTGGCGTCATCAACACTTTGCTCCGCGCGACGCGCCCACTTGCGCCCGGCTCCGACCGCTTCGTCGAGCTTGTCTTGCGCGCCCCCCACAAGATAATCGCGAGTCTCTTCTCCAGAGCCCGGGGCGAACAGAATACCCAGAGCAGCCCCTATTCCCATGCCAATCGCTAATACCGAAACAGTTCCAGACCATCCATTTCTCCGCATATGTTCTCCTTTTAGGTTCTTTTACTGCATCAGGGTATCGGCAAGCTCCGAATATCGCCATACGGTGAAAGGCGTAGATTCGTTGAGCAATCGCGGTAGCTGTGAGACCGCGTTGATCCGGTGGTCTTTCGATACATCTAATAATGTCTATGTGCGACGCACGACTAAGCACGTTATGTCATCGTGTTGCGGGGCAGCGCCCACAAATTCGTCGAGCTTTCGCATCACGGACGAAAGCGTGAGCGAAGCTCGCTCCTCAGCCGAAGAATTCAGCAGTGAGAGGAGCCGCGCCTCTCCAAACTCTGTTCCATCCTCGTCTCGAGCCTCTGTGACGCCATCCGTGTAGATCACCAGCATGTCAAGAGGTTTCAGCATTGCCTTGCCGACTTCGTAGGTTTGATTCACTTCGATACCGAGCGGGATGTTTTCGGACTTCAGCCGCTCCACGCTCCCGTCCCGGTGCTTCAGAATGGGGGGGTTGTGGCCCGCGGAAAGATAGCTCAGATCTCCGGTTAGTGGATCGAGTTCAGCAATGAACGCAGTCGTAAAACGCCGCCCATTCATGTTGTTGGAGCAAGCCTGGCGATTGAGGCCGACTCCGAGTTCCGCAAGAGAATTTCGCGAGCCCGCAAGCGCCCGGAGGCTGGCCTGAAATGTGGCCATCAACATCGCCGCCGGGACGCTCTTGCCGGCCACATCGGCGACGGCAATCAGTAATGGCCCGTCTCCGGCGCGGCGAAAGGCGTCGTAATAATCGCCCGCGACGGTCTTGGCTGGACGCGTGGCGAACGCCATATCCACGCCAGGGACGTCGGGCGGGACGCGCGGCACTAACCACCGCTGAATCTCTCGCGCAATCTCAATATCGCGCTTCATCGAAATGTGATCGCCCAGCACCAAAACCAGAAGCATCAGGACGCCGAGAAACGCGACAAGAAGTTCAATCTCCCTGGTAAAAATTAGAAACTCGAAACCGACGATCGACAGGACTGCCAGGAGGATGGCGAGCAGCAAGAAGACCCGGCGAGGCGGAGACAGTTTTTTTAGTATGCTCGAGGATACCGCTGCGAAGATTTTGAACGGCTGCTTCCAGGACTTCTGAGCATCCACCGCCCGCCAATCAACGTCCTGTTTGAAGGGACGCGAGCTTACCGCAGCTTCCGTCTTAAACTGCGACCACAAATCTTCAATCTCTACTCCGGCCGTAAGGCGCCGCCAGCCGTCTTGTGAGCGCCACCAAGCCCGCCTCACTCGAGATTTCAGTTTCGAGATTGACTCGCGGAGCTTGGATGGTTCAGGGGCTGGTGCCACTGGCACTTGCTCATGCTCGTGCAGTTCAGTGGTTGAGGTGTGCACACTACAAGGTATGTCACATAAACAGAAATACCGATACTGCAATCCCAGTATTGTTCGTGGGGAGGACGATTTAGTGATGTATTTCTGGTTCAGACCGGAACTGTCCCGAATGGATTCAGCGGTGCCGAATCTCGCGATCCCACGAGTCCCCGCAGCCTTTTTTTCAGGTAGAACTTTCAGATCGAACGCAAAAATCACAGGTCCAGGAAAATGTCTCCTGATGATAAGCCCATAAGACAGAGCCCCTTGGAGGTGGTTTCCCTTGGCCAGTCACGTGCTTGTCGAATGATGAGTGCACCAGCGCGGAGAGACGAGCATGGCGGATAAACCCAACGTTAAAGAACGAATTAGGGCGCTCAAAAATATCGTCCCGGTTCTAGGCTTCATTTGCGAGTCCGCTCCCAAAATAGCCGTGTCGAGTCTTGCAGTTCGCGTCGTAGCTGCTCTGCTCCCTCTGTCGATGCTGGCGATAACGAAGGTCATCATTGATTCGATCAATGCATTTCGCATAGCGCATACGGCACTTCCACGCGTGTTCTGGTGGCTGGTGCTGCTCGAGTTTGCCCTGGCTGGATTTTCCGCGCTGTTGGCGCGCCTCGTAGAGTTCTGCGACACGGCCCTGGCCGATCGGTACACGCGTCATATCAGTATTCTCCTGATGCGACACGCCTCGAAGCTCGATCTGGCGTCGTATGAAGACGCCGTGTTTTACGATAAGTTGGAGCGCGCCCGAGCCCAAGCAACCGACCGCGTTCAAATGATTCAGGTGGCCGGGCGGCTAATACAAGAAGTGATCACGACCGTCAGCCTCGCTGCGGCAATCTTCTTGTTTTCTCCGTGGGTGCTCTTGGGCTTGGTCGCTTGCGTGGTTCCGGCATTCCTCGGTGAGACGCACTTCGCTTTTCTTAATTACTCGTTGAGCTTTCGCCAGACGCCTGCGCGACGCGAGTTGGAATATCTTCGGGCCTTGAGCGGAACAAAGGAAAGCGCCAAGGAAGTAAAACTCTTCGGCCTTGGTCCGTTCTTTGTAAGCCGTTATTCGTCCTTGGCCGACGAGCTGTATCAACAAACGCTCGGGTTATCGAAGCGCCGGCTCCTTCTTGGATCGCTTCTGGCCTTGCTGGGAATCGCGGGCTACTACGGAAGCTATGCCTACGTGGTCTATCAGACGGTATTCGGCGCACTCACTGTGGGTTCCATGATTTATCTGGCCGGAGCGATCGCTGGCGCGAGCTCGAATATCCAAGCCGTTTTCACCACCTTCTCCAACATCACCAATCAAGCGCTTTTTCTCAGCGATTTGATGGTCTTTTTCTCGGTGCAGCCGAATATTTTCTCGAAGCCTTCAGCGCCTGCCGCTCCGCGGGTTATCCAAAGGGGCTTCGAGTTCAAAAATGTTTCGTTCCAGTATCCGGGAAGTTCCCGGCAGATTCTCCGCAATGTGAATTTCCGTCTGGCACCCTCGGAGCGTATAGCGATTGTTGGTGAGAACGGCCAAGGAAAAACCACGATCGTGAAACTGCTGACGCGTCTCTACGAGCCCACCGCCGGGCAAATCCTTCTCGATGGAAGGGACCTCCGAGACTACGATCTCGAAAGCTTGTGGAAAGAGATTGGCGTGATCTTTCAGGATTTCATGCGCTATGAGATGACTGCTGGTGCAAATATTGCGGTCGGCCGCATCGAGGAACGCGACAATCCGTTCCGTATACGCGCCGCGGCAACCAAGAGCCTCGCGGAGCATGCTATACGTCGGCTGCCAAAGGGCTTTGACCACATGTTAGGGTCCCGATTCGAAGGCGGAATCGATCTTTCGGGCGGTGAGTGGCAGAAGATCGCCCTGGCGCGGGCCTATTTGCGAGACGCGCAGCTCTTGATTCTGGACGAACCCACCGCGGCCCTCGATGCGCATTCAGAAAACGAAGTGTTCCAGCGCTTTGCCGAGCTCACCAAAGGCAAAATGTCTCTGCTGATCTCGCATCGGTTTTCAACCGTCCGCATGGCGGATCGCGTGTTAGTTCTGGCGAATGGGGAGATTGCCGAGCAGGGGAATCACGATCAACTGCTCAAGGACGGGGGCCGCTACGCCGAGATGTTCGAACTGCAGGCAGCGAACTATCGGTAAGACGCGTGCGAGTGGAGTTCTACAAGCTCCTGCGGTGACGCGGGCCGATACGATTTAAATCCCGCGCGTTCCATTCCGCGTTGTGCTTCCGGATTTTTCATGAAGGTGTCCCAGACAAAAGCCGTGCGTGCATTCTCGGCCATCACCATGCTTATGCCCGTGTCAATCCCCACGATGTCGCTGTCATACCAGTGTGTGAGAGGGTTGAACGCGTCCACGAAGCCGTAGCGGCTCCAGGTGCCTGCGCCGTAGCGATATTGTATCGTGCGCAGCACACGCATCACCGGGCCGGGCAAGAACGGCAGAGATCCCGCCGAGGCGCATGGGGCAATGGTGCCGTCAATCGGTCCGCTAGATGGGGGACCGCCCCAGATCTCGTAGCCATGTTCGGAATCGGAGGCGGTAATGCCCCACAGGTTATCGCTGTAATCCGGAAACCTATTCGCCAGGCTCAGGCAAAAACGGCGGTGCACGTCGGTGGCGAGGATGGAATTTTCGAAGTAGTTTGCATATTTGTCGCGCTTGCCCCGGAAATCAAACCACCCCTGCGAATATTGGTGAACGAAAAGCGGCGCATAGGAGCCGATGTAACGGATGCCGTCGAATTCGAAGGTGGTGCGTTTCCAAGCGTCCCACGCAGCAGGCGGGAGCGGGTGGGAAGAAGACCCCAATCCCAGCAGATACATCATCATCATTTCGCTGTAGCTGTCCCAGCGGTATTGCAAGAATCCGGTTTCGGGAGTCCAGCCGTGCGGGAGAATGCGAGTATCTTCCGAAAGCCAGTTCCAATCCACTCGATTGAATATTTCGTGCGCCAACTCGCTAATCTCAGAATGCTCGAAGTACTGCCGGCACATCAGGACTCCGCAGAGCAAAATGGCAGTATCTACAGAAGATACTTCCGACTTCCACAATCGCTCGCCCGTGCTGATGTTGGCCCAATGATAATAAAATCCGCGCTCATGTGACATTTTCTTCCAAAAAAAACGCAACGTGGTGAGAGCGCGATCTCGCGCTGCCGCGTATGAAACGTACCCGCGTTTTTCTGCGATGCAGAGGGCGGTCAGACCGAAGCCCGTCGCTGCGATACTTCCGAGTACTCCTTTATCAGACCCGCGTACGTTGCATCGATCCTTCACAATGCCCGTTTGAGGATTGGCCTGCTCCCAGAAAAACTGAAAATTAGCCTTCTCCATTTCTTCCAAAAATGAATCGTCGCTCGGAGAAAGATAAGTGGGTTCGGGGAGTGCCGACAAGACAATCTCCGTGGAGCTTTGTCGGGCGGAGACTCTGCTGATCGCGGGCAGCAGGGATGTGACGGGTGCGCACACCGCCACGCGCGCGAGCTGGCCGAGTAGCTCCCGTCGCGAAAGCCTCCGTCGACTGCCGATTCGATCCACTATACAATTTTAGACGGATTACGCCTCGATTAGAACCGGAGGAAGTTAACGTTTTCCATCCGGTTGAGCGCGGCTGGCCCGAATAGGGGGGGCCCGGGCATCGGAGCCCCCGGAGGGACGCACCTTTACACCCAAGCATTTTAATTAGCGGCCCTAGCCCGCACGCCGAAATCTTTCTTCTTGCCTCTGCTCCTCTTTGAGTGCTTTCACGAATTCATCAGCCTGCTTCTCCGCAACTTCCTTCGCCGTTCCGTAACGCTCCTGGATTTTTCCGACGAGCTGCTCGCGACGACCGTCGATCACATTGAGGTCGTCATCCGTGAGTTTGCCCCATTTTTCCTTGACCTGACCCTTGTACTGCTTCCACTTGCCTTCTACCTGGTCCCAGTTCATGGTTGTCCTCCGTGTCTCCTGCTGTTCGTTCTCATGAAATAATGCCAACCTGGAAATGAGGAATACCGGATAACACTGAGAGCTACGCCGATTATTGGGTATGGCTCTGGGCTTGTGTTCGCTCTAACCTCCTTGAGCGGGAACGACGTTGGCGTCATGGCTGTAAGGGCCGAGGCGGAGCATCCATAGGGATTCCAAAAACGATGAGTAAAGAATCGGGATCCACCCGGGAGCCAAACGCGAAAAAGAAATCCAGAGCTCTTCGCCATCTGCTGAAATTGGGGCCTGGTCTTATCTCGGGAGCGTCGGACGATGACCCGAGCGGCATCGCTACCTACTCTCAGGTGGGCGCACAGTTTGGCTACTCCATGCTGTGGACCATGCTTTTTTCTTATCCCCTCATGTCGGCGATCCAGGAAATCAGCGCCAGGATTGGACGCGTAACAGGCGTCGGAATCGCCGCCAACCTCCGCAAACATTATCCGCGTCCGATTGTTTATTGCGCGGTGGCGCTGTTGCTAATCGCCAACATCTTCAATCTGGGTGCCGATATCGGCGCTATGGGTGCAGCCGCAAAGCTACTTTTTCCGGGACCCATCTTGGTTTATACGGTCTCCTTCGGGGTCTTGTCATTGTTGCTGCAGATTTTCGTTCCCTACGACAGATATGTGAAATACCTTAAGTGGCTCACGCTGGCGCTCTTCGCTTATGTCGTAACGGCGATTGTCGTGAGAGAGCCGAGATGGGCGGCGCTACGCGCGACCATCTTGCCTGCTATTTCCTTTCACAAAGACTACTTCACCGCGCTGATCGCTGTGTTGGGAACCACAATCAGTCCGTACGTATTCTTCTGGCAGGCTTCCGAAGAAGTGGAAGACGTAACCCTCAATCCGAAAGAAAAGCCGCTGAATCTAGCCCCGAAAGAAGCTCCCGCTGAGTTTGAACGGATCGCATTCGACACCTATTTCGGCATGGCGATTTCGAATATCGTCGCCTATGCCATCATCCTCACTACCGCTGCGACCTTGCACGTTCACGGCATTTCAGACATTCAGACGGCGGACCAGGCTGCCCGCGCTTTGGAACCTCTGGCGGGCAGATTTGCGTTCCTGCTCTTTGCATTTGGGATCGTAGGAACGGGCCTGCTTGCTGTTCCAGTGCTTGCAGGCTCAGCCGCGTACGGGGTTAGCGAGGCCTTCCAGTGGCCGTCCAGCCTGGAGAAGAAGCCGCACCAAGCCGGGAGGTTCTACGCAACCATCGCCGCGGCCACCGTGATCGGCCTGCTGTTGAATTTCGTTCATATGAATCCGATCAAAGCGTTGTTCTGGGCCGCGGTCCTGAACGGAATCGTCGCCGTGCCGGTAATGGCGTTGATGATGATTTTGACGCGGAATCCGAAAGTGATGGGGAAGTTTACCTTGCCCAAATACCTGCGAGTGGTCGGTTGGGCGGCGACCGGTGCGATGTTGCTTGCTGCCGTGGGAATGATTGCAGCTAATCTCTGGTGAAATTGTTGCTCCCGTAGCTGCTCACAAGCGCCGCCACTCCCTTGACTTTCCAGGTACAGCAAGACCAACGTCCGCGTACACGAATATGTGTATTGCCGCTGCTTCGAATTCAAATTACAAACGGGGCGACACTACGCAGCGGCGTGGCATTGACTTAAGCGCACGCCGCAATTCTAAGGAGGACCTATGTTGCGCTGGGCACTGGCATTCTTCGTAGTCGCGTTAGTCGCAGCCATTTTTGGATTCTTGGGCATCGCGGTTGCGGCTGCGGGCATTGCAAGAATTTTGTTCTTCATCTTCCTGGTGCTTTTCCTGGTCTCTCTAGTGGGTGGATTGGTAGGGCGAGCTTAAGGAAAAGAACCTACGGTAACCAGGTTCGAGACGACTTGCTGGGCCGGAGCCGTCGCTCCCATGCAGCGCGAGGAGACTCAATGAAAGCTCCGCAAATGGTGGGCCTGATCCTGATCGTCCTTGGGATCATTTCGCTCGCCTATCAAGGGATCACCTATACCACCCATAAGAAAGTGGTGGATATCGGGCCACTGCAAGCGACCACCACGGAACATAAGACAATTCCGCTGCCCCCGATTCTCGGAGGAATAGCGCTCGTGGGCGGAATCGTCTTGATGCTGGCAGGTAGAAAAGACGCTTAGGTACTTCCTCCGGGTGTCGCTCGGCCCTGCGAGCTTCAGCCTAGCACGATGCGTATGTTATGTACGGCGCCATCATCTGCGAGTGGAATTCCCGTGGAACCCGGGATCAGCTTGCCATCGAGTTCCGTCAGCGCGACTCCTCGTGCCACTTGAGATGGGTTTTCGATTTTGATTCTGTACATCGCTGAGTGATAGCGAAAATCAATCGAATAGCCGGGCCAATTTCGAGGTATACACGGATCGATCGTAAGGAACATTCCCCTCACGCGGAATCCGAGTATCCATTCGATCCCAGCTCGATAAAGCCATCCGGCCGAACCCGTGTACCACGTCCACCCGCCGCGTCCGACGTGCGGCGCCTCGGCGTAAATATCACCAGCAACGACGTAAGGTTCGACTTTGTAGCGCTGCACGCTCGCGCGTGAACTGCTGCGATTGACCGGATTCATCATGCGGAAAAGCTCACCCGCCTTGTCTCCGTCGCCAAGGGCCGCAAAGGCGATCAGAGCCCAAGTCGAAGCATGCGTGTATTGGCCGCCATTCTCGCGAATGCCGGGCACGTAGCCTTTGATGTAGCCGGGATCGTTCGGTGTATGGTCAAACGGCGGCGTCAAAAGCAGGATCAATCCGTCCGGCCGGCGTACGAGCTGTTGATCGACGACCGCCATAGCCCGGGCCCCTCGGCCTGGCTCTGCAGCCCCGCTGATGATTCCCCAGGATTGAGCGATGGAGTCAATGCGGCATTCCGCATTCGTAGAGGACCCGAGCGGCGTCCCGTCGTCGAAATAAGCTCGGCGATACCATTCGCCATCCCATCCTTCTCGCTCGAGCGCAGCTTTCAGCGCGCTTACGTGAATCCGCCAATTTTCCGCTCGCGAGCGTTCGCCGCGCGCGTCTGCGACCTTCGCAAATTCCCAGAGAACGGCGTGGAGAAACCACGCCAGCCATACGCTCTCGCCCTTGCCAAGCTGGCCGACGCGATTCATTCCGTCGTTCCAATCCCCCGTGCCCATCAGCGGCAGGCCATGGCTCCCGACTCCAAGACTTCGATCGAGCGCTCTCGCGCAATGCTCAAATAACGTGGCCTGAGTCTTTGAGATGCTCGGTTGAAAGTATGATTCGTTTTGTCCTTCCGCGAGCACATCGCCTTCGATAAACGGCACCATTTCTTCCAGCACGGACATATCGCCGGTGGCCTCGATGAAATGGATCACGACATAGGGGAGCCACAGAAGATCATCCGACACCCGCGTTCGAATGCCCCGGCCTGAGGGAGGGTGCCACCAATGCTGCACGTCGCCTTCGACAAACTGGCGCGAGGCCGCGCGCAAGAGTTGTTCCCGCGCGACTCCCCTTTTTGCCACAGTCAGCGCCATAACGTCCTGGAGTTGGTCGCGGAAACCATACGCGCCGCTTAGTTGATAAAAGGCAGCCCGCCCCCAGACGCGACACGAAAGTGTCTGGTAGAGCAGCCAGCGATTGAGCATCAAATCCATGCTCGGTTCCGGAGTGGAAACCTGCACGGCACCGACGATGTCATCCCAGCGGCGGATGACCTCGCGCAGGACCTCGTTCAAGTCCGCGGTGCGATAGTGGCTGAGCAATTCTCGAGCTCGATCCTTGCTTCCTGCTTCGCCGAGAAAAAACACAACTTCGGCGCGCGCTCCCGGGCGTAATTCCAGCGAGGTTTGAAGCGCCGCGCACGGATCGAGTCCCGCTCCGACTCGGCGCGAAAGCGGCCCGCTGTCGTCGAGTGCCGCGGGGCGAGCTGGCGCGCCGTTACGGCCGAAGAATTCGGTTCTGTCACCTGTGAAAGAAGTCTGCCGGCCCGCCATATCTGCGAAAGCGATGCGCCCCGCGAAGTCGCCGGCCCACGCACTCCGCGCGAAAACTGCGCCCGAAGACGGATCGAGTTCCGTGACGATGTACGGCGCTGTCGTGCCACGCGAACTCCCCAGCACCCATTCGGCATAAGCTGTCACCGAAAGCCGCCGAGTACGCCCTGAATCGTTCTGTAGCGTAAGTCTTGAAATCTTTATGGAATCCTCCGCCGGCACGAATTGCAGCAGATCAAGCAAAATGCCGTGCGATCCGTGCTGGAACCGGCTGTAGCCTTGTCCGTGTCGTGCCACATAGGTGGCGGTTTCGTCGCGTATGGGCAGCGCCGTTGGCGTCCACACTTCACCCGTGCTCTCATCGCGGACGTAGATTGCCTCTCCGGGCGTGTCAAATACGTGGTCGTTTGACCACGGCGTAAGCTGGTTTTCGTGGCTGTTAATTGACCAGGTGAAACCCGCGCCGGATTCGGAAGTCAGGAATCCAAAGGATGGATTCGCGATCACGTTTACCCACGGCTCGGGAGTCCGCAAGCCCTCGCTGAGCACCGTCACATACTCACGTCCGTTTTCGGCGAAGCCTCCGAGCCCATTGAAGAATTGCAGGGCTTGCTGCGGAAGTTGCGCATCCTGGCGCTTGCTCGAACGAACCTGTCGCGCGGGAGCTGCCGGTGTGGGCTCTCGATATTGCGACCTTGTAATTTGTTCAGCCAATGTGCCGCGCCGGCTGAGCAAAACCACCCGGGCGGCCGCTTGAAGCTGCGCGCGCGTTTGCGGTGAGACCAGGTCGCCGCGCAAAAGGAAAATCTTCCCCCTCACGCCTCCGGTGTCGGGTGAAAGCCGCAGCTGGCTTCCACGCACCAGGGATTCCAGCGAGTTCTGCAGTTCTTGGACGTAGGACGCCGCCTTCTCATTCATGATCACCACGTCCGCCGACAACTGCTTCATGCGCCAGTACTCATGGGCGCGCAACAGCTGCCGGATGATCTCGACGTCATCCGGATCGTCAATGCGCGCTAGAACGATGGGCAAATCGCCCGAAATTCCCTGGGCCCACAACGTCGAAATGTCGAGGGATGTCTGGCTCAGCACGTCAGAACTAGGACGCATCGAAGAATCCGAATAGAGGACCGCGTTCGCCAGCCTTTGGAAGAGATGCGCTTCTTCCGCGCCGATGCCCAGGTGATGAAGCTGTACCTGCGTCTGCGTCCAGGCCAGCGTCCTCGTGCGCTCAAACGTTCTCGCATCTCGGTACTTATCCGCCAGATCAATTGCCTCTTCGCGCGTGGAAGCGACGATCGTGGAGAAGATCAGATGCACGGTGTGGCCGGGCGGAATGTGCACGGTACGGCGCAGGCTCATCACCGGGTCGAGCACGGAGCCAACCGTGTTGGAGAGCGGTCGCCCATCGACAATCGACACTGGATTGCGCAGGTCGCGCGTTCGCCCGACAAATTTCGAACGATCCGTCTCGAACTGCAAATCGCCCGTGCTATCACCCTCAACCACGAGCACGTGCGCGGCCCACACCGATGTTTCGTCATCTGACCGCTTGCGGCGTGTCGCTAACAATGCACCGACGTCGGGCACAAATTCTGTCTGGACGAACAAGTTCGAGAATGCAGGATGAGCTGCGTCGGCCGCCTGTGAGGTGAGCGCAAGCTCGGCGTAGGAAGTCACCTGAACATCGCGCGCGCGAACGCCCAGATTCGAAACAGAGACGCGGCGGATTTCCGCATCGTCCTCCGACGACACCACGACCTCAAGCGTCGTAGTCAAGGCACGATCGCGCCGTACAATTTCCGCGTGATCTTCGTAGAATGACGCCTCATAAGAATCTGGTTCCACACCGCTCGGCTGATAACCCGCGGACCAAACGCTGCCGGTCTGTTCCTCCCGAAGAAAAATATAAGTGCCCCAGCAATCGCGAGTGGCGTCTTCGCGCCAGCGGGTGATGGCAATATCCCGCCACCGGCTATAGCCGGAACCCGCCGACGTAAGCATCACCGCATACCGCCCGTTCGAAAGAAGCTGCGTTCTCGGAGTTGGGTCGTGCGGCGTTGTGAATCGCCGGACCACGGGAGGAACCAGGTCGCGTACCTTTGCCGCCGCGGACACTTCTTCCGCCCGAGGCCTCGCAACAAGCACGTCCCGCGGTGTGCGCTCCTGAAGCAATAATTCCGTGGCCTGCACGATCGGCTCCGCGTGGAACCGCGCTTGCATCACGCCCTCGTTCAGAACGTTTGCTGACGCTACCAAATTCATGCCCTGGTGATGCGCCATAAAAGCGCGTATGACCGCGACATTTTTCCCTTCGGGCAAGCGGGAGTTTGTGTAATCCAGCGCCTCGTAGAATCCGTACGTGCCCCTCCCACCGGCCTGAGCGAGACGTTTCAGATTGTGGACCGCCGCGGCGGGTTCCACCATGGCTGCCAGCGCCGTTGCGTATGGCGCGATGACGAGGTCCTCGCTGAGTCCTCGCTTGAGGCCCAGCCCGGGAACCCCGAAGCTGGAATATTGATAGGTAAAGTCGAGGTCGCGCGCATTGTACGCAGACTCCGAAATTCCCCACGGCACGCCGCGCTCCTCCCCATACTCGATCTGCCTCAGCACGACTTGTTCGTACGTTTGGCTAAGCAGGCTGTCCGCCGGGGAGCGCATCACCAGCGCCGGCATCAGGTATTCGAACATCGAACCCGACCAGGATATGAGCGCTGACCCGCGTCCGACGGGTGTCAGCGGCCGGCCGAGGCGAAACCAGTGCGAGGACGGAACATCTCCTTTGGCAATCGCGATGAAACTCGCGAGCCGGGCTTCCGAAGCCAGCAGGTCATAGCAATTTGGATCGAGAGTCCCATCGCTTCCTCTATAGCCGATGGAAAACAGCTTGCGCGAGGGATCAAATAGAAAACTAAAATCCATGGCCTCGAACAAGCCGCCCGATGTGTGCGCGATTCCCAGAAGGTGGTGATTCAGCCACCCGGCCTCGCCGATCGATTTCTGGATGGCCTGAATGAGCGCGTCGATCCGCGTGAGTACATCCCGATTGGCCGCCCGATCCTCACTGAGTCCGGCAGCAAGCGTTGTAAGTTCGCGCAGAGCAGCCTCGAATCGTTCCGGAGCGTCGGACAGAGTGGGAAGATTGCGGAAGAAAGGCTCAATCGCTACCCATTCCGGCGCTTGTTCCGCAGGTCGCTCAGCCATCTCCAAAACGTTCTTTGGATCAAGCCGCAGCCAAGGAAGCAGGATCCAGGCGTCTCGTGCATGGCTTTCGACGCACCCTCGTGCCGCTTCGGCCCAGAATCGCAGTTCGGACCCGGAAGCATCGCCCAGCTCCTGGGCCAAGGTTTGCGCCATGTCCGCCACGGTCTGTGCGCGCTCTTTCAGTTCCACAAAGCGCACGGCCCAGTCAGCTGCGTCATCTGGTACCGAATCGACAGCCGTCGCCAGGGCGTCCATGGCATTGCTCAGCTGCTTTCGGGTAACGGCATGCATTCGGCGAGTGTCCGCAATCGTGGCCAGCGCTTCGCGCAGCACAAGAAGTGCGTCGGCAACTCCGGCCAGCAAACGAACTTCGATCGATGATTTTTGGAGCAACTCGCGACACCCGTTGCCCAGCGCCAGCAGATGCCCGGCCATGTTTCCGCTGTCAACCGACGATACGTACTTGGGTTCGAGCGGATGAAGATCGCGCGTGTCATACCAATTGTAAAAGTGCCCTTTGAACTGCTCGAGCTTGCCCATCGTTTGAAGCGTGGCTTCGAGTCGGTCAACCATATCCTGCGTGCCGATCCATCCCAGATCACGCGCGGCGAGGGTAGAGAGCAAATACAGACCAATATTTGTCGGCGAAGTTCGATGTGCCACTACGGGTTTCGGGTCTTCCTGGAAATTGTCCGGGGGAAGAGAATTATCCTCGGGTGTCACGAAACTCTCAAAGAATCGCCATGTACGCCGCGCCGCCAGACGAAGAACCTTGGAATCCATCGCCGACAACGGCTCTATGTCCGGAAGGCGCGGCGGGAGGCTGATCCATCGTGCCACCGCGGGCGCGGCGGCCCACAGGAGAGCGAACGGGATGGCAACCCGCAACGATTGAGGCCTTACAAAAAACACCACGGAAAATGCCGCGATCGCAAGCAAGACGCTCGCGAACATGCGCTTCAACATGCCGAATATCTTTAGATCAACGGCGTATTTGGCTTGCGCTGCAGTCACCCACTGCAGCAGATTTTGCCTCGTGATGAACAATCGCCCAAGCGTACGCACAATGGCATCGGACATCAGCCACGCCTGATAAGCCAGAAAAGTGATCGTCAGCCCAATCTGATACAGCCCCAGCGCAAGGTCCGAGAGCACGCCTCGAAAATGGCTCCGCTTCGAAATTCCTCCGATTCTCGGGCTGAGTCCGGCGAGGAAGGGAATTAGCGACGGTACTGCAACTGTGGCCAGGATGAATCGAGTCCACATCCAGGGTGACACCTGCGGCACGAGCCAACCCACAATCAAAGTGAGAAACATGCTCGGCGCCGAAAGAGTGCGTCGAAGATTGTCGAGCATCTTCCAACGGCTGATCGCCGGGATCTTTACTTTCTTCCGCTCTTCTTTCGATAATCCGCCCCAGCCGAATATCCAGGGAAGAAGTTGCCAATCTCCGCGCGCCCATCGGTGTTGGCGTGCGGCCGCGGCTTCGTAGTGCGCCGGGAATTCGTCAAAAAGCTCGACGTCCGTGGCCAGCGCAGCACGCGCGAAGATTCCCTCAAAAAGATCGTGGCTGAGCAGCGTGTTTTCCTTGACCTTGCCGCCCAAAGCCGCTTCGAACGAATCAATCTCGTAAATTCCTTTCCCCGTGTACGAGCCTTCCCGGAAGAGATCCTGGTACACGTCCGAAACCGCTGAAGCATACGGATCGATTCCGCTCGGGCCCGAGAAAATCCTCTGAAACAGGGAGCCTTCCCGATCCGTCGGTAAGGAAGGCGTGATGCGCGGTTGCACCACCGAGTAACCTTCCACCACGCGCCCTTCCTCGGCGCTGAATCTCGGCCGGTTCAGGGGATGCGCCATGGTGCCTACTAAGCGAGAAGCCGTTCCGCGCGGGAGCCGCGTGTCGCCATCGAGGGTGATGACATACCGCACTCCGGGAATCACCTCCGGCTCTCTGCCTCCCCTCGGCATGAACGTTGTGGTCGTGGAGCCGCGCAGCAGGTGGTTCAGCTCTTGCAACTTTCCGCGCTTACGCTCCCAGCCCATCCATTTTTGCTCGCGTTCATTCCATACGCGCTTGCGGTGAAACAGGAAAAAACGGTCACCGCCTCCGGGGGGAGGTCCATGGTGTTTGTTCAGGTTCCCGATGCCTTCAATGGCCGCCGCTAAGAACTCCTCGTCCGTTGGCAACGTCTCAGTGGGCGCGTCAACCCAGTCAGAAAGAATCGCAAAGCGTAAGTCTCCATCCGGATTCGCCAGGTAATGAACTTCGAGCCGCTCCACCTGTTCCTTTATTCCATCTGCCGACGTCAGCAGTGTCGGGACTACCACAATAGTCCGCAGTTCTTCCGGCACTCCGTCGCGCAATTCCAGTCGTGGCAGCGTTCGCGGTCCGAATAGCTCTGTGACCGCGCGATTAATCAGCGCAATGGCAAGGTCTGACGCCGGAACTGCCGCAAGCAGGCCAAGCAATGCTACATACTGCGCGTTCAGTCCAAGTTCCCTCGCATGGATCAGGGGCAACGCCAAAATAATTGCCGTCAGGAACGCGATAGTTCCCAGGTATCCGGGAACCGCTGCCCGCACGTACAACCGCAGAACCCAGCGCCGCCAGGGAACGTGAAAACCGAGCTCGCGCTCGAACGCCATGCGCCCCTGCGAAATCAGGTAGTAGCCGGGGTCCGTTTGCCGTTCCTCCGGCAGCTCGCCTTTGGTTCCCGGCGCTGCGAGAGCCCGCTTTGTCCGGTGCACGGCTCGCTCGGTCACTTCAATTTCCGTGTGCGCCGAGCCTCGCGACAAATCCTCGATGGCGTGCCGGTAGTAATCTCTGGTGGCGAAATCCATCTCGGCGAAATTGCTTCCATCGCGCAAAATTTCATCCACCAGGCTGACGCTTTCAAAAAAAGACTGCCAATCGAACTCCGACGTCAGACGCATGCTCGTGATGATGTTGCGCACGGTCACGCTCATCGCCGCCTGTTGCTGGTGCTCTGCGCGAACGATTTCGTCTGCAGTCGTTCCTTGCGCCGCCAAACGCTCGTCGAGCCACACCAGGATGGGCCCTACCTTGGGATCTAAGTCACGAAGCCGTTGCACCAGCTGCACCGCAAACGCGCGCTCCAGCGGTTTCTTTTCGAAGCGGCGAAGCACGGTTGCGGGCCCGATCAGAGGTTGGCCGCCGGTTCCCAGCACGCTGTCAGCCAGGACGTCGGCTTCCTCGCGCGCCTTCCGGCTGAGCACCAGGCGTTCCGAGATCCTGCGCAGATTTTCTACCAGCACGACTCTAAGCGTAATAGCCACGGCCCAGAGCTCGCCGATCGTCAGTGGTTGCACTCGCTGATAGGCCGTAACAAAACGCTGCAACACTTCCGGATCGAAACGGCTGTCCGTATGCGCTACGAAAGCCCACGCCACGCCGAACACGCGCGGGTAGCCTTGTAAGTGCCCTCCGGCAAGTTTGGGAAGTTTCTGGTAGAAACCGAGCGGCAAATCGTCGCGAATTTCGCGGAGCTGCTCTTCCACGATGTAGAAATTATCGACCAGCCATTCCGCCGCCGGCGTGATCGTGCGTTCTTCTTGTATCGCCTTGGCAGTCGCGCGGTAGTACTCCAGCAGCACGCGCCCGTTTTCCATTACACGAGGGATCAGCGGCCGCCCGGCATCGGATTCAGCAGTGACCGTTTGCGCGGCGGCCAGGCTTTCGGCGTGCTGCTCCAGACGCTCGATGCTGAAAAGCTCCGCACGAATTGGATCATCGATTTCGGAGAACGTATTCAGAGATTCAGAGGCCGTGACCATCGTTTCCTTTGAATGAATGAATCTCGGTCGCTCGACAGCGCGTCGAAGGGCGCTCTAGAGGGCAGCTATACAATACAGTGCCAACGCCAGTCCGCCCACACCGAATCTCAAGCGTTCCGAAGTAAAATCTCAAAGATGAGAACCGCAGTGAACTACACGGTTCCGAAGCCTCGGCCGCGACGCACGAAGCGCATCGATCACTTTCGACCCGATCTACCCAGCGGTGTTCAATTCTTTGGATGAAAACAATGATGAACAAGAATCGCGATGGCGTTCACAAGAACAACTAAATTCATTTGAGTAAACGCAGAACTCGCATCCGGGCGCAGCACCCGCCGGCCGGAAAGCAGCGTCTTGGTTTCTTGCAATGTCATTTTCGGTTACCCGGCGTTGTTTCTTTGAATCTGCCGCTCAATTCTCGAACCCAATCAATATTCACGCGTAAGAGTAGGCCACAAAGCACCAACCCCGCGGAATACGGCAAATCGCTTAGTTCGGGGACCACGCAGCAGTATGCAACAGTTTGCGACGAGCCCTTTCATCAGGTCTGCCCTCTCGCCTGCTTCGTGGCGATACTTTTTTCGGCAACGAGGCCAAGTCCTCGTCGAATCCCGACGACGCGCCGCCTTCGCCGTGCTTGGCTTGCTGCTGTATTTCCGCTTTCTAATCCCTGGCTCAGGGATTAGAAAGTTCCGTAATCCATTGAAAACACAGGGCCCACAGGCTTCGTCATCACAACCAAATTAGGTGCTATCTTTCCTCCCGGCTTTGCGTCAATTCACTCCAGGATGGTAATCGTTCGTCTTGGGGCGGGCCGGGAATGAACAAACCCTGCGCCACTCTCGTACTTATAGCTCGGTGGGCCAAAATCCAATACAGAATCGAAAGGTAGGCATATGAGACGCGTTATCGGGGCGGCGGTGTGGATTCTCTTGCTGAGTTGCGTTGTTTCGGCGCAGCGACTTCCCGACAAAGTTTTGCCTGATAGCTACGACCTCACGCTCGCCCCCGATCTACCCAGCGCGACTTTCACCGGCGACGAGACCATCCAGGTGCGGCTGCTGGCCCCTGCGTCGTCGATCGTGCTGAACTCCGCCGAGATCGAATTCAAGGAAGTCACCGTCGCCGCCGGCGGCTCTACGCAAACTGCCACGGTTACCACTGACGAAAAAAACGAAACGGCGACGCTGACCGTGCCCAACACCATTCCAGCCGGGCCAGCCGAGATTCACATTCGCTACAAAGGAATTCTAAACGACAAGCTCCGCGGCTTTTATCTCAGCCAGACCGCCCGGCGCCGCTATGCCGTTACGCAATTCGAAGCCACCGACGCCCGCCGCGCTTTTCCGTCTTTCGATGAGCCGGCATATAAAGCCGTCTTCCGCATCACTTTGATCATCGATAAAGGCGACACCGCCATTTCGAACGGCAAAATTGTTTCGGACACGCCCGGACCCGGCGATTCCAAGCACACTTTGAAGTTTTCTCCTTCGCCGAAGATGTCCACCTATCTCGCGGCCTGGATGGTCGGCGATTTTCAATGCCTCGAAGGCGAAGCCGATGGAATTCCCATTCGCGTCTGCGCCGTTCCGGAGAAAAAGGACCTCACCTCTTTCGCCCTCGTTTCCGCCGAAAACATCCTGAAGTTCTACGACAAGTATTACGACACGAAATATCCCTACGGGAAGCTGGACATCATCGCGTTCCCTGATTTTTCTGCTGGCGCGATGGAAAACACCGGAGCAATCACCTATCGCGAGGCTTTGCTTACAATCGACGACAAGACTGCCTCCGTAGACTCCCACGAACAGGTAGTTTCCGTGCTCGCCCACGAGATGGCCCATCAGTGGTTCGGCGATCTCGTCACCATGCAATGGTGGGACGACATTTGGCTGAACGAGGGTTTCGCCACCTGGATGGCTTGGAAGCCAATCGAAGCCTGGAAGCCCGAATGGCACGGTGAACGCAGTGAAATCCAGGAAACCGGCGGTTCGCTTGGCACCGATTCCATTTCGTCGGTACGCGCCATTCGCGCCAAGGCCGAAACTCCCGTCGAAATCGAAAACCTATTCGACGGGATCGCTTACGGCAAAGCCGCGTCCGTCCTTCGCATGGTGGAAGCGTATGTAGGCCCCGAGGTTTTCCGCAAAGGCGCCAACGCCTACTTGGCAAAGCATGCTTACGCGAACGCAACCGCTGAGGATTTCTGGAATCAGATGACCGCTACTTCCGGAAAGCCGGTCGATAAGATCATGGCCGGCTTCACGGAACAGTCCGGTGCTCCTCTCGTCTCGGTGAAAACGGAATGCAGCGGCGATTCCACGCGGCTGACCGTCTCGCAGGAGCGCTACTTTGCGGACGCTGCCAAGCTCGCGGCAGGCTCGACCGAACTTTGGCAAATCCCGCTCAATATCCGCGCCGCTGGGAATCAGAATGCAACGTATTACTTGCTCACGCAGCGCGAGCAGACATTTGAACTGCCGGGCTGCTCCGCCTGGGTTTATGTGAATGCGGGCGGCCGCGGATATTTCCGGAGCAGTTACGATTCCGCCACCCTGGCCAAAATGAGCGCTGAGCTCGAAACTTCTTTTTCGCCGGAAGAACGCATCCACTTCCTTGGCGACACTTGGGCCATGGTGCGCGTGGGCCGTCTGAGCATCGGCGACTATCTGGCCACTCTTCAGAAGATGCAGGGAGAGCGCTCGCGCGCCGTAGTGGACGAAATGATCGCGCGCCTGCCGGAAATTCACGACGATATCGTGTCCGCAGCGGACCGCCCGTCGTTCGAAGCCTGGGTGCGGACTTTTCTTCGACCGATGGCCAACGATCTCGGCAGCACCCCCGTTCCGGGCGAACCCGACGATCGCCGCTCCTTGCGCTCGGATGTTTTCGGTACGTTGGCAGCATACGGCCGCGATCCGGAGTTGATCGGAAAGTCGCGCGCAATTGTGGACGAGTACATGAAAGATCCTTCGTCGGTGGATCCCGCGCTTGCCGGAAATGCTCTGGCGGTGGCGGCGCAGAATGGCAATGAGGCCTTGTACGACAAATACATGGAACATATGAAGACCGCGAAAACGCCCGAAGAGTATTACGCCTATATGGGTTCTCTCGGAACGTTTCCGCAACCCGACCTGGCCAAGCGCACATTTGACTTTGCTCTCAGCCCGGCGGTCAAGAATCAGGACTTGTCCGTCCTCTTCGGGCCGTTGACGAACTACGAAACGCAGTCTGTGGCATGGGATTTGTTCAAGACCGATTTCAAGTCCATTATGGCGAAGATTGATGCTTCGCTCGGCGGCGGGATCGCGCAGGTCTCCGGCGTCTTTTGCGACGCGAAACTCCGCGATGATTCGCAGCAATTTTTCGCCGCCCAGAACATCCCTGGCTCCGAGCGCTTACTACAAAATGGCAAAGACAATGTTGACGCGTGTATCGAGCTCCGCGCGCTCCAGCAGCCCAATCTTTCGGCATTCCTGAAGAAGCAGCCAGGTCAGGCCGCTGTTTCAAGCGCGAAGCCCGGCGCGATGTCGCAGTAGCGCTCTCGCAAATCATTATTCGAAGCGCAGCGCAACCCGCGGAATCTCTTGCTTGCGACCGCGCGCCGCGGTTGTTATCACCTCCCTCTGAGGATAGAATCGCCCTCCGAACAAATTTTCCTGCTAAAGGTGAGCTGACGCATGCGGAGAAACATCGGAAATGCCGCTTGGATCCTTTTGGCGCTGCCGCTTTTGAGTTTCGCCAGCCTGCCCGCCGCGCAAGATTCTTTCGACGTCTACACGCAACGGATAAACAATCAGAGAACGGGAACCAATCTCGTCGAAAAGGAGCTTACCCAGCAGGCGGTGAAGAATAAGTTCGGAAAATTGTGGACGCTGTATTCCGACGCGAAAATAATGACGCAGCCCCTTTTAGTCTCTCATCTCGTCAGCGCCAAATGCCCCGCAGGGTGTAACACTGTAATCTTCGCTTCGATGAACAACACCGTTTACGCCTACATGGCCGACGAAAAACCAACGGCCGCGAGCGGCACGCTCGTTTGGGAGAAAAATCTGGGCCCTGCCCGCGTCGGTGCGCGTGACATTGATCCATGGGCCGTAGACGATCCCACCTGGGGAATTCTCACCACGCCGGCCATCGATCCGGCAAACAATCTTTTGTACGCCGTGGCCTGGAACAAAGACGATATGTACCGGATCTTCGCGCTCGATCTTCACACCGGAGAGACGGTCAAGGGCCCAGTGGTTGTCGATGGCTCCGTCGACGACTCTTCGTTTGTCCAGCACAAATCCGGCTGGACGCAGACTCGCAAACAGCGTGCGGCCTTATTGCTCGATCACGGCTCGCTCTATGTTGCTTTTGGCGGTGATAACCCGCACGGAATCGCCGGATGGCTTTTTGTCTATGATGCGGCGAGCCTGCAGCTTCGAACCGTGTGGAGTCCCGATCCCGACGGCAAGAGCGGCGGGATTTGGATGTCGGGAACCGGCCCGCTCGCAGACAATTCTGGCAACATTTACCTGATAACGTCAAACGGCGATTTTAATCCGGCGAAGAATCAATACGCCAACAGCATGCTGAAGCTCCGCTTGAACGGAAATAAGATGGAAGTCGCCGATTCTTTCACGCCTTGCAATCAGTCATACCTCAATCATGAAGATATGGACATGGGTTCCTCAGCTCCGCTGCTGCTGCCGGGCGATTTGATTCTCGGGGGCGGCAAGTTCGGCACGCTATATCTCATGAGCCGCGAGAAATTCGGTGGCTACGCGCCGGCGGGGGGCATCTGGCGGTCCGATTGCTCCGACACCGATCGCGTGCTGCAAAAAGTTGACGTAAATCGCGGACACATTCATGGAACGCCGATCTACTGGAGCGGGCCCGGCGGCAAGCAGTGGGTCTATGCAATGGCGGAAGGAAGAAATCTTGAGGCTTTTCCGTTTGCGGACGGTAGGCTCAAAACCGGCCCGGCAGAAATCAAGATGAGCGCCTGGAAGCCTCCGCGCATGGCTCCCGCTTCCTGCCACAATGAAGCCAAGAACTGGATGCCGGGAGGAATTCTGGCGCTCTCAAGCGACGCCGACGCAAAAGGCACCGGCATCGTGTGGGCTCTGGTGCCCGCGGACGGCGATTCCAATAGCTATCGTGGCGTGAAGGGAATGTTAATGGCTCTTAACGCCGAAGATGTCTCCGAAGAATTGTGGCGCAGTCAGGGACCCGACGGCGAGGCGGACACGCCGGACAGTTTCGGTCTGCTCGCCCGCTTCGTAACGCCGACGGTGGCAAACGGAAAAGTCTTCGTGGCCAACGCGGGCGACCATGAAGAACTCGAGCGCTATTGCGGCACGCGTCCGAAGCAATATCCGAAGAATTACGCGCTCGTGGTGTACGGCTTGAAGAACTAGCATGGCGCGCGCCGGGATCGCCAAGCCTAGCGGCACGGACTCCGCCGCAGCTCATCCGCCGCACTCAGCGCGGGACGTTTGCGTTCTGCTCATCCTCACCGCCGCGGCCATCCTCGTCCAGGGCTACCATCTGGGAATCGAGGACAACGCGGTTTACCTGCCCGCAATCAAAAAGCTGATAAATCCCGCGCTCTACCCGTACGATGCGAACTTTTTCCTCCTCTTCACTCGCTGGACTTTATTTCATCGCGCGGTCGCCGTCGCGGCGCGCATCACGCACCTTCCGCTCGTATGGCTCGTTTTCCTTTTGCATGTAACGAGCGTTTTTCTCATTCTGCTCGGCTGCCTGCAATTGATCCGGAAGTGTTTTTGGGAGCCCGTCGTACAATGGGCCGGCGTCTCATTAGTTGCCGCGCTATTGACCATGCCCGTATCGGGCGCGGCAATCTTCATCACCGACCAGCATTTGCACCCGCGCAATTTCGCCGCGGCGTTTTTACTCTTTGCCGCGGTGGCCATGTTGAACCGGCAGCCTCGAGCGCTGCTTTGGATCTTTCTGACCGCGCTCTGCCATCCGACCATGGCCGTGTACGGCACGTTTCATCTCGCGATTCTCGCGCTAGGTATGAACCGCGTGCCACAACCCGCCGTCGCATTCGGCGCCGCAATCCCGCTCGGCGCTCCTCCGAATCCGATTTGGCAAAAGGTGATGGACGTCCGCAGCTTCCACTACCCGTTCATGTGGGCTTGGTACGAATGGATCGGGGCGCTCGCGCCAATTGTTTTTCTCGAATATTTTGCACGCGTGGGGCAGCGCACCGGAATGCTCGTCTTCGCGCGCGTTTCGCGGTTGTTCGCGATTTCAACATCCCTCGGCATCGTCATCGCCGTATTCTTCTCGGAATTCTTCGAAACGCAGACGCAAACGTGGGCGCGTCTCGAACCTATGCGCGTGCTGCATTTCCCCTACGTTGTGTTTTTACTGTTCAGCGGGGGACTGCTCGGCAAATACGTTCTGCGCGATAAGCCTTTGCGTTGGGCCGCGCTCTTCATCCCGCTGGCCTTCGCGATGTTCCATTTTCAGCGTCTGGAATTTCCATCGGACCATCACATCGAATGGCCCGGCCGCGCTCCTCGCAACGCCTGGGTGCAAGCATTTGATTGGGTGCGCGAAAACACCCCGCAAAGCGCGTTTTTCGCACTCGATCCCAGCTACATGAGCCGTCCGGGGGAGGATTTCTACGGATTTCGCGCCTATGCGGAGCGCAGCATGCTCGCCGACGATGAAAAAGACGCCTCCGCGGTCGCGCTCTTTCCCGATCTCGCCTGGCAGTGGAACCTCGAAGTAACCGGCCGGAAAAATTGGGTTCACTTCACGCTCGACGATTTCGAGCGCCTGAAGAAAAAGTATGGCGTGAACTGGGTGATCGTTGAACGCCCCGGCGTCTCCGGCCTGTCTTGCCCTTACGCAAACCGCGCGGTGATGGTCTGCCAAATTCCTTAGCGTCGTTGCCTGGGATTTTTCCTTGCTATCTCTTCACCGACCAAAGCAACCCGATGCCGCCGAAAATAAATGCTCGCTCATCCAGGTTTGAGTATCCCAACTTTTGCAATAACGCAGCGAATTCCGGTATCGAAACGAAGCTCCGTATCGAATCCGGTATGTAGGTGTACACGCTCGGACGCCCATGTAGCAACAATCCCCAGACACTGCCCTGGAGGTACAACCAACTGAGATAAATCCGCCGTAGCACACGATTCGCGGGCAAAAAGAAATCCAGGCTCACCATCATCCCGCCCGGACGAGTGACGCGCTCAATCTCGCGTATCGACGCGCTCAAATCGGGAAAATTGCGCAGCCCGTAGCCGATGAAAACGCAATCGAACGTCCCGTCGGCAAAAGGCAACGCGGCGGCGGTTCCGCATGCCGCTTCGTTCACTCCTCGTTTCCGGGCGAGCCGCAGCATGCCTTCCGTTATATCGACGGCAATCGTTCTCGCCCGTGGCAGCCGTTCGTTCACGATCTGGGAAAAGTCGCCGGTGCCGCAAGCCAGGTCCAGCACGATGGCATTGTCCGGCAGCGCCGCCTTCATTACGCCGAGCCGTTTCCAGCGCCGGTCCATGCCGCAGGAAAAGGCGCGCGAGACGAAGTCGTAGCGCGGCGCGATCTCGTCAAACATTTCGCGCATCAGTCGCGTGTCTTGCCTTTCGATCGGCGATTTCATGTCGGGGCTGAGATATTATCACCTCCAAGCAACCAGGGCCTCCGGGTGCTTGTAACTCTGCGTTCAAAGCTTTATGCCTTCCGTTTGCTATAATCCAACTCACAAATCATGGACTTCGACCACCTAACCACCTTTCTCGAAATCGCCAAGACGGGCAGCTTTTCGCGCGCCGGGCACAAACTTTACCGCTCGCAGCCGGCCGTGAGCGCCCAGGTTCGGCAGCTCGAGCAGGAGTACGGCCAGAAGCTTTTCGACCGCGTGGGCAAATCGGTGCGATTGACCGCAGCCGGCGAGGCACTCCTCGATTATGCGCAGCGCTTGCTAAGTCTAAAGAGCGAATCTCTACGAGTGGTGGCGGATCAATCCGCCGCGACCCGCGGCACTCTCGCCATCGGTGCCAACGAAGCGACCTGCCTCTACGTGCTTCCCGATCTCTTCGCGGAGTACCACCGGCGCTACCCGTCGGTGCAGATCAGCATTTACCGGAATTTCAGCCGCAAAGTGATCGAGAAAATCGAGGACAGCACGGTGGACGTGGGCATCGTCACCCTACCTGTGAAGTCGCGCAGTTTGAGAACCTACTCGATCTTCCGCGATCGCCTGATGCTGATGGTCAATCCCAGCAATCCACTCGCGCGGCTGAAAAGCGTGACCACCAGCGAAATAGCGGAGCAGCCGCTGATTTTCCCCAACACTGGATTCACGCGCAATTTGCTGGATAAGCTTTTCCGCCCTTATCGTTCCAAGCTGCGAATCACTATGGAACTCGCGAGCGTGGGCATGATTAAGCGCTTCGTCGTCGCCGGCCTCGGCGTGTCAATAATCAGCCAGAGCTTCGCGCGCGAAGAGGTCCGCTCGGGCGAAGCGAAGCTGATTGCGATTTCCGACGTCGAGCTGTGGCGCGAACTCGGCCTCGTCTATCGCCGCGATCGCACGCTTCCGCGCGCTGCTGCCGCGTTTGTCGCACTTCTTCGCCAGCAGACAGCCTCTGCCGCGGACGGGCGCGCAACACACAGCCGTTGAGTGTGGCCAGCCCCAGGGATGCCTTACCCGGCATTCCGTCATCGTGTTACGGAACGAACCTCAGCGGCGGTTCAGGCATCCAATTACAAGCGATATGCGTATCATATAGAGAGCAAGTTTAGTGCTCGTCAGTGGCAATTATGCTGGTTAAGAAAGCTCCGGACCTCACATACGCCGACGTCACGCCCAAGGGCCTTTACATGGGCCGGCGGAATTTTCTGTACGGGCTCGCGGCCACAGGCACTGCCGTATGGGGCTACAAAAACATCCCGCGCCTGATCGGGCCGCCGCCGTCCGGTTCCACGCCGGTGAAGCTGACCGGTCTCACGAAGTGGCCATCCAGCACCACCGAAAAACAAACGCCACTAGAGGATGTGACGCACTACAACAATTTTTACGAGTTCGGAACCGGTAAGAAAGATCCCTCGCAAAACGCCGGAAATTTCGTGACTTCGCCCTGGGTTGTTTCCGTCGAAGGCGAAGTCAAGAAGCCGCGCAAATTCAGCATGGACGAGATCATGAAGCTGGCGCCACTCGAGGAGCGTGTTTACCGGCACCGCTGCGTCGAAGCCTGGTCCATTGTCGTTCCGTGGATCGGATATTCCTTCAGCGTCCTGGCAAATCTGGTCGAGCCCACGCCGAAGGCGAAGTTTGTCGCGTTCCAGAGTTACTACGACGTGAAGCAGATGCCAGAAGGGCCGCACGCCGGAATTGAACTGCCCTACGTCGAAGGTCTGCGGATGGACGAAGCCATGAATCCGCTCACGCTGCTCTGCGTGGGCATGTACGGCGAGACGCTGCCGAATCAAGACGGCGCGCCGGTGCGCATGGTCATTCCCTGGAAGTACGGATTCAAGAGCATCAAGTCGCTGGTGAAAATCCGCTTCGTAAAGGACCAGCCGCCCACCACCTGGAACATTTCGAACGCGCATGAGTACGGATTTTATTCCAATGTGAATCCCACCGTGGACCATCCGCGCTGGAGCCAAGCCCACGAACATCGCCTGGGAGGAGGATTGTTTGACCGTCCAATTCCCACGCTCATGTTCAACGGGTACGGCGATCAAGTTGCCAGCCTGTACAATGGGATGGACCTGAAAAAATACTACTGATTGAGAGCCGCCGCGTGAATTCCATTTTGACCAGCAAGTGGACGAAGGTTTTTGTGTTTGTGGCTTGTCTCGTCCCGCTCGGTCTGCTCGTGTGGCGCGCCGTGCACGCTGACCTTGGCGCAAATCCAATCGAATTCATCACTCACACGACGGGCGATTGGACGCTGCGCTTTCTGATCTTCACCCTGGCGATCACTCCGCTGCGAAAGATTCTGCATCTGCCGCAGCTGATCCGCTTTCGACGGATGCTCGGCCTGTTTGCGTTTTTTTACGCCTGCCTGCACTTTTCCACCTGGATCGGGCTCGACAAGTTTTTCGATTGGGCCGAAATGTGGAAGGACGTACAGAAGCGGCGCTTCATCACCGTGGGATTCGCCGGATTTGTGCTCATGATCCCGCTCGCCATCACTTCCACCGCCGGCTGGATTCGGCGACTCGGCGGAAGGCGCTGGCAAATGCTTCATCGCGCAATCTATCTCAGCGCGATTGCAGGCGTGATTCATTATTA
The DNA here is from genome assembly GCA_963749025.1 of uncultured Acidobacteriota bacterium. Lineage (GTDB taxonomy): Bacteria > Acidobacteriota > Terriglobia > Acidiferrales > UBA7541 > Palsa-295. The sequence goes on along the minus strand of CAVVKO010000005.1, from coordinate 172,640 downwards.
CTGGCTGGTGAAGTCCGATACGCGCAAGCCCCTTCAGTACGCTTTTATCGTGGGAATCCTGCTGGCGTGGCGATTGGGCGCCTGGCTCTACGGCAAGAGGCAGCGTCCCGCCGCAACCGGCGTTCCGCACGAAGAACCAACCACCGCCGAAACCGCGTAGCGCGCAAACTTGTAGCTATCCGTAGGCCTGAAAATTCTTCCAGAACTCCGGCCAGGGCTCGCGCGGCGGTCCGCACACGAAGATGTCCGGATGCTCCCTGTTCTCCTCGTTGTCGATCCCGTAGGGATTTCCGTTGTGGCCCGCGAGCCTGCATGACTCAAACATTCTCTCCGCATCCTTGCGCGACTGGCCGACGACAATTAGCACGGCCGGCGGCGGATTGCCGTAGCCGCGAAACCATGCAGTGTTTGTTCCGCTGATGGCCGGCGGTAAACCATAAGCCGGGCCGTATAGGTCGATAGCGCCTGTTTCACCGTAGTTGCCGGCGATGATGGCGAAGTTGCTCCGTTCGGCGGGAGTCAGGGAATCGCGCACCTTTGCGACGGCTGCAACCAGATCGGTGAACCCGATTTCCTCCCGTAGATCTCCGTTATTCCTGATCCCGAAATTGTTCGCGGAGATCACCGGGTCAATGGGAACGATGTACGCGCACGCTAACACTCCACCGACCGCAATCGCCGCAAACGTAACGCTTCGCACGACTCGCGACCACACCAATGAGATGGATGTGACCCACCGCTCCCACAGGAGGCTTCCCGCGGCGAATAGCATGGGATACGTGGGAGCGAGGTAATAGCCGCGCCCTTTCGCAAGCAAGAAGAGCGCGAGCGGGACCACATACAACCAGCCCATCAAGCGATAGCGTTTTCCGTCCGCTACACCGAAGTAATAGAAGAGCCCAGCAAGCCACAGGGGCGCCACAAAAAGATTCGTGCTGATGAAGAATTGGTCGCGCACGAACCCATTGGCCCTTCCTTCGCTCACGTCGCGCACATGAATATGCTGCAAAAAATGAATCGAGATAAAATCATGGCGGACCTGCCAGATCAAATTGGGCAGAAAAATCAATACAGCTAAGACCGCACCGCACCACAGCCAGGGGCCTTTCAAATAGCGCCGCGCCGGCGTAAGAAGAACGCCCGCCACAATTCCGGCGACAAAGAATCCCATCGTATATTTCGTCATCATGCCCAAGCCGATGGCCGCGCCGATTCCCAGCCACCAGCGCGGATTGCCGGATTTGAGCAAGCGAATCAAGAAATAGGCGATCAACACGGACCAAAGGTAGTCGAACGTGGAATATTGAAATTCCGTTCCCTCGAAAAGCGGAAGAGGTGAAACCGCCACCGCCAACGCCGCCACAACTTGCGCCAGGCGCCTGCCTCCAAGTTCGCGCGCCATAAGCCCGGTCACCACCAGCGCGGCCGCTTGCGCCAGAACCGAAAACATTCGGAGCCCGACTAGCGAGGCGCCGAATAATTCCAACCCCACGCGCTCGATAAATGGCGTCACCGGCGGGTAAACCACGAAACCCCAGTCTAGGTGCCGCGCATCGTCCAGCACTTGCAGCTCGTCGCGATGAAAACCGTAGCGCCCGTTCGTCAGGATATGGAGAACTACGACCCCAAGGGCAATTCCGCCGAGCGCGAGAAAATCGCCTCGCGCGGAAGTCTGCGAGTCGCGCGTGAATTGCATATCGATCCGATCGTTGCCAGACATTTGCAGCGATCAACACTAGCACAAGAAGCACACATCCATTTTAGTGCATGGATGACTTCCGCTAAACTATTGAAACAGAGTGGCTTACCTAGCCATTTTTGTCCACCTTGTGAGCTCCATGCGCGTGATTGCTCTCTCCGGGAGTTCGCCGAGCACAACCGCGTGTAACACCTATCGCTGGTCTGAATCTGCTCTAATGGGCAGGTGCAACCGCTTCCAAGCGCGGATAAAATGATTCTTCGGACGGAATGCGTGCTCCGAGTGCGCCAGACCATCTGGAAACGGGCAATGCTCCGTGAAATGCTGGCGGGGTTCATAAAGGGAGCCGAGTTTGCGATTCCAAACTAACCTGCTTGCGTCGATCCTAATCTTAGCCATGGCGATCGGCCTTTCCGCTTGCGGTTCCTCTTCGAGCCCCGGGAATCCTAGCCCCACAGCTCCGTCCATCACGTCCCAGCCGACGAATGCAACGGTGGGGGCCAGCGGCACGGCCACCTTTAGCGTCACGGCGACCGGCACAGCTCCCCTGAGTTATCAGTGGACGAATAATGGATCCAACGCAGGAACGAATTCAGACACCTACGTGATCTCGCCCGTATCATCAGGCGACAACGGCGCGCAAATTCAGGTCCAGGTGAGCAATCCTGCAGGCAGCGCGACAAGCAACACAGTCACCCTCACCGTGACTTCTGGAACTCCGGGAAGCGCGAACGTGCTCACCTATCACAACGACGTCGCGCGCACCGGCCAGAATTTGGGCGAAACAACATTGACGACCAGCAACGTCAATTCCGCAAGTTTCGGCAAACTCGGATTTCTCTCGGTCGATGGCCTGGTGGATGCGGAACCGCTCTACGTTTCGACTCTAACCGTCGGCGGAAGCGCGCGAAACGTAGTTTTCGTGGTCACGGAAAACGACTCGGCTTACGCTTTCGACGCCGACACTTTCGCGCAGCTTTGGAAGGTGTCCGCGCTTGAATCCGGCGAAACCGCAAGCGACGACCGCGGATGCGGCCAGGTGACTCCTCAAATCGGCATAACGTCCACACCGGTCATCGATCTCGCCGCCGGCCCGCACGGCACAATTTTTCTCGTGGCCATGTCCAAGGGAGGCGGCAATTATTACCAGCGCCTTCACGCGCTTGACATCACCACCGGCGCGGAGCTCACCGGCAGCCCCACGACAATTCAGGCCACCTTCCCCAATCTAAGCGGCGAGACAATGTTCGATCCCAAGCAGTACAAGGATCGCGCCGCGCTTTTGCTTTCCGGCGGCGTCATCTACACCACCTGGGCCTCGCATTGCGACGACGCACCCTACACCGGATGGATCATGGGTTATAGCGAATCCACGCTGCGCCAGGTCAGCGTGCTGAATGTGATCCCGAATGGAGGCGACGGCGCAATCTGGATGGCGGGCGATGGTCCTGCCGCGGACAGCTCGGGCAACATTTATTTCCTCGACGCCAACGGCACCTTCGACGGCACGCTTGACCCCGGTGGCATGCCCGAAAACGGCGACTACGGCAACGCCTTCGTCAAACTTTCGGCTTCCGGCGGAACTCTTGCCGTGGCCGATTATTTCACCATGCACAACACTGATTCCGAATCGAGCTCGGACGAAGACCTCGGCTCGGGCGGTGAGATGCTCCTGCCCGATCTAACCGATGGCATCGGGAATACTTGGCACTTGGCGGTCGGCGCCGGAAAAGACAACCACATCTACGTTGTGAATCGCGACATGATGGGCAAATTCAACATCAGCAATGACAGCGCCATCTATCAGGAAATTTCCTCGAACGGATTGGCCGGCGGCGTGTGGGCTTCGCCGGCATATTTCAACAATACGGTGTACTACGGCGCTGTGGGAGACACCTTGAGAGCCTTCGCCATCGCCAACGCGAAGCTCACGACTCCGGCGAGCTCGGTCACCTCGGTCCACTTCGCTTATCCGGGAACGACGCCGAGCATCTCGGCGAACGGGACCTCGAATGGCATCGTCTGGGCGGTGGAAAATAACAGCGGAGGCGTGTTGCACGCCTACAGTGCGGCGAATCTCACGACTGAGTTGTACAACAGCAATCAGGCTGCCGGCGGCCGCGACCATTTCTCCGACAATAAATTCGTCACACCGATGATTGCCAACGGCAAGGTGTACGTCGGCACTCCCACGGGTGTGATCGTCTTCGGCCTGTTGCCGTAAAGCGGATCTATTGCTTCAGGAGTTTTTCGATCGCCCCTACAACTTCCGGCGAATCCGGCGTGGTCTCCGGCTCGAAGCGCTGCACTACATTTCCATTGCGGTCCACAAGGAACTTCGTGAAATTCCACTTGATGTCGCCGCTGAGCGCCGGGTTTGCGTTCTTCGTCAGGTATTGGTAAAGAGGCGTCTGGTCGTCGCCTTTCACGGAGATCTTAGAGTACATCGGGAAAGTGACGCTGTACTTGGTCGAGCAGAACTTCTTGATTTCCGCATTCGTGCCCGGTTCCTGGCTGCCAAAGTTATTCGCCGGGAATCCCAGGATAACGAATCCTTGATCCTTGTACTTTTCGTAGATCGATTCGAGCGCGGTGTATTGCGGCGTGAAACCGCAGCGGCTCGCCACGTTCACCATCAGAATCACTTTGCCTTTGAAATTCGCGATCGGCAGGGGCTTGCCGTCAAGCGACGGCAGCGTGAAATCGTAAACGCTCGAAGCAGCCAGCAGGGATGCGCTCATAACCAGTATCACCACCCCCAAAAGATATGCGCGGAACGCCGCATTCCCAGTGAACTTCATCGCTCTTCCTCCAGGATTCCCAGCCTCGGCACCGGGAACGCACTCGCAATCATACAGGAGTCTTCAGAAGCCACGCAATTCACGGCGCTTTTAACGCGAAGAGAATCGAATTCGCGGAACGTCGAAGCTCGACCTAGCTATTCATCATGCGCGTGAGCTCCTAGCCGGTCATTGTCCTCGCCGGCCTCGAGCGCGCGAATGCACAAGTTCTTTCCGCTCGCGCTGCACTGGTATAGCTGGTATGCCGGCAAATCCTCCGGTTGGACTTCGTAGCTTCCGTCCTCCATGTCCACCACGGTGTCATACTGCGGCATCACGTACGCATTGCCCGGCAGTGCGCGAACGCGAAACTCTCCGCTGCCGGGTTCGTAGTTGCCGTAGCTGAAGCAATATCCGATGCACGCGCGGTCCGCGATATGTTGAATTATGATGCGCGACCCATCGAAGCGCTTGATCGTCGCCAGGATGCGCTGGTCCGGCGGCAAAGTCCGCACCAGCCGCTCCGCCTGTACTTCGATTCCGTTCAGAGTCGCGGTGTCCTGATACACGAAGGTGAAAAACACGGCGGCAATCGCGGCAAATCCGATTAAGTGCCACTTTCGCGGGCGCATCACTCCGAGCACGCAGCAGAACACGGCCGCGGAAACGGAAGTCAGCCGCTCCGTCAGTAGCGCCAAAGCTACATCGGGATGAAAGCGAATGCCTTCGGGTAGGAGCATCGCGGCCAGGAGCACGACGGCGTAAAGCTGAAATGGTATGGCGTACTTCGCCCACACCCCTTGCTCGGCCCGTCGCGTAGCTACATCCATTGCCAGCGCGAACAGCGCGAAACAAATCAACGCGATTTCGGGAATTTGGTAGCGCGGCCCGAAGAGGATTAATTGGTCGGCGCCGTTAAATTGATAAAACGGCAGGTCCTGAGCCTGTACCACGTAATGATGCCAGAAATAATAGTGAACGAAGGCAAGCGACGCTCCGGCCGCGATCAGCAACACCGGCTGGTAGCGGGCCGGCATCAATTCAGCGAGCGCAATGTAAGCAGCCGCGCCCGCCAGCCACGCCAGGCCCAAGGGGTGCGCGAGCATGATCAGCGGCGCCAGCGCGACCGGAATCAGGCGTTCCCAGCCTTTGCCCTTCCAGAAAATTGCCAGTCCGAAAAAAGAAAGCCCGAGCGAAAGGTAGTAATTAAAAAAACCCATGTGAAACGTGTAGCCGTACGAAATCATCGCGATCACCGGAACCAGGAACCACGGTGCGCGTTCGGTGGCCGCACATACCAGGGCGAAAACGCCCCAGAAGAAAAGCAGCACCGCGATGGCTACCGCAATCTTTTCCGTGGCGTGTAGGTTGAAAATCTTCCCTATGCCGCCCACGAGAAGATCGAACAGCACGTTGTTCCATTGCCGCGCGATCCACAACCCGGACACTTGTCCGCGCTCGATAAGTTGTGCGAGCCACGCGTTATACATGTGGCTGGCAAGGTCTCCCGCTTCGATCCTTCGGTGCCAGTAACAGGGCGCCAGCACGGCGGCGGAAATGAGGGCGATCCTGACCCAAAACGCCCGTAAGAACTGGCCTGCGCGCAGCAGCGCAGATTCGCGTGCTTCCGCTCGTGCGCTGAGATCGATCCCGTCGCCCCTTCCATGCATCGTCTTTGCATTGCTCGGCCGCATCAATGACGCTACTCCAGCCCGCACAAATCTCGCCGGTCTTGCGCGAGCAAACATATCACGCCTTGAAACCGAAAAATCCGGCATCGGGCCGCATTAGACGAATTCAAGGGCGTCGGGGAATGATTTGTGCTGCGGACCTAATCGGACCACCGCGGAGAAATTCTAAGCGTCCTGTTCCTGCTTGGGAGCGTAAGGATACTTCGGGGGTTTGTGCATGTGCGTGGTGCGATAGTCATCCAGTTCCGCGTCGGTGAGCTGGAAATGCGTATGTGAAGGATGGTTCTCAGCGGCAGCGAGTTCGCGATGCAAACGGTGGGAACAAATGTCCGGGGCATCCTGGTAACGCACGCGCCGCGAATTGAAAGCTTCATTCGGAATGCTGATGGTGAATTCGCGCGGCTCCGTCTGCGCTTCTCGAACCATGAAAGTGTACTCGCGCGCGGACGATTTCGACTGGAAACCGACGAACTGCACCAGAATGTGCTCGGTCATTTCGCTCCCGGCGCGCTTCCGGCCGCGGCGGCGAGCACTGCCACTTTCTTCACGCGCTTTGCTCGCTTGCGCTTCGGAGGTGTGCCTTCGGCTATCTCCACCACCATGATGCTGGTGACGAATTTCTTCATGCCGTGCAGATCGAAATCGATCGAGGTACGGTCGTGGTCGGATTCCGTCACCACGCCCAATCCGTACTGGAAGTGCTTGATGTACTGGCCTTCGGGGAGAGCTTTCAACGGGGCTCCTGTTCCAAAGTTACGTATGCGAAAAAAAAGGGGCGAACCGGCTTTTGGCCGGCTCGCCCTTCTCGACTAGAGGCTGGTGACGTTCGCTGCCTGCAGGCCCTTGGGGCCGCGGGTCACTTCGAACTCAACCGCTTGGCCTTCGTTCAGCGACTTATACCCTTCCGCCTGAATCGCGGAAAAGTGGACGAAAACGTCCTCGCCGGACTGGCGCTGGATGAATCCAAAACCCTTGCTGGCATTGAACCACTTTACTGTTCCTTGTTCTCTCACTGATGTACTTCCTTCTTTTTAAGCTATTTGCGCTTCTCGACCGCCTCCAGCCGTAACGCAGAAAGAGGCTGCAAGTGTGAACTTGCAGCCCCTTCAATCGAATCTAAAGGTGTTACAAGAGCAACAAACGCAAATCAACCTTACCATACTTTCGTTTGCCGGCCTAACGGAATCTTCGCCGCTCCTTCGTTGCCGCGCGCTTCCGCAGTATCAAAATCCAGCGCGCGCGGCCGGAAATCGCTTCTCTAGCCACGCTCGAGCTTCTTCCGGATGATAGTGGAAGGGGCCGAGCCCGCCGCGATAAGCGATTTTCCCCGATTCATCGATGATGTAGATGCGCTCGGGCCACCCTCCATACGCGAGATCTGCGGTATCGCGCATGTCGTCGACGCTAAGCGGAAGAGGGAAGTGGAACCGCCCCGCGAAATCGTTGGCGATGGCTACGCGCTGCGCCAGCGTCTGCGGCTGAGGGTAGCAAATACTCTCGTCCACGTTGGACTTCATCTGCCATTCGTCCTGCGGGTGCGCCTCGCGGATGTAAACGGTCAAAAACTCGGCGCGGTCTTTGTAATCGTTGTAGAGATTTACGAGGTAGCCTACCTCGCGGCGGAACGGCGGTCAGGTGTAACTTCCGAAAACTAGAACAAGCGGTTGCTGTCCGATGCGATCGCGCAGATGAAAGACTGTTTGCCCGTCGAGCGACAGCAGCGGAACATTCGGAGCGCGGTCTCCCACACGGAGATCGCCGCGATGCCATTGCGGCAGCGCATAACGCAAAAAGCCGTAAACGTCGCGCGGCCCGCCCATCAAATAGCTCAGGGCGCCATAGCCGATCGCGAGAATCGCCACGAGCGTGACTGCTGTCCATCTCCACCAGCGCACAGGAAGGCCTGTCCTTTCGTTGAAGGCGCACGATATCCTTTTGCGCGTGCACGGGTCAATGGCGTCGGCCCGATTCGATTGCGTCCTAATTCGGGCACATCCTTGTGGGTCGTGGCCTCAGCCACTACATAAAACGCCGCGGGACCAGGCCGGCTTAAGCTGCTGAAGTTCCGATTTTGCTGTGAACCCAAAGTAGGGAGCACTACCGCCAATTCCTCCCCTGGGCCCGTATGCTGTCTTGCGTCCGTGCGAAGAAGTCGTGTGCACACTGCGTATTGGCTATACTGTCATCGCGCCCTTGGGAGATTCTGTTTGCCTCATCCGAAGAACGGGAAGAGAGCGAGACTTGCGGTTCTCAAATTCCTGGCAGAACTCGGCCAACCTCATCCTGTCGCCGCAGTCGCTTTGCTCAGCCTCCTGATTTTTGGCGTCACACTCGGACCGCTGGTAGCCCAGAAAATATCGCCTCAGCAATCGTTCTCTCGATCGCTTGACGGGCGAAAGCGCGAGCCCGCCGATTTGGTTCGGCGCCGCGCCGCGTGGTTCTTTCGCCAGCGTGCATCGACGCATGGTCACATTCCGGCTTGGCTGCGCGTGCGAGCGCTCGCACAAAATAAAAAAATGGCTCAACCCGATTGGGCCTTCGTCGATGGAATTGCAGTTCCTGAGGCAGTGATTTCGCCGAATCCGAACAATTGGACGCCTCTCGGTCCCCAGCCCACCGCGAACACTATTTTCTACGGTAACGTATCGGGGCGCGTCACCGCGATCGTCCCCGATCCGTGCGATGTCAGCGGCAACACCGTTTACGCAGGTGGCGCCGATGGCGGAGTTTGGGTCAGCTTTAATGCTTTGAGCGGAAATTCTGCAACATGGTCGCCACTGACAGACAATCAGCCCTCGCTCTCAACAGGCTCGCTCGCACTCGACAGTTCTTCGTGCCAAATGGTGAATGGCCACTCGCAAAGTCATTCGATCATCATCGGGACCGGCGAATCCAATTACGCCGCGGATAATCTCTACGGGGCCGGCGTCCTGCGTTCGCATGACGGTGGCCAGTCCTGGCAGCAGGATTCGACGTTCACGCCGAGCGCATCGCTCGGCCAGGGAGCGAGCGGCCCTTTCATCGGCGCGCTCGCAGTTCAACCGCTTCCCGCGGGCCACGAAAATCCAGTGTTGCTCGCGGCGGTTCAGGGGACGGATTTTTCCGCTGGCGGATCGCTGCCGTCTGGGATTTGGCGCTCGACAAACGGCGGCAATGATTGGGTGCGCGTTCAACCGGACGGCGGCGGAGTGGCGGGAGCACCATTCAATCCGGGAACGGATGTCGTTTTCGATTCGAGCGATCCTTCCGGCGACACCGTTTATGCCGCGCTCGGAGATCCCAAGGGAGACGCCCACCCGCAAGCATCGTGCTCCGCCGCGCCATGCAATGGCGTGTACCTTTCCACCGATGCGGGCATGACCTGGAATCGCGTGGCGGGACTCGACAGTACTTCGAATCCAGCCGCGTATGGCCGGATTTCTCTTGCCATCACTCCCGGAGCTTCGCCTTCATCCTCAACACTCTTTGTGGCTATCGCAGATGCTTCGAACTTACAAAATCCGTCCGGCCCGCTCCTCGGCGTTTTTAAAGGCAGCGGGATCGCAGCCAACGGCACAGGTGGCGCCTGGACCAATATCTCGAACACTTCAAACTTGCCGGACTTCTGCGTCCCGCAATGCTTCTACGATATGGCCATAGCTGTCGCGCCTGCATCCTCAGGCTCTGTAGTTTTCGTCGGCGGGTCGGCGCAGCCGCAAATCGTGGGCAAGTCTTCGATTTTCCGCTCGATTGACGGCGGCAACACATGGGGCGACGTCTCGGACGACGGCACCGGCAACGGGACCACCACGCATGTTGATGTGCACGCGTTCGGATTTGCCTCGGGCACGAGTGGACAAGCGCTCGCCATGTTTGTCGGAAACGATGGCGGCGTGTGGTCCTCCGAGGATGTGTTCAATCCTTCGACAAATCCCGGCGCCCAGCACTGGGCTGACCTCAACACCAGTGCCGGCGATGCAAATGGTTCGCTCAATCTTTCGCAGTTTTATCCCGGCGTGTCAATTCATCCGGCGAGCGACCAGGTCCTATACGGCGGTACGCAGGGGAACGACGTGCAACAGTTCAGCGGATCGCTGGCCTGGAGCGACACGCTGGCGTGTCCTTACGATGGGGGCTACACCGCAATCGATCAGCAGCTTCCCAGCACGATCTATGCGGCATGCTCCTATCTCCAAGGGCCCGGCACCTTGAACAAGAATGTCCTCAACGGCGTCCCGGGAGATGATGGCGTCAATTGGGCCGCCATCGACGAGAACAATGGCATCAACTTTGGCGACAATGCTGATTTTATCCCTCCATTCGTAATCGATCTGAAGAACGATCAGAATCTTTATTTCGGAACCTACCGCATCTACCAGACCACAAATGCCGGAAGCACCTGGGCGGCGATCACGGGTGATCTGACAACGGACAACGTCGAGAATTTCGTCACCACGATTGCGATGGCGCCGAGCGATTCAAATACCTTTTACACCGGAACTTCGGATGGTCTCATTTGGCAATCGTCGCACGCTCTTTCGGGCGCGACCGATATTCACAAGGTGAACGATGCAAGTTTGCAGCCGGCGCGCTCGGTGGCGGCAATCACAGTGGACACTTCGAACCCCAAGGCCGCGTTCGTTGCGTATTCCGGTTTTTCGTGTCCGGGCGTGGCGGGTTGCGACGGCCTCGGCCACATCTTTTTCACGAATAACTCCGGCGCTTCGTGGATGAGAGTTGATGGCAATCTTCCGGACATTCCGGTAAACGACATCGTGATTGATCCGGCGGACCCGTCTGACAATACCGTGTACGCCGCCACGGATTCAGGTGTTTATGCCAGTACCAACGCGACTGCCGGCGCAGCGACATCGTGGTCCGTGCTTCAAAGCGGCCTGCCGAATTCCGAAGTGTTGTCGCTCAAGCTGCGCAATACATCTCGCACGCTCATCGCGGCCACGCATGGTCGAGGCGTGTGGAGCTTGCTTCTGCCGAACTTGCCCGCATTCGTTTTGACGGAGCTGAACCCGGTCGGCATTACCGCGGGCTCCGGCTCGGTGTCGCTCACCACGACGGGCGCCGGTTTCACGCGGCACTCCGTGATTAATTTCAATGGCAGCGCGCTCACCACTACTTTCTTGGACGCGACCACGCTCTCCGCCACCATTCCGTCATCGTTGGTTGCTTGCGGCGGGCCCGCGTCAGTGAACGTGACCGATCCCGCAGCCGGCACGACGAACGCGCTGACTTTCAGCGTCGTCGGCGCGGCTTGTGATTTTAGTTTTGGTGCCGCAAATCCGTTGAGCGAGACCATCGCGCCGGGCGGCACGGCGAACTACTCCATCCCGGTTTTGCCGGTGGGGAGCGCTGGCGCTCCGGTGACGCTCGCCTGCATCAGCGGCTTGCCGGCGGGTGCAGTTTGCACCTTCACTCCGAATCCCGTGACGCCGGCCACCGGCGGCACGAACGTCGCACTCGCGGTCACCGTTCCGGCGTCCGCGAACGTTCCGGCTTCTCCATCTGCATGGCGCTTGCCGCCTTCGTTGCGCGGCGCGCCAATCGTGTTGCTGGCATTTGCAATCAGCTCGCTTTTTTTCGTTGCCATGAAATTGTCGCGCGAGCGCCGAACGAGAATCGGGTTTGCTTGCGCTGTGGCGATTTTGATTCTGGCCGGGATGTCGGCGTGCGGAGGGGGCGGGGGCGGCGGACCGCACGCCCAAACTTTTCAGGTTGGAATTCAGGGCACGTCGGGGACGTTCCAGCATTCCACCACTGTACAGCTGGTCGTGAATTAGTTTTCGCGGAGCGCGCGGACGAGCCACTGACTCGACGCGCGCTAGAGAAGTTTGCGAAGGACGTACTGCAAAATCCCGCCGTGCTGGTAGTAAGCGATTTCAAACGGTGTGTCCACGCGAGTGATGGCCGTGAAATGTTTTTCCTTGCCGTTTCCGTCGCGCGCGCGCACTTTCATCTTTTTGCGCGGCTCGAAGTTCTGAGCCAGTCCTTCGATGTCGAAAATCTCCAGGCCCGTAAGCCCCAGGGTCTTGGGAGTCTCACCCGGCAGAAATTCCAGGGGCAGAACACCCATGCCCACTAAATTGCTGCGGTGAATGCGCTCGAAGCTTTCCGCAAGCACGGCGCGAACGCCGAGCAGAATGGTTCCCTTGGCCGCCCAGTCGCGCGACGAGCCGGAGCCGTACTCTTTTCCCGCGATGACGATGAGCTGCACGCGCTCCTCGCGATATTTCACCGCGGCGTCGTAGATCGTCATTTTTTCGCCGCTCGGCTCATGCGTAGTCCAGCCGCCTTCCGTGCCGGGAGCAAGCAAATTCCGCAAACGAATATTTGCGAACGTGCCGCGGACCATCACTTCGTGATTGCCGCGGCGCGCGCCGTACGAATTGAAATCCTTGGGCTGGACGCCGCGCGAGATCAAGTATTTGCCCGCAGGAGAATCCGCGGGAATCGACCCGGCGGGAGAAATGTGATCGGTGGTCACGCTATCGCCAAGAACCGCCAGCGCGCGTAGGCCGTGCAAGTCCGCGAGGGCGACGGGCTTCATCGGCATATTTTCAAAATACGGCGGGTGATTGATGTAAGTGGATTTCGTGTCCCAGGCGTAGAGATCGCCTTCGGGGATGGGCAGGGCGCGCCAGTGCTCGTCGCCGGTGAATACGTCCGCGTATTCCTTTTTGAACATGTCGCTCGAAACGGACGTGCGCATGGCGGTCTCGACTTCCGCCGGCGTGGGCCAAAGGTCGCGCAGATAAACAGGACGGCCTGATTTGTCGTTTCCGAGCGACTCGTTGACGATATCGAAATCCATGCGGCCGGCGAGCGCGTAGGCCACGACGAGCGGCGGCGAGGCCAGATAATTTGCACGGCAAAGAGGATTAATGCGCCCTTCGAAATTGCGGTTGCCGCTCAGCACCGACACCGCTACGAGATTATTTTCCTTGATGGCCTTGCTGATGGAATCCGAGAGCGGGCCGCTGTTGCCGATGCACGTGGTGCAGCCGTAGCCGACGAGGTTGAAGCGCAAGGTGTTCAGGTAGGGCCACAGGCCGGCCTTTTCGATGTAGTCGGTGACAACTTTGGAGCCCGGCGCGAAACTTGTTTTCACCCAGGGCTTCGAACTCAGGCCGCGCTCGACGGCTTTTTTCGCAAGCAATCCGGCGCCGAGCATGAGTGAGGGATTCGAAGTGTTGGTGCAGCTGGTGATGGCCGCGATAACCACCGAGCCATCGCTCAAGTTAAACGCATCGCCGTTGTTTTGAACGCTGACAGATTTTGGCGCTGCATCACCGAGTGACTTTTCGAAGGACGTTTTCGCGTCCGTCAGCCGCACGCTGTCTTGCGGGCGCTTCGGCCCCGCCATGGTGGGAACGACGGTAGCCAGATCAAGCTCCAGACGGTCGGAGAAAAGTGGGTCGGGCGTCTGGTCCGTGCGGAAAAGTCCCTGTTCTTTTGTATAGGCTTCGACCAGCCGGACCTGATCTTCGCCGCGCGCGGTGAATCGCAAATAAGCCAGCGTCTCGGTGTCCACGGGGAAGAAGCCCATGGTCGCGCCATACTCGGGCGCCATGTTGGCGATGGTGGCGCGGTCGGGAAGCGTGAGGCTCGAAAGTCCGGTGCCGTAGAATTCCACGAATTTTCCGACCACGCCTTTCTTGCGCAACATCTGCGTGACGGTGAGAACGAGATCGGTGGCGGTGGCGCCTTCGGGAAGGCGGCCGTGCAATTTGAATCCGATGACCGCGGGGATCAGCATGGAAAGGGGCTGTCCCAGCATGGCGGCCTCCGCTTCAATGCCGCCGACGCCCCATCCGAAAACGCCGAGGCCGTTCACCATGGTGGTGTGCGAATCGGTGCCCACGAGAGAATCCGGGAAGGCGACCCAGGAACCGTTCTGCTTTTCGCGAAACACGACGCGGGCGAGGTATTCGAGATTCACCTGATGGCAAATGCCGGTGTCCGGCGGGACCACCTTGAAATTCTGGAACCCCTTTTGGCCCCAGCGCAAAAATGCGTAGCGCTCGATGTTACGGTGCATTTCGAGCTCGGCGTTAAAGGCGAAGGCGTTCGCGGCGCCGAATTTGTCCACCTGGACGGAGTGATCGATTACCAGCTCGGCCGGAAGCAGGGGATTAATTTTTTTGGGATCGCCGCCGAGCGTGCGCATGGCTTCGCGCATGGCGGCCAAATCAACCACGGCGGGTACGCCGGTGAAATCCTGCAGCAGAACGCGCGCGGGCATGAACGAGATTTCTTTTTCGGTGGCGCCCTCGGCGCTTGAGGGATCCCATCCGGCGAGCGCACGGATGTCCGCGGCAAAAACGAAATTTTCGTCTTCATGCCGCAGCAGATTTTCGAGCAACACTTTCAGGGAGAAGGGCAGGCGCGAGACGTTGCCGATGCCGGCGCGTTCGAGCGCGCTCAGGCTATAAATCTCAGAGGACTCGTCGCCGACGCGCAACGTCGAGCGAGCGGCGAAGGAATTTTTCGATGATGAAGTCATGCGGAAAAGAATTCTCCTGTTTGAATAATTTCAAGTTTGGTGCGATCGGACCTGATTTCCGGAAGGGCTGAAATTTGGCGATTAGAACGAGGCTCGGTGCTTTGTTTTCTATGACTTAGCTGTGTTTCGATTAATTCAATTTGGCGATTAGAAACTCGCGGATGGGGGAAGGATGGCACGGCGGAAATCGGCGCGCGCGGACTGCTCGGCATGATTGCACGGGCGAAATTCGTCGCCTGGTCGATTCGCCTGCAAACCGCGCCGCTCTTCATGTCGCTTCCCCGCGGGAGGCATAAAAACCCCCGAATTTGACACTAGCACATTGTGCGACGAAATCAAGGGGTTGGAACCTGTGGACGCCACGGTCGCGCAGAAGAAGTTTGAGCTAATGTTTCGGAGGCACGTAGCTTTCGGGCAACTTGGAGCCTTCGCCGAAGAAAAACATTTCCATCTGCTCTTCCATCACCTTTTGCGAATTGGGATCGAGCGGATTCAGGCGGAATTCGTTCATGATCATTTTGGAATGCTCGACCCACAGCTTCCAAGCTTCCTTCGAGACGTTGTCGTAGATGCGCTTGCCGATCTCGCCTTTCCATGGAGCGCGCTCGAGCCCGGGCATTTCGCGGCCAAATTTAACGCACTTCACCATGCGTACGGCAGGCTGCGCCGAAGCGGCCGCCCTGGTGCTGTCCGAATGCTTCTCATCGGCCATGAATGCCTCCTTGGAAAATTGCCGTCATATTGAAGATACTTGAACGGCGCGAGAAATTCCAGTTGGGCGCCGTTTCGGAGGTCGCGCGCATTTGGCTTCCGCGACACACGGCGAAGCCCTCTTCGCGCCAATCTCTGATCTGGTTGTTAAGCTGGAAGGCGACAAATTGAGCCATGAACCCTCCCGTGGTCCAATCCGGAGCGACACCCGCAAGAGTTCCTGCCGCTGTGTGGGTCTTGGGGTTCGCGCTCTTCTTCGAAATTGCGCTGGTGAGCCCGCTGCTGTTCCACGATCTCGGACCGAAGGAAATGAATCGCTTCGTTTTGTTTGGGATCCTCCAACTTCCTTATGTGCTGTCTCTAGCGGTGCTCGTGTGCGTAAGGAATCCGGTATCTATCGATTTCGCGAGAGGCCTCGCGATGGCCGTTTCAGTATCCGCGTTCATCGCGGAAGCAATACTTGCCTTTGGGGCCACGCTGTTATGGTCCTGGACGGTAAAGGACGATCCCAAGTCTTACGCGATGCTACTAATCCTGGTCGGCATCAACGTGGTCATCTTCTTTGCCGCGATCTTTTCCGGCAAAGGGCGTCGCCTGGCATTTTCCCAGCCGCGCGGCGGGGTCGGCGGAAGTCACCGGCTTTCAGCTCATTGCCACTCCGCGCGGATTCAAGACGGCCGGCATGGAACCGATCGTGAGCAACGATTGGGGAGAAATTGCCGAGGTCAGCGGGTGGAGCACTTCAGCAGGGACGCCGCAACTACTTCCGCTCTTTAACGACGGTGGCGCGCTAGCGGTTATGGCTGCGGCCAAGGATTTTGCAAAGCAAGATCCGAACCACCGGGCTCCCCGCACGTTCGACGACTTAGTGGGACCTTCTTCGGTTCTTGCCACTCGCGGACCAAACGGGGCGCTCGGGACAGAATTTCAGTCGGGATATTTCATGCTGGAATATTTTCCTCCCGCCTCAAAGCATTCGGACCAATTTTCGATGGCTCAGAATTGCATGAATTACGGCACGGATTGCTTGCAAAGTTTTCTCTTCGAGTCCTCGGGCGACATTCACTTCACGGCCGAGCCTCGTCCCGCGACGCGCAACGATCCGCTCGTCTCACCATCTTGCCTCGTCCAAGCCAAGTGCCCCGGCCTCGTTTGGCCGACTCCGTAAGAGCCCAGAAGTGCCTTGTGACCGCGCGTGAGCCATGTGAGCAAGGGCGGCGTAGTAATATAATTATGGTACGCTGTTGCGGAACTTTTGTTGTTGGAGCAAGCAGTAGCCGCATCCGGCCAAGGCGGCGAGATTTTCGGGAGACCTGCTATGAGCACCCAAGCGACCGGCATCGCCGAGAAATTCCAAGCGGACAACTACTATTGCGAAATTCCGTCCGATCCATGTGCGATTGTGATGTTCGGCGCGTCGGGCGACCTGGCACGGCGAAAGTTGCTGCCTGCCTTGTATGACTTGGCCGCCCATTCCTGTCTCGCACCGCGATTTCGCCTGGTGGGATTTGCGCGCACGCAAATGAACGACGATCAATTTCGTCAAAAAGCCGTCGAATCGCTTCCCAAAGGAAACGAGCCGGGAGCCGACGACAGCAAGAAGTCCGAGTTTTTGAAGCATCTGCAGTATTTTGGCGGCGATTACAACGATCCCGAAGCTTTTCGCAAGCTGGGGCAGCGGCTGGAAGAAATCGACGCGGAGGGCAAACTGGGAGGCAACCGGCTTTTTTATCTGGCGACGCCGCCGGAAATTTATCTGGAGATTATCGACCAGCTCGGAAAATCGGGATTGGCGCGTCCCAAATCCGAAAAATCATTTACGCGCGTAATCATCGAAAAGCCCTTCGGGCACGATGCGGCCTCCGCGCGCGAATTGAACGCGAAAGTGCTGAGCGTATTCGATGAATCGCAGGTCTATCGCATCGATCACTACCTGGGCAAGGAGACGGTGCAGAATTTGCTGGTCTTTCGCTTCGGCAACGGCATTTTCGAGCCGCTGTGGAACCGCAATTACATCGACTCCGTGCAAATCACGGCGGCGGAATCGCTTGGAGTGGAACGCCGCGCCGCATTCTACGAATCCGCGGGCGCGCTGCGCGACATGATTCAGAGCCATGTGCTGCAGCTCACATCGCTTGTAGCCATGGAAGCGCCTGCGACGTTCAGCGCAACATCCGTGCGAAACGAAAAGATCAAGGTGTTGCAATCGATCCGGCCCTTTACGGCGGAGAGCATTTGGAAATCCG
This sequence comes from uncultured Acidobacteriota bacterium, assembly GCA_963749025.1. GTDB lineage: Bacteria > Acidobacteriota > Terriglobia > Acidiferrales > UBA7541 > Palsa-295. The sequence continues at coordinate 155,016 of CAVVKO010000005.1, read as the reverse complement.
TTGTGCGCGGGCAATACGGCCCGGGACAAATCGACGGCAAACCCATGCCGGGTTACCGGCAGGAGCCGGGAGTGAAACCGGATTCAGCCACGGAAACTTTCGTGGCGCTGAAACTTCAGGTGGACAACTGGCGCTGGAGCGGCGTGCCTTTCTACCTGCGGACCGGAAAACGGCTGAAGAAAGCGGGCACCGAAATCGCCATCGAATTCAAGCCCGCGCCGCATAAGGTGTTTCGCGGCGAAGGCACGGAAACGAATTGCATCGTGCTGAATATCCAGCCGGACGAAGGAATCTCGCTTTCGTTTGGAGCCAAGGCGCCCGGAGGGCAAATGCACATCAGCCCGGTGACCATGGATTTTAAATATCGAGCGACTTTTGGCGGGAGCCCGCGCGACGCCTACGCCACGCTGATCAACGATTGCCTGCGCGGCGATGCCACGCTGTTCGACCGCGCGGATTCGGTGGAAGCTGCTTGGGAGCTGGTCGATCCGATTCTGAAAGCGTGGCAGAGTGCCGGCTCGCCGCCATTTCCGAATTATCCGGCGGGGAGCGAAGGGCCGCGGGCCACGGATGATTTGACGGTTTCCGAAGGGCGGCACTGGCGGCCGCTCTGAGGGAGCGCGCGAGAGATTGAGCGATTCGGAAGTGGCGTTCGGAGGATTCGATGATCCTGGCTGGTGACTTGGGCGGAACCAAGTCCAACCTTGGGCTGTTCGACGTGCAGCAGGATAAGCTCGCGCGCGTGGCGTACAAACGCTATGTGAGCCACGAGCACACCGGCCTCGAAGAAATCACTTCGGATTTTCTGAACGGCGCGGGCGGGAAAATTACGGCGGCCTCGTTTGGAATCGCGGGGCCGGTGGTCAACAATCGCGTGCATGCGACGAACTTGCCGTGGATTGTGGACGGCGCGACGATGGCGAAAGTTTTGGGACTGAAGCAGGTGCGGCTGCTCAACGATCTGGAAGCGACTGCGTATGGAATCAGCGTCCTCGAGCCGAAGGATTTGGAGACGATCCACGCGGGGATTCCGGCGCAAGCCAATCGCGCGGTGATTGCCGCGGGAACCGGACTTGGCCAGGGCATACTTTTTTGGGACGGCAAGCGCCACTTGCCAATGGCGACCGAATCTGGGCACGCGGACTTTGCGCCGAACACCAATCAGCAGGCGGATTTGTGGAAGTTTCTCAGGACCACTGAAGAATTCGTCAGCGCCGAGATGATTTTGTCCGGCAGCGGATTCAAGAGGGTGCACGAATTCTTGAATCCCCAGCTGCGGCATCCCGACTTCGATAATCCGGCGGTCGATCCCGCTGCCGAGATTACGCGTCAAGGTCTTAGCGGGGAGTGCCCGGTCTGTGTTGCCACACTCGATTTGTGGGTGGAAATCTATGGCTCGGAGGCGGGGAACCTGGCGCTGCGGAGCGTGGCGCGCGGCGGGATTTATGTGGCGGGAGGAATCGCCGTCAAAGTATTGCCGAAGCTGACGAACGGCCGGTTCGCTGCCGCATTCACGCACAAAGAAAAGCTGGGCGATTTTCTGGCGCAAATTCCGATTCGCGTCGTATTGAATGAAGACTGCCCGCTGCTCGGCGCGGCCTCGGTGGCCTGGAAGAATCTGTAGCCTGCGGCGCCACATGGCTCCAAAACATTTCTAGGATGAAGCATAAATGTCTTAGAATCGGGGTTGACCATGCGCCCGTAGCTCAGTTGGAAAGAGCGTCTGCCTTCTAAGCAGAGGGTCGGGGGTTCGAATCCCTCCGGGCGCGCCACTCCTTGTAATAATTCACTACGAGCGTGCGCCGTCTTGATGCACGTACTTGATCACCTCAACCTCGGACACCGCAATCAAACCTTCGTTTACCATTTCGTCCAGATGCGGAATCAACGTTTTTACTTTGTCCTCCGATCGATCACGCTGACCATGATGGGTGCGTCCGAGGAAAACGACATAAGATGAGACCGGTGAATCAGTGTGCTGGCGCCATATCCTTCGATGCCGCGAAACACGGTAGCCCCGGCGATGTCGAGCTCCCGGCATTTCTCGATAATGGCGCGGTAAAGTGGTTTGTCTTTCCACTTGTCGTCCTCGCCGAAATGGATGCGCAAGCATTTTCGCTTTGCCCTGAGTTTCATCGCCCGGCCTCCTTCCTTCTCTCCTCTTCCTTGTAATTATGGGTGTACTTGATGATGTCAACGTCGGAAAGGACGACGAGTCCCTGCTGAACCATGCCGTCGAGTATCGGGAAATAAGCTCGAAGCTTTTCCTCGGTGTCCACCACCGATAACATGATCGGCCGGTCGTGGGATAGATTCAGCGTCGTTTCCTTGTTGATACGCCTGTTGGCTCCGTAACCCAAAATGCCTTGGTAGACGGTCACTCCAGCGATCTCGTTGGCGCGCATGCTTTCAACCAAAGCACGGTGCAAAGGCTTGTCGTGCCATTTGTCGTTCTCGCCGACAAATATCCGCATCAGTTTGGCTTTTCCTTCGCGACGCAGGCGGAGCAACCGGCGGCTCCGGAGCCTTGTTCTTGTATGCCGATCTCGGAAGGCTTCGCGACCGTCGTGTCCTGAATTTCGATCAAGCCGGTGCCGGCCATCTCGTGCAGCTTCGGCAATAGTTCTTCGACCTTTTCCGGCGATTCGATGAATTCGATCTTGATGGGAAGGTTTTCCGTCAATCGCTCGATGTGCATCGTGTGCATATGATGGTCGGCGCCAAATCCGGCGATGCCTCGGACCACGTTCGCCCCGGAGACGCCGCGATAAAACAAAAAGTCGAGAATCGCGGAGTAAACCGATTGCCCGTGGTACTGATGGTCCTCTCCCACATATATGCTGACTTTCTTAGCAGGTCCGGCTTTGAGCATGGTCCCCCCTATCCAAGATCCTTCTTTGAGCGACTATCAACTCCGCAGCCCGTCCCAGTTTCCGTTCGTTCCACGAGCCCGGACAGGGACTCCCATTGACCGCGATCTCGCCATCAACCACATCGGAGGCGAATTCCCTTTATGTAACAGTCCTTCCCACTTCACGACCACATCCAAAAAACCCACAATGACGCTCAGAATTACGTTCAAACCGGCCATCAGCAACTCGCCATCCTGGATGCTGCGAAATATTTCCTACTCAAAAGTTGAAAACGTTGTGTAGGCCCCGATAAAACCAATCGGGTATCAGATATCTCCAGCTTGGGCTCCAATGTGTTCGCTCGGCAAGAATTGTTACAATGAAACCGATCAGAAAAGATCCCGTGCAATTCACGACAAACGTCCCGTAGGGGAATCGGAAGCCCAGCCGTCGCCGACGTATCCGCCGACCCAAAATCGCGCGATATGCGATCCAATCGCTCCTCCGATGCCGACCATCAAGTATTTTGTTCATTGGACCTGGTGGCACTCCCCTTTAAGCGCGACGCGCAATTTTGCGGGCAAACCCCGCGGTTCGCACGTAACATTCTCGGCGATCAATTTAGCAAGTTAGGGATCGTTGCCGGGGACACGACTCCGCGACAAGAATCCTTGTCAGGAGTCATCATCTGTCCCGGCTTGAAGGGACAGCGGTTAGAGGGCGAACTCCATCGCCACCATTAGCAGCATATCAAGTCCTTTCTCGATGTCAAGAATACGCCGGGCTGCTTTGATTCATCCGTAATCCCGCGGGGCCGCTCAAAATTCAATCGCATTTTTTGCAGGTGCCGGAAGAAGGCCGCAAAAAGCGTAGCGGAGGATTGCTTGCCGATGCCGTCAGAAGTACATTATCTCCCGGTTCGGAAGCGAAAATCGTGCCTTCAGATTATAGTTTTTCGCATCCAATCCCGCGGTGACCGAACCATGAAGTTTGCAATCGAGCCAGGAGCAATTCAATGAAGCAATCGTGGATTCCGAGGGGCCTGCTACTTGTTCTGCCACTCGTCGCACTCGCATTACTGTGGGGACACAGTGCTGGTTGGGCCAAACGCGCCCGCGCGCACTCCGAATCTCCTGCGCAATCCGCCGCTCCGCCTCAACAGCTCAGCCCGGACGGCCAAGCATCCTTGCGCGCCATCATCCAGGCGGGAAACCTCTCGGATTTGCGTTGGCCCGATTTTAGCGATTACGAAAAGCACCTGCAGAAGTTTTACGACTCGTATGGTTTTTCGCTGGTGTGGGTCAGGGGAATGGAGCCGACCGCGCAGGCAAGGCAGCTTATCGCGGTTTTGCAGGATGCGGACCAGAAGGGATTGTCCGCGGAGGATTACGACGGATCACGCTGGGGCGACCGCCTGGCGAAACTCAAGCCCGCTGCCCCACAGCCGTCCGAAACAGATGCCGTGCGATTCGACGCCGCGCTCACGGTGTGCGTGATGCGGTATATCTCAGACCTGCACATCGGCAAAGTGAATCCAAAACATTTTGATTTTGGTTTTGACGTGGAGTCCAAGAAACTACGATCTGCCCGAATTCCTGAAAACGGATGTGGTGGACGCTCCCGATGTCGCAAGCGTGCTCGCGCAAGTGGAACCTCCCTATCCGGGTTACAAGCGCACGATTCAGGCTCTCCAATCCTATTTGCTGCTGGAGAAACAATCTGACGGCGAGCAGCTTCCCGCCTCAGAAAAACAATTATGCCGGGCGATTCCTATCCCGGCGTTCCTCAACTGTCCGGATGCTCCGCCTCAGCGCGACCTCCCGGCGGATGCAACCTTCCCGCCGACCAATCGGTTTATCAGGGCGCGATTGTGGATGCGGTCAAGAATTTTCAGGCTCGGCTGGGCCGAACCCCGGACGGACGAATCACCACGCAAACTTTGGCCGATCTGAATGTACCCCTCAGCTTTCGCGTGCGCCAGATGCAACTCACCCTCGAGCGCTGGCGGTGGTTGCCCGATTTCTATCAAAAGTCTCCCATCGTCGCCAATATCCCCGAGTTTCGCCTGCGCGCTTATGACGAAAACTTCAAAATCGGGTTGACCGATGAATATCGTGGTGGGCAAAGCCTACGACCACAGCACGCCGGTGTTCGAGACAAGATGGCTTACGTCGTGTTCCGGCCCTACTGGAACGTTCCTTATTCCATCGCCAGAGCTGAATTCTTTCCGCACTCGCCCGCGATCCGGATTACCTGGAGAAGAAGGGATTCGCGGTGGTGAACAGCCGCCAGGAATGTCGTAGCGGCCGGAACCGTTTCGAGCGACGTGCTCGAGCAGCTCCGCGCAGGAAAGCTTTTTATACGGCAAAATCCGGGTCCCAAAAACTCGCTCGGACTCGTGAAATTTATTTTTCCGAATGACTACAACATCTACATGCACGATACGCCGGAGCAGGTGTTTTTCTCGAAGTCTCGCCGCGATTTCAGCCATGGGTGCATCCGGTTGGAGAGGCCCGCCGACCTGGCTGTCTGGGTCCTGCGTAATAATCCGGGAGATTGGAACATCGCTCGCGTGCGAGCGGCCATGAATGGAACCGCTTCCAATCAGCAAGTGAATCTCGCGCGTCCGATTCCGGTTTTGATTGTTTATGGCACCGCGATCGTGACGGAGGACGGAACCGTGCACTTCTACGACGACATCTACGGACACGATGCCGCGCTCGAGAAAGTCCTCGATAAGGGGTATCCGTATCCGGGTTAATCGCCGGTTATCAGGCTGGCAGCGCAGTCGAAACACCACTGGCGGACGCGGCCGGTGTCCACGTGAATGAAGTCCGAGTGAGGATAGTAGCCCACGCCGCCGCGATGCAAAGCGAGGGCCGCGCGCCGCAGCGTAAGCGTATTCACGCCGGGCATGCGCAGGTCGATCGCTTCCGCTTGAATGTGCAGGCTGTTTTTGGCCACTCCAGTGGTGTGTTCGCGAAGGGATGCGTTTGTTGACGGAGTGCGGTAGCCGCAGACGATGTCAATCTCGCCGCCCGGATGCCCCACCGACAATGTGAGATCGGAGAGGATGTCGTACAAGCGCGGATCGAAATGGCGAACGTCGCCGGTCACATGGTCGCGCAGAAAGTAATCGAGCTTCGCGAGAGCGTCCGAAACGTACTGGTCGCCGTGCCGGTAAATGATGTCAATCCGCTCGCCTGTGTGCGTGTTGTAAAGCCGCAGGCCATGGTTCTGGCCCTCAGAGGACGGCTGCTCGGAGGACACTGCGCGCGATTGAGCACGCGCGCCGCTGGAGGCAGCGAGTAACAGCATTGCGGCGGCTACCAACAGACGCCGCGAGATTCTTCCAAATACGTACATATATTCCCTCTGAAATAAATTTTAGCATAAGCCGCGCCGCGCGCTATTTGCAAAACGCCAGCAAGTTTTCAAATTCATCTACCTTTACTCCGACCCTTGACCGGCTTCTTGCTCGGCTTTTCGTTTTTCTTCGTCGTCGCCGGTTTCTTCGCCGTACGACCGGCGGTCTTGCGGCCTGCCTTTGCGTTCTTTTCCACTCGCAGCTTCCATGCCGTGTGCAAAGCTCCGTACAGTACGTCTTCTCCTGCTGCGGCCAACCGGATGTGCGTCATTCCCATGCGTCCCCACCCGCCTGCGATGGGAAGGAATATGTCAGGCGCTTCTTGCACGAAGTCCGTCTGCTGGTCGAGGGTGAGCATCAAGTTCCCGTAGCCCTGCTTCGCCGAAGCGAGCGTCGCGAAAATTCTGCCGCCCACGCGGAAATCAGGCTGGCCCATGTGCGAGCTCTCTTCTGCGCCCTCCAGGCTAAGAGCGATCCTGCGGAAATCGTCCACATTCATCGGCGCCACGCTCCTTTTCAGCCCCGCATCCTACACCGCCGCAAACGACCTAAGCTCACAAAGAGATCCATCCTCGCGCGATCAGCCAAAGCGACGTCACGCCGACCAGAATCCAAAGAATCACGCCCTGCAGCAGCGGCCGCACGCCCACCTGGCGAAGCGTCGCGCGCGAGATTCCGGTTCCAATCAGGAACAAGGTCGCCGTAAGTCCCAGGCGCCCCAATTTGCTGAGCACCGCCCAAAAATTCGCGAGAGCCGGAACATACGTATTGGCGACCGCGGCCAAGCAAAAAAGCAGGATGAACCATGGCCATTGAATGCGGCTCTTCGAGCGCTTCAGCACGGCCGCGCCCACGGCTATCGGCACAATCCACAGCGCGCGTGTGAGTTTCACCGTGGTACCCACGGTCAAAGCCACGGGACCGTAGCGCGCGGTGGCTCCCACTACGGAACTTGTGTCATGGATGGCCAGCGCCGACCACAAGCCAAACTGTTGCTGCGAGAGGTGCAGCGCCCAGCCAAGCGCTGGAAAGATCAGGAGCGCAATCGAGTTGAGGATGAAAATCGTGCCGAGCGAAACGGCCGTCTCCTCGGCATCGGCTTGAATGATGGGGGCGACCGCAGCAATAGCGCTCCCTCCGCAGATGGCCGTCCCGGTCGTAATGAGGATGGACGCGGTGTGATTCACGCGCAAAAATCGCCCCGCCAGCAATCCTGCCGTCAGCGCAAAAGCGATGCTCGCGGCCGTATACACAAAACCGTTGCGTCCTGCCTCAATCACCTCGTTCAGGTTCATTCCGAACCCCAAGCCTACTACCGACGCCTGCAGAAGGAACCTCGATAGGTCCCGGCTATCAGCGTGGTAGGGATGAACGAAGGACAATCCGTAAATGAGACCCAAACCCAGCGCAAACGGCGGGGAAACCACCCCGGCCGCGCATAGTATGAAGCCAACGAAAAAGAGAGTCTTGGTATTCAGAATCGTCTCCGGCGCGTCGCCCTGAGCAGGGTATCCGTGGCCGCCAGCCCTGTTCCCGCCGGACTACACTACCATCGAACACCGGTCCCGGCTTTGAGCTGGAGTGTGGCGTGCTCGAAAGTGCAAGGGAATTTAGGGTAGACAGACCACCCATTCTCGGTCAAATTATGGGTGTGGATCTTGGGGAAGTCTGAGGGGGTATAGGCGATGCGATATTTCGTACTTTTATTGGGGACCTTGCTTTTTTGCGCATTAAATACGAGCGCTCAAGTAAATACTCCAGATAGTGCGTCGCTCAGTTCTCCTTCTTTTGAAGCCATGATTCTGCCTCCGGCAGCGCCCTCGCCGGCTTCCATAGGCCCGGTGGCAGTTGCGCCGGGGATTACCGGCACGCCGGTCACTTTGTCCCTCGCCCCCACGCCTGATCCACCCCAGATGGTGCAAGGCGTTTTCGAAAGCTACGCCTGGCAGGCTTACATCGGCTATACCTACGTGCGCTTCTACGAGATTCCCGCCATCACTCAGAACACGAACGGTTTCAGTTATGGCATGGTTTACTACATCACGGACTGGTTTGGAGTGGACGGCGAATTCGATGCCACGCATCTTACCCAGGAGAATTATGGAGGCTGGCTTCTGATCGGGGCCGGCGGACCTCGCTTCCGGTGGTCGGCGCCCCGCGGGCTCGAAGTCTGGGGCCATGTTTTGGGCGGCTATTCCCACTTCACCCCGCAGACCGCCTATGGCGATCAACACGCGCTCGCCTACGAGGCAGGCGGCGGACTCGACATCAACGCTCATCACCGCCGCTTAGCTTACCGGATTGAAGCGGACATGATCGGGACGCGCTACTTCAACACCTATCAGTACAGCCCGAAGGTTTCCGCCGGCATCGTATTTAAGTTCTAGCGCCGTTCGGGATTTTCGCAGGCGGGTGTTCGCCCAGGTGCCTGCGTGACAGGGACCCTCGACCGCGCGAGAGATTGCTTTATGGTTTTTGCCTCGAACTCGAATTCCCCGAGCGATGAAACAAAGATGCCTGCGCCCGAACCCCCAGTTCAGGACGCAGTGGATCCGGTCGAGGAGGCCTCGCGCGAATCTTTCCCGGCGAGTGATCCTCCTGCTTGGATTTCCGAACCTCAGAAAAAAGACAAGAAGAAGGGAATCGGCGCCAGAACTTCCGCGAAATAATTTCTGCCACTTTGTCGGCCCCAGTATCATCAAATCCGGTGTTCAGCGTGAGTACTGCGCACGCTTACCCGTGCCGATGCTGGGGGAGACATGACGCCTGAGAAGAATGAACCGAAAAATGAAACCAAGATATTTCTGCAGGTCGGCAGCGAGCTGCGCATCAAAAACAACGGCGACATCATCATTGACAATCCCGAGCTCGAGCTCGCCGGGGACGATTCTGCTGCCGATGCCACTCTCGTCTATCGGTTCGATTCCAATGCGGGCGTGCACGTGCTTCGGTTGCTGGACCCGGTTGCAGATCGCAAGCACATGAAGACGCACCGTCCGAACGATTAATCACAGCTTGCAACGCCAACGCGGCTGTAACGCGAATCCGCGCCCTCAAGGGAGCCTGCATGCCTCTATTTGATGAACTCACAATCCGCGGCGTCACGCTGCGCAATCGCATCGTCGTTTCGCCCATGTGCCAGTATTCCAGCACGGACGGTTTTGCCACGGACTGGCATCTCGTGCATCTGGGTAGCCGCGCAGTGGGCGGAGCGTCTTTGGTTTTCACCGAGGCGTCCGCTGTCTCCCCCGAAGGACGGATCAGCCCGCAAGACCTCGGCATCTGGAAGGACGATCACATCGTGCCGCTCGCGCGCATCACCCGGTTTCTCAGCGAGCAAGGAACGGTTCCCGGCATCCAGCTCGCCCACGCGGGACGAAAAGGAAGCACCGTTCGTCCCTGGGAAGGCTCCGGAGCGGTTCCGGAATCGAAAGGTGGGTGGAAGCCCGTCGCGCCCAGCGCCATTCCGTTCGCGAACGGATACCCGATGCCCGCGGCACTCGACGAAAAGGGAATCCAGAGCGTGGTGAAATCTTTTGCAGACGCCGCGGGCCGCGCCCTCGAAGCCGGATTTCAAGTGATCGAAATTCACTCCGCTCATGGCTACCTGCTCCACGAATTTCTTTCGCCGCTTTCGAATCGGCGCACCGATTCCTACGGAGGGTCGCTCGAAAATCGTTGCCGCCTGCTGCGTGAAGTGGTTGCCGCCGTCCGCACCGTCTGGCCCGCTTCGAATCCGTTATTCGTGCGCATCTCCGCCACCGATTGGATTGAAAGAGGCTGGGATCTCGATCAATCTGTCCGACTCGTGGAGCAAATCGCCCCGCTGGGCGTCGATTTAATTGATTGCTCTTCGGGAGGTATCGCGCCCGGGGCCAAGATTCCGATTCACGCCGGATACCAGGTCCCATTCGCCCGCGAGATTCGCCATGAGACGAACATCCTGACGGGAGCGGTCGGCTTGATCACATCGGCGGCTCAGGCCGACACGATTCTGCGCGAGGAAAGCGCGGACATCGTTCTGCTGGCGCGCGAATTCCTTCGCCATCCTTACTGGCCGCTGGAGGTTGCGCGCGAGCTCGGCTTCCCGGTTTCCTGGCCGGTTCAATATTTGCGCGCCGCGCCCGATGGCACACCCACGCGCGAGCCCATTCCTCCGCCGGAAGGCATGGACGTGCTCACCGAGCGCGACGCGAAACTCGAATAGCCGGCCCTCGTAGCGGGATTTCGCATACTCGCATATCACCTTTGCGCCGCCATCTCGCGATCTCGCCGCGCGGGAAACACCGCGAGCGAAGCCTCTAGTCCGCGCGCCGCAAACCATCTACCATGTCCGTCGTGACGACGGAAACCATGCAACGCCGCATCGCGGCGGCCACCGGCATCGTGATGGCGAGCGTGCTGCTCAGCCGCGTCCTCGGATTTTTTCGTGATTGGACCCTGGCGCATCAAATCGGCTCGAACGCCGCCACCGACGCCTACAATGCCGCATTCACGCTGCCGGATTTCCTGAATTACCTGATCGCGGGCGGCTCGCTGAGCGTCACTTTCATTCCCGTATTCGCGAAGTACGCCGCGGAAAAGCGCGAAGAAGAGGGCTGGGGCGTTTTTTCCACGGTCGTCACCGTGATGGGATTTGTTCTCGTCGCGCTCGTTTGCGTGGGCGAAGTTTTCGCGCCGCACATCGTCAATTGGATCGCGCCCGGATTCAGCCCGGACCAGCGCGCCCGCGTGGTCTTCCTGACGCGCCTGATGCTTCCCGCACAGATCTTTTTCTACGAAGGCAGCATTCTGAGCGCGGTGCAATACGCCAAAGGACAGTTCGTCGTCCCGTCGCTCGCGCCCCTTATCTACAACATCGGCATCATCCTCGGCGGCGTTCTGCTGTCTCCGCGAATCGGAATCACCGGATTTGCCGTCGGAGTGCTGGGAGGAGCGCTCTGCGGGAATTTCCTGCTGCAGATTTACGGCGCGCACCGCGCGGGAGCCATCTATTCTCCGAGCTTCAACATTCGGCATCCCGGGTTCTGGCTGTTCCTCAAACTCTCCGTGCCCATCATGCTGGCCGTTTCACTATCGTTTGCCGACGACTGGATCATCCGCTATTTTGGTTCGTTTCTGCAGGCCGCTTCCATCACCTGGCTGACCTACGGAAAAAATCTGATGCGCGTGCCACTTGGCCTGGTGGGCCAGGGAGTCGGCGTCGCGTCATTCCCGTTCCTCGCGCAATTATATTCGGAGAAAAAATTCGAGGACTTGAACCGCGTTCTGAACACGACATTCAAGGGAATCATGTTCCTGCTTCTTCCCATCTCCGCGCTGACTATCGCGCAAAGCCTGCCGCTCCTGCACCTGGTTTTTTCGCACACGCGCATGCACGACGCGGACCTTGCCGCCACGGCCCAAACGCTCGCCTATTTCTCGATCGGCATGTTCGCCTGGGGCGCGCAATACATTCTGGCGCGCGGGTTTTACGCCACGCGCGACACGATTACTCCGGCCGTGGTTGGCACGCTGATAACCGCGCTCAATATTCCAGTGTATTGGTGGCTCTCGCAACGCATGCAGCATCTCGGCTTGGCCCTGGCGAGCTCGCTCGGCATCATCGTTTACACCATCATTCTCTTTGTTTTGCTGAACAGACGGACGAAAAATCCCGAAGAAGGCGCGCTGGTTATCTTCTTTCTTAAAATGACGGCCGCGTCTTGCGTGGTCGGCCTGGCCTGTTATCGACTCACTGAATGGCTGGAAGGCTTCATGCCGTGGCAACGTTTTGCGGGAGCCTTGCTTCTGCTAGTTGTCGTTACTCTGGCGGGAATCCTCTTGCTCGCAGTCTTGCTGAAAATACTTCGCGTTCCGGAATTCGACCACTACGTGCGGAAGACTTGGGCCTACACCGGCCTGGCAAAGTAGCTCGCCGCAAACATCAAGGCTCCTTTTCCAGGGCCGGATGCAGCGTGACTTGACTGTCCTTTAAAATTTCAATGTCGCGCTCCCATTTCCGCTTGCCGCTGGACTTCACTTCCACACGATGGATCCCGGTCAGGATGTGAATTGTCGCCGGAGTCTGCCCCACGAATTGCCCGTCCACGAAAATCTCCGCACTCGGCGGATCAGACGCAATCGTGACACTCCCGGTTCCTCCGAGCGTGCTCGTGCCGATTACCCGCGAGCTGGCGCCATCGTCATGTGGGTGCAGCGGCCCCTTCGTGTCGTCCGCTCCCCAGGACTCGGCGGCCTCGAGCTTGATGTCGAAGCGATCGGTCTTGAGCAGCCAGTAATTTCCGTGGCGCTTTCCGGTGAGCCCCACCCATTCGAAAGGCCCTTCGGTCAGCGTAATGTGCTGCGTGACGTAGCCGTCCTTGGAAATTTTCAAGACCAGAGCGTGCTCCAGCTTGGTTCCAAACACAGAGTGAGTCTTGTGAAAATAGCCGCCGGGGTACTCGATGCGGTACGGTGTGATTCCGCGTACGTCCTCGAATTCGACATTTGCGCCGGAAGGCGAACTCGTAATGGTCAGCGTCTCTGCATGCGCCTGTGGAGAAACGAGCGCAATCCCAAGCAGCGCGAACGACGCAAATCTAAGACCCCGCCCGGATGCCGGCACGCGGCACCTCCAGACCGAAAGAGAGAAGCACTCAAAATCTCACCGGTGCCCCCGGCCGTCAATCCGGTTAACTACGGATTCGCATGTCGCAAGAAACAATGAGCGGAAAACTACGAATGTAGCAACAAGATGAAAACACAAGACTTCCTACGTTTTCCCTTATCGAGACTTACGCACCCATTGTCGTCGTGCCCGCGTCCAATTAAGAGAGCGGCCATGAAGGTGCCGAGGCCCACTCGACGCTCGCAATAAGAATTCGGGACAAATTCTCTTTAGGAGGCATTACGAAATGCGCTTTAGATTCTTGCAGGTTTTTGCGATTCTCGCAGTCTTGGCACTATCCGCGCCCGTCTGGGCTCGCACAAAATCCGTGGACCTTCGCGTTACGGATACGTCCACCATCGGATCCACACAGCTGCAGCCCGGAGAATATCAATTAAAAGCGGAGGAAGGCGCGAACCAGGTTACCATCCTGCACCACGGCAAAGTAGTTGCCGAGGTTCCGTGCCACTGGGTCCAACTTCAGTCGAAGGCCAACCAATCTCAAGTTCTCTTCACTTCCAACCAGATCACCGAAGTAGATTTCGGAGGAGATACCCAAGCGGCTCAGTTCTAATACTAAACACTACGCGTGCTAACCGAGGGCGGACCATGTTCCGCCCTCTTTTCATTTCACGTGGAGTTTATTTCAAATACGTCGCGAGCCAGTCGAGGAACGTCTTGTACCAAAGTTCGCTGTTCTGCGGCTTCAAGACCCAATGGCCTTCGTCGGGGAAAATTACGAGCTTTGACGGCACGCCCTGCCGTTGCAGCGCAGTGAAAAATTCCAGGTCCTGGTTGTACGGCACTCGAAAATCAAGTTCGCCTCCAATCACGAGCGTCGGCGTCTTGTACTTTCCGAGCGCGCTCGCAAATTCACTGGGCGACCATTTCCGATAAAGCTCGGGACTCGACCACGGCGTGCCGCCGAACTCCCACTCCTGAAACCACAACTCCTCCGTCGCGCCGCCCATGCTCGTCGCATCGTATGGTCCCGCATGGCTGATGAGGCATTTGAACCTGCCGGTGTGCGTCGCAATCCAATCCACCATGTAGCCGCCATACGAGCCGCCCGCCGCGCCCACGCGCGAGCCGTCGATGAAGGGATATTTTGCGATGGCCGCGTCCATGCCCTTCATCAAATCTTCGTAAACTTTTCCGCCCCAATCGCGACTGATTTCGGAGACAAATTTTTGTCCGTAGCCCGTCGAGCCGCGCGGATTGATCATCACCACTACGTAGCCCGGCGCCGCCATTACTTGTTGATTCCAACGGTAGCCCCATGCATCCGTCCACGCGCCCTGCGGCCCACCGTGAATCAGCAGCAGCGCAGGATATTTCTTCGAAGCGTCGAAATTCGGCGGCCGGATCATGATTCCTTCCACCTGCGTTTTCTCTGCGCCCTCAAACCAGAACGGTTCCGGCGCCGCCAACTCCAGTTGCGAAAGCAGGGCGCCGTTTTGATGCGTGATCTGGCGCGGCGTCAGATCGCTCATGCTGGCGACGAACAATTCCGACGGCATGGTCAAGCTCGTCCGCATCAATGCCAGCGTATGGCCGTCCCGGCTCAGATCGAATTCTGCGTTGAATCCGCCCAGCAGGCTCTTCGCTTCACTCTTTGCAGCAGGCGCCACGCTCCACAGGCCCATTTCGCCTTTTTCTTCGGCGGTGAAGTAGATCGTCTGGCTGTTCGGTGACCACTCGTAGGAATCCACGTTGTTGTCGAAATTCTCGGTGACGGTCACAATTTTTCCGGACGAGCGCTCGTAAAGCATCAGTCGCCAGCGGTCCGCCTCATATCCCGCCTGGAATTGGGCGTGATAAGCGATCCATTTTCCATCGGGAGAATACGCTGGGCCCCAATCGTCACCCGGATTTGTGGTGATGCGTCGCGGTTGGCTCGGCCCAGTGACGCCGACGATGAAAAGATCGCCATTCGTGCTGGTAGCCTCGACTTTGTCCGTGTTGGCCGTGAAACAAAGCTCCTGGCCGTCTGGCGAAAAAGCAATCGCTTCCGGCGCCCCCAGGTTGAACGGAGGAACGTCATAATTCGCTCCCGGAGTGAGGTCGCGCGGCGTTCCTCCCTCCGCGGAAACGATGAAAAGATGACTGCGCTTGCCGTCCCACCACGTAGTCCAGTGCCGGTAGAGCAGCGTTTCGTAAATGTGGGCCTTCACCTTACTTTTTTCTTTTTCCGTGTCGCGCTGCGCGTTGCACGCGTCGTCCTTGCAATCGGGATAGACGCT
The DNA here is from genome assembly GCA_963749025.1 of uncultured Acidobacteriota bacterium. Classification (GTDB taxonomy): domain Bacteria; phylum Acidobacteriota; class Terriglobia; order Acidiferrales; family UBA7541; genus Palsa-295. Next base: position 139,905 of record CAVVKO010000005.1, on the reverse strand, counting down.
CGAAACAAACGCGATGGATTTGCCGTCTGGCGACCACAGTTCGTTGTCCGCGCCGGTGGAAAGGGAAGTCAGCCGCGTGGCTTCGCCGCCCTCGAGGCCAATCGAGTACACCTGCGGCGTTCCGTCGCGCCCGGAAAGAAACGCGACCCTCTTCCCGTCAGGTGACCACCGCGCACGCGTGTCGCTTCCGCTCCGCGTCAACGGGCGAGGCTCGCCGCCCGCCGCGCTCACGATCCAGACATCGTGCGACGTCCGGTTCGCTTCGAGCACCGGCGTCGCCACTGTGTACGTGATCCATTTGCCGTCGGGCGAAATCTGCGGATCGCTCAGCCGATGCATCGAGATCAAATCCTTGAACGTGATCGCGCGTTTTTGCGGCGCCTGCGCCTCGGCCGCAAATGGCACCGCCGCAGCTAAAGCCATGGCCAAAGCCAGCGCGGCCATCGCCGTGCTAATCCTGCGCGCGCCCATTCTCATGATTCCTCCCGATGATTGGTGATTACAACGAGCGGATGCAACGCCGCCGCCAAAACGTGTGATGATTGCACTTCTCGCTTCATTTTCCAAGCTGTGGAAGTTCGTCACTTGCGGAACTTTGAGGAATCCGTCTCCCAGGGCTGGCGCGCGCCGAGAAATACCAGCACGCCGCCGAAAAGAATCAGCACGCCGCTGAAAATCTCGGGGATCTGCACGATCTGCTGCGTCTCGATGATCGTCTTGGTGGACCCAATCTGCACCTCATCTTTCTTCGAATGGATGCTCAGGTTGGGATGAACCAGCCCGCCGATGCCGAGAGCCAACAGTAAAACGCCGAACGTCAAGAACGGATGAATTTTCATGGGGCCGCTTGCGCCGTCGCCGGACCTGGCGCCATGGGACGAAGAATTTCGCTCAGGTAATCCGCCTTATTCATGTCGCGTTCGAGGTGCGGATAGCGCAACCCGCCATGATAATCCACCGAATAACTTTTGTACTCGGCGCCATTGGACACGATGAGCTGTATCGGCGCCACCGCGGATTTGGCCGCCGCGATCGCTTCCTTCATCTGCCCCTCGGAAAATTGTTTTCCGTTCACTGCGATGATCTTCATCCCCGGCCCGATCCCCGCCTTATAGGACGGCCCGCCGTAAGTCACGTCCAGCACTGTTCCCTCATCCGACGCCACCATCCCTATCGTATAAATGAAAGACACCGCCTTTTCCGTGGCGTTTTCAATCTCCTCGACTTCGTTCTCCTCCTCGTTGTAAACGAGCTTCCATCCGCTGTTCTCGACGGCCTCCATCGGCGTTTTCGTGGCGACTCCGTCCAGCCGCGCGCGCAGAAATCCGGCCCAATCGTAAGGGGCGAGGCTGTTGAGCGTGGCCACCACGTCATCAAAATTGTAGGCCTTCAGTTCCGGTCGCCCTCCCGCGCCGCCATGAAAAATCCGGCAGAAATCGTTCATGGATTTCTTGTCTTTCGTCAGGCCCCGCAGCGTTGCGTCCACATCGAGCCACAGAAGTTCGCCTTCCTCGTAGAAATCCGTTCCTCGGCGCCAATTCGACCAATCGAAAGTGGCGTTGTAGAGAAATGGTGCCGCGTCGGCGGTATCTTGCAGCGGACGCCAATCGCGCCCGGGACGGTGCTCGTATGTCGCGACCAGCCCGGCGAGCTCTTCCATGGATTGTTCCTGCGTCAAAAGACCGCTGCGCGCCGTGAGAACGTTGCCGAGGTATTCGGTCAATCCTTCGTACACCCACAGCAAATCATCCTTCATCGGCTGCTGATAATCCAGCGTGGCCAATCCCACCGGGCGGCGATATTTTCCGTTCCACGAATGCACGAACTCGTGCGGCAACAGGCCGGCAAATCCGATCCGCTCTGACTCATCGATCAAGCTTCGTTCGCCGGTGCGATCGTCGCTTGACTCATGATGCTCCAGGCCAAAATGCGCCACATCGTCGCTCAGCGTCAGCAGGAAATGGTAGTCGCGATAATGCCGCACGCCGAAGAGCGCACCGGTCTCGGCCACCAACTGCCGGAAATGCATTTGAGTTTCCGGCGTCATCGCGAGAGCGGCGGGGCTGTCCGCGGCTATATCCATGTAGTGCGGCGGATCCTGCCCCGGCGTGAGCTGAATCTCGCGAAAGTAGCGCCCTGCCAGCACCGGCGAATCGACCAGCGTATTGAGCGGTGTGGGCGAGAAATCAATTGTGTCGCCGTTCTGTTTCGCGCCCGAAAGCGCAGTTCCGTATTTCCATCCGGCGGGAAGCCGTAGGCTCGGGGTAAACGTCAGATCGCGCGCGGCGAAGCCGCTCGGGTAGAACAGCACTTGATTCCAGCTCAGCACGTTAAGAGAAGCTGTGGCGGAAGCACCCGCAGAAAATCCTGTGGTAGGCGCGGAGAGAAGAAAATCGAAGTCCGCGTCGAGCGAACTTACTCCCGCCGGAACATCCAGATGGATCGAAAACATTTCCACCAAATCTCGTCGCCAGGGAATCGTCTTCCCGCCGCCGCTGAATTTAAGTCCTGCGACTTCGATGATCGGCCCGTCGGGCATGTGCTCGCCCGGAATCCACTCAGGGTAATAGAGCGTCAGCGGGCCCGGCTTCACCGGGATTTCTTCGTGAACGTGCAGGATTTTCTGCGGCGCTTGCGAGGAATCCACCTCCAGACGAATCGGCCCCAGCGGCGTTTGCGCTTGGACGCCCGCGCTCGCAAATAGGATCGCCGCAGCCGTCGATAGCAACGCGACCGTACTCCTGCGAATAATTCCAGGCATTCTTCCTCCGTTGATTTTCATCCCGCCAGGGCGTCTTAGGTTATCGGCGTGGCCATCTTTCGAGGTGGATTGAAAAACGGCAGCTCCCGGACGGTCGCTCGCACCTTGTGGCGCACCGCTTCGACGGTGAGTTCCATCTGAAGCTCCGTCCCCACTTTGGAGTGTTCGCGGTTCAAGGTCGCCAGCGCAATCATCTTCTTGAGTGTCGGCGACCAGGTTGTCGAGGTGGCTTTGCCCACCTGCAATCCACCGCGATACACCGGCACTGGAACGCGCGAGGCCGTGCTCTGCACCTGCGGTCCCAGCCCCATCGCGTCGTAAAGCCGCTCGACGTCCTCCCAGTTAATGTCGAGGCCCATCAAGACCCGCTTCGGCCCGCGCTGCTTCTCTTCTTCCAGCGCCGCGCGCCCGATGAAATGCTCTTTCTTCAGGTCCACCAGCCGCCCCAGTCCGATTTCGTACGGCGAATATTTCTGCGATTCGATCAGCGCCCTCTTGCTGCTGAAATAATCCACTTCGATCAATATAAGTCCCGCTTCGATGCGCGCCACGTCCAGCGCCAGCATTCCCGCCGGATGCAAATCGAATTGCCGTCCATCGGCCATCAGCGCGTCCCACACTTTTGGCGCATCGTTCCACGGGATCCACACTTCGTAACCCAAATCGCCCGTGTAGCCCGTGCGAGAAATATCCACCGGAACGCCCGCGATCTTCCCCTGCGTAAAACGAAAATATTTCAAGTTGGTGATGTCCGCTTCCGCCGCCTTCTTCAGCAGGCGTCCCGACGTCGGCCCTTGCAGCGCGAGCGCCGCCACCTTATTGGAGATGTCTTCGATCTGCACGTCCAGCCCCAGCGCGTTCTGGTGAAACCAGCGCATGCTCGGATCCGCCGCCGTCCAGCGATATACATTTTCGCCCAGCCGCGAAATCGTCCCGTCGTCGATTACCTTTCCTTCTTCGTCGCACCAGCAGCAGTAAATCACTTGCCCCACGGCCACTTTGTTGATGTCGCGCGTGATCACGCGGTTAACCAGTTTCGTCGCGTCCTTTCCGGTGAGCCGGTATTTGTAAAGCGGCGAAACGTCGATCATGGCCGTGGCATTGCGGATCGCGTTGTATTCGTGGTCGTGGTGCATTTCGTACACGCTCACGGCGTAGTAGCCCGACCATTCGCGATAGTTCATGCTCTCGCAAAGCTTCGAAGTTCTGTCGTGGACCGCGGTTCCAATCGGCACATTCGCTCCCGTACTACTGAACAATGCCCCCAAACGCCCAATTTCTCGGCGCGTGATTATAGTGCGCGCGTCGCGCCTCTCGCAAGCTCGAGCGGGCGAATTTGCATGCGGCCGCCGACAGATGTTGTGACCGGCGTCACACGCAACTGTGCGAAATGACACATACCGCTAATTGAATTGGGTCTACCGTGAAGACAGTTCGGGCAAGACGGAGGTGAAAAGTGCCAAGCAAAAAAACCATGAAGGCGGCAATTGTTGAAAAATTTGGCGAGCCACTAGTCGTGCGAGAAGTCTCGATTCCAACGCCGGGACCAGGGCAGGCACTCATCGAAGTGTTTGCGACTGGAGTATGCCACACAGATCTGCATGCAGCGGACGGAGACTGGCCAATCAAGCCAACCCCGCCGTTCATCCCCGGTCATGAAGGAGCAGGAATCGTTGTTGCTCTCGGGCCTGGGGTCACTCACTTAAAGGAAGGTGACCGCGTCGGGACTGCATGGCTTTTCAGCGCATGTGGGCATTGCGACTACTGCCTTTCCGGATGGGAAACGCTCTGTCCCGAGCAGCAAAACTCGGGATATTCGGTGAACGGAAGTTTTGCAGAGTACACCTTGGGCCAAGCGGATTATTTGGGACGAATTCCCAAGAATCTTTCGTTTGTCGATGCCGCCCCCATCCTCTGCGCCGGCGTCACTACCTACAAGGGACTGAAAATGACCCAGGCGCGGCCCGGTGAGTGGGTTGTGATCTCCGGAGTGGGTGGCCTGGGCCACGTGGCCGTCCAGTACGCGAAAGCCATGGGACTCCACGTCGCGGCTGTGGACCTGGGGCCGGAAAAAATGGCGCTCGCCCGTAAGCTCGGAGCCGAAGTCACAGTGGACGCGAAAACGCAGGACCCCGTGAAGGAAATCCAGAAACAAATCGGCGGGGCGCATGGAGTTCTGGTAACCGCAGTTTCACCGATCGCCTTCAAGCAAGGGGTCAACATGCTTCGTCGCGGCGGCACTTGCGTGCTGAACGGTTTGCCGCCGGGAGAGTTTCCCGTCTCAATTTTCGATATGGTTCTAAACGGCTACACCATACGCGGCTCCATCGTCGGCACCCGCCTGGATCTCGAAGAGTCGCTGGCGTTTGCTGCGGACGGCAAAGTAAAGGCCACGATTGAGACTTTGCCGCTTGAATCCATCAATGACGTGTTCAGCCGTCTCAAGAAAGGACAGGTTAATGGGCGCGTTGTACTTGGTCTCAGGGAGGAGGCGTTTGCGAAGCCTGCGTTGAGCCGTCTCGCGAGCTAATTCAAGCTCCAACGCGCTAGCGCCTTCATTGCTGGGTAACGCCAGAAGAAATCCGAATTGCCCGGACCGCGATGTGAATTCGCGCGCCCCTGCAAGGGCATGCGCACCTCCCTATGATAGAATGCCGCTCAGAAGCATCATCCGGAGGCTGTCGAAGCCCTGATACCTGGAGGATTGAAATGGCTGAAAACGAAACTCCCGACCGTATCCAGCTAAAGCAGTTGCTCGAACAAGCGAAGGCGCTCATGCTCCCGATGTTTCCCGACCAGCAAAAGATATGGGTCGCGGAAAGTCCGCTCGCGCAGGAGATTAAATTGGTTCTCGCGAAGCACCCCGAGTATTACGACGACGTTCGCGCTGCGGTCGGCGACGTTTTCCCAAAAGCCGGCGCGTCAGCATCGGGTAGCTGAACTCGCGCCGTCCGGCGCTACTCCAGTATCTCCAGAGTGTAGCGCCTCTTCATTTTCATCCCCGCTGCTCCCAGCAGCGTGCGGATGGATTTGGCGATGCGTCCCTGCTTCCCGATCACTTTGCCCAGATCGTCCGGGTGGACGCGCAGTTCCAGCACGGTCACTTGCTCGCCTTCGACCATGCGGACTTGCACTTGGTCCGAATTGTCCACTAGTGCCCTTGCGATCGATTCAACTAATTCTTTCAACGGTCTGCCTCCGTGCACGCCTGAATTGGAACGACGCTGCGTATGTGCTGGTAGTCTGAATATTCTTTGCTCAACATGAATTACAAAACCGGGACGTAAGAGTCTCGTCAGGCTCCCGGCTTATTGCCCACAAATGATGAAGGATCTTCGGAAGCCTAGGCGATTAGGAGCGGCTAACTTCGGAAGGAGGCGCCCGCCCTGCGTGGGATGTTAGGAAGGTATTCGGTGGAAATCCGGCACTCGAAGCCGGAATCAATCCCGCTGGCGATGGGTCCAGCAGTGAATCTTTTTCTTCCCCGCAGACGCTGGCTCCCGGTTGTGGAGCCATACCTAGAGCATCTATCAGCAGGCGCAAGCTGGAAACCAAACTCGTCTTGCCGTTGCTGAAGGCTCCCGGAAATGCAGCTGGTTCGGCTCGTGAAAAGCTGCCGTGGCCGTCGTTAAGAAAAATCGCCACGGGCTGTCTGCGCCAAGCCGTGGACACGACCAGATCCACAGTATGATCTCCGTTGACGTCGCGTGCCTCGATGTGAAGGCCGCCGGAAGGGGCAAAAATTCGAATGGACCGCCGCCCGGCCGCGGAGAGTTGAAGCTGAATCCAGTAATCAGTCTTGCCGGAATTGCCCGCTACGGCCTGAATGCTGGCCACATCTGGATTAAGGTCCCCATCGAAATCTGCGATCGCGAACGGCAGGCCCGGTCCTGGCGTCGTGGCCACCGGGGTCTGAAAATCTGCGCTCGCAGCCGCGCTCCCGCAAACCAGCCCCAAGAAGCACAGCGAAATGAGCAGCTGGAACGCCAGATAGGGCCTTCGTGCAGGTCCGTCCCTGAGCACTGAAGGAATGCCGGACTTGGGAGCGAGATTATTCATCATTAGTTACCTAGCACTCTGGGACTTGACGATATCATCCGCCAATCCGTTTGGGAAATGAGAAATTCCGCTTCGACGCTGCACCGCAAACACAGTCTTTGGGCTGTCCACGCAACAGTAAATGCCTCTAGGTTTTGGTCGCGATGAGTCGCTTGTAGGCCGTATAAAAAGCTGACACAGAAGCGACGGTAGCGCCGAAGGCTATGCTGAAAATGAGGCCCCAGACGGAGGTTGCGCCCGGAATCATCCAATTCAACAGGCCAGAGTAAAACATTGAGATTCCTTCCAATGTAATAAAGGCAAATACAGCGACGGCCATTCGGTAGGCGTATGATTTCGGGCGATCACGGTACTGACTTGCATGGAAGATGAGCGGCAGGGCCACGAGGGGCGGAATGAAAAACAAGAGGAAGGGAAACCACAACTTGTTCGGGGAAATTCGAAACACGAGGGAGATGACTCCAAAAACACTGCTCTCAAAAATCGCAAATACGGCGAGGCTCTTCAGAAGGTCCCGTAATTTGGAATTCGGGCGCGTGACATCCCCGATTGCACTGGCCTGAACGCGACGCCTCTCGATTCGCCAGATTTGCCAAAGAACGCAACAAATAAAAATACAGTCAGACACGATGATAAAGGATAAGAGTCGGGACGGCAGCGGTGGAACGCCCAGTGATTTCGGCATCTGTTGGACGTAATACAATCCTGCTAGCGAAATTAGCAAGACAATGACGACTAAAAATAGTCTCTTGCTTCGCACGTCCACGAGCCGTATATACCACGAAAAGCCGTAGAGCCCAGAGGTCCCTTGAGTTAGTCGGCTCGATCAAGCCGCCGCAAGATGCCTGACTCGCGGTCACCGCTTCGCGCTTCTCTGTTGTGACTCTTCTCTGGCGCTTGTAGAATGCTTCGGCTCCCGCGGAATCCTTTTTGAACCGCGAAGTTATCGCAAAAAAATCCTCATGGCGAAACGATACGACGTCATCGTAATCGGCGGCGGCCACAATGGCCTTGTGAATGCGGCGTATCTCGCCAAGGCGGGCAAAAAAGTTCTCGTCCTCGAACGGCGCTACGTTTTGGGCGGCGCTGCCGTCACCGAAGAAATTATTCCCGGCTTCAAGTTTTCCGTCTTCTCCTATGTCGTCTCGCTCCTTCGTCCGGAAATTATTCGCGATCTCGACCTGCCGCGCCACGGCTTGGAAATTCTTCCGCTCGACGGCACCATCACACCGATGCCCAGCGGCGATTATCTCTGGCGCGAGAACGACCACGGCCGCACCCGCCGCGAACTCGAGCGCCACTCCAAGCTCGACGCCGAAGCTTACGAGGAATTCGGCAAATCCATGGTAGCCATGTGCCGTTTCGTGAAACCCATTCTCGGCATGATTCCGCCCGATCCCACCTCGCTCGATCCGCGCGATTTGAAAAAGCTCGCTTTCCTCGGCAAGCGGTTTCAATCGCTCGCCGCCGAGGACAAATACAATCTGGTCCAGCTCATGACCATGAGCGCCGCCGATTTTCTCGATCAATGGTTCGAGACCGACGCGCTGAAAGCGACCATGTCCGCTTCCGGCATCATCGGCACCTTCCTCGGAATTCGTTCGCCGGGCACCGCCTACGTTCTGCTGCACCATTACATGGGCGAAATTGACGGCGCCTTCCGCTCCTGGGGCTTCAGCCGCGGCGGTACGGGCGCGATCTCGAACGCCATTGGCGACGCAGCCATCGAAGCCGGAGTCGAGATCCGCAAGGAAGCCGCCGTCGAACGCATCCTAATCAAGAACGGCGAAGCGCAAGGCGTCGTCCTCGAAGGCGGCGAAGAAATTCACGCCGACGTCGTTTCCTCGAGCGTGGACCCCAATCTCACGTTCCTGAAGTTCATCGAGCAGCGCGAGCTGCCGTCGGATTTCCTCGAGGAAGTTCGCCGCTACAAATATCGCGGCTCATCGGGAAAAGTAAATCTGGCGCTCGACGCGCTCCCTGATTTCACCTGCCTGCCCGGGCCCGGCCACCATTTGCGCGGCGCGATTTCGATTTCGCCTTCCATGGAATACATGGAGCGCGCCTACGACCAGGCCAAGTACGGCGAATTTTCGCGCCGCCCGTACATTGACATGGTTATCCCCTCGCTCACCGATCCATCCGTCGCGCCGCCGGGAAAGCACATCCTTTCCTGCTTCGTGCAGTACGCGCCTTACAAGCTGAGCCACGGAAATTGGGACGAGCAGCGCGAAGCCTTCGGCAATACCGTCATCGACACTATCGCCGAATACGCGCCGAACATAAAAAACATCATCATCGGCAAGCAGTTCATCACTCCGCTCGATATCGAGCGCCAGACGGGCCTCACCGAGGGCAATATTTTCCAGGGCGAACTCTCGCTCGAACAGCTTTTCTTTTTGCGTCCCGCTCCGGGCTGGGCGCGCTACCGCACCCCCATCAAAAAATTGTACATGTGCGGCTCGGCCACGCATCCCGGCGGCGGAATCATGGGCGCGCCGGGGCGCCTCGCCGCGCTCGAAATCCTGAAAGATACCGGCAAGGGGAAAAACTAGCCGTGGCGGCTCCTCGCGAAATCCTGATTGTTGGCGGAGGGCACAACGCGCTCGTCACCGCCTTCTATCTCGCGAAAAAGGGCCTGAAGCCGCTCATCCTCGAACGCCGCGGCGTCATCGGCGGCTGCGCCGTCACCGAGGAATTTCATCCCGGCTTCCGCTGCTCCACCGTCGCTCATGCCGGAGGTCCTCCGCTCGCTTCAATCTTGAAAGACATGCAACTCGCGCGCCACGGTTTGCAGAAGCTCGAATCTCCTGTGCGCATTTTTGCGCCCGAGCCTGACGGCCGCGCGCTCACGCTGTACACTGACACGCAGCGCTCCGTCGCCGACATCCAGAAATTCTCCGCGAAAGACGCGGCCGCCTATGGCGGTTTCGCCGAGGGTTTGGCGCGCGCCGCCGGAATCGTTGAGCAAATCCTGGAGTTGACGCCCCCGGTCATCGAAAAGCCCTCGAACGAAGACCTCTGGAAGCTGCTGAAGATCGGACGCAAGGTTCGCGGCCTGGGCAAGAAAGAAATGATGCGGCTGATTCGCTGGGGTCCCATGGCCGCAGCCGATTTCGTGGCCGAATTCTTCGAGACGGATTTGCTGCGCGCCGCGATTGCCGCGCGTGGAATTTTCGGCGCAGCGATGGGACCGTGGTCCGCGGGTTCAACCGCCTTGCTGCTTCTCCGCGCTGCCGCCGATCCATTTCCGGTGGGGAATTCAGCCATGCCGCGCGGCGGCATGGGCGCGCTCACGGCCGCGATGGCCGCCGCAGCGAAAGAAGCAGGCGCGGAAATCCGCACGGGCGCGGAAGTCTCGCAAATTCTGGTGAAAGATGGCCACGTCACGGGTGTCGCGCTTTCCGGTGGCGAAGAGATTGCCGCCAAAGCCGTCATCTCCGGCGCCGACCCGCGTCGCACTTTCCTCGGCTTGCTCGATCCCGTGCATCTGCCGCCAAGCTTCGTGGTCAAAATGCAGAATTACCGCAGCAAAGGCACCGCGGCAAAACTGAATCTCGCGCTCGACGCTCTCCCGTCATTCACCGCGCTAAAAAATTCCGCGGAAGGAAGCGCCGCACTCGCCGGACGCATTCACATCGGTCCGGGAATCGATTACCTCGAGCGCGCATTCGACGATTCGAAATACGGCGATTTTTCGCGCGCGCCCTATCTCGACATCTCCATTCCCACGCTCTCCGATCCGTCCCTCGCTCCCGCCGGAAAGCACGTGATGTCGATCTACATGCAGTTCGCGCCCTACAAATTGAAGCAGGGCGATTGGGCCCAGCAACGCGACGCGCTTCGCGACACAATAATCAAAACTCTTGCCGCCTACGCTCCCGACCTCGCCACCAAAATTCTCGCAGCCCAAACCATCACGCCCAAAGACCTCGAAAGTACGTACGGCCTCACCGGCGGCCACCCTTTCCACGGTGAGCTTGCGCTCGACCAGCTCTTCACCATGCGCCCGCTCCTCGGCTGGGCGCGTTACGCCACTCCCATCAAAGGCCTCTTCCTTTGCGGCAGCGGCACGCATCCCGGCAACGGCGTCACCGGCGCCTCCGGCCACAACGCCGCCCGCGAAATCCTCAAAGATTTGCGCTAAGCTCTCTCGAAAGAGGAGTTCATCCCATGAGCACGCCCGGAAGAAGCGCGCACCGCACCATCGATCGCGCGCGTTTGAAAAATCTCATGGCGCGCGAAGAAGAAAATTTCGTCGCCGCGCGGCCAGAATCAGCGGCGCTCTACGCTCGCGCGCAAAAATCTCTCGTCGGCGGCGTGCCCATGAACTGGATGAAAAAGTGGGCGGGCAAATTTCCCGTGTTCGTCGCCGAAGCCCACGGCGCGCATTTCACCGACGTGGATGGCCACGAGTACGTTGACCTCTGCCTCGGTGATACCGGCGCGATGACCGGCCACTCCCCGCCGCAGGCTGTCGAAGCCATCGCGCGCCAAGCGGCAAACGGAATCACGCTCATGCTTCCCACCGAGGACGCCATCTGGGTCGGCGAAGAACTCGCGCGCCGCTTCGGCCTGCCGCATTGGCAATTCACTCTCACCGCCACTGACGCGAACCGCTTCGCCATTCGCATCGCGCGCGAAATCACAGGCCGCTCGAAAATCCTGGTGTACAACTTCTGCTACCACGGCACCGTGGACGAAACTTTCATCACCATTCACGACGGCGTTCCCGGCCCGCGCCGCGGACACATCGGCCCGCCGGTAAATCCGGTCGAAACCACGCGCGTCGTCGAATTCAACGATCTCCCCGCGCTCGAAGCCGCGCTCGCCCACGGCGACGTCGCCTGCATTCTCGCCGAGCCTGTGTTGACCAACGTCGGCATCGTCCATCCCGAGCCCGGATATTGGCAGGCCGCCGCCGACCTCGCCCGCCGCGCCGGCACTTTGCTCATCCTCGACGAAACCCACACCATCTGCACCGGCCCCGGCGGATACACGCACGCCCGCGCTCTCAAGCCCGACCTCTTCGTCATCGGCAAGCCCATCGCCAGCGGCCTGCCCGCCGGAACCTACGGTTGCACCTCCGAAGTCACCGAACGAATCGAGCGCCGCATCGAGCTTGAAGATTGCGATACCGGAGGCATCGGCGGCACTCTCGCGGGCAACGCCCTTTCGCTCGCCGCCATGCGCGCCACGCTCGAGCACGTCCTCACTCCCGCCGCCTTCAGCAAGATGATTCCGCTCGCGGAAAAATTCGCCGATGGCGTGCTCGACGCGATCGCAGCCGCTGGACTCCCCTGGCACGTCGCGCGCCTCGGATGCCGCGCGGAATATTTGTTCCGTCCGCATCCGCCGCGTAACGGTGGGGAAGCGGCCGCCTCCGCCGATTTCGAACTCGAGCGCTTCATGCATCTCTACGCGCTCAATCGCGGCGTCCTGCTCACGCCGTTTCACAACATGGCGCTGATGTGCCCGGCCACCACGCCCGAAGACATCGATCTCCATACAAAAGTTTTTGCCGCCGCAGTGAAGGAATTGCTCGCCTGATTCGAAAGCAGGAAAAAAAAGAAGCAAAATGCAAAAAGCCGCTCGAACGAGCGGCTTTTTGCAAACTCCAAACCCTGCCGAATATATCCAGTGTCAGTTCTTAGGATGGAACGTGCTGTACGAATACTTGCTCGCCAGCAGTTGGCCTTCGTCGGGATCGAGCGCGACCAGATATATGGTGACGTTCCCCAGGTCGCGCACCCACTTGTTTTTCACGCGGAAGAAGTAAACGCCTCCAGCTTCTGCGGTCAAATGCGCGGCCGCCGTCGGATGCCCTTGGAATAGAGCCACTGCCGTTTGCCAGCTGGCGCAAAGATGATGTTCGCCGGGATCCACGGTAAAGGAAAAATAGGAATTGCCATGCGTCGCGCCGACCCAGGCGCCGTCCACGCCCACCCGGGTGGTGGGTTTGGGGTTCGAGCCATATTCTTTGTCGTCCTCGATGAAATAAACCAGCGCCTTGCCCGCTTCCGCCTGCCCCAGGGGATGCTGCTTTTCCGTCTTCACTTCGAATTTCTGCTCGTCCGGGCCGCAGCCTCCCGGAGCGACCGCCGTACCCGCCGCATCTTGCGCAAAAGCCGGAGCCGCAAACAGCAAAAGCACTGGAATCGCCTTCATGAATTGTCTCGCGCGCAGTTTCAACATTGTGTCCTCCCCATGGCTCCGTAGCCTGAATCGCACTGTTTCTCGCTTCACAGTATGGGACGCGCCGCCCTCGCGAACGAGTACAGCACTCCCGCGCCAGTTTCCGCTCGCGCAACATTCGCGGTAACACTTACGTGGAACCGTCGCGCGCGAGAATCCCACCGTGCCACTGCCTTGTGTAAACTTGCATTCACGCGGGGGATCCAAATTCCAGAGAGCGATGAGGAGGGACAAATCATGCGCAAACTTGGTGTAGTTGTTTTTTTATCTATGCTCGGTGTTGCCGCCCACGCCTTCGCCGAAGCACGCGAGGCACAGAACACCAAGGCCACTCCGCCGCCGTCCACCGAAGCGCGCGTAAATCCCGGTGCTCGAGCGCTCGACCCCGAGATCGCCGCGCAGCACCGCAGAATCCAATCGCTGCTTCCGCCCGAGACCAAGCAGAAGATCGCCCGCATGGTCCCCGAATTTCAGCAGCAAACGCGCAAGCTCAAGCCCGGAACCGATCTGCGCGCGCTCGCTACTGTCGATGTTCGCAAGCAGTTCCCGAAAGTTCCTCCGCGCCAAATTGACGTGCTCGTCTTCACCCTGCTCAATGAAACCTACGCCGCCCTTCCACCGTCCTCGAGCGGCGACATGTCCACCCAGCAGCAAATGGAGTTGCAGCAGGCCATGCAGCAGAAATCCCAGTTCGAAGAAGTGTTCTCGAACATGCTCAAATCCATCTCAGACACGAACGACGCCATCGTTCAAAATATCAAGCCCTGACAGGTAGAAGTTGAGAACGACGCGGCGCGCCGCGCGGTCCGCCTGTCGGCCGGCAGGCTTCATTTCTGATCTGATTCCTTATGGGTCGGACCCTTCAGCTCCGACATAACGAAGCCGCGCGCAGCGCTTACCTCTCGGCGGCCGTCTCGCCGAGCCTTGGTTTCTTCCACGAGTCACAAATCACAAGTCACAAGTCAAGCCACGAATCCTTCACTTCCCATCGATCGCCTGTCCAAACGCGATCAAATTCCCATCCGGCGCCAGCACCAGCAGCTCGCGCTGCCCATAGTGTTTGTCCGCCGGCCCATGAACGTCGTGCTCCGGCAACGTATCCAGCTTCGGCTTCAGTTCCGCATAGAGCGCATCCACGTCGCGCACATCAATGTAGTACGCAAACCGCCGCGTCCCGGGCGGCTCCGCGTTCGCCCCCGTCCGCTCCCAGATGCGAAATCCCGCCGTCTCCCGATGCACGTAAGCGTAGTCCGTGCGGCGAAAGCGCGTCTCGAATCCAAGTATGTCGTTGAAAAATGTCAGCGCCCGCTCGAGATTCTCCACATACAAAAATGCCGTCAGCTGAATAAAATTCGACATCGCCGCCCTCCCGCCGCCGAGACTAGCACACCTCCCCGCCCGCTTCCTGACTCGCCGGCCCAGCCCGCGCGTCCCATGTTTGTAGGGGCACGGCACGCCGTGCCCGGTGCAGCGTCACCCATAAGTTACAAATCACGAGTCACAAGTCACAGCCTTCACGCTAGACTACCCTACGTCGCGCTCGCCATCCATTCCCGCGCCGACTTCGTCACCGCCGACGAAAAGCTAGCCAACGCCCTCGCCGCCCGCCTCCCAGTAAAATGGCTCGGCGCCCTCGCCTAGTTACATCGATCTCCGCCGCTCCCCCACCGGAGGATTCGCGCAATTCGACGCGCGATCAATGACGGGAGGTAGCTAAGTTGCCCTTGGATTCCTAACTTGTTATCATCCGCCCGTGTTTTGTAACTATTGTGCGGCGGTCAACCCAGACGACTCGCTCTTTTGCAGCGCGTGTGGAAAATCCATTCCACCGAGAAACCCGGCGTCGCTAGAGCTTGAAGTTAAACCCACTGCCACAATTACTCAGAACGTCACCTCGAACTCCGTCTCCGCGGCCCCGCTTAGCCAACCAGAAAAGTATGCCGGCGTATACTCACAAATGTCCGACGATGAATTGATACGTCTCAGGAATGACATAGGCACGCTAACGGATAGCGCGAGAGTCGCGCTACTTGCTGAGCTACAGGACAGGAATCTTCATGAGGCACCTACTGAATCGGTGGCCCCGGGATCAGTCCCAGAGAAGAAGGAACTGTCTGGAGTTGGCGGATGGCTGGCGTGGCTCGTGTTCGTGCTGTTGATAGGCGGTCCAATTGCGTCTATCGTAGCGGTCGTGAATGAACACGATATCACCAAGACCCCCGGGCTGGATTCCTCCGTCGCCACGCTTTCGTGGGCAATCGACGCGGTTGTATTAATTGGACTAGCAGCCTGGAGCCTTTATTGTGGGATATTGCTTCTGAGGCTAAAGCCAAATGCCCCAAAGATCACAAAGGCTTACCTTATCGGATTGTTCTCATATGCTGCGCTGGGTGTAACGCTCACAATAATCACCGGCACGAAAAGTGGTCCCGACTCGGGCGACGCGAGCAGCGCAATCGTCCCGTTCCTTCGAACTCTAGTCGGCGCAATCGTCTGGTATTCATACCTCGCAACTTCAAAGCGAGTTAAGAACACTTACGTTCGCGCCTGACAATCGTCACCCTACTGCGGAGAAGCTAACGCGCTTGTGCGATGTTACAATTACTGAACACTAGCAAAGCTTCGAGGAGCCTGGCATTGAAGGTTCGTGGATTGCTCCTAGTCCTCGCAATTCTCTTTTTCCCACGTGCAGGTTCTGCGCAATCTCAGGCGCCAAGTGTTGCCGATATCTTCACCCGCGCGCAGCCCTCCGTCGTCGTTATCTTTGCCACGGGCAAAGACGGAAAGACTGATGTGTTGGGCTCGGGATTCATCGTACAACCGGACCGGGTTGTCACAAACCACCACGTACTCGAGAGTATGACTGACGCCGTCGTCGTATTTTCGGACGGTAGTATGAAACCCGCCACGGGCGTGGCCGCGGAGAGTGCGGAGCAAGACTTGATAGTACTCGTTGTCGAAACTGGTGGTCGCGCTCCCCTCTCGCTCGGGGACGAGCTCACACTAGCGCAAGGAGACTCCGTATACGCCATCGGCGCACCTCGCGGTCTAGAACTGAGTCTTACAAATGGCATCGTAAGTTCTTTTCGAAACTCGAACGGCCAGTTCCTAATTCAAACCACCGCAGCTATCGCACACGGGTCCAGCGGAGGACCTTTGTTTAATCGGGCAGGGCGCGTTGTGGGGATAACAACTTCGCTGCTATCGGACACTCCTGGAATCTATTTCTCCATCGGTGTCGGCGACCTGAAACGCCTACTCCGCACTCCTCAATTGATTGTGCTTCCTTTCGGTGAATGGGCTAAGCAAAACGCAAAGGAAAACGCGAGGGACTCCACCGCGGCCCAACCCGAGGCGGCGCAACCGCCAGAACCTAATGACGTAGCACAAATTGAAGACCTCCTTAAGAACAAGCGGTTTGACGAGGCTAGAGGCAAGATCCAAGCCTTTACACTAAAGAACGCCGACACCCCAGTCGCACATAGATTAACGGGGGAGCTCAGTTTAAGGACCGGAGATCTCGAAGGGGCCCTTCGCGACCTCAACGTCTCGGTCACGCAGGATCCCAAGGATGCAGTAGCCCGTTTCTATTACGCCTTGGGTCTTTTTGAGGCGAGAAAGTTTCAGGAATCACTGTCACAAGAAGAAGTGTCAAACCAGCTCGCTCCTTCGGACGCGGACCCGCCCATACTGGCGCTGTTGTATTACTCCGTGGGAAATTTTGAACGAGCCGAAGCTGCAGCTCGGACTGCCTTGGTTAGTGACGCTAAAAATGAGAGCGCCCTAAACGTGTTGGCAGGACTTGCGTATCACGGATTGTCTAGCCGAAAGGAAAATTGGTCGCAGTACGTTCTCCAGCTTTCAAAAATAGATTCGGACAATTTTTGGTTTCATATCTCGGTCGGCATTGCCGCCTACAATCAAAAGCAAGCCGATCAAGCAATCGCGGCCTTCCTGGCGGCCGAGAAAGACGATTTCCCGGACGCCGTTCCCTACATTTACTTAGCGAGTATGTACAAGAACCGATCCGAGATCGGGCAGGCCAACGACCAAATAAAGGCCGGCTTAACGAGTGTACCTGGCGATCAGCAATTGCTGAGCCAGGGTGTGTTCATCTCGTTGCTCGCTCGTGACAATACGGAGGGAGGGCGGAGATTGGACGAACTCGGGAGACTTTATCCTGAAACTAAAACTCATCTCTTCACGGCCTGTCTCTACTACTATGGCATCGAGCAATCGACCTCTGCTCTCCCTTATTGCGCTCGATTGACCGATCAGTTTCCGAATGACCACACCGCACACTCTAATTATGGCTGGGCGGCATTGGACGCGAACCAAGTCCAACTCGCGTACCAAGAGTTTTCCAAGGCGTATCAGCTTGTCGCCTCAGACTGGAACAAGCTCACAGAGGTCCAAGTAATCGATCTGATGTGGGGATTCACGATCGCAAGCTATTACTCGGGTGATAAGAAGGACGCGCGAAAACTGCTTCAAACCATTAGAAAGAGCTATCCGGCTGCGGCAACCGTGACGGGACTACAACAGACGCCCCTACTCTGGTCGGCAACCTCGATGCGGCGGATTGAGGCTATCCTGGTCGAGTTTCCAAGATAGCGCGAGTCGCGAGTCCGAGGCACGACAGTTGCGGGATTGCGAGCCTTGAACCCTTGCGTGTGGGCAAATCAGCGTTGGCTTCCATGTATTTCATCCGTAGCTCTCATCTTTTCTTGCAGTTACTTCTCTACGTATTTCTACGAATAGATTTCACTCAGAAATTCTGCTAGCGTGAGTCGGGGCGTTTTTCAGGCCCGGCGAGGACGCGACATGGACGACGAGCGGTACCGAACAAAGCGCAGCGCAGGATTAGTGTGCGGCGCGGCCGCGCTTGGCTATCAACTGTCAACTATCGACTGTAAACTTGACCGCAAACTTGCCCGCAAACTGCCCCATCCTAATCGCCAAACTCCACGAATAGAACTCAGCCTAACTCATAGAAAACAAACGGCGCCGACCCGTTCTAATCGCCAAATTTTCGGACTCTCGGCAAGAGCGTTTTTGCCTTCAGCTAGCCACTCAACACTAGCCACTAGCCACTCGTTTACCCTGAGCGTTTTCTGCCAAGGGCCACTGGCTCCTTCGTGTTCCGTTGACAATCCGGCGAGGATTGTCACCCTGCTTGCCCTGAGCGTATCTTGCGAAGGGAGCGTGTTCCGCGAAGGGCGAATCGCCTCAACTTGTTCCGGTTCCGCTGCCGCGATAGAATATGGAGCACTTCAATTCGAAGCAAAACTCCGAGCGAGGCGTAACACATGACATCTCCAGCAGCAGCCGGAACCACGTTGCATCGCGGCGAATTTACCAACGAGCCGTTCATCGATTTCAGCAAGCCCGAAAACCGCAAAGCGATGGAAGAGGCGCTCGTGCGCGTGAAGGATATGTTCGGGCGCGAATATCCGCTGGTGATCGGCGGCGAGAAAAAAACGACCACGGACAAAACCACCTCGGTGAATCCCTCGCATCCGGAAGAAGTGATCGGCGTTTTCCAGAAAGCCTCCGTTGAACTGGCCAATCAGGCGGTGGAAGCGGCCCACCGCGCGTTTGAAAAATGGAAACGCGTCCCGGTGGAAGAGCGCGTGGCCTGCGTGTATCGCACGGCAGACATCCTCCGCAAGCGCCGCTTCGAGCTGGACGCCTGGATCTGCTACGAAATCGGCAAGACCTGGCCGGAAGCCGATGGCGACATCCAGGAGCTGATTGATTTCTGCGAATTCTACGGCCGCGAAATGATGCGCCTGGGCGGCCCGCAAAAACTCTCGCCCATGAGCGGCGAAAAAAATTACTTGAAGTACATTCCGCTGGGCGTGGGCGTGATTATTCCGCCGTGGAATTTCGCGGCGGCCATCATGGGCGGCTTGACGCTCGCGGCCATCGTTACCGGCAACACCGCGATTGTAAAACCGTCGAGCGATTCGCCGACGGTTGCGGCCATCTTCGTCGACATTCTATTTGAAGCAGGCGTGCCGCGCGATGTAGTCAGCTTTTTCACCGGGCCGGGCAGCACTGCGGGCGAAGCGCTCGTGACCCATCCGAAAACGCGATTCATCGCGTTCACTGGCTCGAAGGAAGCGGGCCTGCGCATCGCCGAGCAAGCCTCGAAAGCGCAGCCGGGACAGTTGTGGATCAAGCGCACCGTGCTCGAAATGGGCGGCAAGGACGCGATTGTGGTGGACGAAGAAGCCGACCTCGACGCAGCAGTCGAAGGCGTGGCGAGCTCCGCGTTTGGATTTCAGGGGCAAAAGTGCTCGGCATGCTCGCGCGCAATTGTCGCGGAGAAAGTTTACGACCGCTTCCTCGAAAAGCTGGTCGAGCGCGTGAAGAAAATCAAAGTGGGCCCGTCCGAAGATCCGGCCAATTTCATGGGACCGGTGATCAACAAGGCCGCCATGACCTCGATCCTCGGTTACATCCATCAGGGCAAAAAAGAAGGGCGCCTGCTGACCGGCGGAAACCACACCGGCGGCGACGGATATTTTATCGAGCCCACCGTGATCGCGGACGTGGACCGCAAAGCGCGCATTTTTCAGGAAGAAATTTTTGGGCCGGTGCTGGCGGTGACCAAGGCCAAAGATTTTGACGAAGCGCTTTCCATGGCCAACGACAGCGAGTTCGGCTTGACCGGCGCAGTGTATTCGCAGAACCCGAAAAAAATCGAACGTGCGGCCGAAGAATTTCACGTCGGAAATTTGTACATGAACCGCAAGTGCACCGGTGCGATGGTCGGCGCGCATCCTTTCGGCGGATTCAATATGTCCGGAACGGACTCGAAATCCGGCGGCCAGGATTATTTGCTGCTGTTCCTGCAGGCGAAAACCGTCTCGGAAAAAGTCGGCGCCACAAAATAATTTTACGGCGCGGTTTGCGGCCTGGGCTTCATCTGGAAGCCCCAGCGCAAAATCGCGTAAGCCACCGGGCCGGACGCGAGCAGCCACGGCGCGTACTTCCACACGTAATCCTCGCTTTGCGCCACTTTCACCGCGCACAAAATCGCAGGAAAAATCAAAATGTACGCGAGCCCGGCTTTGCCGCCGGGAATTAAAAAGCTGCGTTTTGCGTTCGGCAATTTTTGCCGCATGCGCCAGGCGGCGAGCAGCGTGAGGAGCGTGGTGGCAATGCGCGTCCAGATGTAGATGTTGACCAAATCTTCCACCGGATATTTCGCCAGGATGCAGTACACCACGAGCGACACGAAAATCGCGCGCACCGGAGTTCCGAAGCGCGCGTGGATTTTCCCGAGCCAGGCGGGAAGGTATCCGTCTTCGGCCATGGTCGCGGGAATTCGCGTGGTGTAGAGAATCGTGCTGTTCGAAAGCGAGAGCGTGCCGATCATCGCGGCGATCAACATCGCGGCGCCGAGAATCGGGCCGCCGATCAGGCGCGAGGCGGTGACGATGTAATCCGTCTTCCACTCCTGCCAGTTGCCGAGAGCGGCGAGCGCGAGCGTGGTCGGCAGGATGTAAGTGAGGATGTTCATCGG
Source organism: uncultured Acidobacteriota bacterium (assembly GCA_963749025.1). Lineage (GTDB taxonomy): Bacteria > Acidobacteriota > Terriglobia > Acidiferrales > UBA7541 > Palsa-295. The sequence continues at coordinate 119,356 of CAVVKO010000005.1, read as the reverse complement.
CGTATTCCAGGCGAGGATGCGCACGAAAGTTTTCTGCGGATTTTTCATTTCGCCGGTCATGCTGGAAAGCTGCTCGTATCCGGCGTAATTCCACATGGCGAGAGCCAGGCCGCGGCCGAAGACGGTGCCGAACGGCTGGCCCGGAGGCACGAACGGAACGACCGGATTGTAGTGCCAATGAAAAAGCGAGACCACGCAAAGCCACGCAACAGGAATGAAAACCGCGACGAGAAGGGCGACGGAAAACCATCCGGCGATTTGAATTCCGCGCGCGTTCAAGTACGCGAGCAAACATAGAACAAGACAAGCGCCCGCCCACTTTACGTTCCCGGTGATCCACGGAAGATATTCGCTGAGGTAGTCCATCACGAGAACGCCGTAGAGGCTGTTCAGCAAAAATGTTCCGGTCCAATTCCACCAGCCACATTGAAATCCCCAGAAATCTCCGAAGGCGGCGCGGCTCCAGCGATAGAAACCGCCTTGCACCGGAAGAATGCTGTTGAGTTCCGCGGAGGCGAAGGAAATGGGGATGCTCCAGAAGAACGGGACGAAGGCGAGAAAGACGAGCGCCATGCCGGGGCCGGAATCGTGGAAGATTCCTTCGTAGCCGAACGGGCCGCCGGCGGTGTAGCCGTAAAAAAGCGCAAGGAGCGGAAGGAATCCGATCTGGCGAAGGTGCGGAGCGCCGGAGGGAGGTGCGCTTTCGTTGTCGCGGAGTTCGCTGGGCATCGCGCCGGAGTGCAAGGAGCGGCATCATAAGGGAACGGCCGGAGCGATTCAATGAGATTCAAAACTTTCGCTTGACGCGAAAGGGCGCGGGGTTAGAGAATTCGCCTTCGTTTCCCCCGCACAGCAGCATTGCCCCTGATACGGACTTGTTGGGTGCGTAGCTCCTGCGGAGCGCGACGCGCCTCCTCGGACGCCAGTGATTCTTCGTTGCCAAGCGGGAGAGACGGTGCCGGGATAGAACTGCAAGTCTTTGGATTCAGACTTGCAGCTTTCAGCAGACGGCCCCGACGGACGGCTTAGTTGCTGTCTGGCCGCGTAGTTCTAAGTCTCGTGCAGACAGCAGAATAGCTCCGCGAGAAGCATTCCGGGCAGCCAGCGCCGAGAGGCCGGGTTCTGGGCGTGGGCAAACTTTTTCCCGTCCGGCGGACCTGTTGCCAGCCGAGCGGAGCCGGGACGATCGGGCGGCTTCCGGACAATGAGAGCGAAACCTCCGGCAAGGCTTTTACCAGATGCAATGGCAAGGGCCCGGAGCTGAGTTTGAGCGCAAGGTTGGCTGCGAATATGAAGGAAGCACCACCGCCGACGAGGAGTTCGAAATGCGAACGCTGCGCACCTTCTGGATCGTAATTTCCGCGTCATCTCTACTAGCTACTCTGCTAGCTGCGGGCCCAGCGCGAGCGCAGTCGCCTTCGCAGCAGTCGGCTGCGCAAATGGCGAGGCCCACGCGCTTGGGTTATGTGCCGAAGCCCGCAGGGCCGAATCCTCCGCCATCGCCGCAGCGCGGTTTGGCCGTTGCGCTCCCGAACAATTATGGGAAATTGCCGCTGAGCTTTGAGCCGAATCACGGGCAAGCACCTCCGGAGGCGAAATTCATCGCGCATGGGCCCGGGTACACGATGCTGCTTACGGCTGATGAAGCTGTGCTGCTGTTGCGTTCGAAAGCGGGAGCCAAACTTCTAAGCTCACTTCTGCCGGAGGGGGAACCCGAAACGTCCGCGGAGAAGACAACTACTCTGCGAATGAAACTACGGGGGGCGAACCGCGCAGCCGGCGTTGCCGGTGACGATGAATTGCCGGGGAAAGTGGACTACTTCATCGGAAATGATCCCACAAAATGGCGGACGAATATTTCGACCTACGGGAAGGTGAATATACACGGAATCTACCCGGGCGTCGATTTGGTGTACTACGGCAACCAGCAGCAACTAGAGTACGACTTCGTGGTGGCACCGGGCGCGGATCCGAACAAAATTCGCCTGGACGTGCAGGGCGCGCGGAATCTGCGCATCGACGAGAAGGGCGATCTGCTGCTGCGAACAAGCGGAGGAGAAATACGCCTTCAAAAGCCCACGATGTACCAGTACAAATGGGCCGTGGACGATGACGATCCGCGGTTCGAGCGCGAAGCGGCGAAGAGATATGTGGACGGGCATTTCAAAATCCGCGGCAAGAATGAAATTGTTTTCGTGGCGGGCAATTACGACCACAGCAAAGCGCTGACGATTGACCCGCCTCTGGTGTACTCGACGTACTTGGGCGGCAGCGCGAACGACGTGGGCGTGGGCATCGCGGTGGATGGCGCGGGAAATACGTACGTGACCGGTGGAACCCTTTCGACCGACTTTCCGAAGACATCGGGCGCGGGCACGTGGCAAAGCGGGTACGGCGGCACGGGGCCGAACTGCTCGGACACGACGACCCTGGCCTGCGGAGACGCGTTCGTAACGGAAATCAATCCGAGCGGCACGGGGCTGGTTTTCTCAGCGTATTTAGGGGGCAGCGATTCCGATTTCGGCACGGCGATAGCGGTGGATGGCAACGGGAATGTGTTTGTAGCGGGATCCACGCAGTCGGCTAACTTCCCAACATTGTCTCCGTTTCAGAGCTACGGCGGCGGGTCATGCCATAACGCGACGCGTCCATGCGCCGACGCCTTTGTGACGGAGATAAATCCGGGGGGAGCCAGCCTGGTATTTTCCACGTTTCTCGGCGGCAGCAACGATGATTACGCTTTCGGCCTCGCCGTGGATTCGAGCGATAACGTATTCGTAGCCGGCACAACTTATTCGACGAACTTTCCGACAACATCAAACGCGGTGAGCCAGGTTCTGGACAACGTGGACGGAGCGACGGTAACCAACTGCACTTCGACCACCGGCGCTCCGAAAAATTGTTCGGATGCCTTCGTGGCAGAGCTGAGTTTCAGCGACGGTCTTTCGTTGGTTTATGGAACATACCTGGGCGGCAGCAACTCGGATCTTGGTTACGGAATCGCGCTGGATTCGAGCGATAACATCTATGTGGTCGGGGCGACGAATTCGTCCACATTTCCGGGAGTCACGAGTTCGTCACTGCAGCCGACTTTCGGCGGGGGATCGGGGCCGAATTGTGTTTCCAAGTTCATCTGCGGAGACGGATTTGTGACCGAGCTGGCACCCTTAACTGGAGACGGCAACACGCCGATCGTTTTCTCTACGTATCTGGGCGGCAGCGGTGACGATGCGGCCACGGCGGTCGCGCTCGATATCTACGCCGACGTGTTCATCGCAGGTGTAACAGACTCGGCGGACTTCCCCACGACGTTCGGCTCGCTGCAAAGCACTTTTGGAGGCGGATCGACGTCCTGCGCGAATCGATTGTTTACCTGCGGAGATGCTTTCATGACCTGGTTCTCCGCGGGAGGCACGGGGCTTTACTACTCCTCGTATCTGGGCGGCAGCGGCGACGACGGTGTGTTCAAAGGAGCGGGCGTGGATCTGGCGGGAAACGCCTACGTCGCAGGAACCACGAACTCAGCCAATTTTCCGACCACGAGTCCGGTTCAATCTACTTACGGCGGAGGCAGCGCAAGCTGCGATGCATCGAACGTTCCCTGCGGCGACGGATTTGTGACCGAGGTCAACGCGAATGTACCGAGCTACGTCTTTTCCACATATCTGGGCGGGAGTGGCGATGACGGTGTGCTGGGGCTGGCGGTAGATTCGAGCGCAAACATCTACGTCACCGGCTATACGGGTTCGGCCAATTTTCCAACGTCCGCGGGGGCCTACCAAACCAAGTGTGGGACGGACGGAAACTGCAATGGACTGTCCGATGCGTTTGTGGCCAAGTTTGGCATCCCGACTTTTACCGGGCCTTATCAACTGGGCGAAGTGTTCGTGTCCGGCGGAAATGGTGTGGTTTATGTATTCAAACAGGATGGAACACTTCTCGGCTCCATAGCGACGGGGCAGTCTCTCGATGCGGGGATGGCGTTTGACCAGACGGGGAACCTGTACGTAACAACGTTTACTGGCCTGGAAGATACAACCCCGGTGGGCGTTGTTGAATTCGATCAAAATGCAAAACTGAAGGGGGCGTTCGGCAATTTTCCGTCAAGCGCAATCGGAACCGCGTTTCCAGAGTCGGTGCTCTTCAACAAAGCAGGAGACGCGTTTGTTGGCGCTGCTACGGCGAACTACGATCTTAGTTGCCCGACGACCACGTCGGGGCCGGTCCAGGCGTTCGAGTTTGGCCCCAGCGGGACTCTGCTCAATACCATCACAGTAGCGGGACAGTGCCGCGGGACGGACTGGGTGGAACTGCTACCCGACCAAAAGACGTTGTTGTACACGTCGGAAGGCACGTCGGTATTGAGCTTTAACATAAGCACAAACGCGCAAAATCCTGATTTCGCTGATGGACTGCCGGGCTCTTCCGGTTACGCCTTTCGGGTGCTGCCGAACGGGAACATACTTGTGGCGGACAGCGCGACTGTTGTCGAGATTAATCCCAGCGGTGATCAGATTCAGAGTTACACCCCCAATCCGTCGGGTAGCGCGTTGTTCGCGCTGAACCTGGATCCGGACGGAACGTCTTTCTGGACCGCGGATTTGCCCACCGGCAATGTATTCAAATTCGATATAGCCAGCGGGAACCAGCTGGCATTTTTCACCTCTCCCTCGAACGAGGCGAGCGGTGTGGCGATTTTCGGGGAAAAGACAGTGGGGAATAACAATCTAATGGTGACGTTGGGTGGAACCGGCAGCGGGAAGGTAACGAGTGCGCCCGCCGGGATCAATTGCCCATCGGTTTGCCTGGCTCCGTTCCCCGATAACAGCAGTGTTACGCTGACGGCAACGGCGGCTTCGGGCTCGAGCTTCGCGGGTTTCAGCGCGAACTGCGTGCCACCCGTTCCTCAGACCAACCCTCCGACATGTACAGTTCCGATCGGCACAGCCGACGTGACGGTGACGACAACGTTTAACCTGGGGACGAGCTTCACGCTGACAGTGACCGCGGCGGGTACGGGAACGGGCAAGGTGACGAGCAGTCCTGCGGGGATTAATTGTCCGGCGACGGCGTGCTCGGCGAGTTTCGCGAGCGGTTCTACGGTAACGCTGACGGCGACGGCAAACACGGGTTCGACGTTTGCGGGATGGAGCGGGCCTGCCGGGGCGGGCTGCCCAGGAACGGGTACGTGCACGGTGACGATGAGCGCGGCGGAATCGGTGACTGCGACGTTCAACACGACGACTAATTTCACGCTTTCTGTTACCGAGGCAGGTACGGGAACGGGCACGGTGATGAGCAGCCCCGCGGGGATTAATTGTCCGGCGACGGCGTGCTCGACGAGTTTCGCGAGCGGTTCTACGGTCACGCTGACGGCGACGGCGAACACGGGCTCGACGTTTGCGGGATGGAGCGGGCCTGCCGGGGCGGGCTGCCCAGGAACGGGTACGTGCGCAGTGACGATGAGCGCGGCGGAATCGGTGACTGCGACATTCAACACCACAACGAATTTCACGCTGACGGTAACCGAGGCGGGTACGGGAACGGGCAAGGTGGCGAGCAGCCCCGCGGGGATCAACTGTCCGACTACGACGTGCTCGGCTAGCTTTGCGAGCGGCACAATGGTGACGCTGACGGCGACGGCGAATTCGGGATCGACGTTTGCAGGATGGAGTGGGCCGGCGGGAGCGGGCTGCCCAGGAACGGGTACGTGCACGGTGACGATGAGCGCGGCGGAATCGGTGACGGCTACGTTCAACACGACGACTAATTTCACGCTTTCCGTTACCGAGGCAGGTACGGGAACCGGCACGGTGATGAGCAGTCCTGCAGGGATTAATTGTCCGGCGACGGCGTGCTCGGCAAGTTTCACGAGCGGCTCTGTGGTCACACTGACGGCGACGGCGGGCTCAGGCTCGACGTTTGCGGGATGGAGCGGGCCTGCGGGAGCAGGATGCCCGGGAACGGGTACGTGCGCAGTGACGATGAGCGCGGCGGAAGCTGTGACAGCTACATTCAACAAGACAGCTACGACTTTTGCACTCGCGGTTAACGAGGCGGGAACGGGAGCGGGAACGGTGACGAGCAGCCCTGCGGGGATTAGCTGCCCGGCGACGTCATGCTCGGCGAATTATGCGAGCGGCACCGTGGTGACGTTGACCGCGACGGCGTCTGACGGATCAACCTTTGCAGGATGGAGCGGAGCGGGCTGCAGCGGAACGGGAACTTGCGTGGTGACGATGAATGCAGCGCAAAACGTCACCGCTACGTTTAACAGCAATTCTCCGGTGACGATCGGGATCGCGCCCGGAGGTTCATCAACTGGAACGACCAGCCCTGGAGGGAACGTCGCGTTTGGATTGCAGCTGAACAGCACGACCGGGTTCACCGGCAAGGTGACGCTGTCGTGCACGAGCATTTCGCCGGACATCACCTGCGTGATCGTGCCGAGCACGGTCACTTTGACGGGAGTGGCAACGCAGGTGGCGATTGTGGTTACCACATATTGCAAGGGAAGCGCGCCGGGATGGCAGCCGATTCCGGGAGGATTCGGCGGCGGGCTGACGCTGATGCTGGCGGCACTGTCTTTTGCCGGAGCGGCGTGGAGCTTCAGGCGGCGTCCGCGATGGGTGCTTTCATTTGGCGTGCTCGCGCTGATGGCCGTCGGGCTATCGGCGTGCAGCAATCTGGCGAAATCGCCGGGCGGGGAGGCGACGCCTCCGGGAACGTATCCGCTGACTGTGACGGTTACGACGCCGAGCGGCGCCACTTCGAGCATCAATTTGACGCTGAAGGTGAACTAGGCGGGCGTGATATCGAATACGTGCGCCTGGAAACCTTCGAGCCGAACAAATAAGCCCAGGTTGTGAAGTTCTTCTCCGCTGCGATCGTAGCGGACTTCGTTGAGCTGGTCATAGAAGACATACTGTTGCGTGGGGGAAAGGCGATCGCCTAGATGCACGCGTCCCTGGGACGCGCCCGCCGCCAGATTTACAGCAATTATCTTCCAGGCTTTTTCCGATCTCCATTCATACACGAACAGACCTGCGGGCGATGTGTAGCCTTCGGCTCCGACGTCGAGCGGATTCCATTCGCCGAGATGGAAGACTTCTTCGCGCGTGATGCTGAGAATTTTCTGGAAGAAGGCGGAGCTGAAGGGGTCGGCGGGCTCGGGAGCGGCGAGACGCAACGTGATGGGCAAGTGAATGCGGAGGCCTTCGAGTTCGCCCTGATGGTAGAAGCGCATGCCGGGAAGCGTGGCCATGAGCGTGCCGATGGCGGCGAGGCGGTCGTTCGGGAAGGCGGCGGCGCGGCGGGCCTCGTCGTGATTTTCGAGGAAGCGCGCGAAACGGTTTTGCTCGGCGCGAGTGCTGGAAATGCGAGCTTGTACCGCGCCGACATCGGCGTCGCGCACGGCGTCGTAGAGGACTTTGTCGTAGGCGAATGAAAAACCCAAATCGAAGAGGCGAGGCTCGGTGCCCCAGTAAGCTTCGGCGAGAAGGACCAGATCGGGGACGGCGGAGCGCGCGTCGGCCCAGAATTCGGTGGCGGGGCGGGGAAGATCAGGCAAGAGATGGCCCCAGCCATTTTCGAAGATGTCGTTGAGCTGGAGCATGGCCATGTCGCAGCGGACGCCGTCGCAGTGTTGCGCGACGTTGCGGAGACCTGCAAGATGAGCCGCGCGCATGCCGGGATGGAAATGATTGAGTTGCGCCACATCCTGCCACGGCGGGAAATAGGGATCCTTGGCGAGGGCGAGGAAGCGAGTGCCTGCTTGCGTATCGATGCGATAGAAGAGCGAAGGATCTTTCTCGAAATCCTGCTGCGAGCCTTGCACGTAAAATTCGGGATGGGCGCGCGTCCAGGGATGGTCGAGGGCGGTGTGGTTGCCGACGAAATCGAGGAACAGCGACATGCCGCGTTCGTGGAGGAGTGCGCGCGTGCGATCGAGCGCGGCCCAATCGCCGATGCGGGGATCGGGCTGGTATTGCGCGACGGCGTAGGGCGAGCCGACGATGTCAGAGGGCTTCCAACCGGGCAAGGCGAGATCCCAGGCGGCGACGTTTGCCGAATTTTCGAGATTGATGCGACGCGATTCGGGGCTGCGCTGCCAGACGCCCATGAGCCAGATCACCTCGAAGCCTTGTTGCGCGAGGGCGTCCCATTCGCTGACGGGAACATCGGCGAGCTTGATCGTGCGGCCGAGGCGGGCGGAAAGTTGCTCGAGCCAGGACCGCGTGTTGATTTCGTACAGATGCGGATTTGGACGGAGGCGCGGCGGAGGATTGGCGGGAGATTTCTTCGCTGCGGGCATCCGAGGGAGCGTAGATTGGCGGCGCGTCCGTGTCAATCGAATGCGAGTGACTTGCGCTTTACAAAAGTTAAACCGAGTGACAGAGTAATGCGTGCCGGCCCGGGGCAGGTACGGTTCGCGAACTCGATTCGAGTATTGCCGAGGAGGAATTCCATCATGGTGAAACGTCTGATGTTGTGTGCGGCAGCGGTGATTTTTGCGGGCGGACTTTCGTTGGCCGGGCAGGATGCCGCGAAGAGCGGTTCGTGGTCGGGGATCGTTACGAACGACAAGTGCGGCGCCAAGGATGCGAGCGAGAAAGGCGCTGCGTGCACCAAGGGTTGCGTGGCGCGGGGCGCGAAGCTGGCGCTTTACGACGAGAGCAGCAAGAAAGTGTATGTCCTCGATCCACAGGATAAGGCGACGGGGCATGAAGGACACAGTGTGACGGTGAAGGGCACACTCGATGGCGACACGATTCACGTCACTTCGCTTACGATGAACGCAGATAAAGGAATGTAAAGGGCTGCTCCGGGCTGGATTCTGAGGCGAGCCGGAGCAGATCTGATCTGAGAACAACCCATCTCCGCGAGATGTGAACGCTGTGAAAGGGCAGGGCGAAAAGTCCTGCCTTTTTTTGTGCGCTCATTTCCGCGCCGCGGGTGCGTGATGGCTCTGGTATACTCCGCGACCGAGAACGCAAGAAGTTCAGCTAAAGGAAGGGAATCCGCTGTGAAACTGCGATTTGGATTGTTGGTTGCCGCTGTGTTCTTGTCATGGACGGTTTGGGGGCAGAATCCGCCGGCGACGGCGAGCCAGCGGAATCTGACGGTGGACGACTATTTCAAGATTCTGGAGGTCGGCGATTCGCAGATCAGCCCGGAAGGGAATTGGGTGGCGTACACGGTCAGGACAGCCAACCTGCAAAAGGACAAGAACGAGGCGCGAATCTGGATGATCGCGACATCGGGCGGCGCTGCTATTCCGCTGACGACGGAAGGGGTTTCGTCGTCGCATCCGCGCTGGAGCCCGGACGGAAAATATCTGGCGTTTCTATCGAACCGGGGTGCGGCGAGCGAAGACTCCGACGACGAGAAGGGCAAGAAAAGTGTGTGGGTACTCAATCGTGCTGGTGGAGAAGCGCAACAACTGACCGAGACGATTCAGGACGTGGATAGTTTTGCGTGGTCTCCTTCAGGCGATCGCATCGTTTTGGTGCTGCAGGATCCCACGCCGGATGAACTCGAAGCGGCGAAGAATAAAGACAAGGATGATGCGAAAGCGAAGCCCAAGCCGCACCCGTACGTGATCGATCGGCTGCACTTCAAGGAAGACGAGATTGGGTATCTCGACCGGCGGCGCACGCACCTTTACGTATTCAGTTTGGCCGATCACAAGATGACTCAGATTACTTCCGGGGATTATGACGACAGCACGCCGGCATGGTCGCCCGACGGGCGCTCGATCGCGTTCGCCAGCAATCGCTCGGATTTCGAAGATCCGGACATGAATTACAACACGGATATCTGGGTAGTCAGCGCGGACAACACGGACAATGGAAAATCGCTGGTGCACGTGACGACGAATTTGGGGGCGGATGGCGATCCGGCGTGGTCGCCGGACGGGAAATGGATTGCGTACACCACGCAGCTCGACGCGAAGCTTTTTCAGTATGCGACTTTTCACATCGCGATTTCTCCAGCAGGCGGCGGCGCGGCGAAAGTGTTGACACTGAAGCTTGACCGCAACTCGAGCGAACCCCGATTTTCGCCGGACGGCCAGTGGATCTATTTCATCGCCGATGATGACGGGACGCAAAACCTGCTGCGCGTTCCGGCGATGGGCGGCGAAATCACACGGCCGATCGGCGGGCGGAAGATGCTGGAGTCGTTTACGATGGGCAAAGATGGAGCGGTATCGGCGGTGATCGGCGAACTGACGCATCCTGCCGAGATTTATTATCTGCCTGCGAGCGGCGGCGACCTGCGGCGACTGACCACGACGAATGATGCACTAATGACGCAGCTACACTTGCCCGACGTTGAATACGTTCATTTCAAAAGCAAGGACGGCACGATGGTGGCGGGCTATCTTTACAAGCCTACGGACTACAAGCCCGGCGTACGCTATCCCACAATTCTGCGGCCGCATGGCGGTCCGGTGTGGGCTTACTACGCGGAATTTTATTTCGATCCACAGCTATTTGCGGCGAATGGTTACGTGGTGCTGACGCCGAACCCCCGGGGATCCTCCGGGTACGGCCAGGATTTCTGCAAGGCGATCTTCGCCGACTGGGGCCACAAAGACTACGAAGACGACATGGCCATGGTGGATTACGCGATCGCGCAAGGCCTGTCCGATCCGGACAAGCTCGGAGTGGGAGGATGGTCCTACGGAGGCATTTCGACGAACTTCATCATCACGCAGACCGCGCGCTTCAAGGGGGCCATGTCCGGCGCAGGAACGTTCCTCAACATCGCTAATTGGGGACACGATCTCTATTCGAGGGATTGGGAGATCGAACTGGGGCTTCCCTGGGAGCACCGCGAATTGTGGGATCGGCTTTCGGCCTTCAGCCGGGTGACGAAAATCAAGACACCCACGCTGATCATGGGCGGCGAGATCGATTGGAACGTCCCGATAATCAACGGCGAGCAGATGTACCAAAGCCTGAAGCGGCTCGGAGTGCCAACGATGCTCGTCGTTTATCCGGGCGAGTATCACGAATTCTCGCGGCCGTCGTTTATAGAGGATCGCTACGAGCGCTACCTCTACTGGTACGGCCACTACGTAAAGGGCGAAGGGCCGGCGATTCCGCCAGCGGCGAAGCCCGCAGACTGAAATTCAAGTGATCATTGTTTGGAAGCGGCGTCGATAAAACTGCCGACGTTCGCCTTCAGCTTCGCCAAGTCGTCCGCGTGCAGGTACATCATGTGCCCGGCGCCATAGTATTCCAGATGAATGTGGCTGCGGAGATCGGCGGGCAGGAACAAGTGATCCATGGTGTATTCGGTGGCGAAGAAGGGAGTGGCCATATCGAAGAAGCCGTTCTCCACTTGCACCTGCAGGTGCGGATTCGCGAGCAGGGCGTTGACTAAATCTCCCTCGACGTTGGGCGCGCTGGGAAATCCGCCGCCTCCGTTGTGTTTCCAATCCCAACTCCCGCCGATGTCTCCGCTCAAGGCCTCGTAACGCCTCTCCTGCACGACTTTTAATTCCTCGCGCGCGTAGCTGTTGAACGCGGCAGTGAAGGCGCCGACGACCGCGGTGTAAGACGGATCGTTTTCGGCGAATTCGGTGAGCATATCGTAGGTGGGCATGGTGAAGCGGGAATCGTAGCGGCCGACCGTTGTTCTGCTGCTGCGCTCGAGTTCGACGTTGAACTGCGCGAGATTCACGCGCAGATCGGATTTGACGATGTAGTCCTCGCTCAAACCGGTAAAGTGCGAGAGCTTCTCGACAACATCCGCTTTTTCCGCATCGGAAATTTTCGTGCCTTTGATCAAGGCGGTGGCGTATTCACCGGAAGCAAAAATGCGCGCTTCGGCGAGGAAGGCATTCAAATCGGCGGGCGGATCTTTCAGTGTTTTGTGATACCAAGCCGCGGCGGCGAAGCTCGGAACGTAAAAAATGTACGGCATGTCGGAGCCGTTGGTGAACGAGATGGTCCCGGTATCGAGCACGGAAGAAATCAGGACAATGCCGTTGAGATACATCCCGTCGTGCGACTGGAGATAATTCCCGAGCGCGGCGGAACGGAAGGTGCCGTAGCTTTCGCCAATCAGGAATTTCGACGAGTTCCAGCGGTTATTGCGGCTGACGTAGATGTTGATGAATTGCGCGAGCGATTTGACGTCCTGATCAATACCCCAGAAATCCTTGTTCTGCGCTTTGCCCACGGCGCGGCTGAAGCCGGTGCCGACGGGATCTATGAAAACCAGGTCGGTCCTGTCGAGCAAGGAATTGGCATTGTCTTCGAGGGTGTAGGGCGCGGGCGGCGTGGCGGTGGCGTCGGAAGTGACCACGCGACGCGGACCGAAGGCGCCCATGTGCAGCCAAATCGATGACGAGCCCGGGCCGCCGTTATAGACGAAGGCGATGGGGCGGCGGCTGAGATCCTTTACGTCACTGCGAGTGTAGGCGATCGAGAAAATACTCGCGGTAGGCTCGCCCTTGTCGTCCTTCAGCAGCGTGGTGGAGGCGGTGGCTTTGTATGGAATTGTCTGGCCGCCGATGCGGATGGTGTGATCCGTGACAAAGGATTCTTCTTTAGGCGCGGCTGCGTCGGCCGAAGGTTTGGCTTCAGCCCCGGGCTTGGCCTCCGCGGATTTCGCGTCCTTCTCCGGTTCTTGCGCCGAGGCAGGCAGCGCTTGGACCAAGGCCAGCAACAAAACTGCCGAGGCAATTTCGAAAATACGCTTCATTTTTTCTCCCATCGCGTGATCTGGAATCCACGCCCCATTTTTCGCCGAGCGATTCTAACGCAACCTTTGCGGAATGAGTCAAAGAATGAGAGCATTTCTGGCAGTATTTCGGGCGGGGAAACCTTTCCAAATTACGGATACAAAGTGTACGTAGGAAGGTATAGCTTTGACCGTGAACTTTCCGCTATTCGGAACGTGCGTGTTGTTTCGAAATTGATAGGACCATACCTGGCTTTGAATCAGCGCTTTGGTCGCACCCGTTGGATGCGGGAACATGGCGATCAAACTGCATTCGACGTCGCGGGATGAATAGAACGATGGGGCGGATGCGTTTCAAGAAACCGGGGGGGCTGGACATGAGACAGGGGAACGGCATTTTCGGAATTGCACGCGGGGTGGCGTTGCTGGCTGGGATGCTCTTGTTGCCTGCACTGCTGCGGGCGCAGACGGCCACGATTAACGGGACGGTGATGGATTCCACCGGCGCGGTCTTGCCCCAAGCTAAAGTGACGGTCGTGAACAAAGCTACGAATGCGAGCCGGGAAGGAGCAACGTCAGACACGGGGTTCTATAGCTTCCCGGCTCTTCCCCCGGGTGTCTATGACGTCACCATCGAAAAAGCGGGGCTGAAGACGGTGGTGTTTGTGGGCGTTGCGCTGACCGTGGACCAGGCGCTGACGCTCGATGCCAAACTGGATGTGAGCCCGATTTCGCAGACCGTCACGGTGGAGGGGACGAACATAACCCCGATCAACACGACGGACGCGCAGATCAGCAACGTGATCGATTCCAAGCAAATACAAGAGCTGCCCTTGATTCTCCGGGATCCATATCAACTGGTGCTGCTGACTCCGGGTTCAACGCAGACGAATACAGGGGCGGGAGGTTTTTCGATCAACGGAGCCCGCGAGCAGCAGAACAACTTCCAGCTCGACGGCACAAACAACAACGATCCGGGAGTTCCAGGAGGCGGACTGGTGACCTTGAATCCCGACGCCACCGAAGAATTCCGCGTGATCACGAACAACTACTTGCCGGAGTTCGGGCGAAATTCGGGGTCGGTGATCGATATCGTGACGCGCAGCGGAACGAACAATCTCCACGGCGACGTGTACTACTTCGGGCGCTGGAACGCGCTGGGAGCACGGGATTTCTTCAACGGGCCGACCACGGGGCCGCAGAATCCGTACGTTCGCAATACGTTCGGAGGTTCCGTCGGCGGTCCGGTGATAAAAAACAAAGTGTTCTATTTCTTCAACTACGAAGGGAATCGATTTGCGACGGCCACATCAACAGACGCGACGGTTCCCGACCCGGCTTTCGAGACCGGGATATTTACCTATGTAGATCCGATGGCGGGACCCGTGCCGATTAATGTAAGTATGCCATCGTCCGTGAACAATGCTTATGGCCTGGTGCTGGATCCTCAAATTCAAAAGGTGCTGCATTTCTACCCCACGCCGAACGGTCCTGCGGTGATACAAGGGATTTCCGATCAATATTTCTTCGGAGAATCGGATCTGGCCAACAATAACAACTACACGGCCAAGGTTGATATCAACATCAACTCTCGAAATACGCTCAGCGTTCGCTATATCGCGAACCACGGCACCGATAATGGTGCCAGCGGCAACCCGCTACCGGGAATAGGCGGAGAGGCGTCGATCTTTTTGACGCAAAGCCCGAACTTCCATCTGGCGACTACCATTAGACCGACACTGCTGAACGACCTGTACTTCGGAGCGAACAGAACTTACCTGCAAGGCACGTGTAACGGCGCCGCCACGATCAACAGTTTGAGTCTGGCGGGAGTGGATCCATTCGGAAACGGACGCGATTGGTCTCTGGCCGATTTCAGCGCGATTGCTTGCCCCGGTGACACGGACAAACAGATCGATCCTTTTGGAACTTACAATCTTGGCGACTATGTGACCTGGACCAAGGGCCGGCACACGATGAAGTTCGGCGTTGAGTTTGCGGACAACTACGACAACGGGCAGAATAGCTTCTTCGAGCGCCCACTTCCCAGCTTCGCGATTTACTCCAATTACCAGTATTCCGCGCTGCAGAATACGGTTCCCTTCACAAATCCCACAGTGGAGGACTCGGTGTGGGGCTTATTGGGCGGAACGCTGCAGGAATCTCAAACGCAGTTTTTCAATAACGCGGGAACACGAGTTCCCAGCGACGAACGCGGATTTCGCGAGCGGGATATATACGGCTACTTCCAGGACCAGTTCAAATGGAAGCCGAATTTTACGTTCAACTACGGCGTCCGCTACGAATGGGACGGCGTTCCGTGGGTGGTTGGCGACCAACTGAGCAGCGCGAGCCTGGCGGCGTTAACTGGTCCTTCTCCGGTTGAGTTCCAGACGGTGACACGCGGCGGATCGAATCCGCTGTACGCAAACGATACAAAGGCATTCGAGCCGCGCATCGGATTTGCGTGGGATCCATTCAAGGATGGGAAGACGTCCGTCCGCGCGGGGTTCGGCTATTTTCGCGATCGCAATTTTTTCAACATCACGGGCAACACGCGATCCAATCCTCCGCTGGAACTGCCTTATGTGAACAGTACCTTCGCGGACTTAGGGCCTGGTACGGCTGACCAGATATCCAATATACCTTTGCCGACAACGCAGGTGACCAGCCCGTTCCTTGCAGATTATCCAGCGAATAATTCACTGGGATTCCCGGAGACGATCAGTCCAAATTTCCATGTGGCCTACGTGCAACAGCGGAGCTTGGGAGTACAGCGGGAGCTGGGCCACCACTTCACGGCCGAAGTCAACTACGTGGGCAACAAGGGAGACCGCCTGCTGCGCGTGATTGATGGGAATCCTCCGATTCCGGCGCTGGTCGCAGAATTGAGGACTTATTGCCAGCACCCTAATCCACAAATGTGTGTTGATTCGCCGACGGAGACGACTGTTCAGGGTATCTATCTCTACGTTGGGCAGCAGATCGGGGCGCTTCCGTTTAATGCGGTCAACAACAGCGGAGCGTTCCATGCGAATACGATCGCGAGCGTGGCCAATTCCAACTACAACGGATTGCAAACGACGGTGACCCGGCAGTTTGTCAACGGCGTGGGATTTCAGGTGAATTACACCTGGGCGCATGCCATTGACGACGCCAGCGATCCCTTCCGGCCGCAGATTGGTGAGTTCGTCTTTCCGGCCAGCTCTTTTGACCTGAAGGCGGAGAAGGGGAGTTCGTCGTTCGATGTTCGGAACCGGCTGGTTTTCAACTTCGCGGCGGAATTACCTTACGGCCGCGGCAAGGACCATCTGAACAGCGGAATTCTTGGCTGGGCGCTCGAGGGATGGTCCTGGGCAGGAATAGGAACCCTCCAGGACGGATTTCCTTTCGATGTATTTGCGCCGGGCGACGATAGCAACGGCACCGGGGCGCTGCAACGCGCGGACTACGACCCGACCGCCGCGAAGGTTCCCATCATGTATCCGCTGACGCAGACCGGGCCGAACCCCGGGCTTTTCAGCTTTCCGTTTTTCGGTGGCCCCGGCAATCTGGGCCGGAATCATTTTGTCGGACCGGCCTACAAGAATTTTGACATGGTCATCGCGAAGAAGACCAAGATCAACGAGCGTTTGATGGTGGAATTCCGCTCGGAATACTACAACGTGTTCAATCACCCGAATTTCCAGCCGCCGGACAACTTCATCAGCGATGCCAGCTTTGGGCAGTCCACTGCTGAAGTCGGACGCAACGACGGGACCACTGGCGCGCGGCAGCTGCAGTTCGGGATGAAGCTCCATTTCTAGATCGAAGCAGGAGTAGAAAGAACGTCGGCCCCTCCCGGCAAAAGTTGGGAGGGGCTTTTTTATTTTGTGATGCCCGCGTAGAGGCCTCTGCAAGTTTGTCTGCGCTACTGTTGAGCGCAAGCGATAGATGGGAAGGTCAGCGTGACTTCCTTCGTGCCGGTGTCGGCACCATCGACGATCGAGGGCTGGGCGTCGATGTGAGCCGGGATGGTGCAGGTTTCTTTTCCGCGGCGCTGGCTTAGGTGCTGAGGGTCGAGATCTTCCCAGGCGGAAATGGTGTAGTGCGCGGATTGGAGCAGCGTGAATTCGTAGATTCCTTCGCCAAGCTTCTGTACTGCGGGATTTTCGCCCTGGTCCGCTTTGGCCATCACGGTGACTTCACCGGGCGGCCGCCCGCCATCCCATTTCAACTGCACGCGAATTTGGCGCGTGGGATATCCGTCATGGAGCTGAATATTGGCCTTCAAAAGCTGCTGGCCGTCTTTCAGCTTAATAATGGTGGACTCACTTTGCGAAGTGGTTCCGGGGAAAAACGCGCGGGGGAACGGGGAATTTGGATCCATGCGGTTCGTGCGATTGAAGACGAGGAGATATTCGCCGGGACCAATGTGATCGAACTCGAATTCGCGTTTTGCGCCCTGGAAACCCCAAAGGCCGGGCTGCGAATCGGCGTAGCGGTCCGCGCGATAGAGCTCGACGGACGCGATGGGCAGCGGTTTTTTGTCCGGCCCCAGGACGCTGCCGCGGATCTTGCCGAGAGGCAGCGCGTCCACGTTGTATTCGTAGCAGGCATTATTCGGGATGCGGATGGGCGGAAGGGCCCCGGGCAGCGTCTTGAGCGACAATTCCATGCGAGAGGGCAGGCTGGCGAGAAATTGATACTGACCGGCGTGAACGTCGTAAAAAGTGTACACACCATCAGGCCCGGTGCTGGTGGCGAAGCGGTCGTCCTTTGAACGCAGCTTTAGCTTGATTTTCGGCAAAGGATCGTCGGGATCATCGGCGGGAGCGAGCAGCGGCGGATCCGTTCGACGAAGGACGCCGAAAACGGAAGCGACGCGCTGATGATTGCGCATGGCTCGCAACTGCGGTAGCAAAGCGCGGCCATCGATTGCGGGGCGGGTACCGTTACAGATGGTGGCGAAGAGGCGGCCCTCGGTCTCGCGTTGCGTGAAGACGATGTACTGCGCGCCCTTCTGGAAGCGGTAGCCGCAATCGGCATCATCGCCGCCGGAGAAGACATCAATTTCAGCTGTGTCCGGGCCGGCAAATCTCTCGTTGATGAGAAAATGGTAGCGGGTCACTGCTGTTGTGGAGTCGGTGGCGGGCGCTGCACCTGTGGAGTCCGCGGCGCCGGGGGCCGTGGACGCATCCGGTGCCACATTCTCGATATCTGTTACCGTCCCGAGGAAAACAACATCGTCTTCCTGCAATCCAGAGCATGTTCCCGGAGAAGCTTTCGAACAGGTGCAAGCTGAGGATGCCACGGGCAGGAGATACAGGGAAAGCCACAGGACCAGAACCGCGCGTCGAATCATCCTCGATATCGTACATCGTGCGCCGCGCGGAATCGAGCACCGGTGCGATGATTTCGCGCGAGGTGTGCTCAATCCTAAGAATTCCGGTTTGGAACAATGCCAAATCGGGAATTTTGAAGCTCGTCAGCGATCTAGATTGCAGGCTGCGGGCTTGCGCTGACGACTTGCGAGGACCGAGGCATCTGAACGAGGAATACTGTTCCGCTCTCCGAGGTTTGTACCACGCTTACGGAGCCGCCGTGATCGTGGACGATTTTATTTACGATGGCGAGGCCCAAGCCGGTGCCATTGGGCTTGCCCGAGCTGACGAAGGGATCGAACAAAGTTCCAAGGATTGCAGGCGGAATGCCCGGGCCGTTATCGACTATGCGGACTGAAAATGATTGAGACGAAGACACGATATCGATGCTGATGCGGCCTTGACCCTGGCCGGCGGCTTCACATGCATTGAGGAGCAGATTGAAGAAGGCCCGCTCCATTTTCTTGGGATCGAACACGCCATCCATTTCGCCCGATCGGGTGATTGAAATTGTGCGACTGCGGAGTTCGGGCCTGGTGAGCACGGCCTCCACCGCGCCGCGCACGGCCTGGTCCAATGAGCCAGGCACGGGAGAAATGGCGCTTCCTTCTTGCGCCAATTCTCTGAGCGAATCCAGCAAATCCGTCATCTGATGCGAAGCGGTCTTGATTTCGTCGTAGATTTCGTCGCGGTTGAGCTTCAGCTTGTCCGCTTCGTAGAGGAATTCGGCGTTGGCCACGAGCGCGGCGAGAAAGTGGCGCAGATCGTGGGAAATTGAGCTGGCCGCACGGCCCAGAGCGGCGATGCGCTCGGTTGCGATTTTCCGTTCCTGGGAAGCCAGCAACTCGCGACGCATTCTTGAAAACGCCGCGCCGAGTTCCACAACTTCGCTGCTGCCGCGAGGAGTGATGGAATAGGTGAAGTCGCCCGCGGCCAGGGCGCGCACGCCGGCCACGAGATTATCGAGCGGATGCGTGATGGTGAGCGAAACAAAACTGAGCAGGAGCGCGGCGAGTAGAATGGCGGAAATCCCGAGGAAGAAGATCGTGCGATTGAGCCGGCGAATGAAACTGGCCGCGGGCTGCAAGGACATGAGCACGTAACACCGCACTGGAGCGGGCGGGCCGTTGTGTATCAAGACCGAGGAGACCTCGTACTGCCCGGAGCCAAGGATTAATTCTTGGGTACCGAAATCGCCGCTGCCGTCGCTGGTGAGCCAGCGCTGGAGTTCCGTTTCCTGGTCAGTTGAGAGTGTGGAGGCGATGACGGTATCGCCCGTGGCCAGAACGATCTGACTGTCCGGCACCAGGGCCAGTTGGCCGGCCACGGTGGAGTCCACCTGGTATCCCAAGGCCACTACGCCGAGCGGCTCTTTATTGCTTTCCGTTCCCGCTGTGATGGGCCGGAGAAAAACCCAGTAGAGTTGGCCGTTGGCATACCACCAGGCGGTGTCTTCGCCCTGCTCGAGTGATCGCTTCAAATCGGGCTCGGCTACGGGGGCAGTCCATCCCGGCATCTTGGCATGAAATCCGAGAATGCGGCCGCTGGGATTGGCGAGCAGAAAGAGATCGCTTCCGGCGAGCTTCCAAAAAGGCTCCGATCCGTCCTGAATGGTGAGTGCGTCCTCAGTCGTCATTAAAGCCTTAAGAGTGGGGAGTTCAGCGAGGACCGCCGCTGTGCGGGACAACTGCAGCTGGCGTTGCTGCTGAACGCTTCCAAATGCGCGAAGCGATGCCGAGGTGCTTTCCTGCACCTGCCGGTCAATTTCCGAGCGAACCGTGTGACGGACGGAAAAGAGAAGCGCGCCGGTGAGAGCGCAGATGATCGCCAAGGTGGCAATCAGGAGTTGTGTTCGCAGTCGAAGTCGCGCCATAGCAGTTTTCTTGAACCGCCCTATTCTTCGGCAGCCGCCGACCCGAGGCCGCTGGGTGTGAACTTGTAACCGACGCCATGCATGGTCAAAAAGTATTGCGGCTTGGCCGGATCGGGCTCGAACTTTTGCCGAAGACGGAGGATGTGGTTATCCACCGTGCGGGTGGTCGGATAATTCTCATAGCCCCAAACTTCGTTCAGGAGTTCTTCCCGGGATATCACTCTGCCCGGCGAACGCGCGAAAAACTTCAGCAGCTTGAATTCCTGCGCGGTGAGAGTCAGGGATTCGCCGGCGCGCAACGCTTCCATGCTGGTGAAATCGATTTGGACATCGCCGAACTTCAGCGTCTCGTGGCGAGGCGTATCCTTTGCGCTGCTTGCGAGATTTTCGGTCGCCGGTTGGTGGCGGCGCATGGCGCGCCGCACACGAGCCAGAAGCTCTTTGGGACTGAAAGGTTTCGTGACGTAGTCATCGGCGCCGAGCTCGAGAAGCAGGACTTTGTCTTCCACGTCGGCGTTGGCGCTCAGCACGACCACGGGCACGGACGGCGCGTGAGACTTGAACGCGCGGCAAAGTTCCTTGCCCGGCATGCGGGGAAGTTTCAAATCGAGCACCACGACGCTTGGAATCTGCTTTTGAAAGCTTTCGAGACCTGCGACGCCGTCTGACGCAAACCGTACCTGCAGGCCGTCGGCTTCGAACAAGCGCTGCAAGGTGCGCTGCATCGCGCGGCTATCTTCAACGATCAATACCGAGTCCATTTGGTGACCTCTGGATCTACCGGGTCATTACTCGAGCAACCGGCGTCAACACATCAATAATCAGGCGATGAAGCCTGGGGATCGTAATCGCGCCCGTACTTGTTCTTGTGATGCAACAAATCCTGCTTGGTAACCGCAATGGACACCGATGGCAAGCTGTGGCCGGCAATTCGCACAAGGATTGGACGCTCGAGCGCTTCGAGAGACTTCTCCGTAGCGTCTTCATACCAGACGTGGAGCTGGTAGGGCCCCGTGGGCACGTCGGCGATCGATACTCGACCGTTTTTATCCGAGATGCCGAAGTAATCGGAATCGACGGCCAAGATCACCGCGGCCATTTGCGGATGAATGTTACAAAAGACGTACGAAGCGCCGGGACGATCGAACACGATGGTCTTGTGCGAGCCGGGCTCGTAGAGTCCGAGATCGAATCGCTTGCCGCGGTAAAGCGAAAATACGCTGTGAAACCAGGGATCCAGGTTTGGAAACGAAACGACGCTCCCGACCGGGACAACCAGCAGATGCGGCTCGAATGTCTTATTGTGCTGCACCATGCGGTAGACGGATTTGTCGGCCTTAGGTTCAACGGCGGGATCCGCGCCCTTTGGAACGAGCCAAAGCACGACTCGGGAGGCGTCTTTGACAGGCTCGCCCGAACTCGCCTGAAAAAGTGTGACCTCGCCACTGACTGCCAGCGTGCGGTCCATCGCGACATCACTCGTCTGGCGCACGGGCGCGCCGACGCATAGAGCGACGACGAGAAGGACGAGACCATGCAAGCGCGCGTTCATTTGTTTAAAACAGAAAACCGGCGGCCAAGCCAACCTGGCCGGCAAAGTCCGGATCTCCGGAGTTCGGATAGGTCCTGAAACGGCGATACTCAACCGAAAAGATCAGGTCGGGACGCGGGCGAAAGATGTAATTCACGAAAAACATTTGATTGCGCGGCGACAATGCCGCAATCTCGGGATCGGCCATGGCGAGCGCGCGCACGCCACTGGAATCGCGGCTGCCCATCCCAGCGGCAAAGTTGAACTCGTTGCCGGTATTGAGCTTGAATTTAAGCTGCGACCATCCGCCCGTCATCGTGAGATCTGCCAGGCCCGGAGCGGTAACGTAATTGTAGAGGGAATTGCCGGGGTTTAAAACTGCAACGTACGGCACGCCTCCAAAGGCATCCAAGCCTTTTCCGGCGAAGAATTCGCCGCTCAATTCCGCGCGCGGGAGCAGCGCAACCCTCCAATCAGCTATGGCGCCCCACCCGGATATCCTGCCGCTCGGAAAGCGTTGTGGGAAATAAATGCCGGAGGCGCCGAAAGACCACGGACGATTCTCATTTCTGCCATTCTCGGACAATCTGAACGAATAGGCCGGCTGCCAGGAACTTTCTCCCGGAGTGGGAGCGCGGCCGCCTTCCACAACGCCGGCCCAAATGCCAGGATCCAGGATGCCGGCTTCGACCTTGAACTGAGATGCGTTCATGTTGAAGCGATGCTCGACGCGAAGGGAAGGCGTCCAGGTCCACAGGTTGCCCGAAGCTGCAAACCCCGGCACGGCGATCGACATGTAGGAAGCGGGAACGTTTGGGGAAAAGAACGGCGTATCCAGGCCGGCAACGATGGAAGTGTTCTCCCAGTCGAAGCGAATTCGCGCAACGCGCATGCGAACAATTCCGGAGGCGTCGGAGCCGTAGCCGCTTGGCAGGCCGCCAAAAAAATCCGCCTGAACGTCGGCGGATGTTCTGGCGCCCAGAATGTCAGGCCCTACGCCGCTGAGACCGACGATGGATTGCCTGAGCGTGGCGCCGAAGCTGCCGAAGGGATCGTCCGCCGAGCGCGGCAATGCGAGAGTCGGCACATCCAGGTTATCGACTTGCCCGTATTGTGAGAAAGCGTTGAATAAAACGATGCCGGAGAGTTTCAGCCGGTATTTCGAGGCGCTTTCCACCTTGTCCTGCTGGAGCTCCTCCAAACGCGTATTCACGATCTGCAGGTCGTCCGGAGTGACCTGAGCGGGAGCTTCCTGGGCGCCGGATTTCGCGTTCGCCGAAGAAGAAAAGTCGGGCAGGGTGAGCGAGGCCAATTCCTGATGGGCTGCGCCGTCGGCCGCGGGCATGCCCGGGCCTCCGACCTTCTTCAGCACTTGCTCGACCATGGCGCGAAGTTCGCGGATTTCCGATCGCGATTCGGCAAGCTCCGCGCGGGTCTGCTCAAGCGACTGCGTCAGCGAGCGGACCTTCGCATCCAATTCGTGCTCGCTCATCGCCGTGGGAGTTTTCGGGCTCGATTGTGCAAAGGCGGGCAATCCGTAGAGAAGCGCAAGGCACAATAGACCAGGGCGCAGGAGTGAGGTGCCATTCGACGAGATTCGCATCGGAAGTTGCCTCCTTCGGTGTTCACAAGCTGAGATGCACTTTGAGCCGTTCGGAGAGCGCGCTGATCCATGCCCGCGGGTTATTGGATGCGCCCTCGTACCAATTGGGATGAGAGAGTTTACAACAGTGATAGATGCGATATCTCGTGGTGGGGAGTGCGTTCAACTGGGGATGTTGACGCCGGTCAGATAGCCGCCCAAATGTGCTGTTAATGCGACAAGGCCCATGGCCACGAGCTCCAGCGCTAGACAATAAGTGGGCAGTTTTTGCTCGGGCCTGCGGCGCGAGCGGAAGTGCACGTACCAGACCAGGCAGATCATCGCGCTCGAGGCAATGCCGAGCACCAGATGTTGCAACAAAATGCCCTTGAGCTTTTGCCCTTCGAGTTGGAACTGCCAGGCGAGCAAGCCGGTCGCGACTACTGGAAACGTTGCAATCGCAGCGACAGTGAAATTGTAGTAGGCCGCCGTGGCGAGGGCGCTGCGCTTTGTCCAATGTGCGACAAAGTCAAACGCCACGCCGGCCATGCACAGAGCGATCGGGAAGTGAATTAAGACCACGTGTTGCGCGTGCTTGGCCAGGAGGGCTTCGCGAATGCTGTATGGGTTCATGGCGGCGGCTCACTTCACGATGATCTTGCCGGTCATCTTCGGGTGGACCGAGCAGAAATATTCATAGGTGCCGGGAGTTGTGAAGGTGAACGAAAACTTCTCGTCGGTATCCAGCGCTCGCGATTTGAACAGCTTGTGATCAATGCTTACAACGGTGTGCGGCACGTCGTCCTTGTTGATCCAGGTGACTTGCGTGCCCGCGGGTATCTCGAGTTCCATGGGCGCGAAGCTGAAGTTGTCGATGGTCACGGCGAGCGCGGCTGATTTTTCTTGAGCCGCATTTGCTGGCCGGGGACGCACAGCTCCGGTCGCGAGCAGAACGGAAAGAAGAGCCATGGTTACCAGTAGCTTGATACCGAGCATGTGTATCACGTGGCTTCGTTGCGTTTCATTGTGTCGCATGAATCGTCTCCTTAGCTTTGAAGTGTGGAATCCACGATTGCAAGTGTGTGTTTGCTGCGAACGAAGTTGACATCGGTCAGGCCCAGGAAGCTGCGCAATTTTTCCGCCGGCACTTTCATCGGGCCCGGAGAATCGGCTTGCCCCGGCTGCGGCTGCGGGAAAGCGGTCGAGCAGGCGGTGTGAAACGTGACGTTCCCTTCGATTTTCTGCATGGTCTGGTGAATGTGCCCGTTCAAAACGGTGACGGAGCCGAATCGCTTCAGGTAGGAAAGCGCTTGTTCGCTGTCATCGGTGCCCCAGCCCCATTGCGGATAAACCGACCACAGAGGAATGTGCGCGAAGACCACCACGGGCGTGCTGCTTTTCAGTTTGGCGACATCTTTTTCGAGCCATTCGAGCTGATCGTGGCCAAGAGTGCCGAGGCCGCCGGCTTTCAAGTTCAGCACGTTGACCAGGCCGATGAAATGCGCGCCTTTTTGATCGAAGCTGTACCAGCCATCGCCTTGCGTGCCCTGGCCGAAGCGCTGGTGGAAAGCCCCACCGTTGTCGTTCAGCACGTCGTGTTCGCCGGGGACGTAAAAGATGCGGTCGGTCTTCAGGCTCTTCAGAGACTCAGCGAGCGTGTCGAATTCTTCCGGCTTCGAGAGGTGGGTTAGGTCTCCTGTGTGAAGAACGAACGAAGGAGGCGTGGGCAACGCGTTGACCTTGGCGATGGCTTCGCGGAGTGTTGCCGTCACGTCCGGGTTCGCCGCCTTGTTGAAGCCGATGTGACTGTCGCTGAATTGGACGAAGCTGAGGTCGCCCTTCAGGTTGCCCACGTTCTTCTGCAATACATCTGCCAGAGCAAATGACCTCAAAACGCCGCCCTGCAAGAGGCAGAACGTTCCTGTGCCGGCCCAAGCCATGCACTTCAGAAAGCCGCGACGATCTACGCCATCTTGATCGAGGTTCTTTTCAATGTAGTCCGACATGTGCTGTCCTCCATGTTTTGCATACGCGCTGCCCGAAAGGCCCTGGCGCCGCGTTCACTCATCTAGACAGGCGCCGGGCGGCGAATATTCCCGCAAGCTGCGATTAATTTCAGGGTCTCGGTTCCTTTATTTCGCGCGAATTAGCGGGAATAAATTTGGTTGATATCCAGTCTGGAACACTGAGAATCTAATGCCCGCATGGGAGAGGAAAAGCGCGGCTCCGGCCAAGCGGGGAGTTTTGAGCAGGTTGTGCTGCCGCACATGGATGCGGCCTACAACCTTGCGCGCTGGCTCGTTCGCAACACGCAAGATGCGGAGGACATCGTGCAGGAGGCCTATCTTCGCGCGTTCAAATTTTTCGGCGGATACCAGGGAGGCGACTCGCGTGCCTGGGTGCTGAAAATCGTGCGCAACACCTGCTATTCGTTTTTCGAGAAGAATCGTCCCGCGGAGCTTGCGGAGGAATTTGACGAAACGGTTCACACGGCCGTCGCGGAACAGCCCGGTGTGGAAGCGGCGCTCCTGCAATCGGCGGATAGCCAAATGCTTCGCGCGGCGCTGGACGAGTTGCCCGTAAGTTTTCGCGAGGTCTTGATTCTGCGCGAGCTCGAAGGCTTGTCGTACAAGGAAATTGCCGAGGTGGTGGGCGTGCCGATCGGCACAGTAATGTCTGGCCTGGCTCGCGGGCGAGCCCAATTGCGCGAGCGCCTGCTGCATGCGCGCGGCGAAGAGGAGCAACGTGGCCTGCGAAAATAACGAGCGCTTGCTCCAGGGATATTTCGACGGTGAACTCGACCTCGTTCGCAGCCTCGAATTCGAGGAGCACGTGAAGACTTGCCCGCAATGTGCACAGCAACTGCACGAGCAGCAAGCCATGCGCGACTCGATGCGGGCGGCAAATCTCTACGAACGCGCGCCGGAAAGCCTCAGGACTCGCATTCGGGCCTCGCTTCCAGTGGAAGTCGCGGCTCTGCCGCCGCCGGTTCCCATACCGCGGCGTCCGGTGCTTGAGTGGTTCGCGGTGGCCGCTGCCGTTCTTATTGCAGTTTTTCTGGGCGCGAAAGTGCTTCCGAATATCGGAGGACAGAAGCAGAACCTGATGGCCGAGGAGATCGTTGCGAGCCACATTCGCTCGATGCAGCCGGGACACTTGCTGGATGTTGAATCCACTGACCAGCACACGGTAAAACCGTGGTTCGACGGCAAACTGGATTTCGCGCCCCCGGTAGTCGATCCGAAAGATCAGGGTTTCCCGCTCGTGGGAGGCCGCTTGGATTACATCGGTCGTCGCGAGGTGGCCGCGCTCGTGTATCAGCGCCAGAAGCACTTCATCAACGTGTTCGTGTGGCCCGAAGAATCGAAAGCTGAGACGCTGCCGGAGATTCAGACTATCCAGGGCTACAACCTGGTTTTCTGGACGCACAACGGCATGAATTTCTGCGCCGCGTCTGATTTGAATCTCACCGAGCTCCGCCAGTTCGCCCAACTCCTCGAACAATGAGAGCCCAGCGTTCCGTCTCAAAGAGGTTGTCTTAAGCAGGGGATCGCTGACCACCGATGCAGAGGGCTATTCGTATCGAAGCGCGACCATGGGATCAACGCGCATGGCCCGCCGCGCAGGGATGTAACACGCGACCAACGCGACGCACACAAGGACGATCGCCACGCCGACAAAGGTTACGGGGTCGTACGCGCTGACCCCATAGAGATAACTTGCAATCAAGCGGCTGAAGCCGAGTGCCACACCGACGCCGACCCCAACCCCGATCAACGTGATACGAAGGCCCTCGCCTATCATTAATTTCAAAACGTCGCGCCGTTCGGCGCCGAGTGCCATGCGGATGGCCATCTCATGAGTGCGCTGGCTCGCGGAGTAGGACATCACGCCAAAGATTCCGATGGCCGCCAGGAGCAATGCCAAGGCAGCGAAAGTCCAAACGAGCAGCATTGGAAAGCGAAGAAAACCGTGATTCATCGATACAAGTTCATCGAGAGTGCGAACATCGTGCACGGGCTGCGCATTGTCCACCGAGAGGACGGCTTCGCGCACCGCGGGAGCGAGGCTCATCGGATCGGGCCGTGTGCGGATCACAATGCCCATATTGGACATTGGGTGCTGCGAATACGGAACGTAAAATTCCGGATGGTCCTGCCAAACATCTTCCGAGGTCTTGATGTCGCCCACGATGCCGACCACTTCGAGCGATTGCAGCTGAGTCTGGTCCTGCTTGTCATAAACCTTCGCCAAAAGGACGAGGTGATCGCCCACCGGATTCGCGGCGTGCCAGTAACGGCGCGCGAGGGTTTGATTGATGATGGCCACTGGAGCGGAACCGCTGGCGTCTGCGAGCGAGAAATCGCGACCGGCAAGGAACTTTCCGCCCATCGCGACAAAGTAGCCCGGGGAGACCGATTGCTCGGTGGCGGTGGGCTCTTGTCCTGGAGAAGGCCGAGGCTGGTTTGCGGGCGTGAAGAAGACTTCGTCGATGGAGTTATACGAAGCCCCCGCCACGACGCCGGGAAGCGCGCGAATACGGTCGAGCACGTCGCGGAAAAACGCAAACTGCTGCGAATCGTTCGCGTACTTGTAATGCGGCAGGGTGATCCACATAGTAAGAGCCTGATTTGGATTGAAGCCGAGGTCCACACCAAGTATGCGAATGAAAGTGCGCATCAGGAGGCCAGCGCCAGTCATCAGGACGATGGCGAGGACCATTTCAACGACGACGAGGCTGCTGCGCAACCGGCGGCGGCCGGCTTCGGTTGTCACAGCGAGACCAGATTCCTTGAGGGTTTCGTTCAGGTCTGTTTTGGAGGCCTGCCAAGCTGGGGCCAGCCCAAAAATAATTCCGGTGGCGAATGAGATTGCCAGGCTATACGCGAGTACTCGCCAATCGATGCTCATTTCCCGGATACCCGGAGAGCCGATGTAGCGAACCGCTTGCGTCCGCAAGAGAGCCGATCCCCAGTAGGCGAGAAGAAGTCCCACGCAGCCTCCGCATATTCCGAGCAGCAGGCTTTCCGTCAGGAATTGGCGAACCAATCGGGCCCGGCTCGCACCGACCGCGAGACGAATTGCAACTTCCCGGCGGCGGGCCGTAGCGCGCGAGAGCAGGAGATTTGCGATGTTCGCGCAAGCAATCAGAAGGACGAACGAGACAGCTCCGACCATCACGAGAAGCGGCTCAACGAGATGCCGGTGATAGGCAGCGTGCAGCGGCTCGACTGTGATATTCCAGCCGTTGTTCGCCTCGGGATAATCCTGTGACAGGCGGCCAGCGATGGTGTTCATCTCCGTCTGCGCTTGGTCACGCGTGACGCCCGATTTCATGCGGGCGAGAGTTTCGAGGTCACGCGAGGTACGGGAGTTCGCACCTAGCTCCGCGCTAGCGAAAGCGAGAGGCACGAGAACATCAACTGGCGCGTCCCAGGTGAACTGAAAATTGCGCGGCATGACGCCGACGATGGTGTAGCTGCGGGCGTCGAGCATGATGGATTTGCCGAGAACGTCACTGGCGCCCGCGAATCTGCGTTGCCAAAGGCCGTAGCTGATGATTGCCACCGCATCCTTGCCCGCGACAGTTTCCTCATCAAAAAAGAAGCGTCCCAGCCGCGGCTCCACGCCGAACATAGGCAGGAAGCTGCTGGAGACCTGAAAGCTCAACACACGCTCGGGCGCGTTCTCCTGGATCAAGTTGTAGGAGTGGAAGCGATAGTAAGAGACCTCCCGAAAAACGGTGTTCTGCTGCTCTATGTCCTTAATGTTGGGAAGCGATACGCCTGTTTGAATGTAGCCGGCGCCCTGCTGCATGCGAGATTGGCCCAGGCCGACGAGTTCTTGTGGGTCAGGATACGGCAGGGGACGAATCAAAATTGCATTCACCAGGCTAAAGATCGAAGCATTTGCTCCGATGGCGAGGGCGAGCGTGAAAACAGCGATGGCCGTGAAGCCGGGGGACTTGCGCAACATGCGCAGACTGAAGCGAACGTCTTGCAGGAACTGCTCTAGCCACACGAAGCTCCAGACCTCGCGCGTTTCTTCCTGGACGCGCGTCACGTTTCCGAATTTGCGGAAAGCCGCGGTACGCGCTTCCTCCGGCGACATGCCGCGATCGATGTTGTCCTGCGTTTCCCGCTCAATGTGCTCGCGGATGTCCCCTTCGAGATCCTCGAGCATGCGCTTGCGGCGCGTCACGATTCGCCCTCCTGCTCTGCCGGCCGAAGTATCCGCGCGATTGCTCCCGCCAGCTTGTCCCACTTGCCGGTCTCAACCGTCAGTTGCCTGCGGCCCTTCGCTGTGAGCTTGTAGAACTTGGCGCGGCGATTGTTCTCTGAGGTGCCCTCTTCCGCCGAAATCCATTCGCGCTTGATGAGCCGATGCAGGGCCGGGTAAAGCGAGCCCTGTTCGACCTGCAGCACCTCATCCGACTTGAACTCGATGGCCTTGGCGATGGCGTGGCCATGCGCGGGGCCCAGCAATAGAGTACGGAGGATCAGGAGGTCCAGCGTGCCTTGCAATAATTCGATGCGTTGTTTCTGTTCTTTGGTAGACATTCTAGGCGAGAGTAGAGCGCTTCCAGTAGAATGTCAAGGTGAGCGAAGCCTGCGCCTGTTTCCAGGAGCTTGCTAGATACCCACTCCGGCGCGCGGTCTTTCGCGGCGAATCGCTCGCGTGTCCTGGATGGGCTCCGATTCGCATTCGATGGCGATGGTGGTCACCGGCTGATCCGGGGCCTCCTTCGGCAGACCGGTGAAGCGCACGCGAAAGCGTTCCTGTTCGAACCGAACCGGCTGATTCGTGGCGAAGAGTCGCGCGGACTTCACACCGGTCGTGAGTCCACCAAGAGCCACGGTGTCTCCCGGCCAGAAGTAGACGTGCATGTAAAGCGTGTTGCCCTTGCGTGTGAAGCCCGCGAAATTCGAACTGCTCACCCGGCATACATCCGCTGCGTAGATCGTCTGGGAATTCCGCGACATCCATTTGCCTACATCGGTGAGAATTCGCACGGAATCATCCGGGATCGAGCCGTCCGGCCGCGGGCCGATATTCAGGAGATAGTTTCCTCCGTCGTGAGAGCAATCGATCAGGTTGCGAACCACGGTTTTCGGACTCTTCCAGTTGTCATCTGCGCGCTGGAATCCCCAACTATCGTTCATGGTCATGCAGGTCTCCCAGGCGCGTCCGCTTTTTGCAGCAACGATTTCCTGCTCGGGCGTCGAGAAGTCGCCAAGAAGGCCGTTGCGATTGTTGACGATGATGTCCGGCTGCAGCTCGAATACCATTTTGTTCATGCGCTCGGACTCCCATCCCTTTGCGTCCAAAGGCCAGTCCACGTCGTACCACAGGACATCCACTTTGCCGTAGTTCGTCATCAGCTCGCGCACGAGCCCATGTGTGTACTCGACGAAGCGCTTGCGCGCGTCTTCATCCGTCAGGCAGCGTGCGCCGTCAGGGTGGTGCCAATCCATCAACGAGTAGTAGAACCCAAATCGCAACCCTTCTGCTCGCGCGGCTTCGGCGTATTCGCGCAGAAGATCGCGTCCCGCCGCTTGTTTCGCAGCGTTGTAATTTGTCCGCTTGGTATCGAAGTTACAGAAGCCTTCGTGGTGCTTGCTGGTCATCACCATGTACTTCTGGCCCGCTTGCTTGGCCAGCTTGGCCCAGGCGCGCGCAGCATTGAGAGTCGGATCGAACTGCTTGGCGAGTTGCTCGTACTCGCGGACGGGGATGCCTTCGTCTTCCATGGCCCACTCGTGTCGCCCAAGCACGCTGTACAGGCCGAAGTGGATGAACATTCCGAATCGCGATTCGTGCCACCACTGCATCCGCCGCAATCGATCGGTTTTCACGGCATCTGATTCTTGCGGCTCGGCATCTTGAGGTCGTGCAATGTGGGCCATCGTCGCAGCCGGATTTGCCGCCAGCGCGGCGAGAGACATTCCCGTTCCAGCCAACCAGTCCCGCCGATTGATGCGGTTGCGTTCCATCGCTCACCTCTCAGGTCAAATCGGACTATCCCAATTACATCGCGCGGGCAATCACGTCAAGGGCGAAGGCAGAATCTATTGGCGCACGCGGCTGGCGACGCGGGCCCGCCCGAAGGATTGAAATATGCGGGCAAGCTCAATACGGAGGATTCACAAGATGACCGAAGCGGCTCAACCGGCAGCCGAAGAAGATCAGAAACCAAAAACCTCCCGGCGAAGGAGTTCGCAGCACAGAGTGCCGCGTCCGGACTGGCACCGTTAAACCTGCAACGCCGGCAACCGCGCGCGCAGGACGGGTGGAGATCCGAGTGACACACACGATTGCGAGCAAAGCCAGAGTTTTCGCTGATTTCTAGAAGAAGCAACCACTGCAAACCAAAGGCTCGACGCTTATCGTTCTCAATAAGGAACTCGAGAGCTTAGCCGGAAGTTAGGTCCTGCAACATCACCGTTTCTCCGCTGGAGGATCACGCCGCTCGATATCAATTCATTCTGAAACTCCTCGATTCTTATCCCGGTCCTCAGGAGACGGAGAAACCGCGAAAACGAGCGAGACCAGGTAGATCACGATTCCGAGGCCGATTAAGGTCGCGGCCACGAAGGCAAACAAGACGAACGAGAGTGGGTGAAACCACAGGAGGCTTACAATCTCTAGGAGCAGGCCCACGATCACCAGGGCACCGGAGACTTGCAGAAGTCGCCGGATTCCTATCGCACTCAGTTTCATTGGACGGGCTTCCAGAATTTTTCGTGGCTGAGATTCGCCACATCGTGCGCAGTATCGTGGCAGCCGCTGGTGAGGCAGGACGTCTGATTCGATGTGAGCGAATCCATCATTGCGGCGTGGATCGGATTCTCTTCAAAATCGCGGGCGCCCAGGTGACAGTGCAGGCATTGGGCGTTCTTGAAGCCGCCCGGTATGCGGATTGCCGCGGGATCCGGTGGGGTGCTCACGTATTGCATGTAAATCCGCTTCAGACCTTGCAGCTTGTCGTTCAGTGGTCCGTAGATGGAGTAGTCCGCATGGCACGAATAGCAGGCCATGTCCGCTGGGACCCTGTGGTTCTGAAAGTGTTGGGCGGGAATATGTTTGGCGTCATCCACATACAGGCTTTGCCCGTAGGGAATCATGACGTGGCAGGAAATGCAGAATTGCGTCTGCTCGGAGCGCTGAATGTGGGTGTTCATTCCTCCCACAATACAAAGGGCTGGAAGCACACACAGCCCAATGAAGGCCAGGATCTTCCAGGCCGTGCCACTCGTAACGGATGGATGGATCAAGAAGACTGTGGCAAGCACAATACTGACGGCAATTTGACAAATGAGAATGCCAATCACAAGGCCTCTCCCTTCTTCCGCCGTTAGTGGAGGAAGCGGTGATTCCCAGCCAAGGACGGGTTCCAACTACTTCTTTTTGCCCAGCTCACGGATGTAGGCGACGAGACCCTTGATTTGGTCGTCTGTTATCTTGCCTTTGTATGCGGGCATTTTCTTCCCCATACCATTCGTAATGGTGTCGGTAAGTTGAGCGTCGGTTTGTTTCTGCACCTCGTCGGACCGCAGATCCTTCACGCCCAATTGCTTCCCAGTTGCTCCGCTGCCGCTACCGTCGTCAGCGTGGCAGACGGAGCATTTGGCCTTGTAAAGAGCGGCCCCATCCTGGGCCTGCGCCGGCACAGTGACGACCAGAACGAGAGCGACCAGCATAAGAACGGCGGACCCGGTTCGAATCATTCGTTGATTCATTCATCCCTCCTTAGGGGAACTTTTCAGAAAGCGTAAAGAAACGAGAATGTCGCGTTGCTGCCGTTAAAGTCCGGCGATTGAATCCCAGCAAGTCCAAACGGGCTCGTGTTTCCCGTTTGGCTGAACCCGTAATAATTCCAAGACATTTTGTAGGTGAGGTTTCGGTGGAGCTCGATGGCAATCGACGCGTACGGCCTTTGATAGTTGAAATCGAGTGTGCCGGAAGGCGTAAGAGGGTTTAGGAAAATCGTGTTGCCGCGGACAAAGCTTCCGCCGTATCCCACCATCGCGGTCACCCGCTTCGTGGGTTTCCACATCACTGCCGCGTGAGCGAAATGATCCGTACTGGAGTAGGTGGAAAGCGCTTGCAGCCCAGTTGCACCAAGATTCGCATTTGGAATAGTGCAAGCAGCCGTAGCGACTCCTGGGGGAGAGGTGAACGCAACGCCAGTCAGTGTAGCCGGTGGCGGTGCGGGGTTCGGGTAAGCGTAGCTTATGGAATAGTTAAAACAGATCTCGGTTTGCGAGTACACGTCCCAGTAGTTGTAACCGAAATCGACAGACAGCCGCTGATTCGCGATAAATAGCGCGCTAAAGCTGTACGAGCGGTCATGCTCCAGATTGTTGACCGTCGTCACGTTATCGCGGTTCTCGTGAATTTCGACCGCGCCGTCAAGGATGGCCCACGGCTTCGGTTTGTAATTCGCATGCACCTTGTACGACTGCACTTGCCGTGGATCGATGCGCGTGTACGAATTGTCGTTGTAACCGAACTCCAGATCACCCGTGATGCGCAGTGCGTCAATCGGCCGCACGACCGCTCCCAGCAACAGCGCATTCTCGTTGATGGTGGTGAGGCTGCGAAGCGGGCTCGCCGCAGCAGGCGCCGTGTAAGTCATCGACCCGTCCGGGTTGAGCGTGCAGTCCACAGCGGTAACGGCGCCAGTGGCACAATCGCCACGCGCGGACCCTGTGCCTCCGGGAAAATAGATCAACTCCGAGTCGTTTGTATCGCTGAATTGGGCGATGGTTCGGTTGGTGTAGAGGTAGCCGATGTTGGCGCTCACGCGTCTGTTGAAATCGTATTGGAGCTCCAAGGTATTTGATTTCAGGTTTTGGCCCAGGAACGTGGAAGCGAGGCCGTCGATTACGTCTGCAGCCGAGTTTGCCGCGTGCTGCGGGCAAGTCACCGCACTATAGGGAGCAGGACAGTTAGTGGTGTTAAAGACAGCTTGACTCTGCTGCAAACCTGCCAAGCCTGGATAGCCTGTGCCAAAGATATTCGTCTCGTCGAGCGCCCACATCCCCGGAATGCGCCAGTTGTCGTAGCGGAACTCGTCCAGGATGCGGAGTTTATCGGTCA
Source organism: uncultured Acidobacteriota bacterium (assembly GCA_963749025.1). Classification (GTDB taxonomy): domain Bacteria; phylum Acidobacteriota; class Terriglobia; order Acidiferrales; family UBA7541; genus Palsa-295. The sequence goes on along the minus strand of CAVVKO010000005.1, from coordinate 85,208 downwards.
CCGCGTAGACCCCGGACCAATTCGCATTCACCGAAACGCGCTTGGCATTCGCAGGACCACCCGTTGTACTTCCGCGCTCGGCTGTGCGCGCAGTGAATCCGTTCACCGTCTCAAGGAAATCTGGGATCACATTGTTGCTGCTGCTGTAACCAAACGAACCTGACATCTCGAAATTCTTGAAATAGTTCGATTGGAAGCGGAGGCGCTCCGTGGGCATGAAGTTCCGTGGGCGGCCGACCTGGCTATAGGATAAGAATCCGTTGCACGTGGGGGTGGCGGTGTTGGTTGTGGCAGTCACGATCGGAGTCGCGCATGGCAGCGCCTCAGCCGGTGTTTGCGTGCTCCAAATGTTTCCCAAATCTACCGGTGTGCCATTCGGCGTGCCCACTCCCGAAGTATTTGCAAGGATAAAGCCAAAATTCCCCGGGTTCGCGACGGGATTATCGCTGACGACATTATCCTGCTTGAAATAGCTGAGAAACTGATCGTAAGAGATTGTCGTTCGAGGAATGATTTTGAAGTCGACGCCGGCGCGGTAGGCGTTCGTCGTATAGCTATAGGTCTCATTAAAATCCGATATGGTCCCACCGTCCGTAGTAAAGGACCCGGGCCCTTCGTCGCGGTTACGCGAATAGCCCAGTCGGAACTGAACCTTCGACAATGGCAGCAGAGTAAGGTCGTAATCCTGCATACGACGAACAAGATCCAATCCATGAAGTGAATTGTTTTGCGGCACCGCGGGCGAAGAGCAGTACGCCGGGAGTCCCGGGACGCCCGGAGGAGTTGCCGTAAGTACGGAAGGCGGGCTGACGATGCATCCAGTTGTCGCGGAGCCAACCGGGTTCAGTGCCGCCGGGTTCAGTGGATTGGCGTACAAGTTGTAATCCCAGAAATTCTTGTCGCGGCGGAAAAGCAGGCGAAAATCGTACCATTTATTCTTTTCTACACGCAGGCGCGTTACGTCGTTTGGATCCCCACCGTATCCGAAGTTGCTGAAACTTAGATTGTCGAACAAGAACCCGTTGTGATCGAGTGAGCGCATGTCCAGGGTGTAGTCGAAAAGCCGAAGGCCGGAACCGAGGTTCTCGAATGTATCGTAGGTGTTCATGTTGCCGTTGATTTCGCTCGCTCGATAGCCGAATTCGACGGAAGAATGGACGTTGTAATCGCCCGAATTGATTCCTTTCGATCCTTCGGAGTTGTCTTGGGCGCGAGCTGTAGGGGAAAGAGAGAGCGCCACGATAAAGATGACGCAAAAAATCGAGCGCACCCCCAGGCGGCCTTTCACAGGTTCTTTCTTCCGCATTTCTAAAATCTCATCCACGTTTACCGTCCGTTTCGTCTGCCTTCTCCATGAAAAAAGAACTTATGGGCCTTCTACTTGAAGAGGGTCGCATCAAAGTTGGAGCCGTGAATTTGCGAGTGGCACAACACGCAAGACTGGAAAAAGCTCGCCTGGTTGTGGAATGAAGGAGCTCCCGGCGCGGAGCTGAAGCTTGACGTCGTGTGGCACTGCAGGCAGAGCAGGTTGACGTTGCTCAGTTTCAACATGTGAGGATTCGGTCCGCCGTGCGTCAAATGGCAGGACTGGCATCCATCAACCTTTACCGGCGCGTGTTCGAACACAAACGGCCCTTGCTTGTCCGTGTGGCACTTGAAGCAGACCGCATCCTGCGCGGAGGAAGTGCGCACCTGCTTGGGTTTCACCGTGCCGTGAACGTTATGGCAATCGCTGCACTGGATCAGCCCTTCATTCACGCGGTGATGGAACGGCATGTCGAACTGGGCTTTTTGTTCGAGATGACATGAGTAACAAAGCTCTGGTTGAGACTTTATCAGCAAAAAATTCGAGTCTTTACCGTGGTGCGGCGAATGGCAGGAGACGCAGCTGACGTCGTTCTTCGCGTGTTCCGAGTTGATTGTATTCATGTGCTGTGTGCCGCCGGAGTGGCAGCTCAGGCAGCGGTTATCGATCTCTCTTGCGGAGGCTTTTTCGAAGAGGAAGAGCTTCGAAGTATCGGCGGGGTCAGCAACGTGGCTTGCAGCAGGGCCATGACAATCTTCGCAGCCATGTTTTGCAAGGCCGCCTTCCCTGTATGTCTGCTTCCAGTGAGGGCTCTTCTCCCAACCGTTGTAAATGTCCGCGTGGCATGTTTTGCAAGCTTCCGCGCCTGCGTAATCGGAAGCCGTCGCCGCAGATTTACCGGGCGAGCTTTTTTCTTGAGCGGCGGAGGCTGACTTATCAGTAGCTGTGGATTTCTCCTGCGGCCGTGCTAGGGCGAGGCTCGATAAAACACCAAATGCAATGAGCAGCACCGAGACACGCCGGGCCGTGGAGTGCGGCATCGAATTCTTCCCCCTAACTTCTCAGAAAAATCTAGCTTCGCATCCTAACGTTGCGGCGATCGCAGCTCCCTGGCCAAGATCGCCGTCCACGACGTTTCGCGGAGCGGGAGTTGTCAGTGCTATTTCCTCAAAAACTGGGCAATCGTAAAGCGATCCGCATTGCCTGACTGTTCAAAACTGCACACTTTCTTAAATCGAAACAAAGACAGTCACGCAGGCGGGCGTGCGGAAGTTCAGCGGGTTTTATTTGCGGATGGCAAGAAGTGGGGTGAGCGACGGGTTTTGAACCCGCGACCCCCGAAGCGATGCTCTACCAGCTGAGCTACGCTCACCACGGATGATCTGGTGTACAGCAGCGGATGCCGCAACTCAACTTGCTAAATTGATCACTGCGACGAGCGCACACAAACAGCGAAGAACACCAATCGCGCGCAGTTCCTCGGATCCGCGAGGCGGGTATTGAGCGCACGGAGCGCGATTGCGGTCATTGGTGCGTGGAGGGCATAAGAAGTTTCTCGACGAGGGGACCGGGAGCGGGCCCTGATCGAGCGCGAGATCGTGAAACTTCAACATGTCGAAATGTCTTTCTCGATGAATTGCCGGGACTAGTCAAGGATGTCCGACTTCATGCGTCGAACTCGATTGGCGAGTCCTGTGCTCTACCATGGCCGGGACGGAGCGCCGGCGTCTGGAAGACACTGATTAGAATTAGGGAAACCATCCCTGCCAAAGCTATCAGGAGGCCCGTTCTCAGGCCGCCGAACGAACTCGAGGCAACGCCGACGAGCCAGGGCATAACGCCGCCTCCCAATCCTCCGGCGGCCAGCACAACTCCGGCGAGTTCGCGGTTGTCGGTTCCGCAATAAGCCGAAAGGAAGGACATCGCGATGGGAAACACGCCCGCGAGCCCCACACCGCAAATCGTGCAGGCAACCGCGACCGCCTGAAGTTTGGCAGCGCAGAGCAACAGCACACAGCCGATTATTGCGAGAACCAAAGACGCGCGCAGCAGCTTCAAATCCGATATCCGGCGAAGAACAATCGGCAGGAACAAACGCCCGGACAGAAGACCCGCCCAAAAAAAAGATGGCGTAAAGGCCCATACATCGCTGGGGGACGCCTGGATCCGGCGGGCGTACGTAGCGACCCAGCCGGAAAGTGAATTCTCGGTTCCGACGTAAAGAAAGAAGAGCAGGCAAAATAGGATCGCGGTTTGATGGAGCATTTTCGACGGCGACTCAGCCGGAGCGAGTCGCGAATCTTTTCTTTCAGCGGTCAGGTCCGTTTCGAACTTCGAAATGGAGAACACGAGCATAAGAAGGCAGGCCGCGAACGCCAGCGCTAGAATGAGCGGCCAAAGTTGATGAGTTCGATCACCCACGGCCACGATGGATGGCGAAGCGAGCGCGCCGACGGTCCACGAAAAGTTCACGAGACTTAGAGCGCTTGTACGATGCAAAGGGTTCGATTCGCCCACCCATAAATTCGTCGCTCCGATGCTGAAGCCGATCCCAAGGCCGTAAATAAAGACCGAAATCAACGCCGCGACCCACGGACCCCGTCCAAGGGCCGCAAGCCCAACGGCCATCAGCAAAAACCCGGTTACAAAACAGAAACGAAAACCGCGTAGGCGGAGTAGACGCCCACACACGATCACTCCGATGAGCGAGCCGAGGAACTGGGCCAGGAAAAAGTCCCCAGACTGGGCATCGTTCAGGCCCCACCGCGCGCCCAGTGTAGGAAGCAAAGGTCCCAACAACGTGGTGGAAATCCCAGTGAGAACGAAACCCAAGTGCACGAGCAAAACCAAACGATGGGAGGGCGGGAGTTCCGCGTTCGAATTGATAACGGGCGGCATGCTCGGAATAGCGCTTGAAAATTTTCTCGACGGGAATAAACACGATCCTACCGCGGACCGCCTAAGTCAACCGGTTAAAGATTCAATCGCACAGGACCAGTGGACTCCCGCACCATTAATTCCGGTTCAAGAACAATCGCCTTCATTTTTGCCTCATTGCTTCCGTTTTCAATCCGGCCGACTATGAATTCCGCCGCGATTTCGCCCATCCTTTGCAGTGGTTGGCGCACAGTTGTCAGAGAAGGGTTCTGAAATGCGGCGCTCAGAATATCGTCGAAACCGACCACGGAAACATCCTGCGGCACGCGCAGACCGGCCTCGCGCAAGGCTCGAATGGCACCGATCGCCGAGATATCGTTGAACGCAAACAGAGCTGTGAACGGTTTGCGCGTCGCAATTATCGACTGAGTCGCCAAATGGCCCATCTGCGGCGACGAGGAATCGCCCTTGAGCTGCGCCGTTAAATCGGAGTCGAAAGGTACTTTCCAGTTCGCACAAGCCTTCTGTACCGCCTGCCATCGCACTTCCGTATCGGAGCTGAACTCCTGCCCTTTAATGCACGCAATTTTGCTATGGCCAAGAGCTACGAGATGCTTGATGGCGATCGAAGTCGCTGCCACATGGTCCAGAAGGATATTCGTTACACCCTCAACCTCATCGTGGCCCGACACCGATACAACGGGTATCGGAACCTTATGCCTCCATTTGGTGTCCACAGCAATCAAACCGTCCACGGACCGGCCCATGAGAGACGTGGCACAGTCGCGCAACAAGTCCGCCTTGTGTCGATGGCTGGCCACAAAATAAAAGTAGCCTCTCTGGGTAAGGTAATTTTCGATTCCGCTCATCACCAGAGTCGCGTAGCCCTCGCTAACCTCCGGCACCACGACCCCGATTGTGAAGGTACGCTGTTTACGCAAGGATCGAGCCACGAAGTTCGGCCGGTATTTCAGCTTCTCGGCGGCGGCAAACACTCGATCTTTAGTCGATTGGGGTATAGCTGCGGCCCCTCGGGCCGCGTTGAGAACCACCGAGACTGTGGCGGGTGAAAGTTTTAAGTGCTGAGCCAGGGCCTTGAGGCTGACCACGCGGCGCGCGGCAGAAGTCACGGGCAGCATCTCGAGCTTTTTTCGCGGCATCGGCGAAGTGTGTCACACCGGGTAACAGGGTAGCAACCATGTATCACAAACATGAATCGGTTGCATAATCTTATTGACAGATATCTGGGCTTGGTGCTACAAAGTCGCGCAGGCCATAAGTAAATCGATTTTGTAGGATGACACGGGGGGTGTCGTTCTTGACCTGCTTGCGCAAGCAGCTTGCTGCGAACTGCCTGGATTTCGCCTCTTCCGATTTGCCCATGCGGCCCCTTCGAGTTTTGAAATTCGCTTCCTGCACCATCAATCTAACTTCGGCGAGGTAAGCGCACATGAGACGATCGAAATTCACGGCAAGTTTTTCCCAGGGCGCAGCGATTTATCGTGCTTTCCGTGCGTTGCGGCTGGCCATCCCAGCGCTCCTGCTGGTGCTGTTCGCCTCGAGCGCGCAGGCACAGTTTCAAGCGACTGTGCAGGGAACAGTGACGGACGCCAAAGGCTCTGTAGTTCAGGGCGCCTCCGTTACATTGACGGATCAAGCGACGCAGGTCGCCAAGACGGGTACGACGAGCAACGACGGCTTCTATCGCTTCGTCGAAGTGGCGCCGGGCAAGTACACGGTCACCGTCGAAGCCAACGGCTTCCAAAAGAAGGTGGTCAGCGATGTGGACGTCGCCGCTGAGCTTGCTCGTGGCTTGGACATTGTTTTGGAAGTCGGCCAGGTATCGCAGACCGTCACTGTGAACGCCAGCAATGCGCCCGCGCTTGAAACCGAGGAAGGTAACATCGAGGGCACTCTCACTACACAGGAAGTGCAGCGCTTGCCTGAATTCGGGCGCGATCCCTACGAGTTGATTCGGTTCTCTCCCGGTATTTTCGCCGATCTGAGCCGCAACGGCGTCGGCCTTTCGCTTGGCTTCCCCAATGGCGCGCAGAACGGTTCCGCTGGGCCAGGCGGCTCGAACACCGCTATCTATCAAACGGAAAACCAGCTGCCGATTAGTGCGAATGGACAACGGCCTACTTCAAACGACTATCTGATCGACGGCGTAAGCGTAAACAGCCTTCAGTGGGGCGGCGCTGCGGTAGTTACTCCGAGCATCGAGTCCGTGCAGGAAATCACGGTCCTGGCGAACGACTATGACGCGTCCGATGGCCGAAGCTCCGGCGCTCACATCAAGGTCGTCACCAAGGGGGGAACAAACGATTTTCACGGTGGCGGCTTTTTCCAGTATCAAACGCCGGGCCTCAACGCGTTCGACAAATTCGACGGCTACAATTTTGGTGCCGGAACGTACGACCCACCGGTGCGCGACGACAACGCTTACCGCCAGTTTGGTGGAAATCTAGGCGGAGCCATCGTAAAGAATAAGCTGTTTTTCTTCTTCAACTATGAAGGCCTGCGCGACAACAATACGACTTTTGAGAATCAATGGGTTGACACGCCGCAGTTTGACGCTCTTCTCGCGTCGTATGCCCCGAACACTCCGGTGTCCACTACTCTTACGCTTCCGGGAATCGCTCCGCGCGTTCAGCAGGTGCTGCCTGCGAGCTGCGCCAATTTCCCGGACCCGAGCCAGTGCCAGTTGGTCGGCAATGCCGTGAACATCGGGTCTCCGACCGGCACATACGGCACATATCTCGACGGTTCACCGTCGGGGACCTGTCCGAACAATATCCAGTGCGGTGGAGGACTCAGCGACGTTCCCGAGTTCGAGTTCGCTCAGATCTCTCTGCCGGCCACGACCAGCGGCAACCAGTACAACGCCCGCGTGGATTACAACATGGGTCGTAGCGTGTTTTCCGTGAATACTTTCTTCACCAAGTACAATCAACTTGCAGCCGATGCCAGTGCCCAGGGCCGTCCGCTAGCCGATTACAATTCAGATCGCTTTACTCCCTCGGGCTTCCTCGGATGGATTTTCAATTTTTCTTCCACCTTGGTAAACGAGGCGCGCTTCAATTTCACTCGCTGGGCCTACAATGACATTTCGGCCAATCCGCAGATCAATTGGGCGATTCCCCGGACGGAAATTCAAAGCGCCCTTCCCAATGGCCAGCGCATCGTCTTCGGCGCAGCTCAGAGTGACGATTCGCCGGCCATCTTCGCGCAGAACACGTTTTCCTTCCGCGATGTTGTTTCCAAAGTATTCAACCAGCATGCCTTCCGATTTGGCTTTGAATACAGCCACTTTCAGAATAACGACGACGAACTCGGCGGCGCGCGCCCCGACATCGTCTTTCAGGGCCCGTGGAATTTTGCAAACGGTACCGGAATTTTCGAGGCCGTCAACGTGAATCCTGCGACTGGCGGCGCTCCCAACTCACAGCGGGCTTACCGGAATTCGGACTACGGCCTGTTCTTCCAGGACGATTGGAAGTTCCGTCCCAACCTGACCATAAATCTGGGTGTCCGTTGGGAATACTACGCTCCCCCGACGGACGCCAATGGCCAGCTTTGGAATCTTAGTGTCCCCAACGACCCAATAAACGGCCTTGTAAATGCTTCCGTCTTTAATCCGCACCAGATGTACAAGTCGGACTACCACAATTTCGGACCGCGGCTTGGGTTTGCCTGGAGTCCCGGCCGGTTCCATGACAAGGCGGTCGTGCGTGGAGGATTTGGCATCGCCTTCGACAGCTTTGACAACAACTCGTTCGATATCAGCCGCAACAACCCGCCTCTCGTCGTCAACTATGGACTTTGCTGCGGCGGTCCGGGAAGTCCGCTGCCCCCTGTGGACAGCCAGATCCTGTACCAAATTGGTTCGAATCCCCATTCCCCTCTGAGCTTCCTGAACCCGGCTCTGGCTGGCGGAATTAATCCTGCGAACAACTTGCCCAACGTGCTGGCTGGAGGTTCGGGAGCAACAATCTACGGCACGCCTCAGGACTTTCCGAACCCGTACGTCTATCTTTACTCGTTACAGGTTCAATACGCCCTGCCAATGAGTTGGGTGGCTACAGTCGGTTACCAGGGAAGCAGTACTCACGGCGACCTGCGTCTTGAAAACTTGATGTATTACTATCAAAACGCCAATCCGGCGATCAGCGCCCCGTTCGAATTCATTCCAGGCGCCAATGCCAATTTCAACGCTCTCAACACGGAAGTGAAGCGCAACTTCCACAAAGGCTTCTTGGTCGATTTTCTTTACACCTACAGCAAGTCAATCGACATAGTTTCATCCGAAGGTCCCGGATTCAACACGAACCCGACCTATCCTCTCGACCTGAGAACCGAGCGCGGCCCGTCGGACTACGACGCTACTCACAACTTGCGCCTCTACGGTCTCTGGGATCTCCCGATTTTCCGTGACCGTCACGATCTCACCGGCAACGTTCTCGGCGGCTGGGAAATCAACGGTGACTTCCAATTCCATTCAGGGTTTCCGTGGACTCCGGTGGCCAGCAATAACTGCTTCGTGCTGGGCGCGCAATTCCTGTGCCCCGTGCGCCCCAACTCCTATACCGGCGGTGCTGGCGACAATTCGAGCACGGACACCTTCTTGCCGCCGAACACCAATAATTTCCCCAATGGATCCACTAGTTACTTCGGAACCACCGCTCCGATTCCCAGCCCTCCGGGAATTGGCCGCAATAGTTTCCGCGGGCCGCGCTTCAGCCAGTTTGATTTCAGCTTCGTAAAGAACTTTGGCCTGCCTCCGGCAAGGTTCATTGGCGAGAATTCGAAGATTCAGCTCCGCATAAACATTTTCAACGCGTTCAACAAGCTCAATCTGGCGCCGTTCACATTTGACAGCCCTTCGACGGTCGTAACCTACGGCAACAACTGCGTCGGCAGTCCGCCGGTCTGCACACCGGTCCCGAATCCGAATTTTGGCTATGCGACTACTGGACTGGCAGGACGCGTGATCGAGTTGCAAGGCCGGTTCGTGTTCTAGTTCGATCTGAGCGATGTGGGCGCGGGAGAGATGCGACGTCTTTCCCGCGCTCTAAGTCGCTCCTTCGTGAGGAACGCTCCCATGCGCCGGCAGTCTGTCTCTCTATCTCTCGTTGGTTTCCTGCTTTTGTGTTTGCATAGCTCGCTGGCCGTTGCGCAAAATGCGCAGCCTGCCGAAGTAGTTGAAGTTGACACGCAAGCGCCGTCGCATCCCTTCCCGCATTTTTGGGAGCAGATGTTCGGCTCCGGCCGCGCCATTCTTTCCCTGCGCGAAAGCTACCGTGACGATTTACGCGAGGTGAAGGCCGCCACTGATTTCGAATACATCCGCTTCCACGCAATCTTTCACGATGAAGTCGGCCTGTACGATGAAGACGCCGCGGGGAATCCCGTTTACAACTTTTCGTACGTTGACCAGATTTACGACGGGCTGCTTCAGAATCACGTTCGCCCGTTCGTCGAGCTGAGCTTCATGCCCAAGAAGCTTGCGGCCGCCAACAATCTGCACCCGTTTTGGTACAAGCAGAACGTCGCGCCGCCGAAAGACTACGATCGCTGGCGCGCCTTAATCGAAGCTTTCGCAAGGCATCTCGTCGAACGCTACGGCATCGCCGAGGTCTCGCAGTGGTACTTCGAAGTTTGGAACGAACCGAATATTGACTTCTGGACCGGCAACCCGAAGGAAGCGACCTACTACCAGCTGTACGATGCTGCGGCGCGCGCCATCAAGAATGTTAGTCCGCGCCTTCGCGTGGGAGGCCCGGCCACCGCCCAGGCCGCCTGGGTCGATCGATTCATCCGGCACTGTGCCGAGAATAAGATCCCCGTAGATTTTGTCTCCACACACGTGTACGGAAATGACACTTCTCAAGATGTCTTTGGTACCGACGAATCCATCCCGCTCAGCAAAATGATCTGCCGCTCCGTCGATAAGGTTCACAACCAGATCAAGTCTTCGGCCAAGCCTGATCTCCCGTTGATCTGGTCTGAATTCAATGCGGTGTACACCAACAATCCGGATATCGAAGACTCCGTGTTCATGGGCCCCTGGCTGGGCGACACGATTCACCAATGCGATGGCCTCACCGACATGATGAGCTACTGGGATTTTTCCGATGTGTTCGAAGAGCAGGGCGTGATCAAAAAACCCTTTTACGGCGGGTTCGGCCTGATCGCGGAAGGGGGAGTTCCGAAGCCGATCTTTAACGCCTTCAAATTGCTGCATCACCTGGGCAATCAGAGGATTGATGTGGCCTCAGATTCGATGCTGGTCACACGACGCACCGACGGCTCCCTCGTGCTCGCCGTGTGGAATTTTTCCCTCCCTGATGATCCCGGGCACATCGCGAAGATGAGCATTCACCTGAAGGGAGTCGCGGCGAATCGCCAAGCGGAAATCAGTCAAGTCGATGCCGAACACGGTTCCGCGTTAACTGTTTATCGCGCCATGGGCAGCCCGTTATCGCCAACTCCACAACAGTATGCCGAGCTGAAAAAGGCCGCCGAATTGCCGGCGGCACGCGTCGAGACCATCCAGAACGGAACAATCTCACTTACTCTGCCGCCAAAATCTTTGTTCCTCATTGAACTTCGCTAGAATACCGTTGGCTTGAGACGCGAGCTTGCAGAGTCTCTCGTTCGGCCGGCTACTTCTGTACATACTCTGCGTGATATTCGTTCAGTTGGGCGAGCTCTACCCCGCGCTTGGCTTCGGGATTCTTCATGAAGGTATCCCACACGAAACGGCTTCTTGAATTTTCGGCCATCAGGAATGTGATACCCGTGTCGATTCCGATCACATCAGCGTCGTACCAGCCGGTCAGCGGGTTGAAAGCGTCCACGAAGCCATATCGGCTCCAGGCCCGTTCGCCGTAGCGATCTCTTATGTTTCGCAGCACGGGAAGTGTCGCACTAGGCAGGAAGGCCAACGACCCACCTGTGGCGCACGGTGCAACCGTTCCGTCCACGTGGCCAACAGCCGGAGGGCCGCCCCAAACCTGGTAGCCCTTCTGCGAATCAGAAGCGGTAATTCCCCACAGGGTTTCGGAATAGTCGGGAAATTGCTTGTGCAGGCTGAGGCAGTAGAGCCGGTGAACCTCGGTCGCAAGCGCGGAATTAAGGAAGTAATCGGTGTATTGATCGCGCCGGTCGCGAAAATCGAACCAGGCGTGCGAGAACTGATGAGCGAACAACGGTGCAAACGTTCCGATGAACTTTATCCCGTCATATTCAAATTTCGGCCGTTTCCAGGCGTTCCAGATGGCTGGCGGAAACGGATGTGTCGATGACCCGAGCGCAAGCAGGTAGATCGCCATGAGTTCGCTGTAACTATCCCTATCGAAGGCCAGGAATCCTTTCTCCGGCACCCACCCTTGAGTCGGAAGGCGCCCGTCATGCAGCAACCAGTTCCAGTCAACACGGTCGAATATTTTGCCGGCAAGATCGTGTATCTCCGCATCCGGAAAATACTGGCGGCAGGTGAGGATGCCGCACAGCAACAAGGTTGTATCAATGGATGAAATTTCAGATTTGAACTTGACGTATCGTTCGCCCGTGCGTACATCCAGCCAGTGATAGAAGAAGCCGTGTTGGTGTTCCAGCTTGGTCCAATAAAATCGTAGCGCGGTCCGCACCCGGGCCTGAGCATCGTCCGGCTTCACGAAACCTCGCATGGCCCCGATGCACATCGCCGTCAGCCCAAACCCAGTGGCTCCGATGCTTCCTACCGTTCGGGCATCGTCTCCTGTGGCTAGGCATCGGTCCTTCACAATCCCCGTCGTCGGGTCCATTTGCTCCCAAAAGAATGTGAAACTGGCTCGTTCGATCTCATCAAGCAAAAGTACATCCTCATGACCATTGACGAGCGCACCGATTAATTTGGGAGATGGAGTATCTCGAATCGAACGGGTGACGCGCAGAAGCTCATGTAAAGGGGAGACGCCCAAGGCACCATACGCGCCCAGGCGGGCCATGTCCAGAAGTGCCTCTCGCCGGGAAAGAAGCAATGGGAACCCCTCTGAAATCTTGCTTTTCGCCTTCGACTTGTTAGCCGCTCGCGGTCAAATCCCTGCCGAGTTAGCTTGTATTACGAGATCTAATGAACCGCAGTGTAACCTTATTCCCTTCGTCACATTATACCGCAAATAGTGGGTAACTCGCTGATTCTTAGTGCAATAAGACCCAACTGAATTCCTTTCCAGCCTCGCCCTATAACCTGCTCGTCTTGAGTCACACAAAGCGCCTGGTACAGCCGGCTGAAAGCACCTAAGGGCAACTCTGCGGTTCGGAGAGTCCCCATTCCGGATATTTTCTGCAATATTCTGAGAGCTTATCTGCGAGAGTTGAAACTGAACTCGGCACAGCTCCTCTTCGTGGGACATTGAGATTCGCGCATCACGCTTTTCGCGTACTCGCACGGTGGGGAAGTGGATCCGTAACTTAGCGGGGGAAGGTTTGGGGTGAGCGACGGGGTTTGAAAACGGAGGACAAATCCTAACCGCCTGTGATTCTGTTGCGCTTACCCTGTCGTTCGCCCTCAAACCAACCCATCACACGCGGGTTTTGATACCAAAATGATGCCAAATTCCAGAACTCACGCTAGCGAGCTCGAGTGCTCGATCTGAAGAGGTTCGCTATCTGAAGTTGGATTGCAGTCTCGAGAAAAATCTGTTGTACGTCGGGTAACGTAGCTTAGGACCAACTGCAAAGGTTGTAGTGGACGAACTGGTGGCTTGGTCAAGGAATTGAGAATTCGCCATGAGCAAAAGAGGACGGAAGCCTAAGCAGGAATCCCGCGCGACGGAGTTTCGTCAGAAACTCATGGGCTGGATGCAGACTCCCGAACCGTTGCGGCCGTCACTTCGGGCGCTGGCTCGAGAGGTTGGCACTTCGCACCAACTGCTAAAACACTACCTCGATGGAATGGAGAAGTGGCGATGCAAGGAACGTTACCGCAAAACGACTGAGGAGTCAGATCAGATTCTCGTACGCGCGATTGTTGAAGGCCGGCCCATGACTCAATCGGAAGAAGAACGACGCCATGCTTGTTCCGTTGCCGCTATGCGCGCCAAGGCAGGTTCCATCTTGCTGGGCAGTCTGGCAAAACTCAAGCACGAGGCTAGACGCGGTCCCCTGCATCCGAAAGAGTTCAAAATCGTGAAGATCTTGGCCAAGCGGGAATTTCCAGGAGCACAGGAGCTCCTGCAGAAGTGTTTGCGAGATGGCGTAAGAAAAGGAAACCTTTCGCCGAGATAGTGAAGGAAACGTCGCGTCAAAAAGGCGAAACGTACACCGCTTGGGTACGGCACATTTGGAATCAGTGTCAGAAGTACGACACTAACTGCCCCGCTGTTATCACGGAGAAGCTTCTCCAAAAGTACTCGCAAGATGGCGCGAAAAAGCAGAACAATAATTTGCCACCGGTTCCCTCTGACGAAGCTAAGTCCTTTGGATCAGCTTCGAGGTAGCTGGCAACTCTGCAAAACGCAGGTGGAGGGAGAGGGCGAACGAGGCGCGATGCCATCGTACGAATCTTCGATGCGAAATCTCGCAAAAGCCCGGGCGAAGTGGCGTCCGCCCCGACCGTGGCGCAGCGTTGATGAATCGCGAATGATCCAGAGATATGTCTTCTTGTGGTTCACCGGCGCCAGAAAGCCATCCGGTCGTGAGTGGGCTCGACAACTCGGAATCAGCCACACGTGGCTTCAGAAGCTGGTTCGCAAATTTCAGGCAGACCCGAACGAAATGTGGCGTCTGCAGAGAGTGAAGGGAGCCCCGAGATTCGAGGACCTCACCCGCGCGCGGGCGTACAGTCGCCAGATGAGAGAGCGTGGAGAGTTGCGTGGAGATTCGCATTTATCGCGCGGAGCAAAATGGGCGAGGCTCTCTGAGCGTTACTGAGTAGATTGACTGTTGTCTGGATTACGTCTTTGGACGCGGCACGAGCCCGTGGTCATGTCCTGCATGGCGACTGTCTGCTGGCGAGCGTGTAAATCACATCCTATAATTCGCATCTCGGCCTCCTTCGGTCCGAGCACCGAAGGGTGAACACCGCACAGTTTACTAGGGTCGTCGCGAGGCCGACGTCGTTATGACATCAATCAGGAGTTGAAAATCCGCGGACGGCCCGAGGTTGGCGACTAAACACATCGCTGCTTGACGGTCGCGATCCTTCACAACACTTGAGATAACCCAGAACGAAAGGAATGAAGCCTCATGTGGCGAAGTCCCGCTGTGTGAGGGGGCCTACCGACTGGAGATTCTGCTAGCGCGGACACCCGTGAAGGAACTCAAGCGACCTTGGATTGCGGCGGTGCTAGCCCTGTCTCTGGCGGCCCAGGATGCTTCTACCTCGGTTGGCGTCGAGGCGTGACGGCTACGCTCGTGTGGCTCCTCCCCGTGTCGTTTCTCGTAGTCGGCGGCGTCCGTCGGAATGGCTTTCTACAGGACCCCCGATCGCAACTGCGGTAGGCCAGCCAGGCGAACGGCGCCTGGATCAGGCACAGCAGGAAGAGGGCCAAGGCCACTAAGGCCATCCAGAGAGTTCCGCGGTTCATAGCGACTCTCCCTTCGATTCGGATTTCGCGCTGTCCTTACGCGCTGCAGGTGCGTAGGCGAATCCATGTTCGTTGCGAATTTTGTAAATGTGGCCATTGGTCTGAACGAGACGAGCCACAAAGACTTCCTTGTCTCCAACCGTCATAAGTACGCCGGTCAGCTGAACGTGCTGGCCCGCTGATACGGCAAGGGCGCCCTTACCTCTCATGGCGTACCTTCCCAAATTCGCATCCACGGTGCCCGAACTTATCGTCACCATTAGGTGGGAGCCGGGCATCAGATGCATTTCGCGAGTAGGCTTTTTAACCACGCTGCTCACGCTGCCTGTAAGTGTCACTTCTTTGGTGATGTCGTACCTAGGCCTTGGAGTTGACGTGACCGGCTTGAATTAGTCCAGCGGGAGTGAGAGAAAATCACTCTAAGGAGAGCTGGACATGCCAAACAAGAGATACAAAGCAGAGCAGATCGTGACGTTGCTGCGTCAGATTGAAGTAGGAATTGCGAACGGAAAGCCCACCCCGCAAGCCTGCAAGGAAGCAGAAATCACCATACAGACCTACTACCGCTGGCGGAAGGAATACGGCGGCCTGAAGCTGGATCAAGCGAAACGGATGAAGGAGCTGGAGCGAGAGAACGCGAAGCTGAAGCGTTTGGTGGCGGAGCTATCTCTGGAGAAGCAGATCCTGAAGGATGTGGCCTCGGGAAACTTGTGAGCCCTGAGCGGCGGCGTTGTGCGGTGGAGCGTGCGCGCGAAAAGTACGAAGTCAGTGAGCGCCATGCCTGCCGGCTGCTGGGGCAGTGGCGCAGGACACAACGCTATGCCGCGATCCAGAAGATCGACGAAGAGGCGCTGACGGAAGCGATCGTTGCACTGGCCAGTGAATACGGTCGCTACGGATACCGTCGGATTACGGCGCTGTTACAACGTGATGGTTGGCACGTGGGCAAAGATCGGGTACAGCGCATCTGGCGTCGTGAGGGGCTGAAAGTACCGCAGAAACAGCGGCCCCGTAGGCGGTTGTGGCTGAACGACGGGTCGTGCGTGCGACTGCGGCCGGAGCGTGCCAATCACGTTTGGAGCTACGACTTCGTGAGCGCGATGACGCATGACGGAAGAACGCTGCGGATGCTGACGCTGATCGATGAATACACGCGAGAGAGTCTGGCCATCCGTGTAGCAAGAAGGCTCGGGAGGTATGAAGTGATTGAAGCTCTAGCAGATGTGATGCTGCTCCGGGGAATCCCGGAAAACATTCGTTCGGACAACGGCCCGGAGTTCGTGGCGAAGGAGTTGAGACAGTGGCTGGCAAAGCTAGGCACAGGGACGCTGTACATCGAGCCGGGAAGTCCTTGGGAGAACGGCTACTGCGAAAGCTTCAACGGGAAGCTGCGGGATGAATGCTTGAACGGAGAGATTTTTTACTCACTGAAGGAGGCACAGATCGTGATCGAGAACTGGCGCGTGGAATACAACACGAAGCGGCCGCACTCTGCACTCGGCTACAAGCCGCCTGCCCCCGCGGCCTGTGGCCCCTGGGGAGTAAATCCAACTTCACGGCCCATGGCTGTGGTATAAAAACTCTCACTTCTCCTGGACTAACAAATCAGGCCGGTCAGTGTTCGGGGTCAACCGTAATTCCCCTTCCACTGAGCGCCAGAAAGTCGTCCGGAAGACTGTTCGGAGTACGGTCGATGCGTGTGAAGGTTTCGCCAAAATCTACGCTTTTCCAAATGCCGTCGCCACTGCGAAATGTTGAAACATAAATGGAGTGATCAACAGGATCGATGGCTACTCCGGCGACGTAGATGGCGCTCGACCCGAAAAGGCGGCGCTCCCAATGCCGGCCGTGGTCAAAAGATCGAAAGAGACCGCCGCCCGTGAACGAGCCTGCATAGACAAGGGTCGGCTCCTGTGGGTCGAAGGCAATGCCACGTGGCGAACGAGCTGTTAGTCCGTCGACGCCGCCATCCTCCCAGTTGCGGCCGCCGTCGTGAGTAACGAGCAAGCCACCGTCATTGGTGGAGAAGAACACGTGTTCGTGGTTGCCGGGATCAATTCCCAGCGCGTGCCCGTTCTGGCAGCGACAGTTTTTCAGTTCCTCCCAAGCCACTCGTCGCCAGTTCGAGGTCCGGCGATCGTCTTCATCGGAATCTCTTGTCGTCGCTGAACGCTCGAACACTCCGTCGAAGTTGGTTCCCGCGTAAACTGACCCGTCCACCCCAACGCTAAGAACGAGACCCAATCCGTCGGATATTCCTGTGTTGGTCCAAGTTGCGCCGTCGTCTTTACTGACGGAGACTCCCTGAGTAGCGGTTCCGGCATACAGACGTTTGCCGCTTTTCGCCAGCGCGAGGACCACGCCGACGACCGGTGAACCGGTGCGAACAAAGGAAGCTCCGGCGTTTGTACTTTTGTAGACACCATTGCCATCGGAACCGGCATAGATGACGTTGCTATTAGTGGGATCCACGTATACAGACCAAACGGTCGTGTCCACGTTGAGTGGATTCCACGTAGCACCGCCGTCGACACTCTTGAACGCGCCGGTGCCGGCGGTTCCCGCATAGAGAACGTTCGTGTTATTCGGATCGATTGCCAAGGAGAAGACAAGAGGGTTGTCGATACCATTCGCAGAAGAAACCCAGGTGTCGCCACCGTCGGTCGTCTTCTGTAGGTCACCGTTAAAGCCCGCGTACAAAATATTTGGATTTGTGGGATCGATAATCAACGACAGAGGTAAAAGGTCGGACCCTGTGACGCTCCACGTCGCTCCCCCATTTGTGGTCTTGTAGATGCCGGCGCCTGTCCCCGCATAAAGGAGATTGGGATTATCGTGCGACATAGCCAGCGATGCCACGACCAGTGAATCGAGGCCTTGATTGGCTGCCGCGAAGGTTTGGCCGCCGTCCTTGCTCTTGAGAATTCCCCCACCCACGCTCGCGATGTATACAGTGCGTGTCGCCGTGTCAACAGCGATAGAGGCTTCAATAGTGGGGGGTGCAGGACCAACCGACCTCCAAGCTCCCGCTGTGCGGGAATTTCCACCAGGGAGTGACTTTGATTGAGCACGAGAGTTCGCAGGCATGGTCAAAAACAATGCAAAGACTAGCGCAAGGTAGATACTGACGGCTTCCTTACTGGCTGATTGACGTCGCCCTGATTGGTTCATGAGTTGTTCTCCTTAACTAACGTAGTTTTTCTGAGCCTTGAATGAGCGTTGAAGCTCGCGACTACAGCCCTGCGGTTTGCTGCTCAAGTCTCTGAGGTAGCTCGCGTGGCCGGACTATGGAACCGAATGGAAGAGGCGGTCAATGCACAGGGAAACATCCCTGAGTAGGCCTTGGGTAACTGCGTAAGTTACAGATAACACTACGAATGAGGGCTCGATCAATTGACAACGACGAAAGGCGGTGCTACGCTCCCGCGCAAGACTCACCATGAACGACAACCCGATACCTTCAAACGGATATACGTTTGGTCCTTACCACGCGGACACGGTCGGTTTGGAATTGCGCAAGAGTGGAATTCGGATCAGGCTGCAGCCAAAGCCGTTTCAGGTGCTCACGGTCCTTTTAGGGCGGGCAGGCCGAACGGTTAGCCGCGAAGAGCTTAAAAAGCTGCTGTGGGCTCCTGACATATTCGTCGATTTCGACCACGGACTGAATACGGCCGTGAATAAAATCCGCGAGGCCCTGAGTGATTCCGCGGAAGAACCGCGATACATCGAAACACTGCCTAATGGCTATAGATTCATCGGTGATATCAGCGAACGGTTTGAACCGCCCTCCGTCGCGACAGCGTCTCGCGCACCGTCGCTTCTTACCGCCGATGGGTATCCAAAGAGTGAGACTACGTGGAAAAGGCGTTACCTCGAAACAGTTGTCGGTTTAGCCTGTCTGATTGCCGTGGTTTTTTTCGTGTTTCACATCCCCCGGAAGGTGTTTGGAATCTCTTCGCCGATCCAATCGGTAGCTGTTCTGCCTCTGAAAAACCTCTCTGGAGACCCTTCTCAGGAATATTTTAGCGATAGCATGACCGACGAATTAATTACACAGCTCGCTAAAATCACGAGCCTTAAGGTACCGTCTGCAGCATCGGTAGTTCGTTATAAGAATACATCGGCTTCCGCTTCCGAAATCAGCCGGGATTTAAGAGTTGATGCGTTTGTTGAAGGCGGTGTGGTGCGTACCGGCGATAAGATTCGCGTCACAGCCCAACTAATCGACGCCCGAACGGACCGGCACATTTGGGCGGAGGATTATCAGGGAGACCTGCGGGATATACTCGTCCTGCAAAACGACATCGCGACGGCGATCGCACATAGCGTCCAGGCAAAAATCGCTCCTCCAAGTTCCTTCATTGCGTCCTTACCTCGACAGGTGGATCCACGTGCGTACGACGCATACATCAGAGGCCGAGGGTATTGGTTTCGAAGCAAAACCGCAAATGCCACTCCGGGTGATATAGAGAAAAGCGGGGAGTTGTTCCAGCAGGCTATCCAGTACGATCCTGCTTATGCGCCCGGCTATAGCGGACTTGCCAATTATTACGGTCTCATGGCGGGCAACGGCTTGATTCCAGCCAAAGAGGGCTGGCGCCAGTCGGAAGAGGCATCCCGGAAGGCGCTTGCCCTCGATTCCGGTCTGGCGGAGGCCCACTGCTCGCTCGCATCAAAAATGCTTTTCTACGATTGGGACTGGCCGGGCGCGGAGCGGGAGATACGGCGTGGTCTGGAGCTCGATACCCATTATGCGGAGCTCCATAACTTGTATTCTCATCTGCTTGCCTACACTGGCCGCTTTGATCAAAGCATAGCCGAAGCTCGTCGAGCCGGGGAACTTGACCCTATGGGCGAACGGTTTGCCGTCCAGCGAGCCCTTCGCTTTGGCCGTCGTTTCGATCTTTTTCTAACCGAAGTGGCTATAGTCTTCGCACAGGATCCTGCGCGGATTCACG
Source organism: uncultured Acidobacteriota bacterium (assembly GCA_963749025.1). Lineage (GTDB taxonomy): Bacteria > Acidobacteriota > Terriglobia > Acidiferrales > UBA7541 > Palsa-295. The sequence goes on along the minus strand of CAVVKO010000005.1, from coordinate 65,493 downwards.
AAGAGAGAGCATGGGTGTACAAAGCCAAAAGGCAGCACGCCGAAGAAGTCAGTGAAACAGACCTGCAGCTTCGTATTGAAGGATGCGTTCCTTGCGCCGACAGCCTGTCACTCGCATACTCGCACACGGGCTATCCAGGCTGGCTCCGCGAGAAGCTAGAACAACTGAACCGGGACTCGAACGGAAATGCTATGACGTTCGAACATGCCGAACTCTATGCGGCCATGGGAAATTCCGACATGGCAATGCAGTATCTTAATCAGGGCTACCGGGAACACACAGAGCAACTACTCAGGCTGCAGCTGGATCCCGCTTATGACGACATGCGAACCGATCCACGATTCCAGGAGCTGATTCATCGTATCGGGTTGCCTCAATAATTCGTTACGATCGGATCTTCCGAACTATTCGTCGGCAGATCCGTTCATTGACGATGCCGGCATGACATCCGAAGCGACAGGATTCGCAAATCCTCACTTGTTCGGTTTCTCGAACCGCACTCTTTCGTTCGGCGCGAAACTATTTTTTTGAGCTGCGCAGTGACAGCAGCTAGCTGTTGTGAAGAGGACGTGGCTACTCCCGACCTCAGTGAGGCGGCTCCCAAGTCCAATACCCGAAAGCCGCCACCACTTCAGTTGTCGTCGTCTTCCCGCTGTCCTGGGGGCAACGGTGCCGGTGGACGGACTTCGATCGTCGTAAGCACCAGACCAGATGTTGGGTTTGCAAAATGTAGGATGCGCCCAGCTTCGCCCGGTGCAGCTCCGAGATCGCTAACATAGATATCGTCGTGGCCGTCAAGAGCCATGCCCGTAGGCACGTTCAGTCCGCTCACGATTTCCTCGGCGATGCTGTTTGCGATCCGGATAATCCGGCCTTGGCCGATGTTTGGAAAGCCCGCCGCACTCGAGAATTCCATGACGTACAGTCTTCCCTGGCTATCCTTTTGCACATCAATAATTGTTGTAAACCCTCCCCAGTAATCGATCACGAAACCATTGTCCGTTACCTGATACAGCTTCGACGATCCCACCACAACGGGGAACAACCCGAGATTGCCAACAAAAAACCGGCTGTCGAGATGGGTGACAGACGTCGGTACGATGTGCCCGAGCGGTGCCGACAGATCGGAGAGTTGTTCAATTCTCTGCGCTTGCCCCCCACCCAGATTGATTCGTAGCAATCTCCCGTGGTTGGGCTCGATCACGATCAGATCGCCATGGAAGGCTTTCAGCGTGTACGGCACGCCGTCCGGTTCGAAGTCAGCGGCATCCGGATGCGCCACTGGATGCGCCCGGAAAAATCGGCTCAAGTTCGCAATCATTTCGAAGGTGTGGCTCTGTATGTTGACACGAAGAACAGAATTGGGAAAATTCGGATTCCCGTGACTGCACCCGCCTCCAGCTGTAAGGGCGTAAAGCTGCCCGCCGACGAACGCGATATCCGCAGCTCCATTCGTATCTCCCGTGGGCAAACTACTCATCGCCGAAGGAAGTCCGTCCACCACTGTCGTACGCTGCCCGTTCGACTCAATCCGCGAGATTCTTGCCGTCGGCCCCCCATGATACGGGCCCACTGGCGCCGGCACATTCTCACATCCTTGGGGCACCGGCTGCGTCCCGCCGAGCCCCGCTTCTGCGAAATAAAGCAAACCGTCTGGTCCGAAGGTCAGCCCACGCGGCCCTTCGAGTCCGTCGGCAACTACGGTGCCGCCGGAAGGAACCGGAGGAGCCTGGGCGAACACAAATGGAGCAAATATTAGGCAGCAAATTGCCAAGCACCAGGCCTTAATCCCTACTCTCACGCCACCGCTCTTATGTTTGAGATTCATTTCTTTCTCCTTTTGCAAATGTCGAAACCGTCCATTGGCTACGAAAAAGACGGCGCACGATCGGGCTCCTTTTAGGACGACTGCGAAACGGAAGCAATACACAGAGGGTCAATTCCTGCTCCACTTCCTACTCATCGAATAACCGATTCAAGGAAAGAGGGTTAGGTGATCGTATCGGTTAGGCCTTATCGGTCTAGCCTTATGACTTAGGTCTATCCGGAGACGGCAGTTTGTCCGCTTTATGTCAATTTGCCGTTCTATCGAGCAGCCGTATTCCTCACTGGACGAAACTTCACGACTAGCTCTTGCCCGTAGTCGGCCAGAAACGTGGTTGTGAAACACAGCGCGTCAACTGTCCTGTGCTGATCGCGAATACCTTTTGGGTGCAGGATTGCAGGTTGAAAAGTAAGAATGTCCGGACGAGAAGTTCTGGTGGCACTTCTGGTGGCACTTGGCGTCAATTTCTGGCGAATTGTGACGCGGCTGGGCTGCTATAGGATCATATTTCCAGCCCGTGAGTTCATTTTCGTGTTATTAGTGTGTCAACACCATCAGCAATCCCGACGCCCCTGAGGCGGGTCGCAGTGTCTAGAAGACGTAAGCGCCTTACGTTGCCTACCGCGTTAGTCGTACTGCTTTGCGCCGTTCAAGTCCCGTGCGCAATGGCTCAAGTCAGCAAAGGTTCGATATCAGGCTCACTTGTAGATCCTCAGAAGGCCGTGGTCGCCGGAGCTGATGTCACTGTCACAAATACGGACACAAACGAACAATTCGACGCCATTACAGACTCGGCCGGCTTTTTTCAGGCGAATCTGCTGCCGGTAGGAACTTACCGCGCGGAGATTTCCAAGCCCGGATTCAAAAAATTACTCGTCGTGCAGGTTCGCGTCAACGCCGGGTCGGATCACGGACTCGGTACGTTGCAGTTGGCAGTCGGCGAGGTTACCACTACCCTCGAAGTGGCGGCCACCTCGCGGCTTATTGAAAGCACCCAAGCGCAAATCTCCAGTTCCTTCGGAAGAGAAACGCTCACCACGTTTTCCGGGCTCCTCGAGAACAATGGCCTCGACAATCTGGCGCTCACCGTTCCGGGGGTGGTGAACAGCGGCGACCTGGCGTTCTCGAATATCAATGGCGTTGGCTTCGCGGTGAACGGCCTGCGCGGAAGAAGCAACGACCAGCAGATCGACGGACAAAATAATAACGACAATTTGGCGGAAGGCCCCAGCCTGGCACTCTCAGATCCCGAGTTCGTCGAGGAATATCAAATCACCACCAGTAATTTTGACCCGGCGTACGGTCGGGACTCGGGATCGGTTGTTAACATCCTCACCAAGTCCGGAACAAACAGCCTCCATGGTTCCTTGTATGCCACGGAAGGAAACTGGAGATTCAACGCTCTTTCGCCAAATCAAAAGACCTTCGAAGGATTGACGCAGGTTCCCGCTTCTAATAACGCGTTCTTGGGCGCAACGATTGGCGGCGCGGCCATCAAAGACAAGCTCTTCTTTTTCGGCGGCGTGAACGCGGAACTAACCAACCAGGCCGGCGTATTTAGCACCGGACAGTTGACACCCACGCCGGCGGGTGTTGCAACACTGGCGCAGTGCCTTCCGGACAGCAATTCGGTGAAGGCGCTCGAAACCTATGGCCCCTATTCCGTTAAAGCCGGCAATCCCACTCCGCAGGGACCAGTGGTGGCGATGGACATTGCAAATTGCCCGGGCGTCGATATGGCAGGAATCCAAAGAATATTGCCTACAGATTTCCGCCAACATGATTTCGTCGTCAAACTCGATTACAAAACCACTCAGAATTACTTCTACGGCCGCTATATCTTCGGAAGAAATAATCTCTACAATGGCAGCGGCAACGCGGCGGGCGGATATCCATTCGACACTCTGCTGTTCTCACAGGACTATGCCTTCAGTTGGACGCGCTTCATCAGCACCCAAACGGCAAACGAATTTCGCGCCTCCTATGGCAGGTTGAACGATCAGGACGGCGGCAATTCAATTGGAAACACGGTTCCCCCGGCCGCTCAACTTGGCGACGCTCTCACGACGATCTTTTTCAACGATCCCGCCATACTGAGTCTGGGAGTTCCCCGCGGTTCGCCGGTAGGCCGCATCGTCAATACCTATCAAATTCAAGACAACTGGACGCATCTTGCAGGCCGGCACTCACTGAAAGCTGGTGTGAATTTCACCCATCTTCGCTCACCGAACATCGGTCTCACTGAATATAACGGACTCTTCCGATACAGCGACTTTGGCGCATTTGTGGCCAACACGCCCAACCGCGTGCGGCTCGCTTCGGGGAATCCGTACTTGGATTTTCGAGAGAGCGACACGTTTTTATATCTTGGCGACGATTTCAAGTTGTCGCCAAACTTTATCCTCAATCTGGGATTGACCTGGTCCTATTATGGACAGCCCGCAAATCTTCTTCACAAGCTGACCACCCAGTCGCAGACCAGCAGCAATCCTCTCTGGGACCCCAGTCTTCCCTTGAGCGCGACAACTTTCCCGGCCTTTCCAGCACCGAAGAATAGCTGGGGCCCTGGCATAGGATTCGCATGGTCGCCCGGGAACGGCTTGTTCAATTCGACAGCGGGAAAAACGGTAATTCGCGGCGGCTACCGCCTCGCGTACGATCCGCCCTTTTACAGTCTTTATATAAATATGGCCGGCGGCGCTCCCGCCGTAGTCCTCACCACTCTCACGGGCGCGGATGCTTCAGCAAATCCCTTGCCCGCCGTTCCCACCGGGAAGAACGTGCGAACGCTTCTCGCGCCACACTTGCAGACGGGAATTTTTGATCCGCGCACGTTGGGAGAAACAACTATCTCGCCGCATTTCAGCCCCGATCGCGTCCATCAGTGGTCTCTCGGCGTGCAGCAGCAGATCGCGCAAAATGCCGCATTCGAAGTGCGCTACGTCGGCAACCACGCACAAAACCTGTTTCAGACCATCAACGGCAACCCATACATTCTGGGTCTCGCGAATCTGTACCCCCAGCTAGTTCCTGCCGGTCTAACGCCGTGTCCCGCATCGGAGGCCGCGATCCCTGAATTGATAGGACGAGTAAATTGCACCGGCGCAGCTCTCGTCCGCGAGCGCACGAATACCGGCTACTCCGATTACCACGGACTCCAGATCGAATTCAGAAGCACCCATTTGTGGAACCAGTTGACCCTGAAATCTGCCTACACCTTCAGCAAAACCACCGACAATGCTAGCGAGATTGGAGCGACACTAGCCGCGGGCGGCACTTTCGCAATTTCTCAGAGCCAGGTCAACTTTACGGATCAGGAACACAGCCTCTCCGGGATCGATTTTCCGCAAAACTGGGTTCTCACAGTGCTGGAAGATTTGCCGTTTTATCGCCGCCAGTTAGGTTTCCTGGGCCACGCCTTCGGAGGCTGGAAAGTCTCGGCCGTATATTCGCTCTACTCGGGCCAACCCTTCACGGCAGCTCAGTCGGGACTGAATTGCGCCAGCGGCGGTGGCGCGTGCGGCGGAATTCCGGATGCCGAAAATCCGTATGATCCTGCGTTTAACGCTGCACTCGGCGGCCCCGATGGCTCGCTGCGCCCCTTCCTCGGAAGTTCCGCCGCGCCGGTGCAGTCCGTCGGCATTTTCGCCAACGACATTTGCGCCGTGGACGTCGCAGGAAATCTCTGCGGAAGTTCCACCATCACTCCAACAACGCTAATCAGTCTCAACAAATTCAATAACGGATTCACGGGAACAATGACCGACGCAGCCGGAAACACGGTGCCAGATCCAGCCCACGCCCCGAGCGTCGTCCTCAGGAATCAGGTCCGCTTCATCGCCAACACGCGCACCGCCGACCAGGTCTTCGGCAGCCCATTCGGCGATGTGGGCCGCAATACTTTGCGCACCTCAAAAACGAACGTCCTCAATCTTTCGATTTTCAAAGTCACAAATATTTCAGAAAAGTTCAGCCTTCAATTTCACGCTGACTTCCTGAATGCTCTCAATCATCCAAACTTCGCGTCCATCGATCCGTTCATCGACAATGCCGGCCGGGTCGCCGAAGCGACCGGATTCGCAAATCCTCACCTCTTCGGTTTTTCCCACCGTACGATTTCGTTTGGGGCAAAACTATTTTTTTAACGCGCTTAAGAAATTGAGCAGCGCCTGTATTTTTGATCCACTCGGAAGGTTAGTTTCCGGCAGAAACTAAGCCAAAGGCCGAGGCTTTTCATCTTGGAAAGTTCCTGTTCCCGAGTGATACCCCCAAGCAACACATCTCACACGATTCGATGCCGCATGAGGTAACGATGCAGGGGAAGACATAACGTGAGGAACGTTCCAAAATCCCTCACTCTGATTCCGCTCTAAGTTGTTGAATTCACGCAACGCAAAATCTTCGATCCGGCGTTCCAAAAACAGATGATTTCTCGGCGCTTGGCCTCGGAGTAACGCTACAACAAGTGCACGGGCCACAGCTTTTCGATCTGGGAATAAACCTCGACGATGATGAACTTTTCTCGACCGATTGCATCTTTGAGATCTTTCGGAAATTCCGCAACAGCCTCATAGTCTGGAACGACTATGAACTGCACCTCTGGTAGTTCAAATGAGAATTCGTGAGGAACGCGCCACTCTCTTTCATTGCTGTAGTCAATCGGCGGCCTCCCTTTCCAATGCTTCTCTTTGTACCCTTCGGGCGAGTAGGCTGGGCAGAAAGGCGTGACAAAAGCATATAGCTCGGGATGGAATCCTCGCCATGCCGGCTTGGCCTCTGAGCGAAAATCCTGCTGATGCTCATGCAGGTGCGGACGGAGATAAATTGCGGGACCGTCGCCAGCGGCAATCAAATGCGCCTTCGTAAAACCCACTCCGTACGGGGAGTATTGCTTCGTGTGGTCTAGGAGTGAGCCCCACGGGCACTCGGTGAAGGCGACGGCGCGCTTGTTGGTCCAAGGCATCGTCGTAGCAAATATCTTCTTTGAACGAAGAATCGAAACAAGTCTCTCTCGCGCATCTCCCGTCACAGCTTTTATCGAGTCGTCGTCAGCGTTCTCTTTGAGGCCGAATGGAGGCGCGTTCTTCGTAAAATGGGCAACGTAGTTGGAGAAGTCTGGGCGCTGCATAAGATTCCTTTTTGTTCACTTTCCATCTCGCTTATAATGCGCGCGCGAAACAAATACAAGGCTATGAATGTAACTGCATATGTGGTCACCTGACAGGACGCAGTGGTGGTTGATCTGGATCGGATTCCTCGCTTGTTCTCTTGTGGTGGCCTACGATGCTCTAGGCTTGGCTGTGTTTCTATTCGGCGTTTTCGGTCTCTTGATTTATTACCGCGAAACCCTCCGGCGGGCGCGAGTGAAAAGCGAGCTTGAATCTCCGGAGGAGCGGCCAGCCCCTAAACGCTGAATCTGCGCGCAGGTGTTTCAGAGGACGAGGTGTCAAGTGAGTGGACCCAAACGGACACCGACGCAAAATAGGAAGTATCTCCCTAGTGAGGGAGCAGTGACCTGACCGGGGCTTTTTGTACCAGCCGACGTGAGAGAGAATTCACGAGGAGGACGGCTGGATATGCCAATCAAGAGGTACAAAGCAGAACAGATCGTGACGATACTGCGTCAGATCGAAGTGGGAATTGCGAACGGAAAGCTCACCCCGCAAGCCTGCAAGGAAGCTGAAATCACGGTACAGACGTTCTACCGCTGGCGAAAGGAATACGGCGGCCTGAAGCTGGATCAAGCAAAACGACTGAAGGAACTGGAAAAAGAGAACGCAAAGCTCAAGCGAGTCGTGGCGGAGCTGTCGCTGGAGAAGCAAGTTCTCAAGGATATTGCGGAGGGAAACTTCTAAGCCCTGAGCGACGTCGTTGTGCGGTGGAGCATGCGCGGGAGAAACATGAACTCTCCGAGCGACATGCTTGCCGGCTGGTGAATCAGTGGCGTGGAACGCAGCGCTACCTGCCGATCCAGAGGACGGACGAAGATGCGCTGACGCGAGCGATTATTACCCTGGCCAGTGAGTATGGCCGTTACGGCTACCGGAGGATCACGGCGCTGTTGCGGACCGCAGGCTGGCAGGTGGGGAAAGATCGAGTGCAGCGCATCTGGCGTCGCGAAGGGCTGAAGATCCCTAAGAAACAAAGGCCCCGGAGAAGGCTCTGGTTAAATGACGGCTCATGCGTGAGGCTGAGGCCCGAGCGGGCGAATCACGTGTGGAGCTACGATTTCGTGAGTGCGATGACTCATGACGGGAGAATGATCCGCATGCTAACGATGATCGATGAATACACGCGGGAGTGCCTGGCGATTCGAGTAGCTCGAAGACTTGGGAGTTATGAGGTCATCGAGGCGTTGGCCGATGTGATGCTCTGGCGCGGAGTTCCAGAGAATATTCGATCTGACAACGGTCCGGAGTTCGTGGCCGCGGAACTTCGGAAGTGGTTGAGAAATCTGGGAACGGGAACACTCTACATCGAGCCGGGCAGTCCTTGGGAGAACGGTTACTGCGAGAGCTTCAACGGGAAGCTGCGGGATGAATGCTTGAACGGAGAGATTTTTTACTCACTGACAGAGGCACAGATCGTGATCGAGAAGTGGCGGGTGGAATACAACACCAGGCGGCCGCACTCGTCGCTGGGCTACAGGCCGCCAGCACCGGCGGCCTGTATTCCTCCCATGCCACCAAACTCAAGTTCACAGGCCCTAGCTGTGATGTAAACTCTCTCATTCGTCGTGGTACAAAAACTCGGGCGGGTCAATCCTCCGTGGGATTTCTGTCGATCTTTGCCTGGCCGAGAAGCCAGTTTTCCTCGACACTAGGATTGCTCCATCGACGACTGATCTCATGGCGTATGGGCGCAACGCTAAAGGCGACGCAGTTGTTATCGCGGTAGAAGGTAAGGCGGATGAGCCGTTCGGTTCGCGTGTATGGGCTTGGGTCCGCGGTGATGAGAAGAACCAAACGATGTCTACAGATCCTCGCGGAACGCGATTGCATAGGCTTGAGTTTCTGTCCAAGCATCTCTCGAAAGAGATACGCCCGGATAGCACTCTTAGGTATCAACTGCTTCATCGAACCGTGTCCGCAGTTCTCGATGCCCAGATGCACGGCGCTGTCGCTGCAGTAGTCTTGATTCACGCGTTTGGACCGGAGGCAGTGGACAATTTCTCCGACTTCTCGACATTCCTCAGGGAGTAGGGTGGTAGTGGCGTGACGAAAGGGACGGTTTCGGCGTCCTATCAGCTTGGCGAGCAACGTGACTTGCCAACTTATTTCCTTTGGTGGCAACAAACGTTGACAAGCGAAGCTGCACAGACAACTGTCGCGGCGGACGCGCCAAGAACGCCAGCGAGCCGCTGACATGGGAGCACCTCTGTGAGGGCACGCGTTGGCCCCCTGGGTATCATGCTCAAAGATCCCAGTGTCGAATGGTGATTTTTCTCGTGGAACTCGCATCCTTAGGGACTTATAGGTGCGTCCGCGATCGGGTTTTTGTCCATACCCTTCGCGCGCAGCGATTCATTTAGGCGTTCGAACTCCGCCCGCACTGGTGGTTTCCAGATTTTTTGCTTGGTGTTCTCCGCAACGCTGAGTGAGTAGCCGACAGCCAGTGCAGCCTCTTTGTCACTCATCCCGAGCACCTTTTCGCGTACGAACGCATGCTGCTTGCGGGTAAGGCCGCGAATTCGAACCGCTTTCTGCCGCGATGGTCTGTCCGATCGCATTCTTGTCCCTCCGCCCTGCTTGCCGCCATCTTGACTCTTGACCGTTGATATCTCCGGTGTTAGAACCGACAACGTCCGACCTTTCCGAACCTCATTTCTCGAGAATTTCTGCGCTCCTACAGTTCATTCTTTGACCTCCGCTATCACTGTTTTCCTCACTGTTTTTTCACCGTTACCAATGATCGGGTGCCTGTCGCAATGTTCCGACCTTTCGGGCTGACCGCCATCCGACGTTTTCCTTTCCATCCGGGTCATATTCTGTTTCTCTCTTCGGCCTAACCAGGAACAAGCGTTTCTCGGCCTTCACAAGATATCGCCCCTAATTGCTTCCCTTCCCGCCGATTTGCATACGGACCTGAATTTTACGCACAGACCTGGGGGGCCGTCTCGAGCCTGTGTGCAATGGTTGTGCAAAAACTCAGGTATGCGGGCGGAAGCGGAAAATCTCAAAAGGGTTTTGTTTTCAAATGGAAAGAAGATGGGTGAGCGACGGGGTTTGAACCCGCGACCCTCGGTGCCACAGACCGATGCTCTACCAGCTGAGCTACGCTCACCACGGACGAGCTAGTTTACGACAGCGGATGCCGCAACTCAACGTGGTAAATTTTCGCCATAGGGAACGCGCCGCAAGCGCGAGGCAGACAACTTAGCGCGCGTGGAACAACGCCAAAAGCCGCACGCCCGTCAAACACCGATGCGACACGCGCAGATACTATCCGTGGCCTAATTTAACTGTTTGTGTGGAGGGGAAGGGCGGTGCGCTATCCATCGGTTGGTGTGGGCGCTAGCCGGGGATTAGCCGGGGCGGCGGAAGGGGATGGGGGCGGAGCGCTTGCGGCGCACGGAAGATTGGCGGAGGCGCGCGCGAGCTTGCTCGGCCCAGGGGCCATTGGGCGCGTAGCGAAGATAGAGCATCCAGTGGTCGCGGGCCGCGGGGCGCTCACCGCGCTTCTCGTAGGCCAGGGCGAGATTGAAATGCACGTCGGCGTGAGCCGGCATGGCACGAGCGGCGCGGCGCAAATGGTCGATGGCTTCGTCAAATTCACCCAACTCCTCGAGGGTGCAGCCAAGGTTGTAGCGCGAAATGCCGTTCAATGGGTCGAGTTCGACCGCGGCACGAAACGCGGCGCGCGCATCGGTAAGCTGGCCCATCTGGTAATACGCCACTCCGAGATTGATGTGGGCTTCGATCCAGTCCGGCGCAAGCTCGACGACGCGTTGATAATTCTCGATTGCTTGCGGAAGCATTTCCTGGCGGGTCTCGCAACTTAGCGCGTTTTCGAAAAACTGCTCCGGCGTGGGGCCGGCCATGGAATGTAATTTCGCGGGACGGATCGGGATATGAAATGGGAAAACCCATTGCTGGCGGAAGGGATTGAACGGGCGTTCGGCGCCGGGAGGAACCACCAGGACTTCGCGGCCTTGCTCGACGAGGTGAAGCTCCTGGAGCGGGAGGGAATTGCCTCCGAATTGCTGCTCGATTAGCGTGACGGCGCGCCGCAGCTTTCGGGCGGACACTCGATTTTTTGTAAGCCGCTGAATGGACCGGAGAGCAACCAGGTCACCAAAACTGTAGAAACGTTCGCCCCATCGCGCTTGAGGACGCACCAAGCGCAGCCGCTCCCAATAACGAAGCCGGCTGGGTTCAAGCCCCAAAATTCGCCCAACCTCTCGTCGTGTGTAACGGTCTGCCAAGCCGGAGTGCCCCCGCGTCGCGCTAATCGAATTCCTTGAATGATTATGCACCCAGTGTCAAATAGTGTACGCGTGAGGTCTTCTTAAAAGTTGCATTCTAGGAACACCCGTCACCAGCGCGACAACCACACGAGGACGCGCCGTTGCATGCGTCGAGGGGCTTGCTAGACTTTGATAGGCAGTTGCCCGCCACGATGCCTCTCGATAGCGCCGAACGATTGTATCTGGAACGCCAGGTCACGCTGGCTCGAGCCATCCTTGTGGCTTTGGCACTGGTAGCGCTTCTCGAGACGCCCGGGGAAACCTACCGCGAGGTGTCGGCCTGGTTTCTTGCTGCGTATTTGGCCGTGGCATTGGCAGTTGTGCTCTCCGAAAGCGTTTTCAGCGATAAACAAATTCAAATCCCCCTGATTGCGGACGTTGCCGCGCTCGTCGTGTTCTTGCTATTTAAGCCCCCTGTTTCGTCGTGCTGGTTCTTATTCCTCTTCGTGGTGTTTGGGTTGGCGACTCGAGGAAAAGCGCGCGCGATGCTCGCGCTCGTAAGCGTTGCGACGGTCGGGATCATCCTTCGTATAGCTGCGACCGAGACGTTTAGTTGGCGAGGCGTTTGGCATTGGCTGTCCATCGGATTTGGCACGCTGGTTTCCGGCCTAGGGATGGGGTTTCTCGGAGCGCGAGAACGGGAACATCTCGAGAGGAGGTACTTTCTTGAGAAGGTCACGCGGCTGCTGCAATTCGACCGCGGCTTGACCGAGTCAATCCGCCAGGTATTCGGTGAGCTAGTGCTGGAATTTGAATGCGAACAAGCCTGCCTGGCCATCCGCGATGAGGAGCTCGAAAGGCTTTTCGTCTGGAAGATTCGCGCTTCGGATCGGGAACCGGCAGGTCCGGAAACGCTTTCGCTTTCGCGCTCGGACACGTTCCTGACCGATGCTTTTGAGGTCTCATTCTGTTGGGAATATAGCGATGGCAAGAATGGCGGCTTCGGATGGGACCGCCGCACGGGTCAACGATGCCGCGCGTTGCTGGCGCCGCCCGATTCGACGCGCGAGGAGTTCGGCGCGCGGTCATTTTTGGCGGTGACGATCGACGCGGGCGGACGTCCCGCCGGGCGGGTGCTGGTGATAAATCCCCGCAAGCGCTTTGGCGCACGAGACCTTCGCTGGCTCGAGCAAATCGTTCGGCAGATTGCACCGCCGCTTGAGAATGTCTTCCTGCTGCGCCATTTGCGCGCGAGGGCGGTGGAATCAGAACGCAGCCGGATTTCGCGCGACCTGCACGACGGCATCCTGCAGACGCTGCTGAGCTTGAATATCCAACTCGACGTGCTGCGCCACAAGTTTCCCTGGACACCTCAAGAAGCGGGCAAAGAGCTCGAAACTTTGCAAACGACAGTGAAACAAGAGAGCGAGGAGCTGCGGCGCATGGTGACCGATCTGCGGCCGCTGCGCGTAGAGAGCGCGGACATGCGGGAGCTGATGTTGGGGTTCGCCGAGCGCTTTCGGAACGAAGCGGGGCTGGCGGTGGACCTTTTCATCGAAGATCGCAATTTACGCCTGCCGGACCGCATTTGCCGGGAAGTGTTCCAGATTTACAGAGAGTCACTACATAACGTAAAAAAACATGCTAAGGCGAGCCACGTCGTGGTAAAACTAGGGCAAGACGAGGTGAAAGTCTCACTCGTCATAGACGACAACGGTCGTGGATTCAGTTTCTCCGGGCGATTTACGAACGAGGAGCTGGACCGGCTGCGTCTCGGGCCAATTTCGATCAAAGAACGAACACGGAGCGTAGGGGGAACGCTAACGGTGGAATCGAATCCCGGGCACGGGGCGCGTCTAACGGTAGAAATCCCACTGAATTAAAATGACGAAAGCGAAACAGGTGATTCGCATCCTGGTCGCGGATGATCATGCCATCTTCCGCGACGGTCTCCGCAAACTGCTCGAAGCGGCCGATGAGATTCAAATCATCGGGGAAGCCTCGAACGGTGTGGAGTGCATCAAGATGCTGGCGAAGCTCAAGCCGGACATCTTGCTGCTGGATTTGCGCATGCCGGAGAAAGACGGCTTGGCCGTGCTGGAAGAGGTGAACTTCGAATCGCTGCCGACGCGCGTGATTGTTCTGACCGCGGCGGAAGACGACCGCGACGTGGTTCGCGCCATGCGGCTGGGCGCCCGCGGCGTGGTGCTGAAGCAATCCGCGAGCGACCTTTTGGTGAAAAGCATCCGCAAGGTATTTGATGGCGAAATCTGGCTGGACAATCGCATGACCGCGGAAGTAATCGATGCATTCAAGAAATCCGCTGAATCCGGGCAGCGCCGCGAAAAGCCGCTGCTGAGCGACCGCGAGAAGGAAATTGTTCAGCTTGTAGCGCAAGGCTTTCGAAACCGCGAGATTGGCGAGAAGCTTTTCATCAGCGAGCAGACGGTGAAGAATCACTTGCACAACATCTTTGATAAGCTCGGAGTATCCGACCGGCTGGAACTGGCCCTCTACGCGATTCATCATCGCTTGATCGATCAGGCTTGATTCGTAACCTCTTATCTTCCTCCATCGAATATCACGCTTCTCGCGTCGAAATGCGCCCGGATAGGGTATTCTTTTTGTGTCGGAATTGAGCATGAGTGCAGCGGCAAATACGAGCGCAATACAAAATAAGGGTCCGCGAATTTATTCCCGGGAAGCCGTCCTGCTCGGTTGTTTCGTTCTTGTAATCGGGTCGCTTCTTTTTACGGCATTCGTCTCGCGCATGTATCACAAACAGATTCACATGCTCGCGGACGAGTGGTTCCAACTAGGGGAAGATAGTTTTAAGAATGGCGACGCCAAGACGGCCTTAACGGATTATCGTAACGCGCTGGTTTATTCTCCCGGGAATACACGGTTTCAGTTTCATTTGGCGCTGGCGTTGGCCGCTGCCGGCCGCGACGACGAAGCGCGTTCTTACCTTACGAATCTGCTGTCGGAGTCTCCCGGAAGCGGGGAAATCAACCTAGCTTTGGCGCGAATCGCGGCGCGGAAAGGGCTCATGCCAGAGGCGCTTCGTTACTATCACAGCGCAATCTACGGCGAATTCGAGACCGATCCCATTGCCGTGCGCTGGGAGATACGCCGCGAACTTTGCGAATATCTGTTGGATCACGGAGCGGTGAACCAGGCGGTGCCGGAAATCATGGCGCTAGCCAACAACACGCCGGCCGATGATGCCGAGAAATTGAAGGTTGCCGCCCAGCTCTTGAACCGTGCCAAGCTCTGGGCGCGCGCGCTCGAAGTGTTCCGCACTGTTTTAGCCAAGAATAAGGAAGATAAGGCGGCATTGCTCGGCGTGGCAACGTCGGCTTTCGAACTCGGGCAATATAGAGTAGCAGCGGAATATCTGGAACAATTGCCGCTGCAAGACCGTTCGGACCCCGAAACATCGGGCATGCTTGCTATGGCCCAGCACGTTCAAGCCATGGACCCGTTTGTTCCCGGCCTTTCTCTCCCCACGAAGGCCCAGCGAGTTTCGAGCGCACTGTCTATGGCGAAAACGCGGGTTCAGGACTGTGCGCAGGTAAGCGGCCAATTGCTCACAACGACGCCGCCCCGCACGGAGCTTCAAATAACGTTTGCCAAGAGCGCGGAAGCCGGGCTCGATTGGAGTTCGAGGAACTTACAGAGGCATCCGGACAGCATGTATGAGGCCATGTCTCTGGTATTTGAAATGGAAAACGCCGCAGCCGGTGCATGTGGGGAGCCCCAAGGGGAAGATCGCGCGCTGTGGCTTCTGGGGCTAAGTCGTGGAGCCAAGGTCCAATGACCGAACCGATCACAACTGATTCGCCGGACGCGGTGGTCTTTCCGGCGGCGCCTGCCGCGAATTCAGTTCCTGCACGCAGCGCAATCCGCGCCAAATGGGAAGAGTGGACACACCGCGTTTTTACCATGCGGGAAGATCGCTTCTTCCTGTTTCTGGCGGTCCTGATCGGCGTCTTTTCCGGCCTAGCGGTTGTTTGTTTCCGCATCGCAATTGAATGGACGCAGCTTGAACTCCTCGGCTCTTCGCTCTCTCCTCCGGCCCTTCGCGTTCTTCTGGTTCCGACAATCGGAGGTCTCCTAGTTGCGGTGCTCGCAATCCACGCTTTTCCCCGCGCGCGAGGAAGTGGTGTGAACCAGACGAAGGCCGCTGTTTACATTTCGAACGGCTACATCCCGTTTATCACCGTGGTGGGGAAATTTGTCACCTGCGCTCTGGCCATCGGGTCCGGGCAATCACTGGGGCCCGAAGACCCCTCGCTGCAGATGGGAGCGGGAATCGCTTCGCTTATCGGACGCCGTTTGCGTTTGTCGCAGGAGAAGGTCCGGCTGATCGCTCCGGTAGGAGCCGCGGCAGGACTGGCCGCGGCTTTCAATGCGCCGATCTCGGCTGTGCTGTTCGTGCTCGAGGAAGTGATCGGAACATGGAACGCGGGGGTGCTGGGCGCGATCGTACTGGCGGCCATCTCAAGTGTAGTGACCATGCGGGCGTTTCTTGGACCCGAATCGATGTTTCGTGTCCCGCCATTTCGTGTTGCACGTCCGGCGGAATTGCTGGCGTACGCCGTTCTCGGAATTGTCGGAGGCCTGGCTTCACTGGCTTTCTTGAAGTGGCTGGTTTACGCACGGCCGCGCTTACAAGCGCTTCCGAAGTGGACACAGTACTTTCAGCCCGCGGTTGCCGGATTGCTGATCGGGCTCATAGGCATTCGGCTGCCACAGGTGATGGGCGCGGGCTATCCAATTATTGACCAGGCCCTTCACGGGCAATTCACGTGGAAGCTGCTTTTGATACTCGCGGCGCTCAAAATTCTCGCGACCGGATTTTCATTCTTGAGCGGCACGCCCGGAGGAATGTTCGCGCCGGTTCTGTTCATCGGGGCCATGTTGGGCGCGGCAGTGGGCGCAATCGAGCAGCATTTCTTCCTCGGACTTACGGGAACCGTGGGCACGTTTGCGCTCGTTGGGATGGGCACGTTTTTTGCAGGCTTTCTGCGCGCGCCAATTACGTCCGTATTCATGGTCATCGAGGTGTCCGGCAACTATACGGCGATCCTCCCCGTCATGATTTCGAGCTTAATCGCATATGGAATCTCCCGCGCGTACCAGAAGGTTCCGCTGTTTGATTTGCTCGCCCGCCAGGACGGCATGCTGCTGCCTTCGACCGAGGAGCGTCGCGAGCAAATGGTTCTTACGGTGGAAGACGCCATGCAACCGGAGATCGCCATAATCGTGGAAGCCGGCGATAAAGTCACGGACGCTGTGAAACGTCTGGAAGGGAAGCCGAAAGCGCTGCACCTTTTGCGCGTGCGGCCCGGCGAATGGAACCTCGTGGACCGCGAGGATCTATTGCGACTGGCGGCGGACGCTTCGCAGCCCCGCACGATCTCAGAGGTGCGCTCCAACGGTCCGGCACCCTTTGTCTTCCGAGACATGTCGCTCGAAGAGGCACTTCATTGGGCGGGAGACTGGCCGGCGCTTCCGGTTCTGAGCCGTGCCGACCTAAGCAAGCTCGAAGGCGTGATCACCCTCGAGGATATTCTGCGGACGTTCCGCAAGCCCTCCGGCGTTGAGCGGTAGTCCGGATTCCGAACAAAAGCGAGGGTTTACCCTGGTTCGGCTAGTACCTCTGTACCACTAAAGGTCCAGAGAATTGACGCTTTCGCTCTATTGGTTTCGATAGCGATAAGGCCCAAGATCGTCACGTAGTTAGGGAGTGTGTCCTGTGGCTCTAAAAGAGCGACGTGCAACGCGGCGTTTTCTAATGCGCTTGCCGCTCACCGTCCGATGGACGGATGAAAGCGTGGTTGGCGAGGCCGCAACTGAATCGCGCGAAGTAAGTTCGCGCGGCCTCTATTTTCACTTGCCCAAGGGCTTAAAGAGCGGCTCACCGGTCGAAATCGTAATGACTCTTCCGCACGAACTCACTCAGGCTGGTCCGGTGCGCGTCAGATGTCTGGGACGGGTTCTGCGCAGCAGTCCCGAGAATGCGGGCGATGTGGGAGTGGCCGCTGCTATCGAGCGGTACGAGTTCATGCGTAACGGCGAATCTGCCGCCTAAAAGGGTTTCTTACCCAGACCCTGCGGAGATGGGTGAGAAAGGCCGGGCGGCTAGGGTCCCTCAGCCTAAGCCCCCGGCCATTTTATTGATCTATATTCCTGCAGGTATTCGCCTTCCGAAGGTGGCTTGAGCTAATCAAACTCGCGAGGGGGCGAAGCCTGCTCGATGCCTACCCGGCCCGAGACAATCTCGGCTTTCGAATAATTTTCTCCGCGTACCGGAGAGCCGGCCATGCGCCGGAGCAGTGAGATTTGGCCTACGTGCGTAAAGGCGTCCGCGATGGCGCCCTGAAAAAGTTTCTCGGAAGGGACGGCGAGTGGTGCGTCGGAAGCGAGGTAGTCATCGAGCGCTTTCAGCGCCGCCGAAAAGCGCTTCTTTTCTTCATCCCAAGGCAATTGCTTGGAGCTGTGCCACTCCTCTTTACCCTTCGCTTGTGAGAGAACCCAATCCAGGAGATCGTCTATGTGCGCCAGGATTTTCCCGGGCGTGCGGGTGGACTCGTAGGCGTGAAAGTCGGCGAAATCGGCGGGCGCGCCACGGAGTGCCTTGTGGCCGCGGTAAGCCAACGTTGCAACCATGTGGCGAAGCAACTGGCGGACGGTATCGTGGCTCGGTGAATCGGCGCCTTTGGTCATAAAAGCCTCACCCATTTAGAAATGTTCGAACGGCCATTCGTCAGGTGATCCTGGTGTCGCGGGAGATTATACCCACGAAGCGTTCCCGTTTCATGCTGCGATCTTCTAGCCCAAGACGAACTAAGACACACGGCCTCATTCCAAGCAACGCCAAACAAACCACCGGTGTGTGTATAATTCCGCTGCCAGAGTCCAAAGAAGGGAAGGCCTTGCGACGAAGACTATGAACAATATCGATCGAAGGAAATTCCTAAAGGCAACAGGCGTGTTGATTGCAGGCGCTTCGATTGAGAAAGATCCGATTTCCCGAGCAATCTCAGCTCGCAGCAGGCCGGAGGGTTCAGTTGGACGGCTGATCCTGCCGATTAATCAGAACTGGCGATACAGCGATCGACCGGTCGAAGGATTTGAGCGGCGGGACTTCGATGATTCGGGATTCGCGGCCGTCTGCCTGCCGCATACGAACAAGCGGCTTCCGTGGCACAGTTTCGATGAAAAATCGTACGAGTTTGTGTCGGCGTACAGGCGGCGCTTCGAGTTTCCCCCCGCGGCCAAGGGAAAATACGTATTCGTGGACTTCGAAGGAGCGATGACGGCGTCGACCGTATGGATCAATGGACACAAGCTCGGCGAATATCGTGGCGGATATACGCCGTTTTCGTTTGACCTGACGCCGTATGTGGATTGGGATAGAGAGAACGTACTGGCCGTAGCGCTGGATTCCACCGAGCGGAAAGATATCCCTCCATTCGGCAACGTGATTGACTACTTGACGTTCGGAGGAATCTACCGCGAGGTGGCTCTGCGAATCGTGCCGGCGACCTTCATCGAGAATATTTTTGCAAAGCCGAGGAACGTTCTGTCCAATCCCAGCGTGGAAGTCGAATGCTACGTAAGCAGCCTTGCGCCGAATCAAGGACCGTTGACCCTGGAAGCAGAACTGCGAGACGGAGACCATGTTCTCGCCAAGGCGGAAAAGCGAATTCCCGCATCGGATTCAGGCGGCAAGGCAGTTTCACATTCACTCGAACTGACCGACCTTAGTGGCATCAAGCTGTGGGATTTGAAGCAGCCGAATCTTTACACCGCCGTCGTGCGCATCCGTGGAGCCGAGGGAATCGCGGATGAAGACAGCCGCAGGATCGGCTTTCGCGAAGCTTCCTTCACCGACGAGGGATTCAAGCTAAATGGGAAAGTAGTGAAGCTGCGCGGACTGAACCGGCACCAGACATTTCCCTTCGTGGGCCAGGCTATGCCCAAGCGAGTGCAGCGGCGGGACGCGATCATCCTCAAAAGGGAACTGAAGTGCAACATCGTGAGGACGTCGCACTATCCCCAGTCGCGGCACTTTCTCGATTGCTGCGACGAAATTGGGCTGATGGTGTTCGAAGAGATTCCCGGGTGGCAGCATATTGGAGACGAAGCGTGGAAACTTCTGGCCATTGATAATGTCCAACGCATGATTCAGCGCGACTGGAATCATCCGTCGATCATTTTGTGGGGCGTGCGCATCAACGAGTCCAAAGACGATCATGATTTCTACACGCGCACGAATGCGCTGGCGCATTCGCTCGATTCCACGCGCCAGACCGGCGGGGTGCGCTACTTTCAGGACTCGGAATTCCTGGAAGACGTTTTCACCATGAACGATTTCGGTTTCCCGCTGAAGCCGCCGAATCACAAGCGGTATCTGAACACGGAGTTTGTGGGCCACACGTTTGATACCAAATCCTTCGATAACAATGGACGGCTGATGGAGCACACCATCCGTCACGCGCGCGTGCATAACCAGATTGCCGGGAACGCGCAGTATGCGGGCGGACTTGGCTGGTGCGCCTTCGACTACAACACTCACGACGAATTCGGCTCGGGCGATCGCATCTGCTACCACGGAGTGAGCGATATCTTCCGCGAACCCAAGCCGGCCGCGGGTTTCTACAAATCTCAATGCGATCCCGACGAGGAAATCGTGCTCGAGCCGGGATTTCACTGGTCGGCGAGCGATGAATATGATTGGGACAAAAATGCGGTGGTCTCCTCGAATTGCGACCACCTGAAGTTTTTTGTGGGGGGCAAACTGGTGGCGGAAGCGGATCCTAACCGGAAGGATTTCGGCAATCTTCCCCACCCTCTATACGTGCTGGATCTATCAAACGTGGACGAGATGGGGGATCTGCGGATCGAAGGTTATATCGCCGGCAAGAAAGTTATCGAGAAGGTGTACTCCGGCAAGGCGATCGACCAGAAATTTGAATTGCGCGCGGATGATGATGTGCTTGAAGCCGACGGGCGAGATACCACTCGAGTGGTCTTCCGGGTTACCGATGAGTTTGGCAATGTGCGACCGTACGCGACCGGAGCCATCGCTTTCGAATTGGACGGCCCCGCCGAATTGATCGGCGACAATCCGTTTGCTCTGAATGGTGGGATAGGAGCCATCTGGATTCGAGCGAAGCAGAAGCCGGGCGACGTTGTCGTCCGCGCGACCCACCCTATTTTGGGCCGGCAGGAATTGCGCATTCAGATTTTGCCAGGCGAGCAGGAGTCTGCTTAACAATTCTGGGACAAACCCGCCGACCGTTCCAGTAGGTCTCTCGTTTTACATCGAGCGAATTTTCATATAACGAATGAAGTCGGGAAGAATTGCGATTCCCGCCACAATCGCAAGCACTACAGCCGCACCGACGACTACATATTCCACGCGCATACGCCCTCCTCGCATCTCCCAATATCCTCCGTGGCCGAGCCCTAATTCAAGATAGCAAGAGCGGAAAAGAATAAACCATACAGGGAAGCTTGTATTTTCCATTGTAACTGCATTTTACGGAAGGTCCTTCGCCGTCGTGGTCAGAACGAACTTGCCATGTTTGACTCCGCGCAGGCTCAGAATCTCGTTGGCCAAGTCCTTTAGGACGCCGCTGCGCCCTTTCATGATGACGACTTCGAGGCAGTTGTGATGGTCCAGGTGCACATGCGTCGCGGCAAGGACGCTGCTTCCTGCATGATGCTGCGCGTTCACCAGTTTCTCCGTTAGGTTCGGTCGGTGGTGGTCGTACACGATGGTCAAAGTCCCCACCACGACTTTGTTGGAGTCGGCTTCCTCGGAAACCAGGTGGTCGCGTATGAGATCGCGCACCGCCTCCGAGCGGTTCTTGTAGTGTTTCTTGGCGATGGCGAGATCAAACCTTGCAAGCAACTCGCGATCGATGGAAAGGCCGGTTCGGGCCAACTCTGCCATGTTCGATCCTCTAATTTGGGTTCAACGCCAGCCGTTCGCGCTGAGTCACCGTGTATAGCACGTAGCACGTGCGGGAGGCCAGACCCAGTTGCCGTCGACATTTCCGCAAGCAAAGCTGGCAATCGGAGAAACCTTATGCCAGCATCAGGGAATCCCTGATAGCACGATTATGGCAAGCGTGTTACAAACACCGTCCGCGGCAGTAACACGATTGTCAGAGTCGTATGCGGAGACGTCATGCGATCCAGGCGCTCGACGGGCCGGCTGCGCACGTGCATGGTGGTCCTGATCATTCTGTTTTGTTCTACAACTTCGCTATGGGCAGCGGCAAATGCCCAAGGAATCATTCCGCTATCGGGAACTGTCGTTGACACGTCTGGCGCGGTGATTGCCGGGGCTACCGTGCAGGTTCGAAGCGCGAAGGGTACTGTACAAATAACGACACAGTCGGACACGAACGGCTCCTTCATTATTTCTGGACTCTCGGCAGGTAATTATCGACTCGTGGTATCTAGTCCCGGTCTGGAAACCAAAGAAATCCCCGTCACCATAGGGACCACTGAGGCGCCGGCCCCGCTGCGCGTCTCTCTGGCTGTAAGCTCCGTGAGCACCACCATAAACGTGAAGAGCCGGGAGGATAGCCTCATCGGAATTGCCGACTCCGCCACCCAGGGGACGGTGGGCGCGACGGAAATCCAAGATCGTCCGATTCTTCGTTCTGGAGAAATTTTGGAGACGATTCCCGGCGTCATCATCACTCAGCACGCCGGCGGCGGCAAGGCCAACCAATATTTTCTTCGCGGCTTCAATCTCGACCACGGCACAGATTTCGCCATTTTCATCGACGACATGCCGCTTAACCTGCCGTCGCACGCGCATGGCGAGGGGTACGCGGACATGAACATCGTCATCCCGGAGTTTGTGGAGCGGGTGAATTTCGAGAAAGGTCCTTATTACGCTGATGTCGGCAACTATGGCTCGGCTGGATCGGCCCATGTGGAATATTTCAAGACGCTGCCCCAGAACTTCTTCCAGGTGGAAGGCGGCATGTATGGCTATGGGCGGGCCGTTTTCGGCGTATCGCAAAAGCTCGGCAGGGGCAATTTGCTGTACGGCGGAGAAGCGTATCACGATAACGGTCCATGGACGACCCATGAGGATAATTTTTACAAATACAATGGCCTTTTAACTTACAGCCAGGGCGGAGACGACAATGGTTTCAGCATCACGGCCCGCGCTTACCGTGGAACATGGCACTCAAGCGATCAAATCCCCGTTGACGCCATACCCCTGGTTGGTTTCTTTGGCGCACTGAACCCGACGGACGGTGGCGAGTCACAGCGTTATAGCTTGCAGGCTGAATGGCATCGCAGCAGCGCAAATTCCGAGACGAAAGCCACGGCCTACGGATTTTATTATGATCTCAATTTGTTTTCTGATTTCACTTACTTCCTGGATGACCCCATTAAGGGCGATCAGTTCGAACAGCAGGACAGGCGCTGGGTGGCGGGGTTTGACGCACACCACACGATTTTCAGCACATGGTTTGGCCGCAAGGTGGCAAACACGTTCGGTCTGCAGCTCCGCAACGATTGGGTCCACAACGGCCTTTTCCGGACAGAAGATCGTGTGCGCACGGACAAGAATGATATCAACGCCTGCAATGACGAACCCATCGTCGTGTGTGTAACCAATCCGAATCTGACGGCAATCTTGCCCGCGGACACGGATTTAAATAAATTTACCGACACGCTGGTCGGTTTTTATGTGGAAAATAAAATCCAGTGGACGGAAAAATTCCGCTCGGTCCTGGCTTTGCGCGGTGACGAGGCAATATATAACGTCACTAGCTTGACTCCCCCTTATGTCGCCACGGAATTGCCTGGCTCTCCGGCGGTCAACTTTGCGAAGCTCAATTCCGGCACGGCCAGCAAGTTCCTGCCCAGCCCCAAAGCAAGTTTGATTTTTGGCCCGTGGGCCAAGACTGAGTTCTATATACAGGGCGGATTCAGTTTCCACAGCAACGACGCGCGTGGCGCAACGCAAAGGGAGGAACCGATTTCGCCGGCCAATCCTTTCCCCACGCCAAGCACCCCAATTTCTCCCCTGGTCCAAACCAAAGGCGGGGAAGTCGGCGTGCGTACCCTGATCGTCCCACATCTGCAAAGCACCCTTTCGGTCTGGTATCTCCACAGTAACTCCGAACTGGAGCAGGATGGCGACACCGGAGGCACGGTTGCTTCAGAACAGTCCAGCAACCGCTATGGCGTCGAATGGGCGAACTTCTACACGCCACGGGAACATTTGGCTTTTGATTTTGACCTTGCGGACTCCCGCGCCCGATTTACCCAAATAGACCCAGATGATGCGGCGTTCACCAACGTGGGTGGTGGCCAGTATCCTGTGCAAGGCCCGGGTGGCTATCGTGTGCCCGAAGCGGTTGGGTGGGTGATTTCCTCGGGCGTCACAGTGCACGATTACAAAGGCTTTTCGTCGAGTTTGCGCCTGCGCTACTTTGGCCCGCGCGATTTAACGTCCGACGGAATTTACCGCTCAAACTTAACGGCGTTGCTGAACGCGGAGGTCGGTTATCAATTTAACAAGAGATGGAGCGTTTCGGCCGAATTTTTGAATTTGCTTAACCGCCGAGATAGCGACATTGACTACGCCTATATCTCCAGAATAACGCCAACAGCCGCGGCGGAATTTGCGGACGTTTTCCACCCCACCGAACCGTTTCAGGTGCGATTCGCGTTACGCTACCGGTTCGATCTGCCTCAGTGATCTTATGTGCATTCCTGTGCGAGGACTGGAGAACACTTTCTGCAGTCCATTTTTTTTCGTCCACAATCATTTTGCACCCGTATAGGCAATGCTACGTCCGGCAAACCGTCCGGCACCTGCCGGTTTGGACGGATGTCCCCACCGTGATGGAGTATTCCCAAGAAAACCGCGACAGGCTAGTGTAGATTTCGGTACAATCGGCGGGAAATAGCAGGACTTAGCGCCAACGTTCGGTGACCGCAGGGGTACCTTCCTACGCATGGCCGCTTTGACCGAAATTGACGTACTTTGGATCACCGCAGGCCTCGGCTGCGACGGCGACACCATCGCCATGACGGCGGCCACACAACCGAGCCTCGAAGACCTGGTTTTCGGAGCGCTCCCATTCGTCCCCAAGATGAACCTGCACAATCCTTTTCTTTCCTACGAGAACGGCGAAGAGTTCATGAAGGTGTTTCATCGCGCGGCGGAAGGGAAGCTCGAACCTTTTATTCTGGTGATCGAAGGCTCCATCCCGAACGAAAAAAACAAAAAAGAGGGTTATTGGGCGACGTTCGGCACGGACCAGAAGACCGGCCAGCCCATCCTAACGTGCGATTGGATCGACCGCCTGGCGCCACGCGCCTGGGCGGTGATCGCAGCCGGTACCTGCGCCACTTACGGCGGCATACACGCAATGGAAGGGAACCCGACTGGTTGCATGGGCCTTCCCGATTACCTCGGATGGAAATGGAAGTCAAAAGCCGATATTCCCATAGTGTGTGTGCCGGGATGCCCGGTGCAGCCAGACAACATGACGGAGACCATCCTGTATCTATTAACCATGGTGGCCGGAAGAGCGCCGATGATTCCGCTCGACGACGCTCTGCGGCCCACGTGGTTGTTTGGTCAAACAGTCCATGAAGGATGCGATCGCGGCGGTTACTACGAGCAGGCGGAGTTTGCGGCGGAATATGGCTCGATCCAGTGCATCGTGAAGCTGGGCTGCTGGGGGCCGGTGGTCCAATGCAACGTGGGGAAGCGCGGATGGATGGGAGGAATTGGCGGGTGTCCAAATGTCGGCGGCATTTGCATTGGCTGCACCATGCCAGGCTTTCCGGATAAATTTATGCCCTTCATGAACCAGCCTCCGGGTTCGCTGCTTTCGTCGAATGCGGTGGCGACGTATGGGCGGGCCATTCATGCGCTCCGAAGATTCACCCAAGCATCTCTTAATAAGGAGCCCAGTTGGAGACGGCCGGGTGAAGATGCAAAATGAGTGGAAATCCGATCACGGAAAACGATTGGACGCGTCAGCTCGCGGAGTCGCTCTTTTTGCGCGAGGCGGATTCCAGTGTGATGGATGCGGAAGCGACCCTCAAGGAATTGGCCGGCGTGTTTTTGGAGAGCCGTTTTCTGGCAACAGAGTCAGCCGGACGCCCGGCGAGCGAAGAAAATTCCAACCACCAGCCCCTCAGCGTTGAAGCAAGATACCGCGCACTCGTCGAACAGATCCCTGCCGTAGTTTTTATGGCTTATCTGGACAAAGGAATCGGCGAAGCTTACGTGAGCCCGCAAATCGAAGCGGCGTTGGGGTTTTCGCAGAACGAATGGCTGGAAGATCCGGTGCGCTGGTACGACCAGATTTATCCGGACGATAAGCAGCGCTGGAGCGCCGAAGCCGCGGATATGTTTCTGTCGGGCAAACCCCTGAAGTCCGCATATCGAGTGCTTGCGCGCGACGGAAGAGTTCTGTGGTTTCATTGCGAAGCCGAAATGATTCGGCGCGAGGACGGCCGGCCGTGGTTCATCCACGGAGTGGGCGTCGATATCACGGAGCTGAAGCAGGCCGAGGAATCGCTGCAGGAGGAGCGCAACGTCCTATCGGCAATTCTCGATATCGTCGGTGCGTTAATCGTAGTGCTCGATCCCGACGGGCGGATCGTTCGTTTTAACCGTAGTTGCGAGCAAACCACGGGATATTCATTCGCGGAAGTGCGTGGAAGGTACGTGTGGGACCTGTTCCTGATGCCGGAAGAGGTGGACAACTTCAAGTCCATTTTCCAGCAACCGAATTCAGCGCGGCCTCCGGGCGATTCTGAAACGTACTGGCTGACGCGCGACGGAACGCCTCGCTTAATCAACTGGTCGAGCACCATACTCGCGGGCAAGAAGGGCGCGACGTCGCACGTAATCGTTACGGGAATCGATATCACCGAGCGCAAACGGCTGGAAAAGGGGATCCTGGAAGTCAGCGCGCGCGAGCAACGCCGAATCGGCGAAGACCTCCACGATGGGTTGGGTCAACATCTCACCGGAATCGCTTTCATGAGCAAGGTCTTGGAAAGCAAGCTGAGCGAGCAATCGCTGCGAGAATCAGGCGACGCGGCAAAGATTGTGAAATTGGTGAATGAAGCGATCAACAAGACCCGGGAACTTTCAAGAGGCCTGCTGCCGGTCGTATCCGATGCTCACGGCCTGATGTCGGCCCTGACGCGCTACACCGAAGAGATGCAGGATCTTTTCCGCATTACCTGCCGCTTTGAATGTGGCACGCCTGTTTTGGTCTACGATGTGAACGTGGCGACGCACCTTTACCATATCGCGCGCGAAGCCGTGAACAATGCAATCAAACACGGTAATCCGAGCCACGTCGTCATCGGCTTGTCTGCCGAAAACGCCGAAGGCACTCTCTCCATTCAGGATGACGGCGAAGGGATTTCGGAGATACCCGCGAATCATATGGGAATGGGTTTGAATATAATGAGCTACCGCGCGAATATGATTGGAGGCTGGCTCGACGTCCGGAAAAACTTAAGGGGCGGGACGACGGTGGTGTGCCTCTTTCCGCTGCGTAGCTGACCGTCATGAACGAGGACTTACTGCTGTGAACAAAAACCCAGTCGGATCAGTAACGAAGTACAAGGTGTTCCTTGTTGACGATCACCCGATCGTGCGGCAAGGGCTTGCACTTTTTATCAGCCGCGAACCGGATCTGACAGTATGCGGCGAGGCCGACGGCGCCACGTCAGCTTTGCAAGCCATCCCGAAAGCGATGCCTGACTTTGTCGTGCTCGACATTTCTCTGGATGGGCCAGACGGCCTGGAGCTGCTAAAAACTCTTCGTGCCAAGTATCCGAATCTCCCGGTACTGGTCCTCTCGATGCATGACGAATCAAGCTATGCCGAGCGTGCACTGCGAGCCGGCGCAAACGGCTACATCATGAAACAGGAAGCGACGGAGAAAGTCCTTACCGCGATTCGGCACATTCTGCGGGGAGATGTTTACCTGAGCGATCGCTTGACCAAGCGGATGCTGCAACAGTTCGTTCACGGCTCAATTTCGCCGCGCGACCCGCTGGCCAAGCTGAGCGACCGGGAACTTGAGGTCTATCGGCTGATCGGGGCGGGCCATGGAACGCGCCAGATCGCAGATGAGCTGCACGTCAGCACGAAAACGGTGGAGTCCTATCAAGCCCATATCAAAGAGAAATTGTCCCTCCGAAATGCCCGCGAGCTCGTGCAACATGCCATCGAATCGTCACTGAATGAAAAGGGCGCATAGCTAGTTTTCCTTATCAGGCTGATTAAGATTATTGATGACCGCACCGCACTCCGCTTAAGTCCATCGCGCCGAGGCACTAACCGCTTCACCATCAAAGGCATAGCGGATAGGGGAATCCCCTATGCCCCATCTAAGGATTCTCCCGGTGAATAATACAGCATCGACCTGCTTGAGTCGCTCCCTTTCAACGATGTATTCCTTCTTCGGGAAAATCTGATTTCGTACGGCGCCAGAGTTCGAGCCTGGAAAGGAGAAGTTGAGCCATGGCAGACGCAGTTCCTTATGGTCGCAAGACTCAAAGAGATTCACCCGTCTCCGACGTCCACATTGTTTGGATGACATCCGGTCTCGGCTGTGACGGCGATTCCGTTTCAATTACTGCCGCAACGCAGCCCAGCATTGAAGACGTTATCCTCGGTGCGATTCCGGGGCTTCCCAAAGTGCATTTGCACAATCCCGTCCTCGCGTACGAGAACGGCGATGAGTTCCTGAAGTATTGGTACCTTGCTGCTGAAGGCAAGCTCAATCCGTTTGTTCTGGTGGTCGAAGGATCGATCCCCAATGAAAAGATTAAGAAGGAAGGATACTGGGCAGCTCTTGGAACCGACTCCAAGACTGGGCAGCCGATTCCAACGAATGATTGGATCGATCGCCTGGCTCCCAAAGCATTAGCCGTGGTTGCGTGCGGCACTTGTGCCACATATGGCGGCATACATGCCATGGCGGGCAATCCAACGGGCGCTATGGGGCTGGCCGATTATCTTGGCTGGGGTTGGAAATCAGTCGCTGGCCTTCCAATAGTGAACGTTCCCGGATGTCCCGTGCAGCCAGACAATTTCATGGAAACTCTGTTGTACCTCCTATATCAAGTCGCCGGACTTGCTCCGATGATTCCTCTCGACGACCAACTGCGCCCCACGTGGCTCTTTGGCAAGACCGTCCACGACGGTTGCGATCGCGCCGGCTACTACGAGCAGGGCGATTTTGCCGAGGAGTATGGCTCTCCGAAGTGCATCGTGAAGCTCGGTTGCTGGGGGCCGGTGGTTAATTGCAACGTGCCCAAGCGCGGGTGGATGGCCGGAATTGGCGGCTGCCCAAACGTGGGCGGAATCTGCATCGGTTGCACCATGCCTGGCTTCCCGGACAAGTTCATGCCCTTCATGGATGAACCGCCCGGCGCAAAAGTGTCTTCGAGTGCCATCGGTGTGTACGGGCGGGCGATTCGCGCTTTGCGCTCCATGACCAATACGACCGTAAACAAGGAACCGAAGTGGCGGCACCCCGGTGCCGAACTCACCACGGGCTATCGCCCGCGGTCTTACTAAAGGAGCCGAGAGAATGAGCACAATTACTGGGGTGACGAAGGATACCGCCACAAAGTCCCGCAATTTGGTGGAGATGAACTGGGACCCGATCACCAGGATCGTCGGGAGCCTGGGAATTTTTACCAAGATCGACTTCGAAAATCGCCGTGTGGCCGAGTGCCACAGCACCTCGTCGATTTTCCGAGGCTACAGCATTTTCATGAAGGGCAAAGACCCACGCGACGCCCATTTCATCACCAGCCGCATTTGCGGGATCTGCGGCGATAACCACGCTACGTGTGCGACGTATGCCCAGAACATGGCCTTCGGAATCAGGCCTCCCGCTATCGCCGAATGGATCGTGAATCTGGGCGAGGCCGCCGAATACATGTTCGACCACAACATATTTCAGGACAACCTCGTCGGCGTGGACTTCTGCGAGCAAATGGTGAAGGAAACGAATCCGAGCGTGTTGGCAAAGGCCGAGAAGACCATGTCGCCGCACTCGAATCTTCACGGCTTCCGGACCATTGCGGACATCATGCGGGCGCTGAATCCCTTCACCGGCTCGTTCTACCGCGAAGCTCTGCAAGTAAGCCGCATGACCCGCGAGATGTTTTGTTTGATGGAAGGACGGCACGTTCATCCCTCGACCCTCTATCCGGGCGGCGTTGGTACGGTACCCACGATTCAACTTTTCACCGACTATCTCGTACGCCTGATGAAGTACGTGGAATTCATGAAGAAAGTTGTTCCGCTGCACGACGATTTGTTTGATTTCTTCTACGAGGCGCTTCCGGGCTACGAACAGGTTGGGCAACGGCGCGTATTGCTGGCTTGCTGGGGCTCGTTCAATGATCCGGCGGTGTGCGATTACACTTACAAGAATATGACCAAGTGGGGCCGCGGAATGTTCGTTACCCCAGGCGTCGTGGTTGATGGCAAGCTCGTGACCAACGACCTGGTGGACATCAATCTGAACATTCGCATCTTGCTGGGCAGTTCGTACTACGACGAGTGGAAGAACTCGGAAACATTCGTTAAGACGGACCCGCTTGGAAATCCCGTGGATCAAAATCATCCGTGGAACCAAACCACGATCCCCCGGCCGCAGAAGCGCGATTTCGGCGGCAAGTACACCTGGGTGATGTCACCTCGCTGGCTCGATAAGCGCACGGGAGATCATCTCGCTCTCGATACCGGCGGCGGTCCGATCGCTCGCTTCTGGGCCACGGCCCTAGCGGGCATCGTGGACATCGGCTACATCAAGGCCACGGGCCACAGCGTCAAGATTTACTTGCCGAAGACTGCGTCGCTTCCTGAAGTGGAATTTGAATGGAAGATACCGAAATGGAGCAACGCCATCGAACGCGATCGCGCCCGAACTTACTTCCAGGCTTACGCCGCGGCCGCTGCGCTGCACTTTCTCGAAAAAGCGCTTGAAGAATTGCACGCGGGCCGAACGAAAACGTGGACGGACTTCAAAGTGCCGGAAAGCGCCATTGGATGCGGTTTCCACGAGGCCGTGCGCGGCGTCCTTTCTCACCATGTGGTGATCAAAGACCACAAGATCGCCAACTATCACCCGTATCCGCCCACGCCTTGGAACGCAAATCCTCGCGATATCTACGGAACTCCGGGTCCCTACGAAGATGCTGTGCAAAACACGCCTATCTTCGAAGAGAATGGGCCCGACAAGTTCAAGGGTATCGATATCATGCGTGCCGTTCGCAGCTTTGATCCCTGCCTGCCGTGCGGCGTGCACATGTACCTCGGCAATGGCAAAGTTCTCGAGACGCACCATTCGCCGATGTTTGGCCTTCAGCCCTAACGCGAACCCCGACGAGGGCGGCAAGGCGCGTCCGGCAAAGTATGTATGGCGAAGGGCGCGTTAAATTTGTATCTTGTCTCAGCTCACGCCGCAGGGAAAGGTGTCCATGCCTGCATCGAACGAAGTCCAAAGCCAGCTGAAATCGATTGAGGCATTGGTCCATCGTATTGAAAAAGCCAGCGACCCCGCGCTTTCAGCAACGGCGAAAGAGTTGGTGCAGTTGCTCATGGAGCTTCACGGCGCGGGTCTCGAGCGCATGCTCGAAATCGTGAACCAGACGACTACTTCAGGTCCCGCCGTCATCGAAGCGCTCGGGCGCGACGATCTCGTTCGAAGTCTCCTGCTCCTTTACGGGCTTCACCCGGACAGTCTCGAAGCGCGCATAACGCAGGCGCTTGAAAAAACGCGTCCCTACTTGAAATCTCATGGTGGGAACGTGAACCTGATAGCCGTTGACCACGCTGGAGCTGTCACGCTGCGCCTTGAAGGCAATTGTCACGGCTGCCCCTCTTCGTCGGCTACCATGAAACTAGCCGTTGAAGAGGCGATCTACGACGCGGCTCCGGACGTGACGGCCATCATCGTGGAGGGCTCTTCCCAGGACGAAAAACCCGCCGTCGCGTTTATTCCTCTTTCGCAGCTTGGCGGGAACGGCCACGAACCGAACACGGAACGCGACCAGGTTGGATGGGAAGACGTGTTTGGCCTCGACGCCATTCCTTCCGGAACTTTGAGGATGGAAGAAGTGGCTGGCCGCGACATGCTTTTCTGCCGGCTTGAAGAAACTCTATACGCCTACGAGAGCTCTTGCCCCGGATGCAGCCAGCCGCTCGGAGCTGCGCACCTTGAAGGCAACGTTCTCGCTTGCTCCATCTGTGGCCAGCACTACGATGTCGTCCGCGCCGGGCGGGGCGTCGATCTGGATAGCCTTCATCTCCAGCCTGTTCCATTGCTGCGAGAAAACGGGCGAGTAAGAGTGGCGCTGCCCGTTTCGAAAGCCCAGCCGAGTGGAATGTGAGCTCGCCGATTTCACCGTCCGCGCAAAAAGAGGGCGCGTTTGCGGCCCTGCGGCAATTTGCGCGAAAGCGACCCGCGGTCGAGTGCTGCGAGATGTGCAGTATCGATCTGGCTGTGGAGCATCAGCATCTGATAGATCCTGCCGCTCGGAAATTGATTTGCGCTTGCGATGCCTGTGCGATTCTTTTTAGCAGTCAGGGTGCTACGAAATACAAGCGTGTGCCACGCCGCATTCGGTTTCTCCCGCAATTTCAGATGTCGGAGGCGCAATGGGATGGCTTGATGGTTCCCATCGAGATGGCCTTCTTCTTCAAGAGCGGCGCCACCGGGAAAGTAGCTGCTTTTTATCCCGGCCCCGCGGGAGCTACCGAGTCTTTGCTCTCGCTCGAAGCGTGGTCCGATATCGAGCAGGAAAATCCGGCGCTTCTCGAAATGCAACCCGATGTGGAGGCGCTTCTGGCGAACCGTGTGGGCGCCACGCGTGGCGTCGCCGCGCAGTATTACATCGTACCAATCGACGAGTGTTACAAGCTGGTGGGACTGATTCGGCTTCACTGGCACGGGCTTTCTGGCGGCACCGAGGTTTGGCGGGAAGTGACCAAATTTTTCGCAAGCTTGAAAGAGAGAGCTGAAACAGGCGGCGGTGAGCAAAATGCCTGATTTGAATTTCCAAATCGAAGGCGCGCAGGCCGTGCCGTACGGCGCGGCGCCCTTGCTCTCTTTCAGCTTGCGCGTCACGAATACGGGCTCGGAAGAAGCGATACACACGGTAGTCCTGCGCGCGCAAATTCAAATCGAGGTCACTCGCCGCCATTACAGCGCGGAGGAGCAGGCTAGGCTTCACGACCTCTTCGGCGAGCCGGACCGCTGGGGCAAGACGCTGCGCAGTCTTTTGTGGACCCACGCGATTGTCGTAGTTCCGCCGTTCGCGAAGGAAACGGTTGTTGAGTTGCCGGTCCCGTGCACATTTGATTTCAACGTGGCGGCCACGAAATACTTTCACGGCCTTGCGGATGGCGATTTGCCTCTCAATTTCCTTTTCAGCGGCACGGTTTTTTATCCGGACGAAAATGAACATCTTCAGGTCGCGCCGATTTCGTGGGAGAAGGAAGCGAAATTCAAGCTGCCACTCAAAGTGTGGAAGGATTTGATCGATCATTACTATCCCAATAGCGCTTGGCTTTATCTGCGGCGGGATGTGTTCGACCGGCTCTATCAGTACAAAGTTCGCCACGGAATTCCCACCTGGGAACAGGTGATTGAGCGCGTGCTGGCTGGGACTGAGGAAACGGTGCAGCTGTGAACGCGAAACTTGTCGAAGACATCGCGAATGCCGTCCTCTACGAGGGCTACATGTTGTATCCCTATCGGCCATCGTCGGTGAAAAATCGGCAGCGATGGAACTTCGGCGTGGTGTATCCCAAGGCCTACAGCGATATGCAGAGCGGCGCGGACAACTGGTTCATGCAAACCGAGTGCCTGGCTGTCGCAAGCGCTTCGGCCGAGATGAGTATCAAGGTGCGCTTTCTGCAAGCAGTCATGCGGCGGGTCGGCGAGCTGAAGGCGCCGCTCGATGAATGGCCTGCCAACGCTGCAAACGCTCCCGAACCCGACTTCAACATTGTGGAAACGCTTCGACTAGGCGATCAGATTCTTCAAACGTGGCAAGAAGCGATCGAGCGCGAAATTGTTCTTCCTTCCTTTTGCCTGGCCGATAGTGCATCAGCGCCTCGCTCGGCAGTGCTCACCCTGACAGGCGGCAGGGAATTCGAGCCAGTGCGCGATGCTGATGGGCGCATCGCCGGTCTCCTGATACGCACAAAAGAAGCTGTCACCGGAAAAGTGGAAGTGGGCGTCAAGTGCGTCCAAGACGAGCTGTACAAAATCACGGTTCGCCTCTTGAATATCACTGACATGGCGAATGCTGGCTCGGCTGGGCGTGACGATGCCCTCATGCAATCGCTGCTCTCCGCGCACACCATCCTCGGCATCGAAGGCGGCGAATTCGTTTCGCTTCTCGATCCTCCTTCCTCGCTGAATAAGATTGTTTCAGACTGCCATAATATTGGGACATATCCTGTGCTGGCGGGCGAAGAAGCCCGGCGCGACGGCATTCTTTCTTCACCAATTATTCTCTACGACTATCCGCAGATTGCTCCCGAAAGCCCCGGCGACCTGTTCGACGGCACCGAAATCGACGAAATTCTCGCGTTGCGCATACTGACCTTGACCGATGACGAGAAACAAGAAATGCGAAACGCCGACGAGCGTGCACGCCGGATCCTAGAGCGCACGGAAACGATGCCAATGGAGCATTTCATGAAGCTTCACGGTGTGCTGCGAGGCTTGCGTCCCGCGGATGAGGGAAAGCAATGAACGAATGGGAATGGCGACTCCTGGAGGACAAGGCTCCGGCGGGAAGCTTGACCATCGGAGGGGTCGAGGTGAAACCCGGGCATCGTGTGCGCCTGCGTCCCGGCAAGCGCGGCGATGTGATGGATATTGCGCTGGCAGGAAAGACGGCCATGATCGAGTCCATTGAGCAGGACTACGAGGGGAATTTTCATGTGTGCGTCGTGGCCGATGATGATCCCGGCAGAGACATCGGCATCATGCGGCAACCAGGACATCGTTTCTTTTTCGATCCCGACGAAGTCGAGCCGCTCCCCATGGATGAAGTCGAGCAGGCCCAGGAGACTCGTGCACCTTCGATTCTAATCGCCGGCATCGGAAATATTTTTCTTGGAGATGACGCCTTTGGAGTCGAAGTAGTGCAACGATTGGCCGGGCGCAAATTACCCGAACGCGTGAAGGCCATAGATTTTGGGATCCGAGGCTTCGATTTGGCCTACGCGCTGCTCGATGGTTCCGACGTAACGATCCTGGTGGATGCGTGCCCGCGCGGTGGAACGCCTGGAAGCCTTTACGTCATCGAGCCTGATTTGAAGTCGCTCGATGCTCCGGGCGCGCAGCAAACTTCAGTCGACGCGCACAGCATGAATCCCATGAACGTGATTCGCATGGCGAAATCCATGGGTGGAGAGCTGAAGAAAATTCTGCTGGTTGGCTGCGAACCGGCCACGCTGGGGCCGGAAGAGGGCCAGATGGGGCTGAGCGAGCCTGTGGCCGCGGTCGTCGAGCAAGCGGCAAAACTAGTTGAGTCTCTGGTGGAGAAAATTCGCAATGGGGAATGGCCTGAGGAAGGTTGTAAATAACAATCGATAGGAGAGGAGCGTATGCCGATGGAAATGATTCAGCATGAGGAGCAGAGCGATTCGACGAACAAGGACACGCTGTACATGCTCGGGGGCGTGGCGCTGGTAGTAGTTGGCGCCGGGCTCATACTAACCAGCCCCATCGCTAAGCGGTATTTGGGCCAACTCGGGCTCGGCGATTTTGCAAGCGGCATCGTACCGGACATGGAGCGGTATTTTAAACTGCGATCCATGTAACATTGGCGGCCTCTTTTATCGAGGCGGCTAATCAAAGGTGAACATTTGACGGACGCGACGAGCGCGAAGGTGTCCCCTGCGGACGCCGCTGTGCGTTATCTGGTTGATGTTGGAAAGAGCCGCTTTACGGTACGAGCATTTGCCACCGGATTGCTCTCGTCCATCGGTCACAATCCTACCATGGCGATTCGCGAATACACCGGAGAGGCCACCATCGTTCCGGCAACCCTCGAGCAAGGCTCCCTTCGGTTTTCCGTTCGATCCGCATCCCTCGAGGTGACCGACGACGTGAGCGATAAGGACCGTAACGATATTCAAAGCAGAATGAGACAAGATGTTCTCGAGACCGATGCTTATCCCGAGATCGTTTTCGAAAGCTCGCAGATTGCGGCGAATAAGATGGGCGACACTCAATTCTCGGCGAATGCCGTCGGCAATCTGAGCCTGCACGGCGTGACTCGTGGCGAGACCATTTACGCTCAAGTGTCGCTCGCCGGGGATACGCTGCGGGCCTACGGAGAATTCTCGCTGCGGCAGACTGATTACGGGATCAAGCTTGTGTCTGTCGCGGGCGGAACATTGAAAGTCAAAGACGAGGTAAAGATCGCTTTTGACTTCACCGCGCGAAAACAATAGGAACGAAGCGGATGAGCGCTGACAAGGAAAGCGAGATTACGCCGGGAGGATGCCGCATGTGCTTAGCCATACCAGGAAAAGTCGTCGAAGTCGCCGCCGATAATCCGAATTCAGCGCTCGTCGATGTAGTAGGCATGAGGCGCAGGGTTGATCTCGGGCTACTCGAAGACGACAGGCCGGTTCCCGGCGATTGGGTGCTGATCCATGTAGGATTCGCCATGAGCAAAATCAGCGAAGTGGATGCCATGGATCAAATGCGAACGCTTGAAATGCTCGGGGAGTGCGAGGCGGCCGCGCAAGAAGTGCGCGGGTACGGGCTCGAAGAAACTGAGGATAAGCAGGCGACTTAGCCGTCCGTTGAAGGATCGAATATGAAATACGTAGATGAGTTTCGCGATCCAGAACTAATCACCAGGGCCGCCGACGAGATTCGCCGCCTCGCCGATCCCAACCGGCATTACAGGCTTATGGAAGTCTGCGGCGGGCATACTCACGCCATTTATCGCTTTGGACTGAAAGATGTTCTTCCGCCGAATATCGAACTGATTCACGGACCCGGCTGCCCCGTTTGCGTCCTTCCCATGGGACGCATCGATGATGCGTTGGCCGTCGCGATGGATCCTGGCGTGATTTTCGCTGCTTTCGGCGACATGATGCGGGTCCCCGGCACGAATGGCAGCCCGCTCGAACACAAAGCTCGCGGCATGGACGTGCGCATCGTCTATTCGCCTACCGACGCGATTAAGCTCGCGAAATTGAATCCGCAGAAGCACGTTATGTTTTTTGCCATCGGTTTTGAGACCACGGCTCCTTCGACCGCGTTGACGTTGCTGCGGGCGAAAGCCGAAGGCATTCACAATTTTTCTGTGTTTTGCAATCACGTCACGATTATCCCCGCGATCCGCGCCATTCTGGATTCTCCCGACATGCGGCTCGATGGTTTTATCGGGCCCGGGCACGTGTCCACCGTGATCGGCTGCCGGCCCTACGAATGGATCGCGATGAACGAGCGCAAACCGATCGTGGTGTGCGGCTTCGAGCCGCTCGATCTTCTGCAATCGATTGTGATGCTCCTCACCCAGCTTCAAAAAGGTGAAGCGAAAGTCGAAAATCAGTACAAGCGCGTGGTTCCCTGGGAGGGCAATCGCGCAGCGCTGAAGGCTATGGCCGAAACTTTCCAACTGCGCCCGTACTTTGAATGGCGCGGCCTCGGCTTTATCTCGCAGTCGGCGCTTCGCATTCGCGAGGAGTATGCCGAATGGGACACCGAGCAGCGATTCCACGTTCCGGGAATTCGCGTCACCGATCCGAAGGCCGCGCAGTGTGGAGAAGTGTTGAAAGGCGTTTTGAAACCCGCGCAGTGTAAGTTGTTCGGCAAGGAATGCACGCCGGAAACTCCCGTGGGCGCGTTAATGGTTTCCTCGGAAGGATCATGCGCCGCTTACTACAATTACGAGCATCGGAAAGCCAACCTCTTGACGAGCATCAGCGCACCAGCGTGAGCGCCGGGGCCAAGCTCGGAAATAGTGCTCCCAAGGTCCGGTTCCGCGAACCTCAGATCGAAATGGCCCACGGAGCCGGTGGAAAGGCCAGCCGCCGGCTGGTAGAAGGACTTTTTGCTCCGCTGCTTTTCGGCGCGTCACCCGATCCGCTGGGAGACGCCGCCCACCTGAAGATCAACGGCGCGCAGATGGCGATAACCACCGACAGTTTCGTCGTGAAGCCGTTGGTGTTTCCAGGCGGCTCGATTGGAGAGCTCGCGATCAATGGAACCGTAAATGACTTGGCTGTTTCAGGTGCGAGGCCCCAAGCGATTGTCGTCACATTTATTCTCGAAGCCGGATTGCG
Source organism: uncultured Acidobacteriota bacterium (assembly GCA_963749025.1). Classification (GTDB taxonomy): domain Bacteria; phylum Acidobacteriota; class Terriglobia; order Acidiferrales; family UBA7541; genus Palsa-295. The sequence continues at coordinate 27,876 of CAVVKO010000005.1, read as the reverse complement.
TACGGATGTTCTGCAAGCCGAAATCCAAGCGATGGCCAATGCTGCCGAGGAAGCGGGAGTGAGGATTGCCGGCGGAGACACCAAGGTTGTCGAGCACGGCAAGGCCGACAGCATGTACATCACGACCACGGGGCTCGGTGCGCCGCTCGCTGGAGTCGAGGTCAATCCACAATCAGTGCGCCCCGGCGATAAAGTTTTGCTCTCGGGTCCGATAGGTGATCACGGAATCACGATTTTGCTGGCCCGCGGTGAACTTGACATGGAAGGCGATCTGAGATCCGACACGCGTTCTGTGTTTCCCTTGGTTGATGCAGTTGTACAAGCCGCCGGACGCGGCGTTCGCTGGATGCGCGATCCCACGCGCGGCGGCGTCGCGACATCCCTTAACGAGCTCGCAAGAGATTGCGGACTGGGGATAGTTCTCTTTGAAGACAGCGTTCCAGTGCATGATGTTGTACGGGGAGCTTGCGAGCTCCTGGGTCTCGACCCGCTTCACATTGCGAATGAAGGACAATTTCTCGCCGTCGTCGCTCCCGAGCTTGCTGATGCAGCGTTGAACGCGCTGCGAGCAGCCCCCGGCGGCAACGAAGCGCGCATCATCGGTCAAGTACGCGAACAACCCGCCGGCTCCGTTTTAGTGACGACTCTGTATGGCGGAAGCCGAATCGTGGACATGCTCGTCGGCGATCCGCTGCCGCGCATCTGCTAAATGGGAACCGAGGAACCAGAAGCACGAAGGGAAAATGGCTACTGAGTGCCAGCTTGCCGCGCAAATTGAACAGCGCCTTCTATCGCGAAATCAAATTCTAGAGTCCTTTTTCGTCCGCGAGGCGAATCGGCTTGCGCTTGCGTGCAGCGAGATGTCCGATAGGTTTCTTCGCGGCGGCCGCTTACTTGCGTTTGGGCAAGGGCCGTATGCGACGGACGCGCAACACGTCTCCGTCGAATTCGTTCATCCTGTTATCGTAGGGAAGCGCGCTCTTCCGGCGCTCGATCTTTCCATTCTCTTTCGTCCGTGGCTCGAAGCAATTCTGCGCCCCGCCGACATCGCAATGGGATTTGGCCCGCCCGAAGGTGATCCGGAGGTCTGGGCCGCTCTCGACGTTGCGCGCGGGCGCCAGGCGATGACGTTCGCTTTCCCTGGCCTTGAAGGTTCTTACACAATTCCTCCTGCGAATGCCGATCCGTTCATCCAGCAGGAATTGGTCGAGATCCTCTATCACACGCTTTGGGAGACGGTGCACGTCTTCTTCGAACATCGCGAATTGGGACACGATGTGGGCCAGGCCGGATTTCTCTATCCGTTCCTCGGCCGTGAGAAGCAGGCTACCGGCGAGGTGATCGCCGAGGTGGCCAACTCGATCCGGATGAAAGTCGCGGATGACGCCAAGCTTCGGGCGCAAGTGGCTGCGGAAGAGGCGGAACAAATCAGCAATGCCGCTTCCGCGATTGCCGAACGCATTCGCCGCGGCGGCAAGTTGATTATCTTTGGAAACGGCGGATCGGCCACAGACGCCAACGATTGGGCCATTGATTGCATTGCGCCGCCCGCCGGTTGGAGGCCGATTCCCGCGGTTTCGCTCGCGCTCGAACCGGCCAATATAAGCGCCATCGCCAATGACGTCGGCACCGAGGTTATTTTTCTCCGCCAGATGATCGCGCAAGCGCAGCCGGACGATGTCGCCATCGCGATTTCCACCAGCGGCGGATCGCGCAACATCATCATGGCGCTCGAAGAGGCCCGCAAACGAAATCTTCTCACGGTGGCGCTGCTCGGTTACGATGGCGGCGAAACAAAGAGGCGAGGATTGGCCGACTTTCCGTTGGTCGTTCATTGCGATTACATTCCACGCATTCAGGAAATTCAGGCATCGATTTATCACGTGATTCGTGAGTCTTTGGAGGTGCTGGGCCGTGGCCATGCTTGAGTTATTCGGTACGAAAACCTGTCCGCATACGCAGGAAATGCGCGAATGGCTCGAATGGAAGGGAACTGAGTTCGTTGAATACGACGTGGAAGCCGATGCCGCAGCACGCGAACGAATGCGTTCTCTGGCCAACGGGCAGCGCACGGTTCCCATGCTAGTGGACGGCGGCGAAGTCGTCCAAATCGGCTGGCAGGGACGCGGCTGCGTCGTAAGCGTGGAGTAATCCGGAATGGCGAGCGCGTGTTCGATAAAAGTTCGTGGCGTGGTGCAAGGCGTCGGATTTCGCCCGTTCGTTTTCAGGTTGGCCCGCGCGAATACACTTTCAGGATGGGTGCTGAACGGGGAAGAGGGCGTTGAGATTTTCCTTGAAGGTGCGGATCAAGGCTTGCAAGCCTTCGTGCAAGCGCTGAAGACGGAGCCGCCGCCGGCGGCGCAAATTACGGATATTAGAATCCAGACGTCGAAGCCGCTCGGGTACAGCGAATTCACGATTCGAGAAAGCCAGCGGAACGAACGCCTGTCGGTCCGAATTTCGCCGGACCTGCCGGTATGCGAGGATTGCCTCCGCGAACTCTTTGATCCTGCTGACCGACGCTATTTTTATCCCTACATCAACTGCACGAATTGCGGCCCGCGCTATACCGTGATTCTAGGATTACCTTACGACCGCGCGAATACGACGATGCAACCGTGGGTGCTCGATGAATACTGCTCGAGCGAATACAACGATCCTGGCAACCGGCGCTTTCACGCGCAGCCGGTGGCCTGTCCTGAGTGCGGGCCGGAATACTATCTGCAAGCCGGCGGCGAAGCGGTTCGCGGCAACGAACGAAGTATCCGCAGCGCCGTTGAGATGTTGCGTGACGGAAGGATCTTGGCGGTCAAGGGACTCGGCGGGTACCACCTCGCGTGTGACGCGAAAAATGCCGACGCAGTTCAAGCCTTGCGCAACCGAAAATATCGCAAGGAAAAGCCGTTTGCATTGATGGCGAAGAATCTCGATGTTGTTAAGGCGCTCATAAGAGTTTCTGCAGAGACAGAAGAGCTTCTGATCTCAGCCTCGCGGCCGATCGTAATTGCGCCTGCAAAGACCAATTTGCCCGACGTAGCTCCTGACAATCACGAGCTCGGGGTGATGCTGCCCTATACGCCGCTTCACCATCTGCTCTTCGCAGCGGGAGCGCCCGAAGTCCTGGTGATGACGAGTGCCAATCGTTCGAGCGAACCGATTGCGTTTGACGATATAGAAGCGCTGGACCGCCTTTTGGATATCGCTGACGCTTTCCTCGTTGGCGAGCGTCCCATCGCGCGGCGGGTGGATGATTCGATCGCCCGCGCCGGAGTTTTCGGCCCCACTGTGTTGCGTCGCGCTCGCGGATACGCACCGAGCGCAGTCGCCGTACTCCCGTCCGAGCAGCCGATACTTGCCGTCGGCGCCGACTTGAAGAATACCGTTACGCTGGTTGTCGATGGGCAGGCATTTGTGAGCCAGCACATCGGAGACCTGGAGCACTATCAGTCATTCCAGGCGTTTCAGCAGACAATCGAAGATCTGGTTTCGATGTACGAAGTTCGCTGGGGCGAACTGCTGGTGGTGCATGATTGCCATCCTGAATACGCATCCGCAGGATACGCGGCGGCGCTTTCGTCTGCCGAAAAACAGAGTGTTCAGCACCACCGCGCACACTTGGCTTCCGTGCTTGCTGAACGCGCCGAATGGAAGAAACGCGTCGTGGGCGTTTGTTTCGATGGCACTGGTTATGGAGACGACGGCACGATCTGGGGCGGCGAAGTTTTCACCGGCAGCGTTTGCGAAGGATTCGAACGCGTTGCTCATCTTCGCCGCGCGCTGCTCGCCGGTGGCGACGCAGCGGCGCACCATCCCTCTCAAGCCGCGGCGGGCTTTCTGGCGCAGCTCGATGATTTGCCGGACGTAACTTTAGCGCCCTTCCATTTTCCCGAGCGCTACGAAAACGCGATGGAGCTTATCCGCAAGGGCGTGAGGACGTTCACGACGAGCTCGATAGGCCGCCTCTTTGACGCTGCCGCGGCCCTCGTCGGATTCACGCGCGAAACAAGCTTCGAAGGCCAGGCCGCGATTTGGCTCGAGCAATTGGCACGCCTCGCCGCGCCTGTTGAGCCTTACCCGTTTCCGTTCGTGGAGGGCGAACTTGACTTCCGCCCCTTGTTGACGAATCTGGCGCGGGATCGTTTCCGTGGACGCGACGTGCACGAATGCGCGCGAGCATTCCAACGTGGAATTGCCCGAGGTGTTTTTGACTCGGCGACTGCCATTTGCCGCGAAAGCAAAATAGATACCATCGTCTTTTCGGGCGGAGTCTTTCAGAATGAGCTTCTGCTGGAAGATTTGAAATCGATGTTCGACGCGACTCCGTTTCACGTTTGGACCAACCACGCGGTGCCGGCAAATGACGGAGGCATCAGCCTGGGACAGGCCGCGCTCGCGTCGTTCGGCCAGTTCGATTCCGCCGAATCAATAAACTCCAAGGAGACGGCATCTCTCTAGCGCAGCCATGCACGAACTTTCCATCGCGATGAGCATTGTGGAGTTGGCGCAGGAAGAGGCCGACCGCAGAGGCGGCGTGCAGATCAAGGCCGTACACCTCCGTCTGGGCCTGCTGTCCGGGGTAGTGAAGGATGCGTTGCTTTCATCGTATGAGATGGCATGCGTGGATACTCCGCTCGAGGGGTCTGAGCTCGTCGTTGAAGAAGTTCCGATACTTGTTTTTTGCCGGCGATGTGATGCACAGCGGCCGGTTCACTCAACGCAAATGTTCTGCTGCTCCGAATGCGGTACACCCACTGGGGAAGTCGTGCAGGGCAAAGAGCTTCAGGTCGTGGGCTTGGAGGTGGAGGAGTGAGCTCGAACACCCGCATGATTGAGGTGAGGCAGAACGTATTGAAGCAGAACGACGTCGTCGCGCGGGCACTACGCCAACGATTTCACGAAGCCGGAGTTTTTGTCGTGAGCATGGTGTCAAGTCCTGGCGCCGGAAAAACAGCGCTGCTCGAGAAGACGCTCAGTCTGCTGCGACAACAATTCCGTGCGGCGGCCCTGGTCGGCGATCTCGCCACGGAAAATGATGCGGCGCGGCTCGCGCGAAGTCAGGTTCCGGTGAAGCAGATTATCACCGGGACCGTTTGTCACCTGGAAGCCGCCATGGTCCAAAGCGCGCTCGAAGGATGGCGGCTCGAGGATCTAGATTTCCTGTTCATCGAGAACGTGGGCAACCTTGTCTGCCCCTCTTCCTACGATCTCGGCGAAGATCTTCGACTCGTGCTGATGTCGGTGACCGAGGGCGAGGACAAGCCCCTCAAGTACCCTACGATTTTCAACAGCGCGGACGTTGCTGTAATTACCAAGATCGATTTGGCGGCAGCAGTCGAATTTGAAGCGGTCGTCGCCGATCGCAATATTCAGGCCGTGCGGCCTGGGATGGCGGTCCTCGACGTGTCCGCAAAATCCGGCGAAGGCATGGAAGAGTTTCTCAACTTCCTGCAATCGCGCCGTACCGCTACTCGCGTGGGGGAAGCGTCCCCCGATCCCAGAGCTTTCGCCGCGCCTAAATAAGGATCGCCTGGCAAGCGCGGAACGTACGTACGTTAAAAAATGATCGGTCTACTCTCCATCATCGCCCTTGGCTTCTTCCTCGGGATGCGCCACGCCACCGATCCCGACCATGTTATCGCCGTCACCACCATCGTCTCGCGATACCGAAAGATCAGCCATGCCGCGCTCATCGGCGCATTCTGGGGTCTGGGTCACACGCTCACGATCCTGCTGGTGGGAAGCGGAATAATTCTATTCGGTTGGGCGATTCCCGCGCGCATTGGCCTTTCGATGGAATTTTCCGTGGGCTTGATGCTGATTCTGCTCGGCGTTCTCAACCTCACTGGCATGCTCCAATGGATTACCAACACGTTTTCTCCCGGCATCGGAATATCGGGAGCAGCGCATTCGCATCCCCACAGTCATGGCGACTACGTTCACACGCATCCCCACCAACATGAGCCCGAGACTCATCCGCACGCTTCGGAGCAAACGCCGCTGAGCTGGTTCGATCGCCATTTCGGCCGTCTCGGACTCTACCAAGTCGTGCGCCCCCTTATCGTAGGCCTCATCCACGGCTTGGCAGGCTCCGCTGCGGTCGCCCTACTCGTGCTGACGACGATTCGCAATCCGAAATGGGCGGTTCTTTACCTGTTGGTTTTCGGAGTCGGCACGGTTGCGGGAATGATGCTCATTACGGGGGCGATGGTTCTCCCGTTCGCCTACGCGGACAAACGATTCGCGCGGCTCAATCGCGGATTGCGCATCGCTTCCGGCTTAATCAGCGTGGCCTTCGGTCTTTTCATTGTTTACCAAATTGGTTTCGTGAACGGACTGTTCACCAGCCATCCGCAGTGGACGCCGCGCTGACCACCTGAGCAACGAAGCTTGCAACTTGATGAAAAGGTGGTCGGGGCGTGGAGATTTAAGCCGCGCCTTGCCCACCGCTCACTTCTTGGTCTGGAGGATTGATCCCGTCAGCATTCCCTTAAGTTGAGGACGGTTTCTGATACTCCGGTCTCAAGTAACTTGGCGAACTGCTGTGGAGGCACTGGCCGGCTGAAATAGTATCCTTGCGCCTCGTCACACTGGTTCGCTTGAAGAAATGCCATCTCTTCTTGTGTTTCCACACCCTCGGCGATGACCCGCAGCTTCAGACTTCGGCCCATACTGATCACGGCGGTCACAATCGCGGTATCGTCGGGAGTGGTGGTGATCTGGCGGACGAACGACTGGTCGATCTTCAGAGCATCAATCGGAAACTTTCTCAAATAGCTGAGGCTGGAGTATCCCGTGCCGAAGTCATCGACCGCCACACGCACACCTCTGGCTTTCAATGTTTGAAGGACAGATGCAGCGGATTCGGCGCGCCTCATAAGGACGCTTTCGGTCAGCTCCAGCTCAAGAGATCCGGGATCCAGACCTGTCTCCCTGAGGATTGTGAACACAATCTCAAGAAAGTTATCGTCTCGGAATTCCATCGCCGAGATGTTCACCGCCATGCTCGTAGGACGCAGGCCTGCGTCCACCCAGGCCCGCGCTTGCTTGCAGGCTTCACGCAGGACCCATTTGCTGATTGGCAGAATCAAGCCGCAGTCTTCAGCGACGGGAATAAATTCTCCCGGAGAAACCAACCCTCGAGTGGGATGCATCCACCGTATCAACGCCTCTGCTCCGGTAATTTCTCCTGTCTTCAGATTGACCTTCGGCTGATAGTGCAACACGAATTCCTGCCGTTCTAATGCGCGTCGCAGGCTCTCCTCGATCGATTGTCGCTCCACGGCCCGGACGTTCATAGCCGGCTTGAAAAACTGATAGCTCTGACGGCCATTTTCCTTTGCCTGGTACATCGCTGTGTCCGCGTTCTTAATGAGCGTATCCGCATCCAGGCCGTCATCGGGATAGACGCTCACTCCGATACTCGTAGTGACGTGAAGAACGTGCTGATCTATTGCATGAGCTTCCGCCACCACGTGAAGCATTCTTCGGGCGGTAATGGCAGCATCTTCCGATTGCTCCATTTCCGAAAGTAATACGACGAATTCATCGCCTCCCTGCCGGCTTACCGTGTCAGTGAGGCGTACGCAATCAACCAAGCTGTTCGAGATGGATTTAAGAAGCTTGTCGCCGATCACATGTCCCAGGGAATCGTTGATGTGTTTGAAGCCGTCCAAATCCAAAAATAATACCGCGAGTTTTTTCGTGTGGCGCGACGCTAAGGTGATGGCCTGGCCAACTCGATCGTTCAGCAGCATTCGATTGGGCAACCCGGTCAGAAAGTCGTGCTGAGCAGAATGGATCATCTGCTGCGCCATCGCTCGTGCCGAGCTCACGTCGCTAAAAACTATAACTGCTCCGGTAACGTGCCCTTGGCGGTCATGGATCGGGGAGGCGCTCCCTTCGATCGGAATTTCGTATCCGCCGCGCCGGATGAGGATACAGTTCGGCGGCAGGTGTACGGTTCGGTCTTGAGCAACTGCCATCTCCATCGGGCTCGGGATGGTTTCCAGAGTCGTGGCGTCCAGGATTCGGAAGACCTCGGCCATGGGCCGGCTTGCCGCCTCAACCGAGGACCAACCTGTCATTTTTTCTGCGATGAGATTGAGGAAGCTTATATTCCCCGAGATGTCCGTGCAAACAACGGCGTCGCCGATAGAGTTCAATGTGACCTGGGCGCGTTCCTTTTCCAAGTACAACGCCTCTTCCGCAAGCTTGCGCTCGACGGCATAGCGCAGGGATCGAAGGAAACCGCGCGCATCGATTTGGCCTTTGATCAGATAGTCTTGCGCTCCTTCTTGCAAGGCTTGCGCGGCCATCAATTCGTCGTCTAGGCCCGTCAGCACCACCAGAGGGACCTGAGGCGCGGCCATGTGGGTGCGCCGTACCGCTCCCATTCCTTGAGCATCCGGCAGCCCAAGATCTAGCACGATAATATCAACCGCGCTCTTCCCAAGATACTTCTCGGCCTCACTGACGCACTCTACATGAATCAATTCTGTATTGTGCGTGCCCTGCTCGTTGTACATCTCTCGCAGCAAACGGGCGTCCCCGGGGTTATCTTCGACTAGGAGAAGTACTTTGATCGTTTTCTTAATCATTCGGTCTGCCCTTTATGCTGCGGCAATTTGACCTTCGTCAGCCAGAAATCATTGATACTCTTCACCAGGTTTTCAAACGCATCCAATTGCACCGGCTTGCTGAGATAGCAGTTAGCCCGTAGTTGATAGCTCTTCACGATGTCGGCTTCCGATTCGGAAGTGGTCAGGATCACTGTAGGTATCGTCTTCAGGTTTTCATCCCCCTTGATTTGCTCGAGGACTTGACGTCCATCCATTTTGGGAAGGTTTAAGTCCAGCAAGATCAGGTCCGGGCGAGGGGCATGGGCGTGGCTTCCCTGATGCCGTAGAAAGGCCATAGCTTCCAAGCCGTCAGTAGCCACATGCAAATGGATGTCCGTGTTGGCCTCGCGGAACACTTCCTTCGTTAGCCGGACGTCACCGGGACTGTCTTCGACTAAGAGAACCTCTATGGGCATACCATCTCCTCCGATTATTCTCATGATTTGCTCTCGCTTCCTGTCAAGGTAAAGTGGAATGTGGAACCCAGCCCGAGCTCTGATTCGACCGAGATGCTGCCCCCGTGCCGCTCGACAATCTTCTTGCAGATGGCGAGTCCGATGCCGGTGCCGGCGAACTCTTCCCGCTTGTGTAGCCGCTGAAAGATGACAAAAATCTTTTCGAAATACTGCGAATCAATTCCGAGCCCGTTGTCTTTTACGGAAAATGCCCACTCCCCTCTTTCATTCTTGGCGGTGGAGATGTGTACCACGGCGATTCCGGGTCGTTGGTACTTGATGGCATTGCCTACAAGGTTCTGAAACAACTGCGTCAGTTGCATTTCGTCCGCCAGGACGGTGGGAAGGTGATCGTGCGTCACCAGGGCGCCGGTGTCTTCGATGGCGCCTCGCAGATTTTTGAGTGCACGTTGCAATGCTTCTTCACTTGAGGTAGGGAGCAGATCATTCCCCTTTGTCGCGACGCGTGAATAGGCCAGAAGATCCTGGATCAATCGCTGCATGCGATTGGCCCCGTCCACTGCGAAGGCAATAAATTCATCGGCATCGGAATCCAGTTTTCCTTTGTACCGTTTGGATAGAAGCTGCGTGTAACTGGCCACCATGCGCAGCGGCTCCTGCAAATCGTGGGAGGCGACGTAAGCAAATTGTCCTAATTCCTCATTCGATCGGTTTAACTCCTGAACATGCGCTTCCGACTTTTTGCGCAGACTGATGTCACGGATCGCTGCCGTCACCAGGATTCCTTCAGCGCTTTCCAGCGGGCTTAGCATGATTTCGATTGGAAACTGACTTCCGTCCTTCCGCTGCCCTGTAAGCTCCAACCCCGTTCCGATCTGCTGCGCCAGCGCATCCGCCGCGGACCTGAGATCGTCGGCAATTAGCCGTTCCGCGAAGCCCTTCGGAATGATGTTCTTCACCTTCTGTCCGAGGAGTTCGTCGCGACGGTATCCGAACTGCTTCTCCGCCTGAACATTCAACAGAACGATCTTCCCGTCCTGGTTCACGACCACCATCGCATCCGGAGCCGCTTCCAGCAGCCCTCGGTACCTGCTCTCCATGCGCACCAAGTGCTTTTCTGCCGCCTTGCGCACGCTGATGTCCCGGATCGCTGCCGTCACCAGAATTCCCTCGACACTTTCCAGCGGACTTAGCATGATCTCAATCGGAAACTCACTTCCGTCCTTCCGCCGCCCAGTCAACTCAATCCCGGTGCCGATCTGCTGTGCCAGCGCATCAGCCGCGGGCCTGAGATCGTCGGCAATCAGCCGTTCCGCAAAACCCTGCGGAATAATGTTCTTCACCTTTTGTCCTACGAGTTCATCGCGGTGGTATCCGAACTGCTTCTCCGCCTGAACATTCAGCAGAACGATCTCGCCGCTCTGGTTCACGACCACCATCGCATCCGGAGCCGCTTCCAGCAGCCCGCGGTACCTGCTCTCCATTTGCGCCAGATGCGTTTCGGCATCCTTGCGCACGCTGATGTCCCGGATCGCTGCCGTCACCAGGATTCCCTCGACGCTTTCCAGCGGGCTTAGCATGATCTCAATCGGAAACTCACTTCCGTCCTTCCGCCGCCCAGTCAACTCAATCCCGGTACCGATCTGCTGCGCCAGTGCATCAGCCGCGGGCCTGAGATCGTCGGCAATCAGCCGTTCCGCGAAGCCCTCCGGAATGATGTTCTTCACCTTCTGCCCGACAAGCTCGTCGCGACGGTATCCGAACTGCTTCTCCGCCTGAACATTCAGCAGAACGATCTCGCCGCTCTGGTTCACGACCACCATCGCATCCGGAGCCGCTTCCAGCAGCCCGCGGTACCTGCTCTCCATTTGCGCCAGATGCGTTTCGGCATCCTTGCGCACGCTGATGTCCCGGATCGCTGCCGTCACCAGAACTCCCTCGATACTTTCCAGCGGGCTTAGCATGATCTCAATCGGAAACTCACTTCCGTCCTTCCGCCGCCCAGTCAACTCAATCCCGGTACCGATCTGCTGCGCCAGTGCATCAGCCGCGGGCCTGAGATCGTCGGCAATCAGCCGTTCCGCGAAGCCCTCCGGAATGATGTTCTTCACCTTCTGCCCGACAAGCTCGTCGCGGCGATATCCGAACTGTTTCTCCGCCTGAAGGTTCAGCAGGACGATCTCGCCGCTCTGGTTCACCACCACCATCGCATCCGGAGCTGCTTCCAATAACCCTCGGTACTTCGCCCCCGACTCTTTGGTCTCGCTGAGATCGCGGCTGATCTCGGAAAACCCCTGCAAATTTCCATCCGCGTCGCGCAACGCTATGAACGTGACACTTGCCACAAACCGCGATCCGTCTTTCCGCACGCGCATGCATTGTTCTTCATGCCGGCCGCTTTCGGCAGTTATCCTAAGTACCTCTTCCGGCCTGCCCCGCTCGATATCCTCAGAAGCAAAGAAGCAAGAGAAGTTATGCCCCATAATTTCGTCGGCCTTGTAGCCCTTGATTCGTTCGGCGCCTGCATTCCAACTGACAACCATTCCCTGTGGATCCAACATGAAGATCGCGTAGTCTTGGACTTCGTCAAGGAGCATTCTCTGTTGTTCCTCGCAGGCCCGGAGCGCTTCGTCAGCCAGCGCGCGTCTAGAGGCATCGCGCCGCGCGGCCCCAGCCGCACCAGCAGTGATCAATAGGCCGAGGAGAGTCCCGAGAATCAGAATCGCTTCGGTCTGGTGCATGCGCCGCCCTGCGTCTGCGTCGCGCAGCGCCAGCAATCGCAACTCTTCGTTCTCCATCTGGCGAACGACCACTTGAAACCCATCCATCATCCGCTGGCCAGTGCCATCTCGGATGGAATCCGCCGCCGTCTCCAATCCCTTGTTCCGCCGCAAAACAATGAGGGCTTCGGCGTATTGGATGTTCTGAGCAAACAGGCTTTTGAGGATCGGAATCTGTCGTTGCTGGACGGGGTTATCCGCTGTCAAGTCGTGTATGGCGGCTAGGTCCTGCTCGGCGCGCATGATACTGACACGGTAGGACTCGAGGTAGGATTCATTGCCGGTCAATACGAAGCCGTGGTAGCTCGACCCAACATTTTGCGTCGCTGAGAGCAAATCTGCGAGGTTCTCCAGTACCTCATGGGTATGTCGCACCCATCGGTCGCTTTCACTGGACACGAGCATGCCGTGATAGGAAATCGCACCTGCGACGAGCAACGTCAAAATGGCGGACCCGAACGCGAGCTGTACCTTCCGGTTCAATGGGTCCTGGCTTTCCTCTTGTTTTGTATTGGGACTTCGGTATTCGTCTTCAAGTCTGTATACGTTGGACAATGTAAGGTGTTCGAAATGGGACATGTGCCCAATCGGTACAGCTGGCGGAGTAAAGTTGCAGGTGAGTTTCTCCGTGGGTTCGTTTCAAAGCCTGCCCAAAAACCCTCCTGGCCCAAAATCCCCAGTTCTCGAGGGTGCGGAATCGTTGTTTCCTATTCTAGCTCCGACACTCTGGCTGGCTTCAGTGCCGCGGCGCCGAAATTCACGCTGAATCGTTTGCACCAAATAGATACTGCGCGATATTTCGCCAGGTCCAAATCACTCGGAAGTATGTAGTTTTGGTCGCCGACGTTTCCTTTGATCACGCCCAAGTCGACGAATCCCGCGCGCTCCACCGTCGCCGCATCCTTCGCATCGTCTGCGGCGACCATGTAGACGTGTACATCCGGCCCGTTCGACGTATCGAAATTGGTGAACCGCAGAACGTGTGTCCCGTCCGCCATCTTGTACATCGTCGCCGTGCCCGATGTCGGATGCAGAATCGTGTAGAACGTTCCCGACTCGAGCGGCAGGGCAGCCGCCGCTGCGCCTTGCGCAACTGGCATCGCTTCGTCCACTCTTACGTTGCTGAAAAGCCGGTCCGGCCGGAACCAGTACCACAACCCGACGATCAACACCACGACCACAGCAATCGCGACTTTCATCCACGTCTTCATCTCTATTTCTCCTTAATTTCGCGGCGCGGGAACACATCCCGCCCCACGATCCATTCGCAACAGCCGTTTTATGCAGTGAGGAACTGTTTGATGAGCGCCGCCGTATCGTTCGGGCTTTCTTCCGGAAAGAAGTGCCCGCCCTTCATCGCGTGGCCGTGAGCGCGAGGAGCCCACTGGCGCCATATTCCCAGCGGCCCACCCTCTTTCGCGTAAAACGTGTCGAGCGGACCGCCTTCAGCCCACAGGTGCAGCATCGGACATTCGATTTTTCGCGACGCGTCTTTGTCCGCGCGGTCGTGTTCCACGTCGATCGTCGCAGCGGCTCGATATTCTTCGCAGATTCCGTGCACGCGCGCCGGATCACGGTAATTCGACACGTACTCTTCCAGAATTTCTGCCCCGAACGAGCCCTGCCCGAACGGATTGTGGAAAACGGCCTCGGGCGCGCCGAGCAAATAGCTTTCCGGCAGCGGCTGTTTCTGACTCAAGAGAATCCACGGCCAGTAGGTTTGAGCAAATCGAGCATCGGTCCGGCTCCACGCTTCGTATATCGGAATCACGTCGAAGACGGCGAGACGTTCAACACTCTTCGGATGATCGAGCGCCATGCGGTAAGAAACGCGCCCTCCGCGATCGTGACCGATGAGCGTGAAACTGGGGAAGCCGAGCTTCGTCATCACGTCCACCAGCTCTTTTGCCATCGCGCGCTTCGAGTACGGAATGTGATCGTCTGTAGACGCGGGTGTTCCGCTGCGGCCGTACGCACGAAGGTCCGCGCAAATCACCGTGTGATTTTCTGCAAGCTGCGGGGCGAAATGCCGCCACATCAAGCTCGTTCGCGGAAAGCCGTGAACCATTAGAATCGCCGGCCCTCTTCCGTACCGCCGGACGTAAATCGTGTTGCCCGCCACTTCAATTTGCGAACCTTCGAACGATCCTGTGTCGCTCGCTTTGCCGCCTGCCGGTGCAGCATCCTGCGCCCGCGCGAGATCCGCTAGCGAGCCGCCGAGCGTCGCCGCGATTGATGCGGACGAAATCGCACTCAAAAACTCACGACGTTCCACAGCGTCGTCCTCTTTCTTCGCAACCTTCGCTGGGAAAAAGGCGCTCAGATCAACGCCGGGCCGGTCGGCGTTCATTCGTTTCAAATTGCTCTCATTCATTGGCCGCTCCTCCGCCGGAACGCCCCCGCTCACACGCCCTTTATCTCACCACCGTCAATTCGTACTGCTGCGCCCGTCATCCATTTCGCGGCCGGTGACACGAGGTACGCCATGAGGTCCGCGATCTCCTCTGGTTTTCCGAATCGCGTGATGCCGGCTTGTTGCGGGAATCGCGACATGGCCTCTTCCACAGTCATGTTGTGCGCAGGCGCCCATTTTTCGAAGAACGCGCGCCGTCTTCCGGTCATCACCGCGCCGGGCGACACGCTGTTTACCTGCACACCGTCCTTGATTCCTTGCTCCGCGAACGACTTCGCGAGCGCATTGATGGCCGCGTTAATCACCGCCACCGCCGCGAACGCCGGTTTGGGATCAAATGCCGCGCTTCCGGACATTAACACCACCGATCCGTTCGTTTTCTTCAACGCATCCCACGCCCGCATCGTCAACCGCCGCGCACCATGCAGCTTCAGCGCGGCGCCGTCGTCCCACTGCGCGTCGGTCATCTCGAAGAGATCGATCTGCGGTACCGCGCCCGCGATGTTGAGCAGCGCGTCGATTCTTCCGAAGCGATCGAGCGCTGTCTTCACCACTGTCTCCGCTGCTTGCGGCTCGCGAAGATCCGCGGCGAGGAACTCCGTCTCCGCGCCGGCTGAGCGCACCTCTTTCGCCGCCGTCTCGAGGTTCTCTTTGTCTCGTGCCACTAGCACGATGCCGGCGAAGTCGCGCGCGAGTCTCAGCGCTGTGGCTTTCCCGATTCCCTGGCTCGCACCGGTTACGACGGCGACAGATTTCACGTCCATGGAGTCCGTCCCTATTGCGAGAGTGTCTTGCGCGCGGCTTCCAGGATCACGTCAACCACCACGGCCGGTGATGCATACATGGGCGTGTGGTCCACCGGATGCGGCCGCACCGTGGCGTGCATCCGGTCCGCCATGAAACGCTGCGTCTCGGGGTTGATCATCAGGTCGTCTTCCGCCACCAGATACCACGACGGCTTTGATTTCCACAGCGGCACCGGCGCGGACTCTTGTATGCACTGAACGGAAATCGGACGTTGCAACGCAGCCGCTATCTTGGTTTGGTCCGCCGATGCCTTCTGCGCGAGCGCCTCGCGAAACGCGTCGTCCGGCATCCACACGTAGCCGTGGGCATCGGGAACCATTTTTGGCTGTTGAGGACTTGGCGTATCCCGATAGAACACCTTCGCAACCGTCTCGCCTTCATCCGGCGCGAGTGCCGCCACGTAAACGAGCGATTTCACTCGCTCTTCCTTAACTGCAGCGATCACGGCACCGGAGTAAGCGTGTCCCACCAGCACAATAGGGCCAGCAGTCCGTTCTAGAGCCCAGCTTAATGCCGTTGCGTCGTTGCTTAGTGATGTCAGCGGGATCGGCGCGCACATCACTTTCAGCCCGTGCCGCTCGAGAGGAAGAATCACCTTGCTCCAGCAAGAGCCGTCTGCCCACGCTGCATGTACCAGCACGATTGTCGAGTTCTCAGGAAATCCACTCCCTTTCACTGCCGGCACTGCCGGACTCGCGCTGGCTTGCGCGCCGTTTTCCGCTGGCGCAAGCTTGCCTCCCAGCGCGACACCTAGCGATGCCGCTGTGAGTGTTCCCAGAAACGTCCGACGTTCCACGTTTTCTCCTCGTTCTAATCGCTCTTCGCTCGACTATCAGTTGCCAGTGCTTATCGCGCCAGTCATCGTCCGGCGCCCGCCTGGCCCGCCTTCAGCGCGTTATCGAGAAACTCCTTCATCGCGGCGGCGATCTCGATCACGTGCGTTTCCAGCGCGAAATGTCCTGTATCGAGAAATTGAACCTGCGCGTTTGGAATGTCCTTTCGAAACGCTTCCGCCCCGGCCGGAATGAAAAATGGATCGTTCTTCCCCCAAATCGCAAGCAGCGGCGGCTTCGACTGTCGAAAATACTCCTGAAACTTCGGATAGAGCTTCACGTTCGACGCGTAGTTCAGGAACAGGTCGAGCTGAATGTCTTTGTTGCCCGGCCGTTCGAGCAACGCCGTATCCAGCGTGTACGACTCGGGCGGCACGCTCTCCGGATTCGCCACGCCGTGCGTGTACTGCCAGCGGGTTCCTTCCAGATTCAGAATGGCCTTTCGGATCGTTTCGCGGTTCTCAGTAGTCGGCTCGGCCCAATATTTGCGAATCGGTCCCCACGCGTCGCCAAGCCCTTCCTCATACGCGTTGCCGTTCTGCGAAACGATCGCTGTGATGCGCTCCGGATGCGCGGTCGCCAAACGAAACCCGGTCGGCGCGCCGTAGTCAAACACGTAAATGGCGTAGCGCTTGAGCTTCAGCGCGTCGGTGAACGCGTCGATCGTCTTCGCCAGCCCGTCGAACGTGTAGACGTAGTTTCGCTCCGCGGGAACTTTTGTAAATCCGAAGCCCGGCAAATCCGGCGCGATCACGCGGTAGTCGTCCGCGAGGCGCGGGATCAGTTCACGGAACATGAACGACGACGCTGGAAATCCGTGCAGCAACAGCACGACCGGCGCGGACGTATCGCCCGCAGCCCGGTAGAACACATTCACGCCGTCGGCGTCGACGTTGTGTATCGTCGTCGGTGTGCAGCAGCCTTGCCCGTTCGTTGGGTTGGTTTTCGTCATAAATGCTCCTCGGCATCTAAACACCGACAGCAGTGCAACTGCCAGACCAAAAGGCGCAGCTCCCTCGGCGGTCGCGCGGTTTTGTTTAAGTCATTTGAAAAGGTGAGGATGACAGCTAACCAGGACGGACACTTCTCTTCGGAAGACTGACGAATCCGCGACGGAAACTCGTCACCGACGGATTTCCGTCACGACGGCTCTCAGATGTAGCCAAACTGGACGGATCCAGTCGGGACCGGTAAAAAGCCGATTCACTTTGACGGAGTGCGTTTGATGCCCAGCTTCTTCATCCTGTAAACGAGCGAGGTCCGCTTCGTCCCCAGCCGCTCCGCCGCGCCCTTTCGGCCGCCGATCACCCAGTCGGTCGCTTCCAACGCGCGGAGGATTTGGTCGCGCTCCACCTGCGCAAGATCCGTCATCGGCGGCTCGGCCATCCGCTGCGGCGCGTAAGACTCCAGCTCAGAAATCGGCGCGCGCAGCACCGAGTGCGGCGAGAGAATCACCGCGCGCTCGATAAAATTCTGCAGCTCGCGGACGTTCCCGGGCCACCGGTAGCGCACCAGCGCCTCCAGCGTCTCTGCCGGAATTTCCTCGATCGTCTTGTTCATCCGCCGCGCGTACAGCGCCGCAAAATGCCGCACCAGTGTTGGAATGTCGTCCGCGCGCTGCCGCAGCGCAGGCAGATTTACCGGAAACACTTTCAGCCGGTAATAAAGGTCCTCGCGGAATGTTCCCTGTTTCACCATCGACGCTAAATTCCGGTGCGTCGCCGCGATCAGCCGCACATCCACTTTGTGTGTTCGGTTGCTGCCCAGTCGCTCGAATTCCTGCTCCTGTAGAACGCGGAGAAGCTTTGCCTGCAGCTCCAGCGGAATGTCTCCCACTTCGTCGAGAAACAGTGTGCCTTTGTCGGCCAGTTCGAAGCGTCCCGCTTTTTGAGCAATCGCTCCAGTGAACGCTCCCTTTTCGTGCCCAAATAGCTCGCTCTCCAGCAGCCCCAGCGGTATCGCAGCGCAATTCAGCTTCACAAACGCGCGGTCCCTCCGGCCGCTCGATTCGTGGATGGCCCTCGCGATTAGCTCCTTACCGGTTCCGGTTTCGCCCTGAATCAACACTGTGGAATCGGTTGGCGCCACCACCGACGCCAGATTCAAGGTCTCCTTCAGCGCCGCGCTCTCGCCGATGATTGATCCAAACTCCGAACGAATCTCCTGCTCCAGGTACAGCCTCTGCTTCGCCTCGGTGTCGCGCTCGCGGCGCAGCTTTTCTTCGTTCAGGTGCCGCTCAATTGCGATTCCCGTGATGTGGCTTGCGTTCTCGATCAGCTGAATGTCGATTGGCTGCGGGCTCTTCGCTTCGCGATAGTGCATCGCAAAAGTGCCGAGCGCCTTGCCGTCGCGCCCAAAGAGTGGACGCGACCACACCGCGCGAATCCCGAACGGAATCACCATGTGCCGGTAATCGTCCCAAATGGGATCCGTTAGAATGTCGTGTACAAAGACCGGCTGCTTTCGGTAGATCGCCGTGCCGCACGACGCGCCTTTCGGCCCGATCGCCATCACGCCAACCTGGTCGCGAAAATTCGGAATGCTCGGCGCCGCCGCGCACCGAACGTGCTTGCCGTCCTCGTCAGGAAGCCAAATCGTGCACAGCATCCCTTCGGCTTGCGATTCGACGAGGCGCGCGATCGAAGCCAGCACGTCCTGGAGTGGCGCACCGGCGAAAATCAGTTCCAGAATGTTGAGCAGCGGCTCGGTGGAAAGCAGCGCGCCGTCGCTCCTTGATGGCACCTCTTTCATCACGGCCTGCGAGGCAGATGGTGATGATTTGTTCATTGGCGACTCGTTCGAACCGGCTCGGCGTTCAAAAGCTTCCCTCCGGCACAATCAATTTACACGAACACCCCGCGTTTGAAGCGGCGTCCATCCGGTCCCATATGCCCCAGATGCGTTTCGCTAAGCTTACTTCAACTAGCCAATTCCAAGCTATGAGGCAACCATGAGGCTGAAAGCTGTGTTCGCTCCGGCCGCCCTCGTCGCGGCACTCTCGATCGTGCAGCGCAGTGACAGTCTTCTCAATGTCGGCGTCGCTTGCTACGACAAGATAAAAGCCGCCAACAATGAGGTGAACGCGGGGATTGATGGAGCTTGCAGATTCGATGATTTTGTCGATGCCTGGTGTGAACAGCCAACCACGACGACCAGTCCACCGAGGGTGTTGAGGACGAGGGACAGTTCGCGCAATTCGAGAGTGCCCGGTTTGTCGGACACGAGTGTTACTAAGTGAACCGTGCGGTGGCAGAGCACTAGTCGCGTATTCCGTAGTTCGGTGTATGACGCCCGCAAGATAATCCCAATGACGACGGCGTTCAGCAGGGGTTTTTGACTGGACGGCATTTTTGGAAGTACCTAAGGAGTCTTGGAGCAGCCCGAAGGGATATCGTGCTTACATCAGACCTATTACTATCGCCGCTGCTAGAACGGGCCTTTCAGATAGACCGAGACTGTATAGGGTTCGCGCGACACGCTGGCCTTTAGGGTTGTGCGGATGTCGAAAACGCTCCATCGCTTGGCGCGACGTTCGATCACGTCGCCAATTCTAAGCGTACCGACAGTGTTGCCACGATCGTTCTTGTGTTCCCCGATTACGGAATTGTAGTAGTACACGACGTTTTTCATATGGGTGCTCCTCCGCTTCGTTTACCGCGGCTAACGTGCTTTGGCGATCATCCAGTTAAATTTGGTGTCCGGCTTTTCGTCCACGCTCGGCGGAACGATTCGCTTGAAGAGTTCGTCCTGAATTCTGCGGTATTGTTCGTGAGCAACTACTTCTGCGGTTCGTTGATGGAGAAGCTCGTGATAGGAAGTCCAGCCGGGCAGGCTTTTGCTTTTGGATAAAAGCACGCTCAATTGTTCGGATTCACGGGAATACTCGCTGAAAGCTGTATCCATTCTGGCGAGTAATATTTTGAGCCCGGGATCTTGCTCGGCAGGCTCAGGCTGACGATAAACGTTTTGCGATTCGGACAAATTTGTGGAGATTTCTCTGTTTGTAAGCTCCGGCGGATTCTTGGTTTGCAACGTGTGTCCATCACGTGCGGATTCTGAATTGACGGAAGGATACTTGGTGAGAGGAGCTTTATTGGTCATGGTTGGTCACGGGGAACCTCGCGAAGAACAGTCAAATTTCGCAAAGGACCACCGAAGGCAAAGTCTTGGAGGAGCGATGCTAGTGTGACCGTACCAGTGTACGCGCTTTCCGCGTTTAGGTGTAACTCGTCCGGTACGTCCCACCGACCGAATTTATCACGGTTGATCCGTAGTGCCTGATTAGTCGGGCGGTCTTAATGGGTCGATTACCGGGCAAGTCCCTTCTCGTACCCAACATGTCCAAGTAAGCGCCCAGATACACAAAGGTTTGGTCGGGGCGTGGAGATTTGAACTCCAGACCTCCTGCGCCCAAGGCAGGCGTATCATCTCTGGGAAGTCCTTCCTTTTCAATCTTGTTTTTGAAAACAAACAAGTTAGAAAAATATTTGATGGTGGCACGATGTACCGAAATGTGGCTCCGCATGCATGGAGTCCCCTGAATTTTCACCATAGCGAAGAAGAGACGAAAGTGCGACCTTCGTGTTCTGATTTCGAATAAATAACCGACAAAGGGTCGGCGCGTCCCGAGACCCCTCTCCGTGTCATTTCAAAGCAGGTAACTTTAGTTGATCCCAGTATTTCAGAAATTCAGCCATCGTTCCGTACGCATATCTTCGCAATGTTATCCGTTCCTCTTCTGTCCCGTCGGATCGTTCAAAATTGGCGTATTGGGCCGGCCCAGAATGGTCGACGGTAAGGAAGTTCTTCCGCAGATTTCCGATAGCAACCGGGATGTCCGAGTGACCTATGACGGGACTGCTTGCGATTGTTTCAACCGCCGACCTCGGTCCCTCCTTAAACGCAGTCAGTATCCACACAACGTCGTAACTATCTTTTGCTTTGTCTCGCTCTTCGATTGCAAATGCTTTTAGAACCAAAAATGGTAAGAGGCCCGCAACTTTGACTTCTACGCCCTCACGGATTCCACCCGCATCCAGCGTGTCACCGTCGAGCTTCACAGTGAAATTATCTAAAGCCGCCAGTTCCGCTCCCCTGGTTCTGATCGCACTGATTTTTGCCCCAACGCCCTTTCCCGGATTTCGCAAAAGCTTGCCGGGTGCCCCATCGCCCACCGGACAAAAGAACTCCAGCAAAACCCTGATCCCGTCGACGTTCCGCTCCCATCGAAATGTTTCTTCCTGCCCCGTATCGGCGTTTCTGCCTGGTGCGAATCCGCTGTCCTTCAAGTTCTGCTGCAGTGTGCGGTAGAATTCCTCCTCTTCCGCTGAAACCGTGATCCCCACAACCACATCGAGATCAGTGGTCCCAACGTGTTCTTTGATCTCCTTGGGGACATCTCCAACTAGGTAGCGGGGTACCATGCCTCCGATTAATATCAACCGCGTTCCCCAAGGTCCGATCTTTTTGAGAATGGTTCTCAGTGCCTTTTCACACGCTGCGAGCGCTTCGGGAGTGTATTCTGACTGAGGATTTTTTCCGGCGTCTAGGGCGGTCATTAGGAGAGTATCCTTTCGCGGAGATTTCGTGCAGCTTCAGGAGCCCGCCCGGCACTATTTATCGTTTCGATGTACGCCCGTGAAGGAGTCACGATTCGGAGATTCGGAGTAGTTTTCGGCAGTGGCCAATTTCCACGGGCGCTGTCCGACGCATGTAAAAGTGGCACGTTATCTCCAGATTGCCACACTTGTAAATTGGACCCCTTTGCCACGATTTCTCCACCCACGATTGCTGCGGCTTCTTGTGCAGGCATTCGGGCGTCCAGCCAAATGGCCGGATTCACGTCGGTCGTCAGAGTTGGAGCGTAGATATTTGCGGCCGCAACCCCGCCAAGCGCCCATTCGCCTTTTAGGCGATTCAGATCGGAAAGTTTTTCGAGCAGCTCATGAGGAGATCTGCTCCATACATAGAGATTGGTTATGCGCTCCGGACGTTTTTCCTCGCTCGCCCACAGGTCAAGAAGTGCTCCGGCGTCTTTAACCTGCCAATATCGGTTTGGGCCCGTTTCAAATACCTCCAAGAGATTCAGACGTGCAAGGCGCGCTAAAACCCTGCTTGCGGTCCCTGGGGAGACCTTGGCGCGCGAGGCAAGCGTTTTTACAAGGAGCCGGTCATGTTGAAAGAAGGTCAGAACGCTTTCCACGACCAGACCGGAGCGACCGCGCAATTTCGCCTGGCCGGAGCCGCTTGCTTGCCTTTCTGCCCCGTCTCGGATTTTTGTGTCGATTAGAAGTCCCGGACCGGCCAAAAAACACACTCCCGTTTCTTCCTCTACCCAGGAGATTCCTTCTTTGCGAAGCAATTGCCGAGTGCGACGCACTCAGTTGCCGAACGGCAATTAAAGGTGCGTTCTGTTTCTGGGATGAGATCTTCTGCCGATTCTTCACAAACTCCGCCGCCTTCTCCTGACTAAGCGTGGGCATGTTCAGAACTTCAAATGTATGCTGGCGGCCGCCGTTTATCGCAATCAAGAGTGTGTCATCGGTACTCGGGCTTATGGTGAGACCGGTCACTTGATCTAAAGCGCGATGGAGCCAAGGGGGAATTCGTGAACCGCTTCGCATGCCAATATTTTACTCCGGACCTATATTTACAGCAACATTAAATATGGCCATTTCATTAAACATTCCACTGTTTTCATATACTTACATGGGGTCTAAGCCATAACGTCCGTAAACTGGCTCATATCTTGTGCATAAGCACGGTGGTAGGTATATATACCTACCACCGTGCAAATTCGCGGTTGATGAACACCCTCGTCGGGGCTACATTGGTATATATACCAATGTAGCTATGAAAAACGACCCGCGTAACGCCATTCTTCTCGAACGCTTCCAAGAACGACTCGCTTCTTCCCCGAAGCGAGTGTATTCGCCCATGGATCTGGCTATCCAAATCGCACAGTTGCATGCGGAACACACCTTTCCCAGGTCCGCTTCTGAACGCAAATTTCAACGATTGCTCATCGAGAGTGGAACTTTGAAGGAAATCGCCCTCACCGCAACCTACCCATTTGAAGTAAAGCGATATCATTGGGACTCCTTCTCACCGCACGAGCTCGCCCTATCAATAAAACCGGGTTCCTATCTTTCGCACGGCACGGCTGCCTACTTGCATAACCTCGCGGACCGCGAACCCGAAACGATTTACGTGAACAAGGAACAGTCGTTTAAAAACTCGAAAGGGAACTTGACCCAGGCAGGTATTAACCGAGCATTCTCAAACAAACAGAGGCATTCCGGATACGTCGTCACGCACAATCAAGTGAAAATCACCCTCTTAAGCGGCAAGCACTCTGATCGTCTCGGCGTGATCAAAATGACAGGCCGTCAGGGCGAACAGCTAGAGCTTGCAGATCTCGAACGCACCCTCATCGACATCGCGGTCCGACCGGCATACGCAGGCGGAGCAAAAGCGGTTGCCGAAGCCTATCGGCGTGCCTTACCGAAGACATCTGTAATGTGTCTCACCAAAATTCTCGCTGATCTTCGGTACGTCTACCCCTATCATCAAGCGATCGGATTTTATCTACAGAACGCAGGCCACCCGTTGCCGCCCTTACAGGCTTTACGTGAGGCGGGCATCAACTTCGACTTCTATCTCGAACACGGCATGAAATCGACGCGGTTTGATCCCTATTGGCGCGTTCATTGTCCTGAGGATCTTCCGTGAACGACACGCCTCGATGCTCACGGTCTCGGGACAAGCACCAGTTTATCTTGGCCGTTGTTCAACGATACGTACAGTCCCAGAGGAAACCCTGCAGTACCTACAATGATCAACAAAAACCCCTGTAAATTGTGCCTGGACCGCACAAATGACTCTCTGATGCTGGCTATATCGTATCCGGAAGGGTCCGGCTTCACTTCAGGATGTGTATGCCAGTCGCCCACGTAATGCAGCCGTTTGCGATGCCAAAAGTCGATCTCGAGCTGCTCAGCCGCCCGATCCGGCACATACAACGTTCGAGCGCGAAAATCAGAGCGTCGCGGACCGGTTGCCTGTTCAATAGTGACTGTTTCTGAGGAAAGCTTCGCAAACAGCTGTCCCCCCGCTTCAAGCGAGTCCGGTCGCGTTTGTTGGTGTGTCCGAAAATGTTTAAGTACACCGCGACTAATCTTCAATCGTTGCATTGATTGGCCGATTTCAAATTCGAGCGCGTTTGCCCACAACACGGTTAGTTGCATACAGAACAGGTAGCGTCTTTCTCCCAGACACGCTCTTCTACAAAACCGCCCGCCTCGCGCTCTTTCTTTCCGCTAATCCAGTCCGCGTTCCAAACACCACCCGCGGCGACCAGCAGGGATTGGGGACCCGCCCATATCCGATGCGTCGATGTTGAAATCTTGCCGAGCAAACAATCCAGTGCCAAAGCCGATGCGAGCGCGGTTGTCCAGGAAAGTTCGATGGGACCATAGGGCTGATAAACAGCGCCACAGGCGGGCTCGTGTTTCGGCTCCGATTTTCCCCAATCAGTAATATTCGTCTTCGCGTCTCCGAGTCGTGTAAATTGACACTGCAAGCACGCACTGCTTCGCTCAACGGCAACGGCGTGCCCTGCGCACGCATGGGGCTCCGTCCATGCATACATGACTTGGGACGGCCCCATTCCGCTCCGATGCCACGCGTTCACGGTGCCCTCCACTGTCCAAATTCCAGTTGCACACACAATAAGATCCGAATTCAGCAGAAGCAGAGGCTCCTTCGCCAGGACCTCACCAAACCCTTCACTTTTACTGTCAAACTTTCCATGAGGAAAACAAGTCCGCAATTTCTTCGCAAGCTGCTCCGCCTTCGAGTAGCCTACTGAGTCTGCTCCCAGAGGATGGCGCCCAACATTGGACCAAGTTAGAACCTCCGGGTCTAGGAGCAATAGGTTGCCTACGCCAGCCATCGCAAGTTGAGTTGCAACTGGTGCTCCGACGGCCCCACATCCAACGATTACTACCCGACGATCGCCCAGAATATGTTGCCGAGAGTCCTGATCACGACCATGAATCCACGATGCATCAGCACGTTCGACCTTCGAGCGTGATACCGCATTTTGGCTCTTTAGCATTCGTTCGGCGATCAGCCTCTGAGGAACACGACCCGTACGAAAACCTCTTTCGATCGAGTTCACCGAACGTCCAATGACATCTGTTCTTGCCGCATTGAAGATCTTCACCGCGCCAAAACAAGGCCCATTCTCACTCATGGAGCCAAATATCACCGGGATCGATCCCTTTTCCTTGGCTGCTAGCTCCGACAAAATTTCCGAACCACCCGTCGCAGTAGCCATCCGCCAGACATCAGAAGAGTGTCGCGGATATTCCTCGGGAACTGGCGGCGAACCTAACCACAGCAAACAAGAAGCTTCGGTTTCATCGAACTGCGTTTGGTCACCGCGCAAGTTTTTTAGCCACTGCAGAACCTGACCTTCGGTTTCACCAACGACAGAGAATTGTTTGCCGCGCCAGATTCGCACGCGTCGCGCTGGCCCATGGGCGTCAACGAGACTCCAAATCGGAGGTTCGCCCGACGATATTGTGCGATTCCAGTATGAGTAAAACTCCGCGCGAAAATCTTCGCGGTTACTGCGATTTTCCGACGCGCGAAGTAGTGGAAAAGCCCCCTCTACCAACAGCTGCCGGGTCATTTCGATCGGCTGCGACTCATCAACCGTAGCTGACTCATCGGCCAAACAGAGCATTCCATCTGTTTCTATGTGCGGCCACGTCATGAATGGAGGACCATCGACGAGCAGGAATCTCGGCGACGAAAACGGAAACAGGGCATCCACACAGATATTTAGCTTCCGCGGCTGTTGAAGAGGCTGGATTGTCAAACGCCAACCGGAGATGAAGGCACCAGCGCGTATCGTCTTCACCTCCGCGTCTGGATCTGAACTGCGCCGCATTCGCAACGCAGAAAGTCATCTAGCTGCAGGATCGCGTGCTGCCGACGCTGAACGAGCGTCGGGCCGTCAGGCATAGCGCCGATTGCCTTCTTTTTTTACCGCCGCGGTCTCAGCAGCCCGTGCTCCAATCGCATCCACGATGCCGGACGTTAAAATGCGCGGCGCTCCAGAGCGGATCTTCTGGCCAAGCTCTTCCATCTCATCCTGCGCCACGCAAAATTCTAGCGGTGCGGGAGACTCAGTTGTCGGATAGTTGCCCGGCAATAAAACTTCCGGTCGGTGTTGACGACAATTTGTCGTATTCCCGTTTTGCACCGTAGCACGGAGGATCGCAGTCGTCATCCTTGATGGGACAGCTACTGGGAACAATTTTGCCGAATTTTCGGACTTGCGACAGGGCTGATCGAGCAGATTTCGACACTTCACCCTTTTCACGCTTTTCGGACGAGCTGTCGTAGACAGCGTGTGCCAGGAACAGTGATGAGGTGTCTGCATCAGGTCATACGCCAGTACGGAGGGCGCATTGTGATGCCTCTCCCACAGGCGCTCCCAGATCGCCACTTCAGCGTCGCCTCCGGTCAGGAAATTCTTTGACGTGCGTCCTGCGGCGCTCTCTCGCAGCTCAATATTCACCACCACGCTGGAGTGGTTTCTGGTCAACACCTTTTCATTTCGCCGTCGTCCGACTTGGTAGCTGAGCGAGAAGGCGTGCCTAAAGAAGAGATTATTCGAACCGTTGATTTTCGAGAACACCTCATCAATCTTCACTAAATGTCCCCAAATCGTCCGTTTTTCCATCCTCGTCTTCTCCGAGCACCAGGATCCGATCACCTTCCCCCACACCGACGAAGTTCTTGGAGCGGTTCACCTGAACGCGTCGTTTGGCTTCCGTATTCAACGCGATCGCCTCATCACAGAGCTTGTTCAACCTGCTCGCGCGGCGGAACACCAGGGGCGAAGACCATATCTCTCGAATTAAAATGCGCTTTTCGCCGTCCTTCTTTTTATCGTCCGGATACTCGTCCGGAGACCCGAGGTAGAAGTGCTTGGTGATCCGCGACAGTGGTCCCAGTCCGCATGGCTGAGCAGAAAAGCGTCGACGTATGGCCGCCCTTTACTATCGCGCTTGAGGCGATCTCGCAGATCCCTAGCGACATCGCGAGTAACGTCTTCCGTATCGTCCGCGGACGCCCGAATGTTGCAATCGATCAACACTTTCGTGTCTAAGTTATCGGCTAACGCGATTAGTGTCATATCGCCGTTGTCGACTGGGAACAGGCTAACCGTTGTCCTACGCTCTTGCTCATTTTCCTCCGAATCGCTACTCAATATCACAATTGCGAAACTGCGAACTGCAACTCCTTCGAACCCCCGTCTACATTCGAATGCTGGAAGCTCGAAAACTTTAGGCGCCGGACTCCTCCAGCGTTTTGGCTGCTCGCTTCGTGGTTCTCGCGGAACTTCTCGGGCCGCCCTTCACGCCCGTTGGCAGAGTTTCCGAAGTTGCCAGTAGCCGTTCCGCGTACGCCTCAGCTCCACGCCGAACCCAATCTGGCCTGATCACGAACCACCAACAGAGCAGCAGGAAAAAGTCCAAGGTCACAAAAACCGCAGTTGAAATTTCGACCTGTCCCGCTGTTCGAATTCCCCCTACCAGGAATACGATCTCGACGAGCGTGCAAAGCAAACACAGGCATAACCCAATTGCCTTCATGCTTAAGAGATTGCGTCGAAACCCGTAGCTCATTAGTTCTTCGAATAACAGTCGATAAGTTTTTGTATCCGGGTTTGCTCAAGCAAAAGATTGGAGTAAGCCTCGTATACCGAGTCTGCCGCGGCAGGATCGGCGCCCTCTTCGGCAGCAGTTGGCATAGCCATACCCAACAATTCCGTTGCTTTTGCGTGGTACCTGGTTCGCGTGTGCGGATTTAGCGAAGGATCCCGGTGTCGCAGTTTGGTCATGCTTGGCTTGCCGCCCCAGCTGCTAAACAGGTCAGCTTGTTTCCGAACGCCAAAATCGCGGGTCACATGAGCGAGAAGATACGTGAAAC
>CAVVKO010000004.1:0-194178 GCA_963749025.1 uncultured Acidobacteriota bacterium | reverse complement strand
CAAAGAACAGACCGTAACAGTCACCAGCAGGTACATGTCGTTCTAACTCCCACCCCGCGCAACGATGTCCTCTTCGTTGCGCGGGGTTCTTTCTTGAAGGCGGGCTCGGGATGACGACGAACAACAGGTAGCGCTACAAAACCGATTCGGGCTCGGCCGGTTCGGCAGAGCCAGCCCGCTGATGGAGTGCGCATTATTGGTGCATATATGCAAGGAATTGCCGCTCTTCGCAATTCTTCTGCATGCGCATTTCCGGCTTTGATCCAGCGCGGGCCCGAGCTGGGCCACGCGCGATTAGGCTTCGCGCGATCCTGGCGGGAGCCGCCGAAAATTGCCCGGCCGCGAAATCAATCTCGCCCGCAAGCCTTTACTTATCCCGCATTTATCCGTTCAGCTAGAATTCAGATACAAGTCGGACGCCGTACATTGACCTCCACCCATGTCTAAGGCAGACTCCCGGTCCAGCGCCCCTGGGATTTTACCGTTGGGGTATCGCACATGCATTATTTGTGCAAACCCTCGGGGTCTGTCGCAAACGCCGTTCCTAGGTTTGGGGCTGGCGTTACCTAAAAGCAAAAAGGAGAAAGACGTGAAACTTAGGATTTGGGCCTTGCCCCTAGTATTTCTCGGAATGCTCTCTCTGTTTGCCGGTTCCGCTCTGGCTCAAGAAGACGAGGCAGCGCCGGATCAAGGAAATTCAACCCACCAGCTTCAGTTTCCCCCTCAGTTCCGCCAGGCAAAACCGCCAAACAGCAGTGCATCAGCTGCCGGCAAAACACAGCAGCAAGCAAACAGCGACGCGGTTAGTCCCGACGTGACCGATACCTGCAGTTACACATTCACCTCTGGCAGCGGCACCACCTATCTGAAGTTTTGTGTCACCGTAAACGGCAACATCGTCGAGTTTGAGAGCCCTTCGGGTGTCGAACAAATACGCCAGGGAACCTTCGGTGAGGGCTATGGCATCTGTGACATGAGTACGAACGTCGCATATTTCGACTATTCATCCGACGGCGACAGCGGGAATTGGAAAGCACCGATCAAGGTTTCCTCCACCGCGACGATGGTCAAGATCGAGCGCACCACCACCGACGGACTCTGGACTATAACCCAGACGATCACCTCGATCGCAGGGACGAACCCTTATGCCAAAGTCCTGATGGCGCTCAAGAATAATTCTTCTACGCCCAAAGAGGCCTACGTGTTGCGCTGGGCCGACGTGGATCCGGGAAACGCTGACAACACGGATACCAGCTTCCTCGAAAACTTCGATTCAACTCTCGATAGCGCATGGGGTTACGTTCCGCACGGCAGCACTCCCGCTTTTGGTTTGATGTTCCAGAATGTCGGGAATCCGGTTCCGGCTACTGTGCCGTACGAGCGCGCAGGCTTTTCACAGTATCTCGCCGAAGGCGCTGCGCCTTGCGATCCCACAGGGTATTACGAATCGCCGGTAACCAACGCCGATGGCTCCATCCTATATATTTGGCTACTCGACTTAAACAAGGAACAGTCGGCCTCCGTGACCGGCAGGTACATCTCGTTCTGAAGTCCGTGCACCGGCCTGCTCGAAGCCGAGCCTGCGCCGCCGAAACAAACCGTGCTGTTAGCTGCCGGCCTCCCATGAAGGCCAACGACAGATAAAGCGGTACTCAAGATAAAAGGAGAACGACGTGAAATTCAATACCAGGACGCTTTCGCCAGCATGTCTCGCAGCGTTTGCTTTCTTTTTTGCTCTGTCCACTCCGGCCCAGAAATTTCAGGTTCCGGTCCACGCTCCCTCGTCGGCAGCCGGCGACGATGCCTCAGCCCGCGGCCAATCGCAGGAAAAATCAAAAAGCAACGCAGCCAGTCCCGACGCGACCCAAGCCTGCACCTACACATTCACCTCCGGCACCGGCACAACCTACCTTCAGTTTTGCGTCACCGTGAACGGCAATATCGTCGAGTTCCAAAGCCCTTCGGGCATCGAGCAAATCGACCAGGGCGGTCAGCCGCAGGAAGGCTATGGCATCTGTGACACCAGCTCGGACACCGCGTATTACGACTACGCATACGCGGACAGCGCGAACTGGAACGCGCCGACGACAGTCACGCACACCGCAACGATGGTGAAAATCGAGCGGACCACCGGCGATGGCGCCTGGACGCTGACCCAGACGATCACCTCGTCCGCGGGAACAAACCCATACGCCAAGATTGTCATGGCGCTCAAGAACAATTCCGCCCTGACCAAAAGCGCATACCTGTTTCGCTACGCCAATGCCAACCCCATCACCGGCTACCCTTACGAAGAAGACTACGACGGGGACAACGATAGCGCGTGGGGTTACACGGGGTACCTGAGCGACTCTCCCTATGGTTTGATGATCGAAAACGTTGGAAATCCCACTCCGGCCACTGCGCTCGTCGATCGCGAAGGGTTTGCAATCGACACTGTTGGCGGCCCATCTGCTTGTGGCGTCACTTCAAGTACAACGATCTACGGCGCCGTCGGCTCCATCGTGTATTTTTATGACTTGAAATTAACCAAGGAGCAGACCGGGACCGTAACCGACAGGTACATCTCGTTCTAACTCTCAACATCGCGTGGCGAAATCGTTGCGCGGGCCATAGACAGATCGGACGCGCCACAGCGCCGGGGCAAGTAATTCGCCCCGGCGTTGTTCCATGCTGCCTCGAAGGTTAAAGGTCTAAATGTATCGCAGCGGTCGGCAGCCTTCCCGCCGTGGCGGGCTCGGCATCTTTCCTAGGTTCGCGCCGCACTTCGCATCACTGTGAATCGGGTGCCCACCCTTCGTTCTTAAGGATGGGAAATTGAAAACAACGTGGGCGAGGCCTAACCATCGTCGCTCTGTAAGCGATTGTCCTCGCGCCTGTCCTGAGGCTCAGCTGAAGGGAGCGCAGCGAGGAATCGGTCTCCGTCTGGCGTTAACTTGGTCGCTCGTGGTGTGGACTTTCTTACCATTCTTCGCAATTCCGCTGCATACACGCCGGCCAGCGGCCTCCACCTCGCAAGACGCCGCGTGCCCCCCGCCGATCCGATTTCGACCGCCTCCGGCAGCAGGCCACACGCGTCCTGGAGTAATCCAAGCCAAATTCACCGCGCCCGCGCTCAATCCCAGGTGTAACCCTTTATCCGTCAGGTATTTATCCGCTCAGCCAGAAGTCAGCGAGAATTCCGCCTCCGTACATTGATCCCGCCGCGACTCTTCGGCAGACTCCGCCCATGCGCGCTTCCAGGTTTGCGCAATATGGCAATTCGAGTGCATCCTCCGGGGCAATCCCGCTACACGCTCCAGACCGGTCAAAAACAAAAAGGAGAACTACATGAAAGCAAGGATTTGGGCCTTCGCACTAGCAGGTGTCGTAGCATTTGGCTTGTCGGCAGGATCCGCTCTCGCACAGCGGGATGTATCAAAACCGGCTCCTCGGCATTCAGCACCACGATCCCGACCAACCGGAACGGTACCCGTGCCAGCCGCCGACAATTCGCAGCTCAAACCAAGAAGCAACGCCAGCCCTGACGCCACCGATACTTGCACCTACACTTTCACTACCGGCAGCCGCAAACTTACCTGCAGTTCTGTGTGACCGTAAATGGCAATATCGCCGAGTTTCAAAGCCCTTCGGGCGTCGAACAACTCAGCCCCGGGGGCTCCGCCGCCTTCGAAGGCTACGGCATCTGCGACGTGACCAACGCCACGACACAGTATTGGGACTATGCAGGAGACGCGGACAGCGGAAACTGGAACGCGCCGACCACGGTCACGCACACCGCCACGATGGTGAAAATCGAACGGACCACCAGCGACGGAGCATGGACTCTGACCCAAACGATCTCCATCGTCCCGGGCACGAATCCCTACGCCAAGATGATCATGGCCCTCAAGAACAATTCTGCTGTGACCAAATAGGCCTACCTGATCCGCTATGCCAACGCCGTTCCCTATACCGGTTGCCTTACCAGGAGGACTACAACGGAACGTATGATAGCGCGTGGGGTAACGTTGAGAATCACTACGGGATGATGGTCCAGCTTATGCAGGTCGCTCCGACCTCTCTATCCTAGGACTACGTAAACTCTCCAATTGACACTATTGATGGACCAGCTCCTTGCGATCCCTTCGCGAACTGTGCATTTACGATCAACGACAGCCAGGGCTCAATGGTGGATTACTTTGCAGCTGAACGCGCTGAAGAAAAACCAGACCGCCACCATCACCGCGAGGTACATGCCGTTCTAACTTCGCGATCCGCGCTGTCACACCGCAGCGCGGATGGTAGCAAAACCGGCAGCGGCGCCGGGACGACCACTCGTCCCGGCGCCGCTCCATTAATATCGCTCGGCGCCCGTCCACGCTCGCGCCATCTTTGCCCCTCATAGGGTTCTGGGTGCCCCACCCTTCGTTTTTAAGGGTGGGGAATTGAACACAACGTGAGCGAGGCCTAACAATCGTCGCGCAGAAAGCGATTGTCATCCCGGCTCAGCCAGATCCCATCGCCGCACCGAAAATTGTCATCCCGCCTGCCCTGAGGCGCAGCCGAAGGGAGCGCAGCGAGGGATCTCTCTTCGTCTGGCGTCAGCTTGGTCGCTCAGGCGTGGACTTTCTTACCATTCTTAGCAATTCCGCTGCATACACGTCGGGAGGCGGCCTTACCTCCCGGGCGCTTTTTTTCGCTCCGGCAATCTCGCTTTGATCGCCCCCGACGGCAGCCCATGAGCGAGCCACGGGAATCCAGGCCATGATTCACCGCGCCCGCGCCCAATCTATGCGTAAATCTTTGTCCGTCAGATATTTACCTGCTCAGCTAGAAGTCAGCGAGAATCCCGACTCCGTACATTGATCCCGCCGCGACTCTCCGGCAGACTCCGCCCATGCGCGTTTCCAGGTTTGCGCAATATGGCAACTCGAGTGCATCCTCCGGGGCAATCCCGCTACACGCTCCAGACCGGTCCGGCCTGCCATTTCGGGCTGGCGCTACTCGTTCAAAAACAAAAAGGAGAACCACATGAAAGCAAGGATTTGGGCCTTCGCACTAGCAGGTGTCGTAGCATTTGGTTTGTCGGCAGGATCCGCTCTAGCACAGCGGGATGCCTCAAAACCGGGTCCTCGGATCGGTCACTACGATCCCGACCAACCGGCGACGGTGCCCGCGCCAGCCGCCGACACTTCGCAGCTGAAAACAAGAAGCAACGCCACCGGCGACTACACCGATACTTGCACCTACACTTTCACCGCCGGCACTGGCAGAGAGTACCTGCAGTTCTGCGTAACCGTGAATGGCAACATCGCCGAGTTTCAAAGCCCTTCCGGCACCGAACAACTCAGCCCCGGGGGCTCTTCCGCCTATGAAGGCTACGGCATCTGCGATGTAACTAACGCCGCCACAGAGTATTGGGACTATGCAGGAAACGGGGACAGCGGAAACTGGAACGCTCCGACCACGGTCACGCACACCGCAACGATGGTGAAAATCGAACGGACCACCGCTGACGGCGCCTGGACTCTGACCCAAACGATCTCCATCGTTGGGGGCGCGAATCCTTCGCCAAGATGGTCATGGCCCTGAAGAACGATTCTGGTCTGACCAAAGACGCCTACCTCATCCGATATGGAAACTTCGTTCCCCCTTCCGGTTCCCCATACCAAGAGAACTATGGCGGAACGTTTGATGCCGCCGTGGCCTACACTGAGGATTCACAGAGCGGTGTGATTCTCCAGGATGTGGGGCCTCCCGCTCCGGCCTCTGTGGGGCAATATTACTTCGCAGCTCTTGCAATTGACACCCTTGCGGGTCCAGCTCCTTGCGATCCCTTCGCGAACTGGGAAGGAACGCTCAACAACAGCGTGGGCTCATTGGTAGATTTCTATGAGGTAACTACGCTAAAGAAAAACCAGACGGTCACCATCACCGAGAGGTACATGCCGTTCTAACGTCGCACCCCGCGCTGCCACATCGCAGCGCGGTCGGCAGCGCCGGGACGAGTTTTCGTCCCGGCGCTTTGGTTTCGTAGCGGCCGCCTTTAGGCGGGCGGGTTGGCTTCAGGTGTAAATGGAATCGCGCCACTCCGCAGCGTTTAGGTTGGACCTCGGCTATAAATCACCGCGTGGGGGCCCCACCCTTCGTTGCTAAGGGTGGGGCTTCTCGCTCCGATTTTCATTCAATGATTTCTCTGTGCCTCTGTGTCTCCGTGGCCAACGAATCCCCTCCCGCGCCAAATTGGCGCGCTCTCCAAAAATTCGCCCGCAAAAATCGGATGGCAAGGCCGCATGCAACGGGGATAATCTTTTCGCATGAACGCAAACGCGCACACACCCGCGCAACCACAACCAAACGCGCACCCGCTCGACAACCCGGTGTGGACCGCGCTCACCACGCGCCAGGCGCATCTCGCCGAAATCTCCGCGCTCGCGCGCAGATTTCCCGCGGACATCGGCCCCATCGCCGCGTTCGAAGCGCCCACACGCGCCGCCTACGAATCGCTCGCCGAACTTTTCGCCGCCGGCGAGATCGCCGCCATCTGCCTCGACGCGCCGCCCGCCGACCTCCCGACGCAATGGCAGTTGGTCGAATGCGCCCCGATGCTGCAAATGATTTGGACCGAGCGCCCGTTGCCGCCGCCCGCGCGCGATTTCATCGAGTTAACCGCCGCAGACGCCCCCGAAATGTTCGCGCTAGCCACGCTCACCAAGCCTGGGCCGTTCGCCATCCGCACGCACGAGCTCGGCGACTTCATCGGCATCCGCGGCAGGGAAGGGAATCTCACGGCCATGGCCGGCGAACGCATGCGCGCTCCCGGCTACACCGAAGTCAGCGCCGTCTGCACGCATCCCGACCACCTCGGCCACGGCTACGCCACCAGTCTCATGGTTGAAATCATGCTGCGAATCATCACACGCGGCGAAACGCCCTACCTCCACGTCCGCGCCGCAAACGACCGCGCCATCGCGCTCTATCACCGCCTCGGCTACATCGACCGCCACCTCTTCCAACTAACCATCCTCCGCAAGATTTAGAAGGTGTAAATGTGATGTTGGTTTGGTAGGGGCACAGCAAGCTGTGCCCGGCACAAATATCGGCGAGATTTCGTGTTCGCCACGTCCCCAAAAGGTCTAAATGTAGCGCCGCGGTCTTTAGCGCGGCATCTTTCTTTTCCTCTGTGCCTCCGTGGCCAAATAAATCACAAAATCAAATGCCCAAGGATATAATCGCCGCGCCGATCTCGCGGAGCCAAGGAGCCCCATGCCCCAAATCACGCGCACGCCGAAAACCTACGACGTCTGCATCATCGGCTCCGGCGCCGCCGGCGGCGCGGCCGCAAAAATTCTCACCGAAGCCGGACTCACCGTCGCGCTGCTAGAAGCCGGCCCAGCACTCGATCCCGAAAAAGATTTCAAAGAGCACATGTGGCCCTACGAGCTTCCTCATCGCGGCGCGGGCGTCGGCGGCAAACTCCGCGGCGAAGAAGCCGACGAATTCATGGCCCCCAACGGCGCCTGGGAAATCGAAGGCGAGCCCTACTCCTCCGCGCCCGGCACAAATTTCCGCTGGTTCCGCTCGCGCATCGTCGGCGGACGCACAAATCACTGGGGCCGCGTCGCGCTGCGTTTTTCTCTCGCGGATTTCAAGCCGCGCTCGAAAGACGGCGCCGGCTTCGACTGGCCCATCAGCTACGATGACCTCGCGCCGTATTACGATAAAGTTGAGTACTACATCGGCATCTTCGGCACGCGCGAAAATATTCCCAGCTCGCCCGACGGAATTTTCCTTCCGCCGCCCAAGCCGCGTTGCACCGAAGCGCTGCTGCAAAAAGCCTGCGCCAAGGTGAACATTCCCTGCGTCCCCGCGCGCATGGCCATCATCACAAGAACGCACAACGGCCGCCGCGCGTGCCACTATTGCGGCCAGTGCGCCCGCGGATGCCGCAGCAGTTCGAATTTCAGCTCGAGCCAGGTGCTGATTCCGCCCGCGCAAGCCACCGGACGCCTCACGCTGATCCCCAATGCCATGGCCCGCGAAATCGTCCTCGGCAAAAACGGAAAATGCGAAGCGGTTTCCTACATCGACCGCACGACGCGCACCGAGCAGCGCATCCACGCGCGGAGCATCGTCCTTGCCGCAAGCAGTTGCGAATCCGCGCGCTTGCTGCTCAATTCGCGCTCCCCGCAATTCCCGAACGGTCTCGCGAATTCTTCCGGCCTCGTCGGCCGCTACCTGATGGACAGCGTCGGCAGCTTCGGCCAGGGCTATTTCCCGCAGCTCGAAAAACTTCCGCCGCACAATCACGACGGCGCGGGCGGAAATTTCCTCCCGCACGTGTACGTGCCCTGGTGGAAGTACGATCGCAAGAACGATTTTCTGCGCGGCTACCACATCGAGCCCGGCGGCGGCCGCTTCATGCCCGTGGTCGGCGATTTTGACGACGTCTGCGCCGGCGCCGAAGGCTATGGCCTCGCGCTCAAGGAAAAATGCCGTCGCTCGTACGGCACCACCATCGGCCTCGAAGGCATGGGCGAGCGCATCGCGAACGAAAAATCCTACTGCGAGATCGATCCCAGCGCCGTCGACGAATTCGGCATCCCCACGCTGCGCTTCCACTGGCAGCCCGGCGAGAACGATCTCAAGATGGCGAAAGATATGCAGGAAACTTTTCGCGCCATCATCGAAGGCTCCGGCGGAACCTATCTCACCGAAGCGTCCGACGATTTCGGCCTGTACGGAGGCGGCGTGGCCATCCACGAAGCGGGCGTCGCGCGCATGGGCGACGACGCCAAAACTTCCGTCTTGAATAAATATTGCCAGGCGCACGACGTGAAAAATCTTTTCGTCACCGACGCCGCCGCCTTCGTCTCAAGCCCGGACAAAAATCCGACGCTCACGATCCTGGCCTTGTCCTGGCGCGCGTCCGAATATCTGCTGGAGCAAGCCAAGCAGGGAAGTCTGTAGCGTGATCGATCGTGGTTTTGCAGTCGTAGGGGCGCAGCATGCTGCGCCCGGTGCCGCGTGACCTGGATCGTGCCACATCCGTGCTCGCGCTTCATTGGTCGGGCGTTTGTAGCGGCCACCTTTAGGTGGGCGTGGTTACACGAACCTACAGGGGGAGGGGAACCATGCCACAAAACTCAATCTCGCGTCGCGACGTGCTGAAATCGCTCACCATCGGCGCCGCAGCCGGCTCGGTAATGCGCACCATCCCGCTCCACGCCGCCGAATTCGCGCACAAAATAATCCAATCCGAGAAAGCCGAGACGAAAGGCGCCTACACGCCGAAATTCTTCGACGCGGATCAATACAAAACGCTACAAAAACTGTGCGACGCCATCATCCCTGCCGACGAACGCTCCGGCGGCGCAATCGAGGCCGGCGCGCCCGAATTCATCGATCTGCTCTCGAGCGAAAATCACGACTACCAGCTGAAACTCGGCGGCGGAATCATGTGGCTCGGCGCAACCTGCGCCGACCGCTTCGGCGCGGATTTTCTCACCGCCACGCCCGAGCAGCAAAAACAAATCCTCGACGCGATCGCCTACAAGAAAAATGCGGAAACCGACGCAAGCCTGAGCCAGGGTGTTGAATTCTTCGCCTTCCTGCGCAACCTGACCGCCGACGGCTTTTTTACCAGCGCCATCGGCATCGAATACCTCGGCTACATCGGCAACACCTACCTCGCCGAATTCCCCGGCTGCCCCGCAGTCCCCGAAGCCTAATCATGCAAACAGAGGCGGGTTTAAAGATGTAAATGTAGCAGCCTGCCGCCTTTACGGCGCGGCATCTCTTTTATCCGTTGGGGAACACAACGTCGGCGAGGCCTCGTCATCGTCGCAGGCGCAATTGTCATCCCGACCTGAGGCGCCGCCGAAGGGAGGCCAGCCGCGCCTTTTGCGGATGGTGGTGCGCGGTTTATGTGCCCGGATGATGGTGCGGGGAGGGATCTGCTTTTCGAGATGCGTTTTCGCCTTTCACTTAATTCCCTCTTCGCGCTCGCTCCGTGTCTCCGTGGCAAAACAAACGGCAGAATCAAACCTGCCGGGATATAATCGCTGCGCCACCAGCTTTGTATTTCGTTGTAGAGAAGCCAGGAAGAAAATGCCGCAAATCTCTCCAGCGGAGTTTCACGCGCTCCCGCTTCGCGTGCATGCGTTTCTCGCCGATGTTCCGCTGCACGACGTCTGGGCGGTTGACCTGCCCGCGCACCGCGACGGCGTCATCCTTTCTGAATTTCTTCAGCGCTCGGGCCACACCGGAACCAACAAGCTTCCGCCGGCGTCCCGCGCGCTCCTTCGCTTTCGGTTTTTTCTTGGACGCATTTTTCGGCTCGAGGCTCAACCGAAAGATGCCCTGTCAGCCTCGTTCGCAAGTCGCTTGACGCCGGAGGATCGCGCTCGTTCTTTGGTCGTGCCGGGAACGCCGGAGGGGCTGTTCCGCGTTGTATATCGTTTTGAAAACGAGCAGCTGCTCGAGGTACAGAATCGTACCGTTCATGCCGCGGCCCTCAGCGCCCTCGCGGAAGAGGCCGATGGCTATCGATTCTACTTCGCGGTTTACGTGCGCCGGAGAACCTGGATTACCCCGTTGTACATGGGCTTGATCGATCCGTTCCGAAAATGGATTATCTATCCCGCTATGCTGAAGACGATTCGCGCGGCCTGGGATCACACCCTCTGATCAAACGATTCGGGTGTTGGTTCGTGCGGCGTTACTTGTGCGCGGGCGCTCGCAGAGAAAAGTCGCGCCCTGAAGACCTTA
This sequence comes from uncultured Acidobacteriota bacterium, assembly GCA_963749025.1. GTDB lineage: Bacteria > Acidobacteriota > Terriglobia > Acidiferrales > UBA7541 > Palsa-295. Next base: position 183,426 of record CAVVKO010000004.1, on the reverse strand, counting down.
GTTCGGCGTAGGCGTTGGCGCCGCCGCAGGCGCCGCGTCCTTCTTCGTGCCCGCGCCCGCATCGTCTTTCTTTATCTCTTCTGCGATTTGGATCTTGACGCGTTCGTTCGCGTCCGCCATCAGCTTCTGCACCACTCCGGAAGCCGACTGCATCGATTCCGACATGATCGCCGGCATTTCCTTCAACACTTTCTTGCCCGTCGGCGAGCTATAGAACGCGACCAGCCCGTCCACGTCGCCCTTGGTAAAGTGCTTTTGATACACCGGAATCATCACGTCGATCAACTCCTGGACCGGGAAGTCCTTGAACATGTCGTCCATTATTTTGTCTTCGCGCGCTTCAAAATCCGCCGGCAACTTCGACTGCTTCTGCACCTGCTCGTGGACGATCCTGTGCATCTGCTGCGTCATTGCCGTCATCATCTTCTTCATCATCTCGGGCGTGTCCATGGCATCGAGGTATCGCTGGATATCTTCCCTCGACGCCGGAGCATCCGCCCCATTCTGCGCGCTCGCGCCGGCGCTAGGTTGGCTGGCCGCCGCGCTCTGCGGAGTAGCGCTGGCACTTTGCTGCGCCCAGCTCGCCGGCGCAGCCAGCAAGCAGAACGCGAAGCCGAGCGCCAAATTGAAGATCGCACGGACGTGCACACCCAGCGTGAGTGGTTTCATAGGTTTTCCTCCGAATCTCCGCAAAATGCTACTCCAATCCCCACAGTTATCCTAATCCTACGTGTCAGCTGCGATACATTTTCGCCGCCGCTCGTCTCGATGTGGCCACCGAGACCTCCGCTCCCGGGTGTTGCGCGGGCAATTGGCAATGTGATAGTATCGGCTTGCGTTTGTTGCTCTTGCGTTGCTTTTTACGCGTTCGAATTGGCTGCCGGGGAGCCCGACGGCCTTTTTTTGTGACGGGGCGAGGCGAACCAACCAACAAATAGCTTTCCGGACGGTTAACCGCCGTCCTACGAATAATTTAGGAGTTGCATCAGTGGCCAGAGAGCAAGGTACGGTCAAGTGGTTTAATGCGGCCAAGGGCTTTGGTTTCATCCAGCGCCAATCCGGCGAAGACGTCTTCGTGCACTTCTCGGCGATCCAGTCCGAGGGTTACAAGACGCTCAACGAAGGGCAGGCGGTGGAGTTCGAAGTCAAGCAGGGCCCCAAGGGCCTTCAGGCTGAGAACGTCGTCGGCCTCTAACCCCGTCTGAGCTTCAGTTCATAAATTTAAGTTTCGCCCGAGGGGGCGGCGCCAACCCAAGCCTCCTTAGGACTGTAAGCCAGCACTCGCTGATTACGGTTCGCAGCTAAAAATAAAAGCTTGGCTGTTCCGGTACAGGCTTGCTCGGCGATTTCGCGCCTTGGAATTTGAATGCGAAAAGCGGCGCTAAAAATACATCGTAATAATCCAAGGAGGCGGCAGTGCAAATCCTAGTGGAAGGGCAGTCAATTCGTCACGAGCAGTACGGCATGGGTACCGTCACGGAATCCAACACGGAACGCACCACCATCGATTTCGACGATCACGGCGTGAAGAAGTTCGTCACCTCCATCTGGTCCGCGGAGCTCGTCGGCGAGCCTCCCGCGCAACCTCCCACGCGCCGCCGCGCCCGCCGAAAAATCGCCAAGAAAGCATCGTTGACGCAACGCTTGAAGGTTTGAATGTAGCGCCGCGGCCTTTAGCGCGGCAGTTTTCTCCAGCCTACGTCGGTAGAGGCGCCCCACCCTCGGTTTTCAAGGGTGGGGATTTTCTCTTCGAATTCCATTCGCAAAATTGGCTGCGGGCTCAGATCGAGCCCGCAGCCTATTTTTGTTTTTGTGCGCCTTTGCTTTACTACGCTGTCATCCCGCCCGCCCTGAGGCGTAGCCGAAGGGAACCCAGCCGCGCCTTTAGCGGATGGCGGTGCGCGGTGTGTGCGTCCCGGACGATGGTGCGGGAAAAGATCTGCTTTTCGCTTTCCGAGGTACAAGCGTTCAGCATAGGCTGCGGGTTGACACCACCCCGCAGCCTATTTTTTATTTGCATGAACACTTCTTCCCTACAGAATCTAGCGGCGCGTCCGGCGAGACTCCAGTCGCGAACAAAATTGGCGCGGGCGGCAATCATGTGAGTGCTAAACTACGCGCGCTCCCATGATCTGCTCTTCCTGCAAACGGCAGACGCCCGACGACAGCCGCTTCTGCCCCTCCTGTGGCGCTCCCGTCGATTTGAGCAACACGCCCACGGTCACGCGCGTTTCGCCCCCGTCAAATTCTCCGCGCGCCGCATCGCCGCCGTCTGATTCAGCGCCCAAACCCAGCAGTCCCAAATCGAGCCGCCCCTCCTCGGCGTCAGGCTACGAGGCCAAGTACGTCCCGGGTGTGACGCTCCTCGATCGTTACCGCATCGTCGCGCCGCTCGGGAAGGGAGGCATGGGCGAAGTCTATCGCGCCGAGGATCTGAAACTCGGCCAGCCGGTCGCGCTGAAATTTTTGCCCGCGTCGCTGCTGCGCAATGAAGACGCCGTCGAACGCTTTCATCGCGAGGTGCGCCTGGCGCGCCAGGTCTCGCATCCGAATGTTTGCCGCGTCTTCGACGTGGGCGAGGCCGACGGCCAGACCTTTCTCAGTATGGAGTATGTGGACGGCGAGGATCTCGCCTCACTGATGCGCCGCATCGGCCGTCTGCCCGCGGACAAGGCGCTCGATATCGCCCGGCAATTGTGCGCAGGCCTTGCCGCCGCTCACGAGCACGGCATCGTTCATCGCGACCTCAAGCCCGCCAACATCATGCTCGATGGCCGCGGCCGCGTGCGCATCACCGACTTCGGCCTTGCGGCGGTTTCGCTCGAGCCGGGTTCAGACGACGCGCGCGCCGGAACTCCCGCGTATATGTCGCCTGAGCAGCTCGGCGGCGGCGAGATCACTCCGCAGAGCGATTTGTACTCAGTGGGGCTGGTGCTCTACGAGATTTTCACCGGCAAGCGCCCGTACGACGCCAAGACGTTCGACGAAATGTTGCAGCGGCGCGAAAAAAGCACGCCCACGCTTCCGTCGCAATACTTGAAGGAAATCGATCCGCTGGTCGAGCGTGTGATTATGCGCTGCCTCGAACGCGATCCTGCCAAGCGGCCCGCGTCGGCGCTGCAAGTGGCTGCGGCGCTGCCCGGCGGAGATCCTCTCGCAGCCGCTCTGGCCGCGGGCGAAACTCCGTCACCCGAAATGGTGGCCGCCGCCGGCGAAGAAGGTGCGTTGCAACCGTGGAAAGCGTGGGCGCTGCTCGTCGGCATCGTGATACTTTTTGCGTGCTGCGCGATGCTAACCCAGCGTGCCTTCATCATTAATATGGTCCCGGGAGAGAAGTCGCCGGAAGTGCTGAGCGCAACCGGGCAGGAAATCGCGAACGGCCTGGGATACACTGAGCGTCCCGCGGACAGCGCTTATTGGTTCGGTGTAGACCCGGATTATTTTCGCTACTCCGCGCAGATTTCGGCCCCCGATCGATTTCGCCGTGTAGGGCAGGAATTCCCATCCCCGCTTCGTCTCGTCTATCGCCAGAGCCCGCAGCCTCTGCAGGCGAATTTCACTGACGCCGGTCAACCGTGGTTCGTTCAAGCCGACAATCCAGCGCCGGAAACGCCGGGCGATTTCACCGTTGCCCTCGACACGCAAGGGCGCCTGCAATCTTTTCGCGTGGTTCCTTACGCGGAACAGAATGGCGCCGCCCTGGCTGCGCCTTCCCTTGACTGGCACGGTCTTTTCCAGCGCGCGGGACTTGATTTTTCACAAGCGAAAACGGCGTCAGCCGGCTGGTACGCGAATCAGATGATGGACCAGCAGTTCGCCTGGGAATCCGAACACGAGGGAGAAAAAATTCAGGTGCACGGCGGCGTATATAAAGGACGCGTCGTCTTTTTTGAAGTGTTCGGCCCGTGGGACCATCCGCTGCAAACTCCCTACAGCCTGCCCGTCGCGCGCTACGTTGAGTGGATCTACTTCGGGTTGGTTCTCTGCTTTCTGTTGGTCACACTTATTTTGGCGCGAAGAAATATGCAATTAGGCCGTGGGGACTTCAAGGGAGCCATGCGCGGCGCCATCGCCATATTTGCGGTGTTCGTTGCCTGGATGCTGCTGGCTTCGCATCATACTCCCGATCCCGTGTGGTTCTTCGAATGGTGGCAAGTGGTTCTGGGACGGCCCGCGGGACTGGCGCTGCAGTGGTGGCTGGTCTACATGGCTTTGGAGCCCTACATCCGCCGCGTGTATCCCCAGGCTCTGATTTCGTGGAGCCGCTTGATTGGCGGAAATCCTCGGAACCCTCTCGTGGGGCGCGATATTTTGATGGGCGTAGGATTCGGCGCGCTGGTCTCAGCGACGGTCCTTCTGATGAACGCGCTTCCGAGTTGGATTTCGATGAAGGGCATCACGCCGGTTTTCTACCGCACCGTGCTGCGGGACTTGCCCGTCTTCGTGGGCAATTTTGCCGGTCAGATGACGGGCGCGCTGATTGATTCGTTGGGCGCGCTTACCCTGGTTTTTCTCGCCTGGAAACTCTTCCGCAGCAAGCTAGCTACAATGATTGCACTCGGCGCCTACTGGACCATGGTCCATCTTCAGCAGGAAAATGTCCTGTCGGAATTGCCGCTTTCGATCCTGGCCGGACTCCTCCTGGTGCTCTGTCTGCTGCGCTGTGGACTGCTCGGCTTGATTGTGGCCACCTACACCTCGTTCATTATCGCTGTCGTTCCCTTGACCACCGATTTTTCGCGTTGGTATGCGCCACGCAGTGTTGCCGCTATGCTCGTCATTTTCACCATCGCCGCCTACGGCTTCTGGACCTCGACATCGGGCCGCCGGCGTCTCGGTACCGCCTTCGAAGACTGAATCCGGTGGCCGCGCCGCTTACAACGACTTCAAAAATTCGAGGATGGCCTCCTGGTCGTCCCTCTTCAGCTTTTCGAATTCGGCGGTGACGTGTTTTGCTTCGCCGCCGTGGCGCGCAATGGCGTCGCGAAACGTGAGCGACGCGCCATCGTGCATCAATCGCGGACGCAGCCGCACTCCCCACAACGGCGCGGTGCGGATTTTGTTCCGGCTGCCTTCAAAATTCTGCTTCTGCATATAGTCCGACATCAGCCGAAAAACCTTCTTCCCGTAGTGCTCTTGAATCGCCTGCAGAATTCCGTCGCCGGTGTCCACGTCGTGCATCAGAAAATCTCCCCACGGATGAAACGTGACAGAGCCGAGCGCGGGCGGAATCGTGAACGTGCCGCCGTTGATTTTCGTTCCGGCGGGAGCGGTGGTCATGGTGGCGACGTGGCATGTCGCGCAGCCGATTTTCTCGAAGAGCGTGACGCCCTTCTGCGCCAGCGGGGAACTCGCAAGCGTCACATCGCGCGTGGGCGCTTTCGTCGCGCGAATGAATCTCGCGAAGTGATCGATGTCGGAAAGGCCGTCCGCTCCCGGCTTGTCGTTGGGCTCGGAAACGGTGTTGCAGAGCTTGGTCACCTCATCGGGTTGCAGGCGATTGGTGATGCCCATCTCGTTCAGGTAAGCGTCGGCGGCGAACGAGAGCAGGCTCGCGTGCTGGTCTTTCCAGCCGAAGCGGCCCACGCCCATTTGCCCCGGCGCTTCCACGATGGGCACGCGCAGCACCAGCCCGCAGATTTTCTTGTGCGACGATTTGCACTGTTGCAGCGCGAGGTCCACGAGCGTTTGATCCGCAACGGCTTCGACGAATCCATCGCCGAGCAGGTTCAGCGAAATGCGAAACGCGCGAATCGTCTCCGTATCGGGCACGCGCTCCTGAATTTCGGTGCTGGGGAAAGCTCCGCTGGGACAAATCGCGCGATCGTTCACGAGCGACCGGCCGGTAATCACTTCCGCGCCGTGCGCGATGGGGATTTCCGCATTGCGGAAGCGCCCGTCCGGCCCCAGATGGCCCACGCGCAATTCCGTCACCTGCGAAGCCGCGCCCGAAACCGGATTCTGGTGGCATTCGCGGCAGGACTGCGCGTTGTAGAGCGGCCCGAGTCCGTCGCTCAATTGCTCGACTTCCTCGAACGTCGTTTGATCGGTCTGGTGCGTTGCGTCGTCGGTGACGCCGTTGCTTTTATTGTCGAAGCCGACCGGCGCGTCCGTGGATTGCGCCGCAGCGGAAAGAAGTAGGAGACCGAGGAGGGCCGAAGAAATCAGAACTCGCATGGCTTTTCTCCCTTTGCTGTGGCGGCTTCGCGGCGCGTGCTGCTCCATCGGGAACTCTGCGAATTCGATCGCGCGCGGATAACTAACGTGGCGCGAAACGCCAATGCAGCACCCTTACCCGGGTGGGAGGGCGGGTCTTGGTAGGGAATACTACCGCCGCGTCCGCGCCGCATAAACCAAAAAAGAAACGCGATGCCCAAAGCGTGACTCCGCCCAAACCGCATGTTTGCATGGGTTTGGGGCCGGCGGCCCCGCCCGTGGAAGTCCTTATATAAAGGTTACGAATCACTTATGCCTTCTTTAGGTCGCGCGGCATAGCGTTTGTGCACGCGTTCGCTCTGGGACGAAGCTCGGAGAACCCGAAATGGTGGCGGCAGCTCTTGGCGCGATTTGCCTGGTGGCCTGTGTATTCCTGGTTTACGTGCTGGTGCAGTTCCGCCGCGAGGCATCGCGCGTGAGAGGCCGCCGCGGGAAACCCCCTGTGAATCTGTGAGCGCGCATGGTGGGAGGCAGCGCATGTTGAAACGAACCAATGTGACATTGCTCATCGGATTCATCGCCGTCCTGCTCGTGATTTGGAGCATGCGCGAGACCGCCCTCGCGCAAAAAGCGTCGGTGCCGAAGACGCAGGACAACGTGGCGCTCGGCGAGGACGAGGTAAAACAATTGCTGATCCTGATGGACACCGACGGCGACGGCAAAGTCTCGCGCCAGGAATTCACGCAGTTCATGGATGCGGAGTTCAAGCGCCTGGATAAGGACGGCACCGGCAATCTGAACGTGAAGGAACTGGCGCAATCGAAATTGCGCGTAAGCCACTTCGCCGCAGCGGGAAGGTAACACGCCGCTAACAACTGTGCTGTCATTCCGAGGCCCAGCGAATTATGCTGGGCCGAGGAATCTCTCTTCATCGGACGCCCTGCGTGAAAGCAGCCGAAGAGAGATCCCTCGCTGCGCTCGGGACGACGACGCGCGCGTGACGCGTGTCGAGCAGAACGGAGGTAAACAAAAATGGCGCGCAAATACTATCTCGCGGCAATTTTGATGACAGCGGCGGCGTTCGTGGTCACGCTGATCGTGTACCGCTCGCTCCCGGAATCTGTTCCCACGCATTGGGGCTTCAACAGCCAGCCGAACGGCTACAGCCCGAAATGGACGTTGTTCATCTTTTGCCCGGGACTGATGCTCGGCATGATCGTCCTCTTCCGCTTGTTGCCCTGGCTCTCGCCCAAGCACTGGGACGTGAGCACGTTCGAGAAGACCTATCTTCAAATCATGCTCATCGTGGTGAGCTTGTTCGCGTATTTTTACGGCCTCATTTTGTGGGTCGGCAGCGGCCACGCGATCAATATCGGCCGAGCGCTTTCCGGCGGAATATGCCTGCTGTTTATATTGTTGGGCGGCCTTCTCGGCAAAGTGCGCCGCAACTTCTATATTGGCGTGCGCACGCCCTGGACGCTGGCGAGCGAGCGCGTGTGGAACGAAACGAATCGCCTTGCCGCGAAAACGATGGTTGCGAGCGGCCTGGTGGGCCTGGCTCTCACGGCGATCGGACTCTACGGCTGGCCCATGGTGGCCGCGCTGCTCGCAGGCGCGGTGATTCCGGTGGCTTACTCGCTCGTCTTTTACAAGCAGTTGGCTCACCGCGGGGAACTGTAAAATCACGGGCGTAACGCAACCGTGAAGTAATGCGTCTATAATCTCAGCGGGGCATGTTCGTCGCTCGCAGGGCCCGCGTCGTCTCGGTAGAGAGTCCCGATGAGAACGATCCTCTTGTTGTTCCTTTTTGTTTCGCCGGCATTCGCACAGGACGCTCCTGGCGTCGCGATCGCGCCGGGCTGCGGCGCTTCCAACGTAACGTTCTCGGTGGAGGCCGACAAAAATCAGCATCCTTTCGAAAAGCCTGACGCAAGTAAGGCGCTGGTCTATTTCATCCAGGACGATTCGGATTTCCACGCCAACCCCAGGCCGACCACTCGGGCGGGCCTCGACGGCCAGTGGGTCGGAGCCACGCACGCAAATTCCTATTTCTATTTTGCCGTGGATGCGGGCGAGCACCATCTGTGCGCGAGCTGGCAAGAAAAAGGGCACGAAACGTATTCCGCAGCGACTGACTTTAGTGCCAAAGCCGGCGAGATCTATTTCTTCGCGGTGCGAGATACCTGGCTGTGGCCCAAAGGGTCCAACCTTACCCTGAAAATCGCGCTGGAGCCGGTGAACGCCGACGAAGGCCAGCTCCTCGCGAGCAAATATTCGTACAGCACCTTCCACGCAAAAAATTGATTGCGCCCGAAGCTGACTCACGGCCAGCCTGCGATCATGATTGAAGCGGGCAGGCGCGTGTGTTAATCTCCGCGCAAGAATTACGCGCGAGGCCGCGAATCGAGGAGTACCCAATTCGAGGCGCGGCCGGCGCGCGATGTTACGGCGATCCCGGAGACCGCGATGGGTCGAATCGGTCTGCGCTCGGTATTGCTTGGTTTTGTGTTCTTCTGCGCGACGCTCGCCGCGGCGAACGTTCCGGCAGCTTTCGCGCAGACGCACGGGCAGAAGGGCGCTCCGCCGCCGTTGCCGAGCGCTGAAGATTCCGCGCTCCCCACTCGCAGCGACTTCGGACCCGACAAGACCGCTTCGCCGCCCGGGCCCACGCCAGAAACAGAATCGCGCGTAGCCACGAACGCGAACGCTTCGCCGGGTGTTCCACCGCCGCCATCGGACGGCATCGCGCGCGCCGGGGAATCCGGCGTCACGTTTCCAACCTGCCTGCGCTGCCCGCCCGCGCTCTATCCCTATTCCGCGCTCATCCGAAAGATCCAAGGTGCGGTGACCATGGACGCGGTGATCTCCGCTGAGGGTTTGCCCTCGAATATCAAAGTCGTGGGATCCGTGGGCGCGGGGCTCGACGAGCAGGCGGTGAAAGCGGTGAAGGTGTGGCAATTCGAGCCTGCGCGCGATGCTGACGGAAAACCGGTCGCCGCGCATCAGACCATCGTGATTAAGTTCCGGATCAAAAATAAATAGCCTGCCATAAGGATTCGGTTTCGGCCCAGGCTAAGTTGGGTCATCTGACCCTTCATCAGAAGCACTTAACACATTATTAGGTGGAACCGTTGGGACCACGCATTAACCCGTATTGATCCAGGTGCGTTAAACTGCCAACTTATTGCAAATTAAGAGGATTGGGAAGTTCGTTTTTGCATTTGGCAGTTCCAGGTGCGACATTCGAAAGCAGCTACGAAGAAGAGACGCTGACTGTGATCGGCGGTGCAACGGGATGGCCCAACCGCATCCGTTGGAGCCGTTCGAGCTGAGTCAAGGTTCTATCGAAGGCGCGCTCAAGATTCCCTTCATATTTGAGCAAGCGATCCAGTTGAGGCGAGTCGGGAACATTTCTACGGAGAGCTTCCAATTTCAACTTTTCAGATTCAACCGAAGCTTTGGCCTTCTTGTATTGATTGAGGTATCGGATCTGGCTCTTCAACTCTTCGAGGACATTAGTTTTGCATTGCTCGACCGAGGCGTACCCATTTTGCTCGCGCTCCTCGTCAGAAGATTCGGCGGTGCGGCACCAGAGTCGATAGGCATCGAAAAGCGTTTCAGTCCAATGATCCGAATTGCCATAAAGCTTGGTCAGAATTTCCTCGTCAGGTTCGGAATTGAAGCCGTTTGTCTCTATGTCTTTCTTGAGCTCGTCTAATAGCTCGAAACATCTCCCAAGAACCAAGGGATTCTGTCTCAGATGCATTAGGCCAACGACCTCGGCACCAAAATCTAGGAAACTATCGTGACGAGTGCCGAGAGCTTCTTTCTGTTGGCGCTCTGCCTCGTCCCATTCGACAAATCTCGCTCCCCTCTGGATCTCAGCTTTCTCCGCGACAATCAGTCGACGATACCGCCACGATAGAACGGCTAGCTTCTCCACCAAGATCTCTTCGAGTGCTCCTTCCGGTTGAAGGCTATCGTGCAGCCCATTCAGCAAGGAATTGAATTCTGAAGGCGATTCGCTCTTTAGTAAGGCCACGCTGCAAAATATTCCGTGCTTGAGTGCGTTATGCTTGGTTTTCTCTTTTCCCTTGGAAGTCCGAGGACCGGTAGCTTTACTAGTCGGCTTCGAAGAGTCTGGTTTAGAATCGACTAGAGTCTCTTGATCCGAATCGCCGTTTTCGCCGGCGTCCGCATGAGAAGTCTCCCGATCCTGCAAACCCGCAGTTGATTCTGTGTCCTCGATCATTCACTTTCTGCTGTGATGGTGCCATCGGTGCTCCAAGAAAACGAAAAAGGGACAAGCATGAATTCGCTCGCCCCCCGTCCAACCTACAACAATCCGAGATCGTGAATGTTTTGTGCAATCCGGGTGCACAAATCAAGCATTGCCACCCGTTCGCTTTTCTTTCGCTAGTGTACCAGAAACCCACCGATAGTCAAGACCAACGGTAGGACAGCCCGCATGCTGCCGTCGAACGTTCGCGAGCTTGCGGACTAAAGACGTGCCACTGCATAAGGACTAATCTGATTTTTCTTTCTTCGCTCTTACCTTCGCCCATCGAGCCGTTACGGCTTTTCGTGCAATTTCTCGACGCTCTTCCGACGTCATGCGCTGCAGACGAGCCTTCCCACCTTTCCGACCTAAGGCGACTGCGTGTGGATCCTTTTTCTTCGCCATTCCTCAAGACCATATCCCGCACTCGATACAAATTCAAGAAAACTGTTGACATACTAAGCGGTTAGTATGCATACTATGCGCTTAGTATGGGGCTGGAGGGTGCATGAAGCGGTCGAGATCAATTCGAGCTGAAATGAATATTGCGAGACGAATCTGGGGAGAAGTAGGAGCAGCCAAGCTCGCGGAGCTTCGAGCTCTGATTCGGAGGAATCGTGTTTCCGTCGCACTTGGGGATATCTGCTTTATCGAGAATCGTTGGTACATGACGCATGCAGGATTGCTCCGATTAGCTCATCGTAAACGTTGTGCAGGCATCAAAACGTGCTTGGAAAAGGGCGCGTCTGACCCAGTCATCAATCGCTGGGTCTTCAAGGCAGTCGTATATACCTCTCCGGATTCGGTCGGCTTCTTTGGTTACGGCGATGCCGATCCGTCCAACACGTCTCCTCTAGTCCGCGGGGCGGAGATGCGCATGGCCGAGACCCGAGCCGTCAACCGGGCTCTGCGCAAAGCTTACGGAATCGGACTCTGTTCCGTTGAAGAGTTGGGTTCGTTCTCCGGGGCGTCCCAATCCTTCGCGACTCCGCCGCACTCAAATGGACATCACGGTTCGAACGGCTCAAGCAACAGCCGCCCGCGATTGCGGGACCAGCTCTGCCTTCTGATCCGTCAATACAATCTCGATCCCTCTCTCGTGAAGGCCTATGCGGCCGACTTCTGCGGTACCGCGACGCTTAAAGAAGCTAGCCGAGACCTAGTCGAGTCTTTCATCTCCGAACTTGCAACAGCTGCAAAAAACGATCGGGACAACTTGCTCTGCAAACTCAATTCCTATGCTCAGCCTATGGAGGTGAAGCCATGAAACGCCATTTCCCTGGTTTGCACTCAGAAGGGTCACGCGGCGATGAACTTTTGCAGGGCGTATTCCTCGTGCGGGTCGACCGCGCCTACTATCGTTGGCATCCGCAGAAGCCGTTCTTCGTTCTCAGTTTCGCAATCCTCGAGCCCCAGAATGTCGCTTCCCGCAAAATCTCGGGTCGACTCTACGCCACCGCGAAGGCTCTATGGCGACTGAATTGGTTCCTTCGCGATTTTGGCTACGATCGCGATTTGCTCGGGCGGGACGAAGTGGACGAAAAAGCGCTGCTCGGTCTCATCGGAGTCCTGCGAACCACGCGGAAAGTATTTGGTGGTCGCACCTATCTAGACCTCGCAGGATTTGCGCCCTCCAGCGAATGGGAATTCATCTCCAAGGACGCTCGCGAGGGCGTGCTGCCGGGAGGTTCCGATGACTTACAGCTACACGCAGATTAGTCAGTATCTTCGTTGCCCTCGCAGCTATCGCTACCGCTATCTTGATGGCTGGCGGGAACGAGACACGCGCGCAGCGATGGTTTTCGGTCGCTGCTTTGAAACTGCGCTTGGTGCTTACTTCCGGCAAGAAGACCCGTCCGCGGTACTCTTCAAGGAATGGGGCGCTTTTCGGGATACTCCGTTCGAATACAGGAAGGGCGATTCCTGGGACCGCTTGGTGCATCAAGGGGTCCACCTGCTCCAGAAATTCGCGCAGGATGATCGCATTCGGATTCACAGTCCGCAAGAGAGCCTGCAAGTGAAGATTCTGCGAACTCTGCCGGGCAACAACAAATTCGTCTCCTATATCGATGCCATTGGTAATCTCGATGGAAAACACTGCTTGATGGACTGGAAGACCACAACGAGTCGCTATCCGGAAGAGCCGGAAGGGCTGCTGACACTAGACCCTCAGCTTATCTGCTACTCCTGGATCAGCGGTATTTCTGATGTAGCCCTCGTTGTGTTCGTGCGGAAGCAGCTGCCCGAGATTCAATATCTGACGGCATCGATCTCCGAAGAACAGCGCCTTGAGTTTGGCCGGCTGGTCGAGACAACAATCGGCCAGGTGGAGATGGCCCAATTCCCACCCCACAGCGGGATCCGCTTCCCTCAGAACGGCTGCATGAGCTGTTCCCATTTAGGGCTGTGTCTCAACAAACAAGACTTGATCGACGTGAATCTGATCCGTCGGCCAGGAGCAAGCGACCTTGATTGGCTTGACGAGCTTACGGATTAACGGACGGCCGCTCATGTCTCCAGAGCTTAAACGGCGGCGAGCCATTGTTGTTCTCGGGAAGATCGACGAAATCTTGTCCTGGGAGCAAACAAAGGAGCGCGAATGCGATGAACGATTTGTGGAACTAGGCCAATACCTCTGCGAAGTGCGCTCAGGCCAGTACTGGAGGCTAGAGAATCTGAAATCGTTTGATGAGTACCTCGAGAAGCGCTTCCCGGGATCACGCCGAAAGGCTTATTACCTGATGACCATTCATGAGCATCTGACTCGGATTCCGAAGCGGCAGCTTCGGGAAGTGGGCTGGACCAAGGCACGGGAGTTGGTTAAGGTGGCCCGTCGAGAGGGGAGCAAATTCGATTGTGCACCCTGGGTGCACAAGGCCAAAGGGCTGCCGAGAGAGGAATTCAAACGAGCCGTGGAACGCCATTTGACTGGTCAGGAAACGGAGGCGTGGGAAATCATGTACTTCAAGCTCTACAAGAGCCAGTTGCCAATTATCGAGCAGGCGCTTGAAACTGCTTCTCTGATGCTGGGGACACAGAAGTCTCGTGGCTACTGCATGGAGATGATCTGTGCAGACTTTCTCGCAGGAGCAGCTTTAGACGAGGCAAATCCTGCAATTTTCTCGGTCTCGATTCGAAGACTCGTGGAGCTTCTTCCCAGACCTGAGAGACTCGACTTTATCAAAACCCTAAAGGAATCTGCGTGAATCCCGTTCGGCCGAAGCGCCCCAGGGTTAGACTGCAAGGAGAGCAGTACATTCAGCTTTGTCGCCAAGTTTTAGAAAGGGATAGTTGGAGATGCCAGAATTGCGGAAGGGCAAACGAATTGCAGGTTCACCACATTAGGTTTCGAAGCTCACTGGGGGACGATGACGCGGAAAATCTAATCACCCTGTGTTTTTGCTGTCATAGTGATCTCCACAAGGCTTCAGGTACGAAACAAACTAATGGGAATTGGTGAGTGGAAGACCGACATCGAAATCCTGGCTCATTGTATCGTGACAAATTCGACGCCAGATCATCCTGCGCAAAAATATGAATTCCGAGTCGGCATGACCGCGCAGCCGTGCGCGCAGATAGGAGCAAGAACCGAGCGAGTCCGAGACACACACGTACGCAGCCAAGAGAACGGACCTATTGGTCATTTCAATCTTCCTTCCGAGTTAGATGTTTTGGAAGTTCGGGACCCAGGAGTTGGGCCGACTTAACCCGGTGGCTGTTCAGAAGATTGCGGGCAGAAAAGCGGGGAGCGCGATTGCGCTCCCCGCATTCTCGCTTGGGTGGCTAGGGTTCTGGTTAGTTCTTTCCGGAGATGGCCACGATTAGCGGGCCGCCTCCCGTTGAGTTGATGTTCAAGTCGCCGGCGTAGGACGTGCCGCTGCCCACCGGCGGAGTGAACTGCACCGTGAGCGTGCAGGTTTGCAGATGGGTAAGCATTACCGTCCCGTTGAGGCAGGTGCTGTTCGTGCCGTTGTACGGAAGCACACTGTACTCGGCAGCGCCGGTGCCTGTGATCGTCGGGGCGGTGATGGTCGAAGTGATGGTGCCTTCGTTGGTGACCGTCGCCACCTTGATCGCCGTGTTCGGATTCGCCACGGTGCCGAAGGCGAGGGCGCCGGTTTCCTTCATCTCCGTGCCGACTCCGGATACGGTGAGAACGCGTCCGGTGTCCCCGTTCACGTCGCCGGTGTAGGCTGCGGTGATTGTCCCGGGTACGGTGCCGAAGGTTGCACCCGGAGCGAAGGTCACGTCAACCAGGCAGGTTGCGCCGGCGGCGATGACCGTGCTTCCGCTCGTATTGCAAGCGGGACTGAGGCCGACGCTCGTCAGGGCGAAGTTAGAGGGCGACGCCACCAGGCTGGTCAACGTCAAAGTCACGCTGTCCACGTTCTTGATGGTGACCTTGGTCTTGGCGCTGGTGGTGTTGATCATCTGGCCCTTGAACACGAGCGGGCTGGGAGTGAACGAAATCGCCGAACCCTCGCCGGATACGTTGAGGGTGAGCGAGGTGTTTCCGTCGCCGTCGGCGGGGAACGTGGTCTTGACCGTTCCAGTCGCCGAGCCGGTCACCGTTGGATCGAAAACCACGTTGAACGAGCAGGAACCGCCGGAAGCGACCACGGTCGAGGCGGTCACGCTGCAAACGGGAGCGGTGAGACCGGTCACGTTGACCTTGAAGCCTGCCGTCGCGACGGGTTTCGTGATGGTGAGCGAACCCGAGTTGTTGTTCGTGAAGGTGACCTTGGTAGCCAGAGAGCTGACCTTGTCCGTTTGCGACCCGAAGTTGATGCTGCTGGGCGAAAACGTTTCCAAAGAGCAGCCGCTGCTGCAGCCCATGCCGCTAACAGCTACGAGCTGCGGGCTGGTCGGGTCATTGTTGTGAATCACGAGAGTGGCCTTGTACGTTACCGCTGCCGCCGGATCGAACTGCACACCGATGGCGCACGAGGTTGTGATGTGCCCGGTGCAAGTGTTGCTCACGACGGAGTATTCGGCCGTCGCGCCGGTGAGAGTGGGCGAGCCCGAGTAGGTGGTATTGCCGGTCACGGTCACGGTTTTGGTCGTGGGTGTGCCGTCGGTGTCGCTGCCAAAGAGCAGCGGGCTGGGCGAAATGCTGAGACCCGTAGCCGTGCCGGTGAGGTTGATAATCGTTGATGGGCCGAAGAAGCCGGCGTAGGTGACGGTGAGTTGGCCGTTGATGATGCCCGAACTGGTGGGCGAGAAATATACGGTTACGGTACAAGTCTGAGCGCTGTTCAGCGTGCTGGGGCAATCATCCGTTTCGCTGAACCCTGCCGAGGTGGTGATGCTGATGTTGGCGTTGCCGTTGGCCGCGAGTGTCACATTCGAGCCCGAGCTGGACGTGCCGACCAACTGGGTGTCGAAGGATATGCTCACCGGCTGCGCACCGACGACGGTAAGCGCATTGATTCTGCGGATGAGCAAGGTTTGGTAGTCGGCTTCGTAAATGTTTCCGGCTGGATCGACGGTGACGCCATACGGCTGGTAGAGCTTGGCAGTGGTGGCGAGTAGGTCGTTACCGTTGTAGCCGCCCGTGCCGTTCCCGGCGACGGTGTGAATGATCCCGGATTGGTCCACAAGGCGGACGCGCTGGTTATCGTAGTCGCCGATGAGTATGTCACCAGCGAGGTCAATCCCGACTCCTATGGGATAATACAGTGAGCTCTCCGTGGCAGAGACGCCATCGCCCGTGTATCCTCCCTGAGATTGTCCAGCGACCGTGGTGATCATCCCGGAGGGGTTGACCTTGCGAATGCGCTGGTTATATTGGTCCGCGATATACAGATTTCCCACGCTATCCAGAGCTACCTCGGTCGGATAATACAATTCCGCGCCGGTGGCGGGGCCGCCGTCCCCGGCAAATCCGGGCACACCGGCCGTCACAGTGTGACTGCCGGCGAAGGTTGTGATAGTGCCGCCACTCACCTTGCGGATCAGGTGATTGTACTCGTCGGCGATGTACAGATTTCCTGAAGGATCTACCGCGACGCCGAACGGGTAGTAGAGGTCGGCGCTGGTGGCCGGCCCGTTGTCTCCGCCGTAACTGCAAACGCCATGCGTACCCGCGATCGTCGAAATGTTGCCGCCGCTAACCTCACGGACCACGCAGTTGCCGTTGTCTGCGATGTAAAGGTTGCCGGAGCTATCGAGCGCGAGTCCGGACGGACTGTTGAGATGTGCGCTGGTACTGGTGGCGGCGCCGCCGTCGCCGCCGAATCCACAAGACCCCAGAGTGCCTGCGATGGTTGTGATGTTGCCCGTGGCGACACTCACTTCCCGGACCGCGCAGTTACCGCGGTCGGCAATGTAGATGTTGCCTGTTGGGTCCGAAATCGCCTGGGTCGGGTCATTCAGCTCGGCATCCAGTGGCGGAACGCCGCTGCCGTAGTAGGCGGTGCTGGTGCCGTTTCCGGCGATGGTGTAGATGTACTTTGCCGTGGGATCGGCTGCGGGAGGCGTGCAGGTGAGTGTGTTTGTGTCGCAGGGCACGAAGCGAATGCGATCGTTGTCCTGGTCGGCAATAAAAATGTCCCCCGCGCTGTCCACTGCCACGCCCAGGGCATAGTACAGGTTGCCTGAAGTGGCCGGGACGTTGTCGCCGGCGCCGTCGCCTGCCGTACCGTTTCCGACCGCGGTGTAAATGTCGTTGGCGGTCTGGCCGGTGGAGGGCGTGCAAGCGCCCCCGCCGACGGCCGTCGTAACGCAGGAGACTTCGCGAACGCGGAAGTTTTGATAATCGTTGATGAACAAGTTGCCGGCATTATCCACGGCCACATCGGTGGGATAATACAATTCGGCTGAGGTGGCCGGCCCGCCATCAAGATTGGCATAGCCGCCCGTGCCATCGCCCGCCACGGTGTAAATGTCTCCGGCGGTTTCGCCCGCAGGTGCTGTGCATCCGGAAATTCCGGTCCCGCAAGCTATGCGGCGAATGCGCTGATCGTACTGGTCCGCGATATACAAGTTTCCTGCGGCGTCGGTCGTCATGCCAGTCGGATAGTAGAAGTTAGCCGAAGTCGCCGGACCGCCGTCGCCGCAAGCAGCGGTTGAGGGGGAGCAATTCGTTCCGGTGCCCGCGATGGTGTAGATGTAGCCGGCGGTTTGACTCATCGTAGGAGAGCAAGCGCCGCCGCTGCTATTTACGGTGGCGCAGGAGACCATGCGAACGCGAAAGTTGCTATAGTCGGAGATGTACAGGTTTCCGTCGGTGTCGATGGTCACGCTGTTGGGATACATGCGGACAGCCGTGCTCGTGGCTGGGCCGCCATCGCCGCCGAAGCCCGGGCTTGAGGGGGTTCCGGCGATGGTGGTGATGATGCCGGAGCTTGCGTTCACTTCGCGGATGATGTAGTCAGTGCTGTCTGCGATGAACAAGTTTCCGTAGTAATCGACCGCGATGCCGATCGGGTTATACAACAACGCATTTACGGCGAGGGCTCCGTCGCCGGCATAGCCGTAGTAGGGGCCGCCGGCGACGATGGTCAAAATCCCGGTTGACGGATTTATCTTCCAGACCTTGCTCTGACTGGTGCCCTGTGAGGTGAAATAGACGTTGCCGCTGCGGTCCACGGCCACGCGCTGCACCGTGTACAACGGAGAGCTAGTGGCCGGGATATTATCCGGGCCGCCGCCGGCCCAGGTATTGAGGTAGTCTTCCTGCGCGCTGGCCGCTCCCGCAACGAAAAGCAAAAGTGCCGCGCAAACAATCATTTTGAAATAGCGCATGGTGATTTCCTCTCTTTTTATTCGTTCGCCGGCGCCTAGACGCCGGCTGAAATTTGCGTACATAAATTTGCTTCCCACCAAGGCCGCCGTGCTCCGCGGCCTTACAAATCTGAAAGCCGCGGCTCATCCGGACGGCTCTAAGGGGCAGGGGAGAGCTCGACGCTCTCGTGCTGCTGCACGCCCGAAGCGTCCACGAACGAGATCGTGAAATTGGGGCCGCCGCTGCCTTTTTGCGACCAGCGCTCGTACTCGGCGGTGGGAACGGTGAAGGTGGCCTCGATGGGCTTGTAAACTTTGTGCTCGTTGTAGCGCAGGAGCGGGATCGTGATGGGAGTCTGGTTTGTCTCCCAGGCCTCGGTGGGTATGGGCATGCGGTGCAGCGTGCTCGAAAGCGTGATGGTGGCATTCTTGACGTCCACTCCGGAGCCATTGATCACCCTCAGCGAGAACTCCACTTTCATCATGTTGTCGGGAAGCGGCGTGGCCTTGACGATGCGGTAGTCTCCGCTAAAACTTCCGGGGTGCCCGGCCGTCGCGACGAGCGCCAGCCCCAGCAGCAAGCACGGCAGGCACAAATATACGAACAAGCGTGAAGCCTTACGCATGGTTCCTCCTGATTTCGTTCGGACTATGGCCGAAATAGACGGGTTTCGCACACACACCTGCTTATTGCCGTTGTGATGGCCCAGGACACATTACCTACGATGCGGCAATGCGAAGACGATTCTCGGGCGAAAATATACGCTGCTGGATTACGTTGTCAAGTAATAAGTGTTAAATTTTGAGAAATTGATAGTCCTGCGAGTTTTAGTACCGTGCAGTTACGTTAGTAGTTGGAGCAATGGCGCGTCAGGAACGATTCGGGTCCGCATTTTATTCGCGCTCGGTACGCCAGCGCACCTTGCGCTGACCTGTAGGGGGCAAAAAAAACGGGGGGCCGGACTGCGCTCCCCGTTCTTGATCTTCGGCGAAGCCGTGGGGCGGCCAATTGCGCGCGGCCGCCCCGGGTCTCGTCGGGTTAGTGTTTTGTTTTGCGTTTTGCGGCCGCTCGCTTCGCGTCGCTTTCCGCAGCCTGTTGCTGGAAGCTTCCGAACCACGTGCTCAGAAAGTCAGGGTCGTCGTTGATCCAGAAGAGGTACTGACCGCTGGCTTGGTAAAGCGCGGTAGTGAACGGGGTGGGTGTGTTACCCGCAACGGCCACACCGGCGGCCATGGTGTAGCGCCCCAGATTCGAGCCGTCCGGCACAGCCGTTCCGGTGAAGGCTGCGACGTCCTGGCCCGCGGTCGTAAGATCGCCGAAGGGATCGTTGACCGTGCCGGTGCCGGTCAAGACACCCTCGTCGGTCACCGAGCCCTGCCCGACCGCATCGTATTCGTCGAAGCCAAACCCCTGGAAGCCGAGGCCATAGGTTCCCGAGAAGTCAGCGACGACAATACTCGTTTGTGGAATCAGGACGCCGACACCGAAAAGGTCGACATCCAAATCCGCAACCACGGCTCCGCCGCCGCCGACGTCGGGGTTGTTGGGGTCCATGATGTTCAGCGCGGGGTCCACCGCGTATATTCCAAGCACGCTGACGTCGCCCAACGACTCGTTTGTAATTTCCAGGCCGCCGTAACCGCCGCCAGTCATGAAGTACTCGCCTTCGAGTTGCCCAGCCAGCACGACCGTTTCCGCATAAGGCTCGTTGTCATCGGCCACGCCGATGAACGTATTCGTTGCCGGCTCGCCCTCGCTGTGTGTTCCGCGAGGCTTCGCCCCACTTTCCGGCGTCGGGAAAATTTCCCCCACAGCCGCAAAGAGGTTCGAGCTGGAGTTGCCGGAGATGCCGAACGCCGAGTTTGAAATGGCCGAGTTCGAGAAGCTGCCGGCGGCGGCACCCTGGCCGAAGGCCGAACCTACTGCGGTGTCGGTGCTATCCACGTCAATGATGCGGATCACTTCGGGCCCGACCACGTAATAATTTATGATGGGCGGAAGACTCGATCCGACGTTAGGAGTTATCACGCCGCGTCCAAAAGAGTCGGGCGCGGTGATGGAGGCGGTGAACGCGTTAGCGAAATTGACCGTTCCTGCGTCGTTCACGTCAAACGTGCCGTTGGTGATGGAGGTGCCGGAGATGGTGAAGACGCCTCCCACGGCCAACGGTTCAAAACCCGTTCCTGCGCCGGAGAACGTGAAGGAGAATCCGCCCGCGAGCGTGCTGGGCAGAGTCTGCAAGTCCAGGCTTCCGCTGGAGGTGCCGCCGCCGTCAAACTGCGTGATCATGGCGTGGTTGGCGTTCACATAAACGAGCGAGAGAGTTTCCGTGCCGTCCACGCCCACATTTGCGTTGTTGGTGACGAGTGTGAGTATTGCTTGCCCGTTCGCTTCCACGACGAGCGAGCCGCCGGTGATGGCGTCGCCGGTGGGTTGCGGAGAGGTGACCACATCGCCGTCGTTGTAGTCCTGTTCGCCGCCGGTCACGGCGAAAGAGCCATCTCCGGAGGCGACCGTAGCAATGGCCACAGATCCGGCGAGGGAATAGACATCAAACGTTGGCGCAACCGCGGGCGGGCCGATTTCTTCCCCAATTGCGTAGAACGCGAAATTGCTGCTGGCTACGCTTGGCGGCGTGATGGTCACGGTGACGCTCGCGCTCACGCTGGGTTTATCCACGGACGTCGCAATAATCGTAACGGTGCCGGCATTAGCCGGGGCCGTATAGGTGCTCGCGGTGCCGCTGGCGGTTTGCGTGGGATCGAACGACCCGCACGTTCCGACCGGTGTGCAGCTCCAGTTCACGCCGCCGGCCGCTTTATCGTGCGTCACCGTCGCGGTGACGGACGAGGTTGTGTTGATCTGCAAAGTTGCGGGGGCCTGCGTGATTTCCACGCGGAGATGGTGATTGCAGCCGCAACCGATGTAGAAAAGTGCGCTCGTCACTACCAGGGCCAGCTGTAGAGTTCGGCGGTTCATAGCGACCCTCCCTTCGAATCCGTCTTCGGTTCGCCGTTGCCGAATGGGCCCGGCCCTACGTGTGTGGCGTGCCCTCTGCGCGCGGCCGGCTCATACGTGGCGCCGTGCTCGTTGCGGAGCAGATAGGTGTGGCCGCTGGTGGTGACGGCGCGCGTGATGAACACTTGCTTGCCGTTTTCCGTTTTCATCACGCCGGTCAGATCCACGTGCTGCCCGGAGGTGACCTGCATGGCGCCCTTGCCCACCAAGGCGAACCGTCCGAGGCTGGCGTCCACCGTGCCGGCGCTCGTGCTCACCAGAAAGTGCGAACCCATTTCCATTTTCAATTCGGCGGTCGGGCGCTTCACCACGCTCGAGACCGTGCCTGCGAGTCTTACTTCCTGCCGCACGTCATAGCGCGGCGGAACCGGTGATGGCGTTCTTGTTGCGGCGGACTGCGCACGAACGACGGCCGGCGCGAGGAAACATACCGCCAGGATTGCGAATGGCACAAAAGCCGGAAACCTAGATTTCATTGATGCCTCCGATGCGGGATTTTTCCTTGGCGCCGAATCAAAAGATGCGGCTCGCCCTCACGCCGGCTTTCACACCGGCACGCAGGCCGGTGCTCGCTCCGGTGCCGCGAGGCTTCGCCACCACTTCAATTTCGAAAACCAAAGACGGGTGAATCTAGAACGTGTGACCCCGACTCAATGTAGCACAACACCCCTTATCCCAGGGGCAGTAGTGACCTCCTGGTTACCCGCTTGGATGTAGTGAGAAGCCTGGCGGTGACGCGCGAAGTGCGGCGCGCGCAAAAAAAAGGGGGAGCCGGTTTCGGCTCCCCTTTTTTTGCTTGAGGCGGCTGGGGTCTTGCGTAAGGCGGCCACGAGCAGCGGGCCGCCTTCGCTTATTTAGTTTTTGCCGGAGATGGCCACTACCACCGGCCCTCCGCCAGTCGAGTTGATGTTCAAGTCGCCGGCATAGGACGTGCCGCTGCCCACCGGCGGATCGAACTGCACGGAGAGCGTGCAGGTCTGCAGGTGCGTGAGCGAGACCGTCCCGTTGAGGCAGGTGCTGTGCGTGCCGTCGTACGCAAGGATGCTGTACTCGGCCGCGCCAGTGCCCGTAATCGACGGGGTGGTGATGGTTGACGTCGTCGTGCCTTCGTTGGTGACCGTTGCCGACAGGATTTTCGTTGCCGGGTTCACCACCGTGCTGAACGCGAGCGCGCCGGTTTCCTTCATCTCCGTGCCGATTCCGCTCACGTTGAGTACGTGTGACGAGTCTCCGTTCGGATCGCCGGTGTAGTTCGCGGTGATCGTCCCGCTGAGCGTGCCGAACGTCGCACCCGGAGCGAACGCCACATCAAACACGCAGGTTCCGGCGGCTGCGATGACCGTGGTGCCGGTCAAGCTGCACGCGGGGCTGAGTCCGACGTTCGAGAGCACGAATGTTGTCGGCGCACTCGACACCAGGCTCTGCAGCGTGATCGATGCGGTGCCAACGTTCTTCAGTGTGACTTTCGTCTTGGCGCTGGTGGTATTGATCATCGTGGCTTTGATCGCGACCGGGCTGGGCGTGAACGATGTCGCCGAGCCTTCGCCGGTTACGTTAAGCGTGAGCCCCACGTTGCCGTGCCCGTCATTGGGGAACGTCGTTTTCACCGTTCCAACAGCGGAGCCCGTCACCGTGGGATCGAAGACCACGTTGAACGAGCACGAGGCGCCGGCAGCCACCGTTGTTGAAGCGGTCACGCTGCAAATCGGAGCAGTCAGGCCCGTGATGTTGACTTTAAAGCCCGTGGTCGCCACCGGTTTGGTAATCGTCAACGAACCACTGCTGTTGTTGTTCGTGAAGGTGACCTTGGTGGCAGCCGAGCTGACCCCCTTCGTTTGCGACCCGAAATTGACCGGGTTGGGCGTGAACGTCTCGTAAGCCATGCTGCAGCCCGAAACGCAGCCCGAGCCAGTTATCGGCACCTGCTGCGCGCTGGTGGGATCGCTGTCATGGATCCAGAGCGTAGCAGTGTGCGGTCCAGCTGACCCTGGGTTGAAGGTGATGCCGATCGCGCACGAAGTCTTCAGCCCGATGCAGGTGTTGCTGGAGACCGAGTAGTCGGTCGTGTCGCCCGTAAGTGTGTACGGTGTGGCCGCGTATGTAGTGGAACCCGTAATGGTCACGCTTTGGGTGGCTGGCATGCCGTCCTGCACCACGCTAAAGGCCAGCGGGTTCGGCGTGATTGTTAGGTCGGTCGCCGTGCCTCGCAGGGTGATCACCAGCGGATGGTTGAAGAATGCGTTGTCCGCGACGGTGAGCGTCCCGTTGATGATCCCGGCGCTCGTGGGCGAGAAATACACGTCAACCGTGCAGGACGAGCCGTTCGGGAGGCTGCCCGGGCAGTCGTCGATTTCGCTGAAGCCCGCGCTCGGCGTGATGCTGCTGATCGTAAGCGGGCCAGCCGACGTTAGCGTCAACGTAACGGGACCGCTGGTCGTGCCGGTCAGCTGCGTATCGAAGATCAAGCTCGACGGCGAGCCGTTCAGCTCCGCGAGCGCGCTGACGATGCGGACGAGGTTGTTGCTGTAGTCGCCGATGTAGATGTTCCCGGAGCCATCGACTCCCACTCCGTAGGGGTTGTACAGTTCAGCCGTCGTGGCGAGGACGTTCTCCTCCGGTCCCGAATACCCGGCCGTGCCGTCGCCGGCTACCGTGTGGATGTTTCCAGCCCCGTCCACCAAACGAATTCGCTGGTTAACGGAGTCGGCAATGAGAACGTCGCCGGCCGAATCCACCGCGACATCTGACGGTTCATACAGTGAGGTCGCTACGGCCAGGCCGCCATCGCCCTGGAATCCGCCAGCGCCATTTCCGGCAAACGTACTAATTATCCCTAATGTATTGATTTTGCGGACGCGATAATTGTAGTAGTCCGACACATAGACGTTGCCAGCGCTGTCCACGGCCACGCCGTCCGGGTAGTACAACTGGGCGCTCGTGGCCGGGCCTCCGTCACCGGAGAATCCGGCTCCCGCGGCGTAGTTGCCAGCGATCGTGGTCAGATTGCCGCTAGTGTCCACCTTGCGGACGAGTTCATCATAGGTGTCTGCGATGTAAACATTTCCGGCGCCATCCGTCCTGACTCCTTGCGGACCGCAAATGCCCGACATAGTCGCCACACCGTCGCCGTTATAGCAGCTGCCGTTCCCCGCAAACGTGGTGATATTCCCGCTCGTATCTACCTTACGGATGAGATAGTTGTCGAAATCTGCGATGTAAACATTGCCTGACGGATCCACCGCCACATCCAAAGGCTGGTTGAGTTTCGCGCTCGTCGCTGGGCCCCCATCACCGCCGCTGCCGCAAGAGCCTGGGGTGCCGGCAAAGACTGTAATGATCCCGGATGTGTTTACTTTGCGCACGATGCAGTTGTTCCGGTCGGCAATATACCCGTTTCCGGACGCATCAAAGGCAATGCCCTCCGGGCCGTTCATAACGGCATTGGTTGCCGGAATGTTGTTGCCGCTGAAGTTCAATGTTCCGTTGCCGGCTACGGTGCTGATGTCGCCGGTGCTGTGGGTTACCTCTCGAACGATGAGGTCGTTATAGTCGGGAATGAAGATATCGTCTGAACTGTCCACCGCGACCCCTGATGCGTAACCCAGAGTGGCGCTGGTCGCAAGGCCGCCGTTGCCAGCATCGCCGTAGGAACCGCCCGTACCGGCTACGGTGTAGATGTCGCGGGCGGTCTTTCCGGCAGGAGCGGAACACGTGGCCGCGGTATCCGCGCAGTAAACCTCCCGGACGTCGTAGTTGTAATAATCTGCGATGAATAGGTTTCCATTGGCGTCGGCGGCGATTCCGTAGGGGTAGTAAAACCCGGCGCTGGTCGCTGGGCCCGTATCGCCGCAGAGGCTGCTGACGGACTGGCCGCAGGGGCCAGTACCGTACGCGCCCGCGACGACTTTAATATTACCGCCGGGGGTAAAGACTCGGATGACTTCGTTCCAGTAGTACGAGTCGGCAAGGAAGACGTTTCCCTTGCTATCCACCGCGATGGAATAGACCTGGAAGAGAGTGGCGCTGGTCGCTGGACCGCCATCCCCGCATGGACTGCCGCCGCCCGAGCCCTGGCAATACGTGCTAGGAGTCCCCGCGACGGTGCTGATTACGCCGCTGGTGTTCACTCGGCGGATTAAGTAGTTGTTGTAGTCGGCGATATAAACATTGCCGGTGCTGTCCACTGCTACCGCTTGGGGCGTGTAGAGATGAGTGCCAACAGAGGTCGCTGGGTTGCCATCGCCACCGTACCCGCACGTCCCGTCTCCGGCGAAGGTGCTGATGTTTCCAGTAGTGTGATTGACCACCCGAACGACGCAATTGTTCGTATCCGGGATATAGAGATCTCCGGCGGAATCGAGGCCGACCTGCGAATCTTGGCTCAAGTACAGCTCCGCCTGCGTCGCTGGCCCTCCGTCTCCGGCGTAGCCTGTGAAACCATTCCCCGCCACCACGAGGAGGGTGCCCGATGAGTTCACCTTAAATACGCGCTGCTGATTGTAGGAGACGATGTAGAAATTCCCGGCGCTGTCCGTCGCCGTCGTAACCGGATAGTTGACGTCTGCCGACGTCGCCGGGACGTTGTTGGGACCGCCGCCGGCGAAGTTGTTGATGTAGTCCTGCTGGGCGCTGGCCGCTCCCGAAACGAAGAGCAGAATTGCCGCGCAAATCACAAATTTGAAGTAACGCATCGTGATGTCCTCTCTTTTTATCCGCTATCCGGCGCTCAGCACCGGTTGAAATTCGTGGCCTCTTCGGCCGATTTGCTTCTGACCGCCCTCGCCCAATGCAAAGGCTTTTGGCGCGCTGCTCTACGGGTGCTCTACGAGCTCGACAGGCTCCTGCACGGTCTTTCCTTCGGCATTTTGGAACTCGATTACAAAGTTCGGCCGGGCGCCCTTGATCCATTGCTCGTATTCAAGCGCGGGAACGGTGAAAGTGGCTTCGAGCGGCGCAACCTTTTTATGCTCGTTGACGTGCAGGGTCACGCCCTGGAAGGTGGGCTGGCTCTTCTCCCACTCCGTTCCCGGAGCTGCCGGAGCCGCCAGACCCGCCGGAGCTGCATGTTCCGTATCATTGCTTGACGCATGGGGCAGGGAACTCTTGAGCGAGATCGTGGCGCCGGTCACTTCAGCGCCGCTGTAATTCACGACGCGCAGCGAGAGCTTCATCTGCACCATATCGCCTTGCTTGGTGACGTTCGTCATGTGGTAAGTCCCGGCAAAGTGGACGCTATTGGCCAGCGCCGTGAGCGCGAGGGACAGCGCCAGGCACGGCAGACACAAATACACGAACAAGCGTGAAGCCTTACTCATGGTTCCTCCTCAATTTTCTGTTCGGTGATTCAAAAATAAGCACACCACTCCGGCACACAACTACAGTTGCCGTCCGGGATTGGCCCAGGACCTAAACACGAAGCGGCAGCGAAGACGGATAACTGGTGCGCGAATATACGCGTGCCAAAATTACGATGTCAAGTTAATAAGCATTAATTTTTAAAATTGATACCGCTAGAACCCTTAGTACCGAATGGTTACCCGTAGCGCTCACATAACTTGCGTGCGTGCGTACCTTACGGGCGCACCCCACGATTGTCTGTAGGCTGGCCTACATTTCGCCGCGCACGGCCCGCATTTTTTGTGTACCGGCAGTTCGACATGAGCCCAACGAAGAGCAAGCGGGCGCGAGGTTTGGTTGGGTGTGGACTGCCGACTGTCAACCGTCGCGTGTGAACTGTTAACTGTTAGCCCCGGCCCGCCAACTCCCATTTGACACTCTCGCGGGCGTAGCGCAACATGGCGCGCGTTGGCGCCTGACGGCGCGCGCACACAATGATCCGCCTGGAAAAAGTTACGAAGATGTACGACTTGCCCTCGGACAAGGCCGGGCAGCTCGTCGCCGCCGACCGCCTGGACCTTAGTATAGGGGACGGCGAACTCTTCGGCCTGATCGGCCCGAACGGCGCCGGAAAAACCACCACGCTGAAAATGATTTGCGGCTTGCAGGAGCCCACCGCCGGGCGCGTGTCGGTGAAGGGAATTGACGTCCAGCTGGAGCCCGAAGAAGCGCAGCGCTACATCGGCTACCTCGCCGATTTCTTCTCGCTCTACGACGATTTGAAAGTCTGGGAATACCTCGATTATTTCGCGCGCGCCTACAAAATGGATCCGCTGGCGATACCCGCGCGCGTGGACGAAGTGCTCAAGCTGATGAATCTCGAAACCAAGCGCGACGCCTTCATCCACGGCCTGTCGCGCGGGATGAAGCAGCGCCTGGGCATCGGACGCGCCATCATTCACGATCCGCCGCTCTTGGTGCTCGACGAGCCCGCCGCCGGACTCGATCCCAAAGCGCGCGTGGAATTGAAATCGCTGCTGAAGGATTTGCACTCCAAGGGCAAAACAGTTTTGATCACTTCGCACATTCTTTCCGACCTGGAGGAAATCTGCACCTCGATCGCGATCATGGAGAAGGGCAAGCTGCTGCGCGTCGGGCGCCTGGAAGATGTGATGCGCGAGGGGCGGCTCCTGCGCCGCTATCGCATCAAGCTCGCCGCGGCGGGATTTGGCCTGGTGATGTGGCTCACGGGGAAGGCGGGCGTCAGCGCTGTGGCTGCGGAAACGGACGGCGTGCAGTTCGCGTTTGACGGTACGGACGCCGATCTCGCTGAACTGGTCCGCGAACTCGTGCTGGCCGGCGCGCCCGTTTGCGCCGTGGAAGAATTGGTCGAGACGCTCGAGCGCTTGTATTCGCGCATTTCGAGCGGCGAGGTCATGTGAGCCTGCTCATATCGAACCCGGAACTGCTGCGCAACGCGCGCATTCAGCTGCGTCCCGGACGCGCCGCTGCCGCCGCGATCATCAGCGCGGTGGTGTCGCTCACCATTTGGTATTCCTACAACTACGGACAGGGGGGCGCCGCTTCCTCGAAGGTTTTCGAACTCGTTCTTCAGCTGCAGGTTTTCGTGCTGCTAATCGGAGGCGGAATCTACGAGCTGCTTTCCGTGCACCGCGAAAAAGAACTGAATACTTTTGATTACCAACGCGTGACGCGGCTCACCGCGCTCGAACTGGCCTTCGGAAAATTATTCGGCGCGCCGATTCTGATGTATTTCATCGTGCTTTGCCTAATGCCATTGGCTATCTTTAGCGCTATCGTGGGACAAGTGCCCGCTTCGCTTGTCTTGGAGGACTACCTCGTCCTTTTTCTTGGATGCCTTGCCTATCATGCTCTCACGCTGCTTTTCTCGACGACGCTCGGCCGGGGCGTTTCGGCGATTGCCATTTTACCTTTTCTGGTGCTGGTGGGATTCGCTTCCGACGATTTCGCGCAATCCAGCGGCTCGAATTTTAGGCTGCATCAGCTGAGCCCGTTCGCGTCCGGCACACCACTGCCTTTACAGCGAGACACGTTTTTCGGATTTTCAGTGCTGCATTTTTATGTGCTCCTGGTGATTTTTGTCACGCTCGCCGCGTGGTTTCTCCTGGGAATTGTGCGCAACCTGAAGCGCGACCCCGCGCTCTACGAAATCTATTCGCCGCTGCAGGCTTTCGGTTTCGTCATGTACCTGGAACTCATCGTGCTGGGCTTCTTCAATTGGAAATCGCCGAACGGCCAGCCGATTTTCGACGGGCAAGTTTTCAAGGGCTACGCCGTTCTTGCGCCTCTGGATATCGAACGCGAGGTTCTCGCCGCCAGCTTCTGGCTCTTTGTGCTGCTGGGGCTAGTGCTGCTGCGCAATCGCGAGCAGGTGCGCCGCAGGATTCAGGCGCTCGGCGCTGGCGCGGCGAGCTTGTGGTCGAGCGTGTGGCCCGCGCCGTATCTGCTGGCCGGAGTGTTCGTGGTGGGAATTGCGCTCGTGGAACTAATCGAGGGCTACCGCAGGCCCGCGCCCGAGGAATGGAATTGGCCGCTCGCGATTTTCATTGTGGCCATTTGCGCGCTCTGGCTGATTCGCGACGTGCTGTACCTGCAGTGGATGGGTTTGCGGCGCACGCGCCGCCCGCTCGTTTCCGCGCTGCTGTATCTCATCGTGTTTTACGTCTGCACGTCGATCGTCTTCGGCGTGACCAGCGTCTTGAGCCGGGCTGCGAGCGCGCCCTATGCGGCGATTTTGATCCCGTCGCCGATTTTTTCGCTCAACGCCGCGGACTGGGCGCGCTATCAACATCCGTGGCTCGTCGCGCTGGGTGCGCTCGCCGCCGAAGCGCTCCTCTTCGCCTTCCTGCAGCGCCAAAAACTCCGCGAGTTTCTAGTCGTCGCATCGAGCGCCGCCGCGCCACCCGCCGCCCAAAACGTCCCAGGCGCAGCCTGAGTTCACCCGGATCTTATACTCCAGCCGTCGCGTTCTCTCCGCGGTTGAGCGGCACCATCGCGGAAATCGTGGTTCCGTTTCCGTTGGACTGAACCCCGAGATCGCCGCCGAGCTGCCTCACACGTTCGCGCATTCCGCGAAGTCCGACTCCCAGACCCTTGCCCGCCGGAGCGCTCAGCTTTTCCCGGGGAATGCCCTTGCCGTAGTCGGTCACTTCCAGTTTGATTTGCCCCGCGGATTCGCTCAGGCGCACGAGCGCCGAGGCGCTTCCGGAGTGCCGGTGAATGTTCGTGAGGCATTCCTGCACGATGCGGAAAAGCGATAGTTCCAAATCGCGGGACAGCCGGTTCACATCGGGAGGCAATTCCAGGCTCACGTTGATTTTGCTTCGCTGCGTAAATCCCTCGATGTACCACCTGAGCGCGGAACTCAGCCCGGATTCATCCAGCAACGGAGGATGCAAGAGATAAGACATGGTGCGAATCTCGTCGGAGAGCTGCTGCAGAATGGTGGCGTTGTCCGCGATGCATTGCACCGCGTTGCTACTGAGCTTGTCCTGCTCTCTGCGCACGGTGGCGATGTTCATGCCCATCGCTGCCAGGAGCTGGCCCACGGAGTCGTGCAGTTCGCGCGCGAGGTGCCGGCGCTCCTCGTCCTGCAGCTGCAGCAGCCGCGCGGAAAGCTCCCTGACGAGTTCGGTTTGCTTGAGCAGCTCTTCGTTTTTCTCGTTGAGCGCGAGCGTGCGCTCTTCCACCCGTTGTTCGAGTTCGTCATGCGCTCTTTTAGTTCCGCCGCCGCGAGTATTCGCGGCGTAATGTCGCGCGCGATCTTGGAGGCGCCGGTAACTTGACCGGCGGAATTCTTGACCGGAGAAATCGTGAGCGAGACGTTGAGTCTCTTCCCGTATTTCGTCACGCGCACGGTTTCGAAGGGCGTCGATGCGCTCGCCGGCACGGATGCGGCGCAAAATGCCCGTTTCCTCGTCGAGCATCTCCGGCGGAATGATGAGCGTCACCGGCTTCCCGATGGCTTCCTCGGCGGTCCATCCGAAAATGCGTTCCGCGCCGACGTTCCAGCTGTTGATTATTCCATCGAGATTCTTCGAGACGATGGCATCGTCCGAGGAATCGACCACGGCTTCGAGCCACAGGCGGGCCTCTTCGGCGGATCGCCGCTTGGTCACGTCGTCCACGATACAGATAAAATATTTGACCGTGCGGTCGACATAGCGTACCGCCGACACCGTCAAATTCACCCAGCCCACCGATCCATCCTTGCGGGTGAATCGGGGCTCGACCGAAAATTCATCGGATGTTCCCGCAAGGATTTTGGCGACTTCAGCGAGAACGCCGGGGCGATCTTCCGGGTGCGTGATGTCGGGATAGGAGAGCCCAGCCAACTCGATCTGGGTGTAGCCCGAAATTTGGCACAGCTTGCGATTGAACCGCAGCCAGCTTCCGTCCGGCGCCACATGCGCCACTCCCACAGGCGCCAGTTCAAAGGTTGACCTGAAACGCTCTTCGCTCTCCTGCAGCGCGTGTTCAAACGCCCTGCTTCGCTGCAGAATTTCCTGCGCGTCGAGGACGCCGCCGTCGTGGTTCGCAGCCTCGGCCTTCACAGGTTCGTCGCTCGTTTCCCGCTGCGAGACCTTCTTCAAGGTTGCGAGCAGGTCTCTCGGCACGGAGGATTTCACCACGTATCCGCGCGCCCCGGCGTCGAAAGCCTGGCGAATCATCTCCGCGGAGTCATGCTGGCTGAGCATCACCACTTCGGTTAGCGGAAGGAGTCCTCGAATCCTGCGGGTCGCGTCCAACCCATTCAGATTCGGCATGCTGACGTCCATGACGATGACGTCAGGCTTCAGCTCCGTGGCTTTTGCAATCGCGTCCATGCCGTCAACCGCTTCGCCGCAAACCTCGAATTCCGGTTGCGTCGAAAGCAACGCTCGCACGCCATGCCTTACAACCTCGTGATCGTCCACAATTAGAATGCGCACGTCAGGCGTCCTCCCATTTGCCTGCTTGCCACGGACCATGTTCCGTGGGGCGGGTCGAAAAAGACTGCGTCGGGGCAGATACGCCGGCGGTGTGGACGCTCATGGCAGGGTTAAGACCACGTTCGATACTAGCGGCGAGGGGAATCAAGAAAGAATACAGTGTTCGCTGTACGGCGCGAGTTGAATACGCCCTCTGTTTTGCGCGAGACCGCTTAGCCGTCGTAGCAGCCGCCTTTAGGCGGGCGTATTTTGCTTCCGCGTCGAGAAAACCAAATACGCCGAAGCGCACGAGGCGGGTCATGCCTGTTGCAGCTTGCGAGATGCGCAGGCGATTACCACTTTGCGCAACTCTCTTGCATAACTTCCTCGACGGATTCGGCCCACTGTCACGACCCCAAGCCTCTGGCAGTCCCATGCCAATATTGCGAGGCTTCGCCAGAGCGGGGAACTCGTCAACATTCGGGCTGGTCTAACCGAATCGTTACTTTAACCGTGCCGTAACTGGTTATCGTTCATCTATTT
Organism: uncultured Acidobacteriota bacterium; assembly: GCA_963749025.1. Taxonomy (GTDB): domain Bacteria; phylum Acidobacteriota; class Terriglobia; order Acidiferrales; family UBA7541; genus Palsa-295. The sequence continues at coordinate 151,415 of CAVVKO010000004.1, read as the reverse complement.
ATCTGTTCAGCTAAAAGTCAGCGAGAATTCGGTTCCCGTCCATTGCGTTCCTCCCGCCTCTCCGGCAGAGTCGGCCCATGCGCCCTTCCAGGTTCGCGCAAGATGGCAACGCAAGTGCAGCCCGGTGCAATCAAGGGCTGTACTCCGAGGCCGTCCCGGCTTTTCCAAAGGGCTGGCGCTACGCAGGTCAAAAAAGGAGAAAATATGAAAGGTAAGATTTGGGCCCTAGCATGTGTCGTAGCTTTCACGTTGTTCGCTGCATCCACTCCCGCTCAAGACGCGGCTCAGATCATCAATAAGCTTCGCCCACCGAAACCAGCCAGCGCCGATACATCCTCCGCCGACAAATCGCAATCCGCACACCAGAAGGCGGCCACTCCCGCGACCACAGGGTGCACCTACTCATTCACCAGCGGGAGCGGCGCCACTTATATGAAGTACTGCGTGACCGCAAACGGCACGCTGGCCGGCTTTCAGAGCCCCTCGGGCGTCGAAATGCTTGACCAGGGTGGTTCGTATGAGGGCTACGGCATCTGTGACACCTCCACAGACATTGCGTATTGGGACTACAACTACGCCGACAGCGGGAATTGGAACGCTCCGGTCAAAGTTACGTTAAACGCGACGGAGGTTAAGATCGAACGGAGCACCAGTGACGGCGCCTGGCTTCTGACCCAGACGATCAGCAAGGTCTCAGGAGCGAGTCCAGCAGCCAGAATTGTGATGGCGCTGAAGAACACTTCCGGCTCGAGCAAGGCTGCAATTCTAGTGCGCTTTGCCGGCTTCCTTCCCGATGATGCTGTCGGATCCGATAACTTCAAGGAGAATTATGACGGAAGTGACGATAGCGCATGGGGCTACATTCCGAATTTCGCCAGCTACAGCACCTCTAGTGGACCCTATGGTTTGATGCTCCAGAATGTTGGCGCGCCCGCTCCAGCCAGCACGCTCATCCTCGACTACGGATATGGCTACAACAGTGAGCTCGGCCCAAATCCTTGTGACCCCATATCGGAAAACACCGCGGGAGATGCAATCACTCCCGGAACGGTAATCAACGGCGACGGCGCAGGGGCGTATCTTTACGTCCTCGAGTTGAACAAAAACCAAATTTCAACCGCAACTGTCAGGTATTTCTCGTTCTGAAGTCCCGCGTCCGGCGGGCAAGTTCTGCGACGGGTTGCCCTTCGAGGCTGGCTGGAAAAGGCCCGCCTCCGGCGGGCAACCCTGCGTTCTCCCTTCGGTTGCACCTCAGGGCACGTTCGGTCGCCGCGGCGACCTCGGTGCAAGCAGGCGGGACGACAACGTAGCGCAGCGAAGGGCAGCCCGGCGGATTTTACTGTCAACTGTTGACTATGAGCTTTCGACTGCCCTTCACGGCTCGATCAAATTATTCCGAATCGCAAACCTCACGATGTCGCTGAAGCAGGCGAACCCCATCTTGCGCATATCGAGCTTCACCGGGCCCGCCGTGGCGCTCACCATCGCCGCGATCGAGAAGCCGAAGGAGTCGGTGACGACGGTTAGGCCGGACGGCGGCACGGTGATCACGGGCTGCGACGAATTCCCGCTGATCACGCCCTGCAACGTCAGCGGCTTCGTGATGGTCACTTGCTCCGCGTACGTGCCCGGGCACACTTCCACGATTGAGCCGGAGGGCACCGCGCTCACCGCGGCGGAAATCGTCGAATAGCTGGTCAGGCTCGGTTTGCAATGTCCGACCGCGTAGCTTGTGGCGAATGCGGGGAAGGTCCCGGAAAGCAGTGCTGCTGCGAGCAAAATCGGAAACTTGATGCGCGACATAGAAATGCCATCCTTCCCGCGGAGTGAGCGCTAGTATGCCCCCAAAAAGATTCCGTTGTCATCCTGAGGAAGAGTCTCTTCAATCGGCATCGGCAAACTTCCCACAAGCGGACTTCTGGCCCGGAACTGTTCCCGAGTGCGCCGCGGCTCCGGGTGAAGCGGCATTCGCAATCGCCACCGCACTCCGTCAGTAAACACTAGCCGACTTGCCGGGACTTAATGCTCAGGACGCTTATTTTGTGATAGGCTCAGCAGCCTACCGACGGAATTCGTCCTCCCAGGGACGTAAAGCAATAATCGCCAGGTCCACGGACGGAAAAATCCAAACTATTCAAAAGGAGGACACCATGACCCAAACGACTGGTACACAACGAAGCAGCGGGCAGGCAGATGCTATTCGTCTGTTCGAGAAAGTGAATTTTCCAGAAGCGGAACTCACCGAATTGCGTAGACGCATCAACGCGACAAAGTGGCCTGAACGGGAAACCGTCGCGGATGCATCGCAAGGTGTGCAGCTCGCGACCATGCAGGCGCTGGCGCGCTATTGGGCCACGGATTATAACTGGCGCAAAGTCGAAGCCAGACTGAACGCCTTGCCGAATTTCATCACCGAAATCGACGGGCTGGACATTCATTTTATCCACGTCCGCTCGAAACACGAAAACGCGCTGCCTCTCATCGTCACGCACGGCTGGCCCGGCTCCATCACCGAACAGTTGAAGATCATCGATCCGCTTACCAACCCCACCGCGCATGGCGGAAGCGCATCCGACGCCTTCGATGTCGTGATTCCGTCCATGCCGGGCTACGGTTTTTCCGGCAAGCCGGCCACCTCCGGGTGGGACCCCGCCCACATTGCGCGTGCCTGGACCGTGCTGATGAAGCGCCTCGGCTACAACAAATTCGTAGCGCAAGGCGGCGATTGGGGTGCAGCCATCACCGAGCTGATGGGCGTGCAAGCGCCTCCGGAGTTGCTCGGCATTCACACCAACATGCCAGGCGTCTTCCCGGCCGAGGTCGACAAGGCTGCTATTTTAGGAGCGCCGGCGCCATCGGGTCTCTCCGCCGACGAAAAGGTCGCTTACGAGAGAGTGCAGTTCGTCTATCAAAAGGGAATCGCCTACGGGTACCAGATGGGCCTGCGCCCTCAGACGCTTTACGGAATCGCTGATTCCCCTGTCGGCCTTGCGGCTTATTTCCTTGATCACGACGCGCGCAGCTACGAGATGATCGCGCGTGTCTTTGCCGGAGGCAGCGAAGGCCTCACACGAGATGACGTCCTCGACAACATCACGCTCACTTGGTTGACGAATACGGCGCTCTCGGGGGCTCGTCTCTATTGGGAAAACAAGGGTTATTCGTTCTTCGGCGTCAGAGGCGTCGTTGTCCCGACCGCCGTGAGCGTTTTTCCCGACGAACTCTATCCTGCTCCACGAAGCTGGACGGAGCAGGCGTTTCCCAAGCTGATCCATTACAACAAGCTCAACAAAGGCGGGCACTTTGCGGCGTGGGAACAGCCGAAGCTCTTTTCTGAAGAGGTTCGCGCGGGTTTCCGATCGCTGCGGTAGGGTTCTTCAAAAAGGAGGCATTATGAAGCTCACAGGGAAAAAGGCTCTTATCACCGGCGGTAACAGTGGCATCGGTCTGGCCACAGCCCGACTTTTCATTGCTGAAGGCGCACTGGTCGCCATTACCGGTCGCGACCAGAAGACGCTCGATGAAGCGATCGCCGAACTTGGATCTAGCGCGCGTGGCTACCGCGTTGACGTCACCATTGCGGAAGATCGCAAGCGGCTGTTCGCAGCCCTGGCCAAAGATTTCGGGAAGCTCGACATTGTCTTCGCCAATGCCGGCATCTCCGGCCGGACTCCTACCGGCTCGACCGACGAGGCCATTTTTGAGAGCGTGATCCGCACCAACCTTAATGCCGCTTTCTTTACGGTGAACTCAGCGGCGCCTCTGCTGAACGACAACGGCAGCATCATCTTTAGCGGGTCCGTACAGAACTATCTCGGCCAACCTGGCGTCGCCGCATATGCAGCCACCAAGGGGGGTCTCGTCTCGATGGCGCGTTGCATCGCCGCCGACCTTGCACCGCGCAACATTCGCGTGAACGTTGTCGCACCAGGCGCGATCAAAACTCCCATTTGGAAGCGCGGGCCCGGCGCCTCTGCTTCCGCAGAGGATTCCGCTAAGTTGGCGAAGTTCTTTTCCTCTGCGGTTCCGCAGGGACGCTGGGGCGAACCGGAAGAAATTGCCAAAGCCGTGCTCTTCCTAGCGTCGGACGATTCCTCCTACGTCAACGCGGTCGAGCTGATAGTGGATGGCGGATTCACGGGTGCCCCGTTTGGAGCTCCCATTTTTCAGGACGTATTTAGGCCGCTTGGTAGCGAGGCGAAGTTGGCAAAATCTCATGCGGATTGAACCGCTAATTGAACTTCGGCCGGTACCTCCCTGCGTTCGGGCGGGCGAACGTCGATCACACGGATACGCAGCCCGGCTGATCGTTGCCATGGATTTCTGAACTCGGTACCGATGTTCGACATCCGCCGGCTCCCCATTAGGATTTTTGAGTCGCAGCGAGTCGCTTATATTGAGCAGAATTCCAAGTCCTGGTAAGTCGTGCCGGCTCGGGACAGGAAGGTAGACATGAAACCTTGGAAAGCAGTTTCACTGATTCTGTTTGCGCTGGTGGCTGCAGCCGCGGTTTACGGAATCATTCTCGTGCGACGAGGCTTCAGCGCACTTGCGACACCATCAGCGCTTGAGGTGTTCGCGGCCACCACGGCACGCAAAATAGCCGTGCCATCTTCGTATCGTCAACTTCGCAATCCCATCGTGGCTTCCACGGAGAACATTCGGGGAGGCATGGAACATTTCTCCTATCATTGCTCCGAGTGCCATGGGAATGACGGAGCGGGCCAGACGGTATTCGGCAAGGGCCTCTATCCGAAACCGCCCGACTTGCGCGCCGCCGAGACCCAGAACAAGAGTGATGGTGAGCTCTACTACACCATTGAAAATGGCGTTCGTTTGAGCGGCATGCCCGCCTTCCACGGAACGCACACTGTGCCGCAAACCTGGCGCCTGGTTTTGTTCATACGGCACTTGCCTCAGATCACGCCCGAGGAACTCAATGAAATGAAGGGGTGGGACCCGAAGAATGAGGCGGATCCAGCGCATTTCTGAAGGGCTGGTACTCCAAAGGACTAAGGACGCATCCGGCCGCGGAGCGAATCCCTAATCTGCGCGTGGGTGTAAAGGGCACCTTTGAACGCGGGGACGATTACGAGACGTACGTGGGGTCTCATCACAACACCAGTTCCTGGCGCGATCACGTTATCGATTGGTCCAAGGATCTAGGCCGGTCAATCGACTACCTCGAAACCCGTCCCGACATTGACAGCAGCAAGTTGGCCTACGAAGGCATCAGCTGGGGAGCAGCGATGGGATCTGTGCTTCCAGCAGTGGAAGATCGCATCAGAGCGTTATTGCTGATTCTGCCGGGGTTTTATTTACAGAAATGTTTACCGGAAGTGGACCAACTCAACTTCGCGCCGCGGGTGAAGGTTCCTGCCTTGATGTTGAATGGCCGTTTCGATTTCATCTTCCCAGTAGGATCATCGCAGGAACCAATGTTCCGGCTGCTGGGGACGCCCAACGAGCAGAAGCGGCGCGTAGTCTACGAGACCGCCCACGACATCCCCCGAAATGAGTTGATCAAGGAAACACTCGACTGGCTAGACCGCTATTTGGGGCCGGTGAAATAGAGACACGACGGCATTTGCAACAAGGCCCACATCAAGGAATGGTTGGCGAGAAATCTAGTTCCCACCAGGAAGGCCGAGAAAATACGGGAAGCTCGTCCGGATCGGGAACGATAAACGGGTTTACCGATTTCCTTTCACTCGCCTAATCATACGTGTCACTGGCCAGAAACGGGGTTGTGGGAAGATTCGGTCCGCAGCGGGGCGCGCTGTCAACAGCCGGTGCCACGTGGCGTGGCGTTCCTGGTAAAAGTTTTTGACGCTCTTACGGTATCAAATTGGCGTACTTTTTCCTCGCCGCGCCGGGGACGGCACTGCGCAGAATGGCACGCGACCTGGCGCGGCCGCTCTTAGCTCTCAACTCTGAACTGTCGACGGTGAACTTGCCCTCACGCGCTTTCCTGATGCAACCAACGCGCTGCCGCGCTACAGTATTGCGGCCCTGGGGCGGGCACAACATTCAGGAGGCTTCCATGCGTTCTAACGGCGCTCACATGCGCACACATATTCGCGCGTTCGTGCTCGTACTCATCTTCATCGTCGCGGCGGGTGCGCTCGCGTCATCGGCGCGCGCGCAGGACACGGACATCCCGTACCAAAAATTCGTGCTCGATAACGGCTTGACCGTGCTCGTTCACGAAGACCATAAAGCGCCCATCGTGGCGGTGAACGTGTGGTATCACGTCGGCTCGAAGAACGAGAAGGCAGGACGCACCGGCTTCGCGCACTTGTTCGAGCACCTGATGTTCGGCGGCAGCGCTCACTCCCCGGGGAGTTACATCAAGGGCATGGAAGCCGTCGGCGCCACGGACCTGAACGGCACAACGAACTTCGATCGCACGAACTACTTCGAAAACGTCCCCACCTCGGCCCTCGATTTCGCGCTATGGAAGGAAGCCGACCGCATGGCCTTCCTCGACCTCAGCCAGAAGACGCTCGACCTTCAGCGCGGCGTGGTGCAGAACGAAAAGCGCCAGGACGAAAACCAGCCCTACGATTCAACCGAGGAACATTTCCCGGAAAATACTTACCCCGCGGGCCATCCTTATTCCTGGGACGTGATCGGAGACATGGCCGACCTGGACGCCGCGTCGTTCAAAGATGTGAAGGAATGGTTCGCGACTTATTACGGGCCGTCGAACGTGGTTCTCGTGCTGGCCGGCGACATCGACCTGAAAACCGCGAAAGAAAAAGTGCAGAAATATTTCGGCGACATTCCGCCCGGTCCTCCGGTGACACACCAGGAAGTCTGGATTGCAAAACGCAGCGGAACGCACCGGGAAGTCACGCAAGAGCGCGTGCCGCTGGCGCGCATCTATCAAGTGTGGAACGTGCCGCAGTTTGGCAGCGCGGACGCGAACTATCTGGCGCTCGTCGCCAGCTGCCTCGGTGACGGCAAAACTTCGCGCCTTTACAAGCGCCTGGTGTACGACGATCAAATCGCGAGCGACGTCACCGTGTACGTGGACGCGCGCGAGATCGGCGGCCAATTCGTCGTTCAAGTCACCGCCGCGCCCGGCCACAATCTCTCCGAAATTGAAAAAGCCATGAACGAAGAAATGGCGCGCTTCCTGAAAGACGGTCCCACGCCCGAAGAATTGCAGCGCGTGCAGACGCAATATCTCGCCAACTACCTGCGCGGCATCGAGCGCATCGGCGGCTTCGGCGGAAAATCGGACAAGCTCGCGCAATACCAGGTTTACACCGGCGACGCCGCAAATTACAAAGTGACGGTCGCGCGCATGCGTTCCGCTACCGCGGAAGATTTGAAGTCAGCCGCGAATCGCTGGCTTTCCGACGGCGTGTATATCGCGGAAGTGATGCCGTTCCCGGATTACAAAGCGGACGCAACCACGGATCACGCCAAGCAACCGGACCTCGGCACACCGCCTGAGCTGAAGCTGCCGAAAATGCAGCGCGCTACGCTTTCTAATGGACTCAAGGTGATTCTCGCCGAGCGGGCAGGCGCCGGGCTCGTGGACATGTGGATGATGTCCGACGCAGGTTCCGCGGCGGATCAGTTCGGCTCGCCCGGAACGGCTAAGCTGGCCTCGGCGCTTATGATTGACGGCACCACCACGCGCAACGCGCTCCAGATCAGCGATCAAACCGCGATGCTCGGCGCGCAGCTCGGCAGTTACGTGGACTTGGATTTTTCTTACGTGCGGCTCTCGGCGCTGAAATCCAAACTCGATCCTTCGCTCGACCTCTTCAGCGACGTGATCCTGAATCCGACGTTTCCCGAGGCGGATTTCAAGCGCGAGCAGAAACTTCAGCAGGACGCCATTCAGCAGGAACAAAACGATCCGGTGCTGATGGCCTTGCGCGTTTTTCCGCGCTTTTTGTACGGCGCGGGCCACGCCTATGGAAATCCCTTCACCGGCTCGGGCACCGAAGCCAGCGTGGCGAAAATCACTCGCGAGGATCTGGTGAAATTCCATGAGGTGTGGTTCCATCCGAACAATTCCACGCTGGTGATTGCGGGCGACACCACGCTTGCGGAAATCACACCGAAACTCGAGAAGGCTTTTGCGTCATGGAAGGCGGGCCAGCAGCCGGAGAAAAACGTGGCCACCGTAAAATATCCGGCGAAATCCGTCGTGTACATTGTGGACAAACCGAACGCGGAGCAGTCCATGATTTTGGCGGGCAACGTCGCGCCGCTGCCGAACACGCCCAAGGAAATCTCGATCCAAGCGATGAACGACGACCTTGGCGGGCAATTCAGCTCGCGCTTGAACATGAATCTGCGCGAGGACAAGCACTGGGCCTACGGCGCGTTCACTTTCATCCCCGGCGCGCGCTGGCAACGCCCGTTCGTGATTTTCGCTCCGGTGCAGACGGACAAAACCAAGGAGTCCATGGTGGAAATAAATAAAGAGGTGCGCGGATTTCTCGGCGATCATCCCGTCACCAGTGAAGAACTCACGCGCATCCAGGCCAATGAAACGCTCAGCCTGCCGGGTTCGCGCGAAACGCTGGACGCGGTGGGAAATTCGATCACGAGCGTGGTCGAAAATCGCTGGGCGGACGATTATTACGACACCATGTCCGGCAAAATTCGCGCGCTGAAGGCCGGAGACCTCGACTCCGCGGCCAAAGAAGTGATTCAGCCCGATCATCTCGTGTGGATCGTCGTTGGCGACCGCGCGAAAATCGAGCCCGGCATCCGCGAGCTGAACTTCGGCGAACTCCGCTTCATCGATGCCGACGGCAACCCAAAATAACCGCGCGATCTCGACGTAAACGCGCCCTGACCGTCAAATCACCGGGAAGGGTGGGGCACCCGGCCCAGTGATCTATGTGCGACGTGCGCGTGCAAGCCACCACCACAGTGCGGCGCCGGCTATCGCTGAGGCGAGGCCAGCCGCTTGCGCGTTGCTCATGCCGAGGAACGAGCGCGGGTTGATGCGGATAAATTCCACTAAAAATCGCGCCACGCCGGTCAACACCAGATACGCCGCGAATACCGCGCCCGCGGGTAACACGCGAGCACTCTGCGTGCCGGCGTGTGCGGCGTCCGCGACGATCGTCGCGTGCCAAGATGCCAGTTGCCGCGCGCCGAGTCGCCACAGCACCCACGCGATCGCGCACGCGGCGATGAATTCGTAAATTGGCGTGGGGTGGACGCGCTCGGTTGTGGGCACCAGGCCATTCGGAAAACTCATGCCCCAGGGCAGGGAAGTCGGGATGCCGTAATCGCCGTCGCCCGAGAGCAGGCAGCCGATGCGTCCGATGCCGTAGCCCAGCGCGGCGGCGGGCGAGCCTGCGTCGAAAAGCTCGAGCAGCGGAACGCCTTTGCGCCTTCCGATCCAGATGAACGCCGCGAGCCCCGCCAGAAATCCGCCGAACCACGCGAAGCCGTACGGGCTGAAGAGTTCCTGCAGCGGACTCGCCAGCAAATCCTGCGGCGTTTCGAGTACGTGATACAACTTTGCGCCGATAATTCCCGCGAGGCAGGGAATTGCAATCAGCGTTTCCGCTTCAACGCCTCCCGCGGCTGCGCGAACTGTAGCCGCAGTGGATTTCGCCGCCGCCTTTGCCGCTGCGCCAGTTTTCGCCGCTACTCTTGCCGCGGTCTTTGCGCTCTTGCTGCCGTTTGCAGGTTTGCCTGCGCTCGCGCCGGAACGCGCGGCCGAAAGACCGCGCCGCGCGAGGTCCGCGCGCAGGACAAAATACGCGCCCAGCATGGCGCACGCCACCATCAGCCCGAACGTCGGAATCGGCAGCGGCCCCAGATGGATGAACGGAATCACGGACGGATAGTTTACAGGAACAGGTTATGTAGCGGCGACCTTTAGGTCGGCGCAGTTGGTTTCTGTGTTGCAGAAATCAAACCGCCCGCCTGAAGGCGGCCGCTACGAAACCTACGCGGCGGGCGAATCCGTTGTGTGGCGTGCAGGATTGGCGTACGATGCGCTGGTTATTCAGCCGAGTCGGAAAACGCAGCCAAATCTCACAAAATTAAATTTCGCGAAGGAGTTAGACGATGAAAGCACGCTTGATGAGCATCGCAGGTCTGGCGCTTCTGCTTGCGTCAACGGTGGCAGCCCAGACGAAAATCAGCGCCCAGCAGCAATGCGACAAGGGCGACGTAGTCGGCACAGCCGATCCCGGCGACCGCGCGGGACACACGATGTCGCTGGTGAAAGGCAGCTGCACCTGGGGCACGCCGATGGAAATGGAAGGCGGCAAATCGAAGACCGGAACGTCCGTCGCGTTTGTGGACACGAATGCTGTGCGCATCACAACCAACGGAACCTACGCCGGCACCATGGAAGACGGCGACAAATTTTTCGTCAGCTTCCATGACTCCAGCCCGGCGAAAGACGGCAAGCCGCTCGGCGTCAAGGGCACCTGGATGTACACCGGCGGCACCGGAAAGCTGAAGGGCATCAAGGGCAAGGGCACGTACACGTCGAAGATGAATGATGACGGCACGAGCGTGGTGGATGTGGAAGGCGAGTACAACATGGGCGGCCCGGCGAAAACGAAGATGGCCGCGCCAAAAGAGAATTAGCGGCGGTCGACAGTTCACACTTGAAAGTTAACAGTCGATAGTCGACAGTTAACAGCCTGCGCCGAACGTGCACGCACCTCGCACAACACATGGGTTGTCATCCCGAGGACGATTTGCGTCCGAGGGATCTCTCTTCGATTGATGCGTCGCGCAAACGAAAGCAAGAGAGGTCCCTCGCTGCGCCCGCCTGCCGGCAGGCAGGCTCGCGATGACATCTCGTAGAATCGGACTCGCGTTAGCACAGGGGCATACGCATGACGCCGTTCCTTGGACCGCACGCGCTTCCCGACCACATATTCTTTGTGGTGCTGGTGGTGGTCGCGCCGTTCGTTGATCTGTGGTCCTATCCGTGGCTGAAACGCGCAATCGCGGCCGGCAACACACGCGCGCGTCTGCGCTTCTACCTCCTCGGCATTCTGACGCTGTGGACCTTCACCGCTTGCGTGATTGCGATTTGGGTGTGGCAAGCTCGTCCCTGGCCCGCGCTTGGAATCGGCCCCGGAAAGCCGGTCGGGCTCAGCATCACACTCGCGCTGGCGGTGATTTACGCAGGCCTGGCTATGGCACAGCGGCGCGCGCTGCTTAAGCGGCCGGAGCGGTTTGCGAAATTGCGCGCCAAGCTGGCGTTTGGCGAAGCGCTCGTGCCGCACACTCCGGCCGAGCACTCGCGCTTCATGCTGCTCGCCATCACCGCGGGAGTTTGTGAAGAATTTTTATTTCGCGGATTCGTGATGTGGTACGTCGGCGTGTGGCTCGGCCTGATCCCCGTCGTGCTGATCAGTTCTTTCGCCTTCGGCTGCGCCCACGTTTATCTTGGCGTTCCGCAAGTGTGGAGGACGTCCCTGGTTGGCCTGGTCATGGCGATCATCGTGGTGTCCGCCGGCGCGCTCTGGCCCGCCATGATCATCCACGCCACCATCGACTTGCTCAGCGGCAACATCGGCTTCCACGCCTTCTCGCAACCCGCACCGCCGCCGAATTTGACCTCGTAGCGGCGACCTTCAGGTCGGCGGGTTTGATTTTTGTATTGCGAAACCCGAAACCCGCCCGCCTAAAGGCGGCCGCTACGAAAACCCCGGCGAATTTGCGTGCGCGGTGGCGGCAAAATCACTCGTAGCGCAACGCCACGAGCGGATCCACGTGCGTGGCGCGGCGGGCGGGGATGTAGCATGCGAGCAATGCCACCGTTGCGAGGCAGAATGCGACCGCGACGTACGTCAGCGGATCGGCGGCGTGGACGCCGAAGAGGAGCGTCTGCAGAAATCGCGTGACGCCGAGCGCCGCGGCGATGCCCACGGCCGCGCCCGTTCCTGCCAGCACTAGACCCTGCCCGATGACGAGGCGCATCACATCATTCGAATTCGCGCCGAGCGCCATACGAATGCCGATTTCGCGCGTGCGACGCCCGACTTCGTAAGCCAGCAGCCCGTACAGCCCGATGCAGGAAAGCAGCAGCGCGAGGATGCCGAAGAAGCTCGAAAGCTGCGCGACGAGACGTTCGGTGACGAGCTGCTCCTCGATCTGCTGCGACTCAGTCTTCACCCGATTGACCGGCAAATTATTGTCCATCTGCGCCACGATGCTGCGCACCTGCGGAATCACGTTGGAGGGATTGCCGGCGGTGCGCAGGGTGAACGACGAACCCTGCCCGGTGAATGGAGTGTAGATCGTAGGATCGACTTCGCGGCGCAGCTGGCTGTACTTGGCGTCGCCCACCACGCCGACAATTTCGTATCCCGGATCCGCGCTTGGTTCCGCGTCACTTTTCGCGGCGTGGCCTCCAAAGCGGATGCCGACCGGACTCTGCTTCGGAAAATATTTTCGCAGCAGCGCTTCGTTGACGATCACGGGCATGACCGGCAAGGTGCCCATCTCGCTGTTATTTTTTTCCGCCAGGCCCTGCGAGCCGTTCTTCAGCGCTTCTCCGGCCCGCGCGTCCTGCGCGTCGCGCGCTTCCGCGATTTTTGCCGCCACCATAAAATCCTGCTCGTTCAATTCGCGTCCGAGCTTCTGCGGAATTCCCACGGTGTGAAAGAAATCGATTCCCACCGGCAGCATGTCCGCGCTCGGTTGATTGTCCTTGGTGTAGCCGGGAAGATCGAAGCCGGTGGTCCACAGCGAGCCGGCCAGCAGCGGCCTCCAGGAATAGCTGACGGAAACAACGCCCGCCACCGACGCGAGGCGGCTCTGCAAATCACGGTAGAAGCGGTCCGCTTCGGCGCGCTTGTAGCCGATGTTGGTGGGATCGATGTCGAACACCAGGATATTGCGCGTGTCGAAGCCGGGGTTCACTGTTCTCAGATTTTGCAGCGTGCGCACCAGAAGCCCCGCGCCTGCCAGCACCACCACGGTAAGCGCAACTTGCGCCACCACCAGCGCGTTGCCCATGCTGAACCAGCGCATGAACGAGCGGCTCCCCGGCAAATTTCCGGACGCGTCTTTCAGCGCGGGCGTCAAATCGACGCGCATGCCACGCAAGGCCGGCGCGAGGCCGAAAAGAATTCCGGTGAAGATGGCCACGCCGAAAGTGAATAACAACACGCGCGTGTCCAGCCCCGGATTCATCACCGAAGCTTGCGCCATTTCCTCGTGCCCCGAAATCACGAACGAACGAATCGCCTCCGTGATCCAGGTGGCGAAGAAAAGGCCGAGCGCGCCTCCGGCAATGGAGAGCATCAGGCTTTCGGTCAGCAACTGGCGCACGATTCTGCCGCGCCGCGCCCCCAGCGCAAAACGCACGGCCATTTCTTTTTGCCGCGCGGTGGCGCGAGAAAGCAGCAGCCCGGCGACGTTCGCGCAGGCAATCAGCAGCACCACGCCCACTGCCATCATTAATATGTAGATGGGAGCGGCCAGTTCGCCGCTGAAGCCGGTCAGTCCGGTCTGCGCCGGAACGAGCGTCATGGCGGGATTGGCTTCGGGTTTAAACACTTGTTTCGCGCCATGCACCGCGTCATTCACGAACACCGCGTTCACCGCCGCTTGCGCCTGTCCGCGCGTGACGCCGGGTTTTACGCGGCCGAGCATCACGAGCCACCACGAATTCGCATCGACGTCGCGATTGTCCCAGGGCCGATCGATTTGCATTTGCGACGAGAGCGGCAGCCACATCTGAATTTCGTTTCCGGGCGAAAGCGCGTCAAAGCGCGGCTCGGCCACGCCGATGATGGTGAAGGGAACGCGATTCAGGTAAACAGTTTTGCCGATGGCCGACGGCGATGCAGCGAAGGCCGTCTTCCAATAATTGTGGCTCAGCACTGCGACCGGCGAAGCGGATTGCGTGTCGTCGGCGGAGCTGATGAAGCGCCCGCTTTCCGGACGCACGCCGAGCGTTTGAAAATAATCGCCGGAAACGTACTCAACGCCATCCACCACGCTCGCGCTGCCGTTGCCGGTGAGAGCGAGCCCGCCACCGCCGGAAAACGCGGCCACATCCGAAAACATGTCGAGCTTTTCCACTTCGTGGAAGAAAGGTTCGGAAACCGAGCAGCCGCCTTCCGTAACCGGGTTGCGGCCACTTTCGCAATCGCCATAGGAGCTGGTGGAGAGGTGCTCGGACTTTCCCTGCGCGCTCCATTTCAGCAGCACCAGATTCTGCGCATCGCGCACCGGCAGCGCGTGCATCAGCACGGAATTCACGAAGCTGAAGATGGCGGTGTTGGCGCCGATGCCGAGCGCGAGCGTCAGCACGGCAACGGACGTGAATCCGGGACTCTTCAATAGCACGCGAATCCCGAAGCGAAGGTCCTGCACGAAATCCTGAATCCAGTTTACGCTGCGCATGTCCTTGCACTCCTCCCGGACTTGTTCCACTCCTCCGAATTCACGCATGGCTGCGAAGCGAGCTTCCTGCGGAGGCGTGCCTGCGGCGATTTTCGCGGCAATCTCGCGCTCGAGATGGAAGCGCAGCTCGTCGTCCAGCGCCCGGTCGGCGGTGCGCCGCCCGAAGAGCGATTGAATTCGCAGTGGCAGCTTGTAGGTCCAGCGCATGTTCGCTCGCTCCTAGCCCTGTGCCGTTCCCAGGACCAATCCAATCGCGGCCGAGAGCCGTTCCCAGTTCTTTTCTTCGCGCTCGAGATATTTCTTGCCCGCGCGCGTGAGTGAATAGAATTTCGCGCGGCGATTGTTTTCTGATTCGCCCCACTCCGCCTGAATCCAGCCCTGCTGCTCGAGACGGTGCAGGGCAGGGTAGAGCGCGCCCTGATTTACCTGCAGCACGTTGTTGGAGACCTGGCGAATGCGCTGCGCGATGGCCCATCCGTGCGCGCGTTCCGGCGCAATCGTTTTCAGGATGAGCAGATCGAGCGTGCCCTGCACCAGGTCGGTCGGTTTGGTCATCGCAGCCCCTCGGGTGATTCGGTGTGTGGGGAGGAGTCTCCCCTCAGTTACCGACAGGGAATCTACCAAAAGGCGCGCGCTCCTGTCAATAACTAAGGTGAGCGATCGGCGAGCTACGCTGTTTTCATTTCGCGGCCACAACCACCAGGGTGAAGTCGTCCTGGAAGTTTCCGCTGCAGTAGCCGACCACGTCTTTGCGGATGGCGGCCAGCAGATCGGAGGCGCTCAATGCGAGGTTGCGGCTGCAGAGCTGCATCAATCTTCGTTCTCCAAATTCCTGTTTCGCCGAATCCATGGCCTCGGTCAGGCCGTCGGTATAAAGCACCAGCCGGTCGCCGGATTCGAGCGCGAGTCCCGTATTGCCGTACACCCGGTTCGAAAATATGCCGAGCGGCGCTCCGCCTTCCCGCAGGGGAATGGCCTCGCCGGATTTATGAAAAAGAATCGGCGGCCAATGCCCGGCGTTGGCGTAGGTCAGTCTGTTTTCGGTCGTATCGATGGTGCAGTAGCAGAAGGTGACGAATTTATCGGGAGCGATGTTGTTGCAATTCACTTCATTCAATTTCCCCAGCAGCATTCCCGGCGAGACATCCTCGGAGGCGAAAGCTCGAAAACTGGCTTGCAGGTTGGCCATCAGCAGGGCGGCGCTAAGTCCCTTGCCGACCACGTCGCCGATGCAGATTCCAATTCTTTTTTCGCTGAACTTGAGCACGTCGAAGTAATCGCCGCCCACGACGCTGGCCGGCTGCCAGGCGCCCGCTATTTCGAAGCCCCGCACCTGCGGAATCTTTTTGGGCAGCAGGCCTTCCTGAATCTCGCGCGCTTTATCCAGCTCTTGCGCTTGCTGCTGCGAGCGCGCGTTCCCGATTTCGACCGCGCGCTGCAATTCGAGATTCTTATCCTCGAGACGCTTTTGCGTTTGGTCATGTAGGTGCCGGATGGTGCCCACGATCAAAATCACCAGAACGGTCAGCCTGCCGCTGGTCCACATCTGCGGCCAGAATGAACGGAGGGGAAGGCGAAAGCCGGCCACGATGATCGCGACCGTCAACGCGGTGGTGAATACGCCCGTGAGGATCAGGAATCCGCTGAAGGCCACCCAGTGAATGGGCCCGCGGAGGCCCGCATACAACGGATCGAGGAAATGCATGATCGGTGTGATGAGATTTCCGATGACGAGAGTGTAGAGAATGATGGCAAGGAGGCTGGTGCCCAGGCCGCGCACGTTCGTAACCCAAAGAATGGCAAAGACCGCGGCGGCAACCGCGAGCAAGCGCAGCTGTATTGCCAAAAGCGCGCGATAGCGGCTGGAACCGGAGAAGAATTTCGCGATGGAAGAGGCCATCAGTTTTCAGCCGGACCCGGCGAGCAAGATCGGGAGTCGATGAGCATGTTAGGCGGCGCCCCCAACCTATGTCAACGTGGCAGCAAGAGGCGGGCGGCATCAACGAATACGCGACGCCGGTCGGCGCGACAGAGTGTGACGAGGTAATAGCGTTGCCCACGTAGCGCGGTTTCTTAGCGGCGACCTGTAGGCCGGCGTATTTGGTTGTGGCTTATATTTGCGCCATCGAAAAAACCCGCCCGCCTGAAGGCGGCCGCTACGAAACCGCGCAGTGAATTTGCATTCGTAGCGGCGACCTTCAGGTCGGCGGGTTGTGATCGGCGACGAAATTTATCCCTACGTCCGATAGCAAGCGGCACTACTGGGTTGTGCCGGCGTTATCTTCCGTGCGCGTGTCCACTGCGATCCAGTTCGCTTCCCAGGTTTTGCCGCCGTCGTCTGAGAACGACTGTTCGAAGTGGCACGATTTCGGCGTCATGTCCGACCAAATGTTCCGCACGAGAATCGTGCGGCCGTTGAAGGGTTCCTGATCGTAAAACTCGCCGCGTCCGTTTTTGAATTCGCCGATGGTGGGAACGCTGAGCGTGCCGGTCCTGCTATTGGCGAAATTCAAGCTCCACTGATGCGATTCGGGATCGTAGAGGCGGAGCGAAAGGCCTTCGACGTGTCCCGCCGGGCCGTCAACTTCCAGTTCGACCATATTGGCGCGGCCGTTCCAGATTTTGCGCACGACGGACGTGCCGTCGTACTCAACCCACGTCGTCGAGCCGGTCAGCGGATGCTGGAGACGCGAAATGTGCGTCTTCCACGTGCCGATTTCAAAATCGAAATCGTGCGAGCCATCGCGCTGCGCCTGTTGCGCGGCGCTAAAAACGGGCCGCAAGATGGGGATGAAGTTGAACAGAAGACAACTCAGGAGACAGGCCAGCAAGAGCCGTCTAGCGCTCATTGGCAAAGGCGTCCTTTATGTTCAAATCCGGTACGCTCGCTTTCGGGCCCCCCGCGTCCGGCACGCGCGTCTGGTCGGTAATCCAGTTTACTTCCCATGTTTTGCCGCCATCATCGGAGAAGGACTGTTCGAAGTGCGGCGTATCGGTGTTCAAGTTGGTCCAAGCGAATCGAATCAGGATGGTTTTGCCGTTTATGGTGTCCTGGGCGTAAAACTCGCCGCGCCCATTCTTGAATTGGCCGACCTGCGGCGGGTCCATGATGCCAATCCGGCTGTTGGCCCAATACAGGCGCCACTGATGCGACTTCGGATCGTAGAGGCGCACGGTCAACCCTTCGATGTGGACTCCGGGGCTATCGAGCTCGACGGTATCCATCTGCGCGCGGCCGTCCCAAATTTTGAAGCAGACGCCGGTGCCCTCAAATTCGACCCAGGTGTTGGAGCCCGTCAGGGGATTGTTCAGCTTCTTGAGGTGAAATTTCCACGAGCCAATCAGCCCATCGAAATCGTGCTGGCCGTCGCGCTCCTGGTCCGCGGGAGCTTGCCGCACGGTCGCTTTCAGTGCGTCCGAATGTTGCTGCGCCACCGCGCGAGGCGCGAGCGCGAGAAGAACCAAACTGCCCAGCAGGGAATACGTGCGTAAATGTTTGAACGCGTTCATGGTGCCTCCGGTATGACGTCGCAGGCGAGATTAGCGCGTGACGTGGCCTGCCCAAATAGCCACTTTCGCGCGATACCATATGGCCACTTCAGGACGGGTGTCTCGGATTGATTCTTGGTTATGGCTTGCTGAAGCTGAGGGATGTGTGTTTAGCGCAGCCGCCGCTTTTTTTGTCCATCCGACGGATCGGACTTCGCCGGTATATAATCCGCTCAATGGAACAAGCAAGAGGCAAGGCCCACCTTATCGAAAACACGCGCGATGCGGTGGTCGCATTGTGCTTGACCGGGTTTGTCACGGCGCTGAGTTTTCGGGATGCCCTCCGTCATGCTGAGCACAAATCCTATTGGCTTCTTGACCTGCGCTGGATAATGCCAACCTGGGGCGCAGCGGTTGTTAATCTAGGGTTCTACGCATGCGTACTACTCTGGCTAGGGATAATGTTCTACCGAAGCGCCCGGAGCAAAGAGCGCGTTGTAGTGGCCGGTTGGTTCGCTTCTTTCTTCCTTGGTTGCATCCAAAGGCTAGTTTCGGAGTCTGCTGTTGTAGCCATTAACTGGGTCAAAGCCGCCTGCATGTTGATAGCGCTGCTGGCTGCTATGGATATTGTCGTAAAGATCCAGCGGCATCGCGAAACGAACGCCATATTGCCTGATTAGCCGAATTGCGGGACATGTCCGGTAGGTGCCCGTTAATTTCAACCGACAAATTCACCTAACCGAAAGGGTGGACCGCCCGCCTTTTTTCCGCTCATTTGTCGCTGCTCCGGGAATGGGGATCGATGCCCTAAAGGGAGGTCAGAGTGAACGCGCGCGAAAAAACGATTACGCGAAATAGAACAGCAGAAACAGCCGCACCAACTATAACAAGGAGGGACTCGCCCGATATCGGGTTGAGCAAAGACAGGTTCCGGGGGCTTCCTTCCATCCCGCTCGCATCGAACAAAAGAACAAGCCATCCGATGACGGCCCCTGCTCCTGCAAACGCAAGAACGGACCGGACTTTAAAATGCCTGAACAGCAGCCACACAGGCAATCCCAGCAGAAGTTCCGCAAGGTATGCCATCGGCAACCCATAAACTGTAGAAAGGGCAAGGCACGCGAAGGTATCCCACACAGAATCGTGGCCGGGACCATCGCCTATTGAAACGCAGAAGACAAATGGAACAATTATCGGTGAAGCTAGGAAAGCAAGCACTACACGGGCCTTGCTGGTTTCTGCCGGGAGCATATGGTGTCCATCATATGCCATTTGTCCGGCTTTACGGCAAGCGTGTTAATCGGGACTTGGAGAATTGGAGATCGGGGAAAAGCCCTGACCGATGAATTGGCCGTGAGATTCCCGTCTTGCAAGGAGGCCAGATCAACTGGGCAGAAGTAGGCCCATAGCGAATGGGGTGCTGTGCTCGACAAGTCGGATCACCGGAGTCCTTCCGGGCTAGCACTCTACTTCTTCGGCAAGCGCGTTAATCAGGAGTTAGTTTGTTCCTTGGGCGCATAAAGGAGTGCGGCGGATTTTCTGTGGCGGCGTCGGTCAATGAGTGAGCCGATGAAGAACCAGAAGGCTGGAATGCCGAGTCCGTTGACGAGATAGAACAGGCGGAGTTGGTCCAGGTTTGTATTACGAATCAGGGCGGCGATGCCGTTCCATACCATGAATACAGGCAGATTCGAGAAAAGCAAGAATTTAAGTCTCGGCGCGAGCCAGCACTCGAAGGACGGATCGTCCGGCCACCATTCATCGCTCGGAATTCGCTGGTGAGGCAATTGAAAACATCCGAAATATTCAATGTGTGTGACCACCTCCTTGTGGTTTTCGCGCAGATTTCGCCGGTGCTCTGAAACGGCCATTGAGACGAAAAAGACCCCCTGCAGTGTCGCCAGAACGATGGCCCACCTGAAACGAAAGAAAAAAGAGATCATGAGTTATAGACACCGTTTAGTGTAGAACGGAGCCGTTAATCTGAACCGACAAATTTACCTAAGCGAAAGTTGGGCCACCCGCGCGGCATGATTTGTTTCGCGAGGCGACACAGAGAAGAGAACGAGGAGCATACCGATAATCCACAAGAGGTGGCCTTCGCGAGGATGGTCATGCTCACGAAGGAACACGATCCAGCAGAACGGGATCATTATGAGTAAGACAGTTCTCAACATACCACTACGTCTAACCGCGGCCACTAAGAACACTGGGTTGATCAAGCCAGCGATTGTTCCGGAGAAGTAGGCTACTAGTCCCGAGATCGACGGGTGGAGCAAGGACTTCGCAGCCTCAAATGGATACGCCAGCATGACCCAAGCGCACACGTAGCCGCGCGCGTCGATACCGCTGAAAAAGCCCCCTGACGATACCGCTACCAGAAAGAAGCTCACAGCGTAGAGTGCTAACCCGGTCCAAAACAGTTTGGGGTACCTGAGCAGAAAAGACATCTCATATGTAGTCTAGGCGTCGAATTGAGGGTTGAAGGCCAAAAACGAGCAGTTAGTGTCCAATCGGTCCGGTTAGCGCGGAGAGAGGGCTCGGCGAAAGCTCCGCCGACCCTTCGCCATTGATCTCAGCGCAAGCAGGAAGACGACTCTCTGCGTTTGGTTCCCAACCCTTACGGGCTGGGCTAACTTGTGTCACGCCTCCGGCGTCCGATCCGTCGAGCGGTTCGCGTGTTCGATCTAAACCCGCACCCTTCTGGAAAACGAAGAGTGCGGCACCCACGCGACTTTCAGCGGCGGTTGGACTGAACGCTCGGGCCGCGCGGAAGAATTGGCCACGCGCCAGTTGCCATGGCAAGTATGGCCGTCCGACAAGAAAGTCCGGATAAAGATACTGAACCGCGTAAGCGAAGCGATTGCCGCAAGGCAACGTGAAGGAGATCAAGTATTATCAGGGAGTATCGAGGAACTTAGTAGTGGATAATTCTAAGACATTTTCAGCCCAATCCGAAACGTGGTGGCCCAGTTTCCACGAGCCAGCCAGTTTCGGTACCCACACTTCGTACATGATCAAACCATTTCTCTCGTACACTCGCCTCACGGCTCCGTCTTCGTGCGTGTTGCGGTTGTGCAACAAATCGTCGACGCGGAATAATGGATGGGCCGTCATAGATTGATCTCCCCGGTGCTTTCTGAGCGGATAAAGTCAAACGAGGCTTCAGCCGTTTCTTCTATGCCGCCAGCAAGTGGCTCTCCCCATAAGATCTGTCGTTTTGTTGGTGGATAATCTGGTGGAGCGTCAGCCCGGTTCCTTTTCTTTCAGTCCTTCTCCGTTGCCCTAGGGTGCCGTGGTTCGGCGGTCGCGGTACCGAAAGCCCGAGCCGTCCCGCGCGGAATCTACATTTTCTTGACCGACATCGGACGATTTTCCAGGAACGCGACGATCAATTCGCTGTTTATTTGCAAGCCCCCGTTGTATCTGACTAAGCCCTTCCTTTTGAATTCGTTCATGAATTTACTTACTCTTGGGCGTGTGGTACCGACCATCTCCGCCAAGGTTGACTGGCTCACCTTCAGGGGGGAGTCCGACTTCGACTCCCTCGTTATTTCCCCAAACAACAACAAAACCCGGGCCAGTCGCCTTTCGCTAAAGTTAAAGAATTGATCTATCAGGTCTTCCTCGATTCGAACAACCCGTGAAAGTAAATACCCAACGAACAGCGTTGCAAACTGCGGGTCTCGCTTGAGCGTGCGGAGTGTCGTGTCTTTTTGTAGTCGAATGACATCGGATTTTCCAATTGACCTCGCCGTGCAAATCCGCAGAGATTGCCCTGCCAGGCAGCCTTCCCCCAAAAAGCTACCTCGCTGTAGGATGGCTATGATCGCTTTTTTGCGTGCCGTGACCGCTGTGAGCTTCACCGTCCCGCTCTCGATGTAGAACACAGCGTCAGCCGGATCTCCTTGCGCGAAGACGACCTCGTTGTTTCGGTAATTCCGAAAAGTCATCCCATTACGGAACTTCTTGCGGAGAAGTGTGTGACCGACACCGAAACCGCGTTTACTCACCATTCAGGCCTACTCCCTCGATCAAATCAGGAAACTGGGTTCAGCGACGACCAATCCTAGACTCGAAGGAGCAACCCGTCTAGATGACTAAAATTGACCACATCCCAGGTGTTCCAAATTGAACACCCGAATTTGAGTAAAACGCGCGCCCAAATCACCCGCTACACACCGTGACCCGTGGTGTCCGGGAACTTAGTAGCGAACTGCCGGTGTGCTATGCACCCGAGCCGTTATCCAGATGCGGGGGCGGATCGAGGCGAGTGAAATCACCGCCGAAAAGTCCGAGGTCAAAACCCGCGCCCTTCTGGAAAACGAAGAGTGCGGCACCCACGCGAGTTTCAGCGACTGTTGGACTGAATGCTGGTGCCGCGCGGAAGAGTTCGCCACCCGCCCTTTGAGGAAGTTGCCGAAGGGTACCCGTCAAACCTCAATTCGGACCGAGCATTCCAGCCGTGAATTTGAGGCTGTTAGGATAGCGCGACTTGATCTTCAAGCTGTGCTCTTCGAGTCGAAGGTCCGCTTCCTGCGGTTCCAGATCAGAAGCGATGGGGTTCCACGTTTTTGAGTCGCGCAAGGTGAGCCTGAAGCCCGCTCTCGGTTGGGAAGAAGAATCCGCACCGTCACCCGCGAAATAGGGAAGTTCCACCTGAAAAGTTCCATCTGAGGCCGGAGCCACGGTCGCGAGTTGGAACTCTGGAACCGCGCCATCTTGGATGCCAAAGAACGTATTCGCCCAATACGCCGTGTAGTCCACGACTAATTCGGCATTATTTGCTGTGGCTAGCTCGGCCGGAACGATTTGCCCCGCGAGCCGAACCGTTGCAGCGCGCTGACATTCAAACTGTTGCCGAACTGTGGAATGTTCCGTGAGTGGAAAATTGAATGTCTTAATTTCGCAACCTGACGCGTAAACGATTATTCTGATTTCGCTGGCTGCTTTCCCGTCTACCAATGTGGAAATCTCGTAGGACCGCAAACCGGGTCGTCGCTTGTCCGTGTAATCGCCGTAGCCCCCGAATCGACCAATCAAATGATATGAAATCTGAACCGTCTCCGAGGGAATGTCCGCGGGAAGTAAAACAGAAACCGAGGGCGAGCCGTCCTGCTTTGGAGCGATCTGTGCGGGATTAGATGGCAGCGCAGAGATGACCAACAAACCCGCAAAAAAATAACGCATCATATGGGCCTTCGGCGACTGACTTGGAACCTCCGGCGGTATCACTGCGCGTCCTTGGGGGCAGGTGTTCCATCCGACCAGGTGGACACGGGGATCATGTACTCGGTTATCGGCTCCGGAGCGCCTGCAAATTGTGGATTCAACATCACTGGAGAGCCCGGCAAATCTGCTCCCCATGACTTGGGATCGGTAAGCGGAACGTAAAACATCAAATGAGGGACCCAGTGCCCGGCGGAGTCGTTCAGATAACTCTGCGTTGACATCATGTAGCACATCGCGCCGGGCTCGAGAGGCGGCAGTTCTTTCGCATCGAATGCCTTGATGCCCTCGATGATCTGAGGTTTGGATAGTCCGGCCAACACCAATTCCGTTCTCTTGAACGTCAGCGGCATGATTGATCGCACGGCGGGTGGATTGAAGCAGATGGGGCCGCGCATCTTCGGATTCCAGAACTGCGCGAAGTCAAACGGAGACATCCACGATCGCTCTACAAGGCAGACGAAACCATTCGTGCCCTTGACCACAGTTTCGTAGCCGCGCCGTCCGAGGACCATGACTTCGGCATCCGCTGAAATCGACGGTGGCGCTGCGCTGCGTGCCATCGCAATCTCTGCATTTCGATCGGCCATAAGGTACTGATCGATGGGAGCCATTTTGGCATAGGACGCGGCGGTGTCTTGAGCGCGTGCTTCAAAGGAAACGCTCGCGATCACAGTCACAAACAATGTTGCGAATATGATCGCCTTCATAATTTTTCCGGCTATCTTCATGATCAATTCTCCTTTGGAGTCCACGTTATTCTCATATCGCAGGTGAACTCCGCCGCGAACCTGCTGCTGCCAAAGCCCAACTTCCGCTTGCTGAATTTGCGAGAATCGCCGGACGCGCGACAGAAAAAGCAGCTTAGGCGCCGTACCCCACGGCGGCAATCGAAACTCCTGAGTAGTCGGATAGCCAGACACCCTTCGGGGTTGCCCGCTACTTCTTCGCTGGCATGGCCTGCCATGATTCGCGAGCGTGGCCTGCCAAGATAGCCGCTTTCGCGTGATAGCATAAGCCCACTCCGTCACAGGCCAAACTTGATGAAACGAATCTCCGCCAGCTTTTTGCCCCCGATTGCGCTTCGTGTCCCCTCGATGTCGAGGTACCACATGGCATTATCTTGATGTCTAGATAAATTAGCTTGACATCAAGATGCCTCACATCCCATAGTTGGCCGGTGGAAGCGGGAGAAGCGACGACCTTCGATCAACAAGGAGGGGGGAATGAAGAAGGCGATCTTTCTTTTCGCGGTTTTCGTTGTTCTGGGCGTTCCGGTACTGGCGCATCCTCGCAGGAAGATTTGAAATCCTACGTGCCGGTTTTGCCCGCGGTTCGCGCGCAGTATTTCAAAATCGACCCCAAGCTCGGGTATGCGGTCAAGGAGATGGGCGGGGGAGTGTACGTCATTTCGGACAACATGTGGCAATCCGCATTTCTCGTCACCAGTGAAGGCGTGATTGTGTTCGATGCGCCGGAAAGCTTCGGGAAAAGCATTCCTTCGGCGATTGCCGCCGTCACGGATAAGCCGATCAAGATGCTCATTTATTCCCACATCCATAAAGACCACATCGGCGGCTCGGCGGCCTTCAAGGACATCAAGGATTTGAAGATCGTTGCGACGGAAGGCGTCACCAATTTCTTGGAGCAGCAAAACGATCCCCATCGCTTGATACCCAACGTAGTGTTCGGCGCGCGAAAGACGATTACCATCGGTGGCAAGACCGTTGAACTAACCCGGCATTTTTATCACTCACCCGAGGGAGATCTTTTCATTTATGTGCCGCAGGCCAAATTCATGATGGCGGTCGATTGCGTTACGCCGGGCTACGCTCCGTTCCAGGGATTCGATATCACCGCCAATTTCGGCGAATACATGAAGGTGTTCGACGAACTGCTGGCCTACGACTTCGATACGTTCACTGGCGGCCACTTGACCGCTACGGGATCCAAAAAGGACGTGCTGATCACCAAGGAATTCACCATGGATGTTTACAATACGGTGAAACGCATCCACAACAATCTGGATCAGCGCGCGGTGGTGGCCGAGGCCACAAAAACAATCGGATACGACAATGAGTTCCTGCTGTTCAAGGTCGTGCTGGATCGCGTCGCCCATGATTCTGACGCCGAGCTGCAACCGCGCTGGATTAATCGGCTGGCGGGCGTGGACGTCTGGATGGACAGCCACGTGCGCACGGCAATGCTTTACGTTCGCTGGGACGACAAGTACTGAGAGCCGCCAACAAATCACGGGCAAAGTGAGTTTAACCAGTAAGCCTTGAGGCCGAGATACTTTCCTATGAGGCTCTTTATGGCGCTACACTTAGCCCATGCCCGTGCGAAACCGTCTGCCGCAAAAAACGGAGGCGACCCACGTCTTTCTAGTGCTATGGAAGGCCTACCGCGCCATGCTCGTGAAATATGACGAAAGCAAAAAGAACCTGGGGCTTTGCGACTCCGATTTTCGCGTCCTCGAGGTTCTGCTGCATAAGGGGCCCTTGCCGGTCAACGTGATCGGTGACAAGGTGGAATTGACCACGGGTTCAATCACCACGGCAGTGGACCGCATGGAAGCCAAGTGGCTAGTCGCGCGGAAAAACCATCCTCAAGACCGGCGAGTCCGGCTCGTCGAGTTGACCCGCAGAGGGCGGCGGATGATGGAGAAAGCTTACGCCCAGCACTCGATCTACATGGAAAAATCGATGAGTATTCTTTCGCGTGAAGAGCGCGCCGTGCTGGTGGAACTCCTCAAGCGCCTGGGAACGGGAAAAGAAGAGCTTGCCGCCGAGCGCCTCCGCGCGGTGCGCTAATCCGACGTGCCGCGGCCGTCTGCGCGCTCACACAACAACCACAACGCGCCCGCGCCGCACCGGGTGTTCCACGAGTTCGTGCGCGCGAGCAATTTCCGCGAGCGGAATTCGTTCGCCGATCTCGAAACCGGGCCAGCCCGCCTCCAGCGCAGCATTTAGATCCCGCGCTGCTTGCAATTTCGCTTCCTTCGGGAAATCGTCGCTCCCCAGAAAGAAGACCCGAATGTTTTTAAAGACCATGTGCCAGAAGGGAATCTTCGGAGCGGTATTGTCCGTGGCATAGCTCGCAATCGAGCCGCCCTGCTTCAGGAGATCGACGTCGGTTTCGATGTTGGCCCCAAACGCCACTTCGACAATATGATCGATGCCGTCGGGGGCCAGGGCTTTTACGCGCGAAGTCAGTTCCTTATCGCCAACGAGTACTTCGTGGGCGCCGGCGCTCTTTGCGGTGGCTTCGTCCGACGATGCCCGCACCGTCCCGATCACCCGTGCTCCGGCGAAACGCGCGAGCTGAACGGCGCAAGCGCCCACGGAACCGGCCGCTCCTTGCACCAAAACAGTGAGTCCCTTCACAGAACCTGCCACATGAACGGCTCGGTGCGCCGTGATACCAGGTATGCCGAGGCAGGCGCCTTGCTCCATCGGCACAATTTTTGGGAGGGGAGCGACATGATCGACGGGCACGACGGTAAACTCCGCGGCTGTACCAAACGGACGATACGACTGAGCGCCGAAACACCACACCGAACGGCCCATCCATTCAGAGGGAACGCCGGCGCCAAGCTGATCGACGCGGCCGGCGCCATCGCTATGCGGAATCACACGAGGATACGGCATGCCCACGCCGAAGGTGTCTTGGCGCTTCTTGACGTCGCCCGGATTGATGCCGGAGGCAGCGACGCGAATGCGAACTTCCCCGGCCGCGGGAATCGGGTTCGGCATTTCGCCGACCACCAGCACCTCGCGAGCCGGTCCCTGCTTTTCGTACCACGCTGCTTTCATTCAGGTTCCTCAGAAGCTCTATGCATACAAATCCAGCGGGCCCGCGGTCATGGTCGTTTGCCCGACTTCAATGAGGTACTCGTCCGGGTCGCGCATGTAGCACCGCAATTCCGTCGCGTGGACTTTAGGCTCGGTGATGAATCTCGCGCCGCGCGAAGACCAAAGCTTGTAGTAGCGCATGATGTCATTCACGCGAAGGTTCAGAAAGATGCTAAGAACGTCAGGATCGCGCGGAGGCGAAGCGACGACCTCGGGCTTGTCGTCCGTGGGACCGCCGCCGCCGTTGATAGTGAGCCAAATATTGCCGAGCCTCAAAAAGACCGGCTCGCCCTCGCGGAACACCGTGGCGCCGAGGACGTCGCGATAGAAAGCCACCGAGCGCTGTATATCTCGAACGATGAGGGTGTTCGTAACCACAAACTTGAGTTCAGTCGGTTGATCGGATCGGGACATCGAAATGCCACCCCTGCTGAACTGCGAGTCTAAAACACCTCTATCTTGATGTCAAGATATATCCGACATAAATCGGGCAGCCGCTGGAGGGTTGAAGGGTAAAAACAAGTAGCTGGTGTCCAATCCGTCCGGTTGGCGCGTTCATCGTGGCCTGCCGAAATGGCCGCTTTCGTGTGATAGCATATGTCCACTCTGTCGCAGGCTAAACTTGATGAAACGAATCTCCGCCAGCTTTTTGCCGCCGATTGCGCTCGACTCCAGCGGGAAAATTCCGATGTACCGCCAATTGTACGAATGGTTCCGGCGCGCGATTCTCGGTGGGCAATTGCGGCCGGGGCAGCGCGTGCCGTCGACGCGAAACCTCGCCGCGGAGCTGAAGGTGTCGCGCATTCCGGTGTCGAGCGCGTACGAACAATTGCAGGCGGAAGGCTACTTCGAGACCTACACCGGCGCGGGGACGTGCGTGGCGCGGTCGATCCCGGACGAAGCATTGACAACGCCGAGCGCGAGGGCAGGGAAGTCCTCGCGGCAAATTTCCAGGAGCGGGGCTCCGCGCAAGGTGTCGCGACGCGTGGCGCTGCTGCGCTTGCCGGCGCAAACGTGGTCGAACAAACTCGTGGCATTTCGTGTGAGCCTGCCGGCGCTCGAGCGTTTTCCAACGGGAGTGTGGTCCAAGCTGGTGAATCGCCACGCGCGGCGGCCGACGAGGCAGATGCTGGCCTACGGCGACGCGAAGGGATACATGCCGCTGCGCGAAGCGATCGCCGAATATTTGGGCGCGGCGCGCGCGGTGCGTTGCGACGCGTCGCAGGTGCTGGTGACGACCGGATCGCAACTGGGCTTGCAACTTTCCGGGCAAGTTTTGCTCGACGCGAACGATCGCGCCTGGATCGAAGAGCCCGGATATCCCGCCGCGCGCCGGGCGCTCGCGATGGGCGGGGCGCAGGTCGTGCCCGTGCCGGTGGATGACGAAGGGCTGGATGTGGCCGAAGGAATTCGCCGCGCGCGCGATGCTCGTGCGGTTTACATCACGCCCTCGCACCAATATCCGCTGGGCGTCACCATGAGCGCCACGCGGCGAATGTTGCTGCTCAACTGGGCCGCGCGCAGCGGCGCATGGATCATCGAAGATGATTACGACAGCGAATACAGGTTCGGCGATCGGCCGATCCCGTCGCTGCAAGGATTGGACGCGGGCGCGCGCGTGATTTACGTCGGCACGCTCAGTAAAGTAATGTTTCCGGCGCTGCGTTTGGGTTACGTCGTTGCGCCGAAGGATCTGGTGGAGGCGTTCGCCGCCGCGCGCGATGCCACCGACCAGTTTTCGTCCACGTTGTATCAGGCCGTGATGGCGGATTTCATTCGCGAGGGGCATTTCGCGCGGCACATTCGCCGGATGCGCGTCCTTTATATGGAGCGGCGGGCGGCGCTGGTGGAAGCGATCCGCAACCAATTGGACGACAAGCTCGAAGTGATCGGAGCGGAAGCGGGGATGCATCTGGTCGCGCTGCTGCCGCGCGGCGTAAGTGACGTGACGGTGGCGAAGAAGGCCAATGCGATCGACATTTCCGCCATGCCGCTGTCGTCGTGCTATTTGAAACCGCCTCGTAGGGGCGGCCTGATTCTTGGTTATGGCGGCACGGATGCGCGGCAGATCCACGATGGCGTCCGCAAACTTGCGATGTGTGTTTAGAGGCGGGCGGGGTGGATTGCAACCCGGCGCCCGCGGGGAGCGCCGCGCTCAGGATGACAACGCAAAGCGTGTTCCACTTGGCGATGGCCGCTAACTGACGGACATCCGTGGCTTGACGATCTCCGGCGTGCGAGCCTTCCTGAGTCCAATCGAGGATTTGAATATTTCGCGCTTCAGTACCAACAAACCTGTAATGGCATCTTCGATGGCTTGCCACTCTTCTTGTCCGTCTGAACTCACACACAATTCTGCGATGCGCGATAAGACTGCTTTTTCCGCGCTCGCGACTCTTCCACGGAGCTTCACTACGTTCGTCTCAAGCAACGCTTCCACGTAGAGCTGCTGCCATTCCAATCGCCATTGCAAAGTCATGACCTTTCCCTCCGCGCGTGGAAAGCATAGAAAAGTGGCTTGGAACTGTCTGTGCGCTTGTGCACACTCGCCGGGGATTGAGAGCCCATATGCCCAAAAAGTTAACCCGAAAATAAAATGTGTGCGGTTTTGCACAAACTGTTTGGCGAGCGTGAACTACGGTTGATGCGGCTAGGAAGTGCCCAATTCCGGGGGCTCGGCGCTGGGCCCGGCTCCCGTGAACTGGGAGAGCTTAAGTAACTGAAGCATTTCCGCAAATCCCGAAGCTGTGATTCGTCTTCACTCCCGTGGCTCCTTCCGTTGCTTCCCTTGCTTGCGTTAGGTGAATCGCCGCATTAGCAATTCGACGATTCCGCGCCAGGCTCGTTAGCAGCGGAATCGGACAGCTTATCATCCGTCTACGGTAGCGTTCGGGGTGGGACAACCGAGACAAGACTACAAGTTCGAGCCGAAGGCAAGCAGCCGGCCATCGCGATCCTTGACTACAAACTCGCGCGCATTCCAGGGCATGTTAGCAAGTCCTCGCGTGAATTCCACGCCTCGCGCGGCATACTCAGCGTAAAGCGCGTCTGCATCTTCGACGAATACGTACGCGTCGAGCAGTTCGTCCGAATACTTGTCGGGATTGGCGGTGGGAGGCTCGGCGCAGCGGAAGTGAATCGCGTGCTGGTCGCGCGCAACGATGGCGTAAACCGGCGGATCCTGCCACCTGCCCAAGCACTTGAAGCCAAGTTTAGCCTCGTAATAGGCAAGGGTGGCGGGGATGTCCAGCGTGAAGAAGAGAGGCGCGATTTGACGAATCATAGCGCGAGTCTACTATAGAAGATGCTGGGCGGCGTCAGCTGCGGATTACCGGTAACTTAGGGCATTCGACCTGTCTCCCACGGCTGCAGAAGATAGTTGCGGGTAAACTGGTTCTGGATCGGTCGCTGGAGCAAGGAGAAAGCTCGTGAGTAAGCTGGAAGGAAAGGTAGCAGTCATCACCGGAGGCAATAGCGGAATCGGTCTCGCGACGGCACAACGCTTCGTTGCCGAGGGCGCGTACGTTTTTATCACCGGCCGTCGTCAAAGCGAACTCGACGCGGCAGTGAAGCTGATCGGAAAGAACGTCACCGCAGTGCAGGGCGATGTCTCAAGTCTCGCCGATCTTGACCGCTTGTACGCCACTGTGAAGCAGCAGAAGGGTCACATCGACATTCTCTTCGCCAACGCCGGCACCGGACAATTCGCCCCGCTCGGCGCAATCACCGAAGAGCACTTCGACACAACGTTCAACGCCAACGTCAAGGGCCTTCTCTTCACCGTGCAAAAGGCACTTCCTCTCCTAAAGGATGGAAGCTCCATCATTTTGAATGCGTCGATCGTTGCGAGTACTGGAGCGCCCGCGTTCAGCGTCTATAGCGCGTCCAAAGCCGCCGTGCGTTCCTTCGCGCGCACCTTCACCTCGGATCTCAAAGACCGCAAAATCCGCGTGAACGCTATTAGTCCTGGCGTAATTCCTTCACCGGGCTATCGCACTTCGTTGGGGATGACGGACGAACAAGTCAAGCAGTACGCAGACAGCGTGGTGGGCAATATCCCCCTCGGTCGCACCGGAACCTTGGACGAAATTGCCAAAGCGGTGTCGTTTCTCGCTTCCGACGAAAGTAGCTATATCACCGGCATCGAACTGGTCGTCGATGGCGGCATGACCCAGATCTGACTAACTCGTCTCATCGTCCCTCAAGGGCGGCCGCTTCTTCTCGTGCTATCGCCCGCCCGGTGTACACTCATTCCGATACGTGCATTCGCCGATAAAACGCGCTCGACCAGCAATCGTTGCCTACCGCAACCTCAAAGATCCATGTGCAGGGTGCTCGATACCCCGAAGAGCCGCAAAAAATGGTTGGCCGCTGAGCCGCAAAACACAAACGAAATCCGAGTTTGAGCTGCATGCGAGTCGGCCTCTCGGGCTCGTAATTGATGAGGCCCAAGCTCGGAACAATATTCGCGCGAGCCGGACAGATCGTAATCAGCGGCAAATTTGGGCGAGTCTTCAACTCCGTTCGGAAGTTTCCGACCGTGAAGAAGACGTCATGGGGGTCGAAACCAACTAGGAGGAGGCAATGAAAAAGGTTCTGATCGTGAAGCTACTCATCGTCGCTGCCGCGGCTGTCGTCACAGCGATCGCATCACCGCCCAGTGCCGCACAGGTAGGCCCCAGCTTCAACATCGAGATGAGTCGCATGATTCCGATGCGGGACGGCGTCGAGCTTGAGGCTTGGATATTCAAACCCGCAAACCTGAAAAGCGGAGCGCCGACA
The DNA here is from genome assembly GCA_963749025.1 of uncultured Acidobacteriota bacterium. GTDB lineage: Bacteria > Acidobacteriota > Terriglobia > Acidiferrales > UBA7541 > Palsa-295. The sequence goes on along the minus strand of CAVVKO010000004.1, from coordinate 119,688 downwards.
GTATTAAATCTCACTCAGTACGACATCGATGGTGGTCGCAGCCGCGATTTCGTCGACTTCGTCCAACGCGGTTACGTATTCATACAAGTGTACGTGCGCGGCCGAGGCCGGTCCGGAGGAGTCAAGGCTGACAATCTTGGTTTGCAGGTTGGGCGCGACGGCTACGACGTCGTGGAATGGATTGCAGCACAGCCCTGGAGCGACGGGCGAGTTGTGATGTACGGAGCCTCGTTTTTCGGCATGACGCAGTGGCGTACTGCGGCTCAACATCCGCCCCACCTCGCAGGAATTGCTCCCTACGTCTCCATCTACCCAGGTTGGGACATTCCCAACACAAACGGTATCCCCCAGGCGTTTACGACTTTGATCCTAGGTTATGTGTCAGGCCGCTCGCTCAACATTGCCTTCCGTTTGAACCAGGACTATTGGGCGGGAAAAATGTTGGAACAATACGCTGCCTATCGGCCATTTGGCGAACTCGACGCCGCGATCGGCATTGCCCCTGACGATTGGTGGATGCTCGACGAACTTGGCCACCAGAAATCGATGTTCGATGTGTGGCTGGATCACGTCGGCGATGAAGCCTTTAACCTCGCGGCCGAGCCAAAGGCCGTGGACTTCGCACAAATGAAGTTTCCAGTTCTTTCGGCCACTGGATACTTCGATGACGACCAACCTGGAGCTCTTCGCTACTACCGCCGCCACGTTACACATGCGCCTGCCGCTGCGGCGAGCAACCACTACCTCGTGATCGGTCCGTGGGATCACCTGGGCACGCATCATCCCACAAACAACATCGATGGATTATCAATACCCGACAGCGCAGTAATTGACATGGATAAGTTACGTGCCGACTGGTACGACTGGGCACTGGGGCGCGGGCCAAAACCAGCATTCCTTCAGGACAGAGTCACATATTTCATGATGGGCGCCGATGAGTGGCGCTACGCAAAATCGCTGGAGGCGGCGTCTTCCGGCGAAGTCTTGAACTTTTTTCTATCCGCACCAGAGGGCACGCCAGCGGACGTATTCCATTCCGGCTCTCTTTCGCAAAAACCATCTGGGGCTGAGTCCCCCGCCCTTATCGTTAGCGATCCGCACGAACTCCCCGAACTTGAAATTGCCAAATACGCTGCAAACGAAAACCAGACCAGTCAATTCCGCGATTTTCAGAAGCGCGCGATCGTCTTTCACTCCGAACCGTTCCCTCAGGATGTCGACGTGGCCGGGCAAATGCATCTGAAATTGGTAATCCAGGCGGACGCGCCGGATTTCGATCTTTGGGCCCAAGTGCTTATGGTTCTCCGGGACGGTTCAACGGTTCGCCTCGGCGAGGATATCCGTCGTGCGCGTTTCCGCGACAGCCCGTTCAAGGAAGAGCTGCTTAAGCCAGATCAAATCGTCGAGATTCCGTTCGAATTTTACTGGATGGCGCGACGGATTCCAGCAGGCGCGCGGTTACGACTAACCATCGCTCCGCTCAACTCGCCCAACTTTCAGAAGAACTACAATACCGGAGGGCGGATCGGCTATGAGAAGCTGGAGGATGCGCGCATCGCAAACATCAAGATCTTCCACGATGCGGAGCACGCGAGCTGCTTGGTATTGCCGCTCGCCGCATCCTTTCGGCCGGCTGCAGACCACTGACGGTTAGAAAAGCGGAGGACGATTTCAAACTCGCCGTTTCGCAAAGCTGAGCTTACGCGCTACGAATCGGCGCCGGCGGTACGACAACCTCAACAAGCCCAGTCGCCACGTCGTACACCAGTCCTGATATTAGCCACGCGCCCGGCAATGCGGGAATCGCCCGGAGCGCAGCCACGTCGCCGGCAACCGCCGCGCGCGGATCGCTAACAGATTTTGTCTTCAGTTCGCCTTCCTGTATTTGAAAATAGTGCGCCAGCATGGCCGGGTCGCCGGCCAGCTGAGTGATGCCGCAATTGGTGTGCTGCATCACGATCAGGTGAAACTCCCCGCCGCCTCCCGGAACCTCTCCAGCAACCTGACCGATTCGCCCGAGTAGGCCCAGCTGCTCCAACAATCCCGGTGTGATTCGTCCGCCGATGTTGCGCAGCACGACGGCCTCGCCCGGTTTGATTCCAAGGACATGAGCCGGATCGGCGCGCATGTCCGCGCAACTGATGATGAGCGCCTTCACGTTGGGCATCGCCCGCAAAAGCGAAGGCATAAGCGTGCCCGCGGCAGACTGCTGAGCCGCAAGTTCTTTGTTGCGTTGTAACAAGCGGTCGAGATTGTTCATGCTGGCTCCCCGTAAGTTTTTTCAACAGCACGATTGTAAAGCATGGCAGGTCGCAATAGAAATTCAATCGAGGCAAAGTTTAAGTTCAACTCCGATTAGTGTGCGGGCTCAACTGGTGGGCGCAACACTTGCGTGAAGTGGAATTTTGTCGCACTCCAGATACGCGGTGCGCCCAGACAGCCGACCATGCTTCGAAGTGGCCGGTAGTCCTGGCGCGGCGAGCACCCTTCGCTTTCAAGGGTGGGGATTTTGAACTGAAGGTCACCGCAATTGTTCATGTAGAAATTGTCTTGTCCGCCCGTTGGCGAGCGTTGCCGCCGCGGCGTTGTAGTGCGCCCCATTGTTCCGAGAGAAGGCGTGATTCTGGCCCGGATAGCTGTAAACCGTCGCGCTTGGTTTCTTGGCAAGCGCCGCTTTGATCTCAGCTTGCGCGGGCTTGGAAATGAACTCGTCTTCTTCGGCCAGATGCATCAGCAAGGGCGCATTAAGCCCATCGACTTCTCCCAGATATTTCTCCGTATCGCCGCCGTGATATGCGACAGCCGCGGCGGCGCCGTGGTAACGCACGGCTGCGAGGAAGACCATCAGCGCGCCAAGGCAATAGCCGAGGAGGGCGGCCTTGCCGTTGCACTCGGGGAGTTTGCGCACGGCGTTCAAGGTGTCCTTGACGTCCTTTGCGCCGGCGTCCCGGTCATAAGCGCTGTACAGACGAAGGCCGTGTTGCCAGTCGGCCTCGGAGGTAACGGTGAGGTCGACGCCCGGCTCCTGACGCCAGAACAGGTCGGGCGCGACGGCAACGAAACCTTGCGCGGCCAGTTCGTCGCAATGCTTGCGGATGTCGGCGTTCACTCCGAACAGCTCCTGCAGAACAACGACCGCGGGAGCCGGCAACGTCTTCGGCCGCGCGATATAGGAGGCGAACGCGCCGTCATGTCCTTCGATGGTGATGTAATCTTTCATGGTGTACTCCTCGGACGACCACTTGCATGCGGGCCTCCGCCGATGTCGTCACGGTCGGCGGAAGCCCACTACCTCAGGCTATTAATGGGCGGGCGCGGAGGTGGCAGCCTCTTCGATGAGCTTGGCTGCTTCCTTCGGGTGAGACATGTAGGCCACATGGCTGGCATTCACTTCGACCGTCTTGGCATTGGCGCGCTTCGCCATCATGCGCTCCTGGATCGGATTGATCGACCGGTCCGCGCTGGCCACCATGTACCAACTGGGCTTGGTCTTCCATGCGGGCGAGGTGACCTTGTGGGTGAACGAGTCGGTGGAGATCGGCACCTGCGAAATGGCCATGAAGTGGGACACCGACGCCGGAACGTCCGCCGCGAAGTCGGCCGCGAAATGCTCCTGCTCTATCCACCAGTTGCCGTTGCTGTCCGGCTTGAACGCCGTGGAGGCTTGCGGCACGCCTTGTTCGATCGACGCACAGCTCTCACCCTCATCGAGCGCAAATGCGGCGATGTAAACGAGTGCCGAAACCTTCGGATCGTCGCCGGCTTCAGTGATGATGGACCCGCCATAACTGTGGCCGACGAGGACCACCGGCCCGTTCATAGCGTCGACGGCAGCCCTCGCGTACTTGACGTCTCGGCGTAAGAAGTCTCGGGCGGCTGCGCCACCGACACCGTGTAGCCATCCCTCTCGAGGATCTTGGCAACGGCTTCCCAGCCGGAGCCGTCGGCGAATGCGCCATGCACTAGAACTACGTTCTTGATGCCAGTTGGCGGCGCCGCGGCAGCAACTTTAGCAGTCCTCTGCAGCAGTAGAGTCCCGACCAACAGCAAAGCAACGACCGCTACAATTCCGTAAATCTTCTTCATGATTTATTCTCCTCTGTAGTTTGAGCTTCAATGAATCATGCAAGTTCGAGTGCTTGCTGTTGCCGGTGTGACAGAAAGCCCGTTACAACGGTTCCGGATGGTCTTTCGGCCGGTTTCTCTCCTGCTGCATCCACTCCCTGATGTATGGCGAACAGTGCAGGATCGAGATGCCCGCCGACTCACACGCGTTCAGAAAACGAACACCTTCGATGTCGACCAGATCGAGTTCCTCCAAATCCAAGGTGACGCGTGGTCCGCCACGCTCAATCTCAGACTTTACCTGGCCAACACTCTCAGATCGAAGCTGCCCGCTCAGACAAATGCGCGTCTTGCGCTTGCCAGCAATCCGCTTGATCTTCAGCGTCATGGATCGGTGCTCTGAAGAACAGCCGAACGAATGCAATAATCAAGCCATTCGCAATTCCCTTGCAGGAACGGCGGTTAGACTAATGTGCAGTCCTTAATTTTCAGGAATTCCTGTCTGGTGAGGAAAACACGATTGGCTTGATAGGCGTCCGCAGCGAATCAGTCAGCCTGCGTCGCTTTGAATCGATATTTGTTAATTTTTAAGCGCTTGATCTTCGACTCAAGGGTCCGCGCCGGCAGACCTAATTTAGCTGCCGCACCTGCGGGCCCTGAAATTCGGCCCTGGCTTTCTGCCAAGGCGGCTTCAATCATTTCCTTCTCCTGCCTCATGAGGGCGCCATCCAGCGTGCGGGGCCGCACTGGATTTTGGGGCGATTCCCGCTTCAGCCATGTTTCGTCAACGGCTAAGGTGCCATCCTCGCTGAGGATCACCGCGCGCTCGATTACATTTTGTAGTTCACGGATGTTGCCCGGCCATCCATATGCCTGAAACGCTTTCAGGAATTTCTTGTCGATAGTTTTGAACTTCTTTCCCGCCCTCTTTCCAAAGCGATCGATAAAGTATTCAACCAGCATGGGAATATCGGCTGCTCGCTCGCGCAACGGCGGCATCCGGATAGGCACGACGTCCAGCCGGTACAGGAGATCCTGGCGAAACTTGCCTTGGGCGACGAGCGCGTTCAAATCGCGATGTGTGGCTGCCACCACTCTCACGTCGACCGAAATTGATTGGCTACTGCCAACGCGCTCGATTTCGCGTTCTTGCAGAACTCGCAACAGCGCGATCTGGATTTCCGCAGGCAAGTCGCCGACTTCGTCGAGAAAAATCGTGCCGCCGTTGGCTGATTCAAAGCGCCCCAGGCGGCGTTGCGCCGCACCCGTAAAAGCGCCTTTTTCGTGACCGAAGAGTTCCGACGCAACTAAAGAAGGCGGGATGGCGGCGCAATTCACTCCGATGAATGCTCGTTCCGCGCGCCTGGATCGCTTGTGGATGGCGCGCGCTATCAATTCTTTGCCCGTGCCGGTTTCGCCCAGAATCAAAACGGTGGAGTCGGAAGCGGCCACCTTGTTGACCTGGCGAAGCACCTTACGTAACGCTTCCGAAGAGCCGACGATATCCTCGAACATCGAATCACGATCGATTTGCTCTCGCAACGCGACGTTTTCGTTCCGCGTCCTCTCTTCCGCCCGGACGCGGTCGTCAATGTCGGTGCCCGTTGCATACCATCGGGTCACTCGTCCGCGCTCGTTGCGAAAAGGGTTGTACTGAATCAGGAACCAGCGGTAGCGACCGTCCTTTCCGAGTGCCCGATGCTCGAATTCGAACGGAACACCCCGGGCGAGAGCAGCCTTACGCTCGTTTCGAAATTTCTCAAGGTCTTCCGGATGGAAGATTCTTTCCCGAAAATTTGGCGCAACCACGTCGTCAGCGGTAAGGCCGGTATAGTCGAGAGCCGCGCGATTGGCGTAGATCGGTAGGCCGGACGGGTCTTGGACAACCACCGTCTGCGGTATCGCGTCCGTAATCTGCCGAAGTTCGCGTTCATCCTCACGCAGTTTCTCCTCAGTCTGCTTGAGGTTTTCGATGTCGGTGCTCACCCCGTACCACATGGCGATCTTCCCAGTTTCGTCGCGGAATGGTTCGAAGCGAATGAGAAACCAACGAAAGACCCCGTCATGGCGGCGCATGCGCGCTTCGATGTCACCTGCTTCTCCGGAGTTCAACAGTTGCCGCCATTTGTGCATCAATGACGGCAAATCGTCCCCATGGATTGCGACCTGCCAACCCCAGCCCTGTGATTCTCCGAGAGAGAGGCCGGCGTATTCGCGCCACCGTTGATTTACGAACTCCACGGAGCCGTCCGGATGAGCGGACCACGTAAATGCAGGAATTCTGTCAACGACTACGCGAATGGCCAGCGATTGTTCAGACTGCGAGGAAGCATCCCCTGATGATGGCATCGGCCGATTATAGACCTAACATTCGCGCTCGTCCGAGCCTCCGCCGATGTCGCAGATCGGGGGAGGCCCAGTCTCGAACCAGCAGACTATTGATGCACGGGCGCAGTGGTGGCAGCCTCTTCGATGAGCTTCGCCGTTTCCTTCGGATGAGAGATGTAAGCCGCGTGGCTTGAATTCACTTCGACCGTCGTGGCATGCGCGCGCTTGGCCATCATGCGCTCCTGCTCCGGATTGATTGAGTGGTCTGCGGTGGACATCATGTACCAGGTGGGTTTCGACTTCCAAGCCGGAGTCTTAACAGGCGTCGTGAACGAGTCGAGCGAGAACAAAACCTGCGACACCGCCATAAACGCCGTCTTCGACTCCGGAACATCCGCTGCGAAATCGGAATGGAACGATGCCGGGTCAATGTAGAGGTAGCCATCGGCGGTAGCTTTGATGCCCTGTCCGGCTGGGGGCACGGCCTTCTCGATGGTGGCGCTGCTTTCCCCGGTGTCCAGCGCGAACGCGTTAATATAGACAAGCGCCGCAACCTTCGGATCGTTGCCGGCTTCGGTGATGACCGCCCCGCCGTAGCTGTGTCCCACCAGAACCACCGGCCCCGGCTGCCGGTCGATCATGGCCGTCGCGAACTTGACGTCCTCGGCAAAGGATGTCTCCGGCTGCTGCACCACTGCGACGTTGTACCCGTCCTTCGTGAGGATGTTGAAGACCGCTTCCCAGCCGGAGCCGTCGGCGAATGCACCGTGCACCAGAACCACATTCTTGATGCCGCTCGGCGACGGCGAAGCGGCAACTCTAACAGTCCTCGCCAGCAGCAGCGTCGCGCCTATCACCACAGCAGCGAGCGTTACAGCTCCGAAAATCTTCTTCATGATTGTTCTCCTCTCGAGTTTGAGCTTTATGAGATTCGGTGCGGGCAAAGCGAACTCTTAAGCGATGGCGGTGTTCATCGGCCTGAACTCGCTTGGGACCGTGCGAAGCTCCCCGAGCTTTCAGCCCGAATGTGCCGGAGTGTAACGAGGGATGCGTGAACGTGTCAACACAACGTCAGGATCGGTAGTGGGCTACTTTGAAAGCGCGCCCCCGAGCCGTGATCGCCTTGGGAGGTATATACTGTTCCTAGGAGTCTGCACATGCACACGGGCGCGGCTGTAGCCATTTTCGTTGCGTTGTTTGTAGCCGTTTTCCTTCCTTTCCTTGTGTTAATTCTGTCGGGAGAGCAATGGAGAGCAGCGCAGGAAAAGGCGCGCGCGCGCCGCATGGCTGAGCACAGGATGAATGCAAGACTCCTAAGACTCAACATTTGATGCGTTCCTAAAGACTCTCCTCAACGTCTCGCCGGACCCTTTGCGCTTCTATCCCTTAATTTCCCCGGTAGCGCCGTTCCTCCCGGACTCTTTGTATAATCAGAAAATCGCTGGCTACGAATTGGGGAGCATGATGGAACACAACTTGGACCACACCGTACAACTTCTCGCTCGCACGCCCTCTTGTCTCGACGCGCTTCTGCGCGACCTGCCGCAAACGTGGACGTCCCGAAACGAAGGTGAGGAAACCTGGAGCGCGTTCGACGTCGTCGGCCATTTGATTCACGGCGAACGCACCGACTGGATGCCGCGCGCCAAGATGATTCTGCAATTTGGCGAGGCTCGCGCGTTCGATCCCTTCGATCGTTGGGGACACCTGCGCGAAAGCGAAGGCAAATCGCTCGCGCAATTGCTCGATGAATTCGCGCGCTTGCGCCGTGAAAACCTGATCGAACTCCGCGCGCTGAATTTGCGGCCAGAGGACCTCGATCGGCGTGGACGCCACCCCGCCCTAGGAGCCGTCACTTTGTCCGAGCTGCTGGCCACCTGGGCCGCTCACGACTTAACTCATCTGCACCAAATTTCGAGGGTCATGGCCCACCAATACCGCCAGGCCGTAGGCCCATGGAGTCAATATCTCGGCGTCCTCCAGTGCAGCGCCCACAGCGCCCCGCCGTCCCGCGCCACCGTCCCGCCGCCGGCCAAGTCGCACCCATAAACGCCGATTCCGATTCGCGCGTTTGTCAGCGCCCCTCAAATGCCAGCAGATTAAGCGGGGTTGTCTTTACCAGGTTTCAATGTAGCGCCGCGGCCGCAGGCCTGCCCGCCGTGGCGGGCGCGGCAGGGCGGATGGCCCAGCCTGTTCGGTTCCTAACTTATCTACATTATTAGTATGATGCCCTCGTCTTCGACGGGAGATGACGGTGAGTTTCGATACTGAGATTGCAATCGTCGGAATCGTCCTCAGCATCACCGGCACGATAGTCACGACCATTGTCGCTGTGTATGCGATACGGGACGCCCGCAACCTCATTAAGAAAAGCACCGAACTTCAACGCAACATAGCTTATCTTCGCCTTAAGAACGATCTTGATGTGGATGTTTGTTGACCCCACCGAAGACACCTACCCGTCTCAAATTGCCAAAGGTTTTCACGACTTCGACGTATTTGCGAAGGCATTGAATCCGAAGGCGAAGTCCGAGCACCTAAAGGAAGCTGCTGAGAACGAAGCGTTGCAGTCGGCAGCCGATCTAGTGGCGATAGGAACTTTCGTGTGGAAGAAAGACGTCGTTGTGGAAGCGGTTACCAAGAAGATAGCAAAGTGGAAGGCCGATAAAAGCAAGGTGAAGGCGGCAAGACTGCTAGGGGTGGACGAACTATAATGAGAGACGTTCACAATACCGTCGAATCCGCCTTCTCGCTCTTGAATGGGAACGTGGCATAGGTGAGTGTCAAATATCTTCTTGCGTACCTAGACGAAACGTGTCTCCGATTCAACACTCGCAGAACCCTTATCTCTTTCGCGATACAACCCTCAAGCTGATTGCTTCTCCGAATCTCGAATACAAAAAACTCACTGCGGCTTAACCTCGATCCTTTGGTTGGCATACTGCTCCCCTGTAATCTCGCGGATATATTTCGCTCTTCCTTCCTTTTGACACGTCCTTTGGAACAACATATCCGGCTTGCTGGGGATACTCGAAGTACCAACCTTCGCGTTTCCAAATAACATGGACGAGATAGGTCCGAACTGTGCATTTCGGACAGTCAATAGACACGCTTCCAGTTAATTCATCACCTTCCTTAATCTGGTCGTCCCCGTCAGTATTCTTCGGCATCGTCGCTAGCTCCATAGAATAGTTGGCGCTTTCCATATGGGGCTTGATGTAACCGATGGACTGTGTTTGAAAGCCGAAAAAAGCCAGGTCGGAGGTGCGGAACGCAACCATTGCCCACGAAACATTCTCGGCAACCTCGTCCGAAGGATTAAACACGGCCACGCAAAGTGAGGACGGATTCTTAAAAACGGCCGATAGCTGCACTGGCTTATCCGCTTACAGGCGGTGGAGCCTCAGTCGTTCCGCGCGACTCTGATATTCTAGGGTGCACGGAAGAAGTTGTAGGTTGAGGCTTGTCCAAGGCAAAGACAGGAGGTATAGGAGCGATCGGCTTATCAGGGATAGGCAGGTCGGGATATTGAGAAGTTACATAGCTGTTGACCACAAACCTCCAATCGCTCGGGATCCGCGACCACGGCTCCGTCCCTCTATTTCCGACTATCCAAATCACCGAAAGAATTAAAAACAGGGGTGCAACCATACAGGAACCTAAGATCTGAACTGACTTTGTTAGATTCGGGGCACCTGGCAGTCCCGCCCAACGAATGCATGTTGCTGCCAGCGATACTGCCCCAAGAACAGCAAAGCTAAGTGCAATGCCATATTCGCGCGCCTCTTCTACGGTTAAGGCCAGCCCTATTAGCCCCGCCCAGCCCCAAGAAGCGCACCAGCGCCAGAGCTTAGGGAAATGCCTGCGAAAGAGTGCCACTGAAAAGAGGGAAACGATGGGGTTCGTACGCTTTGCCTTCGTCTCGCCAAGGACGTTAATGCGGATAAGTTTGGGACGATCCACGGTTCAGGCATACCTCTGCTGGCGTGAAGTATATAATCATGAGACGAAGGATTTGTATTTACGCTCTTGAACCTTCCGTCCACACCAACCAATCCCTAGATTCCGCCAAAAAAAATGTGCTAGCGTTTCTCGTGGTTGAATGCGACAAAGTCGGAAGAAGTTGCACGAACGAAGCGGCCCCCGCCTCGGCCAATCGGCTCATCTCGGTCGTCACCATTGAGAACCGAAAGATTGTGCACTGGAGGGATTACATGGACTCTCTAGCCGCTTGGACGGCGTTGAATAGTCCCTGACCGCGTACTTTGGCGCCGGTACTCCACTTGTCCGAGAACGGCGTTAATCAGGACTTGAAGCGATTCTTATCGATTTTCAGCGATCGAATTTTCGATTCCAGAGTCGACCTCGCAATCCCCAGTCTGGCGGCCGCCCCCGACAGTCCGGATACCCGCCCGCGACTCTCCTGAAGGGCAGCCTCAATCACTCTCTTCTCTTGTAACCGGAGTCGATTGACTTCGGTCCCGTGTTTCGATTCCATCGGAAGCGGCTGCTGAGGTAACCAGCTTTCGTCGATCGAGAAAATCTCAGCGTCGCAAAGTATCACTGATCGCTCGATGACGTTTTGGAGCTCCCGCACGTTCCCAGGCCAAGTGATGACTGAAGTAAGCGAAGCGTCTTCTTGTTGACACTGGTTATGTGCTTGCCGGCTTTTCGCGCGTAGCGGTCGATAAAATAGTCAACCAGCAAAGCGATGTCCTCTTTTCGTTCTCGAAGAGGAGGAACCTCAAGCGGAAAAACGTGCAGGCGGTAAAACAAATCACTACGGAAGGTTCCGCTGCGAACCGCGGCCTGTAGATCACGGTTCGTGGCTGCGATCACCCGAACGTCAGCGCGGATTGAACGGGTGCCGCCCACGCGCTCAAACTCGCATTCCTGCAAAACCCGCAGAAGGGCAATTTGAGTAGCCGGGGGTAGTTCTCCGACCTCGTCGAGAAAGATCGTACCGCCGCTGGCCAATTCAAACCTACCCAAGCGCTGCTGGGTCGCGCCGGTAAAAGCTCCTTTTTCGTGACCGAACAGTTCCGAGGCAACCAGGTCGCGGGGTATCGCCGCACAGTTCACGCTAACGAATGCGCGCGACCTGCGATTGGACCGCCGGTGGACGGCGCGAGCAACAAGCTCTTGCCTGTTCCGGTTTCACCGGTTATGAGGACTGTCGAATCACTTGGTGCAACCTTGGAGATGCGTGAGAGCACAGGTTGCAAAGCTGGAGAGGTTCCGACAATCTCTTCGAACATTGAGGTCTTGTCGATTTCTTCCCGAAGAGCTACGTTCTCGCGCTGAAGCCTTTCTTCAGCCTGGTTGCGGATAATCCGATTCGTCAGATTGAGAAGTAGCTGAAGTCGAGTCTTGTGAACAGCCAGGGCTTGTTCCGCTCTTTTACGCTCCTCCATATCGACGAGGAGGCCGTACCACAGCGTGGGTTGTCCGTCGCTGGTGCGCACCAAGTGACGGGGCACGTAAAACCAACGGTATACGCCGTCAGCGCGACGCAGCCGGTATTGGTTCTCCAGTGGTGCGCCGGTCGCGACACAGCGCACCCATGTTTCGAGCGCTGCCGTTCGATCGTGAGGGTGGATGGAGTCGAGCCACCCCTGGCCCCATAAACGTTCCACCGGCGCGCCGACGTACTCGGAGAGGCGGTTGTTGATGTAGATGAGTTGACCTTCGGTGGACGCACACCAGACAAAACCAGGAATGTTGTCGATGATTAAGCTGAGTTCGCGTTGACTCTCGCGGACTGTGTCTCCCGCGCGGAGGGCACGGTCAGCGACACTGGCTTCGTGGCCGGTCGGCGCGGGCTGTTCGAAGGGCATAAGGCGTCGGTTCGGCAGTATCATGCCACATTCTCGCAGGGGCAGCCGCATACATAAAAAATCCTTCTTAATGTGTATCCTCTGCTACCGCTCGGAATGACGTTTGTCCGCCAAGCTACACGTTCGAGGTGTCCCGCCGGCGTGGCTGCGTTGGCGGGTGGACCGCACTGTAAGATCCACAGCAATGCGGGACAGGGCCACAAGTCCCGTTTAGTCCGCCGTCCCGCGCCACCGTCACGTCGCCGGACAAGTCTCACCCGTAAACGCCACGCCTCCTTCGCTTTGTCATCTCGCCTGCCCTGACGAAGCAAGGGAGCGAGGCCGCCTCTTAGCCGACGAGGGAAATCAGGACTTAGGCCCGACATTCCTAACTCCAAGAAATGTGCTTGGCACCGTGTCGTCTTTTGCTCGCCGTTTCCGATATTTCTAGTAGAATGCCGTAAAATTTCCGGTCTTCCGTTCAAGGCCGGAATTACTCAAGTCCGAAGGAGAAGCCATGAAACTCAAGATCTGGGCCACCCTAGCATCTCTCGCAGTGTTCGTGATGTTTGCTGGATCTGCTTTTGCTCAAGACGCCGATGATGCAACGCCTATCAGCTCCGAACTTCAGAACAAAGTTAACAGTATGCTCGCAGCGGGTCGCGCATCAGCCCCTGCCAGAGCAGCGGAAATAGCAAAGAATGGTGCGAAGAGCCAGCAGGAAACTCGAACCAAACCGGTTGGCGATGCCACCTCAACCTGCGACGTTACGTTCACCAGCGGGACAGGCGAAAATGCCACGCAGTGGTGCGTAACCGTCAACGGCAACATTACTCAATTCAGCGTTGACGGCCAAGAGATGATCGATTTCGGCCAGGTCTTAGAAGGCTACGGGATTTGTGACGTAACCGCGAGTGCTGGCGAATACTACGACTGGGCTGAGTACGACAGCGGCAACTGGGCGGCGCCTACTTTCACGCATGGCGGGAACACAGTCACAGTTACTCGTTTGACCAGTGACGGCCTTTGGTCGCTGAAACAGACGATCATCAATACTCCCGCTACCGCAACAGGGCCGGGCGCGGCAAAAATCACGATGGCGCTCAAGAACTTGAGCGCCATCCCCAAAATCGCCTATCTCGTCCGGTACGCGGACGTGGACGCCGACAGCAATGATTTGGACAATGATATGGATTTCACCTCACAAACCTCGTTCGGTCTGTTCCCGGGCTTTAATCGTGGCTTGGCTAGCACCAACGACACGTTCAATAGTGCCATCGTCCAGACGGCATTCGATCAGGACACATACGAGCCCCCCGATCCGTGCAGCGCGTTTACAAATCTTGCCACCCAGCCGTTCAATGGCGACGGCTCGATAGGACAGTTCTGGAGCTTCAATATTGCGCGTAATGCGACCAGAACCGTAGTCAGCACTTACAAACCCATCTAACCTCTCTCGTTGAGAAACCGGACTGCCCCGCTTCGCGTTCGCAGAACGGGGCAGTTTTGTTTTACAAGACGGCGCCTTGCGACGGTGATAAAGCAAATTACCACGAGCAAGGCAAGCTTCGAGGTTGGCACGCGGGTATGCTAACAAGCCGATGTAGATAAGCGATTTTCCTTGACCCTGGAACGGTTCCAGGGCTGAACCTACTCGCGTGAGAGTGAACGCACCAACAAATCGGCCATTGAATTCTGGCGAACTGGCACGGTTGGCAGGAGTCAGCGCGGACACGCTGCGTTACTACGAGCGCCGCCGACTTCTGCCTTCCGTGCCACGTTCGGCAGGTGGGTACCGGATGTTCCCTCCTCAGACGCTGCATCGGGTGCAGTTAATTCGAGCAGCGCTGTCCATCGGATTTTCGGTTCGGGAACTATGCGAGATCTTCCGGGAACGCGATAGCGGGGCCGCGCCCTGCCGTCGCGTACGGGATCTGGCCGCCGGGAAGCTGCGCGATGTCGAATCCCGGCTTCGTGAGTTGAAGTCCTGCCGGCGCGAGTTACGGAAAGCGCTCGCGGAATGGGACCGCCTCCTGGCCAAGACTGCGCGTGGTAAGCAGGCTCGGCTGTTGGAAGCGTTTGCCGCGACTCACCCGAAGAGTCGTGCTCGAAAATCTGCCTTTGGAGCGCTATCTCTCGGAAAACAGGAAAAGGAGAAACGATTATGAGAATGATTTGCGCCATGGCGTTGTGTTTGGTTGCGAGTATCGGCAATGTGGATGCGCAGCAGGCTTCCAGCGATCAAAAATCGGCGACGCAGGATTCGCACGCTTCGTGCCCGATGCATGACGCCCACGCGCAGATGAACGAGCGCGGGGAGAAGGGAATGGGTTTTTCCCGGACGGCCACCACTCACCACTTTTTCTTAACGCCCGACGGTGGTGTTATCCAGGTTGAGGCAAAGGACTCTGCGGACACCGGAAGTCGGGACGAAGTCAGGATGCACTTGGGACACATCGCGCACGCGTTTCAGAATGGAGATTTCGATATCCCCATGTTCGTCCACGACACGATCCCGCCAGGCGCGCCAGAGATGAAGAAGCTTAGGGAACAGATTACTTATTCCTTTGCGGAAACCCCAAACGGTGGTCGCGTGGTGATCTCTTCGACAGACAAAGAAGCACTTATTGCCATTCATAAATTCTTACGGTTCCAGATTGAAGAGCATGAGACTGGCGACTCGAAGGAAATTCGCTAATCGGTTCATGCAGAAAGCAGATCGTGATTAGTTGGATTGTTTTAAGGGCGGGTCGCACAGCCTTCTGTTCCACACCGCAGTCCAATCAGGCCACGGATGAAATTTGGCGTACAGGGCACGCGAAACCGCTAGTCATTCGCTTGTCGGCGATGAGCTTGGCGTTGGATGTCGGCTACGCGCGTCTTGACGTGGAAGGCACTTTGCATAGGCGAAGCTTGTGCACATAATGAGCCCATGAAAAGCAAAGGGATCGGCGCGTATCTTCTCATCACTTTCGTGGGCTCTTGGGGTCTTTGGTTGATTGGTTGGGTCCTTGCTTACCGTATTTTCCGGATTTCACCGTCCAATCTATTTTTTCAGTTCGCCTTGCTCCCCGGTGCCTTTGTGCCCGCAATCGCGTCAATCGTTGTCCGGAAGTGGATTACACGCGAAGGATTTTCCGACGCCGGCCTTCAACTGAACTTCACGCAAAACTGGCGATACTATATTTTCGCCGGTTATCTACTGCCCGCGGCAGTACTCGTCTTTATCATTGGCGCCGCCG
Organism: uncultured Acidobacteriota bacterium; assembly: GCA_963749025.1. Taxonomy (GTDB): domain Bacteria; phylum Acidobacteriota; class Terriglobia; order Acidiferrales; family UBA7541; genus Palsa-295. The sequence continues at coordinate 104,237 of CAVVKO010000004.1, read as the reverse complement.
TCCTTTTCGGGATCAGCCGCCCTGACTTTTCTTTGCATCGATCCCTAGCTGTCCTCCTTCCACAAGTCAACCTCTCTGCCCTGCAGATGACTACAGCTCGCAAGGCGGCTCTATTGTTGCAAACGCTGATAGTGGGGATTCCCACCGCCGCAATCGTAACCTGGGGCGAAGAGTTCGGTTGGCGTAGCTACCTACAAATCCGTATTTTCGCGGCACGGCCCGCCATTGCCGCGGTGATTACTGGACTGATTTGGGGATTCTGGCACTATCCGCTGATTCTTCTGGGGTACGAGCATTATCAGAACATTGCCGCCGGTGTGCTCGTTTTCACGGTGAACACCATTCTTCTCTCAATTATTTTTGGATGGTTGCGTTCGAAAACAGGAAGCATCTGGTCCAGCAGCATCGCGCACGGAGCTACAAACAGTTTCGGGGCTTCCATAACTCTTCTTCTTTTTGCCGGCGGCCCAAATTTCATTCTCGTCGCCTATCTGGGAATCCTGTCATGGATCCCATTGGGCGCCCTGTGCCTCTGGATCCTTTTGACCAAACAACTGAACACCATTACTCCGGTGACACGAGTGAGCTAAACGCCGGAATAGTGTCTTAGGCCGGAGACCACCCTCGCGACATTCGTTTCATTTTGTCAGCGGATGCCCAGTTAGATGTGCATTCCCGGAATCAGTGTGAGCCCACAGGTCGAACACAAACAATTCATTGGAAATGGGCACCTCATCGGCTCATCGCTTAGGTGAACCGCATACTTCTTCGCCTTGATATGCAATCGGACGGGTGACCGCATTTTCTAAGAGCGCCACAGGAAAGACCGATGTATCATTCGACATCTAGCCCGCGTACGTCACGTTCACCGTGCGAGGAATTATCGGGACCGAGGCGCGGACCTTCCGAGATTGGGTCACCCACAAGTACACGAAATCCCATGGCAGATTGGCAAATGCGAACAAAGCGGCCGCTCCGAGGACCCGGCGCGCGAGGAAGCGGGGCCGCCGCTCAAAAACTACATCACGCCCGCCGGATTGCAGCGGCTGAAAGACGAGCATCGGTTCCTGCTGAGTCGCGAGCGGCCCGCGGTGGTGGAGGTCGTAGCGTGGGCTGCCAGTAACGGGGACCGCAGTGAAAACGCCGACTACCTCTACGGCAAACGACGGTTAGGCCAGATCGATTCGCGGATTCGCTTTCTCACGAAACGCATTGACGCTGCCGTGGTCGTCGATCCCGCCGCTCCGCGGCCGGGATCAGCCGCTACGCGCGTCTTCTTCGGCGCAACCGTGACCTACAAGGACGCCGCCGGCCTCGAACACGTCGTCTCGATCGTCGGCATCGACGAGGTGGACCTCGACCGCGGCTACATCAGCTGGCGCTCGCCTCTCGCCAATGCGCTGATGAAGGCGAGCCCCGGCGACCGCGTGGACCTGCGCGCGCCAGCGAAGACGGAGCATCTCGAGATCATCGACGTCGAGTACGCGCCGATTCCGATGGATCCTTTCCGCGAACCGCTAGGAGCTCAGTCGACGCCCAAGGTCGAACGCTCCTAGACCAAGCCGCCCGACTCTGAGCGTTCCCCCGATCTTTGTCGCTCTTGCATATTGTGTCGTCCGGAGCTAGACAGCGAAACGTTTACAATGACAGCTCGGCGATTCCTGCAGTCAAATTAGCTGTAGGTCCGGCGATTCTGAGCGAATCACGGGCCACTCGGAAGTTGCGGCACTTCGTCGGATCAGTACCGACAAACGCGCTTGTGTTTACCGATTGAATTCCACTCGCCTGGTAAGTCGGATAACCGGACAAATCCCGTTCCACTAGGCTAACGACGTTCGCGCTCCAGAAGATTAGTCGCGAACCAAAGAATCAGGCCGATTGCCAGACCTCCGGCGGCCATACGCCGATGCGTTGATTGGTCCGAGGATTAGCGCCGGTTGAGCTGGCAGCGTTAATCGGGACTTATCCCAGATTGGAAAGTTCCCGATGCGTCTAGCAGTAGGTCACTTTCATTTGGACCGATGCGCCCTCAATTGATCTCGACAGCCGGCTTGGTCCCTCGGTTTGTATTGCGGATTGCCGCTGTTTTCGAAAACAAGCGTCCCGCAATTGGGCTCCAGTTCTGTGGGGAACGGGACGGTCACTCCATTCTCCACGAATGAACGTAGGGAATCGGTGTCTTCTTGAGGAAGACCTTTGGTAAGCGAGCCGATCAAAAAGTCTGTTGATAATTTCTTTTCGGGCGACTCCAAAAGAGCGAACATGCGGTCGTCCAATGAACGCACATTCGAGGAATTCTTTCGGATGCGTTGATCGAGCCAAAGCGCGATTATCGCGCCACGATTATAAGGAAGTTCGTATTCAGTATTCCCGGCGTGCTCGCGTTCCAACCATCGCTTCTGTGACCAATTGCGATCAGGTGATGACCAGTAAGAGGCGACGATCTGATTCAAACGGTCTAAGTACTCCTGATAGCTGAGAAGTCCCGCTTGGACGAGGATTCGATCTTGGTAATACAGCGTGAAGCCCTCCGTGAACCACTCTGTAGCCTCACCGTCCGGCAGACCCATTCGATACGGATTCCAAGTGTGAAACACCTCGTGCGCAATCTGTGACTTCTCATCGGTAAGAAAAGTCTGTTTTCGAGACAAATAGAGCACAAACGCGTTAGTAAACGCGGTGCCATCCGAGCTTCCCGAGTCCTGATCGTAGGGTGCAAGAATCACGAGAAATCGGTTGGGTTTTGTCTCACCCCAGAATCTGCGCTCAACACCAAAGATGCCCAGTATTTCGTCTTCTGCCTGACGGTCGGAAAATACCCAGGAGCCGCGTGCCGCCAACGTGATTGTTTCGCGATTGCTTCGAAGATGCGATATACGAAAGTCGCCAGCGGAGAACACTGCTCCGTTGACCATCCGCCACTCGCCTGTGAAATGCTGGTTACTCCTACCGGTCCCGAAACTCGATGCGACGACCCAATTTGAGGGAAGTTTGTGCCAATGAAAATCAGCTTCGACCTGATCTGTCTGGCCGATCTCCGGATGGATAAGCCCGTTCTGCCCATTGAATATCGCGTGGGTATCTTCAATCACAACACGGAATTCTTTCGGGTGACGTAACGACCCAGTCCAGTCGTTCACGAGATCGTAGGAGATTCTTATCGTGCTGTTCGGTGGATATTGCAAAATGCGCGCGCCATCGTTGTCTGTAGCCTTGATTACCGTGCTGGAATCCTCAGATTTAAGATTGTGAATGGCGTTGAATAAGTCGCTTTGCCCAGCCCAGGTCGTCGGAAGAATGAGTTTCGAATTGCCCGTCTCTGAGCCCTGAAATGTCAGGACAACACGTACGGAAGGAACAGAAGTTGCAAGATTCGGTGCAAATGTGTAACGGAGAGTAATCGGTTTCTCATCGGCCGCCGTCAGCATCGCCCCAAAGCAGACAGCCAGAACGAGGATGCGGGTCATCCAGAGAATATATAGCGGCTCGATTGGTTTAGACGAGAGGAATCAGCCCAATATGTCACTGCGATTCGGTTACATTCGATTCCGGGCCAAGGCCGTAACTCCCGATTAGTCGGATAACGGGACAAGTGGTTTTTTGAGGCGGGTCGCACATCCTTCCGCTCCACACCGCAGTCCAATCAGGCCACGGATGAAACTTGGCGGTGCCGTGATCCTTCCGTCCACACCACGCACGATCACGGCCTGGATGTTTGAGCTGAAAACTCCTTCTACCGTCAACCCGGACAGAACCACGAATCCATTGGTTAAGTGAAGGCGGCCTTGAAGCGCTCTAAAGAACCGCGGCGATACAGTCCACCTCGATGTCGAAGCCGCCATACCAAGCAGGAACATTGATAAAGATTCGAGCAGGAGAATTCTTCGGGAAGTAACGCCTGTAAACCTCGTTAACCGCAGGAAACATATCTACTGACGTCACGTAGACATTCAGTTTCAGGATGTTTTCCAAGGACGAACCCGCCGTTTCGACACAGAGCTTGAGCTGGTCTAAAACGATCTCGGTCTGGCGCTCAATAGGCCCGCGGAAAATCTCTCCGGTTTTCGGATCGAACGGCGGAGCGCCTGAGACGTAAATAGTGTCGCCGTGTTTAGTCACCATCGAAGCGGGTGCCTTGTACTTTTCGAGGTAGGTCGCCAGTGGCTCGACCCGAATGATTTCTCGTTTCATGGATTTCCTCCGTTTTGTGGACACGGTTTCGAGCAACCAAGAGCCGCGAAGAATCTAGGCGTTTCGCCGGTACCGAAACCAAACGATCATGACGACCGCGAAGAAGCCGAAACCACAATAAAAGGTAAGAAATTGGTGGTGAGTCAAGAGAGCAACCCAGGCCGCGATACTGAAGAGGGCGCAACAGATTGTGGCCGACCTTGGCATACGTTGTTTAGGCGTATCCATGCGCCGATAATACGACAAAGCATGACCGCGTTCAAATTGGTACTAGAGAGTTGCAGTATGCGTCGCTGCGGCAAGCCGAAGGATTTGGGTTGCGCTCGTGAACCTTCCGTCCACACCGCTCACGACTTAACTCATCTGCACCAAATTTCGAGGGTCATGGCCCACCAATACCGCCAGGCCGTAGGCCCATGGAGTCAATATCTCGGCGTCCTCCAGTGCAGCGCCCACAGCGCCCCTTGAGGCTCAGAAATTCACAGTGATTCCCGGGAGGTGGTTCGACCGCCTCCCGCAAGAACGCTTTGACATTGAGTGTGGTCCAGCTGCCCACTCGTTGACTTGCCTCGGGCTGCAACTTAAGATGTGCGGCACGTGCCATCCACCGACTCGCTGATCGGCAAAACCATCTCGCACTACCGCATCGTGGAAAAACTTAGTGGTGGCGGGATGGGTGTGGTTTACAAGGCCGAAGATACGCGCCTGGACCGCGCCGTGGCCTTGAAATTCCTGCCGCCGGATTTAGCGCATGACCCTCAGACGCTCGAACGCTTCAAGCGCGAGGCCAAAGCTGCTTCCGCGCTCAACCACCCGAACATTTGCACGATTTATGACATTGGCGAGGACGCAGGCCGGACGTTCATCGCCATGGAATTTCTGGATGGCGTGACTCTGAAACAACGGATCGGCGGGCGCGCGATAGAAACGGACACTCTACTTAGCCTCGCTATAGAAATTGCGGACGCGCTGGACGCGGCGAATACTGAAGGCATCGTCCACCGCGACATCAAGCCCGCCAATGTTTTCGTCACCGTACGCGGCCACGCAAAGATCCTCGATTTCGGTTTGGCCAAGATCGCTGCAAAAAAGTCCGCGGGCGAAGACGCGACGCTATCGACGAACGCGGGCGCTGGTGTAAGCGAAGAGCATCTCACCAGCCCGGGCTCTACGCTCGGCACGGTCGCCTATATGTCGCCCGAGCAGGTTCTGGGGAAAGAACTCGACGGGCGCACCGATCTGTTTTCGTTTGGCGTAGTGCTGTACGAAATGGCGACGGGCGCCGTTCCGTTTCGCGGTGAAACGTCCGGCGCGATTACCGAAGCAATATTGAATCGAGCGGCGGTGGCTCCGGTGCGGTTGAACCCGGATTTGCCCGCAAAGCTCGAGGACGTTATCAATAAGGCGATGGAAAAGGATCGCGACCTTCGCTATCAGTCCGCTTCGGAAATCCGTACGGATTTGAAGCGCCTGCGGCGCGATACCGAGTCAGGCCGGACTCCCTCATCACAAGGCGGAGCGGCTCACGATATTGCTCCGGAACCTGGAAGCGGGAGGATCTCGTCGAGCACCGCAGTCGCCGCTCAGCCTTCACCGGGGCTTGCGCGCACGAAATACATTGTGGCCGCTTCCGTTCTTCTGATTGTTGTTGCGGGCGCATTTGCGGCCTATCGCTTCTGGATGGGTTCTAGCGCTCACGGGGGGCCCGCGAAGACTACGCAAATCAGCCATTGGGACAAGCCGATGGATTATGCGAGGCTTTCTCCTGACGGGCACACCGTCGCATTCATCTCGCAAGTAGGGGGCGTCTTGCAGGTGTTTGTCATGCTTACCTCCGGTGGCGAGCCTCTTCAGCTTACGAATGACGCGGGCGACAAGGTAGTAAATAGCTTCTCGCGCGACGGGACCGAGATTTATTACGGGAGGGCCCTCGGGATCGACGAGGGCTGGGCCGTCCCGACGCTGGGAGGAGACCCGAGGCGCGTCGTTTCGGGCTTCTCGTTGGTTCCGTCCGCGGATGGCAAAGCCATCTTTTATGTGAAAGGAGAAAGCCGAGGCATCTTTCGGGCGGACAGATCCAGATTGAGCGAGGAACAGGTGTACAGTTTTGACGCTGGCGCACTTCTCCCCAAACGAATTTTGCCGTTCCCCGATGGCAACCATTTGCTCGTGCTTACTGGCGACAACCTTTCCCTGCTTCCAGAAGCCCACACCTACGAAGTCGATCTTTCCAAACGAACGGCATCGGATTTGGGTGAGATTCCCGTATCTTGGGACGACGCGGCATGGGCCGTAGCCGGAAAAAGCCTGTTGTTCAGCCATACCGTGGGCGGGTTGACCAATATCTGGAAGTACAGTTTAAAAGACAAAACATTGGCGCAGATGACCTTTGGAACCGGGCCGGACTATTCGCCGATGGCTGATCCGGAAGGAAAAGGAATTTACTTTGTGAGCGGCAAATACACCGGTCTTTTGACTGTCTACGACGTTCATTCGAAGCGATCTACGGACATCGCATCGGAAAACGCAAGCCAGCCTATCGTGTCGCGTGATGACAAGAGGGTGATGTATATCACGATTCCATCAGCGGACCGCAACGAGCTCTGGGTCTCGAGCATTGACGGCAGCAATAAAGTGAAACTTGCCAGTTCGGAATCCATCTCGACGTTAAACTGGACGCCGGATAATTCTCGCCTTTCTTTTTCGGAGTCCGAAAATGGTGCAGCCGACAAAGCCTTCGTCGTGGGAGTCGATGGCAGCGGCCTTCGAGAATTGCCCTGGCCCGGAGCAGGCCTCTTCACCCTGTTTTGGAGCTCTGACCAGAAATTCGTTTACCTGACCGGTGTGGAAAAGGGAGCATCTGTGCCGACCGTTTGGAGAGAGAACGCAGACGGCTCGAGCCCGGAAAAAATCGCCGACGATTGTGGTAATTCCAGCGATGTTTCTCCCGATGGGCAATACCTGATTGGCGCAGTGTGGGTCGGAGAAAGGACCGGAATTCACCAGTTCTCTATCTCCGATAAGAAGTGCATTTCGCTGTTGCCGGGCGTGGTCACTTTCAACCCGTTGTTCGCTCGCGATGGCAAGTCCTTCTTGTACGCGGTCACGTCGCAGCACGAAGTTACAATTTACCGCCAGCTCTGGCAGGACGGAAAGCTGATCGGCAAGCCACAAATTGCGCTGAAACTTCCTTTTGCTTTCACTCTTAACGCGAGTAGCGGTAACGCTTACGATTTTTCGCGCGATCTTTCCACCGTGGTCTACGCGCGGCCCGACAGCCACGCCGACCTGTACCTTCTCAGCCAGAAATAAATCTTGATCGCGAAAACACGTTCTGTTGGGTTTCTCGTCATCCCGCCGAATGGGCCTTTGAAGTGTTCTTGCAACCGGCGAACAGGCTGTGTGAGCGATCCGCTAACTCCTGGTTAGTCGGATTAGGGGACATCTTGGTACCGGGACCCACTTTACCGGTAACCGCGTTATCTCTAACGACGCCGACCGTTTCAAGAGATTTTATTCGTATTTTTTCTGTCGCACGAACACACTTTTCCCATGGCACGCGAATCGCGTCTCTGTGGCTGCGTTGTTTCACTTGTGTCACCCTAACCAGCTCGGGCCGTTTCCGCTTCATCGATTCGGTGTTGCCCACCAAACATCTCTTCGGTCACGATCGACCATGATGAGTTATGCGAACTCCCCGTAGGGAGGCGGGTCGCCTAATCAATCAGACGGTGACTCTTCGCACCATAACGCGGTCCAGGCATTCCCGCACAGGCATCACCGCTTCTCTGCTGCATCTGTCCACGACGACAGAACTCTTGATAATCAATCTGATCCCGCAACATGATCCACAACCGAATCCCGAGTTTTCGCGCGGCGGCAACTCGGGCTTTCCCCAGACCCTTCTGCACTAATTTGCGCCGATAGAACCGCCGCAATTCCGGATCCCGGCGCACCGCGTGTGCCGCCGCCTCACACCAGAGAAAGCGCAAAAGCGGATTGCCTTGCTTGCTCAGACCTCCCAAGCGCTGTCGCCCGCCGCTGGAGTTTTCCCTGGGAATGATCCCGATGTAACTTGCCAGCGCCTTGCCGTCGCGAAACCGTTTCGGATCGCCCAGAAAGACATCGGTCGCCAGCGCCGTGATCGGTCCCACGCCGGGATGAGTCATCAGCAGCCCTGCGGTGGGTCGTTGGCCTGCTTGTTCCAGGACTCGCTGATTCAGTTGTTCGATCTCCGCTTCGAATCTGGCGTACATCGCTTGCAACTCACTGCGCCGATGAGCGGTATGTGTTGCCAGCGGTAACGACGCGATCGCCTGTTGTCCGCTTTCGCTCCACAGCGAACTCCCTCGCCTTAAACCATTCGCCAGCGCGATGGCCTGCAGCGCATTCTGTATCCGCGTCCGCAGGCGTACCCATTGGTGACGGTGTAAGAGCAACCCTCGCAGATCCAGGAGTTCCTTCGACGGTTGCCAGATCGACGGAAAACGGTTTTCTACCAGCAGCTTTAGAAGTAGCTCGGCATCTCGCTGGTCATGTTTCTGTCGGCGGGGTTCGGCCGCTCGAATCGTCGCCGGATGACCGACCTGACAGTCGATTCCCAGTTCTTCCATCAGGTGCAAAAACCACTTCATCGACCCAGTCGCTTCGATGCCTACGCGCACCGGACCGGGAAGCGTGGAATAAAACTCCCGCACGTTGTTGCCTTCGTGCGTGAGAGTCCGATTCACTACTTCCCCTGTTCCGGTGTCCAACATCGCCAACGTTTGTTGGCGAGCGTGCAAATCACATCCTATAATCCGCATCTCGGCCTCCTTCGGTCCGAGCACTGTTGGGGTGAACACCGAACAGTTTACTCGGGCCGTAGCGAGGCCGACGTCGTTATGACATCAATCAGGACTTGGCGCAGTGTACAAAGCCCGACGGCCCTTACCCTCTGGGTCGCTTTACCGCTAAGCTCTTTCTCTTCGTTGCAGGTAGGCGTCAGTTTGAAATCCATCCAGCCGTAACTAGCATTTCGTGTGCAACCTCAGTCAGCGAGCAATTTTCGGAGGCTAGAGAGAAATCCTCCAATCGCGCACCGTCAAGGATCATATTCAACTCGGCGACACGGGCAACATATGCCCGCTGCGACACCCCTGATTCGCGCATCCTGACGCGCTGCTCCATTGTTTCGATACTAGCAGTCAGACGGCAGACCACACTATGTGCGGCTGGAGCAATGCTACGACAGAGGTCTAGCTCCGCGCGATTTTCCAGTGCGCGTGCCAACATGAAACGCGTGACGCCAACAGAAGCATAATTGTTGCAGACAGACCGAAGATTGCGGTACATCACATCATCGTTCCCGGCTGCGGTGGGAAGATAGGCAAGGCCGAGTGCGTCTACGTCGATAGCGGCATGGGGAATATGGTGCTGTGTAAGAATGTCTGAAGCCTCGCCCAGAACGCTTGTCTTGCCCGTTCCCATCCCACCCGTAATGATCAGCAAAGATTCCGTAATCGCTCCTGTCCAATGATGCCATGCGATCGAAGCTCGTGCGATGGCGCAGTAACCACTTTACGCTCTCGGGGTCAGATCAGTGGACGATAAGTCGGATAACCGGACATCTCTAACAATGTCGGCTCTGTCAAAGCTTTTCTGAGCGCACTTCTCCGTTCACTTCGAAGGGTGTCCTGTTTCGTTTTCGTGGGCCTATGCATCGACGACCACGGCTCGCTCGTAATCGATCGGTCGGCTTCAGTCCGACCCAAACATCTCTCCGATCAAAACTTCGACCATGATTACTTCTTCGAACTCCCTTCGCAGGGAGCGGGATGCCCAATCAAGTGCACGGCGCTCTAGTTCACGCCATGTCCGGTTACGAGCTGTCCCGCGTGCGAACCGAACTCTACCGACTGCGCATACTCCCAACCATTCCGCCACATCCAGTACAACCGAACCGCGAGTCTTCTGGCCATGGCCACCTTGGCGATGCGACGTTCGCGACGCATTGCCAGGTGCACATACCGACGCCGCCAGTCCGGGTCGTAACGCACGGCTGCTTGCGCTGCTTCCACCAGCAAAAAGCGCAGCAGTGAGTTGCCTTGCTTGCTGATGTGTCCCAGCCGTTGCCGGCCGGCACTGGAGTCCTCCGAAGGGATCAGCCCCACATAGCTGCCGATCTGCTTGCCACACGGAAACCGATCCGGAGTTCCAATGATCGTCACGAAGGCCAGCGCCGTAAGTGGTCCCACGCCAGGATGCGTCATCAGCCGTAGCACCTCGGGCTGTTTCCTGGCTTCCTGCTCGACAGCCGCGGTTAACCCCTCGATGGTCGGGTTCATCCGGTCCAGCAGCTCCAACAAATCGTGCCGACGCCGGCTGGCCCAGGTTGCCAACGGAAGCTTTTCCAGCTGTGCTCGCCCTGGTTCACTCCACAGCTTCTTCTTCCGTCGATTCCCTTCGTTCATCGCCAGCGCCTGCAGCTGGTTCATGATTCGCGTCCGCATCTGCACCAGACGGTGCCGGTGCCACAGCAGTTGCCGTAGATCTCGATTCTCCGGGCTCGGTACCCAGACGCGAGGAAAGTTATTTTCCAGCAGCAGCTTCAACAGAAGCTGGGCATCCTGACGGTCGGTCTTCTGCTTGCGGACTCGCTTCGTCTCGATCTTCGCTGCGTCGCCAATCCACACCTCGATACCCAGTTCCGCCAGCAACCGCTCAAACCAGCGTGAGTAACCGGTGGCCTCCATCCCCACGCGCACGCTGATTCCACGCAACGCGAGATCTCGATAAAATCTCTCCGCCTCTCCATCACCGTGGTTCAATCGCCGTTCGCCGCACTCCCCGGTTTCTGCATCTGCAAATGCGATGTACTGGTCGCTCGGGTGATAATCCACGCCTATAATCAGCATGTTCGGCTCCTTCCTCCCGAGCCTTTGGTCGTCAAGCAACCACAGTCTACTCGGGTCGAGGGAGCCGACATTGTTATGAAATCAAGTGGTTTTTTGAGGCGGGTCGCACATCCTTCGGCTCCACACCGCAGTCCAATCAGGCCACGGATGAAATTTGGCGGTGCCGTGATCCTTCCGTCCACACCAGGCACTCCCTAGATTCCCGCAATAAAATGTGCTAGCGTTTCTCGTGGTTGAACGTGACAAAGTCGGAAGCAGTTGCACGAACGACGCGGCCCCCCCGCCTCGGCCAATCCATCCGCCCCGCCTGCCTCATCCTAATCGCAACAAGAGGGATTAGAAACCGTGCTAACTCATAGAAAACAAACAACGCGGACCCGTTCTAATCGCAACAAATTTCGGGGGGTGCCCCGGCGCAACCGCATCACGGTTTTTTGCCTTCTCCCTTGCGTTGCCATCTGCGTTGCCATCAGTCCGTTAACGCATGCGCAGCAAACATGTTGAAATGTGACCGCAATGCCAGACACAGAAACCAAGATCCCGCGTCAGCGCAGCTTCCTCCGATCTTTTGTTCGATGGCTCGTCATCGTCGTGGTGCTTCTTTGGTCGCTCGCCGCGCTGATCCTGGTGGCCGCGCGATGGATCGACCCACCGACAACCGCGGTGCACATGCAGCGCCGCTTGCAGGCCTGGATTCACCACGCGCCGTATAGCGAACGCTACAAATTCATCCCGCTCAGTGAAATCTCGGACAATCTCCAGCACGCTGTAATCGCCGCAGAGGACGCGAACTTCTACCAGCACCACGGATTCGATTGGCACCAGATCCAAATTGCTGCCGAAGACGACTTGGAAGGGGATCGCACTCGCGGAGCTTCCACCATTACGCAGCAACTCGTGAAAAACCTATTCTTCGGAACGGGCCGCTCGATCCTACGCAAGGGCGCAGAGGCCACGCTCGTGCCGGTGGCCGAATTCGTCCTCGGCAAACAGCGCATTCTGGAGATATACCTCAACGTGGTCGAATGGGGCCCTGGTATTTATGGTGCAGATGCGGCGTGCCGTCACTACGACGAAACTGCAGCCCGAAATATCGACCGGGAACAGGCGGCACGGCTCGCTGCAATTCTCCCGGCTCCGCTGAAGCGGCGACCCGAGCGCATGAATAACTACAGCGCGATTATCCTCAAGCGCATGGACCAAATGGGTTGGTAGATTCTCCTTGCGCCTGAGGGGGAAGAGCAGTTGTGGCACGTTCGACAGGTGCGGCAGCCGTTTTCGAGGTGAAGATGAAACGCAGCGAACGAGCCTGCGAGGCGCGATCTAAGGGGCGGCAATTCTTATGGAGCGTTGTTATTGGGGTCTTGCGTGAAAGACAAAGTCCACCGATGTTTGCTCGCCGCCACCTACGGTGATTTCCTTGCTCTGCGTGCCGAAGACCTCATGCCAGGCAGTAATGGTATATTTCCCCGGCGGAAGTTCGGGTAGCGTGTATCGGCCATCTTCTCCGGTAACCGCAAAATACTTGGTCTGCAGAACAATAAAATACGCATGCATCCAGGGGTGAATGTTGCACTTTACCGGGATGAATTCCGGGCTATCCAAACTGTACGAAGAGGGCGGAGTTCCGGGTAGAAGTATCTTGTTCCACTCCCGGTTAATGTGCGGCATTGGGTGAATGTTGTGCGCCAGCGGGTCGTGGTTGGACATCTGCAGCTCTTGCCCCGCTTGAAGGACGAGCACGTGTGTGGTGAAGTGACAATCCTTCTGGTCAAATATTGCCGGCGATGTAGGCGGTGGAGAAATGGTATCCGCGCCGCCGGAGATGTACACGACCACGTTCTCGAGCGCATTGTCCGGACCCGTGACGACGTCTTCCGTCATGCGTGGTTTGGGATTCAATTTGACGCAATCAGGGAACTTGGACATGTTGATGACATGAGGTTTCGGAGGGGTTCCCGCAAAGGTCACTTGTCCGGTGACCTCTCCTCGGCCCTGTCCAGCGAGAATTAATGCAGGGATGCACAAGATGGATAGCGCGGACAAACAGGCCTTTTTCAATCGCATCCCCAAGCTCCCCGCTCTTGACCCCGATCTCTACGAGCCGGAATCTCTACTCCACTATTCTCACCGACACCTCGACAACGGCATAGGGTAGCCGCATTACATGTGTCGCTTCCGCCAATGACCTTCTTGCGTAAACTCTCCTCCGGTACCTCGCACTAATTTTCCCTGGCAAATCGGTATGGCGAAATTTGTTGCGATCAGACTTGATCGCTGGCGTTTGTTTTCGGGTAATCCGTGTCGGACGGACTTGTCCGGTCACGCAACTTATTAGGATTCAGGGTTAACGGTTGGATATCTCTGCTGCAAGATTTATCATCCTGCTATATCGAAACACCATGACTGAAGGGATGAAAGCCAGCGGCACAGTCACTTTGCAGGGCGGGAAGGCCGTTGTTCTTCTCACGGTGTTCGTATTCCTTGCCTTCGGTCTTCCGATGGGCCTGAGAGCGCTCGGCGCGGGCCATTGGCTCCAGTCGCACGGATTTGGCACGGATGCCTTTCTGTATCTGTTCATCCTGTGCGGACTCGTTCTCATCGTTGCTATCACGATGGCGCTCCGGCGCACGGGCCTGCGGGGAGCGCTTTTGGAATTGGGCCTGCTGCCAATCGGCGTTCGCGGCATCCTTGTCGCACTGCTTTCTGTCGTAGCGATGGTCGCAGTCGTTCTGGTTTCGGGCCGCGCGTTCAACACAACGGCCATCGCCACAATCATCAGCCGGGACACCGTCGGACCGTTCGCTGAAGAAATTCTATTTCGCGGTTTCCTCTTCCGTCAATTCCGACGCTGGGCCGACATTCCCTTCTGGATCGCGGCAGTCCTGTCCTCGCTTGTGTTCGGGTATGGCCATCTGTACGAAGGGCACACGTTGCTCACGTCACTAGAAGCGGCTGGGGTGACCTTCGTGGGCGGCATTCTCTTCTGCTGGTTGACTGAACGCTGGGGCAATCTTTGGCCTGCGATTGTCATTCATGCGGGCCTCGACCTCGTCTGGATGATCTTCCAATTGGGTGACAATGCGATGGGCGACCTGGTTGCCAATGTTGCGCGGCTTGCAGCACTCGCCGTTGCAATTGCCGGTACGCTTTTCTTTACCGGTTCCCGATTAACGCGCTTACCGGAAAAGTGAAGTTCTGGTATGGAATTGCCGTCTTAATTTACAATCACCATAGCTCGGCGAACCGATTGAGCCACAGGGTGCTGCCCGAAATGGAGGGGAGATTCGCAAAGGGAGGAACTTATGACGGCGCAACAACAGTATGACAGTCTGGACAGTAATCGGAGGCGCGAACTCCTGCTGAAAATTGGCGAAACGCCTGAAGAAGCACACGTACTAGGTCAGCGTGATTACCTGGCGCTTGGCGGGTGGGTGAAGACCCGGCTCAAGAAATACTGGAACAAGAACAAGGCCTAGCCACATGCCGGATGAGGCAAGCAGATGTGCCAAAACAGACGGGTTTCATACTCGGAGATTTAGCAAGACGGCGCAATTGCTAGCTTCTCAAGGGTAGCCGCTCGCATCCCGTGTCGGGGCGCACTAGGAATTAATCCCGCATGTAATCCCCATGCCTGATTAGCGCGCACACCGGACAAGTTGATTTGACGTGCCCAGTTATCCGACTAATCAGGCAAGTTAATTTCATTGGGAAAAATGCGAATTGCGTCAGGCGCAAAGGGAACTTACCAAGGAATCACAGCAGCTTGGCGTACTCCGCTTTGGCTTCCTTCAGGATGGGAATGTCGGGGTCGGCGTCTTTCCATAGCGTGAAGAAATCCTGATACGCGGCGCGGGCTTTCGCGGTGTCGCCCTGCATGGCATAGGCGCGTGCCGAGACCCAGACGCGCCAGCGCGCCTGTCGCACAATTCCACAACAGCCCGCGATGGTCGAGGATTTTCTGGAATTCGGCGGCTGCGGACGCGCCCTGTTGCGCGATCAGGTAAGCCTCGGCGCGGACGTACACGGGATACAAACAGGAGTTACAGCGCTCGCACTTAGCATGCCTAGCTCATAGGGTGCTGCCGCATGAAGAAGCTCGATGCTCCGGGCAGCATTCTTGCGGCCCGTTTCTATCTGCGCACGGATGGTAGGAAGCCAGACCGATTGGACGACGGTATCCTGCGGGAAGCGCTTGGCGAGGTCATCCGCAAGTGATTGGGCGTGCGCCGCATCGCCCGCCAACGCATAGGCCAGCGCCGCCTGCTCCTCCGCATCGTGGCTCCCTGGCGCGAGCGCTACTGCCGCAGCAGCATTCTTGCGGGCCGCATCCGCGTTGCCGAACAACGCTTCGCGTATCGCCGCGTTCGCTTGCCATAAGGCAGCAGCCTCTTTCTCATCGTTGCGGCGGGCGCTCTCCACGGCTTGCCGGGATAGCTCGCGGGCTTTCCCGAGCTTCCCAGACCAAGCTTCGGTATCGGATTCGAGCGAAAGCATCTGGTCTTCCGCACCCGGCTTTTCGATAGCCCAATCCGCCTGCTGCTTCATGGCTGCCACGTTGCCCTCGAAGAAGGCCAAGGCATACAGATTCAGGTGCAGCGGAATACCCTCGAGCTTGCGCCCCAATGCCTCTTCGGTTATTGCCCTTGCTTCGTCGAAACGGTTCAGGGCCAGGTAAATTTGGCCCAGATTCACATATGGGATCACGTTGTTCGGCTCCAGGCGAGGCGCCTCGCGGGTTTCCGTGGCGGCCTTTTCATATTGCCCGAGAACCATGTAGTCAACGCCGAGAAAGATGTAAGGCAAATAATCCCGCGGATAAACTTGTATCCACAGTTCTGCTGTCTGATTCGCTTTTTCCAACTCGCCCGTGACGATTTTGGTAGTAGAGCGCAGGTGATGCTGAACTTCTCCGCGTTCGGTGACGCGGTCGCGCAGGGCGAAGGCTTTCTTCAAGTAATCAGCGGCCGAGGCGGGGCTGATTCAGATTGATGTAATCGACTGCCAGAAATGCATACGCCGACGCAAAGTTGGGGTCGAGTTCGATGGCGCGCTTGAAGAATGGAATGGCTTCGGCCTCTCCCTTTTCGCGCCGGGTTTTTCGACCCAGGGTGTAGGCCTTGAGGGCTTCCAGCGAATTCGTCGTGGCCTGGTCGAGCGGAACGTCGAACTTCTGCACCGAGCTGAGGGATTCGCCCACCTCGTTGCGAAGTTTCGCTGCGGCTTGACCCAGCGACGGGAAGAACTTGCTCCTTTCCCGCAGCCGTCACCTGCTCGCGTGCCAGCACGTCCCCGCTCGCGCAGTTCAGCGCCTCTAGGCCAATCACGTATTGCGTTCCCAGCGCCGCAATCGAGCCTGCCAGATAGGCTTTACTCCCCGCACGCTGGCAAACTTCCCGCGCCAAGTCTTGCGTCAATCGCTCGCCCGGCGAGTGTGTCATCTCTCGCAGCGTCTGGCGGACTCTCGTCCTCTGAAAGGATATTCAGGAAGGGGGACTGGCCCAGGTCTACGGCCAAGGCCTGCTTGAGCGTGTCGTCGAAGACCTCATCGCCCGTCGTGTTGGTGAAGTCGGCAAGCACAATCGTGTCTTTCTCGGTCAAAGGCGCCGCATGACTCGACCGGAAGTAGAGACCACCAGCAACCAAAGCGGCGACCACAACTACCGCAGCAAGAATCAAAATCTTCCAGAGTTTCTTGCCCGCTGCCGGGTCCCCTGTCAATTGTTGCGATGCAACCTGCGAACCAGCATCCTGTGCAGCAACGACGGTTCCAGAACCCGCGGGCGCGAGTTTCCCCGTGTCCGTATCCCGCTTCAGCCGTTGCAGGTCGGTGCGCATTTCAGATGCATGCTGGTAACGCAGGTCGCGATCTTTCTCCAGAGCCTTATTGATGATTCGCTCCAGCTCCGCTGGTACGTCGGGATTCAGGCGCACCGCGGACGCGGGCGCAGAATCCAAAATGGCTTTGAAGATAACCGCGGAACTGTCTCCGCGGAACGGCAACGTCCCAGTCAACATTTCGTACAGCACCGCGCCAAAGGAAAACAAATCGCTGCGGGCATCCAACTCCTTCGCACGCGCCTGTTCGGGCGACATGTAAGCGACGGTGCCGAGCATAGCGCCAGGGCTGGTGAGGTACTGTTCGTCAATCGTAGCCGTCATCGTATTCGACGCGGCAGGCTGACTCCCGGAATTGGAGGTAACCTTGGCCAAACCAAAATCCAAAATCTTTGCATGGCCGCGCTTGGTGACAAAAATGTTGGCAGGCTTGATGTCGCGGTGAACGATGCCTTCTGCGTGCGCGGCGTCGAGCGCATCGGCGATTTCGATGGCCAGCGACACCGCTGTTTCGATCTCCATCGGTTGTCCCGCGATCCGATGCTTCAGCGTCACGCCATCCAGAAACTCCATGGCGATGAATGCCGCGCCGTGCTGGTCGTCAATTTCGTAGATCGTGCAGATGTTGGGATGATTCAGAGCCGAAGCCGCCTTGGCTTCG
The DNA here is from genome assembly GCA_963749025.1 of uncultured Acidobacteriota bacterium. GTDB lineage: Bacteria > Acidobacteriota > Terriglobia > Acidiferrales > UBA7541 > Palsa-295. The sequence continues at coordinate 86,651 of CAVVKO010000004.1, read as the reverse complement.
CGCTCGAAACGGCTGAGGGCTTGCGGATCTTTGGCTAAGTCGTCGGGCAGGAATTTCAGTGCTACAAAGCGGCCGAGCTTCAAATCTTCGGCTTTGTAAACCACGCCCATCCCACCGCCGCCGAGTTTCTCAACGATGCGGTAATGAGAGATGGTTTTGCCAATCAGCGAGACTATGTCCGCCATTTGGCGCACATCTTAAGTTGCGATAGGAGCCAAGTCAACGAACCGACGGGCAGATTGCTCATCAAAAATTGGATGGGTCCTGATTAACGCACTTACGGGACAAGTCAGGTAACCGGAACTTATCCGGTTATGGCATGGCAGGTGCAGTTTAGATCTGCGGGAACCCGGCGGGTGGTTTCTAGACAGCGAAATACGACGAGAAGTAAAGCACTTGCTGTTAGTCCAGCGCTCGAGGTGGCAGAAAAGCGGGCCAAGCGGTGTCAGATTCCTTGGCACTCCTCGTTGAGCATGGACTTCCCGGGTTCGGCGACAACGATGGGCTTCCACCGATATCGTCGAGGAGAATATATGCACACTTGGAAGGTCACGATCGGCTCTGTACTTGGCCTTAGCTTGCTCATGCTCACGTCCAGCTGCGGAGGCGGCGCGAGTGGTGGTGGAGGCGGGGTCGGCCCTGAAGGCCCCAGCATTTATTTGGGCTTGCCCCCTGCGCCGTTTTCTTCTCCGTCGGTTTCGAGCATTGTGCGGTTTCCGAATGATTCCAACGGAAGCGTGTCGCCATCTTCGACCGTCAAAGGGCCAACAGGCGTCAATTTCCAAGGACTGGCTGTGGATGCCACGGGGAATGTGTATGTAGGCGGTTTATTATCCAGCGATAATCCCGCCACCCAAGGACAGTTGGAGATTCTGGTCTATGCGCCCGGATCAAACGGAAAGGCAAAGCCTACCAGAACGATAACAGGCACTGCGACCGGCCTGGAGGGTTTTACTCAGAATTCGATCAGCGGGCTCGCTGTGGATGGCTCTGAAAACGTTTATGTCTCCTCAGGCCTCATCAAGGGTGGTCTCGTCAACCCGGGCATCTCGGTTTTTGCGTCCACAGCCAACGGCGACGCCGCACCAACAAACGTCATTACCATGACCGGCATAGGTGCGTACACGATGGGCCAGATCGCACTCGACTCTGCCGGTAATATTTATGTCTTAGCTACGTACCTGGGCGCTCCCGGAGCCGTTCTCATCTTCGCCTCCGACTCAACTGGAACTGTGCCGCCTACCAGCACGATTAGCGGTTCGGAGTCGATGCTCGATGACGTCAGAGGTGTTGCCGTGGATGGCGAGGGCAACATCTACGTATCCAACGTCAGCAGTAGTACGGGCGTGGCAAGCATCCTGGAGTTCAGTGCGGGTTCCACTGGAAATGTCGCTCCGATGCGAACCATCTCCGGTTCTGCAACCACGATGAGCGCACTCGGAAATCTTGCTTTAGACAGCGCTGGAAATATTTATGTTCTCAACGAACTCAACATCTTAAAATTCTCCCCCACTGCGACGGGGAATGTTGCACCCATCGCCACCATCTCGTCGATGCCTATCGCAAATTACAATATCGCTGTGCAATAGCTCTGGCAGGTAAAAGGCAAAAAGTGCCGACTAGTGCCTGCTAAACGCGGTTACCGGACATTTGAAGGAACACTTCATTTATCGGTAATACGACTAATCAGGACTTGAGGGATCTTTCACTAAGAGCGATTACGAACCGCCAGCAAGAAACATCCCAACACTGTACCCAGCGACCCGTAAACTGCCGCGTTCAAGGGAGCCAGCACTAACAACACTGACGCAAACGAAGGATCGACAGTGATCATCAGTACACAAGCAGGACACAGCAAATAAACTACCTGTGCAGCGGGGTGCCAAGTTGGCGGAACAAGATGGAGGGCAACGGTTAACAGATATGAAAATCCCGCGAAGCAGCCGAGCAGTTTGATGGGTACGGACAAATGGTCTTGCGCGTTCGGGCCTACTTTGCACGCCCTATTGAGCCATGAATTCGGGAGCAGTGCGACGATCACAGTAAGTCCGCCAACCAAAACCAAGGCCCCGGAGAATATACGCCATTTGACGTGGGCGTCAGGAATAAAAACCTGCATCGCCCTAAAACCGTTGCTCAACACGATCGAGATCATCCCGCAAACAAATAGTACAAACCGGAAGGGAATTCTAATCAAGCCGGCCGCCATGTGGCGGAGGCTAACAGCAATCCGCGTCGTAAGATGCCTTCGGGCAGCCGTCTCCGCGATAAGTCCTGATTAACGCGCTCATCGGACAAGTGACTTACCGACGCATCTCCGCAACGACGCGCCACGGCAGGGCGATAAGGCGCGCAATTTGAGCTTTGACACCGCTAGAAGCGCGGAGTATTGTCTCGCGTATCTTCCGCTAAGGGCGCACCCTAACTCAGGAGAAAAAGTATGGCCAGACGTAAGTTCTTGTCGCAATTGCTGGGTCTCCCATTTCTAGCACTAGGAACGAAAGTGCAGGAATCGAAAAAGACTTTGCGAATCTTGATGAGAAGTTCGTGGGGGACCGACGACACAACCAGAGCGTCGTTCGTGTTCGCGCATGGATTGGCATTGGCGGAGGCGGGCCACGAAGTTCAGATATTTCTGACGGCCGACGCGACCTATCTTATGCGCAAAGCTACCTCGGACGCAGTGATTCCCATTGGTTGGCCGCCGCTCAGCGAGTTGCGCGAGAAGGTCGTCGCCAAACACATTCCGGTCTTTGCTTGAGGAGCTTGTTCCCGGGCCCGTGGGGTCTCGGAAAACGATCTTACGAATTGGAACGCAAAGTTCGGCAATCCTGCCATTTTCGTTTCTCTGGTTGAATGGTCCGACCGCGTCATCTCGGAGTAGATCCAGGCGGTCCAACCACAGCTGGCGATAACATCGGACTCCAAAAATTGCGCAAAGATCCCAAGCGCGCATGAGAACCATCTCAACTCCTGATTAACGCGCTTACCGGATAAATAAAATTCTACTTTAAATGTCCGGTTATCCGACTTGCCAGGACTTAGCCACGCGGTCGACCCTCATGATTACGAATGTGCAAAAATGGACAGACTTTCCCAGAGTCCCCGTGTGTAACTCTAGTCGGTCTTCGGAACGTACAGCTTCGTGCAAAAATCATCGGTCAGCACCCGGTTCTGAAAGGACTTTCACCTTGAGAACGCTGAAAATGGTCTTTCCTCGCTTCGCCCTGCTCCTTGCTATCTTCTGCCTTCCCGTCGCGGCTGCCGGTCAAACCATACCCAACGCAGCGGCGATCGACGCTGAAGTGAGCAAGATCATGTCCCGCACCAAGGCCCACGGCATGGCCGTCGCCGTCATCGATCATGGCAAGGTCGGCTACGTCCATGCCTACGGCATCCGCAACGCGAAGGGCGATCCGCTCACCACGGAAACTGTCATGTATGGTGCGTCACTCACCAAGACGGTGTTTGCATACACTGTCATGCAACTGGTTGATCAGGGCAAGCTCAACCTCGACACACCCATTAAGGACGATCTCGATAATCCGCTCCCGAGCTATGGTCCAGATCCCGTTTTTCCAGACAAGCACGGGCCATACAAGGATCTAGCAGGCGATCCCCGCTGGGAAAAAATCACTCCGCGTATGTGCCTCACACATTCCACCGGATTCAGCAATTTCTGGTTCATCGAGCCGGATCAGAAACTGCGCATCCATTTCGAACCCGGCACTCGCTTCAGCTATTCGGGCGAGGGTTTCATCCTGCTGCAATTCGTCATCGAACACGGCCGCAAGGCGCAGGGGTTGGGGCTCGACGTCGGCGATCTCACCAACGCCATTTTCGACCGCCTCGGCATGACACGCACCAGCCTGGTCTGGCGTCCAGCTTTCGCAGACAATTACGCCGATGGCTGGAACGATCAGGGCCAGCCGCAGGAACATGACCGCCGCAGCAAAGTCCGGGTGGCAGGCTCCATGGACACTACGATTTCCGACCTGCCGAAATTCGTCGCCGCACTGGTGCGTGGTGATGGCCTGAGTGCGGCCTCACGCGCCGAGATGACGAAGCCGCTCCTGCATCTCACCACGGCCCATCAGTTTCCCCTGTTTCTCCCGGATTTGCCGCCGAGTGAGCAGCGCAAAGATTTGTATGCGGGCTTGGGCGTTGTCGTCTTCGACGGCCCGCAAGGCCGCGGCTTTTTCAAGGGCGGCCACGATGGTCAGACCGCCAACACCATGGTCTGCTTGGAGGCCGCGCAGCGTTGTGTGGTCATCCTCTCGAATGATGTTCGCTCGGAGGCGGGTTTCCCCGAACTCGTCAGGTTTATCCTAGGTGATACCGGCGTGCCCTATGACTGGGAATATGGCGACCACGCTGGAAAGTCGTGAGGTTGCGGTGACTCTTCTACGTGCGATATCCGGCGGCGGCATCCGGCGGAGGAGAAAAAACGTAGGGACCGCGGGATCGGAACCAGCGAGAGCCAATTTCTTGGGTATTGGGCTGAAAAATTACGCTCGCACGCGATGAATTCGCTTCGTGACAAGAGTCCGCTGTTGCAAATGCTTTTGGGACACCGGGCGCAACTCTTCGGGGTGCTCGCGGAGATAAGCCAGGAGATGGCGCCTCTTTTCTTTCCCTCGTTCAGCTGCCCCTGACCGCGCACGATCACGAATCGTTTTCGGCTGGACATGAGTCATTCGACGGTAGACGGAGAGCCACATCTTCTTGATGGTGGGAAGCGAAACGCCGAGGGCCTCGGCCAATTCCTCATCGGTTCCGCTCTCCCCGGCGAGGGCCGCCCGCAGCATCCGTTGTTCGCTGCGGCTGAAGCCGAACCGTGGCGGCATATAGTCGAACAGAGTGCCAACCCAAGAGCCAAGCCGGCCGAACTCCAGCTCACGCGTAATACCCACGATGTGCGGTTTCCGGACAAATTCCTCGGCGTTTCTCCTGGGAGAGTTCACGTAACGCGTTTTCGCCGGATCCCAGAATAAACCGCCTGCGTCTACGGCCCACTTCAACCGCTCCACGCTTTCCGCCTGCGAAGTAATCATCTCCTTCAACCGAAAGCCTCGGTGCACCTCACGAAACGCCTCGATCATCAGGTGAAAAAGGTCGGACCGCGTGGCGAATTCCAGACACGGCAAGGCTTCCCAAACGATCAGGTTGAGACCTTCGCCTGAATTCGCTTCGCGGACCTCTCTATCGGAGAGGACCGGCGAACGCCCCGCCGTGATCCTCTTCACCAGCTCTGCGCCGAGCCAAAACAATGGCGGGGTTTTCACCTCGCGCATAAACTCCTCGTGGACGAAAAGACCAACGGCAACTCCGCATTTCCTGACCACCGCTCCATCGACTTCCTCGTACACGGCGGTGGTCATGGCTTCGCTATCGATGAGTCGCAGCCAAGCGGTGTGCAATTCTTGTATTGCTCGGCCATAGCGCGGGCCGATCACAGGATGCGCCTTGATGATCTCGGCGCATTCGCGAATATCCTTCGGATGCATGGGGCGAAATCGCAGGCCCATGGGGGAATCCTCACGTACGTTTCTAGGCGGTATATGGTCCTATTAGGATACTTGTGTATACCACGTTTTTTGCTAGGATTCCCGACCACTAAGGCAACCCGCAGCTTTCCGGTGGGTTTTAGACCGAACCTGCGATCTTATGGAGGCTTCACCGAAGATCCTCGATCGTTCTTACAAGAGATTTAGTCCTCACGTCCAAGTCAAAAGGAGACGCGGCTCATGGCGCGATTCATGTTCGTACTCTCGGTGGTTTCTGCATGCTTATTGACTCTCGGGGCTCCGCAACTTTCCGCTACAACCTACATCGTGGGAACCTGTAAAACAGGCACGCGATTCACCACAATCCAGGATGCGCTCAATGCCACTCCAGCGCCGACTATTGTCGAGGTATGTCCAGGCAAGTACCCCGAACAGGTGACCATCACCAAGCCAGTGACGCTGGAAGGCATCGCGTCCGGCAACTCATCCCTCGCCACGATTGTGGCTCCTTCGGGGACCATGGTGAACAATGCGACTCTTGTGAACGGCGATGCCGCGGCGGTGCAGATCTTGGTCAAGAATGTCTCCGGCGCGGTGAATCTGACGAATCTTGTGGTGGATGGCTCGAACGACGATGCATCGGGAGCCGCAACGGTGGGCATTCTCTTTATGAATACGCCTGGAACCATCAATCACATGGTTCCGTATAACGTGACGGCTGGCTTGGGCGGATATGGAATCTATTTGGAAGGAGGAAGTGCAAATCCAAAAGTCACGGTGGAGAATTCGACTATCGACCATGACGAAACCGGCGTTTGGGTGCAGAGCGACTCGACCAGTTCCGAGCTTACCGCCGTCATTCAGAACAACCTAGCCAGCTCGTGTGCGACTTGCATGGATGTGCAGGCCGGCGCCACGGTCACCATCAGCAATAATATGATCAACACGAATGGAGTAATAGGAATCGCACTTTCCGGGTCTACAGGGTCGGTGACGGGTAACACGATCGTGGGAGGGCAAGACGGCATCGATGAAGGCGATGCCGGATTCTCGATCAAGTCCAACAAAATCTATAATGCTTCGAGGTTTGGGATCAATTTGGACATTGCGGTTTTAACGGCCGACGTCACGGGCAACACAGTCTCGAGGATTGGATTGATAGGAATTAGTTTCTGCGGTTCCTCGAGCTCTTTCAGCAAGCTGCATTCGAATACGTTTGAGGACTCGAATATCGGTTATAGCGTCCCGTTCGGATTCACCGCCACGGGCAACACGTACATCGGTGTGACCACCGATGCGATGATCCCCTGCGGTTAGATTGACGCTCGATCCAGGCGCTGCAGAAACGAATCGCAAGCCACAAATTTCATGAGCGAGACCATGACCCACTTATCCCGAAGGAGGATTAAGCCCATGCTGCGAATCCCATTCAAACTGATGCTTGCGCTGTTGATTTCCGCTTTTGTGTTTGCCTTGGGGGCCCAGGAACTGCATGCGACTACCGTCACGTACATCGTAGGAACCTGCAAGTCAGGCATACAGTACACCACGATTCAAGATGCGCTGCTTGCATCGCCCGCGGCGAATGTGATCGAGGTGTGCCCGGGGACTTATCCGGAGCAACTGACCATCATCAACGAGGTGACGCTGGAGGGAATCGTGGCAAACAACTCCTCCGCAATTCGAATCACATCGCCAGCCGCGGGACTCGTGAGCAATGCGACGATTAACGGCTCGGATCCTGCAGCTGTCCATGTTTTTGTGAAGAATGCGACGGGTGCTGTGAACCTCACGAACCTGATCGTGGATAGCACGAACAATAAAGTGCCGGCCGATGTCTTTCTGGTGGGCATTCTTTACCAGCATTCCCCAGGAACGGTAAATCACGTGATCGCCGTTCACCAACAGGCGAACGGTCTTGGTTATGGAATCTACATGGAAGGCGGCACTTCGAATCCGACGGTTACGGTGGAGAACTGCAGCGTCCACGATTTCGATTTCGGGGGAATTTATGTGACTGGCCCACTCGGTCCGACGGACGTTATAGGACGTTCCGACGCAACGAGCGACGTTCCAACGGGGCAAATCACTGCGAAAGTGGAGAACAACATCGTGGCCTCCCTGGCGGACGGGGCCCATAACATGCTTTTCGGTTCGAGCAGCTTGGATACGGTGACAGGGAATCTCTCTATCGGCGCCACCAACGCCCCGGGCAACTTTGGAATGACCGTGGACGCGAACACGGGATCAGTCATTTCGGGGAACACGATTATCGGAACGCAAACGGGGATTGAGCTGGAGGATGATGGGCCGTCGCTGAAAACCAACAAAATGTATGTCCTTTCCGGTGATGGAATATTTCTGAACGTGAAGCTGGCGACTTCGCAGATTACCGGAAATATATTTCAGGACACCCTGTTTGACGGCATCAACCTGAATTGCAAGACGGTGGGAACGCTGGTGCACTCGAACACGTTCGATTATTTGGCTACGGGTTATCTCAGCGCGCCGACGGGATTCGCCGGCAGCAACACGTATGTCGCGACGCAAAATGACGTTTCGGCTTGCCCTTGATGCCGATCCTTCCGCGACGTACTGCGGTGACGCAATTCGGGAAAAAAGGAGAGACTCATGTCATCCAAAACGATTTGGCTGTTGGTTGTGCTGGCTGTTTGTGTTTCTCCAGCAGCTGCCAACACGTACTACGTAGGGAGCTGCAAGTCTGGCAGCTTTCCCACAATTAGCGCGGCCGTAATCTCCGCTGCGCCGGGATCGACAATCAAGATTTGTGCCGGTTTTTATACAGAGCAGGTGATTATTTCGAAGGATTTGACTCTCCAAGGGATCGATGGCGCGAGCCCATTTTCTGAGGGCTTAGTCGGAAGTGGCCCAGAAATTGAATCTCCTAGTTCAATTGAGTCGACGACCAGCGCTGTATTTGCTAGTAATGGGATACTTGGGGGTGAAATTTCTCCCATCATTTGGGTCACAGCCGGAACCGTAAATATTGAGAACGTCTCTGTTATTGGCGGCAGCAATTTCCCTGGGGACACCAAAATGGTCGGATTCTATTACGCATCTGGCGCGTCGGGAACGCTAAACCATGTGGGTTTTATGGGTCAAGGATCAGCAGTTGGAATCTGGGCAGAGAACGCAAACAATTCCCAAACATCGGTGACCATCGAGAACAGCTATTCAGACGACGGAATCGTCGCCGACAGTCTGGTGTCTGGAAAGCTCGCGGTAAAGATCACTGGAAACCAAGTCTCCCTGACAGCCCCAGACCTGGAGTACGGGATTTACTTGTATCAGGTAAGTGGGACAGTAGAAACAAACGTTGTTTCGGAACGTGGTCCTAACGAAGACGCATTTGGCGCGGGCATAGAAGTTGACGGCGTGGCTGCGACTGACGTGACAATTTCTGGCAATTTTATCCAGAGCACTGACGCCTGGGAGGTGGGCGACATCCCCGGAAGAGATTGGACGGGAATCCTCATCAACGTGGATGGCCCCACGGTCAAGTCGAACAAGATTTCAGGCCCCCAGATCGGCATTGATATGAAATGCCAGGCCGACACTACTGTTTCGGGTAACACGATGAACCTCACCTGGATTGGGCTATACCATGTTCCCACCGGATTCAAAGGCACCAACTCGTTTTACAACAACTGGGTTAACATCGATCATAGCTGTTAGTGCGCGGCATCGCGAACCCGGTTGTTTCCTACTCGAAAGGAGAAAGACGTGAGATTAACTACTGGGATAGCCGCCCTGGCATGTCTTGCAGCGTTCATGATGTTCGCCGGTCACCCACCAACCGCACAGACGTATTACGTAGGGAGCTGCAAGTCTGGCAGCTTTCCCACAATTAGCGCGGCCGTAAGCTCCGCTGCGCCGGGATCGACAATCAAGATTTGCGCCGGCATTTATAGAGAACAAGTGATTGTCTCGAAGGATTTGACACTCCAAGGGTTCGATGCGAGTGGCTTAGCTGGCAGTGGCGCTATAATTCAATCTCCCAGTTCCATTGAGGCCACGACCAGCGCGGTATTTGCTGGTAATCCAATACTCGACGTTGAATTTGCTCCTATTATTTGGGTCACAGCCGGAACCGTGAATATTGAGAACGTCTCTGTTTATGGCCCTGCTGGTTATCCTGGGGGCGGTAAAATGGTCGGATTCTACTACGCATCTGGCGCGTCGGGAACGCTAAACCATGTGGGTTTTTTAGGCCAAGGATCCGCGGTTGGAATCTGGGCAGAGAATGCAAACAATTCCCAAGCATCCGTGACCATCGAGAACAGCTATTCAGACAACGGAATCGTTGCCGGCAGTCTGGTGCAAGGAAAACTCGCAGTAAAGATCACCGGAAACCAGGTCTCCCTGACGGCCCCGGAACAGTTTTACGGGATTTACCTGTATCAGGTCAGCGGGACAGTAGAATCAAACTCTGTTTCCGAACGTGGGCCTCAGGACGACGTGGCAGATTCGAACGCCGGTGTAGAAGTTGACGGCGCGGCTGCGGCTGATGTGACGATTTCTGGCAATAGCATCCAGAGCAACGACGCCTGGGACTTGTCCGACCACTTCGGAGATGATTGGACGGGAATCCAAATCAACGTGGACGGCGTCACGGTCAAGTCGAATAAGATTTCAGGCGCCCAGACCGGCATTAATATGGAATGCCACGCCGGTACCGTTTCGGGCAACACGATCATGCTCGCCTACGTTGCGTTGTACGCTGCACCGTCCGGATTCACAGGCGTGAACTCGTTTTACAACAACTGGGTCAACATCACGAACTGCTAGTGCGCGGCATCGCGAACCCGATCGTTTCCGCCTCGAAGCGGAGCATCCTAGGCGAGTATGGCCGGAAGGTCGACTACTGCTTGATGCGGAATCGGAGGCTTGTTCTTGCGCCGACTTCGGGTGACCCGTTGATCAGGCGCTGCGAACAAAAGTCTTACGGCCGGGCGATTACGCCGCAGGCGATGCGCGGCGGGGCGTTGGCGGAAACTTCCGTCGCGACGGCGTGAAACACGAGAGAAGTTCCGCCGTTGCTGAAAACGGAATTGCTCTCGGTGCCGAGGGTGACGTAAGGAGCGATCACGCTGGTGTGCGCGGTGCCGTCGGCGCCTACCGTGAGCACAAAATTGGGGATGTCGCCCGCGGTCCTGCCCGTGGGGCCATGTTCGGCGTGGCTAGCGCCCGCCCCGTTGAAATGAGCGCCCGCGGACTTGAAGTCGGGTGGCTGGCATTTTGCGAACTCGTGAATGTGCATCAAATGCGCGCCGGGTGCCATGCTTCGGATGTCGAGCTTAATCCTCACGCCGTGCTCCGCTTCGGAAAGCGTGGCGGTGCCCACGCTCTGGCTGTTGGCGTCGATGATATCCACGGTGACCGGCCTCGTCGTGGCGTGCTTGGGCGCGTCCTGCGCGAAGACCGCTGTGACTGAAAGTAGGAGAAGGATTGCCGCGCTCGCGATGATTTTCATCGTGCCTCCATTCGCTCGTTCGAATGTCCACCACGCCCGAGAGAGATCTATTTTGACTTTACACACGGTTTCGCCGCCGTACAACACGGTGTGACCTTTGTGCCATTAGGACGCCGGTCGTGCGCTCTGTTTTGAGGTCGAATGAAGTAACTGGCTACTGCACCATGAATGCATATTCAAACGCGTAGGTCTGACCGTCCGGATTGGCCAGGGACATTGAGGCCGGGCCCGAAGGTAGATTGGGAACGGCGCAGGATAAAGTTTCGGTATCGGCTTCCGTGCAGGCGGCGGCTTGGCCGCCAATCTTCACAGTTGTACCGGCAACGAATCCACTGCCGCGAATCGTAGTCATCGTTCCCACCGAACCCTGCGCCGGTGTAACCGTGCCTACGGCGAGGGGGACAACGCTCAGCTCGAAATAGGAAACTCCGCCCATCCACTCGGCAACCAGGATTTTTTCGCCCGTAGGGTCAATCGCCAGCGGCCTGTAGAGGCCGATCTGAGAAGGAAGGCCGATCGCCAACGACTGAACCCCGTTGTGCGTATCGGCGACCAGGACGGAATTATATGCAACGTACAGGAGGCTCCCGGTTTCATGCAGGCGCGAGTCGAGGCCGCCCGGGCGCAGAGGTACAAGCGGAAGCAAATTCTGGTCCAGGATTCCGCTACCTGCCGCGATCACGCTGCCGTCGCTGTTCGCGGTAGCCTGGCCTCCGACCCACGGCGCGTCGCCATCGATTACCGGCCCGGTAAAGCTGTCGGAAGACGCGCTGTATTTCCAAACGTACTCGGGCCCGAGCGGCTCTTCGCCGGAATTGCCTGAGAAAATGATGGTGCTGCCATCCGCACTTGCCTCACCCAATGCGGGGTAGGGTGTGTAACCAGAACATGCGGAGGAAGCATCCGGGCGCAATGACACGGCGAGATTGGTCAGGTTGATTTCGCGCACATTGGTTGGAATGCAGGGCACGATACTTACAAACGCACGATTGTCCGCCGCGGCCTCGACGAACAACGGCTGCGGAGGGCCGAAGATGGTCGATGTGGGATCCGAGGGGAACAGCACATTTACCGTTGTGCTCGTGCCGTCCGTGAGATCGAAGATCACGACAACCAGGTCTGCAGGATCGGCTACAAGTAATTGTGAACCGTCCGGTGTGAGAGCTTCCCCTTGAAGTACCGCGCCCGAACTCACTTTCGTGGATTGCAATGGCGCGAGGAAAGCCTGCGTCCCCGGATCGAAGACCGCGACGGTATCGCCGTTGCCAGTCAGGTAGAAGTGATCGCGAAACGAATCATAAATGTTATAGGTAAACGGTCCGCCGGGTAGATTCGCTTCCTGTTGCAAGTATTGAACTCCCCGCTTGAGAGTGTCCGAGCCGTTGGGAGTGGTTAGCACGATATCGGCCCAACCTGGCGATCCGGGAGGCACCGGTATGGTAAGCAACTGCTCGGGGTATTCGGACGATCCGTAAGAATCGAGCACAGCATTCTTCATATTGACGGCGGCGCCCCCGACGGTAACCTGAATAGTATTTAAGTCCATAAACCCAAGCCCGTAGGCGTAGATCGTGATTTGGTTTTCTCCTGCAGCGGGCGCAACATTCGGTTCGACGCGGAAGATGTGCGGGCCATAGGTGTACGCGTCCGGCAGAAATACAGCGTCATTGTTTGCATCGGTGAGGAGCACGGGAACTGGGCCGGCAACCGTATTTGATGGGGCGGCAGAGGTCAGAAAATTCCCTTGGTTCGATGACGCGGGATATGGCGCAACGACGTCCTGCGTGGCCGGCGTCGCGCCAAAATATGCCTCCATGGAACTATAAATTCCGTCGGTGTCCCCGCCGGTCCCAATTGGTAGGGGAATGAACTGAACCTGAGTGCCGCCGGCAAGAGGGCCGGTGTTTGGATTCGCTTCCGTGCTGGGCCCGCTAAACTGGGCTATCACGGGCGGGGACGCTTGCGGTTGCGAGACGTTGAAACTCAGAACCCCGCCGGGTTCGACCACGCCAAACAAGTGATACGTCTCGTCCACGTCAGAAATCTGCGGATACGGAAGAGAGCCGACAGATATGCCAACGTAACCGGCAAGCGTCCCGGATTGCGCGTTGAGCGCCACGAGAAGTCCGAGCGGCGTCATTGCATATAGGTATTTTCCATCCCGGCTATAGATCGCGCCTCCGGCGACGGTCTGGGAGATCGTATAGGTACTCTCGACTTGCAAGTTGGATCCCCAGAACGTGACCAGCCCTGGCCCCGGGGATTCCTGCACACTTGCGAACTGCGAGCCGTCCGCATTTGCGGCCAGGTAGGGGCCGACATTCGAAGTTCCGGGAGAGGTTGCCACATACGCTTGCGCATCGGTTGTGTAGAGGAAAAGAGCCTGGCTCGTGCCCGTGAGCCCAGAGACAAGAAGGTTCTTTCCGTCGAGGGAGAGCGCGGGGTTACCGCCGGTGCCGCCAACTCCGGGATCTTTCGGCGTGAAGGTACCGCTAGACGGCGTATAAAGAAGCAGATGCTCCACGAGGGTGTAGGCCGAAGACGACGATTGCGTGTTAACACCCATTCCGAGAAAAATTGTCCCGTCAGCCATAGCATATGGCATTACCGGCATGAGTGTATCGCCGAAGGCGTCCGCCGTGAGGTCGGACGCCGGAATCGCGATTCGATTCGTGATGTGAAGCGCTACCGGATCGGCAATGTACACGTACGGAGTGATCGTGCCGATTACGAGCTGGGTATCGCCTTGAGTGAAGCTGAGCCCTGCAGGTCCGGGAACGCCGATTGCACCAACCCAGTGCCCATCAACGGTGGAGTAGACCTCGACGGTGTTAATGTCCGGGTCGCTTACGAAAATTTCTTGAAGCGCCAGGTCGTACGCTACAAAGGGAGCCACCGCTCCGCCGTCCTGGTTCCGCAGCCGCATCGAAAAGTCGCCGGGAAATGGGCGTGGAACGAACGAACCGCCTCCCGGGGGTGATGACCCACCTCCAGCTCCGCCGCCACAGGCGGCGATTCCCAGGATCAGGAAAATCGTCGCAACGAGCAAGCTGGAGCGCTGGACTGGATAGGACATTCGTTTCATAAATGTAGCGCTCGCAGTTTACTGCAATGGAACGTCCACGGACTGTACCATAGTGGGGCGCCGATCTCGAAGAGCTAGAATCACGTCGGAATCTGAAAGCCCGACGCTTGAGTGCGCAGGGTGCCCGATGCGGGCAACCTGGTGATTTTTGCTGCGCCTCGATAGCACGAGCGCGCTCGAAGTTTCTAAGATGGCATACGCTTGCGCCGAATTTTGTCGCGGCATGGCGACGACCCTGAGACACTTGACGCCGGGGCAGGCGAACGGCTTTTCGCGGTCCTTGCGGCTTGCGGCGCGCGCTCAGCTCTCAGCGGCGCGTGGCTGCTGCCGGAGCTGCAAAGGAGTTCAATTCATTGCGAAAATTCACGCGGATCGCTCGAACACTTCCGTTACTCGCGCTTCTAGGGCTTTCCGGCTGCATCGGCTCGACGCTGAGCAATCTTTTCATCAGCTCGGTGAAAATCACGCCCGCGAATCCGACGGTTGCGATCAGCGCGAAGCAGCAATTTTATCTGACGACGACGTACGTGGACGGCACGACCGATACGGAACCCGGGGACGACGTGACCTGGGCTTCGAGCGATACCGCCGTGGCGACCGTTAATATAAACGGCCTGGCTACGGCACTGACGGCCGGGACCACGTATATCGGCGGCAGCTTCAAGGGCAACAACACGAGAACGCTTTTGACCGTAGCGGTCGCGCCCGCGGATGTTCCAAGCGCCATCGAGGGCGATTCGCGAATGCTGCGCGTCACGAATCTGCGCACGCGGCAGGAGATGACCTTTGCGGTGAATGGCGCGGCGGATTCGGTGATGTTCTCGCGCGCCGGTGCGAATAATGCAGCAGGCGCGGCCGGCGAAATTTCCGTGCTTCCGGAGCGCGGGCCGGCGTGGCTGGCGGTCGATCCTTCGGCGAAATATCTTTACGTGGTGAATCACACGTCCGAAAGCGTTTCCGCGTTTGCGATTGATTGGGAAAACGGCACGCTCGCGCCGGTGGTCGGTTCACCGTTTCCCGCGGGCCTGAAACCCTGGAGCGTGGAAGTTGATCCCGACGGCGCGGCGCTTTCCATCGCGCATTTCGGGAACGCGGAAATTTTGCGCTTCTACATCGATCCCGCAACCGGGGCGCTCACTTCCGTCAACATTTCCGTCAACACGCAGTAACGATCTTCTATCTCCATCTTCTGTCTCTGTCTTCTATCTGGCCGGCGATTTGTGGCCCAGGAAAATCGTGTGGCGAGGACCGCCTTTTTTTAGACGGCCGCGCACGTGTTCTACTTCGACGTTGAACCTGCCGTGGCGCAGGCGCTGCTCGAATTTGCGGTCTTCGCGCGCAGACCAGACGGCCAGCACGCCATTCATTTTCAGCGCGGCGAAAGCTGCGGCGATCCCGCGATCTTCGTAGAGGGCGTCATTGCTCGAGGCGGCTAGAGCGGCGGGGCCGTTGTCCACGTCGAGCAGGATGGCGTCGAATTCGGCGTGGGATTCGGCGAGCGTGACGCCGACGTCATCGATTTCGATGCGCACACGCTTGTCGTGCAACGGCTCGCCGGCCAGCGAAGCGAGCGGGCCGCGATTCCATTCGACCACCGCGGGCACAATCTCGGTGACCACGACGGTTGCGCCCGGCGGGAGAAGATCCAGCGTTGCGCGCAACGTGAAACCCATGCCGAGGCCGCCGATGAGCACGCTTGGGCGTTCAAGCGTCTGCGCCCGGCGGCAGGCGAACGTCGCCAGCGCTTCCTCCGAGCCGTGCATGCGGCTCGACATCAGGCTCTTGCCGTTGGCGAGGATGATGTACTCGTCGCCGCGGCGCACAAGCTTCAGCACCGTCCCGTCGCGCGAAAGCGCCTGGCCCAGAAGTTCCAACGTTTTCACGCCCGCGATGTTACAGCAGTGTGCCCTCGCAACGTCGACCTTTAGAGCTTGCCCGCCCGGCGGCGCTCGGCGAGTTTGAATTTGCATTGCGGGAACGAAGAACCGCCACCGCGGCGGGCGAGCTCTGAAGGCGGCGCTACGAAACCATCCGCGCGGCGCACACACCTCGCAGCTAAGTCAACGGGAAGGATGGGCACCCAGTTCTCGTTGGCGGGGAATTGCGCACGGCCGCTACGAAACCCAGTGTGCAGGGCCAGTGCGAGCAGCATCACGGTGGGAAATGATATTATTCCGCAGATTAGAACGAGGCAAAAGATGAAGCGATCGAGACCCCGTAAAATCTGCTGCGGAATTGCGATGTGCGTGGCGCTGGTTGCGTCGCTCGCGGCGGGCGAGAGCGGGCCGCGGCCCGAGCGCTGGACGGAAAAGCAGGCGAGCGATTGGTACGCGCGCGAGCCCTGGCTCGTGGGCAGCAATTACACGCCGGCGTACGCCATCAACCAGCTCGAGATGTGGCAGGCCGACACGTTCGATCCCAAGCGCATCGACCTCGAGCTGGGCTGGGCTGAATCGATCGGGATGAATACGATGCGCGTGTTCCTCCACGACCTGCTTTGGCAGCAGGACGCCGCCGGTTTCCGGAAGCGCATCGATACCTTCCTGCAGATTGCGGCAAAGCATCACATCAAGCCACTTTTTGTGCTGTTCGATTCTGTTTGGGATCCGAATCCGCAGCTGGGAAAGCAGCACGAGCCGCGGCCGGGAGTTCACAATTCCGGCTGGGTGCAAAGCCCCGGAGCGAAAGCGCTCGAGGATCCTTCGCAATATCCGCGGCTCGAAGCGTATGTGAAAGGCGTGGTCGGAGCGTTCGCAAAGGATCCGCGCGTTTTGGGCTGGGATGTGTGGAACGAGCCGGACAACACGAACGACGGCAACTATCCGGACGCGAAGAATAAAGTCGCGCTGGTGCTCACGCTCCTGCCGCAGGTTTTTGACTGGGTGCGCGAGGCGCATGCCACGCAGCCCCTGACCAGCGGCGTGTGGAATGGCGACTGGTCCGCGCCGGACAAACTGGACGCCACGGAAAAAATACAGATCGGGATGTCCGACGTGATTTCGTTTCACAGTTACGACAAGCCGGAGGAATTCGAAAAGCTGGTGCTGCAGCTGCAGCAGTTCCATCGCCCCATCATCTGCACCGAATACATGGCGCGCACCAACGGCAGCACGTTTCAGGGCATCCTGCCCATCGCCAAAAAATATAATGTGGCGGCGATCAACTGGGGACTCGTCGCGGGAAAAACGCAAACATATTTTCCGTGGGATTCCTGGCGGCACGCCTACACCGTGCGCGAGCCGGCCGTGTGGTTCCACGATGTTTTCCGCGCGGACGGAACGCCCTACAGCCAGGACGAAGTGAATTTCATCCGCACCATCACCAATCGCACGCCGCAATAAGACGCCGGGGCAGTTCAGTGGGAGGAGGCGGTCTGGCGCAGGAGGACTACGTCGCTGTCATTGTGGGCGCGCAGGAGGCCGAGAGTCTTGTTGTCGGGGCTCCAGTGGAAATCGTCGATGCGATCTGTTTCAAACTCGGTGACGCGGTGGCCGGGCGAGCCGTCCACCGGCGATACCCATAGCGCGAACAATCCCTTATCGCGAACGAAGTAGCCGATGGTTTTTCCGTCCTGGGAATAACGAATCTCGCCGCCTGCGCGCGGATCGCGGGAAATTTCTTTCACCGGCTGCAGGGTTTCAAAATCAAGAATCTTGATGACGATAGGCCCGCCGGTGACGGGCTGGGTCTGAAAGGCGAGATATTTTCCGTCGGGCGATATGTTGACGCAGCCGCAGGTGAGCAGCGATTCGGAAAGCTGTGTGGAAGCGCCGCCGTCCACGGGTACTTTCATCGCCACAAATTTGCCGGAAACGTAGCCGGCGTAAACCAGCCATTTCCCGTCAGGCGAGCACATGGCGGGTTCGTCGTCCGTTCCGGTGGTGAGCTGCTTCAGGTTTCCGCCGGTCGCGTCCATGCGCCAGATATTGATGGAACTGCCGCCGCCGCGAAACGCGGATCCAAACATGATGTAGCGTCCGTGATCGCAGGAGATGGGGGCGAAAGAAGGGAAGTCGTCGTGAAGCAGAGGCGCGCGGTTGCTGCCGTCGGCATTCATGCGGAAAATGCCGTTTTCCTGCTCGGCGAGCAGCGTGCCATCGGGCGTCCAATTGAACCACTCGGTGGGAGGACGGCTGCTGACGGTGGTGAACTTGCCGGCTTCCTTGCCGTCGTACGGCGCGGTTTGCAGCGTGCCGACGTATTGCGCCTGCACGGTGGCAATGGTTTTGCCATCGGCCGAGAGACTAACGCTCAAGTAAGAGTTGGTGTCGTTGGTAACCGGCCGGTAGATGCCCTGCGGATACGAAAAGATTCCGATCTGGTTGCGATTGAAATTCGATTCGCGGCCGCTCGCGGTCACCAGGATGCCGCTTTGATCCGGGAGCCACTGGGCCGAAGTGATATACATCTCCGACTGCTTGAAGACCTGCTTTACTCCGGTGGAAGCGTCAAAAATATCGAGCGCGGAAAAAGCCGCCTGGTTCGCAAGAATCTCCGGGGCCACGATCAATTTGCCGTCGGGCGACCAGGAAGGCCCGTGCAAGCGCGGGGTTTCCTTGGACAGCAATTTTTCGTTGGAGCCGTCGGCGTTCGCGATGATCAGATCCCCTTCGCCTTCGTTAGGCTTATTCCGGATGAACACGACGCGTGCGCGATCCGGCGAAAAACTGAGGTTGCTGTTGATGTTGTGAATGACGCGCTCGGAATTGCCGCCCAACACCGGCGCACGGTACAAGCTGGCGACGTTCTTCTCGCCTTGTTCTTCCTTGACGAAATAGATCGAATTGCCGTCCGGCGAAAAGCTCACGGCGTAATAGCGCTGGTCGGAAGCCGGTACGATCTGCGTGTTGCTCTTGGTAGGAACGTTGCGCAGCCACAAGCTTTGCTGGCCGTTCTCGTGCTGCACGTTCAGGATGTAATTTCCGTCAGGCGATATCGCGGCGAGCGAAGCCTTACCCGTCTCGGTGACGGGCGTAATCGTAAAACTTTCGAAGGGCGCGGCTTTTTTGCGCGAAAGGAACGAATAAATTCCGAAAGCGGCCGCGGCCACGAGAACTAGCAGAATTACGGACGTGAGCACGGCTCCCATTTTGTGCTGGCTGGCAACCTGCCGCACGGTGGAGCTGGAGCCGGAGGCGATCTGCACCGAACCCGAAGAAGCGACCGCGGCCATGGCGGGCGTCGAGCCCGAAAGCGGGAGCACCGTGGTACCGGATGATTGCGCAGCGCTGCTGCCCGAAACGCGCCCGGACGAATCTGTTTCCCGGCGCAAACGCTTCAGGTCCGCGCGAATTTCCGCGGCTACCTGGTAGCGCATCTCGCGGTCTTTTTCGAGCGCCTTCTGCAAAATCTCTTCAAGCTTCGGCGGAATCTCGGGGTTGATGCGCAACGCCGGAGGCGGCACGCGGTTCAGAATGGCTTCGAAGGTGACGCCGGTGGTCTCGCCGCGGAAGGGCATCACGCCCGTAGCCATTTCGTACAAGACGGTGCCAAACGAAAAAAGATCGCTGCGCGCATCGAGTTCCTTGCCGCGAACCTGCTCGGGCGACATGTACGCGACGGTGCCCACGGCCGTGCCGGGACTGGTGAACATGTCCGCCGAATCACCCGCGCCGTAGGCCATGGTGCCGACTGTTTCTCCCACGCGAGCGCTGCCTGCGCGCGAGGGCAACAATTTTGCCAAGCCGAAATCGAGAATTTTTGCGTGGCCGCGGCGCGTGACGAAAAGATTCGCGGGCTTGATGTCGCGATGAATGATGCCCTGGGAGTGCGCGGCGTCCAGTGCATCGGCGATTTCGATGGCGATGTCGAGCAGGCGGTCCATTTCGAGCGGCCGCCCGTTGATCAAGTGCTTTAGCGTGGAGCCGTCCAGGAATTCCATGGCGATGAAGGCGCGACCGTTTTCCTCGCCGATGTCGTGGATGGTGCAAATGCTGGGATGATTCAGCGCGGAGGCGGCTTGCGCTTCGCGCTGGAAACGTCCCAGGGCCTGCGGGTCGCGGGCCACTTCTTCGGGCAGAAACTTCAGCGCCACGAAGCGGTGCAGGCGCGTGTCTTCGGCTTTGTAAACAACGCCCATGCCTCCGCCGCCCAGGGTTTCCACAATTTTGTAATGGGAGATGGTTTGGCCAATCAAGGAAGGAGCGTCAGTCATGCGGCACCGATTCTAAATTGCACGGGTGAGCAAGTCAACGACGCGGAGAAAATGGCTGCTGCGTTACTGGTACCTGTTCGAAAGATGGCTATACACAGTCAAACATCTTAGGTATGCGGATGCTCGCGAGAGCCAATCTGTGGATTCAGCCGCTCGGCGCGCCCGGGAGCAAGTCCGCTCCGCCGCGGGAGTGGACCATTTCTCCGCGAAAAGCGAGGCGCGGGTCGCGATTTCGCTGGACGGGAAGTACCAAGCCGGCACTCTGGAAGGCATCGTGACAAGCAATTCCTCCAACGGGACGCTCGTGCTTCCGTCGGGCGGCGGTTTGTCCGACGCAAGCAGATCGCGTTGGCCCGCGACGGGTCCACTACGCGTGTCGTGTTGATGATTCACCCAGCGACGGTTCGTTCGAGCCGCTGGAGTCTGAGGTACTAGACCGCACGCATCTCGCCCCATCTTGCTCACAAATGCCTCTGCATCAACTGTTTAGACCTTCACCTAATCTTCACCAATATTTCACCTTCCTACTATTGCCTGAAAAGTTAGAGTGTGAGAAACCCGCATCAGGTATCCCCTCGGATTAGATAGCTGCAGGTTTACGTGTGACTGTTCTGGACACAGGAGGCAGACATGAAATTCAGAATTTGGGCCCTTCCACTAGTATGTCTCGGAGTGCTCACCCTATTTGCCGGATCGGCTTTTGCCCAGGAGGATGAAACGGCTCCGGCTCCGGATCAAAGCCTTTACAACCGACTTCACAATCACCCACCCGTGGCAAACGCAGCCAGCAGGAACGCCTCAGCAGCCAGCGTGCAGGACCAGGCCAAGAGCAACGCGGCCAGCCCGGACGCCACAAAAACTTGCTCCTATACCTTTACGTCCGGCAGCGGCGTAACTTACCTGCAGTTTTGCGTGACCGTTAATGGAAACATTGTCGAGTTTCAAAGTCCCGCGGGCGTCGAACAGATTCGCCAAGGCGACTACAGCGAAGGCTACGGCATCTGTGACTTTAATCGAAGTACCGCATATTTCGACTTCGCAGACGATGGCGACAGCGGGAACTGGGACGCGCCGATGTTGCTTTCGAAAACCGCGACGTCCGTCAAAATCGCACGCACCACCAGTGACGGATTCTGGACTCTGACCCAGACGATCAGCATGATCGCAGGCACGAATCCATATGCCAAGGTTATTATGGCGATCAAGAACAATGGTCCGTCGGTTGCCGGCAACGGAGAAGGAATCTACTTGATGCGCTGGGCCGACGCGGATCCCGACCACGCTGACCCCGCCCACGGCGACGACGGTTACCTGGAGAATTTCGACAGAACCTTAGATGCCGCATGGGGATACGTCCCGCTTTTCGACGCTGCATCGGGTAACGACTACTATGGTCTGAGGATCGAGAACGTCGGGAATTCGACACCCGCTTCCGTGACGGTCCTTCGAAACGGGATGACAAACGGCAGTTCTGGCACCCCGGACGTTTGCGACCCTGCCAATAGTCCGGAAACGAACATCGACGGCTCGATAGGTTACCTCTACCTGCTAGTCGTAAATAACAAACAGACGGTAACGATGACCAGTAGGTACATCTCGTTCTAACGTCTTAGCGCCCAGCTTGCGCCGCCTTCCCAAGCAGGACGTTCGGGAAGGCAGCCAAGTCGGGCCGATTACGCTCTTGCTCTGAAGCGAGGATGCGGGCGCCAGCTTCCTTAAATTGCTTCAAAGGTTGGAAATTGAGAGAATCCGGCGCAAGTCGTCGCGATCTAGACCACACGATTGCTTAGATGTGGGCTTTGCGTACACCGGAGGCCGCCATGGAGCGAAGAGTCTGGGCCCTTCCGCTAGCATTTTTTGTCACATTTGCCGCGTTTTTGCTGGGAGCAGCAGAAGTGAGTGCCGCTACTTACATAGTAGGGACATGCAAAACGGGCACGCGATTCACCACATTCCCGGTGGCGGATGATGTTTCGTCTTGCCCTTGATTCCGATGCGGCTCAGTAAGCCGCGCGGTCCGGCCGAAATTGAGACTAACAAAGCAGCTCCGGCTTTTCGTCACGGCGTTCTTGCTGACGGCGGCGGCCCTCCCTGCGCAACAACCACCCGCGCCAACGCTCACCACGAATGACTCGACGTTGAATCGTGCGTTTGCGATTGCACTCGCTGACGCCAGCGGAAACATCCATAACTACAAAGCGGGCCTGCTTGATTCCGCGCAGCCGGTGCTCATGGCGGGGGCAGGCTACGACACGCCTTGGACGCGCGACGCCGCAATCAATACCTGGAATGCCGCGGGCCTGCTCTGGCCCGCGATTGCGCGCAATACACTCCTGGCCGTGCTCGAAAAGAAAGGCGGCCGACTGATCATTGGCGGGCAATATTGGGACGCCATTCTCTGGACCACCGGCGCGTGGAATTATTATCTCTATACCGGTGATCGAGCATTTCTCGACGACGCATTTACTGCGACCGTGAACACGCTCGCAGTGCGCGAAGCCGAAGAATTTGATCAGGTGCGCGGCCTATTCCGTGGACCCGCGGTGTATGGCGACGGAGTGGCCGCATACCCGGACCGCTACACGCAAACTGGAGGAAGCAGCTCCATCCTCGACTGGCCCAAGTTCAACGCGCAAAATGCGGCGCGAACCGGCTACGGGCTTCCGATGATGACGCTTTCCACCAACTGTGCTTACCTGCATGCCTACGAACTCCTGGACAAGATGGCCCGAGTCTTGGGCCGTCCAGTCGATCCAACTTGGCGGCAGAAACGCGAGAAACTGCGCGAAGCAATCGAACGGAATTTTTGGGACGCAGAGCTCGGACGCTACATCACACTAGTTGATTTCGCCGGAAGGGATGAACGCCAAGAGGCCATCGGACTTGCTTTTAGCGTGCTCTTCGGTGCCGCGAGTTTTGAGCACCAGGCAAGTCTGTTTCGCCACACGGTGTTGACGCCTGCCGGGATTGCTTGTCTTTGGCCCACCTACCCGCGGTACTCGGCGCTTCACGGCTTCGGCCGGCACAGTGGAACGGTGTGGCCACACGCGCAGGCATTTTGGGCTGATGCGGCGGCCAAGTCCGGACACGCCGATCTGTTTTCCTACGAGCTCACGCGAATGGCTGAAAAGGCCGTGCGCGACGGGCAATTCTATGAACTCTACAATCCCATCTCGGGCCAACCCGATGGTGGGCTGCAAGAACTCGGCGGCGGGATCGTGTCTTGGGAGTCGGAGCCACACCAGACCTGGAGCGCCACAGGCTATCTCCGGCTAATCCTGCTCGATCTCGCGGGCATGCATTTTGACGAGAAGGGAATTGTGTTCGCGCCGCTGCTGCCGGAAGATATCCACGAAGTCAAACTGACCGGTATTCGATACCGGGGTGCGATTCTCGACGTCAACGTTCATGGATCAGGAAGCCGGATGGCAAAAATGACGATTGACGGGCGTGCAGCCTTAGATCATCGCCTGGGCGCGACTGCTTCCGGAACGCAACATATCGAGATCACCCTGGTGCGATAAAGTGCCCGTGTCCCGGCGCGTTTATTCGCTGCTCGGTTAACTAGATTGTTGAAACTGGCTTCGCCATTCTTGACATTGCGAGCCACGGCGTCAAAATGGAGGTCCCTTCCGAGATCAGCGTTATTGCCCGTTTCGGTTTGCATTCTGCAGATGAAGCTGAAACGTAAGCGCGCTGTCGCTGAGATACGCGCGCATGATATCGGAACATGAATGCCCGGCCGGGAGGAATTGATGAGCCACACACCGACGAAACGTAGAGAGCTTCAGAACAAAATCGACCGCGTGCATGAGGCCAGGTTGAAAGCGGAACACTTCATCGATTCCGGCGGAGACCTGAAGTCACAGGAAGCGGTGCAAGTCGGCATGGAATTGAGCCTCTCCGCGGACGATCTTGCCGGCGAGTTCGGACACCTCACGCTAAAGGACACGAAGTAAACACCCCGTTCAAGATCGCAGGTTAGCCAAGCGCTTTAATGCAGGTGGAAATTCATCTCGATCGAGATTTCCGCAGGAACGGGGAGACCCTTCAGCCTCGCTGAGTTATAGGTCCAAAGGGCGGCTTCTTCGATGGCCTTTTGGTCAAGATCGGGACTCGACGAATGCAGTACACGTGACTGCCGGATGGTCCCGTCAATGCCAATAACGACGGCAAGAATCACCGTGCCGTCGTAAACCTTCTTTTTCGGCGGATTGCCCGAACTGGGGTCCGGCTGGCTGGCGGGAGTGGACGGCGGAGGCTTGTGATATTGACCAGGGACAACTGATGCGAGAGTAATGCCCGGGGAACTGAGCCTGTAGATTCTTGATTGTAACTGCTCACGCTTTGCGGCCCGGTGCTGTTCTACTTCGGAGATCGCGCTCTGGAGATCGGGGCAATGCGCTTCGCTGCTCAAGGCTGCAACCGCCGGCAAGTCGGGCGTGCTTGGCGAATCTTTCTTCACTTCGAAGCCTGATTTGCGGGCTGCCTTTTCCGGCGATCCGGATAGCGCGGTCAGATAATCGCCCGGTTCGAGTTCCGGCGAATAGATTTCTCCCTTCACTCCGTCTAACTCGATCCATGCAAAATGGTCTCCGGTCATCAGCGATCCACGCTGCAGGAGTTGACAATTCGCCGAAGGAATCCGGCGGTGAAGGACGACCGACGCAGCCGTTTGTCCTGTTGAGGCTTGAGGAAAATCAACGACAAGGAGAAGGCAGATTGTAATTCGAAGCGCGATGGAAAATCTCACCGAATTCATCCTTGCGGATTATGGTCCGGGAAAAATCAGCCTCAGAGTCTGAATCGGTGGAAGGCTACACTCGCATGCCCGGGGATGCAAGAAGAGGAACGGTATAACGGTGTTACCACCGAACCACCCCGCCTGTCAGAATCCGAAGCCGTACCGGCGCTCGAACCCTAACGGTCACAAATTGAAAATCCCCACCCTTAAAGGCGAAAGGTGGGGCACCCTCCCCGGTGATTTATGAGCGCGGTGTTATCTGCCAGGTACGGCACTGACACCGGGCACGGTCCGCCGCGGCGGATGCCCCTACGGAAGCAAATCGGATATCGCGCGGGGTTAGCGGAGGCCTTCGACCAAGTATTCCGTCGAGATGGCGGGGTGATACTGGTAGGCGAAGTTTTTTCCGTCGCGCGAGGCGGTGACGGTGAGACCGTTCGCGAGCGCGGGAAGTCCGGGAAGATTTATGGTGTGCAGCAGAGTGCGTTTGCCGCCGGCGAGTTCCACGCGCCAGATGTCGAACCCGCCGTCATGGCGCGCGACCCGAACGAGCAGCGCGGCGTCATCGAGCGTGAAATCAAAGGGACGGTCGTCCTTTTGCAGCGGAGGCAGCGGTTGCACTTGGCCTCCGTCCATGGTGGTCATTTGATATTCGGACTTGGCGTTGACTGTCACCATGCGCTTTCCATCCGACGATAGGGCGACCATTCTTATTCCGTCCGGCGTGATGGGCGTTTCGTTGCCGCTCGTGTCAATCAGATACGCGCGATCGGTGTGGCCGGGCTCCGAGCCGTTGGCGACGATGCGGCCGTCGGGCAACCAGCGCGAGTACGAGTGATTTATTTTTGAGTGCGTAAGCTGGCGGGGCTCGCCCGTTCCCGTGGGCAGCAGCGTAATCTGAACGGGAGGAACCGGCAGACGACTCGTAGCCCAGGCCCCGTCCGGCGACAGATCGTCCGGGATGCCGTCTCCGAGCCGCACCGCGGGCGAACCATCCAGATTGCGTAGAAACACGCTGTACAACTTGCCGGCGTGCTCGTCGCCGAAAAGAATTTGCTTGCCGTCGGCCGTAAAGCGCGCGCCGAATACCCAGTCCATCCAGGTGAAATCACGGGCTTCGGGATGTTCGGGAGTGAAAACCATAAGTACGCGGCGCTCACTTTGCTGGGCCAGAAGAGCGCGGCCATCGGGAAGCGCGTCCTGAACATCAACATCTCCCGGCACGGAGTACAGAGAGCGCTCGCGACCTCCGAGAGTGACGGCGTAAAGCGAACGGTGGACTCCCTCGGCGATGGCGTTGAACCAGATCTCATCTCCATCCGGAGACCACACCACCCCCTGAACCGAGCCATAGCCGCTGCCCAGCTGTTTGCGATGCCCCTCCAAATCCACGACTGCCACCGCGCCTTTATCGTCGCCGAAAACAGGATGATCGAGGAAGGCGATGCGTTTACCGTCGCGCGAGAAACGCGGATGGCTGATCCATCCCGCGGTTTCGTATAGCACTTTGCCCACCGGATATTCCAGGCGATAGACGTGGCTGGCCGGAACAAACCGCACGACCGCGAAGTCCTTGCCGTCCGGCGCCCAGTCGGCATACTGAATGGAATCGAGCACGGGTCGAGGCGCTCCGCCGCCCAGAGGTAGCCGCGCTAAAGTGCCCGCGCGTACGTATCCGGACCCGACGGATTGAAGATTTTGGATCACAAGCAGCTCGCCGCCGGACGATACGGATGCCAGGGAATCCGCCTGAACTCCCAAGGGGCGTAATCCGGGGCTGTCTATTTGTCCGGTGTAAAGGCCGAGAGCGGTATCCGAACCCCAGCGCGACACGCAGACGAAGCCTTGCCCGTTGGGCAGGAAGCGCGCGGATTCCACGTAGCCTTGCTGGAAGGTCAGCTGCGTGAATTTTGGCGGCGTGGTGCGCGCTGTCGCACGCGCCAGAAACCATGTCGCGGCCAGCAGCAAAATCAATGCCGCGCCGGCGATCGTTGCGAGCATCCACGGCTTCAACTTTTTCGTTGCGGCGGATTCCGCCAGCGCTTTTGTGCCGGTGGAGCTGCGCAGCCCGCTCATTTCGCCGAGCTGGAAGGCGATGTCACCCGCGGATTGGAAGCGCTGCTGCGCGTCTTTTTCCATGCAGTGATGAACGATGTGGTCGAGCGCGGGCGAAATTTCCTGGTTCGTGGCGGTGAGTTCGGGCGGCTCCTGATGCAGGATCGCGCTCATCAAGTCCGCGGGCGTCTCGCCCTGAAACGCGCGGCGACCGGCGAGCATTTCGTAGAGAACCGCCCCGAAGCTGAAAATGTCGCTGCGCGCGTCGGCTGGCTTTCCGCGCACCTGCTCGGGAGACATGTAGCCGATGGTGCCCATCACCATGCCGGCTTGCGTGGCGGAATTTAGCGTGGCGAGCGTGGCGTCGGAATCAGCGGGGGCGGCTTCGGTGAGCTTGGCCAGGCCGAAATCGAGGATTTTTACGCGGCCGTCGTTGGTGACGAACAGATTTTCGGGCTTCAGATCGCGGTGCACGATGCCGCGTTCGTGCGCTGCGGCCAGGCCGCGCGCGATCTGTATGGCGTAATCGACGGCCTTGCGTTCGCGCAGCGCGCCGGAGGCTAAGCGTTCGCGCAGAGTCGCGCCCTCGAGCAATTCGGAAACGATGTACGGCGATTCGTTCGCACCGCCTGCCGCCGCGCCAGTTGGCGCGCCACTCGCTGTGCCACTTGACGTACCGCTTGGTGTGCCGATTGCCGCGCCGGTCGCGCTTCCGTCCTGCCCGAGCGGCGATGCGCCCACATCAAAAACGGTCAGCAGATTTGGATGATTCAGCGCGGCGACCGCGCGGGCTTCCTGCTCGAAACGGCGGAGGCGGTCGCGATCGTGGGCCAGGGAATGCGGCAGGATTTTGATGGCGACGTCGCGCTGCAGCCGCGTGTCGCGCGCGCGGTAAACCTCGCCCATGCCGCCCGCACCCAGGAGCGACTGAATTTCGTACGGACCAAGTTTTGTACCGGAGGCGAGGGCCATGAGCGCGCCATTATAGTGCATGAGCGCGGCCGCCGACCCCGCATTCTCAAGTTTGTCTTCCTTCGCGGCTTCGCGAACGGTTTTGTAGGCGTACGGCATGCCGTGCCCGCTGAGGCGATCTCGGTCTCGCGCCTTCCAGAACGGTTCTAGCGGCGGCCTTCAGGCCGGCATATTTGGTTTTGTATTCGCGGCCCGGAAAAAACGCCCGCCTAAAGGCGGCCGCTACGAAGGCAACTGCCCGAGCCGAAACGATGTCATCGGTACGCAGACACGTACATGATTTGGTTCTGGGCTCGCAGACGATGGCCGGCAAACGGCTCGAGCATGGAAGCCGCCGCGCCGCAATCTCAAGTTAGTCGTCGGGCATGGCATAAATTCAAAACCCCCGCCCTAAGTGCGAAGGGTGGGGCACCCGATCCGGTGATTTGTCTGCGAGGGACATGCGCAGTTCGTTGACTTGCGTTCTGCTGCAACCTAAGATGTGCGCCGATGCCTGAAACTCCATCTCGAATCGGCCAGACCATCTCGCATTACCGAATCACAGAAAAGCTCGGTGGCGGCGGCATGGGCGTGGTGTACAAGGCCGAGGACACTACTCTGCGCCGGTTCGTGGCGCTGAAGTTCCTGCCGGACGAAGTCGCGCGCGACCCGCAGGCGCTGGAACGATTTCGGCGGGAAGCGCAGGCGGCCTCGGCGCTCAATCATCCGAATATCTGCACGGTTTACGAGATCGGCGAGGTGGATGGCCACGCCTTCATCGCCATGGAGTATCTGGACGGCGTGACGCTGAAGCACCGCATCGGCGGCCAGCCGATGGAGATGGATGCCATTCTGGACCTGGGCATTCAGGTTGCAGACGGGCTCGACGCGGCCCACGCCGAAGGAGTGGTCCACCGCGACATCAAGCCTGCCAATATTTTTGTGACCAAGCGCGGACACGCGAAGATTCTCGATTTCGGTCTGGCCAAGCTGGCGCCTTCGCCGCGCATCGCCCAGGGAGTCAGTGTTTCGTCAATGCCCACTGTCGGGGCCGAGATGTTGACGAGTCCCGGAGCGACAGTCGGCACGGTGGCCTACATGTCGCCTGAGCAGGTGCGCGGCAAGGAACTCGACGCGCGCACCGACTTGTTCTCTTTTGGCGTGGTGCTGTACGAAATGGCCACCGGCGTTCTTCCGTTTCGCGGCGACACATCCGGAGTGATCACCGACGCGATTCTGCATCAGGCGCCGGTAGCCCCGGTGCGCCTGAATCCAAATGTTCCGGCAAAGTTCGAAGACATCATCAACAAGGCGCTCGAAAAGGAGCGCGACCTGCGTTACCAGTCGGCGCCAGAAATGCGCGCGGATTTGAAGCGTCTGCGGAGAGATACGGATTCGGGCCGGATTCCGGCGTCCGCCGAAAGCAGTTCGCGCGGTGTCGCTGTCGCATCTCCAGGTTCCTCGGCATCAATTCGCAGCGTCAGCGATGCGGCGGTAAAGCCAGTATCCGGCGGCGGAGGCTGGAAATATATTCTCGCTGCGCTGTGCGCCATCGTCGTGCTGGGCGCGGCGTTCGCGGCATATCACTTTTGGAATCACGCAAGCGCGCCCATTGCCACGGGTCAAGTGAGGAAAATCAGCCACTGGAATAAACCCATGGCGCGAGCAACGCTTTCGCCGGACGGACATACGGTAGCATTCGACTCACCCGTCAGCGGCACGTTTCAGGTCTTCGTGATGCTCACCTCCGGTGGCGAGCCGCTTCAGCTCACCTCCGACGAAGGCGACAAGAACGTGACCGGTTTTTCGTCTGACGGAGGCGAGATTTTCTACGAGCGCAATCTGGGACACTTCGAAACCTGGGCTGTCCCCACGCTGGGCGGTGCACCGCGGAAGGTATTGACGGGCGGCGCGGTGGTTCCATCCGCGGATGGCAACTCTCTTTTCTACTTGAACCCGCCGGCCCCGACGATATTCCGCGCGGACAAGTCCGGGGTCGGCGCGGAAGAGATCTTCAAATTCGACGCAGCCGCGGGTTATCCAATTGGATTGCTGGTCTATCCCGGTGGGGATGCGTTGCTGGTGGCTACGGCAACGTCCGGATTGAGTGACATTCGGCTTCACAAAGTGACCATTTCAACTCACTCATCGGCCGATCTGGGCGAGCTACCGGCAGACGTGAATCACACGCAGTGGGCCGAGCCCGGAAAATCGCTGATTTTCAGCCACAGCGTTAATGGACTGACGAACATCTGGAAATACAATTTGGCGGACCGCTCGTTGACACAGGTAACCCTGGGCGCGGGTCCCGACCTTTCGCCGATGCCAGATCCGGGAGGAAAGGGTTTTTACTATGTAAATGGAAAATTATCCGGCTTTCTCACCGCTTATCACGTGCGCTCGAAAGAATCCGTGGACATCGTTTCCGAGATTGCCACCCAGCCTTCGATTTCGCCGGACGCCAAGCGCGTAATGTACATCACTTCTCCGGAAGCGAACGGCACCGAACTTTGGGTGTCGGACATCGACGGGAAGAACAAAGTGAGGGTAGCCTCTTCGGCACACTTGTCCACCGGCATGTGGTCACACGACAGCCGGCAGATTAATTACGTGGACTCCGCAAAGAAGTCCAGCCGGATTTACACTGCGGGAGCGGACGGCAGCGGAGTCCACGAAATCCCGTGGAATGGGGAATATGTCGCCACGAGCATGTGGAGCAATGACGGTAAGGCCGTTTACCTCGGTGCGTTTCAACCACCCTCGAAGATATCCACGTGGAAAGTAAACGTTGACGGCTCAGACTTACGTGATATCTCAGACGGGTGTGAATTTCCCGCGGACGTGAGTGCGGACGGAAAATATCTGATCGAGTTTTCTCCGCGAGGCGAGCGCGCCGGAATCTACCAGCTGTCTCTCGCGGACGGTAAATGCGACGAGTTGGTTCCAGGAGCAGTGACTTTTGGCGTCGCATTCGCCGCGGATCACAAATCATTTTTGTACGCCGTGGCCGCCCGCGGACAAATGACCATCTACCGTCAACCCTGGAACGATGGAAAGCTGGCGGGCCCGGTTCAGGTCGCGCTAACGCTTCCGTTCTCGTTCAGCATGGCCTTCAGCGGCAACGCCTACGATTTCTCGCACGATCTTTCCACCTTTGTCTATGCGCGCCCCGGCGGCCAGCACGATCTGTATTTTCTGAGCCAGAAATAAACCCTCGCCGCGAAACAGAATTCTGTCAGCTCTGATCCCCCGCTCGCGTAGATGACCCGGCTAGCTGACGCTGACCTGGGACGATGGTCCCTCTTCGTTGACTTGCCTCCTCGGCCAACCTAAGATGTGCGGAAAATGGCGGATCCCAGCTCACTCATGGGGCAAACATTTTCGCATTACCGCATCCTCGAAAAACTGGGCGGCGGCGGTATGGGCGTCGTTTACAAAGCGGAGGACACAAGCCTGCACCGGTTCGTGGCGCTGAAGTTTTTGCCGGACGAAGTTGCGCGCGACCCGCAAGCGCTCGAGCGATTCCGGCGGGAAGCGCAGGCCGCCTCCGCGCTCAATCATCCGAACATCTGCACCGTTTATGAGATCGGCGAACACGATGCCAAAGCCTTCATCGCGATGGAGTATTTGGACGGCGTGACGCTGAAGCATCGAATCGGTGGCCGCCCGATGGAAATGGAGGGCGTCCTCGACCTGGGAATTCAAATCGCGGAGGGTCTTGACGCCGCTCACAGTGAAGGGGTGGTTCACCGCGACATCAAACCAGCCAACATCTTCGTGACCAAGCGCGGGCACGCCAAGATTCTCGATTTCGGTTTAGCCAAGCTGATGCCGAAGCGGGAAGCGGTGGCTTCGGGGGCCACGCTCACCGCGGATGCGATGGGAGGAGTAAGCGCGGAGCACTTGACAAGTCCGGGGACCGCTGTGGGCACGGTGGCCTACATGTCACCCGAGCAAGTGCGAGGCAAGGAATTGGACGCGCGCACCGATCTCTTTTCGTTTGGAGTAGTGCTTTATGAAATGGCGACCGGAACACTTCCATTTCGCGGGGAGACATCGGGAGTGATCACTGAAGCCATTCTGAATCAAACACCAGTTGCTCCCGTGCGGCTGAATCCGGAGGTTCCAGCAAAGCTCGAAGAGATCATCAGCCGCGCGCTGGAGAAGGATCGCGATCTGCGCTACCAGCATGCGTCGGACCTGCGTGCGGAATTGAAGCGGCTGAAACGCGACACGGATTCGGGGCGAGTTTCATCATCAGAAAGCGCGGCGGTGCAGGGTCCGGCACCGGAAACTGCGAGCGGCTCGGCCTCCGCCGTGGCCGCCCAGCCTTCCGCGAAGCCCGCGCCCAAGAAATACGTTGTTGTGGCTCTATGCGTCGTACTTCCCCTGGCGGCTGCTTTTGCGGCGTATCATTTTTGGCCTCGCTCGAATGCTCGCAGCGGCCCGGCGAAGATCACGCAAATCAGCCAGTGGAACAAACCGATGAGGTACGCGAGGCTTTCGCCCGACGGGCACGCCGTGGCGTTCGTCTCACCCGTAGCGGGTATCGCGCAAATTTTTCTCATGCTCACCTCGGGCGGCGAGCCGCTTCAGCTCACGACTGATGAAGGAGACAAGCTCCTGGACAATTTTTCTCCGGACGGCAAGGAAATCTATTACGGAAGGTTTCTCGGCCGCGATGAGGTTTGGGCCGTGCCCACGCTCGGTGGCGCTCCCCGCCGTGTGCTTTCGGGCATTTTAGCTGTGCCCTCGGAGGATGGCGCATTTATTTACTACAGGAAGTCTGATAGCGCCGGGATTTTCCGTGCGGGAAAATCCGGAATGAATGAAGAATTGGTGTACAGCCCGAAGGATACGGCCGTGACCTTCCACCCCGTTCTGCTGTATCCCGGCGGCAACGACCTGCTTGCGGCCGCCTCTCGGGAAGGTTCGCCAGATTTCCATTTTTACAAAATAAACCTGGCCAATCATGAAGCAGTTGATTTGGGTGAGTTGTCAGGGGTCTTTTGGTTCGGCACCGTATGGGGCGAACCTGGGAATACCGTGCTCTTCAGCCGCGCGGTGAACGGGTTGTCGAACATCTGGAGTTACGGCCTGAAGGATCGGAGCCTGACGCAGATTACCTTCGGAACCGGGCCGGATGTTTCGCCCATGCCAGAGCCGGGAGGAAAAGGGATTTACTTTGTGAATGGCAGGTCCTCGGGCACCTTGACCGCCTACCGCGTCCATTCGAAGGAATCGACGGACATAGTGTCGGAAGACGCAAGTCAGCCCGCCATCTCGCCGGATGGAAAGCGCGTGCAGTACGTTACATTCCCGTCCAATCAGACGCAAGAACTCTGGGCATCGGACATCGACGGCGGCAACAAGGTGAAGATCGCCACCGGAGAAAGGCTGCAAGCTGAGTTTTGGGCGCCGGACAATTTTCACCTGTCTTTTTTTGAGCTGGGAGCGGGCACGGCGTTCAAAACCTTCACGGTCGGCGCGGACGGCAGCGGGCTTCGTCAGCTCCCTCCCATGGAGGGTGACCCGATGACTTCGCTGTGGAGTCCCGACCAGAAATCCATTTACGTGAGCGTTTCGGAAAAGGCGGGTTCGATGTCAACGGTTTGGAGAGAGAACGCGGATGGCTCAAATCGGGAGAAATTGGTGGACGACTGCGGCTACGCTTCCGACGCTGACCCAAGCGGGAAGTACCTGCTCAGCGTGGTACTCAACGGAGAAAAAAATGGGATTAACGAGGTGTCCGTTTCTGAAAGGAAATGCAGCCAGCTGCTTCCCGGTGTAGTGACGGAGCTTGTATATTTTGCCCGCGACGGCAAATCGTTCCTTTATGCAACTGCTTCCCGCGGCGAAGTCACGATTTACCGCCAGCCGTGGAAAGACGGCAAACTCGCCGGAGCTGCCGAGGTCGCGCTGAAGGTTCCGTTTGCTTTCCCCTTGGCTTACGGCGGAGGTAACGGCTCTGATTTTTCCCGGGACCTCTCTACCATCATCTATGCGCGTCCCAATGGCCACGCCGACCTCTATCTTCTGAGCCAAAAATGACCCTCGCCGACGCGCCAAATGGCAGGGTTTTGAGTGCGAATACGGAGCTGCAACCAAATGGTGCAACCCCACGTCCAATCAATTAGAATGAAAGCAGGCAAGCCCTTCACGGTCTCCGCAGATTGGGAGGGTACCAAAATGACCCAGGCCGCCCAGCACCGCACAGCATCAGCAATCCTAAGAACTTCACTTGGCTTGATTTTCGCGGCCGCGCTCGCTTTGGCCCCGCAGCCCGCATTCGCCCAACACGGCGGAGGCGGCGGTGGCGGAGGTTCGCACGGTGGCGGAGGTGGCGGGTCCCACAGCAGCGGTGGCGGTGGTTCCCACGGAGGCGGCGGATCGCACGCAAGCAGCGGTGGCAGCTCGCACGCAAGTAGCGGCGGCGGATCGCACGCGACATCGGGAGTAGTCAGCGCTCACGGCGAACCGAACAGCCCGGCTGGAATTCATTCGAACGCGGGGCAGAGCGGCCCATCGCACGTGTGGTATGGCTCGAGTTCGAGCGGCCCAAGTTCCAATGCTGCGCCGCAGCGTTTCGCGGCGAACAACAATACGTGGCAGGATCCGCCCGCGCCTACTCCGCACGTCAACACGGTGCAGCATTTCCATAACGTCCCGAGCGCGAACGCCGCAAGCCCGCGCGGAACTGGCGTTGGCGTGGGAACTGGAGTTGGTGTGCGCGCGCCGTCGAGAACCTCCGGCGTAGGCGTGCATGCAAACACGATTACGGCGCCGCGCAATATCCATCCACGTGGCTCGGGTGGACGTCCCATTATTTATTATCCGTACTATCCCTATTACCCGTACGGCGGTTTTGGATTCGGCTCCGGACTCTGGTGGGGCAGCGGCTTCGGCTGCGATCCCTACTGGGGCTTTGGCTGCTACGGATTTGGCGCAGGCCTCGGCTACGGCTATGGCGGTGGCTACGGCGGCGACGGTTACGGCTACAATAGCGGAGGCTACGGCGCGGATTTCTCTGTCGCCGCTGGCGATAACGGCTCCGGCTCGCAGGCCGACATGAATTCCGATGCGTCGCAGCAGCAGGGCGCGGGCGATTGGCAGAATTCGCCGGACAATCAGACGCAGCCTTCCGCCGGAGTTGCCGCTGCGCAACAGTATCCCGTGCTCGTGCTGCGCGACGGCTCGATGTACGCGGTGAACGATTTCTGGCTCGAAGGCGGCAAACTGCATTACGTCACAACGTATGGCGGTGAAAATTCCTTCGATCCGAACCAGCTCGATATGCAGCGCACCGTGGACGAAAACGCCAAGCGCGGAATCACGTTCACGCTGTACCCTTCACCCGCTCCGGCGCAGCCGCTGCAGCCTCCGGCGTCGAACGATCAGCAACCACCGCCGCAGGACGACAATCAGTAACGCCTTGCCGGCTGGCCCAGCGGTGCGGTTTCGCGATTCGAATTTGGTCCGCGTTGGCGCCGCCGGACTTACTCTAGGTTCGGGCCCGTTGCTGCTTGCCGTCGGAATTGCTCACCTGCATGGAGATCCCAACCCCAATCCCGTTGGTCCTGGAATTCTCGCCGGCATAACTTTCTGGCCTTCGCTCATCTGCCTCATCGTCGGGATGATCAAGGTGTCATCCGCGAAGAAACGCGCAGGGTAATTCGCCGGCCGAACCGCCGGATGATCTTGCGCAAACTGTAGCTCGTCTAAGTTACTTCTCGTTCGGAACTGCAAAAGATGGATTATTCGGAGCGAGTTGATGCGCTCTCTGGTACGCGTCCGTGGCGGCTGCAGTATTTCCCAGCCGATCGTAACAAACACCAAGGTTGAACCAATATCCGGCGTTCCTGGGCTGATACTCGGCGGCGTCGCGGAGCCATCGAAGGGCCTCTTGGTTGTGGTTCGCCACAAGAGCTGTGTATCCCCAATAGGCTTCCTCGGCTCCCGCTTTTCCCCAAACATTTACAATAGGCCGTCCAAGCGTAGCTCCCCACAATCCTAATGAGAGGAAAAGCAGAATGGCCACGACAACAATTCCGCGCTGGCGCAGCACGATAGCAGCGCCGACAAGCGCGCCCAGAACTGCACCCGCAGCGTGAGCGACATTCGCAACCGGGAAAAGCCAAGTGCAGGATATCCAGGTGAGGAAAGATGCTGGTTACCAGACGCCAGAGTTGCCCCCGGCGTATTTCCGCAGTTTCAAACAGTGGCGAGATATCTACTTTGGCCCACCAAGCCAGCGTGACTCCGATGGACAATGCCAGCGTGATCGTAATCACGGGATAACGTGGAAAGTCTGTCCACTTCGGAGCGCGGGCCATGAGGGCCACGAAATTACCGCAATTCGATGAATTCCGCCACTGTCCGAGGCCTTCCGCTACTTCGACGCGGTGTCGCCCAATGCCTTCAGTTTTTGCTCGGCGCTGGTCTTGATGCCGTCGCGAAGTACGGGGTTGATGGAGGTATCCTTGGACAAAAGTTCCAGCGCTTTTTTTGAATTCTGCCGCGCGAGGTCCTTCTGGCCATCGGCCATGTAGGCGTCGCCCAAACTGTCGTACACGTTTGCGGAATTCGGATACCTCATCACGTTAATCTCAAAGAGCGTGATCGCGCCCTTCACGTCGCCCTGTTGTTGCAGATGTTCGTAGCCGAGCCGGTTCATGAGCGCCTCGGAGAACAAAGCCACGTTGGGATCGGTTCGCACGGTCTCCTTGTACATTTCTCGCGCCTTATTCCCCCCGTCAGGCTCGTCCGTCAGTTCGAGGAAGCGTACCTCGGAGGACATGGGCGGGCGAGCGGCGGCCGCAGTCGTCGCGCCCGGCGAGGTTTTGAGCGTGGTGACAAACCAATCCACGATCATCCCCGGCAGCTCTTTGTGCGCGTCAAACATTTGGTAGCCGTGCCCGCCGGTGGGATAGCGCACGATCTTGTTCTCCGGATCGGGCGAAAGGCCGGCGAGCCACTCCATGATTTCGACCACGCCGGGATCGGGATCGTCGTACGCCGCAGCGACAAACAGCGGCAAGTTCGGCGACGCGCGCAAAAACTTTCGTCCCTCGGGATTGGTTCCTTCCGAGAGCAGCACGAGCGATTTCACTTCGGGATGCCTGCGCGCGAGTTGCACCGCCTGGTTCACGCCGCAGCTCGCTCCGCCCGCGCCCATCACTGCGCGCGTCACGCCCGGTTGCGATTCGAGGTAGGCAAAGGCCACGTCCGTATCGCTGGGCATGATTTTGTTCACCGAATCGATCGCTTCCTGCGTGGTGTATTGATCGGCGTTCTTGCCGTCGCTTTCGCCGAAGCCGCGGAAATCGAACGTCAAAACATTTATGCCCGCGCCCGCCAGGCTGCTCGCGAGCCCGTTCCACACTTTGCGCTGCGCGTTGCATTGATGCAGCAGCAGCACGCCCGGCCCGGGTTTCGCTGCGGCGAAATACGTGGCCTTCAGATTTGTGCCGTCCGCCGCCTTCAAATCCACCACGCGCGGCGGAGGAACTTCTTGGGCCGCGGACACCGGCGCGGCAATGAGTGCCAGGAGCAGCAGGGAAGCGAACAAGAGAAAGATGGGGATGCGCAGGTCAACATGCCGGCAAAACATAGAGCCTCCTGGGGACCGTCGTCCCCTGCAAATCCGCGCTCCCAAATTGTAATCGAAGACTCGATGCCTGCGAAGCCGATTCCCGCGGGTGGTGTGGATCACATTTTCTTCGTAGGGGACGGCATGCCGCGGCGGTTGCCCCGACCAGAGGTGCTTGGACCATGAACTTGCCCACGAAAATGCAGTAAAATGCAGCGGAGCGAGGATTCGAGGCATGAACGCCTGGCGAAACCCGGGAGCGCGCGCTGCGTTACTGCTCTTGCTCGCGGCGCTACTGGGTTCGTTCCTGGCGGCGCAGGAGCCGGCGCCTATCTTCCCGAAGGCGGCGCTCCTCGATGCCGCGCCCGAGGCGATCTACTCCGCGGATCCGAACGATTCCTGGAACCGCATCTTCTACTTTCTTTTCTCGCGACGCGTCGAAACGCGTGTCTCCGACCAATTTCCCGAGGGCGCGCCGTTTGTTGATGGCATCAGCACGCGCACGTTCGAACGCAATGAAATCGGCGACCGCGCTATCGATCCGTTGTACCCGTCGCACTTCGTCATCACCGGCAGCCGTCTCGTCTTAACCGAGCCCGCTTACTCCGAATTTCGAAAGGCGCTGCAACAGGCGCTCGACGAAAACGCCCCGCGCTCCGCGGTCGCGCGCGCGCTGATGCAGAGCGATCTTTGGGGCGCTCACGACACGTTGTTCTTCCCGTTTCTACCCGCGGACGAGAAGGAACTCGGCGCGCATAGGCTCGAGGCGCTCGATTTGATCTCGCGCCTGATGCGCAAGATCGCGCTGACGCCCGAGGAGATCAGATCGCTGCCCAACAATTATTCCGCTGCCGCTCGCGCCGATTTGCCTCCCGGGGTGTTCGTCGATGTGCTCCCCAAAGTGTTCGACAAGGACAGCGGCTGGATCGAAGTTCTGTGGTTTCATCCGCGCATGCACGATGTGGCCGCGGGATTCCGCCGCACGTCGCGCGTTTTTCTGAAGCTCTCGCACCCGCAGCCCAACCTGCAAAAGTTTCTGGACGGAATGCCGGACCGCGCGGAAAGCGATCCGATCAATGGGCTCAACGGCGTTGCGCTGGTCACGCAACTTCTGCTCGTCGATTCGAAAGGGAAGGTGGAACCGACAGCGCTTACTTCCGAAGTGGAGGTCCGGATTTTCAAACCGCGGGTCGTTGGAACAGCCCGTTTAAATGACGGTACGTTCAAGACGATCGGCGGCCTTAAAAGGGCCTGGTTGCAAGTGTGCGAAATCAGCCGCAAGCTTTTTGTGCGGGATCCGCAATCGGGAGGCTTGGTTCCGGAAGACGAGAACTCGCCGGCCTACAACGGGCGCTACAGTTTTGCCGAAGGCGACGAGACAAGCCAGAGCGGCCCCAATTCTCGGATCGTCATTGATCCGCCTCTGCAGGTAACGCTCCGGGCGCGCTGCGCGTTTTGCCACGGCGACACGCTTACGCAGCTGAATACGTTTGCGATCGCGCGTCCTCCGCATCCTCCGCCGGTGAGGCAACTCAATCGCGCCGAGAATACGGCGGCGGAGTTCGTGATCGCGCAAAAGCGAAAAGAGAAAGATTTCGAAGCGTTGCGCGCATATTTCGCGTCCGCCGCGTCGGCTGCTTCAACGCGCCACTAACCGCGCGCTCCCTTACGCCACCACTAAACTTCGCGTCCCGTTAGGTGACACGATGGGGTGGTGTGCGTCGGGCAGCAATTCGAAATCCGCACCCTTGAGTGCGAAGGGCGGGGCACCCCACGCGGTGATTTATGTGCGAAATGTAGCTGCCAGCCAGGTTGTTGCGCAGTTTCTGTCGCAATTCGGCAACGCAACTCCTTTCGTTTCATACGAACGGTTCGCGCGCGTCTTGACCCCGATTTCGACGCGAAATTATTTTAGAAGTAAAAATCGCGCCTAAATCGCTCCACCACATCCATTTGCGCCTTGGACGACTTTCGTCCACACACTCAACCACTTGCGTTATTTTTCGACTTCATGTACAACTTTTTTTGTTAGCCTCGAAATCTGCATTCACCGCACACGCTGTTGCTCTCTCGAATCGCTCATCACTGTTAAACACCAACTAGGCCGACCCAAAGCTCGCCGCTACGTGGACCTCTCCTAAGTGGTCGCTGGTGCCTTTGCCCTGCGTCCTCGCATCCGCGTTTCGCTGCATCCTTGTTTCATTTTTCCGGAGGCTTCATGCCGAATTACAACACGCAAGTCCCGCCGTACTCGATCTTTCCCGGTGACGTCGCGGTCGCCTTCAACAATGAATCGCCCGCCGCGGGCCAGGCCAGCCAGCAATTTGCGCTGCCCAGTTACGCCGGGTTCCCAGAAAACGGCCGGACGATTCGCTGGCAGACGAGCTTCACCACTGCGCCGACGGCCGTGAGCGTCCAATTGCAAACGGCGATGAATGACGTGGACGCGCAGTACGCCGTCCCTACCGGCGCGGCCAACATGACTTCGAGCAGCACCAGCGGCGACAATCTCGTCGCCTCCGGCGTTCGCGCAAATTTCGTCCGCGCAAAAATCGTTTCTATCACCGGCGGCGCCGGCGTCACGGTGCAGATCCTCGGCTGATGACAACCGCGAGGAACGCACGCGCCGAGCGAAACGCGCTTCCATCCGGGGCGCATCGGATGTAATTTCAAGGCGTGACTTCGTTCATGCGGCCCGCGCTCTGGGTGGGAATTTGTGCGGCACTCGTAATCGCGGCCATTTCGACGTTGGCCGTGCGACACTGGTCCGTGCCCGATCGCAGGAACGCGTCGGCAATCGCAACCGCGCCTGCATCAACGCCTCCGCCTCCATCGTCCGGGCAAATCGCGGTACGCCCGCTCGGCCCGCCGCCCGGTCCAAACGATCCCCTGCTGTCTTCCGACGCCGCCGCGATTCAGTCGGCGCCCAGCCGCCACACGGTGACCATTCAATTCGATTACGACTTCACGAAAATGCCGGCCTGCTCGCGCAAGGTGAATTTGAAATGCATCAAGCAATTTAATGTGTACGAAGTTTCCGGCACCACGCCGATCTGGCTTTTCTCGATTCCCGCGCCGGCCGGCGCAAATAAGTTCGTCCCCGCGATTACGGCGACAAGCCCCGCGCGCACATTTTTCCCCGGGCCGCACCGCTTCGGCGTGAGCGCGCGAACGTCCGAAGGCACGGAATCCGATCCGCACGCCTGCCTAACGTTCGCAACGGTCAATCCGGTCGGCCAGTCCGCGCCGTCCGCCGCGCCCGCGAAGCCACCACAACATTAATCGGCTCCGGGGGTTTTGTTGCGGCGGCCTTCAGGCCGGTGTTTGCTCGTTTTTGGTTTCGTTTTTGCGTTCTTCTTCCGTGTCATCCCTCCTGGTGGCAGGAATCTATTAGCTCTTTCTGCGCCTGTGTGTCTCTGTGGCCAACAACAACCCGCCCGCCTGAAGGCGGCCGCTACAAATGCCAAGAAGTGCCTTCCCATGACTACGAAACAAAACGATCAAACAAACTTTTCGCCTATGCGGGACGCGCCCGAACCAGCGGTTAAAATGAAATCCAAGGGATTCGAACCGGCTCGGACCAGGGCACGTCCCGCTCCCAAATCCTCGGCGTCTTCGCGCAAGAAAAAGAAACGCGCCCGCCACGCCGGTGTGCGCGCCGCGGTCAGGACCGCGCGGCCCCCTTCCGTGCCATCAGAGTACAAACCGGTAAAGCTGGCGGAAGCGTTGCGCGAGCAGGGCATCGACGAACGCAAAATCGCGGAAGGCTACGCGAGTCTCCACGACAAGCTGGGACAAAGCGACGATAAGGGCGACCTCAAATTGCTCGTGGACGTGCTCGAGAAGAACACGCGCACTCTCGATCCACCGCGTTCGCCCGATCGCGGCGGCAGCGATGGTCCCGTCACGGTCATCTTGAAACATTGCGTCCCTCGCCCTCAGCGTTAGCCATTCGACTCACGACCTACTTGAGCACCTTCCCGCCTCATGGCCACCGTCACATCCGGCATCGAGCGTTTTGCAAGTGACGAAGCCGCGCGCGCAGCTCGCGAAGCCGCCCAGGACGTAACGCACGGCGATTCCTCTAGCGTCGTCCTCGCAGAAGAGCACACTTCGTGCAACGCTGCTCCCGATGGGTGTGCAGACGAAACCAGCAACGTCGTATCCATCGATTTCGATCTGATCTACAAGCCGTTCGCGAAGCAGTGCCAATTTCACGGCTCCAAGGCGAAGTATCGACTCTTCGGAGGCGCAGCAGGCCCCGGAAAATCGAAAGCGCTGCTGATGGAAGCGATTCTGCAGGCAAGCGAGCATCCCGGAGCGAACACGCTTCTGCTGCGGCGGACGTTTCCCGAGCTCGAACAATCCCTGCTACTTTATTTCCGCCGCGACATTCCGCGCGAACTCTATCGCACCTACAACGAATCGAAGCACGTGGTCACCTGGCTGAATAATTCCACCACTTGGTTCGGCTACTGCCAGAACGAAAACGACGTTTACCAATATCAGGGCGCCGAATTTCTTTTCATCGGTATTGACGAGCTCACGCTCTTCACTCTCCGCCAGTGGCAGTTCCTCACCAGCCGCAACAGATGTCCCATGCCGGGCGCGTTCCCCTGCATGGCCGGTGCTACCAACCCCGGCAACATCGGCCACGCTTGGGTAAAGTCGCTGTGGATTGACAAGCAGCCCGCGTCCGGCATGGACCTTCCCGAATCCTACGATCCCGCGGATTATGATTTCATTCCCGCGCGCGTCACCGACAATCCCATTTACGCTGGCGACGAAAATTATC
The DNA here is from genome assembly GCA_963749025.1 of uncultured Acidobacteriota bacterium. Taxonomy (GTDB): domain Bacteria; phylum Acidobacteriota; class Terriglobia; order Acidiferrales; family UBA7541; genus Palsa-295. The sequence continues at coordinate 44,277 of CAVVKO010000004.1, read as the reverse complement.
TGAAGACGCTGCGCGCTCTGCCTTCGCATCTAAAGCGCGCGTTCCTCGACGGCGACTGGGACGTTTTCGCCGGGCAATATTTCGACCGCTTCGATTATTCGCGCCACGTCGCGCGCGCCGAGCAGATCGATTGGAAGCCCTGGTGGCCGCGCTGGATTTCGATCGACTGGGGCTTCGAGCATCCCGCCGCCGCATACTGGCACGCGCAGACGCCGCCCACCGCCGTTCTCATGCGGGATGGTCATTCCGAGACCGCTTCCTCCGAACAGGCCACCTCGATCGTGTCATCCCGAGCGAGGGCCGGTGCGGGGCCCGGCGAGGGACCTGCTGTTGGGTTGCGCGACGAAAACGAAAGGCAGATCCCTCGCTCCGAGTGGCCGACGCCGCAGAAAGATCCCTCGCGCACAAACCGCCCTCGGGATGACAATCCTCTTCGGATTGTCACCTACCGCGAGCACGTCACGCATCGCACTTCACCGCGAGAGCTTGCGCGGCAAATCATTGGGCGCAGCATCGGCCGCGATGGTGCGCCGGAAAAGATCGACACGATCTACCTCTCGCCCGACGCTTTCGCGCGCCGCACCGACGAGGCCTCCATCGCCGACCAAATGGGCGACGTCTTCGCCGCCGCCGGATTTCCGCGCCCCATTCCCGCGGACAACGATCGCGTCGGCGGATGGATGCTGATGTACCAAATGCTCGACGCGAACGAATGGCTGCTCACCGATAATTGCGGCGAACTGATTCGCACGATTCCGACGTTGGTGCGCGATCCCGCGCGCGTCGAAGACATCGAAAAGATGGATGGCGACGATCCCGCCGACGCCGCGCGCTACGGGCTGAAATCGCGTTACGCCACGCGCGCCGCCGGCAGTGAGAGCCGCATTCCGTTCGCCGACCGCGTCGCCGCACACATGACCGCGACCGATCCCACCTGTCGCGCCATGCAAGCCCACAAATTCCAGCTGGAAGAATCTCGTGGTGCCCGCCCGGTGTCATTCCTCCACCGCCGCCGCCGGCAAAGATTGGCCACAGAGACACTAAGACATAAAGAACTGCGAGGAACAGCAGTAGGGAACAGCAGCGGGCGCGCCAGGCATGCTTGCGGCTGAACGCGGCGGGGCGCTTCTAGTGATGACTGAGGGCGGAGCCGAGCGCAATGAGGAACCATACGGTGGCCGAGAATCCAAAGAACAGAGTCGCGGACATCAAGTTTCCGGCGCTGCGGAACACGTTGTCGATCGGCGAGCGAACAAAAGAGGAATCCTGCTTGGCCTGGAGGTAGAGTTCGTGAAGCCTGTAGAAAATCTGATAAGCACGAATCCACAAAATCACGATCGTGGCCGTGGCTAACCCCATCTGCATAATCGCGATCGTTGGCAATTCGTTCCAGCGACGCACCAGAATAAGGCAAGCGCACGCCAGGCCAATAAGCAACAACAGCGTACCCAAAATAAAAGACGCCGATCGCATCGGTGGCCGGCTGAAAAACGCGGAATCGACCGCCGAAGAGTTGCTCTGATCCGTAAGGACGTCCTGTAGGGGCTGCATCGTTTTGCCTCCCGATTGTTACTCTGCGTGGATATTACCACCCAATTAGAAGCGTTGGATCGCTTCGCCCTAATTCCGTTTGCCCGCTGAATGCACAATTCGCCTGCCTGGAGGCGGCCGCTACAAATCACGGCAACCGCGGAGGCCCGTTATTGTAGCGGTGACCCTTAGGTCGGCGTTTTTTGTCTTCGTGCACTCCTCATGATGAACATGCATGAAATATGGCGACGCATCACGGCGACGCGGTACACGCGCGCGCTCGAAACCGAAGTCGCGCGGCTGCGCGCCGAAAATCGCGCGCTGCTGAATTCGATCCTCGGCATCGCCGGCGTCCCGCCGATCACGGTGGCGGCGCCCGCGCCTGCGGTCGCCGTGCCTGCGCCGGACACGTCAGGGCACGCTTTCAAGCGTGCCGAAAACGCGGGTGCGGGTGACGCGGCTCTAGCCGCTGAGGGCCTTGGCGCTGCTGCCCACGCGACATCTTCGGCTCCAGCCTCGACGAAACCCGCGCATGCCGTCCGGCGTCCGCCGCGCGTGCGCGTGAAGCCGACGACCGATGCGGCCGTTCCGATGCGCCGCCGCTCGTGGCACCAGATTTACCGCATGCTCGAGTTCGATGCAGCGAAGAAAGAGTAGCTGGTGATCAACCGTCGGGCATCCGCCGCGCCGGACCATGCCCGGTGCGCGTCACAAGAATCGCGCCACGTACGCGATTGGGCCTTCACAACTGGTTTCGTAGCGGCCACCTTTAGGTGGGGGATTTTCTTTCGCTGGGCGGACCAAAGGCGCCGACCTAAAGGTCGCCGCTACGAAGGCAACGTTTTGGCCGACGGAACAACCACGCTACAGCACTGACACCGGGCACGGTCTGCCGCGGCGGATGCCCCTGCCAACCGGAGTGGGCGCGAGGCAAGTTCTCGCTTGCCACTCGCCACTCGTCACTTATTCAACAAAGGAGAAAAACATGCCATTCATTCGAGGACGTTACTACATGAATCCCATCGCGGGGGAAGCGATAGAAGCAGCGCGCGCAGCCGAAGCCGCGCTGGCCGAACTCGAACAATCCGCGCACGACGACATCGCCAACAGCGCCAGCTCGCAATCGAGCGCCGGCGCCGATGCAAACAACGGCGACGACGATTTCGACGACGACGCGAGCTGCGCCACATCCAACGCACGTGCCGCACGCGCGAACGCCGGCCCAATCCATCGCGTCGAAATCGAAGCCGCGGAAGTGGTGCCGTCGCATTCGGGACGCGCGCAACGCGGCTACGTCGCGCACGTGCATCGCGAAGTGTCCGCGGGACGCCTTCCCGCGCGCGCCAGCTCGGCGTTTTCGGCGGCAAGTCCAGCGTCGCCGCGAATCCAGCCCGGCGATTATCCTTCCGCCGCGTACGCGCCGCGTCCCGAGACGCACGTGTTCTCCGATCATCGCGACCTCGTGAGTTTCCTCCGCGACGAATTCGGCAAAGACGGCCGCAAGTAGCCGCACATCCGCGCGCCTGTTGACTCGCCGCTCGCTCCCCAGCGTAGAATGGACGTTGGCAGCATTCCGATCGTTTTTGGGGCGATCATGAGCAGCTACGACACGCCGAGCGGGCGCTCGCGCCGCTGCGGCACGCGAAGATCGAATCAGAAATCGATGCCGGCCTACGCGCGCTTCGTGGTCATCGCCCTGGCGGTCGTGCTCGTGGGCTCGTTTTTTTGGCAAGGCGTGCACCGTTTTTTGCATCCGCCGCAACAAATTCCCGTCGCGGCGGCCGCGGCTGGCCCGGCGGTGCCCATCTGGCAATCCGAAGTTTTGTCCGCGCTCGAGTCCGGCGTTCACGACGCTTCCGCCGGCGACCTCATCCCGGCGGAAATTGAAATGGATCGCGCGGCCACGGCGCTTGCGGCGTCGCGCGAGCATTCGGCCGCGGCCCCGCCGGATTTTTTCCAGGCAGCGATTGAAAAACTCGATCGCGTCGCCGCCACGCATTCTGATAACGCGCGTCTCATCGAGCACGTGACACTCGCGCGCATCGAACTTGCGCAGTTGCGCACCGTGCAGATTGTCCCAAAGGATCCCGCCAGCTCCGCCGCCGCGGCAGCGGCAACACAGCCGCCCGCGGGCCCGGGGGTGCAGGCACGTCACTCCGTCGAAATTCCCGGCCACGTGGTAATCGCTTCGCCGCACCAGATTTCTGCGGGACAAACGCTCGATCCCAAAACTCTCGGCGGAGATTATCTCGACGCCACGCTCATGCCTGACACGTCCGAGATGATTCTTCCGCCCTTCACGCGCGCGTTCGCCGATAAAGTGCGCGTTGAGAATCTGACCATGGAGGGCGCGTCGCAAACGCTGGACGGCATCCACTGGAAGGACGTCACCTTCATCGGCACGCGCTTGCGTTACGAGGGTGGGGAACTCGACTTGCAGAACGCGCATTTCGTCCGCTGCACGTTCGGCTTCACCACCGACGAGCGCGGCTCCCGCATCGCTACTGCTATCGCGCTAGGCCAACCCTCCGTCACGATCCAGTAGCGCATCGTCCTTCATCATGCAGTCAGTCAGGGTTCATCGTCGGAAAAATATGTGTGGAGAGAAAGTCGAACACCGAAGTCGCCAAGAGTCTTGAGTATCTCCGCGGAGAGCTGTGGCCCACCGCCGCGCCCTGCGGAAAACTGCCCGCAGTAGAAATACACGTCATACTGCCGCTGATAGAGGCGAAGTGTGTCGCGGTGCGGTAGGAAAATCGCGAGTAAATTACGGAGCCCCACTTCGAGGGTTTGCCAATCCGACTTATCGCCCTCCTTAGCATCGAACGCCCATAGAGCGTTCTCCCAGACGCTGTCTGGACTGCGCCATTCGCCAACTTGCCGCGTTAGTGATGGAGCGAGTGCTAGCTCACTTGTTATTCGGTTTGTGTTTACGTTTTGACCCTCGATTCTGAGTTCCACCGAGTAGTGGGGCATTTGTGGATTCTACTCTCCCGCGCAACGATCCGCATCCAAGCGAGAAAACGAAATGACCACGCAAGCGAAGCTCCGGGGACCCAACGCATCCATTGTCCCGGTCGAAGGTCCACCCCGCTCGGAATCCGCCGCGAAACCTTACGGCGCGAACAACGAGCAGCTGCCCGACCGTTTGCAGGAAGCGCTGCGCCGGCTGGTCTTTCAATTCTCTGTCGAGTCCGAATCCACGCGACGGCAGGAAGTGCGACGCATCAAGCAGGCGCATCAATTCTGGCGCGGCTTGCAATATCTGTGGTGGAGCGAGCAGGACCAGAACTGGCACCTGCCGTTCGAGCAGAAAATGACGGACGGCTCGACGATCGAAGACCTGCCGCGCTACGAATTCGTCACCAACATTTATCAGGCTTTCGGGCTCTCGCTCGTGTCCGTGCTCTCGCAGGACGTTCCGCGCGTGCGCTTTTTCCCCTCGTCCGCGCAGGCGGAAGAAGACGTCGCGGCGGCAAAGGCTGCGACGGAAGTGAGCGGGCTCGTCGAACGCAACAATCGCATCGGGAATTTGATTGTCGAGGAAGCGTTTCAGCTCTGGACTGGCGGCAAAGTCGGCGCGTACGTGCGATTCGTCGTCGATGGGCAGCGCTTCGGATTTCATCCTGAGACGGAAATTGCCGCGCGCGAAGTGCGCATTGGCAATGACGTGTACGTCTGCCCCGAATGCAGCGCGGAGAGCCCGGCCACAGCCGCGACTCCGGATTTGCCTGTCATTCCGAGTGTAGCGAGGAACCTCTCTTCCGGCGCCGACGGAGAGGGAGAGATCCCTCGCTCCGCTCGGGATGACAACAAAAGCAAAAACGTGCGCGATTCTGCTCCCTTCGCTAACGGCGCTCAGGGTGAACGGGATGACAACGTAAACAATGACGCGCGCGTTGGGTTCGCCTCGCTCGCGCATTGCGCGCGATGCGGGGCGCTGCTGACCGAAGAGGACTTTGTCGCGGCGGAAACGGTCACCGTGCCGGCCGCCGAAACGCGCCTGCGCGTTCCCAACGGCCAGGAAGTGATCAACATCATCGGCGGCCTGGAGCTGAAGACTCCGCCGTGGGCCAACGAGATGCACGAATATCCGTACCTGCAATGGAACATGGAAGTGCACCAGGCGCGTTTGCGCGCGGCCTATCCGCACGCGGCGGACAAAATCGGCGCGCCCGTCGCTCCGGGCTCGCAACAGTACGAACGTCTTGCGCGCCTGGCGCAATCGCAGGGCGGTCCGCTGACCGAAGGCGGCGACTTCAACATCAATCTGATCACGTTCCAGCGCACGTGGCTGCGCCCGTGGGCGTTTTTCGCGCTCGAAGATAAATCGTTGCGCGACGAACTGCTGCAAATGTTTCCCGACGGCGCGTACGTCGCGTTTGCCGGCGATGCTTACTGCGAATCGCGCAACGAAAATATGGACGACCACTGGCGCGTGCTGCATGCGCTTCCCGGCGACGGCTCGAGCGGGCGTCCCGCGCTCGGCGATGCGCTCATCAGCGTGCAGGAGCGCTTCAACACGCTTTCGAATCTGCAAATCGAAACGTACGAGTACGGAATTCCGCCGATTTACGCCGACAGCGAAGTGCTCGATTTCGATTCGTTGCAGAGCCAGACGGCCGAGCCCGGCGCGCACTATCCCGCGCGCGCGAAGCCGGGCGAGTCTCTTGCTGCGGGATTTTTTCAGCCGGAGCCCGCCGAGGTTCCTCCCGATCTTGCCGAGCACGCCGCGAATTTGATGGGCCCCATCGCGCAATTTCTTACCGGCGCGTTTCCCGCGCTTTTCGGCGGTGCGATGTCAAACAACGACACCGCGTCTGGCTACGCCATGGCCCGCGATCAGGCCATGGGCCGCATCGGCCTCGTGTGGCGGCGCATGAAATTCTTTCATGCGGACATCATGCTGCTGGCTGTGGATTGTTTTCGCCGCAACCGCCCGAACGATGTGGAGGTTACGCTGCTCGGCGCGGGCGCGGCGTTCGAATCGCAATGGATTCGCCTCGCGGACCTCAAGGGGAATTTGTTCAGCTATCCGGAAACGGACGAGCAATATCCCACGCTGTGGTCGCAGCAACGCGCGGTTCTGCTGCAATTGATCGCCAATCCGGATCCGCAGATTCAGGCCGTCCTGGCGCATCCCGAGAACATGGCGCTGGTGAAGCGGCTGATCGGCCTCGAGGAATTTGTGATTCCGGACGAAGAATCGCGGACCAAGCAGTACCGCGAAATCGCGCAGCTCGTCGGCGAAGTTCCCGTGGTGGCGCGGCGTGACGTGACCGGCGCGGTGCCGTCCGCGTTCCAGGCCGCGGCCGCGAATGGCGTGGACGCCGAAATGATTTTGCCCAGCATCATGCCGGATGAGTTCGCGGACAATCACGCCGTTGAACTCGAGATTTGCATGCGCTGGTTTTCGTCCGATGCCGGGCAAGTCGCCAAGATCGAAGCTCCGCTCGGCTACGCCAACGTCCGCGCCCACGCCCTCTTCCACCGCGATTATTTGCTCAAGCAACAAGCCCAGGCGCAACAGACTGCCGCGCCCCAACCACCGACACGTCCGCGAGGATAGTTCACCGCACAACTGGCATTTGACTTGCAGAGGAGACAATCGATGCCTTTTATTAATGGCAGGTTTTACATAAACCCAACGTTTGGACGAGCGGTAGAATTAGCCCGTGTCAACGAGAGCGAACAAGATGCGGCGGAACGTCAACAGCATGGGCCAGCGCACCACAAGCGTCACGGCGGGCGCGGAGACAATTACGACGCTGCGACAACTCCGGAGGGTGTTGCTAATCAGATATACAACGAAACTTCCGGCCTGCGGACGACAGATCGTGGCGGGAACGGACCCGGAAGCGACTGGGACCTACAGCAAGCGCGTTTTGCCATGGCTCATGTAATTCAAAACAGGGCCGCTTCAGGGATTAGGGGAGGTCTGGCCATCGACGAGATCAAGAGTCCACATGAAGTTAAAGCGATCAGAAGGATGGGCTCCGAGGCATACGATGCGCACGGGGAGTCGGTCTACGCTGCGCACCGGGCCAGTAAGCAACCGGATCTAACAGGTAGCGCCACGCATTTTTATTTTGACCACGGTCAAACTCCGGCTCCGCCCTGGGGCGAACACGCAGTAGCAGTCTATGGCCCTTTTAGGAACGCCGCCGGAGGCGGAGACGTGCATCAGGGTGCTGACGTCAAGATTGTCATAGCTCCCTAAGGAGGGGATTTGGCAAAGGCACTATTGGCGAGTGTGGTTCTAGCCCTTCTAGCGTTGCCTTCCTTTAGGCCGCGCGAAGTCGAGCCGCTCGATGCCTCCCAGTACAGTGGAGCGATCGTTCAAGCGATTCAGGACGAAATCTATGACTACGGGTATGAGGGTTGGGGCTGGGACGCCGCTGACAAATTCGAGGGCGACACATATCAGATGCACGTTTACATTGAGCCGACGGCAAAGAATTACTCTGGGCGCGTGATATACAAGCTGATGCCGTATGGCGAAGTCCTGCGCATTTACGCCGTGCAGAAGAACGGGCTGATTCGCCTTGATGACAATCCCGAATTGGGATTTGGCGCGGAGCGACCGGACCGGTTGACTCTGTACCTCGACGACGACGAAGTCTCGCAGTTTAAGCGCACCTGGCTGCGCTCGAACTTCTCCATTGAACTGCATCCGAGCAAGGAGCGGCTGCGGCAGGGTGCTGAGCGGCAAATCAAGCGAGGCGGTCATTCTGTCTGGTTGGATCCCGGTTGGCGTAGCGTTCCCGCAGGCCACGATCCGCGCTGCGACGCGAACTAGTTCAAATTCTCGCAGTTGAATTTGGGCCTTTTTCAAATCCGACTGGTAAAGGTGACGCGATGAAGGACAGGGACAAGGACAAGGATGTAAGGATCATCGTGCTCCCTGGAGAGTGAATTGGATGGCTAAGTGGCTGATAGCCTTACTGGCGATTGCGTTGGGATAATTCCCGTTTTCGCAGGCAAGCGTTCAAAATGGGAATGCGGCCATTGCGGAAAAAGATCAGCAGGCGGTTGTCCAGGCCATCGAAGATGAGATCTATGACTGGGGTTGCCAATCCCATGTGGAATTCGTCGGGAAAGGGGTTGCGCGTGAGAAGTACGAACTCCCAGTATATATAAATCCGCAAATTAAGGACGGCCGTGGCGAAGTCATTTACAAATTCATGCCGATCGGTGAAATCTATCGGTCATTTTCGATTGGCAAGAGTGGAACAGCATATTTGTGGGACGACCCGTGGCTGGGCTTCGGGCCCGAGCGGCCCTCCTACAACACGCTTTACATGGACGAAGCCGATCTGTGCCGGTTCAAGAGCACTTGGCTAAAAGCGACCTTCGTTATTCAGCTCCATCCCGGCGAACGCCGGATTCAGGAAGCGATAGAGCGCCAGAAGAAAAGGCTCGGTGAGAACTATCGCGTTCATGATCAGAACTGTTCTGTGAATGGCGGGTAACTAGCGGGATCAATAGCTCTAACGGCGCGGAAGTGGATTCCCCTCGATCTTGGGAATTGAGAGATGTCCGGCGGATGACCTTTGGCCTAGGAAGTTGTCAAAAACGAATTCCATTCCGCGGCTGAGGACGTACCACCACAGAGTACCAACGACAAAAATCCAGGCCATGGCGATGGTTGGATATTTCCAAGCTAGCGCATAAGCGACGATTGAGACGGGAAGGTCGAACAGGAGAATGAACGTAAAGGCGATTCCCCAATACTGCAAATGTGGTATCACGTAGCCGCTGATGCTGACAAAGCAGGCACAAAGATGAAGGAGTGGGAGAGCGTACACCCAGCGACCAACGCCTCGGCGAATCGATTTCATGTTCTTGAGTAAGCCAGCTCAGCTGCCACAACGTGCGCTCGACGTTCGCATTCGCCGGTTTTACTGTTAACTGTGGACTGTTGACTGTGAACTTGCGCGCTACAGCGTGCGCTCGATATTCGTGTTTGATACGCGCGAGGAGCCGTAAGCGCTCTTCTGCGTGGGCGGCGGTGCGACGAGCCTTACCACGTGCAGGAGCCTTTCGGGCTTGAAGGGCTTGGCCATGCATACGACCGCGCCGAGCTGATGGCTTGCGGCATAATCCGCGGGCTGCGCGGCGCGCGTGAGCAAAATTACGGGGACGCGCTGCAAGCGATCGTTGCGCTTGATGATCAGGCAGAGATCGTGGCCGCCCATGTCCTGGCCTTCCACTTCGGCGATGAAGCAAACCGGAACGGTGGTGCGCAGAACTTCCAGCGCCTGCTGCGCCGTGGGCACGATCACGACGGTGTAGCCATCCTGCGAAAGGATATTGCGCATGATTTCGGCCGTGCGCGGATCCGATTCCACCGCGAGCACCACGGACTGCTGCTTCGGCTGCTGCGCCGATCCGACGCCGTTGGAATGCCCGGCGGACGAATCTACCGCCGCGGAAGCGTTGCCGTCTTTGGCTTCGGCCGCACGCGCAGTAGAAAATTGCACGGCCACGGCGTATAGCCCGCCCTGTTCCACGACGCGCACCACTTCGCCGCGCTGCGCTGTGTTCAGAGCGGAGGCCGCGTTCGAATATGGAAACACGATGTCTAGCGGCTGGCCTTTCCAATAGCCCGCGCGCCCCGCGGTGAAAAGCAAGCCGTCGCGCGAAACGTCCACGCTCTTGCAAAGTTCTTCGAAAGGCTCAGGCGCGTTCACTCCGCGCACGTGAACCTGCGCGGTAATTTTCGCGCGCTTGCGCCGCCGGCGTTCAGCCTGTGCGGCGTTGGCGGCGTCAGATTTTGCTTTGGCTTCTGCGGATGGCGGTGTGGTCGTGCTCATTACTGCACCTCAGAATATCGGCGGGCGCCTGCGCGTCCGGGATGCTGAATTGCGGGTGATTCGCCTGCGTCGAAAATGCCCCCCCGCTGTATATAGATGTACAGTTAGAGAGTGCGCGGCGAAATAGTACCTTCGTTTCAATATGGGAAAACTTCCGAGTACGCGGGTCGAGCACGTGCTGTAAGTGCCTTAGTTTCAGTAGGACGTAGGCCGCTCCAGTGCCGCTTACGCACGTTGCATTGTTGGAATCCTGTGGAAAACTTTTTGGAGGCGAATCATGGCCGCACCTGCGCCAACCCCCGACGCGCGACCCGCGTCAGCTTCTGAACCGAGTGACAACCGATCCGCGCGCTCCGCGCACCCGAAAGCTAGGTTGAACCGCAACGCGTCCGACGATGAAATTCTTGGCTTAGACGCGCACGCATCGAGCCGCGGCACCGCATCCATCCCCGTCGCATCTGCATCTTCGCCGCAAAAAAATCCGCGCGACGCCGCCGATGCGCAAGACTCCGCAACTCGCGGCACCGCTGCGGCGTCCACTCCGCTGCATGCGGACGCTACAACGCACGCCGCGGCCGTCGCCGAGCCCCAACATTTGCGCGCGGCGCTCGACGCCAATCCGGAATTGCGCACCGCCTGGCAGGATGCGAACGCGTATCGCGAAACATTCGCCACGCCGGACGAAGCTCGCGCCGCAACCGCTTCGCTCGCCGATCTCGATCGAATGGACGCGCTCTTCTTCTCGCGCCGCCCGGAAGATCACGCCGAGCTCGCCCGTGCCGTCGCAAAACTCGATGCTGCCGCCTTCGCCTCGCTTTCGCACGCGATGACGCAGCTGGCGCAAACCGCGTCCCACGATGCAAACTCCGTAGGGGCACAGCCGGCCGGGCCGTCACAAGAATCGCGCAACGTGCGCGATCGCGAATCCGCGACAGGTTTTGCATCTACCTCCGGCGATAATCGCGCCGCGCCAAATGGCTCGTCATCGCCAAGCGCTGTTGCTGGGCGCGGCACTGCCGCGCCACTACCACACCAGCTAAGTCCAGCGGACGCACGCCACGAATCGCGAATCACAAATCACGAATCGCAAGTCGCGCCGGGCCCCACGCACGAACAAACGCAATTCTTCCACGCCACCAACGCCGCCACGGTCGAAGGCGTGCTAGCCGCCATCGAATCGCAGGTCGAGCGCCTGCTGCCCGAAGGCGTCTCGAAAACCGCACGCAACCGCGTCGTGGGCGAAATCTATCGGGAGCTTGACACCACGCTGCGCTCGAACCGGGCGCTCGCGCAGCAAATGCGCGACGCGTTTCGATCCGGCGCGCTCGACGGCGATCACCAGAACGCGATCGTCTCGCTCGTCATCGGACGCGCGCGCCAGGCGCTGCCTGCGGTGGCCAAACGCGTCCTGAACGAGTGGACCTCGACCGTCGTCTCCGCGAACCAGCAACGCCGCGAGCGCCAGCGCACCGCCGAGCGCCGAGTGGACATCGCCGGCTCCGGCGGCGCTGCCAACGACGGCCGCCGCTCGCTCGGCCCGCGCGACATTGACTACGCCCGCCTCTCCGACGCTGACATTTTGAATTTGTAAGGTTGGTTTAGCCACAGAGCCACAGAGGCGCAGAGGATTGCAACGGGTCAGCGCGGCCCGCAAGGGGTTTTGGGTGCTCCACCCTTTGCCGTTAAGGGTGGGGTATTGTGTAGTTCGTGTCGGCGTTCTAGTTCATCCGAGATGAACTCAAAATCCCCACCCTTGAAACCGAAGGGTGGGGCACCCAGCGCAATGATTTATCGGCGAGGGCGCTACTAGATCACGCGGCATTGCAGCGAACTACATGAAGAAATCGACCGTCTCGTATTCGATCGGCTTTCCATCGCAGAGAAGGACGGGAGAGCGAGCGTGATGTAGGTCGGCGACAAATTTCTCCGTAGGTTTGCCCGATGGGCCGAACAACTCTGTCACCTCTTTGGGAAGACCATCCGTTCCGATAACTTCATACACCGCGAGGTACACCAACTGTCGGTCGCTGGTCTTCGAATCCCTGAACGTGGGCGCCGTGGGCAGATGGGATGGACCTGACGACGCTTGGATTTTCGCAGACACGCACCAGCCCCACACGGTCGCTTTCGGCAGGGGAGTAAAGACATCCGCGTCGAAGCTCGCCACAATCTCCCACTTCTCAACTGCTGCTTCGATTTTCAGAGGTCCGTATTCTTTTACGAGCTTCCGTGGGAAGCGCATCTTTCCGAGCGTGATGTAGTCGGTCAAGTCGATCGAGCTCGGGAACTTCGCCATGACGCCGTGAGGATTGCGAAAGCTGTGCTGTGAAATCAACTCCTGGGTATTCGCATCGAAACACATGCGGTGCTCGACAACTGCGGTCTCTCCCACGGTCGCACAAATCTGCCGTGACGCGCCGTCGCCGGTGGTGGAGATGTCAATCAGCGCGTCGGGGTTTGGCAAACCTCCCGGTGGAAATTTCGAGAAAAGAAAATCCGTGATGCTCCACATGGCCAGCGTCATGGTCGGAGGGTTACGTGTGACGTATTTTTTGTCTTTCAGAACCAAGTCTGTTTCGACCGTGTCGCCCATGCGGAGTTCGGCGCGATAGCGGTCCGGCGCGGCCCACAGGACCTCGAAAGTTCCTTCGACTGGCGCGGGGTTGCCGGTCAGCGTGTAATGGACTTTCGCGACGAAATGGTATGGCAGTTCTGCATATTGCAGCCTGCCCCATTTCTGCGCGTCCTCGACCCACTGCTTGAGTTCTTTCTTCGAAGGCAGAGCTTGCGCGCGCGCAGAACCGCAAACGAAAAAGACGAGCGCGAGTGCAGCAACGAGTCGCGATGCCGCTTGGATGGTTGCACGTCGCATAACGTGGCGCGTAAGTTACCACGCCCGCAGACCGCGGGCAACACCGTGGCACAGCCTGGCTAGATTTAGACCAGCCCACGGTTCCGTGCGGGCCTTTAGGGGGCGTGTTTCGGTTGGAATTGGGACGACAACGGGGAAATTCGCCCGCCTGAAGGCGGCCGCTACGAATTCAACCCCTACAGCGCGGTGCGGTTCGTCGCGACTTTATACGCGTAAATCGCGCGCGCGATGGAGTTGGCGAAAGATTTCACTTCGATTACGGTCATTCCGGCGGGGACTTTCAGCAGGCCTGAGGTGATCAAATTATTTATGGCGATGTCGATTTTCGAATCGGCCTGCGCCCAGTTGACGTTCCCGCCCGACGTAGCGGTCACCACGTAGGAATCGATCACGCGCAGACCGACTCCGGGCGTGAGCATCTGCATCACGCCGTCGTTATCGTTCATCGCGGTGACCAGATCGAGGGTGAACCACTGCAGGTCCTGCACATTTGCTCCCGAGGGAGCCGGCGCGAACTTGGCTGTGGTGGCAGCGTCCACGATTTGCGACACGGCGATATCCTGCGCGGACTGATTCGCCGAACCGTCCGCGTTCGTTGGAGGCATGGCGTCGGCGATCGCGCTGGCAAGGCCGGTCAGCACGAGATAGGTGTGGTGCGTTTGCAGAATTTGCGACACGGCGACGCCGTAGGTTTTGAATTGCGCGAGAGACATGCCATAACGCGGCTTGGTCAGCTTGGTGGTCACCGCATTGGCGACGAAACACTCCACCGCAGCGTTGGCACTCGCCGTGCAATTTGTTTGCCCGGCAGCCGGACGCGCCAGGGCCATGGCTGCGCCCATCGCCGCACACACACTCAGTACGAAAAGTTTTTTTCGTCGCATTGTTCGGCACACCTCGCGTTGATTTGTGTTGCCGCGGTCTGACTGGAAGGGGGGCCGGGGCGATCTGCATCCTTCGCCAGTTTCACAACGCGGATATTATTGCTCGCCGCCGCCTCCGCGTACAACTGTCCTGTGGGGCAGTGTAAGGAACAGTGTGCCGAGTCCAGTGTTTCATTCCCATTACGGGAATGGTACGCGACCGAGTTTGATTAGCGACCGAGCCATAGAGACAGAGAAGTCGTCCGACAATAAATTCACAATCCCACCCTTAAAACCGAAGGGTGGGGCATGCGACCCGATGATTTCTGTGCGAGGTGCGTGTGAGTTGGTTTGTCGTTGTCGTCGCCGATGCTTCTCTGTGCCGCTCTGTCTCGGTGGCCTCAGAACTGCACCCGCCAAACCCATTTCTCGCAAGCGTCCGTGAAGGACATCCCGCCACATCGCGCCTGGCGTTCAACACACGCACGCGCGCACGCGAATCCGTAACGGTTAACTTTCAACTCTGAACCAACGACTGTTAGCCGCACTTTCGACTTTCCATTCCAAGGGAGAATTAATCACATGGCACAAATGCAAAATGCGCAATCCGTTGCGCTACAACTCGAAAAGGTCCGGGACAAGCTTCCGCTGTTGTACGAGCGGGACGACATCCTGCTGACAATGATCCAGCAGCGCGGCGACGTGGAACGCGTCAGCTCGCGCAACATGCGCTTGCCGCTGCAAATCCGTCCGGGAGGCAAGGCCGGCCTCGCCAATATGGACGGCGGGGACTTGGGCCGCGGTTCGGGCACCATCTACGACGTTGCGCAAGTCACTCCGGTATTCTTCCGGCACGCCGTCGAAATCACCAAGCTCGTCGAGTACGCTTCGAATTCGCCGGAGAAAGCCATCGAAAACGCCGCCAAGCGCGAAGTGAAAAACGCCATGGCGCAGTTTCGAGCGTTTCTCGACAAAGTCATGCAGACGAACGGCAACGGCGTTCTCGGCACGGTCAGCTCCATCACCACGACCGGATTGCCGTCCGGCGTCGCCGCGCAATTCGGAATGGCCAAGCCGCCCGGCGCGCAGCTCTTCTACTACAACCAGACCGTGCAGGTTTACGATCCCACGCTCACCACCAATCGCGGCTCGGCAAACGTTCTGCTCGTCGATCCGTTCAACTCGCTGATTCAAGTGGACGCGCTTCCCACCGGCACGAGTGTGAACGACGTCATCGTCCACGACGGGCTGACCGGCGCGCAGCCCACTTCGCTTTTCGGCATCTTGTATCACCAGACGAACGCAACCACCGGCACCTGGCTCAACCTGAATCGCGCCACGTATCCCGTTGAACTCGCCACGCCGGTGGTCAACGGAAACAATTCCGCCATCACTCCCGGTGCGGTGCGTCTCGCCATCAACAAGGTGCGAAAATCGTTGGGCTCGAATCAGGTGTCCAAACTCATCGCCTACACCGCGCTCGAACAGGAACACCAGTGGGAGCAGCTCGGCGTCACCATTTCGCAAATCATCAAGGAAGGAGCTGGCGGGCGCGCGAGCGATCTCGATCTGCTCTTTACCGGCGAAAAATCGATGGCGGGCGTGCCCATCAAGTCGTCCATCAATGCCAATCAAACCCGCATCGATTTTCTAGACCTCTCGCACTGGGGGCGCGCCGTCATGCAGGACATCGATTTCTACGATGTCGGCGGCCAAACCGTGTTCCCGATTTACGGCGCGAGCGGCGGAATCGCGGCGGCGTACATCTTTTACTTCGTCACCGGATTCCAGGTGTGGAACGAATCGCCGCGCTCCGGCGCCTTCATCAACAACCTGGCCATCCCCACGGGCTATTGATTTTGGGGTGGCCCTCGTAGCGGCCGCTTTCAAGCGGACGGGTCCATTTAGCCACGGAGGCACGGAGACACAGAGGAGATTAATTTTGCTTTTCTCTGCGCTTCCGTGTCTCTGTGGCGAAGACCTGCTCAAAATGCGTCGAAGTTGTTGTTGTTGTCGCCCTGCGAACGTTGGGTGAGCCGCCGCTGCGAAATATTCACGACCCACGACGCAATGTTCGACTGCGTCACCGGCGGAGGCAGCCGCTTGAGCATGGACTTCCAGCTGTAGAACTTGACGTACATGTCCTGGACGTTCTTTTCGATTTCCTCAGCGGAGAAATTCTTGGGTTTCAGGTGGCAGAACTCTCCGGGGAAACGCCCGATGTCCTCGAGACGCAAAATGCGATCGTCCTTCTTCATTTTCTCGTAGAACATCGTCCCTTTTTCCGGGCACAGGATGTTGAAATAGGCCACCGGAACTTTTTCCTTGTGCAGAAAATCCAGGGTGGACTCGAAAACTCCGTGCGTCTCGGTGTCCCATCCGAAAATAAAATTCAGCGAATAGCTGATGCCGCGCTTGCGCAGGTTTTCCAGCATTTCGCTGTAGCGATCGACCTTGTTGAACTTCTTGTTCATGCCCTTGAGCGTTTCGGGATTGATGCTCTCGATGCCCATGTTGACGTGCAGCAGGCCGCTGCGCTTGGCCAGGTTCATGTACTCCTCGTCGTTGCACAAAAACGAAGTCCACAGCGCGGACCAGCGCAGCTTCAGCGGGATCATGGCCTCCATCAACTCCATGGCCTTGTCGCGCTTGCCGCCGAAATCGCTGTCGCCGAAGAAAACGTTCTTCGAGCGCGTGTGCTTGATGTCTTCGATCACGTCCTGCACCGGACGCACGCGAAATCCTCCACCGAGATACAGCCGCTCGGAGCAGAATTCGCACTGCATGGGGCAGCCGCGCGAGGACATCAGCGAATAAGTTTTGAACGGGCCGTATTTTTTCAAGTCCAGCATGTTCCAGCGGGGAAGCGGCAGGCTGGCGATGCTTTTCATTTGCGGCGCGCGATAAACTTTTTGCAGCCGTCCGTTTTCCGCGTCCTGCAGCATCTTGGCCCAGATGGGCTCGCCTTCGCCGATGCCGATGGCGTCGCAATGCTCGGCCGCTTCATCGGGATGAAACCAGACGTGCGGGCCGCCCATGATTACCTTGATTCCGCGGTCGCGAAATTTCTTTGCCACGTCATAGCCGCGAATGGAGTGCACCGTCCACGAGGTGATGGCCACGAGATCCGGCGTGCTGTCGAAATCGATGTCCTGCAGCTGCTCATCCACCAGGGTAATGTCCCATCCATCTGGAGTGAGCGCTGCGAGGTAAGGGAGTGTGAGGGGAACCAGTGGCCGCATCTTGGATTTGAAGACCGTTCGGTCGGCTTTGGATACGTAGTGCGAGGGCTGAATGATCAAAAGCTTTTTGCCCATCATTTTCTCCTCAGAAAAATATGAAATATGCCCCAGTCTAGGCCCGTCAACGCAGCCACACGTGTGAGATGCGTTTGCCGTTTCGGCCGTCGCAAAAAATTTACTTAAACGATTTCGCGGTGTCAACAGCAAGTAGAGGATGTGTTAAATCCGTTTGTTTGTGTACGCTAGGGTACAAAGCGGAGTGATCGGGGCTGCGTGAACCAGGTTAATTTGAAGCAGAGGGCGAACTGCAATTCGGCCATTCGGAAAGGCGAGTGAGGGGAGATGAGTGATCGAGAAATACGGAATGGTGTGCTTGGACATCGGCAACGCTAAAACAAGAGAACAGATTCCGTCTCAGGCGCGCGAAGAATGATTGCATCTTTCTCGCCGGCGGCTTTCGCTTTCTTCACTGCCTCCTCGAAATCGGCGTCAAACGCCACAACTTACTCCTGGCCGTGTGACAGTGCGACCCATGCGCCTTTGGGAACACCGGCTAGCAATTGCGTCAGATCCTTAGACTCTGCCGTTGCGCCTCCACACCCACCCCTTCTCTGCATGATGCTTCCAGGGAATCTCGGAGTCAAGGTGCCCGAAAGAATGATCCAGGTTACGCGAGAAACGCATGAAGCGCCGGCGTCGGTGCAGCAACGAGCCGCGCGCGCCGGCGGAACGAACCGCTACGGCGAGCCGAATTTTCGCGTGGTGTGGGGAGGCTCGCGCCTCACCTGGATCGGCGGCCGCTGGATCGACCGCGACGCGCACGGCAACACGCTGCGCGAAAAAATCGAGCTGCGCCGCGTGCCGAAGTATTTGCCGGCCGAGCGCTGGCACATCGAGGGCTGGATGCCGCCGGAATCCTACGGCTCGCCCGAAGTGTGGTACGCGCAGACGCTTGAAGTAGAGGACGGCATTCGCGTCCCCGCGCTGGGCCCGTATCCTTCACGCGGCGAGTACGAGCACTGTTTCACGCTCGAAAGCGCGCGCGGCGAATTCATCGCGCTCACGCCCGCTGCCTGCGACTGGATCGTGCGCGCGATCGAATGGTCGCGCCGCCAGCGTCGCATGGAAATGCGCGGCGCCCTCGCCGTCCGCGAAACGCGCCGCGAACGCGGATGGGACCGCGCTGCGGACGACCTCCTCGACGACGCCGTTCCCGCGTTTCACTCCGCACCGTTCATCGCGTGCGGGTGAGCTCCGCACCGGGGACGTCGGGTGCCATTCTTCGCTCTCAAGAGTGCGAAATTGAATGCGTGCCGAAAGGATGCGCGAAGAGTCGTCTAAACCCTCACTCTTAACAGCGAAGGGTGGGGCACCCAACGCGATGATTTATCCGCGACGCGCATGAATAATTCTCTGCGCCTCTGTGTCACTGTGGCCGGAATCAAAGGCGCCGACCTGAAGGTCGCCGCTACGAAAGCACATCAGCACAATTCGCCGCGAGTCACAAGTCACAAGTCACAAGTCACAAGTCACGATTCCCACACAAAGGAAAATCCATTGAATATAGGATTACTCTCGCAATCAACGCCGCGCGACATTCTCGCCGGCACGCTTTCACCCGCCGACACGGCCGCGACCGCCGCGATCGCCTCCGTCTCGGAGCAGGATTGGTACGTCTCCCGGACGCACGGCGTTTACCACATTCCGGCCTGCCCGAAGGGCGAGGCCTGCGCGCTGCTGCTGATTACTTCGCGCGGCGACGCTATCGATCTCGGCGATAATCGCCGATTTCCGTTCACGATTACCGCGCGCGAAATTGCGGTCGATCTGCTGCAGGATTTGCAGGATCACGGCGTCTTCGTCTGCGCCGGGCCGCGTCCGACTGCCGAAGAACTCGCCGAGGCTACCGAGCGGCGCGACGCTTTTTACCACCGCCTGATCGCCGAAGGCGACACCATGTGGGCGCGCGGCCATTCGTTTCGCGAGATTTCGGATCTGCATCGACGCGCGGCCATTGCGCTCGGGGTCGAACGCGAATGGGCCTACGTGCCCATGCGGCTCGCCGATTGTCCCGCATGCGGGGAAAAAGTGAAGCAGAGCGTCGCGGTGTGCAAGCATTGCGGTGCGATTCTCGATGAAGAAAAGGCCGCGAAGCACGGCCTGGTCGGCGCCACGCGCGGTGGTGCCGCAACGCCATCGCCCGGCGCTGTAACTCCGCACACCAACCGCCCGGCTCGATGATTTATCCGCGAGGCGCGTGATACTTCTTTGATCCTCGGTGTCTCCGTGGCTAATCCGCCCCGTTTGCGGTACAAAAGCGAGGACCCCCAGCGGGCACGAGGCGAGAACATGAAACGAGCAATCAATAGCGGCAAAGGAAATCGCGCAATGATTATCGCGGCCCAACAATTCGCGCGCACTTTCGCGTGGTCGCGCCGCAAATTCGCGCACGCTCTCGCAACGTCACACGCGCGGCGGCTCGCGGCGACGCTGCTCCTAACTGCGCTCGTTGCGCTGGCCACGTCCTCGGCGCACGCGCAGGGTTCGCGCAAGGACGACATCGTCTTCGGCTCCGACGGCCATCCGGTGGCCGGTGCGACGATCACCGTGTGCGTCTCGACCGCCACCGGCACGCCGTGTTCGCCGCTCGCCACGCTTTACACCGATGCGACGCTCACCGTCCCCGCGCCCAATCCGTTCCAGTCCGACGGCCTGGGCAATTATCATTTCTACGCGGCCGCGGGACGCTACGTGATTCAAATCACCGCGCCGCAAATCACCGGCACGAAAATCTATCGCGACGCGATTCTTCCGCCCGACGTTTCTTCGACCGGCAGCGGCAACAATATCTCGGCATTTGGCCTGACGCTCGGCGGAAATCTGAACGTCGCCGGCAACGCAACGATCAGCGGCACGCTCACCACCGCAAATTTCAGTCCGGGCAATTTCGCGCCCACATCTTTGAACGTCCTGGGCAGCGAAAGCGTGGCTGGCCCGCGCCCGCACATCGACGTGACCGCGTACGGCGCGAAGGGCGACGGCGTCACCGACGACACGGCCGCAATCGCGTCGGCGATCTCCGCCGTCTGTTCCGCGGCCATCGGCGCGACGCAGCTGCGTCCCGAACTCGATTTTCCGCCGGGAATTTATATGGTCACGCAAACGCAGCTGCCCTCCACCGCGCCGATTTTCGAAATGCCGTGCAATCGTGTGACGATCAAAGGCCTGGGAACCGCCGCCACGCTGCAATTCGTGCGCGGCCCCATGTCCGTGATTCGCGTGACGCGGGGCGCGAGCCCCAACAACGCGCCCGTATTCGACATGCGCTATCCCACCAGCTCCTACGGCGTCACTTTTCGCGACATCGAAATCGACGGCTACAACAAAGCGCTGTGGTTTTACACCAGCACGGGCAACAAGCTGGAGAACGTGAACCTGGCGGTGCAACAAACCGGGCAGGCGGACAACCAGCCGCTCGAGCTCACGAATTTATTTTGGTTCGAATGGCACGGCGGCGAATGCGCCACCGCGGAAGCCGCGGGAATTTATTGCGTGTTGATGACCGGCGACACCCCGCTCGGCAGCGAAGCTTCGCTCGTCGGCCTAGCGGAATTCGACAACCTGCAGGGAATCGGCGGCGCGTTCCATTACGATCAGCGCGTGAATACGAGCGGCAGCGGTCCCGGCAATTTTGTTTTTCGCGACATTCGAGGATGGGAAGTCAACTACACGCCGTTCTTCTACATCACGAACAGCACGGGGCATCCCGGCTCGGCCGCGGTGCCGATTGTCACAAACTTGAGTTTTGATAATGTGACGACCGCGGACAGCATCGGCTTGCCCGCCTTGATCGAACTCAATTCCGCGGGCACCAGCCTCAGCGGCGTGCTGATCGATTTTTCCATCGGTGGAAATTCGGGCGCGCCCGCGATCCAGAACGACAATCCAGGAAGCTCCTCCGTGCTGGCCTGCAACATTCGCTCCGGCGGAAATTATTCTTCGGCCAGCCTGATTCAGGATTCGAGCGGCAATCCGATTTCCGGATGCTCGGTACAGACCTGGAACGGATTCGATTACTCGGTGACGTCCGGCGCCGGCTACGATTACCGCTTGCGCAGCGACGTGAACGCCTACGGCGAATATTTCGGCGATGCCTTGCGCGCAACTTTGAACGGCAGTCGCTTCGCCGGCGTGGGCATCGATCCCGTGTTTGGCCTGATGCTCAATGACGGCACCGATTTCGGTTACGGTGCGAGCATCGCGGAAAACGCGGCGGGCAGCATCGACATTCAATTCGCGAAAACATATCCGCCGACAGGCGTCAGCGGAACGCCCGCGACCGGCGGCTCCATCGCGGCGGGTACTTACTACGCCACGATGTATTCCACCACCACGAATTGTAATTCCACGGAGTCCGCGCCTTCGGCGCAAAGTGCCGCCATCGTGCTCTCCGGCGCGAACAACGCGATCAATCTCGCCTGGACTCTGCCCATCACCGGAGTGAGCGCCGTGACCGGGTATTGCGCCGCGATTTCCACCGTCCCGAATCTGAATAACGCGCAGTGGCAGCCGGTGCAGACCAATTACGTTTTTGTTTCCGGCGCGAGCACAACCACATATGCCATGACCGCGTTGCCATCCTCCGGTGGTCCGGATTCTTCCGTCAGCGCGCTTACTCCCGCGCATCGTTTCACTCCCACTTCGCTCGGCATCAACACCACTAGCCCGCAGTTCAATCTCGATGTGAACGGCGCGGCGGCGGTGAATTCGCTGAACGGGGTGCAGAAGGCCGAGCGTTTCTCGGGCGCCGATGCTGCTGCAAAAATTACCGCGTGCCTTACGGCTGCTTCCGCCGCCACCAGCGCCCCCGTTTGCGACGCTCGCGGCATCACCGGCACGCTAACCGGCGCGCATCACATCACTATTCCGGCCGGGACCACGCTCCTGTGGGGCCAGGCGCAGCTCACCATCACGGACACAACCACGAGCGACGCCGTCGAACTTACCGGCGACGGCGCGTCCATCAAGGGCTACCAGGAAAGTGGCACCGGCACGATCGCGAACCCCGATACTTCCGGCTACATCGCCTGCGGCAATGCCGGGTGCACCACGGTGAAGAATCCGAATCAAGCCACGTCGAAAATAACTTTCGTGCACATCGAAGGCATGGCGCTCACGGCCACCGGCGCGAATTCGAAAGTGATCGATATGACCAGCATCGGCCACTCCGACATCGAGAACAACAACATCACGCTCGGGACCGGCGGCAACTCCTACGGAATTTACGGCAGCACTTCCGTCGGCGATCTCGATGGCACGAATACTTTGTTTAAACATAACAACATGAACCCGCAATCCTCCGGCGACACCTGCTTTTATCTCGCGGGAATTTACAACGCCATCGTGCTGGAACAAAACGCGTGCATTTTGCCTCCGGCCAGTTCCACCGGCTACGTCCTGCCCAAGGACTCCAACGGAAATTATCCCAACAACGACGAGATTTACGGCAACGACTGCGAGGCTTCGTCCGCCGCGTTCGGACAGATCTGCTACAACATCATCGGCGCCACCAGCGTCACGTTCGGTCCCAACAATCGCTGCGAGAATATTTACAACTGCATCCAGTTTCCGTCCGACGGCTCGGCCATCGGCATTCACCTGCTCGATCCGTATCTTTCGATCACCAATCACACGCAAATAAAGCCGAACGAGCCTGCCACGGCCATGGTCGCCATCGACAACAACGGCCACAACTGGACGCCCTCAATGCACTTCGGGCAAAACGATCTCGCCGGTCCGAATTTGCTGGCGAACGCCGGCTTCGAAGCCTGGAACGCCGCGACGACTTTGCTTTCCTGGGGCGGCGCGAGCGGAACGAACATCAATCAAGCCGCTTCAGGAATTTACGCGCAGCAGCTTGCGTCCGCGTCGCCGACGGACACCTACACGCAAGGCAGCTACAACGTGAAAGTGGGGAACGGTTCCGCCGCCGGGCTCGGTGTGAATTCCGCGTGCATTTCCGTCGATCCCGCGGCCGAATAAACTTTCGGGGTGCGTGTGGCGTCCGGCTCGACGTCGAATAATTTCCGCCCCGGCTTCCGCTTTTATTACGACTCGAATTGCACCGAAGCGGACAAAATCACGAATGTGGCGACGAACGCGCGTGTTTTGGCGCCCGCGAATTACGTGGATAACGGCGGCAACGGCGGAAACTGGCAGAGCACCAACGCGTCGCTTACTTACAACAACGGAATCACCTGCAATTGCAGCGTCACCGGCGCGGACTGGCAAGTCGGCACCGCAAACACCTGGACCGTCAACCGAAATTTCGCCGTGATCTTCCGCGTGCCGAACGCGTACAGCGTTTCGACCACCGTCGCGCACTCCATGCGCATTTTTCTTTTCGAAAATACTGCCGCGGCGGGGAATTACGTTTATTTTGACGACGCTTATCTCGCCAAAGGCCCGATTCCGTCCGAGCCGCGATTCGCGCCGCTTGCCGATAGCGGCAACGGCGGCACGGACACGGTGTACTCGAATCTTACCGTGCTGGGAACTGTGAACGGAACGTCGCAGAGCGCGACCGCCGCGGGCGGGCAGTTTCTCGGCGCGGCGAGCGGCACGGCGCCGAGCTTGATCGCGCAGCTCAGCTCCGGCCAGACCGGGCACATGTTCGATCTCGACCCGAGCAGCTCGTCCACGCCGATTTCTTTTTTCGACAATTCCGGCAATCTTCTTGTGCGCAACGATCTGAACGCGGTGAGCGCGCTCGGCGCAACGACTGTCGCGATGAGCAATGCGAGCGACGGCCTCGCGATCGCGCCGGCTTCCGGCACCACCGGCGGCAACGCGCTCAAGGTGATGGCGGCGGGCTCTTCGTCCACGATTACTGCGGCAATTTCCTACGCTGGAAACGTGCAGGGAACTTTTCTGCTCGCGAATCGGGGCAACTCCGTTAGCGGATCGAACATTACGCTCTCGAGCGGATGGGGCTCGTCCGCCACGGTCAGTGCCGGCGGCACGGCGCAGCGTTTCACCGCGACCGTCACTGCCAGCGGCACGACCGCCGCAAATCCCACCGTCGCGATAAATTTTCCGAACACCTGGCCGCTCACGCCCATCTTCGTTTGCAAGATGGTTGGCGGCACGGGCACGGTGGCGAACGTCACCGGCGAAAACACCGCGAGCACGGGAAGCATGACGCTCACGTTCAACGCCACGCCCGCAAGCGCGTCCACTTACATTTTTAATTGCATCGGGGAGTGAAGAGGCAGCCGACAGTTAACAGTCAACAGTTGACAGTAGAGATTAAAACCGCGCTCCCATTGCATTTCCGAACAACGAGAAGTGGGTGCCCCACCCTTCGCATTTAAGGGCGGGGGTTTAAACGAAAGGGCGGCTAGGATTTACGAGAATGTGTAAATTCAAAATCCCCACCCTTGAAACCGAAGGGTGGGGCACCCCTTCCAGTGATTTATGGGCGAGATATCCGCGGCCGTGCGCCCAGCGGCTTCTTCGTAGCATTCACCTTTTCGCCGTGAGCGCGGCGAAGGGTATGTGGGCGTCTCTTCGTTGTCGTCCCGAGGAAGGTTTGTGCCCGAGGGAATCCGCTTTTGTTTTCGCGGCGGGCAGGTGTCAACGGCAGATCCCTCGTCGGCCACAAGACGGCCTCGCTCGGGATGGCAATCGTTGTGTTCGGCGCGGAAATTAAGTACGGGATGGTCTTACTGTTAACTGTCGACTGTTAGCTGTTAACTGTGAACCATTAACCGTTAACTGGTCTTGATTCCGCCGGGAGGTTCGCTGTAGATCCGCGTGGCAGGTGGATTCACCGCCACCGGAGCGGGCTTCTTCTTCGGCTTCCTGATTTCGCGTCGTTTTGCGTCTTTGTTTCCCATACCGAATAGCTTGCCACAAACTGCGTGACCGAGGCTAGTTATCTCGCGTGCGAACACGCACTACAAAGAGAGCCTCCTCAAAGGTGGTCTAACTTCCGGGCAACGGTTGCGTAGCGGCCACCTTCAGGTGGGCGCCGTTGATCTTGGTGCGCACCGAGAAAACCGCCGGCCTAAAGGCCGCCGCTACGAAATCGTTGCCCTTCACCTGAATCTCGCCAAGCATTGTTGCCGGGCACGGCCCCGAAACCAGGTCGGGACCCAAACAACGCGCATGCCGTGCCCCTACCAGAGCGAAATGTGCGGGCGGGTTGACTGTGAACTGTCGGCTGTCAACTGTTGACTGCGCTTTCAGCCCTTCACCGCGATGCCTTGAATCTCGAAGTGCGCGCCGAAGAGCAGCGGGCCGGAGCCGAGGAACGCGCGCGCGGGGAATGGCTCGGTGAAGTACGTGCGGTAAACGGCGTTGAAGCGATCGAAGAGCGCAAGGTCCGGGCAGAAAATCTGCAGCACGACGACATCCTGCAGCGTCATTCCCGCTTTCGCGAGTGTGTCGCGCAGATTGTCCATGAGCAGACGGATTTCGGTTTCGAGGTCTGCGGGAATCTTCTTTGTCGCGGAATCGAAGCCGAGGTGCCCGGCGAGATACAGCGTGTTGCCGACGAGCACGCCTTCGCTGAAAGGCAGCGGCCCGAAGCCCGCCGGCGGCGGAATGTGGGTGCGGTTTTGTGTTGGCATTTTTGGTATCCTCGCTGCAACACTCTCGGTTTTCTAGGGCCATTCGTCAACTGCCATTGTGGCTGGTTCCCTTAGTCACAAATTCAAAACTCCCACCCTTAAATGCGAAGAGTGGGGCACCCTTCCCAGTGATTTAAGTGCGAGGTGAGTGCGCACGCCGCCTTGTATCGCGCGTCGCAGACGTTTGTCATCCCGAGCGCAGCGAGGGAGCTCTCTTTGTTCGCGTGCACCGAGCACGCGGAGTCGAAGAGAGATCCCTCCGGCACAAACCGCCTGCGGGATGACAGCGCACGACAAAGCACGCCCGATGTGAACCGTCGGCTGTGAACTCTCGACTGTGAACCCTCGACTGTTGACTGTGAACTATTAGCTGCATTCCGGAGGCTCCCCATGCCTGTCGTCCCCACAACTGCGTACTCGCAGGCCGAAGATGCGCTGGACCTGGCGCGCGCGTTGGTGAACGACTCGGCGGCCGCGGTCTTCACTGACACGCTGCTGATGCCGCTCCTCAATTCCGCGTATCGCGGCCTGCAGCGCGAGCTGGCGGAAAACGGCGTGAGCGTGCTCGTCGAACAGCAGGACATCGAGCTGGACATGAACGACGACACCGGGCGTGACTAACCTCGAAATCAGCGACGTTTCGTCGCCGCAGCTTCCCTCCGATTGCCTGATGCCGCACATGCTCTGGGAGCGCGCCACGCCCAACACCACGGACACTTTCGTGCCCATGGAAAAATTCATGAGCGGCGGCGGAATGCTGAACCTGCAGCCTTCGAGCTATTTGCGGCTGTGGGAATGGAGGGAGGACAAAATCAACCTGATTGGCGCGACGCAATCTATCACCGTGCGCGTGCGCTACGAAAAAATTCTGCCGGAACTCGTGCTGGGCACCGATCCCGTGCAGATTCGCTCGGCTACGGACGCGCTCGGATTTGCCACCGCGGCGCTCGCGGCGCGTTCACGCGGAGCGCGTGCGCTGGCCGCGGATTTACTCGGCACGGCGCAGACCGCCGCCGAAAATCTGATCAACCGTTACGTGCGTCCGGAACAGCAGAAAGCGCGACGGCGCAAACCGTACGGATATCACCGACGGATTATTTATTTGTGAGGAGAAGCTGTTGACGGTCGATAGTTCAGCGTTGATGGTTCACCGACTGCGAACCGGCCTTCCGCTAATTCACGATCAGCGTGACGGTGAAACCGCGCGAGGCGTTTTGCGCCGTGGCTTGCATCGTCAAATTCGTTGTGCCGGCGGGCGTGAGGATCGGCTTCGTGCTGGAACTGCTGCCGCATCCGCCCATCACGGCGGCCACGCCTGCAAACATCGCGAGCAGGGCAAACACGGCAGCGAGCCGCCGCATCCGCGTCAAAGATTGCGCATCTGAGAATGATTTCGTAGCGTCCGACCTTAGGCGGGTGGTTTTTCGCAGGACGATGGCGCCAAGAAAGGCAATGGCGCCGAGCGCGAGAGCGAACGTGAGAGGCTGCGCGAGCCGCAGAGCAGGGAACCGCGCGAAAATTCGCGCAGCACTCAATCCGTTCGCGTTACTGCCGCCACCGCCGAAAATCGCGGGCCAGAATCCGGTGCTCGTGGTGGTCGGCGTTGTCGGGCCGGTGGTCTGAAGAATCATGGAAAACGGAACGGGCGTGCCAGGCGTCACGTTCACCACCAGCGTGTTGGGCGGCGGACTCGTCGCCATGGGCGTGAACGTGCAAGTTGTCGCCTGCGGCAAATTCGTGGGACAGATCAGCGTGACCGCGCCGCTGAAAGTGCTGTCCGGCACGATCTGCATCATATATGTCGCGGACGTGCCCGGATCGATGGTGATGGGGTAGTAGGATCCGGTGCCACTTGCTTGCGTCACCTGGAAATCGTCGCCCGTGCCCGAAAGCGCGGCGGTGACGGTGGATACGGGATTTGCGCCCGGCGTGTAGGTTGCGACGAGCGTGTCCGAAAGCGCGCCGCTTGATTGCGGCGTGAACGTGACGTTGAAGAGGCAGCTCGAATTATTGGCCAGCGTCGCGGTGCAGGAAGTGCTCGCGACGGTGAAATTTGTCAGCCCGCTCTGCATGCTCGAGCTGATTTGCGTGATGGCTGCGCCGGAATCATTCGTGAGCGTGAAAGTTTGCGCGGGCGTCGCGCCGGCGACCGGCTGGTCGCCGTAATCGGTGGGCACCGGACCGGCAGGCGGAGTCAGCGTGACGCCTGTTGCGGGCACGCCTTCGCGCTGAAATTCGAGAACGCGGCGCGATCCCTGGTCCGCGACGAAAAGGTTTCCGTTGGTGTCAAACGCGATTTCGCCGGGCGAGCTCAGGCCGCGCGCTGCGCTCGTCACTTTAGAGGTGAACGCGTCCACGCGCAAAATCTGATCGGCTTTGGCGCCCGCGCCCGCGAACGACACGAATAAATTTCCAGCGCCGTCCACCGCCAGGCCTTCGGGAATTATTTTCGCTTCGGCGGATTCGCCCGAGCGCGCTGAAGTTGAAATGGGCTGCGCCTGGGGCAGGAGCGTCGCCGGGATATCCAGGTTGTGAATGGCGCGCGTCTTCGTGTTGATGGAAACGATCGCGCTGGTATCGGGCGATGAGGCGAAGACTGTGCTGCCGTCGAGTGTCACGCCGACGTTCGCGGGCGACATCACGTGCGCGAGCGGCTCGAGCGCGCCGGTCGACGCGCGCAAAATATAAATCGTGTTCGCGGCGTGGTCCGCGACGTAAAGATTTCCCGCGCGATCGAGCGCCAGGCCCAGCGGTTCGATGAGGTCCAGGCTTTGCGGCACGCCGAAGCGTCCCGCGACGCTGCGCACGATGCCGGGCTCGCTGCTGCCGGCGGCTGCTACGCTGCGAATCGTGCTGTTCAGTGTGTCCGCGACGAAAACCGTGCCTTCGGGCGCAACAGCAATGCCGCTGCGCATCGCTTGCGGCGCGAGCAGCAAATCGAATTCCGCTTCGGGCGCTGAGCCGCCGTCGCCCATGGATCCGGCGCCGGGTTGTCCGGCAAAGAGCGCCATTTTGCCCACGGCGGTTGATGTCGAAGCGACCCGTTGGTCCGTCAACGTGCGGCCAAAGAAGGTCGCGAGCGTGAAAATCTGGTTGGGTTTGTCCGCGGTGGTCAGGTAGAGCGTGCATTCCGCCGCGGCGCTGTTGGTGGTGGTCGCTGCGTTGGGCGCTTCGGGCTGCGGCTCGGTCGCAAGCGACCGCGCCGCGACGTTTTCCGCAATCACGAGCGGCGAGCTCGGGGATTTCGTGGTTGAAGTAGGCGAAGTGCGCGCCGCGCCTTCAGAAGTTTGTCGAGGAGCGTGCCTCTTACCTGATGCTGGACGCGCGGCCAGCGTCGTGAGCGCCGGAAACCCCAGCGCTATCGCAAAAACAACAAACGTCAGCACCGCCGCCGCACAAACGATTCGAAATGCCCGCACCCAGCCTCCTGACGTCTTCATTTCTGTGGATTTAAATGTTCCGAGCGTTGGATTCACCTGCAGCCGTTCGGGTTGTGCGCGGCCACCGCGCGCTATTCACGCACAAGCCGTCCATCATAGCAGCGATGCGTAGCCACTTGCCAGCGGTCCTCTCGGCCACAAAGGGGCAGGCACGACGAGAAGTGCTTCGCGCCTCTCGCCTTTAACTGTCCAGCACCAACCGTGAACTGTTGACTCCGCATGGCACCAGCGGCCGGCGCTGCCCGAGTACACAATGGATAATTGAATCGCTTCACTAATTAACCGACGCTGCTACTAGACAGCTGGCTACCCTTAGGTGTAGGATTTGTGCACCCATTCCTGGATGGTAGCTACTATGAAAATGAAATGCTTTGCCGCGGCAGCGGCCATTCTTTTGTTGCCATTCGCAGCAGTGCACGCGCAGTCCTACCCGAACATGGTCCCTTCGACGTCGCAAATCGCGTTCGCGAATCCGGACGGCACGCCGCTATTTCCGGGGCAGACGGGCCAGGCGCAGGTGACCTTCACCATCGAGAATGGGCCGATCACGTTCAAGACTCACGATGTCTTCTGCATCACCAATCCCGGCGGCAAGGAATACATGGCCGAGTGCGACGACGTCACCATGGACGCGGGATGCACGGGCACGTGGCAAACGGGCGACCAGTGCACCATCACGTATTCGTTTTTGGCCGATGGCGACGACAACCGCTGCAACGTGACCGGAACTTCTCCGGCCTATCCCGACGGCTGCGAGGGAACGGTGCAGGTGAAGGTGCCGAATTCTCCAAACATCGTGCCAATTAATTATTCGGTGCAGACCTTCAATCCGGCGCCGCAGATGAAGGTGGTGCCTTCGAAGCTCGCGTTTCCAGCCACGACGATTGGCACGGACGATCCGCCGACGATGACCACGGAGATTCTGAATTCAGGGAATGTGGACCTGAGCATTTTTACTGTCACAGTGACCACCGGCGCGACGGTCTATGCGATCACATCGAACGATTGCCCGAATCCTCTCCCGGCGCAGATGTCCTGCGACGTCACGGTTTCGTTCACGCCCATAAAAAAGGGCACCAGCGACGGCAAAATAACCGTGACGGACAACGCCGCGGGTCACCCGTCGATGATCATCTATCTTTCGGGGACGGGCACGGCGGCCATGGACGTAGCGAAACCCGCGAAGTAACGAAAACCGACGCTCGATAACCGAAACCACTCAATAACAGAAAATGCGTGCTAGACCCTTTGTACTTATGGGCACGGAAGTGAACACGAATTCAAGAACCCACCCTTGAAAGCGAAGGGTGGGGCACCCTACGCGTTGATTTTCCTGCGAAGTGCGTGGTCGATGCGGATCGTTGCTGGAATTCAGTTGCCGGACTCGGCTTTGGGCAGCGGTTTGGCGTTTTCGCGCAACAGGGCTTGGATTTTCTTTTCGCAGGCGGCGCGGTCCACCACGTCGGAGTAGGATGAGGCGATTCTGCCTTCGCGATCGATCAGCAGCGTCACCGGCATGGCGTTTACTGCAAATAGCTTGCTGACTTTCTCATCGCCCAGCACGACGGTGTAATTCATCTTCTTCTCTGCGACGAAGGGCGTCACCACTTTCCAGCCGTCGTCATCCATCGAAACGCCGATGATGGCGAGCCCGTTGTTCTTGTATTTATTTTCGTACTCAATGAACCAGGGGATCTCGGTCTGGCATCCGTGGCACCAGGTGGCCCAGAAATTCAGCAGCACCACTTGGCCCTTGAACTTGGAGAGTTTCACGCGCGCGCCGCTCGCGTCTTCGAGCGTGAAATCGGGCGCGGGTTTTCGCCCCGCGCCTTCGTCGGCCGCGTCTTGGCGCACGGTGAGCGCGTGGACGTGTGCAGCCGCAAAAGCCGAAGCAGAGGGAACGAGGTCGCGCGATATCGTGCACGCGACGAGCAGCGCCATCCCGAGGGTGATTCCCGCAAGCGTGCGGCGTGACATTCGATCGCGCATGATCGTAGTGGCCTCCGGGTGTTCCTGTATCGCGGCGATTATGCGAGTGTGCCCACGCGCCGTCAAGGTCGCACATCCGCCTTCGATGTTCGCTGTCAACTGTCGACTGTGAACTGCTAACTGCCTTTCAGCTTTCGTTTCACCATCCCATCATCACCGGAGAAAAAACAATGGCACTCGTATTTTCGCTTGTAGACACGTGGGAGGACGGCAAGCGCGTCCACGTCAGTGGCACGGTCGTCGCGTCAGGCAATTACACCACTTCCGGTGACACGCTCGATCTTTCGGAGGTTCCCGTCATCGCGTCCGCGCAGCCGCCCATTCAGGGCACCGCATGGATGGACGGGCTCGCCGGCTACGATTACGTTTTCTATCCCGGCGCGGCCATGAATTCGAACAAAGTAAAAATCTTTCAGCAGGGCGCGTCCGCCGGCCCGTTCCCCGAACTCGCCTCCGGCGCGTACCCGGGCGCCATCACCGCCGATACGATTACGTTCTACGGGATATTCAAGAAGCTGCAGTAGCGGCGAACACAAGGCGAAGATGAGCGGTCCGTCTGTCAGGATTGCTCATCCGGTGTGAAGTTTTTATTGCCCGTCCTAGCTGGGATAGATACTCTGGTATGGCAAAGTGAACGACGGCCTCACTTGTGCAACCGCCGTTATGCCTGATTACATCCTTTAGCGATGAACGAAGCCCCGGTTCCAACGACTCTCGCGATGTTGCTTTGCGACTCGGTTATCGTGGACGAGATGACCAAAAAGAAGTCGTTGATTGGAGTTTTCGAGGACGTGAACGCAGTCGCATTTCCGACTCAGTTGAATTGCGCGCTCTACGCGAAGTTGGTTGACGCCGAAGGGACATACAACTTCAGAATTAGACTCGTGCGCTTACAGGATGAAACGGTTGTAACCGAGTTGCCCGGCGCGCAGGCAGTGCTTCCAGACAGATTGAAGGCCGCAGAATTAGCGATCAATCTCCTCGGTCTTGTAATCCCCGAGGCAGGAAAGTACGAGTTTCAGCTTTGGGCGAACGATGTATATCTGGCTCGAATCACAATGGAAGCGAAACCGGTCCAGCTAGGAGGAGCTCAATGGCCACGGCAGTAGTTATGCCCCTAGATGTATTTTCACCGCCTGGCACCAAATCGATCGCTCGGCCTTCAGATGATGCGTCTACTGAGGGACGCGTACTCCCACCCCAGGAACGGTTGGGAGACAGCGCACGTATTATCCAGATCTCGCCGATGCCCCTCGCTGGTGCTCGCATGCCAGCGGTCCCTGACAAGGTACTATTTGGCGCGCTTCGATCTCCAAAACTCCAATTGCTCCAGCCCATACCGCTTCGCATCGAGCGAGATAGGGCGGGAATTAACGTTATCTGGGAAGATGGCGAAGAGTTCGGGCGCGGAGACACCTTCAGCGAGGCTATAGATGACTTCGGCCACACAGTTGCAGAACTCTATCTCCGGCTTTCAGCTCCATCTGAATCTTTCAGTAGTCATCTTGTGGATGTACACGGAAGGCTTTCACGCTACATTATTGCGCGCAAACGATGAAGGTTCACGAATACGGAAAGATCGAAAACAAGTTGGGATTGAAAACGCGGAATTCAGGCGATCGCCTCTCATGGTTTGAGCACGAGGGTACTGTTGTTGTCTATACCAAGCGCTCCCACGGAAACAAGGATCTTCCCGAGCATCTAATCCGTCAACAACTGAAGCTAAATGAGAGACAATTTTCGGAACTGATTGGCTGCAAACTTACGAAGGAAGGGTATATCGCAATACTGACGGCGAAAGGGCTAATCGTTCCGAAAAAAGTCGAAACGAGCGAGGATCCTAAACCTCAGCCCCCGCTTCCTGCCACGAAGAAACCCGCCCGTTAACCTGACCGTCGTTTCCAACACAGGTTAACTGCGAATTTCAACACAAATTATTGATGAACTTTGTTCGCGGCGATTCTAACCGCCAGCGTCCACCTGGCTTCACCCACACCTATGTCCATTGAATCGTTTACGCCATTGCCGCTGAACGTATTTGGCACGTGGATCACGCTGCTCGATCCATCCGACGTGCCGCCGGGGATGTCGCCCTCGCTTGGCGACGTCGAATTCTTTCCCGGCGGGATTCGGACGCGCCCGGGGCTCGCCTCGCAGTTCCCGGTGATCGCGGGGACGCCGCAAATCAACGGGCTGAAGACTTACGCCACGACGAACCTGGTCCAGCGCATGCTCGCGCTCG
Organism: uncultured Acidobacteriota bacterium; assembly: GCA_963749025.1. Lineage (GTDB taxonomy): Bacteria > Acidobacteriota > Terriglobia > Acidiferrales > UBA7541 > Palsa-295. Next base: position 10,650 of record CAVVKO010000004.1, on the reverse strand, counting down.
ATTCGCTCGGCAATCTGCACAAGGAAACTTCGCCGGGCGTGTTGTCGGTGATTGCGACGGGCGGCAAGCCCGCGCTCTATCTCGCGTCGGACACGCATTTCGGCCGCGAGTACATGGCTTTTGCTGACGGCCTGGTGGGCCAGGACATCCCGCGCCAGTACGACGACACGTTTTTCGATCGCGTGAGCCAGATCGGCCCGGGCGAAGGGCCCGCGGTCGCCGACGCCACCGATCCCGGCAGCATTTCACCCGGCGTGCATCAGTGCGCCGTAATTTTTGTTACCCGCCAGGGATATTGGACCGCGCCGTCGCCGCCCACCACGTGGACCGCGGCGGGCGGAAAAAAAGTAAACGTCACGAACATTCCCACCGGGCCATCGAACGTGGTGCAGCGTCTGCTCGCGTTCACTGCCAGCGGCGGCGCCACTTTTTATCAAGTGCCCGCGACGATGACCATCAACGACAACACCACCACGTCGCTCGAAGTGGATTTTTCCGACACGATTCTGCTGAGCGGCGTGAGCATGGAATATTTGTACGGGCAAATCGAGTTGCCCTGCCAGCTCGGCGTGATCGATTATGCCGAGCGGCTTTTCTGGTGGGGCGAGCGCGCCAAGATGGACAACTGGCGCAACCTGAGCTTTGATGGTGGATGGGACGCGTCCGGCAGCGGGCGTCCACTGGGCTGGACACTCGATCCCACGTTCGGCGCGGGCGGCAGCCGCGAGCCGAGCAATTCGGTTTGGGGCGACGCGTACCGCATCACCGCCGATGGAGTGACCGCCGAGCGCGGCGCCATCACGCAGAGCGCGATCACGGATGCGTTCGGCAATCCTTTGCTCGTGAAAAACACGGACTACTCGGTGCGCGTGCGCGTCTCGCGCAGCGCGAATCTTACGGCGGGGACGCTGCGCATCAACGCCTACAGCCCGACCATGGGCCTTGTCGGCGCAGGCCTGGCAGTTTCCGCCGCGCAGGCTACGACTGTGTATCAGGAATTTACCGCCGGACTTTTTCCGCCGCAAATTTCGCTGCCTTCGGATCTGACGCTACGCGTTTATGCGGACACCACGCCTGCACCGTCCGGCGAATCTTTTCTCGTGGACGACATCGAAATATTCCCCACGTTCGCAGCGCAGAATTCTTCGCTCGTGCGCGCTTCGGCCACGGAAGCGCCGGAAAGTTATGACGGCGTCTCCGGAATTATGAATATCGCGGTGAACAACGGGCAGGGAATTCGCGCGGCGTTCTGCCTGCGCAACAATTTGTATTTCGTGAAGGAGCGCTCGATGTACGTCACCGCGACCGACGGCGTCAACGAGCCCGCGCTGTGGGGCGTGGAGGAAGTGTCGAACAAGGTGGGCACGCCCTCGGCGCACGGCGTCGGATTCGGCGAGGAATGGGTGGTGATCGCGGGACGCTCGGGGCTTTATTATTTCGACGGCAGCGAGCCGGTGAAATTGTCGCAGGAAATTCAGCCCACTTGGGACGCCATCAACTGGGAATACGGCCAACTGCTCTGGGTGCAGGTTGATACGCAGCACAAAAGGATTTACGTTGGCGTGCCCATGGGCGCCGCGACGCAGCCGAATCAGATTCTTGTCCTCGATTACACGGAAGGAATGCAGGACCCGCTCGTTTCGATTTATTCCACCGGCGCGGAGCGCTCGCGCAAATGGGCGCCCTGGATGATTGCCGCGAATTCCTGCGGCTTGATCGAACGCGCGAACGGCGAGGCGCAGGTTTTTGTCGGCTCGAATAATGCGAGCGGGAAGATTTATCAGATCACCGAAGGGCAATACTCGGACGATGGCGCGGCGATCAATTCGTTTTACTCCACTGCGTTTCTCGCCGCCACTGGCTTGAGCGGCCGAAACTTATTCGGCTACCTGACCGCGTACGTGCAGGGCGCGGGCGGCCTTGCGCTCTCCGCATTCACACCGGGAGCTGCGGCGGCGTTGCCGCTCGGCACATGGACGCTGAGCGCCCCCGCCCTGCGCGATATGGAGCAGTTCACGAACGTGCTCGCCGAGCGCGTGTCGTACGCGTTCGGCACGAATGCCGCCGGCGCGTGGTTCTCGCTGACCAAGCTCGTCCCCTGGGCGAAACCGGATCCGTTTGCCATCATCCGCGGAACTAATTGATCATGCGGTAAGAAAAATTGCGCGGGGCGAGGAGATGCGCTACATTGTCGCGATTCCCGGCGCAGCCTCTGAAAGTTCCGCGCCGGCCGGCCCAAGACTAGCCACACTTTCCGGTCGAGACGCGCATCATGACGTATTGCCGGGCCAAACGCGATGCCTACCGCGAGCGATCGCGCAGTTCGAGCGCGTTGCTGCGATTGGCCGCGTTGTGCAGCGCCGCGTCCATCCTGCCGCTGGCGGCACGCGCGCAGCAAAGCGCGTACCAGCAGGACCCGGTGGACCATTACAGCTCGCGCTTCCTCTTCGTCGTAATCGTGATTGGCGCGGCGCTGGTGCTCTACAGCCTGGTCCGTTATCGCGGCAAAGATACCGGGCCGGTCTCATGGGGCTTGCTGATCGCGGGCGTGGCCGTGCTTCCGATGGTTTTGTCCGGCGTGGGAAATATTCTGGTGTTCGAGCGTGCGCAGAGCGTGCAGCTTTGCGGCTCGTGCCATCTCACGATGAAGTCCTACGTGGACGACATGAAGAATCCGAAGAGCAACAGTCTCGCGTCCGTGCACTTCGTGAATCGCTACATCGCGGAAAACCAGTGTTACGAATGCCACACGTCCTACGGCATGTCCGGGACGCTCGAGGCCAAAGAGCAGGGTGTCATTGACGTTTACCGCTACTACACGCGCACGTTTCATCTTCCGCTGAAGCTGCGCCACCCCTATCGTGACGGCGATTGCCTGAAATGCCACGCCGAAGCAGTGAAATTTGCGGCCGCGCACGAGGATTCGAAGGACGCCATCTTCGCCGGCAAGATGAGCTGCATGCAGTGCCACGCGGAAACGCATCCGGCGCACAATGTTTCGGCGCAGGTGGTGCGTCGATGAGCGTGCGCACGATTCGCACCGTAGAGATCGATCCGCGCATCCTGCGCACGTCGCTCGTTTGCGCGCAAGTGCTCGCGCTCATGGTGTACCTGATGGGCGCGGGATTTCTGCTGCGCACCAGCGGCGGAACTTTGTTTTTGTTCGCAATCGCAGCGCCTGCCCTGATTCTCGTGGCGATTTTGATTTTGGCCGGAGTGGCTATCTACCGCTATTTCCGGCGCAACAGCCTTTTTGCCTTCGCCATGTTCGAACCCGGAGACATCTTATTCCAGCAGGGAGATCAAGCCGACTTCGCCTACTTCATACAGGAAGGCGAAGTGGAAGTGATTCAGCGGGAAGCCCAAAACGAGGTGGTGATCGAGCGCCTCTGCGAAGGATGCCATTTTGGCGAGACCGCCTTGATCAGCAACGCGCCGCAGCACACCACCGTGCGCGCCACGAGGCGCCTGCGCGTGGCCATGCTCGGCAAACAAAAATTCCTGCACATGCTGCGCTTTGTGCATCCGGCGCAGGGAGACATCATGCAATCGGTGAATAAACGCGCGAAACAGCAGTCCGCCAAGCGCGCGAAAACGTCGGCACAAATCCGGGAGGACCAGGGCGCATGAGGACAACGAGACATTGTGGCGGAGTATGGCTTGCTGTCGCGACGATTGGCGCCGCGGCAATCGCGCTTGCGCTGACGCCGATCGCGCCGGCAACAGTGCGTGCCGGCGCCGCGGGTGGCGACGCCGTCGCGGGCAAAACTGTTTACGCCAATAAATGCCAGCTCTGCCACGGCGCGGACGGCGAAGGCGCTACCGGTTATGCCAAGGCCATGGGGCTGCAGCCCGCGCGCATGGCCTCCGATGAAGTGCAGAAGAAAACCGACGCCGAGCTGAAGAAAATCATCCTCGAGGGCACGAACAAAATGAAGCCGGTGAAAGGCCTCAGCGACGTCGATATCGCCAACGTGATCGCGTACATCCGCACCTTCGCCAAAAAATAACGCCGGCAGGTTTCGTAGCGACCGCCTTCAGGTGGGCGCGCCTTTGCCCATAACATCAGGAGCGGAAAAACCCGCCGGCCCGCCACGGCGGGTGAGCTCTAAAGGTCACCGCTACAAGGCCGCAGGGATTTTGCTTCTCAATCTGTGAATTATCTCCGTACCTCTGTGCCTCCGTGGCGCCCGAAACGAATCCATGCTCACCATCCCACAAATTGAAGCGCTGCGGCGGACGAATCCGCAGCTTTATGAAGCGATGAAGCGGCTGGCGGAGGCGTCACTCGGGCCGAACCAGGGCTGGAGCCTCGACAGTCAGATCACCGACGGCGCGGATTTCGCGCGCGTGGCGTCGAACGCACTCACTTCGAATCGCATTGATCCGACGAAAGCGGGCGTGCTGATGAAAGGCTCGGTGCCGCCGACGTGGTCCGGCGCGTTCACTTACGCCTGCACGACCTCGAGCATCACATGGGCGTGGGCGTCGCTTGCGATCGCGCGCGCCGACGGCACATCGACTGCCGTGCCCAACGGCTCGCTCGCCGTCACCGGACTTGCAGCTGCGACCACATATTATTTCTATCCTTACTGGGACGAGGCGGCGCTCGCGCTCGGGTTCGTCACCAGCATCGCCGGAAGCGCGGGCACGCCGCCCAGCGCGCAAAACGCAAAAACGAATGCCGCCGCGCAGCAGCAAGCGCTGCAAGGACGCATTCCCCTTTCGCAGGGCGCCATGATCGCCGCAACCACCAGCAGCGGCACCGGCGGCGGCTCGGGCGGCGGCAGCGGAAACTGTTTGCGCGCGGGAAGCGTGGTGTTGACGAAGGAGCGCGGCACGGTGGCCATCGAATCGTGCGTGCCGGGCGAACATCTGCGCTGCCCCAACCATGCCGGCGGCGAAACGTGGACGCGCATCCTGCGCCTGGAAGTGCGTGAGGCGGACACATTCATCCGGCTGCATTTTTCGAATTGCGAAATGCTGGATGTGACGCCGCACCACATCTTCACGCTCGCGGACGGATCGCCCATGCGCGCCGAGCGGCTGTGCCTGAGCGATGTTCTAGTGGGGCGATTCGCGCGCGTCACGCTGAAGAAAATTGAGGCCATTGTCGAGGAAGGGCAGAAGGTGACCGCTCAGCTGCGAGCCGTCGCATTTGTTTTTCGCCGGGCGGCACGCGGCGTCGGTGGTGACGCATAATTATACGTTTTCGTCATGGATCCTGGAGTGGCGCGTCAGCTGTGACTTGTGACTCGTGGCCGCCGCTACAAAGGCTGTACCCCCGTGACTGGCAAACTCTACTACCTGACCACGCTCGGCGCGTGGCGCGACCACTCGGCGCGCTTCGCGAGTTCGCACTGGCTCGCGCTGGGCGATGACGCGCAAGCCCCGCCGGATGATCGCGCGTTCGACGACGCCACGCGTATTCTCGTTCTCGTTGAAGCGGACGAAGGCGCGCATCTTGCGCTTGAAGATGACGTGCGCTTCGAAGCCCTGCCGCATCCGCTCGTGCAGAAGCCGATTTCGCACGCAGCGCGCGCCGCGCTTTCGGCGCACGACGTCCCCTACGGCGCGACCACATTCGACGTCGCCGAAGCCGTCTCCCGCGCGCACCCACTCCTGCGCCACCGCGTCTTTTGACGAACATCCCTTGCTAGTCCGCCCATACACCGAAGCTGACCTCGGCGCCCTGCGGCGCATGCACTCGCGGCAAGGGTTCGACTACGCGTTTCCCGATCTCGCGGACCCGCTCTTCGTCTCGAAGCTCGTGGTGGAGGATGATGCGGGACGCGCGGTGATGGCTTCGCTCGCGCGGCTCACGTGCGAGATGTATCTGCTCGTCGCGCCCGGGGAAGGGAAGCCGCGCGAACGTTACGCGCGCCTTGTCGCGCTGCATTGCGCGGGCGAACGCGATCTGCTCGCGCGCGGCCTCGAAGACGCGCACGCCTGGCTCCCGCCGCCCATCGCAAAAAAGTTTGGACGCCGCCTCGCAGCGTTAGGCTGGGTCCGCGATGACGCCTGGACCCCGTATTCCCGGCGGCTGGTTTTGTAACGCTGGCAGGACGCCGGCGTTTTCTTTTTGTAGCGGCCGCCTTTAGGCGGGCGTCGTTCGCGTTAACGATGGAAAGGCAAAATACGCCGACCTGAAGGTCGCCGCTACAAAACCGTCGTCGTTAGCTGGCGGGAACTGGGGCGAAGGTTTCGGGCTGATTTCTTCGCGCGTAGAGCGCGTTGATCCGCGGCTGGATGAACCAACACGCCGAACGGGAGCAGCCAGAGGAGCAAAAATGGCCCGACATAATCGGAGAATGTGACCGTCGGCTTGTGCGTCTCCGCCACCACGAGCCTATTGGATACGAAATATAGATTGTGCAACCCGCAGAAGAAAGCGAATACCTTAAGCGCGATGATGACCTCCCCCGGCGCTGAATCGAAACTTCTGATTAACGCGATGTAAGCAACGGCATAAAGCGCCGGATAGACGATCGTAACGTAAAAGAAAGACGTCTTGAATCTGTTCGCAGGCGGCACAATCGAATTCAGAAACATCCCCGCGGACCACAACCAGGCTAGATAAGCACACCCACCCAGCCTTGCGACAATCACGAATGGGAGAGCAACTTTCACTAGGGTTTCTTGTGGTGCTGAGATTGGCAAAATGAAAAACGTGGGAACTTCGCCGGCACAAATCAAGCCGAAGATCAGCAGAAAAATCTGCCAGCGTTTGGCGCCCAGAAAGAAATTGGCGATGGCGTCCATGTCAGCAGGCCCCTCGTTCTGTGCGGCGAGCGTTCACTAGGGATGGCCGCCGGGTCCCGGGGAGCTCGAAGCGTTCGCGGCAGGTTTCTTGTCCTGCGCTTTGATCGCGGCGCTCAAACAATCTATTTCTGTCTTCAGTCCACCTACGAGATCTGAGAGGTTGCGGGCCGGGACAAATTGGATTTCTCCACGGGGCGGGATGACGGCGCCGCTGAATCCTCTTCGCAAACTCACGGCGCGGTCGCCCATTATGTCCACTGGGATGAGTGTGGCCGTCGAGTCTGTGCGGATTTCGTTTTCGAAGCGCCTCTGAATTTTCAGAGTCAATTCGACGCTGCGTTGCGGGTCGCTTGCGTTCTCGACCGGTTTTATCGCAGACAGGCTCCCGACACGCATTCCGTAAAGGAACACAGGCGCGCCTTTGGCGAGCCCGTCCGTGGCCGGCACATACACGCGCAAGGAATATTTGGGCACAAAGAAGCCCGTTGCCGCAAGATGCTGAACCGCCCAGCCGAACCCGAGGGAAACGAGCACAATCAGCGTGATTGTTTGCACCTTATCTGATATGCGAATTGTTATTGTCGCCATTGTGCCGACTACTATACCGCTGGTCTGAATTGGCCGCAACCGGGGGTGCTGCGCGCGCGTCACATAAGCAAGGGAGAACACGCCATGCGAACTCTTCTGCTTATCTTGGTTTTGGCACTCAGCGCATCCTACGCGCAGGCGCAGGATCCCGCGGCAGACGCCGCGCAACAAGCTTCGCAACAAGCCATGCAGGCGGCGCAGCAAGCGAACCAGCAGGCCATGCAGGACATGCAAAACGCTCAACAGGCGGCGCAAGCCCAGGCGCAGGCAGCGCAGAACGCGGCACAGGACAGCACGCCGTACCAGTGGGCGCCGGGACTTGCGGCCACTCCGAAATTTTCGGTGAAGCCGGGAAAATATTCCGCGCCGGTGACGGTAAGAATCGATGACGCGTCTCGCGGCGCGGTCATTTACTACACTACGGACGGTTGGACGCCGACGCCCAAGTCAATGCGTTACAAGGGCCCCATCACGATCGATTCCAGCACCACGCTGCAGGCGGTTGCGGTGGCGCCGTACGCGGTGCGCAGCTGGGTGGCCGCGGCGGAATACACCATCGACACGCCGCCGGGAACTGCACCGGCGAACACGAACGCGCCGTCCGCGTCGCAGAACGCCGCGCCCGCGGCAACTGCTCCGCCGATACCCTCGGACCTGAAGCTCGTGGTAACCAAAGGCACGCCCGTGCCGCTGGTTTTCACCTCGGACGTGGATTCCAAGACCGCACAAGTCGGCGACAAGATTTCTTTCGCGCTGGCCGATGATTTGGTCGTCGCCGGTACGGTGGTGGCGAAAAAAGGCTCGCCCGCGGCGGGCACCGTGATCCAGGTGAACAAAACCGGCGCCGGCGGACTGCCCGGCGAAATCGAATTCGAAGCGGACACGCTCGATGCGAATGGCGCGAGCGTCAAGCTGCGCGGCTCCGCGGCCAGAGAAGGCGCCGCAAAACCGCCGAACGCGGCCGTGCTGATTCCGGTCGTTGGCCCGTTCACCGTTTTCAAGCATGGCACCGACGCCGAGATCAAGCAGGGCGCGCTCTTCGTCGCGCATGTTGCGGCGGATACCGCGGTCACGCCGCCCCCGAATTAGCAGAGTTTGATTTCGTAGCGGCCGCCTTTAGGCGGGCGGGTTTTCTTCGCCTAAAAAGACAAAACAAAAACGCCGACCCGCCACGGCGGGCAAGCTCTAAAGGTCGCCGCTACGAAGGCCGAAAGGCCGATACGGCGCGATCGCGCATGTTGCGGAGTCTTCATGACGCGACACCGGGCACAGCTTGCTGTGCCCCTACGAAAACATCGCCGTTAGCTGTGGACTTCCTTTCACTCGCGACTCGTCTTCTGGCTCACCACGCGAAAACCAACCCCTGCCGGGCACGTTCGGTCGCCGCGGCGACCTCAGTGCAAGCTGAAGCCCGGCGCTACACAAACTTCTTGGAGGAAAACTATGTCTCGCGGCGCACAGCGCACCACGCGTCAACTGACCGACCAGCAACTCGCGCAACAGAATCAGCTCATCTCGCAATCGAACCAGGAGGGCGGGCAGGACCGTTCGCTGCTGATGCCCACAATTCAAAGCCTGCTGAGCAGCACGGGCTACACGCCGCAGCAGCAGTCCGCGATCACGCAACAGAGTCTGGGCGCGGCGAACACTGCGTACGACGCGCTGCGCGAAAGCGCCGCGAACCACGCGGCCGCCACCAACGACACGGCCGGCTACGGCGACCTTACCGCGCAACTCGGCCGCGAGCAGGCGCAGGCCGACGCGAGCACGGCGCAGCAAAATCAGATCGCGTTCGCGAACCAGGCGTACAAAGAACAGATGGCGGGCTTGAACGCGCTCGGCCAAACCTACGGGATCGATACGAACCTGCTCGGCAAAGCCATGGGCGTCCCGGCGGAGTTGCTCAGCGTGCGGCAGCGCGCGTCGAGCGGATCGTCCACCGGCGGCCTCGGCGGTTTGTTCGGCGTCGGCTCCGGCATCGCCTCGCTGTTTGGCTAGGCGCCCGCGCGCAACTGCAAGCGGAATGTAATGTGATGGACAAAGCGCCGGGGCGCGTCGTACATTTTCCGCCTCATGCGCGCGACGAAATTCGAATTCGAGCAGCGCTTTTGGATCATCGGCGCGATTTTCGGCATTGGCTTCGGGTTCTACAATCTGGACCACACGAATTTCGCGATTTGGCTTGTACATCTCTTCGCGCCGGCCGCGAATATCAATAGCGAGCGCGGAAGTAATCTTGCGCGGCTCGTCTTCGGCGCGGGTGCGCTGCTGGTTTTCGTGTCCGCGATAATTCGCACGTGGGCCACGGCGTATCTGCGCACGGAAATCGTGCACGACATGGCGCAGCATTCCGAAGGACTCGTCGCCGACGGGCCTTACCGCTACGTGCGCAATCCGCTGTACCTCGCGAATCTTCCGATGGCCGCGGGCATTGCAGTGCTTGCCAGCCGCGCCGGTTTCGTTTTTATCGTTGCGGCGAATTGGGTGTTCGTGTATCGCTTGATTTTTCGCGAAGAAGACGGCTTGCTGCGCACGCAAGGCGAATCCTACCGCGCCTATTTGGATAAGGTGCCGCGATTCTGGCCCGCGTCCGCGCCGCGCGTTCCGTCCGGCGGCGGGCAGCCGCGCTGGGGGCAAGCATTCGCGGGCGAGATCATGATCTGGCTCGCGGGCGTGGCCGTGCTTTCTTTCGCCATCACGTTGAACGCGAAGATTATGTGGATCGTCTTCGGCGCAAGCTTCGCCGCGTATTTCGTCGCTGTTTATCTGGTGAAGAAAGCGGCGAAAAGAAATTCGTAGTGGCCTGCGTTTTTGCTTTTGTAGCGGCCGCCTTTAGGCGGGCGTGTTTTCCTTCGGCCGCTCCAAAACCGCCGGCCTAAAGGCCGCCGCTACAAGAGCCATCAACTGCCGATTGGTCCCCCGCATTCGCCCGCGACAAACTCATGCCCAATCTCATCGAATCAAACTGGTGGGCCATTGTGGTTCCCGTGCTGGTGCAGACGGTGGTGTTCCTGCGCTGGCTCTACCGGCGCATCCGCAGCGACGAAATGACGCGCGCGTTTGTCGAGGACATGGCCACAATTCATCTGCCGCACACCTACGCGCTGCTCGAACGAATTTGCGACGCGCAGGGCATCGAGCCGCCGCTCCGCCCGAAAATAAATTGGATCGACCACCTCGGCGAGGGGAAGTGAAGTCGCCGGGGCAACGGGTTTTGTATTCGTAGCGGCCGCCTTTAGGTGGGCCGGGTTTTCTTCGTTTCAAAATACAAATCAAAAACGCCGGCCCGCCACGGCGGGC